>NZ_OZ245754.1:2545000-5246406 GCF_965227365.1 Hwanghaeella sp.
CCTCCGCGAATGCCTTGTGCACATCCGGCACCAGGACGACCTCCGCCCCCATCGCGCGGCACCCCTCGATCCTGACGGGATCGGCGTAATCCATCATGACGACCTTGGCGTTCACACCGCCGCGCCTGGCTGCCCAGGCGGTTGCCAGGGCGTGGTTTCCGGCGCTGACCGCCGTAACACCCGCTTGCTTCTGCTCCGGTGTCAGCGCATCCACGTTGATAAGCGCGCCGCGAGCCTTGAAGGATCCCGCCTGCTGAAACAGTTCCAGCTTTGCCGTCACCCGAGCGCCGTCGGGCAGATAATCCGTCAGTTTGTCGGAGGCCAGCGCCACCACCGGCGTTTCGATGACCCGCCCGCTCACCTGCTCCAGAGCCGACTCGATTTCCTGTAAACTCGGTGCGTCCTGCATCTTCCGTCCCCCAAAAAAGAATGATCGATTGCGATCTGTTACCAGGCGCCGATGGCGCGCAGCTCGGCGGCAAGTTCGGCCGGCATGCCCTCGCCGTCATCTCTGGCGCCGAGATCAGGCGGCGCTTCCTCCGGCTTGAGATAGCGCCAGCCCTGAAATGGCCGGTGCGGCCATGGTTCCGTCAGCACCAGTTCCGGGTCGAGAACCAAGCGGCATTTCGGTTTGTCCTCGGGATCGTCGGCCGGCCATTCCTCAAAACCGATGATCCGCTGCCGGACCCGCATGACGCCCTTGATGATCCAGTAGAGAGAGCCGCCCTCGAGAACCTCGTCCTGGCGCTTTGGCCACATGCGCGTGACATGGCCGATCGATCCCAGTTGAGCGAGACGACCGTCCTGCCATTCCTTGAGGTCTTCCACCGTATCGGCGCCGACGCAGAGTTTTCGGATATGAAGCGGCATACAGGCTATCTGGACCATGCACGGGGGTGCGGCAAGCCCCCGGGAAAAGTTCAGGGCGCGTCGTCGAAAAATCTCGCCGGCGGCGGCCCTGGATTCAGAAAATGCGCCGGGCGGGTGATCGTCGATTCCCACCCGGCACCTGCATTCCCTACCCGTCCAACGCGGCCGCCGCCTTCACGAGTTGCATCAGTTCGGCCCGCGCCCCATCCGGATCCTCGCCCCGCGCCGTCTGCACGAGACGCAGAATTTCATCATAGGAGAAATTGGCCAGATCCCCTTCCCGCCGCAGTTTGCCGCCAAAGGCAGCCACGGCCGCCGCCAGGGAATCGTCGGGCGAGAGATCCACGGCCGGATGCAACATGTCGGGCGTCGCAATCGCGGTGACGACCGTCTGTTCCCCGTTCAATTTGCTCTTGAAGGCCAGCTTCACCAGCGCCCATTCCTGCCGCAGGGCGCTATCGGCCGTCGGCGCGGGTCCATTCCCCGGATAGCGAGGCTGCGGCAGGTATTTGGCCGCGGCTTCAACCGGCAGCACCTCATAGAGCGCCGTCACCGCGTGTCCCGCGCCGATTTCGCCTGCATCCTTCTGTTCGTCCAGAAAGTCCTGTGTCTCGAGCGCCCGGGTCTCGTACCCGATAAGGCGATAGGCCGCGATGCGATCCGGATTGAATTCAACCTGTACTTTTACATCCGCGGCCACCGTGTGGAGCAGACCGGCACCGCCTTCCTGGAAGAGCCGCCGCGCTTCCGCCCCGTCGTCGATATAGGCGGCCGTGCCGTTTCCGGCCTGGACCAAGATTTGGACCAGGGCGTCGTTAAAATTCCCTGCCCCGAGGCCGAGGACCGACAGGCCAATTCCTGTCCTACGTTTCTCCGCCACAAAATTTCGGAAACTCCGTGGATCGGTGATGCCGACATTGAAGTCGCCGTCGGTCATCAGCAACACCCGGTTTTCGCGATCTTCGCTGAGGTACTCCTCCGCCAAGCCATACGCGGTCTGCAGCGCGGCCGCCCCGGCTGTCCCGCCATCGGCACGCAGCGACGCGACCTTACGCAACAGCTTGGCGTGATCCGTGGTCGGTTTCTGCCGGATATCCACCTCGTTCGCATAGGTAACCAGGGCGACCCGATCATCCGGCCCAAGACCGTCAAACAGGATGGGCAGGCTGCGCTTGAGCAAGTCGAGGCGGTCCGGCCCCTTCATGGAACCGGATACATCCAGCAGCAAGACAAGGTTGAGCGGCTTGCGCGCCGCCGGCGGTGGGGTCCAGGCTTTTACGCCGATCCGCAACATCGCCCAGTCCTTCTTCCAAGGCGACGGGAAGACCGACAGGCTGGGCCGCAGCCCGCCTTCGGCTTGCTCCGGCACCGGATAGGAATAGTCGAAATAGTTCAGCATCTCCTCGATCCGCACCGCGTCGGCGGGCGGCATGGTGCTGCCGCGCAGGTAGCGACGCACAACGCTATACGCGGCGGTGTCCACCTCCAGAGAGAAGGTGGAGAACGGATCATCGTCGACAAATTGGATTTCGCTCCGTTCGAATTCCGGATGCCGGCCGATCACCGGCGGCGCGGGTTGAGGCGCCGCGGCCAATTTCGCCACCGACGGCGTATTGACGAAGTTCTTGGCCGCGCCCGGCACGACCCCGGCGGAAGTCTGATTGGACCCAGACGGCGTCGGTGCGGTCTCGCAGGCGGCGAGTCCTGTCATGGCGGCGATGAATACGAGCGGCGCCAGGTGTCGGGCTCGGCATCGGGGCAAGCGTGTCGAAGTCATGGTCTGCAATCTCCCAGAGTGGTGCGCGGTCGCGAGGCCGCCGGTCACGCGTGGGGAGATTTCGCCTGAATACGCGCCCTTTCCCCGCGCAAACCGACCGTCACACGGAAAAAGGGCAGGAATGGGGCCGGATTATGGCGGTTCTGGGGCCGATGCCGAGGGCGGACGGATCCTAGGCCGCTTCCTTGGCCATCAAGGCCCGGTGGACGCGGGAGACCGGCGGGCGGCCGATGACGTCGGAGATGAACCGTCCGGCCGCCATGACCTTTTTCAAGTCCACGCCCGTCTCGATACCGCATCCCTGCAGCATGTAGAGCACATCCTCGGTGGCGACATTGCCCGTTGCCCCCTTCGCATAGGGACAGCCGCCAAGCCCGGCGACGGAGGAATCCGCGACCGCCACGCCCATTTCGAGACAGGCGTAGAGATTGGCCAGCGCCTGTCCGTAGGTGTCGTGGAAATGAACACCGATCTCCTCGATCGGCACATGCGCAGTCACCGCCTCAATCATCCGGCGGGCCTCTTCCGGCGTGCCGGTTCCGATCGTGTCGCCCAGGGAGATCTCATAACAGCCCATCGCCTTCAATTCGCGCGCGACATCCGCCACAACCTTGGGGTCGATCCTCCCCTCATAGGGACAGCCGAGAACGCAGGAGATATAGCCGCGCACCCTGAGCCCCGCGGCAAGCGCCTGATCGGCCACCGGCCTGAAGGCGTCGAGGCTTTCGGCAATCGACTTGTTGATATTCTTTCTGGAGAAACTTTCCGAGGCGGCACCGAAGATCGCCACCTCTTGCGCCTTGGCCGCGATCGCGCCCTCCAAACCCTTCAGGTTCGGCGCAAGGACGGGATAGGAAATACCCGGCTTGCGTTTGATCCGGGCCATGACGTCGGCGGAATCGGCCATCTGGCGCACCCATTTGGGCGATACGAAGGCCCCGGATTCGATCACTTTCAAACCGGTCTCGGATAACCGGTCGATCAGTTCCACCTTCTGATCGGTGCTGACAGCGGCCTTCTCGTTTTGCAGGCCGTCCCGCGGGCCGACTTCAACGATCTTGACGAAATCCGGCAGAGCCATGTGACCTCTCCTACCCCAGCCAATGAATATGCTGGCCGATATCTACTCTTCGAACGCCACCAGCGCGACACCTTCGTCGACCTGGTCGCCTTCCTGGAAATGGACTTCCGCCAGGGTACCGTCGACCGGGGCCGCGATGGTGTGCTCCATCTTCATGGCCTCCAGGATCATCAGCGCCTTGCCGGCCTCGACCTTGTCGCCCTTCTTCACGAAGACGGCGGTGACCTTGCCCGGCATCGGAGCCGTCAGCTTCCCGCTGCCGCCATCGGTATCCCCGGCGCCCAACATTGGATCGTGCAACTGAATGCGGTGCGTCCGCCGTGGCAGGATGACGACACGTTCCTGTCCGACGCCAGCCACCGTGACTGTCTGCCGCGTCCCGTCGATGATCGCATGAAGGCGTCCCTCGGCATCCAGTTCCGCGTCTCCAGACACCGTCCCTGCCGGCGATGAAATTTCATAACCGCCCCCCGGCACATATTTGCAGACGGTCGGATAGTCCCGGTCACCTTGCCGGAATACAAGGTCCACATGACTGATATCGTTGAGGCGCCAGCCATGCAGAACCGACCAGGGCGAGTAAGGATCGCTGCCCGCGGCGGCACGGCGCGCGGTTTCCGCCTCGCGCGCCTTCAATTCGTTCAATGCGGCAAGCGCAATCACCGTCGCATCCGGCCCCTCTTCGCCGGGAATGAGGTCGTCCCGATTCCGACCGATCAGCCCGGTATCCACCTGGCCCGCCGCGAACCCCTCATCCCCGCAGAGGGCGATCAGGAAATCACGGTTGCTCGTCAGGCCTGCGACCTCGGTTTCTTCCAGCGCGCGGCGCAGGCGCTGTAGAGCGGCTCCGCGGTCCCTGTCCCAGGCAATGACCTTGGCGATCATCGGATCATAGTGGACGGATACCGTATCGCCTTCCACGACCCCGGAGTCGATGCGGACATGCTCGCCCGTCTCCGGCGTCCTGAAACGTGCCAGCCGACCGGTCGACGGCAGGAAGTCGTTGGCCGGATCTTCCGCATAGAGGCGCGCCTCGAATGCATGGCCGTCAATTCGGATCTGATCCTGCTGCAAGGGCAATGCGCCGCCGGCGGCGACGGACAATTGCCATTCGACAAGATCCTGGCCGGTCACCATCTCTGTCACCGGATGCTCGACCTGCAAGCGCGTGTTCATCTCCATGAAGAAGAACTCGCCGGGGGTCCCGTCCTCCCGCGACTCGACGATGAACTCCACGGTCCCGGCACCCACATAGCCGATCGCCTTGGCGGCTTCGGTCGCCGCCGCGCCCATCTTCGCGCGCAGATCTGCCGACATGAAGGGGGCCGGGCTTTCTTCGATCACCTTCTGATGACGGCGCTGCAGGGAGCAGTCGCGTTCGAAGAGATGCACGGCATTGCCTTGGGAATCCGCGAAGACCTGAATTTCGATATGGCGCGGCCGGGTCACGAAACGTTCCACCAGCACCTTGTCATCGCCGAAGGAGGCCGCCGCCTCGCGCCGGCAGGAAGCCAGCGCATCGGCGAACGTCGCCGGATCCTCGACCAGACGCATGCCCTTTCCCCCGCCACCGGCGGAAGCCTTGATCAGGACGGGATAGCCGATCCGGTCGGCTTCCTTTGCCAGGAAACCGGCATCCTGCTCATCACCGTGATAACCGGGAACCAGCGGCACATTGGCCTTTTCCATGATCGACTTCGCCCCGGACTTGGAGCCCATCGCGTCGATCGCGGAAGCCGGCGGACCGATGAATGCGATCCCGGCCTGCTCAAGCGCACGGGCGAAGCCGGCATTCTCGGACAGGAAACCATAGCCCGGATGCACCGCCTGGGCGCCGGTACGCCGACAGGCCTCCAGAATCTTGTCCGTCACCAGATAGGAATCGCGCGCGGCGGGCGGACCGATATGGACCGCCTCGTCCGCCATCAACACATGCTGGGCGGCGGCATCGGCATCGGAATAAACAGCGACGGTGCGAACCCCCAACTTTCTGGCCGTTCGGATTACACGGCAGGCGATTTCGCCCCGGTTCGCGATCAGGATCTTGTCGAACATATCCCTATCCTTTCGACGCACCGGATTTCAGCCAGGCGGCCGGACGTTTCTCCAGAAAGGCGGAAACGCCTTCCCGTCCCTCTGCAGAAGCCCGAACCCGCGCGATGCGGCGGGCCGTATCCTTGTGCACATCCCAGTTCCAGGGACGGTCCACGGCAAAGATCAGATCCTTTGACTCGGCGACCGAGTTTGGCCCATTGGCGCAGATCGTCTCAGCCAGTTCCTGCCCGCGGGCCGACAGCGCGGCATCATCCGCCACGACCTCATGAACCAGGCCCAGACGGCATGCCTCGTCGGCACCGAAACGTTCCGCCGTCAGGAAATAGCGCCTTGCGGCCCGTTGCCCGATCGCAGAAACCACATAGGGCGAGATCGCCGCCGGGATCAGGCCCAGTTTTACCTCGGACAACGAGAAGGAAGCCCGTTCCGCGGCAATGACGATATCGCAGGCCGCGGCCAAGCCGACCCCGCCGCCGAAAGCCGCGCCCTGAACCAGACCGATCACCGGTTTCGGGCAGGTGTTGATGGTGTGAATCATACCGGCCAGCGCTTCGGCATCCTTGATATTGGCGGCTTCGTCATTCTCCGCCATCCGCTTCATCCAGTTGAGGTCGGCGCCCGCGGAAAAACTCTTTCCTTCAGCGCGCAACACGACGGCACGGGTTTCGGGATCGTCACCGACCAGCATGAAGGCGCCGGTAAGTCCCTCGATCAATTCGTCGTCGAAGCAGTTGTGCTTGTCCGGGTTGGTCAGCACGATTTCCGTGACGGCCCCGTCGGCATAGTCCGCCTTCCTCACCCGGTATTTTCTCGATTGCTCACTCATGATTTTCGCTGTTCCAAATTTGGCGGCCACTTGGGCCTGCGACGTCACATGCGGAAAAGGCTGAACCGCGGATCCGGTATCGGCGCGTTGAGCGCCGCCGAAAGGGAAAGCCCCAGGACGCTCCGCGTTTCTTTCGGATCGATCACGCCGTCATCCCAGACCCGCGCAGAAGCGTAATACGGATGCCCCTGATGCTCGTATTGTCGGCGCACCGGATCCATGAAGGCTTCGCGCTCTTCTTCGGTCCAGGTTTCGCCCGAACGGGCCATACCGTCCTCACGAACCGTGGCGAGCACGTTCGCGGCCTGCTCTCCGCCCATTACCGATATTCTGGCATTGGGCCACATATACAGCATCCGGGGCGAGTAGGCCCGACCGCACATTCCGTAGTTCCCTGCCCCGAACGATCCGCCGATGATCACCGTGAACTTCGGTACTTGGGTCGTCGCGACGGCGGTCACCAATTTGGCCCCATCCTTTGCGATGCCGCCGGCTTCGTATTTCCGGCCGACCATGAACCCGGTGATGTTCTGGAGGAAGACCAGCGGGATCTTACGCTGCGAGCAAAGCTCGACAAAATGCGCGCCCTTCAACGCGGATTCCGAGAACAGGATCCCGTTATTCGCGACGATACCCACCGGATAGCCCCAGATATGGGCAAAGCCGCAGACAAGCGTGGTTCCATACAGATGCTTGAACTCGTCGAATTCGGATCCGTCGACGACCCGCGCGATCACCTCGCGAACGTCAAAGGGTTTGCGCGTGTCCGCCGGCACAACGCCATAGATCTCAGCCGGGTCATAAATCGGCGCGACAGGCGCCTTGAGTTTCAGTTGAGATGGCTTGGCGCGGTTCAGGTTGGCAAGGATCTGACGAACGATGGCAAGGGCATGATGATCGTTTTCGGCATAATGATCGGTGACGCCGGAGATCCGCGAATGGGTATCCGCCCCGCCCAGGTCCTCCGCCGAGACGACTTCGCCCGTCGCCGCCTTCACCAGCGGCGGCCCTCCCAGAAAGATCGTTCCCTGGTTTCGGACGATGATGCTTTCGTCGGACATGGCCGGAACATAGGCCCCACCCGCCGTGCAGGACCCCATCACCGCTGCGATTTGGGGAATGCCCTTCGCCGACATGTTCGCCTGGCTGTAGAAGATACGCCCGAAATGATCGCGGTCGGGAAAGACCTCGTCCTGGTTCGGCAGATTGGCCCCTCCGGAATCAACCAGATAGATGCAGGGCAGATGATTCTGCTCGGCGATTTCCAGTGCCCGGACATGCTTTTTTACCGTAATGGGGTAATAAGTGCCGCCCTTGACCGTCGCGTCGTTCACGACGATCAGGCATTCCTGCCCGGACACCCGGCCTATCCCGGTGATGACACCGCCGCCGGGAACGTCATCGTCATACATGTCGTAGGCGGCCAATTGGGAGAATTCCAGGAACGGCGCACCGGGATCCAGCAAGGTGCGGACGCGGTCCCGTGGCAGCAATTTGCCGCGCCCGACATGTCGTTCCCGAGCGCGTTCACCGCCCCCCAGCTTGACTGTCGCAACCTTGCGCTCGAGATCGGCGATCAACTCCGTCATCGCCGCGGCATTCGCCTTGGCTTCGTCGCCGCGCAGATTCACATTTGTCTTAAGGACTGCCACGATGCTTCCTCACCAGCCGCCGGTTTCAATCCAGCGTTCCAAATCGGCCATGTGATCAACGCCCCAGAACGGCTCGTCGCCATAGAAAAACATAGGCGTTCCGAACACGCCGCGTTCCAAGCCGCGCTCAACTTCCTCGCGCAGGCGATCCTTGATGGCCTGATCCTGCATGCCGGTCAGAACCGCAGCGCGGTCGATACCGACACTCGCCGCCAGATCCGCAACGGTCTCAGGGTCGGAATAGTCCTTGTCCTCGGCAAAGGCATGACGGAACACCGCATGCACCAGGGCCGGCAGTTTGTCAGGCGCGTTCCCTTCCGCCCAATAGACGGCGCGCGACGCGGGAACCGTCTTCAAGCTCATCACATCGGGAAGGATGAAGGGAATGCCATGCTTGCGGGCGGTACGTTCCATGTCCCGCTTGGAATAGTCACCCTTCAGCGGCGCATGAAGCAGCGGTTTGGATCCTACCGCCTTGAACGCGGCACCGATCAGAAACGGCCGCCACAGAATTTCGACGCCCTGGCGTTCCGCCGCCGCTTCGATCAGTTCCGACCCGATATAGGCGAAGGGGCTGGAGAAATCGAAATAGAACTCAATCGGCTGCTTACTCATCTTTCCTCCCAAGTGCCGCAGAACGGCGTTAAACCAATCTTACGAAATCCTCCGAATCCGGCGCATCCGTAAGCAAATGACCTTCGTCCAGATCAAACCACCATGCGTGCAGTTCGATCTGGCCTTTATCCACCTTCTCCTTCAGCCAGGGGAAGGTCAGAAGGTTCTGAACGGAATAACGCACGGCGGCCTGTTCGTGCCGGCACGGCGGGTCGGTCAGCGGGATATTGCCAACCGCCTGATCAGCCATGGAAACCCATGGCCCGATGAACTCCCGGTCCTGAACCTTGCCGTTTTCCATGGTCTTGAGCGCGCGGATTCCACCGCAATAGGCGTGTCCGAGAACGACCACATGCTCCACCTCAAGATCGCGGATCGCAAATTCCAAAGCGGCGCTGACCCCGTGGAAATCGGAATTGGGCTTGTAGGGCGGGACCAGCGCGGCAACCACCCTGACAACGAAAAGCTCGCCCGGAGACGCCGAGAACAGGATCGCCGGATCGACACGTGAATCCGAACAGGCGATCAACAGAACCTTGGGGCTTTGCCCTTCATGCGCCAATTTCGCGAACAGTTTGCCCGCCTGCTTTTCGTAGTTGATCGCGCGAAACCCTTTGAAACCCGCAATCAGCCCGTCAATCGGCGAACCGTCCACATCCGTTCCCATGATTACTCCACTTCCAATCCGATTGCCGATCCAACGAACCGTTGGCGATTTCTAAGCCGCGAGGGACCGCGCGATCACCAGTTTCTGAATGTCGCTTGTCCCTTCATAGATACGCGTCACCCGCACATCCCGATAGATCTGTTCAACCGGATAGTCGTTCAGGTAACCGACGCCACCCAGGGTCTGCAGCGCGTCGGAGACGACCTGCTCAGCCGTATCGGAAGCCAGCAACTTGGCCATGGACGCTTCCGTCAGACAGGGCTTTCCGGCATCGCGCAGGGCAGCTGCGTGCAGGACCATCTGCCGCGCCGCGGCCAGCTTCGTCGCCGCCTCGGCCAACCGGAATCCGACCGCCTGATGTTCGATGATCGGCTTGCCCATGCTGATCCTGTCCTTGGCATAGGCAATTGCGTGATCGAGCGCGGCCTGGGCCATGCCGACCGCCTGCGACCCGATACCGATCCGGCCGCCCTCCAGGTTCGACAGCGCGATCTTATAGCCCTGCCCTTCCTCACCCAGCATCAGATCGGGCGTCAGTTCCATGTCCTCGAAGATGATCTGACAGGTATCGGACGCATTCTGCCCCAACTTATTCTCGACACTCGCAACCGTGTAACCGGGCGTATCGGTCGGCGCGATGAAGGCGGAGATCCCCTTCTTGCCCGCATCGGGATCGGTGACCGCGAAGACGATCGCGACCTTGGCGTTGCTGCCGGATGTGATGAACTGCTTGGCCCCGTTCAGAACCCATTTGTTACCGCTCTTCTTCGCCCGTGTGCGGATTGCCGAAGCATCCGACCCGGCATGCGGTTCGGTCAAACAGAAGGCTCCGATGCTTTCGCCGCGCGCCATCGGCGGCACAAAGCGCTGCTTCTGTTCCTCCGTGCCGTAGCGCAGGATCGGCATATAGCCGACGGAGTTGTGGACACTCATGATCGTCGAGCATGCCCCGTCGCCCCAAGCGATCTGTTCCAGCGCGGCGGCGTAGGACACATAATCGGTTCCGGCGCCGTCATACTCGGCGGGAGCAAGCATGCCCATAAGGCCAAGTTCGCCCATCTTGGCCAAAGCCTCGGCCGGAAACTTGTGCTCCTTGTCCCAGGTCGGGGAATTCGGCTGCAACTCGTTGGCCGCGAAATCGCGCGCCATGTCCGTGATCATCTGCTGTTCTTCGGTAAGCAACATCCGGCTTCTCCCAAATCGCCCTATACCAGGGTCAATTCCGCTTCACACCGATTTCGTCCAACCCCGTCACCAGGGCCAGGTCTTGCCGTCGTAATTGAAGAACCCACCCGACTGCGCGTCGGTCAGGTTATCGACGACCTTTTTCATGCCGCCGGCGCTTGTCGCCGTATCGATATCGGCTGACGGGCCGCCCATATCCGTCCGGACCCAGCCCGGATGCAGCACGACGGTCTTCACACCGCGGTCGCGCAAATCATTCGCCAGAATGGCCGCCGCCATGTTCAAGGCGGTCTTGGACGACCGATAAGCATAGGCGCTCGAGGCCCCGCCGAGGTCGCCGATCGATCCCATCCGGCTGGACGTGAAAGCCATCGTCTTCTTCCCAGACCCGGCAACATTAGCGGCAAAGGCATGGGCGATGCGCAGCGGCGCGATGGTGTTTACCGCAAAGCTTTCCGACCAAAGGTCTGCGGCGGTTTCGGAGAGGTTCATCCCCTTGTCGAGATAGACGCCGGCATTGTTCCAAAGTACGTCGACCGGGGTATCGCCGAGCGTCTTTTTCAAAGCCTTGATGCTGACTTCGGACGTCACTTCCAACGGAAGCACCTGATCCGCACCGATATCGCCGACGGCGCCAGGATCCCGGCAGGCGGCAATCACCGACCATCCATCCTGTTTGTACTGGTTGAGCAATTCACGGCCGATTCCTCGGCTCGCGCCGGTCAACAGTAATGTAGGCATCATCGTCTCCCTGCTATTCGGTCCCCTGGCGACCAAACCCTGTTTCCGCCGGTCGACGACCGTTGCGTCAGGATCGGGCCGCGTAGGGCGGTTAAACCCGGCCGGTCCTCTTTTCGGGCCGCTCATCGGCTTGAGCCGTGGCCATCCGCGTCATGTTCACTATGCGCTGGAACCCGGCCCCGTCCAAAACGTTTCGCCATTTTCGCACCGCTGTAAACGGGCCGCAGCGATGCAACAAGGGATAGTTTACGTTTACGTAAAGGTCAATATCACTCCACCCATTCGACGACGCTGACTGTTTGCGCCGACGGACCCTACTCTTGCGTTACTCAGTCCAAAATTTCGAAATGCGCTTCAACCGGGTTTCCGGCATTGACGGGAATAATATCCTGCGGGCAGGCGGACATCGCGACGATGCAATCCATCTCGGCCCGCAACAGGACATGATCGCCGGGTTTGGACACCGGCGGTTCCCAACTGGTCGCGCCGCCATCCGCGACCGGGATGTTCATCCACATGTTCAGCGGGGACGGCGTTTCCGGGACCGACAATCCCAATTCCTTCATGCAGGCCGACAGGTTGTCGGTGCAATTCTCGTGATAGTCGGTGCAGCCAAGCAGTTGGTAGCGGTGGACGTCGCAGGCCGCCATCAGCGTATCGTGGATTCCGGGCGAGGTATCTTCTTCCAGCAACAAGATCGGACGGCGCTGGTTCGTATATAAATAGTCGCCCTGTTTCGGGAAAATGGTGCAGAGCATTGCGCGCAAATGCTCCATCGACATGAACTCACCAAGGTCCTCGGCGTTGAAAGCCCAGGTATCGATGACCTGATGACCGTGCGTGTTGATCATTTTCAGGGCTTGGCCCTTCTTCAATCGCGCTGCCTTCCCGCCGCGCGCCGGAATTTCAACAAGCTCGGCCATGCCTACCCCCTCATCAGTTCAGATCCTTCGTACAAGGAGGATATTGGGCCCTTACTCAGCCCAGCGCCAGTAAATGGCTAACAATTTCATCCCATTCTTGTTGCAAGGCACCGGAATGCGCGGTCCGGCCGGCGCGGCTATACCAGTATCCCGCGTTACCGAGATCGCCTTCCACACGGTGAAGGTAGGCATGCACCCAGGAACCATTCGAATCGGGTTCGTCCTGGGCGCAGGAATGGGCTTTTTCCCAATCTCCCTTCCGATCCCACCATAGGGCCTGCAGAGGCAGGGAAAGCCCGGGCGGCGGTGCCGTCCCGTCGATCGATCGGATAAAATCCTCCACCGTCATCTTTCCCCCCTTCCCCGCCAATCTATCTTGAGAGCCTGAAGACAGGCATATGCGCCGAGACCCCGTTTATCGGCATGGGCGGCAGGCCGTAGGCATTCAGGCCGCGAAATCCGAGCACGCCGATCAAATCCGGCACGGAGAACAGCGTGGAAACCTGAGCGAACGGGTCGCCGCCTTCGAGCATTTTCTCCAACCGCTCAAACGGCGTCGGTTCCTGCGGCAGGACCACGATTTCAGCTTCGACCGCGCGGTCAAACCCGGCCAGTTCCTTCGCCTGGGCGACCCCTTCCAGCAATCCGCCGAACCCGTCGATCAACCCCACCCTCAAAGCATCCTGACCGGTCCAGATCCGGCCGCGCGCGGCGGCATCGAGTGCCGTGGGCGACAGGTTTCTGGCGGCAGCCACCTTGCCCGTGAAATCGTCGTAGACGAAATCGACGCCGGCCCGAAACCGTTCCCGCTCGCTTTCGGAGAATTCCGAAATTCCGCTCCAGATCGCGGCGTTTTGGCCGACGCGAACGCGCTCCCACCGGATGCCCAATTTCTCCCAAAGGCCCGTGGTCGCGAATTTCCCGGAATAGACACCGATGGAACCGGTGATCGTGCCGGGCTGGGCCAGCACCTTGTCCGCCTGCATGGAGACGAAATAGCCGCCGCTCGCAGCGACGGAGCCCATGACGGCGACGACCGGCTTGCCGGCGGCGCGCAGGCGAGCAACCTCCCGCCAGACGGCGTCGGACGGGCCATAGGCCCCACCGGGACTGTCGACCCGGAAAACCACCGCATCGATACTGTCGTCCTCCAACGCGTCTGCCAGGGCATCGGCGACATCATAGGGGGCGAAACCACGGGCGCCGAACAAGGTGTTCTCCGCCGGCTGGTCTGGAAGAATCGCGCCCTCACCATAGACGAGGGCGATCCGCGGCGCCTCAACCGGCAGTTCCCGCTCTACGGCGGCCGCCATGTTGTACTGCGCCGGCGACAGGGACTCCGCGTCCTGCCCGACCTTCTCATCGAGGAAGGTTTCCACCTCGTCCCAATAGGCCAGCCTGTCGACCAGGCCGCGCGCCAGGGCTTCCTCGGCCAGATACGGCCCGCCATCGAACATCGCCTCGATGGTGCTGCCCGGACCAAGCCGCCCATCCTGCCGGTAAGCGTTGCGGAGCTGATCCGTCCAACTCGAAAGCATCGTGCGGAAGGATTCGCGGATCGCCGGCGTCATGCCGGTTTCGACGAAAGGATCGATCCCGCCCTTGTATTCATGACGTTGCTCGAATTGCGGTGACACGCCGACCTTTTCAAAGGCGCCCCGGAAGAAAGGCGTCTCCAAAGCCAGACCGGCCAGTCCGACACCGCCGGAGGGTTGGAGCCACAATTCCTCGAAAGCACCGGCCAGCAGGTAGTCGACAGTGCCGTTCCAAACCGACCCGAGATCTTCCGCATAGGCCAAGGTGAACTTGCCGGAGGCGCGAAAAGCCCGGATGGAATCGGCGAGCTCCTGCGCTTGGGCCATGCTGATCGGCACCCCGCCCATGACGGCGACCACGCCCTGAATGCGGTCATCCATGCGGGCCCTGTCCAGGGCGGCGACCATATCAATCATGGTGACGCCGACCGTTTTTCCGAAGAGCGTCTGAACCGGTTTCTCGACGATCGGCTGGTTGAGATCGAGCCAGAGGACCGTGCGTTCGGGCACAACCGCCTGACGCGGCGCTTGCGTCACCAGAACGACGATGCCGGCAATAACGGAAACGGTCGTCACAAAGCCGATACCGGCCAATAGCCAAATGAAAAAGCGGCCGATCGCCCGCATCATTATTCCTCTTCCTATAACCTTCGCCCGATGCCCCAGATATCGTGCCGATCAGGCCGCCATCAAGGCATCGGCCCGGGCCTGCGCCTGCGCGGCGGCCGCGGCATTGCTTTCCGAGGCCTCCAGATTGGCCAACCGCGACCAGTTCCAACGCGCATTCGGGCGGTTTTCAAGCCGTTCGGACAGGACATGACGCGCCTCGGCATGACGCCCGGCGGACAAAGCCGCCCGGACCAAAAGCCGGTCGAAGAAATCCCGCTGGGCATGACTGCCGCCGAGCAGACGGACCCTGTCCCGGACGGGATACAGTTTGTCGACCGCATCGCCGGGCTTGCCGGCATCGATTGCCAGGAAGGCGTCGGCAATTGCCAGGCCGACCTGCTTGGTGACCCGTGCCTGCGTTTCTTTCTTGTGGGTGTAGCGTTCCATTGAGGCCCGCATTTCCTCCGCCTGTTCGCGCTCTCCCGCATTCAACAATGCCGCCAGAAAATGGGCATCGGCGAAGGCCAGCTTGTGCTCCTCCGTCCGCTCGGCGGAGAGATCCGCCAGCAAGCGCCAGCGATCGCCCACATCGATGCCCTCTTCCTGCAAACGCCAGAGCAGCGCAACGCCGTTCGATATGTCCAGGTAATCACCGGCAACCTCTGTCCAGACCTTTGCGTCATATTGGGCAAGGCAGTCCTGATACCGGCCCATGTCGAGCATGAAGAGCGCCCTATGCCATTGGGCGTGGTGTTTGAAGTTGTGGATCTTGCCCCAATGCGGCTCCAACGCTGCCATGAAGCTCTCGCCCTCTGCCGAGCGGCATTGCATCTCAAGCACATGAGCCGTGGCATGCGCAGCCCAGATATCGGCGGGATTGATTTCCACCGCGCGCCGCCCGGCCGCCTCTGCGCGATCGTAGACGCCTGATTCCTCCAACGCGAACGCATAGGATCCGAGGATGAAGCCGTATCCCGGCACCTCTTCGTTCCAGGCGTACATCACACGCGCCAGGCTGTTCCGCATCGCCGGCCCGTCGCCGAGATAGAATTGGCAATATTGCACGAGCTTGGCCGCCATGACGTCCAGGGGATGGTCGAGCAGGATGCGTTCCCACAAAGCGATCGCCCCTTCCATATCGCCGCGGATCCAGGCCGCCAGGGCATCGATATGCAGATTTTCCTGCGGCGTCACGGATCCTTCGGACGCTATGCGACGCACATCCGCCAAGGCGCCGACCGCCATGGCCTCCATCTTCTCGGTGGCGAAGAACTTACCGAAATAGCCTTTCAGAACATGCGCCATCGGCATCGCAGGGTCGTGGCCGAACGTGTCTTTCAGGCGATCGCCGGTTTCAACGCTCATGCCCAGATAATTGAGAATAGTCTCCTGCAGCCCGGCCGCCGCCTCGCCGGAGGCAGCGGTCCAGTCGTTGCCCCATCCGTCCACATACGTCGTCATGAAATCCCCCTATTCGCGGCTCGCCGGGCATTCCCGAAAAAAAGCCGCTTATCGGTATCCCGCCCTAGCGGTCCATTCCGTGATAGTCCGCGTTCGGCATCATATCCACCCCATGCGCCATCCGGTTGGTGTAGTTGAAGAAGGATGCCGTTTCCGTGATGTCCCAAATCGCCGAGTCGTCAAATCCGGCTTCCCGCAAAGCCGTTCGGTCCGCCTCTCCGACCTCCGCCGGCTTTTCCGTCAGCTTCCACGCATAATCGAGCATCGCACGCTGTCGCGGTTCAAGCGGCGCCGTCCGGTAATTCAGTGCGATATGTTCGCCAAGTATCGGGTCGCCCGATAAAGCCCGTACCTGCTGTCCATGCGCTACGAGGCAATAGAAACATCGATTGCAAGCCGAGACCGTCACCGCGATCATTTCCCGTTCCAGCTTGGTCAACGGGCTATCGTCGCCGAGCATGATCTCGTTATAGCTATCAATGAAACGGCGCAGGCGGTTCGGTTTGAACGCATAGACTCGCAAAACGTTGGGCACGAGGCCAAGTTTCTCTTCGCAAATCCTGAAATACTTCCGCAGGTCTTCATCCAACGCTTCCGTTTCAGGTACCGGCAGAGCGGAGATTTTTCCTTCGCTCATTTTTCCTCCGTCAAGTGGTGGCGGGCGGACCCTCCCCCCGCGTTTTGCCACGACAGCATGCGTCAGCCGCAGCGCACTGTCATTCGCGGAAGGTGTTTTTACCTGTCCAATATCTGCTACGGGACGTCGCACCCAACGATGGATTTCTCCAATGACATTTCCGGTTCGATAGCATCGTTTCGGGCTTCAGAAATTTGTGCACCGCATCATAATCTTTAATTCCCTTTTTTGTGTTTTGATTTTTGCGAATATTTCTAGTCATCGAAATCAAGTACTATCGTAAGTATTTAAGACTAGGAAACCAAGTAATGGAAGGATTCTAAAGTGTAACATTTTTATTTTAGCGTTTTCTAATAATTGCGTTTTTTCCGAAACTAATTGACACCCCTAGATAATTCTCTGACGCTTTCCGCTTCGCTGTAACACAAGGGGTAGTGTCGTTATGAAAAGGTTCATCCAGGGTGCCATTCTGGCATCCTCAATCGTTGCAAGCAGCGTTACCGCACTTGCACAAACAGACGGCGGAACGTTGGTCTATTTGGCTCAACCTGAACCGCCCACCCTGGCTTCCTATGTTTCGACTTCCGGACCGATCGGACTTGTCGCACCGAAAATCTACGAAGGTCTCTTCGACTACGACAACGAAGGCAAGATGGTGCCGGTCCTGGCGAAGAGCGTCGACGTCAGTGCCGACGGCAAGACCGTCACCTTCACGCTGCAGGAAGGAGTAACCTGGCACGACGGCACGCCCTTCACCTCGGCAGATGTCAAATTCACCGTCATGGAAGTCCTGTCCAAGGTTCATCCGCGCGGCCCGAACTCGTTCCGTGAAGTTGAGAGCATCGACACGCCGGATGACGTAACCGCGGTGTTCAACCTGAAGAACCCGGCGCCCTACATGCTGCGCGCGCTGTCAGGGTATGAATCGCCCATCGTGCCGAAGCACCTTCTGGAAGGCACTGATATCAAGAGCGCCGATCTGGCCAACAACCCGGTAGGCACCGGCCCATTCAAATTCACCGAATGGAAAAAGGGCCAGTATATCCGGCTCGACAAGAACGAAGCCTACTGGAAAGAAGGTCTGCCGCATGTGGACCGTGTGGTTGCCCGGTTCGTCCCGGACGCCTCGACCCGGACCGCGGCCATGGAAAACGGCGAAGTCCTGTATACCGGCTATAACGGTATTCCGAACATCGACGCCGTGCGCCTTCGTGACCGTGATGACATCGACGTCACGACCGACGGTTATTCGATGATCAACCCGATGGCCCTGCTGGAATTCAACACCAAGGAAGGCCCGTTCACCGACCCGGCCGTCCGCCGTGCGATTTCCAACGCCATCGACCGTCAGTTCATGATCGATACGATCTTCTTCGGTTACGGAAAGCCGGCCACAAGCGCGCTGTCCAGCAGCTTCGCCGCAACCGGCCTGTATCAGCCAATGCCGAATTACCCGGCGAAAGGTGACGTAGAAGCCGCGAAAAAGATCCTGGATGATGCCGGCTACAAGCCGGATGGCGACGGCGTTCGCATGAAGGCGATCCTGGACGTCATTCCCTATGGCGAAGACTGGCGCCGTGCCGGGGAGTACCTGAAACAGGCCCTGGGCGATATCGGTATCGCGATCGAACTGCGCTACGAAGACGTTCCGACATGGTTGAAGCGTGTTTATCACAACTACGACTTCGTCATGAACCTGAACTACTTCTACCAGCTGCCCGACCCCGTGCTGGGCGTTCACCGCCACTACGGCACGGATCAGATCCGTCAGGGCACGCATTTCGTGAACTCCTCGCGCTACAGCAACCCGACGCTGGACGCGCTGCTGGATTCCGGTGCGAAAGAACCGGACGCGGCAAAGCGTGCGGCGACCTATAAGGAAATTCAGGAGATCCTGGCGGCAGACATGCCGGTCGTGAACCTGTTCGAGATGCAGTTCCTGACTGTCTACAACACCAAGCTGAAGGGTGTTTACGGTTCCGCCATGGGTCCGTACGGCTCCTTCGCCGAAGGTTGGCTCGAGTAGAACGCGTTTCGGTTCGGGGGGCGCCGCGTGATCGCGTGGCGCTCCCCGTATCCGTGCCCAATTTTCCCTGACGTTTCCAATAATGATAAATTTCGCCTGAACGGGGCTGTATTCCACCGATGAACCGATCCACGAAAATTCTGCGTTATGTGCTTCGGCGACTGCTGCAAGGCATCCCGATCATCATCGCAATCATCGTCTTGAATTTTTTCCTTTTGAACATGGCGGAAGGCGACGCGGTCGACGTGCTTGCCGGGGAAGCCGGTTCCGCGACGCCGGAATACATGGCGGAATTGCGGGCCAAGTTCGGCTTGGACAAACCCTTGCCGGTACAATTGCTGGTCTATTTGAAGAATGTCGCGTTTCTCGACCTCGGTTACTCATTCCGACATGACATGCCGGTCGCCGAACTGATCCTGGACCGTTTCTGGCCGACCTTGCTGCTGATGACCTGCACGATCGTCATGGCGGTTGGCTTCGGCATCCTGTTGGGCCTGCTGGCGGCGATCAACCTGAACACCTGGAAGGACACGGCGATTTCGATCTTTGCCTTGATCACCTATGCGACCCCGCTGTTCTGGGTCGGCTTGATGATGATCGTCGTCTTTTCGATCAATCTGGGCTGGTTCCCGACCAGCGGCATGGAAAACATCGCCGCCTTCTATGAAGGTTGGGACCGCGTGGTCGACATCGCCCATCATCTGGTCCTGCCGACGATAACCCTGTCCCTGTTCTATCTGGCGCTTTACACGCGCATGATGCGGGCTTCGATGCTGGAGCAATATGGTCAGGACTATGTGGTGACCGCGAAGGCCAAGGGCCTGACCGAAAGGCGCATCACCTTCGTGCATGTCCTGCGCAATGCCCTGCTGCCCGTCGTCACCATGGCCGGTGTCCAGGTCGGCGCGCTGATCGGTGGATCGGTCATCGTTGAATCGGTCTTCGCCTGGCCCGGCCTCGGCATGTTGGCGTTCGAATCCCTTTTCGCCCGCGACCTCAATCTGTTGCTGGGAATTTTCCTGATCTCGTCCGTGCTGGTCGTGGTCGTGAACCTGATCGTGGATGTCATCTACAGCTTCCTCGACCCGCGTATCGAGGTGGCGTGATGAGCTTCTGGAAACGCTTCTCCCGCAATCGTCAGGCCGTGCTCGGCATGATCATCCTGATGCTCGTCCTGTTGATGGCTGTTTTCGCCAGCCTCTTCTATCCCGACGACCCGTTCCGCCTGGCGGGCAAGCCGCTGTCGCCCCCCGGCACCAACGGTTTCCTGCTGGGCAGCGACTCGCTGGGCCGTGACGTTGCATCCGGTATCGCCCATGGGGCCAAGACCTCGATCCTGATCGGCCTTGTCGCAACGGTTGCCGCGGTCTTCATCGGCGTCATTTTCGGGGCGTTGTCGGGCTATTACGGCGGCAAGATCGACGACGCCTTGATGCGCGTGACCGAGATGTTTCAGACGATCCCGTCCTTCGTCTTCGCCATCCTGCTGGTCGCGATCATGAAACCGTCGATCGAAAGCATCGTCATCGCCATCACGGTGGTGTCCTGGCCCGGGGTCGCGCGGCTTGTCAGAGGTGAATTCCTGGCGCTGAAAAACCGGGAATTCGTTCAGGCCTGCCATACGCTCGGCATGGGCGACATCCAGATCATGCTGCGGGAAATCCTGCCCAATTGCGTCAGCCCGATCATCGTTGTCGGCTCGCTGATGGTCGCGACCGCGATCCTGATCGAAAGCGGCCTCGCTTTCCTTGGGCTCGGCGATCCGAACATCATGAGTTGGGGCTTCCAGATCGGCGCCGGGCGCACGATGCTGCGGTCGGCCTGGTGGGTCTGCACCTTCCCCGGGGTCGCGATTCTGATCACCGTCCTTGCCATCAATCTTGTCGGCGAAGGCCTGAACGACGCCTTGAACCCGCGCCTGAGGGAACGCCAATGAGCGATACCGCGAGCCAGAAACTACTCGACATCCGGAACCTCTCAATCCTGCTGCCCGAAGGCGCGGACCGCCGCTATGCGGTGGAGGACATATCGGTCGATCTCAGCCCCGGCGAAACGCTCTGCATCGTCGGGGAAAGCGGATCGGGGAAATCCCTGACCGCCCGGGCGGTGATGGGGCTGCTGCCGGGACCGAAGGTGCGCGTCGGCGACGGGCAGATCAACTTCCTCGGCGAGGATGTCACCAAGGTGACGCCGGAACGGTTGCGGGACATTCGAGGCAACGAGATCTCGATGATCTTCCAGGAACCGATGACCGCCCTGAACCCGGTGATGCGGATCGGCGACCAGATCGACGAGATCTTCCGTTTCCATGTCAGCATGCCCGCCAAAGAACGGTCGGCGCGCTCGCTGCAGCTTCTCACCGACGTCAATCTGCCGGACCCGGCCCATATCATGCGCGCCTATCCGCATGAGCTTTCCGGCGGCCAGCGTCAGCGTGCGATGATCGCCATGGCTCTCGCGCTTGAGCCGAAGATCCTGATCGCGGACGAACCGACCACCGCGCTGGACGTGACGACCCAGGCGCAGATCCTGAAGCTGATCAAGGATCTGCAGCATCAACACCATACCGGCGTGCTGTTCATCACCCACGACTTCGGCGTTGTTGCGGATATCGCCGACCGTGTCGCCGTCATGCAATACGGCAAGCTGGTGGAAATGGGGACGGTGGACGAGGTGCTGAACGCACCGAAACATCCCTATACCCAGGGATTGATCGCCGCGATTCCCAAACTGAAACCCCGTCCCGCGCGTGAAAGGTCGAAGGAGAGCGTGTTGTCCGCCCATGCGTTGCGCAAGACCTTCGGCGGGTCCAGCCGTTTCAGCTTCTTCGGCAAGAAGTCCCGCGTCGTCCATGCGGTCAACGATGTCGGCATCGAGGTCCATCGCGGGGAGACCCTGGGCATCGTCGGGGAAAGCGGGTCGGGTAAATCCACCATGGCCCGCTGTCTGATCCGCCTGATCGATGTCGACGAGGGCGAGATCTATATCGGCGATCAGGAAATCACCAAGCTGGACCGGAACCATATGCGGCCGTTGCGCCGGCGCATGCAGATGGTCTTCCAGGACCCCTTCGCCTCGCTCAACCCGCGGATACGCGTCGGCCAGATCATTGCCCAGGGGCCGATTTTGCAGGGCGTCGCGAAGGACGAAGCCTATGCCCGCGCGAAGGAGCTGATCTCCATCGTCGGTCTCGAGGCCAGCGCCTTCGACCGTTTTCCGCACGAATTCTCAGGCGGTCAGCGGCAACGCATCGGCATCGCCCGGGCGCTTGCCCTGGAGCCGGATATCCTGATCGCGGACGAGCCGGTCTCGGCGCTGGATGTTTCGATCCAGGCGCAAATTCTGGAACTGCTGGACAAGATCCGAAAACAGATGAACCTTTCCATGGTCTTCATTACCCATGATCTGCGCGTTGCAGCTCAGGTCTGTGACCGTGTCGCGGTGATGCAATACGGAAAGGTGGTGGAGATCGGGCCGACCGCGGAACTCTTCGGCGACCCGCAGCACGACTATACGAAGGCGCTTCTGGCCGCCATCCCCGGCAGGGAATGGCAAGCGGAGGACGTCGCCTGACATAACAGAACGAGACAACGGCCCGGGGGGATCGCATGCCGCAGGTAAAACCACTTTCACCGCTGGACACGATCGCCGGCATTGCCAAGGCCTATCGGGAAGGCACGCTTCGTCCCAGCCAGGCCACCCGGACCTATCTCGACCGGATTGAGAAACACGACACCGCCATCGGCGCCTTTCAGGCCGTCTGGGCGGAAAAAGCCATGCAGGCGGCCGAGGCGGCCGACAAGGCCTTTGCCGCCGGGTCCGTGATCGGCCCGTTCCATGGCATTCCCTTCGGCCTGAAGGATATCTTCGACGTCGAAGGCACGGTCACGACCTTCGGGTCCAAGGCAATGCTCGACCGTGTTTCCCCCGCAACCGGCACGATGGTGAAACGCCTGACCGGCGCGGGCGGCATCATCCTCGGCAAAACCAAGACGGTGGAATGCGCATTTGGCGGCTGGGGGACGAACCAGCTGATGGGCACGCCCTATAATCCCTGGGATATGGACGTGCATCGGGTTCCGGGCGGGTCCTCATCGGGTTCCGCGGCGGCGGTCTCCGGCGGGCTTGCCGCCTGCGCCATCGGCAGCGATACCGGCGGCTCGGTCCGCCTGCCCGCCTCCTTCTGCGGCATCGTCGGCTTGAAGGTCACCGCCAACCAACTGCCGCTCGACGGCATCATGCCGTTATCGCAGACCCTCGACACCCCCGGACCTATCGTTCAGACCGTGCGGGACGCCGTCATCCTCTATGAGGTGATGCTGGGCCGTGAAGGCTGGGTCATGGAAGAGCAGGCCGCGAACGGCGACGGGTTCTACGGCGAACTGGACAAGGGCGTCCGGGGCCTGACGCTCGGCGTGATGAACGATGCGGAACGCGCCGTCTGCGACGCCGACATTCTGGAGGCCTATGACATGGCGGTCGACCGCCTGAAGGCGTTGGGGGCGATCATTGAAGTCTTCAATGCTCCCTTCGGCTACGGCGATCTGGCAGCGATGAACGGCATGATCATCGCCGTTGAAGGCTATCAGAATCACGGCGCTTATTACGACGATCCGAAGGCCCCGATGGATGAGGACGTCCGGGCCCGAATGATGGGCGGCAAGAAACTGGCGGCCTGGGAATATGTCCGCAGCCTGGAGAAGCGCAAGGCCATGACCGCGGAATTCACGCACGCCATGAAGGGTTTCGACGCCCTGCTGACGCCGGGTGCACCGGCGGTCGCCTGCCCGGTCGCGGATGCCGATCAATCGACCACGCCCGGCTATTTCACGCGGCCGTTCAACTTCCTGGAAATGTGCGGCCTCAGCCTGCCGATCTCGCTCAACGCCCAGGGACTGCCGACCAGCATGCAGGTCGTCGGCCGGGGTCACGACGAAGGAACGGTGCTACGGATCGGCGCGGCAATGGAACGCGACCTGCCACCGATTGGACGGCCCACCTTCGGATAGGAAATCGGCTTCGAAACGGAAAAAGCGCGACACTCGGATGCGTATCGCTGTCCTGGTCCTGCCGAACTTCAATGTGCTGGCGACCTTCGCTTTCTTGGACCCATTCAGAGCAGCTAATTATTTGAGTGGCGAGTCTTTGTACCAATGGCGGTTATTCTCTTCATCCGGTGAACAAGAACGCGCCAGCAACGGTGTAGCGATCAGCACGGAGGACCTCTCGGCACTTTCTGGATGGGCTGCGGATATTGGTGTCGTGTCGTCCAGTTGGACACCGGAGGCATTCTATGACCAGGAAACAATAGTCGGCCCGATCCGCTCTTGGGGCCGGCAAGGTCTGCGTGTCTGCGGCCTGGACACAGGAGCTTACCTGATCGCGCATGCCGGATTGCTCGCGGGCGGGCGCGTTGCGACGCATTACGAACATATCGACGCCTTCCGTGAACTCTATCCCGACATTGAATGTACGGAAGAACTACTGACTGTTCACAACAAGATACTGACCTGCGCGGGCGGCGAGGCTTCCGCCGACCTCGCCCTTCATATATTGCGCGAGGATCACGGCGACGCCCTGGCTAACGCTTCGGCGCGTTACCTGCTCCATGAACGTATCAGAGAACCTGGTGAACGTCAGAACCTCACCAATCGAGTCCCGATTGGTAGGACGACACCGGACAAACTGCGTCATGCAATCCAGTTGATGGAACAGAATCTCGAAACACCCATACCTGTCCCCGATCTCGCCAAAGAACTCGGGTTGTCGCAGCGGCAATTGAGTCGATTGTTCACCCAGCACACCGGCCAAACAGCGGTGCAATATTACCGGAACATTCGGCTGGATCGCGGACGATCGCTCATCACACAAACCGAGATGAGCATTCTATCGGTCTCGATTGCCTGCGGCTTTGAAAATACGGAGTATTTCTCAAAGGCCTATCGGGTTCGGTTTGGTAAATCACCGCGCGAGGACCGCATCGAAGGACGTATTCCGTTCGAGTATCGACCGTGGCCCATGCACCCGATTCCGACCAAAAAACACAGATAGATGGCCATTTTTGACATATTTTACCAAGCATTCGACCGTATAGTCCGACGATACTAACGTCGGAACCGTGAGGAGCTCGGCATGGCCACCAGCGAGCAGGCAACAATCGGTCAGGAAGACGTCCAGCGTATCCACCGGGGCTATACTGACAATCCCTTGGATACCATGTCCCTGCACGCCGACGCCTATACTCGACCCGAATGGTTGAAACACGAACTAAAGACCGTATTCGCACGCTCATGGCAATGGGTATGCCACGAGGAGCGGTTGCGCCAGCCCGGGTCCTATGTAACCGCCGAAATCGCCGGCCGGCCGATTTTCGTCTTGCGTGATCATGACGGTGCTGTGCGTGCCTTTTACAACGTCTGCAAGCATCGTGCGCATCATCTCCTGACAGGCTCTGGCAGCTTGCGTCGAACGCTGGTCTGTCCCTATCACGGCTGGGCCTACGACCTAACGGGCCAACTGCGGGCGGCCCGAGAAACTGGTCCTCTTGAGAATTTTCAGTTGGACGATGTCTGCCTCGACAGTATCGCTGTGGAGACTTTCTGCGGTTTCATCTATGTCAATCTGGACACCGGCGCCGCATCGCTTTCTGAGCAATCCGATGGACTCGAAGACGAAATCCGAAGGTTCGCTCCCGATGTGAACCGCCTGACATTCGCGCATCGATTGACCTATGACATCAAATCGAATTGGAAGAATGTCATCGACAATTTCTTGGAATGTTATCACTGCCATATCGCGCACAAGGATTTCGTGACGCTCGTGGACATGGACACCTACAAGGTGACCACGCATGGCATCTATTCCAGCCATATGGCCGAAGCAGGCCGATCCGTGAATTCGGCCTATTCCGTCGAAGGCGCGACGGTCCGGGATCACGCGGTCTGGTGGCTTTGGCCGAACACCTGCCTGATGAGATATCCGGGCCGCGGAAACTTCCTGGTCTTAAACGTGATCCCGGTCGACGTTAACCGGACGATCGAAACCTATGATTTCTATCTTGAGGAACCGACACCGAACGAAGCCGAGATGGACGCTATCCGATACATCGACGAGGTACTTCAACCGGAAGATATTGCACTTTGCGAGTCAGTCCAGCGCGGCATGGATACGCCTGTCTTTGAACAAGGGCGCATTGTCAGCGACCCCAATGGCTCAGGGTTGTCGGAACACGCCCTTCACCATTTTCACGGCCTTCTGTTGGGCGCCTATTCTGGAGAACGGGCATGACAGGGATGTTAGCGGCCAAAACGGCCGTGGTGACGGGCGGGTGCGGCGGCATTGGCGCTGCAATCTGCGCGAGGTTCGCCAAGGAAGGGGCAACGGTTCATGCGTGCGATGTCGCCAATCTCGATCGGCCGATGCCGCAAGGCGTCCTCGCACATGAACTAGACGTGACCGACGAACAAGCCATTCAGAATTTCTTTGCCGGACTGCCCGATGGCCCGATCGATATATTGGTGAATGCCGCAGGGATAGAAATCGAGAAAACGATTGAGCATACCTCATTGGAGGAATGGAACCGTATCTTTGCGATCAATGTCACCGCCATGTTCCTGATGTCGAAAACCGCCTTGCCGCGATTGCGCCGAGGAACCGACGCAGGGATCATCAACTTCGGATCCTATGACGGTTTCATTGCCGATCCCGGTCTTGCCGCCTACTGCGCGACCAAGGGTGCCGTTCATGCCCTGACCCGCGCAATGGCTTGCGATCACGGGCCGGAAGGCATTCGGGTCAACGCCATCTGTCCCGGCTATGTCGACACGCCGATGCTACAGAGCTTTTTCAAGGACAACGGCGACATCGATACCTTGCAAAACGCGGTACGGGATGTGCACCCCATGCGCCGTTACGGCACGCCGGAGGACATTGCCAATCTCGTGAACTGGCTCGCTTCCGCCGAAGCGCGATATGCGAGTGGACAACTCTGGGTTCTCGACGGCGGCCTCAGCGCCCAGGTTCAGCAAATGCGGATTTGAATCGGATACGAGGAATGGGAAACACTAGTGGGGCTCTCGCGGGACGGACGGCTATCGTAACTGGCGGACGCCGTGGGATCGGCGCCGCGATCGTGTCCGCGTTCAGCGCTGCCTCCGCCAATGTCATGACCTGCGGACGCGGCACCCGGCCTGACGGGATGGATGATCAGATCGGCTGGAGCATCGCCGATGTCTCCAATTCCGACGATTGCGCGCGCCTGATCGCTGAAACGGAGGATTGCTTCGGCGCCCCCACGATCCTGGTCAACAATGCCGGCATTCAGATTGAGCGGACCGTACCTGATACCAGCGATGCCGATTGGGATCTTCTGATGGGCGCAAACGCCAAAGGCGTATTCAACATGTGCAGGGCGGCTATTCCCATTTTCGCGGCGCAGAATGGAGGAAGCATCATCAATATCGGGTCGATCTCCGCGTTTGCCGCAGATCCATCAATGGCGCTTTATAATGCCAGCAAGGCCTTCGTTCACGGCCTCACCCGCTCCATTGCGGTAGATCATGGTCCGCAGGGAATTCGGTGCAACACGATCTGTCCTGGCTGGATCATGACGGAAATGGCGGAAGCCGGATTTGCGCTCGCCGGCAACCCTGCCAGGGCGAAAGAAGACGCCCTACAACGCCATCCCGTTAGGCGTTTCGGTAAACCGGAGGATATTGCGAAGATCGCGGTTTGGTTGGCCACCGGAGAGGCCGATTTCGTTACGGGTCAGACCTTGACGGCGGATGGCGGTCTTACGGCCGCCTCACCCTTGAACCCGTCTCTGTTCTGACAACGATGCGATATTAGGAAAAGCGGATTACTTAACCGCCATCCCCGAAACGGGCGTCGCGCCATTTCAGGGCCGCCCTCATCCCCTCTTCCCGCAGGAGGCGGAGGAATTCGGTTTTGTCCGGCGAGCCCTGCCCTTCGATCTGAACGTCGATATCGAGTGCGTTCTGCAAGGCCCGGTCCAGCCCCATGATGGAATAGGAGGCATTGATCGCCCGCTTGGTCTGCTTCACCAGGACCGGGTCGATCACGGCCAGGCGGTTTGCGATCTCCATTGCCTCCTGCAGGTCGCAGCCCGGCGGCACGATCCGATTGACCAATCCCAGATCGAAAGCGCTTTCGACGGAGATGTCGTCTCGGCCCAGCAGAATGATCTCCTTCGCCGCCTTCGGTCCCGCCAGCCAGGGCAGCAACATCACGACGATGCCCGCCCCGAAGCGCAGTTCAGGTTCCCCGAACACCGACCCTTCCGCCGCAACCGTCATGTCGCAGGCCATGGAAAGCTCGAATCCGCCGGCCAGGGCCGGGCCGCGGACGGCCGCAACTGTCGGGATCGGCAGGTTCCAGAAACGCATCACCGCATCGAAATCGATCTGCAGCGCATCCCGCCATTGCTCGACCCCTTGCGGTCGGTTCGCTGCCTGATCCTTCAGGTCGAAACCGGAACAGAAAGCCTCGCCCGCCCCGGTCAGGACCAGCGCGCGTATCTCGCTCACTCCCTCGACCGTATCGCATACGTCGAGCAACTCCTCCAACATGGTCCGGTTCATCGCGTTGGCGCGTTCGGGACGGTTCAGGGTGACGACAGCCACAGGGCCTTCACGTTCGAAAAGAATGGTCTCGTAGCTCACGGATACAGCCTCGCGATGTAACGGATTGGAATGGAAGGAGAGATTAGGCTACCGCTTCCGACGCGTCGAGAACGGCGCCGTTCCGGCGCAGCCGCGCCCGAACCGCCTGCGCATTGAAGGTACCATCGGCGGTAAGCGCTGCCGCGATACCAGCCGCCTGCCCGGTTGCCATGGCCGTTCCCATCACGCGGATCGCAGCCCCGGCCAGACGGTCCCCATCCGCCAGGCGTCCGGCACAGAAAAGGTTCGCCGTATCCGCGCTGTGCAGGCAGCCGAGCGGAATCTCGTAAGTCGACTTATCCGGCGCGTAGTCGAAGCTGCTGGTATAGTCGCCCCGGTCGTGCCATTCCGCGCCCCAGGCACCGAGGGCGATGGAGTCTTCGAAGCCCCGCCTTGCCTGCACATCCGCCCAGGTCAGCTGCGTACGGCAATCAAGGTGCCGGGATTCACGGGTACCGAATTCCGGCCCTGTCGCAACGAGATATGCCTGTTCACAACCGGGAATGCTCCGCACGGCGTCGAGATAGTTCCAGGCCTGCCGCCGACCGTAGACTTCCGCCGCGGACATCGAGCCGGCATCTCGCGGATCGTAATCGGCGGAGGCCACATAGATCACCATGTCGCCGGAGACCGGCAGCCGCGCGACGACGCTGCGGTCCTTGGTCACTTCGCCGGGCGCGAAACCCTTGTCCTCCACTGCCTTGGCAAGGTCCAAAGCGGTCACGTTCAGGTCTTTCGGGATGCCGCCGAACCGCGTGCCCAGGGTACCGAGGTTCACATCCGCGCCGTTGCCATAGCGCGTCGAGGCCCCACCGAAGGCGGCCAGATCGCCCTCGCCCGTGCAATCGACAAAGGCCTTTGCGCCATAAGTGGAAAGCCCGTCATGCCCGGCGACGGTGATGGAGGTCATCTTCCCGTCCCGGCGTTCCCCCGCGGCGACGAAACCGCCATGCATGACATCCACGCCCGCCTCACGAACCAGCGTATCGAGGACGATTTTGACCGGTTCCGGTTCGAAAACGACATATACACCGCGATGCCGGATCGGGTCGGTGATCGCGCCCCTCTTCTTCAGGGCCTGGGTCACTTCGTCGGCAATGCCACGGACAGCGCGGCGCGGCGGATCACCCAGCGTGTAGAGCCCGCAATAGGTAACGACGTTCCGCATCGTGGCCGCGCCGCCCAGGCATCCATAACGCTCGATCAGCAAGGTCCTGGCGCCGCTGCGGGCACTGGCGACGGCGGCGGCGACACCGGCGGATCCGCCGCCCGCCACGATTACGTCATAGCTGCTTTCATAACGATCGCTCATGTGCGCCACCCCAGCAAACGCCGCTCAATCACGCCGATCGTCGTGCTGACAATAACCCCCAGAAGCGACAGGATAACGACGCCCGCGAAGAGACGTTCCAGATCGTAAAGCGAGCCCGCCTGAAGGATATAGGCCCCGATACCGTATTCCGCGCCCAGCATCTCGGCCGCGACCAGCAGGATGATGGCGATGGCCAGACTGACGCGCAGACCGGAAAGGATGCCCGGCATAGCCCCCGGCAGAACGATCTTGCGGACGATGGAAAACCAGGAAAGGCCGAAGCTCTGCCCCATGCGGATCAATGTCCGGTCCACGTTGTCGACCGCGCCATAGGTCGCCACCACCGTCGGTGTAAAGGTCCCGAAGGCGATCAGCGCGTATTTCGACCCTTCGTCGATGCCGAACCAGATCACGAAAAGCGGCAGCAGCGCGATCTTCGGGATCGGGAATATCGCGGCGACAAGCGGCACCAAACCGGCACGGATATAGGAGAACAATCCGATCAAGATGCCGACACTGATGCCGGTGCTGACGCCGAGGACGGCCCCCACGGCCAGACGCGAGAGCGAGGGTGCCAGATGTTTGAAAAGCAGGCCTGAGTCGTAGAGTTCCCCAAAGGTTGCCAATACGTCCGACGGTTTCGGCAGGGTCAGCGGCGAAATCCAGCCGGCCTGCGTTCCCCATTCCGCGACCGCGATGAGAACGGCAAAGACCGCGAACCCGACCCATCGTCGGGGTTTCGGCGCGAAACCGCCGCCGCGCAGGCGCACCGATTTCGTCTCCGGATTCGTCTTGCCGTCACCCAACTGTGCTTCGTCAGACATGGATCAACTCCGCATCCGCTGCCCGGGCCTCTTCGCGCATCAGCGTCCAAAGATGTTTCTGATGCCGGTCCAGATCGGCATCGCCGAACTGCCGTTCAGACAGCGGCTTGTCGATTTCGACGATTTCACGGATCTGTCCGGGCCGCCGCGATAGAACGACGATGGAGTGACCGAGGCGAACCGCCTCGTGCAGGTTGTGGGTGACATAGACCGCCGTGAAAGGCGCCCGTTCCCATAGTCCCACCAGGTCGTCCATCAACAGTTCGCGGGTCTGGCTGTCCAATGCGGAAAGCGGTTCGTCCATCAACATCACCGCCGGGTTCACGGCCATCGCGCGGGCAATGGCGACCCGCTGCTTCATCCCGCCCGAAAGCTGTTTCGGGAGCGCCTTGGCAAAGTCGGTCAGATTTGTACGGGAAAGCACGTCGTCGATGATCGCCTTCGCCGCCTTGCCGCGAATACCATGATCCTCCAGCACCAGGGAAACGTTGCCGGCGACGCTGCGCCAGGGCAGCAGGGCGAAATCCTGGAAAATATAGGTCAGAGGGTTGAGGCAGCCTTCCGGCGGGTCCCCGATCTGCAGCACCTGTCCACGGCTCGGTCGTTCCAACCCGCCGATGAAACGAAGCAACGTCGACTTCCCGCAGCCGGACGGACCGACGATGCAGACGATGCGGCCATGCGGAATATCCAGGCTGATGTCGCGCATCACCTCGAAATCGCCATAGGAGTGGCTGATACTGTCCAGTTTGATTTGCATAGAGACCGCGAAAAATAGGTATCGGATCGGGACCGGGGCGGCCAATCGGTGAGCCGCCCCGTTTCCTGCCCGACTTAAGAAATGATTTTGACGTAGGACGTATCGACCAGATCGTCGATGCCGACGGAGGAATCGACAAGCCCCTCGGACTTGAACCAGTCCAACTGATGCTGAACGGAAGCCAGGTTCAGGGCAGCGTCCTTGTTCAGGCGCATTGTCCCGTTGATGATCGACGGGGCCGCCTTTTCGCGTGGGCGGTCCGTGTAGACGTATTTGTGGATCAGATCGACCATGTTGTTGACGCCGTCGTCGCCGCCCGTCTTGTCGATCATGGCCGCGGTGTAGTCGTCGACGCCCTTCGAGAAACCGGCCAGGAAGTTCTGCGTCAGTTCCTTCTCCCCGGATGCGTTCTTGGCCGAGGTGAAGACGGTCGTCACCTGATAGTTCGGCAGATAGTCGGAGACCGGGCCGATGATGTGAACCGCGCCCGACTTGGCCAGCGGCTTCGCGATATGGGGGACGATGTTCCAGGCATCGATCTGCCCGGACTTCAGCGCACCGATGACCGCGCCGACTTTTTGCAACGGCTTGTAGGTGAGCGATATGCCTTCCTGCTTGGCGATCTGCGAGCCTACATAGTGGAAGGACGACCCGGTCTGGGTGACGCCATAGCTCCTGCCGTCCAGCTTGGCCGGGGTCGTGACGCCCGCCTTGAAAGCGGCGTCGGAAACCAGGATCTGCTGGCCGTCAATGCCCTTCTCCTCCGTCAGCGCGCCGCCGATGACCTTGATGGCACCCTTCTGGGCGAGAGAGATCAGCCCGCCGGAAATCGCCGTCACGGCATAGTCAACATCGCCCGACGCGATCGCGACCGCCATCGGCTGGGCCGCCTGGAAGAATTGCAGTTCAACATCCAGCCCCTGTTCCGCGAAATAGCCGCGCTCGACAGCGACGAAGCTGCCGGAATGGCTGGTGAAACGCAGCGCGCCGACCTTGATCTTACGGTTGGACGCGATGGCGGGTGCCGCCAATGTGCTTGCGGCGGCGGCCCCGCCCATCAGCGCGATGGCCTTGCGGCGATTGAGTTTGATCATGGTTTCCTCCCACTTCCTTCAGGTTTGTTCACATTGGTTTTAACAAGTCCGGGACTCGGCTCTCAATTCGGCTTCTATGTCCGCTTTTAGAATATCCGACGCGCCCACCGTGTCGCGGGCCAATACGGCGCGCAGCAAATCATCTTGACGCTTCTTGCGTTTGGCGAAATCCAGGCGCCCCTCGCGCAATAGAGCCAACCGGAAGCGGCGGCTCTGGTCGAAAAACTTTCGTTGCAGATCTATCAGGCGCGGGCTGCCGCAGGCCTCTATCAAGGCATGCGAAAAGGCGCGGCAAGCCTCATCCCATTGCAATGCTGTCAGATCGTCCGCTGCGGCGACGACGGAAGCCTCGATCCGCTGCAGGGTGTGGTGCGCGGCAACGACGCGTCCCTCCCAAGCAACATCGCCCTCGGCGATCGCGCGCTGAAGCGCAATGCGTTCCAGTTCCGCGCGCACCAGAATAATGTCGCGCAAATCATCTTCGGTCGCGGAGGTGACGCGGAAACCACGCTGCACGGTCGCCTCGACCAGGCCTTCGGCGCTCAACAGGCGCAAGGCCTCACGCATCGAATGGTTCGACCCGCCATAGCGGCTGCGCAATTCTTCGATTTTCAGCTTCTGGTCTGGAAACAGTTTTCCGAACGATATGTCGCGGCGGACGGCAGACGCCAACATATTGACGACGGTTTCGTCGTCGTTCTTCCCCCGCCCTGACAACATTTCTTTAATTACCCAAATCGAAAAACGTTGGATATTTTTAGGTTCGGTGGACGTCCGCGTCAAACACCTGTTCCTGAAACGCGGTAGCCACATGCTTGCAACCACCCCCGCCTATCCTATCGTGACGATGCGATTTCGGAGACATTGATCATGAGCCTTAGTGAGATCCTGCAGCGCGCCTGCATCGAATGGCCGAATGCAACGGCGCTGGCGGATGGGGAAGAGACACTGACCTTCGCCGATCTCGACCGTGAGGCCGAAGTCCTGGCGGACGCATTGCGCGGTCGCGATGCTCTTCCCGATGAACCGATCCTGCTTGCCGTATCGAACCGGGCGCGGGATATCGCCGGATTTCTCGGCATCTGGAAGGCGGGCGGTGTCGCGGTCCCGATCCACCGGTCATCGCTGGAATCGGATGTGGGGGACATCGCCCATCGCGTCGGCTCCCGCTTTGCGGTGACCCTGCGGCCCGACCTGCGCGCGCCCGCCCCCTTTGGTGAAAAGGCCGTCACGGTCATGGACCGGACACCGCCACAGCGTCCCCTGCTCAATGGCGCGGCGGCAATCGGGTTTACCTCCGGCACCACAGGCCAGCCCAAAGGCGTGGTGCTGGGGCATGAACCCTACCGGCGAAAACTGAAGCAGTTGCAGGATCTGCTCGGTTTCAAGCCCGGCGACGCCAGTTTGATGCCGCTGAACCTGACTTTCATTTTCGGGCAATGGGTCACCTTCCTGACCTTGGCGAATGGCGGCACGGTCCATCTGGTGGACCGTTTCGCGCCGGATGCATTTCTTGAGACGTTGCAGACCCGGAGGATCACCCATACCGGCATGGTTCCCACCATGCTACGGATGCTCATACCGGTCCTTGAAGACGGCGGCGCGGATTTCACCGGCACGGTGATGCTGGGGGGCGAAGTCACGCCGCCGCCGCTGGCAGAGAGGATTTCCGCCCTCTGGCCCGACGCCCGGTTCTGGGATCTGTTCGGCCTCAGCGAGACCGGTTCCTGCGACCTGATCCTGCCGCCCGGAGATTTTACGGCGAAGGCCCATACGGTCGGTCGCCCCGGCGACGGAATCGACGTGAAGACCGACCCGGAAAGCGGCGAGTTGCTGATCAGAACGCCTTGTCGGATGCTGGGTTATCTGGATGCCCCGGACCTCACCGCGGCCGCCTTCACGGATGACGGCTTTTTCAAGACGGGCGATCTGGCGACGATCCATCCGGACGGGTCTGTCGAATTGATCGGCCGGGCAAAGGAATTGATCAATCGCGCGGGCAACAAAGTCTCCCCCCTGGAAGTCGAACGGGCCCTGATGACGCATCCGGGCGTCGCCGCCGCCCTGGCGACCGGACTGCCGCACGATGTACTCGGCGAGTCCCTGCATGTGATGCTGATCCCGAAATCCGGCGCGCCCCTCGCAGCGGAGGAGATCAAAGAATTCGTTCGAACCGTCCTACCCGGCCCGAAGCGCCCAGACGGCTATGTTTTCGGTGAAACCCTACCCACGGGCAGAACCGGCAAGGCCGACCGGGGAGCATTACGCAAATTGCTGACCGATGCGGGTCAATCCCCTGAATCGGCGGGCACGGCACCGTGTTTCATGCGGGACGGCAACACCGACGATCGTGTTTCGCGGATTGTGAAATAGCGTCTAGCGTGTGCTGGGGTCGGGGCCGGTAACGCCGCGCCGCGCCGCCACGGGGCGGCAAATCGAAGGAAATGGTCGCTTCCATACCTGCGGCAGTATCGGGCAAGGCGCATCGTTCTTCGCAGCAAGGGAGGCTGCCATGTCGTCCAGTGACGAAGAACCGGGGTCTTTCGCATCCCCACCGTGTTTCATGCATGAGATTGATCCAGCCTATTCGGGCCTGGCCGCCGAGACGGATCCCGTTCAGGCGGAAGACGTAAAACGATGGCGCAAGGCCGAACGCGATCGCCTGATCGCCGCGCGGATGGAAGTCGCGCCATCTTCCCGTCAGGCGTACGACGCCCGTATCATCGAGGAACTCGAACGCCTTATCGGATCGGTCCGGGGAAAAACCGTCGGGGTTTATTCTCCGTTCCGGGGTGAACCCAACCTGCACCCGCTTCTGAAGAAGATCACCACGGACGGCGGCCAATGCGCCCTTCCCGTGGTGATCGCCCGCGGCAAGCCGCTGATCTATCGTGCCTGGTCGCCCGGCGACCCGACGGTGCGCGGCGTCTGGAACATCCCCGTTCCGGAAGAAACGGCTGCGCAGGTCCAGCCCGACATCGTCATTGCCCCCGTCGTCGGCTACGACCCTTCCGGCTATCGTCTGGGCTATGGCGGCGGTTTCTATGACCGGACACTCGCCGGGATGGCGACGAGACCGCGGGTCTTTGGCGTCGGCTACACCCTCGCCGCCCTGCCCACCATCTTCCCGCAATGGCACGACATTCCGATGGATTTGGTTGTAACGGAAAACGGGCCGGCAGTCTGAAGCCTAGACGCCCACTTGCCCCCGGTGGCGCAGCAGGTGGTCGGCAAGCACGATGGCCATCATGGCTTCGCCGACGGGGACGGCGCGGATGCCGACGCAGGGGTCGTGGCGGCCCTTGGTCAGGATCTCGGTTTCCACCATATCCTTGTCCACCGTCTGGCGGGGCGTGAGGATCGAACTGGTGGGCTTCACCGCGAAACGGCAGACCACCGGCTGGCCGGAAGTAATGCCACCCAGGACGCCGCCCGCCTTGTTGCTGAGGAATTCCGGCTCCCCATCGGGGCCGGTGCGCATTTCATCGGCATTTTCCTCGCCCGACAGCAGCGCCGCCTCGAACCCGGCGCCGATCTCCACCGCCTTCACCGCATTGATGCTCATCATCGCCTTGGCGAGGTCCGCATCGACCTTGTCATAGATCGGCGCACCGAGACCTGCCGGAATACCGTCCGCCACCACCTCGACCACCGCACCGATGGAGGAACCCGATTTGCGGATACCGTCGAGATAATCCGCCCAATCTTCCGCCGCCTTCGCGTCCGGGCACCAGAACGGGTTCCGTTCCACCTCGGACCAGTCCCAGTTGTCCCGGTTCACCTTGTGCGGGCCGACCTGGACGAGCGCGCCGCGCACACTGGCCGCATTGCCCAGAAGCTGGGTCAGCACCTTGCGCGCGACCGCGCCGGCAGCGACACGGCTGGCGGTTTCCCGCGCTGAGGAACGCCCACCCCCGCGATAGTCGCGGATTCCGTACTTCTTCCAATAGGTATAGTCCGCATGGCCGGGTCGGAACTTGTCCTTGATATCGCCATAATCCTTGGACCGCTGATCCTGGTTCTGGATCATCAGGCTTATCGGCGTGCCGGTCGTCACCCCTTCGAAGACGCCGGAAAGGATCTGAACCTCGTCCGGTTCCTTGCGCTGGGTCACGTATTTCGACTGCCCTGGCTTTCGGCGGTCGAGCCAGATCTGGATATCCGCCTCACTGATCGGGATCATCGGCGGGACACCGTCAACCACGCAGCCGATCGCCGGCCCGTGGCTTTCGCCCCAGGTCGTGAAGCGGAAGAGATGGCCGAAACCGTTCCCGGACATGAAGGAAGCCTTTCAGATGGGCTGATCAGCCCTTGTTGCCGTTCAAGCTGGCCAGCAGCTCGGAAACCTCGTCGGCGGCATCGACGGCGACCATGCCGACCGTGTGATAACCGCAATCGACATGATGCACTTCGCCCGTTACGCCCGATCCCAGATCGCTCAACAGATACAGGCCGGCGCCGCCAACCTCGTCGATGGTGACATTGCGCTTCAGCGGCGAATTCAATTCGTTCCACTTCAGGATGTAGCGGAAATCGCCGATCCCGCTTGCCGCCAGGGTCTTGATCGGGCCGGCAGAGATCGCATTGACGCGAATGCCGCGATTGCCCAGGTCGACCGCCAGATAGCGTACGCTCGCCTCCAGCGCCGCCTTGGCAACCCCCATGACGTTGTAGTGCGGCATGACCCGCTCGGCGCCGTAATAGGTCAGCGTCACGATCGAACCGCCTTCATTCATCAGCGGCGCCGCGCGCTGGGACAGCGCCGTCAGCGAATAGCAGGAGATATCCATCGTCCGCAGGAAATTGTCGCGGGTCGTATCGAGATACTGTCCCTTCAACTCATCCTTGTCGGAAAAGGCGATGGCGTGGACCAGGAAGTCCAGAGATCCCCATTCCTTCTCAACGGCCGCGAAGACCGCATCCATGCTATCCGGATTGGTGACGTCGCAGGAGAGGACCAACGGCGAATTGACGGACTCGGCAAGCGGCCGGACCCGCTTTTCCAGCGCATCGCCCTGATAGGTAAAGCCCAACGTCGCGCCGTGATCGGCGGCCGCCTTGGCGATTCCCCAGGCGATGGAACGGTCGTTCGCGACGCCCATAACCAGACCTTTTTTGCCCTGCATCAGAGGCGCCTGTTCGCTCATCCCCGTACCCTCTCACCCGCATATGTCGACTAATTTTATCGGTGCACCGGATGGCCGGAACCGGCCACGACACCAAGGCGTTTGGTTTATACCATGTCTTCGGATGCGCCAATCCCGCGCCCCTCTTTTGCCGCCGTGCGCTTCATAAATCGGCCCCGCAGCCGCGAGATTCCCGCAAATAGTTGGGAATTCGAGTGGTTCACGGTATTCTGCCCCCTCAAAAACGGGAACGAATAGAGCGTGAATGATTCGCAATCAAAACCGTCCGCGGCCCCTCCGACGGCGAAATCCGGCAAGCAGGCCACCGGCGGCTCGGTTTTCTCCGGTCAACCGGTCATGCAGTTCTTCCGTTTCCTCGGCTATGTCTATGCCCGTTTCAGCCAGGACCACTGCCAGCAACGTGCGGCGTCGCTGACATTCACCTCACTTTTGGCCATCGTACCGATGCTGGCGGTCAGCTTCGCGATCTTCGCGGCCTTTCCCGCCTATAGCCGGCTGAAAGACAGGGTTCAGTCCTTCATCTTCGACAATTTCGTGCCCCAGGTCGGTACCACCCTGCAGGAGCACCTGGGCACCTTTACGCAACAGACCGGCGAACTGACGGCGGTCGGGATCCTGTTCCTGATTCTGACATCGGTCATGCTGCTGATGACGATCAGCGACACGATGAACACGATCTGGCGGGCCCGCCGCCGGCGGAACATCGTTTCCCGAATGCTGGTTTTCTGGGCGGTGATCACCCTGGCCCCCCTGCTGTTCGGCGCCAGCCTTTCGATCAGCGGCTATCTCTTCGCGCTCGCTCAGAAATCGGGGGTCGAGAGTTATACCGGGTCGCTGACACGTTTAACCTTCGTCATCCCCTTCCTGCTGCAGGCCCTGGGCTTCGCGACGCTTTTCGTGATCATGCCCAGTGTGCCCGTCCGCCGCACCGATGCCGCGATCGGCGGCCTGACCGCGTCCATGCTGTTCGAATTGCTGAAGAAAGGTTTCGGCCTCTACGTCACGAATTTCCCGACCTATCAGACCATCTATGGCGCGTTGGCCACGATCCCGATCTTCCTGATGTGGATGTATCTAAGTTGGATCGTCGTCCTGGCGGCTGCCGAGATGACCGCCGCGCTGCCGGAATGGCGCGGGGGGACGCGGCGCGTTCGAAAGAAAGGCCTTGCCCCTCTCGACAGCCTCGTCTTCGCCCTCGCCGTTCTCAGCGCCCTGAAACAGGAACAGATTTCCGGCGGCGGCTTGCGTTTGTACCGGCTTCTGAGGGCGGCCGGTATTGGGCCCGACGCCTTGGCGGATGTCGCCGAACGGCTTGAAAAGCATCGCTATATCGCTCGCGGGGACAAGGGCGAATGGCTGTTGATCCGGGATCTCAGCGAAGTGACCCTGTATGACCTGTTCAATCATCTGGGGCTGGGTCTGGAAGCGGGCATACCGCCGCGTCAATTGCGCAAGGCCTGGACCCATCGCTTCGCCAAGATCCGCAGCAACATGACCGATGCGATGCAGGAACGCATGGGCATGTCCCTCGACGAGTTGCTGCGTGCGGCGGAACCCGGTGAGGACATCGCGAACGACACCGACGAATCCAATTTCAACCCGACGGAAGAGGAAACCGAGCGCGAACAGTCGAGCCGCCGGGCGCGTATCCTGGCGCTGCTCGGTATCGGGGCCTTGACCGCTGGCTCATAACCGGGCGGCTGAATCTTAGCCGGGCGGCGGGGTCGTGATCAGGCCACGATATCCGCGACCAGGGCGGGCAGATCCGAGAGACTTTCGAGGCGGCGGAAACGATCATGCGGCGGGTCGTCCTCGTGCCGTTCGAAAACGGCGGTGTGACGATAAGGAACATGCACCCCCCAACCGCCTAGTTCCAGAACCGGCAGGACATCCGACGGGATCGAATTGCCGATCATCAGGAACTGCGTCGGATCGACCTCGTGGCGGGTCAGGACATCCCGGTAACTGTCGACATCCTTCTTCTGCACCACTTCGATCTGGTCGAAGAAATCGCCGAGGCCGGACTTGTCGATCTTGTTGGTCTGATCGAGCACATCCCCTTTGGTGATCAGGATCAACCTGTAACGATCCTGCAAGGATGCGAGAACGGTCCGGACATTGGGGATCAACTCGACGGGCGCATCGAGCATGGATTTGCCCATCATCAGGATCTCATGCACCTCGTCGCCGGTAATCTTGCCGCCGGAAATCTGCACCGCCGTCTCGACCATGGATAACGTGAAGCCCTTGATGCCATAGCCGAACAGGCGAACGTTCTGCAATTCGGTGTCATGCAGCTTGGCTTCCACTTCCTCCCGCGGCGCATACTGCTCAAGGATTTCTTCGAGCCGCGCCTGGGTCTCGAAGAACATGTTCTCGCAATGCCACAGGGTATCGTCGGCGTCGAAACCGATTTCACTGATCATGGAAGGATCCCTCATTCAAATCCGCGGAGCGGCATGTCGGCGCGGCGTCGCAGCCAGTTGTCCTCAGGATAAGGCAAGGTTCCGTCGATGGTATGCAGCGTCAAGGCACGGCGCGACCGTTGCGATCGGTTCGGCCCGCTGGCATGGGGCAGCAGACCGTGCAGCACGACGAGCGTTCCCGCCGGCACTTCGAGCGGGACCGGCCTCGCCGCCTCCCCGCCCTCATCCAGAACCCTAGTCTCCAGCACATCGCCGTCGACCCGGCCAAACCACTTTCGCAACGGCCCACGATGGCCGCCCAGTATGGCGAGAAGGCAACCGTTGTCCAAGGTGGCGTCCTCCAAGGCGATCCAGAAGCCGGTGACGCTGGGCGGATCGGTCCGCAGAAAACTCGCGTCCTGATGCATCCCCACCGGCGCGCCGATCCCCGGCTGCTTGAAAATCACCATGGATTGCAACAGTCGCGGATCGTTCAGGTCCAGCCCCTCGGCAAGGATACGGAAAGCGGCCGACCGGAAGAAGGCGTTGAAACGGGGATCGAGATCGTGAAGGGCATGGCCGATCTTGTTCAGGGCGGTGCCGATGGCACGATTGGGTCGGCCTGATTTGTCGACCGCATCGGGCTCGAAAAAGAAACGGATATCGTCTCCGGATTCCAGAAAATAGCGGTCGGCTGCATGGGCGCCGAAGACGGTCGGGTTGTCCGGAGCCTGATAACCGGCGATCAGATCGTCGATCCGCGCCGACAGGGATCGGCATTCATCCGGCAGGACAAGACCCTCGACGACCAGAAACCCATCCCGGTCATAGGCGGCCCGCATGGTGTCCGTGACACCGTCGGTCAGGGTGAACCTTTCCACACTCGCCTCCTCAGGCAGCGCGGGCGCGCGGAAAGCAATCGTCCCCGGCATTCAGCGGACCGAGGCCGAGGTGACGGGCAATCGTCTGCCCCATATCGGCGAAAGTCGCCCGCCTGCCGAGGCTGCCCGGCTCCACTTTCGGGCCAAAGAACAGGACAGGCACGAATTCGCGGGTATGGTCCGTGCCCTTGAATGTCGGGTCGCAGCCGTGATCCGCGGTGATCAGAACCAGATCGTCGGGCCGCAGACGGTCGATCAAGACCGGCAGGGCCTTGTCGAACCACTCTAACGCGTCGGCGTAGCCCACCACATCCCGGCGATGGCCGTAATGCATGTCGAAATCAACGAAGTTGCTGAAGACGAGATCACCGTCCCCGGCCTCTTCCATCGCTGCCAGTGTCGCTTCGAACAGCGCTTCGTTACCGTCCGCCTTCACCTTCCTGGTGATGCCCTTATGGGCGAAAATATCGGCGATCTTGCCGACGGAAATCACCTGCCCGCCGGCCGCCTCGACACTGTCCAGCAGGGTCGGCGCATGGGGCAGTGTGGTATAGTCGCGACGATTGCCAGTGCGCTTGAAGCTTTCCGCGTCCTCACCGATGAAGGGCCGCGCGATCACCCGGCCGATATTCAAGAGGTCGAAGATCTGCTTCGCGATCTCGCAGACTTCGTAGAGCCGCTCCAACCCGAAATGTTCCTCATGGGCCGCGATTTGGAAGACGGAATCGGCGGATGTGTAACAAATCGGCTTGCCGGTTCGAATATGCTCTTCGCCCAATTCCTTGATGATCTCGGTTCCGGAAGCGTGCTTGTTTCCGAGAATACCGGGCAAACCGGCACGTTGAACCAGTTCCTCGATTGCATCCGCCGGGAAACAGGGTTCCGTGCGCGGGAAGAAACCCCAGTCGAAATCAACCGGCAGGCCGGCGATTTCCCAATGTCCGCTGGGTGTGTCCTTGCCCTTGCTGGTCTCCGCGGCCGCGCCATAAGCGCCCGTGAAAGGACCGGCATGCTGCAATCCCGCCGGGACGTTGCCCGTCGCAAGCCGAGCAGCCTCGCCCAAGCCAAGCCGCGTCAGGTTGGGCAGCGACAAGGGACGGCCTGCTTCCGCGCGGCGCTGCGCGATATGCCCCAAAGTGTCCGCTCCGGCATCGCCGAATGCGGCCGCGTCAGGGGCCGCACCGATACCGAAGGAATCCATCACCAATATGATAGCCCGCGCCATGTCCCTCTGCGCCAATTCTCTTCAAGCCAATGCTGTTTGCGCCAACCCAAGTAGCGCCCGTTCCCGTTGCCTCGTCCGCCGATGCGGTCAGTCGACACGCTCGAAGACCACCGGGCCCGGTTCGCCGGGTTCCCCGATCTTGATCGCCTTGGTCACCACTGCCGCCGCGGCATCGGCCGCCGCCTCGGTCCTCGCATGGATCACCGCGATCGGATTTTCCGGGCCGACCTCATCGCCGATGGCGGCCACCTGCGTCAAGCCGACTCGATGATCCACATCGTCGCTGGCCAAGGCCCGGCCGCCGCCCAATTCGATCACCGCCACGCCGACCGCCCTTGCATCGACCCCGGCGACACGGCCAGCCTTGGAAGGATAGCACGGTTTGCGAACCGGCGCCGGATTGAGATAGGCGTCCATCCGATCGACGAAATCCGACGGCCCGCCCAACGCCACCACCATGCGGGAAAAGCGTTCGGCGGCGGTGCCGTCTTCCAGAGCCCGCTCCGCTTTCTCCCGCCCTTCATCCGGGCTGGAAGCCAGCCGTCCCAGATGCAACATGTCGCCCGCAAGCGCCATGACCACTTGATGCAGGCGACGATCGCGTGACTTACCCGTCAGATAGTCGACCGCCTCGGCCACTTCCACCGCGTTTCCGACATTTCTGCCCAGCACCTGGTTCATATCGGTGATCAGGGCGGAGGTCGGCATTCCCGCGCCCTTGGCCACCGTAACGATGCTTTGGGCGAGATCGCGGGCCATGTGATAGTCGCGCGCGAATGCCCCGGTCCCTGTCTTCACATCCATCACCAGGGCATCGAGACCGGCCGCCAGTTTCTTGGACAGGATAGAGGCTGTGATCAGCGGAATGGATTCGACCGTGCCGGTTACGTCGCGGATGCCGTAAAACCGCTTGTCCGCCGGGGCCAATTCCGCCGTCTGCCCGATAATGGCACAGCCCGCCGTCTTCACCACGTCCCGAAACTGGGAAATATCCGGCGCGGTCCGATAACCGGGTATGGATTCCAGCTTGTCCAGCGTACCGCCGGTATGTCCCAGGCCGCGCCCGGAAATCATCGGCACATAACCGCCGCAGGCGGCAACGATCGGCGCCAGCATCAGGCTGACCTTGTCACCGACCCCGCCGGTTGAATGCTTGTCCAGAACGGGTCCGCCCAGGTCCAGATCCTTCCAATCCAGGACCTCGCCGGAATTCACCATGCCGCGGGTCAGGGCCACGCATTCGTCCATCGGCATGCCGTTGAAGAAAACCGCCATGGCGAATGCCGCGATCTGCCCTTCGGAGATCGACCCATCGGTCAGTCCCTTGACCATGAAATCGATTTCCTGATCGGTCAGGTGCCGATTGTCGCGTTTCTTTCGGATGATTTCCTGCGCCAGCACGGATCAGTACCCCTCTGCGGCTTGCACGCCGCCTTTTCCGTCGAGAACCGCTAGCAGATCGGCCAGCACGCCGCTGGCACCGAAGCGAAAGGTTTCGGACGATGCCCAGCCAGGCCCCATGATACGATCCGCGATAGAGAGATACGTGCCGGCCGCCGCCGTGTCCCGGATGCCGCCCGCCGCCTTGAAGCCGCCTGTTCCATGCGCCTTCAGCGCGGTCAGCATGATTTCCGCCGCTTCGGGCGTTGCGTTGACGGGCACCTTGCCGGTCGAAGTCTTTATGAAATCCGCACCGGCTTGAAGGGCGATTTCGGACGCACGCCGGATCAGGACCGGGTCCTTCAGTTCACCGCTTTCGATGATCACTTTAAGGCGTGCCTTCCCGCCGCAGATCAGCCTGCAGGCTTGGACCAGTTCCGCCCCGACGGTTTCGTCGCCGTCCATCAGGCTGCGATACGGGAAAACGACGTCGACCTCGTTTCCGCCGGCGTCCAGAATTGCGGCACTGTCCGCAACCGCACTTTCGATGTCGGGCAATCCATCCGGGAAGTTCGCGACCGCGGCGACCCGCACACCGGTGCCCTTCAATGCATCTACGGCCTGGGCCACGAAACGGGGCCAGACGCAGACCGCCGCGACAGGCCCATGCGGCGTCACCGCGTGTTCGCACAGCGCGGCAATCGCGGCCGCGTCGTCATCATCGTTCAAACTGGTCAGATCCAACAGCGCGAGGGCCCGCGCGGCCGTCTGTTTCAAGGCATCGCTCAAACTGTTTCCTCCCGCAGGGTCGCCAGAAATTCCGCGACCAGCGCCCTCATCGCCTTTTCGGCTTGTTTCGCGTTGGCCTGCGTCTGTGCATGGCTCAATGCGGTTTCACTCATCCCCGCCGCCCGGTTGGTCACCACCGAAACCGCCGCGACCCGCATGCCCAAATAGCGCGCCAGGATCACTTCCGGGACCGTCGACATCCCGACCAGATCGCCCCCCATGCGCTGAACGGCACGGATTTCGGCCGGTGTCTCGAATTGCGGTCCGGCAAGGAATGTATAGACGGCCTCCCGCAGCGCCAATCCGCATTTCGTGCCGGCCCTGGCCATCAACGCCCGCAGGCTGGGATCATAGGCATCGACCATATCAATGAACGGATCGTCGATACCCTTCTCGCCCGTCAACGGGCTGGCCCCGACCCAGTTGATATGATCCGCGATGATTGCCAGGTCGCCCGGCTCCAGCCCTTCCAGGATCGCGCCCGATGCATTGCTGGTCAGCAGTACCTCACATCCCAATGCCCGCAAGGTCGCGATCGGCAAGTTCATGGCCCTCGCATCGCCTGCCTCGTAATAGTGTTTGCGCCCTTGCAGCACCGCGACCGGAACGTCGGACACCGTGCCCAGAACCAGACGACCCGCATGGCCTGCGACGGTCAATTCTGGAAAGCCGGGAATATCCGAGTAGGAGACTGCAACCGGGCCGTCGACGTCGTCGGCGAACGGGCCCAGACCCGAGCCCAAAACGACCCCTACCGCGGGTTTCAGCCCGGTCTTCTGCCGGATCGCTTCCGCCGCTTGTTTGGCCCCCTCCCCGATCACGATAGATGCTCCGGCGAAAACGCATGGGGCAACAGATCGCCGATCGTCACGGTCTGCTTGTGCCCGTTGGGGTCACAGGAATGGACAGCAACGGCGGGACGGCTGAATTCGCGCAGTTTCTGCCGGCAGCCGCCGCAGGGCGTGATGATCGCGCCTTCGGGGCCGGCGACCGCGGCCTCGACGATCTCCCGCTCACCATCGAGGACCATCGCAGCGATGGCGCCCGCTTCGGCACAGGTGCCTTCCGGATAGGCGGCGTTCTCCACATTCACGCCGGTATAGATCTTGCCGTTCCGGCCGCGCAGCGCCGCCCCGACATGATAGCCGGAATAGGGCACATAGGCATTCGCCCGCGCGGCGACGGCGGCGGCGATCAATTCGGCATCGGGCAACTCGGCATCGGGCGCCGCACCCTCTTTCCCGGACATTCTACCTCTCCTTCACATAAGGCGTGCCGATCGCTTTCGGCGCGACGGCCTTGCCGATGAAGCCCGCCAACAGAACGACGGTCAGGATATAGGGCAGCGCCTGGATGGCCTGGACGTGCACCTCCCCGATACCGGGAAGTTCGAACCCCTGCATGCGAATGGAAACAGCATCGAGAAGACCGAAGATCAGGCAGGCGCCGAATGCGGGCCATGGCCGCCACTTTCCGAAGATCAGCGCGGCGAGCGCGATATAGCCCTGCCCCGCCGTCATGTCGCGGGAGAAACCGGCATTCTGGGCGATTGCCAGATAGGTGCCCGCCAGACCGGTCAGCAGACCGCAAATCATCACGGCGCGATAGCGCAGCCAGACCACGGATATCCCGGCCGTATCGACCGCCGCAGGATTCTCGCCGACCGCGCGCAAACGAAGGCCGAACCGGGTCTTGTAAACGACCCATGCGGTCACCGGCACGGCCGCCAGCCCAACATAGACCAGCAGGTTGTGGCCGCTGATCAATTCCGCATAGGCCTGTCCGATCAGCGGAACATTTGACATTGCCTCGGCGCCTGGAAACTCGATCGGCATGAACCGCGCATCGGACTGCAGTGACGGTGTCTGCCCACCCTGTCCAAACCAGGCATGGCCAAGCACGATGGTTAGGCCGGCGACGAGGATGTTGATCGCGACTCCGCTGACCACATGGTCGCCGCGATGGGTGATGCAGGCAAACCCATGCAACAGCGCCAGCGACATAGAAACCAGGACAGCCACGGCGAGCGCCAACCACGCGGATCCAGTCAAGGCAGCGACCGCCGCGGCGGCGAAGGCACCCGCCAGCATCTTGCCCTCCAGCCCGATATCGACGATGCCGGAGCGTTCGGAATACAGGCCCGCCATCGCACAGAAGATCAGCGGCGTCGCCACACGCAGGGTGGCATCCAGCGTTCGCAGGACAAGCAGGATCGTATCGTCCATCACGCAGCCCTCTTAACGCGGCCGCCGCCGGCCATCACGTAGACCCGTTCCACCCAGGGCCGGGACATATAAGCGAGCGCGCCGGAGAACAGGATAACCAACCCCTGCAGCGCGACCACCATCTCCTTGGTGATGGACGGCATTTCGAAAGCCAGTTCCGCGCCGCCCTGATAGAGCAGGCCGAACAACAGACTGGCCAGGATGATGCCGACTGGATGGTTCCGACCCATCAGGGCGACGGCGATACCGGTGAAGCCATAACCGGCGGAGAAGTTGAGCAACAGGCGGTGTTGAACGCCGAGCAACTCGTTCACGCCGACGAACCCAGCCAGCGCGCCGCTGAGACACATCGCCATCAGCACGATCCGCGGTGGCGATATGCCTGCATAAACCGCGGCCCGTTCGCTCTGCCCCACGGTGCGCAGTTCATAGCCCCATCGCGTTCGCCATATGAAAACATAGACACCGACACAGCATAGCAGCGCCCAGACGAGAGACAGGTTCAACGGCGTCCGGGTGATCTTCACACCGAACCAACTGAAAATCTCATGCATGAAAGGCAGGAAGGCAGCGGCTGCGAATTCCCGCGTCTCCGGGGACATGTTGCCGCTTTCTCGCATCATGCCGGCCAACAAATAGACCATCAGGGCGGCGGCAATGAAGTTGAACATGATCGTGGTGATCACGATATGACTGCCGCGATAAGCCTGTAGATAAGCCGGAATGAAGGCCCAGCCCGCCCCGAACAACGCCCCACCGGCGATAGCGATCGGGATGATCAAGAACCCCGGTGCGAAACCGTCCAGAGCCAAGACCGCCAGGCCGATCCCCAAGCCGCCGAAATAGGCTTGCCCCTCGCCGCCGATATTGAACAGGCCCGCATGAAAGGCCATCGACACGGCCAGCCCCGTGAAGATGAAATTGGTCGTGTAATACAGCGTATAGCCGAGGCCCTCGTCATAGCCGATCGCGCCCTGAATCATCACCTGAACCGCCTGGATCGGATCCTCCCCGATAATCAGGATGACCGCGCCCGCGGCGACCAGCGCCATCAGGATGTTCAGCAGCGGAATGACGCCGATATCGATCCAGGCCGGCAAGGCGATGCGGGGCGCGTTGCTCATGCGGTCACCTGTGCGGCGGCGTCCGATTTCCGCGCCTCATCCCGGGAAATGCCCGTCATCATCAGCCCAAGCGTCCGCGCATCCGCCTCCCCTGCCGGAACTTCGCCGATGATCCGCCCGCCGCACATGACGATGATCCGGTCGCTCAAACTCATGATCTCGTCGAGCTCGACGGAAACCAGCAACACGGCGGAGCCGGCATCCCGCATGGCCACGATCTGTTGGTGGATGAATTCGATTGCGCCGATATCCACGCCGCGTGTCGGTTGGCCGACCAAAAGGACGTCCGGGTTCTTTTCCATTTCCCGGGCGAGGATCAGTTTCTGCTGGTTGCCGCCTGAGAATTTCGAAGACTGCAGGGTCGGGTCCGGCGGGCGTACGTCGTAGTCCCGCATCATCTTTTCGCAATCCGCCCGCACCGCGGCACGGTCGATCAGCGGGCCGGCCAAATAGCAGGGATCGCCGTGATAGCCCAGGATCGATGTCTCCTCGGCGCTGAATTTGCCAATCAGACCAAGCCTGTGCCGGTCTTCGGGGACATGGGCTATGCCATTTGCCCGCCGTTGTTCCGGGTTGCCGGGATTCTCGGCGGTGGCGGTGATCGGCCCCAAACGCACCGAGCCCTCATCAGGTGCCAGGATGCCGGCCAGCACTTCCAGCAATTCGCTCTGGCCGTTTCCGGAGACGCCCGCGATGCCGACGATCTCCCCCGCCCGCACGTTGAAATCGATATCCGTCAGGCGCGGAATGCCTTTCGCGTCGGCGTAGCTGAGGTGATCGACGACGATGACCGCGTCCTTCGGCGCGACCGGCGCCTTGTCGAGATCAAGCCGCACCTTCCGACCGACCATCAACTCCGCCAGTTCCTCACGGCTGGTCTCGGCGGTCGCCCGATGGGCGACCATTTCCCCGCCGCGCATGATCGAGACCTGATCCGTGATCGCCATGATTTCCCGCAGTTTGTGGGTGATCAGGATGACCGTAACGCCCTGGGTTTTAAGCGCTTTGAGAATTTCGAAAAGCTGGTCCGTTTCCTGCGGCGTCAACACGCCCGTCGGTTCGTCCAGGATCAGAATTTCCGCGCCGCGGTAGAGCGCTTTCAGGATTTCCACGCGCTGCTGCTGGCCGACGGGCAGATCCCCCACCGCGTCGTCGAGCGGAACGTGCAATCCATATTCCCGTTCCAGGCGCTCCAATTCCGTCCGCGCCGCCCGTGAACTCTCGGACAGGAGCGGCCCGGATTCAGCGCCGAGCATGACATTTTCCAGCACGGTGAACGGATCGATCAGCATGAAATGCTGATGTACCATGCCGATGCCCGCTTCGATCGCATCGTGTGAATTCCGGATTTTGACCGGCGCGCCGCGGACCAGGATCTCACCGCTATCGGCTTCGTAGAAACCGTAGAGAATACTCATCAAGGTCGATTTGCCGGCACCGTTCTCGCCGATGATGCCGTGGATCGACCCTTTCGCAACCGTCAACGAGACATCCCGGTTCGCCTGAACGGGACCGAAGGCCTTGCTTATCGACCGGAGCTCGATGGCCGTCTCAACCATGGCGACGGACTTCCCCCCGAATGGCCAGCGGCGCGCCAGTGAAAATCCGGCGCGCCGCCAAGCTCATTGGATTGTTATTAGTAGGTGCAGCTGTCGTCAGCCATGTAATCATGCACGACGATCTTGCCGGCGATGATGTCTTCGCGGGCTTTCTCGACCGCCGCCTTCATATCGTCGGAGATCAGGTCCGCATTGTGCTCGTCCAGCGCCCAGCCGACACCGTCCTCGGCCAGTCCCAGAACGTTGAAGCCGGGCTTCCAGCTGCCGTCCTTGCCGCTCATGAAAGCGTTATAGGCGGCAACGTCGACCCGCTTGATCATCGAGGTCAGCATCGTGCCCGGATGCAAGTGGTTCTGGTTGCTGTCGACACCGATCGCATATTTGCCGTTATCGGCGGCGGCCTGGAGCACGCCAATCCCGGTCGCGCCGGCCGCGGCATAGACGACATCCGCGCCAAGATCGAACTGGGCCTTCGCCAGTTCAGCGCCGCGTCCCGGGTTGTTCCAGGCGGCGGGCGTGGTGCCGGTCATGTTCTGAATGACCTCGGCATCCTTGCTGACATATTTCGCGCCCTGTTCGTACCCGCAGGCGAACCGGCGGATCAGTGGAATGTCCATGCCGCCGACGAAGCCGACCTTGCCGGTCTTCGACGCCATCACAGCCAGCATGCCGACCAGGAAGGAGCCCTCATGTTCCTTGAACACGATGGACTGAACGTTCGGCGCGTCGACCACCCCGTCAATGATGGAGAACCGGGTATCCGGATTTTCCTTCGCAACCTTGCCGATCGCGTCCGCCTGGGCGAATCCGACGCCCAGAACCGGGTCGGCCCCGCGTGTCGCCATCCGGCGTATGGCCTGCTCACGCTGTGTTTCGTTCGTGACTTCGAATTCCCGGTACTCGATACCGGTTTCCTTCTTGAACTGTTCGACGCCGTTATAGACCCCTTCATTGAAGGATTTGTCGAACTTGCCGCCCATGTCGAAAACGACCGCGGGAGAATAGTCCTGCGCCTGTAGCGTCGTGGTTCCGAGAGCCACCGTGATGACGGCGGCGATCCTGCCGAGATTTTTCATGCCTAGTCCCTGTCCAAGGTCTCTGTTCGAGAAGATCTGTGTCGACGGCATCGCCGGCTCACCCGGTTATTAGTACCGCCCTATATTTGGATTCAGTACCGCCAAGACCGCGCCCGCGCAACGTTTTCCAGGTTTTGTTTTCGCGGAAACCCGACACGTCCCGATCCACCGACGTTTGCGGCAAAGGTCCGCCCGGTAACAGTTCTGTCAATCGGGTGCATCAAAACAGTCAACATCCTGCGCGATCGTCTTCTCAAGCGGCAAAGACCGCAGCACCGGAAAAACCGACAGGGATGAACCCCACTCTGAATGTTTCAGACACCAACCGCGCCGGCGCCGATGCGTCCGCGGGAACGGAGGAAGTGATGGCCGCCGTCGGCATAGACGCCATTCAGAAATCATTCGGGTCCGTCGATGTATTGAAATCCGTCGATCTCGCGATCGAGGACGGCGAATTCATGACCCTGGTCGGCCCGTCCGGTTGCGGGAAATCGACCCTGCTTCGGATCATCGCGGGATTGGAGAGCCAGGACTCGGGATCGGTCAGGATCGGCGAGCGGACCGTCGACGGGCTGCGCCCAAGCGACCGGGACCTCGCCATGGTCTTCCAGTCCTATGCGCTCTACCCGCATCTCACCGTCGCACAGAACATCGCGGTTCCGCTTCGGATGCGGAATCTGACATCCGCGGAACGCCTGCCCTTCGCCGGCCGATTGAGTGCGAAGACCGCGGATAAGAATGTCGACATCCAGCGTCAGGTCAGGCGCGTCGCCGAACAACTCGACATCGCCCACCTCCTCGACCGGAAGCCGAAACAGCTTTCCGGCGGGCAGCGTCAGCGCGTGGCGGTCGGGCGGGCGATGGTGCGCAATCCAAACGTCTTTCTGATGGACGAGCCGCTGTCGAACCTCGACGCGAAACTGCGCGTCCATATGCGAACCGAGATCGCGGATCTGCATCGCAGCCTGGGAACCACCTTCATCTATGTCACCCACGACCAGGCGGAAGCCATGACGATGTCGAGCCGCATCGCCGTGATGATGGAAGGCGATCTGATACAGGTCGCTCCGCCCGAGACCGTCTACGACGATCCGGCGGACATCCGTGTCGCTGAATTCATAGGCAGCCCCAAGATCAATATACTTACCGGCCTCGTCACGGATCGCGGCGATGTCGGCAGCAACGGCGTCGCCATCGACGTCCTTCCGGAAAGCGCGCCGGGGACCGCCGTGAAGCTCGGCATCCGACCGGAAAAAATCGATCTCGCGGCAATCGCGCCGGGTCGCCTAACGGCGGAAATCAGGCATCTGGAAAATCTCGGCCCGGACATGCTGGTTCATCTGCGGGCGCGGGGTGAAAAAGATGCGCTCGTCGCGCGCTGTCCCGCCGACCGTGCGCGCGGCATGCGGATCGGCGAGCAGGTAGGCCTCACCTTCTCCCCCGGTGACGTTTTGGTTTTCGACGCAAACACGGGACGGCGCGTCTCCGCGCAATATCCCGAACCGGTGCAGGAGAAACGTCATGCCTAGCGCTGATGCGATGATCCTGGGCCGGGAGGCGCCTGCGGTCGGCCTGCGCCGAAAACAGCGTGACCTGATCGCACATGCCACCGCCTATGCGTTGTCCGGTCCCGCCCTGTTTCTGATGGCCTTGCTGCTGATCGGCCCGGTCATCGTGGTTTTGATCATGTCCTTCACGGACTATTCCCTCGGCAATTCCAGCTTCGGCTGGGTCGGTTTCGACAATTACGCCGAAATGCTGGAGGACGACGTCTTCATCAAGGCGATCGGCAACACGCTGCTGTATGTCGGGATCGTCGTGCCGGCCTCGGTCTTTCTGGGCTTGGGCGCTGCCATGTTGATCGAGAGCCTGACCCATGGCCGAGCTTTCTGGCGCGCGGTCTATTTCCTGCCGGTGATGGCGACCTTGATGGCCATGGCCATCGTGTGGGAATTCATGCTGAACGCGCGTTTCGGCATGATCAGCCAACTCCTGGTCCTGCTCGGTTTTCCCGCGAAGAACTGGCTGCAGGAAACCGGCACCGCGTTACCGATGCTGATGGTGATCGGGATCTGGCAGGCGCTCGGCTTCAACATGGTTCTGTTCATGGCCGGTCTGACCTCGATCCCGCGCGATCTTTACGAAGCGCTGGAACTGGACGGAGGGTCATCCTCTTGGTCCCGGTTCTGGACCATCACCTGGCCGATGCTGTCTCCGGTGACACTTTTCGTCGTCGTGATCACCGCGATCCGATCCTTCCAGGTATTCGATCCGGTTCATGTGCTGACGAAGGGCGGCCCCAACAACGCCAGCATGGTGCTGATCTACCAGCTTTATCAGGAAGGCTTCGATTTCTTCAGATCGGCCTATGCCGCCGGCCTGACGGTGGTGTTCCTGATCTTCATCTTCGCCATCACCTGGGTGAAATCCCGGGTCATGGAAAAGAACGTCCATTACGGCTAGGCGGCCGCAGAGAAACCAGCACCGCCGGAACCAGAGGAGCGGACAAGAATGCGATACGGCAAGAGCACTCTTTACGGGACAATCATGAAACACGGTGTGCTCGCCCTGGGGGCGGTTTTCGTCCTCGCCCCTTTCGTGCAGATGGTCTCCACCTCGCTGAAATCCTCGCAGGATATCGCGCAGGGCGGGTTGCGGATCATTCCACGCGAATGGGCCGCCTGGGAGAACTACACAGAGGCCTTCACCGCGACGCCGCTGCTGCTCTACATGCTGAACGGCGTCATCGTCACCGTCTGCATTTTCGCGCTGCAGGTGTTGATCGCCCTTCCCTGCGCCTATGCCCTGGCCAAGCTTCGCTGGCGCGGGCGCGACACGGTCTTCGCGCTGGTGCTGTTATGCCTGCTGATCCCGCCGCACGCGGTCGCCATCCCGGTCTATATCCTGCTCTTCAAGATGGGCATCCTTGATACCTATGCCAGTCTGATACTGCCCTTCATCATCTCCGTCTTCGGGATCTTCCTGATGCGGCAGTTCTTCATGACGGTGCCGGACGACCTGATCGATGCCGCCCGGATGGATGGCATGTCGGAATTCGCGATCGTCTGGCGTGTCATGGCGCCGACCGCGGTGCCGGCGCTGGTGGCGTTCGGAATATTTTCGGTCATCGCGCACTGGAACGACTATTTCTGGCCGCTGATCGTGCTCAGCAGCGAGGAGCTATACACCCCGCCGCTCGGCATCGCGACCTTCCGCACCGCCGAGGTCGGCTATGTGTTCGGCCCGCTGATGGCCGCCGCGACAATCGTCATCGCCCCCCTCGTCATCGCGTTTCTGTTCGCGCAGCGGCGGTTCATCGAGGGGATCACGCTTACCGGGATGAAGTGATCGGTCGTCCATTGCCGTGGATGACCGTGGTCCCGGCCGTGCCGTTCCTCCGCATAGGGAAGACCGGCACACCCAGTAGAGCGTTTCACAAGCGTCTAACAATGGAGGGTACCATGCGACGCATTCTGAAAACGGCCGTTGCCGCGGCCGCGTTCACCCTGGCAGGGGCGGGCTTCGCCGCTGCCGAGACCACGATCGAAGTACAGTATCCCTACTCGCATCTGTTCAAAACCACCTATGAGAAAATCGTCGGGGATTTCGAGAAGGCTTACCCTGACATCAAGGTGAAGATGCGCGCGCCCTATGAGAGTTACGAAGACGGCTCGCAGACCGTGCTTAAAGAAGCGATCACCAACCGCCTGCCGGACGTCACCTTTCAAGGCCTGAACCGTCAACGCATCCTGGTCGAAAAGGGCATCGCGCAGCCGCTGGAACCGTTCATCGCCAAGGAGGCGAACTTCGAAAAGGACGGCTACCACCAGGCGATGCTGGATCTGTCGACCTTCGACGGCAAGGTCTATGGCCTGCCCTTCTCGGTCTCGCTGCCGATCGGCTACTACAACATGGACATCGTGAAGAAGGCGGGCTGGGACAAGCCGCTGCCGTCCACCTGGGGCGAGGTCATCGAACTGTGTCAGGCGATCAAGGCATCGGGCCAGGAAGTTGACACCATGTTCTGGGGTTGGAACATCACCGGTAACTGGTTCTGGCAGGCTTTGAACTGGTCACGCGACAATACCATGCTGGATGCCACCGAAACCAAGGTGAATTTCGGCAACGATGCAGGCAAATGGGCCATGAGCACCTTCGCCGATCTGGTGAAGGGTTGCGACATGCCGAACAATGAGTGGAAGGAAGCGCTCGCCAACTTCTCCGCCGGCAAGGTCGGCATGTTCTTCTGGTCGACTTCGGCGCTGCAGAAGATCACCGACGACAGCGCCGGGCTCTTCACCCTGAAAACGGAACTGTATCCGGACGTCGCCGAAGACGGCGGTCTTCCGGCCGGCGGCAATGCCGGTCTGGTTCTGGCCAAGGACCCGGAACAGGCGGAAGCAGCCTGGAAATTCCTGAAATTCGCCACTTCCGGCCAGGGGGCAGCCTATGTCGCGCAGACCACGGGTTACATGCCGCCGAACAAGGCCGCGAACGAGGTGATCCTGAAGGATTTCTATGCCCAGCATCCGAACAAGTTCACCGCCGTGCGCCAGTTGCCGCTGCTGCGCGACTGGTATGCCTTCCCGGGTGAAAACGGCTTGAAGATCACCAAGGTCATCGAGGACGCGATGCAATCCATCGTCAGCCGCGAACGCGTCGACGAACCGGAAGCGGTCCTGTCCGACATGGTCGAGGATACGCAGAAGCTGCTTCCGAAAGCATCCGGCTCCTGACGCCTATCTGGACGGTTTGCATGGGGGACGTCTCGCCGTCCTCCATGCGCCCTCCACCGATTGCACGGCGCGCTGCCGCCTTAAGATCTTGGAAGAGGTGAGGAAGGACATGAAACTCATCCACATAACCGATACGCATTTCGTGAAACCGGGCGAAACGCTGCTGGGTCATGACCCCAAGGAGCGGCTAAACGCGGCAATCGCGGATATCAACCGGCATCATGCCGATGCAGACATTGCGGTCATAACCGGCGACCTGACTCATTGGGGGCACCAGGAGGCGTTCGAAAGCCTGAAGGACAGCCTTAGCACGCTGACCATCCCGGTCAAAATGATCCTTGGGAACCATGACGACCGAGCCATCATGAAATCGGTCTTCCCGGAAACGGTCCTGGATGAAAACGGTTTCGTTCAGGAAGTGATCGATCTTCCCGCCGGTCGCTTCCTGCTGTTGGACACCAATCTGGAGGGCACCCATGCGGGCTGGTATTGCGATGACCGCCTGGATTGGCTGGAACGGCATTTGGAAACTTCAGGCGACCTGCCGCTCTTCCTGTTCATGCATCATCCGCCCTGCAAACTGCACCTGGAACCGATGGACCGGATCGGCCTGATTCAGGCGGACGCCTTTCGCGATGTGGTAGAACCGCATGCGCACAAGATCCGGCATATCTTTTTCGGCCATATTCACCGGCCGGTGGCGGGCAGTTGGCTGGATATCCCCATGTCCACCGTCCGATCCACGAACCACCAGGTCTGGCTCGACTTCACCAATCGGGACACGATCCCGGGCAGTTCGGAACCGCCCGCCTACGCCATCGCGCTGATCGAGTCAGATTCAATCGTGGTGCATTTTCACGACTATCTGGATGCCAGCGAGAAATACGTCATGGGCACCGTTGACTATGAGGACTGGCAGACGCCCGACGCGGCGGAATAGTTTCACACCCCTGTTTTCTGTGGCGACCGGTCAGCTTTCGAAAACGATGGCCGTTCGGTCGCCGGAGAACCGGGTGACTCCGTATTCGATGACCGTTCCCGTCAGATCCTCATTAATCGAACTCGTGACGATCAGGGGTCGAGTACGGGGGATCTCCAGTTTCGATGCTTCCCAGGTCTTGGGCAGCCGGGCCGCGACCTGGGTTTCCCTGCGCCTGTAGTCCGCGATCCCAAGTGCCTCGAAACTGCGGGTTATGGATCTGGTCTCCGCGAACAACTCGGCCATGCGCAGGAACCGTTCGCCGGGGAACCAATGATCCGCAATACAGAGCGGCTGGCCGTCGGACCGACGCAGGACTTGCAGCCGTACGCATCGCGTTCCGGCGGCGATTTCCAGCGGGTTCGCGATATCGCGCCCGACCGATACATCTTCCACCGCCAGGATTTCCACATCAACCCGCCGGTCATGATGCCGCAGAATTTCGCCGAACCGTGTCCGGGCACCGATCTGATAATTGATCGTTTCCTCTACCACGAAGGTACCGCGTCCCTGCTCGACCACCAGAAGGCCTTCCTCTGCCAACGTGCCGACCGCACGACGCACCGTGTGCCTGTTGGCCCCGAACCTCGCCGCCAGATCGCTTTCGGGCGGCAGCTTGTCGCCGGCGCGCCACTCGCCGCCGGCAATCGCGGTTTTGATGTCGTCGGCGATCCTTCGCCAAAGCGGCATGCGTTGAGCGCGCCTGCGCGGCCGGTTCGATAGAGTGTGGAGATCGGACTTCTGCAGCATCCCGGCACGCTATCAAAGGATTGTTTCAGGCTCTTTAAGGGCGTGAGAAAAAGGCCCTTCGCGTGATTGAGATGAGATCCATCTGCGGGTTTTCCTCGTAATACCGATCAGAATATGCGACACCCGCGCACCTTGATCGGCGGTCCGGCGGGTTCTTGATCGGCGGGAAGATGGGAATATCTTCCTTCAAGCGCGTGGTGAAGCCGCACTGCGCCTGATAGGGTAAGGGCAAAACAATGACAGCAACACGGTTGAACCTCGTGCAACAGATCGACAAGGACCGCGAAGACGCTCTGGCGCGCCGCCCTTCCCGCGAAGAGGCATTGGGCGCCGTTAGAACCCTGCTCGCCTATGCCGGGGACGACCCGGACCGCGAAGGCCTGCTGGAAACGCCCGACCGGGTGGTTCGGTCCTGGGATGAGTTCTTCGCGGGCTATTTCGAGGACCCGGTTGAAATCCTCAGCCGTACCTTCGAGGAAACAGACGGCTATGACGAGATGGTCATCCTCAGGGACATACCCTTCAACAGTCATTGCGAACATCATATACGGCCGATCATCGGCCATGCCCATATCGCCTATCTGCCCAACAAGCGGGTCGTGGGCATCTCCAAGCTTGCCCGCATTCTGGAAGTCTATGCCAAACGGTTGCAGATCCAGGAAAAGATGACCGCGCAAATCGCCAATGCGATCAACGATGTTCTGGCGCCCAAGGGCGTCGGCGTCGTGATTGAGGCCACGCATGAATGCATGACGACGCGCGGCGTCAACAAGCAGGGCGTATCCATGGTCACCAGCACCCTGCTGGGCACCTTCAAGCAGGATCCCCGCACGCGCAGCGAGTTCCTGCGACTGATCGGGCGCGAATAGACCTCATACTTCATACGTTACGTCGAGATGCCACGGCCCATCCAGGCCGTGGCCTTTTTTTACGCGCAATAATAGTGCAGAACTCATATGAAAGTATCATAGAATTGTTGGGGGAAAACAAAAGAACAGTGTTATTTATACTATAGTAAAAACTATTTATAATCAGCAATTTCTAGCATGTGACTCACTGTTGACTCTAAGCTATTGCCAATTACCCGATAATATTCTTAACCTATACTTTCGTTGGATTTCACCAGGGGACTCCTGGTCTAGGGGCTTAAGGGCTTGGAAAAAGCCGACAATGCGTTCGTTGATGTCGATACGTCGACGGTCGATGACCGGCGAATCCTATGGATTCTGGACTATTGGGAACAACTACCAAGACAGGGTTCGCTTCCCTCGCCCAAGCAAATCGATCCGCTGGACATCCCACCCGACGTCCTGCCCTTCATCTTCAAGATCAGCGTGCAATGGCAGGATGATGAGCCAAGTTTCGTCTATCGCCTATCCGGCACGCAACTGACCAAGGAATACGGACGGGAGATCACCGGCAAGACGCCGCGCTTGGCCTTCCCGACCTATTACCGTGACCTGGAAGCCGGCTATAAGATCGCAGCGACGCGGAAACACCCCATCGTGCACCAGTACCACCTACCCATTTTCAATCGGGAACATAAAAAGGTGGAACGCCTGATGTGCCCTTTCGCGAGTGACGGGGAGACGGTGGATATGCTGTTCGGATGTCTCACTTTTCCGTTCCGCCAGCCCGGATAGCAAGGTGCCGTCGGCTCTATTTCCCGATCACGAAGCGGCCCAACGTCGCGCCGGTCGACAGGTCGAAAACCCTGATCACCTCGGTTCCTTCCGCGGTCTTGGTCCGCAGCAGCAGTCGTGAGGCTTCCGCCTGCATGTCTATGACGATTTCCCCCACTTCAAGGGAAACCGGCACGTCACCAAATCCGGCGGCGGGTTCGTTGATGGGAACCAAAGGTGCCGCATCCCGGGCGGCACTCGGGACTCCATCCTCCGCCGGGGCCTTGCCAAGGCGCGTGACGAAGCCATAGATCAGAAGGCCCATACCGAGGACGATCAATACGCCCATGATAATGACCAACGCCTTGACGATTTTCATACGCTGCCTTTCCGGTTTGCCGCTTCGCGCCGCCGACGGCCGTGCCGAATGACCGAAGACGACGCCATCGCTGAGACGCATACAGTCATCGTCGAAGCCGCACAAGCGGGCGGCCGCTTGGACCGCATTCTCGCCGACGCCCTGCCGGACTTGTCGCGAAATCGCCTGAAATCCCTGATTCAGGAAGGCAATGTGCGGATCAACGACACGTTGACGCTCAACCCGTCGGCCAAAATGCCCGCCGGCAGCACGGTCGAAGTCGACGTCCCGCCCCCCGATGATCCGGACCCTCAGCCCGAGGCAATGGAATTGGCGATCGTCTTCGAGGATTCCCACCTGCTGGTGATCGACAAGCCGGCGGGACTGGTGGTTCATCCCGGCGCGGGCAATCCGACGGGAACGCTGGTCAACGGGTTGCTGGCCCATTGCGGTGGGGATTTCGCCGGGATCGGCGGCGTGAGACGGCCGGGTATCGTCCATCGGATCGATAAGGATACCAGCGGTCTTCTCGTCGTGGCCAAGGATCAGGCCACCCATGTCGCCTTGGTCGAGGCATTCGCCGCCCATGCCATCCGGCGCCAATATGCGGCGGTGGTGATCGGTGCGCCCTATCCGGGCAAGGGCGAGATCCGCGCGCCCATCGGACGTTCGTCATCGGACCGAAAGAAAATGGCGGTGGTTCCGGAGGGTCGGGGCAAGCATGCGGTAACCCATTTCGACGTTCAGCAACGTTGGGGAACCGCCGCGGCATTGGTCTATTGCAGGCTGGAAACAGGGCGAACACACCAGATCCGCGTCCATATGGCCCATATCGGCCACCCCTTGATCGGCGATCCTGTCTATTCGCGCTGGACCAATGAACGGCGCAAGGCTTTCCCACCGGATGCCCTGGAAACGGCGCAGAATTTCACACGTCAGGCCCTGCATGCGGGCTGGCTGGGCTTCCGGCACCCGGCCACAGGCAAGGAATTGGACTTCGAAAGCCCCCTTCCGACGGATATGCGTACGTTGCTCGCCGATTTCGACCGTCAAATCGGCTGACGGGGCAAATCGGCTGACGGGGCAAATCGGCTGATGGGGCAAATCGGCTGACGGGGGCAAATCCGCAAATAGGACGATTGCGTCAGCGAAGCATCACAGAAAAGTGCGGAAATAAAATAATCCGTGATTGGCTGGGCCGCGTATCAATCAATAAATAAAGTATGGTCTTTAATTATTGATCAATATCTGGTGCGTCACCATATCCACTCGGCTGCCACGGTTTTGTGCTAGTTTCGCCTTAATTGCGCCGCATTTGGTGGGTAGTCGTGTAAATGCGGCGCTGTCGGCTGCTTCGGGTTCGGCCCTATGGATCGAACGGCAACCGGCGGGGCTGGTCTTGAATGAGGGAAAGGGTCGGTCATGAGCAATATCGGAAAACTGCCTGTCATCAGTTCCGAAGGGAACCTGCAGCGGTATCTCGACGAGATCCGGAAATTCCCCATGTTGGAACCGGATGAGGAGTTCATGCTGGCCAAGAGCTGGCGGGAACACAACGACCGCGAAGCCGCCCATAAGCTGGTCACCAGCCACCTTCGGCTGGTTGCAAAGATCGCCATGGGTTATCGCGGTTATGGCCTGCCCGTCGCCGAGCTCATTTCAGAAGGCAATGTGGGCATGATGCAGGCGGTAAAGCGGTTCGATCCGGATCGCGGTTTCCGTCTCGCGACCTACGCCATGTGGTGGATCCGTGCATCGATCCAGGAATACATCCTGCATTCGTGGTCGCTCGTCAAAATGGGGACGACCGCTGCCCAGAAGAAGCTGTTCTTCAATCTGCGCAAGATGAAGGCGAAGCTTCAGGCTTTCGAGGAAGGTGATCTGGCGCCCGAACATGTGACACACATCGCCAAGGAACTGGACGTTCCGGAACAGGATGTCGTTCAGATGAACCGCCGCCTTGCCGGTGGCGACAATTCGTTGAACGCCCCCCTTCGTGTCGATGGCGACGGTGAATGGCAGGATTGGCTTGAAGACGAGTCGGACAACCAGGAAGAAATTCTGGCTGATTCCGAGGAACTCACGATCCGCCGTGAAATGCTGGCCGAGGCGATGAAGACACTGAATGATCGCGAGCAGAAGATCCTGACCGAACGACGCCTGACGGAAGACCCGAAAACGTTGGAAGACTTGAGCAATGAATTCGGAGTCAGCCGCGAACGCGTAAGGCAGATCGAGGTTCGCGCCTTCGAAAAACTGCAGAAGGCCATGCGGAACGCGGCGATCGAGAAAAAATTGACCTTGCCCGCTGCCTGAACGGGCATCCTCCCAGCCGCCGCGTCCCTGAGCTGTTCTAGGACGCGGCGGATTTTCCTATTTCCGCCATACTGGGAACATTCTCCGATGAATCGGCGGGGTCTTGCGGGACCTCGGCCTCGTCATTCGCGTCGTCTTCGTCGTCCTCGCCCGCATCCCCGCGCAACTTGGCGTCCAACGGCGGCGCATTGCGGCGCACCCCGGTGCCCCATTCCTTGACCAGCTTCTCCTGCTCGGAATTCAGCGACTTCATCCGCAAGTCGTTGTGGATGGTCAGATAGGCGTTCACGACGGGTGGAATGACGAAATACAGCACCCAGCCGACGGCCGCGGCACCGAACATGATCAGATAGTTTATTGGCTGCGACAGGATATCCAGCGCCTGCTGCCAGGTATGGTCCCCGCCCCACATATCCAGACAAACGATGAAGACCCCGGCACTGTTCAGATAGCCCACCGTTCGCGCCGCATACCGTTCCTTGCGGTTATCGACAATGAAGGCCACCAGGGTCGGCAGCATGCCGCCGACGGCAACCATCAGGGTCGGATAACCGACAAAGACCAGCAAAGGGGCAAGGAAATAGCCCAGAATCTTCGCCCGACGCCGGTTGGCTGCCGTTATCCGAATTTCCCGGGTCTTTCCGCGTCGTTTTGCCGGTTGGCGCGCCAATCGGGCCTCCAATAATTGTCGTTCTTCCCGCCGTCAGGCGAGCCGTATGGCGGCAGTGATCAGACAGACCAGTGCCGCGAGAATACCGGCTATGCCGGACGAGAACTGTCCCCCTGTATCCGCCGCAATCGTTGCCTGATTCTTGATGTTCCGGCGGAGAGTGATCGTTTCGACGATGGACTTCGTGAAGTCGTTGGTCGCTTTCAGGTAACCGGCCTTGTCGGCCTCGACCTCGGCAGGATTCGCAATGACGGTCACAAGGGTTTGCAGACGGCCGTCCTTGCTTGCCTTCAGCATCGTTTGCGTGATGCGTTTTCGCGTGCTCCGGGAATGGAACTTGTCGATCGCGGGCTGTAGCATCTTCACCGCCGCGCGGCTCAACTCCGGGAAGGGTTTTCCGCGTGCGAGGCTGTCCTGCAGCATGGCCAGCATGCGCACCTGGGCTACCGTGGCGCCGGCCGCGTCCTCGCCGTCCAGGTCGGTCAGATCCCCGGCAACCGAGCGGCGGTAATGCGCGCTGATATAGGCGGCGATGTCTCGGTCGATCAACCGTTTGATATCCCCGTCCCGCTCACGCGCGGCGCGGTCGAGCGCGGGCAGCAAATGCTCCAAGGTCGCAACATAATCCTTTTCGAACAGCAGCGACCGACACGGCATGTCCGGGTTCAGCTCGTACATCACACGTTCCATGCCGAAGCCCAGGGACGGACGCATCAACGCGGCCCGCATCCGGTCCAAACGCGCCACCGTGTGGGCGGTTTCCGGCCGCGGTTGAAACTGCTGCTCCAGCCAGAAGATCGGCAACCCCATTTGAAGCACATGCGAAAACAGGCGCTGCGCCTCGGCGTCGTCTCGATAGACGGAGCAGAAGGTTCCCAAACCGCCGACCGTGGCCGACAGGCCGCGCAATCGGATCGGGCCGCTCGGGTCGAGCGCTATGATCGCGCGCGCGACCAGCCGGTCCGGTTCGTCATTCCCGGCCGACGACTTGGCCTGGGTCATCGCCTCGGTTCGGGACTCTTCACCCAGGCTGCGCCGCAACCATCCATCGATATCGCCGTCCCGCACCAATGTGATGGCTTCATCCCAGTTCTTGGAAAGCCCCAGCGCGAGTTCCCGCCCCGTATTGTATCCCTTTCCGCCGACATTCATCGGTCTTGTCGCTTTCGCCGGCAGGGCCTGCTGCTTCGGTGACAGCCGTCTGCCGTTGAGCCAAAGGGCGAGATCCTCGATCGACCAACGGTCCGCTTCTTCGTCGCTCAACAGGCCTCGAAGCACTTCCATGATCGTCAGGGAGACACGGTGGTTCTGCGCGATCGCGGAATAGGAACCGACGGCCATCTTGTGGCGAATGATTTCCTCGTCTGTCATTTGGCTGCAGGGATACTGGCCGATCAGCAAGGAGAGGATGCAAACGCCGAGGGAATACAGATCGTTTCCGGGCATGCCTTCGCCGCGGCCGCCCGGTACGCTGAGGCAAGAATCGAGTGTCTCGCAAATCAGCGGCTGGGTCATAGCGGGCGGTGCGCTGAAACATTCGCCGATCAGCAGGCCGTCCTCTTCCTCCGACGAGAAATAGATGTTGTCGGGTCTGAGGGCGCGGTGGGTTTCGCCCGCGTTGTGCATTTCGCGCAGGATCTCCACCGCCGGATGAATCAGATGTTTGGTGACGAAATCCTCGGAAAGCGGTTTCCGTTTGTCCTGAACGCCGGAAAGGACCTTCCTGCCCCCCGGCCGGTTCATGATCAGGACCGGGCAGCGGCGGCCTTCCGGCGGCCAATCCACCACATCCCAATCTACGACATGCACCATATGGGTGCCGTCCACGCGGTGCAGAGACGCAATCATATCCAGCCGCGGCGGCAGTTTGGGATCGCAGACCAAGGCATGCAGCGGGCGGGATTGATCCCTGGCACCGACCGCCCTGTAGGCCAGCGCGGGCGTCGTATCGTAGTCGGGGAGCGGTTCCTCGATCTTGACCTCGTATCTGTCCTTCACGATCACGGAGCCGGACGTGATCTGCCTGGGCGCGGATTGCTCCGTCCCCTCACCCCCGCTGGATATCTTTAGCGCCATGCCACGGCAATCCGATCAAAATCAGCCCGAACAAACACAGCATGCAGGGCGGATACCGGTTCCGAGCCGGCGCCCCACCCTGCGCGCTATGTCATTTTCTTAGCACGATTCAGGCCATTGCAGTCGAATTCGGCGATGGATCCGCCGTTATCCGCCGTGATGCCGGCTAGCCGTCGAAGGGATCGCGGACGAGGATCGTGTCGTCCCGTTCCGGGCTGGTCGACAGCAAGGCGACCGGCGTTTCGATCAGTTCCTCGACGCGGCGGATATACTTGATCGCGGTCGCCGGCAGATCCGCCCAACTGCGGGCGCCGAAGGTGCTTTCGGACCAGCCTTCCATGGTCTCGTAGATCGGCTTTGCACGGGCCTGCATGCCTGTCGAGGCAGGCAGGTAGTCGTATTTGCGTCCGTCGATCTCGTAACCGGTGCAGATCTTCAATTCCTCGAATCCGTCCAGCACATCGAGCTTGGTGAAGGCGATACCGTCCATCCCGCCGAGCTTGACCGACTGCCGCACCAGGGCCGCATCGAACCAGCCGCAGCGACGCTTCCGCCCGGTGACGACGCCGAATTCACGGCCACGTTCGCCGAGGCGCTCGCCGACCTCGTCGGTCAGTTCCGACGGGAACGGGCCGGACCCGACACGCGTGGTATAGGCCTTGGTGATGCCAAGAACGTAACCGACCGACCGCGGGCCCACACCGGTGCCAGAGGCAGCCTGGCCGGGCACGGTGTTCGACGACGTCACGAAAGGATAGGTGCCGTGGTCGACGTCCAGCATCACACCTTGCGCGCCTTCAAACAAAACCCGCTTGTTCTGGTGCCGGATCTTCTCCAGTTCCTTCCACACGACGCCCGCATAAGGCGCCAGCTTCACGGATATCGCTTCCAATTCCTTCATCAGCGCCGCGCGCTCGAAGGTCTCGACGCCGAGCCCCGTCAGCAGCGCATTGTGATGGATCAGCAATTCGTCGACGCGCCCTTCCAGAGAGGCCGGGTCCATCAGGTCGCAGACCCGAATGGCGCGGCGGGCGACCTTGTCTTCATAGGCCGGTCCGATGCCGCGCCCGGTGGTGCCGATCTTCTTGGCGCCGCGCGCGGCTTCGCGGGCCATGTCGACGGCCCGGTGCACCGGCAGGATCAGCGCGGCGTTCTCGGCCACCATCAGATTGTGCGGGCCGATATCGACGCCGGCGGCGGTGACGCGCTCGATCTCTTCCATCAGGGCCCAGGGGTCGATGACCACGCCGTTGCCGATGATCGATTGCTTGCCCTGGCGGACAACGCCCGACGGCAACAGGCTGAGCTTGTAGGTCACCCCATCGATGACGAGCGTATGCCCCGCATTGTGGCCGCCCTGAAACCGGCACACCACATCCGCGCGCGCCGACAACCAGTCGACGATCTTGCCCTTGCCTTCATCACCCCATTGGGAGCCGATAACCACGACATTCGACACGGCTCATCCCTCCGTTGCTGCCGATCCTCGAAGGATCTCCAAAAAACCTATTTCTTCAGCGGTTCGACCCGGCCATCCCGCAGGATGTCCGTGCAGCCGACACGCCGCGCTTCCGTTTCCGCATCATCCGTGTCGGACAGGGCGGAAACCGCCACCCAGCCTTGCTTGCGCAGCCGCGCGCTTTCGCCTTCCGGCGTATCCGCGGGCAGGAACACCTTGCGTTCGGCCGGCGGCGGCGGCGCGGCGCGCAGGATCGTATCCAGATAAACCGTGAAACCGGTCGCAGGCTCGTCCTTCCCGGCCAGGAAGTAACGGCCGCCCCGGCCCAACTCACCGCGCACACCGCGCGCGAAGAGCGTGAAACTCAAACCCTGCTGATACTCGAAACCCTTGTGCTCGACCGGATCGACGGTCAGCGCCAAGTCGGGCACAGCCTTCTGAAGCCGCTCCACCACCGCTTCCAGACGCGTGCGCTCGGCGGCGATTTCCGCCGGCAGATCGATCTTCGCCAATTTGGCCAGCGCCGATTTGGCCGGACCGCTGGCGCGCAGCAAGGCGGTCAGCAGAGCGCCCGCTTCGCCGCCCAAGGCCGCAACAGCGGAGGCATCCTTCTGATCGAGAGCCGCCAGCGCCTGGGCCTTGTCCAGGCCGAACTTGTCGCAAATGGTCGGTACCAGGGTCGGCAGGCAGATATCGACCGATAGACGGCTGATCCCGACATCCCGTAGTGCGACCGCCGCCAATTCGATCACTTCCGCATCCGCGACCGGGCTGTCGACGCCGATCAACTCGCAACCCGCCTGACGGAATTGCCGTTCCGGGCGCAGTTGCGTTCCCCGCACGCGCAAAACCGAACCGGCATAGGCCAGTCGTAACGGACGCGGCTGTTTGCGCAAACGGGTCGCCGCGATGCGGGCGACCTGCGGTGTGATATCGGCCCGGACCCCCATCATGCGCTGGCTCACCGGATCCATCAGTCGAAAGGTATGCGGCCCCATAACCGTCCCGACCCCGTCCAGCAGGTTCTCTTCGAACTCGACCAGGGGCGGATCGACACGGTCGTAGCCATAGGAATGGAAATGCCGCATCAGCCGCTCGAGCACGGCGGATTCATGGGCGGCTTCCGGCGCCAGGCCGTCGCGCAAACCGTTCGGCAATAAGGATCGTTCTGAGCGGTCGCTCATCGTGATAGCCGCTTCCCGAAATCGTGGCAGGAACCGGGCGAGACAGGCCTGCCCGGACACGAAGCGGCAACGGTTGGCGGAAACGCCTTCCATTGCCGACGGGTAGGTACAGGATTTGCCCGGGCCAAACAAGTAAGGAACCGGCGCGGCATTAGGCCGCCGGGGCCTGTCGCCCGCTTGTGCATGGGCCAGCGCATGAGCCAGCGCATGAGCCGGTGCCCTGGCCGACACGCACCGTAAGGCCTGTCGGAGGGCGTTTCTGGCCCGGTCAGGCGACTTCGCGGATGACTTCTCCGGTCAGCAACAGGGCTTGCGCCTTGGCTTTGGCGGCGGCGGCGCGCCGTTCGTCCTGGCACCCGGCGAAGGCGCGTCCCGCAAGCCGCCAGTTCTGCGGACTGGAGGGCTTCAGATCGGTGCGTTCCGAGACCAGCGCGCGCGCCAGTTTGAACCGTCCGCTCCGCAGCGCGGCTTCGATCAGGGTCAGGTGAATGACGTCACGCTGCGCATGGCTGCCGCCGAGTTTCGCGGTGCAGTGGCGGATCGGATGCAGAAGGTCGACCGTCTCATCGTAGTCGCCCTTGGCGAATGCGGCGATCGCCCTGCAGAACGGCAGCCCCACTTCGCGGGTCATCGCGACATTGGAATCGCCCTGGCTACGGACATAACGCTCGTTCGCGTCCAGCACCTTGGCCATGAGGTCCGCCCGCCCATCCGCCGCGAAGGTCATCATCGCGTGGACATCGTTGAAGGCATAGAGCGTGTCTTCCGCCGCCGGCGCCCATTTATCCGCCAATCGGGTCCATCGGCCGTTCACGTCCACGTTCAGCAGTTTCAGCCGCCAGAGCAGCGCCGCCGCGTCCAGTTCCTCGTATTTGTCATGCGAGACACCGTCGCTCTGCAAATTCCGGTCGAAGATCTCGAACACCCGGTCGTATTGGCACAGGTCCAGATGATACAGCGACAGGTGCCACCATAGATGATTGGCGAAATTGCCGTGGCGCCAATCTTCGCCCCGGCTGGTCAGCCAGCGTATCCCGCCTTCCTGCCGCCCCATCATCTCCAACACATGGGCGACGGCGTGAATGGAATAGGAATCGGCCGGATCCATGGCGACGGCACGCCGCCCCGCCTCTTCCGCACGGCCGTAATCACCGCATTCCTCCAGACCGAAGGAATGGAAACCGAGGACAAAATTATAGCCCGGCACGGATTCGTCCCAGGCATGCAGGACGCGGGCGACTCGGTCCCTTTGATTGACCGTATCGCCCAACAGGACGTCAGAAAGATGTGCAAGCTGCAGGGCCAGCAGGTCGCGCGGGTGATCCACGAGAACCGCATCCCAGGCTTCGACCGCGCTGTAGAAGTCGCCGTCGACCCATTGCCTGATCGCCCGGATATGACCCCGCTCCCGGTCGTTCGCGCCACTCCAGAGCGATTCTGCGTTCCGGACGGCCGACAGCATCGCGTCATAGATCCGCGTTTCCATCGCCTGTGTCAGCACCGCCGCCTTGAAGACATGCCCCATGACGAAATCCGGATGATCCGACAGGACGGCATCGATCATGCCCACCGGATCGCCCCGGTAATGCAGCAGTTCCTCGTGCGCCGCCTCCAGCGCGGTGATCAAATCGGGATTGGAAGTGGATACCGGTTCGCCGCGGCTGTCGCGCAAAGTCATGGCCATCTCTCCAAAGCAGAGCTGTGCATCTCAGCGGCAGGGCCAGACCCGCAGCCCGGGAAGGCCCTACCGATCGTGAGAATATGCCATGGACCGGCGCACGGCCCCAATCACGAAGTGATCAAAAATTCACGCGCTTTGCTTGAGTGACGAGCGGAAGCGCCCGTATCTCGGCCAAAACCGCGTCTGACAGATCGCTGTCCAGTTCGACCAGCGCGATCGCGTCCCCGCCGGCCTCGGTGCGGCCCAAATGGAAACTGGCGATGTTCACGCCATGGGTGCTGAACAATGTCCCCAACGCCCCGATCAGGCCCGGTTTGTCCTGGTTCGTGATGTAAAGCATGCTGTTGGAGAAAGGCGCCTCCACCTGGATTCCCTTGATGTCGACGATGCGCGGCTTGTCCCCGCCGAACAGGGTGCCCGAGACGGATCGGGTGAAACGTTCCGATTCGACGGTCAGCTTGATCAGGGTCTGATAATCGCCCGGCCGGTCGTGCTTCACCTCGCTGATTTCGATGCCGCGTTCACGCGCGATCACGGGGGCGCTGACCATATTGACTGCATCGCTGAAGGGTTTCAGCAACCCGGCAATAGCGGCCTGAACCAAGGGTTTCGTGTTCAGCGTGGCGACATGGCCTTCGAATTCGATCACCGCGCGGCGAATACCGGTCTCCGTCACTTGCCCGGCAAAACTGCCGAGTTGCTCGGCCAATTTCATGTATGGCTTCAGGCGCGGGGCATCCTCCGCACTGACCGACGGCATGTTGAGCGCGTTGGTCACGGCCCCGGTCAGCAGGTAGTCCGCCATCTGCTCGGCGACCTGGATGGCGACATTCTCCTGGGCCTCTTCCGTGGAGGCGCCGAGATGGGGCGTCGCGACCACGTCTTCCCGCCCGAACAGCACGTTCTCCTTAGCCGGTTCGACCGCGAAGACGTCGAGGGCGGCACCCGCAACCTTGCCGGCATCCAGCGCATCGCGCAGCGCTTCCTCGTCGATGATCCCGCCGCGGGCGCAATTTACGATCCGCACGCCGGTCTTCATTTTCGCGAAGGCTTCCGCATTCAGCAGATTCCGGGTCTGTTCGGTCAGCGGTGTGTGAACCGTGATGAAATCAGCACGGGCCAGCAGCGTTTCCAGGTCGACCCGCTCAACCCCCATTTCCTCCGCCCGTTCCGGGGACAGGAACGGGTCGAAGGCGATGACGCGCATCTTAAGGCCCTGGGCACGGTCCGCGACGATCGAGCCGATATTCCCGGCGCCGAGCAGCCCCAGAACCTTGCCGTAAAGCTCCACGCCCATGAATTTGGACTTTTCCCACTTGCCCGCATGGGTCGAGGCATTGGCCGCCGGAATCTGCCGGGCGCAGGCCATCATCATCGAAATCGCGTGTTCGGCCGTCGTGATGGAATTGCCGAAAGGCGTGTTCATGACCACGACACCCTTCGCCGTGGCGGCCGCCTGATCCACATTGTCGACGCCGATCCCGGCGCGGCCGACCACCTTCAGGTTCTCCGCGTGTTCCAGCACATCCGGGGTCACCTTGGTGGCGGACCGGATCGCCAGTCCGTCATAGCCGCCGATAATCGCCTTCAACTCATCCGGGGATAGGCCCGGCTTGTAGTCCACCTCGACGCCGCGCTCTTTGAAGACCTCAACCGCCCGATTCGATATCTTATCGGAAATCAATACTTTGGGCATCCACTCTCACCTTCTGAATTATCTGCTTACAGGGCGGCCTTGACGGTTTCGTAGGACCAGTCGAGCCATGGCAGAAGCGCTTCCACATCGCTGGTCTCGACCGTCGCTCCGCCCCAGATCCGCAAGCCTGGAGGTGCATCGCGATAGCCGTTGATGTCATAGGCGACGCCTTCTTCGTCCAACAGGACGGACATCTTTTTCGGCACACCGGCGCGGGCCTCCTCGCTCAACCCGCTCGCTTCCGTCAGGACGAGGCAGATGGAGGTGCAGGATCTGGTCGTCACATCGCTGGGCAGGAAGTCCACCCAAGGCGTCTGATCGACCCAGGCGGCGACGGCGGCGAGGTTCGCTTCCGACCGTGCAACGAGCGTCGGCGCACCGCCGATCGACTCGGCCCATTTCAGCGTATCCAACGCGTCCTCGACGCAGAGCATGGACGGCGTATTGATCGTTTCGCCCTTGAAGACGCCTTCGATCAACTCCCCGCCCTTGGTCAGACGGAAGATCTTCGGCATCGGCCAGGGCGGGGTATAGCTGGTCAGGCGCTCGACCGCCCGCGGCGACAACACGATCATGCCATGCGCGCCCTCGCCCCCCAGGACCTTCTGCCAGGACCACGTCGTGACATCCAGTTTGTCCCACGGCAGCGACATAGCGAAGGCGGCGGATGTGGCATCGCAGATCGTCAGCCCTTCCCGATCGTCTGCAATCCAATCACCGTTCGGAACGCGGACGCCGCTGGTGGTACCGTTCCAGGTGAAAACAACGTCGCGGGCGGGATCGACCTGTCCGAGATCGGGCAGTTCGCCGTATTCCGCCTTCAACATCCGCACGTCGTCCAGCTTGAGCTGCTTTGACACATCCGTGATCCAGCCGGCGCCGAAGCTTTCCCAGGCCAGCATGTCCACGCCACGCGCGCCGAGCAGCGACCACATCGCCATTTCAACGGCACCGGTGTCGGAGGCCGGCACGATACCGATCCGGTAATCTTCCGGAATCCCAAGGATGCCGCGCGTCCGGTCGATCACTTCCTTCAACCGCGCCTTGCCGGGGCCGGACCTGTGGGATCGGCCAAGCAGTGCCGCGGAGAGCACGTCGGGCGTCCAACCGGGGCGCTTCGCGCAGGGGCCTGAGGAAAAGTGGGGTCGAACCGGGCGTTGCGCCGGCTTCTTCGTTGCGCTGCTCACCGCTGTATCCTTGTGGTCAGTATCGTGGTGGTTCTAATCAAGAGTGGGATGGCCGCCTCGACCGGAATAGCGCTGAATTCCTGCGCTTTCGGGCCGGTGGGCCGGAACCGCGCGGCGGACTATAAGGCTGGCACTTGCCCCGTCAACCGGCGGATGGCGCGGATCGGCCAAAAACGACCGCTATTTCTGCAATTCTGCCTTTCCCGGTGCGGATGGCTCGGCCCGTGATAGGACGAGCACTTCGTCCTGGCCCTTCATTTCGCTGGAACGGCGCCAACCGAGCTTGGCGTAGAAACCGGTCGCACGGATATGCGGGTCGGGATTGGCGCCAAGCCAGATCCGCTCATGCCCGGCCGCAAACAGCCAATCGCAAACCGACGCCAGCAGAGCCTTGCCGATCCCACGGTTTTCATATTCGGGCAAAACGGCGAGGACCTGCACTTCCCCATTGCGGCAATTCCCGGTTGCGAACCCGACAACCCGACCGTCTTCCTCGGCGAGCCACCCCGCCACGTTTCCTTCCAGTGCTTTCGCGAACAAGGTGGGCGTCACGCCGTATTCCTCCTCGAGCTCGGCAAGCGTGATCGCGTTTTCCCGCGTTGAGAGGCGCACGTTGAAGACGGCGTCCACATCCGACGGCTCAATCCTACGAAATTTCATGAATGTGAGCCGCCTGTCCCAGCCTAGTCCCGGAAGAAAATCGCATCGATCTGCAACTGGCGCCGCAAATCCGCTGAGAAGGTCGTTTCGGTGAGAATGAAGGGTTGAAAGCCCAAGCCATGGATCATCTGCAGGATTTCGAGATAGGTCGTCTCGCCGTCATAAAGCGGCAGGAGGGACAGCTCGACCTGCAGCCCGGTCACCTTTTTCAGAGTTTCTGTGGCGCCAATAAGAACATTCTTTTCAAACCCTTGCGTATCAATCTTGAGGTAAACCCTCTCGCCGGGTTTGACGTATTCGTCATACAGGCTGTCCAGCGTGGCGACCGGCGTTTCCGCCTCGCCCACGACCCGCGTCTTGCGAAACGCCTTGTACATGTCCTCGTTGGCGGGCAGCAGACTGCTGACGTCGCTGGCTTCGCTTTCGTAGATTGTCGCGGTGCCGAGGCTATCGCCGATCGCCGTGCGCGGCGCGACCGTCCATTTGGGATCGGACGCCGCCTTCGAAGTCAGTTCCGCATAGGCACTGGGCAAGGGTTCAAAGGAAACGATGCGGCCCTTGTAACCGATCTCCCGCAGCATCTCCCCGGTCTGGCCGACATTCGCACCGACATCCAGGACCAGGTCGATCTTGTGATCCTTGATCACCGCGGCAAGCTTCTCCGGCGGCTGTTTCGGCCGCTTGCGCATCTTGTTGACGGTGCGCTTGATCCAGAACCAGCGTTTTACGGATTCGATGCTCATACGGCTGAAAGGTCCCCGAAAGTTATAACTGGCCCAGCGGTGCTGCCAATTCAGCGCCTGCCCGACGGTCTCTTACCTAAAGGCCGTAATACCAAGGCGCAAACAGGAAAAAGGCCAACCAACAGATCAACATCAGGGGGATGCCCGCCTTGATGAAATCAACGAAACGGTAACCGCCGGGCGCCATGACCAGGAGATTGGTCTGATAGCCGACCGGACTGGCGAAACTGCAGTTCGCCGCGAAGACCACGGCGACGGCAAAGGCCTCGACTGGGACACCGATTTCCCGGGCAATCCCAACCCCGATGGGTGTGAACAGGACGGCGGTCGCCTTGGTCGAGAGCACATTGGCGAGTACAGCGACCATCAGGAAGAAGACACCGAGCACGATGGACGGCTCCGCATCGCCCAGGGCAATCAACATGCCATGCGCCAGGAAAGCGGCGCCGCCGGTCTCCTGCATCGCCACACCGAGCGCCAGCGCCGCGGCGATCAGAAACACGACCTTGCTGTCCAGGGCCTTGATCGCGCCCTGCAGCGACAAGGCGCCGGAGAGGACCATCAGCGCGGCACCGCAGAGGGCCGCGATCTCCGTCGGCATGATCCCGCTGGCCGCCATCGCCACCACCCCCAGGAAAATTGCCGAGGCCCGGGTCGCGTGATGGGATTGGATCAAGGTCTCGGCCGACCACTCCATCAGGATGACGTCCTTGTTGCCGCGCAGGTCCAGGATGTCGCGCCGGCGCCCCTGAACCAGCAGGATGTCGCCCGCTTCCAACGGGATTTCGTCGATCTTGCGGCGCTGCATGCGGGTTCGTCGCTCCAGCCCGATGACCACGACATCCCGCATGTTCCGATAGCCGATCTGGCGCAGCGTCCTGCCGATCAGCCAACTGTCCGGCTTGACCATGACTTCCGCCATGGACTGGGTACCGCCGCCCAGTCTTGGCGGCTGTTCATCCTCACCGACCGTGCTCGACAGCCTCGGATACAGCGCGGTGACGTCGTCCTTTACGGCGGCCCGCAACTGATCCCGCGTGGCCGCGACGGAGAGCGTATCGCCGATCTTCAAGCGCAATTCATCAAAGGGCGGATAGATCGGCCGGCCATCCCGATACACCGCCAGCAATGTCAGATCCTTCAATCCCGGGAAAAAGCCGCTTACCGACTCCAGACCGACATAGGGGGATCCGGCCTCCAGGCTGATATCCGCCTTGAACTGCTTCCCCGTCGCGCCTTCCTGGCCTGAGGTCGACGGGTTTTCGGGCAGAATTCGCGGACAGATGAACAATACGTAGATCATACCGGCGCCGGCCACGACGAGACCCGGCACGGTGAAGGAGAAGAAACTGAACTCAGCCTCCCCCAAATCGGCCAAGGCGTTCGACACCAGCAGGTTCGTGGACGACCCGATGAGTGTCGTCATTCCGCCCAGGATGGCGGCGTAGCTGAGCGGCATCATGTAACGGCTGGACGGTCGCCCAGTCTGCGCGGCCAGAGCCTGCATGATGGGCACGAAAATCACCACGACCGGGATATTGTTCAACAGGGCGCTGACCAGGGCGACGACCACGAGCGCGATGGCGAGCGCGGCAGAAAGCTGCCCCCGCGCCGCGCGATGGACCAGCAGAGCGACCCGGTCGAGAACGCCGGTACGGGACAACCCTTCCCCCAGAACCAACAGGGCAAGGACGGTCAACAGGGCGGGACTGGCGAAGCCTGCCAGCAGCACCATCGGTGACAGAGCCGGCTTGCCGGCCTCGTCATAGACCGGGAAGAAGTGGAACAGGACGAGGAGAGCGCAAATGACGGAAAAGGACGTCAGTTCCAGCGGCAGCTTGTCCGTCGCGTAAAGCACCAAAGCCGCGACGATGAGCGCGAACACGGCCAGCATTTGCAGGGTCATCAAGTCCACGGACAGGCGTCTCCCGCTGGTTTTGCTAATAAGTGTAGCACAATTGCCGATATTGAAAGGATTTGCATGCGGCCGCATGGAAACCGGCCGCCCCGGTTGTTACTCGGCGGTATTATTCGGATCGCCGCCTGACGATGGTGACGGACTCGTAGCTCATCACCTTGTCGTGCCGCTGGTTGAACGTCATGCAGCGCCATCGCACGATGCCCCGGTCGGGTTTGCTTTCCGATGGGCGGGCCTCGAGCACTTCCCATTCCGAATGGATCGTATCGCCGGCATGAACCGGCGCGGTCCAGCGGACCTCGTCCATGCCGGGCCCGATAATGTTGCTCTGGACGACCAGTCCAAGATCATAGAACTGCCGGAAAGACAGAGCCAGGGTCTGGAACCCGCTGGCGATCAATCCGCCGAAAGGCCCCGCTTCCGCTTTCACCTTGTCGGTATGCATGTGCTGCGGGTCGTACATCAGCGCGAATTCGAGGATCAAACCTTCGGAAAGGGTGATCGCGCGCGTGGTGAACTTGTCGCCCACCGAGAAGTCCTCGAAATACCGTGTATGCATTATTTACAACGCCTTATGTGCACTTCTTGTATGAATACCTGACGAATGCGCAGAGCCGGTTACGCCTTTGACAGCAGTTCCTTGGCGAGGGCGCGCATCTCCGTTGCCGCAATGCTCGACGGTTTCGTTTCCAAAGCCGTCAGGCCGCGGACCATGGAATCCGCGAAGGCGACCCGGTTGCCGATCGACGACTTCGCCAGGCCGACATCGTAATCGCCCAAGCGCTCTATCATCTGCTCCGTCAACGCCGCGCGGGGCGGCACGCGGTTCAGCACGATTACCGCCGGCGACTTCTCCTTGCTCGCCATTTCAAGGGTCGGAACGGTCGCCCAGACATCCATGGGGCTCGGCTGGCTCGGCACGACGACCATGTCGGCGGCACGGATGGCGATCTTGGCTTCCGTCTCGGCATGCGGCGGGCTGTCGATCACGACGATATCGTGGCTGCGCCCCAAATCCTCGACGACTTTCTGGGTTCGCCAGCCGGTCACCTCCGTGAAACCCAGGCCCGCGGCCTCCGCCCCCAGCGTCTCCATCCGCGCCTCGAACCAGCGGCCCAGACTGTGCTGCGGGTCGATATCGATCAGCGCTACGGTCTTCTTCTGTTTCAGCCAAGCCACGGCAAGATGGGCCGCAAGCGTGGATTTCCCCGCACCGCCCTTTTGTTGTGCAACGGTAAAGACTGTCGCCATCAACCCCTCCTCTGGGTCCCCATCTTCTGGGCCGGCCGATGTCCGGGCAGATTCTGCAGATTTCCCGGTAACGGCCTAGAGCGTGATTTTACGCTTCGTCATGTTGCACCTGCGAAGATCGCCGTTCAAGACGGCGTTCTTCTTGCAGTTCGCGCGCCTGCCGCGCATAAACCGCCGCATGCCCAAGATTCTTCCACTCGACAGTACCGGATTGGACGAAGCGGCCCGGCTGATCCGGGCCGGCGGTCTCGTCGCATTCCCGACGGAAACCGTCTACGGTCTGGGGGCGGACGCCACGAACGACACGGCCGTCGCGCGAATATTCGAAGCCAAACAACGACCTAGTTTCAATCCGCTAATCGTCCATTCTCCATCTATTTCTGAAGTATGGAAATACGCAGCGGAGAGCCCGCGAGCCCATGCCCTGGCCGATGCGTTCTGGCCCGGCGCCCTGACCATGGTGCTGCCGCGCAAGCCGCGGACGAAGCTGTCCCTGCTGGTCAGCGCCGGCCTGCCATCCGTCGCCATCCGGGTACCCGCGCATGGCGGTGCGCGTGACCTGTTGCGCTTGTCCGGCCGTCCCATCGCAGCGCCGAGCGCGAATCGGTCGGGCCGGATATCGCCGACAACGGCACAACACGTCGCGGAATCTCTGGGGGACGCAGTCGATTTGATCCTGGATGGCGGTCCGTGTCGGATCGGGGTGGAATCGACGATCATCGACGTGACGGGAGACCGCGTCGCCCTGCTCCGCCCCGGCGGAGTGCCGCTGGAAGCGCTGGAAAACACTGTCGGTCAAAGCATCGACATGCCGGAGCACGCCTATACCGAATCGTCGGATGACGACGTACCCGCCCCCATTAGTCCCGGCCTGTTGAGCAGTCACTACGCCCCTCGCGCCGCCGTGCGTCTGAATGCGCGGAAACCCGCCACGGGTGAAGCCTTTCTGGGGTTCGGGCCGGGAGCGGAAGCAGACCTGAATCTGAGCCCCTCCGGCGATCTGCGGGAAGCGGCCGCCAATCTGTTCGCCATGCTGCATGAATTGGACGCGACCGGCGCCGAGGCGATCGCCGTCGCCCCGATCCCCGAATCAGGGCTGGGGCGCGCGATCAACGATCGTCTACGCCGCGCCGCGGCCCCCCGGCCTTGAAATTCACTTGCGCAAATACCGAAAAACACTTGTTAAACCACGGAAATTCCCTACATCACCAACAACTTGCGGATCGCCGAAGCGTTGAATGCGCCGAGGCCGGCTTTATGGTGTCCGATGGATTAGGGAGGCACCATGCCGCTGGACAAATACCAGGGCCGAAAAGAAACTGCGCGCCAACCACTGGGGTGCACGGGAGACGTAGGGGAAATCGATAGATGGAATCGGTCGGCACTTTCCTGCCACTGATCGCGATGTTGCCGTTTGTCGGCGCGCTGTTCCCGGGTCTGATGATCCAGGCAGGCAGGAATGTCTGCGCCGTGACAGCGGCCGTGCCGACTGTGCTGGCCTTCACGATGCTGATGATCTGCGCACCCGCCGTGATAGGCGGAGATGTGCTGCATTTCCAGTTGCCCTGGCTGCCGCAGCTGGGGTTGAACGTGAATTTCTTCCTGGACGGGCTGGGACTGCTGTTTGCCGGACTGATTCTCGGCATCGGCCTGCTGATCATTCTCTACGCGCGGTTCTATCTGTCGCGGCAGGACCCGATGGGTCAGTTCTATACCTATCTGCTGCTGTTCCAGGGCGCGATGGTCGGGATCGTCCTGTCCGACAACATTCTGCTGCTGCTGATCTTCTGGGAGTTGACCTCCCTCTCCTCCTTCCTGCTGATCGGGTATTGGAAGCATCTGCCGGAGGGCCGCCAGGGCGCGCGGATGGCGTTGACCGTGACCGGCATGGGCGGCCTGGCGATGATCGGGGGCATGCTGATCCTGGGCGACATCGCCGGAAGCTACGACCTCAGCGTCATTCTGCAGAACAAGGATGCGATTCAAGCGTCGCCGCTCTATCTGCCGGCGCTGCTGCTGATTTTGCTCGGCTGCTTCACGAAATCGGCGCAGTTCCCGTTCCATTTCTGGCTGCCGCACGCCATGGCGGCGCCGACGCCGGTCTCCGCCTATCTGCATTCCGCGACCATGGTGAAAGCGGGTCTTTTCCTGATGGCGCGGATTTGGCCGGTCCTGGCCGGCACGCCGGAATGGTTCTACATCGTCGCGACGATCGGTCTGATCACCATGGTGCTGGGCGCGCTGATCGCCCTGTTCAAGGATGACCTGAAGGCGCTGCTGGCCTTTTCCACGGTCAGCCATCTCGGCTTCATCACCATGCTGCTGGGCTTCGGGACACCGATCGCCGCCGTCGTCGCGGTGTTCCACATCATCAACCATGCGACCTTCAAGGCGGCGCTGTTCATGACCGCCGGGATCGTCGACCACGAGGCCCATACCCGCGACATCAAGCGCCTCGGCGGGTTGCGCCATCTGATGCCGATCACCTTCACCATCGCCGCCGTCGCGGCCCTGTCGATGGCCGGCATTCCGCCGCTGAACGGCTTCATGTCGAAGGAAATGATGCTGGAGGAAGCGGCCCATACCGTCTGGGCGGGTTCGCCCTGGCTGGTCCCGGCTTTGGCCACGCTCGGCGCGTTGTTCTCGGTCGCCTATTCCTTCCGCTATATCGCGCATGTCTTTCTGGGCCCGAAGCGCGAGGATTATCCCGCCAAGCCGCATGATCCCTATCACGGCATGTGGGCGGCACCGGGCTTCCTCGTCCTGCTGGTGGTGCTGATCGGCCTCGTTCCCAGCCTGGTCGAGCCGCTGGTGCGCACCACCGCCGGGGCGGTCGTCGGCGGCGAGCTGCCCTATTTCTCGCTGAAGCTCTGGCATGGCGTGACGCCCGCGCTGTTCATGTCGATCGTCGCGGTCGCCGGCGGTGCGGTCCTGCTGAAGGCGCATCCCCTGTTCGCCCCGCGTTGGGAATCCGCGCCGCGACCGGAGGCGAAGGTCATCTTCGACGCGATCGCCCGCGCGGCGACGCTGTTGAGCCGCGGCGTGACCGACCGTCTGCATGACGGATCGCTGTCGCGCTTCGCCGCGGTCTTCGCGGTCGCGGTTATCGCGGCCGGCCTGTTCGCCTGGACCGGCGGGGAAGCCGCCGCGCCGGTGCGCGAACCGCTTGAGATCGCCGCCGTGCCCGCCATCGGCTGGGCCTTGCTGATCGTCTGCTCCCTGGGGATGGTGGCGCTGCACCACAACCGTCTGCTGGCGTTGATCCTGATGGGCGTCGTCGGGCTGATCGTTTCCCTCGGCTTCGTCTATTTCTCCGCCCCGGACCTCGCGCTGACGCAGATTTCGGTGGAGGTCGTGACGATCATCCTGCTGCTGCTTGCGCTCAATTTCCTGCCCAAGACCAGCCCGAAGGAAAGCACGGTCGGACGCCGCCTGCGGGATGGGATCATCGCTTCGGCCGGCGGCCTCGCCCTGGCCGGGCTGACCTATGCCGTCTTGATGGGCGATTTCGCGCAGGAATCGATCTCCGCCTATCATCTCGAGAATTCCTATTCCGGCGGCGGCGGCACGAATGTCGTCAACGTGATCCTGGTCGACTTCCGCGGCTTCGATACGTTCGGCGAGATCATCGTCCTCGGCATCGCGGCCCTGGTGATCTATGCGCTGACGCAATCCGTGCTGAGCGGACCGGGCGGACGGTGGCTGGCGAGCGGCGCCCTGGATACGGCGGAGGCCGGCGACCGGCATCCGTTGATGATGGTGATCGCGTCCCGCGTGATGATGCCGATCGCACTGATGGTCGGCGTCTATATCTTCCTGCGCGGCCATAACGAACCGGGCGGCGGATTCATCGCCGGTCTGGTCGTCGCCATCGCCCTGGTGATGCAATACATGGCCAGCGGTTTCGCCTGGGCGGTCGCGCGCCAGAGGGTTCCGTATCACAACACGATCGGCCTGGGTGTCCTGGTCGCTTGCTTCACCGGGGTCGGTGCCTGGTTCGCGGGCCGGCCGTTCCTGACCAGCGATTTCGGCTACGTCACGATCCCGCCCTTGGAGAAATTCGAACTGGCGACCGCGATGGCCTTCGATACCGGCGTCTTCCTCTGCGTCATCGGCGCGGTGATGCTGGCGCTGGACAGCCTGTCGAGCATGGCACGACGCGGCGGGGAAACGGTGAACCTGGTCCCCATGGACATCGATCCGGCCCGGACGGCGGTCGACATGTCGGCCGGGGAACCGTCGGAAACTGCGGCCGTGCCCGCCGGAAAGGAGGCGTAGATGGAAATCCTCGTGGCCAGTGCCATCGGCGTTTTGACGGCGGCGGGCCTGTATCTCGTGCTGCGGCTGCGCAGTTTTCCCGTGATCCTGGGAATCTCGCTGCTGTCCTATGCGGTTAATGTGTTCCTTTTCGCGACCGGGCGGCTAACGGTGGATCTGCCGCCGGTTCTGAACGACGGCGCCGCCGCCTATACCGATCCGCTGCCGCAGGCCCTGGTTCTCACGGCCATCGTGATTTCCTTCGGCATGACGGCTGTGGTGGTGCTGCTGGCGCTCGGCGCGTTCCTCTCGGCCCGGACCGACGAGGTCAATATCGGCGATGATCGAGAGGCAGGTTCATGAATCATTGGATCATTGCCCCGGTTGTCCTGCCGTCCCTGATGGCAGCCCTGATCGTGGTGGCCATGCGCCATCACCTGAGCCTGCAGCGGGTTTTCTCGCTCGGTGCCTGCGTCGCCCTTGTCGCCATCGCCGTCGGTCTCGTCCTGGAGGCCTCCTCCGGACGGATCGGCGTTTATGAACTGGGCAATTGGCCCGCCCCGTTCGGTATCGTGCTGGTACTGGATCGCCTCTCCGCGTTGATGGTTCTGATCACGGCGGTGCTGGCTTTCATCACCGCGCTTTACGCCATCGGATCGGGCTGGGATTCCCGCGGGCAGCATTTCCATGCCCTGTTCCAGTTCCAGCTGATGGGGATCTTCGGCGCCTTTCTGACCGGCGACGCCTTCAACCTCTTCGTCTTCTTCGAGGTTTTGCTGATCGCCTCCTACGGGCTGATGATCCATGCCGGCGGCCGCCGCCGGTTCCGGGCCGGTCTGCAATACGTGCTCTACAACCTGCTCGGCTCGACGCTGTTCCTGTTCGCGCTGGGCACGCTCTATGCCGTCACCGGAACGCTGAACATGGCCGACCTGGCGGTGCGCGTGGCGGAACTTCCGGCGGACGACACCGCCCTTCTGCGGGTCGGCGCGATGCTGCTGCTGCTGGTCTTCGCAATCAAGGCCGCCGTATTGCCGCTTCACTTCTGGCTGCCGGAAACTTATGCCGAAGCCCCCGCCCCCGTCGCTGCCCTGTTCGCGATCATGACCAAGGTCGGCGCCTACGCGATCCTGCGGATGTATACCCTGGTCTTCGGGCCGGATGCCGCGGTGGTTGGCAACCTGCTCGATCCCTGGTTCCTGGGCGTCACCCTGGCGACCCTGACGATCGGCATGATCGGTGTGCTGGGCGCCAGCGGCCTGGGACGGCTGGCGGCCTTCTCCGCCATCGGCTCGATGGGCACGCTGCTGATTGCAATCTCGGTCTTCACGCCTGAGACGACGCAAGCGGCGCTGTACTACATGATCCATTCGACGATCGCGGGCGCGATGTTGTTCCTGGTGGTCGATCTGGTACGCGAACGCCGCGGCGACATCGGCGATGCGCTTGTCCCCGGACCGGCTTTGGCCCAGCACGGCATGATCGCGTCCCTATTCTTCGCCGCCGCCATCGCCAGCGCCGGCATGCCGCCGCTATCCGGTTTCATCGGTAAGCTGATGATCCTCGATGCGGTGCGCGTCAGCGACGACGTCTGGCTGATCTGGGCCTTCATATTGGCAACCACGCTGGTCGCGGTCCTCGGCTTCGCCCAGGCAGGCAGCAAGGTCTTCTGGAAGACGACGGAACCGGATGCCGCATCGCCGCCGGAAGAGCCCGCACCGCAACCATCGCAGCCCTCGCCTTCACCGGCCGCTTCTGCACTGCCTTTGACCGCGACGGGCCTGCTTTTGGCGGCCACCGTCCTGCTCAGCGTCTTCGCCGGTCCGGTGAACGAATTCCTGGGCGCGACCGCCAGCCAGCTTTTCACTCCGGAGATCTATATCTCCGGCGTCCTCGGCGCACGGTAAGGGAGGCACGACGATGTTCCGCAAGATCCTGCCGCATCCCCTGCTCACGCTGCTGCTGATCGTGGTCTGGCAGATGCTGATGAATTCCTTCAGCCTCGGCAATCTGGTCCTCGGCGTGATCCTGGGTCTCGCGATCCCGATCATGACGGCCCCTTACTGGCCGAACCGCCCGCGCCTGGCCAACCTGCCCAAGATCGTCGAATACGTTCTGATCGTGCTGTGGGATATCGTCGTGGCCAATGTCATCGTCGCGCAGATCATCCTGTTCAAACGCAACAGCGACATGCAGCCCAATTGGGTGACGATCCCGCTAGATATCCGTACGCCGGAAGCGATCACGGTGCTGGCCGGGACGATCACGATGACGCCCGGCACCGTCTCCAGCGATGTCTCGGCCTGCGGACGCAGTCTGTTGATCCATTGCCTGCATGCGCCGGACCCCGATTCAGTGCGGGACGAGATCAAGGAGCGTTATGAACGCCGCCTGAAGGAGATTTTCGAATGATCCATTATGCGTTGATCTTCGCCCTGGCCTGTTTCGGACTGGCGCTGCTGATGAATCTCTACCGCGTCGTGAAGGCGCCCGGCGTCGGCGATCGAATTCTCGCGCTGGATACGATGGTGATCAATTCGATCGCATTGCTCGGCCTGTACGGCATCCTGCAGGGCAGCGCGATCTATTTCGAGGCCTCCATGCTGCTCGCCATGACCGGTTTCATTTCCACCGTCGCCTATACGCGCTTCCTGCTGCGCGGCGACATCATCGAGTAAGGAAGGAGACCGGCATGGACATGGTCGTGGAAATCCTGATCTCCGCCTGCCTCGTCATCGGCGGGATATTCGGTTTCGTCGGCTCCCTCGGGCTGATCAAGCTGCCGGATCCAATGACCCGTCTGCATGCGCCGACGAAGGCCACCACCCTTGGCGTCGGCGGCGTGTTGATCGCGTCCATGCTCTATTTCCTGTTTCTGGGCGGGGGCCTGTCCTTCCACGAATTGCTGATCACGCTGTTCCTGTTCCTGACCGCCCCAATCACGGCCAATTTCATCGCCAAAACCCATTTGCACAGGAACGAGACCACGAAGACGCTGCCGGAAACCGGTACGGAACGTCCCTGGGCAACCTATGAAAGCGACGAGGCCCGCGCAGAAGCGGAAGGCAAGCAAACCTGACCGCCGGCTTTTCAAAGCAAATGCGGGGCGGCCGGACACAAACAGTCCAGTAATCCTTGCAACCGGACGTACAATAATAAGGTATTTTTGCGTCGGCCCGTCGTGTAGTCATGCGTGACACGAGGGATTCCAAGTGCCGAACAACGTGTCTGTTAACAAGAGCATGGCCCTGTTCGCCGACCTGCGAACAGGCAGCAGCCTTGCAGAGGTCGATGCCGCGGTCGCGAAGGTCGTCGAAGCCCTGGTCGCGAGCGTCAAGGCAGCGTCGGACATGCGTGCCGCACGGCGTGATGTCGCGAACCTTCTCGACTATCTGCACGCCTTGAAGACATCCCGCCATCCCGGCCGGGTCCAATTGGCAACCGCGTTGGGCGAACGGATCCTGCCGCTTCTGTACGAACCGGAACCCGCCGAAACCGCCGTCAAAGACGACTATCCGTTCCTGGAGGAAGAGGCCGCCGTGGTCGAACGGGGGGCGGAGATCATGGGCGACGTTATTACCTTTCTATGCGCGCGCGATCGCCAGCATCCCCGGCGCGGCAAGCAGGTGCGGGATGACGGGATCCCGCCGCTATTCCTGTTTGCGCCGGAATTCCGCGAAGGGTTTCGCCGATTGTTGTCCGTTCTGGTCCGCAGCTACATGCGGAACAAACACAGCGAAACAGCGGTCTATAAGCAGGTTCGCGACGTCCTGTCCGGGAAGACGGTCGGCGATGTTTCGCGATACGATCGGCAGATAAACAATCTGGTCAGGACCGCCCTGGACCGAGCGCAGGAACATCACGGCAAGGCGCGGGCGGCCGCGGAACAAAGTCAGGCCGAAAGCCAGTCCATGGGCACGGCTGGCGAAGGAAACAGCGCCACGCCCGAGGTTTCGCCGGAACAGGAAGCGGCCCGTGACGCCTTCGAAACGGCCCATCTGCACGCCCAGGACGCGGGCTACTTCCTGCCCTACTCCCTGGATTTCGAAATTCTGGCCCAGATCTACACGCTCGATAGAAAACTGATTGCCCAAGGCCTGGTCGCTCTCGGGCACGCCGTCGTTCAGGCCGAGACCGAAAACTACGTGATCCGACAGATCGATCGACTGAACGATACCCACGACCTCGTCCATTTCGACGTCACCGTGCTGAGCGCTTTTCTATATGGCAACAAGGTGGAGCGGATCAGCTACAAGCAGATGCACGACGCCTGCCTGGGCGCGGCACCGTCCCGCGCGGTGATGCTGCGCATGCGTCCCCTGCTGGTCGCGGAACTGGCCCGGCGCCCGCATCAACTGGCCCGCCGGCTTGTCACGTTGTCGGAGGACAAAAGTGTCGGCCGCGAAGACTACGAGGCCCATGCAGACCTTTTCACCCGTTGGCTGGCGAGCTTGAACGGGCGTCGCTTCGAAGACGAGATATCGGGATGCATCACCCTTATCGAAGGAAACCAAATCCTGAAACCCGTCGTAGATTGGATATATTCTTCGAGACGGGATCCGGATCTGGCCCCGATGGCGATCAACGACGTTTCCATCCGCAGGGACGAGATTTTCCGCCGATAATGGTGCCGCCGATTAATCGCGCGGCGGCGAAGCAGTCTTAACGCGACGCGACCTCGCCAAACCGGCGCGCGCGGTCTAAATTGGGGTTATAATATTTGCCCCATAAACCTTGGAAGAAACGATGGCGCCCGATGGAAATGGTGGCCGCGCCCAAACAAGCGTGGCCGATGAAGTACTGAACAAGCTGAAAGACGTTGTTGGCCCGAAAGGCTGGTCGCAGGACGCGGACACGCTGGCGCCGCTGCTGGTCGATACGCGCGGTTACTATCATGGGGCCTGCGCGCTTCTCGTCCGGCCGGAAACGACCGACCAGGTCGCCACGATCATGAAGATCTGCCACGAGGCCGGGGTTCCCGTCGTTCCCCAGGGCGGCAACACCAGCCGTGTCGGCTCCGCCACCCCGGATGAAAGCGGAGGGTCGGTCCTGTTGTCGCTGGCCCGCATGAACAAGGTGCGGGAAGTAGACCCGGTCGATTATACGATGACGGTCGAGGCGGGCTGCGTGTTGAAGGACCTTCAGGACGCGGCCGAGGCCGAGGACCGCCTTTTCCCGCTCAGCCTGGGCGCGGAAGGCTCCTGCATGATCGGCGGCAACATCGCCTCCAATGCCGGCGGCATCAATGTCTTGCGCTACGGTAACACGCGCGATCTCGTGCTCGGCCTGGAAGTGGTCCTGCCCAATGGGGAAATCTGGAACGGTCTGCGCCGGTTGCGGAAGGACAATACCGGCTACGACCTGAAACAGCTTTTCATCGGGTCCGAAGGCACATTGGGCATTGTCACCGCCGCGGTGCTGAAACTGTTCCCCCTGCCGAAGGAACGGGCGACCGCCTTGTGCGCGATCCGCGATCTGGATGCCTGCCTGGACCTTCTGGCCCGCGCCCGCGCGGCCAGCGGCGACGCCTTGAGCAGTTTCGAATTGCTGGCCGGCATCACGCTGGACTTCGCCTATCAGCATATCGATACCGCCAAGCGGGCGATGGAAGGCAGTTACGATTGGAACGTATTGTTCGAATTTTCCGGACTGGAACCCGGACATCGCATGAACGACGCCTTGGAAACCATGCTGGAAAAGGCCTTCGAGGACGGCGTCGTCATCGACGCGGTCATCGCCCAATCTGAACAACAGCGCGCTGATATATGGTTCCTGCGGGAAGCGGTCGTGGAAGCGCAAGCGGCCGAAGGCGCCTCGATCAAGCACGATGTGTCGGTCCCTGTCAGCAAGGTGCCGGATTTCATCCGCCGCTCGAACGAGGCCTTGCTGGAATTCATGCCCGGCATCCGCCCCTACCCGTTCGGACATGTCGGTGACGGCAATATCCACTACAACGTCACCCAGCCCAAGGATATGGATCCGGACGCTTTCATGGCCGTGTCGCCGCAGGTTCACGACATCGTCCACGGCATCACCGCCGATCTGAACGGATCCATCAGCGCGGAACACGGCATCGGTCAACTCAAGCGCGACGAGTTGAAACGCTATAAGGCCAAGCTTGAACTGGACCTGATGCGGCAAGTGAAAACGATGCTGGACCCCCAGGGTTTGATGAACCCGGGCAAGGTGTTAGACATCTGATCCGAAAAATCCGCGGGGCGTTCGCGCGCCGAGACCGACGACCTATGACAATGCCAGGGAGCCGTTTTTCATGATCCCCTATTCCGCTCCGACCCGCGACATGCAGTTTCTGTTCGACGAAATGGGTCTGCTGGGTCAGTTGCAGGCCCTGCCCGGTGGCGAGGAAACGACCTCCGAGCTTCTCGGCCAGATCCTGGACGAAGCGAACAAGCTGGCCAGCAACGTGCTGGCGCCGCTGAACTATTCGGGCGACAAGCAAGGGGCACAGATTGAAAACGGCGTGGTGCGCACGCCGGACGGCTGGAAGGATGCCTATCGGCACTATGTCGAAGGCGGCTGGAACTCCGTCCCCTTCGACCCGGATTTCGGCGGCCAGGGATTGCCATGGGCGATCACCACGGCGGTCCAGGAAATGTTCGAGTCCGCCAATATGGCCTGGGCGCTTTGTCCGCTACTGACCCAGGGCGCGGTGGAAGCGATCAGCGCCCACGCTTCGGATGAATTGAAGGGCATCTATCTCGAAAAAATGGTCTCCGGCGAATGGACCGGGACGATGAACCTGACCGAACCCCAGGCCGGATCCGACCTGAGTCTGGTGAAGACAAAGGCCGAGCGCGACGGCGACCGTTACCGTATCCGCGGCCAGAAGATATTCATCACCTATGGTGAGCACGATATGACCGATAATATCGTGCATCTCGTGCTGGCGCGCCTGCCGGACGCCCCGGCGGGAACCCGCGGCATTTCGCTTTTCCTGGTTCCCAAGTTCCTGGTCAACGAAGACGGATCGCTGGGTGCGCGGAACGATCTGCGCTGCGTTTCGCTGGAGCATAAGCTGGGCATCGGCGCCAGCCCGACCTGCGTCATGGCCTATGGCGACAACGAGGGCGCGATCGGGTATCTGGTCGGCGAAGAGAATCGCGGCCTGGAATGCATGTTCACCATGATGAACAACGCCCGTCTGGCCGTCGGCATGCAGGGCCTTGCCATCGCGGAACGCGCCTATCAGCAGGCCCGCGACTTCGCCAAGGAACGCAAGCAGGGCAAGAGCGCATCGTCCGATGGTGCGCCCGCCCCGATCATTCACCACGCGGATGTCCGGCGGATGCTGCTGACGATGCGGGCCCATACCGAAGCGATGCGGGCGCTCATCCTCGATACCATGACCATGCTGGATATCTCCCACCGCCACACGGATGAAAGCTGGCGGGGCTGGGCGTCTAAACGCGTCGACCTGCTGACCCCGGTGATCAAGGGGTGGTTTACCGATACCGGCGTTGAAATGGCGTCCCTGGGCGTCCAAGTGCATGGCGGCATGGGTTTCATCGAGGAGACCGGCGCGGCCCAGCACTACCGCGATGCCCGCATCCTCCCGATTTACGAAGGCACAAACGGTATCCAGGCCGCGGACCTGATCGGCCGGAAGATCCTGCGCGACGGCGGGGATGCCGTTCACGAGTATATCGACGAGTTGCATTCGGTCGTGAACGGCCTTGCCGATGTCGAGGACGAGGCGGTCGCCATTATCCGGCGGAACCTTGCCGCCGCGGTCGATACGCTGGAACAGGCAACCGAATGGCTCCTGACGGACGGTGCAAAATCACCGGATGCGGCCCATGCGAGTTCCACGCTCTACATGCGCCTGTTCGGTCAGACCGCCGGAGGCGCCATGATGGCGCGGGTCGCCAAGACCGCCGTCGAGAAACGCTCCGCCGCCAATGGGGATGGCGCCTTTTACGACACCAAGCTGTTGGTCGCCCGGTTCTATGCCGAGAACATCCTGCCGCTGACCGCCGGCCTGCTGGGCCCGATCATCGGCGGCCATGCTACCGTCATGGCTTTGGAAGAGGAATTGTTCTGATCGACCTCGAAGGAGGCCCATGCGCCGTAGCCTTCTGACCAACCTGGCTTTCCTGGTGCCGCTTTTGGCGGCGACCGCGGCTTTTGGGCAAAATACGGAGAAGGAAGAAGAAGAACCGCCCGTCGTCCTCTGCGGCAGCGTCGATCTGGTCATCCTGATCGACACGACCTTCAGCCTCGCCACAGCGATCGGGGAGATGAAGCGGGAATCGGCGAATATCATCGATCTGCTGGAAAAGGTATCCTTGGGCGAATATCGGCTCGGCCTGATCGCATTCGATGATCACATCAGGGTGCTGGAAGACCTGAACGGCGACCCGACCCCGGCCGAAAAGGCCCAATCGATGCGGCGCAGCATCCGAACCCTGCGTGCGGACGGCGGGGATGGCGGACCGGAGGCCTCCGACGAGGCGATGAACACGGCGATCAACGGCCTTTCCGCCGAATCCCGCTCGCAAAGCGGAAACTTCACCGGCGATTGGAAGGCCCATAGCCGCATCCTGGTCCTGATCACCGACAATAGGCCTGGCGGCTTCGATGACGAATTCGTCCAGGGCGAAGACGACCGCCGCGCGCTTTCCTACGTCGCCCAGGCATTGGAAAAAGACATCCGCATATCCGCCATCCAGGTCCCGACTAGCGGATTGACCGATGTGCCCGACGAAGAAGTCGCCGCCCTGATGCGAAGCTACGCCGCCGCGACCGGGGGGCTTTACGCCTCAACCCGTTGGGCCGGCGCAGGCACCGCGGAAGCGATCCTGTCGATCATCAAAGCATGCGGGTCGAACCTGTTGTCCTAGTCGGCGGAACTCACCGCGCAGTGTCGGTGTGCCCCCTCCCGGACTGCTGCTGAGCAGCGCATGGCGGTGCAAAAAACCCCGCGTCCTGAAGACACGGGGTTTTGCGGGTGGGGTCCCAATCAGCCGGGTTCGAAGCGACGCAATCCGCCGCTTTGTCCCGCTGTCTTAAACTCTGTTTAGGCGGCGACGCTCAGGCGCGGCGCTTCGGTACCGAACAGCGCATCATAGGCCTTGCGGTCGTAATGGCGCAGGCAGGTCGCGGCAAAATCGCTGACCGCCACACCGACATGCTTTGCATAGGCTTTGTACATCGAGGACGGAACCGGCCGCAGGCCCGCTTCGACTTCGAGCAGCCAAACGACAGACGGCGCGCCAACCTGCTCGGCCAGCTCATGCGCGGTGATTTCAGCGCTGTCCCGCAGGCCGCGCAACCACGCTCCGCCCGATACCCACGGCGCCAAAGTCGTCATATTGATTCCATGTTCTTTTGTCATATCAGCCTCCAAACCACTGGCGATCTCCCCCTCGAAGGCGGGGCCGCCTGCTATGCTCTCCGGATTGCTTCAAAGCCCGGATCAGCTCCATTGTTTCCAAATTGTTGCGATGCACAAAAGATATGCTGCGTCGCTATATTCTTGGCCAATGCTTTCCCTGCATGGCGGCTATGCATTAAGCCGCCAGCAAATGATCGCCGCGCCCGTAACCGTATGCTCCTACCGTATATTAGGAACAGTTAACGTGAGTTTAACGCGGAACGGGCCCGAAAGGACGCGTCAGTCGGCCTCTTCGAGACGTTGAAGCGACGGTTCGTCACACAGCGCCATCATTGCCGAGATCGTCCGGCCGGTTGCCGGATCGACGAAATCCGGCGACAGGTCCGCCAAGGGCTGAAGAACAAACAGTCTCTCCCCGCGTCGCGGATGGGGGACGATCAGATCGCCAGTATCGACCGTCTCGGATCCGAAATAGACGATGTCCAGATCGATGACGCGCGGGCCGTTTCGAAACGTGACCCGCCGGCCGACCTCCGCTTCCACGGCTTTCAGCAAAGCCAGCAATCGATCCGCCGGCAGGGAGGACCGGCCCATAAGGCACGTATTCACGAAACGCGGCTGGTCTTCCACATACATCGGGGCGGATTCGTATAACGGCGCCACGGCGGTTACGTCGAATCCATCCGCTTCATCGAGCAGGGCGACCGCCGATCGGATATGACCGGCGCGGTCCCCCAGATTCGATCCGAGCGCGATGAAAACGGGCTCAACCGGTCGGCTCATCCGCCCTGCTCCGCTGCCGCCGGTTGGGCCTCACCGCTCCGCAGGATCGCTTCGGTCATCCGAACGACCTCGGTCATCGCCCGGACATCGTGGACCCGGACGATATCCGCACCCTGGGTGACACCGACGGCGACACTGGCGGCTGTCCCCATAAGCCGCTCGCCCGGCTCGACATCCAAAACCTTGCCGATGAAGCTTTTGCGGCTCGGCCCCAGCAGGACCGGATATCCCAGCTCGCGGATCGCGCCCAGACGGCGGATCAAGGTCAGGTTCTGATCCAGCGTCTTTCCAAAGCCCACGCCGGGATCCAGGACGATCAGTTCCGCCGGGATGCCCGCGTCCAACGCCGTTTTGGCCATGGCCGACATTTCACGCAGGATATCTTCCAGGAAATTGTTGTATTGCGGCGCCTCGTAACTGCCGCCGATCCTGGCGTCCTGACTGGCGGCGCCCCAACGGGCCCGGTTGTGCATCAGGACATAGGGAACGCCGTATGACTCGACGACCGACATCATGTCGGGGTCCGCCTGTCCGGCCCAGACGTCGTTGATGATATGCGCCCCCGCATCCAACACCGCGCGCGCCACCGTCGATTTGTATGTATCGACGGAAATCAACGTGTCGGGAAACCGTTCCGCGATCGCCTCGACGACCGGGACCACGCGGTCCATCTCCTCTCCCGCCGGCACCGGGGCCGCCCCCGGACGGGTGCTTTCCCCGCCGATATCCAGAATATCCGCGCCGCTGTCGATGAATGACGCCGCCTGCGCGACGGCCCGCGCGACCAGCCCGTCGTCGCGCGCCGCCTCTGGCATATCGGCGAGACCGTCGCTCGAGAAGGAGTCGGGCGTTACATTGACGATGCCCATGATCGCGCAGCGGTCTTTCCACGGAAGGGCGGGCAGCGGTTTGCGCTTGGTCTCCTGCATCGGTTTCCGGTCCTCGGGCAAATATGCGGATATTGCGTGAAGTCAGGCGATGCCTACCCTTTGAGCCGCCCGGGTGACAAGTTCGGATTTCCCGTTCCGGTCCCATCGCGGGCACAACCTACTTTTGAGATTACTTGGGTAGGAAGTAATCCGGGTTGCGAATACAGGATACGTTTTGTAGAGCCTGACGTAATTTCGGGCTTTTTATTTTTGCCTGATCAGTACTTTGCGATATAGTTTTCGCAATCAGATTGAAGTCCGATAGGGTGCGGCGATTACGTTCCGCCCGAACAAAGCGACGCTCAGAAGACGGCGAGAGTAGCACATCATGCCGAATGCATTCGAACAGCCCGTGTCCAACGACATCGGCATCAAGACATACTGGTTACAGGCCCTGCAGGCGGGGCACTGGCGGAATGTCGAGCATATCGCGGAAGCCGCGGAGGCGATGATCCGGACGGGAGCGATGGCGCAGGGCAGCGGCTTCGATGCCGTTCGTTTGCTGGAAGCCCGCTTTCAAGCCCGGCAAGGCCGGACCGAGTTCCATGAGATCGTGACGATCGGTGTCGCGGGCGCGCGCTTCGCAGGGCCGGAAGGGCTTCGCGGTCCGGACCATGTGCGCATGGACCTGGTCGGCACGATCGCGCCCCTGCTGCCGTCCGACGCAACCGAAATCGGCGACATGGATGCTGTCGCAGGCGCGGACACCCCGGTTGCGACACCCCATACAGTCGCCCAGCCGGACACGGCAGAGCCCGCCTGGGGCGATCTCGGCGCCGCCGATTTCGTCCGTATGCGGCATGAAGCACGGCCCCCGACCCGCAGGCAGGACGCGGCGCCCCGCAGGGATCGCACCCGGGCCCGTCTGATGGCCGGCGTGATGGTCGGCGCCTTTGCCGTCGGTGTCGCGGTCTCGGCCATGGCGCCGGAGCAATCAGGCAAAATCGCCGCCGCCATCTACGAACGGATCGGCGCCGGCTCGGGTGCCAATCCGACCGCCTTGGCCAGCGCCCCGGAAATCGTCGAAACGCCAACGATTGTCCAAGACGCGGCGCCCGGCAATAACGAATGGCCCGTGGCCTCGGGCCGCACGCGGGCGGAGGCCACCGCCGATACGCCGGCAATAGCACCTGCGCCAATCGCCCCGACTCCAGTCGCCGCTTCTCCAACAGACACGGCGCTCCGCATGGAAACGCCCGCGGTCGTCGCGGCCCCGTCCGGCAAGGATTTGGAGGCTGAACATGACCAACCGGCCGCCAATCGTCTGGCGGCTGTGCTGGCGAAGCCCAACAGCCCGGCACGGGAAGACGCGGGTCGTCGCCTCACCGACCCTGCCACGCCGGCAACCACCGACACCGCAGCCCCGCCGATGACGGAACAGGAGGCCTATATCATGCAGGCCTCCCTTCCGATGCCGGCGGAGGTCTTTACGCAACCCGGGATCGCCCCGGCACCCGCGACAGAGGTCCAACTGGCCGAGAGCAGCGCGGAAGAAGGATTGCAGCTCGCCGTCACCGATATAGCGGAAACGGCAGTCCCCGCCGCCTTCACGGCAGCGGTGGCCGGCGACGCCTCCCAGCTGGGAAAGGCAGCGGCTTTCCCTCGACCGCAACGCAAGCCCGCCGCGTTGAAAGAGCGCGCCGCACGTCATGCCGCCCTGGCGGATGCGATCGAAAACGGCACGGTCGCGGACCTTCGGGCCCTGATCACCAATCCATCGGGTTCGGTCGAAGTGGCCTCCCTGTCGAACGGGTCCATCGACAGCGGTACGGCCGGTGCCGGAATCGACCTGACCTCGCTGCTCGACTTCGCCTTGCTTCAAGGCAGGCCCGCCCATGCGGAGGCCCTGGCGGCCGAAGGCGCCCGCCCCTCAGACGGCATTTTGAACGCCCTGAAACGCTCCGCCGATGCAGCCACCCTGAAACGGATCGCCCCGATTGTCCGGAAGGTAGGCATCGATCCGGACCGGGTGTCGGATACAGGCATGACGCCGCTGATGCAGGCGGCCTATATCGGTGACGGGCGCGGCGTGGAGGCCTTGCTGGCGCTCGGCGCGGATCCCGCTTTCGAAACCGGGGAAGGCCTGCGTGCCGCCGATTTCGCTTCCCGCGCGAAACATGTCGACGTGCAGGAAAAATTGGTTCTCGCCGCGGATCAGGCACTCTACGCCCCGCTGATGTTCGGCCTGTCCTGGTCCGACACATTGGAGACGGTGAAGTCCCGGAGCGACGTCTGCAAACAGGTCGGTGAAGGGTTCGTCGCCTGTTCGCTCAAGGCGGAGTCCTGGCTGGACGACACCGCCGCGGTGATCGCCCAATTCGACAGCCGGAACGGCAACCGCCTGGTCGCCCTTCAAGTGGACAGCCATCTCTATTCGGATCCGGATGCCGCGGAAGTCGGCTTCAAGAAAGCCGCCCACCTGATCGCGAAGGTCCTTCCGCCCGACCAGTTCGGTTTTCCGGTCCGGGATATTCCGGCCGACGCCGCCATGTTCGACAGTCTGACGCCGTCGACCGGCACCGGACAGTATTTCCAGTACTGGCCCGACGACAACCTGAAGCGCCCGGTCTATGTCCATATGAAAATGATCGGCTACAAGCGCGACCGCGGGTTCCACCGCATCGTCATCGGCAACCCGTTCCGGGTCGGCTGACCGTCACCGGCCTGTAAAGGCCGACCACGATAGCGAGTCCCGGGACCCGACATGGCCGCCGACACGCCCCCGCGCGCCGACAACCCCGCCCCTGCTTGGAAAGGGGCGGCCCTGGCGCTTTTCTCCGCCTTCATGTTCGCGATGAACACCCCGCTGGCGGCGCTGGCCTATCAGGATGCGGTCACGCCCATCACGCTCGCGGCTTTTCGGTCCCTGTTCGCGGGCCTTCTGGCCGCGGCCGTCGTGCTCTGGATGCGCGAACCGGGCCTGCGGCGCCTGTTGGCCCGCCCCGCCTTCTGGCTCGCCACATTCGGCATGGCGATGCAGGGCATGTGCTACTTCGCCTCGGTCGCATACATCCCGGTCGGACTGGCGGCCATGATCCTGTACACATGGCCACTGTTGGTTGCAGTCTTCGAACCGTTGATCGGGGGCGCACGCCTCACCCTGTTCCGGCTTTGCTGTTTCCTGGGGGCCTTTCTCGGCCTCGCTCTCGCCCTCGGCCCGGATTTCGAGAGCCTGGACCTGCACGGGATCGTCCTGGCTTTCATGGGGGCCTGCTGCCTTCCGCTTTATGTTCTGGGCTCTCGGCTGCTGCTGGCCGATACCGGCCTGCCGCTGTTGATCGCGGGTACGAATATCGGCGGCGCCGCAATCGCGTTGGCCGCCGCGCCGCTGCTCGGCGGTCTCTCCTTCGGAACCTCGGGCGGGGCGGCCGTGGCGTCGCTGATCGTCATTCTGATTTATGCCGCCGGCGTCCTCAGCCAGGTCGCGGCCCTGCGGATATTTCCCGCCTCGGCGCTGGCGATGCTGTTCAATCTGGAACCGGTGATTTCAATCGCGGCCGGCGCCATCCTGTTGGGCGAAACCCTGACACGGTCGCAATATGCGGGCGGGGCTGTCGTGCTGACCGCCTTGGCGCTTTATTCCTGGTCGGCAAGAAAAAGGCCGGTCGGTTAAAAACCGACCGGCCGAATTCGGTGTAACGCAAGCCTGTGCGGCTTAGAAATTGTAACGGAAGTTGAAGAACCCGCCGTAGGCCACCTGTCCGGTGCGGGCCAGGAAGCGATGTCCTTCCAGGGTGATCGCCGTCTCATCGGTCGGGAAGAAATCCATCCCGAAGGTCAGCAGAGCCTGGGTTTGGTCGTTCGTCTGGTTGTTGACCCCGCTGATGCCGATACCGCCGATGGGCAGGCCGACCAGCTGGTTCTGGAAGTTATGCTCCATGGCCAGACCGACATACGGGACGAAGGCGCCGTTCTCGAATGAGCGCGCGACCTGCAGGCCGACCGAGAGAAGCGTCGTATCGGATTGCTGCTCACCGGTCGTCGTGCCGACAACCTGATCGGTGATCGCGTCATATTCGGTGATGGAGCGGAAGACATTCGCATTACCTGTGACGAGCCAGACCTCTTCCATGGGCACCAGCGCCGTCACCCCGATCGAGGCGAAACGCGTCAGCCCTTCCGTGGTGCTCTTGGCCGTCGCGTTTCCGGTGGCGACGTTGAACGCCTTGAAGTCCACTTCCTCGTCGCCGAGGCCGACCGTCGCGTCAATGAACACATTGTCGTTCACGATATAGGCGCCATACAGCGTGTAGAGCGCCGTCTGGGTTTCGTTCTCCCCCGTATTGTCGCCGCCGCCGAAACGGCTGACCGAGTCGGTGGTCGTATGCGTCCGGCCCAGCGCGATGCCGACCAGCAGATTATCCATGAAGAACTTGTCGTAACCTACGATCCCGGTCCGGATCGACGTGTCCGCCTTGAAGTCGACGACATCGTCTTCGATATGGGAGATTGCCACGTTCGCCCAGACGGCCGAAGCATCCAGCAGATCGGGGAATTCCTCATCCGTACCGACCGATACGGAAACTTCTTCGCTGGATCCGTTGGCGGTACGAACCGTCCCGGAATCCGTCCTGAAGATGCCTTGCAGCAGCACATTCTTCACGGCGCCCTGGGTGCGGCCCGTAATGGTGCGGTTGGCGCCGGTGAGACCGCTGCGCGAGGCTTCATCGCGCTGCGTCGACTGACCGGGGTCGTCCTGGAAGTCGTTCGATTGAGCATAAACCGGCGCGGAAAAGCCGAGCGCAGCGAAGACGGTAAAAATGGATGCGGCACGTAATATCGATTTCATTTCATTCCCCCACGCCCCGTGACCAGATTGAGGCCTTGGATATTTACTGCTTCTTACGAAACTATCTCAGCGCACCGGGAAAATCCATGCGGCGGGCCGGTTCAAAGTGCCTGCAAGTTTTTATAAACAATCGGATAAACCGTTGATTTTCAAACCCTAATGGAACGGGGCAAATCATACCGGAAAATCCTGTATGTTTGTTGCACAATTATCACATTCAAATACCACAGCTTGGCCCTTTGGTCGAAGCCGCACCCTACGCTAGAGTGTGCCCAAAATTGGCGTTGCGGCGTACCGCAAGCGAAACGAACAAATAGGGCGAGCAGACGCCCCAAGGAGCATTCGATATGGCGAGAATCCGTTCCCTATTCCGGGCCCCCTTCCGGCATGGGATCATATCGATTTTCCTGGCACTCGGTGCGGGACTGGCATTGGTCCTGGCGACCAGCGTGCCCGCCGACGCACAGTTGAGGCAATTGCGCCGCGCCATCCAAAAGAACGTGCAACTGGCCGTCGAGCGTCAGCGACTGCGCCTTCGGGTGGAAAACTCGGCCGGCCCGATCGAAGCACTGGCTCTCGGCCCGGACGGACAGTTCATGGTCACCGTCTCCGGCGATGGCCGTCCGCGCCTATGGGATCTGCAGAACGGGCGGGAAATTCGTCGACAAAACCGGCTTTCGGCGACCGCCGCGGCCGTCGCCTTCGCATCGGACGGCCGACGCTTCGCCATCATTGAAGAAAACGGCGCTCTGTCGCTTTGGGGTACCGATGCCGCAAGTCCGCTTGGACAGGCCGTCCTGTCGGGCCCGACACCGACGGCCCTGGCGTTGAGTCCGGACGGGGCCGCCGCTGTCGTGGGTCATGCGGACGGGTCCGCGACCCTGTTGAACCTGACGGACTTCTCGATCGCCCGCAGCTTTCCCGGCGGCGGATCCAGCGCCACGAATGTGGATGTGGGCGCGACAGGCCAGTTCATCCTGATCGGCGCCGCCAATGGCGATGTCCGTGTCGTGGAAGCCTCCTCCGGCGCCGTCGTCCGCAGCGCCGCCGTGACGGGCGCCACCCTGACCGACGCGCGGTTCGGTATCGACGAGACCGAATTCTACACCGCGGACAGCCGCGGGGCGGTTGCCAGATGGCGGGTGGACGCCGACAGCGCGGCCGACCAGTTCGACGGCGCTTCAGGCGGCATTGCCGGGCTGGCGGTGGAGACTTCCGGTACTTCCGTGGCCGCGGTTGAACAGGAGAAGAACCTGCTGATCTGGGATACGCGATCCCCGGGCAGCCCCCTCGTCATCGAGGCGCATCCCGGGCCTATCGAAGGGGTCGCTTTCGATGCCGATCCGGACCGCGTGATAACCTTCGGCGAGGACGGCGTCACAAGGATCTGGAGCCGGACCGACGGCAGCCTGATCATTCAATTGATCTCCACCGAGAACGGATGGGCCGTGGTCGACAAGGACGGCCGCTTCGACGGCTCCAGCCGCGCACTCTCAAACCTGGCTTGGGTCGGCGAGACGCTGGAACTGCCGATCGACAATTTCACGGACAATTTGTATGAGCCGGATCTGCTTGAGAAAAAACGCCTTGGCGTCGGACAGTTTCTTGCCCCCGGCGTTCCGAATTGGGACGAGGGCATACTGCCGCCGCCGACGGCAACCGTGGATCTGCCGCCGCAGATCAAACTGGACGCCCTGACCGAGATCGACGTCAAGGTCACCGTCAAGGACGAAGGCGGCGGCATCAACGGCTTCTTCCTGTTCCACAATACCAAACTCGTTTCCTCCGACCGCATCGTCAGCCAGGACGAGGACGAAGGCAGCGACGGCCTGAAGACGATCACGGCAACCTACCGGCTGCGGCCGATCGCCGGACAGAACCTGTTCCACACGAATGCAGTGAGTTCGGAAGCCATCCTGGGGGCGACGAATCTTGTCACCGTGACCGTCCAGGCCCCGCCGCGGGAGCCGGTGCTGCATGTCCTGACGGTCGCCATCAACGACTATCTCGATCCGCAGTTGAACCTGAACTACGCCCTGCCCGACGCCCGGGGCATCCAACAGATCATGGAGGCCGAATACGGCCAGATTTTCGGCGAAGTCCGGCTGTATGAAGTGTTTGACGACAAGGCGACCCGGCGCGGCATGCAGCAGGCGCTGGCCGCCCTCCAGGATACCGCGCCGGAAGATGTGGTCGTCGTCTACTATGCCGGTCACGGAGAGGCCACCGACAAGGACTTCTACTTCGTAACCTATGAATTCGAACTGCCGCTGACGCATAACCGGCTGGAACGCCGCGCCCTTTCTGCCGGGGCCCTCCGGAAATCGATCGAGAATATCGGCGCCCGCCGCGTCATCATGCTGATCGACGCGTGCAAATCCGGAACCGCCGTGGCCGGTTTCCAGGACCAGATGGACCGGCGCGTGATCCGCAAGCTGGGCCAGTCCGTCGGACTGCATATCGTATCGGCCACGGCCAAGGAGCAATTCGCCGTCGAACATGCGGAACTGGGCCACGGCGTCTTCACATACGCGCTGATCGAAGCAATGGCCGGCAAGGCGGACACCGAACCGCGTGACGGCAACCTCACGGTTCGGGAGGTCGTGCACTACTCCGAGGATGAAGTGCCGGCCTTGTCGCAAAAGTACGCGAAGTATCAACACTGGCCGCTGATCTATTCCCGTGGTCTCGATTTCACACTCGGCAAGGTCGCCTCTCAGTAATTCCCGCCACCCGACCGCCCACTGCCGACCGCCGACCGCCGACCCGTTACCGGTGCTTTCCGATCAGTGTCGGCACCAGTTCCTCAAGCTCCGGGCGTTCGGTTCCCGGGGCGATCTCGGGGTCGTAGAGAGTGCGCAGGAATATATCGTCCACCGTCGTCCGCGCCGACGCGCGGCCGGAACGACTGAAGATCGAGCCCTCACCGGCATCGATGTCATTGGGAAGCCCCATCGCCTGGCTGAATTCTTCCGCCACGCAATGGTCGAAGGCTGAATCGTCTAGAGCAGCCGGAAGAACGATATCGGCCTTCCGAAGACAACCGGTCTCGCGATCGGTCTGTAGAACGAAGAAACAACTGGCGCTCGCCACCCGGCGCCGCGCCACGGCAGAGGGGATCGGCAAATCAACGATCAAAGCATCCAATTCTGTGGAGGTCGCCGGATAGTGCATTTCGATGCCAGGTTTTGTGTCAACCTGAAAGTCAACAGTCGTTAACCGGGAGAGCAAAAACAGCTCTTCCATCATGCGGGTGCGGCGGCCCGGTGGAACCGTCTCCGGCAAAGTCACGCCGACCGGGCCGCACCATTTTGAAAGCACGTCGTCGGCAAACCGTCCTTCACGCCCCAAAGCCACGGCCAGAAAGGCTTCCGAGAGGTTTTGATCGGTCGAATGGACGCCGATACCGCGATACGACCCGCAGCCGAAAAGGACGGTCGAAATCACACCGAGGGCGGCGATCCCGGCCAAGCTATTGATATGATTTCGGAAGCACATATTGCACCGCACCAACATGATCGTTTGGGCCAAAAATCTTTGCATTTCTATGACAGATGTCCTATATGTGTCGTCCACGACGTTGGGTGCTGATCTTCAGCATTATTCGAAAATTCAATCCGCACTGCTGCGCAAATTGACGGTTCCCCTGGGCACCGGGCTGAAAAAGTCTTTGTCTCAATAAACAAAGCGCCGGTCGGATGAAGTAGAAGGTGAGAGAGTAGATGAGCGATTCCGAAAAGAACAAGAAGCCGCGTTCCGATCGTCAGTATGAGACGAAATCTCGGAAGTGCCTGATGTGCCGGAACGAGTTCAACAGTTCCTGGCCCGGCGAACGGATCTGTTCGAACTGCAAGCAGACCAGCGCCTGGAACGATTCCTCGCTGGCCGCTTAAGGTTATACCGATTTCGGTTGAAAACGGGGCGTCCTGGACGCCCCGTTTTTTATTGTCCATTGCCTGTTTGTGACGGGATTGCCTACAGCACCGCCGTCATTCCGCCATCTACGCTCAAGACATGACCGTTCACGAAGGATGCCGCCGGCGACATCAAATAGACCGCCGCGCCGCCCAACTCGCGCGGATCGGCCCATCGACCGACCGGCGTGCGGTTTTCCACCCAGGCCGTGAATTCCTTGTCGGCCAGCAGGGGCTTGTTGATTTCCGTCAGGAAGTAGCCAGGCGCGATGCCGTTCACGTTCACGCCGCGTGGACCGAGATCGGCCGCCATGCCCCGAATCAAACCGACCAGCCCTGTCTTGGCGGCCGCATAGGCGGGAACCGTCGGACGCCCGTGGCTGGAGAGAACGGAACAGATGTTGACGATCCGCCCCCGATCCAACGGTTTGGATTCATCGAGGATTTCGCTTTCCAGCATCAGTGACGCCGCCCGTTTGGACAGTTGAAAGGCACTGGTAAGGTGCACGGCGATCAGTTCCTGAAACGCGTCGTCGGCAAAGTCCTCCAACGGGCTGCGGTGCTGATGGCCGGCATTGTTGATCAAGCCGTAAAGCCCGCCGTGGCGCTGCTTGATCCCTTCCAACGCTTCTTCTGCCGCATCCATGTCCAGGACATCGAACGGCGCGATATCGGCGCTGAGCCCGGCCTGGGCAAAGGCCTCGCAGGCTTCCTTCAGGCTTTCTTCGCTGCGCCCGTTCAGCACCACGGTAGCGCCGCTTGCCGCCATCGCCTGCGCCATTGCCAAACCCAGGCCGCGCGATGCGCCGGTAACCAGGATCGCCTTACCCTGCAACGAGAAGTCCGGCAGCCAATCATTCATATTCTTCGTCCTCCCTTTTTCCGACCAGTGGCCGGTATCACCCACCCCATGTACCCGTTTTGAGGGGTCAAACCGCGAGGGTGCCCATTTCGATTTTTCCTGTTAGCACATACCAGAGGATGCCGACATATTCATGGACGATCGGCGCCCAGTGTCCCAGCCCGGCGATCCCCGGGATGAATTCGATCATCTGGATCTCCTTCAGCTCCGTCGCGGCAACCACGGCGGCGACGTCCAGACCCGCCGTGAGCGAGGCCGCAAGGGCGCGGCGTGTGTGATCCCTGCTGGTGACGAGAACCACCGATTCCCATCCGCGATCGCGCGCAATAGCGGCCACATGAAAGGCGTTCTCCGCGGTCGTCCTGGCCTGATCCTCTAGCACCGTATCGGCAGGCAGTTTCAAGACCTCGGCCACAACGAATACCTCGGCTGCCAAATCCGGACGGGAGACACCGCCGCTGACGACCAGCGGCAGGTCCAGGCGCTGCGACAGGGCATGCCCCACGGCGGTTCGGTTCAAGGAACCGTCGCTCGGCCACATCTTGCCTGTCGGATCGGCGAACACTCCTGCCCCGTAGACGACCACTGCATCGCCGACCATGCCCGGCGCGGCCGCTTCGAACGCCACAGTCGACGCATCCAGGGGCAAAGCGGCTATTCGCGAGGTCACCGGCATCGCGGCCAGAAGCAGCACGATGCCCAGAACCCGCCGCTTCCTGCCGCCGCCGATGAGCAACGCCAGGATCGCGGCGATGATGAGGCCGCCGCCCAGACCGATCCTTTCGATCAGAAACTCCAACGCGTCGAGCATGCCCGTCCAGCGTCCTTCAACTATCCACTCGTTATCGACGAACCGTCGCCACCCACTCTTTCAAGGCGGCGGCGATTTCCTTCGGGGAATCTTCTTGCAGAAAATGGCTGCCCTTGACCGTGACGCTGCGCTGGTTTTTCCAGCCACGGCAGAATTCCCTTTGCGCACCGATCAGGATCGCCCCAGGATCCGCATCCACGAAAAGTTTTGGAATGTCGTTTTCCGCCATCCAATCGGCGTATTCAGCGACGATACCAGTTACGTCTTCCGGTTGCCCATCGAGAGGGATTTGACGGGGCCACGTCAATGTTGGCCGACGCCCCTCCCCCGGTTCAGCGAATGGACGCCGGTAGACCGCCATTTCCTCCTCGCTCATATCCCGAAGCACGGAGCCCGGCAGAACCCTCTCCACGAAGATATTCTTGTCGAGCACCATCGCTTCCCCCTTATCCGATCGGAAGCCTTCAAAGACCGGTCGGGCCTCCTGATTGAATTCGTCCCAGGAGAGTGGCCGCACGATCCCCTCCATATAGGCGATACCCTGAACCCGGTCGCGATGTCGGTTTGCCCAGTCGAACCCCAGCGCCGATCCCCAATCATGAATCACCAGAATGACCGAGCCCGTGACGTCCAGGGCATCCAGAACGCCATCCAGATACTGCCGGTGTTCGACGAAGCGGTAGCTGCCGGGTCCGGAGCTGTCCAACTTCTCGCTGTCACCCATGCCGATCAGGTCCGGCGCAAGGCAACGGCCCAGCCCTGCCAATTCCGGCATGATGTTACGCCACAAATAGGAGGACGTCGGATTGCCGTGCAGGAAAACGATAGGCGCGCCTGCCCCCATCTCCACATAGGCCATCCGCTTACCCTTCACTTGTATGAAGGACTTGGGGTGCTCGCGCGTTTCAATCATCGTCACCATCTCCCCGGCACACTGTTTTGCGGAAGCGTACCGGGTTTCCGGTTTTATCCAAGTCGATATCGTCCGACTTCGGGTCACGCGCGTTGCAGCAGGCTGAGCGGCGTGCTTAGACTCCCGGACACCCTGCAAGCGCCCCAAGAACCGAAAGGAACCGTCATGGCCGCCCGTCGTTTCGACCTGCTCCTCAAGGGAGGCACCGTCCTCACTCCGTCAGGACGGCAGGAGGTCGATGTCGGCGTCTCCGACGGCAAGATCACGGCGATCGGCAGCCTGTCCGCGGCGGACGCGGCCGACACCATCGATTGCACCGGCCTGCATGTCCTGCCCGGCGTGATCGACAGCCAGGTCCATTTCCGTGAACCCGGTCCGACGCATAAGGAAGACCTGGCCAGCGGTTCCCTGGCCGCGGCGGCCGGCGGGGTTACGGCATTCTTCGAAATGCCGAACACTTCGCCGCTGACCATCACGGCCGAAGCGATCGACGACAAGCTGAACCGCGCCGCGGGCCGGTCCTGGACGGATTTCGCCTTCTATGTCGGTGGGGCCGCGGCAAATATCGCGACGCTGCCGACGCTCGAATACAAGAAAGGCATCTGCGGGGTGAAGATCTTCATGGGGGCCTCGACCGGCGACCTGCTCTCCCCCGATGACGAGACAATCCGCGGCATCCTCGGTGCCGGAAGGCGGGTGGTCGCTGTGCATGCGGAAGACAACGACCGCCTGCAGGAACGCGCCCATCTGGTCGCCGACGGCGCGCCGGTCACCATGCATCCGGTCTGGCGCGATGTGGAGGTCTGCCTGAAGGCGACGCAGCGGATTCTAAAGCTGGCGGAGGAAACCCGCCGCCGTGTCCATGTGCTGCACATCACGACCGGCGAGGAAATGGCCCTGCTGGCCCGGCACAAGCATATCGCCAGTGTCGAGACGACACCGCAGCACCTGACCCTTTGCGCGCCCGACGATTACGAACGCATCGGGTCCCGCGCCCAGATGAACCCGCCGATCCGCGATGCCGAACAGCGCGACGCCCTGTGGCGCGCGGTGGCCGATGGGGTTGTTGACATCATCGGGTCTGACCATGCTCCGCACACGCTGGAGGAAAAGGCCAAGCCCTATCCGCAAAGCCCCAGCGGCATGACCGGGGTGCAGACCCTGGTGCCGATCATGCTGAACCATGTGAACGAGGGCCGCCTAACCTTGGAACGCTTCGTCGACATGGTGTGTTCCGGGCCGGCGCGCGTCTTCCGGATCGCCGGCAAGGGACGGGTCGCGGTCGGCTACGATGCCGATTTCACGGTGGTGGACATGAAGGCCGATCGGGAAATCACCGATGGCTGGATCAAGAGCAAGGCGCAATGGACGCCCTATGACGGAAAGCGCGTCACCGCATGGCCGATGGCGACGATCATCCGCGGCAATACGGTGATGCGGGAAGACGAGATGATCGGCGAACCGCTCGGCCGGCAGGTCCAGTTCCAGGATACGCTCTAAGAATTTACCCGCCGTCATCAATTCGCCGGCTTAACCGCTGGCGAAGCGCGCGGCCGTGTGGAATGCTCCCGGCAACGTGGACAGCCGACAACGGGGAGAAATCAATGGCATTCTACGAATTGCGCACCTACGAAATCCGTCCCGGCAAGATCGAGGAATGGATCGAACTGATGGAAAAGGAAATCATCCCGATGCAGGTCGCCCGGGGCATGGTCATCGCCGGCAGTTTCCGGGTCGAGGACAATGACGGGCTGTATATCTGGATGCGTCGGTTCGAAAGTGAAGAACAGCGCAAGGCGCTGTACGCCGCGGTTTACGAAAGCGACGAGTGGAAGAACGAGCTCAGCGCGCGCGTCGGTGAATGCATCAACCGCGAAACCATCCAGGTTCAGCGCATCGTCCCGACGGCGATGTCGATCATGAAGTAAAATCAGGATGTTGGACTAAAATCAGGACGTTGGACCTGGTCGCGGCTACTTCCGTTTCGGCGGAAGGGCCGCGTGTTCATCCAGCGCTGGGACGGCGCCGTAATGCCGTTCCTCACCCATGAAGATCGGGGCCGGCGCCGGATAGGATACCGGTCCCGCTTCGGTTTCGACCGTCACCCGGCGCAATTGCGGATGATGGCCCAGATCGCCCATGTCATTGACGCCGGCAAAGGCGACATCCGCCGCGGTCAGACGCGTCCGCGCCTCCTCTTCCGACAGGGATGCGAAGACCGATCCGACCAGTTCGTCGGTCGCCGCCCGGTTTTTCACCCGGGCGACATTGGTGGCATAGGTCGGGTCTCTGACGGCGTCCGGATCGCGCAAAAATTCGATACAGAATTTCTTCCATTCGCGCTCAGACTGTATCGAAATAAGCAGCGGTTTTCCGTCCTGCGTGGTGAAGACGCCATAGGGCGCGATCGAGGGATGGGCCATGCCGATCCGCTTCGGCGACTTGCCGCCTTCTTGCTGCAGCAGTGGTACGGTCAGCCAGTCGGCCATGGTGTCGAACATCGAGACGCGGATATCCGCCCCCTCGCCCGTCACGCCGCGCGATATCAACGCTTCCAGGATCGCCGCATGGGCCGTCGCGCCGGTCGAGACGTCGACAATGGAAATCCCGACCCGCGCCGGTTCCGACGGGCCGCCGGTGATGGAACAAAGCCCGGATTCCGCCTGGATCAGCAGGTCATAGGCCTTGCGGTCCGCATAGGGCCCGGTTTCGCCATAGCCGCTGATCGAGCAGATGACGAGACGCGGATGCGATTTGCGTAAGGCCTCCGGGCCGAATCCCAACCGCTCGAGCGAGCCGGGTTTCAGGTTCTGGACCAGCACGTCCGCCTCGTCGATCAGGCTTTGCAGGCTGGCCTTGCCCTCCGCCGTCGTCAGGTCCAGCGCGACGGATTCCTTGCCCCGGTTGAGCCAGACGAAGTAACTGGCCTGGCCGGCAACGACATCGTCATAGCCGCGCGCGAAATCGCCTTCCGGCCGTTCGATCTTGATCACCCGCGCGCCCGCATCGGCGAGACGGGCGGTGCAGAACGGCGCGGCGACGGCCTGCTCCACCGCGATTACCGTCAGCCCTTCCAACGGCAAGCGGCCGGCGGTGCCCATCAGAAGGACCTCGGCAGGTCGAGCACATGCTCGGCGACGTAGCTGAGGATCAGGTTGGTCGAGATCGGCGCGACCTGATAGAGCCGGGTTTCCCGGAATTTGCGTTCCACATCGTATTCACAGGCGAAACCGAAGCCGCCATGGAACTGCAGGCAGGCATTCGCCGCTTCCCAGGACGCCTTGGCGGCCAGATATTTCGCCATATTCGCCTGTGCCCCGCAGGGCTTGCCTTCGTCATAGAGACGGCAGGCCTCGAACCGCATCAGGTTGGCGGCCTCGACCTCGATATAGCTTTCGGCGATCGGGAACTGAACGCCCTGGTTCTGGCCGATCGGCCGGCCGAAGACGACGCGTTCCCGGACATAGTCGGAGACCTTGTCGACGAACCAATAGCCGTCGCCGATGCATTCCGCCGCGATCAGCACACGTTCCGCGTTCAGCCCGGTCAGGATGTATTTGAAGCCCATCCCCTCCTCGCCGATCAGGTTTTCCGCCGGGATTTCCAGATTGTCGAAGAAAAGCTCGTTGGTCTCGTGGTTCACCATGTTGGCGATCGGGCTCACGGTCAGGCCGTTGCCGATGGCTTCCTTCAGGTCGACCAGGAAGATCGACAGGCCTTCGGACTTCTTCTTCACCTGATCGATGGGTGTCGTGCGCGCCAGCAGGATCATCAGGTCGGAATGCTGGATGCGGGAGATCCAGACCTTCTGCCCGTTGATGACATAGCGGTCGCCCTTGCGGACCGCGGTCGTCTTGATCTTGGTCGTGTCGGTCCCGGTCGTCGGTTCCGTCACGCCCATGGATTGAAGGCGCAGCTCGCCGCTGGCGATCTTCGGCAGATAGCGTTGCCTCTGTTCGTCCGAGCCATGCCGGACCAGCGTATTCATGTTGTACATCTGGCCGTGGCAGGCGCCCGAATTACCGCCCGCCCGGTTGATTTCCTCCATGATCACCGAGGCTTCCGTCAGGCCCAAGCCAGACCCGCCGTATTCCTCCGGGATCAGGGCCGCCATCCAGCCGGCCTTGGTCAGCGCATCGACGAATTCCTCGGGGTATCCCCGCGCCTCGTCCACCTTGCGGTGATATTCCGACGGGAACTCGGCACAGAGGGCGCGGACCGCGTCCCTGATATCCTCATAGCCTTCGCCGATGCTGCTCTGCATGTCGCCTACTCCCTGCTTGCGGACCGTTATTCCCGTCAGATCGGCTCGAAGCCGAGGGCCGACCGGAACCGGTTCTTGATATGGACGCCGTCCCGCGGCGGCAGGACCCGTGGCGCATTCTCGCCCGTCACCTTGATCGTGGCCAGTTGCGGTCCGTCCCGGCGGGCAAGGCGCCCGCGCAGATCATCGATCCCCGCCTCGTCCTCGACAATCCCGGTCCATGCGAAATCCATACTGGCGGCCAGCTTGGATATCTCGATTCCCTTGCCCGCATGGCTCAACTGCTGGCCCGTCTCGCCGAACAATCCGTTGTCGAGAACCGCGATGGTCAGGTTTTTCGGGCCGGTCACCGAGACGGTCGCCAGCGCGCCGACGCCCATCATCAGCTCCCCATCGCCGGTCAGGACCAGAACGGATTTGTCCGGCTGGGACATGGCGAGGCCCAGTCCCACCGTCGTCGCGCTGCCCATGGCGGCCCAGAGGTAATAGTTCATCGGATGATCGCCCGCGGCCATCGCATCATAGGAAGGCGAGCCCAAGCCGGTCACCACGAGCAGATCCTTGCGCCCTTCGAGCAGGCGCGCGACCGCCGCGCGGCGGTCCATACGATTACCGGACATCACTTCACCCATTTCTTTTCTCCGATCAGGCGCTGTCCCAGCAGAACGGCGCAGCTTGCGTCCCCGTTGAAGGCCATGCTGGCCGCGCCATGCACGATGGGCTCGACCTCGTCGGGCCGGTCGGCGCGCCAGGTCTTCACCCCCATCAGGTTCAGCGAGGGTTCCGTCGCCTGCCCCATCGGGTTCTGCCAGCCGTTGAACTCGGCCCAGTCGCCGCGCATCGTCACCAGCATCAACAGCGGGAAGCGCGCGCATTCGGCCAAGGCTAGCGTGTTGATGCAATTCCCCACACCGCTCGACTGCAGCAGCATCGCGCCGCGCTGACCGCCGAGCCAGGCGCCCGCCAGATAGCCGATGCCTTCCTCTTCCGTCGTCAGGGTGACCGCGGTGATGTCCGGGTCCGCCTCCGCCTGTTTGATCGCGGCGCTGTGGCCGGCATCCGGCACATAGGCGATGTGTTTGACATCGAACCGCTTCAGGATCGGCAGGACCTGGTCCTGCCACGGTTTCGACTGGGCTTGTGAGGTTTGATCGCTGCTCATTCCGTTCCTCCGGTTGGCGCGTCTGCCCGGCGATCGCCGGGGCGCGGAAGACAGCAGGTAGCAAGCGTCCGAACGATGCACAAATAGCATGTTCATCTAAGAGATATGCCGTAAGTATATATCTTATGGATATCAAACAGCTTCGAACCTTCCTCCAGGTCGCGGAACTGGGCAGTCTGACCAAGGCCGCCGAGCGTCTGCATATCGCGCAACCGGCGCTGGGCCGACAGATCAAGCTTCTGGAAGAGGAATTGGGGACGGCCCTCTTCACCCGGCACGGGCGCGGCATGGTCCCCACTGCCGCCGGCCAGATCCTGGCGGAGCGCGCCTCGACCATCCTTCGGCTGGTGGAGGAAACGCGGGTCGAGCTTTCCGCATCCCCCGCGACCGTCACCGGCACGGTCAGCCTGGGCGTGCCGCCGACGGCGGGCGAGGTCATCGCGGGCCCCTTGGTCGAACGCTTCGCGAAGCAATATCCGCAGGTGACGATCCGCATCGTCCCGGCCTTCAGCGGCTATCTGCTGGATTTCCTGCAACGGGGCGAAGTGGATCTGGCCGTGATGTACAAGACGCACGGGGTGCAGCCGTTGAAGCCGGAACCCTTGATCGTGGAACCATTGTTCCTGATTGGCCCTGCAGGGTCGGCCCTGTCACTTGATGCGGCGGTCGGCTTTACCGCCCTCGCCGACCTCCCGCTCGTCCTGCCCGGCCCGCGCCACGGGTTGCGCGCGCTGATCGAGGACAAGGCCCGGCAGGCGGGCATCGCCCTGAAAGTCTCCGTCGAAGCGGACTCGCTGCAAACCCTGAAGGACCTCGTCCTGCGCGGCCTGGGCTACACCGTCCTGCCGCTCGCCTCGGTCCATAAGGAGGCCGAGGCCGGCGTGCTCTGCGCCGCCCCCGTCACAGACCCGAAACTGACACGCGAACTGGTCCTGGCCCGCAGCGTCGTCAAACCAAGTTCAAACGCGGTGCGCCTCTTCGCGGATACGCTGAAAGAGCAAATGGCCGACCTCGTCCGATCGGGGATGTGGGAAGGAGAGTTGGTGACTGGAACTTTGGTGGAAAACGAAATTAGTAAACTGTCGCCATAATCTAACGCGAAACGGGGTGGCGAGATTGAGGTCCCGCTAATAGGGGGTCGGTTCGCCTTTCTCTCCTTATAGGCGCTCACCTCCCTATCGAACCTTTCCGATCCGAGGTTTTGTTCGTGGTTATGCTGGTCAACCACGCAGTCGGAAAGCTGTCACGCTCCATCTATAGATTGGCATCTCGAAATACTTGTAACAAAGTGCACTCACCCCGAGCACAGAGCACAAAAAAACGGTCAACCCTAGGATTGAATTTTGGATGCCCGGGTAGACCTTTATCAAAATTACTAGAATTGGAAAATGCGTTAGGTAAACCGAAAAAGAAATATCTCCTATGATCTTAAACCTACGAAGGAAATCGGTGACGGGCGTGCAGCTACCGGCAAATACCCAGACCACGAAAACAAACACAGGAATCGCAGCAAAATCGAGATATCCTGACAATACTGGGGAACAAAGGCAAGAAATGAATACAACTAATAATGCTATTTCGACGAAACTGGATGTAGCGAGTTTAAATGTTTTGAATACATAATAGAGAAGGATTCCTAAAGCAAAAGAAGCTGAGCATCGAACTAAGCCAGCATTGAGTACACCTTGGTAGTCGTCCAGAACGGCATTTAAACTGCCCGTGTAAAAGGCCGTTAAGAAATAGAAGACGCCCCCCAGCATAGATAATGCAACGAAAAAAATTCTGGTCGTTCTAAGAATTCCAAAAATCAATACGTAGAAGATCACATTTATCCAGAATTCAACTGAGATCGTCCAACTTGGCATGTTAAATGTTAACTCGTTTGGCCCAAAACCAATATTGTGAATAAAGAATAGATGTAAAAAGAAGTTCGACTGGTCCATTTGTTTGGCCGTCAGAACGGCACTAATCATCCATATCATCAATGTAGCTAAGTGAAGTGGATACATTCTGAAAAATCGCCTACCAACATACTGAAGGAAGCTAACATCTCTTCTAAAGAAATAACTGTGGGTCAGTACGAAACCGCTTAGAAGAAGAAAAAAGTCGACCGCCAAGTAATAAGAATGGGAAAATCCCTCAAAAAATTCGAAATGCCCAAGTGCAACTACTAATGCTGCAACACCACGTAGCGTATCTAGTGCTTCGTAGCGTTTGCTGTTTTTCAATTCTTTGTCGGCAAGCGACGTGTCTTTAAGCATTTTGCAGGACTTTCTCGTCGTGTTTCGCAAGAAATCTTGATTTCGTGCGACACCGTGTTTTGTTCGTTTGAACTTGATTCGAAACTTCACATGTAAGCAGGAGTTGAGTCTACCCGCGCCTCCTGCCGTGACATCCTTTCGGAATTACGGTGACATGGTCCTAATCCGCCGCAATCCTATGTCACCGTAATACTTGTGTTCGCTCCACAAATGGAAAAGCGGTTCTGGGTTCCACGATGAATCCGGTTTGGCTATCATCTGGGACGTAGTCAGGGGTCAACGGGGAATGTAAGTTCAAATAGCGTGTTTCGAACAAGACATGCGTCAGAAAGTGTGGTGCCTGTGATAACCCCAGTCCAAGAATATCCTGTGCCCGAGCAGCTGGACGATCCAATTTTTCGGGAAGTCTTCGATTATTGGAGTGCAAAGTGTGACGGTGAACACTTGCCCTCACGCAAGGACATTGATCCGACGGATATATGGAAAGTTCTTGGCAATATCGTCCTGATTGAGGTGGTCACCGGCGCGCCAAGGCCGCGTTTCCGGTACCGGTTGTGGGGTACGCGAGTCACGGAGTTATACGGCAAGGACTACACGGGCTACATGCTCGACCAGGTTATCATTCCGGCCTCGCGCGAGAAAATCCAAGCAGTGTTCGAATGGGTAATAGAGAACCGGACGCCGCACTTCTGGCAGGTTCCGGTTCCCGCCGAGAACCGGAACTTCGTTAGCAACCGCCGCCTGCTCTTGCCGCTTGCAACCGATGGCAGAACTATCGACATGCTGATGGCCGTCATACTCGGAGACAGGCGCGCCTGATACACCCGCTTCCTCACCGGCATCACCGGATTACGTGACGGCGCGATTTTCTCATTGAGCATTCATGGGGAATTGCTGTTCGAAAACCCTATTGCCTAACCGTCGGAACCACCGTCGCCGCTATTCCAAAATCAGTTGGGGAAAATCCTGTTTCACCACCTGTCTCATCGTGTTGGCGATGAAGCGGAAAGCGGAGACGCGTCCCGCGGATTTGCGCCAGGCAAGGCCGATGGAGCGGTAGGTCGGTTTGCCCGCGATCTCCAGAACGGCGACGTCGTCGCGCGAGCGCAGTTCGGAATGCACATAGAGGGCCGGCAGGAAGGTGGTTCCCATGCCCATGCCGACCATCTGCCGCAAGGCATCCAGGCTGGTCCCTTCATAGTCCCGCAGCAGGGTGGCGCCGAATTCCCGGCAGAGGGACGTTACCTGATCATGGAGATGAAAGCTGGGATTGAGCGACAACACGTCCAAGCCCTTCAGCATTTCCGGTTCGATCACCTTGCGGGAGGCCAACGGATGATCCGCCGCCACCGCCAGATACAATGGCTCCCGGAACAGGCGGGTAACAGCCAGGTCCGTATCCGCGATCGGCAATTGCACCAGGATCAGGTCGTGCATGCCGTTATACAGTTCGACCTCAAGATCTCTCGGCGCGCTTTCCCGGATGTAGAGGCGCAGGTCCGGGCTTTCCCGATGCAGACGGGAGACGAGATGCGGCAGGATATAGGGGCCCAGCGTCGTCTTGGTGCCCAGCCGAATGGTGCCGGCGGGGCCGAGGCGCATGTCGGACGCATAGTCCTCTATTCCGCGCGCTTCCCCCATGACCGTTTGCGCGCGTCGAAGGATTTCCCGGCCCGCCGGGGTCAGGATCGTGCCGCTGCGCGCCCGCTCAACCAGTTGCAGACCGACCGCTTCCTCCAGTGCCTGGATCTGGGCGCTGAGCGATGGCTGGCTGACGCCGACCCGTTCCGCCGCCTTCCTGAAATTCAATTCCGTCCCGAGCGATATCATCATCTCAAGCTGCTTCAGAGTGATCTTGGAACGCGTCGACATGTTTCCTCCGAAAACGTCCGGGACGTTCAAACCATCAAGATAGGAAATTCCTATCAATAATTCATGATTATCCGCGTTTAAGCTTTTAAAAAATTGCCCCATCTTTTTAACAGTAAGTCCGCAACAGCTGCGGTCCAAAGGACGGATCTCAGCGTGACGCGGCCAGCAGCACTTCGCACAAGGCACAGGAACGACCCATGACTCTCGGCAACGACCCGGAACAGGACGATAACCCGGACCATCCCTTGCAAGGGCCTCATCCGACGGATGTTTCGGTCTAATCTGAAAGGACCCACAAACCCTTTCAGATACAAGGGGGATGGATGGAGAGACCCGGTTCGGGTCTCTCCATTCTTTTTATAAGGGGACAATTTTACGGGCCTGCCCGGTATGACGAGGCAGCGCGGTGAAGCCGCGCCCGGATCTTGCCGGTTGCGCGCCGGTTGAAAAGAGCAGTATCTGGGCGGAATCCAGATATCAGCTTTCGGGAATGCGTCTCATGCCGGTGATCACCCTGCTCGATGGCGGCCTCAGCCGCGAATTGATCCGCTTCGGCGCGGAACTGAAGCAGCCGGAATGGTCGGCTGGGGCCCTGATCGAAAAACCGGACGCGGTCCGTCAGGTTCATGAGAGCTTCTACCGCGCCGGCGCCGAGATCGCGACGACGGCAAGCTACGCGGTGGTGCCGTTTCATATCGGGGAAGAGCGCTTCGCCCGTGACGGATTAAACCTCGCCGACCGTTCCGGGCGCCTAGCCCGGGCAGCGGCGGACGCGGTCCGGGATGTCAGGCCCGGCGCGCTGGTCGCGGGATGTCTGCCACCGGCCTGCGGGTCCTACCTGCCCGAACGGTTCGACGCCGGACACGCCCGTGAAATCCTGGCGGTTCTGGTCGAAGGTTTAACACCGCATGTTGATTTCTGGCTGGCCGAGACGATGAGCAGTCTGGAGGAAATGCGCGTCACGGCCGCCGCCGTGCAGGGCACCGGCAAACCGCTCTGGATTTCCTGCAGCCTGCACGATGACGAGCCCTTCGACCGGCAGGCCCCGCCCCGGCTGCGGTCAGGCGAAGCGGTCCAAGACGCCGTCGCCTTGGCCGTCGAGCTCGGCGCGGAAGCGCTGTTGTTCAACTGCTCCATGCCGGAAGTGATGGAGGACGCCGTCCTGGTCGCACGGCGCACGCTGTCCGACCTGGGAAGCGATATGCCGCTTGGCGTTTATGCGAATGCCTTCGACCGACGCGCGACGGATGGGGATGCGAACGAAACACTGTCGGCCATCCGCGCCGATCTCGGCCCGGACCTCTACCTGGATTGGGCGGATCGTTGGATCGCCGCCGGCGCGTCGCTCATCGGCGGCTGTTGCGGCATCGGCGCCGACCACATCGCCGCCCTCCACGCCCGTTACCGGACAAAAGCCCTCGACGGCACCGCGGCCTGATCTGCCTCTTGCCTCCTGCCGCCCAAGACCGAAGTCTCGCGCATGGCTGGGCGGCCCGGTTGACAGGGGAACAAGCCCGCCATTACCGATACGTGTTATATTCCGTTAAGCGGCAGGTTGGGCGGAAAAATGGGCGGGAATATCGTGGTGGTCACGGGCGGGTCCAGCGGCAACGGGCGTGCCGGCGTCGTGCAGGCCCTGGAAGCGGGCTGGCGTGTCGTCAATCTGTCACCGTATTTCCGTACTTCCCCACTTCACAAGAAGATCAAGGAAAGAAGTTTCCCACCCTTTCCTGACAACGTGATCGCACCCATAAGCACACCAAAGCTTGCCATACCAAGTATGATAGGCACGGAGTAGATAGCACAATCCACGACCCATTCCTCCAACCTGAGAATACCGAGCATCGCAGGAGATTTCGGTTCTTTTTTCCGTCTTAGCACGGCTTCAAGGATGGATGCTGCAACTACGGCGGTCACACATAGTAGAGCAGCGAACAACATCGATGACCCAGGTGAGGATCGTTCGATTTCCATGCCCCAAATCCAAACCATGATGGACGAGGCAAACAATAGGACATGCCGGGACCTTGACCCCAGAAAGGCACCGACAAACCCCAGGATAGGGGCGCAGACTACAACCACGAAACCCGAACTGAGGAAGCCGTATGGTCCTATCATCAATCTGAACGTGTCAAGGTTCGGGAAAAGATGCATGCTCGCGATCAGGGTTTCAAGAACCGCGCCAACCAAAAGAGCGATGAGATAGCACGAAATTGCCTGAGACAGTGAGGTCAGTGTTCCCTTCAAAGGGGATTGCTTGCCCTCCGTGTTCTTTAAACCACGCCAAACCCGGTACGCGCACACCGAAGCCATTACAATTCCAAGAATAATTGGGTGCTTAAAGTCCTCGAACCAGAAGAACGCCATGGCGGTCGCAAACAGCCAAATGCATAATTCGATCCCAATTCCAAATGACGTGTCGTCGTCATACGACGGACGGCCTCTCAGCGAATGAGCGAAGTGTTGCAGGAACCGACCACCAACGAAGACGAGTGCAATTGAAGCCAAATATTTAAATGAACCGAGGAAATCCGAACTAGGTACGGCGCCAAACGCAACAAGAAGCGTAACCGACCAAGCCCAACAGTGGTTACGCAGCCAGTCCGGCACCTCCATAGTTCTTCCCAATTGCGACCAACCGAACAATGTCTGGAAAATCGAATGTCCAACCTTCGTTTGATCAAGTGCTATGCCGAGCATTAGAGCTGGGATCACCTTGCCCAGGGCAGTTTGCAGCAAAATTCCAAAGACTCCTTCGCCCGAATACCAGAAATGTACGGCAAATTTCTGAAGCGATGGACTCCTTGAGGCGAACCAGCAAAAGACGAACGAAACAAGCATGAGCCCCGCCGCGGGCAAAGCTACCGACCGTCTCAGCGCTTCACCTATCACAACAATGCTCATGATGAAAAACGCCAGTTCGAGGGACGACAACCTGCCTGACTCAGCATATGTGGAGAAATCAAAAAAGCAGGTCGCATGCACAAAGGGTAGGACCGCGGCCACGGCAAGCAGGGCACGCCCCCTGTTTGAGTCTGGGAACGAGGCCGGTACCCTGGAGGGGAATAGGGTCAATGAAAATACGACCGCAACGCACAAGCTTAGCACCGCCGTGCTGTGATCGCTAACGTTGGGCCAAATGCCGTAGGGTAAAGCGCCTAAGTACTGCAAGCTCACCCAAACAAGTGACACACAAAACAAAGCTATCCGGACCAAGGTACCCCTTTCTTTTCGACCTCTTTCCAGACTTAGCCCTGCAGTAGACAACTTCACCCCAAACGGCTTCTCGCACTTAACGGATGTTATGGATAGATTCCCGTAGTGGTAACACCTTTGGCTTACGGTAATGGTATTTAATTACCGTGATGCATGTGAGGATTACGGTGACGGGATTAGAATTAAATTACGGTGACGGTTTACTTTTTACTGCGCCTTCCGACCATGCGACCGCAAATCCGGCATTTCCGCTGTCGACGGTATTGTCCAACTTACTCGATGTTGTCTTTCTGTGTAACCCGCCCCTTCCCATCGGCACGATTAAGACAGAAGGTGGATTCATGCCCGGCCGATCCAGTTGACAGGAGAACAAGTCCGCCTTTACCGATTGGTTCGAAATACCATTGAACAAAAAACGGGGCGGAAAAATGGCCGAAAAAATCGTGGTGGTGACGGGCGGGTCCAGCGGCATCGGGCGCGCCTGCGTCACGCAGGCCCTGGAAGCGGGCTGGCAGGTCGTCAATCTGGATATCAATCCCTGCGAACCGATGGAGGGCGAGACCTTCCTGCAGACGGACATGCGGGACATCCCGGCGATCCACGCGGCTTTCGACAAGATCGAGGGACTCGGACCGGTGACCGGCCTGGTCAACAATGCGGGTGCTTCCATCGCCCACTCCCTGGAGGAGACGGAGGCGGAAGACTTCGACAAATTGGTGCCGCTCAACCTGATCGCACCGACCATCTGCGCGAAGCGCGCGATGAAGGCGATGGAACAGGTCGGCTGGGGTCGGATCGTCAACATTTCCAGCCGCGTCGCGCTCGGCAAGGAATTGCGCACCGCTTATGCGGCGACGAAGGGCGGGATCGCCTCCATGACGCGGGTCTGGGCGCTGGAATTGGCGGCCAAGGGGATCACGGTCAATACGGTCGCCCCGGGCCCGATCGCGACGGAGCTTTTCAACAACGTGAATCCCCCGGGCAGCCCACGGACCCAAGCCATCATCGACTCGGTTCCGGTCAAGCGTCTCGGCACCCCGGACGACGTCGCCTATGCCGTGACAATGTTCCTGAATGAGAAGTCCGGCTTCATGACCGGCCAGACCCTGTACACCTGCGGCGGGATGACCGTTGGCATCGGGTGACCCGCTATAGTCCGCTGGGACTGCAAAAGCGGATTATAGAATTTGACTTAGGAATTCCTTCGTCCGGGGGTCTTTCGCCTCGGTGAAGAAGGTGGCGGGCGGGCCGTGCTCGACGATGACGCCGCGGTCGGTGAAATAGATGTGGTTGGCGACTTCGCGGGCGAATCCCATTTCATGGGTGACGAGGATGCAGGTCATCCCCTCCTCCGCCAATTCGCGGATGGTGACGAGCACCTCCTTCACCGTTTCCGGGTCGAGCGCCGCGGTTACCTCGTCGAACAGCATCACGTCAGGCCGCATGGCAAGCGAGCGGGCGATGGCGACGCGTTGCTGCTGGCCGCCGGAAAGCTCGCCCGGATAGCTGTCCTCCTTGCCTTCAAGGCGGACCTTCTTGATCAATGCACGGGCGCGCGCCTCAACCTCGTCTTTGTCCTGCTTCAGGACCAGGACCGGGGCCATCATGATGTTTTCCAACGCGTTCTTGTGCGGGAACAGGTTGTACTGCTGGAAGACCATGCCGACCTTCTTGCGCAGTTCCAGCTTGTTCAGGTTGGGGTCGTTGACCTCCTGCCCCTCCACCTTGATCGACCCTTTCTGGATATCATTCAGGCCATTGATGCAGCGGATGAAGGTGGACTTGCCCGAGCCGGACGGTCCGATGACGCAGACGCATTCGCCCTTCATGACATCCATGGAAACGCCCTTGAGGACTTCCAGGGAGCCGAAGGACTTGTGCACGTCCTTGGCGCTGACCATCGGTTGGTCGGGAGTCCAATTGGTATCAGCCATGACGGGACCTCATCTTTTCACCGCGCCGTTGCATCATAATTTCACCGCGAACTTCCGTTCGAGGCGGATCGTCAGCCGGGCGATCGGATAGCAGTACAGGAAGAAAACCAGCAGCGCGAAGGTATAGAACGGCACCAGCAGTTCCGGGTGGTTGTCGGCCCCTTCCATCGCCTGGCGGGTCAGGGTCAGCAATTCCTCCACCCCCAGCAGCGAACAAAGCGGCGTCGCCATGGTCAGGATGGCGTACCAGTTCATCCAGGGCGGAATCATCCGCTTGAAGCATTGCGGCAGGATGATCCGCCACAGGGTCTGCGTCCGGCTGAAGGCCAGGGATTCGGAAGCCTCCCACTGTGCGGTGGGGACTGAGATGACCGCGCCGCGTACGATTTCGGAGATATTCGCCATGATCGGCAGCGACAGACCGACCACCGCTTTCATCCAATCGGGGATCGGGATGACGACCGAGCCGATCTCTATCTCGAACGGGAAGGCCAGCAGCACAATGAACAGCAGCACCAGCCAGGGCGAGTTGCGGAAGGTCTGCGTGATGAACCACGAAAACCACCGGATCGAGGGATGGACGGATATCTGTCCCAGCCCCAGGACGGCCCCCAGGGCGGTACCGATCAGCATCGCGAAGAAGGAGATCAACACGTTGAACAGGAAGCCGCTGGTCAACAGGAAGGGCATCCAGCGCAGCAGCGTCTCGAAGGCATCGGTATAGGTGAAGTTCTGCGCCAAGGCCGTGAAGGGCCAGGCAAGGATCACGCCCGCCATCGCCAGCGGCACCCAAAGGGGCAGCTTCGCGATCCAGCGGCTGACGAGCAGGCCGTCGGGCGCGGCGGCGCCGCGCGGGTCGAAGGGCTTCAGGACCGCGAAATCGGTCGCAGCCGCCGCGTTCAATCCGGGTATCCGCCGTGTCATGTGCCGTATCCCGGGATGCGCATCGCCCGCTCCCATCTATGCATCGAGAAGACCAGGATCCCGACCAGACCAATATAGACGAAGAAGACCACGGTCAGCGCCGGATACAGCGCGGAGGGGTAGTCGTTCCAGATGCCGAGCATCTCGTACAGCAATTCGGGCACGGCGATGGCCAGCGCCTGGGTCGTCGTCTTTACCAGGTTGACCAGATTGTTGTTCAGGGCCGGCAGGCTGACCCGAAAGGCGAGCGGCAGCACGATCCGCGTATAGATTTGGAAGCGGTTGAAGCCCAATGCCTCGGCAGCCTCCTGAGTCGATTCGGGCACGGCCTCGATCCCGGCGCGGAAGATTTCCACATTGAAGGCGCCGGCGAAGAAGCTGAGCGAGATGATCGCCCAGCCGACATTCGAGATGATCGGAACTTCCAGCCAGCCGTCGGGCGAATAGGTCGGCGTGAACTGGCCGAGCGCGAAATAGAAAAACAGCAATTGCACGAAGGGCGGCGTGTTCCGGAAGAACTGGATATAGCCCTGAACGCAATTGCGCAGGATCTTCAACGGCGAGCCCTGAAGCCAGGCGCCGACGACGCCGATCACGACGCTGAAGATCACGCAGGCGATGGACAACTGAACCGTCACCCAAAAGCCGCTGACCACCCTCTCCCACTGCGTCTGGTCGTGGAAGAAGATGAAGTTCCAGCGCGGCGCGACCTCATACAGGTCGAGGAAGAATTGGCGGATGAATTCGATCATCGAGGGACAAGGTCCGGAAAGGCGAACGGGGCGCCCAATTGCCTAGACAACCGGCGCGCCCCGAAACCTTTGCTCAAACCGTTACTTGCCTTCCAGCCAGTCGCCGTAGGCCGCCTTCTTGTCGGCCAGGAACTGGGTCGCCTTGATGCCCCATTTCTTTTCCAGTTCGATCAACGAGCCGTCCTGCAGCATGTTGAAGGAAAGACCTGACATGAAGTGGCCGAAGACGCAGTTCTTCTCGGCCAGCGGAACCGCGAGGCCCCACGGGTTGTCGTCTTCGGAGTTCAACGGCATTTCGAAGTCGTCCCAGTTGCCGGAGGCGAGGTCGGATCCGATGGAACTGTCGTCATAGACCCAGGCGATGCACTTCTTGTCGCGCAGGGCCTGCTTGGCTTCCGCGTTGCCGGTGAAGGCAACCACGTTCGCGCCATAACGTTCGGTGACGATCTTGTTGTAGAACGCGCCCTGCTTGCCGCAGACCGGCTTGCCGCGCAGGTCTTCCCAGCTCTTCAAGCCGAGCGCCTTGGGCGCCATGATATTGGTGCCGGACGTGTAGTAGTTCGGCTGCACGATACCGACGATCTTACGGCGGTCCGGGCGGTCGGACATGGTGGCGATCATCATGTCGATCTTGCCCTGCTCCAGGAACTGCATGCGGTTCGAAGACTGAACCGGCACCAGTTCCAGCTCGACGCCCATGGCATCGGCGGCCGCCTTGGCCATGTCGATTTCCATGCCGACGAGATTGCCGCTCTCGTCCCTGAATCCCCAAGGCTTGTAGTCGGCCTTGACGCCGACGACCATCTTCCCGCGGCTCATCACCTTCTTCCAGGTGTCGTTGGTGCATTGCGCCGCGGTCGCCGCGGTCGTCGTGGCGAGCAAGGCGGCAACGGAAATCGCCGAAAGAACTTTCTTCATCGCTGGTCTCCCAAATTGCGTAACTGGCTGGCCCGCCACCGACTCTTTCCCTTTGGCTCACAGCCAAAACGCCGACTTTTCGGACCCACTCCCGACCCTGTTCGGGCATTGCATCCCCTCTCCGCGGGAACGCCCTGGGGAAACCTTATGGAACATTTGTTTCCCGTGTCAACGCTATTGTAAGCCGGTCTTTCGAATTCACTTGCGCTTCAAGGGTAACAGGCGATACCTGTTAGTAACATTTGTTACATAACGAGCGACCCCATGCTGGAAATGCCTGCCGTCATCGACGAGATATCGGCCGCCTACAAGGGTTTGAGCCCACAGATGCAGCGCGCTGCCGTGGTGGTTCTGGACGATCCGCGCGCCGTCGCCGTTCATTCCATGCGATCCATGGCCGCCCGAGCGGGCGTCTCGCCGCCGACCATGCTGCGCCTGGCCACACGCGTGGGCTTTCCCAATTACGAAGCGTTTCGCGACGTCTTCCGGAACAGCGTGGCGACGGGAAACTACGGCGACCGCGCCGACAATCTGCGGCGCAGCACGGGCCAGGACGGCATCGCCGGTCTGATCGGGCGAACAGCGGAAGCCGCCATTCAGGGCATCGAAGGGTTTTCCGAGACGGTGTTCAGCCACGAGATCGAGCGCGTGGCGGAAATGGCGGTCGATGCGGAGACGACCTATGTGGTGGCCAGCGGCGCCTCCTTCGGCCAGGCCGCCAGTTTCCACTATGTCTGCCGCATGGCGATGCCGGGCATGGAACTGGCCAACAATATGGGGATCCGTGCGATCGACGGGCTGGCGACCGCCGGGCCGAAGGATATGGTGCTCGCGATCTCCACCTCGCCCTATGCGGCGCAAACCGTCGAGGCGGCGGAATTCGCGCATCGGCGCGGTGTGCCCGTGGCGGCGGTGACCGACCGGCGGTCTTCGCCCATCGCCCTCATCGCCGAAGCGGCCGTCTGCATCGATACCAGCAGCCCGCATTTTTTCCCCTCGATGATCACCTTGAACGCCACGCTTGAAATCCTCAGCGCCGCGATCGCGGTCAAGCTCGGCCCCGACGGCGTGAAGGCAATCTCGAATTATGAAATCTCCCTTCGTGAGAGCGGATATTACTGGCAGGATCCCGATGACCGATAACTCCACGCTTCCCGCCCAGGCTTCCGTCGTCGTGATCGGCGGCGGCGTCATGGGCTGTTCGACGCTGTATCATCTCGCCAAGGCGGGCATCACCGATGCCGTCCTGATCGAACGCAACCAGCTGACATCCGGTACCACCTGGCACTCCGCCGCCCAGGTCCGTGCCCTGCGGTCCAGCCGCAACATGACCGAGTTGATCCGCTACTCGGTCGTGCTCTATGCCGCGCTGGAAGAGGAAACCGGACAGGCCACCGGCTGGATTAACAAAGGGTCACTTTCCATCGCCACCTCGCCGGACCGGATGATCCATATCGAAAGACAGGCGGCGCTGGCGCGGCTCTACGGCGTGCGCGCGGAAACCGTCACCGCCGGCGCGGCCAAGGAAATCTGGCCGCTGATGAACGCGGAGGACGTGCTCGGCGCGGTCTGGTCGCCGGATGATGGACGGGTCAGCCCTTCGGATCTCTGCGCCGCCCTGATCAAGGGCGCCAAGGCCCGCGGCGCGCGGGTGTTCGAGGAAACGGCGGTTACCGGCATCACGGTCGAAGCAAACCGCGTCAAAGGATTGGAGACCTCGCGGGGCGCGATCCGCACCGATGCCGTCGCCCTGTGCACCGGCCTGTGGAGCCGTGAAGCGGGCGCCATGGCCGGCGCGGATATCCCCGTTTATCCCTGCGAGCATTTCTATCTGCTGACCAAGCCGGTCGAGGGCATCGAGGGCAACATGCCCACGCTGTCGGATCATGATTCCCATCTTTATATCCGCGACGATTCCGGCGGCTTGCTGGTCGGCTGTTTCGAACCGATGGGAAAACCGATCGCGCCGGGCGTGCTGGGCGAAAATTTCGCCTTCCAGCTGCTGCCCGAGGATTGGGACCATTTCGAGCCGATGATGCTGAACGCCCTGCACCGTTTGCCGCCGCTGGAAACGGCGGAGGTGAAGACCCTTCTGAACGGACCGGAAAGCTTCACGCCGGACGGCACCTTCCTGCTCGGCCGGGCGGCGGAGACCGACGGCCTCTTTCTGGGCTGCGGCATGAACTCGGTCGGCGTCGCGACCGGCGGCGGGGCCGGCATGGCGCTCGCCCATTGCATCGCCGAGGGCCACATGCCGATGGACCTTCACGAGGTCGACCCGGCGCGTTTCCCGGGCTGCTGGAACGACGCGGCGGCCCTGGCGCAGCGTGCGCCGGAAGTCCTGGGCAAGCATTACGAGATCACCTATCCGGCGCGGCAATGGTCGACCGCCCGGCACCTGCGGCAAATGCCGCTCGATCAGGCATGGCGCGAGGCAAACGCCCATTTCGGCCAGGTCTTCGGCTGGGAACGGCCGCTATATTTCGGCAAGACGGCGGAACCGAAACCCGGTTTCGAAAAGCCGGACTGGTTCGCCAAGGTGGGCGAGGAAGTCCGCGCCGCTCATGAAGGCGCCGCGGTTTTCGACCAATCCACCCTCGGCAAGATCGCGATCACCGGACCGGACGCGGAACGCTTCCTGGACCGCCTCTGTACCAACGATGCCGCGAAGCCGCCCGGCGCCGTCTCGTTCACCCTGCTGCTGAACGAGGATGGCGGGATCGAGGAGGATGCGACGCTGCTGCGCCTGAATGACGAGCATTACCGGCTGTCGGTCGGAACCGGCGCGGTGAAACGGGTGATGGCCCATCTTCGGCGCGGCCTGGAAGGGTCGGACAGGGTCTCGCTGCGGGACGTGACGGAAGATTTCGCGACCCTCGCCCTGGCCGGACCGGAGGCCCGCGCCATCGCCGCTCAATTCGGTGCGGAGGATCTGATCACGCTGCCCTATTTCCGTCACCGGGCGCTGGAGATCGGCGGCATCTCGGTCGAAGCCGCCCGGCTTTCCTATGTCGGGGAAGCCGGTTGGGACCTGACCTGCGCCGCGAAGGACGCCCCTGCCCTGTTGCGTAAACTCAAGGAAGCCGGGGCGGTGCCGGCGGGCTTTTTCGCGCAGACCGCGATGCGGATCGAAAAACGGTTCCTCGCCTATGGCCACGACATGGATACGGATACGGACCCGCTGGTCGCGGGGCTCGGTTTCGCGCTTGCCTGGGATACAGACTTCGTCGGCAAGGACGCGCTGAAAAGACGCAAAGCGGATCGCGAGACGGCCATCGACCGAGGCGGCGACGGCGTGAAAACCGTTCTCTCCCTGCTGTTCGACGATGCCGATGCCGTCCCCCTCGGACACGAACCGGTGCTGCTGGACGGCGCCATCGTCGGGCAGACGCATTCCGCCGCCTTCGGCTATCGGGTCGGCAGACCGGTCGCGATTGCGACGCTCGACCGAAACGCGGCCCGGGCGGAAAAAATCGAAGTCGACATTGCCGGCCGGATCCATGCCGCCAAACCCGTCACCGGGGCCGTTTTCGACCCCAGGGGCACCCGCATGCGGGGGTGAGCGACCTCAGGCGAAATAGCCGCGCGTCCGGTTCGCGAAATACACGAGGGAGAGCATTACCGGCACCTCGACCAGGACACCGACGACCGTCGCCAGGGCCGCGCCGGAATGCAGACCGAACAAGCTGATCGCGACCGCGACGGCCAGTTCGAAGAAGTTGGATGTACCGATCAGCGCCGCCGGGGCCGCCGTGGTGAAGGGGATGCGCCACAGATAGGACCAGCCATAGGCGACGACGAAGATGCCGTAGCTCTGGATCAGCAGCGGCACCGCGATCAGCGCGATGACCAACGGCTTGTCGATGATCGTCTGGGCCTGGAACCCGAACAGCAGAACAACCGTCGCCAGCAGCCCCATGACCGAAAACGGTTTGATCCGATCGGTGAAGGTCGCTACTCGGGAATGATCATTCGTCCGGTCCAGTTTCTTGCGCGTCAGATAACCGGCGGCGAGCGGAATGACGACATACAGGATGACCGACAGCAGCAGCGTCTCCCACGGCACCGTTATCTTGGTGACGCCGAGCAAGAAGGCCGCGATGGGCGCGAAGGCGAAAACCATGATGATGTCGTTGATCGACACCTGGACCAGCGTGTAGTTGGCGTCGCCGCGAACCAGTTGGCTCCAGACGAAGACCATGGCGGTACAAGGCGCGACGCCCAGCAGAATCATGCCGGCGATATATTCCCGTGCCGTCTGCGGGTCCACCATGCCGGCAAAGACATGTTCGAAGAACAGAATGCCGAGCGCCGCCATGGTGAAAGGCTTGATCAGCCAATTGACCACCAGCGTGACGCACAGCCCCTTCGGCTTTTTGCCGACATCCTTCAACGAGGCGAAATCGACATTCACCATCATCGGATAGATCATCACCCAGATCAGCACGGCGACGACCAGATTGACGCTGGCATATTCGATCGCCGCGATTGCCTGAAACAGGTCCGGCAGCGCCACGCCCAATGCGACGCCCGCTACGATACACAGCGCCACCCAGACCGAGAGATACCGTTCGAACAGGCCCATCGGGGAGGCTTCGGCGGAAACCGTTTCCATACTCATCTCAAATTCCTCGTCTTGCCGGTGTCAGGCCGCGGTCGTGCCGCCCGGTGAAAGCAGTGTGTCCAGGATCGGCGCGCAAACCTCGGGCCGTCCCTGGCAGCAATCTTCAAGCAGATAGGCGAGCAAGCCGCGCATGCCTGCGAAATCGATCCGGTAGATGATCGACCGCCCCTCGCGATCGGAAGAGACCAGCCCCGCCCCGGCCAGCACCGCGAGATGGCTTGACATCGTATTGTGAGGGATATCCAGGGCGCGCGCGATCTCCCCCGCCGGCATCCCGGCCTCACCGCGATGCACCAGCATGCGAAAGACCTTCAAGCGGGTCTCCTGCGCCAGTGCGCCAAATGCCTTCGTTGCTTTGATTGTGTCCATATGTCGGGAATTATCGACATATTTACTTCGCGTCAATACAGGCTCCGACCAGGATCGGCATCTCTTTGTACCGTTCGAGGCCAAAAACAGCGTCCATTCGCTTCAAAAGCAGCCCTGGAAACGGTGTATTTTGCGGAAAAACCCAAAATCGATTTGAAAACAAGCGTGCGACGTGGATTCCTCTCGCCCGTGCGGATACTAGTTTGTTGATGCACCAAGATTATGGAACGAGGACAGAGAGGAATATCGGGTGAATAGTCGAGTCACGAAAGCCAATTTGCAGGTGGATTCCGGCCTGGCAGCCTTCATCGAGGAAAAAGCCTTGCCGGGTACCGGCGTCGACGCCGGGGATTTCTGGTCCGGATATGCAGCCATTCTAGCGGACCTCGCGCCGGTCAACAGGGCGCTGCTGGAAAAGCGCGACAGCCTGCAGGCACAGATCGACGACTGGCACAAAGCACGCAAGGGCCAGCCGATCGACGGCCCGACCTATCAAGCCTTCCTGCGGGAAATCGGGTATCTCGTCCCTGAAGGCCCGGACTTCCAGGTCGGCACCGGGAATGTCGATCCGGAAATCGCAACGGTTGCCGGACCTCAGCTCGTCGTGCCGGTGATGAATGCGCGCTTCGCCCTGAACGCCGCCAACGCGCGCTGGGGCAGCCTCTATGACGCGCTCTACGGTACCGATGCCGTGCCGCAGGACGGCGACCTGGCCCCGGGCAAGGGCTATAACCCGAAACGCGGCGCCGCCGTCGTCGCCCGCGCCGCGACCTATCTCGACACGGCCGTGCCGCTGGCGAGCGGCTCCCATACCGGTGCCAAGGCCTACACCATTGCCGCGGACGGTTCCGGCGTCACCGTGACGCTTGCGGACGGTTCCGAAACGGGGCTTGCCGACGCGGCGCAATTCGTCGGCCATACCGGCGAAGGCAGCACCAAGTCGCTGCTGTTCCGTCATAACGGCCTGCATGTCGAATTGAAGTTCAATCCGGACAGCCCGATCGGCAAGGAAAGCCCGTCGAATCTGGAAGACGTCGTTCTGGAATCCGCCCTGACCGCGATCCAGGACTGCGAGGATTCCGTCGCCGCCGTCGACGCGGAGGATAAGGTCGTCGTCTATACCAACTGGCTCGGCCTGATGAAGGGCGACCTGGAGGAGACCTTCGAAAAAGGCGGCAAGACGATGACCCGCCGCCTGAATCCGGATCGCGAGTTCACCGGCCCTGACGGCAAGACCGTTACCCTGGCCGGCCGCAGCCTGCTTCTGGTCCGCAATGTCGGCCATCTGATGACCACGGACGCCGTGCTGAACGCCGACGGCCAGGAAACCCCGGAAGGCATTCTGGACGGCATGGTCACCTCGCTCTGCGCGATGCATGACCTGAAAAAATCCTCGGGCATGCGCAATTCCCGCGCCGGCAGCGTCTATATCGTCAAGCCGAAGATGCACGGGCCGGAGGAAGTGGCCTTCAGCAACACGCTGTTCGATCGGATCGAGGACGTTCTCGGCCTAGCGCGGAACACGCTGAAAGTCGGCGTGATGGATGAGGAACGCCGGACCAGCGCGAATCTGAAGGAATGCATCCGGGCCGTGAAGGACCGCATCGTCTTCATCAATACCGGCTTCCTGGACCGTACGGGGGACGAAATCCACACCTCCATGCAGGCCGGACCGGTTCTGCCGAAGAACGACATGAAATCGGCCCTTTGGCTCGGCACCTATGAAAACAACAATGTCGATATCGGCCTCGCGGCCGGCCTCGCCGGGCATGCCCAGATCGGCAAGGGCATGTGGGCCAAGCCCGATGCCATGGCCGAAATGCTGGTCGCCAAGGTCGACCATCCGAAGGCGGGCGCGAACACGGCCTGGGTGCCGTCACCGACGGCGGCAACGCTGCATGCCCTGCACTATCACGATGTGAATGTACGGGACCGCCAGCAGGAAATCGCCACACGGACCCCGGCCTCTCTGTCGGACCTGCTGGTTCCGCCGATGCTGGAGGGGCGCAACCTGTCGGATGAGGAAGTCACGCGGGAATTGGACAATTCCTGTCAGTCGATCCTGGGTTACGTGGTTCGCTGGGTCGATCAGGGCGTCGGCTGCTCCAAGGTGCCGGACATCAATGATGTCGGCTTGATGGAAGACCGGGCGACGCTGCGGATTTCCGCCCAGCATCTGGCCAACTGGCTGCTGCACGGTATCTGCACGGGCGATCAGATCGATCAGTCCTTCCGCCGCATGGCTATCGCCGTCGACAAACAGAATGCGGGCGATCCGAACTATCGGAACATGGCGCCGGATTACGATGCCAGCATCGCGTTCCAGAGCGCGCGGGAACTGGTGTTCGAGGGCATCAACCAGCCCAGCGGTTATACCGAACCGATCCTGCATCGCCGCCGCCGCGACGTGAAAGCGGCCGGCTGATCAAGAATAGCCGATCAGAAGAAACGGCGGCGGCGCTCAAGGGCACCGCCGCCGTTTTCTTTTCCGGTTCCGAACGCCGTCAACGAACGCGCACGGATCACCCTTCGCCGCCCCGCACGACGCTTATCGCCAGGAATGGCATGTCTGTTTGAAGGAGTTGGTGCGGACGGCGGGACTCGAACCCGCACACCCTTACGGATAGCAGATTTTAAGTCTGCTGCGTCTACCGATTCCGCCACGTCCGCACAGTGTCCTGCCGCTCCGGATCGGCCCGGCGGAGCGGTTTGGGTCGGCCGATGAAACCGGCCTTCCGACGGAGTGCAACCTACAAAGCGAAGCGCCCCGCGGCAAGCAGGGTTCGCGTTCATGTCGACGTCCATGCCGACCTTGATGCGGCGACCGGGAACGGGTTCAGAACGTGATGCGGGTGCCAATCAGGACGACGGCGGATTCGTCCCCGGCAAGTCCCTGCCCGCCATCGATGAAATACGCATCGGCGCGGGAGGAAAACCCATCGAAAATCTGATAGTCGAGGCCAAGACGGAACACATCGCCGACACTCGTCTGGCCGTCCGCGCCCCATGGATTGACCGCCTGATATTGCGCCGACAGGGAAGCCGCCCCCGCGCTGTAGGAAGCGCCAACATTCCAGGCGGGACCGGCATCGCAACCCCCCTGGGCAAGCCCACAGGCATCGGCATTCCCATCCCGAATTTGAGAGGCAACCGACAATCCGCCATAGTCGAAGCGCAGACCGACCATGTAGGCCCCGGGATCGCTCGCCTGCTCGCCCGGGGCAAATCCGGTGCCGACGGAGAGACCCAAGGGTCCAATGTCATGTTTATAGAGATCCAGGGAAATGCCGCCGACGGTCAATCCGAGCGGCCCGTCAGCGGTCCTATCCGGCAGCGTGGGAGAATCGTAGGAGAGCGCACCGGAGAAATACGCTTGCGGCGGGTCACCGGCCAAGGCCCCGGTCCCAGCCAGGAGCCCGGGTAGAACCGATGCGATAAATAGCGCTTTCTTCATCCGGGAACGGATCCTTCCGATCCTGGTTCACGATTCCCTAATCTTTAACATACATCAACATGAACAGCAGGCAATGGCCCGAATTGCGGGCATTTGTCATGAATTCGGGTGAGGATGGGCCATCAACAGGCGAGCGGCACGTTGATCGACCGAGGCCAGAAAGAAAAACACGCCAGCGATCCAGACAAGAACCAGGAACCGCAGATAACCGGGAATAACGAGCTCGATCACCCAAGCGACAGCCAGCAGCGGAACCGCCATCAGAAACAGGACTGCCACGCAAATCGGCTTGCGCGCCAAACTGGTCGTCTCCGCGCCTTGGGGCCAGAGCCAACCGCCGCATGCGCGGCCATAGGCAACGGCAAAGGCATGTTGGACGGTATCAAACAGGGTCACCATGGTTTCGAGACCGGTTCCGTCTTGTTTCACCACCATACGATCAGCCCTAGCGGGAAACGGTGCGAAGCGGAAAACAACCCTGCTTCACATTGTCGGGAGGACGCGCCTCAACCGCCGTTCATAAAGGGAATAACCTGTGTACGGATGAATTCCTCTATCAAATCCCAACCGATCAGGAACAGCGCCCCGAGGCCGACCACCAGCAGCACGAAGGTGAAAACCTTGCCCAGGACCCTACCCGCGGCGCCACCCCGGCGGCGACCGATCTGGGACCGACCTTTGACCCCGCCGCCGATCTGATTCAACAGCAGCAGCGACGCCGTTCCCCCCAGCGTATCGCCTTTCTCGAACCGTATAGAACCGCCCTTGCCCCGCAGCTTCCGACGTCCTAAAGCCACGAAAAACTCTCCTTCCATCTTTCAAGGCGCATACCGTGCCGCCTTGATTATTTCTCTTCGTGCGAACCGTGCCCTTACCGCCCATCACAGCGTGGCCCGGCCCTTGAACTCCGCCGCAGATCAAGCGGCCCATGTCTCTCAATCCGATCTCCGTCTTCTCACGCGATGGAGAATAGGAGACAATTAAGGCATCCGTGAGGCAGACTTTGACCGATACGGATGCGGTTTACGTCCGTCGATGCCGGATAGAATGGCGCAAAGCCCCCTCCGGCCGCAACATACGTCATTACCGCATCGATCGGCTTTCGTCAGGTGAGGTCATAACCCGTTGATGGATGGCTATGAAAGACTGGTTTGGAGCTTCGCTGCAATCGCTGTATTCGCGATCGCGATCCTTCTTTTTCATCGCCGGCGCGCCACCCGGTTCGGCGCCATGACGCCGATCCTTGTGGCAATCGCGATTACCATTGTCGTGGTGATGCTGCTCTACGACCCGTTCTAGCCCAGGACCAGCGACAAATCCGTCCGATGACAGATCCGGCAGATGACAGATAGCTCCCATCCAAGCCCCCTCACTTCAGGCGCCCGATCGGCGCGCGGTTTCTATGAAGGTGACAGCCTGCATATCCGCGCTTATGACACGCTACATGGGTCGACAACGCCGTGCGTGCAAGGCGATATAGACTTCTATGCCGGCCTGGCCGGCCGCACGGGCGGGCCGGTCCTGGAAATCGGCGCCGGAACGGGCCGCGTCGCCTGGTCCCTGGCCGGCCGCGGCCATAAGGTGACCGGCCTTGAACTCTCGCCCGCGATGATCTGGCTGGCTTGCAGGAAAAGCCTGCCGCAGGGTCACACCACGGCTGCTGCGTCCCCTACCTTCATACAAGGCGATATGCGGGATTTCGATCTGGGAGCCAAATTCGGCCTGATCACGGCCCCTTTCCGGACATTTCATGTCCTTTTGACGCCGGAGGATCAACTGGCATCGCTCCAAACGATGCGGCGTCATCTGACCGAGGACGGATTGCTGGCCCTACACCTTTTCGACCCGCGGATCGACGATCTGTCGAGTTTCAGGAAACCGCCGCAAGAGGAACGCCGCGGACGCGACGCGGAAACCGGACGCACCATCGTCGCGCGATTGGAAGATGTCGACATCGACCGCTTCAATCAGATTCTCCGAAACCGGTGGCTTTACTCGCTCGAGGGGCAGGACGGTGCGGTCGAGAGACAGGAAGACCTGATCCTGACCGTGCGGTGGACCTACCGGCAGGAGATGAAACACCTACTGGCGCGGGCCGATTTCACCGTGGTGGAGGAGTATGGCGACTTCCTCGGCGGACAGCCTGAGCATGGCAAGGAACAGGTCCTGGTCTGCATGCCGACCTGAAATCCGTCAGCCCGTCTGGAATTGACGAAACGATCATTCTGAGACATTGGATAAGGGCCCACGGGCGATGGACCGCCCCCAAATTCACGGTTTGGTCGATGTCTATGACGGCCGTCACAACCTACCCGCCCTGAGGTCAACCCCTGTTAACATACGTGAACGTCTATTGAACTGGTGGGTCATGCATTCATTGGCACCCAGACCGAAATACTATACATGTACGGTACGTTATAAACGGCCCCAGACAATAGTTTACGGCCGCAGCTTAAGGATTTCGTCACGTGTTCAAATCGCTGTTCGGGAAAATTCTCAGCAAGGGCGTTTTCGCCTCCCTCATTGCCGGAGCGCTGCTTCTCGGCGGGGCGCAGAACGCGTCGGCGATCACGGTCATTCCCCTGGACAACGGATTCAGTGGATTTGCCCGGCAGGATATCGAATTTCTTCCGATCCTGACGGAGATTGATCACGATCCCCTCACGGTCGACATCTTCGATACCGGGTTTTACCAATTCTTCCTGGTCAACGAAGACTTCTCCGACCTGTCCCCGCAGCTCGTGACATTCGATTTCAATATCGTCCAGGGCAATCTGACCTTCTCGATACTGACGCCTGACTTCCCGGAACTGTCATTCACGTCGGCGGTCTTGTCCGGGTCCGGCGACTTGCTGAATCCGACCGCGGTCAGCTTCTCGTTCACGCTGGTTCCTCAGATCTTCTCGGTCCTCATCACGGATGACGGACAGGGCGCACAATACGACCTGGATCTGACCGTCACCGCGGTGCCGCTGCCGGTGCCCGGCATGCTGCTGGCAACCGCGCTGCTCGGTCTTGGCTTCCTGCGTCACCGCCGCAATCGCGCGTAACCGACGCGATCCGATACCGGCGCTTCCCGCGCCGTTTCAAGGAACGAGGCAAATTCAGTTTGCCTCGTTTTTTCTTTGCGGAATTGCGGAGAGGATCAGTGTCCGAACGCAACGCAGGTCAGCTGGATCAAGCCTCGTCGGCGCGCCAACAGGCGACATCGCGCCCGGCAACGGGGGCCAGATCGGGACGGTCGGCCGCGCACCGGCTGATCGCAATCGGGCAACGCGGATGGAAGGCGCAACCCGCCGGCGGGTTGATCGGCGACGGCAGCTCCCCTTCCAGCTTCAGGCGCTGTTTCGGCCGTTCCGGATCGGCGATCGGCGTCGCCGACAGCAACGCCTTGGTATAGGGGTGCCGGGGATTGCCGAAGATCTCGTCCCGTTCGCCGTATTCCACCGGCCGCCCGAGATACATCACCATGACCCGGTCGGCCATATGCTTCACGACCGACAGATCGTGGGAAATGAACAGATAAGCCAAGCCGAATTCGTCCTGCAAGTCGACCAGCAGGTTCAGGATCTGGGCCTGAACGGACAGGTCGAGCGCCGAAACAGGCTCATCCAGCACCAGCACCTTGGGGTTCATCATCAGGGCCCGCGCAACGGCGATGCGCTGGCGCTGCCCGCCCGAGAACATGTGCGGATATCGGTCATAGTGTTCCGGCCGAAGCCCGACCAGCGCCAGCATGTCCCGCGCCTTCTTCTCCCGATCCTCCCGGGAAATATCGGGCCGGTTGATCAAAAGCGGTTCGGCCAGGATGGTCCCGATTTTCTGTCGCGGATTGAGTGACGAATACGGGTCCTGGAAGACGATCTGCACCGCCGCGCGCAAATCCTTGTCCGGCCGTCCGGTTTTCTTGTCGACAACCGTATCCCCGATCCGGAAGGAGCCCTCCGTCGGCGGTTCGATCATCGTGATCAACCGCGCCAGCGTGGACTTGCCGCAGCCGCTTTCCCCGACCACCGCAAGCGTCTCGCCCTTGTCGAGGCGGAAGCTGACGCCTTGCAGCGCCTTCACGGACAGCTTTTCACCAAACCGCTTGCCGGCGATGTCGTAGTGACGGGTGAGGTTCTCACCGCTCAACAGAGGGGCATTCACGCTCATGTCCGTGCCTCCCCCTCCGCCTTCGCCGGCACGCCATGACGCAACGGCGTGTGACACAGGGCGAAGCCGTCCGCTTCGCCGGCGCGGTCGGCCTGACGTTTGTGGCACAAATCGAATGCATAGGCGCAGCGCGGCGCGAACAGGCAGCCTTCGGGCCGGTCGAACAGCCCCGGCACCACGCCGGGCAAGGTCGGCAGTTTCCGTCCTTCGGCCCGCTCCGGCAGGGCCGACAGCAAAGCCGAGGTATAGGGATGGTGCGGGTCACGAAACAGGTCGCGGACATTCTGTTCCTCAACCTTCTGACCTGCATATTGGACCGAGACACGCTCCGCCGTTTCCGCCACCACGCCCATGTCGTGGGTGATCAGGATCAGCGCCATGCCTTCCTTCTCCCGCAGTTCCAGCAGCAGGTCCAGAATCTGGGCCTGGATGGTGACATCCAAAGCCGTGGTCGGTTCGTCCGCGATCAACAGCTTCGGCTTGCAGGCAATCGCCATCGCGATCATCACGCGCTGGTTCATGCCGCCCGACAGTTGATGGGGAAATGCGCTCAGGCGCCGCTCCGGTTCCGGCAGACCAACCTGCTGCAACAGTTCCACCGCGCGCGCCCGGCGTGAGGCGCGTGTCCCGCCCAGATGGGTCTTCAGCGCTTCAGTAATCTGGAAGCCCACCGTGAAGCAGGGATTCAGGCTGGTCATCGGCTCCTGAAAGATCATCGCCATGTCTCTGCCGATGACCCTGCGCCGCTGTTTCGCCGTCTGCGTGGCAAGGTCCTTGCCATCGAATACCAGCCGATCCGCGGTGATCGTCGCAGTCCAGGGCAGCAGCCCCATCAAGGCCAGCATGGATACGGATTTTCCGGAACCGGATTCGCCGACGATCGCCATCAGGTCGCCGCGTTCGACCGACATGGAAACGCCATCCACCGCCCGGAACTGGCCTTGCGCGGTCTGAAACTCAACCGTCAGGTTTTCGATTTCCAGCAAACTCATGACAGACTCACGACCGTTTCAGCTTCGGATCAAGGGCGTCGCGCAGACCGTCGCCCATCAGGTTGATCGCCAGCACCGTGACCAGAATGGCGATGCCGGGGAACGTGACCACCCACCAGGCCCGCAGGATGAATTCCCGTGCCTCGGCCAGCATCGTGCCCCATTCCGGCAGCGGCGGCTGCGCACCGAGCCCCAGGAACCCCAGGGCCGCCGCGTCGAGGATCGCGGAGGAGAAGGAAAGCGCGGCCTGAACGATGATCGGGGCCATGCAGTTCGGCAGGATGGTGACGGTGACGAGGCGGAGCGTCCCTGCCCCGGCGACACGGGCCGAGGTGACATAGTCCCGGTTTCGTTCCGCCATGACCGAGGCCCGCGTCAGCCGGACGTAATGCGGCAATTGGATCACCGCGATCGCGATCATCGCGTTTTCCAGTCCCGGTCCCAGAATGGCCACCAGGACCAGAGCGAGCAAAAGACTGGGATAGGACAGAATGATATCCATCACCCGCATGGCGACGGTGTCGATCCAGCCGCCCAGGAAGCCGGCGAAGAGACCGATGGCAATCCCGACCAGGGCCGCGACGGAGACGACGATACAGCCGATGAATAGTGAATAGCGCGCGCCGTACATCAAGCGCGAGAGGATGTCCCGACCGACCGCATCGGTTCCCAGCAGAAACTGCATGCTGCCGCCTTCGACCCAGGCCGGGGGCTGCAGGAAATGGTCGCGATACTGCTCGATCGGGTCATGCGGCGCGATCACATCCGCCAGCAAGGCCACCGCGACGAGACACAGGAAAAAGACCAAGCCGGCGACGGCGCCCTTGTTCTCGCTGAAATAGGCCCAGAATTCGCGCAACGGACCTACCGGCCCCTGCTGGGCGGGGGCGGCCGATGCTTTCGAATTTGCAGTCGTATCGCTCATCGGTCCCGCCTCAGTGACGTACTTTGGGGTTGATAAGGCCGTAGAGCAGATCGACGGTCAGGTTCACCACCATCACGATCATCGCGATCAGCAGCAAACCGCCCTGCACCACTTCGTAATCACGCGCCGATACGGAATCGATCATCCATTTGCCGACACCGGGCCAGGCGAAAATCGTCTCCGTCAGGATCGCACCGGCGAACAGCACGCCGATCTGAAGACCGATCGTGGTGATCACCGGGATCATGGCATTGCGCAGCGCGTGGATGCCGACGACACGGAGGGGCGAAAGCCCTTTGGCGCGGGCTGTCCGGACGTAGTCTTCGCCCAACACTTCCAGCATGGCGGACCGCGTCTGACGGGCGACGACCGCCAAGGGGATCGTGCCGAGGACGATCGAGGGCAGAATCAAGTGGTTCACCGCCGACAGGAAAGCGCCCTTCTGGTCCGACAGCAGACTGTCGATCAACATGAAGCCGGTCACCGGTTCGAAAAAGAACAGGAAGGAGATACGACCCGAAACCGGCGTCCATTCCAGCATGCCGGAAACGACGATGATCAGCATCAGCGCCCACCAGAAGATCGGCATCGAATAGCCGATCAGGGCGGCCCCCATCACCGTGTGGTCCAGGGTACGTCCGCGCCGGATCGCCGCGATCACGCCGGCCGGGATTCCGACCACGACCGCCAGGAACATCGCGCACAGGGACAGTTCCATGGTCGCGGGAAAAAGCGTCAGAAATTCCTGCAGCACCGGCACCTTGGTGCGGAAGGATTCACCGAGGTCGCCCTGCAGGACACCCCAGAGGTAGTCGAGATATTGCTGCCAATAGGGGCGGTCGAAGCCGAATTCGTGGAGCAGACGCTGATAGCGCTCCTCGGTCATGCCGCGCTCACCGGCCATCAGCAGGACCGGGTCGCCCGGCAGCATGCGGATGAACAGGAAAGAGAGCAGCGTGGCCCCGATGAAAGTCGGGATCATCAACCCGACGCGCCGGAGGAGAAGTTTGAGCATAAGAATTTTTTCGAAATAGATCTGCGACGAAGAAGGCGGAGGACCTAAGCCCCCCGCCCCCGTTCGTCAAGCAATCTACTTCAAATCGACGCCATAGAAGATATGGCCGCCGAACGGATCGATCTTGAAGTCCACGACTTCCTTGCGAACCGGTTTGAACACGACCGAATGCGCGATCGTCGCCCAGGGGGCCTGTTCCTTGAACACGACCTGCGCCTGCTCGTAGAGCTTCGTGCGCTCGGCCGTATCGGAAACCACCTTCGCCTTCTGGATCAGGTCTTCGAAGGGCTGGTGGCACCACTGCGCCCGGTTGGAACCGCCGACCGCGTCACAACCCAACAGAACGGCCAGGAAGTTGTCGGGGTCGCCATTGTCGCCCGTCCAACCCAACAGGACGGCACCGTCGCGATCCAGTTCCTTGGAACGCTTCAGATACTCACCCCATTCGAACTGAATGATCTCGACATTGACGCCGACCTTCGCGAAATCGGCCTGCATCACTTCGGCCATGCGCTTGGCATTCGGGTTGTAGGGACGCTGAACCGGCATCGCCCAGATCTTCATGTTGAGATCCTTGACGCCTTCGGCTTCCAGCATCTTCTTCGCCGCTTCCGGATCGTACGGATCGTCCTTCAGATCGGCCTTGTAGGACCAGATCGTCGGCGGAATCGGGTTCGAGGCGACCTTGCCGGCGCCCTGGAAGACCGCATCCAGGATCGCTTCCTTGTTGATCGCCATGTTCAGGGCCTTGCGGACCTTCACGTTGTCGAACGGCGCAACCTTGGTGTTATAGGCCAAGTAACCGACGTTCAGGCCTTCCTGGCTGAGCAGGGTAACGTCGGCGTCGGCCTTCATCGTCTCCAAGTCAGCCGGGTTCGGATACGGCATGACATGGCATTCGCCGGCCTTCAGCTTCTGATACCGGACGGACGCGTCGGGCGTGATCGCGAAGATCAGCGTGTCGATCGCGGCCTTGCCGGCCCAATAGCCTTCATGCGCCTGATAGCGGATGACGGCGTCCTTCTGATAGGCCTGGAACTTGAACGGGCCGGTACCGACCGGCTGCTGGTTCAACATTTCCATTTTGCCGTCGGCGGCCAACTTGTCCGCGTATTCCTTGGATTCGATGGACGCGAAATCCATCGCCAGGTTCGCGATCATCGGGGCTTCCGGACGGTTCAGCGTGAACTTCACCGTATAGTCGTCCACCTTCTCGACCGACTTGATCAGATCGGGCATGGACATGCCGTCAAAATACTCCCACGCGGCACCGGACACATAGGAATGGTACGGGTGGTCCTTCACGCGCTGACGCTCGAACGAAAAGACGACGTCATCGGCGTTGAAGTCGCGCGACGGCGTGAAGAAGCTCGTCGTGTGGAATTTCACGCCCTTGCGCAGGTGGAAGACATATTCCAGGCCGTCGTCGCTGACATCCCAGGACGTCGCCAGGGCCGGAACGACCTTTGTCGTGCCGCGCTCGAACTCAACCAGCTTGTTGAAGATCTGGCGCGAGGAGGCATCGAAAGTCGTGCCCGCCGTGTACAGCGCCGGGTCGAACCCTTCCGGGCTGCCCTCGGAGCAGTAGACAAGCGTCTTGGCGTGAGCCGATGCAGCCACGCCAAGCGCCAAGGCACCTGCCGCGACGGCAATCGCTATCTGTTTCATTGGAAATACTCCCGTTTTTTCATAGGTCACGGGGCCGCCCGAGGTCGGACCGCTGGCGCGGCCGTTTACATTCCCCCAAAAGCGTTTAGACGCCCCCGTTGCGCGGATCGTCCGCCCCTTCACCACCCGTTGCAAGCAAAAAATCCGAATACGCTGATACAATCTTTTGTAATGCTTCTAAACTGTTAAGAGTCCTTCAAGTGGCATCCCCATCCTGGGGACTACCCCCGAGGGAAACGATCAAGGTGCGTACATCGTCGGCCGCCAGGTCCAGCGTTTCCGAATCCGTGCCGCGCAAAACCAGGGAGGTGCGGAAGCCTTCGTTGGTATAGGCGGGATAGGATCCGATATCGATGTCCGGGAACCGCTTCTGGATCGCCTGCAATCCACCGGCGATCACCCCTTCCCCCAATTCCGCAATTACGGTGCGTGACAGCATCTTCGGCCCACCGGTCAGGGTTGGGATGACGTTGTCCAACATCGCCTGCATGATGCGTGGCACGCCGGCCATCACGTATACGTTCTCGACAACGAAGCCCGGCGCGGTGGAAACGGGATTGTCGATCAGGCCCGCGCCTTCCGGCGTGTTCGCCATCCGTTGGCGCATCTCATTGTATTCCATACCCGTGCGCTCATAGTGCGCGACGAGCCGGCGGTTCGCCTCGGGGTGACGGATCAAATCCCGGCCGAAGGCCTTGGCGACGCATTCGGCGGTGATGTCGTCATGTGTCGGGCCGATGCCGCCGGTGGTGAAAAGATAAGTGTATTTCGACCGCAGCCGGTTCACCGCTTGGACGACTTCCGCCTCCACGTCGGGCACCACGCGCACTTCCCGTAAGCGAATGCCCGCCTCGTTCAAACGGCCCGCGATATGGGGGATGTTCTTGTCGTGTGTTCGCCCGCTCAGGATTTCGTTCCCGATGATCAATAGGGCCGCGGTTACGGTCTTACCGTCGCTCAATGGTCTCTCCCTCGAAATGGGGCGCCTTCCATGGACGCCCCGTGGCACCGCGCAACATCTAGACCGCGTCGGGCTGTTTTCCAGGCGCCGCGGCCGCGACCTCCGGCAATTGGGACAAGGCCTCGTCGATCCGCACGATCGTCGGATAGGGCGACATGTCGACATTGAAACGCCGAGCGTTGAAAACCTGCGGTACGAGGCAGATATCGGCCATGGTCACCGTATCGCCATGGCAATAGGTGCCGGTATGGGCACTGCCGGCCAATTGCGCTTCGATGGCGGTGAACCCCAGATCGACCCAATGGGCGTACCATTTGTTCTTCGCGTCCTCCGACTGCCCCAATTCACCGGTCAGGTAATTGAGGATACGCAGATTGTTCAGTGGATGGATGTCACAGGCGATGGCTTGGGAAATACCGCGCACCCGCGCTTTACCCAGCGGGTCCTTCGGCATGAATGCCGGTTCCGGATGAACGTCGTCGAGATATTCGATGATCGCCAGGGACTGAGTGAGCGTGGCATCTCCGTCCACCAGGGCGGGCACCAGTTGCTGCGGGTTGACCTTGCTGTACCAGTCGCTGCGCACCTCCCCGGTTCGCAGGTTCACGAAGGTGCGTTCCGGTTCCAGCCCCTTCAGGTTCAGGGCAATGCGGCAGCGATAGGCCGCCGACGAGCGAAAATAGTCGTAGAAATGCACGTGAGTTCCTCCCCAAGAGCCTATTTGAACATTCTTCAGCGCAATCAGGCGGTACGCTGTTCACGGGGCCATATCCGCGGAAACCAGTCTTCCGGAAGCCGGTCACCGTCGCTCAGCTTCAGCCCCATCTCCGGATAAGGCGGCGACGGAAGCCCAGGGCGTTCGGCATACCGGGCGTCATCGCCGAACATCCGGAATGAGACGGCGCGCCGACGCCGCGCCTGCTCGTTCCGCGGAGCGTTGTGCAGGGTCCGGAAGTGGAAGGCCAGCGCATCCCCGGGTTCCAGATCCCAGCTGATCATCCGCGCCGCTGCCGAAGTATCGTTGTCGATATCCGGCACCGGAATATAAGTGCCGTCAGAATAGTCATACCCGTAATCCGCGCCGTCCTTGAAGAAACGCGGGCGATACAATTGTCCATCCTTGTGGGAGCCGCGCAGGAAATGGGGACATACATCGGCGGGTACGGGATCAAGCGGAATCCAGACGCTGACCGTCTGTTCGCCCGTCGCCACGTAATAGGGCTGGTCCTGATGCCAGGGGGTGTATTCCTGCGTCCCCGGTTCCTTGATCAGGACATGTTCGTGAAAGATGTAGGCGCGCTCGCTGCCCATCAGCTGCGCCGCGGCCTCGGCCAGACCGCTATCGTAAAAAATGTCGCGGAAGGCGGCGATGCGGTCCCAGTTGCAATAGTCGCCGAAGTAACGGCCGGCTTTCCCGTCATCGGTATAGCTGGATGACATCGGACCGGGATTCTTCAGGTTTTCATCGACCCCCTCACGCAGGCGCTCCAACCATTCCGGTGTGAACAACCCGCGCAGTACCGTGACGCCATCTTCCCGGTATGCATTCCGCTCCGCGTCCTTCACCTTGGTCATGGCAAATCACTTCCCTCTGCATCAGCGTCGGCACGGTATCGCAGGCACCATCCGTCGTCACAGATTTTCAATGCGTACGGGTTCGATCCCGTCGCCCGGCGTGAAGCCGAAGACCTGGGCATAGAAGGAGAGTTCCGCTTCGAGCGCCCGGCGAACGTTTTCCGCGCGCCTGAAACCGTGCCCCTCCCCGTCGAACAGCAGGTAGGCGACAGGCAAGCCCTTTTCCTTCAACGCCGCGACCATCGATTCCGCCTGGTTCGGCGGCACCACCTTGTCGTCGGCGCCCTGCAGGAAAATGACCGGGCAGCTCAGCAGTTCCGTATGGTGGATCGGCGAACGTCGCCGATACAGATCGGCATGTTCGGGCCACTCCCCAACCAACCGGTCGAGGTATCGGCTCTCGAATTTATGGGTATCCCGGGTCAGGGCTTCCAAATCGCCGATGCCATACGCGCTGCACCCCGCCTTGAAAACGTCGTGGAAGGTCAAGGCGCTGAGCACCGTGAAACCGCCGGCGCTGCCGCCGGTGATCGCCATCCTATCGCCGTCGACCATGCCTTGATCGGCCAGATAACGGGCCGCGTTGACGCAATCCTCCACATCGACCACGCCCCATTTACCGTCTAGCCGCTGGCGATAGTCCCGGCCATAGCCGGTGCTGCCGCCGTAGTTGACGTCAACGACGGCGAAACCGCGGCTGGTCCAATACTGAATCTTCAGCGCCAGGGCATTGCTTGACTGGCCGGTCGGTCCGCCGTGTCCTTTGACGATCAGCGGCGGTCGTTCCGTGTCCGGCGCATGAAACGCGGCATTGGCCGGCGGATAGAAATAGGCATAGGCTTGCCGTCCATCGGCGGTTGGAAACCGTATCGTCTGCGCCTTTGAGATTGAGGAAGGGTCGAGGTCGGTTTCCGACGACCGCCGCAAAACCGCCCAGTCCGCTTGTGCCGGTTTCCATTCGACCAGTTGATCCGGCGCATCGGCGAGGCCGCCGGTGAACCAGACTTTCCCGCCATGCGCGACAAGCCCGTTGAACGACACGTAGTCCGTCGCGACGGGATCAAGGGCGCCAGTATCGAGGTTCAGGATGCCGAGGCGCCATTCCCCATCCACCGCATGCGCCAGCACCGCCTGTTCATCGTTCAGGAACGCATAGGTGCTCATCCCGAACTGCCAAAGCGGCAGCCCGCATTCCGCCTCCATCGCATAGTGGCGTTCCGTCGTTCCGGCCCGGTACAGGTTCCAATACCCGCTTCGGTCGGAGACATAATAGAGCTCTCCACCCGGCGACCAACCGGGCTGAAATATGCTTTCCCGCATCCCCCCTGCGATTGTCACGGGATCCGTCAGTTTTCCTGTCGCGTCGAAGGCGGACAGTTTCAGTTCCGTTCCGTCCCAGGGCATGTTGGGGTGTCGCCACTCAACCCAGGCAAGATCGGCCCCATCTGGGGAAAGTCTCGGGAAGGCATAGAAATCGGCCCCCTGCGCCAACACCGATACGGATCCGTCGAAGCCGATCGCGACGATGCTGTTCGACGATTCACCCGTGCCCGAAAAATCTTCCCGAACGGCGATCAGTCTTTCCCGGTCCTCATCGAGGATCAGGTCCGCGAAGCTGACTTCGCCCTTGCGGGTGACCGGCACCGGCCTGCCCGTCCCATCGGCGCGGTAGATCCTGTTGTCGGAACCGTTGACGAACCAGGCGCCGCCGCGCCCGGCGACAAAGCACAAACCGCCATATTCGTGCACCCGGCTGCGCACATTCATTGGTGAAGGTGTCATATCCGCGCGCGCACCATCGGCCGACCGGCGGACCAGGACCGTCCGTCCCGCTTCCCAAGGCCGCAGTTCGGTCCAATAGACAGTGTCATCATCAACGCCGACCTGCCCGAGAGACACGGCGCCCTGTGTGATTAGATCCGTCGTAATTTCGGAACGCCAGGTTCCGTAAGGTGCGATTTCAGGCACGGCCCATCCCAAAGAAACAAAACAGAGGCAAAAGCTTAGCGAGACTCCTGGAACGGTGCAAAAGGCCTGGCTACGGAAATGCGCGCAAATCGCCGCAGTTCGCCCCAAAGACGCCGGATCGTGGCTATCAGCGCATCACCATCAACAGTTTACGCATTTCCAGTTCTTCCAGCGGGAATTTGCCCGACGGTCCCGGTGCCAGGACATCGGATTTCGGCAGCCGTAGCAGTTCCGTCTGCAGGATAGAAGCGAACTTGACGCCTAGCCCTGCTTTCCAGGCCAGCGTCACCGCGGCTTTGTTCGCCTCCGCCCCCTGCAGGGCGCGCCGAACGATCGTGTCATGCACGCCGGTCATCAGGGACAAAGCCGACAAGACGAAGGTTTCCTCCCCCCTCGCCGCCGCCTGGGCCATGAGGTCCGGCGTCAGTTTGCCGTCGCGGTGAAAGATGTGCGCGCGGGCAACCTCTGGATCACTTTTGTCCCAGGCCATTTTCAGGTCCTGCATCCGGTCCTTGACGGAGCGGCGCAGGCGATCCTTCGTCTCCGCGTCTATTTCGTCATGCTCCGACAGCAGCTTTTCCACCAGTCGTTCGCTGGCGTAAGAGGCGATCCGGATCACCAATTCATTGGCAAGTCCGCCGCGTTCGACCAGGGGCTGGTGCCATCCCGGATGGTTCTCGCCCGCCTCGACGATCGCCTCCATCGCCTGTTGTCCGATTTCCGCCGTTCGGTTGGCCAGCAGCGCCGGCACAGCCAGGTCGTCCTCGGTGGCGACGATCGCCTGGGACACGGAGGCGGTCAGGTTTTCGCGCCGGGCAACGGCGGCAAGCGCCTCCCCGTTCACGCCCGTCGATATCAAGTCGATCAGGTCCGTTTCGCTCAGCAGCGGGGAAAACTCCAGGACCGGGACGGACACCATGGCCTCGGTATCGCGAGCCAGCGTCATCACGATGTCTTTCGGCACATTGTCCAGCGCCTTGACCTGTTGGGCGATCAACGCACGAACCGTCGGCAGGCGATCCTGCGCCAGGACACCGGCGACCTGGAAGGCCATGTCGACGATCTTCTGGTTCTGTTCGCCGGATATGCGGGGCAGGATACGGCCCATCTTGTCGGCGATGCCACCGCGGATATCGTCATCCTCATCCTTGGCGAGGACGAGGTCCGCCTGGATAGGGGCGCTATCGTTGCCGGAAACCGCGCGCCGCACATCCTTCGACTTGTCATTCGCCAGGAAGAACAGGACCTCCGCCGGGACGTCGTCCTCCTGCGCCAAGGCAGCCCGTTCCTGAGCAGATCCCTTTTCCGCGATCGTCTTCGCGCGCTCATACGTGGCATCGCGTTCGACGGCGGTCTTGCCGCCTGTATTGTAGAAATCGCTAAGGGATGGTGGGGTCATGGATATGTCCTGGATCGCTTTCGAGCAAACGACAGCCCGGACGGTCTTGATGGGCTCATGCCAAACAGGCTCAATCCGGTTGCCTATTCTATTGAAATAACCTTGTGCTGCCGCCAATAGACGGAGCGCTGTTCGGGCTCATGCTCCGCACGGGGCGGATTATCGTACGAGAAAATGCCGTGTTCCGCCTTATCGCGGATGATTTCCTCGATTATATCGATATCGATCGTTTCCACGCCGCTGGAGAAAGCATAGATCAGCGCCGTGTCGCAAATGACATTGATCAGCCGCGGGATACCGCCGGTCGCCTTCGCGATGCGGTCCCGCGCCGCCTTGGTGAAAATTTCCCGACTGGCCCCCGCCAGCTTGAGGCGGTGGTTGATGTAATCCCCTGCCTCTTCGGTGTTGAAGGGTTTCAGATGGAAATCCGAGGCAATGCGTTGCGCGAACTGCACCAGTTCGGGGCGTTGCAGCAATTGCTTCAATTGCGGCTGGCCGACCAGAATGACCTGGAGGAGCTGATCCTTGTCCGCGTTGATGTTGGAGAGCATTCGAAGCTCCTCCAATGTCTGCGGCCCGAGGTTCTGCGCTTCGTCGACGATCAGGATCGTTCGCCGGCCGGCCGCGTATTCCTCGATCAGAAAGTCGGTGAATTGCGCATGCAGCGCGACCACCGGCTTGTCTTCATAGGGCTTGCCGAACGCCATCAGCACCCAGTGCAGAAGCTCACCACGATTTTCGAAGGCATTGGACACGAGGCCGACCGTGACCTCCTGCCCCAGATTGTTCAGCAAATGCCTGATGAGGGTGGTCTTCCCACTACCGATTTCGCCGGTGATCACCGTGAAACCGGCCCGGTTCATGATCCCGTATTCGATCATGGCGAAAGCGAGCGAGTGCGCTTTGCTCCAGAACATGTAATCGGGGTCCGGCTGAATAGAGAAAGGCTTCTCCTTCAAGCCGAAGAAAGCTTCATACATGTTTGATACCAAACCTCTCAGGCAATGACGGCGCGCCCCGGAACAACCACACTAGTCCTACTGTAATTTGGGGCGGTTCTCATGGATTACCACCCAATTAGTCCCCTGAGAAGGTCCCGACCTCTTTTCGAAGTTCTTCAAGTGCCTGTTTTACCTCGTCCAATTTCTCGAACGGCGCGGATTCGGAAAGCTCGACCACCTTCTCGAATTCGGTTATTGCGGCGCTGATATTCTTCTGGGCACGGTAAACCATTCCCAGATGATAGCGAACTTCCGCGAGGTTCGGGAGTTGTTGCGCCGCATCCCGCAAATAGGGAAGCGCCCTGTCCGACTGTCCATTCAAATAATAGGCCCAACCGATCGTATCCTGGAATTGCGGCACATTGACGGTCATGAAGGGTTCCATCGCCGCCAAGGCCTTTTCCGCGGACTCCTTGTCACTGAACAAAGTCGTCAAGGTGGACGCATAATTGTTCGCGACAATGGGCGAGTTCGGCGCCGATTCGTACATCAACCGGTATTCCTCCAGCGCCTTTTGCTTGTCCCCGCGACGTTCATGGATCCCGGCCTTCAAAAGGCCAAGGGTCGCATCATTTGGAATTTTCTCAGTCCCCTGTTCGAGCACGGCCAGCGCGCCATCCTCGTCGCCGTTGGAAACCAAGAAACGCGACAATGCTGTGTAGACCATCGGCGAATTGGGAACGCGCTCCACCGCTTGATTCAGGACGCCCAAAGCGTCGTCCTTCCGGTCCAATTCGGAATAGAGTTGGCCCAGCAAGACATGCGCAAAGACGTTGTCCGGGCTGGTATCCAGGACCGAAGTCAGGAAGGTTTCGGCCTTTTCCGGCTCGCCGCTTCGATAATAGGCGTCCACCAGGGAAGCCATCGGACGGAATGCGTCCGGCGCAGATTGCTGGGATTGCTCGAACGCCTGAATACTCTGTTCGAACTTCTGCTGGCCCTGCAGTGCAATCCCCTTGATCCGGTTGACGACGCTGTCCTCGTCCTCGAGTTGGCGCAGCCTTTCGGCCACCTGCTCCGCGCCGGCCCAATCCTGCAAATTGATCAGTACCTGCGCCAAGGCCCGATGGGCCGTGACATTGTTGGGCTCTGCCTGCACGACCCGGGCAAGGGCGTCTTTGGCGCGTTCGATCTTACCGTTTCGGGCAAGGAAATTCGCGTAGGGAAGCCCGATGTTGGAGGCACCGTTGGCAACCTCAAAGGCCCGTGTGTACTGGTCTTCCGCCAGTTCTGTCGAACCGTTGCCTTCGTAGGCGGACCCGAGCAGAACAAGCGCCCGGATCGAGTCGGGGGCGTCACGCAGAACGGTTCGAAGGTCGATGATGGAATCGTCGAACTTCCGTTCGGCATTGTTAATTGCGGCTCGGGTGGTCAAGGCCGCGACGTTCTTCGAGTCTTCCGCGAAGATATCGGCCAGTATCGACTTTGCCTCATCGACATTACCGGCCAAGCGCGCCATCTCGGCCATCTGGTTCTTCGCGGTGAGCTTGTCTTCCGCGCTGGCATCGGACGCAATCAGGTCATTCAGCACCGCCAATGCCTGATCGTTTTCCTGTCGAGAGAAGTAGAGCTGCGCCAGAGCCATTCGATAGCGTGAAGCGTTCGCATCGTTTCGGCTGATAAGCGTCTTCAACTCCTCGATCGCCTGTTCTGGTCCGCGAACCGTATTGAGAAACCGCACGACCCCAAGGGCCGCGTCAAAATCACCCGGATTGGAGTCGGCTTTACCGCGGATCACCGCTTCCGCGTCGTCGGTCCGCTCTTGCTGCAGATAGAGTCTGACGAGGCTGCTCTTGAACGCATCCGTATCCGGATAGAGCTCGATCAAGCGCCTCAAGACGGTTTCAACTTCGCCCACCTCGTTAAGCATCGCGAGGGCGCGGATCTTGATCAACTGAAGAGCAACATTCCGCTCATCATGCTCGATCCCGGTATCCAGCAGAGCGATGGCATCGCGCACCTGTCCTGCGGCCATGCGTTCGGCCGCAAGCACGGAAATCGCATCGATATTGGTCGGGTCCTTCTGCAGGGCCTTGTTGGCTGCCGCAAGGGCGCCTATCGGATCATCCAGGTTCAACAACACGGCTGCCCGGAAGGTCAGGCCGTCGACGGATTCCGGATCGATTTCCGACGCCTTGTTGCTGAGTTCAAGGGCCCGGTCGATCTGACCGCCGAGCAACATCATGCGGCCGAGCCGCACCGTCGCGCCATGATGGTTCGGGTCCAGATCGATGATCTTCTCGAGCAGGCTGCGAACGCCTCGCCAATTGGCCCGTTTTTCCTCGATACGCGACAGGGCATAGAGCGAGGGGACGTGATCGCCATTGATTTGAAGCGCGTTGCGGAACTCCAAGGACGCCTGATCGTCCTTGCCTTCCTCCAGCAACTCGGTTCCGGACTGGTAATAGTCGGCGAGCCGCTCTTCAGGAGAGTCGCAGGCAGCGAGGAGGAGACCGACCCCAAGGGCTATTCCCGCAATCTTCATGTTCGAAATGGTGCCACGCCGAACACGGGAAGTTTGTATGTTTTTAGCCATGAAAACGCTCTCGATGCTTCTTGTTTACAGAAGAACTCCGCCCACCATCAACTTGATGCGCATAGAATATGATCTGCAAACCATAGTCCAACCATAAAAACCGAGTGTGACAAATACTGGCTTTCGGCGCCACTGTATGTCGTTTGACGTGCCGATGATTGCCGAAACCGGGATTTCCTTTTTCACCGAACTCTCACTTGGCTTCTTTATCGCCCGAGCCGGCGCCGATCCTTTTCCCACTCCCAAGCATGACTGATGATATCGCTGAGTTCCGGATAGACCGGCGACCATCCCAATACAGTGTTTGCCTTGCCCGGCGCGCATGTCAGGCTGGACGGGTCCCCTTCACGGCGCTGCCCCACCTTTGTCGGGATCGCATGGCCGGTCACGTCTCGGCATGTGTCGATGACTTCCTTCACGGAAAAGCCTTTGCCAACGCCGATATTGAAGGTTTCGAAACCTCCCGGGCTGTTCGAGCCGGCCCCTTCCGCGAGCCGGTCGAGGGCGCGAATATGGGCCTGGGCAAGATCCACCACATGCACATAGTCCCGCACGCAAGTTCCATCTGGCGTGTCGTAGTCGGTACCATAGATCGTGATCTCTTTCCGCTTGCCGGAAGCAACCTCCAATACCAACGGAATCAGATGCGTTTCCGGCTCATGCGCCTCGCCAAGCTGGTTTTCGGTATCCGCGCCGGCGGCATTGAAATAGCGTAAGGCTATGGCTTTGAGGCCGTAGGCTTTGCAGGCGTCCTTTAAAATCGTCTCACACATCGCCTTACTGCTGGCATATGGGTTCTCCGGCTGGATGGGCAGATCTTCCGACAGCGGTTCGCTCGTCGTCGAACCGAAGATGGAGGCGGTGCTCGAGAAGACGATCGAAGGCACCCCCGCTTCGACCATCGCCGTCAACACGCTGTTCACGCCGCCCACATTGTTGAGGTAATAGGTCAGCGGCTTTTCGACGGACTCGCCGGCCGCGATGAGGGCTGCGAAATGAATGACGGCATCCGGTTTCCAGTCCCGCATCACCTGGATCAATGCCTCGGTGTCCAGGATATCGCCTCTTACAAGCCGCCCCTCACCGATCGCCCAATCGTGGCCGCTCGACATATTGTCAAAAACAAGCGTCTCGAAACCGGCAAGCCTCAACCTTGCCGACGTGATGGACCCAATGTAACCGGCACCACCGGTTACAAGGATTTTTCTATTACTCATTTGTTACGTTCCGTTTCTCAGTGTCGCGGCAATGTCTCCGAGTACCGCCAGCCCGCATTGCAAAGCGGTATTAGGAAAAAGAAGGCAGGCATTTAGACAATCGCTGCGGCAGGGTTGCGGCGACAATACGGCACGTCAACGAATTGCTTCAACCCGCCCGGAACCACCGTCAACGAATATTGAAAAACAGCCTCCGCTAATCTTCAGACATTTGGGGCTTTGGTGGACCGAGCGGGGATACCGACGACAGTTTCGTGCGCTGGAACGTCGCCCGTGACAACTGCGTTTGCGCCGACCCTGGCATGATCGCCAATCGTCAAGGGACCCAGAATTTTGGCGCCGGCACCGATATCGACATGGCCCCCCACTCTTACATGCCCGGCGATCGTGACTTGCTGAAAGAACAGACAATTCGGCCCGATCGTAGCGCCGGGATGAATCACCACCCCGTTTGGGTGCGGCAATGAAAGGCCGCCCTCAATCTGACAGCTGAGAGGTATATCCGCCCCCGTCACGATCGACCAAAATCTATGCCAAAGCACCCAGTACTGGGGGATGACGGGCAATGACCGCCGTTTGGCGTTTTGGTAGCCTCTGATTGCACGAAGCAACTGACGAGAGGGGTCCCAAAACCGCCGAGGACGTTCTCTAGACCAATCCGGGTCTGTCGCGGAGACTTGGTTCATATCATCAATCAGCCAATGAATGCGAGCCGTGCTGCCTTTATGGCCAATCCAGGCGAGGAAAGACACCTCAAAGGGCAATGTCAATTAATGTACAAATATTAGATCCAAATCTCGATTTTGCTTAGTCGATCCTACTGGCAAGGCTTATTCGAAAAGGATCTTTGACCTGATGGTGTGGACGCCCCCCGCCAGCGGCGTTGATACGCCATACTGCGGTTGTCTATGGCCGCAACAAAGGGGATGCATGCAAGGAATGGGACGCTGTCGCCCGGCAAGTTCGAGAGACAACAGGAGCTTAAACCCGAAGGTGTCCAGAAAACTCGAGGCTATTCATCCTCGATGTTAGCAACAGAAAAAGTTCGAATAAAACTAACTACCGTTGGAACCGGGCCAGCCCAATGCCTTTCGGTCCAGATAATCAAACTTCGATCCATTATCAAAACTTGGCATCAGAATAGGCTAAAATAAAATTTTTGCAGGTTCCGCCTATTCAGGCGGGATGAATTCCGGCAGAACCGCAACTGTCTCCAGGAACATGCTTTGCAACCGCTCCTCCGCCTCAAACTCAGTTTCTGCTGGACCAATCGGGGTGAAAAGACGAACCAGCGCGCCATCCGTCCGACCTAATCGCACGCCATCGACGAGCAAAAAGAACTTTGCGGCAAAGTCCCAGGCAACATGCCGACCGTGCATCTCGAACCAATAATAGACCAGCATCCGGGCCTCGCCTTTTTGAATAATGGCCCGATTGATATTGTAGTCGGCTTCGACGGGTAGTCTTTCGGAAATGTCGATGCGCTCAAGCTTCGCAATTTCCCAGCCCGCGCCCGGAAGGCAGACCTCGGGGGAATGCGTCCCGCCGTCGGACTGGTCGTCGTACCAAGCCGCGAAGAAGTCGACATAAGTGCGTTCGTCCGGATTTCGGAACACGACCGAATGGTAGTCATCGGCGCCAAGGCTTTCTTCGATCGCAGCATCCAATCGAACCGGCGGCGACGAAACCCAATCGCCTAGGCGCGTGGGGTACAGAACGAACGGCGACCGATCGACCGCAACTTTTTCGACCTGCGGTGAGAAGTACCAGGCGATAGAGACAACGATCATCAGGGCTGTGGCAATCACCATCCCCATAGACGGCTGAGCGAATTTCAGCCGCGCCATCTGTTTCGCGATACCGCTTGTATCGAGATCAAGGGCGGTTGTCAGTGAGAGCCGCTGAGGATGCAGGAACAGCAACAACCAAGCGAGGAAGAAAAGAAGAACGACGCAGGTACCAAAAATTACCCAACCTTCGAAGAAATGCGAAAACCCTTCGAGATGTTCCAAGCCAAGCTTGTCGGTGATAATACCCGCAATCGCGATCCTCACGGAGTTCATCACCACCGTGATCGGAGCTGCGGAAATCAACAGTATGGCTTTGTGCCACCAAGGGCCGCGATACAGGACAGCAAAGATGTAAGAAAAGGACAGGATCGGGAACAAATACCTCAATCCTGAGCACGCTTCGGCAACGTGCAGTTTGTAGACGCCGAGGTCGATTATGTTGCCTTCCAGGAATACCGGTATGTCCAGAAGTTTCAGGAACCACACGCCCAGTTCTGAAGACACCCCCTGCAGGAAGGTCGAAAGCTTGAAATACAAAAGCCCCGGCAGCGGCAGCATATAGACCAGATGCAGTACTGGCGCCCAGAAGCGCTTGCCCTGCTCCCACCCGAAGGAGAGCAGCAAGAGCGCCCAGACCCAGACGATAAGCGCATAGGCTACGACATCGTCGATCCGGGAAAGTTTGCCGATTGCCGCCATGAAGAGCGCGAAAACCAAGGCCAGCAGCCCCGGCACATAGTCCGTGACCGGCTCGAGGCGTACTTCTTCGGTCTTCAAATGGCGCAGGAACAGAAGCGCGGAGAGTACCGGAATAAGCGGCCCGTGACTGTATTCGGGCAGTTGCCAGGCATGCAGCAGGGCCTGAATGGCTTCCGAGAAAATGAAGGCCGCGACCACGACCATCAGAATCAGTAGAGCCGGGCCACCCAAGGCATTAAGAACCGACACCTTCGGCCGCTCGATTGAAGTATCCATCATGAGAAGTGGTGCTGATAAGTTGCCGAGCCGAAAGTGATGTAAAATGCCTAAAGCACTTGATTTTAGTGCACATCCTTATGCAAAGGACCAGAACTCTATCGTAAGTAATTTGACGCAGCAAACTCAAACTTGTGTGACTGCTCCCCCCCAACATGCGAAGTGATTTGCGCATCCCGTTGGGATTCGAAGCGGGTCGAAGAATGCCAAACGCCAGAGAGAGCAGCCCATTTACCCGAACATCCCCCCATAGAAAGCAGCCCAGACGATCCAACTCCATTAGAACAGACAAGCCCGCTTCCGGTTCCCCGATCATTCGTCGACGCTCATTCGCTGGGCACCCTGGGCAGCGGTTCGCCAGGCGGGCGTAAATGTCATGGAAAAGCTGGTGATCCAGGTTGCGCTGGTGCGAAACTCTAGCTCTATTAGGCGCTTCATGGGGATCGTTGCGGAAACCGGACAAAACCGTCCTTTCGGCCGGATGCACCGTTGGAATCGCTCCCGCCAAAGCCACGGACGCCATTTCCGCCCTGGTATTACGCTTTTGAAAGTGAACGACTAATGTCGCCGTCGTCGAAGTTCCACCGCATCCGCGAAGCCCTTAGAAAGCCAGCAGAAGCCCGAAGCCTCACTGAAAAGACTCTGATTTCCGGCGCCCTGATCACCACGGAAACCGTGGCCTCGACGTTGGTCAGAATCGTGTCCTCTTTGGTTTTGACGCGCTTGCTCGGGCCCGACGTGTTCGGGGCAGCCGTCGTCCTGCTGCTGGCGCAATACATTCTCGCCATGCTCACCGACCTTGGTATCCGCTCCTTGATTTTCGTGTCAGACAATAACGGCGACCCGAATTTCCTAAGGACATGCTGGACCCTGGCGATCCTCCGTGGGGCGATCCTCGGCGCGTCGATGGTCTGCATCGGCATCGTCCTCTACCAACTGCAACAGCAATCATTCTTTCAAGGCGAAAGCGTATACCGTAACGAGGACCTGCCGGGCGTGATGGCGGCGCTCGGCCTGCAGTTTCTCATTCTCGGTTTCGCGTCGACGAACGAATTCGTCTACGAAAAACACTTCCGCATGCGGTTGGTGGTCATCATCAAGATACTGCAACAGGTGACCACAACGGTCGTCTGCATCATCGCGGCCCTGATTTATCCCAGCATATGGGCAATCGGGATCGGGATGGTTACGTCCGCCGCCGTCAGAACGGCGCTGACGCATTGCCTGCTGGACGGCCCAAGGATGAAGCCCCGCTGGCAGAAGGAACATGTCGCCGAACTGGTCAGCCGGGGAAAGTGGGTCGCATCACACTCCATACTCTATCTCTTTTCCGCGACCGCCGATCAGATCCTCTTCAGCATATTCCTGCCGGCGCAGGGCCTCGGTCTCTACTATCTCGCCAAGCAGATCATCTCAATTCCGGCGCAGTTCGCGGAAAAGCTCAACAGCAGCCTGACCCTTCAATTCTTCGTCGAATTGAAGGAACGCATGGATGTCGAGGCGTTCCGGAAGAAATACTACCGCTACAGGGTGCCGTATGACATTGTCCTGGCCGTCTGTTCCGGGGGGGCATTGATCGCCGGTCCGACGGTCATCGACATCCTCTACGATCCCCGCTACGCGAGTGCTGGCCAGATCCTTCAAATCCTGGCCGTCGGTCTGCCGCTGACCGCCTTTTCGATAATCGGCGGAGCCTTCAATGCGTACCGCCAGTTTCGCATCATGGCGGTGTTCTACGCCTGCAAGACAGTCGCAATCTGGGCGGGCCTGATCGTTGCACTGGTCTATTACGAAAATGAGACCGCGGCCTTCGCCGTCGTCTCTTTACACCGGCTGGTGGAGGTTGTTGCCATGCTGTTAGTCGCCAGGGCGCGGTCTTGGGTCAGCATCCTACAGGAGGCCCGCATCGTTCCGTTATTCGCCGTCGGCATGGGTCTCGGCTGGGTTTTCTTAGAAGTCTGGGGCTCTCTTCGCATGCTGATGGGCGGTCTCTAAAGTCGATCGACGGACCGAATGAAGTCTGGGCGATTGTATTTGTTCACGACCAACTCACCACGGGACGGAACCTTCGCATTCTGACCGTTCACGGTACCAATTCCCGAAGCACGCCGACGACCGTTCCACGCTTCACGTGAAGAATTCTAACTTCGCGTTGATGTCTGGAGTTTCTGGATGATCGGAAGCAAGGTGCAGGTGGAGGCGAAAATCCTGTTGAATTAGAGAGTTCCACATGCCTAACTTTGGTGCGGGAGCGAAAAATTATTCGCCACAATTAAAATTAACACAGCAAGATAAAAACCCTAAATTGAAAGGGCCAACTGTGACTGAACCGTTACTTCCGTTTCATGTCGCCAACCTAGTGCTCGACAACAATGCTGCTAAGGATGCCGGTGAAAAGCTAGGGCCAAGCTATCAGAGCAAATTACCATTTCCATATGGTTGCTTTGATAATTTTCTTCCGGAAGAGATTCTCGATCGGGTATTGGAAGACTTGCAGATAATGCCCGAACCAGAAAGGTCGTTTGACCGAAGCCAAGAACGTTACAAGAGCAGCTATATTCCCGAACGGCTTCCCGCTTACACCCGTTCGGTTCTCTATGCATTGAACTCTCGTCCCTTCATCCTCTTTCTGGAACGATTAACGGGAATAAACGGACTGATCCCAGATCCTTATTTTATGGGCGGGGGAATCCACGTTGTTGAAAACGGCGGCCATTTGGATATTCACGCAGATTTCAATCATCACAAACCAATGAATTTGGAGCGACGCCTGAATGTTTTGATTTATCTGAACAAGGATTGGAAAGAAGAATACGGTGGCGCCTTTGAGATATGGTCGAAGGACATGTCTCACAAAGTCGAGGGATTTGCGCCCATTTTCAATAGGATGTGCTGCTTCAACACGGGCTCTGACACCTTTCACGGCAATCCAGATCCCGTGAACCATCCTAAGGGAACTCCAAGGCGATCCATTGCGTTGTACTACTACACGGCGACCTGGGATGACTCCCGAAAGGCCCATACGACCCAATTCAAGCCGAGGCCTAATTCCAAAGACAAGAAAGACACCAGGGTTGCGCGAAATGAATTCCTGGCGGATCTCTTGCCACCCATTCTCTATCGACGGATTGCAGGACCACTGAGGCGGTTAGGGTTTTGAACAGACGGAACTTAAATCCCAACCCGTCATTTCCGCTCAAAGATACCAGTAGCAAGGTGCATGCGAAATTTGGATGAACGCTAAGCAGAGCACGCCCCGAAGAGGCTAATGCGGTGCCGAGTGTAATGTCCTGCTGCCCAGACTCGAATGCACTTGATGTGCTTCAATATACACTCCGTTTACATGGCCGAAAACTTCGAGGCTGTCATCGCTTCCGTTCCACTTCCGGGCCGGGAAAACCTGCGGGAAAAACACTAACTCAAGACGATCCAGTTTGCAGGGTGCAGATCACAGAGCCAACTTTTTGATCTGGGACTCTATGGGGGGCCGTCACCTGACCAACTACTGAGTGTCGACTGTAAGCAATTATGAACTCAGTATGAGATACTTTCGGCACGACATCATAATTAAAGAAAATTTATCTACTGTTATTCGCCTCAGATAAGAAAAGGAACTAAGATTTAAAGTACCGGAAGACTACCATTGCAATGATTTACGTTCCCCATTGTGATGTGCCACAGTCGCAGACTGAGGTTATAGGTTATCATTCTTCGACAGGAGGTAAGTCACTGTGATAAAACGCTTTGCAAGAATTGGTGTATCTATGTTCGTAAAACAGTTTGGCTGGGAGTTGGTTCCACAACGCGACGTTCGCAAATTTCTGCCTGAGGCATATTTCACAGCGTTTTTGCAGGACAATCATATCACAACAGTTTTTGATGTCGGTGCGAACCGTGGTCAGTTCCGTGACATGTGTAGGAAAGCTGGGTTTAAAGGCAGAATAATATCGTTCGAGCCTGCAACTGACCTTTTCACGAATCTAAAAGCAAAGAAAGAAGATGATGTCTTATGGGAAATACACAACTTTGCCTTAGGTAGAAAAGAAGGTAACCAACAATTCAATCTCATGGAAGAGAGTGTATTTAATTCTTTTCTTGAACCAAGTCATTCTGCAGTCGACGATTATTTAGAAAAGAATGTAATCAAGGAAAAGCAAGAAGTAAAAATTTCGACGTTGGACAATTTCGTCAGGGATAGCTCAATCAAAATTGATTTGAATAAGACACTACTAAAAATCGATACACAAGGTTGAGCTGAGACAGTATTCCCCTGACAGTTAGGTCCATCCTGGTCCGGCATTGAGAGTCGGAAAGAGGTGTGGCCATGCCGCTCCGCGAAGGGGTTAGGATTTGTTTGCGAAGACAACATCCAACCTTCAGGAGCAAGACATGACCACGAGGGACAAAGTAGCACGTCGCAAGCTGAGTTTGCTGGAATTGGCGACTGATCTGGACAACGTCTCGAAGGCGTGCCGGATCATGGGATATTCCCGCCAGCAGTTCTATGAGATCCGCCGGAACTTTCAGACCTATGGCGCCCAAGGGCTGATCGACCGTCTGCCCGGCGCCAGGGGGCCGCATCCGAACCGGGTGTCGGAGGAAGTCGAACAGGCGGTGCTCGACCACGCGCTCGCCCATCCCAGCCACGGACCGCTGCGGGTCGCTCACGAACTGGTGCTGAAAGGAATCCAAGTCTCCTCCGGCGGAGTCCGGGGTGTCTGGGCGCGACACAACCTTCTGACCCGACATGAGCGCCTGCTTCGGCTGGAGAAGCATGTGTCCGGTCGGAAGATCGACCTGACGCCCGAGCAGGTTCGGCTGTTGGAGCGGTTCAGTCCAGAGTTCCGGGAGCGCCATATCGAGACAAGGCACACCGGCGACCTGGTGGCTGTCGACACCTTCTTCGTCGGCACTTTGAAGGGGATCGGCAAGGTCTACCTTCAGACCGTCATCGACTGCTTCTCGCGCTACGCCTGGGGCAGGCTCTACACATCGAAGCTCCCGGTCACCGCGGTCCACGTCATGAACAACGATGTGATCCCCACCTTCGAGGCCCACGGCGCGAAGATCACCACCGTCCTCAGCGACAATGGCCGCGAATATTGCGGTCGACCCGACCGGCACCCCTTCGAACTCTTCCTGCAACTGGAGGAGATCGAGCACCGCACCACCAAGGTGCGCCGGCCGCAGTCCAACGGCTACGTCGAACGTCTCCACAGGACGCTCCTCGACGAGCACTTCCGCGTCATGGGCCGGACCAAGTTCTACGAGAGCGTGGACGAGATGCAGGAAGACCTCGACGCCTTCCTCGAAACCTACAACACCAAGCGACCGCACCAGGGCCGCAACATGAAGGGAAGGACGCCAATAACCGTCTTCATCGACGGTCTGACAAAACCCAAAAACGGAAAGGAGGACACAACAAGAAAAGCCGCGTAACCTGATCCCGCGCGGAGCCGAGACTGTCAGGGGATTACTCGCTCAGTACACACAAGGTTATGATCTTGAGGTCATAGCTGGAGCAAAGGCGTCACTGGAGCAAATATGTGCAGTACAAACAGAGGCTTCAATTCTACCCATATATGATGATATGCCTCAATATTTAGATACCATTGATACATTACTGAGTCATGGTTTTCGTATTGCCGCGTTGTTTCCGGTTAACCACGATCGGCACGGTCACGTAATTGAGTATGACTGCCTAATGACCCGAATTCATCAATGACTTAAACGCTAGTTCCACAATACTGAGAGTGCTTTGTTTGGTAGGTTTTTGGACTTTTGCAAAAATGACATCGCAAAAAATTAGGTAAGTGAACCTTTGTAGGAATTGGCAGACCTCTAGTTTTTAGGCGATCTAGCACGTGGAAGCACAACACGAACTACAATCACACAGGCGCTCCGCCAAGTAGCTAGAACCGTTATGTTCATCGTTAAGGCTCTCGCGATCTGCGCCAAAGCGAGCCTATTTCGACCACCGTTCAAATTGTAGAACGCATTTGCGGTCAAGATCCCAATTATTCTGTTGTTCAGATATTCCGAACTATCTTCCGATACTTCACGGTCGTCTTCCCATTTTTCAGCTTTGCCAACCTGAAGATCATCCTTGCCAAACTGTTTACGCTGTTCCGCAAATTCTTTGGCTTTTGCATTAAAAAATTTATGTCGGGACCGACGTGTTCGATGTGAAATAGATTCTTTTCTTAAGTGATGAATGTACACCACACCGGGGAGATAAAGGACTTCGCCCTCCATCCCAAGTCGGAAGAGAGTGTCTAGATCCTCGGCAACATAAAAGTAGTTCCGCTTTCCACCCATTTTCAAGAGAACGTCTCTACGAACAAGGCATGTCGTAAAGTAGACTTCCGGCACCCCCTCACACAATGATTCACTAATGTTCCTCGCTTCATCATATAATGGTAGTTTTCCAATCTCTGTACCGTCATCGAGGCAAACGAGATGCTGCCCCCCTACGGCGACAATATCCGGACTGGAATCAAGTGCACGAACCTGATGAATGAACCGCCCGGCTACATAAAGGTCGTCGTCGTCACATTTCGCAATAAACTCGCACCTCGCTCTCTTCAAGCCGGTGTTAAAACCGTCGGCAATACCACTCCCCTCATTGTCAAGAAGCAGAATTCGTGGGTCGTCAAAGGAATCAATAACCCTTTGAAAGCCATCTGTTGACTGATCGTTTACCAGAATTAACTCGCCGACCTCTTCATTCTCAAGAATTGACGATATCGCTCTTGCGAGAGTGCGCGCCCCATTCTTGAACGGCAAAACAACAGATACGCGACGGTCGGTGGCGGAGCGGACTTCGAGACTATGCGTCATTTGTTTTGATCGTATCAGTCGTTGTCTCATTTACTACTGACTAATGCGTGCAATATTGGCACCTTCAAGGGATATCTGTACATTGATCCGTCACTTCCATAGGAAGACACTGATAGCATGGGGTATGCCATTACACTCCGTCATATTTCCAAATCGGGCAAACAAATGCTAGATTAATAGCCTAGTTTTTTGTTTGATTCCTCCACTATTTCTAAGATCTAAGTAAAGCCACATAATAATAATCGCGCAGTTGAGTTTTTGGGCAACATATGCGCGCGTTATTACTGTAGGTTAGGACGAGCACCATGGGCAATTCGATCGCTTACGCGGCGCTCTTTACATTTCCGATAATCGCGTTCTTTTTGTTCGTGCGGTTTTCTACGCCGGCGGCGCTAGTATCGTCGATCTTGGCTGGTTACTTGTTGCTGCCTGTTGGCGTGTCGATAAAAGTACCAGCCGCCCCCGATATAGAGAAGCAAACAATAACCGTCCTTACCTGCGCAGTTCTTTGTCTTCTTTTCGGAAGATCTTCCCGGTCGCGTGCACATTCGAGTTCACCAATGGCAGGAACAGTCAAACTGTCCGATCCGAAGCCACTACGTCCACGGCCAGCCACCAATCGCGTCTTTGCCTTCCTGGCGCTTCTGGCCATTCTGATGCCATTTTATACCTACCTGAACAATCAGGAGCATTTAGTCTATGGCCCAAGCATTGTACTCGGAATGACGTTGTTTGATACGCTTTCCTTCGTACAATCCGTCGTTATCACTCTTCTACCGTTATATCTTGGCTACAAGCACCTCCGTCGCGAGCGCGATCAAAAATTTCTGTTATCGGCAATCTCGATTGCCGGTTTGCTCTACTCTTTGCCAATTCTTTTCGAGATACGAATGAGCCCTCAACTCCACGTATGGGTCTACGGGTTCTTCCCCCATTCCTTCCTTCAACAGGCGCGGGGTGATGGATTCCGTTCGGTTGTCTTCTTGGGGCACGGTCTGGCAGTGGCAATTTTTCTCGCCATGGCGATTATCGCTTCTTGGGGACTGTCCCAGGGCACACATGACAAAAGTTGGCGAACGCGTTGGCGGTTTGCTGCATTTTATTTAGTCGGTGTTCTTGTTCTTCAGAAATCTCTCGGGGCGCTGATTTTGGTTATTGGTCTCGTCGGTTCGATGATGGTCTTGCGGGAAAGGTCGCGTGCCCTATTGCTTTTCCTAATAGGTATCTTGGTCATAACCTATCCAATACTGCGAGGTTCGGACCTTTTTCCGACACAGAGTATCCTCGCTTTGGTTGAGACTATCAGTCCGGAACGAGGCGAATCCTTGAGCTTTCGTTTAAATAACGAAGACCGCCTGTTAGACAAGGCGGCACAGAAGCCAATTGCCGGTTGGGGCAGCAATGGGCGGAACCGGGTTTTCGATCCGGAGACGGGGAACGACATCTCGGTCACCGACGGATTCTGGGTCATAATTATTGGGATTCATGGCTGGATCGGCTATCTTGCCTTTTTCGGTCTGTTGACCCTGCCCTTGTTCCTAATCCGCAAACGTTACAAACGCTATCAGATCTCACCCATCACCTTGGGACTTGCCTTTGTCCTTGCGGTAAAGCTGATCGATCTTCTGCCAAATGCTGGACTTGCACCGATCACCTGGTTGGTTGCCGGTAGTCTTGTGGGCTCCCTTTTGCCAAGTGAACTGGAGTTGCGGGAACCGGCACCTATGAAGCAGTTTGCGAAAGCAAGCGTGCCACTAACCGCGCTTAGACGACGCTGACACGATTGGCGCATGCATAGCCACAAGTAGCCCTTCATTCGTTGACGGTGACCTGAGACACGACGGTCACAGTCATTCGGCGCCCTACTCCGTCCAGACGACCGCCTCATTCGGGCCGAATATCCGAAAAAGAATGATCGCAACAATCGGCCAACCAAACAGCATTGCGTATGCAACAGCGTTCGCGGATACAAAAAAAGTCTTGAATTTTTTCTGTTCCAATACGCGCCAGCAGGATCAGCCGCCTGCTTCAATCCGTCGGCATCCTAACTTGCCCAAGTCCCTTTAGCACATACAAGCCCAAAAATTACCCGGACATGCCTGGATACGTCTTGGCTAATTTGGCCATTTATAGACCGGATAGTTTTGACCATCCTGCCCGACCGGCGCCGCCGCCCGCCATCGTCATTTATATTCGATCAATCGAACATCGCCGCGGGTGAGGCGCCTCCACCAGTATTTGAAGATGCCCTGCGCCTCGGCGAATTTGCCAATCGTCAGTAGCAGCGCGTTCTGAAACCTTCCCTTACTATTCCGCGCGCGTACAGCCATGCGGATCACCTGGACCGGGTACAGCAGCGTCATCAGCATCGCCCAGGGCGAAATCAAAATGGTCAAGAGAGCTATAAATACTGGTATAGCAACCCCCCAAACCAATGCTCTTATCACTCTGACAACACAGTGATAAACGGGCGCCGCGCCATGCATCGCGGCCCCCTCGGCGGCGGCGAAACCACCGCGCGTGGTGCGTTTCCAGTACTGGCTGAACCGGGTGAGCGCCGCGTCGTGGAGGGCCATTTCTGCGCCGATCCGAAACATCCGCCACCCCTTTTTCCGCATCCGTACGCATAGTTCAGGCTCCTCGCCGGCAATGAGGGCGGCATTGAAACCGTCCACGTCCTTCACAGCATCGGTGCGCATCAGCGCGATGCCGCCGCAGCTTTTCGTTTCCCCGACCGGCGTATCCCATTCCATATCGCAAAGGCGGTTGTAGATCGACGCGTCGGGATGACGCTCCCGGGTGCGTCCGTAAACGACGGCGATATCCCGGGATTCCAGCATCTTTTCCCGCCCGGCTTCCAGCCAGCCCGGCTGCAGGGTGCAGTCGCCGTCGACGAATTGGACATAGTCGCAACCGCCCACATCCAAGACCTTCCAAAATCCCGCATTCCGGGCCCGCGCGGCGGTGAATGGGATGGACATGTCGAGTTCAACCACGGTCGCACCGACGGATTTCGCGAAGGCCACCGACCCGTCGGTAGAGCCGCTATCGACATAGACGACGATCGGGACCTGGCCGACAAGACTGTTGAGACAGGCGCGAAGCCGGTCACCCTCGTTCCGGCCGATCACAACAGCGGCGATATCGTTATGGCTTTTCATTGCTGCATTACCGGACCGTCATTTTCCGCCTGCGGATGCCCCCTGCGCGCAGGATCAGCTCAAATCCAATTGGGGAATGCCCTTCGCGGCATGAATTTCCTCAATGGCCTTCTGCTTGCCCGCGACAAGGACGCGCCGATGATAGGCGCGCACGAATTTGCGGAATTCCGGGTCATCGTATCGTGGTAGGTTCTTGATGGCGCTGCGCAGCCAACCCCATAATGTGGCAAGGGCGCCTGTGACATAAGGCTTCTCCCCCAGCCGGAAGATGCAGCTCGCGGCCATGTAGAAGAATCCGGTCCCCATGAAATATTGGCCGTATCCGTGCCTCATTCTACCGGTCATGACGCCTTTCTGGCTCGTTCCCATTGGCCGCAGATGCACGAACCGGATAGCCGGCTCGTCCCAGCTGACGGCGGCCCAACCATGCATGCGGCATCGATGGCAATCGATCCCGTCCCACATGACCTCGCGCACAAAACCGCCGATCTCCTGGAAACACGCCGTACGGTAAAACTTGGTCATGCCGACCGACATGTCGTCGCCCTTGCGCTCACTGACCAGCTGGTCGCCCTTGTAGATGTAGGGCTTGCCGCTGCAGGTTCCGAGCCTTGGATTGTTGGCCATCCGCCTCAACAGGATCTCGAAGTAACGGGGCGGCAAATCGAGATCCAGATCCAGCTTACAAAGGAAATCGAACTCCGACAGGTCAACGGTTTCCAAGCCGGAATAGAAGGCGTCAATTACCCCGGGTCCGACGGCACGACGCCCGCGATCGGCACGTGTGACGACCGTTATCCAATCGTGTTTGTCGGCATATTCTCTTAAAATTTCAGGAGTTTCATCGGTGGACCCGTCATCAACAATAACCCAATGTGTTGGAGGGATCGTTTGCGCAATGACACTATCAAGTGTCTTCCGCATAAAAGTGCTCTCATTCCTGCAAGGTGAGACAAGTACATAGGTGTCAGACATTGGTTTCTGTTCCAACAGGCGCTGCAAAAACTTGCTCTAGTCTATCGATGTTTGTTTTCTGTCCGAATTCCACATCAACGTGATCGAGCGCGTTGATCGCAAGACGATCGCGTAGTTCGTCATCGCTGCCGATTTCGCGCATTTTTTCGAACAACTCCTCCACGCTTCCAGGTGCAGCGAGCAGTCCTGTTCGGTGGTCCACTATGAGTTCCGGTATGCCGGAGAGATTGGTCGAAACAACCGGTATCCCTTGGGACATGGCTTCCATAAGCACCACCGGAATGCCGTCCATATCGCCATTTCTGTCTACTTTGCATGCGAGTACAAATAGGTCGAGGCTCCTCAACCATTTCGATACTTCCTTGTGGTCCATCGCACCGAGCAAATGAATAGAACCGGCCAGCTCAAGGTCAGTAATCAGTTCCTCAATCTCGGTTCTAAGAGGCCCGTCCCCGGCGATTTCCAACGTGACGTCAGGGTTCTCCGCCCGGAGCTTGGCGAACGCTTTGATCAAGACGTCAAACCCCTTCTTCTCGACAAGACGACCAATACTGCCAACACGAAACCCTCCCTTTTGCTCGGTACGGTTCGGAGCGGTTGAAATTGGGAAACTAACTCCGCATCTAACAACAGCGATCTTTTCCGGTTGAATGCCCTGGTCAATCAACAGGGCTCGATTGTGCTGGGAGATTGTCACCATTTTTGCGGACCGCTCGGCCTTCTGCGTCAGCAGTTTACCGCGTTCAAAAATGTCATTTGCGTGCCCAGTGAACGTGAAGGGAATTCCAGTAAGCGACGAAGCATACATTCCAATCTGAGTAGGGACATGCGCGAAATGTATATGGATGTGTTCGCAACCTCGACGCAGCATTTGAATGGCAGCATGGTTCGCGTGGATGAACTGATAGACCAGTTTTGCTGAATCAAGTGTGAAGATGCCTTGGTCTCTGCAATCACTGATGAGCATTTTCAATGTCGCGAGTAGCCTCACCTCTCGAGACACCAACGACTTGCAGAATGACATCAGAATTTGCGCTACTGACGTTTGATACAGATAGATTGTCGTTTTCGACAGTGTGAGCTGGTCCTTCGCAACTGATCCTGGGACATGAACCGAAAAAGGTACTATTTCGTATCCACGGGCCTGTAACGCCAGAATCTCCTCGTAAACAAAAGTAGCGGAAAGACCGGGTATTTCGGGCGCAATATAGGCGACTGCTCTGCTTGCCATTGTCGCTGCCCCCTTGAAATGAAATTAAGAAATCGGCCGACGAAATATAGAAGGTAGCGGATATTTGTACAGGCTATACAGTCCACACATATTTCACTCCCCAATAAGAATTTTTCCGTTCCTTTGATCCTCATGGGTTCAAATCATTCCCGGAAACCATCCCAAGTTTCGCGGCGATATTTCCAGCAGTACCAGAAGGCCCTCGGGCTTTCGATAAGGTATCTTCTTGCCATCCGGCCTGGATCCTGGAGCAGCCGGAACGCCCATTCCATTCCGATTTTTTGCATGAACTCAGGCGCGCGGACCTGGGCGCCGACGAGAAAATCCAAAGATGCCCCTATGCAAAGCCCGACGCCCCTTGCATTTGCTTGATTTGAGAACCGTGATGCCAGAACTTCCTGACGAGGGAACCCTACCGCAAAGAAGTATATCGGGGCCGGATGATCCGACAGAAAGTCCAAACAGGACTGAACCTCGGCATCAGATCTGATGAATCCCATTGGCGGGTTGTAGTGGTGAAAATTTATCCTGGGAAACTTTGCCTGCAGTCTCGGAAAAAATTGAGCATCCATGCCTATGATTGTCGCGTCCGAGCCCTGCTCATTCAATTCGCTGAGGATTTCCCTCGTCAAGTCACTGCCCGGGCAAACCGGCAACCTTATTCCAAGTAAAATCCGCGCCACTTTCGCAATCACCCTGCTGTCGTTGACGCACAGCGCGGCCTCGGCGTATAGGCGTTTCAATTCCCCGGAACCTTCCACCAGATTGACGAGATGCTGCGCATTCGGGGTTACCACGTAGCCAAATTTTTCGCGGCTTCGCATGTCCAACACGCGTGTGCGCGTTGCATCGAGGCCGAGAGGATCAATTCCTACGCCGCAAACGCTAATCTTCGACGAAGCGGCTACAGTATCTTCAAATGCCATCTCGACACTCTGTCATAAAATTTCCATGAAAAATCGGAGGCTTGGTCAGGTTTGCGGGAACACTCTCAAGTCTTTCGCCACGGTACGCAATGAAGTCATTCTCCCCAGTGCCGGCAATGGACATCATCTATTTTTCCAAGCCTTTACAAAAAGGCCGATCAAAGCGGATCGACGTCATACAAGCCCTTCAAACGCGACGGATATAAACGACGGAGCCGAAAACAAGTTCCCTCGCCTTGCAAACACGCCAATATCCACGCGCCTGGTCGCTATATCCGGCATCGCCGGGTCGAAGAACTGATCATGCCAAGATACCTGGATGTTGGCTCTCCGCGTGGACCCCACATTCTCAATCGATATCTTGTTTTTGTCGCCCTGGATTACCGTCCACACAACGTCGAGATCAGGCTCTGCCGGCACAGTATTCTCAGTTATGGTCGCCGCCACGGACATGGATACGCTTGCTCCACGTTTGCCCTTGACCACGACCCCGATCGCATTTGGCGTTGCGAATGCCGATGTTGCTCCTGAAGGCCTGCCGACTAAGGTAAGGTCAACCAGCGGCGGAACACTCTCGATACGCATTTCACTCGCCATGGTTACAACACGATCCAGGTCCAACTTTTTCCCGTCGATCGCAACGGAATGCGCCTCGGAAGTGAGATAAGCGGCCGGGTTGTCCGCAGGTATCAGCGAATGACGGAGGATCTGCTGGACAGTCGGCATCAGCAGGCCTTTTTGCGTAAGAAATTGTTTAACTCGTGGAGAAAAGCTAGCGAGCGCCGTCGCCGAGGCTCGAATGAAGTTGCCATCCGATCCAGATCTGCCTTGCGAAACGAACAAGTACGGCACATTGAATGGAAACTTGTCCTCCTTCTCCGGCAAGTGATCATTTACCGCTGGATAGATGAACAGTTGGTTCCCTCGATACTGTCGATACACGTTGCGCAAGCCCAGGGTTGAACTCAATCCCATACGCGCGAGGCTTCGACCGTTCGCCCCCAAGGATGCATTCCCCAAAGTTGGGCGATTAATAAACCAAAAGAGGTTGAAGCTGTAGTCCAATTGATTCTTTTTCGCAGAGTCAGGGAAGGTGACTGTGGCAAACTGCTTAAACAAACTCTGCCTGACCTGCATGGAATGACCGCGGTCCAAATTGAGGTATACATCGCCGCCGTTCCCGGCAACTTGACCGGCTGCGTATAAATCGTTAACGCGTTTGTGGACGGGTATGGTCTGCCCCAGGACTTCCCCTGGCGGCGGTTGGCTCGGCCCAGAAAAATTCACCAGCAACAACCCCGTAGAAGGGTCCCAAGTCGTGTTTCGTTCGGTGACCTCCGCCTGCTCTCCCGCGATGATCGGAGTTGGCACTATTTCGAGGTTACGGTTGGTAGAAGCGGATAGTGCATTCTCTTCGGCGGCCATGACGGCTTCCACGAACCAAGGGCGCTTACGAACACTCCTGAATGCATCCTCTGTTCGAAGTTGGTCCGGATTCCCAAAACCATTGCGTATGGCGGCCTCGACGAACGACCTCCCTTTACCAAAATCCAGCAACCTGAACGCAGTCACAGCTTGAAGGAATTGCGTGTCTCCATGTTCAGGAAATCGTTTCGCCAGTTCCTGCAATATGCCTGCGGCTTCCTTATACTTCTTGCGCTGCAACTGCACCGCCGCGTGCACATGAGCTTGGATGATGATCGGTTGGTCGAACACACTGATACCCGTCGCCCCGCACGCAGGAAGAGCCACAAGCTGCGAAAAGGCAACCGCACTCGTGCCGAGCAGCACCTGCCGGCGATTGACTTGGAGCCTGGAGCCGTTCTCCAAAATTCGTTTCATAGAATTCCTTTCGACACGTCATCCGAGCGGTAAATCCGCAGATATCAGGTTTAAGGAAGGATGCCTCTATCAATCCAGCGGCTATTCGAGCAGATACCACCACGTGGTCGGATGTTCAGACGTATCAATCCTATAAGAAGATCCGTCATAGTCCACCGGAACCGCCTTCTTTTTCCCGGTTGCAGTCAATCGGGAAAGGGTCAACCCCGGCGACGCCTTTATCGAAATGGTCGCCAGCACCGGTTCGGAGATGTAGTGCTTGCCCTGAGGAACGGACTGCGCGCCCATAGAGATCAACAATCGTTGAGATCGGGAAATTGGCGCCTCGGTAAGGCTTTGTACGGACACTGCCGCATATGGTGTTCTGGATTCGATTTGAACCTCACTCAACGCAGCTGTCCTGCCGCCAATCCAACCGCCAACCATCTGCGTTCTCGGCGTATCCACGCGAAACACACCCTCGCGCCAGTTCCGCTTGTATTCTCCGGTATCTGAAACAATCGCCTCAGCATCTGTCGCCAGGAACCGGCGATCTGGATTTTTTACAGGGATTGCGCCCCGCAGGCTCCTCGCCTTCTTCAACCACGGCAAGGCTTGAGGTCGAGGCAGTCGAACCACCACTTTGCTTTGCTCGGTCAAAGTCCGGATCGCCGCCGAGGTTGTCGGGTCGATTTTTTCATTGATCAGTTTTTCACCGAAATCGAGCGCGTAGGTCTTCTTGGCTTCGCTCACATGACCTTGGCGATACATCAACGCGGCCGCCGGCATGAGCGAGAGAATTGCCGGGTCGTCAAAAGCCTGCCAATTGCGTGGACGTGAATTGGAACCAGGTGGCCCCTGAAAATAAGCGTAATGCATCAACGCATCCCATCCCTGCAGAGCAGCGACCGCAGCCACTTGCGGCGGCAAGGACGCACGGCCTTTGACGGGGTGACTGCCCATTCCCCATTCAGTCACAGAAATCGGCATACCTTCGACCTGTCCGGCCGAGATCCAATCCACCAACGTGCTCTTGAAATTGGGATTGGCGCGAAGAGGTGCCGGGCCCCCATAGGAATGCACGTCAATTATGTCGCCATCGGTCAGCGAGAAGTGACCGGCGAGCGACATCGCGCCCCATGTATTGGTTGTCGCCAGGAGAGCTTCTGTCCCCAGCGATCTCAATTGGGCAATCATGCGATCGTTGAATTGATGTTCTAGATCAGAAAGGAAAAGCTTCGAAGGTCCGAACTCCCAGGATCGCCAAACCCGATTCCAATCGAGTTGCCAACGTTCGGCGAAAGCCTTTGCCTTAGCCATATAAATCTTATTGTGGATCGGAACATTCTTGTCAGGGAGTAGAGCATTGCCGAAATGATGTGTCAGGTCGTTTTCGTTCGTTATCAACATGGCGACGATCGAAGGATCGTCCTTGTAAGCAACACCTGTCACTTCGTTGACATGATTGAGATACTGCTCATTGAACCGCTTCATGAGATTGACAATGCTGTCATTCACATAATTGAACCCCTTCAAGTTCGCGCGGTTTTTTCCCTTTCTCGCTTCTTCGAAATGCTCCATTCCGTCCGACTTGCTGATCGTCCTTCCGACATGCAAGTCGAGCCAAACATAGATTCCCTGTTGTTGAAGGCAGGCAATCCAACGATCCAAAGCGGCGAGTGATTTGGATGAAAGACGGCCAGTATCACCTTTCGCATCGCCGAAAATGTTTGGCTGAACCCATTCAGAGTCATGGTGATGGATGCGAACGAGATTATATCCGAGCGCCGCGATCCGTTTCGCCGGTTCGCATTCCTTCGTCAGCAGAGTCCGAAAAAGCGAGTAGGCGGTAATATTTGTCCCCCAGAAGCGGGCGGGAGTGCCGTCTCCAAATACCAGACGGTCACCATCCGACCTGACACGACCATGCCGACCAGCAGGAAGATGATCCGAGTTCAAAAAACTCAAATCGACCGGGAAACGATCCCATGCGACGATCCCCTTGCGCCACTTCGTATTGTCGACGGGTTCGAACTCCGGGCGTTGAGCGAGTGCAGCGTCCTCCACGCCGTCCAAACTGACCTTCATCTCGATCGATTGCTGGGCGGACGCTTCCTTCTTGGCCACCAGGTAAGCTCTGATTTCTTTGGGCCCACCCCGCTCGAAAGCAATTTTAACGGGCTGCCTGTCGAATCGAACCGTCAAGGTGGGACCGGCATCGCCCAGTTTCAGACGCCACCCTTTTTGATCTTCATCCAAAACCGGCCAAAGGTCTGCCCCATCTGAAGAAAAAGGCCGTGTATTCAATCTGAACGATATGCCGCCGTATACGCGTCCCTCCGAAGTCGGCGGCAAATCGATATTGATCGTCCAGGACAGTTCCATTGATGAGATTGCCGGGACATCAGTTTGCAGCGACAGCCATTCAGTACCATTGCTGTTTCCGAAAGACCGTTGGCCCGAATTGGTTTGCTGCTTCAGGCCCAGCCCGACCCATTTCCATTCGTCCCGCCAGAAAACAAAGCGCGAGGAGACAACATCAACTGACTCGTGTTCAAACTTGAAAAGCCCTTCGTCGTTAAGGATGAGCCGGCTTTCCGCCCGCGCCTCCCTCCCCGACAAAAAGACAACACCACAGACGAAGATCGCCAAAAGAAATTGAAGGTTGCATCGCACGACGGCATGGCTCCGTTTTATACAATCATGCTTTAGAGCGCTTTCATCGCCAAGGATTTGCAACACTCTATCGCGAGAGAACTTGTTTTCGATCAAGCCACCGTCAGGATTGATATGCAGTCGAAATCGGTAACCGGTGCATCGTTACAGTCCCGCCAATCGATCCATCGACAACATTCGAGGGGATTGTTCGAAAAACCGTGTATCGCCCGCAACTGTCGACAGAAAACCCGGGTTACTGACACTTTCGTTCGGACCGAATACGGCCGTCCCCGGTTAGCCCAACCGCGGAATACAACTCTTTCCCATTATGTGCGCGGTTCTCCGACTAGTCACATCATCAATCCGGGATGATATGTTGCGGAAACGAAGAGCGTAACCGAGCACAAATTTGTGCGAAATCGGTCTGATTATTAACCACCGTTGTCATTTTGCAGGTTTTATCCAAAGTCCCGAGCATTATTAACAGCAGTTGAATATGTAGTCTGCGCCGTCAATTGACTTGCAACGAGCCCATGTTACACCCAAAGCGTCGTTGAGGTTCCACTTCACTGTACTCCAAGGGGGTCTTTATTATGCTTTCATGCAAAAAACTCGTAGGCGCGGCTGGCGTAGCTGCTCTTACACTGTTCGCGGCCGGTTCCGCGAACGCCGTGCCGGTCAACATTTCGACCTTGGTCGCCGACTTCGGCCATATTGCCGACGGTGATTTCAAAGCAAATGACTTCGGAAATGACTTGCTCACTTCGGGTAAATTCGACTTCGGCGCGATCACTTATGACAACGTGTCAACTAACGTAAACGACCGCGTGTTGAGCACGGCCGACAAGTCTGTCGCACAAGCTCAGCAGGCTGGCGGTTCGAACGGGTTCAGCAATGCCTTCTATTTCGACACGTCGCTGTCCGGTAAGGTCGGCCTCAGCGTATCGCTGCAGGAATTTTTCCCGACGTCGTTCTCCGATATCGGGTTTCTCGACTTCCGCGTCACCTTTGTCGACGTGACGGGTCTTGGCTCATCTTCTGCCGGCGTGTTCTCGATTGGCCAGACCGAGTTGAACACGGCTTCCGTGATTTCGACCCAGTCCTTCACGGACAGCGTAACTGGTGATGCGAACTTCAACCCGGTCCCAGTTCTTGGCGATCAGCCGTTCCTGAAGGATCTTGCCGGTGCGACCAACATTCTCGCGATCGTTTCGGGTAGCGCGTTTGTAACGCCCGGTGAAAACAATCCGAGTTACACGGTTACGGTTACCAACGTTCCGCTTCCGGCTCCGTTGATGCTGCTGGTCAGCGCGTTGCTCGGCCTCGGTTTCCTGGGACGTCGTCGCCTGGGTGCGTAAGACCAACCAACGGGGCTAGCCTGATGCTTTCAATGAGGCCCCGTTAAGCATCCGGTTGGTTACCAATGAAATTGAGAAATGAGGGGGAAACCCCTCATTTCTTTTTTTGTGACCCCGTCTGCCTCTTCCCTGCCTGCTTTTGTCAGTTGAGGATAGTGACCAACGCCGTCAATTCACCATTCTAACGGCGCAGGCGGAACGCGTAGTGGAACAGCGCGTTTGTGGTCAGAGTATCTGTTCCTGTTGCCTCTGCTACCGGTCGACATGTTTCGGAAATTCGACGGAAGGGCAGGGAATTAAATTATCCTCTCAAAGCGGTGGGAGCATGCTCGCTTCATTTGAGCAACGCCGGTTCCGGCGGTAGGACGGTGGCGACCGGTAAGACACTGAAGTCGTTGGCAGGCAGAGGTTGACAAGTAGCACAACGTATTTGTCGACCGAAGACTTCGGCTTGAGCGGTACATCATCCGGGTATCCCCGAAGATGTTGCCAGCCCCTCCAAAAACACCATGCCGACTGTAAGGACCAGGCGGAGGCTATGGTACACCAACTTCGGCCGGCCCTGAGAGAGCGATCTCAAACGCCAGACGAACACGAACTCAATCCACGACATCAGTTCGGGGCCCATGCATTGCGCGGCCGCCGGCTTAAGCCGAATACTCCAGCACAAGAGATCGCTTCCGGCACGAAAAACGCCGCAGGGTAAGTGGCCTCTGTGCCGGGATGTATAGCAGAATTGAAGCAAACTCTTCGTAGCTACGCCTATTATCTTTGGTAGCGCCAACCAGCCTCACAGCATAGCCCGCTCAACAAAAATCGCTGAAGCACAAATTAAGAACCGTCTCCAGCGGCTATTCACCTGTAGAGCTCCCAGGTCCGATTCATCTGTGCGCACGTGGAACCCCACTTGCATCCAAATCCCCTTACATTTTTTTGTAATCTGCACTAATATTAATACTACCTAAGGATTCTCCCTCAAACCTGCTGCAACCAAATGAATGATCAAACAACATTCAACCAACTGCTTGCGACGCGAAATGCCAGCAATACTCGAACTTGTTTGGTAGTCCGACGGGATCTAGCCCGATGAACATCGCGTGGAGGATTATCCGTGAGTGTTACGAAGGAAAAACGGGCCAACGTCTAAGTGAGCTGAGACAGTATTCCCCTGACAGTTAGGTCCATCCTGGTCCGGCATTGAGAGTCGGAAAGAGGTGTGGCCATGCCGCTCCGCGAAGGGGTTAGGATTTGTTTGCGAAGACAACATCCAACCTTCAGGAGCAAGACATGACCACGAGGGACAAAGTAGCACGTCGCAAGCTGAGTTTGCTGGAATTGGCGACTGATCTGGACAACGTCTCGAAGGCGTGCCGGATCATGGGATATTCCCGCCAGCAGTTCTATGAGATCCGCCGGAACTTTCAGACCTATGGCGCCCAAGGGCTGATCGACCGTCTGCCCGGCGCCAGGGGGCCGCATCCGAACCGGGTGTCGGAGGAAGTCGAACAGGCGGTGCTCGACCACGCGCTCGCCCATCCCAGCCACGGACCGCTGCGGGTCGCTCACGAACTGGTGCTGAAAGGAATCCAAGTCTCCTCCGGCGGAGTCCGGGGTGTCTGGGCGCGACACAACCTTCTGACCCGACATGAGCGCCTGCTTCGGCTGGAGAAGCATGTGTCCGGTCGGAAGATCGACCTGACGCCCGAGCAGGTTCGGCTGTTGGAGCGGTTCAGTCCAGAGTTCCGGGAGCGCCATATCGAGACAAGGCACACCGGCGACCTGGTGGCTGTCGACACCTTCTTCGTCGGCACTTTGAAGGGGATCGGCAAGGTCTACCTTCAGACCGTCATCGACTGCTTCTCGCGCTACGCCTGGGGCAGGCTCTACACATCGAAGCTCCCGGTCACCGCGGTCCACGTCATGAACAACGATGTGATCCCCACCTTCGAGGCCCACGGCGCGAAGATCACCACCGTCCTCAGCGACAATGGCCGCGAATATTGCGGTCGACCCGACCGGCACCCCTTCGAACTCTTCCTGCAACTGGAGGAGATCGAGCACCGCACCACCAAGGTGCGCCGGCCGCAGTCCAACGGCTACGTCGAACGTCTCCACAGGACGCTCCTCGACGAGCACTTCCGCGTCATGGGCCGGACCAAGTTCTACGAGAGCGTGGACGAGATGCAGGAAGACCTCGACGCCTTCCTCGAAACCTACAACACCAAGCGACCGCACCAGGGCCGCAACATGAAGGGAAGGACGCCAATAACCGTCTTCATCGACGGTCTGACAAAACCCAAAAACGGAAAGGAGGACACAACAAGAAAAGCCGCGTAACCTGATCCCGCGCGGAGCCGAGACTGTCAGGGGATTACTCGCTCAGTACAGTCTAAGAATATCAATTGCTGCTCTAGCAGCACTATCTTGCGCTGTATTCGTTTATCAATCGGCAACTTCTTTACCAGCGGTCTTATTGGATTGGGAGCTACAGGACACCTATTTTGGGTCCGACATACCTAGAATTTGGGACAACATCACAGACCGGTTCAGCGATCATTACAGAACAAAAGTCCATCCATTATTTTCAATCGGTGTATCGGTACCAACCATAGCGATGCACAAGAAATTGGGCTTGGAGAAGATCACTGCATTCTCTCTAATGGCGGCAATCAATGCGGGAATGTTAATAATTGCGACGTATTACCTTCTGTACGCTATTACAAAGCGTCATTTAGATTCGTTGATATTCATTTCTTTGTTAGTTTCCAGCGGCTCTTTTGTATTTTGGGCGCACATACCTGAGAGCTTTGCTTTTGGCGCCACGACGATCTTGGTCCCGTTCCTTATTCTGTCTGTCCCGATGCTTCGTTCGAACCATCACTGGCATTTGGTCGCGAACATTGTGAGTTTGTCATTGACTACGACGAACTGGATGGCGGGACTTGCCAGCACTTCCTACTCTCTCGGCATCAAAAACGCGGCGGTAGTCGCTGCAAAGGCGCTGGTTGTTGTTGCTGCTATCTGGTCAGTACAAAAGTTTCTCTTCCCAAGCGCTGGGTTCTTCTTGGATCTAGTTGAAGAACAGAGATACATCAGGCCCGCCAATTGGCCCTTTGCCATGCGTCAGTTCGTTTTCGACTCATTTTCTCCTCTTGCAGTGCAGGAAGGAATTGCCACGTGGAAGGAACGAACTTATCCGACGTTGAGATTGAGTAGTGACGTCAGTCAGTCAATCAATGTGAGCGTGTTCGCGGCTTGGGGCGTTTGGCTTTCTATACTTTGTTACGGGTTCTATCACGCGTGTCGCGAGAGAGGGGAACGGTCGGTTGGGCCAGTACTCGCCTTGTTCGTCTGTGGGCAATTTGTTCTTCACTGCCTTTATGGAACAAGTGAAACATTTATCTACTCATTGCATTGGATGCCAACGCTCGTAATGATCGCAGCGTTCGGAACCAGGGGCAAAGCGCGCACTTTCCTTTTGCCGCTGGTCTTATGCCTTGCAGTGTATTCGGCACCGAGAAACTACGAAATGAGGGCTGAAACCATACATGCCGCAGAGGGATTTCAGCAGCATGTGTTGCAGGCACGAGCGGAAAAACAGCTGAAGCAGTCTGAAGAGTGAGACTTACATCAAGCCGATAAAGTGCTGTTCTCTAGAATACAGGTTCTACTAGGCACTATAGACTTGCGGCTGCTAAACGGAGCTAAAGGGCCTAGCGGTTGAACGATGGCATGCAATGATCGACCGTGTCATTGTTGTGAGCTCGGGTAGCCACTCCCGTATTCTGTTGATACCAGGAGAATCGCCAGGATTGGTCATCGTTGTCCCTATGAATCGGCCCCCAGCGTTGGCAGCCGACAGAGGCAAAGAACCCAGACCTTTCGGTCCACCTGTTGATGCCAAGTGCTTTCGCCAAGAATAGTGCGGCCTGGCGTTCCATCTTCACCAATTTTTCACTAAATCTAGAGAATGCTGCGGGGTCTCCCTGACCAGCAAGGCCGCTATAATCAGGATAATCTAATTTAAATCGGTAGATGTTCGCGGGAAACTATACTTACTTACAGTTTTCTAGAATCAGCGAAGACTATGTCCCTGATAGTACAAAGATTTGGTTTCGGCAGGGTTCCTTTGCATGTTAAGTACTAGGTGGAGTCTGTGCCAGCATATGAATTAACTGGCGACGGACGTTCTGTAACAGACGGAGTTGTTCACGTGTCACGACTTACTCTTCTGCTCGTCGCGGCTTTTATGCAGGTTGTTGCTCTGGCAGCTTCGGCAAATGCCGACGACACCGATGGCTACAAGCTGCTTCCAGGAGACCAGTTGCAGATTTCGGTGTGGCGGGAGGAAATCCTCGATAGGGAGCTGACGATCCTACCGGACGGCAATATTACCTTTCCGCTAGCCGGTCGTGTGCATGTGCAAGGACTGACGACACCGCAGGTCGAAGCGCTTCTGGTGGAAAAGCTGAGCGATTACCTCGCCGAACCGGTCGTGACTGTGTCTGTCAGTGCCGTTACCGGCAACCGGGTTTTCGTCGTGGGGAAAGCAGCCGGAACCGGCCCGTTCATTATGAGTGCACCGACCACAATCTCACAGATTTTAAGCGTGGTGGGTGCATTCGACCGCTTTGCGGAACTGGACGAAATCAAGGTTCTGCGCGGGCAAGGCGCCACCGCCGAATACATTTCCTTCGATTACGATGATCTGGTCGACGGTAAAAACGCGGAAAAGGCAACAATGCTGCTCCAGCCCGGGGATGTAATCATTATCCCCTAAAATAGAGTTGTTTCTGGAAAATGCTGGCGAGTCGAAGGCACCGAAGCGAAAGACGCAAGGACTCCGTGCGAGTCTTACGCTTGGCAGTTTGTATATCGACCTGCCCATTGACCACGATCGCCACGTTCGGTGCCCTCTCCCACGGCGCAAATGCCGCAGATTTTACGTCGACCGGCAGGCTTTCGATCCAAGGATCTTATGAGACAAACCCGGAACTTCGGCGCAGCAATAAGACGCATGTAGCTGAACGGCAATTGTCTCCGGGATGGGTCGGTGAATGGGACGGAGAGACTTATGGTCTCGATTTCGATCTCGGAGCCACTTTCGTCCGAACCAGCGATGAAACGATAACGCCGGATTCCTTGCGCTACGATACGACCGTCGCCGGGGATGTCGATCTGGATCGTGTGCGCCTGTCCGGTAGTTTGGACTACTCACTGAGCGCGTTCGACAATACGGAGTTCAATGATAACGAATTGACGACGGATGCCGATAGCGCTTCGGTCAGCAATGATGTGCAGGTGGATGACGTTAGTCTCACAACGCGTTTCGAGTACGATTGGTCCGATCGAATGTCGCTATTCCTGGAGGATTCGTTTCGGGCCGTTTCGTTTTCCGGCGGCAACTCCACCGATTTCACGAATACGACCGTGGCTACGGGCGTGTCATATGACTGGAGTGATGTCATTACGATTACGCCGCGCGTTGAATATCGGAAATTCGAACCAGCGGATACAGAGCCGACGAATGTGATCGAAACGAGCATGGGCATTAATCATCAGCTGAACGATACCAGCACTTACAACCTGACCGTTGGCATGCTGAGAACCGGCAGCGAGCGTAAGGTGACTTTCGATGCCAGCTACGAAAAAACCTTCGAAGAATACGTACTTCGGTTGACCGGAAACAGGGATGTCACCCCTAGTGACGATGGAGAATTGCGGGAAAGCAGGTCATTGGGGTTTGATATTGCGCATGCTTTGTCCGCGACCACACGCGCGGGAATTGACGGCCTATGGCGGGAAAACGATGACCTTGAAGCGCGTCGGCTCGGCTTCAATATGTCTCACGACGTAAGCCCTGACGTCGTGCTAGGATTTACAGTGAACGTCGTACAATCGATTTCAGAAAACCTCGCCGGAACCACTAAAGAGATGCAGTATCGCGCGGATCCGTTCCTAAATTGGACATTTGCGGAAAATCTAAACGCTCGTTTCTCCTATCGGGAACTATGGGAGGACACCGACAATCAGGGATCGGTAAACACGAGACGCGCAACTGTGGCCGTGACCTATACTCATCCGTTCAATTGATTTTAAGTGCCGGACAGTCTCGATACAGCATGTATTTACCAAGTGAGCTATAACTCATGGAAACTGAATTCCAATTATCAGACTATGTAACCATACTCAAAAAACGGTGGCTTTTTCTGCTGGTCCCCTTCGTGTTGCTCTTCGGCGCCAGCATAGGCGTCGCGACGCTTCTGCCGCCCCTGTATCAGTCAACCGGGGTTATCCTTATCGAGTCCCCCCAAATCTCCAAGGAAATCGTCGCCGGTTCTGTTGACAGCGCTGCAAGAGAGCGTATCGAAGTCATCAAACAGCGGGTCATGACGAGAACGAATCTGATCCGGGTAGCCAATGAGTTCGGCGTGTTTCGTGGCGGTGACGGAAAGCTTTCTTCTACGGAAATCGTCTCGAGGATGCGCTCATCATCCCGCGTTAGTTTCGTCAGTTCGGGCGGCGGCCGCGGCGCCCAGACGATTGCGTTTACGGTCTCGTTCGAACACGGCTCGCCGCAGATCGCCGCGCGTGTCGCCAATGAGATCGTGACGCTGTTCATGGATGAAAACGTCAAAACACGCACAAAGATCGCGACTGAAACAACGGACTTCCTGAACCAGGAAGCACAGAAACTCGAAGATCATCTCGCCGAGATCGAGTCCAAGATCGCGAACTACAAACAGGAAAATGCCTCCGCCTTGCCCGAAAACCTGGACATTCGGATCGGAATTCGAGAACGGACAGAGAACCAAATCAGGGAAACGAACCGAGAAATCAAAGCGCATCAGGAAGAACTGCGGTTCCTCGACATCCAATTGGCTGCCTTGAAATCTGGTCTAGGGCAGTTTAACCCGCCTCCCGTTATGCTGCCGTTTGAGACGGACACGTCGATTGAGACGTTGGATCTGGCAAACCCCGAACTGGAGGCGCTCAAGGCTGAATACAAGACAGCCAAGGCAAAGTATGCCCCGTCCCATCCGGACCTGAAGTATTTGTCGCGCCAAATTGAAGAGTTGGAGGACCAAATCATTGCCGAGGGGGGCGTTTCCGGTACGGCAGTTCAAATCCAGCGTCTGGAAGACGAACGGAAAGCGGAAGAAGACGCAGGCAATTCGGCGAGAGTAACGGTTTTGACCGCTGAAATTGACGCACTCAAAGAGTCTCTAAGGCTTGCCGCAATGGAAGGCGTTGACCCGCGGGTCTTGAGGCAGCAGCAGCAGGCCTCTCTGGCAGAGGAACAGGCGAAGGTTGAGCGAGAGCGCGCGAAGGCGGAACTCAAGCTGAACGTAGCCAATGTCGAAGCAAAAATTGGAGTGACGAATGAGCGAATAGCGTCCTTGGAAGAGCAAAAACAAGCGCTTCGTGACCGACTGAGGGAAGTTGAACAAACTATCCTGCAGACACCTCTCGTGGATCGTGCATTAAGGTCGCTTAATCGCGACTACGAGAACGCCCAGCAAAAATACAACGAAGTCCGCGCCAAGGCGATGGAAGCTCAGATTGCGGAGAATGTTGAAGAAGCCAGTAAGGCGGAACGGTTTGTCTTGGTGGAACCACCCACGCTTCCTGATGAGCCGATCAAACCCAACCGCAAGAAAATGGTCATGATGGGCTTCGCTCTGTCCTTGGCGGCGGGTGTTGCCGGTATAGTCGGGATCGAATTTATTGACGGCAGCATTCGCGGCGCGAACATGCTGACCTCAGTAATGATGGTAGAGCCACTCGCAATTGTTCCCTATATCGTAACGGCGCAGGAAAGCAGAACACGCAAGCGAACACGGTTTCTTATCGCTCTTGGCGGGATCGTGTTAGTTTTCGCAGCTTTAGGGGCGATCCATGTCTTTTACATGCCGCTCGACGAAGTTTTCTATAAGGTCATGGCTCGATTTACCTGAAGCACTCTGCACCTTGATGAATAAGGGCCTTCAGACTTGGAGAAGATTAGAGAGGCATTGGCGAAGGCAAAATCGGACAAAGCCTTCCGAGAAGGCCATCCTGTCAACGATCTAGGGTCGCGAAACTCTGGTCATGTTGAGGAGTCGAATGACACTGACGCCCTCGCCGGAGCAGTCTCCGTAGCAGATATTGATCACGATCGGCTAGAACCCGAGAGCGAGCCGAGACAGGAAGAGCACCCGGAAGAACCGGCAGTCGGTGGCCCCCTCCTGCAGCACCGTGACGATTACGAGGAAGAGCCTGCAGGCGAGCTGGAGATCAAAGATGAGTTGGAGCTTGTCGAAACGACGAATGTTGGAGACAGCTCCGGTTCGCAAGAGCCTGACAGCCATCTAAGGGACAATGACGACCCTCCACCATCTCCCGCAAAAAGGGCACCAAAGCCCAAGCCCCGCATCGCGCGACGAATAACATGGGCTATGCTCCTGATCGCGATAGCGGGGTTAGTCGTCGTACATTACTTTTTTCTCTCGCTCGATGAAGTTTGGTTGATCATATCGGCACCGGAGGGAGTTGTGGCGGAAACCGCTCGTTGGGCTTTCCAAAGTGCGCTCTCGTGGGCTGAGAATATATGGGATTTGATCAAACAATTGGCTCAGGAGATTTAAGCTTGGTGAAGTTAGGTATATTGAGGTGTCGGTGCACGGTCTTCGTTAGCAAATGACGCATCGATGACGACGTGCGGCGACGGATTTTTGGCTGGTGATTAGGACGAGGTATAGGTGGAGCGGATAAAAGAAGCAGTGATGCGCGCCAGGGCGCAGCGCGAAGAAAACGAAGCGCAGGAGAAGCGCCAAGAGCCCCGTGACCAGACGGCCGGTTCGTTAACGACCGCCGCCCGGCAATCCGGGGCCGATGAGACGGCGGCAGAGGCTGCAGGATCACTCGTCCCGGCCGAAACAGGAAGGGGTGAGGGTGCTGTTGAGCAGCCCCCGGTGACACAGACGGCCGGTTCGGCTCTGCCGACCACCAGCACAGCCGACAATCCCGTCGCCGCGATCAAATACAAGCAAACGCGAGTAGTTCATCTCGATCCGAACCAACTGGAACGAAACCGGATCATATCGTTCAGCAAATCAGATGTCCGGACGGTCAGTTTTGATCGCCTTCGCACGCAGGTTTTGAGGATTATGCGCGATCACGGCTGGCGGACGCTTGCTATTACGTCGCCCACAGCCAGCTGCGGCAAGACAACTGTCGGCCTGAACCTTGCGTTCAGTATCGCGCATCAAACGGAGCAAACCGTCCTGTTGGCCGACTTCGATCTGAGAGACCCACAAGTCGCCGAGTATCTGGGCCTGCCGGAAACGGTATCCCTCGTTGATTTCCTGAACGGCGACGTTTCCCTCTCCGACGTTTTCGTGAACCCTGGTATTCCGCGTTTGACACTTCTACCGAACCACAAAGCGGTGCTGAACGCAGCTGAAACGCTCATGACCAGAAAAATGCAGGAGATGGTCTCGGATATTAGAAACCGTTACGAGTCTCGAATGGTTATCTTCGATCTTCCGCCACTCCTGACAACGGACGACGCATTGGCATTCCTGCCTCAGGTGGATTGTGTCCTTCTTGTCGTCGCCAGCGGCCAGTCGACGAAATCGGAAGTAAAAGCTTCGTTGAATCTTTTGCAGAACACGAATGTAATTGGGACCGTGCTTAATAAGGGGGAAGATATTCGTAGTCTCGCTCCATAATGAAAAAGTTACTGCCCAGGAAATAGAACTAATGGACACTCTCAATGAAAAGTCCGTCACGATTTCAGATTTCCATTTGAAACCGGGTCGAAGTGTCCCATGCCCAGATTAGCGCTGCCCGCTGCAAACCGACAGCAGATACTGCCCATAGCCAGATTTCTTCAACGATTCCGCATGTTCCTGCAGTTTCTCTAAGCTGATGTACCCCATGTGATAGGCAATTTCCTCAACGCAGGCGAGTTTCATGCCCTGCCGAGCCTCCAGAAGGGCAACGAAATTGCAGGCATCCAGCATGGATTGATGAGTGCCGGTGTCGAACCAGGCATAGCCTCGGCCGAGCTTTTCAACCGCCAAATCGCCTTTCTCGAGGTACCAGGCGTTCACATCCGTGATTTCCAGTTCACCACGCGCAGACGGCTTTAGGTTCTCCGCAATATCCACGACCCGTTCGTCATAGCAATAATAGCCCGTAACGGCCCAGTTCGAGGGCGCAGGATCGGGCTTTTCCTGAATGCCGATCGCCTTGCCGGATTGGTCAAATTCAAGCACGCCGTAGCGTTCCGGGTCGTTAACCCAGTAAGCCAGCACCGTCGCGCCCTTCTTCGACTGGGTCATCCGATAAAGAGTTTCCGGAATGCCGTGCCCATAGAAGATGTTATCACCAAGGACGAGTGTCGTCGGGCTACCATCGATGAATTCCTTCCCGATCAGGAAGGCTTGAGCGATACCTTTCGGCTCCGGTTGAACAGCGTATTGGATGTTCATCCCCCATTGTGAGCCATCACCTAGAACGCGTTCAAAATGATGCGCCTCGTCGGGCCGGGTGATGATCAGCACGTCACGAATGCCAGCGAGCATCAGACTGCTGAGAGGATAATAGATCAGCGGTTTGTCATAGATAGGCAGCAACTGTTTGCTGACGACATGGGTTGCCGGATAAAGGCGGGTTCCACTGCCGCCAGCCAGAATGATGCCCTTCACCGCTACACTCCCCTACTCAAGACACATTTTCCAAAAGCCGGTCGACGACGGCCATGACAGAGTGCCGCCAATCGTCCGGTTCAATACCGTATACCGACCGTATCTTTGCGCAAGACATGACGGAATTCGCCGGCCGGTGCGCCGGCGTCGGGTAATCGGCCGTACCGATCGGGTTGACCGTGACCCCGCCCGGCAATCGGTCGCCCGCTGCGTTAAAAATCGCGTTGGCAAACCCGAACCACGTTACCGGTTCATCCCCGCAGTAATGATAGGTTCCCGGCTGTAGGGCTTCACCGGAATGCAGCCTGTCGATCACGGTCCGGATGGTTCGCGCGATCCCTGCGGCCGAGGTCGGGCAGCCAGTTTGATCGTTGACGATGCCCAGTTGATCGCGTTCCGCGCCCAATCGCAGCATGGTCTTCAGAAAGTTGTTCCCGTATGGCGAAAACACCCAGGCAGTGCGCAGGATAAGGTGGGCCGGAAGCGTTTCCCTTACCGCCGCTTCTCCGTCGAGTTTCGACTGTCCGTAAACAGAAAGAGGGGCCGTCGGATCATCTTCCGCATATGGGCCAGCCTTGGTCCCATCAAAGACGAAATCGGTTGATACATGGATCAATGGTATACCCAGATCCGCACAGGCGCGGGCCATGCCGCCCGGTGCATCGGCATTCACTGCTTTCGCAAGCGCCGGCTCGCTCTCGGCCTTGTCCACCGCGGTATAGGCCGCCGCGTTGACAACCACGTCCGGCATTTCACGACGGATGACCTCCTCCGCAGAACCGGCCTTCGACAGGTCTGCATCGTCACGCCCGACCGGTATGAGTTCCAGACCACGTTCCCAGGAAAGCGCTCGCAATTCGCTGCCGACTTGGCCGTTCGGGCCGAATAGAAGGATACGCACGTCCCTACCCCACCTAACCGCCTAGCTTACCCGGCTTGCTTCTGACCGGTTCCCAAACGTTCACCGGCATAGCGGCTATCCAGGATTGCCTGCCACCAATCACGGTTCTCGAGATACCAGCTGACCGTCTGACGCAGTCCTGATTCGAAGGTCTCCGCGGGCGACCAACCGAGCTCCTGGCGTATCTTACCGATATCCATGGCATAACGCTGGTCATGGCCCGGTCGGTCGGTGACGAAGGAAATAAGGTCTCTCGCCTTTCCTCGTTCTGCATCTGGCGCCAGTTCGTCCATCAGATTGCAGATCGCTTGAACGACCTCAATGTTCCGCTTTTCGCACTCACCTCCGATGCAATAAGTCTCGCCGAGGTGCCCCTCGTTGACGACCTGCCAGAGCGCGCGTGCATGGTCTTCGACGTAGAGCCAGTCTCTTATGTTCTCACCCTTGCCATAAACTGGGATCCGTTCCCTTTTCAAGATCTTCAGGATCACCACCGGGATAAGCTTTTCAGGGAACTGGTAAGGACCGTAATTGTTCGTGCAGTTCGTTATCACGGTCGGCAAACCGAAGGTTTCGTGCCAGGCGCGCACCAGATGATCTGAGGCCGCCTTGCTGGCCGAATAGGGCGAATTAGGCTGATACTGATGCTCTTCGTGGAAATAACCTTCCGTCCCTAGCGAACCGTACACTTCGTCCGTCGACACATGCAGAAAGCGGAAAAGGCCTTTCGAGGCGTCGTCCAATCCCTTCCAATATTTCAGCGCGGCTTCCAACAACACAAAGGTGCCGTTGATATTTGTCTGAATAAATTCGGCGGGACCGTCGATCGATCGGTCGACATGGGATTCCGCCGCCAAATGAATGACCTTGCTAGGCTGATACTTCGCGAAGAGCGCATTTACCGCTTGCGCATCGCAGATATCCGCCTTCTCCAGGGTATAACGCGGACTGTCCGATGCAGGCAGCAGGGATGATAGGTTCGCCGCGTAGGTCAGTTTATCGACATTCACCACATTGTAGTCAGTCGTTTCGATCAACAGACGGACCACAGCGGACCCGATAAACCCAGCACCGCCGGTAACGAAAATGGTTTCGGTCACAGGCCTATCCCTCTTCCCCGTAAATGAAATAGTCCGGCAATTCCGACAATCCCGGATTCCCCTTGTCCTTGGCGCTCAAGAGCGCCTTGCTCCCGTCGACGGGCCAATCAATGCTGAGATCTGGATCGTCCCATTGGAGTCCCCGTTCGTGTTCCGGCGAATAGTAGTCATCCACCTTGTACAGGAATTCCGTGTCCGGCTCCAAGGTGCAGAAGCCGTGCGCGAACCCCTTTGGGATATATAGTTGGTTCCACTCGGCCGCAGATATGACCACGCTCACATTTTTGCCGTAGGTTGGCGAACCTCTGCGTATGTCGACCGCCACATCCAACACGGCACCGCGTATGACGCGCACCAACTTTGCCTGCGCCTTCGGCGGGATCTGAAAGTGCAGCCCCCTCACCGTGCCGATGGGCCCAGAAAGAGAGTGATTGTCCTGCACGCAGTCCATCGATATGCCGGCATTGCGATAGCGTTCCAGATTGAATGTCTCGGAGAAAAATCCGCGTTCATCCCCGAACTTCTTCGCGGCAATCAGTTTAACTTCGGGAATTTTCGTTTCCGTGACGATCATGCGTGGGTCCTGGATTCAGGCTGACAGGCGGGGAGCCAAGTCTCAAAGGTCAATAAGCGTTCTTGCTAACAAAGCCAACGATCGCCGTGCGCGCAAGGATCTGTAGATCGAAGAAAAGCGACCAGTTTTCCGAATAATAGGTATCATACCGGACGCGCGCCTCCATCTTTTCCAGCGTATCGGTTTCCCCGCGAAGGCCGTTGATTTGCGCCCAGCCGGTTATTCCCGGTTTCACACGGTGGCGCGCGAAATACCCCGTAATCAGCGCGCCGTATTCTTCATTGTGGTCGACTGCATGCGGCCGCGGCCCGACCAGAGACATGTCTCCGAACAGCACGTTGAACAATTGCGGTAGTTCATCGAGGCTGGTCTTACGGATGAACCGCCCAACCCTTGTGATCCGCGGATCGTCCTTGGTGGCTTGTACGGTTTTCTCAGGCACCTTCCCGCCGTGATACATCGAACGGAACTTGAAGATGTAGAAAATCTCGTTGTTATAACCATAGCGCTTCTGCCGAAAGATCACCGGCCCCGGGCTTTCCAGTCGTATCGCAATTGCAACGACGGCAAGCACTGGTGCGAAAAGCAAGATCAGAAGAGCACTCAGAATTCGGTCTTCAAGCCATTTGACGACGATGTTCCACCCTGAAAGGGGCGTCTTCACGACCTGCATCATTGGAATTCCAATGAAGTGGTTCGGCGACGGCCGATACGGAAAACGGAACCCGACGAGGTCGGATCCGAGATGGATGTTCGCCGGCAATTCCCGTAGGCGACTGATGATCGACATGAGCCGCTCATCCGCATTCCACGGCAAAGTCACAATGATATCGTCTACGCGGTTGGAACGGACGAAACGCATCATTTGGTCGAGATTACCAAGGACGGGAATACCCGCAACGCTGGGCCCGATGCGGGCGTGCCGATCGTCAAAAACGCCTATCACGTTATTGAAACGGGGCTTTTCCTTGTCCAACTGTTCCAGCAAGCGCTCGGCCTGCCTGCCACCGCCAACAATCAACACATTGCGCGCGAAAACCCCGATATTGGCCAAATGGTTAATGACGACATACCCGATGACGCGGGTGACGAATATTCCCACAACGCAGGTCGACGCATAACTGAACGTCCAAACTCGGCTGATATCCTCGGAGACCTTCAGCGAAAAGAAGACCGCCATAAGGAACAGAAACGCTGTCGCACAGGAGACGATGATCTGCGCCATGTTCCCGAACGGCGCCATGATCGCATTGAAATCATACAAGCCGCTGTATCTGAAAAGAAAAAGCCCGACCAACCAAACAAAGCAAACGGCCGCCGGATAAAGGTCGGCCGACCACATATCGCCGCCGATATAGATTCCGTATACAACCGGTCCGGACAGCAGGAACCATAGACCGTCCAGGCAAACGTATATGCCTGACACTACCGCTGACGAAATCGGATAACTGGATTCCCTCCTAAAGGCAGGACGCAGGTCTGTGGAACTGTTCGTGTTTTCTGTCATATCCGGCTGGGTGATACGGCCTTTTAAGGAATGGTTGGACAGTATTCACTTTCCGAATAGTCCGCAATCAACGCCTTGTTAAAATAATGATGCGATATGATACCTGGAAATGTATCAAATGGCGTCCTCCCAGCAGCGGATCCCTTATAGAAGACCGTCCTGGGCAAAATTCAGCGGCTCTCGCCAGGGAAAATCGTGAAAAAGCCGCCGGTCGGCGCGATCTTTTCTATTCCGCGTTCATACTCCGCACATAAGCCATCAACGCGGCGACCTCATCCTCCGTCAATGTAATGGGCGCCGCGTTGGGCGGCAGGGTCCTGGTGCCCGACAAACCTTCCACCGTGACGAAAGCCGGATGCGGGTTGCGCGCGAAGAAGGAGGAATACCGCTCCTCCCAATCGTTCATCCGGCGCAGCAACGCAAAACTGGGCGTCGAACCGATACCGCCCATTCGATTGGCCTCTCCGACGACATGACACCGCGAGCAGTGCTGATCCGCGACGCGTTTGCCTTGCTCAAGAACGCTGTCGGCCAGAACCGGCGAGAATGACGCCGTCATCCACAGGACGACCAACCAGAGCAAAAACAGGGTCCGCCGCATCCGATATTCTCCCCACCGTATCCTTGCTTATTGTGGCATCCCGTCCAGGACCAGCCGCGTCGTCATCTCAACGCCATCCCGCAGAAAATCCATTTCCGCCCCATCACCCGGACGTCGCAGGAACAGCGCCGTCATCGCGTCCGTGGGGCGATCCATTCGTCGACCGTCAATCTGTCTGATCACATCGCCGGGAAGAAGGCCCGAAGCGGCTCCCCCGCTACCGGGCCGGACGGCCCGTACCAGCACACCAGATCCATCACGGCGATCCTGCAAGGTCAAACCGGCAAAGCCGACACCACTGACGCTGCGAACAACTTTTCCGACGGCGATCAAATCGGTGGTGACACGCCGCAGCAATTGGTGCGACACCGCCAGATTGAACCCGGCATCCGCATCCGAGTCCTTCGTGATAATGGCCGACAGCATTCCGACAAGGCGCCCTTGATCGTCGATCAAGGCACCGCCGCTCGCCCCCGGGTTCATAGCCGCGTCGGTCTGAACGAAATCCTCAATCGCGTTGAACCCCATTCCGGTGCGCCGAACCGCAGAAACCACGCCGCAGGACAAGGAGAGGTCGAAACCGAAAGCATTGCCGATGGCGCATACCGATTGACCGACCCGGGGATCCGCCCCCGCCTCGAAGGGCGGCAGCACCGCGTCTACGCGGAGGACGGCGATGTCGGTCGCCAGATCGCCCGCCACGATGGCCGCGGGCAGAATCCTGCCATCCGGCAGCCGGACCGAAACCGACAGAGACCGCTCGACCACATGCAAAGCCGTCGCGATATGGCCTGACGCGTCGAGCACGACACCCGTCCCTTCAGGCGCCGAGCCGGCGGGAACATCCGGACCGCCGCCCTGGGGCAGACCCGGCCAAAGAGGCAATACGCTGACAACCGATTGAAGGGCATTATCGACCGTCGAGACACGGTCCTCCGCGACAGCCGGACAAACGCCAACAACGGCAAGAACTAGACAAACCGTCACGGCATTGCAGACGGCACGCCTCATTGGCCAGGTCCGTTGCCGGTCTTTGCCTTCAGGAACTCGACTAGGGCGTCCCGGTCTTCCTTCTTTGGAAGTTTCTGCAGCGGCATCTTGGTGCCAGGGAGCATAACGTCCGGACCGACCTCGAACAGACGGGAAATTGTCTCCGGTGTCCAAACGATATCCGCCCCCGTCAGCGCGTCGGAGTACTCATACCCCGGATGCGTGCCGACCTTTCGACCGAAGATCCCGTCCAGGGTCGGACCGGCGCGATGCTTCCCGTCATCGGAAAGCGAGTGGCATACCGCGCATTTCCGGAAATGGAAACTTCCCCTTTCGACGATATCGTCGGAATCCTTCATTGCGGTGCTGACACGCTCGATCGGCTGGAAAGGCGTCGTTTCGCCGCCGATCGGTTGTCCGGTTTCGACGAACCACCCCCTGGCCACGCTGTCCACGCCGGCGGCATAGACCTGGTCAGCCACCGGAGTGAAAGCAATGGACCAGACCGCGCGATAGTATTCGACGGGCAAACGTTCCTTAGGCTTGTCTCCGCCTTCCCAAAGTAGCAGATAGCCGTCCGTCGCGCCCGAGGCGATGAGCGAACCGTCTTGGTTCACCGCCACGGCGAGGACCGCCCCCTCATGCCCGGAATACTCATGCCGTTCCGAGCCATCCGACAGATCGAAGGCCCGTACCTTTCCATCCGCCGCGCCGACCACCAGCACCTTACCGTCGCCGCTCACCGCCATATCGTTGACGGGAAAACCGGTCGACGCGATCAAACGGGCCTCTCCGCCCGCTGGATCGACCGGCCAAAGCCAGACGTGGCCGCCATAGCCACCGGAAAGAACGAATTTGCTGTCCCCCGTAAAGGCGACAACATTCACGCTGGCGCGGTGGCCATCGAAGCTGCGGATTTCCTTGCCTGTCGTCGCGTCCCAAACCTTGGCCAGGCGATCCCAGGCGCCGGTCGCGATTAATCGGCCGTCCGGCGACGCGGCCACCGAGACAGCCTTTTTCGAATGAGCCTCTATCGTGGCGAGAGGCTTCGCCGTTTCCGCATCCCAGAGCCGGAGGGTACCATCATCGCCGACCGAGGCGATCCGGCCCTCATCAAGGAAAACCGCCGCATTGACCGCCGCTTCATGCCCGACAAATTCCAACCGCGGTTCGTTCGACGCGAGGTCCCATAGAATGACGAGATCGTCAAAACCAGTGGTTAGAGCCCGCTTCCCGTCCTTCGAAATAGTGATGTCCCGGACGGGAGCCGTATGGGCGACAAGATCCGCGCGGGCGATGTGCACGGCGCCCGGCAACAAGCTTGAAAAGAAAACGGCCAGGACGCCCCAAAAGAGCGCCCCGACCGTCCCTGTATTCCGATGCAAACAAACCATGATGCGATCGCCGGCGGCACCGTCTATTCCGCTGGCATCTTCCCGGCGTGCTTGCGCTCGACCTCTTCGACCCAGAGGCTGTGGTGTTCCTTGGCCCAGTTCAAATCGACTTGACCGGTCCCCATTGCATCGAAGGCACCTTCCATGCCGATGGAGCCGATATAGATATGCGCGATAATGATCACGATCATCGCCAGTGCCACGATCGTGTGCCACAACTGCGACAGTTGCTGCTCCTGAACCGGTGACAGTTCCGTCGGCAAGTTGAAACCGATCATGTTCAACGCCGCAAAGGTCTTCGCGAACATGGCCGGCAGTTCACCGGGGAACATCAGGCTGAGACCAGACAAGGACAAGGAAACACCGCCCAGGATCGTCGCCCAGAAGATGATCTTCTGACCGCCGTTGAATTTCTTGGCAGGCGGGTGAACGCCCTTGACCAGCACGCCGCCGCCCATAGCGGCCCATTTCAGGTCGGTCACGTCCGGAATATTGTGGCGTACCCACATCACGAAGATCAGGACCAGGCCGACCATGAAGGTAAATCCGAAGTAGTGGTGGATATGCTTGCCCACATAAGCGATGGCGGCATAGGCCTCATGCCCGATCACCGGGATCAGCACGGTCTTGCCGTACAGCATCCAGAGGCCGGTGAGTCCAAGAAGGACGAAGGAAACGGCCGTCAGCCAGTGCCCGATCCGCTCGATCAGTTTGAAACGCTCGATCGTCTTTCCGGCAGGACCGTGATCGATCTTGATACGCCCGCGGACGGCGAAAAAGACCACCAACAGGACGATGATGGCACCCAGGCCGTAGCTGCCGTACTGCTGCAGCGGACCGTTCCGGATTTCAAGCCAACGCATGCCGGAACTGACCGTTCGGCCATACGCCCCAGCAGCTTCACCGGCCGTCAGGACCGGATTCTGGATCAGCACATTGGCGTTGAAACCACCGGCACTCGTCGTTCCGGTGGCACCCTGTTGAACCGCGCGCCACTGGTCCGCGTCACTTGCGGTGCCGAGAGTATTGCCGGGGACGGCACCGCCGACCGCCGTGTCCGGCGGGCGAACCGACGATGACTCCTGCGCCTGAACGGGCAAGGCGTGCATCAGCAAAACGACAACCAGCGCCAGGGGCGCCAAGAGGCCAGTTATTCTTTTCATCGCGATCATCGACCGTTCCATTCTTCCCTCCGCAGTCCGGTCATACACGAAGACTGAGCCTTTTCGCTACCGGTCTGTTTTATCGGATAAAATACAGGATTCGGATTTCGGCGGCACTTATGCCCCGGATCCCTTTCCAAAGCCCAAGCGATAAGGGAGGCGACCCTGCCAAGCACGGTCGCCTCCCCCATCAACTGTCACGCAGCCGCGAAGGCCGGATTACGACCCGCCCTTCTGTTCATAGGCGGTGCCCCAACCCCAGGCGCCGCTGCCGAAGCCACGGGCGACGACGCGTTCGCGGTAGATGTTGGAAACGATGTCCCCGTCACCGGCAAGCAAAGCCTTGGTCGAGCACATTTCCGCGCAGAGCGGAAGCTTGCCCTCGGCCAGGCGGTTGCGGCCGTATTTCTGGAACTCGGATTGCGACATGTCCTCTTCGGGACCACCGGCACAGAAGGTACATTTGTCCATCTTGCCGCGGCTTCCGAAGTTGCCCGCCTGCGGGTATTGCGGCGCGCCGAACGGGCACGCGTAGAAGCAATAGCCGCAACCGATGCAGAGGTCCTTCGAGTGAAGCACCACGCCGTCGTCGGTCTGGTAGAAACAATCGACCGGGCAAACAGCCATGCAGGGCGCGTCCGAGCAATGCATGCAGGCCACCGAGATCGACCGTTCGCCGGGCTTGCCATCATTGATGGTCACGACCCGCCGGCGGTTGATACCCCACGGCACTTCATGCTCGTTCTTACACGCGGTGACGCAAGCGTTGCATTCGATGCAGCGTTCGGCGTCGCAGAGGAATTTCATTCTAGCCATTTAAACGTCTCCTCAAGCGCGTTCGATCCGGCACAGCGTAGCCTTGGTTTCCTGCATATTGGTCACCGAGTCATAGCCGTATGTCTGTGCCGTGTTTGTTGATTCCCCAAGGACATATGGATCCGCCCCTTCCGGGTACTTGCCGCGCAGGTCCTCGCCTTCGAAATGCCCACCGAAGTGGAAGGGCATGAAGGCGACGCCGTTGCCGACCCGTTCGGTGATCATCGCCATGACCTTGACCTTGGCGCCTTCCGGCCCGTGGACCCAGACCATGTCCTTGTCACGGATACCCAGGTTGTTGGCGTCACGCGGATTGATCTCGACAAACATGTCCTGCTGCAACTCCGCAAGCCACGGGTTGGAGCGGGTCTCGTCCCCGCCGCCCTCGTATTCGACCAAGCGGCCGGATGTGAGGATGATCGGGAAGTCCTGCGAGAAGTCCTTCTGCTGGATCGATGCGAACATCGTCGGCAGACGGTACATGACGCGGTCCTCGTAGGTCGGATAGTCGGCGACCAGATCGCGGCGCGACGTGTAGAGCGGCTCGCGGTGCGTCGGCACCGGATCCGGGAAGTTCCACACCACGCAGCGGGCCTTGGCGTTCCCGAAAGGCGCGCAGCCATGCTTGATCGCAACGCGCTGGATGCCACCCGAAAGGTCGACCTTCCAGTTCGTCTTTTCCCCGGCCACGGCGTCGATCGCTGCCCGTTCCTCGTCCGTGAGATCCTTGTCCCAGCCGAGTTTGGTCAGCATCGCCATCGTGAATTCGGGATAGCCGTCCTTGATTTCCGAACCGACGGAGTAGGAACCCTCGGCGAGCAGGTTCTGCCCATCGCGTTCCACCCCGAACCGGGCACGGAAGGTCAGACCGCCTTCGGCAACCGGCTTCGACGGATCGTACAGGTTCGGCGTTCCGGGATGGCCCAGTTCCGCTGTTCCCCAGCATGGCCAAGGAAGACCGTAATAGTCCCCATCGGCCGGACCACCCAGCGCTCGCAGGGTCGTCTTGTCGAAGGTGTGCTGGTTTGCCATGTGCAGCTTCAGTCGTTCCGGCGACTGGCCGGTATAACCGATGGTCCACATGCCCTTGTTGATCTCACGCAGCGTGTCTTCGATGCTGGGTTCGTCATTCTCGACCGGGATGTTCTTGAACATCTCGTCCGCGAAGCCGAACTTCTTGGCGAACTTGTACATGATCGTGTGATCGGGCAGCGACTCGAAGAGCGGTGCGACGACTTGATCACGCCATTGCAGAGACCGGTTGGACGCGGTGACCGAGCCCCGGGTCTCAAACTGTGTCGCGGCCGGCAGAAGATAGACACCGTCCTTCCGGTCATGCAGCACGGCGCTGACCGTCGGATACGGGTCGACCACGACCAGCAGGTCCAGCTTCTCCATCGCCGTCTTCATTTCCTTCAGACGGGTCTGAGAGTTTGGCGCGTGGCCCCAGAAGACCATGGCCCGCAGATTGTCGGGCTGCTGGAAGTTCTCCTTGGCTTCCAAGACACCGTCGATCCAGCGCGAAACCGGAACACCGGAGGCTTCCATCAGGTCCTTGGACTGGAACCGGCCCAGCATGTAGTCGTAATCGACATCCCAGACGCGGGACCAATGCTTCCACGCCCCCGTGGTCAGGCCGTAATAGCCCGGAAGGGTGTGGCAGAGCACACCAAGGTCGGTCGCACCCTGGACGTTGTCGTGGCCGCGGAAGATGTTCGTACCGCCGCCGGAAACGCCCATGTTACCCAGAGCCAGCTGAAGGATGCAGTAGGCGCGGGTGTTGTTGTTACCGTTGGTGTGCTGCGTACCGCCCATGCACCAGATCACGGTCCCCGGCCGGTTGTTCGCCATGGTGCGCGCGACACGCTTCAACTGCGAGCCGGGAACACCCGTCACACGCTCGGTCTCTTCCGGCGTCCAACGCTTAACTTCTTCCTTGATCTGATCCATGCCCCAGACGCGCTGGCGGATGAATTCCTTGTCTTCCCAGCCATTGTCGAAGATGTGCCAGAGAATGCCCCAGATCAGCCCGACGTCCGAGCCCGGACGGAACCGGACATATTCATCGGCATGCGCGGCCGTGCGCGTGAAGCGCGGGTCGCAGACGATCAGCGGTGCGTTGTTCTGTTCCTTCGCCTTCAGGACGTGGAGCAACGACACCGGATGGGCTTCCGCCGGGTTCCCGCCGATGATGAAAATGGCGCGGGAATTGTGGATGTCGTTGTAGGAGTTGGTCATCGCGCCGTAGCCCCAGGTGTTGGCAACACCCGCGACCGTGGTCGAGTGACAGATACGCGCCTGGTGGTCACCGTTGTTGGTGCCCCAGAAGGCGTAGAACTTACGGAACAGATAGGCCTGTTCGTTGTTATGCTTCGCCGACCCCAGCCAATAGACCGAATCCGGTCCGGACTGTTCGCGGATCTGCAGCATCTTGTCGCCGATCTCGTTGATCGCGTCTTCCCAGGAAACGCGCGTCCATTTCCCATCGACCAATTTGGTCGGGTATTTCAGACGGCGTTCGCCATGCGCGTGCTCACGGACCGAGGCCCCTTTCGCGCAATGGGCGCCCAGGTTGAACGGACTGTCGAAGCCGGGCTCTTGACCGACCCAAACACCGTTATCCACTTCCGCGACGACCGTGCAGCCGACGGAGCAATGCGTGCAGACGCTCTTGACGGTCTGGACGGTGCGGCTTGCGCCCGCGGATTGCGCGCGCGCCTTGCGGGTAACCAGACCCGCGGGGGCGGCCGCCGCGACGGCGGCAGAACCGGCCACAAGACCGGAACGGGTCAGGAATGTACGTCTATCGACGACTTCGCCGCGGCCTGCGCCTGCGGCTAGCGACGCCCGGGGGCCGAATGCAACCCCGTTTGTCTTTTTGCGAAGCATACCCTTCTATCCTTCTGATCGAGCGATCCGGCTTAACTTTCCCGCTATTTTGCAGGATATTTCAGTGCCTTGCCGGGTTTCGCTATCCCTGTTTTCCAGGTTCGTCGGTCATCGTCGGCGCCGCGGATGGTGTGCATCCGTCTGCGCGCCGGGACACCTCAGAACTTGGCCGAATTGTAGTAAGTCTTTACGTGGACGGACTCGCGATAGTGCTGACCGTCGGGTGTTTCCACCTCGGCAGCCTGCGCACCGCTGGCCGCAGCCACGACCGCACCCAATCCAATCGCGGCGCCCTTACCGGCCGCCCCGAAGAAAGCGCGACGGCTGACTTCTTCCTTGCTTTGCTTTGCCATGCTCAAAAGTCTCCCGAATATGCCGATGCGGAGTTGCCTCAATACCGGCGGTGAAATTCATGCAGAACGAAACGACTGAACCCGAGACAATCGTATAGCGCCATCAGGCGCGCGCGATCATCGAGAACCCTTCCTCCTCGATCGTCATGAATACTTCGCCGATCCGCCCGATCGATCGGTACAGATCAGCTTTTTTCGCCGACTGAAGATCAGCGAAAAACTTGCCAGCCCACGGTTTCATGTGAGCAGCGAAAAACCGTTCCTGTTCGTATAGGGTGAATTCACCAGCGCCAGTCCCTTCGACGAGATGGCTCATCACGTCACACAAAGCGGCGATGTGATCTTCCGGTTCACTGACGCCCATGGCCCGCTCGAAACCGAGTTCGTCCAAATCTGCGCGCAGTTCCGCGAGCGGCTTCTCATTCAAGAAACCGGTCAAATAGTAGCTGGCGAAAGGCAGCAGCTCCCCGCGGCCGACGCCGATGAAGAGGTCGTGATACTCATGCCCAAAAGCAGATTGATCCGCATTCTCAAAAGCAGACACGAAACTCTTGAAAGACCGACCCAATTCGGAATCGTCACCGGCGAAGTACGCGGCCGTTTCCACATCCTCCTGCTTCGGAGCCGCATACAGCGCTTTCGCGAGGAATGAATAAACGACGGCCCGCCCGCGGTCCTCGGGGGCGACGTCATGACTTGCAGACATTGCGGAGTCCGGCACCAAAGATCCTTCCCTACCCAGTACCTTATGCGATCGCTTGTGGTACAGCCCATCGTCCAAACGGGTTACGGAGCGACCGTCCGTTATTATGTGTTTTCTTACTGTACTCTTGAACTGTTCTAAGGTCCACTAAAACTCGATCACAATTCCCTGCGACATTCTATACGCCTTAAGTGCAAGAAGCCTCTATGTGGCGGATGGCGTCGGCTGACGTTCCTCAACAACCGTACCCCCCATAAACTCTCTCTTTTCTTCTTTATTAGAATGGGTTGGGTCGAATTTCTGATCTTCTACATCAACCTCCGAAGCCGCATTTCCGTCGCTATCTTCTTCCGAAAGCTCGCTATCGGGCACAGCCTCCGCTTCACCCTCCACCCCTTCTTCCAGCGCAGCGGAGTCCGCCTCCTCCGCCGCCTCGGCTGCGCGTTTAGCCGCTGCCTCAGCCTCATAGTCGACCATGCCGCGACCGACCGTGTAGACCGATTTCATGCCTTCGACCACAGTCGCCGCGTCCGTAAAGTCCTCTCCGTAATCGATCAGCCCGTCCAGATTGGCGAAGACGGAATCGGAGAGCCACAGTTTGCGCAGCGCCAGATTTCGGACGCTGTCGGACACCTTGTCGGACATGAAAGGCGTATAGTCGGACGTCGAATCCAGGGTTTCCAGATCCGGCAGTTCAGGCCCTTCCTCGACCTCCGCACCAACCTGGTCTGTCGATGTTTCCAAGCCAGAGTGCTGGTCAAGGTCCTCGTCCCGATGCTCGGCGGTCACGCCGTCAGGCTCATCGGCCGTGACCTCTGCCTGCTCGACGGTTGCGATCGCCTCTTCCGCATCAGGAACCGCGAAGCGTATACGCGATTGCTGCCTCGCTTCGCTTTTCAACCGCGACCAACGGGAAAGACGGGAGTCGGAACCGCTCATTCTCCGCCCTCCTCGACAAGGTCGCGCGGATTACGTCCATAGAACCGTTGCTCGATCGGGTGCAGGACCTTCCCGAATTTGGGCGCCTCCTGCTTAAAATCCTTGCGCTTCCGTTTCTTGAACGGCTCGTCAACATGGTGCTGGTCGATGAAATTCTGCAGCCAGGCCGCCATACCATCCGGCATCGGCACCTGTTCGACGATATCGTCTCCGGTATCGAGGTAATCCTGTGCCTCATAGGGCGAGACGGTTGCGAATACCGCGCGGATCTCGGGATCCTCTATCTCTTCGGCCATTCGAAGAACGACGTAGACGCTCGGCCGTTTGCTCGACAGGTTGACTTTGTAAGCTTCGGTTTCCTTGCGGAAGATCTCGACCGTCAGTGTCCCGATGAGGAACTGTTCATAGCCTTCCCCCTCACCCGTCTTGACCCAGCCCGAGTGCTTGCCGGCGCCGGGAACGACCGCCACCGGGATCCATTTGAATTCCTGCCACGGGTGATCGATCCGCCGTTTCTCGGCGACGATACCGACAGGCAATTCATCCCTGATCATCGATGCTGCTTCTGTCTCCGAAACATGATCGGACACATCTACTCTCCCAACCCGACGCCGAAAGCATCTCGGCGCCCTAATCACCCCACCTCTTCGCGAGTGGTCATACCAATCAACATATCACCGGGACGGGCTGCGTCGAGGGCTGCAAACCCGAGACGTACAATAATTTTTTTCATTCGGCCTCCGGCGATCGGCGAAGCCGGAGGAAACGACAAAAATCAACACTTTCCGCATATCGTGATCGTCGGACGTAGCGAAAGAAAAGACGTTGCAGCTCTCACCAGTCGCCCCCAATCAACGACTCTTTGCGGTCCGGCTACATTACGGCGCGCTCAGCAACAAAGACAACAGCTGTCAACAAAACCAACGACTTCCCTTGTTGCGCCCCCCCAAACTTACCCTAGGTTGTTGTTTTGGTTTTGGTATCCGAACAGCCTCTTCGGGGCTATCAACCGGTCGGCTGCTCGATTGGGTCGTCCGAAAGAGACGGAGCACATGATGACGGAGCACATGATGAAAAGTCTTACCCGAATTGCCGCGTCCGCGTTGGTTGTCCTCGGACTGGCCAGTGGCTATGCGGCCACGAACTCGGCGGCCGCGTTATTGTTGCAGGTCGATTTCACGGTGAACTTCGAGACTACTTCCACCGCGGAGAATGCTTTCGGCATCTTCGACGGCGGGACAACCCCCGTCTTCACCGGCCAAGCCGTTTTCGATTTCACAAGCGCGACGATTCCAGCGTCAGGCTTTGCCAACATCGGGAATTTCACGAGCTTCGCCCATTCATTCTCACTCCAAACCGGTACACAAACCTGGGGTTTGGACGATGTCGTCATCGACGCTACACTTAGCACCTCGCTGATAGATGCTGATCGGGTCGATTTTCTTTCCGGCGATTTTTTTGGCTTCCTGATCTCACTGCAGGACAGCGGGGCCAGCGCGGTCCTTGCCATTGAAAATACCCTCTCCCTTGACGACGGCGACGGTCGCACCGCCTTCTGCAACGACTGTGTGAGTTTCACGACAACGGAATTGAGCGAACTGCCGCCCGTCAGCGAAGTGCCCGTCCCCGCCGCGCTACCGTTGCTTCTGACCGCACTGGCGGTATTCGGATTGGTTCGCCGCCAAAACAACAGCACCGCCTGACTGAAAGCAGCCTTCTACCCGTCGTCCTGAGACGACATAATGAGACGGCCCCGTAGTTCTGCGGGGCCGTTTTTCGTCTCAGCCCCATTCTATCCAACGCTTAGCCGGAACGCGCTTCTTCCATCGCAACACTGCTGTTTGGATCCTGCATGAACTTCTTGACCTGTTTGGTCGGTCGAATAAGGTGTTCGAAGTTATCAACACAAAAACACACAAAAAGACACTGAACGCGCTAGTGAGTGGGAGCTTTCGTGCAGGAACTTCAATCCGCCTTTTGGGAAGCTGGACGGCTGCTGCTGACCTTCGATTCGGATCTCACCGAAATCGTATCCCTGTCCCTGCGCGTGACGTTAAGCGCGGTCGTCATCGGCTGCCTGATCGGATTCCCTTTCGGCGCCTTCCTGGCGGTTGCCCGTTTTCCCGGCCGGACCGCGATCGTCGTTGTCGTGAACGCTTTCATGGGATTGCCGCCGGTCGTGGCGGGGCTGTTCCTTTACCTGCTGTTGTCGCGATCCGGGCCGCTGGGCCCGCTCGGCCTGCTGTACACGCCGACCGCGATGATCATCGCCCAGGCCGTTCTGGTCACGCCGATCGTGACCGCCATGACCCGGCAGGTCATAGAGGACCTGTATCAGGAATATGACGAGCAGTTCCGCAGCATGGGCCTCACCGGTGCGCGGGCCGTCCCCAGCCTGCTTTGGGACGCGCGTTATTCCCTGATCACCGCCGCCTTGGCCGGGTTCGGGCGCGCCGCGGCGGAAGTGGGCGCGGTGCTGATCGTCGGCGGCAACATCAATCACGTGACGCGCGTCATGACGACCACCATCGCGCTGGAAACCTCGCGCGGCAACCTGGCCCTGGCCCTGGGCCTGGGATTGGTGCTGATCACCCTGTCCCTGCTGATAAACGCCGCCGTGATGAGCCTGCGCGGCAGCGCGAAACGGATGGCCTATGTGTGAGGGAACGGCAGGCGTCGCGCTGGATTTCGCCAAGGTCGCCGGCGCAGCCCGAACCGCGGGCGCATCGCTGCTGCCGGTCTCGCTGGAGGAAGTACGTTTCGGCGTCGGAGAAAAGGAACTGCTGCACGGGATATCCCTGACAATCAGTGCAGGAAGCCGCACCGTGATCATGGGGCCGAATGGCGCCGGGAAGAGCCTGCTGCTGCGGCTGCTGCAGGGGTTGATAGAGCCGACAGGCGGCCAAATCCTCTGGCGACAGGACTGGGGTAAGCGAAAGGATCCGCGGGAGGGACGTTCCAGCGGCACGCCGCCGGTTTCAATCGTCCTCCAGCGTCCGGTTCTTCTGCGCCGGTCGGTTGCCGCCAATTTGACCCATGCCCTTCGGGTCATGAACATCCCTCGGGCCGAGCGGTCCGCGAGGCTCGACGAACTCTTGACCCTCGGCAATCTGCAGCAACGCCGCAATCAACCGGCCCGATCGCTTTCGGGCGGGGAACAACAGCGCCTGGCGACGGTCAGAGCACTCGCCGGAAAACCGGACATGCTGCTGCTGGACGAGCCGACAGCCAGCCTCGATCCGCAGGCCACACAGGACATTGAAGCCCTGATCCAGCGCAGCCATGCCAATGGCACCAAGATCGTCCTGGTCACCCATGATCTGGGACAGGCGCGGCGCATCGCCGACGACGTGGTTTTAATGGCCAACGGCCGGATCGCGGAAACGGGCCCGGCCGACACTTTCTTCAAGAACCCGCAATCGACTGAGGCACGTGCCTATCTCAGCGGGCATCTCGTTATCTGACCAACTTGACCGGAAACCAATCCGGTCCAAACAAGGGAGTGAATAATATGAACGGATCCTTCACACGCCGCGCTGTCCTTGCGGCCGCCCTGGCCGGCGCCGCGTTGCTCGGTCTTGGACAGGCTAATGCCGCGGAAAAGCCCTTCATCATTGTCCAGTCCACGACGTCGACTTTGAATTCCGGTCTCTACGATTATTTGCTGCCGATTTTCGAGAAGGAAAAAGGCATAGAAGTCCGCGTCGTGGCGGTCGGCACCGGCCAGGCGATCAAGAACGCCCGCAACGGCGATGGCGACGTATTGCTGGTTCATGCCAAGAGCGCGGAAGAGAAGTTCGTTGCCGAGGGCTTCGGGGTGAAGCGCTCGGATCTGATGTACAACGACTTCGTCATCGTCGGCCCGGCATCGGACCCGGCAGCCGTTGCCGGCATGAATGACGTGAAGGCGGCCTTGTCGAAAATCGCCTCATCGGCGGCGGCATTCGCCTCCCGCGGTGACGATTCCGGCACCCATAAGAAGGAACGCAGCCTTTGGAAATCGGCCGGAATTGACCCGTCCGGTGCCTGGTACCGGGAAACCGGGTCGGGCATGGGTGCCACCCTGAATACAGGGATCGGCATGGGCGCCTATGTCATGACCGATCGGGCAACCTGGATCAAATTCGGCAACAAGGGCGACTACCAGATCGCCGTCGAAGGCGACGCGGCCATGTTCAACCAGTATGGCATCATCGCCGTGAACCCGGAAAAGCACCCGCATGTGAAGGTCAAGGAAGGCCAGGCCTTCATCGACTGGATGCTGTCGCCCGCCGGACAAAAGGCGATTGCCGAATACAAGGTGGACGGCAAGCAGCTGTTCTTCCCGAACGCGGACAAGGCAGGCAGCTAAGCCCCGACCAGTTCTGAAAAGGCGGGCGCCGGGTCATCCTGGCGCCCGTTTTTCATGTCCCGCGCACCGGCGTCGTGCCCAGAAGCGAAATGTCGTATCCGCCCAGCCCATCCGCCTTTTCGGCGAAGGCATCGTCACGCGCGAAGACCAACAGCGCTTGAAAGGCGGGCGAAAAGAAATCCGCCTGCGTGATCAGGATATCGTAGCGCTCCGTCGCGACCGGGACGAAGGTCAGTTTGAACCGCCGCGCCACCGCCTCAATCCCGAAAGCCGCATCCGCCTGCCCTTCCAGCACGGCCAGGGCAGCCTCGGTCTCGGTCCGGGCCGTCGTGGCGGACCAATTCACCGCCTCCACACCGCCCTTTTCGGCGGCCTGACGCTCGAGCAATCCTTCCAAAAGGACCCGGCTGCCCGCGGTTCCCTGCCGCCGCTGCACCCGCAGGCCCGATCCCGCAAGCCGCACCAATGGGGCGGCGTCCCCATCGGGCAGCCCCGTATCCGGATGGAACATCAGACCTTGCCGGCGAACCGCCCAGGTCACGAGGACCAAGGACGGGTCCTCTTCCCGGGCTTCGTCCAGCAGATGGAAATTATGCGCGGTGCCGGTGGGATCCGGCACATGAATGCCTGCGAACAGCGCCTCTCCGCGCCGGAACCGGGCGAAACCGTCCAGCGAACCGTCGAACATCGGCCCGATGCCACAGCCGGATTCCGCCAATGCCCATTCCAGCAAAGGATCATGGCTGCCCGCCGCCACCAGGGGCCGCTCCACATGGGTTCGGGCACCGGCGGTCGAGGTTCCGGATTTGATCCAGTCCCGCAGCAGCGCCTTCGGAAAAAGAAGCTTCCCCGTCACCTTCGTATGCGGGATCTGATCTTCCGACACGAGTTCGTAGATTTTCCGTTCCTTCACGCGCAGCAAGGCGGCGACCTCCGCGGTCGTCATCAATGTGTCCGGTCCGTCCTCAAAATCCGTCATTTTTCCATTCCGCCGCTTCGTCCACCGGCAAATGTCTAGCGGTTCCGTGAATTCTTCAGGCAGGTCGCCAACCGAATTGTCTTCTCTGAAACAAAAGCTATTTTCGACGGCACAACAAGAAGCCGGATTCAGAACTCCGGTATTGGGAGAACTTCCACAACCATGACGGACGCCGCGAACAAGCCGGGCACGGGTCAGGTTCCCGCCCTGCCCCCGATTTTTACGCCGATCCTGGCCGGCCCGACGGAATCGCCGCTCGACCTCGCCCTGGCCGCGGTGGACCGGGAGGAAGATGCCACCGGCACCGTCGTGGTCGCCGATCGCGCCGATATCGCCGATGCAGCCTTCATCCTTGGCCCAGATCGCCCCTTGATGGACGCATTGAAGGTCGTCCATGTGATGATGGTATCGGTCAATGACGCGTTGGGGTCGATCATCCCGCCGCAGATCGCCATTACCTTCGGCTGGCCGGATAGGATCATGATCAACGGGGCGTTGGCCGGCGGTTTGCGCCTGACCCTGCCCGAGGAAATCGGACCGGACTCGGCAAAGGCGGATCCCGTGCCGGACTGGATGATCCTGCGGGTCACCATCGACGTGCTGGGTGAGCCCACGAGCGACGCCTTGGGCAAGCCGGTGGAGCGAACCTCGCTGATGCACGAAGGCTGCGTCGATGTCGCCCCGACCCTGATCGTGGAGAGCATCGCGCGGCATTTCCTGAGCTGGGTTTCGAAATGGGAAACCGATGGATTCGATCCGGTGCGCAATGCCTGGGACGGCCGCGCCGAGGGTTACCAGGAAAAAGTCGCCTTCAAACTGCCCGCCGGCTCGATAAAGGGACGGTTGCTGGGCTTGGACGAGGACGGCGGCTTGATGGTGAGCCGCGACGGCAAGAAGCGCCGAGCCCCATTGCGGTGGCTGCTGCAGGGTGCAAGCTGGAACGAGAAATAACAGACAGTGATGACTGACGCACAATCCGCCTCCGCCGGAGGTTCCACGAAACTGCCGAAGACCATGCGGCTCGATCAGTCCGACGAGTATGCCTTCGAAAGCGCTGCCCCGGCCGGTGAATGGGCAATCCCCGGCGGGTTTGAATTCGCCGGCGCCGATCCGGATGCGATGACCTCTAAACAGCGCCTGGCCTTCGGTCAGGGTTTCCTGGGGCTCGGCGGGTTCGGCCGCTCGACCCTGGCCGTCGTCTCAACCGCCACGCCGGCGGAACGCGATGAGGCCGTGGCGCAATTGGCCCGCCACCTGATCGACGCCTATGGGGCGCCCTCCGAGGAAGCGGCCCGTCAGGCCGCAGAGCTGGAGATCGCCTTCGCGGAAGAACTCTGCGAGGGCCAGGCGGTCGGCCGCTTGCTGATGGTCGAACGGGAGATCGAGGACGGCCAGATCATCGAACGCTTCCGAACCGCAGCCCGGCCGGACAAGTTGGACCATACGAAGATCTGGACCCTGGTGCCGGATGATGAGAACGGGAACGACGCATGATGGATTTTTGGCGTACCAGCGGCTTCCACATTCTGGAGCGAACCCCGGAAGGCCGCCTTGCGGTTACCGACGACTATTGCCGAGCCTTCTGGCGACGGCCGGAGGTCGCGCCGGTGGATGAATCCTGCGACGCGGAGCGGGCGCTGCACGCGGCGATGCTGGAGACCCCGACGGCGGAACCGGATGCGGCCCGCCTCGCCGAGTTCAAGGACAAGGACGCCGCGGACAATTTCCGCATTCTCAGCGGCTTCCTGCGTGACTTGAAAGCGGCAGGCACGTTGGAGGATTACTACCTTGCTCTTTTCCGGGGCGGTCGGATCGCCATTCCGCCACTGTTCATCGACCAGATGGCTCATGCCCTGACGCGGAACGTTCTGGACGGTGTCGCCAACCCACTGCAAGCGCGCGCCGGGGAGCTCTTTTTCCGGTCGCAGCGCACGACCATCGACGACGGCGCCATCATGATGGCCGACGAGGATACGGTCGAGATGTATTCCCAGACCGGCGGATTCGGTGACCTCGGCCGCTTGCTGATGGAAGGTCAGACCGCCCTGCGCGAAGTCACGCTGGACGTTCTGACCGAGGAAAACTGCGATCTGTATTGGGATCGATCCGACCGCTTCGACACGGTGTTGGACATTACCTTCCCGCGCCCCGGCCTGGATGCGCTATGCCGCGCCATGGAGGTCTGGATCGGGCATTTCCTGGGACTGGAAACGCGCATCCACCCGGTGCAATCGATCCGTGACGAGCGTTGGCGCTGGCATGTCGGCCTGGACACCACATCGACCGGGATCCTGAACGCGCTGTATAATGGCGAGGACGTGCCGGAGGAACGCATGGCCCGATTGCTCAGCCTGTTCCGGCTGGAGATCAAGGACCAGGCGCTGGTCTTGGACGACGTTGCCGGCAAGCCGGTCTATCTCGGCCTCGCCATGGACGAGACCAACCGGGTCCAGATGAAGCCGCAGAACCTGCTGGTGAACCTGCCGCTGAAAACGGCTGGCTGACGTAACACGCTGAAACAAGGGAAGGAAAACAGATGAACGAAGATGCCTTCAACATGTCGATCCGGAAATTCCTGAAGAAGGTCGGTGTGACCTCGCAGCGGGAAATCGAAACCGCCGTCCGCGCGGCCAGCGATGCCGGCAAAATCGGCAACGGGCCGCTGAAAGCCCAGGTCCGCCTGACCGTAAACGGCGTCGACCTGGACGTCACCATCGATGGGGAAATCGAAATCGGGTGACCGGACCCGGCGCCTATTCGGCTTGGAGTGGGAAACATGTCCGACGAAATCGTCAGGGTTTTCGAGCGTCTGCCGGCGCTCTTCGCTCTCTCTGAGCCTCTTGTCCGGCGCTCAGCGCGGGCGTGCTTCGTCCTGCTGCTTGAGGCCGGGACGGACAAACGGCGCCTGAAACTTGAACCCGGCGCGCTGACAGTGCAGACGGCGGATGGACCGATGGCCGGTTGGGACGTCGCTTTGCGTGCCGGACCCGATGCCTGGATCGACCATTGGTCACCTCTTCCGCCGCCCAGCGCGTCCGACATTCTGGGTATGCAGCGCCATGGGCGGATGAAGATCGAAGGCGACTTCCTGCCGTTGATGCAGCATTTGCAACTGGTGAAGGACATTCTGGCCCTGCCGAGGGGGTCCGTGTCATGAGTGCCGCATTCGACCCCATCATCGGCCGTTACCTGCGTCTGGACATCGGCGGCGAACCGCACCGGCTTTATGTCGAGGAAGCGGGCCAGGGCATTCCCCTCCTTTGCCTGCACACGGCCGGCGCGGACGGGCGGCAGTATCGCGGGCTGATGCTGGATGAGAATGTCACGAAGAACTTCCGGGTCATCGCCTTCGACATGCCCTGGCACGGCAAGTCGAGCCCGCCGGAAGGCTATCAGGACCGGGAATACAAGCTGAGTACGGCGGATTATGTCGGGCAGATCCTGGCGGTCTGCGACGCACTGGAACTCGACCGCCCGGTGGTGCTGGGCTGTTCCATCGGCGGGCGCATCGTCCTGCAACTCGCCGCCGACCATCCGGACCGATTCCGCTGGCTGATCGGCGCGCAGGGCGCGGCCTGGCAGGCGCCCTGGTACGATACCGACTGGCTGAACCGCCCGGACGTGCATGGCGGTGAGGTCTGCGCCGCCCTGATCTCCGGCCTCGTCGCCCCAGGCGGCCCGCCGGCTGACCGGCACGAGACCCTGTGGCACTACATGCAGGGCGGTCCCGGCATCTTCAAAGGCGACCTGTGGTTCTACCGGGTCGACGGCGACCTGCGCGACACCATCAAACGGATCGACACAAAGCGCTGCCCGCTGACCTTGATGGCGGGCGTCTACGACTTCTCCTGCCGGCCCGAAGACATGCAGGCCACCGCCGACGCCATACCCGGCTGTGAAGCGATCTGGATGGAAGGCCTCGGCCATTTCCCGATGAGTGAGAATTACGAGCGGTTTGCGGAGTACCTGCGCCCGGTATTAGGAAAGATAGCTGGTTGAGAAATTCGAATTGACCCGGACGCCGTGCCGGTTCATTCGAACACAAGCCCCAGATCCTTCCGTTTCTTCTTCGACAAGCCCGACGCCACAATCCGGTGACTTTCGGTGAGGTATAGTTTCAGGCCTTCGTCGTCGAGGCCGGGTTCTTCGTAGTGCTGGATCCATTTCATGCCGCGCGACGCCAGATAGGGTGCGGGGCGGAGACCCGGCATCTCCTGGAGGATTTCGTAGGAGAGGTCCGAGGTCTTGAAGGTGATGCCGACGCTACCGTCCTTGTCCCAGCCGCCGATGGCGAAGACCTTGCCGCCGACCTTCCAGACATGCGACCCGCCCCATTGGCAGACATAGGTCGTCGCCGGCAGGCTGCCACAGAACGCGTTGTATTCCTCGTAGGTCATGGCCGTCCCCCTTCCCGTCATAGAATTGGGGTGGAGGTCGCCGAACTCAAGTTTCCTCCCGCACCAGCGGGACGGAAAGGTAATGACCGAATTCCTCGCCCAGATTGCAACTGACGCGCGCATGCACGGCACCCTGCCGGTCGAGGAAGCGGAAACTGGCGGACGCACTGAAAATGCCTTCGTGCCAGATATTCGGATGGATATACAGGCCGCGCGTGCCGTCGCACCAGAGCGCGATCACGTTCTCCGGCTTAAGATCATCCCCCGGCAGGGCGACGGGCACCACGAAGGGCTTGTTTTCCAGCGGATAGAAAAGCTGGCCGCCGTCAGGATGGTAGTTCATGTGCCAGAGCAGCACCTGGTCGCGCGGCACCGTGCGCGAATGTTCTGAGGCCTCCTGCGGGTCGCGGCTCCAACCCAGAACGTAATAGCCGTGCACGGCTTCGTTCCGCCCGAACAGCACGTCTCCTTCCCATTCACAGGTGAATATCCCTTCTACCGTTCCCCCTTCGTCGCCGCTATCCTCATCCACCGGACGCCAGCCCTGGGCCGGCCAACGGGTGATTTCGATATCGAACAATCCGGGATCGTCAACCAGGGCGCCGTATCCTTTGACGCTCTCTTCCGTCGCCACCACCAGGGGAACCTGAATCAACGGTAGTGACGGTTTATCCGACGCCTTGAATATGTATTGGGGGATTTCGCTCATCCTTGAGGCAATCTCGTATCGATCTTGTTTTGTTGCATATTTAAGACATCGCTTCGCCCCTTGCCAGACCGACAAAGGGCAGATTTGTCACATTGGCAAATGGCCCAACCCTGGCGTAATGATAGGAATTAGACGCATTTTACCCACCAGCTCATCCACCGGCGATCGGACCATCCGGAATACCATGAAACGGCTTCGGCAAATTCGCAGTCTGGCATTGGTGCCGGCAGTCTTCTGGCTGCTGATCCAGATGTCGATGACCGGCGTTGCCGCGGCCCCGGTGTCCTCAATCGGCGGACCGGACGACCTCGGCTGGAAAGCCCTGGGGTTGGAACAGGTTGCGATCTGCTCGCCGGACGGAACGGTCACCCTGGACGCCGGGGCAAACGGAAGCAGCGGCCAGCCGCATGCCTCGCATTGCGAATGGTGCCAGGCCTTCGGATCGATCACCGCGCCACCCGTTCCGGACACCACCGCCACAGCGACCCAGTATTCATTACCAGTCAAATATCGTCTCGCCGCTGCCCGCGCTGTCCAGCGCGATGGCATCCAAACCGGCTTTAGCTGCCGCGCCCCACCCGCTTGAACAGCACTGACCAGAAATAAACCGCCGCCCCTTCCGGAAACAGACCGAGGGCGGTGACCCTGTGCTTGTTCAAGAAGGACTTTTTCATGTCGTACAAACTTGTTCACGGCATCGCCGCCGCGGCGATCGCCCTGACCCTTTTCGTCGCCACCAAGGCACATGCCGCCACCATCACCGACGTTGCCGGCAGAACCTTAGTGGTACCGGACGACCCGCAACGTGTCCTGCTCGGTTTCTATTTCGAGGATTTCTTCGCCATCGTCGGGCCGAAAGCCTACGACCGCGTCGTCGCCATTTCGAAGGACACCTGGCATGGCTGGCGGAACCTGCAATGGAAAGCCTATTCGAAGACAACCCCGCGAATAGAGGAACTGATCGACATCGGCGAGGTCGAAAGCGGAAGTTTCTCCGTTGAAGCCGCAATCGCCGCCAAACCGGACGTCGCTATCGTCGCCGCCTGGCAGTTCAACATGATGGGCGACGCGGTCGCCAAGATGGAAGCGGCCGGCATCCCGGTCGTGGTCGTCGATTACAACGCCCAGACGGTCGAGAGACATGTCGCCTCCACCCTGGTGATCGGCACGGTGATGGGCGCCGAGGACCGGGCCCGACGATTGGCGGACGAATATGCGGACGCGGTCGCCGAGGTGAAGGCCCGTGTGGCCGCCGCCAAGGGCCCTAGGAAGAAGGTCTATGTGGAACTCGGCAATAAAGGCGCGGACGAACCCGGCAACAGCTATGGCGACGTGATGTGGGGCGGCGTGATCGCGGCCGCAGGCGGACAGAACATCGCCAGCGGCCAGATCGCCGAATGGGGCGTGTTGAGCCCTGAATACGTCCTTGGCCAGAACCCGGATGTCGTGCTGCTGGCCGGGTCCGGCTGGGCCAATCGGGACAAGGCGGTGCTGATAGGGCCGGGGGTCGATCCAGCCATCACCCATGACCGCATGCGCCCCTATCTGGGTCGCGCCGGCTGGGCCAACATGGCGGCAGTCAAGGCGGGTGAGGTGCATGCCATCTATCACGGCGGTGCGCGGACCCTCTACGACTATGCGTATCTGCAATACATCGCCAAGGTCCTCTATCCGGAGGCCTTCGCCGATATCGACCCGCAGGAGACGCTGAAACGTTTCTTCAGCACCTATCTGCCGATCGAAGCGGACGGCACTTACATGACGCGGCTGCCGTGATGGATGCCGCCTTTCCGGAAAAGGACGCCCCTGCGGGGGCGTCCAGCGGAACCGCGACGGCACGAGAGCAAGGCGGATACCGCGCACTCATCGCCCGGCGTTTGGGCGCGCTCTTCGGCACCTGCATGCTTCTCGCGGTTTCGTGTTTCGCGGATATACTGATCGGGCCCGCCTTCCTCGATGTGACGCAAGTCCTGGGGGCTCTGTTCCAACCCGGTTCAGCCGATCAGACGGTCGCCGCCATCGTTCATATCATCCGACTACCGATGACCTGCATGGCCCTACTGGTCGGGGCGGCGCTCGGCATTGCCGGAACGCATATGCAGACCATCCTGGGCAATCCGTTGGCCAGCCCTTACACGCTCGGATTTTCCGCCGCCGCCGGGTTCGGGGCTGCCGCCGCAATCCTGCTGGGGCTGGCGATCCCGTGGCTGCCGGATCTCACCATTCCTATCGCCGCCTTCGCGATGGCTGGCCTTGCCGCCGTCACCGTATACGGTTTCTCGCAACTGCGCGGCATGGGTGCAGACGTCATGGTGCTGGCCGGGATCGCGACCCTCTTCCTGTTCCAGTCTCTGCAATCGATGGTTCAATACCTGGCCTCGCCCGAAGTTCTGCAACAAATCGTCTTCTGGCTGTTCGGATCCATGCTGAAGGCGAATTGGACGAATGTTTCGATCACCGCCATCATCGTTCTGGCCGGCGCCGCGGCCCTGATACCCGACCTGTGGAAACTCACCGCGCTACGCCTCGGCGATGACCGGGCAGCCGCTATCGGCGTCGATGTCCGGCGCTTGCGCATGAAGGTGTTTGCCGTCGTGGCGCTGCTTACGGCCGGAGCCGTTTCCTTTGTCGGAACGATCGGGTTCGTCGGTCTTGTCGCACCGCATATCGCACGCATGCTGGTCGGTGAGGATCAACGCATTCTGGTGCCGATGGCCGCCGCGACCGGCGCGGTCATCTTGGTCGGCGCGTCAATCATCTCAAAACTGATCTCCCCCGGCACTGTGGTCCCGATCGGGATCGTGACGGCGGTGATCGGTGTTCCCTTCCTTTACTCCCTGATCCTCAACCGAAGCAGGAGGATATGGTGACCCTGACGATCGACAATCTTGAAGCCGGATACGGGTCCGTCCCGGTCATCACCGGGGCCTCGGCCAGCGTTCCGTCCGGGGAATTGACGGTCCTGATCGGACCAAACGGCACGGGCAAGTCCACGTTACTGAAGGCCTTGGCGGGACTGGTCCAGTCAACCGGCAGGATTTCGATCCACGGGGCCGACCTCCCGATAGGGAAACGACGCGACACGGTCGCCTACATGCCGCAGGATACCGGCGCCTCGTCGTCGCTGACCGTTCTGGAAGTGGTGCTGCTGGGACGGTTGCGCTCCCTGGGGCTCACCGTTCCCGAAACTTTGTCGCGGGATGCCTCGCGAATGTTGCGGCGCTTCGGGATCGACGATCTGCAGGACCGAACGCTCGACGCCTTAAGCGGCGGCCAACGGCAATTGGTGTTCCTCGCCCAATCCCTGTTCCGCGCGCCACGCGTCCTACTGTTGGATGAACCAACGGCAGCCCTGGATCTTCGTCACCAATTGGTCGTACTAAACGCGGTGCGCGATCACGCCCGCGCACATGGCATCGTCGCAATCGCGGCTATGCACGACCTGGCCCTGGCGGCACAATTCGCTAATCGGATCATTTGCCTGAGCAGCGGCACCATCGCGGCGGAGGGCACGTCACGCGAGGTCCTGACGGAGGACAGGGTACGGTCGGTCTATGGCGTGGAAACCGCCATCGCGGACACGCCGGCAGGGTTCCTGAGCATCACGCCGCTGCGCCCCTGCGCCTGACGGGCCGACGAAAGGTCGACATCGGGGCGTGATGTTTCACCCTTCTCCGTTTTCCTCTTCGCGTTCGCGGAGATAGTCCTCGGTCGTCCGGGGAACCGGCCGTTCGCCGAGTTTGAACGGCCCTTCCTTCTGATCGAACTGGGCCTGGACGCGGCAGTCCTCGCACATCTTCAAACGCTCCGCCGCCGCGCCCTGGAACATCCAGTGCTTCTCCGCCAGCGTGTTCATCATTTTCTCAATCGTGCTCTTGGACGCAAAGGGTTTGCCGCAGGAGACGCATTCGAAAGGCTCTTCCTCGTAAACCACATGCCGTTCGACCGCCGCGGCAGTGAAATTGAACCGCGGCTCCAAGGTGATGACCTTCTCGGGACAGGTGCTTTTGCACAAACCGCACTGAATACAGGCTGCTTCCTGGAAACCGAGTTGGGGCTTGTCCGGATTGTCCGTCAACGCCCCGGTCGGACAGGCACTGACGCAGGACAGGCAAAGCGTGCAGCCCTCGGTATCGACATTGACGGATCCGAACGGCGCCCCCGCCGGCAGGCGAATGGAATCGACCGGCGACGGTGCATTGGCATGCAGATGCGTGGACGCGGACCGGATGTTGGTGCGTTTCTGCTTCTGCGGATTGAAACCTGCCGCCGGCTTCGCGACGGCATTTTCCGGAAGCTGATAGAGCAGATCCTCAACCGGTTGGGGATCATCCTCCAGGACGAGCGATACAAGACCGCTGTCGTAACCGAGGCCGGTCGCAACGGCTTCCGCCATGGCGATCTGACCGGCGAGCCCCTCTATTTCGGCCCGCTTGGACGTCGGCCCGACGATTACGATACGCCCCGCCCCATAAGCCAGCGCCGGCAGCAGGAAATCCAGACCGACCTGAGTGATTTCGTTGACTTCGAAGGGCAGGACATTGGCGGGAAGCCCCCGGCCATAACGTGCCATGGCTTCTATTGCCGCCGGACCGTGCCGCGGATCGTGGATCAATAGAATCGGGTCCTTGCCGCCGGCCGTCGTGAAACTCGACAGCATTGCCCGCCCCCGCCGCAGAAGCGCCTCGGTAGACGGTGCCGCATATCCCGCCGCCCCGGTCGGACAGACGCTGTTGCAGGCCCCGCAGCCGCCGCAGAGATAAGGATCGATGGTGACGTGATCGCCGTCCGGCTTGATTGCGGAAGCCGGGCACACGTCGAGACAGCGGGTGCACCCGGTCACGCGGCTGCGGGAATGGGCGCACAATGCTTCCTGGAACTCGACATAGCGGGGCTTCTCGAATTCGCCGACCATATCGGCAATTTCGAAAAGCTTCCTGAAAAGGCCGGGCTTGTCCTGCGGATCGAGCTTGTAATAGCCGTCGCGCCGTTCATGCGACGGAAACAGCGGCGCGCGGCCCGACAAATCGACGATCAGGTCGCAACGAGCCGCGGCGCCGTCGCGTTTAATATCGAACTGCAAGCCGTCGCGGGAGGATGGGCGAACCGGCGCATAGCCGTTCACATGGATTTCAAAATCGCCCAAATGGCCGCTTGCACCGGCGATCTTCCCGGACGCGATCATCAAATCCATCGTACCCAGCGGCGTGAGATCGCCGATATCGGTCAAGAGCAATGAGACGTTCAACCGGTCCTTCAGAAGCGATGCGGCTTCCAGGGCGGCGTCCCCGCCGCCATAGATCAGGCATACCCCGCCTGACAGCATGTCGACGGTCGACACATCCGGCATGCGGACATCAGCCGATTTCAGAAGGGCGAGCATCTTTGCCGCCGCGTCCTTCCCTTGATCGGACCAACCAGCCTGTTCCCGGATATTCACGAAAGACGGGCGAGGATCGATTTCGGCTTCGACAAGTGCCTCGTCAAAGGTTTGCTGTTCCTGCGTGCAGGCAACCGTCAAGCCGGATGCGGTCCGAGCCTCGTCGATGAAACGGCCGAGTTCGCCGCGACACAGTTGGGTGAACCCCGCTTTGGCACAGCCCTCCGCGAAACCGCCTTCGAGAACGGCCCGATCCAGGGCCATCGTCCCCTCGCAGTTGCAGATCAGGACCTTTTCTTGCCGCTTCGGCGCGACACCCGCATCGCTCATACTCTCACCCGCTAAAAGACAGATTTTTAATTTTTCGCATCGTTGAAAGACAGTACCGCGCCCGGGTCTTTCAAAGGGACTTATAGGCCCGCCAATTCACGAAACCATGCACCCCACGTTCGATAGAGACCGACCGTTTGGCCTTGCTCTTCGGATTGAGTTGGACCGCTTGATACTGGTCTGCATTCGGATGCGTGAAGGCCAGTTCAACAGCATCCGTTTCCGACCGGGCGGCGACGATCATGACGACGGACGGATCCTTGTTAGAATCCGGATAGCAATCCAATGCATATACATGCATCTGGTACTTCATGCCCCCTCCCGCTGGACGATCCGCCCTATTGTTGCCGCGCTCGGTGCATACCGACGCTGTATTGGTGATACCAATTTAGACTGAATCCAAACAATGACAACAGCGCTGGTGAATGCCGTTTTCTCGGTCTAAGACGGGGCCGGTAACGGGGTAATGCGACGCCTCAGGGTCTCGCTTCCGCCAACCGCTTGTAGAGATAGGACCGGGAAATCCCCAGTTGGGCGGCAGCCTTCTTCTTGTTCCCGCCGCAGCGTTCCAAGGCGTCGTAGATCAAATCCATCCCGAGCGCGTCGGTGGCGGCATGCAATCCGCTGCCCTTGGGCGCGACGGCGGCATCCACGGCCCGCACGCGGCCGCGGCGCGGTACGAAATCCACCATTCGCATCGTTTCGCCATCCCCGACGACGAATGCACGTTCCACCGCCTGCCTCATTTCCAGATCATTGCCAGGCCAAGCCTGGCCTTTCAGGAAGGGCAGGACATCCTCCGCGACGTCGGGCATGGCATGATGGTGGCGAAGCGCTGCCGTCTTCAAGAAATCCGACAACAAGTCGGGAAGATCCTCCAACCGAGCCCGTAGGGGTGGAACATCGATGACGACAGGGCTGATGCGGTCCAGGAATGCCGGCAGCATTTGTCCCTTTTCAACCAGCCCATGCAGGTTCTTGGCTGTCGCCGCGATCAACCTGAAATCGGACTTTCGCCCGGACGCTGCCCCGATCCGCACGACCTCTCGCTTGTACAGGGCATCGAGAAGCAGTTCCTGATGCCGCAAGGAAAGCGCGGCGATTTCTTCGATGAACAGCGTACCGTCATTCGCGCGCTCCAGCGCCCCTTTGGACGCCTTGGCATCCGCCCCGGCTATCGCGCCAGGGTCACAACCGAACAGTTCGATCTCCAGCATCGAGGACGGCAAGGCGGCGGCATTGACGACAGTGAAAGCCCCGTCACGCCGCGGGCCGGTTCTGTGGATGGCATAGGCGACCTGGGCGACATCCGTCCCGGCTTCGCCCCTGATCAGGACGGGACTGCCCAAAGGGCCGGCCTTCGCTGCATCCATTCGCACCCGGCGAGCCCCTTCGGAATTGCCGGCCAAGGCCTCTTCTCCGGAAATAGTGGCCTGCCCGGTTCCCGCCAGGCGGCGAAAAAAAGCCACGTCCCGCTCGAGTTCGTTGATGCGCAGGGTCAGCCCTTCGATTTCCTCGGGAGCGTTCAACGCGATACGCCCGATGGCGCCCACGACTTTGCCCTCCTGCATGACCGGCAGGCGGGAAATCGGTCTGCTGACCCCATGGAGGTTCTGCACGTCGCCGCGCTCTGCCACGCCCGTGCCCAGCACGCGGTCCAGTTGGGTATTACCGATGATGTCCCGGGCACTGCCCCCCAAACCGGCCTGCGGGTCGGTCTCGAAAAACGCCTGATGCCGGGGAGAGACATAAGCCAGATGCCCTTCCCGATCGATCACGGTCATCGCACAGTCCGGGTCGTCGATCAGTCCGGCGAGCGCATCGTAGGCGAAATCAACCGTCGTCAAAAACGTGGCGAGCGCGTCGTCAACGCCGGTGTTGAAGAGCAGAACCTCGCCCGCATCCGTGGGTACGCAGAAAACCGTGTAATGCTGGCCGTCGATCGACAAAGTCCCGATCCGGCGCCGCTTGACTTCGGCGAACCATTTGCGCTCGAGCACCATTGCACCCAAACGCGGATCCGACAGCGGTCCGAAAACCGCTACGTCGCCGCTTTTCGCCAATAGAATGGCCCCTACGGTACGCCCCGATTTCATAAGTCCGTCACCTTTTCCGACAACCAACCATGCCACGACTGGGAACCGCGGCCGATATTAGGCGCCTTGCGGACGAACTGTCCACGAAAACGACATGTTTGGCCAAGTGTCCGTCAATTGGGCCTCTATTCGACGCCGTCGACCGGGCGCGACAGCCCCCCCTGAATCGCGATTTCGAGGCCCGACTCACCGCCTCGAATTGCAATTCGCTCGATCGGATTACCCGCACGGAAACCACGGTAGCATAATCCGCGACTCATTCTTATGGTTGATGGATACAGGGTGGTGGCGGCGCTGCTTCCGGCAATCATTTTCACTTTAGATTCAACGAGGAGGCTTTAGTGATTGCTCAACTTTTATCTAAATATTTCCGCAAATGTTAACAGCAAAGCGTATCTACGGGGCAATGTGTCTGATAGTTAACAATGACACTTATGAAAAATATATTTGCGAGGCTCAAGCGTGGTACACATACTATGTTTGTATCACTCGAGCGCCGCTTCGGCGCCCCCTGAAGAGAACACAAAACCGTCGACCTATCTATTCGGTCGGGAGGGGATGAAATGGAACGAGGTTGGACGCGCCTTGCCGACGCCGATACGGCGTTTGTGGCATGGAGAGTATGCAAACACGGCAACAGTTGAGAAAACACGGTGGCACCACATAAGAATTCTCTCCTCGTTGTCGAAGACGAAGAAGCTACACGCGCTCTCATTACGACGTATTTTCGGAATGAGGGCTTTTTGGTTACGGCTTGCGAGGACGGCATGTCGGCAAGGCTAGAGATCAGTTCCCGCGAGTTCGACGTGGTTCTGATGGACGTGAACCTACCGGACGACGACGGGTTCGAAGTGTTGCGCGAAGTCCGCGCGAACTACCCCGCTACGCCGGTTATCATGGTCACATCCCGATCTACCGAAATCGACACGGTTCTCGGCCTGGAACTGGGCGCGGACGATTACGTCGCGAAGCCGTTCAGCCTGCCGGAACTGCGGGCACGGGTAAGGACGGTTCTTCGACGCGCATCCGAAAAACACAGCAGCAACGATACCGCGGGCCCGGTGCGACTGGGCAAGTGGCTGGTCGATCTGACGCGGCGCGAGATCACGGAAGACGACGGGATCATCGTCCGGGTCACGCGCGGCGAGTTCGACCTGTTGAGCGCGCTGTTGAGATACCGCGGCGCGCCGGTAAGCCGCGATTTCCTCTTGGATGTGGTCAGTGCGAACAGCGCTGACACGTCCGACCGTACGGTGGACACGCTCATCAGTCGTATCCGGGCTAAGTTGCGTGAACACCACAACGATACGCTGATCATCGAAACGGTTCGCGGTATTGGCTACCGCCTGATCGATGTGACGCGCAGTCAGGATAAAGGTGCCTGACGGATGATGGATTGGCACGAAATAGGCGATCGGCGGCTTCTTGGCCGGTCCGCCGTCGTGCCTTCGGGTGATGGGGCGGGGGTTGGTCCATGATGCCGATCCAGGAACGCCTTCAGGAAATGCAAACCCTCGCCATGGCGAAGACGCGCACGGCGCGCGGTCAGTTGGGCGAGCATTTGACCGGCCTGCTCCAAAGCCAGGATGCCCCGCCGACCGAGATGGAATGGGAGCTGATCGCCCAGATCTACGAACTGATCGTTCGGGATGTGGAAACGGTCGTGCGTTCAAAATTCGCGGAAGAACTGGCCCGTCGGCTGGACGCTCCCAGGCACCTCATCGTCATTCTCGGCAATGACGAAATAGAAATCGCCCGGCCCGTTCTGACACGCAGCACCGTGCTGCTGGACGAAGACCTGATCGACATCGTCACGAACCGGACCACCGATCATCGCAGTGCGGTCGCCATTCGCGCCCGCCTTTCTGACGCCGTATCCGCGTCGATTGTCGATACAGGCGATGTCAAAGCCCTGACGACTTTGCTGCGGAATCACACCGCCGACATCTCGGATAAGTCGTTTCTGAAAATCGCGGATCTTTGTGCGTCCACGACGGATCTTCATGAACCGCTGGTCAATCGCCAGGACACGCCTTGGCCCGCGATCGAGAAGGTCGTCTCGCTGGTGTCGGAAGCGCTGCTGGTATCGATCTCGGCAAAATGGTCGATGTCGATAGACGACCTAACCGAAATCGCCGAAAAGGCACGCGACGCATCGCTGCAGGAAATGTCGCAGCGGCGGCGGGCGCACAAACCGCCGGCCCCTCCCCCGGATACCGAGAGCGCGGACGGCCCGGCTGGTCGCCTTGAACAGCAGATCATCAACGCCTTGCGAAACGGGGATGTGACAACCGCCCAGCGACTGGTCGAACATTGGTCGCAATTGCCCGGGGCCGCCGTTCGGACAATTCTCTTGGAAGATGACCCGACCCTCCTTGCCACACTGTACAAGGCCAAGGGCGCCGATCCGCTGACATTCTCCCGCACGGTTGCGGTACTGAAAGGCGAGAATTTCGAACTCGACCGCACCAAGTTCAAGGAAGTGCTCTCGCTCTACCGGGACCTGGATGCCCGCCAGGCGATGCGGACCGTCATGCACTGGCGGAAATCGCCGCGGGCATTGCTGCAAAAGGTCAAGCGGTCCGCTGCAGCCGCATCCAGTCAGGCATCCTGACCCGCCTCCGCGAAACGGTCATTCGCGTTTCCAATTTTTATTACTTGAAGGCAACGTCTGTCGTATGAGGGGCGTCTATTCGGACAACCTCGACAGCAATACTTCCAGATCGGAGATCGCCGCATAGGAATGCGTCCGCAACTCGGCAAGCGCACTCGCCACTTCTTCCGTTCCCCCATTGCTGAGGGCATCAGTCAGTTTCGCGGCAGACTTGGACACTTTGTTGAGAGCATAGTTGCCCGAGGACCCCGTGATCTTGTGGGCGGCTATCATCGCGGTACCGACATCCTGCCTGGAGAGCGCATCCTCGACGCTGGCGAGTTCGGTGGATATGCATTTATGGACCATCTCAATGAGGCCGCGAAAATCCGCCTGAGCAAAAACGCTATGCAGGCCTGCGATCTTCTCCTTGTCCATGGAGCCTAGCCCCTCGAACAACCCCTGGCTCGACGCCGCGTCCGTATCCGGTTTCGCTTTGCGCAGGCTCAGCCCCGATTGGCGTCGCGAACGCTCGTTGAATGCTTGATCGGAAGTCGCATTCACCGCACAACACTCCTCTAACTCCCCTTCGGGTCGACAGCATGCATGCTGCCCCCTCGGTGAATACCCGTAACCATCTGAAGGATGTGTCAGCTTTGCACGGTATCATCCCCTTGAGCAAGCTACATATTTTCGTAATAAGCGCTCACTGGCGGCGGTTTGGGCACGCTACGGTTGAATGGTGTCGGGCGCTGCGCGCTATGATTCCGAAAGCGGCGAAACCGTCGTTTCCCAATACCGTGACTTTTCAGGCAATTCGGGTCGGACGCCTCCTGGGGCTCACTACAGCGTGCGCCGTCGCCATGGCAGCTTTGTGGCCGCCCGCGTTCTCTCAGGCGCAGCCCATCGCCTCCGCAATAACGGGGACGGTTCAAGGTCCCCCCACCGCACCGGTCGTGCAGCTTTTCGCGCCGCCGCGCCTCCCCCCCGGCAGGGAAGCATCTTCCTTGGTCATTGGGGCAATCGCAGCGAATTTCTGGCTGGATGGCGATACCGCCCTGTCCGCCGAAATTGCCGACTATTTCGCATCTAAAACCGACCCCCTGCGCGCAAGCTCGGAAGATGCATTCTTGACCCTGATCGATCAAATGCGGGACCGACCGATTTCCGTGCCCCTGTTCAGCAAACTGGTTAGAGAGCGGGATGCTAGGCCGCGATTGGGCTTTGCCTGGGAGGACGAGAATGTCTCCCCGCCGCCCGCGCTCACATTCCGGACAGCGATGGACCGCCACTGTTTCACCCTGAACATGCCGTTACAGTGGGCGCGTCTTATCGACGCCCCCCTGGAACTGCCGGCGGAAGTCCCCGCGCATGACCGAAATGAGGTCCGCCTTGAAATCATCGCCCAACCCGCCGACGCCTATGGCGTTCCTGTCGCGGGCGACGCCAGGCAGGTTTTCGGTATAAGCTGCCGCTCTCACACGGTTATCACCGCGGAACCGATGACAGGTATTCTGATGACGGTGGACGGTGCATTCTTGACCACCATTGATCCTGCCCACCTTTAACCACGCACACGAATGGACTCTATTCGGGGCCGCATAGGGCAGTCCCCGGACCTTGCCAGTGGACATCCGCCGGCGGTCATGCTTGAAGAACGCCCCCATATGCGACATCCGCATCGACCACAGCGACATTTCCCGGGATATCGATGAGCCAGATCCAGAACCCTTCCCTTCCCAAAGAGCAGATCAAATTCCTTCTATTGGAAGGCATCTCCCAAACCGCGATCGATGTCCTGTCAAAGGCGAATTATCAAAACGTCGAACGCGTCAAGACCGCCATGGACGGGGAAACCCTGGTCAAAGCCCTGGAAGGGGTTCGGTTTCTGGGGATACGGTCCCGCACGAAAGTGACCAAGGAGATCATCGAGGCGAGCAATACCTTGACTGCCGTCGGCTGCTTTTCAGTCGGCACCAACCAGATCGACGGTGACGCCGCGCGCCATCGCGGCATTCCGGTTTTCAACGCCCCGTTCTCCAACACACGCAGCGTCGCCGAACTGACCATCGCGGAAATCATCATGCTGTTCCGCCGCACCTTTCCGAAATCGGTCGCGGCGCATGCGGGCAAATGGGACAAGTCCGCCGAAGGCAGCAGCGAAATCCGCGGCAAAACGCTCGGCATCATCGGCTATGGCAATATCGGGTCTCAGCTAGCCGTCCTCGCCGAGGCGATGGGCATGCGCGTGATTTACCTGGATCATGCGGACAAACTGCGCCACGGAAACGCACTGCCGGTCGGGTCGATGCAGGAATTGATGCGGGAAAGCGATGTGATCAGCCTGCATGTGCCGGAAACGGAGTCCACCCGGAACATGATCGGCCCGCAGGAGATCTCTTGGATGAAACCGGGCGCCTATCTGATCAACAATGCCCGCGGCACGGTCGTCGTGCTTGAAGCGCTTGCCGAAGCTTTGCGTGACGGCCGTCTCGGCGGCGCAGCGATCGACGTCTTTCCGAGCGAGCCCTCCTCGAATGCGGACGAATTCAAATCGCCGCTGCAGGGGTTGGACAATGTGATCCTGACCCCACACGTCGGCGGTTCCACGATCGAGGCACAAGAACGGATCGGCGAGGAAGTCGCCCGCAAGCTCGTCGAGTATTCCGATGTCGGCTCGACCATCGGCGCGGTTAATTTTCCGCAGGTGCAACTGCCGCCCAAGCCGTCCGGAACGCGTTTCATCCAGGTTCAGCGGAACCTGCCGGGGGAACTCGGCCGTTTGAACGACGTCTTCGCACGTCACGATGTAAACATTGCCGCCCAGTACTATCAGACGGATGGCGAGATCGGCTATGTGGTCCTGGATGCCGACGGCAACGTCCCGTCACCGGAGAACATCGTGCAGGAGATCCGCGCGCTGAACGGCACGATCCGGGCCCGCGTGCTGAACCGTTTGAGCTGACCCAACCCGAAATCACCGATCGCGGTAGGTAGTTGTTAACACTTTCCGCCCATTATTAGCGCACACTTATCATTTATCCGATAATTGCGTATATCAAACGATCGGTTTTCGTTAGGGGATGGTTCATGGCGAATGCGGCACCACGGAAAGAGTTTTCCGTAGAACGGATGATGCGGAAGCAAAGGGGCGGCAGTGACGGTGCCGTTCTGGACGAGCCCCATTCCAGCGCCCTTTCTGCCGGCGACAGCGTGGCAATCCTCGAAGCCATCGCCGCGCTTCGGGAAGAGGTCCGCGAGTTGAAAGAAGCGGCGCCGATGGCATCTGCGAAGGCCGGCGAGCCGATGGACGAGCAGGACGAAATGGCCCGCGACGTCCGCATCGAGATCGCGCAGATGGTTCGCGTCATCGCCAAGACCAAGCAGGAAATTGCGCAGATTAAACATCCGTTCGGCGAGGATGCCGACAAAATCGAACGCGCCCATAGCGAATTGGACGCGATCGTCATGGCGACGGAACAGGCCACCCAAAGCATTATCGAGGCGACCGAGGTCTTGGAAGCCGGGTTCAGCAGCCTCGCCGTATTGGCGGAAGAAGACCAGGAAATGCTCGAACTGGTCGACAAGATGAACGATCAGGTGACGCAAATCCTAGAAGCCTGCAACTTCCAGGACATTACGGGGCAGCGGATCACGAAGGTGGTCAAGACGGTGCGCTTCATCGAGGACAGGATTCTGGCGATGATCGCGATCTGGGGCGCCCAGGCCTTCGAAGACCTGCCCGTCAACTCGGACGGGATCGCGGAAGGCGATGGCGACGAGAACCTGCTGCAAGGCCCGCAATTGGGCAACGAAGGCATCAGCCAGGCCGAGATCGACGCCCTCTTCGACTAACCGGCCCAAGCCTGAGACTTGGCCCGGGGACTATACATGCCTGTTGCACGAACCCTTGAATAGGTCCGATACTCCGCAAGGGGTTGGTCGGGGGTTTCGCGTGCATGCATCACGCCGTCCCCGGCTATTGTTTGGCATTGGGAGCGTGCGGAGCACCTGGCATGGCCGATATCCTCAACCGGCGGAGTTTCAAGGCTGGCTCTTTCGTCTTCCGTGAGGGAGACAAGGGCAACCACGCCTATGTAGTTCAGTCCGGCCGCGTTGCGATCGAAAAGACCGGAAAAGATGGCAAGGCCATCACATTGGGGACGCTCCAGACCGGCGCGATTTTCGGAGAAATGGCGCTGGTCGATAACAGCACCCGCATGGCCGCCGCTCGCGCCGAAGAACCCACAGTATTGATCACCATCCCCAAGGAAGTCGTCCAGAAGAAGCTGGAGAGGGCCGACCCGGTGGTTCGAATGTTGATTCTGATGATGATACGCATGATCCGGACGCTGGCCGAGCACGGCGGCCTGGGTAACAAGATGGTCGAGGAACTGATCCGCGTGGCCGAGAAGTCGGACACCGGCGACACTCCGTCCGCATCGCAACGAAAGGAAAGCCAATGAGCAGAGAGATCGTGGCCGTCCAATCGTTCAAGAAGGGCGAGACGGTTTTCCGCGAAGGCGAAGTGGGCCGCACAGCCTTCCTTGTCCGCGAAGGCCTCGTGAAGATCGCCCGGCAAAGGTCCTCCAGTCAGAAGCAGACCGTCGGCCTTGCCGGACCGGGTCAGGTTTTCGGCGAGCATGCCCTGCTTTCCATTGGCCCGCGCCCTAATACGGCGGTGGCTGAACAACCGACCAAATGCGTGGTGGTTCACCGCGACAGGTTGACGGAAAAGCTGAAAACCGAAGATCCTTTCATCGCGGCCCTATACAATATCCTCGCAACCAATATGCGTGCGATGATCGATAAGGGAGCGGATCTGGAATGCCTGCTGCAGGATCTTTCGGAAGGCACACGTGCGTTGGAGGAATCCGCGGCCGCTGAGACGCCCAGCAGCACACAATCGCCCGCGCCGCCCCCCAAAAAAGCCCCTGCATCATCCAAAGCCTCGACGACACGCCCGGCACAAAACCCGGCACCGACAACGGGCCCATCGGACGAAGACGAGGACGACGCTTTCCTGATCTGACCGTTCGTACTGCCGCGTTTTCAGTTCAGAACCGGGTAATTTTGTTCCTGGGCTTCCGACGCCATGAGGGCGATTGCCTCATAGGCTGCTTCCGGCACGTTCGCGAAACCATCGACCAGCAAAGACCGATTGAGAGCCGCGATTTCGGGGCGCGCAACCGCCAGGATCAAAGCCTCGCGAAATGCTTCGACCGAAGCCTCCGGCATTGACCGGGGGACCACAAAGGGAAGACCCGGAACCGCGGGCCCCTCTGCAAGGACCCTCAAAGCGCCGGTCTGAACGACTTTATGCTTGGTAATCAGCGCATAGGTGACACAATCGACACTGCAGGTATCGACCTCACCCGCAGCCAACGCCTTGATGCTTGCCAAGTGGCTGCCTGACCGAATTGAGGCGCCGAAGAAGCGCCCCTCTGCCGCCAATGGCGCGATCATCCAGCGGATGCTGTTGTAGCCAGAATGAGAGTCCCTGCTGTTATAGGCGACCCGCCTGCCTTGCAGGTCCGTCAGGCTCTGTGCCTCGTCCTCCTTTCGGACAAGAATGAGGTTCCTGTAATTCGGCCCCTCGCACCAATCGACCGCATAGACCGGCGTCGCCACCACCTGCCAGTCCTGCTCAAGCCCCAGTTTGTAGGGATATCCGCATGTCTGCGACAAGCTCATCGCCGGGTTCCGCCAATGGGACATGAGATCGGGAAAACGCGACAGGACATCGTCGAGCCCGCCCACGCCTTCTGAGGCCATTGCCCGGCACATAAGGCGCCACCAGTCATCCCAAAAGGGCCGCAGTCCCGGCAGATCGTACATCGGGAGAGATACCAATCCCGTCATGGGGATGTTCTCGTTCGTTCATGAAGGGCGCCGACGAAGTCAGCGGCCTCATGCGATTGGACCGTCGCGGCCCTGATCAAATCGTCGAAATGACTGGTCAAGGTCCGGACATGTTCGCGCGTCGTGAAGGCGAAATACATCTGGCCCAGATAGATCGCCGCGCGCTGCATGCCGAAGATGGTGTAAGGCGCCGCGTAATGTGTTCGCCCATCGAACAGAAACAGCCGAAGGCGCGGGTACAACTCACGGAGCAGCGACTGCAATTCCGCCAATTGCTCCAACCGTGCGTCCAGCCCCAAACCGGCCCATATGCCCCTACCCTCGGCGAAGAGCTCGAGACCCTGGGTCGACATGCAGACTTCGATATCCGTATCGGGCAGGCGTGAATAGGCGCGCTTGTCACGGGTCGCGATAATGGCCTGGTCCGTCGATTTGGTGGCGAAGTCCTGATACTCGTGGATCAGGGTCTTTTCGGTCTTCGCCAGATCGGGAAGCGTGGAAGGCACATAGCGGATCTTCCGCCCCGCGGATTCCTGATGCCAGCGTGCCAGGTTTTCATCCACCGGGCTGCGCGTCGCGGGGGAAAAGATGATTGATTCCTGCAGGATCGCGGCATGGGAGCGCTCGTCCGCCGTCAATCCCATCAACCAATCGAGGCTGACGCGCAAAGTCGCTGCAATGCCGGCAACCGTATCGGCGCGGGGCAAGCGGTCGTTATCGGACGATAACAACTGCGACATGGTCGAACGATCGATCCCGACTGCTTTTGCCAGGGCGGATTTCGACATATCCGCACGATCCATGGCCAGTTGCAATCTTTCCCTGAAGGTCCGGACAGCCTCCTGACGTTCAAAACTCCGCATATAAGCTTCACTTCCAACATATTGGTGATTTTACACAACAAACGCTGCCTTACGTTTACTATGATCATATTGCGCACCGCAACATTGATATGAAGAATCCCTCCGGTCGAACACGAAACCGTGAGGAGCTCTCAAAGTGCGTATCGGTACCGGCATCGCCATGAAACTGAGCGCCGTGGAATGGCCGACATGGTTGTTGATCGCGGTCATCTATGGAAGTTGGTCGGTCCTGACGTATTCCGGCATGGAGTTACCTTGGTGGATCCTGCTGCCGGCCGGTGCCTTCGTGACCTGCTGGCACGGACATTTGCAGCATGAATTGATCCATGGGCACCCGACCCGGAACCAGAAGGTCAACGATATTATCGCCTTCCCGCCATTGTCGCTGTGGCTTCCTTACCCGATCTACAAGGAACAACACTTGGCCCACCATCGAAGCCGGACGCTGGCGGACCCGCTGGATGATCCGGAATCCTATTACCTGCACCCCGACCGCTGGGCGTCATTGTCCGGGTTCGCGAAAGCCATTTTGACCGCGAACAACACATTGCTCGGCCGTTGGCTGCTCGGCCCCGTCTTGGTGCCCCTCGGATTTCTGAAATCCGAGCTGCGCCTCCTGCTGCAAGGCGACCGCCACCGCATGCGAATTTGGCTAGGCCATCTGATGTCGCTCGCAGTGATCCTTACCTGGATCGTCGGTGTTTGCGGCCTGCCTGTCTGGACCTATCTGGCCTTCTTCGTCTTGCCGGGAACGTCTTTGCTGCTGATGCGGTCATTCCTGGAACACCGGCCCGGTCGGAAGCAGAAGGAACGTACTGCGATTGTCGAAGGCAGTTGGCTCACCCGTCTTCTCTACCTCAACAACAACCTGCATGTCGTTCACCATACGCAGCCGAAACTTGCCTGGTACAGGATCCCCGCCGCCTATGAACGAAACAAGGACGCCATCCGTCGCCGCAATGGCGGCTATATTTTCAAGGGTTACGCCGAGATTGCCCATCGCTATTTGCTGACCCCAAAGGACCTGCCGGTTTACGCGACACAGGGTTACAGGAAGTAGCGCATCAAGGGGCCGATATCCTCGAAGCCGGCCTTTTTGTAGAAATCGTAGGATCGCTGGCTTTTTTCTGGTGACGGCGCATTGACCTGAAGGCGCTGCCATTTCCGGCGTTTGCCCTCCTCTACCGCAAAGCGCAGCATCCGTTGCCCCAACCCGCCACTGCGATGCGCGGGATCGATATAGAACTCCTGCAATTCCCCGAACCTGCCGCCGGAGAAGAGCGCGCAGGTTTCCGCCAGGGTGATCAAACCGACCACCTTTTCCGGTTCCCCCTGCTCGCCGCCCGTCACGGCGAGGTAGGCGATGAAACCGCTATCGGACGCCAGCAATTCCGCCGCGACAGAGGCATACCCTTCGGGGTCGAATCGTGGGGCGTCAATATCGGTCAGCAGCCGATGCGCAAGATCTCCCACCGCCGCCTTATCCGCCGCTGTGGCATGTCTGATGCTGATCGACCCGTTTCCTGACATGAGCTTCCCCCAATCCTTTCCCGAATTTTCGACATGCGCAGCAAATCCGCAAACCATCCTCACCCGATCCGGGTTCGGTCAAGCAGTTCTTCGTTCAATTCAAGCCCCAGTCCCGGAGCATCGGGGACGGCAACATACCCATGGGCATCAGGATAGAGCGGGAGCGCCAGGGGAAAATCCCGGCGTTCCGGCGTCCAGTCCGGCGGATCATAGGGGAATTCAACGAAAGGGGTCCCGCCGAGGCCGGCAACCAAGTGCAGATTGGCCATCAGACCGATACCGTTGCCCCAGGTGTGCGGGGTGAAGACGACGCCGTTATGTTTGGCATAGAGACCGACGCGATGGAGCCCCGTGATCCCGCCAGTCAAAACGCAGTCGGGTTGCAGCACATCGAGACAGCGACGCTCGACCAGTGTACGCAATTCATGCAGTTCACGGGTCATTTCGCCGCCCGCGATCATAAGCGTCGTCGCCGACCTTAAAGACGCCATGCCGGCATAATCACCCCGGTGCAGAGGTTCTTCCATCCAGTAGACGCCGAGTTTTTCCAACTCTCGCGCGACGGAACGCGCCTTGTCATAGGTCCAAGGCGGCTGCGTATCCCATGGCATACGCCAACCTTGATTACAGTCGACCATCAGTTGCACATCCGGTCCGACGGCCATGCGGACCGCGGCCAACGCCGCCAGATCATCCGTCACGTCGGGGCGCTGAAAGCGGATCTTGATCGCCGGGAAACCAGCCTCGGCCAAACGCCGTGCCTGTGCCGCCAAATCTGCTTCCGTACGCAACACGCCGAGCGAGGCGTATGTCCTGATCCGCCCCTCCGTCCCGCCCAGCAGACGGTAGACCGGTTTCCCTTCGATCTTGCCGAGCAGATCCCATAGCGCGATGTCCAGCGGCCAGGGACGCCCGACATGGAACGCGATGTTGTCCAGCACCTTGAAATGCCGGTCGATGTCGCGCGGATCGCCGCCGATGAAATGATCCAAATAATCATCGATCCCGGCCATGCTGTCGCCGGACCCGATCCCGACGGAACCATCATCGGCAAAGACCTGAACGATATCGGCAATGAAGTCGCGGCGCGGGCGACTATCCCAGGCAGCCGCGAAGGGCGGGTCCAGCGTCAACGAATGACGTGAGATTTCGATCCGCTCAATCCTCATGGTTATCCGCGCGCCGATGCCCCCAATTTTCCCGGACACGGTGTCCGCCCCGCTGCCGGTAGTCAGTGCCGGCCCGGGCTGATATGTCTGCCGCAGGCTTTTTCCAACCAGCCGCGGCGGCTGTCCAAATTTGAATCACAGGCCGGCAACCGGGTCCACTCTGAAAGATCAAACTCTCTCCGGAAGACGACTGCATGACCGATCTCGCCCCATTCTCGCGCAATGATGTCGACCTCATCTCCAAGGAAACACCATTCCGCCGATACTTCCGCGTGGATACCTATGACCTGCGGCATCCGCTGTTCGAAGGCGGCATGTCCCCCGTCGTGAGGCGGGAGGTGTTCGAACGCGGACAATCCGCCAGTTGTCTGCCCTATGACCCGGTTCGCGACGAAGTCGTGTTGATCGAGCAGTTCCGTCCAGGCGCCCTCGCCGCCGGGGATCCCCACCCGTGGCTTATGGAGGCACCGGCCGGCATTGTGGAGCCGGGCGAAACGGCGGAGGACGTGGTTCGCCGGGAAGTCCAGGAAGAAGCCGGCTGCACGGTAACGGACCTTGAATTCGTCATGAACCTCTACCCCTCCCCCGGCAGCACCTCGGAGCAGGTCGCGATGTATGTCGGGCGAACCTCGACCGAAGGCGTCGGCGGCATCCATGGCCTGGATCAGGAAGCGGAGGACATCCGTGTATTCACCATCGGCTTCGCGGCACTGATGGAACTTGTGGACAAAGGCGGGGCGCAGACTGCGGCCGGCGCGATCCTGTACCTTTGGCTCGCGCAAAACCGCGACGCCCTTCGCGCGAAATGGACATGAACATGCCCGACATCGTGGAAATCACTTCGCGCGAACGCGCCTTCGACGGCTTTTTCAAAATGGATGTCTTCACGCTGCGGTTCGAATTGTTCCGCGGCGGGATGAGCCCTGAAATAGAGCGCGAAGTCCTCATCATGAATCAAAGCATCTGCTGCCTGCCCTACGATCCGGTCCGTGACGAGGTCGTGCTGGTGGAACAGTTTCGCACCGGCCCCTTCGCAGCGGGCGAGGAGCGCCCCTGGATGCTGGAAGCGCCGGCCGGTTTCATGGAGGCTGGCGAAGACGCAACGCAGACCGCGACGCGCGAGGTCCACGAAGAAGCGGGATGCGCAGTCACCGCGCTCGACTATACAGGCCCGTTCTATACCTCACAGGGCGCGCTTTCCGAACGCACTCACGTCTTCATCGGGCGGGCCGAGACGGCGGGCGTCGGTGGTATCCATGGAGTGGAGAGCGAAGGCGAAAACATTCGTGTCTCGGTATTCTCATTCGATGCGGCCGCCGCCTTGATGAACGAGGGCAAAATCAGATCCGCATTCGGCGTGGTCCCGCTGCTTTGGCTGTCACGGCATCGTGAGAGGTTGCGCCGCGAGTGGCACGCCCCATAATCACTTCCAACATCCAGCCGAATGGCGCGCGAAAAGCGCGAACAAGAAACGAAAAAGAGTGAGGGTCATGCAAATACGCGACGGGTTCGTCGATGCGGTGGGCAACACGCCGCTGATCAAATTGAAAAAGGCGTCCGAGGAAACGGGCTGCACCATCCTGGGCAAGGCGGAATTCCTCAATCCGGGCGGGTCGGTAAAGGACCGCGCCGCGAAGTACATCATCCTCGACGCGGAAGAACGCGGCGAGTTGGAACCGGGCGGCCTGATCGTCGAGGGTACGGCGGGCAATACGGGCATCGGCCTGGCGCTGGTCGCGGATGCGCGCGGTTACCGGACCCTGATCATCATTCCGGAAACCCAGAGCCAGGAAAAGAAGGACATGCTGCGCCTGTGCGGCGCGGAACTGCGTGAAAACGTGGCCGTCCCCTACAAGAACCCGGACAACTACGTGCATGTCGCCAAACGAACCGCCGAGGAACTGGCGAAAACCGAGAAGCATGGTGTCCTTTACGCAAACCAGTGGGACAATCTGTCGAACCGGAACGCCCATGTGCGTTCGACCGGGCCGGAGATCTGGGAACAGACCAACGGTCAGATCGACGGCTTCATCTGTGCGGTGGGCACCGGCGGTACACTGGCGGGCATGGCGGAATATCTGCGGTCGAAGAAGAAGGATATCGTCATCGGCCTCGCCGATCCCATGGGGGCGGCGATGTACAATTACTTCACGAAAGGCGAGCTTTCGAGTTCGGGCACCAGCATCACCGAAGGTATCGGCCAGGGCCGCATCACCGGCAACCTGGAAGGCCTGGAAGTCGATGAACCCTTCCAGGTGCCGGACACGGAGTGGCTGCCTGTCTGCTTCGACCTGTTGAAGCATGAAGGCCTGCTGATGGGGGGATCGGCCGCCTTGAACGTCATGGGCGCCATCAAATTGGCCAAGAAGATGGGACCGGGGCATACCATCGTCACCGTGCTGTGCGACGGCGGGCAGCGTTATCAGTCCAAGATGTTCAACCCGGAATTCCTGAAGTCCAAAGACTTACCCCTTCCCGACTGGCTGTGACGGCCCGTCCGGGCGATCCGCCGCAAGGCAAGGCCTTCAGCCTTGCCTTGCCCCGCGGCTTCGGCCACAGATGAGGGTAAGAACACCGGGAACAGGGAGAAGGACAGATGACGGCGCTGTTGTTCCGCGACGATGCCTATCAAACCGAATTCGACGCGACCGTAACGGCGGTGAACGACCGTGGCGGGATCGTTCTGGACCAGACCCTGTTCTATTATACCAGCGGCGGCCAGCCCGGCGATAAAGGCGTGCTGACGACCGAGGACGGAACCACCGTTCGGATCGGCACGACCATCAAGGCCGACGGCGAGATCGTTCATGTCCCCGAGGAAGGCCAGCCGGCCCTGCAGCCTGGCACCAAGGTCCGTGGCGAAATCGATTGGGAATTCCGGCACCAGTTGATGCGGATGCACACCTGCATGCATCTTGTCTGCTCTATCGTGCCTTGCGGCGTCACCGGCGGTCAGGTCGGCATAGACAAGAGCCGCCTGGACTTCGATGTCGGCGAACATACGCTCGACAAGGACGAGATCACCGAAAAGCTGAATGCGCTGATCCAGGAGGATCACCCGGTGACCGCCCAGTGGATCACCGACGAAGAGTTGGATTCCAATCCCGATCTGGTCCGCACCATGTCGGTCCAACCGCCGCGCGGGTCCGGCAAGGTTCGCCTGCTGAAGATCGGCGACGGGGTCGACCTGCAACCCTGTGGCGGCACCCATGTGAAAAGCACGGGAGAGATTGGTCCTGTGCGCGTCTCCAAGATCGAGAACAAGGGCAAGCGAAACCGACGCGTGAATATCGTTTTCGATACGGTTTGAACAACCTTCCAAACATCCGGCAAGGATATCTGACATGAGCGACGCCTATCCGACACCCACCGTTTCCACGGAATGGCTGGCCGATCATCTGGACGACCCGAATGTCGTGGTGCTGGACAGCAGCTATCATCTGCCGACGGTCAAGCGCGATGCCGCAACGGAATTCGAAGGCCTGCGCATTCCAGGCGCGCAATTCTTCGATTTCGACGGCAAGATCAAGGACCCGGACGCGGACCAACCACATATGCTCTGCTCCCCCGACCGGTTCGAACGGGAGGTGGGCGCGCTCGGCGTCTCCAACGACAGCTTCGTCGTCTCTTATGACGTGAACGGCATCTTCTCGGCCTCGCGCTGCTGGTGGATGTTCCGCACCTTCGGACATGAAAAAGTCGCGGTTCTCGACGGTGGGTTGCCGAAATGGGAACACGAAGGCCGGCATGTGGAAACCACGCCCCCCGCACCCGCAAAACCCGCCAAATTCAAGGCACGCTTCCATCCGCATCTGGTGCGCAGTGCCCAGCATGTCCTGGATGCGCTGGAGACAGCCGATATTATCGATGCCCGGTCGGCCGGCCGATTCCTGGCACAGGATCCGGAGCCCCGTCCCGGTCTTCGGTCGGGCCATATTCCCGGCAGTTTCAATATCCCGTTCCAGAAGATCCTGGCCGACAACGGAACGCTGAAACCGGCAGAGGAATTGAAGAAGATCTTCACCGATGCCGGGATCGACCTGGAAAACCCGATCATCACCTCCTGCGGGTCTGGTGTGTCCGCGTGTAATCTGGCGCTGGGCCTCTACGTGCTGGGCCGGGAGGACGCCGCCGTCTATGACGGGTCCTGGTCGGAATGGGGATCGCGGGAAGAACTGCCGATCGAAACCTGATTTCAGTCTTTTTTTCTTAGGTATCGCCATGGATATCAGACCCATCATCGACGGGGATGAGGAAGCCCTGGTCGCCCTTTGGGGCGCCTGCAAGCTGATCCGCCCCTGGAACGACCCGACCGCCGATATCGCGCTGGCGCGGCGCAGCCCTGCCGCGGAGATATTCGTCGGCATCGACGGAGAGGACATCGTCGCCTCCGCCATGTGCGGTTTCGACGGTCATCGCGGCTGGCTCTATTACGTCGCGACGCATCCGGACCTGCGCGGTACCGGCGCGGGACGCAGTATTGTGACAGTTGCGGAGGACTGGCTGGCCGAGCAAGGCTGCCCCAAGGCCGAATTGATCATTCGCGGCGGGAACAAACCGGTCGCGGCCTTTTACGAGGCGATAGGCTACACAATCGAAGATCGTATCCTGATGGCGAAATGGCTGATCGAACCACCCGCCGCGCAGGATGAACCGGCCTCTGAGCCGGAGGTCGAGCTCTTCGATGTCACGATCACCTTCCTGGAAATGACGGCGCGTCCCACCGCCCCACCCCGCCCCATGCCAGTGACCGGAACTCCCTTGTCCCTGATCCGCCTGCACAACCCAACGGTCAGTTATTACCGATATATCCAGCACACCGTCGGGGACCCGTGGCTGTGGTTTGAACGCCGCAAGATGAGCGACGCGGAAGTCCACGCGATCATCACCGACGAAAATGTCGAGATCTACGTCTTGTCCGAAGGCGGCGTACCCGCGGGCTTCGTGGAGCTGGACTTCCGCGGCATGCCGGACGAAGCGGATGTGGCCTATTTCGGCCTACTGCCGGACTTCATCGGCAAGGGACTCGGTCCCTATCTGTTGGACTGGGCAATCCGGACCGCATGGGATCGCGATCCCGCGCCCAAACGACTGACGGTCAATACCTGCTCCCTGGATCACCCTTCCGCGCTTGGCGCCTATCAGAAGGCCGGGTTCCGGCCTTACGCGCGCGAGCAGAAGAAGGTCCCCGACCCGAAGGCACTGGGGATCATTCCCGTTTAGCCGGCCAATAGACCTTGAACCCGCTTCCCAATCGCTAGCGACGATGTCAGGCCCGGTGACTCGATGCCGAACAGGTTCACGAAACCGTCCACACCGGTTTCCTCAGGCCCTTGGATCATGAAGTCCAAACCGGCGCCACCGGGCTTGGCGATTTTCGGCCGTATGCCGGAATAGCCCGGTTCAAGTGCGCCGTCTGGCAGGTCCGGCCAATAGGCGCGCACCGCTTCGTAGAAACTGTCGCCGCGGGAAGGATCGACCTCGTAATCGATCTCATCCACCCACTCGATATCCGGCCCGAAGCGGATCTGGCCGCCCATGTCGAGCGTAACGTGGACACCGAGCCCCGCCGCCTGCGGCATCGGGTAAATGAGGCGCGTGAAAGGGCTTTTCCGCGCCATGGTGAAATAGTTACCCTTGCAATAGAAAGTCGGCGGGGTATTGGCGGGGTCGAGCCCTTCGATCTTCTCAGCCAAGTGCATGGCGTGCAGGCCCGCGGAGTTCACCACCTTCTTGGCCCTCAAGCGCATCGGGTTCTCGCCGCCGATGTCCAGCACGATGCCAGTGGACGTAGCTTCGCCCCGGATAACGGGGGAATTGAAGGCGATCATCGCGCCGTGATCTTCCGCGTCACCCTGATAGGCCAGCATCAGTGAATGGGAATCGACGATGCCGGTCGACGGCGAGTTGATCGCCGCGATGCATGACAGGGCCGGCTCCATCGAAATCGCCTGATTGGCGCCGATTTGTTCAAGGTCGTCGACGCCGTTTTCCGCGCCCTTGTCCAGGATGGCCTGCAGTTTCTCCAGATGGCCTTCCTCGGTCGCGACGATCAGCTTGCCGCAATTGGAATGCGGCACACCGTGACTGGCACAGTAGTCATAGAGCATCCATTTGCCCTCGACACAGAGCTTCGCCTTGTCGCTGCCGGTCGGGTAGTAGATGCCGGCATGGATGACTTCGCTGTTCCGGCTGCTGGTTTCCGTACCGATTGCGTCCGCCGCTTCCAATACGATCACATCGTCGCCCGCCATGGCCAGCGACCGGGCACAGGACAGACCGACGACGCCCGCCCCAATCACGACTGTTTCAACTTCCGCCTCTTCCATCCCTGACGCTTGCTCCCTGCTTCCGCGCACTGCACTCTAGCCGCCACCGAGCGATTTCTTTTCTCCGGGGTTCCAGATGAAAGACGATACCAAACTGACCCATGCGGGCCGGCATCCCCATGAGAACCATGGTGCGGTGAACACGCCCGTGTATCACGCGTCCACGATCCTCTTTCCGACTCTGGCGGATTTCGACAGTCGCGACCGGAAATATGTTTACGGTCGGAAAGGCACGCCGACAACATCTACGCTGGAAGAGGCTGTTTCCCAGTTGGAACAAGCCCATGGCACGGTGCTTGCGCCCTCAGGCCTGGCGGCGGTGACAACGACGCTGATGAGTTTCGTGAAAGCGGGCGGCCATGTCCTGCTGACCGACAGCACCTATTTCCCGACCCGGAAATTCGCCAATGGCATTCTCAAGCGGCTTGGCATCGAAGCCGAATACTACGACCCGCTGATCGGCGGCGGGATCGAAAAACTGATCCGCCCCAACACCAACCTGATCTGGATGGAATCCCCGGGTTCCCTCACCTTCGAGATGCAGGACGTCCCGGCCATTGTCGCCGCCGCGAAGAAACACGGCGTGCCGACGGCGATCGATAACACCTGGTCCGGCGGCTATTTCTTCAAACCGTTGACACTCGGCGTCGACGTCTCCGTCCAGGCAGCGACAAAATATATCGTGGGCCATTCCGACGCCATGCTGGGCACCATCGCCTGCAACAAGGAGACCTATGCCCAGGTCCAGGATACCTTCCTGCAGCAGGGGAATTGCGCCGGACCGGACGACGTCTATCTTGGCACACGCGGTTTGCGGACCATGGCGGTGCGCATGCGCCGCCAGCACGAGAACGGCATCAAACTGGCCGAATGGCTGCGCGAACGGCCGGAGGTACTGCGCGTCATGCACCCCGCCCTGCCGAAGGACCCGGGCCATGAAATCTGGAAGCGGGATTTCACCGGGGCAAGCGGCCTCTTCGGTTTCATTGTCGATTGCACCGATCGACAGGCGCTGGCGTCCATGCTCGACGGACTGGAGCTGTTTGGCATGGGGGCGAGCTGGGGCGGATATGAAAGCCTGATCCTGCCCAGCGATCCGTCCAAGATGCGCAGCGCGACTACCTGGAACCCGGGTGGCGCGACCTTGCGCATGCATGTGGGCTTGGAAGATCCGGAAGACCTGATCGCAGACCTGGCCGCCGGATTCGAGCGCCTGAACGCCATGAGAGGGTGAGCCATGCGCCGCCGCGCCGCCGTGTTTATCGCAGCCGTAATCTTCGCGCTGTCGGGGCTTATAGGGCATCCGGCGCGTGCGAAGGACCTGCATCTGATGGCGGCGGCCAGCCTGCAACCGGTTCTCACTGAATTCATCCAGACACTTGGCGGGGAGATCGGCGGGAATAGGATCGTTCCTATCTTCGCCAGCAGCGGGACGCTGGCGCGCCAGATCGCCCAAGGCGCCCCCGCGGCTTTGTTCATCTCCGCCAATCCACGCTGGGCCGACTGGCTGATCGGGGAAATGGATATCGACAAGGAACGGGCGGCGGACCTGCTGGCCAATCGACTGGTTCTGGTCGTACCCGCGGGCGCATCGTCAGCCCTCACCCTCAAGGACTTTCCGCCGGATGGACGTCTTATGCTGGGCGACCCGGCCCATGTTCCCGCTGGCCAATATGCCAAGCAAGCTCTCGAGAACCTGAAACTCCTGGACAAACTGACACCGCTCCTCGTTTTCGGGTCCAATGTCAGGACGGCCGTCGCATTCGTAGAACGCGGTGAGGTCGATGGCGCGATCGTCTATCGCAGCGATGCCGTCGGGTCCGATCGTTTACGCATTGCCGAGGAGATCAATCCAGGCCTTCACTCCGCTATCGTCTATCGCAGCGTTCTGCTGTCCGACGCGGCGCGGGACTTGTTGAACGCCTTGCAGAGCGGGGACGCCACCGCCATGTTTCGTCGCTACGGTTTTGAGCCGCTTGCCGCGGGACAGTGACGTAAGGACGAGAACGGGTGACGGATCTGTTATCACCGGCTGAGTGGGAGGCATTGGCCCTCAGCCTGCGCGTTGCCTTCGTCTCCATGCTCGGCTGCTTACCCATCGCTCTGGCGTTGGCCTTCCTGCTGGCGCGTTATCGATTTCCCGGCAAGGCCCTTCTGGACGGTTTCATTCATCTTCCCCTCGTGGTGCCCCCGGTGGTGGTCGGCTATTTGCTGCTGGTGCTGTTAGGCCGAAAGGGGATCCTCGGCGCGTGGCTCCACGACGTTTTCGGAATCAGCATCGCTTTCACCTGGAAAGGTGCCGCGGTCGCCGCCGCCGTCATGGCCCTTCCGCTCGCCGTTCGGGCCATGCGGCTGGCGATCGAAAGCGTCGACCGTGGTCTTGAGGATGCCGCCAGGACACTTGGCGCCCAACCCTTGCGCGTCTTCGCGACGGTCACCATGCCGTTGATTTCTCCCGGCATTCTGGTTGGCGCGCTGCTGGCCTTCGCCCGTGCGCTGGGAGAATTCGGTGCAACGATAACCTTCGTCTCCAACATTCCGGGGGAGACCCAGACAATACCGCTCGCTCTTTATTCGCAGATCCAGACACCGGGCGGGGAAGCCGCGGCGGCACGGTTGGCCGTGATTTCGATCGCAGTCGCATTGGTCGCCATGATTGCGTCCGAATACATGGCCAGGCGGATCCGTCGCTCGATCGGGAGCGCGGAATGATAGAGCTTCGCGCGAAAAAGGATTTCCCGACCTTCTCGATCGATGTGGATATCGGCATCGATGAAGACGAAGCGGGCATCGTGGCCCTGTTCGGCCGATCCGGCTGCGGCAAAACAAGCATCATCAACATGATCGCCGGCCTCTTGAAGCCCGATACGGGTCGGGTCTCTATCGATGGCCGGGTCCTGTTCGACAGCGCAGCCGGCATCGATATGCCGCCCCACAAACGCGGTATCGGATATGTGTTTCAGGACTCACGCCTGTTCCCGCATATGACCGTGAAGTCGAACCTGCTCTATGGAGCGGGACGCGAATCCGAGACACGCTTTACGTTGGAACAGATCACCGACCTACTCGATATCGGTCACCTGTTGAACCGGCGTCCCCGGGAATTGTCCGGCGGCGAAAGACAGCGCATCTCAATCGGGCGGACCATTTTGTCGAACCCGCAAATCCTGCTGATGGACGAGCCGTTGGCCTCGCTCGATGGGGCGCGCAAGGCGGAGATTCTGCCGTTCATCCAGCGACTGCGGGATGAGCTCGGGCTGCCGATCATCTATGTCAGCCATTCGCTGGAGGAAGTCGTGCGGCTTGCGGATGTCATGGTGCTGATCGACGACGGACATGTCGCGGCGAGCGGCGATGTCGGCGCAATCACGAGCAGGCTCGATCTGTACCCGCTGACCGGCCGTTACGAAGCGGGCTCCGTCCTGGCGGCCACCGTCAAGCTGCAGGACGACACCTATGGCCTGACGGTTCTTGATACACCAGGCGGCGACATCCGGGTTCCACAACTCTCCCTTCCCGTCGGCAAAGCTTTGAGACTGAGGATACGGGCGCGGGATGTTGCCCTCGCCATCGAAAAACCTTCCGGGACGAGTTTCCAGAACATCTTGAACGGCACTGTCCGCGAAATCGGCGAGCGTATTCATGGCCGGGGGGACGCGGCCGCCGATGCGATGGTGGAAGTCTCCGTCGACATAGGGGCGCCGCTGCGCGTGAGGATCACGCGTAAATCGCTCGACGAATTGCAGTTGCGGATCGGGTCACCGGTCTTTGCCCTGATCAAGGCCGTCGCCATCGACAAACACACTTTGGGGCGCGGTGCGGGGTCCGAACATGCCGCCCGCTACACGTGACCGTTGAAGAATGAGAAACCCAAATGCCCCCAGGAATTCACCTACCGTGACCACGACTGATTGGAAGATCGAACCCGTTGTCGATTGGCTACTGACCGACGGCCGCAAATGCCAGGACCTGGAAAGCATTGCGTCCGGTCTTGCCGGTGCGCTTGTGGCCACCGGCGCCCCGATCATGCGGATGGTGATGACGTTCCGCACCCTTCACCCGCAATTCGCCGCCGAACGTGTGCTTTGGGAACGCGGCGAAGGCATGATCTCCCACAGACGATCGGATCACGGCATCTGGAACACGGACGCCTACAAGGGCAGTCCGATCGAGATCATCGTCAAGACAGGCGAACCTTTTCACCGCAAACTGAAGCATCTGGACAAGGATCGGGACCACCCGGTTCTGTTCGAACTCGCGGCTTCCGGCGTCACCGATTATTACGGCTTGGCCATCCCTTTCACCTTTCATCGTCAAAGCACGTTCCTGGTCAATACGGACATACCGGATGGTTTCACGGAAACCGATATCGCAAAATTCAATCGCATCGTCTTGCATCTGGCCCCCATCGTAGAAGTCCTCGTGACACACAATATCGCGGTCGGCCTGTTGGATACCTATCTGGGGCCACGGACAGGCAAGAAGGTTTTTGCAGGCTTGATAAAGCGCGGTGATGGCGAGGAAATCGACGCCGCCCTGTGGTTCAGCGACTTACGCGAATTCACGCGACTGACGGAATCGCTGCCCCCAGCAGACGTTCTCGACCTGTTGAACGCCTATTTCGAACACGTCCACACCGCCGTAACCGTCTATGGCGGGGAAATCCTGCGCTTCATCGGCGACGCCATGCTGATCGTCTTTCCCGTAGACGAGGACAAGGAGATCGAGGCGGCTCGGCGGGATGCATGCCGCGCAGCGCTCGACGCCGCCGTCGACGCCTTCTCCAGTCTGGCCGTGTTGAACCGCCTTCGCGAGCGGGAGGGGAAGCCCGCGATTCGATTCGGCGTCGGTCTGCATTTCGGGCATGTGATCTACGGCAATGTGGGCGCGCCGGGACGGCTGGACTTCACCGTCATGGGGCCGGCGGTGAACCGGACCGCAAGGCTGGAATCCTTGACGAAGGACCTGGAAATCCCACTGCTGCTTTCGCAGGAAATGGGTTTAATCGCCGCCGTGCCGGTCACCCCAAGAGGCGAGCACATGTTGAAAGGCGTTGCCGTTCCCCAATCCGTCGTCAGCTATACCGCCTTTGACGAGGCGTTCGACATCGACGCGCCGTAGAGACAAGCCGCTTCAGAGCGTTGCGGCCTCCTTGCCCAGGACGGCAACCCGGAAACGATCCTTCAGGTAGGCACCGTCCTTTGGCGGAAGGCTGAACTCATGGGCTTCCGCGCGGATCTTGATGACGTCGAAACTGGGGCCTTGATGGTTGTGGACGCGGTCGAGGACCGCATCCACCCCGGCTTCGTCCACCACCGTGGAAACCGTCTCGATGCCTAGACCAGCTGCCGCCGCCGCCAGGTCCGCGCCGGCCGCGGTATGTGTCGTCTGCATCCCGGTTTCACCGAAACGCTCATTATCCAGCACGACAATGGCAAGATTTTGCGGTTTCTTGACCGCGACCGTCGCCAAGCTGCCGACGCCCATCAGCATTTCACCATCGCCCGTCAGCACCAGGACGCGCCGCTTCGGCTGCGCCTGCGCGAGGCCCAGCCCGATCATCACCGCGCCGCCCATCGCCCCCCAGAGCGGGAAATTACAGTCATGGTCGCCGGCCGCCGTGATATCCCAGGCACAGGCGCCGAGCCCCGCGACCACCAACAGATCGCCGCGGTCCGCCAACAACCTGTTCACTACCGCACGCCGGTGCAGAGGAAAGGACTCTCCCCATTTTCCGTCCATTGATGTCATCTTGTCCCCCTCCCTCACTTGCCGAAGCTCTTGCTGCCGACCAGGCGCTGGCTCAATAGCACCGCGACGGGCTTCTGGGAATTGTAGGTCAGCCGGGCCGCCTGGGCCGCGGTCGGACCGACTTCGTCTGCCTGATCCACTTCATAGACAAGGACGCCCGCTTGCCGGAGGATTTCCGGGATAGCCTGTCCCATCGGAACCTGCCAGGGGTTGAACTCGCCCCACTGGCCTCGCATGGTCACAAGCATCAACAACGGCATGCGGCAGCTGGCGTTCATTGACAACATATTGATGCAATTGCCGACCCCGCTGGACTGCATCAGCAGAGCTGCGCGATCGCCGCCCAGCCAAGCACCCGCCCCCAGAGCGACGCCTTCCTCTTCCGTGGTCAGGACCGTCGCATCGATTTCATTCTCTTCGATACAGGCTTTGATCAGCTTGCTGTGTCCGGCATCCGGCACATACCCAACCTGTCTGACATCGGCCTCCTTCAAGACCGTGAACAAATCCTTCCACCACTCGCTCATCCAGCGTCTCCTGCTTGGGCGTCTTTCTTGTTCGAGCTTCTACTGGGCGCTTAATCCGCCATCCAGGACCATTTCCGCCCCGGTCACAAAACTAGATTCGTCCGAAGCCAGGTATACCGCCATGGCGGCCACGTCTTCCGGCTGGCCAATCCGACCAATCGGAATCTGTTCGACAAGTGCGGCTCGGGTCCTCTCCGGGTTGCGGGTGTTGGCGACGAAATCGTCGACCATCGGCGTTTGAACGAAAGTCGGATGGATCGAATTACAGCGAACACCCGTGCCTTTCCGCGCGCAATGCAGGGCGACGGACTTGGTCAACAGTCTGACGCCACCCTTGCTTGCGTTGTAGGCAGCCAGATTCGCACCTCCGATTATTCCGCTGACGGAAGAGAGATTGATGATGGACCCACCGCCCGCGCGTTCGATCGGCGCGATGCCGTGCTTGCAGCCCAGGAATACGCCATCCAGGTTGACCGCCATCATGCGGCGCCAGTCTTCCAGGCTCGTGTTCTCCACATCCAAGAAGAAGGCGATCCCCGCTGAATTGACCAGAGTGTGAAGCGTGCCGAGCCATTCCTCGGCCTGCTGCAGGACCGAGATCCACTCATCCTCCCGCGTGACGTCGAGTTTCAGGAAATGCACCCGGTCGCCCAATGTATCGGCGACCCGTTTACCCTTCTCCTTGTCGAGATCGGCGATTACTACGCGCGCGCCTTCCTTCAAGAAAGCCTCCGCGCAACCGAATCCCAGGCCGGAGGCCCCACCTGTAATGAATGTTCCCTTGCCGGAAAGCCGCATATTCCCCCCTTTCCGCCGTCTGCGCAGCTATGTCAGCGGAATCTTAAGAAATTGCTTACCGATACCGCGTATATAGGCAAAACAAGGCACGATTTGGCCAGTCTAGGCAATTTGCAGGATTGCCCCGTTGCGGTGCGAGACGCATACTGTTGCATCGCAAACATAAATAATTCGGCGGGATATTAGATGCTTTATTACATGCATGAGATGCAGCGTATGATGATGGCGCCGAGCCGTATTCTGGCCCAAGGCGCCCGCTTGGCGATGCGCAACCCCATGAATCCGTTAGCCTATACCAATGCAGGCCGGACAATGATGTCCGCCGCCGACCTTTATGAGCATTTGACCCGCCGTTTCGGCAAACCCGACTGGGAACTGGACACGACTGTCATCGACGGCAAAGAGGTCGAGGTCGAATACGAAACGATTGTGCATCGCACTTTCTGCCATCTGGTGCATTTCAAGCGGAAATTGGCGCGCAAACGTAACGATCCGAAGCTATTGATCGTCGCGCCGCTGAGCGGCCACTACGCCACCCTGTTGCGCGGCACAGTGGAGGAAATGATCCCGGATCATGAGGTCTATATCACCGATTGGCAGGATCCACGGATGATTCCGGTGACGGAAGACAAATTCAATCTGAATGACTACATCGATTACTTGATTGATTTTCTTCATGTTTTGGGACCGAACACGCATATGATCGCGGTCTGTCAACCGGCCGTACCGTCGCTTGCGGCGACGGCGATCATGTCCGGTTGGGGCGACCTCTGCGCCCCGTCCACGCTGACCATGATGGGCGGCCCGATCGACACCCGCGAATCGCCGACCGCCGTGAACCAATTGGCCAAGGAACATTCGATCGAATGGTTCGAGCGAAATGTCATCGTCGACGTTCCCTTCCCCTATCCGGGCGCGATGCGGAAGGTCTATCCGGGCTTCATACAGTTGACGAACTTCATCTCCATGAACCTGGACCGCCACATGGCGTCGTATCATGAGCTGTTCGATCATCTCGTGCAGGGCGACGACGACGCGGCCGAGAAGAAGATCGCCTTCTATGAAGAATACCGGGCCGTGATGGACCTGCCGGCGGAGTATTATCTGCAGACCGTGAAAACCGTGTTCCAGGACCATGCCTTGCCGAAGGGCGAGATGGTCGCCCGCTGGCATCCGGTCGACGTAACAAAAATCGATCGGACGGCACTGCTCTGCGTCGAAGGCGAATTGGACGATATTTCAGGTGTTGGCCAGACCAAGGCGGCATTGAAGCTGGCGACCGGCCTTTCCGATGACAAAAAACTGTATCACCTTCAAAAGGACGCCGGGCACTACGGCATTTTCAACGGCAGCAAGTGGCGGAACCAGATTGCACCTGTCGTGAAAAAGTGGATTCGCACCCATGACCTGGATTTGCAGGCCAAGAAACAGGTGAAAACTGCCGCCTAGATCCTGCTGCGGTTCCGTTGTAGAGCATCGAGCCGGCGCGACCTGTTCCGCCGGCTCAATACTTTACAGAACCGGCTTGGGCCGATACACCGCGCGACATCCTTTCGAAATTCTACATATTGAGGCGCGTATCCTGTCATGAGTTTGAGCAGACGCTCCCACCTCCGCGCGTTAGAAGCGGAAAGCATCCATATTCTCCGCGAGGTCGCGGCCGAATTTCGCAACCCGGTCATGATGTATTCCATCGGCAAGGACTCGTCGGTGATGCTGCATCTGGCGATGAAGGCATTTCAGCCGGGCCGCCCTCCCTTCCCGCTTTTGCATGTGGACACGACTTGGAAATTCCGTGAGATGATCGCCTTCCGCGATCAACGCGCGGCGGAACTGGGCGTGGATCTGATTGTTCATACCAACCAGGATGGCGTTCGAGACAACGTGAATCCGTTCACACATGGATCCGCCCTTTATACCGACGTGATGAAGACGGAAGCGCTCAAACAGGCGCTCTCCCACTACAAATTCGACTGCGCCATCGGCGGTGCCCGCCGGGACGAAGAAAAGTCCCGGGCGAAGGAGCGCATCATGTCCTTCCGCACCTCGACCCATCGTTGGGACCCGAAGAACCAGCGCCCGGAGCTTTGGAGTCTCTACAACTGCCGGATCAAAACGGGCGAGAGCGTGCGCGCCTTCCCGATCTCCAATTGGACGGAACTCGATATCTGGGAATATATCCTGATGGAGGAAATCCCGATCGTGCCGCTCTATTTCTCTGGCAAAAGGCCGGTTGTCGAGCGGAACGGTCAGTTGATAATGGTCGACGACGACCGCCTGCCGTTGGAACCCGGTGAAACCGTTCAGGAAAAGAGTGTTCGGTTCCGCACATTGGGCTGCTACCCTCTGACCGCCGCAGTCGAGAGCGAAGCCACCACGCTGCAGGAAATCGTCGCCGAGACCCTGATCGCCCGGACCTCGGAACGTCAGGGCCGAATTATCGACCACGACCAGTCCGGCAGCATGGAAAAGAAAAAGCAGGAGGGATATTTCTGATGGACGCCCTCCAAACCACGGATATCGACGCCTATCTGCGCGAGCAGAGTGAAAAGCCGATGCTGCGCTTCATCACCTGCGGCAGCGTGGACGACGGCAAGAGCACCCTAATCGGGCGTCTGCTTTACGATTCCAAGCTGATCTTCGAAGATCAGCTCGCCTCTCTCGAAAGCGACAGTCGCAAGGTCGGCACGGTCGAGAACGGCATCGACTTCGCCTTGCTGGTGGACGGGTTACAGGCCGAGCGCGAGCAGGGTATCACGATCGACGTCGCCTATCGGTTTTTTGCGACCGATGCCCGCAAGTTCATTGTCGCGGACGCACCCGGGCACGAACAATACACCCGCAACATGGCGACCGGGGCCTCGAATGTCGACGTCGCGGTCATTCTTGCAGATGCGCGCAAGGGCGTTCTGACTCAAACCAAGCGTCACAGTTTCATCGCCCATCTGGTTGGCATCAAGGATGTGATCCTGGCCGTCAACAAAATGGATCTGGTCGACTATTCACAGGATCGGTTTGAAGAGATCGCCGCCGAGTACAGGGCGTTCGCGAGCGAGGTGGGCATACAGAACGTCATTGCCGTTCCGCTCTCCGCCCTAAAAGGTGACAATGTGCTGGAAAGCGGCGAGGCCATGCCCTGGTACGACGGGCCAACATTGCTCGGAGCGCTGGAAGGTATCACCGTAACGGGCGCACCGCAGGATGCGCCGTTCCGGCTGCCGGTCCAGTGGGTCAACCGTCCGAACCTGAACTTCCGGGGTTTCAGCGGAACGATCGCGGGCGGCCAGATCGCTGTCGGAAATGAAATAGCCGTCATGCCCTCCGGCCGGACCTCGACCGTAACTGGCATTCTGGACCAGGATGGTGACGCCGAGACCGCGGAAGCCGGCGAAGCGGTCACCATCACATTGGCCGACGAAATCGACATCAGCCGGGGTGACGTGATCTGCGCGGCGGACAACCCTGCCCAGATCACAGACCAATTCGCCGCCCATCTCATCTGGATGACGGACGAAAAGATGTATCCCGGCCGTCAGTATCTGATGAAGATCGGTTCGGCGACGGTCAGCGCGACGGTCACGGAAATCAAACATGCGATCAACGTGAACTCGCTGGAGCATAATTCCGCGAAGCAACTCGATCTGAACACGGTCGCCTTCTGTAACTTCTCGCTGGATCGGGCGATCGCCTACGATCCCTATGCGGAAAACCAGCGGACCGGGGCCTTCATTCTGATCGACCGGTTCAATAACCAGACCGTCGGGGCCGGCATGATCTCATTCGGTCTGCGCCGCGCCACCAATCTGGTCTGGCAGGAACTGGATATCGACAAGGCCGAGCGCGCCCGCATGAAGGGGCAAACGCCGGGCATCCTTTGGTTCACCGGACTGTCCGGCGCCGGCAAGTCGACCGTCGCGAACCTGGTGGAAAAACGCCTGCATTCTCTGGGCAAGCACACCTATATTCTGGACGGCGACAATGTTCGCCACGGCCTGAATCGAGACCTGGGCTTCACCGATGCCGACCGCGTGGAAAACATCCGTCGGGTAGGAGAAACCGCGAAGCTCTTCGTCGATGCGGGCATGATCGTCGTCGTCTCCTTCATTTCACCGTTCCGCAGCGAGCGGACCATGGTGCGGCAGATGGTGGAGGACAGCGAGTTCCTGGAAGTCTTCGTGGACGCCCCGCTGGAAGTCTGCGAAACCCGCGACCCGAAAGGCCTTTACGCCAAGGCGCGGGAAGGCTCGATCAAGAACTTCACCGGCATCGACAGTCCTTATGAACCGCCGGAAAACCCGGAATTGCACCTGATGACGGGGGATTTATCGCCCGAACAGGCCGCCGAGAAGGTCATCGAGGCAATGCGCGACAAGGGGATGATCTAACGGTCATCCCGCCCGCCTGGCTACATCCAATCCCGCCAGTCGTCCGAGCGTTACGGCCGTCAGCAATCCATTGCCGGACAGGTAACCGCTGACATCCGGGCCGGATACGCCACAGGCAGCTCCCCCTCCCGCATAGATGTTGGGCAGTGGGGCGTCGCTGCCGGCTTTAAGCACCCGGGCCGCCCCATCGACACGCAGCCCACCCTGTGTGTGGAAGAGCGCGCCCGAAACCTTCACGGCATGGAACGGCGCCTCCAATCCGGGTTTCGACAAAAAATCCCGCCCGAACCGGTCGATACCGCTCTCATGGGTTTCGGCGATGGCAGCCGAGAGAGCTACAGCATCGACCCCAATCCGACGCGCCAGTTCCGCCGCACTTTCGGCGTTCACCACGGCGCCTTGCGCGACCGCGTTGCGGTAATCTTCGAATTCAAGACCGAGTTTGTGAATGCGTGCATCGTAGACATCCCAAACGACGCGGCCCGGCTGCGCCAACACGGCAACGCTCTGCTCGGAATACCCCTGGTGTTCGTTGGAAAACCGGACCCCATCCGTGTTCACCTGGATGCCGCCTTCCATCATCAGCGCCCAAGTAATCAGGATGCCATGCGGTTGGGCGACAGAGCCGTGCCCCTGATACGCGGTCATATGTTTTGTCTGCCCGCCTAAAGCGAGGCCCCACTGCACCGCGTCGCCCTGGTTTCCGACATGGCCGAAGTATTCCGCATCGGCCATGTCCGGGACATGCTCGGCGACCATCGCCTTGTTGCCGCCGAAACCATTGCAAGCCAGGATCAGATAATTGCAGCCGATATCCTCGACCGCGCCGTCGGGTCGTGTGATGCGCACGCCATGAACGCACCCCTCGCCGTCGGCGAAGAGGTCCGTGACCTGCGCTTCCGTCACGATGTCCACGCCAAGGCGTCCCGCAGCGGAGAGAAGCATGCCCATCAGCGCTTCACCGGTTCGGTTCGGCGGCGCATGCATGCGCTCCACACTATGCCCAGGGTAAAGAAACCCCGTCACCAAAGGCAGGTCTATTTCCGGCAGACCGTCGAGCCAATCGACGGTCTGGCCCGCCGCGCCAGTCACCGCTTTGGTGATGACCGGGTCGGCCCTGCCTTTGGCCTTTGTCTGTATGTCTTGCGCCATTAGGTCCGGCGTATCCGAGACACCGGCCTGTTGCTGCCGCACCGTGCCCGCCGCCGGTATCATCCCCGAGGAAAGTGCCGTCGAACCGCTGGGCGAGGCATCGCGTTCGAGAACGAGTACATCCAGCCCCGCTTCCCTGACTGTCAGTGCCGCGGTCAAACCGCAAGCCCCCGCCCCTATGATCACAACCGGTGCGGCGACTGCGAAAGTGGCTTCCTCTGGCGCTAGAATGGTCATGGCTATGCGTTGAGGTCCGACAGGACCTGCCCAACCGTGGAAATTTCCGCAACGCTTCGAAGGGCATCGATATTGGTGTCGTGAACCGCGGCATCGAAGGCGGCACATCCATCAGAAAGGACCGTAACGTGGAAGTCACGGACATGCGCATCACGGACCGTCGAGGCCACGCCGCCATTCGTTACGATGCCACCGACGACCAGACTGTCGATCCCGGCCTTGCGCAACACCCATTCCAGGCGGCTCATGTAGAAGGCGGAGAAGGCAACCTTTTCGACCTGAATATCGGCCAGGCCAAGCTCATCAAGCAGCCCCTGGCCCCAGCCGCCCGGAAGGAAATCCCCTTTGCGCAGGAACGGACGCAGGCGCTTGAGGTGGTCGGAAATCATCGGTTCGCCTCCTTTGCCTGGCACGAGCGTGAAATGGGTCGAGACCACCCAACCGCCCGCATTCCGGAAGGCATCGGCCAGCGGCGCCAGTCGTGCCGGCAGGGCCGCGATTGCATCCGAATTTGCGCCGCCGCGCGCATAGGCACCATTGGGATGAATGAAATCGTTCTGCAGATCCACCAGCAGCAGGGCGGTCTTTTCAATGGCACTGGCGTCCATGCCTGCCTCCCTCGGCACTATTGCCGTTCGATGATCAGGTTTCCATATCTATCAACCGAGCCCGCGAGATCCGCATCGACGAAGATCGTGGTATCCGCCTGCTCCAGCAGGGCCGGTCCTTCAAACCGGGCGCCTAGAGGCAACGCCATCCGGTCATAGATCGTCGTATCCTGCCAACCGCCCTCCTGCCAAACGCTCCGCGTTCCCAACACCGCGTCTTCAACCTGTCCCTCCGCCGACGGCGCCAGCAGAGCGAGATCGAATTTTGGACGCCGCCCTACCACGGCAACGCGCAAGTTCATGACCTGCATCGGAATACCATCCAGCAGGCGGCCGAAAGCCGCTTTGTAAGCGTCTTCGAAGGATGTCTTGATCAAATCGCGGGAGAGCCCCGTTCCGTCACGCCCGACCGTCAACGCCACAGGAACGGTGACAGTATGGGTCTGCCCCACATAGAGCATGTCGAATTCGACAATATGGTCGATCCGCTCAAAGCCGACCCCAGCCTCGCCCAACATTGTTTCGCTGTGACGAACGATTTCCAGGATTTGCGCGTCGACGGTTTCCACCGACAGAGCATCGAGGCGCGTATTCACAGTCTGCACCCGGTCGTGGCGCATATCGGCAATGACGCAGCCGAGCGCGCTCGTCACGCCCGGGTAGCGCGGCACCAGCGCGCTGGCCAACCCGACCTCCTTGATCAGCGCGCCCGCATGCAGCGATCCGCCGCCGCCGAAGGGCATGGCTGAGAAGCGCTTCGGGTCGTGGCCCCGTTCGATGGAAACAAGCCGGATCGCCCCCGCCATGCGCGCATTGGCGACTCTAACAATGGCTTCCGCCGCCTCCATGGTGTCGAGCCCGAGCGGCTTGGCGATATGCTTTTCGATCGCCTGTTTCGCGGCTTCCACGTCAAGGCGCGACAGCTTGCCGCCGATCGGGCGGTCCGCGTTGATCCGTCCCATGACGACATTTGCATCGGTCACGGTCGGCCGGTCGTTCCCCAACCCGTAACATACCGGCCCCGGATCAGAACCAGCACTTTCCGGTCCGACCTGCAGCAATCCGCCGCGATCAACCCAAGCAATCGATCCACCGCCCGCCCCGATGGTCGTAATCTCAATCATCGGGGTGCGAACGATCATGCCAAAATCGATACTGGTCTGGGCCGCCAGCGCGCTCTGCCCGTCCGCCACCAGGGAAACGTCGAAACTTGTGCCGCCCATATCGCAGGTGATGACATTCGGGAAACCGGCGCTTTCGGCAATATACCCGGCAGCGATCACACCGGCGGCCGGGCCGGACAGGGCTGTACGGACCGGCAGTGCGCGCGCCGTGGCGACGGACATGACCCCGCCATTCGATTGCACGATCAACACTTCACCACCGAACCCGCCTTCCCGCAGACCGGATTCCAGACGCTCCAGATAGGATCCGACCAGCGGCTGCAGATAGGCGTTCAGCGATGCAGTGGACCCGCGTTCGAATTCGCGGATTTCCGGCAGGATCTCGCTCGCAACGGAGATATGCTCGTTTGGCCAGACCTGTTTCGCTGCTTCCAGCGCTTTTCTCTCGTTTTCAGGATTGGCATAGCCGTTGATGAAAAAGATGCACAGTGCTTGCGCGCCGCGCTCCAGCAAGGTCTGCGCTGCTTCGCGGACCTGTTCCGGGTCCAAGCTCTCCACAACCGTCCCATCGGCCAGAACGCGCTCGTCGACTTCCAACCGCAGATCCCGCGGCACAATGGGATCGAAATGTCCCCATAGCCCCCATGTCTTCGGCCGGTCCCGGCGGCGCATTTCCAACACGTCGCGAAACCCGAGAGTCGTGATCAAGCCGGTGCGGACGCCCTTGCGTTCCAACAAGGCATTCGTCCCGACAGTCGTACCGTGCACGATTGTTCCGACCTGTCCCAAATCGGGAATTCGGCTGGTAATGCCTTCGCGAATGCCGATCGATTGATCGCCCCGTGTCGAAGGAACCTTGGCGACATCGCAGGTGCCATCGGCCTCGTTCAGGAAGAAAACATCGGTAAAGGTGCCGCCGACATCAACGCCGACAATGATGCGGTTGGACGGGTTACTCATTGATTCCCAATCTCCTGTCGCAGGATGATCGTCCCCGCCGTATCGAGATTTCCGATTTGGTCGACGATGCAGGCATAGCGATCGCGTGCCGCCTCGCTGCTCACATAGCCGAGACGCACATCCTCCGCGACCCGTTCAGGATCCCGTTCGGTCGGATTGCCGTATCCACCGCCCCCCGGTGTTTCCAGCCGCACCTTTTGTCCTTGTCTCAACTTGATCCCCACCATTTTGGAGATCATCGGCGGTTCGTGGCGACCGTCGTCCTGCTCGTAGGTGAAACGGTTGAAGGCGGCCTGTTCACCGCCGAGAACCCCGGGCGGCGCATATTTGCCGCGTTCCCCGAACAGAAAGACATCCGCTTGTTTCTCAAGCAATTTGATCTCATAGATCGCTCCATTCCCGCCGCGTTGCGTGCCGGGCCCGCCGCTATCCGGCCGCAGGGCCCATTGTGTAAACTGGACCGGATAGGCCGCTTCCAGGATCTCGAGCGGCGGGATCGTCGCGGTGGAGATCGGCGCATTGCCGTGGTTGAGGCCATCGCCTTCGGGATTGCCGCCATGACCGCCGCCAAAGAAGGAAAACATCACCCAACGCCGGCCGTCAGCGCGATGTCCCGCGAGAGACAAGGCATTGATCGTGCCATAGGCGCAGCCATTCACCATGTCGGGCGCGGCCTGGGACAAGGCGACGAATATGACGTCGATCACGCGCAGAATGGTTTCCGTATAACCGCCGACCGGCTTCGGCGCACCGACACTGAGCAGGCTCTGTTCCGGAATATTGAAATCGATCGGCTCCAATACACCGGCATTCGCGGGAACGTCGCGGAAGACATGTTTCAAGGCCACATAGCACGAGGCGATCGCGGTTGACCGTGAGATATTAACCGGGCCGGCGCAAGCGTCGGACGTTCGGGCAAAATCCAACATCATCCGGTCGCCGTCGATCTTGATGTCCAGCCCGATCCGCAACGGGGTATCGGTTATGCCGTCATTGTCCAGGAAATCATCGGCGGAATAGGTGCCGTCCGGCAGATCGGCGATGAAGCTTCGCATCAACTGCCCCGCCCGCGCCTTCAACTCGGCCAATCCGCTTGCCACCGTCTCGGCGCCGTAGTCGTCCAGCAAGGCGTTCAAACGCTGCTCACCGAGTTCAAGGGCATTGATCTGTCCGTTCAAGTCGCCGTACAGGCTGCCCGGGAGGCGGGAATTGGATTTCAGGATCTCGACGATATCCGGGCGAAACTCACCCTTGTCGTAAAGCTTCACCGGGGGGATCAGCATCCCTTCCTGAAAACATTCGGTGGCGACCGGGTTATAGTTGCCGGGCACGTTCCCGCCGACATCGTGCCAATGCCCGACCGATGCCAGATAGCAGAAGAGTTCACCGTCGCGGAAAAATGGCCGGACCAGCTTGAAATCAGAAAGGTGGGTACCGCCCTCATAGGGATCGTTGAAGATGTAGACATCGCCGGGTGCCACCCCACTGGTCTTGGCGGCCCGGTCGATGACCGCCTTCACCGCAAAGGACATGGCGCCGACGAAGACCGGCAGTCCCGACTTGCCCTGCACCAGGGTCTCCCCGGTTTCGGCATGATAGAGACCGTGGCTCGCATCATGCGCTTCGGCAATGATGGGATTGAAGGCACTGCGGAACAGCGTTGCGTCCATCTCGTCGGCGATCTGTTCCAAGCGTCCTTTGAGGACCGCCAGCGTCACCGGGTCCAACTGCTGCATATCGGACTTTCCCGTATCCGGACTCATTCCTGGTTCTCCGCATCGTACTGCTGGCCGCTGGCAAGGATCCGATCCGTTCCCAGAACCGCGTTCAGTTCGGTGAAATCGAGCATCCGGTCACGGAAAGGCGCGGTCGTGCCGTGTTGCTTCAGACTGGCAAAATACTCCGCACCGGCCTTCGCCAAGGCACGGGCGAGACCGCCCGGGAAGATCGCGATGGAAAACCCGAGTTGCTGCAGTTGGGCGGCGTCATGCAGCGGTGTCTGCCCGCCCTCCACCATATTCGCCAACAAGGGGAACCGGCCGCCGAAGCGGTCAATCACAGCCTGAATCTCCGCCGTGGTCCGGGGCGCTTCGACGAAAAGTATGTCCGCGCCCGCTCCACCATAGGCTTCCGCGCGATCAAGCGCCGGATCAAATCCTTCCACCGCGATGGCATCCGTACGGGCGACGATCAGCGTTCCGGAATTAACCCTGGCATCGACCGCCGCCTTGATCTTTCCGACCATCTCCGCGGTAGAAACGAGCGACTTGCCCTTCAGATGACCGCAACGCTTGGGCATTGCCTGATCCTCCAACTGGATCGCGGTCGCGCCCGCTCTTTCCAGCACACGGACGGTTCGCTGTACATTGATGGCATTGCCGAAACCGGTATCCGCATCGACCACGAGAGGAAGGTCGACTCGCTCACGGATATGGCCGACCACGGAGGCAACTTCCTCCATACCGACGAGACCGATATCCGGGCGCCCCAAACGCGTATAGGCAATAGAAGCGCCCGAAACGTAAAGCGCCTCGAAACCGGCCTGCTCAGCCAGCATGGCGCTGAACGCATCGAACACGCCGGGGGTCAGCAACAGGTCCGGCTTTTCCAGCCGTGCCTTCAAGTCCGTTTGTTCGGTCATGCGGCACCTTTGATCTTCTGTTCCAGATAGGGGACCAGGCCGCCCGCCCCGACGATGTTGAGCAGATGGTCCGGGACAGGCTCCGTGGCGATCACGGTCCCTTGGGTTAGATTTTCGATCCTGCCCGCAGCGGGATCGACTTTCAGATCGTCACCTTTGGCGATTGTATCGGCCTGATCCGACACCAGCGCGAGAAGGCCGAGATTGAAGGCATTGCGGTAGAAGATGCCGCCGAAACTTTTCGCGACAACCGCCCGTACGCCCAATATTCGCAATACCTGGGCAGCCTGTTCGCGGCTGGATCCCATGCCGAAATTCCTGCCGCCCACGACAACATCGCCGGGCTTTACCGTATTCGCGAAATCGGGGTCTATCGCCTCCAGGCAGTGTTCCGCCATCGTCTCGACCGACCCTTTCATAAAGGCACCGGGCGCCAGCAAGTCGGTATCGACATTGTCGCCGTACACCCAGGCACTGCCGGATAGCGACATCGTGTTGCTCATGCCGCTCCCTCCGACAAGAACTCACGCGGATCGGCGATCCGACCCTCGACCGCCGACGCGGCGACAGTGAAGGGCGAACCCAGATACACCTGGGAGGACTTGGCACCCATACGGCCCTTGAAATTGCGAGCGGTGGAGGAAATGCAAACCTCCCCTTCCGCCAACACACCCGCGCCATAACCGGCGCAGGCCCCACAACCCGACGGAAGCAGGATGGCGCCCGCCGCCGTCAATGAAGCGAGCGTCCCGTCCGCAGCGGCTTCGGCGGTGATCTGCGTGGATGCCGGCGCGACGAAAAGCCGTGTTCCGGCGGCGACCTTGCGCCCTTTTAACACGCGGGCCGCCATCCGCAGGTCGTTCAGCTTCGCCCCTGTGCAAGCGCCGATGTAACACTGGTCGATCTTGACCTTGTCCGCCTCCTGCACTGGTCCGCTATTAGCGGGACTGTGCGGTGCGGCCACTTGCGGGTCCAGCGCCGACGCGTCGAATTTGTGCTCCACCCGGCACGGCGCGTCTGGGTCGCCCTGCACACCGATGAAGTCGCCCGCTCCGCCGCCCGCCTGCCGGATATACTCGGCGGTCGTTTGATCCCCGGCGATCAAACCGGTTTGCGCGCCGAGTTCTGCAGCCATGTTGGACATGGTCATGCGTTCGGTCATGGACAAACCGGCTATGGTGGAACCGCAATATTCCACTGCCTGATAATCCCCGCCGTCCATACCGAGCGTGGCGCAGAGTTTCAGCATCATGTCCTTGGCGCTCACGCCGTCTGGAAGGTCCCCGTCCCACCTCAACCGGATCGTCTCCGGCACCCGGATCCAGGTCTCGCCTGTGACGAGAACACCCGCCATGTCGGTGGCCCCGACACCGAACATATAGGCCCCGAAAGCCCCACCGGTCGGCGAATGACTATCCCCGCCGACAACGAACAGACCTGGCCGCAAATGCCCTCGTTCCGGCAGGACGACATGACAGATGCCTTGCTGATCGTAGAAATTTTCGATGTCTTGGTCCCGCACCCAATCGCGCGTCAGCTTGAGAATCGCCGCGCTTTCCGCATCGAAGGCGGGAACATAATGGTCGGAGACTACGACGACCCGCTTCGGATCCCAGACACCGACGCCTAATCGCTCCAAAATCGGTTTGACCCGACGAGGACCGCCGCTGTCATGGATCATCGCAAGATCGACCTTGCAGGTCACAATTTCACCGGACCGTACGGAATCCACGCCGGCCGCGCGCGCAATGATCTTTTCCGCCAGTGTCTGTCGCGTCGCGGTCATGCCAGTTTGTATCCGGTTGATTTCGGCGACCATGAATTGGCCCCCGCGGCAGAGACCCGCGACAGGCTCATCTGATAACAATAACTATCCGGCCTATAGAGGGCCGTGATGAATTCCACCGGTCGCCGCTCCGAATCGAAAACCGTCCGGGAGACCTTCAGCAAGGCGGAACCGACATCCAGATCGAGCGCCGCGGCAACATTATGATCCGCAAGGGTCGCCGTGATGGTTTGGGAAGCGGAGGCGACACGAACCCCTGCATCTTCCAACAGGGCAAGCAAGGGTTTGCCGAGCATATCATCGGGTCCGAAGGATCGGCCCAAATCAGCAGGTACGTAAGTGGTGAGGTGCGAGAAAGGGACTCCGTCCTTGCTTCGGGTCCGAACCGCCCGCTGAACCTGCGCGCCCAGGTCGAGGTGCAGTGCCGCGGCGGCCTCGGGCGGGGCCGGGACATAGGCGAAATCCAGCAGGCGGACCTGGGTCTCATAACCCATCGACAGAAGGTCTTCCAACTGCCCTTCGACGGCAGCGCTGATGGCGGGCCCTTTGCCTTCATGCGTCACCGTCGTGCCGCGTCCACGCTCCCGCATGACAAGACCATCGGACGCGAGCTCATCCAACGCCCTTTTTACAGTGATCCGGGAAACGCCATAATAATCCGCCAGATCAAACTCACCCGGCAGCACCGTTCCGTGCGGATACTCGGCGCTGAGAATCTTATCGCGCAGGATCAAATAGATCTGGTGGTAGAGGGGAGAGCGCAGTGCCGCACTGGCACTCTTGCCGCCGAGGGCATCGACCGGTAGCGGCATTACCTGCCCGCCCGATCCTAACGGGTCGCGTACCCGACTTCTCTCGGCACTGTCGTTTCCGCTCACGGATCCACCCTGTTTGAAAACTTCAATCATCTATTGACATAACGATATATCATTATCAATCTTGTTTTCACGGCGCAAGCTTGTGAGAGGCGTGAAGATGTTCACCGGATGGACTTCCCAACCCGTCTCTCACAGAATGTTGCGCAGAAGGCCATGGTTTGGGCCATGGCGTTGACCGAAGCGGATGTCCATGGAGGCGCCCCGGTGAATAGAGCCGCGGAAGACGCGATCAACGGCCTGCCCATCAACGGGACGGACCGACCGGATCAAAACTCCCCAGACGGCGGAGCATATTTCGACGACTCCTCCTCCGCGCCTCGCCCAGAACAGACGTTTTTCGACGACCCAGCGATGGATCGCATGATGGGTGTCGTTTGGGCCTTGGCGACAGAAGTCTACGTTCTGCGCGACCGAATGCAGACGCTGGAAGAGAACCTTTCCAAAAGCGGAGCGATTGATCTCTCCGCTTTGGATGCCGAGGCAACACCGCAGGAACTGATGGAAAAAGCTGCCGACCGGGATGCCTTCGTCGCCCATTTGATGGATAACCTGATGGGCATCCAAGCCGCGAAAGGGCCTCTGCGATGAGCGTCCGTGAAAAAAGCAACCGGCGCGACCCCGGCTTGAACGGACGGTCCTTCACCGCGGCGCAATCCTTCCTGCTGTCCAGCAAACTCTACTGGACACGCAACATGTTCCCTGCCCTGCGCGAAACCTACGACAGCAGGGCTGCAAAACAGGGAAACGCGCCGGAAACGGCAGCAGATGTTGCGGACCTGATCGGGCAGACGCCGGACTATCAGGTCTACGCCTGGCTCGAACGGCATCTACAACGTTTCAAGTATTCAGGCCGATACGGCCTGCAAGCCTATCACGACGGCATGCGGGAAGAGTTACTTCAAAATCTCGACGATGCGGACTTGCGCGACGGGATGTTGACCCTCGACCCCGATTTGGAACTGCCGCGCTATTACAAGGCTGTGGATATCCACCAGCACCCGGGCGGTGTCTGGAGCGATGAGATCGCCGGTTTTGTTTACGAACGCGGTGCCCGATCGACCACGCCGACAATGGGCACGCGCCATGCGGATTTGCACGACCGCTTGGTGATGGCGGTCGACGACGCCATGGAGAATGAGCCAGCGGATATCTTCGATATGGCTTGCGGTTTTGGAAAGAGTACTGGGCCCTTCATTGAACGCTATCGAAACGCCAAGATAACGGGCATGGACCTTTCCGCTCCCTGCGTCCGCCTTGCAGCGAAGATCGCTTCCGAGAATCAGTCACCCAATGTCCGCTACAAGCAGGGCAACGCCTACGACTCCGGTTTCGAGAATGAGAGTTTCGACCTCGTCACCTCAACGATGTTCCTGCATGAAATGCCGCCGCCCCAGATCGAGAAGACGATAGAGGAAGCAGCGCGTTTGCTGCGGCCGGGCGGTTTCATGGCGCATCTGGATTTCTATCACCTGCCCGACGCCTTCGCGCGTTTCATCCATTACGGCCACGGCCGTCGCAATAACGAGCCCTTCATGGAACCGCTCGCGGAAATGGACCTTGCGGGACTGCTGGAACGGTGTGGCTTCACGGACATAAGAATAGGGCCCTTCGCGGAAGACGACGGGGTCCTAGAAGAGGGATATCGCGCCTGGCGGTTCCCTTGGACGCTGATAACAGGGATCAAGGCAGCGTAATCGAAAATCAAGACACGGCATCACCTAAGGGAGTATCGAGATGCAGAAAAAACTGAAGCATGTATTGGCGGCGGCCGGTCTGGCCATGATCGCCGGCGGCACTTTCGGCGCAACAGGCGCCCAGGCCGAGACCACGGTTTCGATGGTCTATCCGTTCCCGGATTTCCTGGTCTACACGAAGAGCTGCAAGGAATTCGCCGAGAAGGTGAACGCCGCCGGCGTCATCAAGATCGACGTGAAACCCTTCAACTCCATCGGCATGTTCGAACAGGCCGGCGAAATCCGCAAAGGCACGATCGACTTGTCCTGCCTGCCGGCTGCCTTCTACGCCCGCGGCCTGCCCGAGAATGAAGCGATCTCAACCTCCAACTCTTCGCCTGCGGCAGTCCGCGCCAATGGCGGCATGGCGATCATCGACGAATTGCACCAGAAATACATGAACATGAAGTATCTGGGCTGGGTCGATACCGGCGTTAAGTTCCACGTCTATTTCAAGGACGCGCCGAAATTCGGCGACGATGGCTTGCCCGATCTGAGCAACGTGAAGATGCGCGACAACCCGATCTATGGCGCCTTCTTCCGCGCCCTGAAGGCGGAAACACACCAGATGCCGGTTACCGACGTCTATGCGGCAATCCAGAAAGGCGTGGTCAATGCAAGCGCTTGGACCTCAATTGGTGTCAAAGGCCTGAAGTGGGACGAATTCCTTCGTCATCGTCTGGATCCGGATTTCTATCAAACGGATATCGGCATCATCATGAATCTGGACACCTGGAACAGCCTGTCGGAAGCGGAACAGAAAGCCCTGCAGGATGCGGTGATCGAACATGAAGAATCCAGCCGTAAAGCCCGCATGGCCGAGGTCGTTCAAGAAAAGGCCGACCTGGAAGCCGCCGGCATGGAGGTGCATGTGGTGCCGAACTCGGAGGCCTACCTCAAGATCGCGATCGACTCGGCCTACGAACGTATGAACGAACGTCTGAAGAGCGACGACCGTCCCCTCGACGCGGCAGAGAAACTCCGCGGCCTGTACCTCGAATAGGCCCATGGTGTAACGATTGCAGTCCCGGACGGCATCCGCCTGTCCGGGACTCATTCATTTCCGAACTATTTTTTTACGGGACTGGGCCCATTCCGAATGGCTGCTGACTATACCCCCGAAACGAAACACGAATGGCTGGAACGAATTGACGCCGGCTATTCCCTGATCGTGCGTCTGATGTTTTACGCCGCCAGTCTCTATGTCGGGATGATGATGGTGGTGATCGTTTATTACACCTCGTTCCGCAGCATGGGCTGGGACTATAACGATTATTCCTTCACCTTTATCGAATACGGTTTCATTTATGTCTTGATGCTGGGTTGTCCCTGGATGGTCCGCCAGCGCGCCCATGTTTACATCGAACTGGTGACCGCCGCGGTGCCCGACCAAGTGCGGGTCGTCCTGTCGCGCGCCATCGCCGCGGCCTGTTTCCTCGTTTGTCTGACGCTTGCGGTCTATACCGGCATGCAGACATGGCAGGATTACAGCTGGGGACAGTATGACGAATTGCGCGGCCAGTTGGATATCAAGCGCTGGATCGTCATCGTTGCCATGCCGATCGGTTTCGGCTTCACGGCCCTCGAATTTATTCGTTTCGTATTCGGATCCTCCCTGATCCATACCGGCGAGATGGGAGTGCACGAATAATGGAATGGTATTGGACGCTTTCCATCTTTTTCGGCTCGATCCTGGGGCTGATGATCATAGGGTTTCCGGTCGGCGTGGCCTTCCTGGCGGTAAACATCGTTGCCGCGATGGTCTATTTCGGCGGCAGCGGCCCGATCCTTCTGCAGTTGGAACGCGGGGTCGGCACCTTGGCGGGAAATGCCTTCGGGTCGATGGCGAACTTTGCGCTGGTTCCAATACCGATGTTCCTGCTGATGGGTGAGCTCTTTTTCCATACCGGCCTCGCCAATCGAATGTTCAACGCCATTGAGCGCCTGATGGGCCGCGTTCCCGCGCGTCTTTCCTATGTGACCGTCGCCGGCGGCACCGCCTTCGCGACGCTCAGCGGGTCCTCCATGGGCAGCACCGCACTGATGGGTACCTTGATGGTGCCGGAAATGAGCAAGCGCGGGTACAAGAAACGCATGTCTATCGGCCCGATCCTGGGCACGGGCGGCATTGCCATGCTGATCCCGCCCTCCGCGCTTGCCGTTCTACTCGGAACGCTCGCGGAACTCGATATCGGCGCCCTGCTGATCGCCGGCGTGGTCCCCGGTCTGATGCTTGCCGTCATGTATGCCATCCTGATCTATGCGATGGCCAAGCTCGACCCCGAAGCCGCCCCGCCCTATGACGTGGAAATGGCATCATGGGGTGAACGGGTCGTCCTTCTTCTGCGTGATGTCGTGCCGATGATCTCGGTCGTCATCGGCGTCATCGTTCTGATCATGGTCGGCTGGGCGACCCCGTCGGAAGCCGCGGCCTTCGGATGCCTCGGCGTCGTTTTCCTGGCAATCGTGTTCCGCTCCTTGTCGATCGAAGCCCTCTGGAAATCGCTTCAAGGGGCGACGCGCGTGACGGTGGTGGCGCTGCTGATCATTTTCGGCTCCGCCACATTCAGCAAGACGCTTGCCTTCTCCGGCGGCAGCGCCGGGTTGATCGATTGGGTCACCGGCTTCGATATTTCCGCCTATACCATGCTGGGCGCCATGTTCCTGATCCTGCTATTGCTGGGTATGTTCATGGACCAGTTGTCGATGATGCTGTTGACGGTGCCAATCTTCTTCCCGCTGGCGCTGCAATACGGGTTCGACCCGATCTGGTTCGGCGTCATCATCTTGCTGGCAATGGAAATAAGTTTCACCACGCCGCCCTTTGGGCTGCTGCTGTTCGTCATGCAGGGTGTCGCGCCCCCGGGGACACGGTTCTCGGAGATCTGTATCGCGGCTATCCCGTTTATGGCCTGCGCGATGCTGCTGGTGCTAATGATCGTGATCTTCCCGGAAATCGTCACCTGGCTGCCATCCGTCAGCCGATAGGAGAACGACCATGCCTGTCATCAACGTAACCATGCTTGGCGGTGTCTATGACGAAGAGGTCAAGACAAGGATCGCAGAGGCACTGACGGACGCGATGCGCACCGTCATCGCCGCACCGCCGGAAGGCGTGATCGTCGCGTTGAACGAATTGCCGGCCGGGAATTACATGCGCGGGCGCACGTTCAAGACGCCCGGCCCTGCGCTGCCCGACGCACGAGCGGTTGTTCGTAGCTTTCTGGAGCGGATGGAGGCACGCGATCTCGAGGGCGCACGCAGCCTGTTGGCGGACGAATTCCGCATGATCTTTCCGGGCGGAGAGGAGTTCTCAGCCTTGGAGGAACTGATCGCCTGGGCCAAGCCGCGCTATAACTGGGTCAAGAAAACCTATGACGACTGGGATGCCGCCGCGCGCGAGGACGGCGTCGCCGTCACATGCCAGGGCACCCTGCGCGGCGAATTTCCCGACGGCAAAGCGTTCGATGGCGTTCGCTTTGTCGATTGGTTCCTGGTGCGGGACGGCAAACTCGTCCGGCAACATGTCTGGAACGACCTTGGCGAATACATGCTGACCCAGTCCAGGGATTAGGGGCCGCCCTACCCGTCCCCCGGCATCATCACCAGATCCGTATCCTCCGGCCTGGCGCCGGCGGCGGTCAACATCGCATGCACTTGTCCACGATGATGGGTCTGGTGATTGAAAAAATGCACCACCACAAGCGCGGTGGGTTTCGTCGACATCTTTTTCGATATCGTGAAAAACCACGTCATTTCTCCGGCCAACCAGTCCTGATCGACGGATTTCGACCAGTCCACGATGGCAGAGTCCAGTTCCGGGCGGGCTTTCAACATTGCCGCCCAGTCCGGATAACAGTTCGGCGACGTCTCCACACCGCCCGGCGGCGGGTCTAGGTCAGAGAAGCGGCTCATCCAGATCCGGTCGGCCCATAACAGATGATTCAGGGTCGCGTGGAGCGAACCGAAAAACGCACCTCGGTCCCGGCGACGCTCCGCATCGCTCAGCCCGTCAGCGGCCAAATAGAGAGAGCGGTTCTGCCAGGCGTTATAACCCGCCATCTTCTGAACATAATCAGCGGATATCATCACCACCCTCCCAGCCTGACCACTGTATCCCAGCGGCCAGGATACGGTCTGCCTTCGCGGTAGCCAAGTATATGCGGCTGCTAATCAAGCAGGATCGAGGTGATCTCCGGGAATGCTAGCATGACGCCCAACCCGATCAACTGAATGCAAATGAAGGGCAGGAACCCCTTAAAGATGTCGGTCAGTTGGATATGCGGGGGCGCCACCGATTTCAGGTAGAAGGCCGCGGGGCCGAAAGGCGGGCTCAAGAAACTGACCTGCATGTTCATGCAAAACAGAATACCGAACCAAACCTTTAGGTGGGACGGATCCAGCCCACCGAACAATCCCATTTCGCTTGCCGTCATCCCGGCAACGATCGGCAGGAAGACCGGCATGGTCAACAGCACGATCCCGACCCAATCCATCAAGGCACCCAGGAACAGGAAGATCAGCATCATCATCAGGATGACTCCCATATTCGGCAGTTCCATCCCCAGAATGGTATTGGCGACGAAGACCGGCCCGCCCGCGATCGAATAGGCCCCGGCCAGGCAGGTCGCACCGAAAGTCACCCAAAGGATCGTCCCGGTGGACCGCATCGTGCGCTGCAACGCTTCCAAGAACAATTGCACCGAGAATTCGCCGCGAACCCAGATCAACAGCAATGTGCCGATGCATCCGATGGCGGCCGCCTCCGTAATGCCGGTTATCCCGCCATAGATCGAGCCGAGGATCGCGGTGACCAGCATGACCGGCGGCAACAGCCCCTTCAAAGCCATGATCTTGTCCCTGAGCGTCACCTCGCCCAGATCGTCCGGCAGCGGCGCCATTTCCGGCTTAAGGCGCGTCCGGACCATGATGTAGAGGATATACAGGCCGCCCAGCATCAAGCCCGGCAGGATCGCTGCGCGGAACAGCGCATGGATCGACGTTTCGGTGACGACACCGTAGATGATCAGAACAATTGACGGCGGGATCATCGTACCCAGCGAGCCGGATGCGCAAATCGTGCCAACGGCAAGGTTCTGGTTGTATCCGAGACGCAGCATCTGCGGCAGAGCAATCAGGCCCAGCAGGACGACCTCACCCCCAATGATGCCGGACATTGCCGCCATGATGATCGCCATGATGGCGGTCACGATCGCGATTCCGCCCCGCGTCCTCGCCAACCAGACGTTCAAGGCGTCATACATGTCCTTGGCGATGTTGCTGCGTTCCAGCAGCATCGCCATGAAGATGAACAACGGCACGGCCAACAACGCATGTTCGATGGTGAGATCGTACATGCGCTGGCCGAGGATGAAGAATCCGCGCTCGCCCAGTTTCCAATAGGCAACGCATACGCCGAGAAAGCCCGACGCGAGGCCCAGCGGAACACCGGCGGACAGCAGAACGATGATACCGACGAGCAGAAGGATCGAGACTTCAGCAATACCCATGACCTGAAGCCCCCTTAAAGATCATCAGCCGGGTCGTGCACGACCTTCGGCTTTTTCCAGTCCATGACCAGATTGCTAATCGTTTGTACGGCCATCCAAACACAGACGATACAGACCAGCGGCTTCATGACCGCCGGGATCGGCGGGTTCCAGGCCGAACCGTACAGTTCCCATGTCTGGAACTTCTTGAATGCAACTTTCCAGTAACCGGCAACGACCGCATAACAGAAGATGGCAATGCAGATGGTCGATACCACATCCAGGGCCCGCTGAACGTTTCGCGATACGATGTCGTAGACGATGACCACGCGAATATGGGCGCGCTGCTGCATGGCGTAGACGCCGCCAAGCAAAAAGATCACGCCGCCAAGCCAGCGCGACAACTCTTCCACCCAGAGGGTTGGCGCCTCGAACACATAGCGCATGACCACTTCGTAGAACATGATCATCATGATGAACGCCACGAAGAACATCAGGACCGAGGCCATATACAGCGTGATGATGTCTACGAAGCTGAACTTCTGTTCATCGTCACCGTGACCATGCAGCGTCTTCTTCAGCATCGGAACAAGCCGCGGTGCGACAAAGACGAACCATAGGGCCAGACCGAGCATGATGCTCGAAACCCAAATGAGGCCGCTGGTTGAGAGTTCTGGCATCCCCGCTCCCCCTGCTGGTCGTTCTACACAACCCCCTGTTTCTTTTCGTTAAGCGGATGTTAGTCGAAAAGGCAGGTCAAAAGAAACTCCGGCCGCGGCAATGAAGGACACGCCGCGGCCGGATCAAAGTTTAACCGAGTTTACTTCAGCAGACCGATTTCCTTCATGAAGGAAACATGGCTGTCGACAAGCGAGCGCGCTTCAGGCGTCTTGTCGCCCCATTCCTGCCACTTCTTCTGGGCAAACGTCCGGAACGCTTCGCGGTCCTTTTCCGACCAGTTGTAAAGGATCACACCCTCTTTCTGCAGTTGCGTCGCAGACTTGCCCATTTCGACCTGGAAGCTCAGCGAGTTGCGGAAGGACAGCTTTTCCATCGCAACTTCAACGATGGCCTTCAGATCATCGGGAAGATCATCCCAAACGTCCTTGTTGATCGCCAGATGGTCGGACGGCATTGAGTGGAAACCGGGATAGGTCGTATGCTTCACCAGGTCATAGATCCCGATGGAATCATTGGTGGTGATGTTCGAGGCATCGGCCCCGTCGATGATCTTCGTTTCCAGTGCACTGAAGACCTCACCGAAGTCCATCACGATCGGCGACGCGCCCAGTTCGGCGAAAATTTCGGTTTCGAGGCCGGGAGGCGAACGGAATTTCCAATCCTTCAGGGCATCCGGACCGGGCAGCGGCTTGGAGGAGGAAAGCGATTCCTGCCCCGGGATCCACCAACCGATGAGCTGCATGCCGTAGGAGTTGTACAGCTTCTGCGCCGCTTCCATGCCGCCGCCGTAATACAGCCACGAATACTGCTGCCAGGGCGTGTCGTAGCCGCCCATGATATCGCCGACGAACTGGAAGGCCGGGTTCTTACCGGTCTGGTATGCACCACCGGTCATGTCCCCATCCAGAACACCGTTGGCGGCGGCGTCGAACGTCTCCGTCGATTTCACGACCGAGGACGAATAAAACATCTCGATATCGATGCGGCCGCCGGACATGCGCTCCACATCGTCGGCAAATTGCTGTGCATTTTTGCCGTTCAGCGACTCGGCGCTGAGATGGGTCTGGATCCGTAAGGTGTAGTCCGCCGCGTTTGCGGTGACCGAAGCGCCAACGAATGCCATACCCAGAACGGCCGCTGTGGCCGCATTGCGAATGATTGACATGGTTTCTCTCCCTTCCTGTGACCCGGGCAATCCCCCAATGCCTTTCCCGCTGTTACAGGTCAGGTGTGATCGTTCGTCACCCGGTACTGCTTGGAGACTAACGCTACATATGTTATCTGACAACTGACAAGGTAAATGGATATACCCGTTTTCGTTCCTTTGGGTAATGCGGCCGAATCATAGCCAAATTGCGGTGCCTAAGTGCCGTGGTACCCACCCGAACCCGAACCTACGGGATAAGCTGACGCCTTTGAGGGGAGACACAGATGGCTGATCCGCGCACTGGAGCGGCAGAGCTTGTCCGGCGATTGCGGCCAGCCGCCGGCGCCACCTCTCTGGCGGATCAGATCGTGACCCAGCTGCGAGGCCAAATCCTGTCCGGCCGCCTCCAGGCTGGCGACAAATTACCGACGGAACAGGAACTCTGCGATGCCACAGGCGTTAGCCGCCCGGTCGTCCGGGAGGCGATATCGCGCCTGAAGGCGGACGGCATCATTGTCAGCCGGCAAGGGGTCGGTGTTTTCGTTGTCGATGACAAACGGCGCATGCCTTTCCGCATCGAAGCGCATCATTTCGACGACCAGCGCAATCTACTGAACGTCATGGAACTGCGCCTGTGCGTGGAGGTCGAAGGCGCCGCAATGGCCGCCGTGAAGCGCAGCGACGCCGATCTGGCGCTGATCGACGAAGCTTTGACCGCGATGAAGGACGCCGTTGCCGACAAGGGGTCCGCCGTAGAGGAGGACTTTGCTTTTCATTGCGCCATCGCCGCGGCAACCGGAAACGAGTTGATCGAGGGTTTCCTGCGGTTCTTGGGCGTGTTCGTCATTCCACGCCCCCTTCTTCGCATGCGTCCGGAAGACCCGAGGAAAGGCGCGGCCTATATGGAGCGTCTGGTGGAAGAGCATCAGGCGGTGCGGGACGCTGTCGCCGCCGGCGACCCGGACGCCGCCAGGGAGGCCATGCGACTGCATCTGGAACGCGGCATGGCCTTTAACCAGAATGCGACCACCGACGAATTCGGATGAAGACCCGCTCACGCGCGATGTGCGGCAACGGCTATTTTCCCAACTGAATATTCCCGTTTCCGTCAAACCGCTGTACCTTCCCGGCGATGCTCCTTGGGTAAGGCACAATGAACACCACCGAGAACGGCCTACGGCCCGCGCGCCTCAGGGCTGAACTGTCGCTGGAAGAAGCGGCTTTACGCCTTCGGATCACACCGGAACGCTTGGCGCGCTGGGAAAACGGAGAGGAAATCCCCGGTACGGATTCCTTGTTCGAACTATCCGTGATCTACGGGGTTCCGCCGCATAGATTGCTCCTCAGCCTTGGCGAAAAGTCCGGCGGCGGCGATTTCCTGCCTGACGCAACCGTTCCCGCGCTGGACGATTTCCGACGCGAACTTCTGGCGATGAGGGACGTCGAACTCCTTCCTTTGGATGACGAAACGATAGAGTACTGCGTCGGGGCACTCAGGGCTCGGCTCGATCAGCAGAAACCGCAGAGTAAATGACCGCGCCGCCAAGTATTGGCGTAGCGCAAATTGCGGTATTTCAATACAATAGCGATATCTTCTTATGGAACTACTTTTGTCGTGACTGTTTGGCGATTTGACACGGACGGCCATTAAAACTTAACGTCCGGTCATACGTAAGAAGGACAACGTCGTGAAAAACAGTGTAAATTGGCTCGCTGGACGACGTCGAGGAGGGCCCAGGCCCGCCCGCCCCGATACGGCGAAGTTGTTTCTTTTGAAGATGCTGGTTATGGCCGCGATTGATGAAGACAAGCCGCTGCAGGACAAACTGGCCGAACATTTCGCCGGTTGGCTGCACGATCCAGATGCAGCCGCATTGATCGAAAACGCGGCCTTGTTCGACACGGCGGTCGCCGATTTGAAACGCAAGGTGGGTAACGGTTGAAGCCGGAACAGATAAGACCCGATGCGCTGATACCGGAGGACGGCGCCTGGTTGATCACGGCGGAGGATTCATTCCGCTTTGAGAAACAGGACGACCCGTACCACGAAACCATGCGGTATGTCCTGAAGATGGGCGCCGTCATCCTGATCTGGACCGGCAATGTCGCCGAATTGCGCTTCAACGTTGCCGATGTCAGCTACGAATGTCTGACGGCGGGCTTGGCGCACAAGCTATACCCGCTCGCCTTCGCGCCAATGGATGTGGCCAAGAAGGTCCGCCGCCAAGCCATCACGCGCCAGCAGGCAGAGGCGATGGCGGCCGATTTCCTACGTTACCGGTCTCTTGAACTGACGCCGCGCACGGTCATCGTCGATTTGCCGCCTGCGCAGATCCTTGCCTCCTCCCCCTTGTTGCAGGCGCATTACGCCGATTGGCGGAACAGCGAGGCGGCGCATGAGGATGAACTCATAAAACTGGTCCGGAAAGACGGGCAGTTTTTCGTCGAAGCGATCGGACGCCGCTCCGCCGCGGCCCGTTTCCATGGATTGGAATGGATCGCAAAGTCCATCGGCACCCCGACACTAAAACCGAACGCCAACGAATTCGAACGCGCCGTCGACCGCGATTATTACCGCGTTATTGAGCAGCGCGTCCCGATCCTTCAGGACGTGCACGCCTATGTTCCGGAAGAAGATGATCGAGGGCGGCGGGAATCCTACCGCCGCCTGATCACACCGATCACTGAGCCGGATGGGGCCGAAGGCGTCCTGGTCGCCTCATGTGTGCTGCGGGATATACCGGTCCCGGGCAAAACCACCGAATAGATCGCCAAAATCCGACGCGGCGGTGAAGGTCAGCCAGACGTCGTCCTGCGTCCCGTCCGGACGGGTCCATGTCGCCCCATGCGGGTAGCATTGGTAGTGGCCATATTGGATCGGGATCCCCCGAACGGCGAGCGCCTGTTCGCAGAATCCGAACATGAAACGCGCCTCGTGCTGGCAAAAGGCGGTTCCCATCGCCAGCCTTAGGATCAGATCGGAAATCCCCTTGCCGCGAAAACCAGGGACTTCCTCGGTCTCTGGCCGGAACCAGGTTTCACCGAAATAGCAGCCGACACCGTGCAACCGCCAGGCCGCCGCCGCCCGGACCTCAGGGATCGGATTGTTCTCCCATTGATTTCCAGGGACATAGAGCCCGCCGTCGGTCGTCAGATGATCGGCCAGCGACCGGTCACCCAAATCAATGCCGCGGCAAGCCTGAAAGACGGCAGGTCCGTAACGATCCAATCCGACCAGCCAGAAAGCATCCAGCAGTTCGGCTGAGATGGCGATGGCATCGTGCCGGAAGATCTTCTGCGGCTGCCCCTGATCGGGCCGCGCGCCCTTGTAGATCATCTCCAATTCCGGGCCAGGCCCGAGCAAACGCAGGGTCAACCCCTGCTCTTCCATCTTTTCACACAGGTAAGAAACCATCCGAATGACGGTAAGCGTATTGAACGCGTCCATAGTACCCCCCTTGGTCGAATGAAATGACGCAAAAGGAGGTTGAATTGACTCGGGGCTCACCGACAAATTTTGCCATGTCCGGTTGGCGATAGCGGTATTCCATTCTACGAGGACGAGTCCGTTCCTTGGCCCTATCCGGGCGAAACCGACCGCCTCGAAAATTTCGCTGAACTTTTCCGTCCCTCATACGTCATCCCAGTAGAAGGCGGAGAATTCTCCCGGCCGCACCGTCTCCCAGCCGGAACGGTGTGCCGGGCCGTGACGCGTTCCGGAACAGCTGGAGACGATCGACATGCATCCATGGCTAACGAAGGCCGTCGATACGGTGAATGGCCACCCCAAAGCCACCCGTTGGGTCCTGGCCGGGCCCGGGGCGCTGATCGTTGCCACCCTGTTCATGGCGGCAATGCCTGTCTGGCTGCCATCCGGGACCGCGGGTGTAGACAACATCGTCTACCCCCTGGTCCTGGCGCCACTGCTGTGGACGGCCGTCTTCCTCTACGCCTGCCTCGAGGAGAACCTAGGCCGCGGGGCCGCCGCGATGTCGGCCGCCATCCTGCTGCAAGGTGCGATCGTCGTTCTCGCCTTCGTCTGACCCATCGTCCCTTTCGCCATTGGGAGCCACAACCATGCAAGCGCTATCACAATCCCAATTGAAGAGACTGACCGCCATACACGGCTGGTCCGGCATCGTGCTGGGCCTGCTTCTCTACGCAGTGGTGGTTACCGGCACGGTCGTGGTCTTCGAGTCCGAGATCGCTTCATGGTCGGTAGGCGGCCCGCGCAGCACGGATCAAATAACCGCATCGATAGACGACAAGGTCCGCCCTTTGATCGACAAGGTCAGCAAAGGCTATCAGCAGGAGGTCGGGGTCTGGGTAAATGAACAAGGCCACCTGATGGTCTTTCCGCATGGTCATGCGCGGAACCCGGATACCGGGGAAATGAGCGATATCGGTACCATGTTCCGCGCCGACCCGATAACGGGCGACGTGCTGGAACGCCACGAAGGCTTCATCTGGGAGGATCAGCCGGCATGGGCTGCCAGTGCTTTGAGTCGCTTCCTGATCGATCTTCACGTACAGCTTTATGTCCCAGAGCCCTGGGGTCTGATCCTCACCGGCATCCTGGGCCTGTCGATGATGGCCGCAGGCGCGACAGGTTTCCTGCTGCATCGGCACCTGATCCGCGACCTGTTCGTCCCGGTACGCAGGGGCGAGCGCCTGGTGACGTCGCGCGATCGGCATATCCTGGCAGCCAGTTGGTCCCTTCCCTTCGCGTTTCTGCTCGGCTTTACCGGGTCATACTTCAGTTTCGCAGGGTCTGTCGGTTTTCCCCTGTTGAGCATGATCGCGTTCGGCGGCGACCGGGAAGCAATGGCGGAAACACTATTCGAACCGCCGGTCGTGACGGACGAAACCCGTATTCCGATGGCCGATCTGGATGCGATGATCGCGGAATCGTCAAGAATTACAGGGTCGGTTCCGACCTATATCGGCATTTCCCGCTATGGGCGGGCGGATTCCCGCATCAGCATCTGGCATTACCCTCCGGCCGGAACCCTGCAATACGTCCACAACGTATTCGACGGTGCCAAGGGGCAATTCCTGGGGCGTAGGCCCATTGTCGGGAATACGCCGTCGACCGCCAGTGATCTTGCCGGATTGATGGCACCGCTGCATTTCGGCCATTTTGCCGGTGTCCTGTCCAAATCAATCTGGGTGGGCCTCGGCGCGGCAATGAGCTTTGTCATTCTCTCCGGCCTGCGTCTGTGGATCCGGCGCCGACAGGACGATCGGTTATGGCGCGGTTTCGCGCGTGCGGTGACGGTGGTCGGTTATGGCCTGCCGCTGTCGATCCTGGGCTGTACCTATGCCTATCTACTGGCTCTGCCGGGGGATGATCCTTTCTGGTGGACGCCGGCAGGGTTCGTCTTCACCGCCCTGTCCGCGATTGCCTTGGGATTCGCAACGCACCGGGACGATCAACTGTCGGCGATCTTCCGCCGGATAATCGCTGTCGGCTGTCTGCTCCTGCCCGTCACGCGGATGGCCATGGGCGGGACGAGTTGGGCGGAGGCCTTGGCCTTCAACCGGGGTGCCATATTTTCGATCGATCTGATGCTGTTGATCGGCGGCGGTCTGCTGTTGTTCTTCTGCCTGCGGCGGAAAAGTCGACCCGGCGTCCCAGTCCGAGCTGCTGTTCCGGAACCCGCCGAATGATTGTTGCCTCTTACATCGCCGCAATCGCCGTGACGTTGACCGCCGTCGTGTATATCGCCGCAACCGACCCGAAGCGCAGGCGCGTCTCCGGTTTACCGCCCTACACAGGACAAAGGCGAGCCGTCCTAGCTTTGTTCGCGGCGCTGGTGCCCGCCGCTGTCCTGATCGCCGTGGGGGATGGTGCCGGACTCGTCGTCTGGTTGGGGGCCACGACGATTATGGGATGGGGCGTGGCCGCGTTACCGCCGCGACAGTCCAAACGGATCGGCATCTGGATCACCCAAGCGCTTGGAAAGGTCGCGCGAGGTGGTCCGGCGGCCTTGCGCCTTGGTCGTCAGATCGTCTCCGGGACCAGTCAAATCCTTACAGCGCCAGGGCGACTGGGCGACCTGCAAACGCGTGTCGTCGTACTGGAAAAGGCAATCGCGGACCTTCAGGCTGAAATGGTCTCTAGAACTGCTCCGGAGAAGGCCGCTTCCGCTCAAAAACTGACCACAGCGCTACCCAACGGATCGAAACCGCGCATCACCCATTGAAACCCCAAAACCGCACAAACATCCGTCGCCTTTCAGATTTTGCCATAATAGAGCTCGCGTAAGGGTGTGAGCGGTCGACGATTCAATTTAAACAGTCCTGATCACTCATTCATATCCAATGAGCGTGCCCGGAACGGACCGGTTCCTGCCCGCCATTGATAGCGAGCGTATCGACGTGGTTCAGGACCCGAAGCCAAACCCGGCACATTCAATACCCGTCTGGGTGACTTTCGTATTGCTTTGTGCCCTGCCCGTCGCGTCTTTTGTCGCTTCGCAGCAGGCGCCGATCGTCCTGATCCTATTAGCGGTCCTGCTAGTCGCTGCGGCCTTTCTGCAACGAGACGGGAAATCCGGGATTGGTCGAAAACTTGCGCCTGATCCCGTCCTGCTGTTCTGGCTGGCCATCACGGGAATATGCCTCGGATACATCGCGGCAAGCTGTTTCTGGTCGATCAACCCGGACGACAGCCTGCAAAGGCTGAAGCGGCTTGGCCTGCTGTTGTTAACTGCCTTTCTCGCGCTCTACGCCGCGCAAAGGCTTGCCCCACCGCCACGCGGTTTCCTAGTCGGTATCGTTCTGTCCGTTTTCGCCCTGCTTGCGCTTATCGCGGCAGAAGCTTTTTTCGGATTATTGTCCAAGGCGGTTTGGGGTGATGCTCCGGACCTCGACAAATTTCAGGTGTTGAACCGACCCGCGACCTATCTTGTGCTATTGGCTTGGCCGGCCGCCTTAGCCGCCCATCGCACCGACCATCGGATGCTGTCCCGGCTATTGATCCTTGCGACCCCCGCCATCCTTGTCGCTTCCAGCAATTCCGCCGCGCTGGCTGCAGCGGTTGCCGGTCTGGTCGCCTTTGCCGTCGCAACGTTGAACAGGAAAGCGGCCGCGGCTCTTTTCGGGACCGTCATTTTCTCAACCGTGCTGGCCATGCCTTTCGTAGCGACCAATCAGCAGGTGATGAAAAACGGACTGTCCTCGGCGGTTGAAGCAGGCGCCTTCTCCGCTGCACATCGCTTGGCGATCTGGAATTTCGCAGCCAACAAGATCCAGGAGAAACCGCTTCTCGGCTGGGGAATGGATACAGCCCGTGTATTACCGGGCGCGGAGCGCCCCTTGAGCGAAACCCAGTCCTTTTCACCCTATCTTCAGGAACTGACGGGTGTCTTCCCGACATTGAAGGACAGCCCCGCGCTGCCCCTGCATCCGCACAATGTCTCGCTGCAAATCCATCTTGAATTGGGCATTGTCGGCGCGTTGCTGTTCTGCATCGTTCTGACCGCCGTCGTTTTCTTTTTCGCCTCGGGTAGCCGGCGGGAGACGGCACCCTACACCCTCGCCTGGCTCGCCGCGTGGTTCGTAATTGTTTTCCTCAGCATCGGGATTTGGCAGACATGGTGGTGGGCATTGTCCGCCATCTGCCTCGTACAATTCACCTATTTCAGACGTCCATGGCACCGGGACACGGAAATGGTTTGAACGGAAAACCCCACGGTTACTGAGGTTAGTTGCCGATCAGCAGTCCAGCGTGTTCACCCGTTCCCAATCGGTGAGGAAACGGGCATATCCGTTCCACTCATCGGTCTTGATTTTCACGTAGGCATCCGCGAATTCCGTGCCGAGGGCGGCGCCCAGTGCCTTGTCCTTCTCAAATGCACGGATGGCGTCCAACAGGTAGAGCGGCAGGCGTTTCGCACCGCGCGCCTTGTGGCCTTCCGTATACATGTCGATATCCAGGCGCTTCCCGGGATCGGATTTTTTCTCGATCCCTTCCAGACCGGCCACAAGGACGGCGGCGGTCATCAGATAGGGGTTTGCCGCCCCGTCGGCCAGGCGCAGTTCGAAACGGCCCGGATCGGGAATGCGGACCATATGGGTTCGGTTATTGCCGCCATAACTGACCGTGTTCGGCGCCCAGGTCGCGCCGGACGCGGTGACAGGGGCATTGATCCGTTTGTAGCTGTTGACGGTAGGGTTGGTAATCGCGCACAGCCCCTGCGCATGAGCCAGCATGCCACCCAGGAAATTGTATGCCGTGGACGACATTCCCAGTTCGCCCTTCTTGTCCAGAAACACGCATTTCTTGCCGGTCTTGTCCCAAAGGGACATATGCATGTGACACCCATTGCCGGTCAGGTGCATGAACGGCTTCGGCATGAAGGTGGCGCGAAGCCCGTGCTTTTCGGCAATCGACTTGACCATGAACTTGAAGAAGGCATGCCGGTCGGCCGTCACAAGCGCATCGGCATAGTCCCAGTTCATCTCGAACTGACCATTGGCATCCTCGTGATCGTTCTGATACGGACCCCATCCAAGGCCGATCATCGCCTCGCAAATTTCGGAAATGACATCGTACCGGCGCATCACCGCTTGTTGGTCGTAACAGGGTTTGGCAGCGATATCCGCCGGATCGGAAATACCATCCCCTTCCGACGTGATCAGGTGGAACTCCGCTTCCACGCCCGTCTTGAATGTGAAACCCGCCTTCGCCGCAGCGGCCAGGGCCTTTTTCAGGACCACGCGCGGCGCCTGTTCGACCGGCTTGCCTTCCATGACCAGATCACTTGCGACCCAGGCCACTTCCGGCTTCCAGGGAAGTTGGACGACGCTGTCCGGGTCAGGCACCGCGAACATGTCCGGATGGGCCGGTGTCATGTCCAGATGGGTCGCGAAACCGGCGAAACCGGCACCATTGGCCTCCATGTCCGCGATAGCCTGCGCCGGCACCAGTTTGGAGCGCTGAATGCCGCAGAGATCCGTGAAATTGATCAGAAAAAACTTTACGCCGTTTGACTTCGCAAAAGCAGCAAGCTTGCTGGCCATGCCGGATCTCCCCCTAGTTTCGTCAGTAACCCTGTCCCGGAATCCAATCCGTCCCTGCCAGGGGAACTTTCGCCATTGCCGCGGCTTCCACCGTCAACGCGTTCAAGTCCTCGGGCTCAAGATTGTGCACGTGGCTCTTACCGCAGGCCCGCGCGATGGTCTGTGCCTCGAGCGTCAGGACGCGCAGATAGTTGGCAAGCCGATGTCCGCTTTCAGCCGGGTTCAAACGCGCGGCCAGCTTCGGATCCTGTGTCGTGATTCCTGCCGGATCGTTACCGGCCTGCCAGTCCTCGTAGAAGCCCGGCGCCGTTCCAAGTTTTGCGTACTCTTCCGCAAGGTCCGGTCGATTGTCGCCAAGCGCAATCAGGGCCGCCGTGCCGATGGAAACCGCATCGGCGCCCAACGCGATGGCCTTCGCGACATCCGCGCCGCTGCGGATCCCGCCGGAAACGATCAGCTGCACACCCTTGCGATGCATTCCAAGTTCCTGCAGCGCCTCCGCCGCGAGCCGCACGGCCGGGAGGGTCGGGATACCGACATGCTCGATAAAACATTCCTGGGTCGCCCCGGTGCCGCCCTGCATCCCATCGACCACGATGACATCCGCGCCGGACTTCACCGCCAGCATCGTGTCGTAATAGGTCCGCGTCGCACCGACCTTGACGTAGATCGGCACCTGCCAATCGGTGATTTCGCGCAATTCGCGGATCTTGATTTCCAGGTCGTCCGGACCGGTCCAATCGGGGTGGCGGCAGGCACTGCGCTGATCGATGTCCTTCGGCAGGGTCCTCATTTCGGCGACCCGGTCGGTGATTTTCTGTCCCAGCAGCATGCCGCCGCCGCCCGGCTTCGCGCCCTGCCCGATCACCACCTCGATGGCATCGGCCTTGCGCAAATCATCCGGGTTCATGCCGTAACGCGACGGCAGATACTGATAAACCAGTTTCGTGGAATGCCCGCGTTCCTCCGGCGTCATACCACCGTCGCCGGTCGTGGTGCTGGTGCCGACTTCCGAAGCGCCACGCCCCAGGGCCTCCTTGGCATTGGCGGAAAGCGACCCGAAGCTCATCCCCGCGATGGTGATGGGGATGTCGATCGTCAGCGGTTTTTCCGCGAAACGGGTGCCCAATGTCACATCGGTCCCGCAAGCCTCGCGATACCCTTCCAGCGGATAGCGGGAAACACTGGCCCCTAGGAAGACCAGATCATCGAAATGCGGTAGTTTTCGTTTCGCGCCGAAACCACGGATCCGATAGATGCCTTCCGAGGATGCACGTTGGATCTCGTGCATGGTCGCCCGGTCGAACAGGTGAGATTCTCGCAGATGGGCAGTAGCGTCGGACATCGATAATTCCCTAATAGGCGCCGATATTGTCGATCTTGAAATTGTACAGCTGGCGGGCCGAGCCATAGCGGCGGAACTGAGCCGGATCGGCATCGACACCCGCCCGTTTCAACAGGTCGGTCAGGGTCGCCAAGTGATCCGCGGTCATTTCCTTCTCGATGCAATCGGCCCCGAGACCCTTTGCCTCACCCCGGAGGTAGATCACCGCCTCGTAGATGGAATCGCCCAAACCGTCGTCGGCATCTCCAAGGATCACCAGATTGCCTGCTTGCGCCATGAAGGCCGTATTGTGCCCGACCGACCCGCCGACGACGATATCGATCCCTTTCATTGAGATCCCGCACCGCGAAGAGGCGTTGCCCTCGATGACCAGCAGCCCGCCATGGCCGGTCGCCCCGGCGGACTGGCTTGCGTCGCCCGTCACCCGGACCGTGCCGCTCATCATGTTCTCGGCCAGTCCGACCCCTGCATTGCCGTGCACGGTCACACGGGCCTGCTTGTTCATGCCTGCACAGTAATAACCGACATGGCCCTGGACCGAGACATCGACGTCTTCATCCAAGCCTGCCGCCAGTGCATGGGCCCCGCGGGGATTGCGCACTTCAAAAGTCGTATCCGTCCCGCCGTCCTTGCGCTTCAGCAACCGGTTCGCCTGACGCAGGTCCGTTTCATTCAAATCGATCGTCAACATGATGACTAGGCATGCCCCCAACTATACACGGTGCCGGGTTTCGGCTCCCAAACGGTGGCTTTTTCGACGCCGGGCAAACGGGCGAGCGCCCGGTATTCCGAAGCCATGGCCACCCAATCGTCGCTTTCGGCGATAACCGCCGGCTTGCAGGCGATCGGATCGCGCAGCACCGCGAAGCCGTCCTTCGTTCCCACCGTGAAGGTGTAAAACCCGTCGAGATCCCGGACCGACGCTTCCAGCGCATCCTTCAGCGCCGCCCCCTGGCTGAGACGCCAGGCAAGGTAACCGGCCGCAACCTCGGAATCGTTCTGCGTCTGAAAAACGAGCCCTTCGCGCATCAACATCCGCTTAAGGCTGTTATGGTTCGACAGGCTGCCGTTATGGACCAGGCAAAGATCCTCACCGGTGTTGAAGGGATGCGCGCCTTCCGTCGTCACGGCGCTCTCCGTCGCCATGCGCGTATGACCGATCATGTGGCTGCCCGCCATCTGCGAGACGCCGAACCGGGACATCACGTCCGCCGGCAACCCGATCTCCTTGTAGATCTCAAGCGACGAGCCCGTACTCATGACCCGTACACCGGGCCTGTTGCGCACCAGCCAATCCCGCATGGCCGCTGCGGTCGCCTTGCCGTGCAGGATCGCATGGGTGGCCATTCGTTCCCAGGCGACGGGGGCACCGAAATCATCGCTCATCGCCTCGGTCAACTCGGACCAGTCGTAGTTCTCGTCCGGGTCGTAGAGGGTCGCTTTCGCCTCTTCGGACACATCGGCGCGGTAAATCGCAAAGCCCGCGCTGTCCGGGCCCCGGTCCGACATCTCGGCCAGCATAGGGCCGAACATCGCGCCGAGGCGCCCCCGTAAACCTTCATCTTTCAGGAAAAGTCCAACTATGCCGCACATGCCTCGTCATTCCTGCTCGCGGAAAGGAGAAATATGCATATCAGGAATTTTGGTTTAATCAAGGGAATATTTTACGTGTTCCCGCCCCCTTCGGCGTTGGTTATGATCGACAGGTAAACTGCGGGCAAATCGAGCAGATCGGCAGGTCCGTGAGGAGACAAGGCGTCGAAGAACAGGGAGTCGCCCGGACCCATCGTATAGAGGCTGTCACCGTGCCGGTAGACCACCTTGCCGGACAGCATGTAGATGAACTCCATGCCCTCATGACGAAACTCGTCATAGGTCTCCGATCCTTCGGTCAGCGTGATCAGATAGGGTTCGACCTGAAGCGGCCCGCGGACCGAATGCCCCAGCAATTGATAGAGATGACCCACGCGCGTCCCGCGCCGGTCGATCTTGATGCCTTCCCCTGCCGGGACGAAGGAAACATCGCGACTGCGCTCGGACGCGGTGAAAAACGCGGACAGCGGCAAGGCGAGCGCATCCGATATGCCGGCAAGCGTCGAGAGCGACGGACTGGTCTGCCCCGTCTCGATCTTGGACAACATGCCTTGGGAAAGGCCTGCCGCCTCCGCCAGCATGGCGACCGTCATGTCCTGCTTCTTGCGCTGGCGCCGTATTTCGGCACCGATCGCGGCCTCAAGTGTCGGCTCCGACATTCAACCCTCCCTCGGACGTGGATCACCTTAATCCGGATTCCCGCTGGTCGTGGAAGGCTATGTCACGCCGCCAAGGGGATCAAAGGGCGGAGCAGCCATTGCGCGTCCTGTCTTCGAATGCGTCATGATTGGAACCCGGTGGCACAACCGCCCCAAGGCAAGCGCCTGAGATCTCATATGCAAGCTTGCTGCGCACGGCGGATTCGAATAGGGAATAGCCACTTCCGGAAGAATAGCACAAACTTAACACTGCACCTTATACTATCTGTCCGTCTATTCATGTGGCGCGCGGCCATCACAGGTTTTTCATATGAGTAAATTCAGACTGATTGCCCGGCTCGATGTGAAGGCACCAGACCTGATCAAGAGTGTGAACCTCGAGGGTGTTCGGAAACTGGGCGATCCTGCGGAATTTGCAAAGCGCTACTATTCTCAGGGCATTGACGAAATTCTCTACATGGACGTCGTTGCCAGCCTGTACCGGCGAAACAGCTTGGCCGATCTCGTGTATTCGACGACCCAAGACGTCTTTGTGCCCATCACCGTCGGCGGCGGCATCCGTTCGCTGCAGGATGTCGAGGCGATGATGCGGTCCGGCGCCGACAAGGTTGCGGTCAACACCGCCGCCATCCAACGACCCGACCTCATTCGGGAAATCGCGCGAACTTTCGGATCCCAATGCATCGTCCTATCCATTGAGGCCAAATCCATCGGTCCGGACAGATGGGAAGCCTACGTGGACAACGGGCGCGAGAAAACCGGCAAGGACGCCATAGAATGGGCGCGTGAGGCCGTGGATCTCGGGGCGGGCGAGGTACTGGTAACGTCGGTCGACCGCGAAGGGACCCGCAAAGGGTTCGACATTGCATTGATGAAGGCTGTATCCGGCGCTGTGCCGGTGCCGGTCATCGCAAGCGGGGGAATGGGCAAGCCGGATCATCTGATCGACATACACGATCAGGCCGCCGCGGACGCCGTCGCGATTGCGGACGTGCTGCACTACAACCGGTTATCTCTGGATGACATTCGACAGGCCGCGCTTGCGGGCGGCGTGGAAGTGAGGACGCCATGACCAAACGCGCCGTCACGATCGTCGATTACAATGTAGGCAACCTGCGCAGCATGGGCCGCGCGATCAAGGAAGCCGGGGGCGAACCGGTTTTCGACTCGACGCCGGAAGGCGTCGCCGCGGCGGATGTCATCGTGCTTCCCGGCGTGGGGGCCTTCGGCAGCTGTATTTCGGCGTTGCAGGAACGTGGACTGGACGACGCCGTGCGAGAAGTCGTTGCCAAGGGACGTCCCCTTCTCGGCGTCTGCGTTGGCATGCAGATGCTGCTCGACGAGAGCACGGAGTTCGGGCGGACACCGGGCTTCGGTTTCATACCGGGAATCGTCGACCGTATTCCGAGCGTCGGTGCCGATGGGAAACCGCACAAGGTGCCTCATATCGGCTGGAGTGAGTTGAAGGAGACGGGCGCCGGTTGGGCAGGTACGCCGCTCGACACGATCGAACCCCATAGCAGTTGCTACTTTGTGCATTCTTTCGCCGCGCGCCCTGTGGATCCGTCGCATGTAATCGCGACCTGCGACTATGACGGGCAGGAAATATGCGCTGCCGTCCGGCGCGACTCGATCGTGGGGATGCAATTCCATCCGGAGAAGAGCGGGCCGACCGGCCTCAAGATATTGGCGCGGTTCATTGAAACTGCCTATGGCGACCGGGAGTAATCGATAATGGCCGAGCCGAAAGCATTCACGGGGAAGACAGCCGCCTTGATCGGCGCCGGTCGGATGGGCCGTTCACACGCATTGGCCCTGCGGGAACTGGGCGTCACCATCACGGCCGTGTGCGACCGTCGTCCGGAGTCCGTTGAGAAATTTGCCACGGAATTCGACGTACCGGCGGACCGTGCAACGACCGATGCAGACCGGTTTTTCGAGGATTTGGGCACACCCGACATCCTTGTGATCGCAACCACCGCCGAAACTCATTGCGACCTGACCTGCAAGGGCGCCGACGCGGGCGCGCGAGCTATCCTGTGTGAAAAGCCGATGGCGACCTCGGTCGAGGATTGCGAGACCATGCTGGCGCGGTGCCGTAAGGCGGGCGTGAAGCTGGCGATCAATCATCAGATGCGCTTCATGGATCAGTACAGCCTCGTCAAAAGTGAGCTCGAGAGTGGCCGACTCGGAACCTTGGCGAGCATGAACGTGGTCGCCGGCGCCTTCGGGCTGGCGATGAACGGATCGCACTATATCGAGGCCTTTCACTATCTGACCGGACAATGGCCGGACCGCGTCAGCGCCATCTTCAACGGGGAGCCGATCAACAATCCCCGGGGCCCTGATTTTTTTGACCAGGGCGGGAATATCCTTTTCCAGACAGCCGGCGGCCCGAGGCTCTCCCTCTCGATCGGTCATGATCAGGGGCACGGCATGACGGTAACCTATGCCGGGACATGGGGACACATATTCGTGGACGAGTTGCAGGGATCGGCAATCGTGACCGCACGCAAGCCTGAACACCGCGATGCACCCAATACCCGGTTCGGCATGCCCTGGGATAGACAGGAGATATCCTTCCCGCAGGCCGACAATGTCGGGCCGACCAAAGCGGTGATGGAGGCCCTGCTAACGGGCGAGAACTACCCGGACGGGGACTCAGGCCACCGAATCGTCGCAGCACTGGCAAGTTCATATGCATCGGCGGAGCAAGGCGGCTCACCTGTCGAAATCGCGTCGAACACAGACATGCACCAGCGCAAGTTTCCCTGGGCATAAGTGTTTCCGGACGCGAGCCACAGCTTTACCGACGGAATAGAAAGCAAAACGCGCATGACGGACAATGCCACAGATGAAATCCTTGGTATTCTCCAAGCCGTTCTACCCGCCGAGAACGGGCCCTACGCCCTGCACGAGCCGGAGCTGACAGCGCTCGAAAAATCGACCGTTGCCGCCGCGCTGGATGAAGGGTTCGTCTCTTATGCCGGTCCCCGCGTCATGGAGTTTGAGCGCAGTTTGGCGGAAATCTGCGGCGTCGATCATGCCATCGCGATGGTCAACGGCACGGCTGCACTGCATATCGCCCTGGTCGCGCTCGGGGTCGGGAACGGCGACGAGGTCCTGTGCCCAAGTCTGACATTCGTCGGTACGCCCAATTCGATCTCGCATGCGGGGGCGACACCGCATTTCGTCGATAGCGGCGAAGACGATCTGGGAATCGATCCGGCGCGCCTCGCCCGTTATCTGGAACGGATCGCCGAAAAGCGTGCGGACGGAACCTATAACAAGAACACTGGCAGGCGACTTGCGGCCCTGGTGCCGGTCCATGTCTTCGGCCATATCGGCCAGATGAATGAACTGGGCGACATTGCAGAGGAATGGGGCATACAAATTGTCGAGGACGCAGCCGAGTCCCTTGGCAGCAAGGACGAACGGAATGCCGCCTTCACGCGAAGCGCCGCCGCCATCACAAGCTTCAACGGTAATAAGACGGTAACCACCGGCGGCGGCGGCGCCGTGCTTACGAATGATGCCGCCCTCGCCGACAAACTCCGGCACCTCACCACCACGGCCAAACAAAGGCACCCCTGGGCCTTCAATCACAGCGAAGTGGCTTACAACTATCGCCTGCCCGCCTTGAACGCCGCGCTCGGCCAGGCGCAACTGAGCCGCCTTGCTGACATGATTTGCCGGAAGCGGGCGCTGGCGCAGGTCTACCGCGATGCCTTCGCAGCGGCAAAATATTGGCGGTTCCAGGGAGAGCCTGCGCACTGCGTCAGCAACTATTGGCTTAACGCCGTGCATCTCAAAACACCGACGGAAACATCTCTCGATACGGTCCTGCAGCGTTTGCATGACCATGGTTATCATTGCCGGCCGTTCTGGACCCCGATGCACAAACTGCACTTCTATACAGACGCACCGCGCGACGATCTGCCGGTAGCCGAAGCACTTGCGGATCGGGTCGTCTGCCTGCCGAGCAGCGCGTTTCTCGGAGGTCCTGCGTCTTCATGACCGGTGGAAGACGCATAGCAGTGGTGACCAGCAGCCGCGCTGACTACGGTCTTCTGCGTTGGACCTTGGACGCCCTGCAGCAGGATACGCGCGCCGAACTGCAATTGCTTGTAACCGGCTCGCATCTTCTCGACAGCTTCGGCCGTACCGTGGATATGATCCGGGAAGACGGCTTCGAACCGGCCGCCGAAATCCCGATGGATATCGACACGACGAGCGCCTTCGCATCCGCGAAGGCCGCCGGCAACGTGCTCAGCGGGACGGCGCGAGCGCTGGAACGCCTGTCTCCCGATCTCATGCTCGTGCTGGGAGACCGGTTTGAAATACTGTCGGCGGTGGTGGCGGCATCCGTTTGCCGCGTTCCCGTCGCACATCTTCACGGTGGTGAAGTCTCTTTCGGCAGTTTCGACGAGTGTTCGAGACACGCGATCAGCAAACTCAGCCGATTGCACCTCACCAGTTGTGAGGAACACAAGCTTCGGGTCCTGCAAATGGGCGAACCCGATGATTCGGTTCAGGTCGTCGGCGCACCGGGGTTGGAAAACTTCGCCCGCCTGCCGCTCGACAGCCGCGCGGAATTTGAGCACCGGATCGGCCGCCCGTTGGGTGATCCGACCGCCCTGCTCGTCTATCATCCCGCGACCGCTGTATCGGATGAAGATCCCGGCTCGACAATGGGAGCGATCCTCGAGGCGCTGGGACCTCTCTCAAACGGCTTGATCCTCGCCACCGGCGGGAACGCGGACCCGGGAAGTGCCGCGGCCATGGAACGACTGGACGCAGCGCGCGGCCAATTCGGCGATCGTCTCCATTTCACGGAATCCTTCGGCCAGGTAGGTTTTTTGAGCGCCATGAGCCACGCCGACTTTATCATCGGCAATTCCTCCAGCGGCTTGATCGAAGCCCCAAGCGCCGGCACGCCGACAATCAATGTCGGTATGCGTCAATCGGGACGCATGCGTGCGCCATCGGTAATAGACAGCGCCACGGATGTGGGCTCCATCCAGGAAGCCATAGACCGCGCCCTCAGTCGAGACTTCATCGCCCTTGCCAAAAAGCGATCCAATCCTTTCGCCCCGCCGTCGCCCCAGCGGATTGACGGTATGGGCCAACACATCGCAAATATTCTTTTCGAAACTCCTGACGAATGGTTGCGCGCCCCGAAAATTTTCAATGATCGGTCGTGGCAAGACCCGGTCGGCGCAACCCAAGGAGCCGTGGACAATGAGTGACAACGCGCAAATGTTCATCATCGCCGAAGCAGGTGTGAACCATAACAGCGATCCGGCGATCGCCCGCGAGCTTGTGCATGTCGCCGCCGAAGCCGGCGCGGACGCGGTCAAGTTTCAGAGCTTTTCCGCAGATCGGCTGGTCCGCCGCGATGCCGAGATGGCATCCTACCAAGTGGCGAATACCGGTCGGTCCGACACCCAGCACAATATGCTGAAAGCGCTGGAAATGAGCGCCGAGCTTCATGCCGACCTGAACTCTCTGTGCGGTTCACTCGGGATCGAATTCATGTCCACGCCGTTCGATACCGGAAGCCTGCGTTTTCTGGTCGACGAAATTGGCGTGAAACGGTTGAAGATTCCTTCTGGCGAGGCCGTCAACGGGTTGTTGCTGCTGGAAGCGGCCCGGGCCGGACTGCCGATCATTCTGTCCACCGGCATGTGTACCCTGGAAGAAGTGATCGAAAGCCTGAGCATCATCCTGTGGGGAACGCAGAACCCAACCGGCACTCCCCCGTCCAGGGCGGCTGTAGCGGCACTGCGCGAAACCCCGTACTGGACAGCCCCCTTGCAGGACATCGTCTGGGTCCTGCAATGCGTGACCCAGTATCCCGCCCCGCCGGACGCGACGAACCTGCGCGCGATGGAAACGCTGGCGCGCGAAACGGGTCTGAAGACCGGATTGTCGGACCATAGCATCGGGCGGCATATCGCGATTGCCAGTGCCGCGCGCGGTGCTTGCGCCCTGGAAAAACACTTCACAATGTCCCGCGACATGCCCGGCCCGGACCACAAGGCGTCGCTGGAGCCTGATGAACTGAAGGCGATGGTCCGAGAAATTCGGGATGTTGAGGCGGCTTTGGGGAACGGGGAAAAATCCCCCTCCACGGCGGAGCGAGCAAACATGAAGGCGGCGCGCGGTTCGATCGTCGCCGCCCGCAATCTGACAGCCGGCGAGCGCATTTCGCCGTCCGACCTGACCGTCAAACGCCCCGGAGACGGCCTGTCGCCGCTTCATCTCTGGGATCTCGCCGGCCGGGTTCTGCAAAACTCCTACATGGCCGACGAACCGATCAAGTCAGACGAACTCGCCGAAGAAAAAGGGCCCCTCAAAGCCGATGTTTGATCGACAATCGCTGCAAGACATCATTATCCCGCCGTCCATGCCGATCCGCGCCGCGGCGGCGAGGATACAAGCGACGCAGGTCAAAATTCTCATGATCTGCGACGAGGACCAGCGCCTGCTCGGAACACTTACGGACGGGGATATTCGCCGCGCGGTGTCTCAAGGCGAGAATTTGGAGCAATCGGTCTCGGCCATCATGAACCGATCCCCCAAGGTCGCCGATGAAAGCGAACCCGACTATGTCGTTCGGGCCCGCATGCGCGCCCTCGTCGTGCGCGAAATACCGAAGGTGGACAAGAACCACCGGGTCGTTGGCCTCGTGGAACTGCATCCGGAGGACTCGCTTCCCTCGCCCGAGGCGACCATCGTCATCATGGCCGGCGGGCGCGGATCGAGGCTGAGACCGCTGACGGACACGATGCCCAAGCCGATGGTAAAGATCGGCGGTGTCCCTGTGATCGAACGGCAAGTCGAAGCATTCATCCGCCAGGGTTTCCACCACTTCTATATTTCCGTTAACTACCTCGGCCATATGATTGAAGAGCATTTCGGGGACGGCTCACGGTTCGGGGTTGAAATTGAGTATGTCTATGAGACTGAACCGCTCGGAACCTGCGGCGCCCTCTCGCTTCTTCCGCCGCAGAGCAAACCGTTGATCGTGATCAACGGCGATATCCTGACCCGTACCGATTTCAACGCATTGCTGAAGCAATTCAACAGCGACGACGTGGCGGCCACGATCGGGGTTCGCGAGCATCACTATCGAATTCCGTATGGCTGCGTAACGCTGGATGACAATCGCGTCGTCGCCTTGCGGGAGAAACCGACCTTCTGGCATCTGGTGAATGCGGGGCTATACGTCTTTTCGCCGGACGCGATCGCCGAACTTCCGGCGGGCGAACGTTACGATACCCCGCAGTTGATCGAAAAACTCATCAACGACGATCGGCATGTGAACTCTTTCAGGGTGACGGAAGAGTGGATCGATATTGGAAGTCACGAAGATCTGCTTTGGGCTCAGCAGGTCGTCGACAAGGAGTCGGCGGGTGACTAGGAAGCCCAGGATCGTCGCAATGATCCCCGCGCGCGGGGGCAGCAAATCCGTCCCATACAAGAATCTCGAGATGTTGGGCGATCGTCCACTGCTCGCTTGGCCGATTGAAACAGCCAAGCAGGCGCCGGAGATCGGCGAAGTCTATGTATCGACAGACGATGACCGGATAGCGGCGGTCGCGCGCGACTACGGCGCCGAAGTCATCAGGCGCCCCGACGCTCTGGCGACGGATTCCGCGCTTGTGATCGATGCAATCCGGCATCTGAGAGACGTGTTGGAGCGTGACGGCGACCCGATTGAAGTCATGGTTCTGTTGGAAGCGACGTCACCGTTTCGGGAAGCCGGACTGGTGTCTCGCTGCATCAACCGCCTCTTGGACGAAGAACTGGATTCGATAGCCACGTTCCATCAGGCCGACATAAACCCGGAACGCACTTGGAGGGTAGAAGACGGCGCGCCACGACCGTTCATCGACGGGGCGATACCGTGGAAGCCGCGCCAGCAACTGACACCGGCCTACCAACTGAACGGCGCGGTTTATGCCTTCCGCCCCGGCAAGCTGCCCGAAGACTCCCCCTCCCTGCTCTATGGCAAGATGGGGGCGGAAATCGTCTCGGCATCCAGCGTAATCGACATCGATGAAAAAGAGGACTTTGTAAGGGCCAATGCCATACTCAGCGCCAGAAACAGCTCCTAGTCTTTCCGACCTTATGTCACTCGAGGGGCGAACCGCTCTCGTCATCGGGGGCGCGGGCCTTCTCGGCGGCCAGATATCCTATGCGCTGGCCGAACTCGGTGCGAACGTTATTGTCGCAAGCCGCAGCCGCGAAAAATGCGACGCTTTCCTTGCGGGATTGCAGGACCGTTTTCCGAACGAACACAAGGCCTTGACCGTCGACGTTACAGAGCCGCAGTCAATCCGGGATTTGGCGGCGGATACCGGTCGCTTGGCACCGCAGGGTCTCGACATTCTGGTAAATTCAGGATGGTCGGGCCGGAAGAACACGTTCGAGACCATTTCCGACGAGGATTGGGACCTCGATATCGAGACTTCGCTCAATGGTGTGTTCAGGACGGTAAAAACGATGACGCCGTTGCTGGAAGCCCGCCGCGGGAACATCGTATCCATCGCCTCAATGTACGGCCATGTGGCGCCGGACTATCGGCTTTACGACGACCCGCGTTTCGCCAACCCGCCGAGTTACGGCGCCGCCAAAGCCGGCGTGATCCAGTTGACGAAATACCTTGCGAGTTTCCTTGCGCCGAAAGGCATTCGGGCGAACTGCATCAGTCCCGGCCCGTTTCCTTTCGAGAGCACCCAGAAAGAAAATCCCGACTTCATCGAACGTCTGGCCGGCAAGAACCCCTGCGGCCGGATCGGCACGCCGCACGAGATCAAGGGTGCGGCCGCGTTGCTGTGCTCCGATGCCGGTGCCTATATCAACGGCCAGAACATCTGCGTCGACGGCGGCTGGGGGATCTGGTGATACGGCTTGGCGTGATTGGACTGAGCGAGGGAAACGGCCATCCGCTCTCCTTCTCGGCCATCATCAACGGATATGACAAGGAGGGGTTCACTGCCGCCAACTGGCCGGTGATCCTCGACTATCTCGAGCGCCAAGCGCCGGAACGGTTCGGGTTTCCCGATGCGCGCGTCACGGCCGTATGGACGCAAGATCTTGCTCTTTCAAAGACGATTGCCCGTGCCTGCCGGATCGAGCACGCGGTCGAGAACATCGAAGACATGATCGGGTCCGTCGACGCGGTTCTTTTGGCCCGCGATGACTGGCATTGTCATCGCCAATTGGCCGAGGTCTTCCTGCGCCACAACATTCCGGTATTCATCGACAAGCCGTTGAGCCTCGATCCCGAGGAACTGGCCTATTTCAAGCCATATCTAGAATCCGGTCTGGTAATGTCGACATCCGGGTTACGCTATGCGGCGGAGGTCGAGGCCCTGCGCGCGCGAATTCCGTCTCTCGGCAAGTTGAAACTGCTCTCTGCCGCGGTCGTTGTCGACATGGAACGGTATGGCGTCCACATGCTGGACGCAGCCGCGGGGCTCGGATTGGCGAAACCGGTTTCCGTCATGAGGATGCCGGCCGGACATGAAGCGATTAGCCTGCAACTGGAGGACGGCCTGACGTTCGACCTGCATTGTCTCGGCATGGTCGCGAAGACCTTTCATCTCAGTCTGTACGGCGAATTGGGCCACGCGCACACGGACATAAACGACAACTTCTCGGCCTTCAGAAACACGATAGAGCGGTTCCTTGGCCTGGTTCGCAGCGGAACGCCGCCCATTCCAGCCACGGATGTATTACATACAATGACTGTGATAAGAACGGCACGAACTCTAGCCCCCGGGGAAAGTGCGACCTTCGCATGAACCGGGGAAGGATTTTCTGTATGAGGTGCCGGAAATGAGCGAACTGTTCGACCTGTCGGGCAAGACTGCCTTCGTAACGGGAGCCGCAGGCATTCTGGGACATGGTTTTTGCCGCGTCCTGGCCGAGCATGGCGCTGCCGTGGCATTGGTCGACCTTGATGAACAGCGTCTGTCTGCCGTGGCCGACGCCATCCGCTCGGATGTCGCGGGCGCCGACCTGCTGCCCGTGGTTTGCGACGTGACCGACGAAGAGAGCGTCAAGGCCGCCGTCGACCGGACCGTTTCACATTTCGGCGGGATCGACGTTCTGCACAGCAATGCCGCCGGAAAATCCCGTGATATCAAAGCATTTTTCGCGGATTTCGAGGACTATGACGCACAGACCTGGCGCGAAATCATGTCGATCAATATCGACGGCATGTTTCTTGTGGCCAAAGCGGTCGGCCGCCAGATGATCGCGCAAAAGCGCGGCGGCAGCGTGATCATGACGTCCTCTGTCTATGGAGTTGTGGCGCCGGATCCCCGAATCTACGAAGGATCCGAATATATGGGGGTACGTATCGGCAGCCCTGCCGTCTACAGCGCGTCCAAGGCCGCCGTGATCGGCTTGGCGAGATATCTATCGGCCTATTGGGGCCCGCACGGCATTCGCGTGAATGTGCTGACGCCGGGCGGCGTGGAAAGCGGCCAGAACGATACGTTCAGGGCCAACTACGCCAGCCGGATCCCGCTTGGCCGGATGGCGGAACGTTCGGACATGTACGGAGCCCTGATCTATTTGGCCAGCGACGCGTCTGGCTATGTAACCGGCCAGAACCTCGTCGTTGACGGTGGTTTGACCGCTTGGTAGCAACCAGCGCGCTAAAAAATACACGTTCGTAAGGTGACAAGAATGGACATTTTCAAGACCCCGCAGCCAGTCGATCTTGCGGACTATGCGCCGGATGCCGAGGCGCCGAAGCAGTTCTACGGACTGCCGCGGGACGTTTCATTCTGCACCCGCTGTACCTACAGCAACCAGAAACCCAATTCGGAAAAAGAGTACAAGCACAAGCGGGACACCAAGAAGCCGACCGTCGCATTCAACGAAGAGGGTGTCTGTTCCGCTTGCCTGGTCGCCGAGAAGAAGCGCGAAGTCGACTGGGCGGAGCGCGAGAGGATGTTGCGCGATCTGTGCGACCGGTATCGCAGGACGGATGGCGGTTACGATTGCCTTGTCCCTGGATCCGGCGGCAAGGACAGCTTCTATGCCGCCCACAAGCTGAAATACGAATTCGGAATGAACCCGCTCACGGTGACCTGGGCGCCGCACATCTACACCGATTGGGGATGGCGCAACTTCCAGGCTTGGGTACATTCCGGTTTCGACAACTACCTTTTCACGCCGAACGGCAAGGTTCACCGGCTGTTGACCCGCGTAGCCCTGGAGCAGGTGTTCCACCCCTTCCAGCCTTTCATCATGGGGCAGATGTACTTTCCGCCGCGGATCGCGGCGCAGCTCGGCATTCCGCTGGTCTTCTATGGCGAAAACCCGACGGAATACGGCAACGACTCGTCTGCGAATGCCTCGGCAAACAAGGACTGGGAGTATTTCTCGGTTGCCGACAAGACGGACATGTACCTTGCCGGCACCCCGGTCAGCGACCTGCAACAGCATTTCGGCCTCAGCGCCAACGATCTGGCTCCCTATCTGCCGCCGGATACAGATATGCTTCGCAAGGCCGATCTGAATGTCCAATATCTGGGCTTTTACCTGCCCTGGCACCCGCAAGAATGTTACTACTATGCGGTCGAGCATGGTGGTTTCGAGGCGGCGCCGGAACGTACGGCAGGCACCTATTCCAAATACAGTTCGATCGACGACAAGATCGATGACCTTCATTACTACACGACCTTCATCAAATTCGGCATCGGCCGCGCGACCTACGATTCCTCCCAGGAAGTCAGGAACGGTGAGTTGGATCGGGACGAAGCCCTGCATTTGGTGCGGCGGTACGACGGCGAATATTCGGACCGTTTCGAGCGCGAAAATTTCGAGTTCCTGTCCGTGCCCGAGGAAGAATTCCCGGTCGCATCGAAGATGTTCGAACAACCCATCATGGACCGTCCGTACTTTGAACGCCTGACCGACAATTTCCGGTCGCCCCACCTTTGGAAGTTCGAAGGGAACAGTTGGAAATTGCGCCATACCGTTTTCGACGACCCTCAAGCCTAGGCTGCGAGTCGTCGACATGGCGCCCGCCATACATTCCTGTTCCCCGCAAAGGTTCCCGAGATGACGGAAACAACGAACCGCCGTTTCGGCCTGAGCGAACACGGCCTGGCATTCGTGCGGGATCACATTCGCAACCACGCTTTTCAATTCGGGTCGCTGTTCGTCTTGAGTTTTATCGGTGCGGTCATCGAGATGACCGGGGTCGGGCTTATCTTCCCGTTGCTGATCATTCTCGTGGCACCGGAGAAACTCAGCCTGATCCCGGAACTGGAGGCCTTTATCAACAGCCTGAATGTGTCGCACGCGACACTCGGGGCCATTCTCATCATCATCATTGCGATCGTGATGGTCGGAAAGAATGGTTTCATGCTGGCTTTCAATTGGTTCACCGCACAGCTGCTGGCGCGTTGGAAGACGGCGCTGAGCCGTCGGTTGATGGGAATGTATCTTTTCTCCGACTATTCGACGCATCTGGTCAAAACGAGTTCCGAGATCATCCGCAATCTTTCGCTGACGGCCAGCGTGTTCGATCAATTCTTCTTCTCGTTGATCCAGCTCATCGTAAACATATCGATCCTGCTGGGTCTTTGTGCGCTTCTCGTCAGCGTGCTGCCGGCATCGACCCAGGGCGGGCTGTTGCTTATTTGCGGCACCGCGGCCGTGCTCTACTTCGTCATGCGCAAGCCGTTTCATCGGATCGGTGAGGAGTTGAACGAGCTCTATCAGCGCCGACAGGCGGTCATGCGCCAGTCCATCGGCATGATCCGGGAAACAAAACTGACCGCGCGGGAAGCCTACTTTCTGGATGTCTTCGGCGGCATCGAGGAGACGAATTTCAAACGCCAGGCCTTCAATCGGGTTTTGAACGTCGTCCCCCCCTTGGTGACAGAGAGCGCGGTCATCGTCGCGGTTCTGGCGATCATCAGCCAGCTTCTTCTGTTCAGCGGCGACGAGGACTTGGGATTGGCTTTGCTCGGCCTTATGGCGGCCACCTTCTTCCGCCTCACCCCCGTGTTGAACCGTATTCTGACCTCGCTTCAGGTGATCAACTTCAGCCGGAATTCGATTGAAATCATCTCCGCCGAACTGCATTCGCTGGAACCGGCTACCTATCAGCCGACGATCGAACCGGATGCGCTTCCCTTCGAGCGCGAAATTACGTTGAAGGATGTCGGCTATACCTATCCCAGCTCCGAGGTGAAGGCGGTCAAACAAATCAATCTGTCCATCGGCAACGGCGAAAGCCTGGGGATCACCGGAGCGTCCGGGGCGGGTAAATCGACGTTGATCGCCCTCATCATGGGCCTTGTACCGCCTTCCGAAGGTGAAATGCGTATCGACGACGTACCGCTGGATACACCAGCCCGTTTGCGGGCTTGGCAGCGTCATATCGGCTTCGTTCCCCAAGGCATCTTTCTCATGGATGATACGATTGCCCGGAATGTCGCATTCGCATCCGATGAAATTGACGACGACCTTGTATGGAAGACCCTGGAAGTTGTCCAAATGGCGGAGTACGTTCGGAGCTTGCCGGACGGGATCTACAGCCAGATCGGCGAAGAAGGCGCGCGCCTTTCCGGCGGCCAACGCCAACGTCTCGGAATTGCTCGATCCCTGTACATGAACCCGAATATCCTGATTTGCGACGAAGCCACATCCGCATTGGATTCGGCGACAGAACGCGCTTTCATGGACAGTCTCGAGGAATTGCGCGGACAGCATACCCTGATCATGATTGCGCACCGTATCAGCACGCTTAAGAATTGCGACCGCATCGTTATGATGGACGGCGGGCGCATACTCGACGTGGCGCCGTTCGATGAGTTGAGGCAGCGCTGTCCTGAATTCGACAATCTGGTCCGCCTGTCCATGATTCAGGAAAGCGAGAACCAAAACTGATGTCCGGGCCGACGCAGCGGCTGACATACGCCTTCAAGGATTGCGCATTGTCGCTTTTCCTTTGGCTGCTCTCCAAGGTAACCGCCAGCGTAACAGCCGATGATGGAACGGGCTGGCGCCGGAAAATGGCCGTGCCCGAAAACGGCAAAATCTATACGCCCGGTTTGTATGTCCTGACCGGGGAGTATCGCCCGGCGCGCGACATTGCCCTCGTCGTCTATTGCGATCTCGTTACTATCGACCTGAACGGGCACGCAATCGCATGCGGATCCGAAGGCTCACAAACCGTCGGTATAAAAATCAAAAACGGCAACCGAATTACCGTTCGTAATGGCAAGATCACGCAGTGCGATATAGGTATCCAATCCAGTGGCGCGAGCGAATTGACAATTGAGCAGATCGCCTTCGATGCCGTGCACTTTATCGGCGTGGATTATGACGGAAACGGTCTGGTCGTGCGGAATTGCCGTTTCGAGGATATCGCCGGTTACGCCGACGAAGCCTATGCCATCGGCGTGAACCGTCCGGGCAGCAACTCTCTAATTGAACATTGCGTGTTTCGGAACATCGAACGACAAAGCAAAGCAACCGACGCAATGCAGGGCGAAGGCGTTGGGATCGTGGTCGCGGATGGCGACAGAAACTGCACCATTCGGCGCAATTGGTTCGAGAATTTGCCGACGGACAAGCCCGTTTCAATCGGGGTCTTCGTATCGCAAAGGGCAAGCGCCCGCATAGAGGCCAACACTATTTTGGACATCCCCAATGCGATCGGCGCACAGTCTCCGGTCGAAGTCTGCGAAAACGTCATGATCATGCGGTACAAATGCGAGGGCCCGATCGCGGTCCATCTCGAGCCGGGAAGCACACTGACGTCGAACACCATGCTCGGCTACACCACCCCGAAGCTCGGCGGCGTGGACGCGCGTGACAACAGGTTGGAAAACGCGGTCCCAAGCCGGGCCTTGGACACAGCGCATGAGCCCGGTGTGGAAGGTTCGTCATGACATCCGGACCCGTGGTCGCGATCATACCCGCGCGCGGCGGGTCGAAGGGCATCCCCCGCAAAAACCTGCAAACGGTCGGCGGACTACCCTTGGTCACCCATGCCATTCGCGCAGCGCTGAATGCGCGCACCGTGGACCACGTCATCGTTTCCACGGAAGATGCCGAAATTGCCGCAGTCTCGCGCGCCGCGGGCGCACGGGTTATCGAACGCCCCCACGAATTAGCGTCTGATACGGCCAAAGGTGAAATGGTCCTGAAACAGGTCCTGGCAACGCTAGGGGACGACGGCCTCGTGCCTGAGGTAGTCGTGCTTCTTCAGCCAACGTCCCCGCTTCGGCAAGCGGATGACATTGACGGGGCTGTGAAATTGCTTTGGGAAAAGAATGCGGAATCTGTCTTCAGCATTACCGAAGTCGATCACCATCCGGCCAAGTATGTTCGGCTCACATCGGCCGGCCTCGCGCCATTCGGGACCGAGCACGAGATGGAAGCCCGCCGGGATCAGTTGGAACCGTTGTACCGTCAGAACGGTGCCGTCTATGTCGTTCGGGCGAAAGCCTTTCTGGAGGCCGGCCAGCTTTTCTGCCGTCCCTGCGCCGGGTATTTGATGGATCGCGAAAGCAGCGTCGATATCGATGAACCGCTGGATCTGCAATTGGCGGAACTACTGTTCGCCGCGAACGCGAAGAGGCAAGCACAACCGTGAATGACAAAGCCCGATACGCCAATCACGCCCATTACATCAAAGAAGGCTGGAACACGGCGCCCAAGGAGATCTTCAAGGTTCTGGGGACCCACCTCCCCCCTCGTGTTTCCGGGCAAGGTCTTGATATTCTCGATGTTGGATGCGCAACGGGTGAGCTGTTGGGATATTTGGGCGGGATTCTGGACGAGCCGACCCTGACCGGTGTCGATGTCGCGCCGGAACTGTTGGAAACCGGCCGACAACTCCTGCCGAATGCTTCTTTCGTTCAAGCCTCCGCGACCGCCCTGCCGGCGGAATTTACCGATAGGTTCGACGTCACCACCGCGGTCGGCTGCATGTCGATCTTCGACGAAACCGAAATCGATGCGTTCTGGGACAACATGTTCCGAGTAACCCGCAAGGGCGGCGTAATCGTGGTCCTTTCGCCACTCAACGAGTTTGGGGTCGATACCATGATCCGCCATAGGAAACGCAAGGACGGCGCCCCCGTAGGCTGGGAAACCGGCTGGAACATATTCAGTCAGGATACGATCAGGGAACTCGTCGAGGCCCGCGGCGGGGCAATCGATTTCGAGAGATTTGAAATCTCCTTCGAAATCGAGCCCAAGGAAGACCCCGTTCGTACTTGGACCATGCAGACCGACACGCGGGCGCGGCAGCTTACGAACGGTCTCAAGCTTCTGGTCGATCACTATTACATGATCGTCACCAAGTGACGGAGCAGACTTGGATTGGGCGGCGTGGAGCGGGGTTTTCCGGCGGATTCCGCTAAAACACCATCGATCCTATCTAACAGGCTTGAAAGCGGGGAGAAACCAGCGACGTGCCCAAAGTACTCTTTTTTGCTGAAACCGCGGCGCAATGGTCCGTCATCCGACCCTTGCTGCCGCACCTCAGAGAATTCGAGATAGAATTGATGGTGGGCCCCTCGGTTCCCTTGTCCGAGAACGCCCACAGGTTCACCAAACATGAATTGGCCCCGCAAACGGGTAAGGACCGGCGCGTGCCTGCCCTTACCCGATATCTGGGTAAAGACGTCGATTTCACAATCTACAAATATTACAGGAATCTGTTTCGCACCAAGCTGGACTACCACACGGATATTCTGAAGAGGTCGAAGATCGACCTTGTGGTCGTTGGCGAGGATGGCATATCCGCGGAAATCTGGCTTATTCGGGCGGCGAAAAAACTACGCGTTCCCGTCGTCATCCTCCCTTATGAGGCCAGCGGCCGTGAAGATTTCATCAACGTCCTGAAAACGAAAAAGCGGGAGAACTCCCTGGTCGTTTTCGACGATCGCCAGCAGGAGTTCCTGGGGAGAATTGGAGCCTCGTCCTGGATGGCAGATTTCGAAGGCGATGCGGCCGCAATCTATCCACTCGAATACATCGCGGCGCTGACAGACATGGGATTTACGTTCCTGAACCCATGGACGACCCATGGTGGGGAAGCCGACATTCTGTTCTCGGAAGCGCCCGCGATGACAGCGTTCTACCATGACGAAGGCCTCGAAAAGAAACAGATCCTGGAAACCGGATCCCCCTATGACGATGCCATGCACAATGTCATCGTGACCGACCAAGAGGTTTCCCGGGCATACGACCGACACACCCAGATCCGCACGGACAAGGCAAGCGTACTGGTTTCCCTGCCCCCGAACTATGACATGCAACGCGGGGCTTTTTCCGAGTTCAGTTCATACGACGCGATGCGCGATACGATCGTCGAAGAACTGGGCACCAGTGCGGCGACCGTGACCGTCCTCGTGCATCCGGCCTATTTCGATCAAGTCAGCAGCGGTGAAAGCGACGGTGTCGCCCTATATTCCAAGAATTGGCTCCTGGAAGAGATCCCGCGTCACGACATTTTCGTGACGAGCGGGTCGAGTACTCTGCGTTGGTCCGCGGCGGCAAGGAAAGTCACCGTCAATTTTGATGTGTATAAACTGGGGCTGGAGTTTTTCGATAGAATTCCCGGACTTCGACAATTCACGAGCCATACGGAGTGTTTTTCCTTCGTCAAGGAATTGGCCAATGATGGCGCGAAATACTCGGACTACATATCCAGACACGCAGAAGGCACTCAGTCCTGGGGATATCTTGACGGCGGTTGCAATGACCGCATCGTCAACGCGCTCAAGACTCTAGCATGACGCTGTTCGGCTGATTTGCGGAACTACCGGGACAGGGTGACCCGGCTTAGGCCGAGGCTTTGTCGATGGTAAGAAAGTACTGGCAAACGAGCTGGCCAGCGCCGTTTACAAGCTGGTACGGATTGCCGTCGCAATCGATCGTCCAGGTGCGCATGGGGTCGTCCGTCTTGGCCAATTGCATGCCAAGGTCGAACGGTTCGAACTCAAAGCCAGCCACTTGCGGATGGTCTTTCAGGTAGCGTTCGATCCCCGCGATGGAAAAGTTGTTCCAGCCCGTCTCCCAGGTCTCACCGTCCGCCTCGACGCGCCGGTGCCGCATCAAAACGTCGACCGGATGCCGATTGAACATATCCCAAACGATGACGCGGCCGCCGGGCCGGACAGCGTCCAGTAGATTGTCCAGTGCCGGTTTGGGATCGTCCAGACAGTTCAGGACCCCGGACATTGTGACGATGTCGACCTCACAGTCCGGCATGTTCTTGGGACGGGAAACGTCACCCTGGAAAACAGTGACGTCAGGAAACCGTCGTCTCGTTGCTTCAACCAAATTCGGTGAAATATCGACGCCGAACCATTCACCCGACGGAAGCAGCGGCCGGATATAGTTAAAGAACTCCCCGGCCGCACAACCGACATCCATCAAACGAAACGGCTCTTCTCCAACCGTCTGCTCAACCCGTTCACGCATCTTGACGAACAGCCTTTTCGGCTCTCTCGGGGGCGGTGCGTCAAGGTAGATCGCATCGTCCGCTATTCGTCCCGCTTTCGGTAAATCGGTCATTTTGAGCCAGCCGTATCCAGTGCCTGTGATTGCGAAACGTCGTTTGCCGTTCCGGCGACGATTTGCTCTAGCCGCCTTGCGATATTCCGGACCGCCTTACCGTCCACGGGTTCAAACCCCTGCATGATCGGAAGACAGCCGCGCGAACACTCTGTGTAGTATTGATCGTCATCATGCAAGCGCTTCAATTGCGCAAGAACCTCACCGAAACGCAAACAATACAGAAAACCGGCGACATCCGGGAAATCGATTTTCTTGAACCCGAACATATCAAAATCAATTACCGGCCTTGCGCAAACCAACGCCCACCGCGAAACGCTCGACAAAGAAGTAATGACGACATCGTATGCGGGGATCAGTTTTATCGCGGAATCAGGCAAACCCCGAATCCCGTTTCTCTCAAGAATTTCTATGTCTTGCGGCAATGTTCGGGGATGCAGAGAGAAATCGAGCGTGACGTTTCCCAGTTCCTCGGCGAAATGGCGTAAACGCGTGCAATAGTCGCTGATATGCTCGAATTCCGACTGCTGCCGCCAATGGCTGCTTTCATTGGGCGGGACGCAAACCAGGACCCGCAGATTATCCGGCGCATGACGCCGGAACTCGCGGATCACCCGATCGTCACCGGAGAACCGCATCAACCCATCGTGCAGAATATCCGTGTAGACCGATCCGGCCAAAACCATCTTGCCTTCCCTGACGCCTTCCTTGCGATACCGCGACTGCATCTCGGTCCCTTCCACCAAGATCGCACTGGCATTTCCGCCATGCATCACCCAGGGCTGCGGCAATGAAATGCCGGTCAGTTCCATCCCGGCAACGAAGGCCGGGGGCAGAAACAATGCCTCGCCGTATGCCGTATCGTTAACCCATTGAGGCCAGATTTCCTTGATAACCGCGCCTTCTTCGGAATCGGCGAGGCACAGACTGCCATCGGAGAATTTCTCTTCAATCCCCTTGTAGATCAGGGAAGACGAGTCCCCCATGCCAAAGGGTAGAACTGCGCTCGGTACCCCCAGACGGGCCGCCGCTTCAACAGCCCAATAATTGCCCCCGATGCCATCCTCCGGCACGACGATGATATCGGCGCCGCTTTCCCTGATGATCTTCTTTGCCGCGGACAAGCGATAGCGATGAAACCGTATCATGTGGAACAACGCGGCACGCGGCAGATGTCCGATACATTTCCGAAACCTGGTCAAAAAACGCAGCCTGAAAAAGAACAGCTTTTCGTACAGTTTTTCCTGCCGGGTCATCATCGGCAACTCGGAATCGCCGTCGTGGTAGTAGAACGGCACTTCCAGTTCTCGACTGGCATCCGCCATTAATTCCCGTATCCCGGGATCGCCGCGGTCGCAGCACAGAGCGACCTGCACGCCTTCATGTTTTAAGCGCGCGATAACTTCGCGATAGTATCTGAACTGTCCGCTTTCCCCCGTGAACAGAAGCGCTTTTGTCACGAACGGTCCCGTTTCCGCGTTTGCTGGGGCATCAAGGCTTCGTTCAAGGGGCGCGCAGGTGTTTTACAGGAACGGATGCAACTGCCGCACAAAGTGCCGTCCAGCGTATCGTCCAGATGCAACTGCCGAATATTCTGAAAGCGCTCACTGTGCCAGGCCTCGGCTATGGCGATTTCCTTGATGTCTTCGACCGCCAGTATGTTTTCATAGTCGTTGCAGCAGACCTTGATATACCCTTCCAAGCTGAAATGCGCTTTGTTGAAGGGAAGATGGCAATCGCGGTAAGGCGGATCGGGCAGGTTCGGCATCTGTCCTGACTGGTTCGACGCTTCATAGTACAGAACTTCGTCCACATCGTCTCCGATCAGGTCGACCAAATTCTGGAAGGTACCGTCGGTGTGCGGCATGCCGACAAATGAGACCCCCAACCACAGTTTGATGTCATTCTCCTGCCGGTAGCGGCTCAAGAAACGGATATTCTCTATGACCTTGTCGAAGTCATCCCGTCCGTGCACATCGCGATAGGTCTCCCGGTCGCCGCCATTCACTGAAAACTTGATAGACGATAGGCCTGCATCGACGATCTTGCGGAACTTCTCGGTGTCTCCGAGCGCGCCGTTCGTGGAGATGTAAATGTACTCGAACCCTGTTTCCCGGCAGAAAGCGATATACTCGTCCAGCCAGCGGCAGGTCAGCGGTTCAGCCCCGGCGAATAGACCAACTTCGCGGGCTCCAAGGTCATAGGTTTCCCGGACGATACGCTCGAACAAGGCGCGATCGATATGCCGTTTCGGGCGTTCCATCAGCGTATAGGCGCAGAAGGCGCAGCTGTGGTTGCAGATATTTGTCGTTTCGATCTGCACTTGTTTCGGGAAGGGAGGTGTCACACTCCTCTCCGCCGACCTTATCATCTGCCGCAGTCTGCTGCCGACATGGCTTTCCGAATGATCCACGTCATCCGAAAAGACATCGGAGAGATTCGATATGATCGTATTTTTCTTTGAAGTCACGATGAAAAACCGCCGCCTATCCCGATTATCTGCGTACTAGCCGAGCAACAACCCGTCTGGGAATGTAAAGGCAGCGCCTAATGAAATTCATCAATGCCACTCCCTTCGACTTTATCGACGCCTGCGCCGACAGCCGACGCAAACGCATTTTTTCACCCCATTCACCAAGGCCTTCCTTGGAAAACCGAGAGAACCCCTTGCCGGTCTTTTCCCACTTCTCGCCGCGTTCATAGTGGCGTGAGTTGCGGGGCATCTTGTCCCCTATCCCCAGCAACCTTTCACCAGGGTAGGTATGGGCCCGAAGAATGCGTCTCTCACACCCGGCGTTCAGATAACTGCCGCTATGGTAGACATCCGTGTTGAAAATGATCAGGCTCCCGCGTGGCGCCAGTATCTCTACGAAGGGCGCCAGGTTATTCGGAAGCCTCTCATTGGGCATGGAATAGAATTCATCGGTCCCGACATCAACCGCGCCGTCCCGGCAAATGCCGTCGAACCACTCGCGGAACCGCCTCCGCGCCTCTCCCATCGATCCCGGATGGACGCCAAAGGCCCCCTTCCCCGACTCCATGATGTCTTCCAGATACACCATGAACTTCAGGTTCCAGGTCTTGTCGAAATGCGCATCCGCAATCGCTCGGTCCGCGCCGACATCGTATGTGGCATAGATTTCGGAGTTCAACATGCAGGGGAAGCCAACGACCTCCCGGACGAGCGATCTGACCCGATCATTGTCGAATACGGCCTCGATCGCCGGAAAATCGGCCTTGGTGCCGGCGGTACGGTCCAATGCGGCATAGTCGGCGACATCTCCGCCGACGCGTCGGATGGCGGGGTTTCCGTCATTTCTCGCCGCCCTCAGTTTGTCCCATTCGGCACTCAAGCGGGTCAACTGATCGGGTTCTATATACCCAGGCAGAACCGCGGCACCGTATTTCCGCAAACAGGCCGCAATCTCTCGGAGGTCGCCGCCGCCCGATACGGTAATATCATCCAGCGTTGGCGCATTGGTGATCATTTGCAGAGCCTTCGTGAAGGTGCGCTAAAAATGCCGAGAAGATACCTTTTGCCTTCCAAACTTCAAGCAAACCCGGCCCTGTCTCGGGCACATGCCCGGATTTCATCATCATTTCTCGCCATCATGCGGGGCGGATGCAACAGCGAATGAGCCTTAGACTTTGGCCACATCCAACAACTTGCCGTACCCGCCCTTTTCCTGTCTTTACTCTCGACGCCGCATTCTGGCCTCGCAGGCGCGACAACAGCTTAATGTGCGCCGGATTCTATCTATCCTCCTAGCCGAGTCGGTTTAGGGTATGAACACGCTGGCTAGGGGTATCCTGGGCGGCAATCCTGGCGCGGATATTGTGAAACGGTTCGACGCCATCAAGACCGGTAAAAATAAAGACCACATCCGATATGAGCAAAGAGAGTCAGGGCCATTTACAGGATGAAACCATTACACTTGGTGGTTTCCCCCTCGATCGTATCAATCCACCGGTATTTCTGGCTGAAATCGGCGGTTTCTTCGGTCAGGACCTGCAATTGGCGAAAGAGATGATCGAACGGATCATCGCCTGCGGACGTGACGTTCCCGATCAGCCAATGGTCCTGAAGACCGAGATTCTACACGACCCAGACGTCTGTCTTCCCGGACCGACGATGGAGACCTATGCTTCGAAGGCCGGGGACGTGGCGCAGGAGAATTACCGTTCGCTCATCGAGAGAAAGGTCTTGCCGCTGCCGCATTATGCAATCCTGTTCGAAATCTGTCGGGATGCCGGGACACCGTTCATCACGTCCGTCTACGATTTTGAAGGCGCCGATTTCGCGGCCGAACAGGGTGTATCCGCACTGAAGATTGCGTCGGGGAACATCGTGCATATCCCGCTGATCCGTCATTGCGCAAAGCTCTGCGCGGATCGGAACCTGCCGCTTCTGATTGACACGGGCCGCGCCTCCTTGGCCGAGGTCGAGCGCGCCGTGACGACCGCGCGCGCAAGCGGTGCCGCGGTTGTCGTGGAACATAGTCCGGACGGCCATCCCGCGCTGCCGAAGGCACACAATCTCAGGATCATGCAGACCTACAAGCAAGCGTTCGGCTGCCCGGTGGGTCTTTCCGACCATCATACCGGCCTGGAAATGATCTATATGGCGGTAGCGCTTGGCGCAGAACTGATTGAGAAAGGCGTCCATGTCGCGCCGGATGACCTGGATATCGATATTTCGCACACGATGGACATGGCCGACCTGACGCGGGTGCTGCAATCCGTCCACGACTGCTGGCTGGCGATGGGCATGGCTCACCGGGACCGCAGCAAACAGATCGAAGGGGTGATCGGAACGTCACAGCGCGCCTGTCTGGTCGCAGCCCGAAATCTGGCGCCCGGTGACGGTATCAATCTTCAAACAGTGCGTTTCGCGTGGCCATGCGAAGGTGTCCCGGTGGAGCATTGGGATCTGGTCAACGGCTGGCGCGTGGTGAATACCGTGACGGTCGGCCGCCCCATCACCTGGTCCGACATCCAGCGAATTGATGACTAAGTCGCCAACCTGGCTCAGCCTTCACCCGCCAGTACCGTCCTTCCTACCGGTAACGGAAGAAGACGCGGCAACCGTGATTTCGGCCGTGGGTCAAGAGGGCACCGTGACGGAGATGGCGAGCGATAGCGACCATCAGAAACTCTATCGCTTCGACGCAAAATCCGGAGAACCGCTGTTTGTCCGTATCGTCGCCGCCAAATGGGCGGCGGATGCAGAAGAATCGGAAACGCTGGCGGCATGGCTTGCCGAACAGGGCGTAGCCGCCGTCCCGGTCCCCGTCGCCGGTTTCCCCAAGAGATTGGCGAGTGGTTCGATGGTCAGTGCTTCCACCTTTGTGAAGGCTCGTCCCCTACAGGCCACCCCCGAAGCAATGCAGCGCTTCGGCAAGCGTTTGTCGGACCTTCATTCAGCTTTGGCGCGCCACCCGCAAAGGCCGGAATGGGAAAACAGAACCCAACATCGCCTCTCCCGCCTGTCTGAAATTCGGGCGAAACTCGCGTCAGGGGACATGCGGGCCGGACCGGACCCTGAGCGTGCTGCCGCGATCGCGGCCGATGCGACGATCGACTTCAATCGCGAACATGAGGACCGCCAACCGCTGCACGGCGATCTCAACGCCGGCAACGTATTGTGGACGGGCGACGACCTGTTCTTCATCGATTTCGAAGACGTCGTCCATTCCGTGCTGCCGCCGGCCTTCGAACTGGCTCTGGTCCTGGAACGCCACGTGCTCGTCCAGCATGAGGACGCAAAGAGCGCCATCGAGGCAGGAAGAGCGCTCCTCGCGGGGTATGGCGGCCAACGTCCCATTAGATTCGATCTTGTCGCCCATCTCCGGGCACTTGCCCTGCGTTCGCTTTGCGTGCTTGCCGATGCCGAACAGGACGGGCATTCTCCGCCGGCCTCCGAATGGCAGAAATTTTTTCAACTTGAGGTGGCTGCGCGTAACCGGGCGGAGACGCTCGCTGAAATTGGCTGGCACGCCACGGACCGATAATCATGAGCTTCAAATTATTGATCAGCGCCCGGGATGCCGCCGCCGCCAAGCATCTCATCGCGGTCGCGCGCACCGCGCGGAGCCATCCCGATGTATCGGTGTCAATCGTAACGCAGGACCCTGCCGCCCGTTACTTTGCGGCAGCTGGCATACAAACGGACAAACTGGACAATATCAGCTGCAAGAGCGCGGATAGCGAGGAAGCCGAAACCCTTCTTCAAACCGCCCGCGACGTGCTGTCACAATATCGCCCCGATGCGATCCTTTGCGGCCTGTCGACACCGTTCGACGCTGGTATCGACGAAGCCCTGACCGCCGCGTTCGGCGGCCCGCGCTTCGTCATGCAGGACTTTTGGGGTGAAGCAAACATGGTGTTGGGCCACTCGGCCGATCTCTATTTTGCGCTTGATGAGGAAGCGGTAAAGATCAGCAAGGAGCGCCACGGCGTTGAGGCGATCTCCGTAGGCTCGCCCTATCATGCCGCCTACAAGGCACTGGATTGCGACGCCATTCGTCTGGCAGAGCGGGAACGTATCGGTATTCCGCCCGACAGCACGGTATTGGGCTTCTTCGGGCAAGCGCTTCACAATCTCGCAGGGTACAAGCACACGCTATACGCTTGGCTTGATGCCGTCGGCAATCAGCCCTCCCCCTGCATTGCGCTCTATAGGCCGCATCCACGGGAATCCCATAAGGAAGCCCAATGGACACAAGCCATGTTCGAGAAATGCGGGCTACGTTACATCGTTGCGGACGGGCCGGATGTGGAGCACGCCCTGTTGACCTGCGACGTCGTATGCAGCGCTTTTTCGAACTGCACCTACGACGCCGCCTATCTCAACTATTTCTCCTCGAAACCGCTGATAACGCCACTCTCCTTGCTGTTTGACGAAGAAATCGTCGCTTATTTTCGGAAAATGGTACGATTGAAAGAACTTCCCTACCTGAAGGCATCTCTCGCCAAACCGGTCCACGACGTGAAAAAGCTGAAGGACGAACTCGACCGGGCCCACAAGATGGCGGAGAAAGAACGCTATTGGCAGAATGCACAACGTCTGCATAACCCCGTCAACGTGCCGGAAAGAATACTGGACGAAATCCGCTCTCGACTTCCCGTGGGCAGTTGAACCGTTCGATGCTTGCGCATGACGACATAAACGAACGATTTGTTCGCATGGACACCGTTCCGGTACTGACCGAAGCCCGGTTGGGCCGATGGCTTGTGTGGCCGATCGTTAAGGAACGCTTATGGCTGCTTTGCCGCAATCAATGGCATGAGGACCGCCGCAGCAGTACTCTGTCGGCCAGTGTCGATAGATTGTACTACGGACTTCATCAGGTAATGCGCGCCCTGACCGGGGTCGGACGGTGCACCACTGCGGTCCTTTACAAACCTCGCCTCGTCCAGGTTCCGACAGCCGAGGCAATCGACCCCTTCCTCGGCGATTTGCAGTCACTGAAGCAGAACGGACCCATTCTCTATTACGCGTTCGGCGTTGAAACCGGCCGTCAAAGTACCGTGGAACGAATGGATCTGGATTTCTTCGGCGTCGGGGCGGTGATGGCCGTCTTGGCACGATTTGTCCGGAAGTCGGCCAAGGTGAAACGCCTAGCAAAACAGGTACTGCCACCGATCGAAAAAGCGATCCCGGAGGTCCCGGCAGCCATCCTCGAGGCTGTTATTGTCGACGAACTGGCCCGGTTTGAGTGCCGCCGCGTCTTCACGCGTCTGCTGCTTCGGCGGCGCGATTGCCGCCATCTCATCGTTCTCGACCCGGACGGCAAGACCCCCGAAGTGGCCGCGGCACGTGAGTTGGAAATACCGGTGATCGAGGTCCAGCACGGCATGTTCTGCAATCAGGAACCGGAATATTCCTGGACATCCGTTCATCGTGAGATCGCTTCGTCAATGCCGGTTCCGGACTCCGTCGTGGTTTTCGGTCGACTTTGGAAACAGCAACTTCTCGACGCCGGCTATTGGCGGGACGGCGAAGTGATGGAAGCCGAAAACGCCGTCATATCCTCCTATCGCCAGTTGATGAAGGAACGTGCTCCGAAATCCCCGGACGCGCCGATGACGGTTTTTTATCCGACACAGCAATATGTCCGTTCGGCCGCTTTGGACTTCTGGGGGACTTTCCTGGAAGGTTTGCGGCGTCGAAACACGCATGACGTTCGCCTCCGCATAAAGCTGCATCCCGATGAGCGCCTGCATGCGGATGCCTATCGGGCCCTGTTCGACACCTATCCGGATCTCTGCACCTTGGTGCCGGAAGGGAATGACGCATTCGAGGAAATGATGAATGCGGACATTGTCGCCGGCTATTCGTCCCTGGCCATGATGGAGGCACTCGGCCTCGGCCTGCCGGTCGTATCACTGCGCGGTGGGCCCGCCGCGCAAGGCTTTGTGGGAATTTTCGGCATGCCCGAACTGTCGTCGGTGTTCTTCGAAACGGAAGATGCAGATGCTTTGGCAGAGCGGTTGAGCGGACCATCCGGTTTGGCTTTCCTGGACGAGTGGGGCCAAACGAGCCGTGATAACGCCTATCTGGCGTATAGCGCCGGGGTGGAACCGATCGAAGCCTTGTTGCAACGGATCACGCGCCATGATTGACACCCCTCAAGACGCCGCCCCACGCGGAAGGGTTCTGGCTGTCGCTCAACGGCCGTCAGATTTTACCGAAATGCGGCGCTGCGCGATCGAACTGCACAAGCGCGGCTACGCGGCACAACTGCTCTATTTCTGCATTGGTGACATCACAGCGGAAGCCGCGGTCGTCGCAGATATCAGAAAGCTTCATGCCGACGGCGTCCTTGCCGACATAGAAATCGTCAACGAGATCGGGCCGTCCGGATCCGATGCCGGGGCAACGGAAACCGTTCACTTTCACCAGAGATTACCGAAGTTTCTCCGGGACCCTTATGTTTATGTCCGCACCGAAGCCAACAAGCTAAAAAAGAAGATCTACTATCCCATCGCCTTGTTCTTTCGGCTGGTGAGGGTCTGTGCCCGTGTCCATTACTCTTTGAAACTTTACTCCAGCAATCTGACAGATGTCCGGAAGGTCCTTGATCAGTTCAAGCCGGACGTCATCGTACTGCCGGAGGATGTGGTAGGCGCGGTGACCCCCATCGTCATTAAGGCAGGGCATGAAAGAAACATCGCTTCGGTCATTCTCCCCTACACCATCGCCAACCAGCAGGAAGCATTCCGAAGCCTACAGTCACTCCCCAACTATCAATATGCCTTCTTCCCCAACAGGGTCATGGGCATTTTCTTCCCGCGTTGGGTGATGAAACAGGACGGAACGAAACTTGTGCGCCTTCCCGCCCCGCACATACTTGCGCATGTCATTCAACGAATCCAACCGCCCGATCCGTGGATGATGAATTCCGGATTTGCGAACATCATCGCCGTCGAGAACGAGGCGATGTGGGACTATTACCGGCAATCGGGCATACCGGAGAGCAAGTTGAAAGTCGTGGGTGCGTTCTACGACGACTATCTCGCGAAGTTCACGCTCAACCGTGAACGAGAACTCGAGTTGCTGCGAGAAGAACTTGAGATCGATAGTTCGAAGCCGATCCTTCTCGTGGGTGGATGCCCGGATCAATCGCACAATTCACCGGCCTTCGAATTCGAGGATATGGAAGCTTTCTGCCGCAGACTTGGCGAAGCGCTGCGCCTTGTTCAGGATGACTACGAAATTATCGTACGGCCGCATCCGAACTATTACCGGATGGGCGAAATTCTCGCCGAGTCGGGCGCGAAACTCACTTTGATCGACACGGCGCGGTTGGTGGGTCTCTGCGACCTTTATGTCGCCTTCGCCTCTGCGACGATCAGATGGGCGATCGCTTGCGCGAAGCCAACGATCAACTATGACGTTTTCTGCTATCATTATGATGATTTCGAAAGTGTAGACGGCGTCGCACATGTCAGGGATATGGACGCGTTCGAAACCTTGCTGCAGGAAACCCGCCCCGGTTCTGAGGGCGTCGCCAAACTGCATGGAAAAATCGCCATCGATGCGCCGCGCTGGGGCAGACTGGACGGCAAAGCGGGAGACCGTATCGAAGGCTTGATCGAGGACTACTCACGGATGAAGTCGATTCCGAGAACGAGTAGATGAATTTTGATAAGCACGGGGTGTGATCTGATGGTACGAGTCGCAATTGTTGGCGCCGGTGGAATGGCGAACGAGCATATACGGGCGTTCTCGGCGTTGCCGGACGTCGAGGTCTGCGGAATCCATAGCCGCACACGCTCGCGCGCGGAGGAACTCGCGCAAAGCCATGACATCGCGATCGTCGCCGACAGCATCAGCGAATTGAAGGACAAGACGGCTGCGGACCTTGTAGTCGTCGCCGTTCCAGAATTGGCCGCCAACAAAGTGGCCAAGGACTGCTTCTCCCATGACTGGGCTGTTCTTCTCGAAAAACCGGCGGGTTACGATTTGGCCGATGCTGAAGACATCGCCGCAGCCGCAAAGGCGCACAGCAAGCCGGTGATGGTGGGCTTCAATCGCCGTTTCTATTCTTCGGTCGCGACCGTACTGGCCGATATCGATACGCGGGACGAGGCCCGGTATGTCAGAATTCAGGACCAGCAGAGCTACGAGGAAGCGCGCCGCTACAACCACCCGGAAGAGGTTGTCGAGCGCTTCATGTATGCCAACTCGATCCACGTGATTGATTTGATCAGAGCGATCTGCCGTGGCCGGGTCGTCGACGTCAATCCGATCAAGCCTTGGATGGGCGAACAGACCGAGGTGGTGCTGGTCTATATCACTTTCGACAGCGGCGACTGCGCCCTGTACGAAGGATTGTGGAAGGGACCGGGCCCATGGGCCGCGGCGGTCAGCACGCCGGCACGGCGCTGGCTGATGCAACCGCTTGAGGACGCCGCATTCCAAAATGCCGGCGAACGGACACGACAGGAACGCCTGCGGGACCGGATCGATGTCGACTTCAAGCCGGGCTTCTTCAGGCAGGCCGAAGCCGTCGTCGCCCGTGTTCGGGGGCAGGAAAGCGCCGCGGTCAGCATCGACCAAAGCCTTGAGACGATGCGTCTTATCAACCGGATGTTCGGCGTTTGATTGATCGGCCCGACGGCCCGGCGATCTGCCGCTCGATACGGACAAACGGCCTAACGGTCCTTAGTGGCTTCGGCCGTCCGTTCGGCTTGGGACAGAATGCCGAAGGCCGAATCCTTGTGGCCGATATGGACGTCCACGGCATCTGCCGATTGCCGGGTGATTTTTCGACCTTTGAATGGCTGACGACGGATGAAGGTTGGTCCGCGCCCCAGCCAGTGGAACACGGTCAAGCAGAGCGCCAGCAAAAGAAATGGCCCACAAAGCGATTCAACGGCCCACATTCCATCATCGTCGCCGAGGATGGCACCCATTATGTCGTCACCTACTACTCGCCGGGCCTGCACATCTTTCCGGCAACCGGCACGGCCGGCCGGGTCACCGGCGGTGGGTCTGCCAACGGGGTCGGAAGTGAGGCGAAGAACCCGCGCCTGATTGGCCCCGCCACCGGGCAACCGGACGGCCAGGGCCGGATACTCCTGACCGAATACGGGGCGCATTCGGTCGCGCTGTATGGGTCAAAGGGTGACTTCATCGGCGCAATCGGCGGCGGCAAGAAAGGCTTCTCCCCTACCCTGAAACATCCCGCCGGGGCCGGCCCGGGTCAGTTCGATCGTCCTCATATGTGTCGGGTGCTTCCCGACGGTCATCTGGTAGTAGCCGACACATGGAATCACCGTCTGCAACGCTTCACCGTCGACGGCGAATGGCGCGGCGCGCTCGGCGATGGAAAGAATGGCTGGCGTCGGCAGGAAGTATCCTTTGGGGAGAGCGATCGGCCCGGCGGTTTTCATGCCCCTGTCGCCATCGGCATCGCCGCGGACTCGCGTTTCGTCGTTACCGATTGGGGCAATAACCGACTGCAATGGTTCGATATCGACGGTAACCTGATGGGAATTGAAGACGACCTTGGTTTGGACCGCCCCTATGACGCGCAAGTCTTAGGCGGCAGACTGTTCGTCGCGAATTCCCATCGCGGCGAGGTTATTGTAAGAAACATGTAAGGCGATGCGGCATGGGCCGCACACGGGACCAATAAAGAGGGAAACGCCCATGGAAGATGGAACGTCGTCCCGCGATTTCGTGATTTTGGGCGGCGGCGGCCACGCCAAGGTACTGCTCTCTCTGCTGCGATCTCGTGGCTGTTCCGTTCGCGGATGGGTCGGGCCTGCCGATACCGCCCTAACGGGCCTGATGTCGACCATTCCCCATATCGGCCCTGACCATGATTTCAGGGCGGGCACGTCGCCGGATTCTGTCGATCTGGCGCTTGGTTTGGGTGCCAATGAACGAAGACTGGCCTTGTATGCAGACCTGTCCGACGCGGGTTATCGCTTTCCTGCCGTTCAGCATCCTGCCAGCCACGTTGCGCACGGTGTCGCGCTGGGTGATGGCGTCCAGATTATGGCCGGTGCCGTCATCCAGCCCGATTGCGAGATAGGGGACGCAACAGTCATCAACACAGGCAGCAGCGTGGATCACGACAGCCGGATCGGTGCAGGATGTCATTTAGCCCCGGGAAGCACGGTCTGCGGCGGTGTGGACATTGGCCGTGCCGTCCTGATCGGCGCCGGCGCCACGCTGATACCGGGCGTTCGCATCGGCGATCGTGCCGTGGTGGCAGCCGGGGCCGTCGTCACACGCGACGTTGAGGCCGGCGCCAATGTCGCCGGCGTTCCGGCACGTGCTTTGTCCAGTCCGACGGCGTGACGGCCAGCCTTCACAAGACGCGCAGATCCTGCGGAACGCCGCCGCTTACACGTTGTAGACGTCCGATTTGTAGGAGGCCCGGTTCTCAGGGTCGGAAAACCATTCGATTGTCTTTTCCAAGCCTTTCTTGAAACCTTCACGCCCGCCGTATTCCGGCTGCCATCCGGTCAGGCCTTGCATTTTGTCCATGCAGGACCACAACCGCTGCACCTCGCTGGCCTCCGGCCGCAGTCGCGCATCATCCGTTTCGACGACGGGATCGACCCCGATGACCTCGGCGATCAGGCTGACCGTATCTCCAATCGAGACCTCGAAACCGCTGCCGAGGTTGACCACTTCGCCAATCGCCTTGTCGCAATCGGAAAGGGCGATGAAGCCCTCGACCGTATCACCGACATAAGAGAAATCGCGCGTCGGCGAACTCAACCCGAGCCGGATCTTCTGGCTTCCGGACAGCAGCTGGGTGATCACGGTCGGGATCACCGCGCGCGCCGACTGCCGCGGTCCGTAGGTGTTGAAAGGCCGCACAATGACGACCGGCAGTTCAAACGAACGATGGAAAGAGATCGCCAACTGGTCGGCGGCGATCTTGGTCGCCGAATATGGCGATTGTCCGACCACCGGATGCAATTCGTCGATCGGGACATATTGCGCCGAGCCGTAAACCTCGCTCGTGGAGGTATGCAGCACACGTCGAACCCCGAGGTCCCGCGCCGCCTGAAGGATGTTCAAGGTGCCGACCACGTTGGTGCTGACATAGGAGTCGGGGGAGTTGTAGCTGAACGGGATCGCAATCAGTGCCGCCAGATGATAGACGGTGTCGCAGCCGTCCACGGCCGCGCGCACCCCGTTGGGGTCGCGAATATCGCCGGAAACGACTTCGAACCGGCCGCGGATATCCTCAGCGCATCTGTCGAGCCAGCCCCAGCTGTTGAAGGAGTTATAGCAGCAAAAGGCACGGACATCGGCGCCGCGGCGAACCAAGTGCTCCACCATATGCGACCCGATGAAGCCGTCGGCCCCGGTCACCAATACTTTCTTCTGCATCCTCACTTTTCCCCGATTGCGCCTGAAGATGATATTCCCGCCGGCACGCCCGCACCATTTGACATGGTGCAGGCCGGCACGGCGTCGCTACGTCCGCAGGTGCATGTCATGCGGGGCATGAGAAGTCCAGTGCGACGTAGCGCGCCGGAATACCGATCAACCGGGAATCGATCTAGCCGCAGTCGGCCTGCAGGCCCGCTTTTTCGATCGCCGCGACAGCGAGCGCCTCGTCATCGTCGGAGGAAGCGCCGGTGATCCCGACCGCACCGATAATACGGCCGTCCTGTTTCACCAGCACACCGCCCGGTACGGGAACCAGCGCCCCGTCGGACAAGGCATTCATCGCCTGGATGAAATAGGGCTGCTGCTGCGCGCGCTCGAACAAGGCGCGCGACCCGATACCCATCGCGATCGCGCCGTTGGCTTTACCATGCGCGATTTTCGGGCGCAGCGGGCTGGCGCCGTCCTCCCGGCTCATCGCGACGATATCGCCTGCCGCATCGACCACGCAGGCCGTCATCGGCGGCATATCCTTGGCGCGCGCATCACTGAGAATGGAATCGATCATGGATCGGGCGGTATCAAGTTTGATTGTCATCTGTAGAAAGCCTCAACAAGGAAAAGCGGAATGGACGGAACATAGGTGCAAATCAGCAGGACGGCGAGAAGAACGGCCACGAAATAGACATTGACCTTCGACACCGCCCAGATATTGGCCCTGGCAACCGCGCAGGACGTGATCAACACGCTTGCGACCGGCGGTGTCTGCTGCCCAATGGCCAGATTCAGCGTCACCACCAGGCCGAAATGCACAGGATCGATGCCGGCGGCCTGTATCAGCGGGATCACGATCGGAACCACAAGAATGATCGCCGCGGCTGAATGCAGAAAGAAACCGATCACAAGAAAGAAGAAATTCAGGATCAGCAGGATCAGCCATTTGTTGGAGGTGATCTCCAAAATACCCGCGGCCAGTTCCTGCGGCAGTTGCGCCCGGGTCAGGAAACCGCCCATCACCACGGAAGCCGCGACCAGAACCATCACGACGGCCGTCTGCATGCCACCATCGAGCATCGCCCGTCGCAGATGCTTGAAATCCATTTCGCGGTACCAAAGGCCAACCAGAAACGCCGCGATCACGGCCAGACCGGCTGCTTCCGTCGCCGTCACGAAACCGCCGAAAATGCCGCCCAGAATAATCACGGGAAGCGAAAAGGACGGCAGGGCATCCATGAAGGTACTGCCAAGACGCTTCAGGTTGAACGCATCTTCGACCGGCAGGTTGTAGCGCCGCGCGAAAAGGTAGGCGACGAACATCAGCCCCGCCGCTCCCATCAAACCGGGTATCACACCGGCGACGAACAGCTGCTCTACCGACGTATTCGAAGAGGTCGCATAGAGGATCATCGGAATCGACGGCGGAATGATGATCGCCAGCGATGCCGAAGAAGACGTCACGGCTGCCGCAAGCGGCCCGCTGTATCCGCGTTTCTTCATTTGTGGGATCAGGACCGAGCCCAGGGCCGCAACATCGGCGACCGCCGACCCTGATATCTCCGCGAAGAACAGCGACACGCCGATATTCACCATGGCCAATCCGCCGCGGACGAAGCCGATCAGGGCGGAGACGAAATTGATCAGGCGGTCCGTGACGCCGCCAGCATTCATGATCGCACCGGCCAGCACGAACATCGGGATCGCGATCAGCGAGAACTTGGTGGATCCGTCATACATGTCCAGCGCGACGGTCACGAGGCTGTCCAGCCCTTCGTTCGCGACCAGGCCGATGATCGCCGAGACCGCCAGGGCGACCGCGATCGGCACGTTCAGGGAAATCATCGCCACCAGGGCGAGGAAAATCAGCAGAATGATCATCGGTCAGCGCGCCTCCGCATTGGCCATTTCGCGCTCGACCTCTTCTTCGATCTCCGCGTGTTCATAGGACAAACCATTCGCCGTCATCCGCCAGTATTCCGGCAGGCTGAGCAATTCGCATATCACGAACAGTAGGGCACCGATCGGAATGACGGATTGTGTAAGCTGGATCGGAACCCAGGTCAGCGAAACCAGCATTTCGCCCTCCAACACCACCAACACCTCCCAGCCGGTCCAGGCCAGCAGGAGGAAAAAGCCGATGACGACAGCCTCCGCCAAAATGACCCCGCCCATTCTGAAGGGCATGGGGATAGACAGGAGAACACTATCCAGGCCGATGTGACGGCGTTTCAACGCCGCCAGCGCCGCCCCGTAATAGGTAATCCAAGACAGTTGAATTGCAGCCACTTCGTCGTACCAGGACAAGGAATTCCCGGAAATACGGAACAGAACGGCCACGATCACGACGGCCGTCAGGAGGATCATCAAAACGATGACAATCCATTCCAATAGTCTTTCAAGCGATCTTGATGCGGCAGTCATGCCCGCACTCCTCCCTGGCACGTCCGAGAACGCGCATTAGGTCAACGACGATTGAGCATTGAGGAAAGAAAAAGAGGCCGAAGCACTTGGCTTCGGCCTCGCAACACTGGCTTACGAACCCGCCGCGAGCCGCTGCACGGTGTCGATCAGTTCCTGCCCGCCTTCGACGGAACTGGCGAACTCGTCATAGATCGGCTTGGAGGCCGCGATGAACGCGTCGTTATCCGCATTGTTCACTTCAACGCCGGCGGCCTTGATCACGTCCAGCAGCTCTTTCTCAAGCTTCGCTGCATGGTCATAGACGTAATCCTGCGTCGTGGACCCGCACTCTTCCAAGGCCGTCCGGACATTCTCCGGAAGCTTGTTGTAGTGCTTTTCCGCGACCAGGACATAGGCCGGGGTATACACGTGACCGGTGATGGACAGATACTTCTGCACTTCCTGGAACTTGGCGGAAGCAATCTGTGCGTAGGGATTTTCCTGTCCGTCGATCACCTTCGTCTGCAACGCGGTGAACACTTCGGAGAATGCCATCGGTGTCGGATTCGCGCCGTACAGCTGGAACATTTTCACGCGCCAGGCGCCTTTGGGCGTCCGCAGCTTGATGCCGGACAGGTCTTCCGGCTTGTTGATCGGGCGAACGTTGTTCGTGATATGGCGGAAACCATTCTCGAACAGTCCGATGATCTTGTATCCCTTCTTCTGCACCGCGGCCTGGAAGGTCGGCATCAATTCCTTCTGGACACGACGCATATGGTCGCGGTCCTTGATGATGTAGGGCATCTCGAAGACGCCGAACTCATCCGCGACCGAGGACATAACGGAGGACGGCAGCGAGAAGGTGATCTGGCCGAGCTTCAACTTCTGAAGCAGTTCCTTGTCCTTGCCGAGCTGTGAAGACCCGAAGGTTTGCACTTCCGCGGCATCGCCGAGTTTACCGTTCGCGCAGGAGGCGAAGGCATTGACGCTGGCTTCGAACAACGAGCCGGGTTTGCCGACATGGCCGAATTTCAGCGTGAGGTCCGCGGCGTTGGCGGCACCGGCCATCGCCACCAGGGCACCGGCCCCGATCAGAAAAGATCTGACTTTCATAATAATCCTCCCTAGTTCTTTTGCGTTGTTTAGCTATTGAGCTGCGGCAGCTGTAGGCTGCTCTTGATTTTCTGAAAGTATGTCCATCGCCACTTGCGCACCGCCCGCCTCGTGAGGCACGCCAGCCTTGCGCAGGCCCATTTCCACACCGGACAAGGTGGCCATCAGCATCAGGTCGTTGAAGTCACCGAGATGTCCGATGCGGAACACCTTGTCCGCGACCTTCGACAAACCGTTGCCGAGGGACAGGTCGTAGTTTTCCAACGTTGTGGCTCGGAAGGCGTCGGCGCTATGCCCCTCCGGCATCAGGACGGCCGTGAGGACGCCGCTTTCCTGCCCTTGCTGCGCACAAAGGACTTCCAATCCCCAGGCCCGGACGGCAGCGCGCGTCGCCGCGCCATGGCGTTTGTGCCGGGCAAAGACGTTATCGAGCCCTTCTTCATGCAGCATGTCGATTGCTTCGTTCAGCCCGTACAGCAGGTTCGTTCCCGGCGTATACGGGAAGTAACCGCTTGCGTTGGGTCCGACCATCTCGTCCCAACTCCAGTAAGACCGGGGCATGGTGGACTTCTTCGCGGCGGCCAAGGCCTTCTCGCTCACTGCATTGAAGGACAGACCGGGCGGAAGCATCAGACCTTTTTGGGAGCCCGAGACCGTAACGTCGACACCCCATTCGTCATGCCGGTAGTCCAGCGACGCCAGGCCGGAAATCGTATCGACCATGAACAATGCCGGATGGTTCGCCGCGTCGATTGCTTTTCTCACCGCCGCAACCGGTGAGACGCTTCCCGTCGATGTTTCATTGTGAACGACGCAAACGGCCTTGATCTCATGAGCCGTATCGTCTTTCAGCCGTGCTTCGATCGCATCCGGATCGGCGCCGCCGCGCCAATCGCCCGGTATCAATTCGGCATTCAGGCCGAGTTTGCCCGCGAGCTTGCTCCAAAGCGTTGCGAAATGTCCGGTTTCGAACATCAAGACCTTGTCGCCGGGCGACAGCGCATTTGACAGTGCGGCTTCCCAGGCGCCCGTTCCGGATGCCGGATAGATGATGACATGCGATTCCGTCTTGAAGATCGATTTCATCCCCTCAAGGGCGCGCTTCCCGACATCGGCGAAGGCCGGACCGCGATGGTCGATCGTCTGCATGGAGATGGCGCGAAGGATACGATCGGGCACCGAACTGGGCCCCGGAATCTGGAGAAAGTGCCGGCCTGCTTTCCTCATTGTCCTGAAACGTCCTCCCCCGAGAGTTCTGTTCATTTTTCAACGGCCCGCCAGGACGCCGGCCGCTGTGTTTATTGGGTTGCGCCCAAATCTTGAAATTCTTAATATTGAATTATGAATTCAAATCGGCGTCAAGGCCGATTTTTCGCGCCATTACGGCGCTGAGGGAGGACATCCGATGGGTTTCGTTGCCGGAACAGGCTTGGGAAACAGGCTGAAAAAGGAAATCTCGGGTGACATCCTGCTGGATGCCTTTAGCCGCGGCCGCTACGCGACCGACGCCTCGATTTACCAGATGATGCCGCTCGGCGTGGTGGTTCCCAAAACGGTCGAGGACATCCAAGCCGCCATAGCCGCGGCGCGCGACGAAGGTCTCCCGGTTCTGGCGCGCGGTGGCGGCACGTCGCAATGCGGCCAAACGGTCAACAATGCGCTGGTGATCGACAACTCAAAATACTTCAACGGCTTGATCGACCTTGATGTAGAGGGGCAACGCTGCCTGGTCAGGCCGGGTATTGTCCTCGATGAATTGAACCGGTTGTTGAAGCCCCATGGCCTCTGGTTCCCGGTCGACGTTTCCACCTCGTCGCGCGCGACGATCGGCGGCATGACCGGCAACAATTCCTGCGGGTCGCGGTCCATCCGATACGGTACGATGCGCGACAACGTGCATTCGATCGAAGGCTTGCTGGCCGATGGCCAAACCGCCGCTTTCGGCGCGTTTCATCGAAGCGACGTTCAAGATGGTCTTGTAGATCATCCGTTGGCGAAGCAGTTGTTAAATCTTGGGGCGGAGCATGCCGAGGAAATTTCACGGCGCTTTCCGAACCTGATGCGGCGAGTCGGCGGCTATAATATCGACGCCCTCGTCCCGATGAACATGCCGAACAATCTTTCGCACCTGCTGGTCGGGTCGGAAGGCACGCTGGCCTATTCGACCGCGATCGAACTCAAGCTGTCCCCCCTGCCCCGCAACAAGACGCTGGGCGTCTGCCACTTCGGTAGCTTCTATCATGCAATGGACGCCACACAGCACCTTGTGAAACTGGCGCCCCAAGCGGTGGAACTCGTCGATGCGACCATGATCAACCTGGCCAAGGACATCCCGATGTTCCGGGCAACCGTGGACCAGTTCATACAGGGAGAACCCGACGCCCTGCTGCTTGTGGAATTTGCCGAGGAGAGCCCGGAAGAGTCGCTCCGCAAATTGGCGGAACTGGAAACCCTGATGGGTGACCTGGGCTTCTCCTGGACCGGCTCGGGCAAGAGCTGGGGCGGCGTGGTCCGAGCGGAAGACCCGGCTTTCCAATCCGCAATCTGGGAGGTTCGGAAATCCGGCCTGAACATAATGATGTCGATGAAGGAGGAAGGAAAACCCGTCTCCTTCGTCGAGGATTGCGCTGTCCCCCTGGAAGACCTGGCTGACTACACCGCCCGCCTGACGGACATCTTCACCAAGCACGGGACGACCGGAACCTGGTATGCACATGCCTCCGTCGGCTGCCTGCATGTTCGCCCGATCTTGAACATGAAGACCGAGCAAGGCGCAAAGACGATGCGTGCGATCGCCGAGGAAGCCTTCGAGATGGTGCGCGAGTACAAGGGATCGCATTCAGGCGAACACGGCGACGGCATTGTCCGCTCCGAGTTTCACGAACCCATGTTCGGCAGCAAAATGGTCGAGGCCTTCCGCGAAGTGAAACAGCTGTTTGACCCGGAAACGACGTTCAATCCGGGAAAAATCGTGGATCCGCCGAAGATGGACGACCGATCCCTGTTCCGGTTCCCGCCCGACTATCGAAAGTCCGATCATGCACCCGCTCTCGATTGGTCGGAATGGCCGGGCGGCGCCGGTGGTTTTCAAGGCGCCATTGAGATGTGCAACAACAACGGTGCCTGCCGGAAACTGTCGGGCGGCGTCATGTGCCCGTCATTCCGGGTAACGCGGAATGAGAGGGATTTGACGCGCGGTCGGGCCAACACCCTGCGCCTCGCCTTGTCGGGACAACTTGGCCCGGACGCGATGACCTCGGACGACATGGCCGAAACTATGAAACTCTGCGTGTCCTGCAAGGGCTGCAAACGCGAATGTCCGACCGGCGTCGATATGGCCCGCATGAAGATAGAGGTTCTGGCGGCAAGGGCCAAAGCCAAGGGCCTGTCGCTGCATGACAAACTGGTTGGTTATCTGCCGCGCTATGCGCCGATGACGTCGAAATTCCCCTGGCTGGCGAATCTGCGAAACACCGTCCCGGGACTGGCCAAACTCATGGAAGGCCCGACAGGATTCGCCGCGGATCGGAAATTGCCTGCTTGGCGGTCCGACCGGTTCGAGAATGATGAAGTCGCCAAACCCGAGACCGTGCAGGCAGTCCTATTCGCCGATACCTTCAATCGCTATTTCGAACCGGAAAATCTGCGGGCGACCACCAAGGTTCTGAAAGCGGCCGGTATCGGTCTGGAGGTCGCCGCCCCCAAAGATGGGGGCAGACCGTTATGTTGCGGCCGGACCTTCCTGGCCGTCGGCCTGGTCGAAGAAGCGCGGGCCGAGGCACAGAGGCTGCTCGACGCCCTCTACCCCTATGCCGAAAAGGGTATTCCCATTGTCGGCCTTGAGCCCAGCTGCCTACTTACCCTGCGGGACGAAATCCCGGCGCTTCTGCCGGGAGAAAAGTCAGCTGCCGTCGCGGCGAAAGCCAAGATGCTGGAAGAATACCTGACGGATCTCGCGGACCAGAATGCTCTTTCACTGCCGCTGAAATCACCGGCGCCGACAGTGAAGCTGCATGGCCACTGCCACCAGAAGGCTTTCGGCGTCGTATCCTCGATCCAGCGAATCCTGCAATTGTTGCCGGATACGAAGGTCGAAACCATTGAGACGAGCTGCTGCGGCATGGCGGGATCGTTCGGGTACAAAAAGGAGACACAGGACATTTCCAAGAAGATGGCCGAACTCTCCCTGTTGCCTGCCGTGCGCGACAGCGGCCCCGACACGGTGGTTGTCGCCGACGGCACTTCATGCCGGCACCAGATTTTTGACGGGTCCGGCAAAGATGCTATTCATGTGGCGCGGTTGTTGGAAATGGCCCTCGATGACTAGGTTTGGAAGGTTGAAATGTCTGTAGTTTTCCAAGCCGGGGCGATTTCCCGACGTTCACTGCATGACGAACTAGTCGACCGTCTCTATGAAATGATCGTGGACGGATCCCTGGCGGCCGGTAACAAGGTGCCGGAGCGGGATTTGTGCGAAACATTCGGCGTCTCCCGGACGCCGATGCGCGAGGCGCTGAAAGTGCTTGCCGCGGAAGGCCTGGTTTCCCTGGAACCGAACCGTGGCGCCTGGGTGACGCAAATATCCCTCAAGGAACTTGAGGAAGTCTTTCCCGTGATGGGGGTCCTGGAAGCTCTGTCGGGGGAACTCGCCTGTCAGCGGATCACCGATGCGGAAATCGACCGTATCCGAGGCCTCCACCAGGAAATGGCGGCCCATTACAAGGTTCGGAACCGGCCTGAATACTTCCAGGCCAACCAGCAAATTCATGAAGCGATCCTGGAGGCCGCGCGCAACAAGACGCTGGCACAGCAATACAGGATGCTCGCTGCCCGTATGCGCCGCGCCCGTTATCTGGCGAACATGTCGGATGCGCGCTGGGAAAAATCCCTGGAAGAGCACGAAGAGATCCTTCATGCCCTGGAGAAGCGCGACGCGCAGGCCCTGGCGCAGATCCTGAAAGATCATCTGGCCAACAAATTCGAAACCGTGCGCGAATGGCTCTCCAAACACGGACCGGGGCCGGCGCAATAGAACCGGTCCATCGGGCCCGTTTTCTCTCTGAACGCTACTCGCTGAAGCCGATCCAATTTTTATGCGCTTTCAATCGATCCGTGAGTGCGGGCGATTGTTCGTTCGGGATCGGGTCGACCCGAATTCGCGACAAGCGTTTGAAGGCGAATTTCCATTCCCCGTCCACCAGGGAATACTCGTCTTCGTAATGCCCATACCCGGTAAACCCGCGATGCCCCGGGGCCTCGATCGGACTATTCCCGTTCAGCAATTCGACAACGTCGACCATCGCCCATATGGCGCGGGCCCGGGACGGGCCGTCGAAGGTGATCTCCGGCATATGGCAATGGTGAACGGTCAGGGCGTCCGTGAGCCGTGTACTGATCCCGGCAATGAACTGGTCGACCGTGGATCCGGTCGGGGCGGAACCGAAACCTTCGAAAGACGCGTCGTCGCGAAACAATGACCGAAGTTCCGGCCATTGCTTGGTATCGAGGAACCGACAGTATTGCGCCTTCAAAAGCTTGATCTTCTCGCGATCGAGCAGCCGTTCCTGCGTTATGTATTCCTGGAACATATCTCTCCCTATCCTTTTCTTTGAGTTGTCCGCTCTATAGCCGAACCCGCCTTGCGGCGGCTCCCAGAGATGACGGCAACTATTTCCGATTACGGCATATAACCTTCTTGGCGGTCATGCGCGCAGCGCGCCGGATCACGTTCGGCGGGATCGCCGTGGCCGCCACCGCCTGACGTCTGCAGCCGCAGCCGATCGCCCTTGTTCAGGGCAAGACCGGCGACTTTCGAGGCCAGGTCCACCGTTTTGCCGGACTCGCGGATCAGCGTAAAACGCCCCGGTCGGCCGGGCTCCCCTCCCGCAAGGCCGTAAGGCGCATGCTTGAAACGTTCGAAATTGGCCGCCAATGTGCCTTTCGCGGCGTCGAGCCGGAACTCCCGCACAAGACCGAGCCCGCCCCGCGTCCTCCCTTGGCCGCCCGTCCCCTCGGCCAGGCCGTATTCGGTAAAGGTCACCGGCAGGGTACTTTCGAGCATCTCGACCGGCGCATTGGAAATGTTGTGGAAGCCGCAGGAGAACGCACTTGCGCCATCCTCTTCCGGATGTGCGCCCCAACCGCCGCATTCCAGGTCGAAGTAAACACTTCGCGCCCCGTCTTCTTTCTCGCAATTCACCGCGTAGGCGTAACTGACACCATAATAGGCGGCCGGAATCCGGTCTGGGGCGGCTTTGGCGAGTGCCCCCAAAACAGTCGTGACGACCCGGTGCCCTGTCGCCATCCGGTTGGCGACGGGGGCCGGCCAGTTCGCGTTCACGATGGTTCCTGCGGACGCGTCGATCGTGATCGGCCGGTAACATCCTTCATTCGCCGGCACGTCGTTGCCGAGCCCCATCATCACGCCGCACATCGCCGCCGAACGCGTCATGTTGAGCGTGCAGTTGATAGGTCCGCGGGCCTGGGGATCGGACCCTGCGAAATCGAGATGGATGCTGTCCCCCCGGACCTTGGCCGTCACCTCGATGCGCAACGGCCGGTCCAACTCGATACCGTCGTCGTCGACAAAATCATGAAACCGATATTCACCGTCCGGCAAGGACGCGATCATCGCCCGAAGCGCCGCTTCCGACTGGTCCTGGATCCGTTCGGCCGCCGTTTGCAAGCGCTCGACGCCATAGCGGCGGCCAATTCGCTGGAGCCCCTTCACCCCGGTGTCCAAGGCGGCAAGCTGGGACGAAAAATCTCCACCGACATTTGCCGGCTCCCGCGAGTTCCTCAACAGCAGTTTAATGACCGCCTGATTCCGCTTTCCCTTCTCGTCCAGCTTCAGCGGCGGGATGCGAAATCCTTCCTGATAGATATCCGTCGCACCGGGATCGTAGGACCCAGCGGCGCCCCCGCCCACGTCGAGATGATGAACCAGGATGCCGACGATGCCGATCCGAACGCCGTCAAGGAATACCGGCTTGAAGGTCAGAATGTCCGGCAGATGCTGACCGCCCGCATAAGGATCATTGGTGACGACAAGGTCGCCTTCCTCCCATTGATCGAGCGGTATGTAATTCTTCAATATCTCATCCAGGCAGGACGGCATGGAATTGAGATGCACCGGCATGCATTTTGCCTGCGCGACACTGTGGCCGTACGCATCGAAAACGCATGTGGAGTAATCGAGGATCTCTCGGACGACCGCACTTCGGCTGGTTCGCCAGATGGTGACACTCATTTCTTCGGCAACGGCGGCAAGCGCGTTACGGATCACCTCAATATGGACGGCATCCAGATCACTGCCAGTCGTATCGATATCGTCGCGGGGCGTCATCTTTCAGTTCCTCACTTCGTCACGAACGGCGATCAACGCACCGGATGGATGCAGCCGCGTCGTCCAACTGGTTGGAATGAAATGGGTCGAATGCGTCTCTTCGATGATTGCCGGCCCGGTCACCACCGCATCCTTGCCGATCGCGTCGCGCCAGTAGACCGCGACATCCTGTGTTCTGCCATCGACGACGGCGCGGCGCGTTCCCGGCGCGCGCTGCTGCTCACCCTCGAACGGACGCAACACGGGTCGAGGAAGCCGACCGGTCGCCGCAACGCGGATTGTTACTATATCGGGCGTCACGTCGCGGTCGGCATGATTGAACTGCGCCATATGGCTGGCGTGGAAATCCTCAACCGCAGCGGAGAGGACCGATTGTCCGTCACGACCGAGGCACCCTAGATCCTCACCAAGAGTGACATTCAGCGGCACCCCGATTTCGTAGGCCTGCCCCGGATAACGCATATCGAGAGATACAGGAAATGCCCGGCGGTCTGCCGCGACCCCGTTCTCCTCAAGCACCGCGTGCCCGGCGTCGACCAATTCACTCAGGACTTGCTCCAGCGCCTCCAAGGCCGTGTCATCCGCCGGCATGGGCCGCGCGCGGGCCAGATCCTGAACGATATCACCGAACAACATGCCCCACGCACTCAGCGTGCCCGGATCGCGGGGGAATACAACGCGACGCGAACCGATCTCCTCCGCCGTTTCACAGGCATGCAAACCGCTCGCGCCGCCGAAGGACACAAGTGCAAAGTCTTCAGGGTCGAGACCTTTCTCGAAAAGACTCAGGCGAATTGCAGCAGCCATCTTGGAAACCGCAATCGTGACGATCCCGCTTGCCGCATCCGCGCGTTCCAGCCCCAAGGGCAATGCCACGTGGCGCTCCAGTTCGGCCGCCGCCGTGTCGACATCCAACGTCATCGCGCCGCCGAGGAAATTGTCGGGATCGAACCGGCCGAGCACGGCATTGGCATCCGTCACGGTCGGTCTTGATCCGCCGCGAGAATAGCAGACCGGCCCCGGCACCGCGCCCGCGCTTTCCGGGCCGACCATCAACCTGCCGGTTTCGTCGGCAGAGGCGATGGACCCGCCGCCCGCTCCGATGGTGCGAATCTCGATCATCGGCAATCGAACAGGCAGGCCGTCCACGTCACCTTGCGTCACCTGCCGTATGCGGCCGCCGGCAACGATCGACACGTCATAGGAGGTGCCCCCCATATCGACCGCGATCAGATTGGGTTCATCCAGCATGTCGGACACCACCTCGGCCGCCCGCGCACCGCCTGCCGGCCCCGACAGCAGCAGTCTCGCCGGCTGCCGCGCGGCAATGCCGGGTGTCGTGACGCCGCCGTTGGATTGAACCAGAAATACCGGCGCCGTGATGCCGTTTTCGGCCAAACGGCTACTTAGTCGATCCAAATAACCGCGCACCACCGGCATCAGCAAAGCGTTCAGTGCCGTGGTTGAACTGCGCTCGAATTCGCGAATCTCGGGACTGACTTCATGCGAACAACTGATCGATATGCCGGGAAGAAGGTCGGCCAACACTTCCGCTGCGCGCAATTCGGAGCGCGGATTGGCATAGGCATGAAGAAAGACCACCGCCACCGTTTCCACCTTCAAGCGGCGCAGTTCCTCCGCGACCTTCCGCAACTCGGCCTCGGCCAATGGCGTTTGAGTCGATCCATCCGCCATAGTTCGTTCGGTCACTTCGAAACGGCGCGACCGCGGAATCAACAGAAAACGATCCTCGGCTTTGCTGGCATAGATGTCGCGGCGGAGATGACGACCGATTTCCAGGACATCCCGAAAGCCGCGGGTCGTGATCAAGGCGCCCGCCGGCAATTTACGCTGCAAGACCGCGTTTGTTGCGATCGTCGTCCCGTGCATGATCGAGCCGACCCGATCCAGGTCGAAACCGAACAGTCCCGATGCTTCGCGGATCCCCTGAACCAACCCTTCGGAAGGGTCGGCAGGCGTCGTTGGCACCTTATGCGCGCAAGCCGCACCGGAGTTTTCATCCAGGAACTGTAGGTCGGTGAATGTACCGCCGATATCGACGGCGACACGGATCTGGGAGGTGGTTTCGAACACGGGCTGAAAACTTTCTGAATCATCGTTCATTTTTTCCGTTTCCACGGAAAAACTACGTTGGCCCATTTGAAGTGAATACAGTGAATCTTAATACCCGATACCCAGGTAAAATTGACTTTCTTGCCGGTTCCTAGTGCCAAGAGCTCAGGCAAAACATTGAATTAAAATGATTCTAGAAGTCATGGGTTGAAAAGTAAGAAAATTACGTCGGTTCAATGAAATACCGGAACAACCTTCGGTGCCGCCCAGCGGCCATTTGACCCCAAAAGCACAAACCGTGCATGCTGGTTGAGAGCAGTTAACAATGCTTGAACTAATGAACGACAGACCGTTCAGGGAGGATAAATCATGACTGTCAAAAAACTGCTGCGCGGCACCAGCGTAGCGGCTTGCCTTGTTGCCGGTGCCATGACCGCATTTGCAGGCGCGGCGCAGGCTCAGGAAAAATTGAAAGTCGGCGTCGTCGCTTTCTACACCGGCGCCGCTGCCGGTCCGTTCGGCATTCCGGCACGGAACGCGGCCGAATTGATCGTTGAAGCCATCAATGCCGGCAACGTTCCCGCCCCCTATAACACCAAAGGCGCGGGCGGCATGGAAATCGAAGCCGTCTATATCGACGAAGCCGGCGGCACCACCAAGCAGGTTACCGAATACCGCAACATGGTTCAGCGCCAGGGCGTCGACGCGGTGATCGGATACATCTCGTCCGGCAGTTGCCTTGCGGTCGCGCCGGTCGCAGAAGAACTGAAGACCTTCACGATCCTGTTCGATTGCGGAACCCCGCGTATCTTCGAAGACAGCGACTATCAGTACGTCTTCCGGACCAGTTCCCACGCAACCATGGACAGCGTCGGGGCGGCCCGTTACATCGCTAGTAAATTCGGCGATACGAAGACCTTCCAGGGCATCAACCAGAACTATGCCTGGGGCCAGGACAGCTGGCGCGATTTCGACCTGGCCATGGGTAACCTGATGCCGGACGCGAAGGCCGAAGAACCGCTTTGGCCGAAAATCTTCCAAGGCCAGTACGGCGCGGAAATCTCCCGCCTTTCGGTCTCCCCGCCGCAAGTCCTGCACACCTCCTTCTGGGGTGGCGACCTGGAAAGCTTCATCCTGCAGTCCAGCGCTCGCAGCCTGCACAAGCGCACGACGATGCTGCTGACCACCGGTGAATCCGTGATGCATCGTCTGGGCCGTAAGCTGCCGGACGGCGTCGTCATCGGCGCGCGCGGTCCGTATGGCGTCCTGGCGGAGGAAACGGAACTGAGCAAATGGCTTTGGACGAGTTTCTCGGATCGGTTCGGCACGCCGCCGACCTTCCCGTCCTATCATATGGCTCAGGCCTTCATTGCGCTGAAGATCGCCTATGACAACGCGGCCGCCTCCAGCGGCGGCGCGAAGCCCTCGGCGGATGCCGTCGCGGACGGTCTGCGCCACAAGACCTTCGAGGCCTTCGGCACGACGATCAACATGAAGCTCGGCAAAGGCCATCAGGCCATCACGCCGACCGCCTATGGCATCACCAAGTGGGACAGCGAAGCCGGCGAACAAAAAATCGTCGACGTCATCACCTATCCCGCAGAATGCGTGAACCCGCCGGCCGACGTGAACAGCGTCGAATGGATCGAAGGGGGCATGCAGGGCGCCAAGTGCTGATTGCCCGTTAACGATACACGCGCCGCTACAGTCTACTGTAGCGGCGCGTTTTCGCCTGTTACCTTTGTTTCGCATCCGACCGGACCGCTTTCGACGGTACTCCCAAAACGCCAAAGTTACCGGCGTCTGACGGTGAAGGACGGATCAAGTTGCCGGATAACCGAAAAAAGCAAACGTACCGGCCCTACGACAGGTTTTAAGGGAACCGTTTATGCTAACCGCAACTGCAATCCTGATCGACGGGTTGATCGAGGCTTCATATTTGTTCCTCGTCGCTCTGGGTCTGACGCTGATCTTCGGCGTGATGAAGATACTCAACGTCGCGCATGGCTCTTTCTACGCGTTCGGCGCCTATGCTTCCGCGACCGCCATCGGCTGGTGGTTCGCCGGCGGCTATCCCGATATGGGAAGCTTTGCGCTTATGTTCGCGATTGCCATCGGCCTCGGCATCATCTTTGGGCTGGTCCTGGAAGTCGGCCTTCTCAAACGGATGTATGGCCGGGATGAAGTGATCATCGTGCTGGTGACCTTCGCCAGCTTCCTGATGCTGGAGGACGTAATCATCTGGATATGGGGCGGCGATCCCTATTTCGCCTTCGAGCCCTATTCGCTGCTAGGCGACATCCAGTTCGGCACGCTCTTCTATTCGAATTACGATCTGGCGCTGATTGGCCTCGCCGTCACGCTTGCCGCCGGGACCTGGATATTGCTGAACCGCACGTCCAAGGGCCGCCTCCTGCTCGCCGTTATCCACGACACGGAAATGGCGGCGGCATTCGGAATCAATGTGAAGCGGTATTTCACCGTGACCTTCATCATCGGCGCCACGCTCGGCTGCCTGGGTGGCGCGGTCATGGCACCGAAAATCTCGGTCGCTCCGGGGATCGGCGTTGAGGTTATCGTCTTGGCCTTTGCAATCGTCGTCATCGGCGGCATGGGCAGCATATGGGGTGCGATCATCGGTGCGCTCGTCGTCGGCATCGCCCGGGCGGCCGCCGTCCACCTGTTCCCCGAAGTTGAACTTTTCGTCATTTACGCGGTTATGACCCTGGTGCTGATCTTCAGGCCCGAAGGCCTGTTCATGCGCCAGAAGGCCCGCAAGATTTAGGAGGCAGCATGTCACCCGCTTTCCAAAGCAAGCTGCTGTTGCTCGGCCTGCCGGCCCTTCTGGCCATCGGTCTGTTCATGCCCGACTGGGCAATTTTCCTCGGCATCATCAGTGTCGCGAAAGGGCTTGTCGTACTCGGCCTCGTGCTGCTGTGGCGCACCGGCCTTGTCTCGTTCGGACAAGGACTGTTCTACGGGGCCGGTGCCTATATGGTCGGCATTCTGCCGCAATATGTTCCGATAACCGACGCGTTTCTGCTTGTGTTCATCAGCGCCGCCGCGGCCGGCATTCTGGCTTTCGGGTTGGGTTTCCTTCTGCGGCGCTATCGCGAAATCTTCTTCGCGATGCTCTGCCTAGCCTTCTCGATGATTTTCTTCGGGGTGCTGGTCAAAAGCGAGAGCCTGGGTTCGACGGACGGTTTCAACGTGGTGCAGACCAGTTATCTCGGCTACGTCCCGGAAGAACCCGTTGAGATGCAGCGCATCTTGTATGCGACAACGGCCTTCATCGCATGGATCGCCTGTCTTTTCGTGAACCGTTATCTCGACAGCACCATGGGTCGTTTGACCCGGGCCATCAAAGACAATGAATTGCGGGTCGAGTATCTTGGTTACTCCGCGAAACGCGCCGTGCATTTCAAATTCGTCATCGCCGGGATACTGGCCGGCGCAGGCGGCGCCTTGGCCGCCATCGCCATCGGCCATGTGGATCCGGAAATGGTGTGGTGGATCCAGTCCGGTGAGTTCGTGTTCGTGACAATCCTGTCCGGCGTCGGCAACGTCATTGCCCCGCTGATCGGTTCTGTCGTCTTTGAAATTCTTCGCACATTCGCCATCGAATATGCGCCGCAAGCCTGGCAGTTCGTCGTCGGCGGTTGCCTGCTGGCGGTGATCATGTTCCTGCCGGGTGGTCTGTGGAGCCTGATCGAACGCTCAAAGGAGGGCCAAGATGACGGCAATTCTACGCGCTGAAAGCCTGTACAAATCCTTCGGCGCCGTCACCGCCGCCGATAATATCAACGTCTCTATCGATGAGGGCGAAGTGATCGGCGTCATCGGCGCCAACGGGGCCGGCAAGACCACCTTTGTGAACATGGTCACCGGCTATCTCGCGCCGACCAGCGGAAAACTGTTCTTCTACGATCGCGACATCACCGGTTTCGATCCAAAGCATGCGACGGAAATCGGCATTTGCCGGTCGTTCCAGATCCCTCAACTGTTCTCGACCGGTACCACGTTCGAGAACCTGATGATCGCCATGGGCATTGCCGAGGAAGGGACAATGCCGTTCTGGCAGCCGCTGGATACGGAAGACCGGAAACGGCGCTGCGAGGAGATTCTGGCGAATTATGAAATCCTGGAATACCGGGATCAGGTAACACAAACCCTTTCGCAGGGCGTTCGCAAACTGCTCGATATCGCCATGGCCAGCGTGCACAAGCCGAAGATGCTGATGTTGGATGAACCCACAAGCGGGGTAACCGCGGCGGAGAAGTTCAGCATCATGGACATCGTGGTCACTGCCCTGAAGCAACAGGATGTGACGATCCTTTTCGTCGAGCACGATATGGAGATCATCAGCCGCTACGCGACGCGCGTTCTGGCATTCTATGACGGCCGCATCATCGCGGACGCCAAGCCCGAAGAAGCGCTGGCTGACGAACAGGTCCGCCAATTTGTCATCGGCGAAACGGTACATGTCGCGGCGGCGGGCTGAGGGGAAAGAGCCAAAAATGCTTACGGTAAAAAATCTGAATGTCTATTTCGGCTCGCAGAAGGTTCTGGACGATGTGTCGCTCGATTTGCCGGGCGGCATGATGGCGGGCCTTATCGGTCGGAACGGCGCCGGGAAAACCACCTTCATGCGTGCCGTCATGGGCCTGATCGACAAGGTCGACGGACAGGTCGAATTCGAGGCTGTCAATCTCACGCAGACCCCGACCCATGGCAGGGCCGGCATGGGCTTCGGCTACATGCCCGAGGATAGGAAACTGGTGCCCGAGTTCACCGTTCAGGAGAATGTTCTGCTTCCCGCATGGTCTACAAAGATGCCTGAAGCGGATAGTAGACTGGAATGGGTTTACTCCCTTATCCCGGAAGTTGCCGGTTTCCGGGACCGCCGCGCGAACCAGTTGTCGGGCGGTCAGCAAAAGCTGGTCGCGTTGGCCCGCGCCCTGCTGTGCGGCAATAAGATACTGCTGCTGGACGAGCCGTTCGAAGGGGTCGCCCCCGCCCTGGCGCAACGTCTGGCGCAGATCATCTTCGAGTTGAAGAAAGAAGGCATGGCCGTCCTGATCGCAGATTCGAACGAACAGCATGTGCGTGAACTGATCGAACGGACCTTTACGATCGAGCGTGGTGCCGTAACAGTGCAATAATCGACCGAGCAAAGGGAGGTTGCCATGGCCCGTTTCAAGGATTTCGTACCGCAAGGCGTCATTCCTGCGACGCTTCTCGCTTTCGATGACGATCTTGAAATCGATTGGGTTGAAACGCGCCGCCACCTCTTGCACGTCGCCGCGACCCCGGGCCTATCGGCCATCACGGTCAACGGCCATGCGTCGGAAGTGCATGCCTGTACTTTCGATGAGCAGCGCGCCGTTCTCGACCACACTCTGGACGATATCGGCGACCGCATCCCGGTAATCGCAGGCGTCTATGCCGATGGCAGCCTGGAAGCGGCCGAGATAGCCAGAATGTCGACCGAAGCGGGCGCGTCGGCCTTGCTGGTTTTCCCCTCATCGGTTCTGATGATGGGTGGGGAGCGCCGTCCGGAAATGGCCCTTGCGCATTTCAGCCGGATTGCGGAGGCAACGGATCTGCCGATGATCTGTTTCAATTACGCACGGTGGACGAACCTCGCCTACCCCCTCGACACGATCGTCGCGCTTGCCGAAGCCATCCCGCAGATCAAGGCGATCAAGGATTGGACGGCGGAACCTGCGGAGCATGAGAAGAATATTCGGACGCTGCAGTCGCTTTCGCGGCCCATCAACGTTCTGACGACCAACAGCGCGTGGCTGATGGCATCGCTCTGCATGGGGGCAAACGGACTTCTTTCCGGTGCCGGCAGCATCATCCCCGACCTTCAGGTCGCAATGTTCCAAGCCATACAGGCGGGTGACCTGAAGACCGCACGGATGCTGAACGACCGAATGCAGCCCGTGACGCAGGCGTTCTACGCACCGCCCTTCCTGGATATGCACAACCGCATGAAGGAAGCGGCTGTTCTACTGGGACGACAGGACCGGGCCGTGGTCAGGCCGCCGCTTGCGAAACTGTCGGCGGAGGAAATCGGTCGGATCGGGCAGGCATTGGAACAGGCGCGCATAACGCATGACGGTGCAGAGGGATTGCCCCTCGTCCCGACCACGCCTGAATTGAGATCGGTCGACGCCGCGGAGTAAAGGCTAGCGCCTAGTCTCCCGCCAAGGTCAGGACAACCTTGCCTTGAACCTTGCCGCCCGCGGCGACGTCCAGGGCGGTCATGAAGTCATCCAAGGCGACTCGGTGGGTTATGATCGGGTCAAGCTTGCCAGCCGACCACAGTTGGAAGATCTCTTCCTGCGCGGCGGCGACCGCGGCCGGGTCCCGTTCCCGATAATCGGACCACTGGATACCGTTGACGCCAATATTCTTGACCAGCAGGTAGTTCGCGCGGATCGCCGGAATGTCGCCGGATGCGAAACCGACGATCACCATGCGCCCGCACCACGCCATGGCTCGCAAGGCAGCTGCATTGGCCTCTCCCCCCACGGGGTCGATAACGATATCGGCGCCATGCCCGCCGGTGATCTCCTTGACCGCGTCACGCAAGCCGTCCTTCAGGTTGTCCATGCCGAGATCGACGACATGATCCGCACCTGCTTCGCGCGCAAAGGCCGCGTTGGCGGCACCACGCGCGCCGGCGATGACACACGGTGATCCCAGCGCCTTCGCCAGTTGGACACTTGCCATCCCGACACCACCGGATGCTCCCAGGACGAGAACCGTATCCGTCGGTTTGAACGCCGCGCGCTCCATCAGGGAAAAATAGGCCGTCTGATACACCAGCCCCAGGGCTGCGGCGATGTCGAACGGCATGTCGTCCGGCATCCGATAGCAGGTCTGAGCGGGAACCAGCACCTTTTCAGCATAGGCGCCATATTCCACCTGCACGGCAACACGGTCGCCGGGGCCGATTCCTGTCACCCCGTCACCCACAGCTTCGACGATGCCTGCCCCTGCCTTGCCGGGAGAGAACGGCAAGGGCGGCTTTACCTGGTACTTACCTTCCATAACGAGGATGTCCGGAAAGTTCACATCGGCCGCCATCAGGCGTACCAGGACCTCACCCTCTTCCGGGGCCGTGTCCTGGGCGGTCTTCAACACCGCATTTCGATACGGTCCATAGGCCTCGACAAATACCGCCTTCATGACAGCACCTCTTCATTATGGGATCCAAGCGCCGGATAGGGCCGCTCCTCCGCATCGCCTCGCAGGACAGAGGCGATCGGTGTCGGCAGGGCCGTCAGAGTGGTTCCGTCCTCGCCGGAGACACGGCGATCGAACAGGCCTCGCGCCTTGAAATGCGGATCCTGCATTGCTTCGTCCACAGTCCTTACAATGGAACAGCAGCAATCAGCCGCTGCGAACACATCCCGCCAATGATCGGCGGTCTTTCCCGCAATGATTCCAGCGACCGCGCCTTTTGTCTGCGCTGGGTCGCGCGCATCGTCGCGTAGATCCGTGGCCAGACCGATCGCCTCACAAAAGGCTTCCCAGAATTTCTGTTCGATCGGTGCAGCCGCAACCATGGCCCCGTCGGATGTTGGATAAAGCTGATAACGCGCGCCGCCGCCGGTCACCAGATCATTGCCGTTGCCCGGGTATTTGCCGGTCACCATGCCTTGTCCCATGGCCCAATACAGGAAGGGGAAGAGACAGTCGCTCATTGAAATATCCAAAAAGGCGCCCTTCCCCGTTCGGTCGCGTTCCCGCAAGGCAAGTAGGATGTTTACGACCGCGGGATACGCACCGCCGGCGATATCGGCGATCAATGCGGGGGGAACAGTCGGATGTTCCTGCGTACCCATGCTGAGGGCCAGCAATCCCGCATCCCCGATATAGTTCAGATCATGACCTGCAACGCGATGTTTCGGCCCGGTCTGTCCATATCCGGTTATCGCGCAATAGACGATCTTGGGATTCAGTTTGTGCAGCGCTTCATATCCGATGCCGAGGCGATCCATCACACCCGGCCGAAACTGTTCCATGACGATATCCGCTTCCCGGAAAAGCGGCTCCAAGCGCGCGACCTCGGCGGGATCCTTTAGATCGACAGCAACGCTCTTCTTGCCCCGGTTCAGCATCGCGAAATTCACGCCATCGCCGTTCCATTTGGGGTCGTAGCTGCGCATTTCGTCGCCCCGCCCGGGGCGTTCAATCTTGATGACCTCCGCGCCTGCATCGGCGAGGAACAGAGTGGCCATCGGACCCGGCAGCAAAGTTGAAAAGTCCAGGACCTTTATTCCGGCAAGCGCTCCGCGCACGATTATTTCCCCTCCCGCATCTTCGCGACAGTGGCCCGCCGGCCTGGCGCGAATGCCGGTGCGCCATGGATGTCGAACAGAGCCTTGCTCACGTCGTAATGATGGGCGAGACCGCCACGCTGCAAACGCTCGATCGGGCCATCCGGATAACCGAGCCCCATCTTGCAGGTCAGGTCCATATCCGCCGCGGTGGCCAACCCCTCATCCAGGAAACGCAGTGCGTCATTGTATTTAGGGCGGGTCAGGCGATCGATGATCCGGCCGGCCTGATCTGCGCAGAGGCTGACCGAAAACCCGGCTTCCTCAAACACCATCTTCGCCGCATCAATGGCTGATTGTGGTGTGGCCGGTTGACGGACAAGCTCGATCAATTGCGACGGGGCATCATCGCCGTTTCGGTACCGGGCGAAGCCCAACACGTTGGATCCTTCAAGGCCCGCGTTTTCGCCGGTATGAACGCCGAGACATTCGGTCCCCAGTTCGATCAGGATAGCGGTCTTCGATGCGTCTTCCCGATACGGCAAACCAAGATAAATCGCGACTTCACCACTCTCAGCGGCATTCCCGAGGAAAGCATCGCCATCCGGGAAGGACCGGCTTTGGCCGTTCTGATGGATTTCATAGTTGATCGTCATGACTGCCCCTTACGCACCGTACATCCCGGCACCCTGGTAATCGAAAAAGCCCCGGCCGGACTTGCGCCCGAGATGACCGGCGGCAACCATCCGCCGCAGCAAAGGCGGGGTTGCGGCGCGCGGATCGTTTGTGATCGGATAAAAGGCTTCGCAAAGCCTTACCTGGGTATCCAAGCCGATCAGATCGATCAGCTCCAACGGCCCCATGCGATAGCCGAGGCCGACCTTGATCGCCTGATCGATATCACCCGGTTCGGCGACGCCAGCTTCGACCGCGCGGATGCAATCATTGTTGAACGGCACCAGAAGTGCATTGAGGATAAAGCCCGGTTTGTCCTGTGTACGGACCGGTATTTGCCCCGCTGCCTCGGTCCAGGCCCAGGCGGCATCGAATGTTTCCGTACTGGTGTTCAGCCCCGGCGACATTTCGATGAGTTTCATCAATTGTGCCGGAAGGCAGAAATGCATGCCGACGACCCTGTCCTCCCGGCCGCAGCCGGACGCGATCTCGGTGATCGAAAGAGTCGAGGTATTGGAAGCGAAAATCGTTTCCTCGGGGCAGATCGTGTTCAGCTTGCCAAACAGATCGCGCTTGGTTGCCAAATCCTCAAACACGGCCTCGATGACCAGATCGCAACCGGCCAGGTCGCCAAGCGACGTGGTCCGCGATAGCCGGGACAATACCGCGTCACGATCCTCAGCAGTCATCTTGCCGCGTTCAACGGATTTCGCGAAGAAACCCGCACTCTGCTGCGAAGCCTTTTCCAAAGGCTCTGGCGTCAGATCGTAGCAGACCGTCTCGAACCCCGCACGAGCCGCAACGATCGCGATCCCGGCGCCCATCGTGCCGCCTGCACCGCAGACGCCGACGCGTTTAATGCCGTTCGTCACTGTCTGAAACTCCTTCCAATCAACTGCCGGTGAATCTGGTTCGTGCCTTCCCAGATCTGGGTAATCTTGGCATCCCGCATCAGGCGCTCGGCCCGGTATTCGGGGACATAGCCGTATCCACCATGCATCTGGACATTTTCCGTCGTCATCCGCATGGCGAGGTCCGAAGCCCGCATCTTGGCGATCGACGCTTCCATGCCGAAATCCGTGGACCCGGCATCGACCAGACCGGCCACATAATCGAGCCAGGTTTCCGTGAGCGCCAATTCACTCGCCAAGTCGGCGATCAGGAACTGATTGCCCTGAAATTCAATGATCTTCTTGCGGGACTGAACCCGCTCATTCGTATAGGCGATCATGTCGTTGAAGGCCGCCCGCGCGATCCCGAAGGCATGTGCGGCTACAGAAGGGCGTGATTTGTTCAGCGAGGCGAGCAGGATCTTCAGACCGTCGCCGGGATTACCCAAAAGATTGGCGCGGGGCACACGGGCGCCGTCGAAGGCGAGTACGGCTGTGGAAGAGGCGCGATGCCCCATCTTCTCTTCCTTGCGCACGATGCTGAAGCCAGGCGCGTCCTTGGGCAGGATGAGGGCGGAAATCGCAGCCTTATCGTCGTCTATCTCGCTCCATTTGCCGAATAGCAGGATAAGATCCGCCACGTCCCCGTTCGTGATGAAAATCTTTCCCCCATCGATCACGATATCGTCGCCATCCGGCGTGAAACGCGTTTTCATCCCTGTCGCGTCAGACCCGGCGGAGGGCTCGGTGATCGCCAGGGCACCGAGACCGCCTCCCGCGATGACCGGCAGCAATCGCTGTTTCTGCTCCTCCGTCCCGAAATCGATCAGCGGCTTCATGCCGTGGAAGTTCGTCGCGTATATGATGCCGGTCGACGCGCAGGCTTCTGAAATGATCTTCACGCATTCGATGTAAAGCGCATACCGGCTGAGCGCCCCACCGTAGGCCTCGGGCACGAACAACGCATTCAATCCCAACTCGTTTAAAGCGTTAACGCTGTCCCAGGGGAAGTCACCTGTTCGGTCGTAATCCGACGCCTTTGGCGCGATGACCTCGTCGGCGACCCGGCGCACCTGATCGAGTATGATGCGCTCATCCTCGCTCCAGTCCCGCATCCGGGCCATCTGGTCGAATATCTTCATTTCGTCGAACTTTCGGTCAAAGGTTCATGCCGTGGCCGCCGTCGATATAGACGGTCTCGCCGGTCAGGTAGGCGATATCCTCGCTGAACAGGGAAGCGACAAAGCGCGCCACCTCGTCCGCCTTGCCCGCACGGCCCATGGGCACTCGTTTGGCCAGCCATTTCTGAACGCTTTCCTGGGCCAGGAAATCACGGTTCAGATTTGTTTCCACATAGCCCGGCGCGACGTTCATGACCCTAATGCCGTCCGGTGCCCATTCGGACGCCATGCAGCGCGTCATCGCCGCGACCGCCGCCTTGGACGCACAGTAGGCAAGGTTGGCCGGCACCCCGATTTTGTCGAAGAAGGAGCCGATATTGACGATCGTGCCCCCGCCGGCAGCGACCAGATGGGGGTGGACCTCCCGTGCGGCGATCATCACCGCATCGGCGTTGAGGGACATGACCTGCCGGTATTCCTCGGTTGGAAGGCTGGCCGTCGGCGATGAGAGATGAACCCCGGCATTGCTCACGAGGCCCGAAATCGGTCCCGCTCCGGCAATGGATGCGAAAACCTCGCGCACATTACCCTCGTCGGTCATGTCACAGGCAACCTGCTCGCCATGCTGACCGCCCCCTGATCGGGAGAGCGAGAGGACGGCATATCCGCGCGCAATCAATTCGCCTGCAATGGCGGCCCCGATCCCCTTGCTGGCGCCGGTCACAATGACACGTCCGCGTTCCGCCTTCGGGGCACTAGACATCCTTGAACTCCGGTTTGCGTTTTTCCTCGAAGGCCGCCATCCCCTCCTCCGCGTCCCGCGTCTGGTAGGCCAGCGTGGAAAGGTCGGTTTCGATTTTCAAGCCCTCGGAAATCGGCGTATCGCCTGCCCGCATCACGGCTTCCCGCGCGAAATGCAGGACCGGCAGGCTATAGCGCGTGAACCCTTTGGCGAATTCGAGGCCGGCCTCGACCGGATCGCCCTCGACGATCCGGCTGACCAGGCCGATCGCAAGGGCTTCCTGGGCCTCCACTGTCCGCCCGGTCATGATGATTTCAAGCGCTCTTGCCTCACCGATGATGCGCGGCAGACGCTGGGTGCCGCCATATCCCGGGATCAGGCCAAGCTTGATTTCGGGCAACCCCATCTTGGCGTTGGCGGTCGCCAATCGGAAGGTACACGCCGACGCAATCTCCAGTCCGCCGCCGAACGCATAACCGTTGATGACGGCGACGGACGGCATCGGCAGAGCGGCGATCTTCGACATCACGGATTGGCCCAATTCCGTGCCACGTTTCTGGCTCATCAAATCGCGGTTTCGCAATTCCTTGATATCCGCGCCGGCACAAAAGGCCTTCTCCCCCGCGCCGGTGACGATCAGGACCCGCGCATCGGATGCCGCTACGGTATCCAGCACATCCGAAAGTTCCCGCAGGATGGCAAAGGACAGCGCGTTCAGCGCTTCCGGCCTGTTCAATGTCAGGATCGCTGCGTCGCCCTTGCGGGTCAGATCGATCGCCATCAGGTCTTCTCCTTGTCCGTATATCGGATCGGATCCGGTTTCAGTTCGCCGCGGCGGACCATTTCCACCAATTCTCGTTTCAGGATCTTGCCGCTCGGGGTCAGCGGGAAATGGGAGACCGTCGCGAACCATTCAGGCATATCGAATTTCGACAGTCCTTCGCTCGCCAAATGCTGCAGCACCTCGTCTCCCGATACATCCCCTATAACGGCAAGACACACTTTCTCGCCCAGGCGGTCGTCATCCACCGGAAAGGCCGCGGCCTTCAAGACCCGGTCGTGCCGAAGCGCAAGGGCTTCGATATGGCCGGGATGGATGTTGTGACCGCCGCGGATTATCAATTCCTTCAGCCGGCCTTTGATCCGCAGATTACCGGCCTCGTCCAATTCGCCGAGATCGCCGGACAGAAACCAACCATCCCGGTTGAAGCTGCTCTCCGTCGCCGCCTGATTGTCAAAATAGCCCAGCATCAGGGCGGCGCCGCGCCCACCGATTTCACCGGTTTCTCCGACGCCGAGACGGCGATCACGGTCTTCCGGGTCGAATATCGCGACTTCATAGGCCTTGCCGCCGCGCCCGCAACTGGTCGTCCAGGTTACCGGGTCGTCACTTGGGTGGGTATATTGATGAGACGAGTTTTCCGTCATGCCGTAGATATTCTGCGGTTTGATGCCCAGCGACATGAAACGTTCGGCGACCACCGGCGGAATGGGCGACCCGGCCATGTAGAACACCTCAACCGATCCCAGTTTCTCATGCCCCGCCGCATCCAATGCACCCAGCACATCCATCGCATGGGTCGGGACCCCCATGACATAGGTCGCACCGGTGTCGACGATCCAGTCCAGCCGTGATGTTCCCGCCGGTGGATCGTCGGTGATCAGCTGACAGCCGGATGACAGCCATTGCCCGACCGCGACCCAGGCTATGTGGTGCGACAACGGACTGAGCGACAAAAGCCGCGCATCACTCGACAAGGACCAGTCCCTGGCCAGATCACGCGCATTGGCAAAAAGGGTGTTTGTGGAATGCATCACGCATTTCGGCACCCCCGTGGTGCCCGACGTGAAGGCAAGGTAGACGACCGAGTCCGGATCGGAAACAGGGCGGACAGGCTTTCCGCCGGCCCCCGGAAAAGCGTCGGCATCGATGACGGCCTTCACGCTCTGCGTATCGGCTACGACCGCGTCGAGATCCGCCGTATCCCTGTCCGCGCCCCAACCGGCTTCCGTAACCAGTATCTGCGTGTCGAGCCGTGCCATGAGGGTGCCGATTTCGGCGCAGGTATAGGAACGGTGCAGCGACGGGTTGCAAGCAAGCCCGATCCGGGAAGCGGCAAGGAAGGTGACCACCGCTTCGATGCGGTTCGACATCCAGATCGAAACTCGCGCGCCACCGGACAGCCCCAGCCCTTCGAAATGGGCAGCGACACCGTCGACCCAGTCGCGCAACTCCCGCCAGGTCACGGACTTGCGGCCGTCCCGCAAAGCGATCGAGCCCGGTCGTTTTGCCGCCCAGCGTTCGATCAGGCTGTAACAGGTATCGGAGGTCCAATGCCCGGCATCATAATAAACCATGGCTTTGCCGGGATGGTGCAGGGTCAGGAACGGTTTCACGGTTTTTCTTTCCGGCCAGGGCTTCTATGCGAACTCAATGACCGAACTTGCTGGCGTCCGGTTTGCGTTTGCCGCGGAAGGCTTCGCTCAATTCACGGCTTTCCTCGCTGTCCAGATATTGGCGCAGCAACAGGTCGTGCGCGACGCGGGCCAATCCGCCGACACCGCCGTGCCGTGCGCCGAAAGCCCCCTTGATCGAAGCAAGTGCGAAGGCGCCACGGTCGGCAACTTCGAGGGCGAATTCGCGGGTCTTTTCCTTCAACTGATCGTCCGGCACGACGCGGTTGATCAAGCCGATCCGCTCCGCCTCCGCGGCGGAGATCTTCGGGTTGGTCATCCACATCTCCTTGGCCTTCTTCTTGCCGACGAGGTCTTCCAGATACCAGGTCCCAAACCCCGCATCGAAGGACCCCATCATCGGCCCGACCTGCCTAAAAACAGCACTTTCCTTCGCAATGGTCAGATCGCAGACGACCTGAAGCACGTTGCCGCCGCCGACAGCGAAGCCGTTGACGCTGGCGATCACCGGCTTCTGCAACCGGTCTATCGCCTCGTACATTTCCAGCGTGGGCAGAACACCCGCATAGAGCTGCGTATCCTCCATCCCTTCCTTGCGCCCGCCGATGCAAAAGAACTTGTCCCCCGCCCCGGTAATCACGATGACCCTGGTCCGGGTTTCACGACGGATATCGTTGATGCAATCGCGGATCTCATGGCACATCTCCGGCGTGAACATATTCCCATCCTCGGGGCGGTTCAGCGTGATGGTGCCGACGGGGCCGTCTTCCTCGTAGAGGATTGTCTCAAAGCTCATGATCTTTCCCTATGAAATGGTCTCGGCGGTGCGCAGAGCGGCGATCTTTTCAGCATCATAGCCGAGGAATTGATTCAAAACGGCATCGGTATCCGAACCGAGCGCCGGCGGCATCGACCGCGGTTTGCCGGATTCTCCATTCACCTGAATGCCAAGCCCCACCTGGGGCACCTTGCGGCCGCCGGCCTCCAGGGTGAAAAACAGCCCGCGATCCTGCAGGTGCCGATCCGCGACCACGTCGGCAACTGAGTTGATCGGCCCCGCCGGCACCCGCGCGGCCGCGAAGATATCGAGCCATTCCGAGGCGCCCTTATCGAACAGGACATCCTGGATATCGGCAACGATACGGGCCCGGTGGCGACGGCGCTCTCCATTATTCGAAAATGCGGGGTTGTCCGCATAGTCCGGATTTCCAACCGCTTTCCAGAACCGTCTGAAGATGCCGTCCGTCCCTAGGCCGAGCGTGATCGGGTCGTCGGCGGTTTCAAAAGCCTGATAGATGGCGATGACGCTGTCCGTGCCGCCGGAACGCTTCGGCACGTCGCCTGATCCGAGATAGGGTGTGATACGACAGGTCAGGAACCGGGTCATCGACTCGACAAGGGCGATATCGATCTGCTGCGGCCCCTTTTGTCGTTCACGGTTGAGAAGCGCCGCCATAACCGTCATGGCCGCATCCTGTCCGGCCAGCATGTCGGCCGCCGGGGTGCCAATTTTCTGGGGCGCCGAGTCGGCCGCGCCGGTAACGTCCATCACCCCGGAATAGCCTTCGGCAATCAGGTCGTAACAGGTCCACGCGGCGCGATGACCGGTCAGGCCAAACCCGGTGATGGAGGCGTGAATCAAGTCGCCGTTCAGGGCCGTCAGCGACTCAAAATCGGTCTTCAAGCGCTTCTGAATATCCGCCGGCTGGTTCGTGACGACGACATCCGCCCGCGCGACGAGATCAGCCAGAACCGCGTAGCCTTCGGGATCGGTGATGTCGAGTGCGACGCTTTTCTTGTTCCGGTTTACCGCCAGAAACCACAGCGATTCACCATCCAGGAACGGAGGCCCCCAGTGGCGGGCGTCGTCACCGCCCGTTGCCCGCTCAATCTTGATCACGGTTGCGCCGAAATCGGCCAGCAACATGGTTGCGTAAGGGCCGGCAACAGAGGTCGTGAGATCGACCACCACAGTTCCGGACAATTGGGAGAATCCCTGCCTCCCCTCTTCCGCCGGCGCCTGTATGGGCAGGTCGCCCGGCAGCCCTTCGCCATTTACATTCATGCTTTGTGCTTTTCCTGACCCTGGACCGTATCGGTCTTCGTTCTGTTGAAGGGGAGTTAAATTTGTATTCTATTTCCTGTCAACGTATTCTATAAGAATACAAATAGATCATTCAGCAGGTCATGAGCGCACGTCCCCTTTCAAGTGTTTTGAAGTGTTTCGATTTGCTCGACCTGATCGCGCAGGCGACCGGTCCGATGCGCTTGTCCGAGCTTGCGCGACAGAGTGAGGAATCGCGCGCCACCACCTACCAACGTCTCCTGACCCTCACGACCGCAGGATGGGTAGAGCGGCTGGCGGACGGCACCTATCGCTTGTCCCTGCGCGCCTGCCGCCTGGCCAACAACGCGTTGGAACAGGCCGGTCTTGGCGAACGCGCGCTTCCGGCACTTGAAAAATTGACGGCACAAACCGGGGAAACGAGTTCGCTCGTCGCGCTCGATAACGATCGCATCATCATTGCCCAGCGCGTCGAGGCGCGCGGCATGTTGCGGACGGATTTGCGGGTCGGAGCGGAGCTTTCCTTCGTTGAAAGCGGCTCCGGTCAGATTTGGACAAGTTTTGGCCCGCCGGATCTTACTGACCGTTTGAAAGCAAACGGGGTCCAGACGATCCCACTACGGGAACGCGACCGGATCCGGCAACAGGGCTATACCATTTCCGGCGGGGGCAGAACCCTGGCCGGAATTTCCGTCATCGCCGCCCCTGTCGTGAACGAGATGGGAGAATGCCTGTTCTCCCTGTCCCTGGTCGGACCGGATAGCCGTTTCGACCCGGAAACCGCCATCGACGAAATCAAAGCCGCCGCAGAGGAAATCGGCGTCCTGCTTTCGGGCGGCGCGCGTGCCTCCAGATCGAGCGAAAACCCGTCCTAGAACTTCTTGCTTTACCCGGAACGAAAACACCGTTCAGGCGCCGGCAGGCCCAAACCGGAATTATAGACACAGGCCTGTATTTACCTGTTTCGGTCCCGGTCTACGCGGCGATCGCATCCGGAATGAAAACGGAATCGGCGTCGTATTTCACGCCGGCACGAAGACAGTAAGCCGGCCGGACGAGGCATTTGCTTGTCACATTGGCGCCGGTATTGTCGGACAGTTTGAACTTTCCGCTTTCGACCTTGAGAACGCTGATATCCGCCTCGTATCCCGGCTGCAGCGATCCGATCCTGTCTTCCATACGCAGCAGTTTCGCCGGATGGGAAGTCACCATGGCGACAACCTCCGGCAAGGAGAGACCGAGATAAAGCAGTTCGGTCATCGCGATGGTCAGATTGAACGGCGCCACGCCGAAGAACGGGTTGGACGTTCGAACTGAGTCGGACTCGCCGTCCGGGATCGAAACGTTGTAACCGTGCATGTCCGCGCCGAGGGTATAGGGCTTGATCCCCGCATCCAAAACCCGGCGGGCCGCATCGAAACTGAAATGAGAACCATGACCGACATCGACCAGAATCTGTTTCTGGTGCACGGCCTCAAGCAGGATCGGGTGGACTTCGCCGGTGGCGGAAACGAAACCGCCCGGGTGTCTTGTGAAAGGATGCGCCAGCACGTCGCCGGGCTTCATGATTGGGACAAGTTCCTGAATGAGTTCGTCCGCATCGGGGATTCGTCCGGAATCATCGGTCGGCCATAGCTGGCCCAGATGGATGTAGAGCGGCAGGTCCGTTTCGCGCGCGATTTCCGCTCCGATCTTGATCACGTCCAGACCCCAGCGCGATTGCCCGCCGATTTCGGCATGCGCCTTGATCCCCTTAACCAGATCCTTGTTTTCCAGCGCGACCCGAATCGTGTGGTCGGCATTGACGCCGTTCGGACCATACAACTCCGGATAAAGATGCCCTTCGAGACCGCCGACCAGATAGCAGGAAATAAAGGCGAGAACCCGGCTGGCGGCCGGCTCCGATATGAAGTGGCGGAAGCCGCCCAGGGTCATACAGCTTGGTCCGCCTTGATCGATCAACGTGGTCACCCCCGACCGCACGCCCACCAGGTCCGGCTCCAGACCGAACCGGCCGGTCACATGCTGATAGACATGAGCATGCGTATCGATCATGCCCGCGATCACGACATGTCCGGACGCATCCATCCTGTTCAAGGCACGGCTTTCCCGCAGGCTCGGCTCCACCGCGGCGATCTTACCGTCGTTGATTGCGACGTCGAATGCGCCGTCCCGTCCCGTCATCGGGTCGATAACCCGGCCGTTTTCAATGATCGTTTCATATACCGCTGTCGTCATCGGAGCCGCTTTCATCGTCTTCAGGTTACCGGCGCGAGCGCCGCCTCATGCCCCTATAATTTAAACGGGAATGAAGATCAGAAAAGAAAAAAGTTGTATATACGACCATTTCCATGACATTTTTTGCACTGCAACCAAATCAGAACGCCCTAAACCGCCGTAATGGCCGTTTCCGGGCGACGAACCAAACGGGTTGGCGTATTGCACGGCAAAAAAGACGGGACGGGCGATGGAGAGCGGAGCAAGTACCAAGACGAAATCGAAGGCAGGCGTCGGCGCAAGACAAATTCGCCGTGAAGATGACCGGTTGCTGCGCGGAAAAGGGCGTTTCGTCGCCGATATCAAGATGGCCGGCATGCTGGAACTCGCCTTTCTGCGCAGTCCGGTTGCCCATGGAAATCTCCGTTCGATCCATGTACCCGATCATCTGAAAGGCTCGGTCTATCTGTCGCAGGATCTGACCGGCGTGAGCGGAATCCGCGCTGATTCCGGCCTGCCGGGTTTTCGCAGTTCCACACAACCGATCCTGGCTGACCGGAAAGTTCGCCATGTCGGCGAATTGATCGCCGCCTGTCTGTCCGAAACACGGGCGGAAGCGGAAGATATTGCCGAGGCGCTGCAGGTTGATTTCGAGGAACTCGCCGCCGTCTGGGATATGACCAAAGCGCAATCCGCCGATGCGCCATTGATTCACGAGGATTGGGAAAAGAACGCGTTTCTAGAGACGAAGACGGATGTCGACTTCGAAAGTGCCACGGCGGATGCCGCGGTTGTCGTCTCGCGGACTTTCCAAACGGCCAGACAATGCATGGCACCCATCGAAGGCCGTGGCCTCGTCGCTGTCTGGGACCGAACGCTGGAGGTTCTAACACTCCATTCCGCCACGCAGATGCCGCATATCGTGCGCACCGGCCTCGCCGAATGTCTTGGTCTGGACCATGGACAGGTTCGCGTGATCTCACCCGATGTCGGGGGCGGTTTCGGCTATAAGGGAATCCTTCTGCCCGAAGAAGTCTGCGCCGCCTTCCTGACAATGAAGCTCGACCGCCCGATCCGGTGGATCGAGGACCGGCGTGAGCATCTGACTGCGGGCGCGAATTGCCGCGAACACCACTATGAAATCACCGGTTATGCCGCGGGGGACGGAACGCTACTGGCCGTCGATTGCACCGCGTTGGTCGATTCCGGCGCCTATTCGAGCTACCCGTTCTCGGCCTGCCTGGAAGCAGCGCAGGTAACCAGCATCCTTCCGGGCCCGTATAAAATGCGGGGATACAGATGCTCCGCGACCTCGGTCACGACCAACAAGCCGCCGATCCTGCCGTTTCGGGGTGTCGCCCGGACCGGTGTGTGCTTCGCGATCGAACTTCTGCTCGACGCCATAGCCAGGGAACTCGACATGCCGCCGGAAGAGATCCGCGCCCGAAATCTCGTGACACCAGCGGAAATGCCGTTCACCAACATCACCAACAAATACTTTGACAGCGGCAACTATCCGGAAGCCCTGCGGCGTGCCGTCGAAGAAATGGACCTTCCTGCGATCAGAAACGAACAGAAGACCCAGACTGGCCGGGAACGAATTGGCGTCGGCCTTTCCGTGTTCTGCGAACAGGGAGCCCACGGCACATCGGTTTACCACGGTTGGGGGATTCCCATGGTCCCCGGTTTCGAGCAGGCTACCGCGAGGCTGACGCCGGACGGTGGTCTTGAAATCCGCGTCGGCGTGCACAGCCACGGACAAGGGCTGGAGACTACACTGGCGCAGATCGCCCACGAACGGTTGGGCATAGCCATCGAAAAGATCAAGCTGGTCCACGGCGATACGGCCTATACCCCCTATTCCACCGGCACCTGGGGGTCACGCTGCATCGTCATGGCGGGCGGGGCGGTTGCCACCGCCTGCGACGCGTTGGGACAACGGATCCGCGATATTGCCGGGCATCTTCTACAGTCGAAAAGCGACGACGTGCTTCTGGAATCGGGGCTAGCCCGGGCCGGCACCGCTTCGGTCAGCATCGAAGACGTCGCGAAGACATGGTACCTGAAACCGCAGTTGTTGCCAGGAGACGTCGACCCCCGCGGCCTGGAGGCAACGGAAGGGTACAAGACCGTGCAGGACACGGGCACCTTCTCCTATGCCTGTCATGCGGTGAAAGTCAGCGTGGACTTGGATCTGGGCCATATCAAATTACTGGACTACGTGATCGTCGAAGATGCCGGGACCATGATCAATCCGATGATCGTGGACGGTCAGGTCATCGGCGGTGCGGTACAGGGTATCGGAACCGCGCTGTTCGAAGAGATGCCCTTCAGCGAAACGGGACAGCCCATGGCATCGACCCTGGCGGATTATCATCTGCCTGTCGCGGCGGACATACCGGATATCCGCATCATCCATATGGAGACCCCGTCTCCTCTAAGTTATTTCGGTCAGAAGGGTATCGGAGAAAGCGGTGCGATCGGCCCGCCCGCCGCCATCGCCAATGCGGTGAACGATGCACTCGCTTCCTTCGGCGCAGAGATGACACAGGTTCCAATGACGCCGGAGAGAGTTCTGGCCGCGCTGGACAACGCCGGAAAGGATGCCCCGGCATGAAACCCGTCGACTTTTCCTACCTCAATGCGGTGACCGTCGATCAGGCCGTTCAAGCCCTGGGCAGCAACCCCTGTTCGGTCGTTTCCGGAAACCAATCCCTCGGCCCCATGATCAATCTGCGACTGGCGCGGCCGAACATTCTTCTGGACGTTTCTCGTGTCACGGAACTCCGTCGCGCTGTTGAGACCGAGGATGCAGTCGAATTCGGGACGGCGGTTACGCATGCCGAGATCGAGGACGGTATCGTGCCCGACCCGACGGATGGGTGGATGCGGTCGGCCGCCTCGAACATCGCCCATCGCGCTGTCCGAAATCGCGGAACCATTGGCGGAAGTCTATGTCATGCAGACCCCGCGGCGGACTGGGTAACAGTGCTGCCAGCCTTGCATGCGCGCGTTACCATCATCGGTCCTCAAGGGTCTCGCGAACTCGACGCCGACGCCTTCGTCCTGGGACCGTACAGCAACGCGCTCGTGGACGGCGAAATGGTGAAATCGATCACCGTGCCCAAACCGTCATCCGCCGCACGATGGGGCTATTGGAAATTCGTCCGACAAGTCGGCGAGTTCGCCAAGGCCAGCGCGGCGGTGCTGGACGATCCGGAAACAGGGCGATGCCGCGTTGTGGTCGGGGCCTTGGGCCGAAAACCCGTCGTGATCGATGGCGCCGGCGGCATCGTTTCCAAACAAATCGATGGAAAGCAGGCACTGGAGCAAGCCCTGACGGACGTACCGATAGCGGAATTACGAATGCAAGCCATCGCGATTGACCGAGCAGTTGAACGGTTGGCACAGGCCCAAGATTAAAAACTCGGGCGCCGGCCCGATCACCGGAACTGGAGTTCGCTTTTCCAATGCAAACCAATGTGGAATTCCTACTGAACGGAAAAAAGGTCAGCGCCGCGGTTGAACCGCGCCTGCATCTGGCTGATTTCATTCGCGAGGAAGCGCTTGCCAGCGGAACGCATATTGGCTGTGAACAGGGCGTCTGCGGTGCGTGCACGGTCTTCGTCGACGGCCGCCCGACCCGCTCCTGCATCACCCTGGCAGCGGCTTGCAATTCAGCCGACATCCGCACGGTCGAGGGTTTTGATACCGATCCCTTGATGGAAGCCATCCGCGACAGCTTCAAACGGCACCATGGCCTGCAATGCGGCTTTTGCACGCCGGGCATGCTGACAACGGCCTATGACATCATCCGCCGCATCCCGAACGCGGACCGGCAACGCATTCGCAAGGAACTGTCCGGCAATCTCTGCCGCTGCACCGGCTATGCCGGCATCGTCGACGCGATCGAAGACGTTCTCAAAGCCCCGCCCGCCGCTGTTATACAGCCCCTCGAACGTACGGAGGCACCAAAGACGAATCCGGATGCGCCCGGTTTCCCGGAACCGCTTCCGTCGGACAGCAAGCCCGACGCTGCACCCGACGCTGCACCCGGCGCGGCATCGGTCACGTTGCCGGACCCGGACTCTTTCGGTTCCGCGGCCGTATTGACGAAATCGATGGATCTATCCGCCGGCATCGAAGAGGCATGGCAGTTGGTTTCGGATCCTGAAGCGATCGTGGCCTGCATTCCGGGGGCGACCCTGTCGGGTCCGGTCAAGGATGGCATCGCCAACGGCACATGCAGTGTTTCGGCAGGCCCGATCAAGGCATCCTTCAAAGGCAGCGCGCGCATTCGATACGTGCCGGAGACGAAATCAGGGCAACTCGTCGGCAGCGGCCGTGACGGTTTCAGCCGAAGCGGGCTGGAAGGCCGGATGGATTTCCAACTGGTTCCACATGGCCGGGCAAGTCGGATCAACCTTGAAATGCGCTACCGCCTGAATGGTCCCTTGTCCCAGTTCGGCCGACCCGCGCTGGTCGAAGAGATCGCCAACGGGTTGCTGTCGGATATCGCCCAAAGGATCGACGCAAGATTGTCGGGCAGTGCCTTGGTTAAACAACAGGACCAGCCAACCTCGATCAGCGGATTGCGCCTGCTTTTCAACGCGATAAAGGGCCTGGTCCGCCGCACCTTGTCGACTCACTAAGGAATCCCCTACCTTGCGGGAAATAAATCTTAAAGGTTTGGGAAACGATGGCGAGACCGCGTACGGCAGCAGGCCGTGTCCGGAGCGACGAAGATGCGTTGTGGCGCAGTGGCGATGTTTCCCTGCGACCGGGCTTTCTGATTCGACGTCTGCATCAAATTCATACCGGATTGTTCCTCGAGGCATGCGGCGACGAGAATATAACGCCTGTCATGTATTCGGTTCTTTCCTGCCTGTCGCAGCATGGTCCCTTGGACCAGACGACCCTTGCCAAGGAAGTGGCAATCGACAAGACGAACATGACGGACATCCTGAAACGGCTGATGAATCGCGGTTATGTCATACGCGAAATCGCCGATACGGACCGGCGTATGCGGGTCACCAGCCTGACCAAGGCCGGCGAGGCCGTTCTGAAGCGGACGGACCCCTTGGCGCGGGACGCGCATCGAAAGACATTGGATGCGCTGTCGCCTCAAGACCGCATTCGATTCACGGAGATGATGATGACCATCGTCCAAGCGGCGGAGACCGACGCCGCCTGACATCGTGGGACGGCAACAATCCGCCTCCCCGAACAAGGAGGTAGATCGAGCCAATGCCGGACAAAGCCACGCTGCAGTCTTTCCAACGATTACTGACAGTTCAGCCTGAACTTACGCAGATAGCGCCCCTGTCGGCACTTCTTCCCGACTTGCCGGACGGAACGTTGTTTCATGCCGGTCCGGCCTTCAAGTCGCAAGAAAACCTGCCGGTTCCCATCGTGCATGCGGCATGTGCCGCGGCGGTCCAGGAAGGCCTCGCCGACAGTTTGCAAGACGCGAACAACGCCATCGCCAAAGGGGAAATTGCCCTGCGGCCGGCGCAGGATTTCGGGATCGTAACGCCGCTTGCCTTCGTGGCGGGCCCCAGCATGTATTCCGTCGCCTTGGAAGATCGCGCCGCAGCGGGCGCGTTGTTGGCGTCCCCCTTGAACGACGGCCCCCCCGCGGGTTGCCTGCGTTTCGGCATGGACAACGAAGCCGGCCGAAAATTGCTGGCGGCTTTGCAGGATGAAATCGGACCGGACCTTTCCCGCCACTTTGCCGGACCGGTCGATCTGCTGTCCTTGATGTCGGCCGCGATCGGCAAAGGTGACGAGCTCCATGGGCAAGTTGCCGCCGCCAATGGATTGCTGCGGCCCTTCCTCGGCGAAGACCTGTCGAATGCAAGCCAGGAATACCTGGCGCAAGCGGGACAGTTCGTGCTGAACGTGATCATGGCCGCAAGCGCCTTGATGCTAAAAGCGGGCGCCGGTGTCTCGGGCAGCGGAATGGTTATCGCATCCGGCGGAAACGGTCAGGAGATCGGATACAAGACAGCCGCCGAGCCCGACCACTGGGTCACCTTACCCGCGACAAAACCGGTCGGCCCAACCATGCCCGGTATGGAGTCGTTTGCGCCATTACCGGCCATCGGCGACAGCGCCGTGATTGACGCATTGGGATTTGGCGCGGCCTGCCTTCGTTTTGCGCCCGCGCTTCTCGATCCGCTTCGCGAACACATTCCTGCGGCCTATGCTGGGCCAGAGGCCCATGGCGCCTATCTGGGGTCGCATCCCGCCTTCCCTTATCCCGGGTTGAAATTGGGACTCGACCTCAATCAACCAAGGGACTGTTTGGGAATAATGCTGGGCATGGTCGAGGAAACCGGTACGGCCGGGCTTATCGGTCGCGGCGTTGCCCCCTGGCCCGAAGCATGATGTTGGCGGCGAGCCAGCGGCGCGCCCCTCACCGGCCTTCAGACCGCGGCGTTACGATCCAAGCCGATCTGTATCATTCCCGCGTTTTCCCGCACGGCGTAACGACGGAGCGGAGGCAGCACCCAGCCCGGTCCACATGTCCCGTCCGACAGGCGGAACTTCGCCATATGGCGCGGGCAGTTGATATACCCTTCCGCGACGCGTCCTTCCGCCAAGCGAGCGAATTGGTGCGGGCAAAGGCCTTGATACGCGGCAATGCTCTCCTCGCTGCGGATCAGGATGATCACCGTCTCTTCGACCACAACCTCATACGGTGTTCCCGCCGATAACTCGGACGAGGGAAGCACGTCGATCCAGTCTATAAGTTCAACACCCGTCATATGCCCAACCCGAAACGATCCAGATGAATGCCGTGAAGCAGATGAAAGAGAACGCCCCCCATTTCACCCGCCCGACAACCGACTGTTGGCAAACAATCATCTCCGCCGACAGCGATCAGGCAAGGATGGATCCCCCATTCAAATACCTTTACCCCGCCTCCCTGCCGAACGGCGATGTGCTGCAGTTACCAATCCGCGCCATTCCGGATACCGACCGCGCCGTTGCGTCGCTGATCGCAAATCATGCGAGTTTTGCGGTCATCGACGCGCTCGTCTCCCTGATGACGCCGATGGCGGCCGAAGGAAAGCCCGATTGCATCGTTGGCCTGCCCACACTGGGCCTCGCCTTCGCCCCGAACGTTGCAGAGCGGCTGGGTCATCGAAACTTCGCACCACTCGGCTATTCCAGGAAATACTGGTACAGCAATGAACTCTCTGTACCCGTTCATTCGATAACGAGCCCGGGCGGGAACAAGTCACTCTTCATCGACCCGAACATCGTGCCGCGCATCGCGGGAAAGCGCGTGGTACTGGTCGATGACGCGATCTCCTCCGGCACGACGGCTGCCGCCGCGTTCGACCTCGTGATGCGGCTCGATTGCCAGATTTGCGGTTTCGTCACGGCCATGCGGCAAGGCGTGGCATGGCGGGACCGCCTGGACAGTATCAGGCCCGGTTTCGCGTCCCTGGTGAGAAGTCCCCTGGCGGGCCCGATCTTCCAGAAGGTGGAGAACGGTTGGCTACCCATGACTGGAACCCTCGACAGGGCCTGATATCTGTCAGGAACACATCTCACATGCCCATATAGGCTTCACGAACCCGGGGGTCCTCGCCCAGCACCGCTGTCTCCCCGGACATGCTTACCCGGCCCGTTTCAATGACGAAGGCCCGGCTGGCAACGTCGAAGGCGGTCATGACATCCTGTTCGACCAACAGAATGGTCAGGCCGGCACCGTTGATCGCGGTCAGTGCCTCGCTGAGGCGCTCGACAAGCCGCGGCGCAAGCCCGAGCGACAATTCATCGATGACCAGCAATCGGGGACGCGACATGATTCCCCGTCCGATCGCGCACATTTGCTGTTCGCCGCCAGACATCGTCGTGGCGTCCTGCAGCCGCCGTTCCTTCAGGATCGGGAAGAGGTCATAGACGAACTCCATATCCTCACGGACGGCCGCATTGTCCCGGCGAAGATAGGCACCGAGAAGCAAGTTGTCCTCGACAGTCAACCCTTTGAACAGCCGACGGCCTTCCGGCACATGCGCGATGCCGCGTCCGAGAACTTCATCGGGTTTCGCGCCCGCAATCTCTTCGCCGTGAAACAGGATCGATCCGGCCCGCGGCGTTATCAGCCCGGAAATGGTTCGCAGCAAAGTTGTCTTGCCCGCCCCGTTCGACCCGACCACGCAGGCAATTTCCCCTTCATAGACCGTCAACCCGATGTCCCAGAGAACCTGAACGTCCCCATAGCCGGCTTGCAGTCCACTAATTTCCAGAATCGGTTTCGCCATTCTAACCAGCCACCTTGTATCTTTCCGCGAATTTTGCCCCCAGATAGGCTTCGACGACGCGCTGGTCCTCGACAACCTGTTTGGGCGATCCGTCGGCGATCAATTCCCCATGATGCAAGACCAAGAGCCGCTCGGAGACCGAGAGAACGACCTTCATCAAATGCTCAATAATCAGGATCGTGATGCCCCGTTTCGAAATCTGTTCGATCAATTTCAAGGCATCGTCGATTTCCGCCGTGTTGAGGCCGGCATTCACTTCGTCGAGGAGCAATACACTCGGTTTCATCGCCAGGCTTTTCGCCAGTTCCAACCGCTTACGGTTCGGAAGCGAAAGAGAAGACGCGGGCGCGTTCGCCACATGCCCGAGACCGACGAAGTCCAATTCCGCCTGCGCCGCTTCCCGCCCGGCGGCGATGCCGCCGGCGCCGCCGCCGAATACCGAACCGGCGGAAACGTTTTCCAGAACGGTCATTTCAGGAAACGGCTGGACGATCTGGAAGGTTCGCGCCAAACCGCGGCGGGCAGCCTGGAATGGCTTTTGTCCCGCCACGTCCTCCCCCTGGAAAATGACTTCTCCGCTACTCAGGGAATGGACACCAGTGACCAAATTGACCAGCGTCGTCTTACCGGCGCCGTTCGGCCCGATCAGCCCGACGATTTCTCCCTGTTTCAAACTGAAGGAGACATCGGACACGGCGCTGACCCCGCCGAACTTCTTGCTGACATTCTTTAGTTCAAGGATAGCCGTCATCCCCGTGCTCCCTCCACCGGACTGCGCGCCGAAATTTTCTTCAGCAGGGCCCGATAATCGATCTTCAGAAGTCCACCGGGCAGGAAGAAGATCAGGAAGACGATGATCACGCCCAGGATCGCCCTGTTCCATTGCAGGAAGTTCGCCCAGAAGAATTCCTCCAAGAGGACAAAGACACCCGCGCCGACGATCGGCCCGGCCAACGTCCCCGCACCGCCAAGCAACGCCATCACCGGCACTTTCACCGTCAGCAGGATCGAGAAGCTATCCGTCGGATCGATATAACCGACCCAGGACGCATAGACCGCCCCCACCATTCCGCAGAACAAGGCTGACAAGACGTAAGCGGCGATCTTGAAGCGGGTGGTGTCGACGCCGACCATATCCGCCGCGTCCTCGTTCTGATGGATGCAGCGCAGACCGAACCCCAATCGAGATTGATCGACAAGGACCGTCGCGACGAAGGCTGCGACCATGACGCCGAGCATGATGTAGAGAACCCGCGCGGCGACGACATCCGGTGTGCCGGTCATCAAGGGTACGTTCAATCCGTCCCCCCCGCCCGTGACCGAGCCCCAGGAGGATACGATCAACCGCGTGACCTCAACGATCGCGATCGAGCCGATCGCGAAGTAGTGGCCTTTCAGCCGCAGGATGATCCCACCCAGCGCAGCCGCGAATCCGGCCACGCCGATCATGGCGACGACCCAGGCAATCTCCGCCGGCATGCCGGCCCGCTGGGACAAAGCACCGATATAGCAGCCTATGCCGAAGAACGCCGCCGTGGAGAAGGAAGGATAGCCGGTAAAACCGCCGATGAAATTCCACGACAGAGCGAGCGCCGCGAACATGGCGACCGATATGGCGATGCGCGTCTCGTAGTTTCCGGCAATCGCCGGGATAAGGCCCAGGGCGACGGTGAACACCGCAACCGCAAGGATACTGATTTTGACCTGGCGCGACATCATTCATACCCCTTCACGCCGATCAGGCCGGTCGGTCGGACGACAAGCAGGAAGAGCATCAACAAGAAGCCAACTGTAATCGCGTTCTGCGGGCCGATCGTGTAACCGGCCACGCTCTCAATCAGTCCAAGGGCAAGTCCCCCGACCAGCGCACCGGGTACGCTGCCCAATCCGCCTATCACGCAAACGACGAAGGCCTTCCCGAGAAAAACACCGGTGAGGTTCGTCGTGACGGGAAAGACCATCGCGAAGATCGCGCCGGCTGCGCCGGCCATCAACGCGCCGATGCCGAACGTAACCGCATAGACATGGTTGACCCGTATCCCCATCAGGGCAGCGGCTTGACGATCCATGCGGACGGCGACGATGGCCCGGCCGATCCTGGAGCCGCGCATGACCAGATACAAAAGGCCTGTCAGGATAAGCGCCAGAGCCATCCCCAGAAGCCGGTCCACCGGCAGGAAGATGTCTCCGATTGAAATGCTTCCCAGATCAAGCGTGACCCGCCGCGGCGTCGCGGTGAAATAGACCGTCATCAAGTTATAGAGAATCATATCGAGGCCGAACGTAAGCGTCAGCGTCGTCAAGACCGGTGAGGTAACGACCTTATTGATGAAAAGATGTTGGAGAATGTAACCCAGCACGAACAAGACCAGGGCAACGAACGGCAGGATGAGGATCGGGTAAATACCGGTGAAGTGCCACGCGAAATACGTGAGGTAACCGCCCAAGATGATGAAGGACCCGTGCAGCATGTTGATTACGTTCAGCACGCCCCAGACGAGGGAAAAGCCGATTGCAATACAGGCATACAATGCACCGAGCACGACTCCGTTAAGGAGTATCTGAAAAACGTCCACGGCCTGAAAACCCCGGTGATGTTATTTGTGAAAGTACGACGTCGTTTGGAAACCTTTGCCATGGGCACCGATGGACCGGCACCCATGGCTTCGGTTCACGTTGACGGTCGGATCGTTATTCGATCATCGACATTTCGGAATCGGCGATCGACGCCGGGTACAGGACTTTGATATCGCCGCCCTGGACTTGGATGATCGGCATCTCCCGGCCTTGGTTCATGCCGTTGTCGCCGAAATCGATCGGGCCGTAGAAGGTCAACACTTCCGTGGCGGCGAGCGCGTCGCGGACGGCAACCTTTTCAGTCGAGCCAGCGGTTTGGACCGCATTCACAAGGACATCGGCCGCCGCAGCGCAGGAACCATGAACATAGTCGGGGTCGCTGCCAAATTTCCCTACGAAATCGGAATAGAAATCAGCCGTGCTGCTCCAAGCCCCGATCGTGTCGGTGTAAGACGTCGCATGATGCCACCAGGTGGAACTGGTAACCCCGTCCGCAAGTTCACCCAGCCCTTCCGTGAACTCCGCATAGGCCGGTCCGGTCACCATGGAGATGATCGGCGCGTCAACTCCGAGGTCGGACATCTGCTTCCTGCCGAGAATAAGATCCTGCGTGTAACCGGTCATGTAGATCCAGTCCGGGGATGCGGACTTGATCGCGGACACGGCCGCGGAATGATCCATGGTACCGACTGCATAGAGTTCGTTGTACACGACATCCAGGCCCGCACCGTCCGCGGAAGCCGCCAATGCCGTCGCCATCGCTTTCGGGAAGACATCATCCCGGCCATAGACCGCGACTTTACTCAGACCGGGCATTTTCTCCTTGAAATAGGCGACCATGGACTCGGTCATGCCGGTGTTCGGCGCAAGGGTACCGAAGAGGAACTTGAAGCCTTGGTCATACACCGAAACGGAAGAAGCGACACAGGCGAGCAGCGGGGTCTGGTAACGTTCCGCGACCGCCGCAACAATTTTCGTGTGTCCTGAACCAAAAGGAGACATCAGGACATCGACGCCGTCATCGGTAATCAGCTTTTCGGCCAACTGCCCCGCGCGCTTGCCATCCGTCTGATAGTCGTAATAGACCAACTCCACCGGCATTTTCGTGCCGCCGACTTCGACCCCGCCATTCGCGTTGATCTTTTCCAGCCAAAGCTGCCAAACAGCTTCCTGCTTCTTTCCCTCATCCGCGAGCCCGCCGGTCAACGCCAAAGGCGCACCGATTTTCAGGACCCCGTCCTCATCGGCCAGAGCCGGTGCGGACAGAAAAGCGGCGCCGAGAACAGCCGCTGAAACAGTCATCTTAGCCAGTTGTTTTAATGTGTTACGCATGATCGCCTCTTTCGTTCGGTAGGGCCCCGTGAGATGACGCCGGACTGCACATCAAAACCGGGAACCCTGTTGTTCTGGTTTTGCAGCGCAGCAAAGGTCATGCCATTTGTCGTAACTACCAAGAATTCCGACAATCCGCATTTTTGTGACATCTAAAGAACGCAGAAATTTTGCTGATAAAATAGGCAAATGCTAACGGGCGCCGATTAATTCTTGAGCAGCGCACTCGGATTAATCACTTGCACAAAACCGCGATTGGACGAGCGGTTCCCCGAGTCACTTTTCGCAATGCAATGTGGGTGTTGAGACCTCTGAATGCGGCCGAGAAGTACACCAATACCGACCTCCCGCGGGAGGCCAAGGCAAGCTGGTCCGGCGCTATCCGAACCGTGCCTCGAGCACTCGGTTCAACTGATCGATGAATCGGGTGGCTGCGATCGGCAGTGCCCGGTTTTTCAACTGGCCCATATAGATCGTGCCGCTCGGCATATCCCGCGCGTCGATGGGGGCCGAGGCCATGCCAGGCACCGCACCCTCCGCCGGTAGACCGATCGGTATCTGGAAGGAAACGATGTTCTCTGTGGTCGCCTGGAACCGCAGAAACTCAAAACTGTCCGACTCGATGACGACATTCATCGACAGCGTCGAGTCGATCAGGATCGTTTCCAGCAGGTATCTCACCCCATAGGACTTGGTGGGTAGTGCCACCGGATAGCTGAGGCACTCCGCCAAACGGACCGACTTCCGACCAGCCAGCGGATGATCCGTTGAGAAAACGGCGTGCAGGGGCTGTCTTACCGTACGGATGGTTTGGAATTCCGCCAGGCGAACCGGTTCGAAGACGAGAGCAATATCGGCGGTGAAATCGACGAGCGCCTCCTCCGCCGCCGCGCGGTCACGCAGAAAGACGCCGAAGCTAACGCCGGGATGGGCCCGACGATACGCCGCGATCTGCTCGGGAAGGAAATAGGGCAGCAATGCCTGGCTGCAGGCTATCGAAACATGACCGCGGCGCACGCCGGACAGATCCGCTATCTGGGATCGAACGCGGTCGAGGTCCGAGAATTGGCGGCGGATATGATCGACCAGTATTTCACCGGCACTGTTCAACCGAACGCCTCTCGGCAATCTTTCGAACACCGGAACACCGAGGTCTTCCTCGATCGCCAATATTCTGCGGTTCAACGCCGTCGATGTGATCGACAATTCCTCCGCCGCCTTGCGGATCGATCCCGCACGCGCCACGGCATCCACATAGCGCAGGGTGGTTATATGTCTCATCAAGCCCCCAGAGATATAAGCGCTGCATTTTTTGCACTGCGTTGGTGCATTATTAGCAGAAGACAGATGCGCTCATATATACCCAAAATGCTCCCGGGTAGTCGCAAAAGGCAAATTTGAGGGGGCCGACGTCTAATAAGGTCCTGCCGGGCGAAACCCGCGATGGGGGAAACGGTCAAGACGCCCAGCATTCAAACCTGAATGCTGACGTGGATTTTGAACGTTACCATTGGGGGTTCTGTCGGCACTCATGCACGACCTATCATTTGATATCAGCAGTCTTCATCGCGCTTATGCTTCAGGCGCCAAGCCCGAAGACGTAATTGCCGAATGCTATCGCCGGATCTGCGCAGTCGATGACCCTGGGATCTTCCTTGAACTGGTCGACCAAGAAACGGCCCTGGCCGAGGCACGGTCGCTCGGCCCATTCGACCCTGAAGCCAAACCGCTGTGGGGCGTTCCTTTTGCCATTAAGGACAATATCGACCTTGCGGGCGTTCCGACGACCGCAGCCTGCCCTGCATTCGCCTATCTACCGGAAACGGATTCGCACGTCGTCGCGAAGCTGCGCGCCGCCGGCGCGATCGCCATTGGAAAAACGAACCTGGACCAATTCGCTACCGGGCTGGTGGGCGTTCGCACACCGCATCCCGTTCCAAAGAACGCAATCGACCCGGCAATCGTTCCCGGTGGGTCGAGTTCCGGTTCGGCTGTTGCGGTTGCGAGTGGACTGGTCGGCTTTTCGCTCGGCACGGATACCGCAGGATCGGGCCGAGTCCCCGCCGCGCTGAACAACATTGTCGGTGTCAAACCGAGTTTGGGACTGCTTTCCGCGACCGGTGTGGTGCCGGCTTGTCGGACGCTCGATACAATCTCAATTTTTGCCCTCACGGCGGAAGACGGTCATCGGGTCTTGAGCGCCGCTGCCGGATACGACGCAACAGACGCCTATTCACGAGACCTGCCCGTCGCCCCGCTGGGCACCTGCCCTTCGCATCTCCGCATCGCCGTACCGGATGCCTCGTCGCGCAAATTCTTCGGTGACGATCATCAGGCGGCATCGTTCGACGCGGCGATAGAGCTTGTCCAGGAATTCGGCGCGACGGTCGCAGAGATCGATCTGACGCCGTTCTATGAAATTGCGGAAATGCTCTACGAGGGGGTCTGGGTCGCCGAACGCAATACGGTGATCGAACCTTTGTTGAAGAGCCGCCCGGACGATGTTCATCCGGTCATTCGAGCCATCGTCTCGAAGGCCGACAATTTCTCCGCCACCGACACGTTCAGGTCCTTCTATCGAATGGAAGCGCTGCGCCGGACCGCGCGCCAGGCTTTGTCGGGCATCGACATCCTGATGGTACCGACAATCCCGACCTTCTGTACTATCGATGAGATCGCCGCGGACCCGATCGGCCCGAACAGCAGGCTCGGAACCTACACCAATTTCGTCAATCTGCTCGATATGTGCGGCATCGCGGTGCCAACGGCAAAGCGCGGCGACGGGCGGCCGGGCAACGTGACACTATTGGGCGCGGCTGGGTCCGACGCCATGCTGGCCGGCGTTGCAGCAGCGATCCACAAGGCTTCCGACGTGCGACTGGGCGCCACGCAGTGGATTTACCCCACCGTCGAAATGCCAAACCCGACGGCAAAACCCGGCGAGATCACCGTGGCCGCCGTCGGCGCCCATATGTCCGGCCTTCCCTTGAACAAGGAGCTGACGCGGCTGGGCGCCCGCTATCTGCGAACCACGCGGACGGAACCCGGTTACCGTCTCTATCGGCTGGCCGGCGGGCCGCCGGCACGGCCGGGATTGGTCCGCGATACCGAGGGCGCCGCCATCGAGTTGGAGCTCTGGGCGATGCCCGTAGAGAATTTCGGCGCGTTCATGCGCGGCATTCCGGCACCGCTGGGTATCGGCACCCTGGCCTTGGAATGCGGGGCCGAGAGCAAAGGATTCATCTGTGAGAATGCCGGCCTGACCGGCGCAACGGACATCACCGAATTCGGCGGTTGGCGGGCCTACCTCGCCTCCCTGGCGGACAATAACAATCAGAAACCAACGGACAACTTACTAGGAGAGCAACATGCAGAGGCGTGATTTTCTGAAGAGCGCGGCGGTGCTTGGCGCAAGCGCCCTTCCCTTCATCCGATCCCTGCCGGCGAGCGCGGCGACCGACGGCGTTGTCGTCGTCGCCATGGGCCAGACGATCAACAGCCTGGACATTCATCGAACCGGGACGAACCGTCCCAGCTATCAGGTTGCCGTCAACATCTATGACCGACTGGTCAGCTTCGGCACCAAGAGCACCCCGGACGGCGGACTGTCCTATGACTACGCCACCATCGAACCGGAAGTCGCGGAAAGCTGGACGATCTCCGACGACGGTACCCACATGATCTTCAACCTTCGCAAAAACGGGGTATTCCACGACGGTTCCCCGATCACCGCGCAGGATGTGAAATGGTCCTTCGACCGCGCCGTTTCGGTCGGTGGGTTCCCGACCGTGCAGATGAAGGCGGGGTCGCTGGAGAAACCGGAACAGTTCGAAGTCGTTGACGATTATACCTTCAAGATCAACCTTCTTCGCCCATCCAAATTGACTCTGCCGGACCTGGCCGTGCCGGTTCCGATGATCATCAACTCCAAGGTCGCCCTGGAACACGCAACCGCGGACGACCCTTGGGCGACGGAATACCTGCACAAGACCCCGGCCGGTTCCGGTGCCTTCAAGGTCGCCAGATGGGAGCCGGGCCAGCAACTGGTCTATGAACGCAACGAGAATTGGACCTCTGGAACGGTCCCCGCGGTCAAGCGCGTGATCGTGCGGGAGGTGCCCAGCCAGGCCACACGGCGTGCGCTGCTGGAACGCGGCGACATCCAGGTTTCCTTCAACATGCCGAACAAGGACGCGAAGGAACTGTCGGACAAGGAAGGCATCGACATCTTCTCGACACCGATCGAGAACGCGATCTATTGCCTTTGCCCGAACCTGGCTTTCGAGCCCTTCAAGGACAAACGCGTCCGTCAGGCCATCGCCTGGGCGGTTCCCTACGAAGATGTCTTCCAGACCGCTGCCTATGGCCGGGGTGCCAAAATGTGGGGCGGCACGTCCACGACACCATCCGATATCGCGTGGCCGCAGCCCTTCCCCTACAGCACGGACCTTGAAAAGGCGAAGGCACTGCTGGACCAAACGGATTACAAGGGTGGCTTCGAGGTTCCCTTGTCGATTTCCCTCAGCCAGACGGATTGGATGGAACCGACCGCGCTGCTGATCCAGGAGAACCTGGCAAAGATCGGCATTAAGGCGACCATCGAAAAAATTCCGGGCGCGAACTGGCGTACGGCCTCTCTGGTCGAGAAGAAACTGCCGCTCCACCTGGAAACCTTCGGCGGTTGGCTGAACTATCCCTGCTATTACTTCTTCTGGGCGTATCTGGAAGGTCATCTTTTCAATTCCTCCAACTACCGGAACGAAGAGATCGAGAAGCTGACGTCGCTCGCCCTCCACAAACCGGTGGACGATCCGGAATATGCACCGGCGATCAAACGGATGATCGAAATCGCCTGGGACGAGGTGCCCCGCATCGCGCTGTTCCAGCCGGCCCTGAATGTCGGCACCAACAGCGTCAGCGGGTATGAGTACTGGTTCCACCGCCAACTCGACGCCCGCGGGTTCAAGGCGTAGTCGTCATGAATCCCAGGACGAAACTGATCCTTTTTCGTGTGCTTCAGGCGATCCCGGCTCTTGCCGGGGTCGTCCTGGTCAGTTTCATCCTGACGCGGATGCTGCCGGGGGATCCGGCGGCGTATTTCGCAGGCCCGGCGGCGACCCCCGACTCCATCGCGGAAATTCGCGCAGCGATGGGATTGGATCGCTCGCTGCCGGTCCAGTTTTTTCACTATGTCCTGGACCTCGGGCGCGGCGATCTCGGCAACAGCCTGTCGACCGGCCAACCGGTGCTTGAGGAATTGGCCAGACGCCTGCCGGCCTCCTTGGAACTCACGTTCACCGCATTGCTGTTGTCCTGCGCCATCGCATTGCCGCTCGGTATAGCCGCCGCCGTGAACCAGGGAAGTTGGATCGACCATGTTTGTCGTGCCGTCGTGACCGCCGGGGTTTCCCTGCCGACCTTCTTCACCGGGATCGTATTGGTTTATGTCTTCTATTATCTGCTTGGATGGGCGCCTTCGCCGCTCGGACGTCTTGATTTCGTTTATCTGTCGCCGCCGGACATTACCGGATTTTATGTCATCGACGCCTTGATCGACGGCGATGCCGAGACCGCCTGGGGGGCGTTGCGGCAGCTTGTCCTGCCGGCGACGACCCTGGCGTTGTTCACTCTGGCGCCCTTGGCCCGCATGGCGCGCGCATCGATGCTGCAAGCTTTGTCCTCCGACTATATACGGACGGCACGAGCGGCGGGGTTGAGGGAGGGCCAAGTCGTCTTCGGCTATGCGTTCCAAAACGCGATGCTTCCCGTCATCACGACGCTTGGAATGGTCTTCTCGTTCATGCTGGGCGCCAATGTCCTCGTCGAGAAGGTCTTTGCCTGGCCCGGCATCGGCTCCTATGCGGTGGAGGCTCTCGTCGTTTCCGACTACGCCGCGGTCCAGGGGTTCGTCCTGGCAATGGCCATTCTGTTCGTATTACTCAACCTGACGATCGACATCCTCTACACGATCGTCGATCCCCGCACGCGGGAGGCTTGACCATGGCTCTTGCGGAAAAGACGGTTCCCGATCAGGCCCAGCGCGGCTTTGGTCATCATGTCATCTACGTTCTCAGCGAGAACCCGATTACAGCGGTTGCCTTCGGCCTGTTCGCTTTGATTGTCCTCGTCGCTCTCCTGGGCCCGGCGATCGCACCATACGACCCACTGGAATCGAATGCTGCACGGGCGCTTCAGCCCCCCAATGCGGACCATTGGTTCGGTACTGACAATCTGGGTCGTGACGTGTTCTCGCGGGTTATCGTCGCGACGCGTCTGGACCTGATGATTTCCGTGGCGGCCGTGGCGCTGTCCTTCGTCATCGGCTCGGTCATCGGATCCATTGCCGGCTACTGGGGCGGATGGATAGACGCCGTCACCGGACGCTTCGTCGACACGATCATGGCCTTCCCGCTATTCGTTCTGGCGATGGGTATCGTCGCGGCGATGGGCAACACCGTCGAGAACATCATCTACGCCACAGCCATCATCAACCTTCCCTTTTATGCAAGGGTGGCCCGCGCGGAGGTTCGCATCCGACGCGAAGCCGGCTTCGCCCAGGCCGCCCGGCTGTCCGGCAATACGGATGTGCAGGTGCTCGCCCTACACATTTTCCCCAATGCCCTGCCGCCGATGATGGTGCAGATTTCCCTGAACATGGGCTGGGCCATTTTGAACGCCGCCGGTCTCTCCTTCATCGGCCTCGGTGTCCGTCCGCCAACGGCGGAATGGGGCATCATGGTCGCCGAAGGCGCGAATTTCGTGGTCTCGGGAGAATGGTGGCTGGCGTTCTTTCCCGGTCTTGCATTGATGCTGGCCGTCTTCGCTTTCAATCTGCTCGGCGATGGCCTTCGGGATATCGTCGACCCGCGTCAGAGGACCTGACCCATGTTCCTCGAAGTCGAAAGCCTGAACGTCACCTTCAAGACACGCCGCGGGGTCGTATCCGCTGTGCGCGACGTCAGCTTCTCGCTGGAGAAGGGGGAGACGCTTGGCATCGTCGGGGAAAGCGGATCCGGAAAATCGGTCAGTTCATACGCCATCATGCGTATCCTCGACCGCAACGGAAGAATTGCGAATAGCCGGGTCATGTTCGACGGCATGGAACTGACCGCCTTTTCGAACCGTGAAATGCGTGAGTTGCGCGGCCGTGAAATTTCCATGGTTTTTCAAAACCCCCGCGCGGCCCTGAACCCCATTCGCAAAGTCGGTCATCAGATAGAGGACGTCCTTCGCCGCCACGCCCGCGCGACAAAAAACACTGCCTATGAAGAGGCCATCAAGGCACTCGAAGCGGTCCATATCAGCGAGCCGGAGAAGCGCTACCACGCTTATCCGTTTGAACTGTCCGGCGGGATGTGTCAGCGCATCGTCATCGCCATAGCCCTGGCATGCGAACCGCGTCTGCTGATCGCCGATGAACCAACAACGGGCCTGGACGTGACGACCCAGAAAGTCGTGATGGACCTGCTGTCCGAATTGACCACGCGACGCGGCATGAGTTCGGTGCTGATCACCCATGATCTCGGCCTCGCTGCGGAATATTGCGATCGCATCGTCGTCATGAAAGATGGTGCGATTGTCGAACAAGGCCGGCCGGAGGCCCTCTTCGCGTCGCCTTCGGACGCCTATACGAAACGGTTGATCAGCGCCACGCCACGCCCCGGCGCCGGGATCGGCGATTTGGTCGACCCGCCGCTGCCATCGCCCCCACGCCCCGAATTGGGCGCCCCATTGCTGCAGGTGAGGAACCTGCGAAAGGTGTTCGGACACGGACCCGACGCGGTTACGGCGGTCGACGACGTTTCCTTCGAAATTCGGGAAGGGGAAACACTGGGCCTGGTCGGCGAGTCGGGTTGCGGCAAATCCACGACGTCCTCGATGATCATGCGCCTGATGGATCCATCAGGCGGCGAAATCCTGTTGGACGGGAAACCGCTGACCGACGTGCCCGCGGCAAAATTCGCACGCGACCCACGCCGGGCCAGCCTGCAGATGGTTTTCCAGGACGCCACGGACAGCATCAATCCCCGGTTTACCGCCAGGCAGGCCATCGCCGATCCGATCCGTCGGTTGACCAACGAACAGCCGGATGGCCGGGTTGAGGAACTGGCGGCACAGGTCGGACTGCCGTTACCCCTTTTGGATCGTTTCCCGCATCAGCTCTCCGGTGGACAGAAGGCCCGCGTCGGCATAGCCCGCGCCCTCGCCTCGCGCCCGAAACTGCTTATCCTCGACGAACCGACCGCTGCCCTGGACGTGTCCATTCAAGCCGTCGTTCTCAATCTTCTGGCGGAACTGCGTGCCTCACTGGGCGTCAGCTATCTGTTTGTCAGCCACGACCTGCATGTCGTCCGTCTGCTCTGCGACCGCATCATCGTGATGCGAAAAGGACAAATCGTCGAAGCCGGGGACACAGCCGCGATAATGGACAGTCCGGCGGACGAGTACACGAAAACCCTGCTTGCCGCGACGCCGATGCCGCCCAGTGTGGAACAGACCGGCGTTATCTCGACCATGGTCGCGCAATGAACAACTACATGATTGGGAGCATCGATCCGTGACGATCAACGACCCGGACGTGGTCCAGGAAGTGACCGAACAGTTCTACCGATACGAAAAGGCATTGATGGAAAACGATGTCGACACCTTGAACACGCTATTCTGGGACTCGCCCCACACGATCCGTTACGGGCCGAAAGAGGCGCTCTACGGTTATGAGGAGATCGCCGGGTTCCGCGCCGCGCGTGACGTATCCGATATCGCGCGCGAACTGACGCGCACTGTCATCACTACATACGGCTCGAACTTCGCGACCGCGTTCACCGAATATCGCCGTTTGGGCAGCGGTCGCGAGGGTCGGCAGACGCAAACCTGGATGCGGGCGCCGGAAGGCTGGCGGATCGTCGCCGCCCATGTGAGTCTGCTGCCCTGACCAGTTTGCTGCAATGAAATAGGCGGAGTTGTGCCGGTATGACCAACTCAAAAGAGGTTTTCGATCCGAATGCCTACATTCGGGCAACGGCCCCCACACTTGGGCTCGACCTGAACGAGGAACGGGTCGCCGAGGTCTCGGTTTTTCTTTCCATCGCGAAGGGAATGGCGGACGTCATGGACACTGCGTCCATTCCTGAGAACTCCTTGGAACTGGGACCGGTCTACGATGCAGGTCAGGCCATCAAACAGACAAAGACGGGTTAGGCAGACCATGACCGCTTTGGATAGTTTCGCGCCAGCCTGGCAGATTGCAGAAGCAGTCAAGTCCGGCACGGTTCGCGCGGAAGATGTCACTCGTGACGCGCTCGACCGCATAAAGAGCCTCAATCCTAAGGTCAACGCCTTCACCGACGTGACCGCGGAGAGGGCGCTTACCGAAGCACGAAGGGTCGACGCGGAGCGGGACGCGGGAAAGAAACTCGGTCCGCTGGCCGGCGCGCCGATCGCCGCCAAGAACCTGTTCGACATTGCCGGCGTCACGACGCGTGCCGGTTCGAAAATCAACAGGGATTTGCCGGCGGCCGCTGAAGATGCGGAGCTGTTGAAGCGACTGCACGCGGCGGGCGCGGTGTTGCTGGGTGCGCTGAACATGGGCGAATACGCCTATGACTTTACAGGTGAAAACGCTCATGACGGTGCCTGCCGCAATCCTCACGACACGACCCGCATGGCCGGCGGCTCATCATCCGGAAGCGGGTCGGCGGTGGCCGCCGGACTGGCGCCCCTGACATTGGGTTCGGATACCAACGGGTCGATCCGCGTACCGTCTTCGTTTTGCGGTGTGTTCGGTCTGAAACCGACCTATGGACGCCTAACAAGGCATGGAACCTTTCCCTTCTGCGACAGCCTCGACCACCTAGGACCCCTCGCCCGGTCCGTGCGTGACCTGGCCCTGTCCTACGACGTCATGCAGGGGCCCGACCCGCGGGATCATGCCTGCGCCGACCGGCCGGCCGACCCCACATTTGAAACGCTGACGGACGGGGTCGCCGGCATCAAGATCGCAAGGCTCGGCGGTTTCTTTTCGACGGACGGCATGCCGGAAGCGGCAAGCGCGGTGCAATCGGTCGCGAAAGCATTGGACACAACCGGCACTGTTGAGGTGGAAGGCGTGGAAGCAGGCCGCGCGGCTGCCTTCATCATCACGAACTGCGAGAGCGCCCGTCTGCATCTGCCGAACCTGAAAACACGGCCGGACGATTTCGACCCGGATACGCGGGACCGTTTCCTAGCCGGTGCGCTGTTGCCGGCCTCCTGGTACATCAGGGCTTTGCAGGTCCGGCACTGGTATCGGGAGAATTTCGCCAAACTGTTTCAGGATGTCGATGTCCTGCTCGCCCCGGCCACGCCCTTTCCCGCCCCCCTTATTGGTCAGCGGACCATTGAAATTCGGGGAGAGGAAATACTGACACGGCCCAACATCGGCCTTTTTACACAACCGATCTCCGCCATCGGTCTTCCGGTCTGCACGGTGCCCGTGTTCAACAGCGGAATGCCTATCGCGGTACAAGTCATCAGCGCGCCTTGGCGGGAAGATCTTTGCCTGCGCGTTGCCGCTCATCTGGAATCCGAAGGCATCGTCGCGGCCCAACCACCCAGCCACCTCTAACCCCATCGAGAGGCACAACCGCGACCTGACAGGATCAACGAACGGCAGCCTTTGACGTAACGCGTGCCGCAGCATCGATAACATCCGCCACGGCGCGTGGCTGGGTCAGAAACAGGACGTGGCTCGCCTTCAATTCAATGATCTCGGCGCCGATACGCTGGGCTTGCTCTGTCAGCAAACGAGGGTCGATAGCCCGGTCGTCCGTTGCGATAACCGCCCAACTGGGTTTCATCCGCCAGGCAGCCTGCGTCAGTCGCGTGCTGAAGATCGACATATTGATCGGCACCTGCGAGTCACGAAGGAATGCGGCATCCGCATCAGGCAAGTCGCCGGCAAACCCTGCTTTGAAAAGTTCCCTGTCAACGAAGCCGAAACCGTCCGGCGCGGTCTCAATTATGAACTCGGGCGGCGCGGGTATCTCGGCAAACTGGTCGCCGGTGCTCTCGCCGACATCAGGGGCGAGTGCGGAAACGTAAACCAGACCCGCCACGCTCGGATCGATACCGGCCTCCGTAATGACCGAACCGCCGTAGGAGTGACCGACGAGAATGCTGCGGCCTTCCTGCCGCGCCAGGATCCGACGTGTGGCATTCACGTCGTCTTCGAACGATGTAAGCGGGTTTTGCACGATGGAGACGCGGTAACCGCGCGCGGTCAGGTCGTCATACACGCCGCGCCATCCGGCCCCGTCTGCAAAGGCTCCGTGAACGAGAACGACGTTTCGCACCGATTGGTCGTCAGAAATGCGCGTGCCGGGTTCGGCATGGACCTGCCCGGCGATCGCGACGGTCGCCGCCGCTCCAACGATCGTATTGCGGATTAAAGAATTCATGGTTTTTTCCTTCTGTCCGGATTTGATTGATTTGGATCCCCCGGAGGGCCGTTGATACGTCAAGTCCGTGACCGGGTATTTCCATTCAAACTGTTGGTATCGTGCCGCCGTCGACGACGTACTCCGTGCCGGTGATCGAGGCGGCACGATCCGAGGCGAGAAAGGCGACAAGGTTTGCGACCTCCTGAGGGGTGGAAGGTCGTCCGATCGGAATGCCGCCAAGAGATCGCGCTATGATCTCCTTTGCGCCTTCAACATCGACGCCGGCTTCTTTCGCGACCCTCTCGGTCAATCGCACCGCGGCCTCGGTCTCTATCCAGCCCGGTGAAACACGGATGACGCGAACGCCTTTCGGAGAAACCTCTTTCGAGAGGCTCTTGCTATAGGTCGAAAGCGCCGCCTTTGCCGCCGCATAGGCAGTCGTCGCCTCGGGCAAGGGCAAGGATCTCTGGATCGACGTCACATGGATGACGACGCCGCGACCGCGTTCGACCATGGCAGGTACAAGGGAACGGTCCAAACGCACGGCCGGCAGCAGGTTGAGATCCAGTTCCTTCACCCATTCGGCATCGTTCAACACGGCAAATCCGCCGGCCGGCGCTGAGGACCCGCCGAGCATATGCACAAGGATATCGATCTCGCCGAGACGGTCGCGGGCTTCAGCGGCAAGCGCTGCACAGCCTTGAGCCGTCGTGAGATCAGCGGCGAAGAACATGTGCTCGGCCATACCCATCGGCCTTGATCGTGCGGTCGTCAGGACGCGCGCACCGAGTTCCTGAAACAGCGCGACCGTGGCCGCGCCGGCACCTCGCGTACCCGACGTGATCAATACCCGTTTGTCTTGGAGGTTTAGAAAGTTATTCATGAGCCGATCTCCAACCTCTCGATACACCCGTCTCTCAGTTGGAAGGCGAAAGTGAGAAGAGCCGGGCTTCCCGGGAACTGTCCGGTCACTTGCGCACGGATAATCGTCCGGTCGCCGTCTTGGATCATCTCGACCGGCTGGGACCTATGCTGATATCGGGCCTTGGCGGATTGCCACCAGGTCCGAATGTCGGCGTGGCCGGTATGTGTCTTGGCTTCATCCTTTACGACGGCGTCCGGCGCGAATGCTTCCAGGGGCGCGTCGTTCGAGGTGCCAAAATCTGCATCAAAGTAGGTTTGGACTGGTATCGGCAGTTTCATGGGTCGAACCTTTGCTGTGTTCTGTCCTGTGCCAGCAATCTAGGCATGGACGCTCATCCCAATAAGAGGGATAAAGCGTGATGTGTTATCACGAAAAACAGGACAGTTAATTGGATGAACCGACTGGGACTGGGCGATCTCGACGCCGTTATTGCTGTTTCCCGTGAAGGATCGTTTCGCGCCGCCGCCAAGACGCTCGACATGTCGACGACGGCGCTAAGCAACGCCATCGCGAAGCTGGAGACGACCTTGGGCGTTCGGCTATTCAACAGGACGACGCGCAGTGTCTCCCTGACCGACGCAGGTCGTATTTTCCTCGAACAGGTCGGCCCGGCTCTTCAGGACATGCATCGGGCGATGGATGCCGTGCGGTCACAGCAGACGACCCCTTCCGGCACGCTGCGCATCAACGCGTTCGCGGCGGGCGCCAGGGAAATCATCTCGCCGTTGATTTTGGAATTCCTGCGCCGCTATCCGGACGTCCATGTGGATCTGGTGACCGAAGGCCGACTGGTCGATATCGTGGCTGAGGGATTTGATCTTGGTGTGCGCCGAGCGGATCTCGTGCCTGCGGACATGATCGCTGTCCCTCTCGGCAGACCACAACGATATGCGGTTGTCGCATCTCCAGGCTATTTTAAGGCGCATCCAAAACCGCACACGCCTGCGGACCTGTCATATCATCAATGCGTTCGGGTCCGACTGCCTAATGGAACGCTGTTCAGATGGCATTTCGAGAGACAGGGCGAAACCATCCAGATCGACGTGACCGGCCCGATTACCTTGGACGAAGCCAGTCTTGCGCGCGCAGCAGTCCTCGAAGGCATCGGTGTCGGCCTCTTCTTGGAACAGAACGTGCGCGACGACATTGCATCCGGGCGCCTCATACGCGTGCTGGAGGATTGGACGCCGCCGCTCGCCGATCTTTGCGTCTATTATTCAAGTCGGCGAAATCTATCTGCGGCCCATAAGGCTTTCGTCAGCATGGCCCGCAAGGTCAGCAAGGCAGCCAAACCATAGAGCAGGCTTCCGCGCTGGAACCGGACATGCGGGCCAAGCCTTCCCGCCCCAACGATTCGATACGCGCATATCCGTTGTGCAGCAGGCGTTCCTGCGTCACCACTGCCGGCACACCGGCAGAATTAGTCCGTCAGCACCTTGCGGAAATACACACGGTCGAACCCGTCCTCGGTCCGGCGACCCGTTTCGAGATAGCCGACGCGGGGATAGAGGGCGAGATTCTCGGTCATTTTGGCGTTCGTATACAATTCAAGCGCAGGAAGGCCGAGCCGTCTTGCCTCCGCCTCGGCAAAGTCGAGCAGTCGGCGACCGTATCCTCGTCCCTGTTGCGCTGGATCGACGGCGACGTTTTCCACGAAGATGTGGCCGGCGCGCGGAAACAGGACAATGAAACCGTGGATCGCGTCCCCGACCTGCAGGACGTAGAGCTCTCCGCTGGTGGAAGCGGCGTCAAAATCCGCTACCATCGGGGCGGGTTTGCGGCCAATTCTATCTACATAGATCTCATACGCCGCCACGGCGCAGCGACGCACCGCGTCAAGATCCCCTGCCCGCGCCGGTCTGATTTCCATCATCGCCCCCGTCATTCGGAAAAGTACATTGCCGTGCCGTGATTAAAAAAAGACGCGCGGCAAACCGTTCAACCCGGCAGTTCGGAAACTGAGTTCCCGATGCCTACGGAAACGGAATGCCGCGCGGCTATAGCTGGCCTGGCCGCTCAGGTGGTCCTCACAATCGGGTTGGAGGATCACGCTGAGTCAGTTCGGCAGACGGAGTTTGGTTCCGAGCCGGATCACATCAATCCTTCGGACTTTGCCCATTCCATTGTCTTGTCCAAGGCCGCACCGAGTTTCACCAGCAATTCATCAACCTGCTCTTCGGTGATGATCATCGGCGGGCAGATGCCGATGCTCTCATAAATGTTCCGCACGATCAGGCCTTCTTCAGCCGCGAACTTCACGGCCATCGCCGTGATCTTGCCCCCCGGTTGGAAGGACTCCTTCGTCGCCTTGTTCCTGACCAGCTCGACGCCGGCGATAAGGCCGACCCCGCGCACCTCGCCGACGATCGGATGATCGGAGAATTGCCGCAGACCGGTTTGGAATTTCTCCTCGAGCCGAGCCGCATTCCCCATGAGGTCGAGTTCCTCGATGATCTTAAGGTTCTCGAGACCGACGGCACAGGCGACGGGATGACCGCCGGCCGTGAAACCATGCCCCAGAGTGCCGAGTTCCGCCGTATAGTCGGCCATCGTCTGATAAAACTCGTCCGTAACGAGGATCGCCGCCAAGGGCATGTAGCTGGAGGTGAGCTGCTTGGACGTCACCATAATGTCCGGTTTGAAGCCGTAGCGCTGGCAGCCGAAGGGTTTGCCCGTGCGTCCGAAGCCGTTGATCACTTCATCCGAGACCAGAAGGATGTCGTATTTCCGGCAGAGCGCCTCGATCCCCGGCCAATACCCTTCCGGCGGGGTCATCACGCCGCCGGCGCCCATGACCGGCTCGCCGATGAAGGCGGCGATTGTCTCAGGCCCTTCCGATAGAATTGTCTCTTCCGCTTCCTTCAGAAGACGGGCGGTGAAGTCAGCCTCCGTCTCACCCTCTTCCGCCCAGCGGTAATGGTGCGGACAAGTCAGATGGACGACCGGAATAGCCGGCAGATCGAACCCCTTCTGGTTGCCAGGCAGGCCGGTCAAGGATCCGGAGGCAACGGTGATGCCGTGATACGCCTTGTTCCGCGCCAGGAATTTCTTCTTCTCGGGACGACCGAGCATGTTGTTGACGAACCAAACGAACTTCACGACCGTATCGTTGGCTTCGGAGCCTGAATTGGTGAAGAACACCTTGGTCAGATGATCCGGCGCCATTTCCACCAGCTTTTCCGCCAGAAGAATACCGGGCACGTGGGCCTTGTGCGCGAAGTTCTGGATATACGGCAATTCCGCCATTTGCTTGGTCGCCGCTTCGACCAGCCGGGGCTGGGAAAAGCCCACCGCGACCGACCAGAGGCCGGCGAGACCTTCCAGGTATTTCTTACCTTCACTGTCGTATACGTAGGCGCCTTCGCCCTTCGTGATGATCGTCGGCCCCTGCTGCTCGTGGACGCGAGCATTGGTATAGGGGTGGATCTGATACGCGATGTCGGTTTCATGCAGGGAATTCAGGCGCGAGCTCATCGTTATCTCCAGGCGTCTGTTGGTGTTTCCGATAAGGCTCCTGGGAGCCAAGGCATCTGTGTCACTGGCCTTTAAACCCGGCCAGGAAGGAGCAAAGTGACGTTGTCAGGTCCGGCGAGAGGTACCCGCCTTCCTGAACCAGGACCGTCGGCAGGTTGGCGGCGCCAATTATCTCACCGGCACGCTTGAAACCGTCAAAGGTGATCTTCAACCCTTGTAACGGATCGTTTTCATGGGCGTCGAGCCCAAGGCTTACCACGAGCGCGCCGGGCGTGAAATCGGCAATCCTCTCCAATCCCTGTTCTATAGCGGCGCACCAACCGTCGTCTGACGTGGATCTCGCCAAGGGAAGGTTCAGATTGAACCCCTCACCGGCGCCGCGCCCTGTTTCCGTCGCGTAGCCGACGAAGAAGGGATAATAGTTCTCGGGCGTCGCATGAATCGAGCAGGTCAGTACATCGTCGCGTTCATAGAATATTTCCTGCGTTCCGTTGCCGTGGTGGACGTCGATATCCAGCACCGCCACACGATTATGCCTTTCCCGGAGCGTTTCGGCGGCGACCGCCGCATTGTTCAACAGGCAATGGCCGGCCAGCACATCGGCTGACGTGTGGTGCCCCGGCGGGCGGCAAAGGGCATAGGTTGACCGGTCACCGTCCAGAACCGTTTTCGCGGCGGAATAGGCCGCGGACGCCGCGCCAAGCGCCGCATCCCAACTATGCTCCCCGATCGGCGCGGATGTGTCGCCCATATGCCAGCCGGCCTTTCCGACGATGTATTCCGGATAGGCCGAGACCGAATTGAGCGGGTGTACGTTCGGAACAACTTCCTTCCCCGCGCCGGGCACGGCCTGCCATTCTTCCCAGGCGGTCTCCAGGAAACGCAGAAAGCGGTCGGTGTGCACTTTTTCCAGAATAGCACGGGGCACCGCTTCCGGTTCGCTGACAGGCAGACCCAACTGTTTCAGACCGTCGAGCAGAAAATGCGCTCGTTCGGCCCGTTCCAGATTTCGCAGAACATTACCCAGCGTCAGGCGAAAAACCGGATCGTGGACTTCAGTGCCGGCAGCATAAAAACACTTCATTGCTGTTTTGCTTCCTGGTTTGAGTTGAACAATTCGATGACCCGGCTCTGCGCATCCCCCAAATGGTATCTAAGCGCGGCAACAGCAGCCTCGGCATCGCGTGCCTCAATGGCCGCGATAATGGGTTCATGTGTCTTGGTGACCGTCATTGCGTCGTCATAAAGGCGGCCGATCACCAGAATCACGAATCTGATTTCATTCGAAATCTGGTCAAACATTTGGAGGAATCTCGGGTTTCCGGAAGCGCTGCAGATCAACCGATGGAATTCCATATCGGCATCGACATGCGCCATGATGTCGCCTGGGTCGATGGACAACCGGCGCATCTCCTCGACCTGGTCTTCCAGCAGGCGAACCGCCTCCTCCGCATTGGTCTGGACGAGCCGTGCGATGGCCGCGGTCTCAATGACGATCCGCAATTCATAAAGCTGTTCCAGCGACGCCGTTGTGATCGAATGGACGAAGAAACCACGATTGTTCTTGTATTCCACCAAGCCGGAGTTCTCGAGCAGCCGCAGTGCCTCGCGCACGGGCGCGCGGCTTAAATCCATCTGTTTCGCAATGGTCGATTCCGCCAATCGATCGCCCGGGGACAGCTGGCCCGACAGGATCGCATCGACCAGCGTATCCGCGACTCGATTGACAAGCCCGTCGCGTGCGAGAGGCGCAAAGACGGATCCTTGCTCCGACAAACTGTTCTCTTCCTTCTTCATTCTTCGTCCGTCGAATGGAATTTTCATTCTAGTTATCTGTATGATTGTCGATTGTCGACAATTTTATTGACTCGAAATCGCATAGCGTTTTTCCTAGCGCATCGCCAACAGTGCAGGTCCCAAGAGATGACAGTCACGAACACCCCGACGGCCGAAACCGAGACGTCACAGGTTTCGCCGGTAGCCCAGAATTTCGGCGCCCGCACCGTGATTGGCCAAAAGCGCATCAAGGATGACGAGGCTTCGTTGAAGCGCGACCTTGCAGCGGCCTACCAATTGATGGCGCTGAAAGGGCTTGATGACAGCATTTACACGCACATTTCCGCGCGCCTGCCCGATGGCAAGGACGGCCAGAAACGATTCCTTTTGAACCCCTTCGGCTTGCGTTTCGATGAAGTCACGGCATCCAACCTCGTCACGATCGACGAAACCGGAACGGTCATCGACGACCCCTTTGGCGCCGGCGTGAACGCCGCCGGTTTCACAATTCATTCGGCCGTTCATATGGCCCGTCACGATATCGTTTGCGTCCTCCACACCCATACTGTCGCCGGGATTGCGGTCAGTTCGGTGAAGGAAGGATTGCTGCCCCTGAATCAATGGTCGGCGCAGTTTCACAATCGGATCGCGCGGCACGACTACGAAGGCATCGCGCTGGATCTCGACGAACGCGAGCGGCTGGTAAATGACCTCGGCGACAAGAACATAATGTTGCTGAACAACCATGGGGTCCTGGTCTGCGGCAGATCCGTGGGCGAGGCCGTCAAACTGGCGTTGAACCTTGAGAGATCATGCCGGGCCCAGGTTGCCACCTATTCGATGGGCCTGACGCCCATCGTCTTGCCGGACAGCGTGGCGGGACACGCCGCCGGTCAATATGCGCGGTCCTATGACAGGATGGAGGAGAACGGCATCGACCCGGAATGGGATGCGATGCTCCGCCTGATAGACAAAAAAACGGGAGGCAACAGCGACTAAATCCGGGTTTGCCGCCAATACCGGAAATTCAGCAAAGACATGCCCAGTACATACACAGGCAAATTGAAGTTTTGACGCAATGAACGGGGACTGAGAGATGAAATACCTGAAATGGATGGCGCCCATCGTGGTCGCTACTACGCTGGCGCAAGGGGCGCTGGCGCAAACCGATGGCGGAAGGCTCGACGTGGTCGTCCAGCCTGAACCGCCGGGCCTGATGCTGGGCATCACGCAGAACGGACCGACCCAGATGGTCGCCGGGCAAATCTATGAAAGCCTGTTACGCTACGACGAAAAGCTTCAACCCCAACCGTCGCTGGCGAAGAGTTGGGAAATTTCGGCTGACGGACTGACCTACACCTTCCATTTGCAGGAAGGCGTCAAATGGCACGACGGCACGCCTTTCTCCTCGGCCGACGTCGCTTTCTCCATGCAGTTTCTACAGGAAACGCATGCGCGTTTTCGCGGCAATTACAGCCATGTGGAAACGCTGGAAACGCCGGACGATCTTACGGTGATCTTCCGGTTGAAACAGCCCTACGGCCCCTTCATCAATGCGTTCGAGACCGGTTCCATGCCGATCGTGCCGAAGCATATCTATGAAGGCACCGACTATACGACGAACCCGATGAACGCGACGCCGATCGGTACCGGCCCGTTCAAGTTCAAGGAGTGGGAAAAGGGCAACTTCATCCATCTTGTGAAGAACCCGGACTACTACATCGAGGGCAAACCGCATCTTGATGAGATCTATTACCGCGTCATTCCGGATGCGGCCTCCCGCGCGGTAGCGTTCGAGACCGGGGAAATCGACGTGCTTCCCGGCGGTTCCATCGAGAATTGGGACGTCCCGCGGCTGACCGAAATGGACGGCGTCTGCTCGACCTCCAAAGGATGGGAATTCTTCGCACCGCACGCCTGGATGTGGCTCAACAACCGCCAGGGTCCGACTTCCAACAAGCTTTTCCGTCAAGCCGTAATGTTTGCGGTCAATCGTGAATTCGTGCGGGACGCTGTATGGAATGGTTTCGGAACGGTGCCGACGGGTCCGGTCTCGACCAAGACGAAGTTCTATTCGGACGACGTGCCCAAGTATCCTTACGACCCGGAAAAGGCCAAGGCCTTGCTTGAAGAGATGGGTTACGACGGCACGCCGGTGCGATTGCTCCCGCTCCCCTACGGCGAGACTTGGCAGCGTTGGGCCGAAGCCGTGAAACAGAACCTGGAAGAAGTCGGCGTCACCGTCGAAATGGTGTCCACCGACGTCGCGGGCTGGAACGAAAAGCTGGCGAACTGGGACTACGACATGGCCTTTACCTATCTGTACCAGTATGGCGACCCGGCCTTGGGTGTGGCCCGGACATACGTCATGAGCCAGATCAAGAAGGGCAGCCCCTGGAACAACGTCGAAGGCTATGAGAACCCAGCCCTTGAATCGGTATGGGAAGCCGCGTCGATCGAGCCCGATAGCGAAAAGCGGCAGGCTCTCTATACCCAGATCCAGCAACAAATCGTCGAAGACGTGCCCGTTGCATGGCTCTTGGAACTGGAGTTCCCGACGATCTATCGCTGCAACGTGAAGGATGTCGTCAGCACCGCCATCGGTCTGAACGACGGTTTCCGGGACGCCTGGATCGAGAAGTAGACATTATGATCAGAGAATGGGGCGGCTTACGGCCGCCCCATTGCTCTAAGCGGCACATCGGCCCATTCCAGATTTCAGCCTCGGATGCCGATTGTTTCGCCAAAAACCGCCATGCATTTGCTTAATGAATTTCAGTGAAACGGGGGTAAATCGATGGCCATATTGGGGCCCATCCTTGGACGGTTATTGAAGGCGGTCATCACCCTGATCGCCATTGCCGTCCTGAATTTTTTCCTTGTTCACGCCGCCCCCGGCGACCCCGCCGCCGTCTTGACGGGTGAAGCCGGCGCGGCGGACGAACAGATGATTGCCGAATTGCGGGCCCGCTTCGGCCTCGATCAACCGTTCCATGTGCAACTCGGCCGCTATGTCGGAAACGTGCTGACATTGGATCTCGGCTACTCGTTCCGGCAGGGACAACCGGTGCTGGACCTGATATTGGACCGCTTGCCGGCCACCCTGATCCTGACCATGACGGCTTTCTTCATCTCGCTGTTGCTCGGGGTGGCGTTGGGGGTGGCCGCATCGTCCCGCGTCGGCAAAGCCGCCGACAGTGTGCTGACGGGTTTCGCGCTGCTGTTCTATGCGACCCCGCTCTATTGGGCCGCCTTGATGGCGGTGCTGATCTTTTCCGTCCAGCTCGGATGGCTGCCGGGATTCGGCTTCGAAACCGTCGGCGCCGGATATACCGGACTGGAACGGGCGGGCGATATTGCGCTGCACCTCATCCTGCCGGCGCTGACCCTCGGCCTGTTTTTCATGGCGGTTTACATGCGCATGTCGCGGGCCTCCATGCTGGAGGTGTCGCAACAGGACTTCGTCAAGACTGCCCGCGCGAAGGGCTTGTCCGAAGCCGTAATTCGTCGGCGGCATATCCTGCGGAATGCGCTTTTGCCGGTGGTGACCCTGGCCGGGCTTCAGGCAGGGCAGTTGGTCGGCGGCGCCGTGCTGACGGAGACAGTGTTCGCCTGGCCCGGAATCGGCCGCCTGATGTTCGAGAGCCTCGCTGCGCGGGACTACAACACCATCCTCGGCGTTTTCCTCGTCTCGGCGGCGATGGTGATCCTGTTCAACGTCATAACCGACATCGTGTATCGACTGATCGATCCCCGGATCGGTCACAAAGCCTGAGGTGCACCCGTGAGCTTCTGGAAACGTTTTGCCACCAATCGGGGCGCTGTGGTCGGATTGGTCATTCTTCTTCTGGTGATCGGCATCGCGGTCTTCGCGCCGATGGCCTATCCTGGCGGCCCTTGGAAAATGGTCCAGCGCCCGTTCCTTCCCCCCTTCGAAATGGCAGCGATGCCGCTTGGTACGGATACGCTGGGACGGGATGTGCTGGCCGGTCTGCTGTATGGAGCGCGGGTATCGCTGATGGTCGGCCTCGTTTCAACAGCCATGGCCTTGCTGATCGGCGTGCCGCTCGGCGCGCTTGCAGGGTTCTACGGCAGTTGGGTCGATGAAGGCGCAATGCGCTTTACCGAGTTCTTCCAGACCATTCCCAACTTTGCTTTGGCTATCGTGTTGGTGGCGATCCTTGAACCGTCGCTGATGTCCATCAACTTTGCCATCGCGATCGTCAGTTGGCCGCCCGTTGCGCGCCTGGTGCGTGCCGAGGTCTTGTCGGTCCGAAAGCGGGAATATGTCGACGCGGCGAAATTGGCCGGCCTGACGAACATGCGGATATTGGTAAGCCATGTCCTGCCCAATACGGTTTCGCCGATCATCGTCATGGCTTCGCTGATGGTCGCCACGGCAATCCTGCTGGAGAGTTCCCTTTCCTTCCTGGGTCTGGGAGACCCCAACATCATGTCCTGGGGATTCCAGATCGGCGCGGCCCGCACCGTCATCCGCACGGCATGGTGGCTCAGTTTCTTCCCGGGCATCGCCATCATCATCACGGTCTTGGCGCTGAACCTGATCGGTGAAGGGTTGAACGATGCAATGAACCCCTATCTGACGCGAAAGGGCCGCTCATGACACCGGTTCTCTCAATCGAAAACCTGACGATCGACCTTCCCCAAGGCGCCGACCGCAAGCATGCGGTACGGGATTGCAGTTATACCGTGAACAAGGGGGAGATCCTCTGCATCGTCGGCGAAAGCGGTTCCGGCAAGTCGATGAGCGTCAACGCGCTGATGGGATTGCTGCCCGAAGGGGTCTCGGTCAGTGCCGGCCAGGCGAATTTCGGTGGGCAGGATATCCTGCGCATGTCGGAATCGGATCGCAGGAGTCTGCGCGGCGCGCGCATCGCCATGATTTTCCAGGAACCGATGACGGCGCTGAACCCCTTGATGCGGATCGGCGACCAGATCATCGAGGTTTTCGATGCGCATAAACGTCACACGCGGTCGCAGCGCCAGGCCCGGGTGCTGGAACTGGTCCGCGAAGTGGGCCTGCCGGACCCGGAGAAAATCATCCGCGCCTATCCCTTCCAGCTTTCCGGTGGGCAGCGGCAACGCGCCATGATCGCCATGGCGCTGGCGCTGGAACCTGAATTGCTGATCGCGGACGAACCGACGACGGCGCTCGACGTAACCACCCAGGCGCAGATCCTCGAATTGATCCTGAACCTGCGCGAAACTCACGGCATGGCGGTTTTGTTCATCACCCACGACTTCGGCGTGGTTTCCGAAATCGCGGACAATGTGATCGTGATGCGGCATGGAGAGATCGTGGAGCACGACACCGCGGTGACGGTTTTGTCGGCGCCCCGGCACGAATACACGAAGCAATTGCTGGCCGCCATTCCGTCGAACCATGTTCCCAAGACCGAGGCGGTGGAGTCCCCGCATGTCCTGGAAGTGAAATCCTTGACGAAGGTCTACAAGACAGGCGGCGGTTTCATGCGGCCGGTCCGAGAGGTTCGCGCGATCGACGATGTTTCCTTGACCATCGCGAAGGGGGAAGTTCTGGGCCTTGTCGGGGAGTCCGGGTCCGGCAAGTCGACCCTTGGTCGTGCCGTCGTGCGGCTTGTCACACCGGATACGGGGCAGATTCTGGTCAGTGGCGTCGATATGGCGTCCTTGAAGGACGAGGATCTGCGCCACGCCCGGCACAAGGTACAGATGGTGTTTCAGGACCCCTATGCGTCGCTCAATCCGCGCCACAGGATTCTTCGAGCCTTGATCGACGGCCCGATCGCCAAGGGCGTCCCGAAGGAAGAAGCCCAGAAACGCGCCCGCGAATTGATGCAGATCGTCGGCTTGGACGCCGACGCGGTAGAGCGGTTCCCGCATGAATTTTCCGGCGGCCAGCGGCAGCGGATCGGCATTGCCCGCGCCCTCGCCATGGATCCGGAATTGATCATCGCCGACGAAGCGGTCTCGGCATTGGATGTCTCGATACAGGCGCAGGTCCTCGACCTGCTACGGGATTTGCGGAAACAGTTCGGGCTCTCGATACTTTTCATCACCCATGACCTTCGTGTGGCCGCGCAACTGTGTGACCGGATAGCCGTCATGCAGAAGGGCAAGCTGGTGGAAGTCGGTGTGGTTTCCGAGGTTTTCCTCAACCCGCAGGATACGTATACCCGCCGCTTACTTGCCGCGGTGCCGGGCGGGGAATGGGGCGAGGCCGGAGGGGAAGCCGCATGAACGTCGTGGCTGGTTTACCGTCAGTCTTGCATGGGGTCGCTCTGTGTTCCTCCCTGGACCTGATGTTCCATTTCGACGAAGCGTTCCAGGCGCACGCACCGGAATTGTCGGTCCTGCCGCCTGAGCGAATAGGCGATCCGGATCAGGTCAGTTTCGCACTCAGTTGGCGGCCGGCACCGGATGCCTTTACCCCCTATAGGAACCTGAGGGCCGTCTTTTCAATCGGCGCCGGGGTCGATGCGATCCTCGCCTGCCCGTCGCTGCCGGATGTGCCGGTCATCCGGGTGGAGGACCCCGATCAGGCGCATCAAATGGCCGGGTTCGCGGCTTTTCACGTATTATGGCATCACCGGAACATGGCCGCGCATATCGATGCAAAAAATCGCCGCGCCTGGGAGCGCGTCGTGGGCGGACAATCCCCCAAGCGGAAACGGATCGGCGTCATGGGCTTCGGCTTGATGGGGCGGGCCATCGCCGAAGGATTGTCGGCGCTCGGTTACCCGGTTTCCACCCTTTCCCGCACACCGCCGTCCCCCCCGCTAATCGGCATGGAGCATCTCACGGCCGACGAGATGGACCTGTTCCTGTCGCAAACGGATATCCTCATCAATGTGCTTCCCCTCACGCCGGAAACCGAAGGAATCTTGAACCGCGCCTGTTTCGAAAAGCTTCCACGCGGCGCAGCGTTGATCCAGATGGGGCGCGGATCGCATCTGATCGAAGAAGATCTGCTCGCCGCGCTCGACGACGGCCAACTTTCCGGCGCGTCTCTCGACGTTTTTTCCGCCGAACCTTTGCCGGCCGAAAACCCGCTCTGGTCGCATCCGCGGATCTTCATGACCCCCCATATCGCCAGCACGCCGGAACCGGCCGCCGTCGTGCGATCCGTGCAAAACGGTTTGAAAGAATTGTTAGGCTCCGCTGAAAAACCGGCCCCCGCGCCAGCACCGCGCTGAGCGTCAGGCTAGGTTCTCTTGCATTTTCCGGCGCCAGGATCGAAGGGCCGGACGGCTGTGTGATCCGGAGAAGGCTATAGCGCATTTCGCTTTGGGCCTTCGCTTAACGTCGCCCTGCTCCCGCACCTTCGACGCGCTCTGCGCGTCGGTCATGTTCTCGCTGCTCTGCAATCACACCTGCTCTTTCGCGGGACTGAACTTCCTCGTTCTCGCTCGAAGGTTCAGACTTGGGAACAGCCTTGTCCGCGTCGCCCGTAGAGATCCTTAGGCAGACCTCTTTCACAGACGCCATCCAGATTGACTCGATAGCCAAAAATGAACAATATATCGAATGTCGATCAAATGATCGTTCTCGCATGGACCTGAGAGGGCCCCAGGCTGGACTGGCGGAACTTCAGGTGCAGAAGGGGCAGGGCGCCGTACCCGCGCGCTCGTCGACAAGATAACAAGTCCAAAAACGGAACTTGAACTCGGAGGAAACTGCAGTGTCATTTCGGAAACTCATCATGACCGCAGGCGTGGCGTTCGTTGCTTTGACGGCGCAGGCGCAAGCGGAAACCAAATGGTCCCTCTTCACCCCCTTTGCAACGAACGACAAGCCGACCAAACTCTATAGGGAATTTGCGGAGGACGTCGCGAAGGCGACAAACGGCGATCTCGTTATCGAGGTCTTTTCTTCCGGCGAACTGCCCTACAAGAATACGGATGTTCTGAAGGCGCTGGCCACGAACCAAATCCAGATCGCCGACCTCGGAATCGGTCCGGTTGCGGGCGATGTTCCCGAGTTGACGGTCTTCGGACTTCCCTTCATCTGCACATCGACCGATCAGTTCTACAAGGCGATCACGGATTCGCTGCCGATCTTCGATGAGCACCTACGGAACAAATTCAAGGTGCGTGCGTTGGCCGGTTGGACCATGCCGCCGCAGCAGGTCTGGTTGCGGGAAGACGTATCGGTGATTGGCGACCTGGAAGGCCGCAAGGTCCGCACATGGAATAAAATGCAGGTGGAGATGCTCGATCTTCTCGGCGCATCGGGCGTCGCCATCACGCCGTCCGAGGTCATCCCGGCCCTCCAACGCGGCGTGGTCGACGGTGCAATTACGGCCGTCATCCCCGCTTATGATTGGAAGTTCTACGAAGTCGTCAAATACGGTTACATGCTGAACTTCACCATGACGGATCAGTTGATCGCCGTTCACGAGGGCGCCTATCAGGACCTGTCCGATGCCACACGTTCGGCATTGGATGAAACTGCGAAAGCCTGGCAGGATAAGTTCCGCGCGGCGATCGGAGCGGCTGCCAAGGAAGCTGAGGCGAACCTCACCGCCGAGGGCATGATACTCTTGACCCCGTCGGATGCCGACTTTGCCTTGGCTAAGGAAACGACCAAAGCTATCTGGCAGGCGTGGGCAGACAAGAACGGTGAGACCGCGAAGAACCTGCTCGATCGCGTCAGCGCCGCCTGCGCCCTCTAAGGTCGAAGGGCATGGCATCGGCCAAACCTCCCTCAGCGTCATCTGACGCCGCGTTGCCGCCCTGGCTGCGTGGCGTCAGACGTATGCTGGACCTCATCGCCGGATTCCTTGTCGGTGTGTCAATGGTTACGCTGGTTCTGGTTTTCTGTGTGATGAACATCGAAATCGTCACGCGATACCTGTTCGGTGTCTCAACCCTCATCGCAGATGAGTACGGAGGCTATGGTTTGACCGTCGTCATCCTGTCGGGCCTCATGTATGCGCATCGCTCGGGCGCTCTTCTCAAGGTCGAAATGGGCCTGGGCCTCATGGGACGGCGAACAAGATCCGCGGCACTGGCCATCGCAAGCCTGGCCAGTGTCGTCTTGGCCGCCTTCTCAGCCTATGCCGGTTATCAAACCTGGTCGCTCAGTTGGCTTTTCGGTTCGGCATCGGCCTTCGCGTCGGAGACGCCGCTCTGGATCCCTCAAGCGGTCATTCCGTTCGGTTTTTTTCTGCTCTCCCTCTCCTTCACCGAAGAATTCGTAAGTAGGCTCTACGGCGCGGGCAGATAGGATTTCAGCAATGGATTGGACTGTTGCACTAGCGCTCTACGGCGTTCTCCTGTGCGGCTTGCTGTTCGGGGGCGCCCTGATCGGCACCGCCATCGGGCTCGTCGGGGTCGTCGGCGTCACGCTCGCCAGCGGCACGCGTCTGTGGCCCACTTTCGGGGACATAGTCTGGAACACGACGACGAGCTTCACCCTGGTGGCAATACCGCTCTTCGTCTTGATGGGGGAAATCATCCTTCGCAGCGGTCTGGCCAGTCGGTTCTATGGCGGGATCGCCATTCTGTTACGTCGATTTCCAGGGGCGCTCGCCCATTCGAACATCGTCGGATGCGCGGCATTCTCGGCCCTGGCCGGGTCCACCGTGGCCACCGCAATGACCGTTGGCACAGTCGCAGTGCCGGAAATGCGCCGCCGCGGTTACAAGGACACTCTGACACTTGGCTCCCTGACAGGGGGCGGATGCCTGGGCATTCTGATCCCACCCAGCATCCCGATGATCGTTTATGCATCGATCACGCAGACCTCGGTGCTGTCGGTTTTCATGGCCGGTGTCCTACCCGGAATGCTCCTGGCGCTGTTTTTCATCGCCTATATCGCCGTGCGGGTGCACCGCCGCCCCGATTTGGCTCCCGCACCGGAAGCAACGGATATAACGAAACCGCTTTACAGCGGCATTGTCGACAGCTTGCCCGTGGCGCTGTTGATCCTGGCCGTCATCGGCGGCATGTACACCGGAGTCGTAACACCGACGGAAGCAGCGGGCTTTGGATGCGCCCTGGCGCTCATCCTCGGCCTGGCCTACCGCGATTTGACGTCCGCCTCTCTGGTCGCCGCCCTGCGGAACGCCGTTGTCACAAGCTGTGTCGTGATGTTCATCACCATCAATGCCCAATTCCTCAGTTTCGCCGTCGTCTCTTCAGGCGTCGGGCGTGGTCTGTCCGAAGCAATCGCCGGTGCTGGGATAGGACCCTTCGCCTTTTTCTGCCTGCTGATCCTGCTCTACGCCGTAATCGGGATGTTCATCGACGGCTTGTCCATCATGTTGCTAACCGTCCCGGTCCTGTTCCCGGTATTCATGGCCGTCGGCTACGATCCGGTATGGATCGGGGTCATCATCGTCCTGCTTATCGAACTCGGCGCCTTGACCCCCCCGATGGGCCTGAACCTTTTCGCCGTGCAGTCGATCAGCAACGCCCCGTTGAGCGTGATAGGTCGTTCGTCGTTGCCCTATGCGGTGATGATCGTCGCGTTCTGCTTCCTGATGTACGCAGAACCCCGGATCGCATTGCTGCTACCCGAGTTCATGCGAGGACACTAGAAAAGAGGTGCACCGAATGTTCGCCCAACCCACTACAATCGAAGCATCAATCTTCACGGAGCTTCCCGACAGCCTGCGCATGCATGGGGAACCCTCGGAGTGGCGTGAAGGACAACCCGGAAACCAGCCGGAGCATTCCCTACTTGAAGGACCGGCTTTCGACCGGGAGGGAAACCTGTGGTGCGTCGACATTGCATACGGCCGGATCTTCAAGGTTTCTCCCGAGGGTGAGTTCGAGGTCATGATCACCTACGACGGGGAACCCAACGGCCTCGCCTTCCATGCCGACGGCAGGCTGTTCATCGCCGATTACAAGAACGGGATCATGGTCTTCGATCCTCAGTCCGGCACGATCAAGCCTTACCTGCAGCGCCACCACCTCGAGCGTTTGAAAGCCGTGAACGACCTTACATTCTCTCTGTCGGGGGAGCTTTTTTTCACCGATCAGGGAATGACGGGACTGCACGATCCGACCGGGCGTGTCTTCCGTGTCCGCTCGGACGGAACCCCGGAACTACTGCTCAACAACGTGCCCAGTCCGAACGGTCTCGTTCTTTCACCGGACAATCAGGTTCTCTATGTGGCGGCAACGCGCGGCAACAGCATCTGGCGGGTGCCGCTCTTGCCGGGCGGCGGGGTCGCGAAAGTGGGTCTTTTCATCCAGATGTCGGGCGGGCAGGGTCCGGATGGTCTCGCAATCGACCGCGACGGGGGCCTAGTCATTTGTCATATCGGCCTGGGCACGATCTGGCAGGCTAACCCCCGTGGCGAAATCGTTCGGCGAATTGTCTCCCCGAAAGGCCTGCATACGACCAACGCAGCGTTCGGAGGCGTGGACAACAAGGAACTCTTCATCACCGAGTCGGAGTCCGGAACACTCTTGCGTTGCCCGGTAGAGGTCGCCGGTCTCGGTCTGTTCGGTCCCGCCTGACGCCTCTCACGTCTACAATCACGCCGCTTGGCCTGCCGGACGCACCCGGCATAAACTTTACACCATCATTGGGCATTCACCGGATTTGCCCGTTACCGCCTGCAGAAGTGCGGAAGGAGGTTCACCGTCGATGCGGTCACGTGGACGGAACGGCATTGGAGAGGAGCAAACGGACCGGCGGCTCGACCTCGCCGCGCGCGCTGCGTGGATGTCCTATGCGAGGAACCGGACCCAAGATCAGATTGCTCAGGAACTTCAGGTATCCCGCCAGGTAGTGCAGCGGCTCATAGCGCTGGCCCATAAGGAAGGACTGATTGAATTTCGCCTGAACCATGGCCTGACCGAGTGCATTGAACTGGCCGAACAGGTGAAGGACCGCTACGGACTTCTGTATTGCGATGTCGCTCCGAACGAAACCGATTCACAGGAGGATCTTGCCACCGTAGGCGCGCTCGGTGCGCAATATCTCGAGACCGTCCTGCAGAACAAGGACTCGATGACGATCGGGGTCGGGAACGGGAAGACGATGCATCAGGTCTCGAACCATCTTAGCCAGATCGACCGCCCCGACTGCCGCTGTGCGTCGATGATGGGCAATCTGACAAGAGATGGAAAATCGGGAAATCATGACGTCGTGACCCGAATATCCAATCGAATGGGGGCCGACTGCTATCCTTTGCCGATGCCGGTCGTCACCGAGACGGAAGCGGAGCGCGAAGTGCTTCAGGCACAACCCGGCTTCGCCCGCATCAACGGACTGCTGACCAATGCGCGCCTTTTGATCATGGGTATCGGTTATTGGGGCGAAGACGCGTCGCTGCTCCGTGACGGGTTCATCAATGAGGGCGAGATGCTACAGGCCAGAAAGCGCGGGGCGGTCGGAGAGTTTCTCGGCTTCGCGATCGACTCGGATGGCAGCATTGTCGACGCAGACTATCACGCACGATTGACCTCCTATCTGCCGGAACGGAACCAAACACGGCCCGTCGTCATCGTTGCGTCTGGGAATCTTCGTGTGCCGCCCGTCCGTGCTGCACTGACCGGCAAATATGCCAACAGCCTGCTGACCGACGAGAACACCGCGAGACTGTTGCTTCGGTAAGACAGGTGCGGTTCAGACCATACTGCTTCCGGAAACAGCGAACGGATAGCTGCGCTTGCCGTCCCCCGGGAAAACTCCCCGCTCAAGCCTCCCGCGAGGCAGATGGCGGGCGCCGGCCACAGCTTTGCACGCTAATATGCGAAATAATGATCAACGCTTCGCGATGATCGCATCAGGCGAAATGGCACGCGACGCGACGGGATTCCTCAAACGCGCGTAATACAGGCACCTCCTCCCGGCACCGATCCGCGGCAAGCGGACAGCGCGGGGCGAAATGGCAACCGGGCGGCGGGGACAAAGGTGACGGTATCTCACCCGCAATCGGCTCGAACTGCACCAGGGTATCCTGGTTCAGCACCAGTTTGGGGATGGAGGCGATCAGCGCCCGTGTATAAGGGTGTGCCGGTGCCTCGAAAAGGGCTTCCGTCGGCGCTTCCTCCACGATCCGTCCCAGATACATGACCGCCACACGATCGCTGACATGCCGGACCACGGACAGGTCGTGGCTGATGAACAGGCAGGTCAGGTTCAGGTCCCGGCGAAGGTCCAGGAACAAGTTGATAACCTGCGCCTGGATCGAAACGTCGAGCGAGGCGACAGGCTCGTCACAGATCAATAGATCCGGTTTCATGGCAAGCGCACGGGCGATGGCAATGCGCTGACGTTGCCCGCCGGAGAATTGATGCGGGTACCGGTTGGCATAGGTCGGGTCCAGCCCGACGCGAGCAAACCAATCCAAAACGTAAGCCCGCGCGTCGGATCGAGGCACGAGACCGTGTTCGATCGGGCCTTCCGCCACCGCGTCCCCGACCTTCATGCGCGGGTCGAGCGACGCGAAGGGATCCTGAAACACCGTCTGAACCCGTGTGGTCTGCTTGCGCCCGTCGAGCATGACCGGCTTGCCGTCCAACAGCACGCTGCCGGCGGTCGGCGTCAGAATGCCGGCGGCCACCTTTCCCAGCGTGGACTTTCCGCAACCGGATTCCCCTACCAGTCCCAACGTCTTGCCTTTTTCCAGGACAAGAGAAACGTCGTTGACGGCCTTCACCGACCGCATTTCAACCTTGGCGCCAAGCTTCGCGGCAATCCTGTCCCCCAGGGTCACCGGGGGACGGAATTCCCGCACCACATTCGAGACTTCGAAAAAGGCATCCATCAGACAGCCCTTTCCATGGCAAGGGGATGGTGGCAGCGCCAAGCGCGGTCTTTCAGGACGGCAACATCCGGCGCTTTGTCGCATTGATCGGACGCATGGGCGCAGCGCGGTTTGAAGGGACACCCCTCACCCAGCGACAACAACGATGGCGTGGTCCCCGGAATTTGGCGCAGCGGCTTACCGGGTTCCGCCGTTGCGGGCAGAGAATCGATCAATCCCCGCGTATAGGGATGTTGTGGATCGTTCAGCACTTCGGCCGTCGGCCCCTCCTCCACGACCCTGCCCGCATACATGACGAGCAGACGGGAGGCGAGGCTGGAAACCGTCGCCAGATCGTGACTGATCCAGATCAGCGCCGTGCCCGTTTCCTGCGCCAGGTTCCGCATTTCGTGCAGGATCTGGGCCTGGATGGAAACGTCCAGCGCCGTCGTCGGTTCGTCCGCCACGATAACGGACGGGTTGTGCAGCAGGGCGATGGCGATGGCGACGCGTTGGCGCATGCCGCCCGAAAATTCATGCGGGTAGTTGTCGAGCCGCGAGCGCGGATCCGGTATCCCGACCTTGTCCAGAACCTCCACGCAGCGCCGTTCCGACGCGGCAGCGGACAGAGAGCCATGGGCATCCAGCGCCATCTTCATCTGGGTGCGGATAGAGAGCAGCGGGTTCAAAGTCGCGATCGGATCCTGGAAGATCATCGCAATGTCCCGCCCCCGGCGCTTGCGCAACTCGCGCTCAGGCAACCCGACCAAATCCTGGCCGTTTAGGATGATCCTGCCCCGGTCGATCCGCCCCGGCGCATCGACCAGGCCCAGCAGAGAAAAGCCGGTGACCGTCTTGCCCGATCCGGATTCGCCGACCAACCCCAACACCTCACCCTTGCGCAGGCTGAAGCTGACGCCGTTCACCGCCTTCACGACACCGCCGCGGGTGTGAAAACTTGTGCACAGGTCCTGAACGTCGAGAACCACGGTCATTTGCGAAGCCTCGGATTGAATTGGTCGCGGATCTGGTCGCCGACGACATTGATGGCGACGATCAGGATGATCAGTGCGATGCCCGGGAAGACCGATATCCAGTACCGGCCGCTCATCATATAGGGGAACCCGTTCGAGATGAGCATGCCGAGACTGGGCTCCGTTACCGGCAAGCCCAGGCCCAGGAAGCTCAAGGTTGCCTCAAGCGAAATGGCATTCGCGATCTGAACCGTCGCCACGACGATCAGGGGCGGCATGCAGTTCGGCAGCAGGTGCCGAACGGCGACCTTGTATCCCGGCAGCGGTGTCGCCAGGGCCGCCTCGACATAGTCCTTGCGGCGTTCGGCCTTGGCCGCGCCATAGGATGTACGCGCGAAATAGGCGTATTGGGCGGCGACCAGCGCGGCAATCAATTGCCCCTTGCCCTGCCCGAGCAGCGCAACCAGCACCAGCGCCAGCAAAATGGCCGGGAAGGAAAGCTGCAGATCGATGATCCGCATCAGCACGGTCTCGATCCAGCCCCCCGCATAGGCCGCAAAAATGCCGACGATCGTGCCCAGCACAAGGGCGATCACGCCCGCCGCCAAGCCGATGATGATCGAGATCCTCAAGCCGTAGAAGATGGCCGATAACAGGTCCCGCCCCTGCGGGTCCGTTCCCAGCACGTGGACGTAACCGCCCGAGCCCACGAAGCCCGGCGCCCGCCGTGCATCCATCAGCGATAGCAATTCCAGATTATACGGATCCTGGGGGACCAGCAGCGGCGCCAGGAAGGCGGCCAGCGCCAACAAAACGACGACGACCAGGGAGGCAACGGCGAACTTGTTTTCAGCGAATTCCCGCCAGAACAGCCGAAACGGCGATTGGGTATCCGAAGCCGACATCATGCCCCCTTGGCGCGGATGCGCGGATCAATGAGCGCGAAGACCAGATCGACAGTCAGATTGATCATCACGAAAAGCAGCGCCGTCAAAATCAGGTAGGCGACCATGACCGGCCGGTCGAGCACGGCGATGCTGTCGATGATCAACTTGCCGACACCGGGCCAGGAAAAGATCGTCTCGGTCACCACGGCGAAAGCGAGCGTCGAGCCAAGCTCCAGGCCGAAGACCGTGATGATCGGAATGGAAATCAATTTCAGCAGGTGACGGCGCAAAATGCGTCCTTCGGAAATGCCCGCGGCGCGCGCAAACTTGATCGTATCGGTCAGCATGGTTTCCCGCGTTCCCGCGCGCGCCAGACGGATCATCATGGCCAGTTTGAAGAAGGCAAGGTTCAACGCCGGCAGAACGATATGGGACAACCCGTCGAAGGTCAGGAAGCTCCATTCCACGCCGAACAGCGTGACGGTTTCTCCCCGGCCGCCCGCGGGCAGCCAGCCAAGATTCACCGCGAAGGTCAGGATCAGGATCAAGCCTACCCAGAAACTGGGCACGGAAAAGCCGAGCACCGAAACCGCCATAATGGTTTTCGCGATGAGGCTGTCCGGCCGGTACCCGGCATAAATGCCCAGCGCCACGCCGCAAACGGTAGCAGAGACAATGGAGATCAGCACCAGTTCCAGCGTGGCCGGCAGCCGACCCAGGATAAGTTCGAGAACCGGCAGATTATAGATGAAGGAGCGGCCGAAATCGCCCTCCGTAAGATTGCCGAGGAAAATGAAATACTGCTTCCACAAGGGCAGATCGAGCCCCAGGCTGCGAATCGTGGCCTCGCGAATTTCCTGCGTGGCTTCGGGCGGAATGATGATTTCGATGGGATTGCCGATGGCGTAAACCCCAACGAAGACAAGAACGGACATCGCCGCCATGACCAGGCTGGCCTGAATCAGGCGTTGAATAACAAACCCCAGCATGACCGATTGAGCCTTGTACCTATCAAGAAATGGTTGGCCGGGAAGGAAACCCCTCCCCGGCCATAGTGACTCAACCCTTCGGCTTTATGAAGAAAGCCAGCGTGTCTTCGTCAAAGCGCGGCGGGAAAGTAAGCTTCCCGGCCTTTGTCGCCCACACGGTCTGAAGCTGGACAACCGGAATGTAGACCCGGTCGGCCATGGTCAGTTCCATCGCTTCTTCATACAGCGCACGGCGCGGGTCCGCTTCCAGCGTCATGGCGCCCTTCTGCATCAGCTCGTCAACCTTGTCGTTCTTGTAGGCGACGCGGTTGAAGGCCCCCATCTTGACGTCCGGATTGTTGGAATGCGCCAACGCACCCAGCGTATAGGACGCCTCACCAGTCAGCGTGCCCCAGCCGTTCATGAAGACTGAATATTCCAGGCGCGACTGGGCCGGGAAATAGACGGTCTTGGAAATGGCATTGACGTTCGTCTTGATACCGATCTGGCTGAACATCTGACCCAGGCCCTGACAAATCGCACCGTCGCCCGGCAGGCGGTCGGAGGTGCAGTACAGGTCGATCTGGAAACCATCCGGATAACCGGCTTCGGCCAACAGCGCCTTCGCCTTCGCAGCGTCATGCGTGCGGGCGGGGATCTTTTCGCTGGAACCGAAGAAACCGGGCGGCATCATCTGGTTGGCGGGCTTGCCCAGGCCTTCCAGGACGATTTGGACCATGGTTTCACGGTCGATGGCCAGATCGATCGCTTCGCGGACCTTCGGATTCCGCAGCGGGTTTTCCGCCAGCTTGGACCCGTCGATAGCATAGACCTTCGGCGTGTCGGGACGCTGATCCAGCTGCAGGTTCATGATGTAGACGCTGTCGCCGACAACCGCGTCGACCGATGCGTCCCGCTGCAAGGCGAGATAATCGACGGAGGACACATAGTTGATGATATCGACCTGACCGGCCTTCAGGGCCGCCAGACGCGCGCTGTCATTCGGGATTTCCTTGCGGATCACCTTTTCCCAGGCCCCTTTGCCGCGCCAGTAATCGTCGAAACGCTCCAGCACCAGGTCGCCTTTGGGCTCCCAGCTGACAAATTTATACGGGCCGGTGCCGACCGCGGCCGGACCGCCGTTGAATCCCGCCGGAGCGGTTTCCTTCGTTGAGTAGTCCTTCGATGCCTCGGCACTGACGATGAAAAGGCGGACGAAGTCGTACGGCAGGGTTGCCGCCGGACCGTTGGTGTGGATATGGATCGTGTACGGGTCGATGATTTCGACCGACTCGACGCGGCGAACATAGATCGTCGTCGTCGTCGGGCCGCTGACCTGCGGAATGCGTTCAATAGAAAACTTCACGTCTTCCGCATCGAAGGTCGAACCGTCATGAAACTTGACGCCTTCCCGCAGCTTGAATTCCCAGGTCGTCTCGTTCAGCGGCTTCCAGGAAGTCGCTAGACCCGGTTCGATCTGCAGATCGTCCCCGGACCAGACCAGGGTGTCATAGATATGCTTGGCCGCTTCGGCATGACTGCCCAGCGCCGAATAGTGCGGATCCAAGGATTCCGGGCCGCCCCGGACCCCCATTGTGAGCGTCTGCGCAGACACGCTGGCTGCGGACACTGCAACACCCAAGGCAACAGCCAAAGATGCCAAAAATCGCTTTGCTTTCATTGCTCCCCCGTCCAAGTTTGTGTATGCCAAATTAGTTCCACCTGGAACTTACAAGCTTGACGGTGTTACGGAATAGTGCTGATGTCAAGTTCTATATGGAACTAATAAAGTTTAAAGTGGGGGTGGAAAACATGCCATTGGCAAATGACTTTGTCGTGAACCGACGAAGCGGTGGGGTATCGGGAATGGACGAGATGACCGAGGCCAAGCTGTGGACGAACCCCTGCCCGTTTGCCTTCCGCCTCAACTATCTGGCGCTCCGCTACAATACGCCCTGCTATGGATGGGTTCAGAAGACGGAGGGGCTCAGCCGTATAGAATATGTCGTGATCTATTCCATCGCACTTTGCGAAGGCGGCCAGGCCCGGGACATCGCCCACTCTTCCGGCTTTCCGAAGAACAGCCTGTCGCGCGCCATGGCAAAACTTGAAAAAGACGGCCTGATCTATCGTGAGCAGGACGAGAACGATCGGCGAAACCAGGCCCTGTTCCTGACCGAATCGGGCCGCGCGCTGTTCGACCGCACCGTTTCGGTTTTCGAAATGCGTGAACGGGAAATGCTGGACTGCCTCAAAGAAGACGAACTCAAGACCCTGTCCAATCTGTTGGCGAAAGTGGTGCTGAACTGTGCACCGCTCTCAGACGAGATACCGGACTCAATCAATGCACAGGAAGTGGGGAAGACCGAGAAATGATGATTGCGGAAATGAATTGGATGGATGTCGAAAAGCAGGTCGCCAAGGACCCGCGCTGCGTCCTTCCCATCGGATCCACCGAACAGCACGCGCAGTTGTCGCTCTGCGTCGACGTCATTCTGGCCGAACGGGTCGCCAAGGAAGCCGCCGAGCCGCTGGGTGTTCCCGTCTACCCGGTCATTCCGTACGGTCTCACCCCGTATTTCAGCGCCTATCCGGGCACGGTCACCCTGCGTGTCGAGACCTTGATGGGGCTTATGCGCGACGTCATCGGGTCGCTGCGCCGCAGCGGCTTCCGCAACATCCTGATGGTCAACGGCCATGGCGGGAACAATCCGATCGGCGCGCTGGCCCAGGAACTTATGGCAGATTACGGCGACATCTCCGTCCGCCTGCATAATTGGTGGGCGGCGCCCAAGACCATGCAAGCGGTGAAAGAGGTTCACCCGGTCGGCAGTCACGCCAACTGGATGGAAAACTTCCCCTGGACCCGGCTGCCCCACGCGCCTGCCCCGGAGGGAGAAAAGCCGGTCGTCAATCTGGACGCCGTGAAGGCGGCGGCCCCGCATGACGCGAAGAAACTGCTGGGCGACGGTAATTTCGGCGGGCCCTGGCAGATGCCGGACGATCAGGCGATGAAGGTCTGGCAGGCCGGCGTCGAGGAAACCCGCGAAGCCATCGAAGGTCCCTGGCCGAACTGGGACGAACGGTGATGGTTGCGAAGGCAAACGACGACACGATTCTGATTTGGGGCGCCGGGGCAATCGGCGGTATCCTTGGCGCCTATTGGGCGCGCGCGGGTCATCCGGTACTGATGGTCGATATCGACGTTGACCATGTTGCGGCCTGCAATCAAACCGGATTGCATATCGAAGGACCGGTTGAGGAATTCACGCAGAGCGTCCCCGCCGCCACACCTGGACAGGTGACCGGAAAATACCGCCGCGTCATCCTGGCGGTGAAGGCACAGGCGACGGAAGCAGCGATGAAAATGCTGCTGCCGCACCTGGCGGAAGACGGTTTTGTGCTGTCCGCCCAGAACGGTCTGAACGAACATCTGATTGCCGACCTGGCCGGGCCGGAGCGAACCATGGGCGCCTTCGTCAACTACGGCAGCGACTGGCAGGGACCGGGGCGCATCCTGTTCGGAAATCGCGGCGCGGTGGTCGTCGGGGAGATCGACGGCAGCATCCGCGACAGAACGCGTGAGATGTTCGACCTGCTGAAAGTCTTCGAGCCGGAAGCAGTGCTGACCGACAACATCTGGTCCTATCTGTGGGGCAAGCTCGGTTACGGCGCGCAGCTGTTCGCCACGGCGCTGACGCCGGACAGCATGTCGGCCAACTTTTCGGACCCTGACCGGGTGCCGGTGCTGATCGCACTGGGGCGCGAGGTCATGAAGGTTGCGCAAGCGGAGAAGATTTCACCGCGCGGGTTCAATGGATTCGATGCCGTCGCCTACAGTGAAACGGCAACCGATGCGGATGCCCTGGCATCCATAGCGGCCTTGGCTGAATTCACGTCGAGGACAGCCAAGACACATTCCGGAATCTGGCGCGATTTGGCCGTCCGGAAACGCCGGACGGAAGTCGACCCGCAGATCGGCATCATCGTCAAAATCGCTGCTAGGCACGGCTTGGACGTCCCCGTCCTGGCGCGTCTCGTGGAACTGATCCACGACATCGAAGACGGCAAGCGACCGCAAAGCAAGGACACCTTTATGGAACTGGACAAGGTTCTTCGTGGGGTGGCTGCCGCATGACCCTCGCACTCGTTACCGGCGTGGTCGGTGGCATCGGCGCCGCCATCGCGCGCAAGCTTCATCACGACGGCATGGACGTGGTCGTTACCGATATGCCCGGACCGGCTTTCGAGGCTGCACAGGCGGAACTGGGCCTGCCCGGCCATACGGCGGACCTGGGCGACCGGAACGATGTCGCCCGATTGGCCCGCGAGATCGAAAAGCATCACGGCGCACCGACGGTCCTGGTCAGTGCGGCCGGCGGCGTGCGCGGCCAGGTCCACCACCCGGTGGAGGATGTGCCCGAGGAAGATTGGCGCGCCATCTTCGCCGCCAATGCGGACAGCGCTTTCTTCCTGACACAAATGTTCGCGCCGGCGATGAAGAAGGCCGGCGCCGGACGCATCGTCACCATCAGTTCCGGCGCCGGATTGAAGCCCAGCCTGACGAAGATCCAGGCCTATACGGCATCGAAACACGCGCTGGTCGGGCTGACCAAGCAATTGGCCTTGGAACTGGGCCCTTTCGGGATCACGGTCAATTCCGTCGCACCCGGCTTCGTACTGTCCAACGACGCAACAAGGCGTCAGTGGGAAAGCTATGGACCCGACGGACAAAAGGCATTGGTCGAGAACATTCACCTGCGCCGGTTAGGTAAACCGGAAGATATCGCCAATGCGGTCGCCTTCCTGGTCGGGGATCAGGCGGACTGGATCACCGGACAGATCCTGTCGGTGGATGGGGGCCATCGATGAATTCCGACTTAATGGGCGAAATTCAGTCCGGGCGATCCGAATTCCTTGAACGCCTGAGGATCTATCTCAATTGTCAGTCCGTCAGCACCGATCCGGCCTATGCGGCGGGCATGCGCGATGCGCGCCGGTTCCTGACGGGCTTTCTGGACGGCATGGGCTTTTCCGGCATCAGGGAGCTCGACGGCGGTGTCGGGGGACATCCGGCTCTCTACGCCGAATGCTTGAATGCCGAGGGCGCGCCGACCATGCTGGTCTACGGTCACTACGACGTGCAGCCCCCGGATCCGCTGGACCGCTGGAAGTCTCCTCCCTTCGAAATGCAGGAGCGAGACGGACGCCTCTATGCGCGTGGGATTTCCGACGACAAGGGACCGACCATGATCGCGCTGGAAGCCATGCGCGCCTATCTCGAGGTGCGGGGCGGTTTGCCGATCAATGTGAAAATCCTGCTGGAGGGCGAGGAGGAGACCGGGTCCCCATCCCTGCCCAATATCCTGAAACAGAATGCCGATCTGCTGGCTGCTGACGCAATCCTGTCGGCCGACGGCGCCCGCTGGCGGGCCGATCTGACCGCGGTCAATGTCGGGTCGCGCGGCAATGGCGGCTTCGAATTCTCGCTGAAGACCGCCGACATGGATCTGCATTCCGGCCGCTATGGCGGCGCGGTTCCCAATGCCCTGCACGAAATGGCGCGTGTCATCGCCGCCCTGCATGACACGGACAACCGCGTCACCGTGCCAGGCTTCTACGACGGCATCGTCATGCCCGATCCCGCAACCGAAGCGGATCTGCACGCTATTCCCTTCGACGGTGCCGCCTGGGCCGGCGGGGTCGGCGCGTCGGAGAAGGGCGAAACGGGCTACACCACTTTGCAACGGCTGTGGGACCGCCCAACCCTTGAAGTGAACGGCATGTGGGGCGGTTACCAGGGGGCCGGCAGCAAGACCGTCATTCCGAACGAGGCCCACGCCAAGATCACCATGCGCCTTGTACCGGGGCAGAAACCCGAAGCCATCCGTGACGCGGTGAAGGCGCATATCGCAGCCCTCGTGCCGCCCGGCGTGGAATTGACCTTCACCGCCGACCGTGGCTGGACGAAAGCCTACACTGTGCCTGCCAAGCATCCCCTTTTGATGGCGGCTGAGGAGGCCCTGTCGGAAACCTTGGGTGAAAAACCTGTCCGCGTCCGCATCGGCGCGACACTGCCCTTGTCCGATCTCGTGTCGCGCGAACTTGGGATCGACACGGTCATGTTCTCCTTCTCGACAGCCGATGAGCAGTTTCATGCGCCGAACGAGTTCCTGAGGCTCTCCGCGATCGACGACGGCATTCGCGCCTGGATTTGCATTCTGGACAAAATCGGCAATCAGCTGCCCGACCTCTACGCCCCCTATCGACAAAAATGATCAACGCACAATCGGTCAACAACGGGCGAGGCGCGCTGCTCCTCGCACTTGCGGCCGCGGTCTTCACGGGTGAAGTCACAGTCGTCCGGCTCTTGGCGGGCGAAGCAAGCAATGGCCAGGTGGTATTCGCCCGCGCAGCGGTGCAATTGGTCATCGTGCTGGGTTACATCCTGATGACACGCCCCAGCCTTGTGAAAACCGGCCGCCCCGGTCTCCATTTGATACGCGGCCTGACCAGTTTGCTGTGTTGGTTCTTCTATTACCGCAGCTTCCAAAGCCTTGATATCGCCATGGCGACGACCCTGACCTTCACGACTTCACTATTCGTCGTCGTTCTTGCGGGCCCCTTGTTAAAGGAGCAGGTCTCAAAAATGCGATGGGCGCTGACCTTTCTCGGCTTTGTCGGTGTCGTGCTCGCTGCCGGACCGAGCGACATCATTGAGGCGGAATTCAATCTCGGTATCCTCTATGGGTTGATCGCAGCGCTGGCCGCCGCGGCCCTGGTATTCCTGAACCGCGTGCTCACCCGCAGCGAATCAACACCGACCATCATGCTGTATATCGGCCTCATTACCACGATCGGCGCAATGCCCGGCGTGATCAACGATTGGCGCCCGCTCGACCCTGAACTTGTCGGAATGCTCTTCCTGTCGGGCGGACTGGGCACGATCGGCATGATTCTGACCGTAGAGGCCTATCGGATTGGAGAGGTTTCCGCCCTCGCCCCATACCCCTACCTTCGCATTGCCTTTGCCATCGTCGTCGGTTTTTTCCTGTTCCAGGAATTCCCAAACATCGAGGCATTGATCGGGACAGGCATCATCGTGTTCAGCGCATTGGCAACCCGCGGAGGCGAACCGAAGAGACGCGGTCTCTCCGCGCCGATGCGGTGACCGGTCTGGACCGGTGCCGGAAGCACGGCAGGTTTTGCGACCTGGAATACATCGATCTGGAACAGAGAGCCCTGCAAACCATCGACACACCACTCGGCTCGAGTCTGTTACCTATGTCTTAGGGACAATCTGCTACCTATGTGTCCGGGTCGGGCACAGATTTTTGGCGACCCCGGCAGGACTCGAACCTGCAACAACTGGTTTAGAAGACCAGTGCTCTATCCAATTGAGCTACGGGGCCTTTGGCGTGATGGGGTGCCTATAGCGGAATTCGCGGCGGAATGCCATCTCGCCGAATGCCGGTCAGGACGGCCGCGCCTGCCGGCAATTCTGCCTTCCGGTTTCTATCAGGCTTTCGCCCTCAATGCGTCCAGGGCTGCAGGCGGGAATAGGAAAAATTGTCCGCATAGGCCTTCGGTTTGATCTTGCGGGTCTTTTCTTCCTGAACCGTATAGGTATGGCCGTGCTTCTTGGCGTATTCCACCGCCTCTTCCTTGGTGTGGAAGTGAAGCGTCACCTGCTTGCGGGTGTCCGCCGACCCGACCCAGCCGATCAGGTCGTCCGGCATGGCCCGGTCCGTCGGCTCGAATTCCATGATCCAGTCCTTGATCTTGCCACGGCCCGACTGCATCGCGGTCTTGGCCGGTTTGAAAATCCGTACTTCCATGCGTCGCAAGCTCCAGCTCTTCCATGCGGGGCGCAGCATACAGCCAAGAACCGCGCCAGCCAAGCCGTTCGCAAACATCCGATTCACCAGTCTTTTCAGCTTGTTGCGCGAATAGCATCCGGGCCGCAGCCGGCGATTGTCCCTGAGCGCGCCCCTCGCGTTTCCCGGCGTGGCGGTGTTAGACTACACAACCGAACATCAGCGCGTCCGCCGCACCCGATCAATCACGGACAGGAACATCGATGCCCGCCGGCAAGCCAATCGTGACCACGGTCATCCGGGCCTTCAACCGTCGCGACCGAATTTCCGACACAATCCGCTCCGCTTTGGCCCAAACCCTCGAAGGGCAGCCAATCATCGTGGTCGACGACGCGTCGACCGACGGTACCGCCGACGTCGTCCAGGAGACGTTCGGAGACCGTGTTCAGGTGATCAGACATGCGGAAAACAAGGGCGCCGGCGGAGCGGCGAATACGGGCCTGAACGCCGCCCGAACGCCTTACACCGCCTTCCTCGACAGCGATGATTTCTGGTACCCGGAATACCTTGAGACGATGCTGGACGCCTTTCGGGAAAATCCGGGCACGACCCTGGTCTATAGCGACCTTCGGCGCAGTTTCTCCGCGCTCGACATCGATCGCCCGGCCTCGTGCCAGGAACCGAACGCCATTCCCGAGAACCTCGCCGGGCCTGCTGTGACGATGAGCCTTGTCGTCATGCGGACGCGCACCGCGCGGGACGCCGGCGGCTTCAGCGAAACCCAGCGGATCGGCGAGGATTTCGATTTCTACATCCGCCTCTGGATGAACGCGCCCGACACCTTCGTTCATGTCAAAAAATGCCTGGTCGAATATGACAACTGGGCAGGTGGGATAACCAAGGACACCGACGTCTTTCTGCAGCACGTTTTCTACCACGTGGACAAGTTCCTGAGGGAGCCCGCCTTCGCGCATCTCGCCGACAAGAAATCCCACATCCTGAGCAGAAGATCCTTCGGCATCGCGGCCAATCGGGAGGTAGACAAATGGCTTAGCAACCCGCCGACACGCAGTTTCTGCGTCGTCATCGGCGGCGTGGATGACGAGACCGCTTTGGTGCGGACCCTCTCTTCCATCGCGGCACAACGCCTGCCGGCGCGCGAAGTCATCGTCCTGCACAAGATTTCCCTGACCGCCCCGGAATTGCTTACGCCGGAATGGCCGTTTCTTCTGCAATGCTTTCCACAGGCAGTGAATGATACAAAGGCGCGGATTCTAAGGAATGCCCTAGCCCTCACATCATCGTCGCTGGTTCTTCTCCTCGACCCGGGGGATGTTCTGACGCCGACGGCACTGGACGATCATCGATATGCCTTTTCCTGCAGTTTCCGCACGATCGCCTTCAGTTACGGCGGCATCCCCGAACGGCCGATACCTCCGGCCCTGCCTCTCGGCGTCGCTCAGGTTGCCAAAACGGCGATGATCGAAAACGCGCCGGGACTGCTATCGGCCATGGCGATGTCGCGCAAGACATTGCTCAAGGCCGGCGGCGTTCCGGACGTCCCCGACGACGCCCTTTGGTACGCCCTGGTCTGTCAATTATCGGCGACGGGGAAGCCCGGCGTTCGCATCAAGCATCCCGTGCTGGATCACCGCATCGCCGGGTTCTCGTCTTCCCAGGCCAAACTGGCGGCATTGAAAACCTTCGCCGAAACCGAGAACGGCCGTCGCTGCAAAGGCATTTTGGACGAGCTTCAGGATATAACGGATTATGCGTAAAACGGAACTGCCGGCCCCGGTCTTCATCGTCGCCCCGATGGGCCGGAGCGGGACGAATTACCTCAAATCGATGCTGGAGACCCATCCGGATCTGTATTTCGTCGACGTGCTGGAAGACTATCTGAATGTCGGCGCAAACCATCTCAGCGACTATGCCGACGGCGTCTTCAAGATGTGGGAGGCCATGGACGGCGGCAGCTATACGGGGCTGGGCACCGTGTCGCGCGATGACATGCTGGCCGTGATCGGCGACGCGCTGCTGTCCCTTATCGGCGGCGACAAGGACCCGACCCGCCGCCCGCTGTCGAAATCACCCGTTGCCGGGGATTGGCCGGTGGGGCTGCGGCTGTTTCCCGACGCCAATTACCTGCTGATCATTCGCGACCCGCGCTCGATCGCCGAGAGCTTTCTGAATGTTCGCAGTGCATGGAGCCTTTCCTTCACCCTGGAGCATCTGGCGTCTTCCTGGGTCCAACGCATGCGGCTTATTACCCAGACATTGGCCGATCATCAGGACGCGGTACGCGACGGCAGGATCATGACAATCCGGTACGAAAAGCTGGTCGCCGACCCCGCCCCCGTCCTCAATGGTGTGCTGGAGCGAATCGGCCTGCCCCCCTTCCCCGACGGCAGCGCGCCCGATACGAATTTCCCCGTCATAGGATCCAGCTTCGGAATCCGGACGGAAGAGGGACGGGTCGACTTCACACCACAGCCGAAACCGGACGACTTCGACCCGCGTCGGCGCTGGGCCGATTGGACGCCCGATCAGCACAAACGGTTCAACCGCATTTGCGGGTCGATGATGAAGAAATGGGGATACGAGCCGATTTGACCGGCCGAAACGTGGGCCCGCGCGTCAGACGCCGGAGCCGCTTTCCTCGATTTCCTGGGCCTGCTCTTCGAAGATCTCCTGGATGACTTCCTCCTCCAGCACATCCGTGCCGAGGATTGTCTCCAACTCGCGTACCGTGATGGGTTCCGCGCCTTCGAGCGAATCGATCAGGCCGGTATCCGGATCGACCGCCTGCTGTCCCAACCGATCCTGCAGGTTGTTCAAAACCGCGTCGGGGACATTCACCGCCGTCACCGATCCTTCCGGCGTCTCAAGCGCATTAAGCGCTTCGCCCAAATCGGCCGGGTTGATTTCCGCAGGCGGGCTGATTTCGCCATCCGGAGAAATGCTGAAGGAAAAACCGGCCGTATCCATCGCAATGGTATCGCCGTTGACGCTTTCGACCGTCATCTGGTCACCGAAGACGAAGAAGGCCTGAATGCCGCCGCCGTCCAGGACACGCACAAGGGCAACGCCGCCGCGTACGCCGATCGTACCGACGACGGTCGCGATATTGACTGTCCCGGATTTACTGATGGCGCCGCCTATGAACCGCATGACGCCGGCCGCCTGCTGCACCACCATCGTGCCCGTGCCGGAAACCGGATCGTAGACATATTCGTCGATCGTGATTTCCGCATTGGGCCCAAGGGTCATGTTCGATTCGTCCCGGAACAGGATATGCAGATGCCCTTCCGGTCCGGTCGTGATGTGCTCGTTACGGAAAATCTCGTTGCCGATGGCGATCGTCCGCGGCGCGGCGTCACCGAGTACCGCCTGAATCGAGGGGATGGCCACCATGGCCGACCCGGCCACTTCAGGCGCATCCTGGGCAAGGGCCGGTTGGCCGACGATGAAGGTCAGCAGACTGGCGGAGGCTAATAGATGGAACCGGTTCATGTCACTCGCCCCGATCCATTTCCATCGAACACATGCTTGAAATACTCACTTCCATCGATCTCACCCGCCCTTAGAACCGCCACGTGATGCCCGCGGACACCGACGTATCCTCGGTCTCGAAGTTCGGCAGGTTGCTGTCCCGCGTCGTATAGCTGGCGGACAGATCAACCGTCAGATCCTCCGCGATCGGCGTCGCGTTGGACAGATCGAACGACCACTCTTCGTCCTCTCTCGTCGTGACGGCTGAAATATTCCTATCCGGCCCGTCGAAATCCGATTCCGTGTAGGCGACGGCGAATTTGATCCGTGATTTGTCGTCCGTGAAGGAGAACGGATAGCGGTAGGTCATGGACCCGCGATACCTGTGCTGAACGCGGTCGTCGGATTCCTGCTGCGTATCGCGCCAGACGCCGCGATAGTCGAGGCGACCCGACAGCGTCTCGGTGAACAGATAGGTCGCCCCGGCGGTCAGACGTTTCTCGTCGCCGTCGAGGTTTTCCAGCCCGGCGCGCCCGTCGATGGTGCGATAATCGACAAGCCGGAACTCAGCCGACTCGCTGAAAATAATACGCCGGTTGACGAGTTGCTGACTTTGCACCCCGGCACCGCCGACCAACAGCGCGGCCTGTCCGTCCAATGTCGCGCCGCTGCCGATCAGATAGGGACGCACGCGAACCTGAAGATCCTTTTCCTTGATCAGATCGAACCGCAGCCCGGGCGTCAGTTCAACGATCCCCAGGTCGTTCTGCTGTTCCTGGTTCTGCTTGCGGATGAAGAGGAAACCGCGCGTATCCATCGCGATATCAGGCGTGATTTCATATCCGAGCCGGATGGAGGCCGTCGTCGACCAGTCCCAGTCCTTCTCTTCCCGCGCGTTGTCCTGAACCGCGACCGCCTGGTCGTTGATCAGGACCGTATCGTTGTTGGTGCCGCCGGAGGCGTTGCTCCGGTAACGCAACGCGGCGGACAGACTGCCGCCGAAACTGAACCGATCTTTTTCTTCGGGCTGGCCGCCTGCCATCAAGGCCAGAATGATATTGGCGTCCTGAACCTGTTTCGGAGAAAGCTTGCCGGAAGCCAGCGCCTCTTCAACGTAAATTCTGGCCTGCGGGAAACTGCCCATCCGGGAGTACAGATCACCGAGCAGCAGTTTCAGCGTCGCGTTGTCGGGCGCCCGCAACAGAAGTCCGGAAAGGATGCCCACGGCCTGTTCGTAACGGCCTTCGCTGATCGCCAGTTCGGCAAGCGCCAGCCCGTCGTCGACGGAGGCCGATTTCATCGTCCGGCCCAACTGCTGCGTTGCCTCGTCGGACACGGAATACGTCGTGCCCTGCGCGGCGGCAACGCCGCTGCAGGCCATCAGAAGAAAGATAGAAAGTGACGCCCCTTGCAGAGCACGGCGTTTGGTGCCGCTGGCCACATATTTCATGGAACGACCGATCAGAATGCCAAACCTGTATACCGAAACAGTACCAGAATAAGCCTGTTATTCGCAAAGGACGCAAATGGTTTCCAAAAAGTTAATGCTAACTTGTCGCAAATTTGCATCACGCAGACAAAGCCCAGGCAGAGCCCAGGCAAAACCTACGCCCCCGCGCCGCAGCCAAGTGGGAACGGGAAGAGGCGAATACTCCCCTACAGGGAGAAAACCTGACGCGGAAGCAACAGATGGCAAAAGTGCGGAATTGGTCGGGGCGGTCTGATTCGAACAGACGACCCTCTGCTCCCAAAGCAGATGCGCTACCAGGCTGCGCTACGCCCCGACCGTGGAGATGCCCGGGTTTCTAGGCAGAAACGCTGGCCTTGGCAAGCGGGCGAATGAGAACAAGCGAACCGAGGCTGGGCAAAATTCTCAAAGCCCTCCCCCTCAGCGCTCGTGGGACAGCGCCCGTGAAACAGCGCCCGTGAGACAGCGATTGCGTGACGGCGAAGACCGCGATGACGAAAAGGATAGGTTTCACTCGATGTCCCCACAAACCCCGCGCAGACAAGAGATGCGGTCGGCAGGGGAGATCGGAAAGCCGGCGAGCCGTCCGGCCCGCCGGCGTGGTTTCAGGCGAATTCCTTTGGGGCGGCATAGAACGGGGCCGCCGTGAGAATCTTGTTTTTCTGGCTGATGAGATTGCCGGCTTCCGCGCTGAGCTTCAGGTAGTTCTGCCAATCCGGGTCGGCGGCCATGGCGGCGCGGCGGGCGGCGCGGTCGGCCGCATCCTTGTAAACCCAGACATGGATGTAGGAATTGACGTCGCCGGTCTCGACAGCGCCGTACAGAATAGGCGCACCAAGATGCTTCTTCTGGGTCGCCCAGCCGTGGTCTTCATACAGCTTCATCTGCTGTTTGATCGTACCCGGACGGCAGGTATAGGTGCGGTGGTCGAAAATCATTCGCTGTCTCCTGTTTCAGAATTGGAACCCTGTGTGACAAGGCGGACGAGCTCCGCCAGGGAATAGGCGATCATGATCGCGCCCGAGAGCGGGATCGAGGCATAGAACAGTGCGGTCGGCAGGGCGAGGATCGGCGTCAACGCATTGGCGCTGACGGTCAATTTCGCGCCGAACCACGTCATCGCGACAAGGAAGCAGAGCGCCAGCACGGACGTGACGAGCTTCAGGGCGGTTCGCCTTCCCGCCGACAGCATGTTCGGGATCCAGTCGACCTGGAAATGGTCCTTCTCGCGCCACAAGGCCGCGGCGCCGACGAACACCATCCAGGCAAACAAGCCCTGGACGATCTCGTCGAACCAGGCGAACCCCGCGAACCGGAAAGTCCGCGCAATGACATTCACGAAAAGAAGAACGAACAGCGCACTCAGGCAGCCGATGGCGACGCCCCGCAAGGCCCGGCCGACAATCGCGTCGAAGGAATGCATCACAGCCCTCCCCCCATCAACAAATCCGGCAGCCATGTAGAAACGGCCGGTATGAAGATGACAATCAAAAGCACGAAGAAAAGGCCGGCCAGATAGGGCAGCAATGCCCGGCTGAGCCGTCCCACCGAGAGGTTCGCGATCGAAGACACGGCGAACAGAACCATACCTACGGGCGGCGTCAGCAACCCGACCATCGAGCACAGGATCATGATCACGCCGAATTGGATCGGGTCTATGCCAAGCTGCGTCACGACCGGCAGAAACAAGGGAACGGTAAGGACGATGACGGCGATTCCTTCGAGGAACATGCCGAGGATCAACAGAACCACGACAACGATGGCCAGGACCGCCATGGGTGTATCCGCCAATCCCAGCATCGATTGGACCAGATGATTTGGAATGCGCTGATGGACCAGCAGCCAGCCGAAAAACCCGGCCGCGGCGATGACGAACATGACGCGGATCGTGTGCTGCAAAGTTTCCCATAGTATCCTGGGTAAATCTGAAACAGTGATTTCCCGATAAACGACCATGGATAGAAACAGCGCATAGGCACTGGCGGCCACGCCGGCTTCGGTAGGGGTGAAGACACCGCCGAAAATGCCGAAGATGATGATGACCGGGGTCAACAGCGACAGGGCGGAATCGCGGAAACCGCTCCATATGCCGCGCCAGTCGATAAAATCCCGTCGCGGCATCTTATGCAGATGAGCCATGACCCAGACGGCGGCCATCAAGGCCACGGCCATGAGAATGCCCGGTATCACACCTGCCAGGAACAGCTTTGCGACAGACACCCCCGTGATGGATGAATAAAGGACAAATGGTATGGAGGGCGGGAAAACCGGCCCGATGGTGGAAGACGCGGCCGTGATGGCGGCGGAAAACTCAGGGTCGTAGCCCTTGTCCTTCATGGCCTTCAATTCGACCTGTCCCAGCCCCGCCGCGTCGGCGACGGCCGCGCCGGACATGCCGGAGAAAAGCAGCGACGCCAACACATTGACCTGCCCCAACCCGCCGCGAATATGTCCGACGCAGGCATCGGCAAACTTGAAGATCCGCTCCGTGATGCCGCCTGTATTCATCAGATTGCCGGCAAGAATAAAGAACGGGATCGCCAGCAAGGTGAAGCCGGTGGTTGCCGAGAACATCCGCTGCGGCAGCATGGCCAAAATACGGAAATCGCCCTGCAGGACATAGAAACCGACGGCCGTCAGCCCCAGCGCCACGGCGACAGGCAGCCCAAATGCGATCAAGGCCACCAAGGCGGCTAGAATGATTAAGGTCAGCATCGAACCCTACCCGAAAAAAGGGGAGCCCCGCGGCACCAAGGCCGCGGGGTTTTTTGCGTCAGTCCAGAAAACCCAGGAAGGTTTTCATGTTTTCCGCGCCGCTATATTCGCCCACTCGGTCGCGGGCCGGCCCCATCATGGCGGCGAAAGCCTTCAGGTCCGGACGGGTGATCTTCATGCCGGCCGATTCCAGTTCGGCCAGTTCCTTTTCTTCCTGCGCCACGACCAGATCGCGCATCAACTGGCCGGCAGCGGCACTTTCCTCCCGAAGGATCTGCTGCTGTTCGGGGGTCAAGCCGTCGAAGACGTCCTTGTTGATCACGTGAACCATCGAATTGTACACGTGCCGGGTAAGGGCCAAATGCTCCTGGAACTCATTCAGCTTGAAATGATAGATCACGCCGATCGGGTTTTCCTGGCCGTCGACGACGCCCTGGTTCAGCGCGTTCGGCAATTCGGGAAAAGCGATCTGCGTCGTGGCCGCGCCTAAGCCCTCCATCGCCGCGACGATTTGAAGTTCCGGCGGCGTCCTCAAGCGAAGCCCTTTCACGTCTTCCGGCGAATTGATGGGACGAACGGAATTCGTGATGTTCCGGAACCCGTATTCCCAGTTCGACAGCATGACGAGTCCCTGCTTCTCCAGAAGCGGCGCGGCCCAATCCGTGAACGGACCGTCGAGGACCTGATGGGCGTGGCTGTAATCCCGGAACGCGAACGGTGTCATCACGGTCCCGAAAGCCTTCTCGTATTTGTCCAAACCGCCCTGTGTCGGCAGGTTCATCTCGATTGCGCCGAGCTTGGTCTGCTCCAATTGCTCCGGCGGCGAGCCCAATTCATTGGCCGGAAAAATCTCGACGGCAACGGCGCCGCCGGTACGCTCAGCGACGCGGTCGGCGAACTGCTTCGCCGCGATATGACCCGGATGGGTCTCGGCCGCAAAATGCGCCAGACGCAGCGTAACGTCCTGCGCATAGGCATGGGTGGTCATCAAGGCACAGACGGCCCCTGTGAGTAGCAGTTTTTTCAGCATCGGTTTCCTCCCGAGATGCATGGGTTTTGATTGCGCCCGGCATTAGGTCGGGCGGTGTCGGCGCGGTGTGCGCTTCTTATTGTTCTTTTTCGGTATTAAGGCGCGCGGGAACGCCCGTAAGCTCCTCATAGGCTTTGATGACCGCCGTGCAGCCTTCATCGTCATGCCCCATGATCGAAGCCAGGGCGTAGGTTTGGTGGACGGACTGGGCCATGAAGCCGGGAAGACCGGCCTTCTCCAGCCATTCAGCGTAATAGCGGACATCCTTGCGGGCATTGGCGAGCGACATATGCGGCGTGAAATCCCGTCGCAACGTGGCCTCGCCATACAGATCCATCATGCCCGACTTGCCGCCGGCCGCGGATATGATGCCGATGACCTTGTCCATATCCAGGCCTTCTTTCGCTGCAAGGGCGAAGCCTTCGCAGAAGGCCGCGACATTGGCGAAAGCAATGTAATTGTGGATCAGCTTCAGGCGGATCGCATGACCCGCCGGGCCGACATGGAAGATGTTTTCCGCATAGGCGTCGAAGACGGGCCGAAGACGTTCCAACAGCGCCGCCTCGCCGCCGAACAGGACATTGACCTCCCCGCGGTCGGCATGGGCCGGCGTCCGCGTCATCGGTGCTTCGGCATAGACGACCCCCGCCTCGGCGCAGGCGGAGCGCATGACGTCCACATGTTCCGCCGATACGGTCGTGTGATCCAGGAAGACGGCCCCGCGCCTCATCGCAGCGAGGATCCCGTCCTTTCCCATCGAGATTGTCCGGACGGCTTCCGCCGTAGTGATGCAAACAGCCAAAACATCAACTTGCCCGGCCATTTCTTGAAGGTCGCTACAGGTCTTGGCGCCCCGTTCGGTCGCAATGGCCACCTTGTTCTCATCCAGATCGGCGACAATGAGGTCGGCACCCTTCAGCAACAGGTTCTTCGCCAACCCCTGCCCCATGCCGCCCAGACCGATCAGACCAATTTTTCCCGCGATCATCGTTTTCTCCCTTCGTGAGGGAAAAAATCATATGTCTGATTGTCTGACAACTGGTTTCTGTTGTCTGTTTCAATGACACCATGTATTGGAATGGATAGTTTTCAATCACCCGATTGAGGTGCACGGCATGACAGAGACCGCAGCTATCTTTGACCGCATCGATCGCCCGCGGCGGCTTCCGGACGAGGTCGCGACCGCAATTATGGAAGCAATCGAGAACGGACAGTTGCGGGCTGGGGATCGTCTGCCGACGGAGTTCGATCTGTCCAAAAGGTTCGGTGTGGCGCGGACGGTCGTGCGGGAAGCGATTTCGCTGCTGCGCTACGACGGCATCGTCGATTCTCGACGCGGCGTCGGTGCCTTCATTTCGGAAAAGCAGCAGCGGTCTGCCTTTCGGATCAGCCCCGCCTGTTTCGAAAAGCGCAAGCAGATTGTCCAATTGCTGCAACTCCGCACCGGGGTTCAATCCGGCGCCAGCGCATTAGCGGCGGAAATGCGAACCGACAGGCAAATGGCCGGCATCCGCGACGTGTTCGCAGAAATGGAACGGGCGGACAATAAAGGCCCGAAGGAAGCCCTGGAAGAACGCGTTGACGCGGAATTGTTGTTGTACCGCCGGATCGCCGAAGCCTCCGGCAACGGTTATTACGTCGAGGTCATCTTGATGATCGAAACGAATATTCAGAACAATCTCCGCTCAGCATTCCTGAAAAATGCCGCGGCCTCCGAGTTCGGCCCCGCGATCATCGCCGAGCATAAGGCCGTCATCGACGCGCTCGAAAGGCAGGACATCGAGGGCGCACGCGTCGCCACACGGGCGCGTTTCGAAAAGGCCGCCGCGCGTCTGGCAGCCCGGGAAGATTTCGCCTAACCCAAGGATTGTCCGCGCCGGCGCCCGGAGCCGTGCGCGGTGTGCCGTGAAGACGCTCCGGTGACACTTGCCCGGTGATTGGGACCCTCTCGGCCCCTGTGTGCCGGTCAGTTGGGTGCGTCGCCCACGATTGTGCAACGGCGCACCACCCTTTTGGATCGGCTGATCGCGCCCGTCCTCCTAGACCATTCCCTCGACGCATTCCGATTGATCGCCGAGCAAGATCGCGTGCGGGCACTCAGGCGCAAGCTCAGCCTCCGGCGACACCGGCAACATTCACATAGAGTGCGTAGACGGAATGGCTCGCAGCCATGAAAATGCGGCTGTTGGCGCGACCGCCGAAACACAGGTTGGCGCATCGTTCCGGCAAGACGATCCGGCCGATTGGCGCGCCGTCCGGCGCGAAGATCATCACCCCGTCAAGCTCCGCCGTTCCCATTCCCCATCCGCACCAGAGATTGCCTTCGACATCGACGCGGAAGCCGTCCGGCGTTCCGGGACCGGCATCGATAAGGACGCGTTTCCCGCTGATCGTCGCCCCGTCCTTGGAAACATCGTATTTGAGAATCTTGCGGTTCGGCAGGCCACGGGATTCGACGATGTAGATCTTGGTTTCGTCCGGCGAGAAAGCGAGGCCGTTGGGACCAAGGATGTCGTCCGCGACAATGGTCAGGACTTCCGTCTCCGGATCGTAGCGATAGACGTTCTGACCAAGCTCAGGCGTGGCCTTGTATCCTTCGTAGTTGCCGGCGATGCCGAAGGGCGGATCGGTGAACCAGATGGTTCCATCCGACTTCACCACAACGTCGTTCGGCGAGTTCAGCCGCTTTCCTTCAAAACTGTCCGCAAGAACGGTGATGCTGCCGTCGTATTCCGTGCGCGTTACCCGTCTTCCGCCATGCTCGCATGTTACGAGCCGTCCTTGCCGGTCACGGGTTTGGCCATTCGCGAAGTTAGATGGATTTCGAAAAGCCGAGACCTGCCCGGTCACCTCGTCCCATCGCATTATCCGGTTGTTCGGAATGTCGCTCCAAAGCAGATACCGGCCATCACCGAACCAGACGGGACCTTCCGACCAACGGCAGCCCGTAGCCAACCGTTCGACCCCCGCCAGCGGCAATCGCAGCGCATCGAACCTGGGGTCCAGTGAAATAACGGATGGATCCGGGTAACGCGCGGAAGGCTTCCAAGCGTCGATTTCATTGCCGATGTCGGACATTATCACTGCCTCCCCCTTTTACCCCTGACCGGACCCGGAGTGTACGGCACCAGTTCCGGCGTGAACAGTGTTGGCATGGTATACCGGCACCGTGCAGATTGAATGCCTCATGGTTGGGAGTGCGGAACGTCCGACCATAATCGACCCGAAGGTACACGTCGGCACGGCGAGAAAAGGAAGCAAGATGAAACTCGTGGGTGAGGGATTCTACTGGAACGAATTGCAGCCAGGCGATCGGTTCAAGACATTCGGCAGAACGATCACGGAAACGGATATCGTGAACTTCGTTTCCTGTGCCGGGATGCTGGAATCGCTGTTCGTGGATTTGGAATTCATCGAAGAACATTCGGCCATTTCCGGCCGCCCGGCTCCCGCCGCGCTTGTCTTTTCCCTGGCTGAGGGATTGGTCCTCAACGCCACCGGTCAGGGAACGGGTCTCGCTTTCCTCAAAATGGAACTCGACGTGCATGGACCGGTCCTGCAAGGCGACACGATTCATGTCGAGATCGAGGTGACGGAGGTTCGCCCAGCCAAGAAGGGCGGCCGGGGCCTGGTTCGCACACGGAACGCCATTGTCAATCAGCGCGGGGAAACCGTCATCACCTACACCCCGCTCAGGCTCATGGCGGGCCGGACATCGAGCTGATTGAGCACGCGACCACGGTCATCCTCATCACCGAAGCATGCCTTAATCCGCCGGTTCGCCGCGGTCCGCCCGGACTACCTGGATCTCGCTGTTCTTGATCGTGACGTCCCGCTGCGGGAAGGGAATGACGATCCCGTGTTCGTGGAACCTGTCCCACAGGGCGAGATAGACGTCGCTCTTGACATTGACGACGCCCGCTTCCGGATCGTGTATCCAGATCCGCAATTCGAAGTCGACGGAACTGTCGCCGAACCCGGTCAGGCGGCAGACCGGCGCCGGATCCTTGTGCACCCGTTCCACCGACGCGGCGGCATCCAGTGCCAGTTCCATCGCCTTGCGCACATCCGACTCGTAGGAAATGCCGAACTTCAACGAAACCCGCAGCAGCTTGCTGGTATAGGACCAGTTGATCACCTGTTGCGTGATCAGATCCTCGTTCGGGATCAGCAATTCGCGCCCGTCGCGTGTCGTCAGCGCGACATAGCGCGCACTGAGCGAGGTGACCCACCCGAATGTATCGCCGATCTCGATCACGTCGCCGGGCTTTATCGACCGGTCGAGCAGCAGAATGAAGCCGGAGATGAGGTTCGAGATGACCTTCTGGAGGCCGAAGCCGACGCCCACCCCCACGGCGCCGGTGAAGACCGCGAAGGCGGTCAGATCGACGCCGATATATTCCAGCGTCAACAGGATGATCGCGGTGAACAGGGCGATCCGCAACGCCTTCTCCGCCAGGACCTTGATCGACGGCGTCAGTGTCTGAGACCGGTTCAGATAAGCCGTCGCGACCCGCCCCGCCGCCCCGGAGGCCCAGAGCAAAACGGCGAAGAGCACGATCGCCTGCAGAATACTGAGCAGGGTGATCCGGTTTTCGCCGAGCGGCACGGCAATGTCTGACAAAAGGCGCTGCAACGGTCCGAGCAAGCCCAGAATATTCAGCGTCGCGACCGCCCAGGCGAGCAGGCTGACGACGCGCGCGACCTCCCGGTTGGCGATGACAGAAGTGGCGAGCCTAATGACCAGCCAGGCCGTCAGGATGCTGATGGCGATGGTGACGATATGAAACGGCAGCCCGGCGCTTTCCAAGCCACCCAGAGAAATCAACAACAACAGCAGATAGGCAACGGGGAAAGCGAGTGATCGCAATGTCGGGACGACGCCGCGCAGCCGGCCGCTCCCAAGCTGCGATTTTGCTTCAAACTTGTTCAGCCCCGACGCGATCGCGCGGCCGACCGGCCAAGACACCAGGGCGGCCACGGCAAGGACGGCAAGCTGCAACAGGCTGGTCCAGGTCAGGACTTCGGTCAGCAGCCAATGTTCGGCCCGGACCTGCAGGTTTTCGACCCAGATGGGATCGAAGAAGGGACTCAATTGCTCCATTCGGCAGGCTCCCTTGCGCCCGCCCTCATCTTCCGGGGACGCGCGTGCGATCAGTCTGCACGCGACCGGCAGGAACGGCAAATCGACAATGCTATCCTGATGTGTGTGGGGTCAGAGGGCTGATCTCCCGCCGCGCCCGGCCCGTCAGGAAAAACCGGCCGTCGCCTTCATCGCGAGTTCGCCGTCCGGGCCTTTTGCCCAGAGCGACAGTTCATCCGCGCCCTCGCCCGGCGCCGCCTCGATCCGAAACGCCCGGTCGACGAATAGCGGCGCCATGCCGCGATAGTCGAAACGCGTCAATGCCGCCTCAGGTTTCAGGGACACGGCGAAATTCTGCAACAGGGTCGAGATGAGAGGTCCATGAACGACGAGGTCGCGATAGCCCTCTTCCCCTCGCGCATAGGGCTGATCGTAGTGAATCCTATGCCCGTTCGACGTCAGCGCCGAATAACGGAACAGCAGGACAGGATCCGGCACGACCTCCTCGGACCAGACCGCTTCGGCGGGCGCGGCCGGCGGCGTCGGCCTCGGGCCCTTTCCGGTATCGGCTTCGCGATAAACGATATCCTGTTCTTCCTCGACGCAAAGCGTCCCGGTAGCCTGCAGACGATGCCGGATCGTCACGAAGACGAGCCTGCCCGCCCTTCCCTCCTTCGCCTGGATGGAGAGGATTTCGCTGTGCCGGGAAACAGCGGCGCCGACGGTCAGCGGCGCCAGATAACGCAGGCGCCCGCCGGCCCACATCCGCCGAGGCAGACCAACATCGGGAATGAAACCGCCGCGTTTCGGATGCCCGTCTTCACCCACTTCACGGCGCGGGACGAACTTGTTGAAGAACAGCCAATGCCAGCCCGGCGGCAGTGGGTCCCCCTGTATCGGCGCGCGGTCCAGGTCGAGCGTGGCGGCCATCGCCTGCACGCGGTCCGGCGCGATCGTATCGGAAACCTCTTCAGTCCGGCCGACCGCGTCGGAAAAACCCGAAACCGCAGCGTTGCCTACTTGCCCTGCCATGGAATGCCACTCTCTAACTATCGAAAATAAGTGAGATCAGAGTTTCTCGCCTGCCGCCTGACGGCTCAACATATGCTTGGCGATGATAAGCTGCTGAATCTGGGTCGTTCCTTCATAGATCCGCATCAGCCGCACGTCGCGATAGATCCGTTCCACCGGGTATTCGACCATGTAGCCCGCCCCGCCGAAGATCTGCACCGCCCGGTCGGCGATGCGTCCGGTGGCTTCGGTAGCGAACATCTTGGCGCAGGCCGCCTGCTGCGGGATCGCCTCCCCCCGGTCGAATCTTGCCGCCGCGTCGGTCGCCATGCATTCGGCGGCGTAGAGCTCGGCCTGACTATCCGCCAACATGGCCTGAACCAGTTGGAAGTTGGAAATAGGCTGGCCGAACTGCTTTCGCTCCGTGGCATAGGCGAGCGCTTCGTTGATCAGCCGCCGCGCCTGGCCGATCGCCAGCGCCGCCATATGGATGCGGCCGCGGTCCAGGACCTTCATCGCCGTCTTGAAACCCTGGTTCACCCGTTCCTCACCGCCGACCATGTGTTCCGCCGGCACGCGCACATCGGTCAGGCTGATATCGCAGGTCCGGGTACCGCGCTGGCCCATCTTCTTGTCCGGCTTCCCGATCGTGATGCCCGGCGTGCCGGTCGGTACGATGAAGGCGCTGATCCCAGACGCGCCCTTCCGGTCCGGGTCGGTCCGCGCCATCAGGGTCAGGATCGTGGCGCTGTCGGAATTGGTGATATAGCGCTTCGATCCGTTGATGACGTAATGGTCGCCGTCCCGCACCGCACGGGTCCGAAGCCCGCCGGCATCGGACCCCGCATCCGGCTCGGTCAGGGCGAAGGAGGACAAGGCTTCGCCGGTCGCCAATTTTGGCAGCCATTCCGCCTTCTGCGCCTCGGTACCGTCGATCATGATCCCTTGCGAGCCGATCCCCACATTGGTGCCGAAGACCGAGCGGAAGGCGAGCGCCGCCTGGGCGACTTCGGCGATCACGGCGACCTCCTGCGAGAGCGACAGGCCAAGCCCGCCATATTCCTGCGGAATGGAAAGTCCAAACAGACCCAGGGCCTTCATCTCCTCGACGATCGAGGCCGGAACCGTGTCGGTTTCCTCCACTTCCTGTTCCGATGGGATCAGGCGCTCCATCGTGAATCGCCGAACGGCATCCTGAATTTGCGCGAATGTTTCCGTATCGACACCGCTGCTCACTAAACCCTCCCGTCTTCAAAGAATCACATGGTTCTCGACGCGTTGACGGCGTCGCATTCAGGCGGAACCGCCCTTCAAAATCCCGCCCTCGATCATCGTGGCGAACTGATCGGCAAGTTCCTCGATGGACTTGCCTTCAGGCCGGTACCAGTCCAATGCCGAGTTCAAGCCGCCCAGAATGAATGTGCGGGCAAGCCTGAGGTCGACGCCTTCCCGCGTTTCGCCGGCCTCATGCGCCGTCTGCAACAGGCCGAGCCAGAATTCCTCGTAGGATTCCCGACGCAGGATGTGTTTCCGCCGCACCTCCACCGGCACCTGCGACAACAAATGCCGAGACGCGGAGGCGAAGGCGCCATAGGTCAGGATCGCCCGCAGATGCGCATGGATCGCCATTCTCACCCGGTCGCCGTAGGACGAGCTGGGCGGCAGTTTCGCGATCGCGTTGTAAACCGTGTTCGTGATGTTATGGATGCCCTGGTCGATGACCGCTTCGATCAGCAGTTCCTTGGAGGGATAGTGGTAATAAAGGGATCCCGCTTGCAGGTCCGCCGCGCGCGCGATATCGCGCATCGTCGTCCCCGCATATCCGCGTTCGGAGAAGGTCCGGGCAGCCGCCTCCAGCACCCGTTCGCGTGACATATCTGCCTTGGTCTGCTTTCGTGGACTCCCGGTCTCGCCGGGAAGGTCCGCTGCGGTATTGTCGTCTTTGCTTATTACGCGGGACACGTGCTTGCCCTCCGGCAATTGGATCGCCGAACCGGAGCCCAGCACAATTTTTCTAATATCTGTTCAAATTTTGGTCAATGCATTAACCTGGCTGGGCAGGAGCGAGCGGAACCACGTTCCCCATAACCGGGTCAGGAAAAAGTAAAATGATCGAAACATTGAGAAACCATAGCCCTTGAAGCTCGACTTCTCCTTTCCCCGAACGGTTTTTACCATTACCAAGAACCGACCGGACCATAATCCGCCCAATAATCAAATACAGGTTCGAATATAGAATGTTCGATATCCTTTCCGGCCTCCGGGTCGTTGAAGCGGCGTCCTTCATCGCGGCACCGAGCTGCGCGCTTCACATGGCGCAATTGGGCGCGGAGGTCATCCGCATCGACCAGATCGGCGGCGGCCCGGATTTCAAGCGTTGGCCTCTGTCCCGCAACGGCGACAGTTTCTATTGGGAAGGTCTGAACAAGGGGAAGAAGTCGATCGCCATCGACTTGTCCAATCCGGAAGGCCGTGAACTCGCGGCCGCGATCATCGCCGCGCCGGGGGAAGACGCGGGCCTGTTCGTGACGAATTTCCCGGCCAAGGGTTTCCTCGCCCATGATCGTCTCGCCGAAAAGCGGTCCGACCTGATCACCGCCCGGATCATGGGCTGGGCGGACGGCCAGACCGCACTGGACTATACGGTCAATGCGGCGGTCGGCATCCCGTTGATGACCGGGCCTCCCTCTCTCGACGGCGAACCGGTGAACCATGTCCTCCCCGCCTGGGACATCGCGGCGGGACTGTATGCCGCCTTCGCGCTGATCGCGGCGGAACGCAAAAGGTTGAAAACCGGGCAGGGTGGAGAAATCCGCGTGCCGCTGGCCGATGTCGCTATGGCCTTTGCCGGGCATCTCGGCATGATCGGGGAAGTCACTGAAAGCGGCACAGACCGCCCGCGCCACGGCAATGACCTGTTCGGGTCATGGGGCCGCAATTTCGCGACCGCCGACGGCAAGCAGATCATGCTGGTGGCGATAACGCGCCCGCAATGGGCGGACTTGCTGAAAGCGCTGGAAATCGAGGACGGTATCGCTGCGCTCGAAGCGTCGATCGGCCTGTCCTTGGCGAAAGACGACGGTTTGCGCTTCACACATCGCGAGGCGATCAACGCCATCGTCGCCCCCGCCGTCGCGCGGCGCAGTCTGGCCGAATGGCGCCGGATCTTCGCCGAGACCCGCGTTTGCTGGAGCCCCTATCTGACAGTGAGCGAGGGGATGACGGAAAAGTGCATGTTCTCGGACAGCCCCCTCTTCTCTCCGGTCGCGCACAAGTCCGGCTACACCTATCCGACGCCGGGCGCCGCGGCGGATTTCGTCGATAGCATACGGCAATCGCCTGTACGCGCGCCGAGGCTCGGGGAAAATACGGAACAGGTCCTGGCCGACCTTCTCGGCCTGTCGGACAAGGAAATCGCAAAGCTACACGATACGGGTATCGTCGCCGGGGACAGTGCACATGACTGATATTTTGGAATTGGCGCAGGAAAGTGTCGCGACGGCGCAGGCCTACACGACCCGGGCCAAGGCCGCCGTGGCCAAAACGGCCACGCGCGACGGCAAGCTGGACGCCGCCCTGGCCGACCGGCACCAGCGTGCGCTGCACGCCTATGCCTGGACTTCGACCACTGTCGGCGCGCTCGCCGCGACTCTTGGCTGGGCACAGCGCCTTCAGGCAGCCGGCCGTTTCGGTGAAATCGAGGGCCTGACCCTGCGACTGGGTTTCGCCGAATATCTGCAGCAACTCGGCGGCGGCATTCCGATGAGCCAGAACGAGATCGCCCGACCGGCCGATATGGGCGTGACGGAAGAGCCGGCCTTTGCCGCCCTTGCCGCCCGCATGCTGGGAAATGACGGCGGCACCGGCATCAGGCACGACCTCGCTGCCCTCGTCTATCAAGGGCACGAACCGGACAATTCGACCGGCGAAGAAGAGCTGGAGATGATCCGCGAACAGATGCGGCGCTTCACTGACGACCGCATCGCCCCCCATGCCCATCAATGGCATCTCGAGAACCTCTTGATCCCGGATGAAATCGTCTCGGCCCTGGCGGAGCTCGGCGTCTTCGGCATCTGCATCGCCCCCGACTATGACGGATTGGGCATGGGCAAGCTGGCCATGTGCATCGTGACGGAGGAGTTGAGCCGCGGCTGGATCGCGGCGGGTTCGCTCGGCACCCGATCGGAAATCGCGGGCGAGTTGATCTCCCTCGCCGGAACGGATGAGCAAAAGCAGGCCTGGCTGCCCAAGATCGCAACGGGAGAAATCCTGCCTACCGCCGTCTTCACCGAACCGGATACCGGGTCCGACCTGGGTTCCCTGAAAACGCGGGCGGTGAAACAGCCCGACGGTTCGTGGCGGGTCAATGGCGCCAAGACCTGGATCACCCATGCGGCGCGGTCGGATCTGATGACTCTTCTGGTGCGAACCGATCCATCGAAGCCCGGCTATTCCGGACTGTCCATGTTCCTCGCCCCCAAGCCGCGCGGCACGGAAGCCGACCCCTTCCCCGCCGCGGGGATGACCGGCAGCGAGATCAAGGTTCTCGGCTATCGCGGCATGCATGAATACGACATCGCCTTCGAGGATTTCGACATTCCCGCGGACGGATTGCTCGGTGCACAGGAAGGTCAGGGCTTCAAACAGTTGATGCAAACCTTCGAAGGCGCGCGCATCCAAACCGCCGCCCGCGCCGTCGGCGTGGCACGCAACGCCTTCGAACTCGGGCGGACCTACGCGCTGGACCGCAAGCAATTCGGCCGGTCGATCGGTGATTTTCCCCGCGTGGCAGACAAACTGACCATGATGCTCGCGGAAATCACCATGGCGCGGGAATTGACCTATATGGCCGCGCGCGAAAAGGATCAGGGGCGCCGGTGCGACATCGATGCCGGTATGGCCAAATTGCTGGCCGCACGGGTTGCTTGGGCGAGCGCGGATAACGCCGTGCAAATTCACGGCGGGATCGGCTATGCGCTTGAAACCCCGATCAGCCGGGTGCTGTGCGACGCACGCATCCTGAATATTTTCGAAGGCGCCGGGGAAATACAGGCCCATGTGGTCGCGCGTGGGATGCTGCAATCCCAGAACTAGAAATGCGCCGGCGGACCAGATATCGGGGGGAACGGGAATGGATTTCAGCCTCAACGACGAGCAGCGGGCCATTCAGGACTCCGTGGCGCGGGTCTGTGCGAGTTTCGATGACGCCTATTGGCTGAAGCGTGACAGCGAAGGCGGATTTCCGGATGATTTCTATAATGCGCTGGCGGCGGAAGGCTGGCTCGGCATCTGCACCGCCGAGGCATATGGCGGCGCCGGGCTGGGCATAACTGAAGCCGCCTTGATGATGCGCACCATCGCCGAATCCGGTGCGGGCATGTCCGGTGCGTCGGCCCTGCATATCAATGTCTTCGGCCTCAATCCCGTCGCGGTCTTCGGGACGGAGGAACAGAAACACCGAATGATCACGCCGATGGCGCAGGGTAAAGAAAAGGCCTGTTTCGCCGTCACGGAACCGAATACGGGCCTCAATACAACGCGGTTGAAATTGAGGGCGGAGAAAAACGGTGGCAAGTATGTGGTCAACGGACAGAAGGTCTGGATTTCCACCGCGCAGGTTGCCGACAACATCCTTCTGCTGGCCCGGACCACACCGCTGGAGGAGGTCACGAAACCGACCTTCGGCCTCAGCCTGTTCTACACGCCCTTCGATCGGGACCGGATCAAGGTGCACGAGATCGAGAAGATGGGCCGTAAGGCTGTCGATTCGAATGAACTTTTCTTCGAGGATTTCGAAATTCCGGCATCCGATTTGATCGGCGAGGAAGGCCGCGGCTTCGAATACATCCTGCACGGCATGAACCCGGAACGCATTCTGATCGCGGCGGAAGCCGTGGGCCTTGGCATGATCGCGATCAAAAAGGCGACCGAATACGCCAAGGAGCGGATCGTGTTCGACCGCCCGATCGGCCAGAACCAGGCGATTCAGCATCCACTCGCCAAATGCTGGGCGGAATTGGAAGCCGCCTGGCTGATGGTCCTGTCGGCTGCCTGGCAATACGACCAGGGACAACCCTGCGGCGCGTCCGCCAATGCCGCGAAATACCTGGCCGGGGAAGCCTGTTTCGACGCCTGCCAAACCGCCGTGATGGCCCATGGCGGTTTCGGCTACGCCAAGGAGTATCACGTGGAGCGATACCTTCGGGAATCCTTCGTCCCGCGCATCGCCCCGGTCAGCCCGCAACTCGCACTATCCTACGTCGCAGAACGGGTCCTCGGACTTCCAAAATCCTATTGATAGCAGGACCCCCCCCCGGGAATCAGTTCTCGGCAATCAGCTCTCGGCAAGGACTCCACGGCGGATCTGGTCGCGCTCCATGCTTTCGAACAGCGCCTTGAAGTTACCCTCGCCGAAACCTTCGTCACCCTTGCGCTGAATGATTTCAAAGAAGATCGGGCCGATCACCGTCTCGGTGAAGATCTGCAGCAGGATGCCGCCGCCTTCCGTCGGCGCGCCGTCCAGAAGAACGCCGCGCGCTTTCAATGCGGCCGCGTCCTCGCCATGGCCGGGTACGCGGTCCGCCAGCATCTCGTAGTAGGTTTCCGGCGGCGGCGTCATGAATTGCACACCGTTCGCACGCAACCCGTCGACCGTGGCCAGGATATCGTTGGTGCTCAGCGCGATATGCTGAATGCCTTCGCCGTTATAGGCGTGCAGATACTCTTCAATCTGCGACTTGTCGTCCGCCGACTCATTGATCGGGATGCGGATCTTACCGCACGGACTGGTCATCGCCTTGCTGTGCAGGCCGGTCAGTTTTCCTTCAATGTCGAAATAGCGCAGTTCCTTGAAATTAAACAGCTTCTCATAGAAATGCGCCCAGGCATCCATACGGCCGCGGAAGACATTGTGGGTCAGATGGTCGATTTCGGCCAACCCTTTGCCCGCCGGGTTCTGGTCCACGCCTTCAATCGGCTTGAAGTCGATATCGTAGATGTTCGGCGTATCGTAACGGTCGACCAGATAAATCAGACTATCGCCGATCCCGTGGATCGCCGGGATATTGAGCTCCATCGGGCCGACTTGGCCATGGAACGGCTTCGCCCCCAGCTGCAGCGCACGCTTATAAGCTGCGGCGGCATCCTTAACGCGGAAGGCAATCGCGCAGGCCGAGGGTCCGTGCACGCTGGCGAAGGATTGGGCGAAACTGGTGGGCTCGGCATTCACGATGAAGTTCACGCCCCCCTGCCGATACAGCGTGACGTCCTTGGACCGGTGGCGGGCCACCGCGGTGAAGCCCATCGTCTCGAACAGTTTCTTCAGGGCTTCCGTATCCGTCGCGGTATATTCGACGAATTCGAACCCGTCCGTGCCCATCGGATTGGCATCGCTGATGACGCCCGGTTGAAACCCACTGCCGTTGCTAGCCGCCGTCATGGTCGGAATCCTCTCGATGACTGAATTTGATTGCCGCGCGGCACCGTCGGTCGGGCACATCGCGGGCCTTTCGGACAGCATATAGTTCGGAGAATTTAGTTTCAAGTGAAACTAATTATGTTTCACCGCGCCGGAAAGGACCTTCAGGACGCTCGCCTGCGGGGGCTAACGCACGACTTCGAAGGCACGCGCGGCGGCGTCCTTAAAGTCGCTCACCGCCTCGACATAATCCTCTCCAGGCGCATCGGGGTCGCCGATCGTCGCGCAGTCATATCCCATTCGCGTGATATCCAGCACGAAAGCCATTTTCAGCCAGCGCCCGTCCAATCCCGGCCCCTCGCCCTCGTAATGGCGGACGAACAGCCCGTCCGACAAACCGTAGCCATGGGCGGAAAGATTATCGATGAAGCCGGCGACCGGCGCAGGCATCGCGCCGGACATGGCATCCACGCAATACAGGGTGGACTTGTAGCGGATCGACCCGAGCCGGATCGTCTCGACGATCGGCCCCTCATCGACGGCGGATTCCGCCGCCTGCTCCTGGGTCTCGTCGCCGGATATCAATCCGATCTGGAAGAAGGACTCGGGCGCGGCGGCGGACCGTTCCGCATAGAGCCATACCGGCCCGTTGATGCCTGGAACGCTCTCGCCCGCCGCGGGGCTTTCCAGTTCGTACCGATAGCTGATGCTCAAATTTTCGGAATGGGGCGGGATGACGGCAAGATCGTTGTACCGGTCGAACGTGTTGCCGGAAACGATGGGCGTATCGGAAAGCGACATGCCGTCGGCACCCAGATCCTGCGCGACCGTGCCGCAGGCGGTCAGTGCGCCGACCAGCGCCAGCGCCGCGCCATACTGCAGGAGTCCGTCAATTCCAGCCATTCGATCCACCGCTCATCCAGTTTCAGCGCCGCGTTTTCGTCTTCCTTACGTCATCCGGCACGGTATGGCCACAGCGCAGCACGTCACGCCCGGCCCGGCAGGACCCCGTTCCATGATGGACCATACCGTGAGTCGTCCTAGCGCTTGTGGTCGTTGCCGAAAATGGCGTGCCGAACCTCGTCGCCGACGCGGATACCGAGGTGATCGGTGATACCGCCATTCACTTCCAGGACCGCGCGGACGGGACCGTTGGATGAAATAGGCTGCAGGGACAAGGGCACGGCGCGCTTGGCGATATGGGTGATGATACCCGTGCCGTCGATGAAGATCATGTCGAGCGGGACATATGTGTTCTTCATCCACATGGCCACCGGTTGCGGCTTTTCATAATCGAAAAGCATACCCGCATCGACGGCGAGGCGCTCACGGAACATCAGCCCCTGCTGGCGCTGAGCGGGCGTGCGCGCCAGTTCGATCTGGAAGGTGTAGCGGCCGCCTGCCTGCTTCACGATGCGGAGGGTATCGTGCTTGAAGGATAGCTTTTTCTGCGCGTATCCGGCGTCGGTACCAGCAGCGAGTACTAGAAAGAATGCTGCTACCCAACCCAATGCGGCCAACATGCATCGGCGCGTCATCTGCTCTCCCATTTCCCCACGGGCCGATCCCAGGACCGGTTCGGCGACCCATTTGACGACCGATCCGGGCGGACCAGAGGGATTGTCCTGATTATCGCGTCGGCCGCGAATGAGACGGCCCACCCCCATTCTTTTTCAGAGACCGCTGAGAACCTGCCGTGCGAGGCCCCGAATCTCATCCCTAATGGGGCCATGATTGGGCTCGTCATGCAACTGGTTATACCAGAGCGCTGGGGGATTTTTCCCTTGTTTTCTGCGCCATGTGAGGTTTTCTAGAATCCTTCTCGCGACCTCCGGTAGTGGCGCGCGCAAATCGAACCCGTTCAACAACCCCCAATACCCCGTCCAGCACCGCGCCACGGCCCAGGGGTTGTAGCCGCCCCCGCCGAGAACCAGCAGCCGCGGCGCCATCGGCCGCATCTGCCTGACGGCACGCCATAACGCATTATTAGACAACGATAATTTGCTCAAGGGGTCGTCCTCCAGCGCATCGCATCCGCCTTGGATCACCAAGGCCTGCGGCTCGTACCAGCTCAACAGCGGCAGGACCGCGTTCTCCATCAGATAGCCATGCTCGTCATCGTTGAAACCGGGTGGGACCGGCAGGTTTCGCGCCATGCCGCCGGCCCGGTCATCGACCGCCCCGGAATACGGCCACCGCCCGCCCTCGTGGATCGAAATGGTCAGTACCCTGTCGTCATTTTGAAAGGCGTCCTGGACGCCGTCGCCGTGATGCGCGTCCAAATCCACATAGGCGATCCGCTCCAACCCCTGGTCCAACATGGCCAGGATGCCGAGCACGGGATCGTTGAAAAAACAGAAGCCGCTGGCCCGATCGCGCCGGCCGTGATGCGTGCCGCCGGCCGGGCTGTGCACCACCCCGCCCTGCTTCAGCAATCCGGCGGCATAGACCGATGCGCCGGCGGTCGTAGCCGGGCGCCGAAACACCTCGCGGTAGATCGGATTGCCGTTGATGCCGATGTGATAACGGCGTTTCAGATCGTCCGGCAGTTTCCCCTCGGCCTCCGCCCGGCGCACGGTCTCGATATAGGTTCGGTCATGGAACCGCGCGAGCTGTGCGACCGTCGCCATCGGTGATTCATGATACACTTTAGGATCCATCCAGCCCAAAGCGCGTATCAGATCCGTCACCACCGAAACCCGCGGAATGGACAGCGGATGACCGCGCCCGAGATGAGACGATCGGTAGATCTCGTTCGCGATGTAATGCGGCCTGGTCAGCACGGGGTCCTCTGGATTTTCGTTTCGTCACCGTACCGGATGACAGACTGACAAACTGCGAATGAATCCACGCATCCGATCCGGCAGCGCCCAATTCAGGACCACGGGCCGATCCTGTCAACGATACAAGATGGTATCCCTTGCACGGCACGCCCCAAGCTGGACACCGGCGGCCCGGCACGCCTACGGTGTTACCGCCTTCCCCTCGGCAAAACGGCTCCGCAAGGCAACGGACCGACTGGGTATTGGATGACGACACCGAAGACCGTTCCGCTTGCGACGCGACTGGCCACCCTGATCCGGGAAGGCGGCCGCACCTATTCCGGGCCCGGCCAATACGCGGCGCTGGTCGCGATGTATCCGTTCATTACCTATTTCTCGCTGTTCGATTTCGTTCAGCAGGTGCCCCAGCCGCAAGTCTTCGACATTGGCCCTGCGGCAACCGGCGGCGCGGCAAGCAATGGTGAGGCTGCCGCGCCGACGGCCTATCAGGTCAACGCCATCGCGGCCTTCTTCGTGACCGGCTATGTTCCCGCCGTGCTGCATTGCCTGTGGCGAAAGGCCTGGGGCTGGCTGTTGATCGGGATGGCGGCTGCGCATTTCGTGATGCTGGACCTGACGGCGGATTTCGGCTTTGTCGATTTCGGCGCGGCGAGAGAACTGATCGCCAACCTGCCGATGATCGGCGTCAAGATATCCTTCCTCTGGATCGTTTTCCGAGGAAGGATCTACTCCACGTCCTTCCTGCTCTACTGCTTCACCTCGGCATTGCTGACCTCGGTCTTGGCCCAAACGTCCGGCTACGAAACGATCGATGCGATGCGCCAGGTGCTGCCCTTGATCGTCTTCGCCATGACCGTCGCCCTGGTGAGGCTGGTCATCTTCGCGATCGTTCAGAACAGCTACTTCATCAAGCAGCTGGGCTGGCGGCGTTGCGGCAATACGCTGGCGCATACCGCCGTTCTCTGGATTCCGATCCTGGTCTTCGCCGTTCCCTATTTCGCGATAACCGCCATGGTGCAGCGAACCGTCGAGGATGCGGCCTATGAACAACGGGCCATGCTGATCCACCCGCATGACGAGGAAGCGACCGTCGGCTGCGCCTATCTGGCCGGCAGCCCCGCCTACCAACGGGAATTGCGCGCCAAGGCCCGCTCCGTCGGCGGCCGCGACCGGCGCCCCACCGATCCCACACCGGCGGAAATAGCCGCCCTGTTCAAGACTGAGCAGAGCAGACCCCGAAGAATAGCCGAGCTGCGCGAGGCCGGTACGGAACTGCGCCGGAACACGATGTATTCGATCTATCGCTTCTATGCCTGCAAGCAACAGGAATGGATCGACCGCACGACCGAGTTCGAACGCCGCGTCCGCAACATGCCCTACGATCAGCTCTCGGATGAATTCAAGAAACAGTACAACGAGGTGCTGACATCGCGTCTGCCGATGAAACCGCCGAATTATTCCGGCTTCATGTCTGGCATCAAGAACTGGTCCGTCGAGGAAATGCAGGACCAGATCAACGGCGCCTATTCCTTCATCCGAAACAGCGCACGCGACCGGTTGGCGCGAAAGATCGACGACCATATCGAACCGCAGATCGAGACCGCTTCCGGGAGGGTCGGCGATGGTGTCGTGAAACTGCGCGACGAAATCACACCGCTGTTCCAGGACGCCAACCGTGCAACCCAGATCTCCGTCTGGTGGGTCTTCTCGACGCTCCACGCGCTGCACATGTTCGCCCATATCCTGTTCATCGTCCTGTGCATCAAGAGCTTCATGTATGTGTTCGGGCGCGTCGCTTTCGCCAGTGATGCCGGTGCCTTCCTGACGCTTGGCGATCCGCAGCGCCGTGAAGAGATGCCGCACGGACCCGTCCGCATTACCGGGCAGAACTATTCCCTGGGTGAAGGAACGGAGGGGACCTACTACTTCTCGCGTCGGTTTCAGCCGCATGGCATGCCGCCGCGTTTCACCATTCCGCAGCCATCAGGGGCACCGATCGCCCGCCTTTTGCACCGGTCGATGACGATGAACCGGTTCGACCTTGTCCCGCAGGGCAAGGCCCCGCGCCCCCAAGTGCTCTACTTCACCGTCACGGGCAGCAAGACCTTCGTGGAATGGACGCTGGAGGAAGGGGAAACGATCGTCTTCGATTTCACGAATTTTGTGGGCATGGCCGGATCGGTGAAACTCTCGACGCTGATCAGCGCCCGGATCTCAACCTTGCAGCTCGGCAGATACGTCTTTTCGACAGCAACCGGTCCGGGCCGGATCGTCTTGTTGACCGGCGGCACGCCGAAAACCGGGGACGATCCCGAAACCGAGGTCAGCATGCCACCCGAGCGCTTGATCGCCTGGCAGCGTGACGTTCGGTTCCATGTCGACTCAAGCCTGGCGCTGCCGGATATCTATCTGAGCACGGCCTATGTCCGCAAGGAAGGCCCCGGAAATCTGGTGATGGATGTCGACAGACAAACCGGCAAGGGCACCGGGTTGTCCCGGTTCATCACACATTTCCTGTGGCCGGGTTAGAGAGGGTGCCCCTCCCTCTGCCGTCTCGGTCCACCCGGCGGCGAAGCCTTGCGCTGCCCTCATTGGACTTTCGCCCAACGCCACTAGACAGTCCGGCGCACTGAACGTAGCTTGATACCGCTCATTAGAGGCTGCCGAAATACGGCCGCCTTTGTTGGCTCAATAGGCCGAACGGCGTTCCGCACGCAAGTGCGCCGAAACCGGCAAATCCGGTCAGTGTACCGATTTATTCGTTCGACCAGTTCGAGCGGATGGGGAACCGCAGCGAAAGGGTCGACATGAAGCTGTTTTCTATTTCGTCGCGAGACAAGGATCCGACCTATTCAGGTTACGCCCAATACGCCGCACTTTTCGCGATGTATCCCTTCATCACCTATTTCGGCTTGTTCGATACGACACGCGAAGCCCTAAAGCCCAAAATCTTTGGGTCCTCCCCCTCAATCCCCGGCGTCAGCAGCGGGGCAAGCAGCGGCAGCGACGAAGTCTTCATCATCGGCGTAGCGTTTCTGGCATTAGGTTTCCTTCCCGCCGTCGTGAACTGCCTATGGCGTCGACGCTGGGGTTGGCTTTTCATCGGATTGGCGGCCGTTCATTGCCAGATCATAGACATAGCTAGGCTGGCCGGCATTCTCGACTTCGGCGACTTTGACCATTATGGCAGTTATCTGCCCATGATCGGCGCGAAGGTATCCTTTGTCTGGATCGCGCTCCGCGGACGTATCTTCTCCCGCTCCTTCCTGGTCTTCTGTGTGACGTCGGCCATTATCACCTCGGTCCTGGCGCAGACCACGGGTTACGAATTCCTGGACACGTTGCGCCAAATCCTTCCGATCCTGGCCTTCATGCTAGCTGTCGCGCTGTTCCGGTTGGTTGTTACGGCAATTTACCAGAATGTCTACTTCATCCGCCAACTGGGCTTCTGGCGAACGACCAAGACGGTGTTTCGTACGGTTTTTCTATGGGCCCCCATCCTGCTTTTCGCGGTTCCCTACTTCGCTGGCACGGCGGCGTTGGAGCGAGCGATCGAGGATGCGGCTTACGAAAGCAGAAGCATGCTTCTGTATCCCATGGATACCAGCGCGACCATCGGATGTGGTTACTTGATGGGTCACAAGGAATATCTAGCGGACCTCCAAAAAAATCGACTGGAGGAACTTAAGGCCCATTCAATGGCGGCAGGATCAAAACGATCCAAAGCCTACATTGCAAATGTGCGCGGCAGGCTCGCGGCTGCGGTAGACCAAAGCTTGGTTGTCCAATCGGGTATGTTCGCGTTCCTCTGGGACTCTTATCGAACGCAGTTGAAAGACGCAGTATTAAAGGCCTTCGACAACCGAACGAAGAATGTCGGTCTGAACACATTGGATTCGGCGTTAACGAAGCTGAAACAAGATGTGGCAATCGCTCGGAACTACCCGAACTTTGTCCTGGCGCAACCGGTCGTGAGGGAGAAACTACTGGGTTCTTTCGATGCGATCGACAAACAGCTCAGTCAGGAAATCACCGACGCGGATCGGGCCAAGCGGACCGTAGCGATAACATCCTACGATGAAGCCATCGCCCGCGAGGAAGGGCGGGCCTCAGGCGTTCGAAGATGGCGGGAAATCGGCACCGATCTTCGCGAAAACGTCATGTATTCAATCTATCGGTTCCACGAATGCCAGGTTCGGAAGTGGGAAGAGGCAACCACCGAATTCGAGGAACAGGTCAAGGGTTACCCGTATGACGAATTGTCCGTCGAATTCGGGAAAAAGTACGAAAAGGTCATCGAGAAAAATATCCCGATGGAGCCGCCGAACTTCTCCGGCTTTCTCTCCGGAGCAAAGAATTGGTCCGTCAACGAAATGCAGGATCAGATCAATACCGCCTATGCCTTCGTGCGCAACAGCGCGAAGGAAAACCTTATGGAACTGATCGATAAGGAAGTAGAACCCAAGATCAAGACTGCCGGCGGGGAAGTAGGGGATGGTGCGGCCCGGTTACGCGCTTACGTGACGCCGTATATCTGGCAATCGAGCATTGCGACCCAGACGACCGTCTGGTGGATTTTCTCATATATCCACGCTGCGCACATGCTTGCCCATCTGCTCTTCGCGATCCTTTGCGTCAAAAGTTTCATGTATGTGTTCGGACGGGTTGCCTTCGCCAAGGAGACCGGTGTGTTCCTGACTTTGGGCGACCCAGAGAACCCGAGCGACATGCCGAAAGGCGCAATTACCACGCATGGACAGGACTACGCCCTGGGCAAGGAAATCGAAGGCCGATACTTCATTTCCCGCCGCATCCAGCCGCATGGCATGCCGCCGCGGTTCGCCATACCGCAGCCGCTGGGCGCGCCCATCGCCCGCCTGCTCCACCGGTCGATGACCATGAACCGGTTCGACCTGACGGCCGGTGGGGAGTCGGTCCATTTCACCGCGACCGGCGGCAAGACTTTCGTGGAATGGGACCTGAAAGAAGGCGAGGTCGTGGTATTCGACTTCACCGACTTCGTCGGCATGTCGGATTCGATCAAGGTCTCGACCCTGATCAGCACACAGGTCACGACCCTGCTTCTCGGCAAGTTCATCTTCTCCACCGCGACCGGACCGGGCCGTTTGATATTGTTGACCGAAGGCCGGCCCAAACTGGGCGACGATCCGGAAGCTGCTTCCAGCATGCCGCCCGAACGATTGGTCGCGTGGCAGCAGAACACCCGGTTCCACGCCGATTCCAATCTTGGCCTTATGGATATCTATTTCAGCACCGCCTACCTGAAAAAGGAGGGGCCGGGCCAATTGATCATGGATGTCGACAGGCAGAAGAGCCGCGGCACGGGGCTCTCCCGCTTCATTCTGCATTTCCTGTGGCCCGGCTGATCGGACCGCCCAAAACCAAGCGATAACTCGAGGAGCGGAACCGAATGCCACGTGAAATTCCAAAGATAATCCATGTCGTGTGGATCGGCGGCGGCGATCTGACGAAAGTGAAGGACCTGGAAGGCATTCGGTCCTATCTGCGGACCAACCCTTCATACGAAGTGTGGCTGTGGTGGGACCATAGCCACGTGTTCAACATGCATGGTGTCCGGAAAGCATTGAACCTGCCCCTTGAAGAGCAGGAACAGCGGGCAGCCTTTCGGACGGTCTACCAGGAACCAGCCCCGGACGCCGGAGAAGATTATCCACAGCCCGAACGCGGTCCCGGCCAGGATCATCGCAGCTTTCAACTGCTGCAGCGAATCCTGTCGGCGGATGCGCCCATTCCAGCCGGTTTGCAGGACTTCTTTCAGGAATTCGTCGACTATTGGGAACGTCAGTATAGCCCCGGCGGACTTTTCGAAGGGTCCGAACGGCCACCACTTGGTGTTTTCATGAAGAGCGAAGAACAGAAAGGCAGGCGTGAAACCCTGCTCGCGCTGTTTCTGCTCCATAAGGCCAACGACGCGATGGCCCCGTTGCGTGAAGCAGCCGGGAAATCCGACGGCAGACTAGTCCTGCGCGATGTAGCGGAATTAACCGCGGAGATGAATTGGCTGAATTGGGACTCTTACAATAAGGAACTGGGATTCAGAGGGATATTCCCCGCCGCCGCATCCGACATTCTTCGCTATGAGATTTTATACAATTACGGCGGCATCTATATGGATGTCGACTTGCAGTTGACCGCATCTCTGGATCAGCTCTCGGTCGGGGAAAACCTGGCCCTATGCGCCTTCGAAGATTTTCATGGCGTCGACAGGGCGGATGGCGCCAATCAGATTTATCACAAGGGATCCCACAAGACGCATGGCGACCATCCCTTCTATGCGATGAACAATATCGTCGCGACACATCCACAGAGCTGTTTCGCTGACACGTTGCGATTGGCGATCAAACAAGCCTATCAGGAGATGGAGGCGCAGCCGGACGGCCCTTTACGGAGCTATTGGGAACAGGTTCCGAACAAATCGACGATCGACCTTACCGGGCCCAATCTGGTGCGCGAGGTGCTCTACCAGTGCTTTCTGGGAACGCCCCAAAACGAGATGGCGCAGCACTGCGTGGAGCGGCTCAGGTCCGCAACCCCGCATTTCCTGAAGAACGACCCTGATAGCACCAAGGCAGCGCTGAAGGCATTGGATCCGCAGCAGAAAGGCGCACCCGTCGACGAGCCCTTTGCCCGCTGCGCAACGGTTTGGGACGATTCAGATCCGAGGCATTTCGGGTTTTGGAATTGGGTCTGGGAAAACGCCTATTTCCCGATGCACAAGGTGAACTGGCAGACCGAGGCGGCGGCGAAAAGCGACACCAAGGCAGCGGGCAAACAGTAACCGGTCGTTCGGTCCGGGCAGGTTACCATCACGCGTCCTGGTCGCCGCTTTGCTGGCGTGCCCACATTTCCGCATAGACGCCCTTGCGGGCCAGCAGATCGGCATGCCTGCCGCGTTCGACGATTTCCCCGGCACGGAGGACGATGATCTCATCCGCATCCACGACAGTCGAGAGACGGTGGGCGATGATCAATGTCGTCCGCCCCTTGGAGACTTCCCGCAGGCTTGTCTGGATATCCCGTTCGGTCGCGGTATCGAGCGCCGAGGTCGCCTCGTCGAACAGCATGATCGGCGGATCCTTCAGGATCGTACGGGCAATGGCGACGCGCTGTTTCTCCCCACCGGACAATTTCAGGCCACGTTCCCCGACGCGCGTTTCGTATCCATCGGGCAAGGACCTTATGAAGTCGTCGATATGGGCAAGCTGCGCGGCGCGGGTGATTTCCGCCTCTGTCGCGTCCGGCCGGCCATAGGCGATGTTGTAACGGACCGTATCGTTGAACAGGACCGTATCCTGCGGAACGATGCCGATTGCCTCCCTCACCCCCTGCTGTTTGACCGTGCGCAGATCCTTGCCGTCGATCAGGACCGCCCCCTCGCTGGCATCGTAGAAGCGGAACAAAAGCCGGCTGATGGTCGATTTGCCGGCGCCGCTGGGACCGACAATCGCGGTCGTCTTTCCGGGTTCCACCGTAAAGCTGACGCCCTTCAGGATCGGCCGGCGCGGGTCGTAGCCGAACTTGACGTCGCGGAATTCGACCCGGCCGTCCCGTGCGTTCAGGTCCACGGCGCCGTCCTCGTCACGAATTTCCGCGGTCACGTCCAACATGGAGAACATGTCCTCCATATCCGTCAGCGACTGGCGGATCTGCCGATAGACGAAGCCCAGGAAATTGAGCGGCAGATACAGCTGGATGAGATAGGTGTTCACCAGGACAAAATCGCCGATGGTCATACTGCCGTCGACCATGCCGCGGGCGGCGAGATACATCACCGCGACCAATCCGGTCGCGATGATCGCGCCCTGTCCGACATTGACCACCGACAGGCTGGCGATCGAACGGACCGCCGCTTTTTCATAGCGCTGCAATGAGACGTCGTAGCGGCGCGCCTCGTGCTCCTCGGCGCCGAAGTATTTCACCGTCTCGAAGTTCAACAGACTGTCGATCGCCTTGGTGTTCGCTTCCGTATCCGACTCGTTCATATGGCGACGGAACTTCAGCCGCCATTCGGTGATCAGCATCGTGAAGGCGATATAGGCGGCGATGGTCACCAACGTGATTGCGGCGAACCAGATATCGAACAGTCCCCACAAAACGCCGCAGACCATCAAAATCTCAACCAAGGTCGGAATGATGTTGAACAGCATGAAAGTGAGGACGAATTCGATCCCCTTCACGCCGCGTTCGATCACCCGGCTGAGACCGCCCGTCTGCCGATCCAAATGAAAACGCAGGGAAAGACTATGCAAGTGCCGGAACGTGACCAGGGCGACACGCCTGATAGCCCGCTGCGCCACATTCACGAACAGAATTTCGCGCAATTCCTGAAAGACGACCGATAGAACGCGCGCGCCGCCATAGGCGAGCAACAGCCCGAGCGGTATCGCCGCGATGCCGGCGGCGGCCAAACCGCCCGCGCCGTCGCCGGTCCCTACTCCGGCCCCGCCTCCGGACAGGGCATCGACCGCATCCTTATAGAACAGCGGTACCCAGACGTTAGCGACCTTCGCCGCCCCCAAGGCCACCATGGCCAGGACGACCCGAACCCGAATTTCGGTGCTGTCCCGCGGCCAGAGATAGGGCAACAGGGTCTTGATCGTTTTTCCTTGCCGGCGGAGAGAGTCGCTCATCGGTGTCCTTTCACGGTCCCCGTGACATAGAACTGCGGCCGCCCGTCGGCAACCGGCGCGCCTCTAGTCCAGCGAAAATCCCCGTTTCCGAAGGAATGTCGAAAATGCCGCCCTTTCCGGCACGGACATTTGGCGCGCCGTGTTCTCCGACCAGGTGCAGGTTTCGGTTATGCCGTATTTGTCCGGATGGCGCTGTTTGTGCGGCGCGATCGGCTGAACCGCGTGGCGCGCTGCATCATAGGCATCGACAAGGCCTGGAAGATCCTCGTCCCGGTACCCATTCCGGTGCACGACCGCGGCAGGTGGCAGGCGCATGCTGATCTGCGCGGTTGCTTCGGGCCAGCCCAAGGCGAGCCCCGCCACGGGATAAACGCCATCGGGCAGGCCGAGCATATTGCTGGCTTCGTCGATATGGTTGCGGACGACGCTGATCGGGCAGCAGCCTAGGCCGGCCGCCTCCGCCGCCGCGACGAATGTCGCCAAGGCGATACCGGCATCGACGGCCGTATTCATGAAGGTATCGAGGTTGTCGTTGCGATGCTCATACCCACGCATCTCGGCAATCCGCCGTTGCCGCCGGAGGTCGCCGCAGAAAACCAGAAACAAGGGCGCCGTGGCGATCCAGTCGTCGAAAGACGACCATTGCTGCATCGATCCGCGTAGATCCGGATCATCGATAACAATAATGGAGTATTGTTGCAGATCGGATTTGGAGGGCGCCGACTGGGCACAGGCCAGCAACGCCTGCAACAGCGGTTCTTCCACCGGCCTATCGGCGAACCGACGGCAGGACCGGCGCGTCAAGAAGCCGGACAGGCGATCCCAATCCGCGTCATCGGGTGCGGCACCGCGGTCGGCGGCATCGCCGAAGCGGTCCCGCCAGGCACTCTCAAAATCGGTCATTGAAACTTACCTCTGATATAAAACCTTGCGCAGCAGCCGAAACCGTCCTGCGGTCACCCCTTGCTTGGCCCGGGGGCCGCCGTCGGCGTCCATTTCTCAAGGACCCGCCCATCCGCGGTTTTCACTTTCTTGACGTTGGGTCTTTCCTTCCTGGTGAAGAACCGGACGATGGCGGGAAACGGAATTTCCTCGCCCAGTCCCTTCTTCAACGCACGCACATAGACGTCGTGGTGTTTGATCTGCTGGTTCAGATAATCGGAGGAATGATGGCCGTATCGCCGCCAGATCATGTCCAGGAAATGCAGCGTTTCGGAGGGAATCTTGGGTTCCCCCAAATTCGTCGGGCGGCCGTGTTCGAACAGGCGGAAGATATTCGGGTCCTGCGGGCCGGTCTCCCCCGCCACGAACAGCGCCGGCATCAACATCCGGCCGTGATGTGTGGCGGCGTAGGAACCCTGGGCGATATAAATCAGCCGCTGCAATTTCTGCGGCTGCAGGTAATCGTCCTCCCGCCGGGCCTGGTCCATGAACCAGAGCGCCACATCAATCGTCGATTCAACTACCGTAACGGCCATTCGCTTCATTCCCGTCCGAGCCGGACCGGAACCTTCATTGCCCGATTCCCTGGATCTCGTCCGCCTGCCTACCTTTATACCGGCAGCCGGCCCGGAGCGGAAGAAACCTGCCGAATGATCCCCCATTTGCCGCGGGTCGGCCGGTTCGGCCATGAAAGGGCAAAGCTCTTAGTCCCTTTGCCGGGCTTGCGGATATCGGCCCAGCATCCTAATTCAATTTCACGAACACGGCGTTCCAAGCCAAACAGCCGCTTCGCGCCGGAAAGATCATCGGACACAGGCGGCAGAAATCGACCGGCATCGGTCGCGCGAGAGAGAAGTAAAGGACAAGCAGCATGGATATGAAAGGTGAAGAGCGAATCCCGGCCCCGCGCGAAGTGGTCTGGGATGCGCTGAACGATCCGGAGGTTCTGAAAGCCTGCATTCCCGGCTGTCAGACGCTTGAGAAGACGTCGGACACGTCCTTCTCCGCTACGGTTCAGGCCAAGGTCGGCCCGGTGAAGGCAAAGTTCGCAGGCGACGTCACCTTGACCGATATCGACCCGCCGAACGGTTACAAGATCAGCGGTGAAGGCAAAGGCGGCGCGGCCGGGTTCGCCAAGGGCGGCGCCGTGGTCTCCCTGGCCGAGGACGGCGGTGAAACCGTGCTGACCTATGAGGTCGATGCGAATGTCGGCGGGAAACTGGCCCAGATCGGGTCCCGGCTTATCGACTCGACCGCCAAGAAGATGGCCGGCGAATTCTTCTCGAAGTTCAACGAGGAAGTGGCCGCCAAGGCCGGCGGCGCCCCTGCCGCGGAAGCAGCGCCTGCCCCCGCTGAATCCACCACAGAAGAACCCGCCGAAGAAGCCACTCCTGCGGCACCTGCCCCTGCCGCCCCCTCCGCGGAAACGGCGGCCGAGCCCGCCCCCGCACCGGAAACGAAGCCGGCGCCGGAACCCGCCCCGGCGACTGAAACGGAAGTGAAAACCGCCGCCTCGAAGGCCGCCACGGATGCGGTGGACGAGGTCGCCGCCAAACGCAAAGGCCTGAGCCCGGTAATCTGGGTCGTCGCGGTCGTCGTTGTCGCGGGCCTGCTGATCTACGGGTTCAACAGCTAGTCCAAGCCATTTTTTCCAATTTGAGAAAGCCGCCATTCCTGGCGGCTTTTTTATTTCCCATTGCATGTGGACCGGCCACGCTGTTTGATAACGCTCGGTACGACTCACCGTAGAGCCGCCCATACTCTGGGGATGTCACGGCATGAAACCTAAAATTCTGACCACGTTGGAGACCTATTCCTGGTCTCTCTTCACCGCTGACTGCCTGGCCGGCGCGACGGTTGCCATGGTGGCCGTTCCGCTCAGTCTGGCAATCGCCATCGCATCGGGCGCAGAACCCGCGCAAGGCCTCGTCACCGCCATCATCGGCGGTTTTTTCATCTCTCTGCTCGGCGGCAGCCGGGTGCAGATCGGCGGGCCGACAGGCGCCTTCATCGTCGTCGTCTACGGCGTCATCGCCGACCACGGTTACGACGGCCTGCTCTTCGCCACCTTCATGGCGGGGATCATCCTGCTCGTCGCCGGATTTCTGCGCATCGGAAACCTGATCGCCTATATTCCGGAAGCGGTGATCAACGGGTTCACCATCGGTATCGCCATCATCATCGCCAAAAGCCAGTTGAGCGATCTGCTTGGCCTTCAGGGCGGCATCGACTGGTCGGAACTGGGGACGGTATTTCAGTCGGTCAACGCGGCGGCGGTCGGGATCGGTCTCGGGACCGGGCTCGTCATCATCCTGCTGCGCCGGGCCTTCCCCAAATTCCCGGGGCTGATCGTCGCCGTCGCCCTGTCCTCCGCGATCGTCGCGGGCGCGGGCCTTGAGGTCGACACCATCGTTTCCCGCTTCGGCGAAATGCCGAACCGCCTTCCCCTGCCCAGCCTGCCGCCGATCTCCGTCGAGCGTTTCACCGAACTGCTGCCCTCGGCCTTCGTGATCGCCTTTCTGGCCGGCGTCGAGTCGCTGCTGTCCGCCATGGTCGCGGACCGGGCCATCGGCGGCAGTCACCGCCCGAATGCGGAAGTGATCGCCCAAGGCGCCGCGAATGTCGCTTCCACCCTGTTCGGCGGCCTGCCGGCGACGGGCGCCATCGCGCGTACGGCAACGAATATACGCGCGGGCGGCAAGACACCGGTCGCCGGGATCGTTCATGCCCTGGTGATCCTGGCCGTGATGATGCTGGCCGCCCCGCTTGCCGGCTATCTGGCGATGCCGGCCATGGCCGCGCTGCTGATCCTGACCGCCTGGAACATGAGCGAACCGCATCGCTGGCGCGGTTACATGGCGACGCCAATCGCGGACAGGATGCTGCTGATCGTGACACTTGTGCTGACCGTGGCCGCGGATCTGACCGTGGCTATCGGCGTCGGCGTTGCCCTCGGCCTCGCCATTCGCCTGCGCCGCAGAAAAGTCCAACCCGCCGAGTGGCATACGCCTGACCGCTGAGGACACGGGCCTTCCGACCGACTATGCTGGTGCCAATCCGCCGTCGAACAGGAAGGATGCGGCATGATATTGGACCATCACGGCAAATCGCCCGATATCCATCCCACGGCCCGGATCGCGCCGAACGCGACGGTCTGCGGCGACGTTGCCATCGGCGCAAACACCTCCATCGGCTTCGGCGCGGTGCTCACCGCGGAGTCCGGTCCCATTGTCGTCGGGGCCAACTGCGTTGTGATGGATACGGCCGTCCTGCGCGGGGTGCGCGGCAACCCACTTACAATCGGCGACAATGTCCTGGTCGGTCCGCGCAGCCACCTGACCGGTTGCACGATTGAAGACAATTGCTTCGTCGCGACCGGCGCCAGCGTCTTCAACGGTGCGAAAATCGGCACCAACAGCGAGGTTCGGATCAACGGCGTCGTCCATTTGCGCACCGTGCTGGCTCCAGGAACCACCGTGCCGATCGGCTGGGTCGCGGTCGGGGACCCGGCGGAAATTCTCCCGCCGGACCGGCACGACGATATCTGGGACATTCAGAAGGGCCTGGATTTCCCGAAACATGTCTTCGGCATCGACCGTCCGGCGCCGGGCGAGAGCATGATGCCCAGGGTCATGCCTCGTTATGCCGCCATGCTGGCTCGGCATGAAGATGACCGGCCCGCGGAATAGCCTATCGAGCCTTCGCCCGGCCTCAGAGGTCGGATTCGCGATAACGGTGGGGGTGACGCAGACCGAACCGTTCGGACTGCTTCCGCATTGTCTAGGCCGGGACCGGTGCGCCCTCCCCGACGAGAGTGACACGATGCATGATCCGGCGGGTCCGGCGGTTATCGAACGGTTCGACCGAATGCATTGTGCACCGGTTGTCCCACATGATGACATCGTCCGGCGCCCAGACGTGTCGATAGACGAATTTCTCGTCGGTCGCATGTGCGATCAGTTCGTCGAGCAGCGCCCGAGCCTCTGTCTCCGGCATGCCTTCGATGGTGACCATGGTGTGCGGCGACAGGAAAAGACTTTTTCGGCCCGTCACGGGATGCACCCGGACCAGAGGGTGCCTGACCGGCGGCAGGTCGTCATACGTGCCGCGGTCCTTCTTCGCCGCCAATTCAGGCGCCGTGCGGATGATGTAGTCGTGGGCGTGGATCACCCAGAGCCCGGCGATCCGAGATTTCATATCCGGGAGGAGAGCGTCGTATGCCGCATACATGTTCGCGAACAGCGTGTTGCCGCCTTCCGAGGTGATCTCGATCCCGTGGAGGATAGAGCCCATGCTTGGAATCTCGCGGAACGAACTGTCGGTGTGCCAGCGCCAGGACTGGTTCAAATACTGCCATGCGCTGTCCGTCGGCGGCACGATGTTTCCGGCCTCGTCGACATTGGAAACCCGGTAGATCGCGGCGTTGCGAGACGACCGGTGGGCGACGGAAGGATGGATCTCAAGACTGCCGAACCGCTCGCCGAAAGCGATATGCTGCTCATCCGAAATGCGCTGCCCCGGGAATACCAGCAGCAGGTGCTCCATCCATAGGGCATGAACGGTCTTCAAGGTGGCGCTGTCGAGCGGTTCTCTCAGGTCAACGCCATGAACCGTTGCGCCGATCAGGGGGTGCCGTTTTTCGGCGCGTATGGATCCGGACACTGCACCGGTTTGTGTCATGATTTCCTCCCTGTGTTTCGCCTTTCCCACGACCTTGTTTAAGCACGACAAGAATGTAAAATAATCAGATATTATAATTTCCATTATCTGAAGTAATGGCATGCTTTCCATCGAACGCCTGAAAGTCTTCGCCGCCGTGGTCGAGGAAGGGTCGTTTACGGCCGCGGCCGCGCGTTTGAACGCGACCCAATCCGGCGTCTCGCAGCAGGTCGCGAAACTCGAACAGGCTCTGGGCACGAAACTGCTCGAACGCGGCCTGCGCGGCGCGACGACGACACCGGCAGGGCAGCAGTTATACGCCCGGTCGAACACCCTGCTGCGCGACATTTCGATTGTCGAACAGGGCATCTCGGACCTTGGCCGCGGGGCGACCGGCAGTGTCACGCTGGGCGTGATGCCCGCCCTGACACGATCCATCCTCGGCCCCGTCTTGAGGCGTTATCTCACGGCCAACCCGAACGTCACGATAAGGGTCATCGAGCGGGCGAGCTCTGAACTGATCGACGAGGTGGTCGGCGACGGCTTGGATGCGGCACTCGTTCCAGCCTTCGATGCCCCGCCGTCTCTGCGTTGCCGACTGATCGGGCCTACGCGTGAAGTTCTGGTCGACCGGAACGGAGCGGGCGCGCCGCACATGGTTCCGGTTGATGTCCGCGCCCTGTCCCCGGTGCGGATGATCCTGCAGTCAAAGGGAAACATTCGTCGCCGGAAGGTGCTTGCCTATCTCCGCTCCCGCGGCGTCGAATTCGAGGCGCTAATGGATTTCGACTCGATGTTCGGGACTCTTGAGTACATTCAGAACAGCGATTTCAAGACCATCCTGCCGGCGGTGATGGTGGCCCCGGAGATCGAGAGCGGCGCGCTCTGCGTAAGGCCGCTCGCCGGTGAAGGTTTGACGCTTGAGGTCATCGCCGTCGAGCCGGCGCGGCGTGTCCCGTCGCCCATCTTGAGCGATCTGTTCGAACTGCTCACCAGTTCTCTCATCGCATTCGAGAAAGCATTTCAGGAAAGGTGTCGTCCGACCTAGTGCCCACCACGCTCCCTCACAGGTCGCGCCCTCCCGGAATAGGGTCAGTACATCAGGCCGAAATAGCCCTGGATTTTCTGGAACAAACGGTCGGCGGCGGTCTGGCGAACGCGTTCGATCTCCTGCTCGGTGACGCCTTCGGTCAGCTTTCGGTCGTTCATCATCTGCCGCTCGGCCAAAGCCAGGCTCAATTGCCGGACGAGATCCTGGCTTTCTTCCAGGAAGGAGCGGATATCCTCTTTCGAAATCTGGAAGACGATGGCATCGACGCTGGGAATGACGGTCGCGGCCCGCCGCGCCCCGGTCAGAAGCGACATTTCCCCAAAGAACATGCCGGGCAGCAGATGCCCCACCATGATGCGGTCGCCGTCGTCATTGTCGATGAAAACGTCCAGGTAACCTTCGCGCAGCAGGAACAGCGAGTCGCCCTCCTCCCCCTGCCGGACGATCGCCTCGCCCTGGATGCAGAGGCGCTCGCGCATCCTGTTGCGCAGTTTCTGCAATTCCTCGTCGTTCATGGAATCGAACAGATGCACGTCGCGCAGGAACATCACGTCCCTGACCGAAGCGCTGGGCAGGTCCGCGGATTCCTTGGAATTCAATAGGTCCAGTTTCTCATGCGGCACCCGCAGCCCGGCGAAATGCAGGTTTCTGAGAATGTTTCGTTTCACCTGGTACCGGATCCGGTCCAGATCCTCGTGACTGGGCACCCAGTATCGCACCTGCCACTTTATGCCACGCGGCGTGTAATCCTTGATCCTGACGTCAGGCTGGCGTGGAAGGGCCGTGGAGTCCTCGACTTGCGTGACCGCCGACAGAAGAATGCGCTCCGCCTGATGGCTTGTTACCTCGTAATCGAGAACGATATCGAACTCGGCCCGGAAATAATCCTCGGGCCAATTGAAGTTGGTGAAGGGATGCGTCGCCAGGAAGGTGTTCGGCACGACGACCCCGGTCTGTTCCTTGGTGATCAGCTTGGTCGCCCGCCAGTTTATTTCCACGACCTTGCCCAGGGTGCCGTCCTCCAACTGCACCCAATCGCCGATATTGATGGGCCGCTCCAGGCCGAGCGCGATACCGGTGAAGACGTCGGAGATCATGTAGCGCAGCGCGAATCCGATCACCGCGATAACGATGCCGGACGTCGTCACGAAGGCGGAAACGGAGACATCGAATACGATACTGAGAGTGGCGATGAGGCCGGCAACCCAAACCGCGAAGGCCGAAATGTCGACCAGCAGACTGGGCACCTGCGTTTCGGCGCGTGCCTCGACCCAGCCATGCCAGAAATAGTGCCGCAGCGCGAAATTGACCGTCATCGCGCCGGCAATGAACAGGAAGACGCCGACCACCTGATGCAGGATGAACAGGACGGAATCGGGAAGCGCCGGGTCGGCCCCCGGAATGACGTCGTGCCACACCTCGTACAAGACGTATAACAGGACGGTCACGACGAATCGCGCCAACAGCACGATCCAATTGCGTCGCGCCCGCCTTTTCAGCGCTCTTTCCCGCCTATCCGCCATTTTGGCTTTCCGCCGTTTCCCCCAAAGTCATCTACGCTAGTACAGGAAACAGGGACCTGAAAGAGGAATGGCCGAACCGGTTTCATTCTACCGCGCGGCGGAATACCCCCTGTTCCTAAGTCTCACAGGGATCAGGGTTGATTTACGATTGTGCCGGCCCCAAAATCCCTTTGGTAATCAGTAGAAGCGGCCGGCACGGCAGGTCGACACGAAGGACGGGGTGCGCAGGGAACCGAGCCGGTTCCCTTCCATCAAGACAACACGGCGGAACGAACTGGCGACAGGGAAATTCTGCCTTTGGTACATTCTGGCTCATTGTTTAACGCAAGGGAGGGCATAGTATGCCGACCGTTTCCATGACGGTGAACGGCAAGTCCGTTTCGGGTGAAGTCGAAGCGCGGACGTTGCTGGTTCAGTTTTTACGCGAGAATTTGGGACTGACGGGAACGCATGTCGGCTGTGATACCAGCCAATGCGGCGCCTGTGTCGTCCATGTCGACGGCAAGTCGATGAAGTCCTGCTCCCTGCTGGCGGTTCAAGCCGACGGCGCCGCGGTCACCACGATCGAAGGTCTGGCCGATGGCGACAACCTGCATCCGATGCAGGAGGCATTCCGCAACAACCATGGCCTGCAGTGCGGTTTCTGCACCCCCGGCATGGTGATGAGCGCGGTCGACCTTGCGAACAACAACAAGAATCCGAGTGAGGAAGAAATCCGCGAATGGCTGGAAGGCAACATCTGTCGCTGCACCGGCTACCACAACATCGTGAAGTCCATCAAAGAGGGCGCCGCGAACATGTAAACGCGGCCCCACCTTGGTGGGAATGGGGGAGAAGACCTGAACGGCGCCCCTCTGCCGATTGCGTTTATCAACGTGACGGCGCCCCGCCCCGGCCCATGGCGGGCGAAGGGACGTGCGACCGTCCAGGGAGATAGATGGTAAAATGAGCGAGACAGGCATTGGCGCTTCGGTAAAGCGCTTGGAAGACTACCGCTTCCTGACCGGACGCGGTACCTACACGGACGATATCAATCAGCCGGGACAGACCTTCGCCTATATCCTGCGCAGCCCGCATGCCCATGCGAAGATCAATTCGATAGACACCGCCGCCGCTTCTGCCGCGCCGGGTGTTGTTGCGATCTTCACCGGTGCGGATATGGAAGTGGGATCCCTTCCCTGCGGCTGGCAGATCCACAACAAGGACGGCTCGCCGATGGCGGAACCGGGCCACCCGCCGCTGGCGCAGGGCAAGGTTCGCCATGTCGGCGACCAGGTTGCGGTCGTCATCGCGGAGACCCTGGCACAGGCGCGCAGCGCGGCCGAGTTGATCGAAGTCGACTACTCCGAACTGCCGGCCGTGGTCGATATGAACAAGGCCCTGGATGGCGGCACGCTGGTTCATGACGATGTCGCGAACAACCTGTGCTACGACTGGGAATTGGGCGACGAAAGCGAAGTCGACAATGCGATTGCCGGCGCGCACCACGTGACGGAAATCGACATCGTCAACAACCGCCTGGTGCCGAACGCCATGGAACCGCGGGCGGCTATCGGGTCTTTCGACAAGGCCACCGGGGAATACACGCTCTACACCACCAGTCAGAATCCGCATGTCATCCGGCTTCTGATGGGCGCCTTCGTGCTGCAGATCCCCGAACACAAACTGCGCATTGTCGCGCCGGATGTCGGCGGCGGTTTCGGATCCAAGATCTACCACTATGCCGAAGAAGCCATTGTCACCTGGGCCGCGCCCAAGGTCGGTCGGCCGATCAAATGGACGGCTGAACGGTCGGAAAGCTTCATCACGGATGCCCATGGCCGCGACCACATCACCAACGTCAAGCTGGCCCTTGATGAGAACGGCAAGTTCCTGGCGCTGAAGGTCAACACCAAGGCGAATATGGGCGCCTATCTGTCGACCTTCGCGACCTGCGTGCCGACCTATCTTTATGCAACGCTGCTGGCAGGCGTTTACACGACGCCGGTGATCTATGCGGGCGTTAAGGCCATCTTCACCAATACCACGCCGGTCGATGCCTATCGCGGCGCGGGCCGCCCGGAAGCAAGCTACCTGATCGAACGGGTGGTGGACCGGGCCGCGCGGGAAATGGGAATTCCGCAGGACGAAATCCGTCGGAAGAACTTCATCCCGCGGGACGCGTTCCCGTATCAAACGCCGGTCGCCCTGCAATATGACAGCGGCGATTACGAAGCGACGCTCAATTCCGCCATGAAGCAGGCCGATGTCGCGGGCTTTGCCGCCCGCAAGGCCGCTTCGGAAGCGAAGGGCAAGCTTCGCGGCCTCGGCTATTCCACTTATGTGGAAGCCTGCGGCATTGCGCCGTCGGCTGTTGTCGGGTCACTCGGCGCACGGGCGGGCCTGTTCGAAAGCGCTAATGTCCGAGTCAATCCAACCGGCTCCGTCACGGTCTTCACCGGATCCCACAGCCACGGACAGGGTCACGAGACGACCTTTGCCCAGTTGGTTTCGGAAACGCTGGGCCTGCCGCTGGATCAGATCGAGATCAGCCACGGCGATACCAACAAGGTCGCTTTCGGCATGGGAACCTACGGGTCCCGCTCGCTTGCGGTCGGCGGCGAAGCGCTGATGAAGGCCATGAACAAGATCATCGACAAGTCGAAGAAGATTGCCGCCCATGTCCTGGAGGCATCGGAAGCCGATATCGAGTTCAAGGACGGCAAGTTCACCGTGGCCGGAACGGACAAGGAAATGGCCTTCGGCGAAGTCGCGCTGACCGCTTATGTGCCCCACAACTTCCCGCATGAGACGCTGGAACCGGGGCTGGAGGAACAGGCTTTCTACGACCCGATGAACTTCACCTATCCCGGCGGCTGCCACATTGTCGAAGTGGAAGTCGATCCGGATACCGGTGTGGTGAAGATCGACCGGGTGACTGCATCCGACGATGTGGGCCGCGTCATCAACCCGATGATTGTCGCCGGTCAGACCCATGGCGGGCTCGCCCAGGGGATCGGTCAGGCGCTGCTGGAAGGCTGTGTCTATGACGAAAACGGTCAGTTGCTGACCGGGTCCTACATGGACTACGCGATGCCACGGGCCGACGATCTGCCCAACTTCACATGTTCCAACGAAACGACGCTGTGCGCGCACAATTCGCTGGGTGTGAAAGGTGTCGGAGAGACCGGAGCAATCGGATCGCCGCCCGCGGTTATCAACGCCATCGTCGATGCGTTGAGCGGCATGGGCGTCACCGATATTTCCATGCCGGCCACGCCGCAAAAGGTATGGCAGGCAATTCAGGGTGCGAAAGCAGCCGCTGAATAACGATAAGGCAAGCGACGTCTCGAAGAGACGGACCGTTAAGGAGAAGACAGCATGTACGACTTCAACTACCACAAACCGGGTTCGCTTGCCGACGCGGCGTCCGCCATCGCGGGCGCCGAGGACGGCAAACTCGTCGCCGGTGGGATGACCTTGATCCCGACCATGAAACAGCGCCTCGCTGCGCCCAGCGATCTGGTCGACCTCGGCGGGATCGGCGATCTGGTCGGCATTTCGGCCAGCGGCGGTACGCTGACCATCGGCGCGATGACGACCCATGGCGCCGTGGCGGCATCGGCGGATGTCAAAGCGGCCATCCCGGCCCTTGCCGAGTTGGCCGACAACATCGGCGACCCGCAGGTTCGCAACCGTGGCACGATCGGCGGATCCATCGCCAACAACGATCCGGCCGCCGATTATCCGGCCGCCCTGGTCGCGCTTGGCGCCACCGTGGTCACCAACAAACGTGAGCTGGCAGCCGAGGACTTCTTCACCGGCCTGTTCGACACGGCACTGGAAGAGGACGAGATCGTCACCTCGGTCAATTTCCCGGTTCCGGAGAAGGCCGCTTATATGAAGTTCGCCAATCCCGCCAGCCGCTACGCCATGGTCGGCGTTTTCGTCGCCAAAGGTCCCTCCGGCGTGCGCGTTGCCGTGACCGGCGCGGGTGATGACGGGGTGTTCCGGGTTTCTGAAATGGAAGCGGCGCTGTCGAGCAATTTCTCGGCCGACGCCCTGTCCGGCATTTCCGTCTCGGCGGATGGCTTGAACAGCGACATCCATGCCAGTGCGGAGTACCGGGCGCACCTGATCAGCGTCATGGCCAAACGGGCGGTCGCCGCGGCCGGCTGAGGCATGACCGAGTGTATTTACGAGAAGGGCGGCCCTCTGTGGCCGCCCTTTTTCTTTGAACCGGCTGAGCCCGTCCCCGACATCCGCAAACGCTACAACAACGGTTCATCCGAAGGATGGCCGGGTATGTCTTTCCTGTCGATGTTCCAGGCGATGCTGATGCGGTGCTCGTCGCCGGTATGCGGCGTCACGTAGTGAGTTACGAAACTTGGAAACAAGACCATCGTGCCCGGGTTGAGCGGCGGGTACACTTGCGAGGTGACGAGCCCCTTGGCCGTCGGACAGCAGCGCGCCACACGGGGATCGGTGATCCCCAGCGCGCCGTTGAAGTTCTTGCGGTCCTCTTCATTCGGCGGAACCAAATGGTAGACGACGCTGACTTCCGTTCGGCGATGCCCGTGGGGTCCGATGAAATCGCCCTTGCGGTAGACGTTGCCCCAAACGTCATCGATAAACGCGGTGTCCGCCCCGGTGATGCGCTTGAAAGCAGCCATGGCGCGGGCATTCAGGACCTTCATCGCCGGACAGTCCCAGTCGATCAGATCCCGGATCTTCGCACCGCCCCCGCCTTCCCATCGGTTGGGTTCGGTTTCACGGAATCTCCGTTCCGCTTCCAAGAGCTTCGGCTCAAGCACCGAACGGATGACGTCGTTATCGGGAAAAACCGTTGCGCAAACCAAGGGGTCAAGATGCTTCAGCCCCAAGCCCGACGGCCAGACCGGCACCTGTTGCGGGCCGATGAACATTTTCTCGTCGATGCCGGATTCGGTCATAGGGTTAGTATTTTTAGCGGTGCACTTTGATCACGGTTCCGTGAGTGAAAGGGGAATTCCCACACGGGTCAAGGACAGAATGTTTTTAACCCATTGTGATTATTCAATTTTCAATATTTCTTTGCACCGCAAACGCCTAATCAGCCGCGAAATGAACAGCTTAAAGATAATACAAAGTGCGCCGCAGTACAGATTGATTACCCATTCGTTCGGAATGTCTTGCGGGGCACGCGGCCTGGAGTCGGATGCAATATACCGACGTCGACGGAATCCTCCGCCTCTTCAGCGCCGCGTCTAGATCGATAAATTAAGGGTTTGCTGACCGGCCGCCTCAAGCGCCGCGTGGTCGCTCAACGTCGGCAGGGGAAGGTCGAGTTGTTCGAAGACTTCATCCGGGGACTGGACCTCGTTCGACGGTTCCGGCGGTTGATCGAACAGGCGCACAGTCGTCGTGCGTTTGCACCGCAGGACCTGATCGCCCAGTTCGGGCCCTTCGACCCATTCGACCAGGGAACGGAGTTCCGTCCAGGCCGACATGGGCACTACCAATGTCAGGGTCGCATTCCCGTGCTGGGCATGCAGATGCATGCTGTCGGTATCCTGAACCGTGTGAAACACGGTTGCCCCCGCAATCAGTTCAAGCGCTTCCTGCGCCCGCGCCGACAACGCCCTTTTGACCCTTACCATCCCGACACCATTCTGGTTATCCCCACCATCAGATCGCTTGCCGATGCGGAACCAAGGCATCGGGAACGAAGAAACGATCAACGCCGCCGGTTTCGGCGGCGACGAGAATCACCATACCCGAATCGATTCGTTCGCCAAACCCTTTTTCAGAAAGGGTATAAGAGTCAGTCAGTTAAAGCTTTTTTCTCTTATGACGGCCGAACGGGTGCCTTCCGTAGTCTCAACCATGACCTCGTTTCCATCATGCCAATGGCTGCGGTCGATCATGCCGATAGCGACATTCGTCCCGAAATCCGGAGACCAGGCTGAAGAGGTGATCTGACCAATCCGCACGCCATCCGCCATGACCGGCCATTCGCCGGAACAGGGCGTCAGCGCGGGGCCGGAAATCGCCAGGCTGCGGATCATCCTCAGCGGTCCTTGATTGCGTTCACGCAACAACGCCTCGCGGCCGATAGAGGTTTCCGCCGTATCCAGATCGCAGAACTTGCCAAGGCCGCATTCGAACGGCGAATTCTCACGCGTCATGTCGTTGCCGTAGGAAAGCAAACCGGATTCGACCCGTTCGATGATGTTCGGCCCGCCAGCGCGAACGTCGAGGTCTTCACCGGCACTGAACAACGCGTCCCAAATCGGTTCGCCCAGATCGGATCCCTCGACATAGATCTCGAAGCCGCCCTGCTTTGAATAACCGGAACGGGCGATCCGCAATTCGCGCCCAGCGAATTCGAATATGCCGAACCGGAAGAAGCGGACATTGCGAACGGCCTCTCCGAAGACGCGCGCCATCAACGTGTCCGACAGCGGTCCCTGCACGGCCAGCGGCGATACATCCGGCTCGTTCACGTCGACGTCGAAACCCGCCCCCAAGGCCAGCCCCTTCACCCAGAGCAACAGGTCGCTGTCCGCCAACGAGATCCAATATCGGTCGTCCGCGAGCTTCAGGGCCACCGGGTCGTTCAGCATTCCGCCCCGATCGTCCACGACGGGTATGTATCGGCATTGGCCGACATCCATCGACTCCAGGTCCCGCGGGGTCAGCATACGCATCAGGCGTTTCGCGTCCGGCCCGACGATCTCGACCTGGCGTTCACAAGCAACATCCCAGACCTGAACCTTCTGCTTCAGGTGACGGCAATCTTCCTCTGCCGACTGAAACATGGTCGGCAGCCGCATGTGGTTGTAGACGGTGAAGGCCTGCACACCGGCGGCATCGACGCGGCGGCTGAACGGCGTCACGCGCAAACGCCGGGAAAGCGACAAATATGGCGACATCGCAACTACTCCGAAAACTCAGGGCCACAACCGTCTTCGGAGCCATTTGGTCTCTGACGATCGGCGGCAACAAATCGGAGAAATCGCAATTTCTTCAAACCACGGATGCGACATAGGAATTTCGCAGAAGCGACATCCTCCCCTGCCATGCCGGCCAGTTGAGATTTACTTACCGCTATCGAGAAGGTCGGACTGTCATGAAAGGTTCATTTGCTCAATTCAATGATCATTGAAATAAGAGCGTCATGGATACGGAAGCAGCAGTCACAAAACTTGGCGCCCTGGCGCACAGGCACCGATTGAATACGTTCCGACGGCTCATCGAGGCGGGCACGGACGGCGTTTCGGCAGGGGATCTGGCGGCGGAGCTTGGCCTCACCGGGCCGAATATGTCCTTTCATCTCAGACTGCTGGAGAAAGCCGAGCTGATCCGGTCCAGTCGGGACCATCGCAATGTCTTCTATGCCGTCGATGTTGCGGGGATACGCGACTTGATCGGGTTTCTCACCGACGACTGCTGCGGCGGCAGGCCCGAACTCTGCGGCATACAGGCAGCCGCGGTCGAACAACAACCCGATACTTGCAGAAGGACCACCTGAAATGAATGGCCGTCCCTTCAACGTCCTGTTCCTGTGCACCGGAAATTCCGCGCGCAGCATCATGGCCGAGGCGATCCTGAACCGGGAAGGCGTGGGCAAATTCCAAGCCTACAGCGCCGGTAGCCATCCCGCCGGTGAAGTCGACCCCCGGGCGATAACCCTGCTAGAAAAACTCAACCACACCACCAGCAGGTTTCGGTCGAAGTCCTGGGACGAATTCGCCAAGCCGGACGCCCCGAAGATGGATTTCGTCTTCACGGTCTGTGACAGCGCCGCCAAGGAAGTTTGCCCGGTCTGGCCGGGTCAACCGATGTCCGCCCATTGGGGAGTGCCGGACCCGAAGGAGCATCGAGGGTCAGAGGCGGAAATCGCCGCGGCCTTCGGCGACACCTACAGAATGCTGATGAGCCGGATAACGATATTCGTCAATCTGCCGATCGCGTCGCTCGACAGGCTGAGCCTTCAGACACGCTTGGACGAAATCGCCAATACCGACTGAGACGTCACTTGCCGGGTCCCCTGTCCGCGCGCGGGTTCCGGCCGAAGAATTCGCGGTAGCTCTTGGCGAAATGCGAGGCGGACACGAAACCACTGGCCAGCGCGACCTCCAGGATCGGCAAGGCCGTCTGGCGAAGCAGCAGTTGCGCCTTGTGCATGCGCAGCGAGAAATAATACTTCCGCGGCGTTGACCGCAGGTATTTCTGAAACAGGCGCTCCAACTGCCGGGTCGACAGGCGGACCGCGGCGGCGATCTCGTTGCGGTTCAACGGGGTTTCCAGGTTCTCTTCCATCAAGCCGATTGCCGCCAGCAGCTTCGGATGGCTGACCCCGATCCGTGCCCGCAGATCCATCCGCTGATCCTCATGCGGTTGGCGGATCTGCTTGACCAGGAACCAGTCCGTCACCCGGGTCGCGACATTATGGCCGAGCTGCCGTTCGATCAGGTGCAGCATCATATCCATCGCCGCCGTGCCACCGGCACAGGTTACGACCGGACCGTCGATCTCGAACAGTTCGGCTGAGATATCCAAATGCGGAAAATCCTCCCGCAAGCCGTCCGCATGTTCCCAATGGATGGTCGCCTTGCGATTGTCCAGAATCCCCGCTTTCGCGAATATGTAGGACGCCGCCGAAACCCCGATCACCGTAACGCCCCTGCGAACGATGCGACGAAGCCAATTGATCGTATTCGGACAGACCGCGCTTTCCGCATGCAATCCAGCCACGACGACGACCGCATCGAAATCGTCGCCTCCCACCGCCGCGTCGGGCACGACGGTCAATCCGCTACTGCTGTTCACCGGTTTGCCGTCCTCGGAAAGCAGGACCCAATCGAAGACCTTCTTCTCGGTTTGCAAATTGACGGCGCGCAGCGGTTCCAGCGACGAGGCGAATCCCATCAGAGGGAAACTCTCCACCAGTACGAAACCGAATTTCTGCGGCAGTCTTTCGGGCAACGCGTCGAATAGGGTCATGGCACGGCGGGATACGATGGTTGAAACAGTAAAAAACCATAGCGTGCTGACATGGCCGCACAAGCGTATTCGCGACATGCACATGCGTGCCGGGATGCGAGGTAACATACTACACCCGATGGATTAATCGGATTTTAACCAGCGCCGAAGATACTTAAAACCACCGGCACACCGGCCCCTTGCTCCCTCGGCTCGAAAGGTACCGGCAGTTCATCGTTCAGAAAACTCGCTCAGGTAGTTTTGGATTTCGTACATGCACGACCCGCTGGATATCCGCCAACAACGCCTTGAAAAGCCAGCGGCGGAGCTGGTTGCCGAGCTTGAGCAGCTTGAAGACGGGTTGAAAACGCAGTCGCAGCAATTGGCTGAGGAGCGGCTTCGGGCCGCGCTCAGTAATGTTACCGACGGGTTTGCCCTCTACAGGCCGGACGGCAAGCTGGAGATGTGCAACGACGCGTTCCGCATGATGCATGGCTATGGCACGGCGGAAACCACGCCTGGGGTGTCTACATACGACCAACTGGGCAAGATCGATTACGACAATTCCAATTTCAAACGCCTCCCCCTGAACTTCGAGGAACGGCGCGCCCAACTCCAAAAGGACGGGCCCACCGTCGTGCTGCAATATTTGGAGGACCGGGTTCAGGAACGTCGGCAGTCCCTGACGCCGGAAGGCGGCATCGTCAGCATCGTCCGCGATATCACCGAACGGAAACGCCTGGAAGAAGCCCTTCGGCAGGCGAATGAAATGTTGCGCCAGCACAGCCAGGCGAAGACCGCGTTCCTGTCCAACATGGCGCACGAGATTCGAACGCCTATGAACGCCATCCTGGGGTTTGCCGAATCCATGACGGATCATGTTTACGGCGATCTCGGCGATGCGCGCTACGACGAATATGCCAGGATAATCGTCGATAGCGGCCGCCATTTGCTCAGTCTGGTCAATGACGTCCTGGATGTATCGAAGATCGAGGCCGGGGCACTGGAGCTGGAAGAAGCCGAACTGGACCTGCCGCAACTGCTGCAGTCCGTCGTGGCGATGCTGCGCGGGCATGGCGACGAGGCAGGTGTTCACATCGAGTTGGAGTGTGACGACGCCCCCGCCCTGCTTTATGCCGACGAACGGTCCCTTCGGCAGATCCTGATCAATCTTCTGTCCAACGGCATCAAATTCACCCCGGCCGGCGGGTCGGTCACGTTGAGTGCCGCGGTCGACGACGAGGGGCGGCCGCTGCTGCGGGTTGCCGATACCGGCATCGGGATCCCCGACAGCGATCTACAGATGATTTTCGAACCGTTCCGCCAGGCACGGTCCTCACACAATCACGGATGGTCCGGGACAGGATTGGGACTGACCGTGACAAGGTCGCTGGTCCATTCCCATGGCGGGACGATATCGATCGAAAGCACCCCCGGCGAAGGGTCCACGGTGACCGTGCGCCTGCCGGCCCACCGGTTGCGGTCCTGACATCCGGGCTCAGGTCATGCCCGGAGCCGCAGGACTTCAGGGATCGCCGTCGCCGATTTCTTGCCGACGGGTGCGGATAAAAGCGTCCAGCGCTTCGAGCCGGTCGGGTTCCATAGCCGGTTCACTGTAGTCCGCCAGCACCTGCTGCCAGAGTGCCGTCGCCCGTTCCGTGGCGTTTTCGCCACCCGCTTCCTCCCAGGCCTGACTGTTGCGCCAATCGGACAACAAGGGCTGATAGAAAGCCGTTTCGTACCGCGCCATCGTGTGCGGAGAGCCGAAGAAATGCCCGCCCGGCGGCGTCTCCGCAATCGCATCCAGCGCGAGTGCCTCCCTGGACGTGTCGATCGGGCTCAGCAATCCCATCATGTGCTGGACCAGCTCCACGTCCAGGATGATCTTTTCGAAGGACGCCACCAGCCCCCCTTCCAGCCAGCCGACCGCGTGGTAGATCAGATTGCCATGCCCGAAGACGGCCCCGGTCAGGGCCATTTCCGTTTCATAGGCAGCCTGCGCATCGACCGTGTTCGATGCATTGCAGGCACTGGTCCTGTGCGGCAGGCCATACCGCCGGGCAAGCTGCGCGCCCGCCAGGTTCGCCTTCGCGTTTTCCGGTGTGCCGAAAGTCGGCGCGCCGGACCGCATGTCCACATTGGAGGTAAAGGCGCCGTACACCACCGGCGCCCCCGGCCGAACCAATTGCGTCAGCGTGATGCCGAGTAGCGCTTCCGCATTCTGCTGCGCCAGGGCGGCCGCCATCGTCACCGGCGTCATCGCGCCCATCAAGGTGAAGGGGGTGACGATGGTCGCCTGGTTATGCCGGGCCAGCATCATCGCGCCATGGGCCATCTCCTGGTCCAGCTTGCGCGGCGAATTGATGTTGATATTGCCGAGCACGGTGGGATCCCCGGCCAGCGCGTCGACGGACAGACCGCGGACGATCGCCGTCATCTCGATCAGATCGCGGATGCGGCCGCCGCCGATCGGCACACCGCTGACGATCTTGTCGGTCAATGTCAGGGCGGCACGATAGGTGTCCAAGTGACGGTTATTGGGCGGCAGTTCGATGGGCGGCGCGACCTGGTTTCCCATGAAATGAACGCAGTCGAAGCTCTGGGCGAATTTCATCAAGGTTTTGAAATCGCGCATATTGCCCGCGCGCCGCCCCTTGATGCGGTCGTGAACGTTCGGCGCCCCGGAAACGAAACCGAAATTGATGCGGTTGCCGCCGACGGTGATGGCGCGCGCCGGGTTTCTGGGTGTCAGCGTGAAGGAGGACGGCGCCGTCGAGAGCGCCCGGTCGACCAGACCGCGATCCAGCCGGACGATCCCGGTCGTGCTGTCGACCTCGGCCCCCGCCGCAAGGAACAGCGCCTGGACATCCTCTCCCATGACCTCGATGCCCAGGTTTTCGAGGATGTCGAGCGACGCCAGATGGATTGCCTCCACCTGATCCGACGACAGCGGTTCCAGGGGCGGGTAGGGATTGTCGACACGTGTCCAGGGCAGTTGCGGAACCTTTCCCCTGTCCTTTCCCTGCCGTCGCGCCCGTCTTGCCGCTCGCGCCATGATGTCGCCTCCATTCCCGCCGCGCTCGCCAGACCGAGCGCTTGTACCAAGCAAGGACAACCTTGCCCGTCAGCCGGCGGCGAGGTGTATGGAAAACGACCCTTTCTGGCCCGTTAAACGTCGGCAGGGGACCGATCAGTGTTTGTCGATCTGCGGCGCGTCGTCACCAATCTCGTAATAACTGCCCTTGTCGGCGACGAAGATATGCTTTCCGGTCGAGAGACCCGAAGTATCGTCGAGGCAGCCCGCGGCGATGGCGATCCCATCCTCCGCATTCTGTCGGTAGAACAGGCTGGATCCGCAAAACCGGCAAAATCCGCGTTTCGCGAAACTGGAGGAGGCGTACCATTCGAGACCGTCATCCACCAGGATCGAGAGATCCTCGAACCGCGCGTTGGTCGACGCCCAGTGTCCTGAGACCCTGAACTTCCTCCATTTTAGAGTAGAGTCCGTCACCGTGAAGGAGACGGAACATGAAGCGCAGCAGGTTCACTGAAGAGCAGATCATCGGGATATTGAAGGAGCAGGAGGCGGGTGAGCGGACGGCGGACGTTTGCCGCCGGCACGGGATCTCGGAGGCGACGTTCTACAAGTACAAGGCCAAGTTCGGTGGGATGGAGGTTTCCGATGCCCGGCGGCTGAAGGCCTTGGAGGATGAGAACCGCCGTCTGAAGAAGTTGCTCGCCGAGCAGATGCTGGACAACGCCATCCTGAAGGATGTCGCTTCAAAAAAATGGTAACGCCCGGTGCGAAGCGCGATGCGGTTTTGCATGTGCAGGCAGCCTTCGAGGTCAGCCAGCGTCGGGCGTGCAAGGTTCTGGCCGTCGATCGGTCGAGTGTGCGCTATCGGAGCATCCGCCCCGATGACGGCCCTCTTCGGGAGAAGATCCGCGCCGTTGCCTCGGAACGCCGCCGGTTCGGTTACCGCCGCATCCACATCATGCTGCAGCGTCAGGGGATCGAGATGAACCAGAAGAAGCTCCGACGGCTGTATCGGGAAGAGAAGCTACAGGTCCGGCGCCGAGGCGGCCGAAAGCGGGCGCTCGGCACGCGCCGGCCGATGGAGCTGCCCGACCGGCCGAATGACCGTTGGAGCCTGGACTTCCTGAGCGACGCTTTCACCGACGGAAGGCGGTTCCGCATCCTCGCCGTCGTCGATGATTATACCCGCGAGTGCCTGGCGCTGATCGCCGACACGTCGCTGTCGGGTACCAGGCTGGTGCGGGAGCTGGATGCGGTCGTCGCCCGACGCGGCAAGCCCAGGACCGTGGTTTCCGACAACGGCACGGAGATGACCAGTATGGCCGTGCTGAGATGGTGCCAGGAGACCGGCGTGGAATGGCACTACATCGCACCGGGCAAGCCGCAGCAGAACGCCTTCGTGGAAAGCTTCAACGGCAGGTTCCGGGACGAGTGCCTCAACGAGACGCTCTTCACGGAGCTCGGGGAAGCGCGGATCGCCATCAATGCTTGGAAGGAGGACTACAACCGACACAGACCACATTCCTCACTCGGCAACGTCACGCCAAGGGAATACGCATCCAAATGGGTGCTGGAAAACCAAGCCGCATGAGGTCAAAAATCAACCCAAGGACTCGGCGCTAAGCTGGAGGGAACTCGGGTCTCAGGACACCAGATATGCCCGCTGGTTCGGCGGCACTGGCTGCAATGACAAACCGTCACGGTCTCCCTCACCGCCGGAACCTCGAACCTGACCTTTCCGCACTCACATCCACCGGTGATCATTTCAGTCCTCCATCCTGTTGCGCGTAAAGCGCCGGCGCCATCAACTGCGCCGTTCCAAGTGCCCCTGCGACATCAGGGCGCCGATCTCCCTGCCCGGCATGGCCTGCTCCGCATAGGTGAACGTGCCTTGGGTCAGAACCTCCTGCGCGGCGCGCTGCAGCGCGCCCAGGGCCGCGCGGGCAAAAGACCCGCCGACACTGATCCGCCGCACCCCGGCATCGGACAATTCCGCCACGCTATAGGAAGGCCCTTGCAAACCCATGACGACGTTCACCGGTTTATCGACTTCGCGGCAAACCGTCCGGATCGCCTCAATATCCGGCAGACCCGGGGCATAGAGCACGTCCGCCCCCGCTTCGGAAAACGCCTGCAACCGCGCAATCGTGTCTTTCAGGTCCGGGCGGCCCCATAGGAAGTTTTCCGCCCGCGCCGTCAAGACAAAGGGCAGTTCGGCGGAGGCCTGCGCCGACGCGGCGACACGTTCGGCCGCGGCCTCCAACGGGAAGATCGGATTCGCCGGATCGCCCGTCGCGTCTTCGATCGAACCGCCGACGAGCCCCGTTGCCGATGCCATCCGGATCGTCTCCGCACAGATATCGGGCGATGCACCGAACCCATCCTCCAGATCCGCTGAAACCGGCAGGTCCGTCGCCTCGACAATCGACTGCGCATTGGCCAGCAGTTCCGCCCGGCTCAATCCGGCAAAGGAATCGCGTCGGCCGACGGAAAAGGCATATCCGGCGCTGGTCGTCGCAAGAGCCTTAAACCCGAGGGAGCTCAACAGACGGGCGGATCCGGCGTCCCAAGGATTGGGGATCACGAAGGCGCCGTCGCCGTCATGCAGCGCTTTGAACCGGTCGAACTTTTCGCGTGTCGTCGCCATACCCGTCCTCTTTATGCCTTTTCTTGAAAAAGAACATTATGAGAACAAATTAAAGTTGGCAAGTGTGATCGGTCGGTACTCAGCGCTCCAGCGCCGCCAGTTCGGCCTGGGCCGCACGCCGCCGTTGTTTCGACTCGCGGATGGCGATGTAGGTCGCGCTGGCGAAAATCATCAAACCGCCGATCCAGGTGAAGAGGTCGGGAAATTCGCCGAATGCGAGGTACCCGATCGCCGCGGCCCAGATCAGTTTCAGGAAGTCGAGCGGCATCACTTCACTCGTCTCGCCAAGACGCAGCGCCTCCGTCATCGTCAATTGCGCGACGGATCCCATGATCCCGACCCCGGCCAACCAGGCCAATTGCTCCAGGCTCGGCCATTCCCAATAGAAAAGCGCGGGCACCAGGGAAAGCGGGGCCATGATCACGCCCATATAGACGGTGATGGTCAGGCTCGACTCCGTCCGCCCCAGGATTTTGATGACGATCAGAGCGACCGCCCAGAGAGCGGAGGAGAGAAGCACCGCCAGCATCCCAAAATCGACCTCGATGATGCCGGGACGGATGATCACCATGGCGCCGGCGAAACCGATCACGATGGCGGCCCACCGGCGGGCACGCACGACCTCGCCAAGGAAGAAGATCGCCAGGATAGTCACGAAAATGGGCGCGCTGAAGGAAAGTGCCGACACGGTCGCTAGCGACGTTACCGAGAGCGCATAGAAAAAGGCGAACATCGCGCCGATATTGATCACGCCGCGGAGCGTCAACAGGCCCAAGCGGTTGGTTCGCAAAGGCGCGAAACCATAACGCAGGAACAGCGGCAGCAACGCCACAACCCCGAAGAAATTGCGGAAGAAGGCGACCTCGAAAAAGTGCAGTTCCTGCGTGATGTGGCGGACGAGCGCGTGCATCGACGCGAAGGAAACGGTGGCCACCAGCATCCAGGACAAAGCCCGCAGCGTTTGGCGCGGCGCGCGTCCCAAACTATCAGTCGTCGTCAAATATCGGGTCCAATCATAGAGCGGCGCGGCGCAACCGCCGAACGTCCTCCCTATCTGGTACCGCGCGGATGCGGAAATAACGAGGGGGCAGGCGGCACAACAGTTTTGAAGTTCCGGGCCATCAACGGCCGCGCGTTAGTTCGGAATGGCGAGCGGTGCCTCGACCGGTCCGGCCAGTTCCGTCAGTTTCGCGATCAGCCCGTCGACGCCTTGCCGCGCCAGGATGGCCTGAAAATCGTCATGCTGGGTCTTCAGGATACTGACATTGGCAACCAGCGCATCGATGATCACGAAACCGAAGAAGCTGTTATCCTTGCGCCGAATGCGCAGCCCGACCTTCTTCTGATCCGGCCCCGGCTTGCCGAGCCGCAGCTTGACCAGATAGTCGCCGCCATAGGGGCGGACCTGTTCGATCTCGAAACCGCCGGCCCAGGTCTCGCCCGACGTGAAATCATAGACGGACAGGAAAAGTTCGCGGTAAAGCGCCTGATAGTCCTCATACTGTTCCGGCGTCATCTGCTCCCGATATTTGCCCACGACGAAACGGGACATGACATCGAAATCGACGATGAATCCCAGCATGCCGCGAAACTTCTCCAACTTCTCGGCAAGGGGTTGATCCTTCTTGCCGAGAAGAGCGGCGCTGTTCTCGCGCATTTCCGCCATCATCTTCTGGGCCTTTTCGATCGCGGCGCGGGCGGCTTCGTCGTCGGTCATCAAGGCGCGGCTCTGCACCGCTTTCGCAGCGCCGGGTTTCTTCAGTTCGAAGATCCGGTTCTTGGCCAAGGTCCCGAAGATCCCTTCCTCGCCATAGGCATCCAGATAGGCCTGGAAGTCGGACGCGTTGTCGCTGGCCTGAATAGACTGCCAGAAAACGACCTCATCATTCACCGCATTGCCGGTCGATTGCGCCCCTGCGGGCGGCAAGGCCGCCAGTTCGACCCTCTCCGGCTGTCCGTCGATCCCGCCGGCGAAACTAAAGGCGCCGGTCAGGCTGGAACTTTCCCACGGCACCTGTTCGTTACTCGTCCGTTCCATGACGCGAACGCGTACTTGCTTGAACGCTTCCTCCACCGACAGGCCCGGCGTCCGCATGGCACGGGCAAGCGCGAAGGTATAGGGACTGTTGCGCCCTTCGCCATCCGTGGCGACACGGCCCGGCGAGGTCGAATAGGCGATCAGCGTGCCACTGGGCGCGTCCATGCGGGCAAGCCCCTGGTTGACGGCGCGATAGGACGCTTCGAACGGATTGTTTCGGCAGGCGTCCAGAACAACGATGTTCAAGCGATTGCCGGCTTCCTCCATGGCATGGAGAACCGATTCCGCCCGGACGCTTTCGATATCGACATCCTTCTCGCGCTTCACCGTCGCGTCGACGGGCAGCAGATAGTTCGTGCCATTCGCCTGAATGCCGTGGCCGCTATAATAAAAAAGGCCAACCGTATCCGGTCCTTTCGAGACAAGCAGATCGCCGAATTCCAGGACCGCGCGTTTCATGTCCTTTTGATCGAGGTCATGATACTCGAAGACCGTGAAGCCCACGGAGCGCAGGGATTCTGAAATCAGTTGCGCGTCGTTCGCAGGATTCTTCAGCGGACTTGTATTCGTATAGGCGCTGTTTCCGATTACGAGGGCGATCCGCTCCTCCGCCCAAGCAGCGGCGCCGAAAATAGCCAATTGCAAAAAGGCAGCACAGAAGCCCGCGACGAAGACCAGATAACGCATTGCAAAACCACGTGTTATACCGCGAATTCATAGAAAGGTATCAGGGAAGAGCCGTTCTTGACCAGTGATGATCGGCACAGACCGATCTATCGCTGTGCAAATGGAAAAACAGGCGCGACGAACGCTCTATGGCGCATCCTGCCCCAGAACGGTAGAACGCCTGTCGACCACAGACTGCCGGAAATGGGAGGGACGAGTTGACTGTCACCATCTATCACAATCCACGCTGCTCCAAATCGCGCCAGACCCTGGCCCTGCTTCAGGACAAGGGGATAGAGCCGGAAATCGTCGAATATCTGAAGACGCCGCCGAGCGCGGACGAGATCGCCGCCATCCTCAAGAAACTCGGAATCGAGGCGCGTTCCCTGATGCGCACCAAGGAAGCGGTCTACAAGGAACTGGGCCTGGATGCCGTCACGGACGAGAAAGCCCTGATCGCGGCAATGGCCGAGAATCCTGTCCTGATAGAGCGTCCGGTGGTCATCAAGGGATCGAAGGCCGCGCTCGGTCGTCCGCCCGAACAGGTGCTGGAGATTCTCTGAAATGTCCGATCCGGTCCTGTACGAACAAGACGGCCATGTCGCCACCCTGACGCTGAACCGTCCGGATGAGTTGAATGCCTTTTCCGACGAGACGATGGTCGAGGCATTCATCGCGGCAATAGAACGCATCAAGGCGGACGACACTATCCGGGCCGTGGTCCTGACCGGAGCCGGAAAGGCCTTTTCCGCGGGCGGGAATGTCAAACATATGCGCGACAAGACGGATATGTTCGAAGGCGGCCCGGCCGAAATCCGCGATGCCTATTTGCGCGGTGTCCTGCGTGTGCCGCCGTTGTTCTATGGTTTGGACATCCCCGTCATCGCCGCGGTAAACGGCCCCTGTTACGGTGCGGCGGTCGACCTGGTTTGCATGTGCGATATCCGCATTGCCTCCCCCGAAGCCTCGTTCGGACTGCCTTTCGTGAATATCGGCATCGCGCCGGGCGACGGGGCGGCCTGGTTTCTGCCCCGGATCGTCGGCAACGCGGCGGCCGCTGAATTGCTGCTGACGGGCGAACCCGCCAGCGCTGCGAAGGCGAAAGAAATCGGCCTGATCAGCAAGATCCTCCCGCGCCCCGGCATCGTCGCGGAAGCGCAACGCATCGCCCAGCGGATCGCCAGCCGCGCGCCCATTGCGGTCCGTTTCGCAAAACGCCTGATGCGGGAAGGACAGCAACAAACCCTGGCGACGCATCTGGAAATGTGCGCGGCCTATCAGGGCATCGCCCATACCACGCAAGACCATCACGAAGCCCTGGCCGCCTTCTTCGAGAAGCGGGATCCGGTCTTTAACGGAAAATAGCGTTTCCGCGATATTAAGCCCCTGCGCGGACGAGCCTGCTTGCCGCGCAGGGTTTCGAAAGTCGTGCCTGCGGTAAAACTGGTCGCAGGGGCGCAGTCCCCCAATTCTCTTCCCTATAGCGTTCGCACATGGTGGCCCGTGCTCCGCACGGTCAGGCCAGCAGCCGAAATTCAAACATCAAAACAGGCACCGCGAAAAAGCGGAGGCGTGCCGGTAGGGGAAAACAATGGCGAAGTCCGATATCGAAATTGCCCGCGAAGCATCCATGCAGCCGATCACCGAGATCGGCGCGAAGATCGACATTCCGACAGATGCTTTGCTGCAGTTCGGCCCGAGTAAGGCGAAAGTCAGTTTCGACTTTCTGGAAAGCCTTGAGGACAAGCCGGACGGCAAGTTGATCCTGGTCACCGCGATCACCCCGACACCGGCCGGCGAAGGCAAGACGACCACCACGGTGGGTCTTGGCGACGGCCTGAACGCCATCGGCAAAAAGGCGATGATTTGCCTGCGCGAACCCTCGCTTGGTCCCTGTTTCGGGGTCAAGGGCGGCGCTGCCGGCGGCGGCTATGCCCAGGTGGTCCCGATGGAGGATATCAACCTTCACTTCACCGGCGACTTCCATGCGATCACCTCCGCCCACAATCTGCTGTCGGCGCTGATCGACAACCATATCTATTGGGGCAACAGCCTGGGCTTCGACGAACGCCGCATCGCCTGGCGCCGCGTGATGGACATGAACGACCGCGCCTTGCGCGACACGGTCGTTTCCCTGGGCGGCGTCGCGAACGGCTTCCCGCGTCAAACCGGTTTCGACATCACCGTGGCGTCGGAAGTGATGGCGATCTTCTGCCTTGCCAACGGATTGGAAGATTTGCAGCGGCGCCTGGGCGCCATCGTCGTCGGTTATACGCGCGACCGGGAACCGATCTATGCCCGCGACCTGAAGGCTGAAGGCCCGATGACGGTCCTGTTGAAGGACGCGTTGATGCCGAACCTTGTTCAGACGCTGGAAAACAACCCGGCCTTCATCCATGGCGGTCCGTTTGCCAACATCGCCCATGGCTGCAACACCGTCAGTGCGACGAAGGCGGCCCTGAAACTGGTCGACTACACCGTGACGGAAGCGGGCTTCGGCGCCGACCTCGGCGCGGAGAAGTTCTTCGACATCAAATGCCGCAAGGCGGGATTGAGCCCGGACGCGGCGGTCATCGTCGCCACCATCCGCGCGCTGAAAATGCATGGCGGCGTGGCCAAGGACAAACTGGGCGAAGAGAATGTGGACGCGGTGAAAAAGGGCCTGGAGAATCTCGGCCGGCATATCCGCAACGTGGGACAGTTCGGCGTTCCGGCCGTCGTCGCCATCAACCGCTTCACGCTCGACACCGATGCGGAACTGGCCGCGGTTCAGGAATATGTCACCCAGTTCGGCGTCGAAGCCATCGAATGCAACCACTGGGCCGATGGGTCCAAGGGTACGGAAGCCCTCGCCACCAAGGTTGTCGAACTCTGCGAAAACGGCGGCGCGCAATTCCGCACGCTGTATGACGACAACATAGGCCTGTTCCAGAAGATCAACACGATCTGTCGGAACATCTATGGGGCCGAAGAGGCCATCGCCGACAAGAAGGTCCGCGATCAGTTGGCGCAATGGGAAGAAGCCGGTTATGGCCACCTGCCGGTCTGCATGGCGAAGACGCAATACAGCTTCTCAACCGACCCGAACTTGAAGGGCGCACCGACGAACCATGTGGTGCCGGTACGCGAGGTCCGCCTGTCGGCCGGCGCAGAATTCATCGTCGCGATCTGCGGCGAGGTAATGACGATGCCGGGACTGCCGCGCACCCCGGCTGCCAACTCGATCCATCTGGACGAAGCCGGGCTGGTGCAGGGCCTCTTCTAAACCCGATCCAACGCTCGATCCTTCAAACGACAAGACAGAGGCGGCGCGGGCCCAAAGTGCTATATGCACGGGGCTCGCGCCGTTTTTCTTTTTACGCTAGAGATTGAGGATGCAGATCGCCCTGAAAGCGCTGACCGCCTGCCTGCTGGCAATTGTCTTATCGGGTCCCCTTCACGCGCAAACTCCTCCGCCGCTCGACTTCCCGGCCGATTGCCGGATCGGTGCGGACTGCTGGATCCTTTCATTCGTCGACCTGGACAGCGGACCCGGCTATCGGGACCATCGCTGCGGCCCCCGGACCTATGAGGGGCACAAGGGCACTGACATCGCTCTGATCGACGCATTCGATACCGACCAAACCGTCGCCGTTCGTGCTGCGGCGGCGGGTACCGTTGTCGGCGTTCGGGATGGCATGCCGGACAATGATCTTGGCAAAGACATCGCCGGAGAAAAGGGGCGTGAATGCGGCAATGGCGTGCGCATCTCCCATGGCGGTGAGTGGTTTACGCAGTATTGCCATCTGAAACAGGGGAGTATTCAGGTCAAGCCGCAGCAAAGGGTCTCTTCCGGCGCGCTTTTGGGGTTGATTGGAAACTCAGGTAGAAGCGAGACACCGCACCTGCATTTCCGGTTGAGTCGCGACACCCTGGTCGTCGACCCCTTCACGGGGCACAGCGCATCCGAAACGCCCCGTTGCGAGGGCGGTACGCCGATGTGGTCCGATACGGCCCTGACCGCTTTCGGAGACTACGCGCCGACACTGATCCGACATGCGGGGTTTTCCGTCACAACCCCAACTCTCCGCGGAATACAGAAGACGCCGCCACCGACGAACCTGCCGGGCAATCGGTCCGCGCTCTACATCTATACGATCGTCTATGGGGTACCGGAAGGCAGCACCATTCGTTTCTCGGTCTCAGGCCCCGACGGCGGCAACCTGATCAATACGAGCCAGACAATCCCCAGAACCAGGGCACGACAATTCCAGTATGCGGGAAAAAAGGCACCGTCGGGCGGCTGGCCGGCTGGTTTCTATACTGGCGAAGTGCGGGTGGACCTGCCCCCGCCATTCGCGGACGCATCAACCACCAGGACCGTGACCGTCCGGGTAAAATGAGGCGCGGGACCCGGATCTTTTCCCAGGCACGCCACGGCCCTTCGGAGTTGCCGTGACGTGATATGGCGATAAACTGCGCCGCGTGATTTAGGTAGTACTGAAGTTTGTGGCATTATGGGTGCCGCAACCATGCGGCACCATTGGGATTGTAGCTTTGGCAGCGACTGATAAAAACACGGAAATCGTGCGCGGCGCGACGCTGACGGAGCAAGTCTATGCGGAATTGCGTCAGAGGCTATTACAGGGACAATTCAAACCGGGCGAACGCATTACCGCACGCGCCTTGAGCCGGTCCATGGGCGTCAGCCTGACGCCTGCACGGGATGCCATCGCGCGCCTTGTCCGTGAAGGCGCCATCGAAATATCTGAAACACATATGTTTTCGATACCCGTTCTACAGCAGGAACGCTATCGCGCGATCAGCCAGATCCGAATTTCACTGGAACCGATGGCCGCAAAGGTCGCTGTTGAAAAGGCCGGCAAGAGCCTCGCGGACAAACTGGAAAAGCTGAACGAAGCCATGCGCAACGGCATCGAACGCAAGGAGTTCGATGAGTCCCTTCGCTACGATTCCGAGTTTCATTTCAGTCTGTATCATGCCGCCGACAAGCCGGATCTGGAACGCATTATCGACGGGCTATGGGTGCTCACCGGGCCGACCCGCACGAAACTGCCGATCGAATACCGCCAAGGCCTGAACGGCTACAACAACCATGTGAAAATCATTGAGGGGGTCCGTCGCGGCGATGCCGATGCCGTAGCTCAGGTCATCGCCGCAGACATCGCGAACGGGTCGGAGATGATCGCCGTCCTGCTGGACTGACGCGAGCCTCCCCGACCGTTTCAGGTCATTCTCCAAGCATCAATATGTCGCTTCGATGGTAGCCTTTTCGGTGGTCCCGGCCATCACCTTGTCCGTCGCCCAGGCCAGGTCCGCCAGGAATTCCTCTCGCGGCGCCTCGTGCAACAGAGACATCATGGAGTGGAAGCCCTTCGGCTTGCGGGTCAGCCCCGGCAGCCAGCCGCGCTCCGTCATCGTCTCGGCGACAGCGAAAACATCGACGTCGTCACGCGTATAGTTGATGATTGAAAAGTCGGGCTTCGCGACCATCCGATAGCCGAGTTTTTCCACCCCTTCGACATAGGCATCGATCATCGCCGAAAGGTTTCGCGCGACACGGCAATAACCGCTTTCGCCCAAATGATTCAGCACCGCCCAGGAAGCGGCAACCGCGCCGCCGGGCCGGGTTCCGGCAAGAGTGGCGGTGACGAAACGTCCGTTGGGCCAGGCGTCGGCATCGAACTTCGCCCGTTCCAGATCATCGGCATCGCGATAGAAAACGGTCGAGGCCGGCTTGGGACAGAACCCGAATTTGTGCAGATCCGCGGAAATCGATTTCACGCCGGGATAACGGAAGTCGAATGTCGGTGTCGGCCGGCCGATCGTCGTGAACCACGGGGCGAGCCAGCCGCCGACACAGGCGTCCACATGCAGCCAGACACCGGCCTCCAAGGCCAGATCCGACAGATCGTCGATCCGGTCCACCACACCATGCGGGAAGCATGGCGCCGAGCCGACGATCGCGATCGTCCGGTCGTCGATCAAGGGCCGCAGGCTTGCCGCGTAGATACGTTTTCCGTCGCCGACCGGCCCGCGCCGGATTTCGATATCCATCGCGGCTGCTGCCTTGTCGAAACCGGGATGCGCGGTGATGCCCATTACCAGGTTCAGTTTATCCTCGCCCGGCCGAAAGCCCTTTTCTGCGCGCAATTTGTCCCGCGCGGCCTTCAAGGCCAGGAAGATGCTCTCACTGCCGCCGGTAGTGAAGGCGCCTTCCGCGCCTTCCGGCGCGGAGAACAGGGAAAGGCCGTAGTCGAGTATGTCACGCTCCATTCCACCAATACTGTGAAATGCCCGTTTTCCACCCAGGGCGTTCTCGGTGAAGAATTCAAAGAAGGCCTTTTTGCCGATCTCATAGGTTTCTTCATCGGAATAGAACACGAACAGCGGCGTACGGCCTTTTCGCCAATCGATATCGCCGGTGCTGCGGGACATCATCTCGGACTTCAAATCGTCCCAGCCGCGCCCTCCGATCGGAAAGGACTTACGCTGCAGTGTCATTTGATTGCCTCCTCAAGGATCGTTTTCGGACAGCCGCCTGCGCGGCCGAAGTCATTTGGCCCGGGCGCGCGACAGGGTCTTCTCGACACGCCGCCCGTACCAGGAGATTGAGCCGCACATCAGCACGTAGATCAGCGCCGCGAAGGCATAGGCCTCCACGTAGAAGCCGATCCAATTGGGATCCGCGAGCGAGGCTTGCGCCGCGCCGAGCAAATCCATCATCGCGACGATGACGACCAGGGACGTGCCTTTCAGCGCGCCGATGAAGAGATTGACCATGGCCGGCAGCACGGCTTCGAAAGCCTGCGGCAGCACGATCCTGCCGATCAGAACCGGATAGCTGATGCCGAGCGCCTTGGCGGCCTCGAACTGACCCGGCGGGATCGACTGCAAGCCGCCGCGCAGGACTTCGGCCATATAGGCGGCGAAGAACAGGACGATCCCCGCCATCACGCGCCCCAGCCCGTTCGGAGTGAACCCGTCCGGCAGGAAGATCGGCAGCAGGACGGAGGCCATGAACAACACGCTGATCAACGGCACGCCGCGGATCAGTTCGACATAGAGGGTGGCGGCCCAGCGGTGCACCGGATATCCGGAGAACCGCGCCAGCGCGACGGGCACCGCCACGATCAAACCGAAGAAGGTACCAACGACGGTCAACAGAACGGTCAGCGGCAGCCCGCCCCAATAGGAACTCTCGATAAAGCTGAGCCCGAAGATGCCGCCCCACATCAGCAAGGCATAAAGGGCGAGCCCCCCGATCCAGGCGACGACCAGCCATGGCCGCCAGAACCGTGGGTTCAGGGAGACTACAACGAGGGCGATCATGGCGGCGGTTGCCGCGGCGGCGCGCCATTGTTCATCATACGGAAAGCGCCCGAACAGGATCAGCCGCAGCTTGGATCCGATGAAGGCCCAGCACGCACCGCCGCCGGGCGGGCAGCCGTTCATGTCCTGTGCCTGCCAGACGGCGGACACCACGGCCCAATCGATCAGCGGCACGGCGAACAACGCGAACAGCCCGATCGCCAGCAGGTTCAGCGTGATCGTGAGGGGCGACGTCCCGAACAGTCTGAGGGTTTGCGCGGCCAGGGTCATCGTTCCACCAATGCCGCGCGGGCATTCACCCAATTGAGGAAGGCTGCGGTCAGCAGGCTCAGCGTCAGATAAATCGCCATGATGATGGTGATGCACTCGATCGCCTGACTGGTCTCGGCCAGCGTAATGTTCGCGACCCGGACGATTTCCGGATAACCAATGGCGACGGCCAGCGAGCTTTCCTTGGTCAGGTTCAGGTAGGAATTCGCCATCGGCGGAATGATGATCCGCAGCGCCAGCGGCAGCACGATCATCCGCATCACTTGGCCCTTGGAAAGGCCCAGCGCCAAGCCCGCCTCGGACTGCCCTTTTGGCACGCTTTGAATGCCGGCTCGGAAAATCTCCGCATTGAAGGCCGCGGTATAAACAGTCAAGCCGAGCAGCATCGCCGCGAATTCCGGCGAAATATCCATGCCGCCGCGGAAGTTGAACCCTTTCAGCGCGGGTACGTCCCAGGTCAGAGGCGCCCCGAAAGCCAGAAAGACCAGGATCGGCGGCAGGACCAGCGCGATGGCGGCCCGCCGGAAGGTCGGTCTGGTCCGCCCTTCCCTCAACAGGGCCCGCCGGTCCAGTTTCACGACCGCGACGGCCAGGGCGATGCCCAGCAAGGCCGCGAGCCCGATCCATGGATGTGACGGGTCCGGCTCAGGAAATGGCAGGTAGAGCCCACGGTTGGTCAGGAAAATACCGTCGATGGGCGAGAAGGCCTGGCGGACGCTCGGCAGGCTCTTGGTCAGGAAAGTGTGCCAGAAGATCAACTGCAGCAGCAGCGGCACGTTGCGCACGAGTTCCACATATCCGCGGCACAGCCGCGACAAGGCCGGACTGGCCGAGAGTTGTCCCAGCGCGATGAACAGGCCGAGCACGGTAGAAAGAACGATGCCCAGAACGGCGACCTTGACCGTATTCAACACCCCGACAGCGAAAGCCCGCAGATAGGTGTCGCCGGCACGGTACGGAATGATCGTTTCGCCCAATTCAAAGGGCGCGGCCTCCAGCAGGAAGCTGTAGCCGGACTTCACGGCGAGCCGGGATAGGTTCTCCTCCGCGGTTCGCCAGACGACGACGGCCAATATGGCCACGACGATCAGGAAAACCGCTTGCGAGACGAAACCGCGCGTCTTCACGATATTGCGGATACGCGCCCCCAGACTTCCGGGAGATGGACGGCGCGCGCCTCGCTCGGCGCGCGCCTCCATTTGCGTCGGTTCCGTCACCGAGAACTCACTGCCAGCCGGGAGCGGTCAGCGCGCCCCCCATGCTGAAGGGCGCGTTCATGCCGCGGCTGACTTTCAGGATCGACCCCTGACCCAGGTTACGTTCGTAGAACTCACCATAGTTCCCGACCGCCTTGATCACGGAGACCATGAAATCGTTCGGCAAGCCCATATCCGCCCCAATGGTCTCTTCCACGCCCAGGAAACGGCGAACGACCGGGTCCTGCGAGGTCTTCACCATCTCGTCGACATTCTCGCTGGTGATGCCCAATTCCTCGGCCGTCACCATGCCCCAATGGATCCATTGCAGCGCTTCCCGGAATTTCGGATTGCCTTCCAGAATGACCGGCGCCTCAAAGGATTTGGCGATGATGTTCTCAAGGATAACATGCCCGTCCGGGTTTTCCGAACGCGAGCGCCGGATCGCGAGGTAGGGCGGCTCCATTGTCACCGCATCGCAGCGATTATCGAAATACATCGAGAACATCTGGTCCGAGTTCTCCGCCGCGACCGGCGAGAAGCTGATACCGTGCGCCTTGAACCATTCGGCGAGATACCGTTCCGTCACCGTCCCGGAGAGAACGCAGATCGTCGCGCCGTCCAGCTCGGTCGCGTCCTTCACACCGGTTTCGGCATGAACCATGAAACCCTGACCGGTCAGGTGGTTCGGCCCGATGAAGTCGAAGCCCAGCGTGGTCTCGCGCGATGTCGTCATGGTAACACTGCGGGACAGCAGATCGATCTCACCGGATTCGAGAACCGGAAACTTGTTGGCCCCGGTCGTTGACACGAACTTGATCTTGTTCACATCGCCCAGGATTCCGGCGGCCGCAGCCTTGCAGAAATCCACATCGAAACCGGACCATTCGCCCTTGTCGTTCAGAAACCCGACCCCCGGGAGATAATCGAGGGTGCCGCAAATCAGCTCCCCCCTCTCCTTGATCGTGTCGAGCAAGTCGGCCTGCGCGCTGGCCGTTGACGCGGCCAGAAACGCCGCGGACGCAAATACGAGTCTTTTTAACATCCTGTCTACCCCTGTTCTTGTGTTGTCGCCCCTGAGTGAGTTCTGCACTCGTTGAATTCCGCGTCGCCCCTCCGGATCAGCCCGGGCGCCGACGCCGCTTCACTTTGTTTTCACAACTGTAACACCAAAAATGTCATATGATATATCATTTTTTCAAAGAAAGATTTTCGCTGACAGCCGAACGCGCTCCAAATCCCCTAATCTCAACGCCTTGCGGTCATCCCGCCCCCTTTCCGGCTCGTTCCGGAAACGCCGAACGGTGCGAGAAATTCATCCTGCGTGGCTGCCGAAGACGTTGTCGCGCGCGTCTCGGCAGTCACAGCGATTATGGAGCACCATGCGCCGCGCCCTTCCCTTTCGCGCCCCTCTCCCGGCGGAAATCCGGTGAGTTCAACAGGACCCGGACCCGGTTGATCGACGGCATGACCGTTCGGATACGATCCTCGATCGCGTCAAGGGCCTGTTCGATCTCCGACGTGCTGAGGTCCTCGGAAAGATCGAGATCCGCATCGACCAGTACTTCGGAAGCACCGGCATAGATCGCCGCAAGGCTGTTGACCGCGTCGACCATCGGATCGGCGAGGATCGCGTTGCGGAGCGTCTCCACGTCCTCGCGCGGCAAGGAACGCCCCGTGATCAACGCCCTTGCCTGAGCCATGAGCAGAATCGATCCCGCCGCCATGCACACCGCGGCGAAAAGCGCGCCAAGTGCGTCGAAAACAACGATTTCCAACGTGCTGTAAAGAATGAGGGCCGCCAAGCCGACCAAACTGGTAAAGGTTCCGATAACGTCGCGAAAAAACGCGCCTTTGACCAACGGTTCATCGAACCGCCGAAAAATCGCCTTGAGCCCGCATCCCGGAAACCCCAGTTTGCGGGCGCTCAATACAACGGCATAGCTGTTGGTGAAGACAGCAAGAACGAGGACAGCGACGGCAAGAAGCGGCGTGTCCAGGGGTTGGGGGTCGAGAAGCTGCTGCATCCCGCGCCACGCGCTCAAACCCGCACCGAGGACCAGCATGGCCCCGGCCGACAAAAGGCCCCAGAAAAAGGCCTCGCGGGCATAGCCCAGGGGATGTGCGGCATCGCGCGGTTTGGCGGCACGACGTTCGCCGAGAACCAGCAAGCCGGACCCGATTCCGTCAGCCACCCCCTGCGCCATTTCGCTGAAGACGACGGCGCTGCCCGTCAGCAGGGCGACGATCAAGTTGGTGAGAATGTCGAGCAGATCCACCAGGAAAGACACCATGATGACCCGGCGCGCGGGCAGATCCTTGCTCATGGCGAAGAGACTCTCCTTTCGGCCCGGATCAACGCGACCTGGATCCGGCCAATGCAGGCAGGCTACCTTGCGTTAAAGCGTCACGCCCCGGCGTTCCCCGACCACGCGGGTCTGGCGCAACAAGCGGCGCCAGCGATCGGCATCATAGCCGGTGCCGCGATGCAGGACACACCGATTGTCCCAGATCACCGTCTCACCGACAGCCCAGGGATGGGAATAGATATTGTCCGGTACCGTGGCGAAGGCGTTCAACTCATCCAACAGTTTGCGGCTTTCAATTCCGCTCCAACCGCTGACCGATCGGGCATGCGAACCGGTGTAGTAGTTCTTTTTCCCATTCCGCGGATTTGTCAGCACCAGGGGATGGCGGATCGGCGGCAACGACGCCCCATGGTTCAGGTCGATCTTTACGGTCTGGGTTCGTGAAAAGACATAATCGTGAATCACTTCAAGCGTTTCGATGCGGGTCTTCATTTCGTCCGGCAGTTTCTCATAAGCCGCACGCGCACTGACGAATTCCGTCGCCCCTCCCTCTCCCGGCACTTCATGCGGTTGGGTAATGGTCACGTAGGTCGGTACGAGCCGGAAGGAACTGTCGGAATGCCAGAGGTTGTTGCCGGTCTGATGCTTGGTGGAGACATGGGCATTGCCGCGTTTCTCCCCGTCATCGCCGATATTCCCGATGGTGCCGAAATAGGTTTCCTCTCCTGTTTTGCCGAGCGCCACATGCTCGACTTCCGGCTCCCCCAAAAGGCGCGTGAAGGCCAGCAGCTCTTCGTCCGGAAGGTCCTGTTCCGGGAAACACAGGAAGGAATAAGTGTCGATTGCCTCATGGACGAAGGCGACCTCGTCCGCCGTCATTTCACCGCCCAGCGTCAGGCCCGTGATCCGCGCGCCAAACTCCGGATGCAGCTTTTCTATTCCGACATTATCCATTTCCGTTTCCCCACTTCATGCGTTTGATCGAAGCTTAGCCGATCCCGGGATCGGAAGAAGGGAAAACTGTCGTGCCTGGCAGGCGATATTCCCGACCGAGACGCGCCGTGGGCCACTCGCCGTTTTAAGGGAATGCCGTCCTGATCGAGGGATCCCGGGCAAACCGGAGCACCGAAATGAGAGCAATCCGGGCCTGAGCGGGGTTCTTCCGCTGTTGTCCTGGCGCGACTCTTGCGACAGTGCCGCTATGGCACAGCATGAGCAACTTCTGCGCTGGTTCCTGGGCTTTCAGGCCTTCGTTCAATCGCGCGAGGAATTCAGACCGCTGGCCGGCGCCGTAACCGCGCCGCCGGACACGGTGATGCATCCCGAGGCCTTTCGGCTGATCCATGTCCGGGGGGCGGTCCACACCATCTATTCTCCGCAGTCGGAGGACATGGCCGTCCGGGCGGTAGACGCCTATATCCGGGAGGCTTTCGGCGTAACGAACCCGATTGCAAACGTGCCGGCGCAAGCCCTCGCGCATGTCGCCGAGATGCAGGATCAGGGATACAGCATTCTCCCGAATCTCGATTCCGCCAAATTGGCCGCCATGGCCGATCATTTCCGGTCACGGCCGGTCTATGAACAATCCTCCAACGCGTCCGGTCCGGCACTCTCCCTGACCGAGGCCGAGAGCAAACTGAACATCGGACACTTCGGCGAACAGGATGTCGTCAACTGCCCTCACCTGCTGGAACTGGCGACCGACCCGTTTCATCTGGGGATTGCCCAGCAGTTTCTTGGCACCGTGCCCCAGGTCATCACCTGTGCCGCCTGGTGGAGCTTTGCCCAGGCGGACCAGGCACGGGACGCACAATTGTTTCACCTGGATCTGGACGACTATCGTTTTTTCAAGCTGTTCTTCTATCTCACCGATGTGGATGAGGAGGCCGGGCCGCATGTCTATGTGCCCACCACGCATCGGGCCGACACATTGATCCGGGCGCGGCAGGCGGCCTCGTCACCCGAAGCGTTCGACGGCTGGCTGGGCACCCTGCGCAAAAGCGACGAGGATGTGAAGGCCGCCTTCGGCATCGAACCGGTGCATCTGACCGGCAAGGCAGGCACCAGTTTCATTGCCTGCACGCGCGGCATTCACAAGGGGTTGCTGCCCAAATCCAGGAACCGCCTGATCTGCCAGATCGCTTATGGCATCACGCCGCAGCGTGTGTCCGAGAACCTGCCGGTCACCCTGTCACCCGAGACGACGCCAAATCTACCGGCAGGGTTGCTCGAACCGCCGTTAGACTATGTTCTGAACCTGTACCTGCGCCCGCCTCCCCAGGCTTAGCGATCCGAAGGCGTCGGCTGCCGTCAGTTGAGCGCCATGTCGATCACGGTCACGCCGGCGGGTTGCCCGGTATCCATTTCAGCCAGCGCATCGCCGGCTTTGGAAAGGGGAATCGTTCGCGTAACCATCTTGCCGGGATCCATCCGTCCCGCCGTGATCATGTCGAGCAAGGGTGCGAATTCGGCTGCACTCAGCCCGCGCATGCCGTGAATGGTCAATTGCCGCGCATAGATCAGTTCCAGCAGCGGCAGTTCCACCACCGCGTGACGACCAACCGGCATCCCGACCTGAATATGCCGCCCCAACTTGCGCAAGGAGCGCAGGGAATTCTCGAAGGTCGTCTGAGTTCCAAGCCCGTCGATCGAGACATGGGCACCGCCGCCGGTCAGTTCCCTGACAGCCTCCCCCACATCATTCAACCCGGTGACATTCAGGGTTTCATTCGCGCCCAGTTCCTTGGCCATTTTCAAGGCATCGTCGGAAATATCGACCGCGAGAATCCGCGCGCCCAAGGCCGCCGCGATCATCGTCGCCGATAGACCGATCCCGCCACTGCCATGGATCACCAGCCACTCACCCGGCGACAAAGCGGCCCTGTCGGTCAATGCCCGCCACGACGTCGTCACACGGCATCCCATACCGGCCGCGGCCACGTAGTCCAATTCGTCCGGCAAGTGCACCAGATTGAAGTCGGCATTCGAGATGGCGACCTTCTCCGCATAGGCGCCCCAGAAGGTGAAACCGATCACCTGCTGTTGGTCGCAGATCGTCGAATTCCCCGACTGGCAATCCCGGCAATGGCCGCATCCCAGTACAAAGGGCGCGGTCACCCGATCACCCGGCTTGAAGCCATGGCATTCCGGCCCGACCTCGATGACCTCACCGGCGAATTCGTGGCCCATGACATGCGGCAGGACGACATTGGGATTGTGTCCCTTCCATCCGTGATGATCCGATCGGCATACGCCGCAGGCACGCACGGCGACGATCACGCCATCCACGGGGCATTCTGGATCGGGAACGGTTTGGACCGTAATAGGGCCGCCGAACTCTTCAAGATATGCCGCTTTCATGCCCTGATCCTCCGCTGCCTGTAGACTGATTTGTTCAAGCCCAAGCTTGCCGGGCGGGATCAGGGTGATCAATCTTGTTTAATGAACATGGTGTCGAACATCGTCATGATTTTCGCCACCGTCTCCTCCGTGACATGACGTTCGTCCGGGCACCAGGCGTCTTCGGCGCAGTGCATGACATATTCGTAGCTGGGGAAATAATAGACCCCCTCGTTCCGCGCGACGATTTCGTCGGCCGCCACCCGCAGGACAGCCTTGGAATGCGCGTTGGCCGTGATGACGTGCTGATCGCCCCGGTGCGTCGCCATCAATGGTATCGGTGAAAGGGAAAGGACCAGTTTGAAACCGGGATTGTGCTTGCGGACAAGGGTTAGGAATCGTTCGATCGCCTCGACATTCTCGGACACGGTCAGGACCCGCGGCCTGGTCAGCGCATACATCCAGCCCCGGCGCGGATTGTTGGAAAGCACGGCGTGGTTTTCCTTCAACTCCCAGCACTCATTGAGCCCCAGGGTGACGATGAAAACCTCGGTTTCGGTAAAAGCACGCCGGACCGCATCCAGATGCGCGTCGAAGTCCGCCGCGAAAGCTTCCGGAGACGCGAACCCCACCCCTTCGCGATAGGGGTCCGTATACAGCACCTGACCGTTCGGAAACCGTTCCTCCAATAGAATCGGCGTCCCCTTCCCCTCTGCAAAAGCGCGCTCCACCATTTGGAGAAGGCTTGGCGTGTTGAAGATGAGGCCCCAGGTCGCGCTGAACCGGGCAAAAGGATTGTCGGGATCGTAACCGTCGACGATCACCCCTTTCGACCCGTCATGTTCCGGCTCGGTCACCACATAATTGAAGCCGCGCCGCTGCAGGTTCCGCGCGATTTCATAGGCGAAACAACTGCCGGCGGACCCGATCGGTGTGTTCTTGTCGACCAATGGAAAACGCTGAGCGACCGGCGTCGTCTGCTTCAGGCTATGGCCGTTCTCGCGTGTGGGATTGGGCCAGAAGACGCCATCCGGATTAGCCTTTCCCGTTCCCGCATAGGCGGTCTGCGCGCGTTCGGTTTCCTGGCAATGGCGACGAAGGTCCTCCGCGGCCGCCAAAAGCAGGTCACGGTCCTGGCCCTGCGCCGAGGGTATCGCCTGTTGGAAGAAGCCGTTCAGCACTTCCAGGAATTCGTCGTAGGTCCGTACCCGGTTGGGCGCGGCGGAAATCTGCTGGAACAGATAGGTCTGAATTGCCGGCTCGCCGAAGATCGTCTTCAGCAGAAAGGCGAGCGCACCGTCGTCGAGCAACCCTTGCTGATCGCTGAAAACCGCAGGTTCCGCCATTGTTGCCAACTCCCTATTCCAAACGGATGGAGAGATTAGCGGATTCTGCCTGTGACGACGATGCCCTGAGCCGTCCGTCAGGTCGCCGGCGCCCAACCCTGGTTTTCGACCAGCGCCTTGACGCGCGGATCATCGAATTCCGCTTCCAGTGCGGCAGCCGCCTTGTCCGCCTCGGCTTGCAGGTCGTCGGAGACCTCAATCGGATCGGCCTTGCGCCATTCCGCCAGATAATCGTCGGTGGACCGGGCCCCGCCCCGCATGGCGGCGCGGTCGATCGCCTTTTCGAACCGCTCGTCGAGTTGGATCTTCACTTGATCTCGCCGTCCTTTCTTGACGATCACCTGGGCCGGAATGTCCCGCCAGTAAACAACGATCAACTGTGCCATCGGAGGTTTTCCCAATCTCTTCCTGTCAACTGCCCTGCGACGGCGGGGCCGTCAGAAAATCCGCCAACTCGCCATAGCCGGTCCGGACCCGCAGAAAGGACAGGCCCAGCTTTTCCGCCGCCTGTCGCGCTTTCTGATCCAACTCCGGGTCGTCGGTCTGGGCGAGGTAGACCAGCCGGGTATAATTGCCGAACATCATCTCGGTCATTCCCGGATATTTGTCGAGCCCCATTCCCTTCACCACCAACGTGTCGAAATGGCGTGCCAGATAGTCGGTCAGATAGAAGGTGCCCAATTCCTGTTCGGCAAGTTCCTCAAAAGCCGTCTGGCCTGTGAAGAAGGCATAACAATGGGCGCCGCCGATCCGCTCGATCGGGCAATCCTCTGTCGTTTCCTGATCGATGACCTTGTCGATGAGGCCTCCGGTGCCGCAATCGGCATAGCCGATGAGTATCCTGCCCGCCTTCGGGCGGACCTCTCGGATCTTTTCCCGCAGTCGTTCGGGTATGAATTGCGGCTGATTGTGCAGCTTCGCGGGCAGGCAGGTGATGGAGAAGCCCGGCAAGCCGTTGAGGTCGATGATATCCAGAACCTCGCGGGCGAGCGCACCGCAGGCAATCACATAGGTCTGCTTGCCGGCAGCCCCGGGTGCGGGCATCCCGCCCCCCGTGAAGGTCGCCTCCTCCTCCGGAAGAAGCGCCCCCTCCTGGCATTGTGAGCCGGTCACGGCGCCCCCGTCGTTCCGCGGCGGCCTGGACGTCAGCCGGCCACGCGCTGATTATGTTTGCGGGACATGTATTCCTTCGCGGTCTCCACCGCGACCGCGGCATCGCGGCAATAGGCATCGGCGCCGACTTCGCGCGCGAATTCCTCGTTCAACGGCGCGCCGCCGACAAGGACCACGTAGTCGTCCCGGATACCCTTTTCCTTCATCGTATCGATGACGACCTTCATGTAGGGCATCGTGGTGGTCAGCAGCGCCGACATGCCGAGAATGTCCGGCTTATGTTCCTCGATCGCCTCAAGATACTTCTCGACCGGGTTGTTGATGCCCAGGTCGATCACCTCGAACCCGGCCCCTTCCATCATCATGGAAACCAGGTTCTTGCCGATATCGTGAATGTCGCCCTTGACCGTGCCGATCACCATCTTGCCCTGCGGCGGGGCACCGGTTTCGGCCAGCAACGGGCGCAGGATGTTCATGCCCGCCTTCATGGAATTGGCGGCCATCAGCACTTCCGGCACGAACAGGATGCCGTCGCGAAAGTCGATGCCGACGATACGCATGCCTTCGACCAGCGCTTCGGTCAGAACCTTGTAAGGCGTCCAACCGCGTTCGAGCAGGATGTTCGTACCCTCGACGATCTCGTCGGCGAGGCCGTCATACAGATCGTCCCACATCTGTTCGACCAGTTCCTGGTCATCAAGGTCACGGAGATCGAGATCTTCGTCTTGGTCGGCCATCGCGTATATCCCGTATCAATCAGGTCAGTCGAAAAACCCTAGCCGGGAAGAGGCGGTCCTGGAACACAAACCCATTCACCTGGCGTCGAACGCATCTAACAGGGTCTTTGCCCGCGGCCACCCTGTCCCTATACCCTAATGAAGTCCGGGGCCTTTCCGCACTCACGCCAAGGCGACACTTCCTATTCACCCCACGACGCAGACCAGACATCGGACAGCAAAAAGGCACACGGCCGCCGGTCGGTCGACTCCATCACGCAAGAAAATTACTTTATTTATTCAGGGACTTACCTAGCCTCTTCTGGCCTTCGGCAAGTTCATCTTCGGTCATGCTGCCGGCAATCAATCGGGCCAGTTCGCCCGCCTGGGCATCGCCCTTCGCCGCGGCCAGGGCGAACCAATACCATGCTGCGGCAAGGTCGCGGTCCTCCCGCTGGGCATTGATCCGGCCGAGTTCCCGCATGGCTTCCGTCATGCCCGCATCGGCCAATTGTTCGAACATGCCCGCGGCGGCGACGGGGTCCGCCGCCGTACCCTCGCCGCGCTCGACCATCTGCGCCATGTTGAAATAGGCTTCCAGAACACCCTGCTCGGCGGCCCGCCGGTATAGCGAGATCGCTCTCGGCCGGTCCTGCGGAATACCGTCCCCGGTCTGCAGCATGAGGCCGAGGCGGTAAAGCGCGCGCGGGTCGTTCTGCGCGGCGGCGCGGGCATACCAATCCGCGGCGGCCTGCTTGTCGGTATCGACGCCCAATCCGTTCTGATACATGTGGCCGAGATAGTATTGGGCCGTTGCGTCACCGGCGCTGGCGCGCGGCAGATAGTAGAGCCTGATCTGCTCCTCGCCGCTCATGGTCTGCCAAGGTTCGACGCCGCCGGTTTGGCCCGCGGCATCCGAAATGGGCACAGCCACCGCCAGCCCGGCCGTCAGGGCCAGGGCAATTCCAAAACGGCAAATGTCGATCCTGATTCCCCCGAACACCGGCGCCCCTCGGTTTCCCCAATCACCAAAGTGGAAACGCTAGGACGATTCCGCCGGACTATCAAAGGATTAGGCCGTTTCCCTCACCCGCGGGGCTATAGTCTGAAACGCAGATTGAGGGAACCGAACCGGGAAAAATGCTCTTGCCCGATATATTGCGGCGATCGCACGACATAGGTGAAGGCGACTTCCGTGCGAAAAACCTGGATTGCCAGCCCGGCCTGGAGATCCCCTTGAATGCGCTTAACATCCAGACCGCGGCTATCGGTGAAAGTATTGCCCTCGACGAACAGATCGCGGCCGACCGCCCTGGCCTGAAGGCCGGCGAACAGATACCAGGAGAACCCGTCCTGATCCTGGAAAAAGCCGGGGCCGCTCAACGCCGGCCGTACCCGGGGCGGTCCGTAATCGTCCGCCAGATCCTCGCCGATCCGGGCCGAAAACCCGCCGGCCAGATAGGTCTCCACCGTGCCGAGCGCACCACCGACATGCGGCGTGAAATCGACTTCCAGATCGAACATATCGATCGGCAGTTTTCTGCCCGCCCGCCAGGTCCGCTCGTAAAGCAAGCGGAACGCGACCTCGTTCTCCAGCTGGGTATCCCAGCCTTCAGGATTGGGGCTGCCGATGACGGAATGGACGAATTTCTGGGATTCCTCCGCCAGCGACGGCTCCCCGACCACCCCGACATCGAGCTGGATGATATCCAATTGCGTGCCCGTGTCCCCGATCAGACCGACCGACCCATACAGGAAACCGGCATAGGGCCGGTCGTCCAGCGGCGGATCGCTCAATTCGATGTCCTGCGGGGTATACATGTTCTGCCCCAGGCCATAGCTGACCCGCCACCGGCGTGCCGGCGTCAGCCAGTTCAGGCGATCCGTCGTCCATTGAGCCCAGCCCGGCAGATCGTTCGCTGGCCCGATATACTGAAACAGGACACCGTTCGTGTAATCGCGGTCGGTTCCGGCAAACAGGTCGTTCTCCAGCGTGAAACTGAATGTGCCCCGCTCGGCCGGATCGTCCTCCGCCTGTGCCGTGACCGGCAGCAGCAGCGCGGCAAACGCGGCGATTACCAGTTTACGCATTGACGTCGACCACCAACCGGCCGCGCACCTGTCCGGCCAGGATATCCTTGGCCTTCGCCGGCAAATCCGCCAATCCGCAGGTTTCGGACATGGCATCGAGTTTCTCCATCGGCAATACCTCTACGATCCTGTTCCAGGCGCGCAGGCGATTGTCATAGGGCTGCATCACCGAGTCGATGCCCAGCAGATTGACCCCGCGCAACAACAGCGGCACGACCGTCGTATCGAGCTTCGGTCCCGCGGCCAGACCGCAACAGGCGATGGAGGCACCGTATTTCATTTGCCCCATGGCACGCGCCAGCACGGTTCCGGCGACCGTGTCGACGCAACCCGCCCAGGTCTCGCCCTCCAACGGTTTCTTCGTCGGTTCGGAAAGTTCCTCGCGCGGGACGATCTGGCTCGCGCCGAGGGACTTCAGATAATCGGCCTGTTCCGGCCGACCGGTCGAGCCGGCGACCTCATAACCGAGATTGGACAGGATCGCGACCGCGACCGATCCGACGCCACCGGCGGCCCCGGTCACCAGAACCGGACCGTCGCCCGGTTTCAACCCATGATCCTCCAGGGCCTGGACGCAGAGCATGGCGGTCAGTCCCGCGGTGCCGACGGTCATGGCCTGGCGGGCCGACAGTCCCTTCGGCAGCGGCACGAGCCAATCGGCATTCACGCGCGCCTTTTGCGCATAGCCGCCCCAATGTACTTCCCCGACGCGCCAACCGGTCAGGACCACCTTGTCGCCCGCCTTGTAACGGCCGTCTTCCGAGGCCTCCACCGTGCCGGCGAAATCAATTCCCGGGACATGCGGGAACTTACGGGCGAGCCGCCCGATATTGCCGTTCACGACCATGCCGTCCTTGTAATTGAGGGTCGAATAATCGACCGCGACCGTGACATTGCCTTCCGGCAGATCGTCGGTCGTCAAATCCGTAACGGCGGATTTCACGCCTTCATCGGATTCCGTCAATAGCAGGGCCTTGAACGTGTCGCTCATGCATCTCGCCTTTCTGCAGAATGTTGGGCTCTATCGCGCTAACCGGGACTATACATTTCGTTCAGCCAAAAGACAGTCAAGCCTGACCTTGGGCCAGAAAAACGTATGAAAATGGCGAAAATATGGTGCGGCCTGGCCGTCATCCGGATACTGCGGTCCCCTTGCCGATCGCGACCCGGCAAGAAGGATGTGCACCGATCCTGCGCGCAATGCTAAGAAGATCGAGTAGAGCAGAATCGGAAATTGCGGGAGGCTTTTAGATGCTGTTTACCCTTGCACCGACCAGCGGCGCGCCGCGTACGGTGGACTATACCTTGAAAAATTTGATCGTCGCCGGCTGGACGGGCCGCGACCGCGCGGCGATGGAAGCGCATATCGTGGAGTTGGAAGAACTTGGCATCAAACGGCCGAAGTCCCTGCCCGTCTTCTATCGGTGTTCAAACACTTGCGTGACCCAGGCCCGCGACATTCAGGTCCCGGGGACCGATTCCAGCGGCGAGGTGGAGTTTCTGTTCTATCGCGGCCTCGCCGACGGCAGCGACGGCATGGACGGTGAGTTGTGGGTCGGTGTCGGTTCGGATCACACGGAACGCGCTGTTGAAGCCGTCGGCGTCACCATTTCCAAGCAGATGTGCGACAAGCCGGTCAGCTCGACGCTTTGGCGGTTCGCCGATATCGAGAGCCATTGGGATCAATTGATCCTGCGCAGCCATGCGGTGATCGACGGCGAGCGGGTTCTCTATCAGGAAGGCGCAGTGACGGCGATGATCCATCCGCTGGAGTTGATCGCACAATACGACCGGGACTTCTGTGGCGGTGCGAATGGCGGCGGTTTGCCAGAGCAGTCGGCGATTTTCGGCGGCACCTTTGCCGCGATCGGGGGAATCAGACCGGCGGACCGGTTCGAAATGGAATTGGAGGATCCCGTCCTGGGCCGCCGTCTGACGCATGCCTACGACATTGAAGTTCTGCCGGTCGAAGGCTGACGTGCGCCCGGCCGAGGCCCTGCAGCGGAACCACGCCCGGAAGCCTGGATCATGGCGGGGCGTCGCGCTGCTGCTTGGCCTGTTCGTCGCCGTGACCTGCCTGTATCGGCCCGCGGCGTCGCAGGATCTGGGAAGCACGAACCATCGCAGCCTTGTCGACGCTAGCCAATATCCCTGGAGCGCTATCGGCAGGATCAACATTGCCGGTATCCGCTCCCGATCCCACTGCACCGGCGCCTTGATCGGTTTTCGGGTGGTGGTGACCGCAGCCCATTGCCTGTACCGGACCGATATCAAGCAGTGGGCGGAACCCAACGCCGTCCATTTCGTCGCCGGCTATCAGCGCGGGGAATATGAAGCCCATTCCCTGGCCTCCGAACTGATCATCTCCCCCGGTTTCGATCCCGACAAATGGGCCCATCCCGACAATTATCCCAATGACTGGGCGGTTGTCGTCCTGGCCCAGCCGATTGGTCTGAAAGTGGGCTATCTCGGCCTGCTTGCGATGAGCGGTCCGCAGCTTCGCTCATTCAAGGAACAGGACCGCAAATTCGCTTTGACCGGCTATCCGCGGGATCGGGCACACGCGATTTCAATCGACGAAACATGCACGATTGAGGCTTTCTTCAACGGCCTCGACCTGATCAGTCACAATTGCCGGATCGTGAACGGGGATTCCGGCGCCCCGATCTCCCTGATATTCAACGGCGGCTTGGCGGTTGTCGCCGTCAACAGCGCATCCGGCATCGACACCAATCGCGGCAAGACCAATACCGCCGTTCCGATCCGGGCCTTCTCGAAGCAGATTTTGAGAGCGATCCGCGAAACGGAGACCGCGCCGGGCTTTGCCGACGGACCGGTACGCGCCGGCCGCTTGCCCGCCACAGCGCAATAGGCCTTCGTTCAGAAACCGCTGGAAAGGGGCCCGAATGTCGGTCTGTTCGGCGGATCGGAAAACTTGATCTTCGCAACGCCGACAAGGTGGGATGATTTCCCGTCGCGCAGCAGCGGCAGGGAGAGCCGGTGAATGGATTCCCCATTCGGGTCGTGGCCATAATACATGCTTTCCGAGAAGCACGGCCGCATGGAAAAGAGGGATTTCTGCAGCGTATCGACCAGATCGCTCTGACGCACGATGTCTATATCCTTCAGTTTCTTCCCCGACGCGGAAAAGCCGTTCCCTTCATCAATTTCCGACCCGACGACCCTATGCAGGAAATCGTCCTCGTCCGGCAGGTGCTCCAGCAGGAAAATATGGGGCAGCACATGTCGCGGCACATCGACGACATCGAAGTCCGAATAATCCGGCGCCAAACGGTCCCCTTTCAGTCCGGTCCAATAATCGAACAGGGCACGCTGCTGCATGTCATGGATATCCTCCGCCCTTTCGACAGGGGCGAAGAACAATCTTGCACTGTGATCATTGGCGCTCAAACGAGTATCCGTCTCAGACATTCCAGGGATCGTAATCGTCATGCGTATAGTCCTACCGCAACAAAATTAATAATTGCTTAACTATGATTCGCACCACCTTTTCGAGATCTCGGTAGACGTCGAACAAGCAATCATCCTCTCTGTTTCCATGCGTTTATAATATGAACATGCGTTAACTCTGATGTGACAACCAACACAGCGATATGTGTTGAAATTCCCCATCCTGAAGACGGTAGGAGAAACCCTTTGTTAACGCCTCGCCGATTATAAAGAGGTTGGCACAGCGGTTGCGTGAGGTTTCTCGAGGAGAGGTGTTCGACGGTTCACGCGAACCGCGGATACCGGAACCTGAAGCGGACGCAGCGACGAGAATGTGGCCGCACGGAGAACCGAAATGATGATGATGCAATTGCGGGAACGGGAAGACAGCAGTGAGTCCCAACGTGAAATGGCGATCAGCCTGATCAATGAGTTGGGTTTTGACGCCGCCGTCGCCGTTTGTTGCGAGCATGGCTGGGAAGGTACGCTTGAGCAGGTGATGGATCTGCTGCCCGAGGAAGCCACCAGCCACTGATTTTTTTGGGATGCGGCTGCATCCCTTCGCCGCGCGTGGACAGGGTTCATGTACGCGCCATCCCCATCGGACCGATTGGCCTGCGTGGCCGATTGCCACCCGGTTCCCGCGCCTTGTTCCGAAATCCCGCGCCGGGCATGATCCGCGCCGATCATCACGATGGCGGAGCGCGGAAAACACATGAACGACAGATTGGTCGATCCGGCGGACATCGCCTTCCAACTCGATGAAATAGTGGATATCGACGGCTTGACGCATTTCGCGCGTTTCGCCGGTCAGGACCGCGCCGACTACGACGCCATCCTAGAAACCGCCCGTGCCATCGCCACTGAAAAATTCCTGAACCATTACGCCAAGAGCGACCGGGAAGAGCCGGTCCTGAAAGACGGCGCCGTCGTGCTGCCGCCGGAGATCGCCGCAGGCGTGAAGGCCTTTCATGACGCAGGCTTTGCCGGAGCCCATCACGATGCCGAACTCGGCGGCTTGCAACTGCCATGGACTGTTGTCCAAGCGGCTTTCGCCTATTTCCAGGCCGCCAATATCGCAACGGTTGCCTATCCGTTTCTGACCATTGCCGCGGCAAACCTGATCGAGGCGCATGGTTCCGACGACCAGAAACGCCGATACCTCGGGCCTATGATCAGCGGCGAGTTCTTCGGCACGATGGCGCTGTCTGAGCCGCATGCAGGCTCGTCATTATCGGATATCCGGACAACCGCGACCCTGCAGGAAGACGGCGGCTATTCCATCAAGGGCGGCAAGATGTGGACGTCCGGCGGCGAGCATGAAATGGGGCGGAACATCGTCCACATGCTGTTGGCCCGCATTGAGGGGGCACCGCCGGGCGTAAAGGGGCTTTCCTTGTTTATTGTCCCGCGCTTTCGGCTGAACGACGACGGAACGCCCGGCGAAGCCAATGACGTCACGCTGGCCGGGTTGAATCACAAGATGGGGTACCGCGGCACCGTGAATACGGTGATGAGTTTTGGTGACCGCGGCGCCTGTTTCGGGGAATTGGTGGGGGAGAAAAATAAAGGCCTGGCCTACATGTTCCACATGATGAACGAGGCCCGCATCGGTGTCGGCATGGGCGCAGGCATGCTGGCCTATGCCGGTTTTCGTGAAAGCCTTGTCTATGCACGGGAACGCCAGCAGGGACGGCCGCCGGGGGAAAAGGACCCCGCCTCCCCTCAGGTCCCATTAATCCGGCATGCGGATATCCGCCGCCTCCTGGTTACCCAAAAGGCTGTAGCGGAAGGCACGCTCGCCCTGGCCCTGCTCTGCGCGCGCTGGGTGGACGAAAGACGGTGGTCACCGCACGAGGAGGCTCGCGCCGATGCAGACCTGAAACTGGAATTGATCACACCCGTCCTGAAATCCTGGTTCTCCGACGCCGCGCTGCGTGCGAACGAAGCGGCGATCCAGATACATGGCGGTTACGGCTATACCCGCGACTTTCCCGTCGAGCAGATTTATCGCGACAACCGCCTTAACCCAATCCATGAAGGCGCCAACGCCATTCAGGCGATCGACTTACTGGGCCGGAAAGCCGGCATGAAAGGCGGAGCCGCCTTGTCCGCCTTCGGCGACGAAATCTCGGCAACGGTATCGGCGGCGCGCGGTGCGTTCCCGGACGAAGCCGCGGCATTGGAAGGCGCCTGGCGGCGGCTTCGCGACGTCACCGCAACATTGCTGCAGCGGCAGGCCAAGTTGGGAGCGGAACACGCCCTGGCACCCGCCCAGGCCTATATGGACGGGTTCGGCGGCGTCGTTCTCGCATGGATTTGGTTGAAACAGGCGCAGGCTGCGCGACACATGAGCCGCCCTTATGCCGATGAGGACTTCAGGAATGGAAAAATCCAAACCTGCTCATACGTGTTCAGATGGGAATTGCCGAAAGCGCTGCTTGCCTTTGAGCAGCTGGAGGCCCTGAACGATGACCAGGCATACCCGCCGGAAGAGGCGTTCTAGATCGCCCCTCGGCCCCTTTCCCTATTCGGGAAAGCCCAGCTTCCTGCGCACGTCGTAACTGCCCTTGGAAGACCATTCACGCACGAATTCGTTCAAATCCACATCGGGTTTTTCCGGCAGCATCACCTTCAGTTCGACGTATTGATCCCCCGGCCCGCCCTTGCGGCCGCCGACCCCCTTGCCGTTGAGTCGGAGGGAGGTTCCGGTATTCGACCCGGCCGGAATTTTAAGGGTGACGGGCCCGTGGATCGTCGGCACCTTGACCCTTGCGCCAAGCAGGGCCTCGGTGATGGTTACGGGCAGTTCCAGGAAAATGTCATTGCCGTCGCGCTCAAACAGCTTGTGCGGCTGAACCTGTATCTCGACGAAGGCGTCCCCTGCCTCGGCGCCGCCCATGCCCGGCATTCCCTTTCCGCGCAGACGCAGGCTCTGCCCATCCGCCGTACCCGGCGGAATATCGACGTCCACATGCGACCCGTCATACAGCTTCAATCGCCGCTTAACGCCCAGCGCGGCCTCTTCGAACGAAACGCTGATCGTGTAGTTGACGTCCTTGCCGCGCATCTTGACCGTGCGGCTACGCTGTCGCTGACGCTGGCGGCCAAAAATATCGCCGAAGAAATCTTCGACATCCTCGGCCTCGAACCCACCGAAACCGCCAAACCCGCCGCCTGCCCCGGCCCGCTGACGGCCACCGAAGCCGCGGTTCGGCGCGCCGTCCGCGCCGATTTCGCCGCGATCGTACTGCGCCTTCTTCTCGGGGTCGGACAAGAGATTGTAGGCAGCGGTCACTTCCTTGAAGCGCTGCTCCACGATCGAATCGCCCGGATTCACATCCGGGTGCAGTTCCTTGGCAAGCTTACGGTACGCCGATTTGATCTGCGCAGTGTCCGCATCCTTCGGGACGCCAAGGACGGAATATGGATCCTTCATACGTTTTAAAACCGTATCTCGGGTAAAGACCGTTCGGCCAAACAGGCCGGGAGGCAGGGACGGCAAAAACCGCCACCTGCCCTCTCAATCCCTAATGTAGGCTAGCCCGAGACGATCTTCCAGCTACCATCCGGCTGACGGCATGCAGTTCCATAAGCTTCCTGCTGTTCACCGCCGACCGTCACGGTCTGTTGATACTCACGGCAATACTGTCCGCTGCTGGTTTCATAGGTCTTAACCGGCGTCACCGTGCCGGAATGTCCCGAATCGGGATTTGACCAAGTGGAGGTCTGACCGGATTGGACGTGCTCGAGGGAAGCCTGCGTCGTCCGTTCCATCATGAGCTTGTCGGTATCGTCGAGGGACTTACCAATGCTGGAGCCGAGAAGGCCGCCGAGAACGGCGCCGACACCGACGGCAACCAACTGTCCCCTGCCGCCGCCGACCTGTGAGCCGAGCAAGCCACCGAGAACCGCGCCACCGAGCCCGCCGATCGTTTCCTTGGGACCAGTGGACTGGCAGGCCGTCAAGAGAGATGCAGCCATCGCAATGGCGATAAGGGGTTTAGCTTTCATTACGAGACATCCTTCATGTTGCACAAAAACAAGAAATCCATCCGGGTCCATATGACGCTGCTCGTGTCGGCCCATCCTTGAACCGGCCCGCCAACCGACGCGGGCATACGCACCGGCATTATCGATGTGCCGATGATCCCGATGAATTCAACTCGTTCCCGGAGATACGCATTTTCCCATAGCGGATAATGCTCTATCTAGGGATAGGAACAGATCATCACAGAGAAATATGGCGATACCATGGCGGATATTAAAGACCGCAATCCTTTTGATGTTTTTGCCGACTGGTTTGCGGAAGCCCAAGAGTCGGAACCGAACGATCCCAACGCCGTTGCCCTGGCAACCGCGGATGCAAGCGGCCAGCCCGCAGTTCGGATGGTTCTATTAAAAGGATACGATGAGCAAGGCTTTGTTTTCTATACAAATTTAGAAAGCAACAAAGGGCGCGACCTGGCCGAAAACCCCAAGGCCGCGATGCTTTTCCACTGGAAGAGCCTGCGTCGACAAGTCCGCATCGAAGGACCGGTCAGTGCCGTCACGGACGAAGAGGCGGACGAATACTTCGCCAGCCGGGCGCGCGGCAGCCAAATCGGCGCCTGGGCTAGCGACCAGTCGCGTCCCTTGGAAGGACGTTTCGCTCTGGAAAAGCGGGTTGCCACCTTCACGGCGAAATTCGGGCTGGGCACGGTGCCCCGACCGTCGCATTGGTCCGGCTTCCGGATTTCTCCGCAACGCATCGAATTCTGGAAAGACGGTGCGTTCAGGCTGCACGACCGGTATGTCTTCACCCGCGACGACGACGGCCAAGCCTGGACAGTCGAACAGCTTTTCCCGTAACCGTTGATGTAGCGGTCTTCCTTTCCCAAAAGGCAAGTCCGGCAACCGCAAGAGGTCTTCGTGGACAGCGACGCGGCGAGACAGATCAACCCATTCTCCAACGGCAAATCCCAAGGACTTGCGCGACAGGCGACTTATGCTTCCGTGGCGGTCGCCGCGCTGTTGATCGCCTGCAAAATCGGGGCTTGGTCTGTTACGGGGTCGGTGGCGATCCTGGCCAGTCTGGTCGATTCACTGCTCGACGCCTTTGCCTCCATCGTAACCCTGGTCGCCGTCCGCAAGGCATCGGCACCGGCGACCACGGAGTATCGGTTCGGACTCGGCAAGGCGGAACCGCTGGCTGCCCTGACGCAAGCCGCCTTTATTGCCGGGTCGGCCGTATTGCTGACAGTTCAGGCGGGCGAACGGCTGTTCAAGCCCCAGCCCATTCAAGCTTCGGAAGTGGGCATCGCGGTCATGGTTGTTTCCATCGTCGCGACACTGGGATTGGTTGGATTTCAGGCATATGTCATCCGCAAGTCCGGTTCCGTGGCGATCAAAGCGGATTCATTGCACTACAAGGGCGATCTGCTGGCGAATGCTGGGGTAATCAGCGCCTTGGTCCTGACGGATCTGCTGGGATTTCCCCAAATCGACCCCCTTTTCGGCCTTGCGATAGCCGCCTATATCCTCTGGACGGCCAGGTCCGTCGCGGCGGAGGCCTTGGACATGTTGCTGGACAAGGAACTGCCGCAAGAGGAGCGGGATCGGATCAAGGAAATCGCACTCTCCTATCCGGAAGTGTTGAGCATGCATGATTTGCGAACGCGCCGGGCCGGCCCCTATCGCTTCATCCAGATCCATCTGGAATTCAACGGCAGGCTTAGTTTAAACCACGCGCATGCGGTCGCCGAAGCGGTGGAAATGCAAGTGATGGAGGAATTCCCGGGGTCGGAAGTCATCGCGCACCAGGACCCGACCACACCGCAATGGCACGAAGACACTGACCCTCTGCCCGACCATGTTCCCGGGCGGGACACGTGAAGACCGAGAACATGAACCACGAAACGATCAAGGCTTTGGCATGACAGACGGCTCCGCCGCCCCCCCAAGAACGGTAATCCTGACCGGCGCAAGCCGCGGTATCGGACATGCGACCGTCCGGCGCTTTTCAAATGAAGGCTGGCGGATCATCACCTGTTCGCGCGACGCCATTCCGGACGCCTGCAAAGCGGATCCGAACTGGACCCATCACATCCCTACCGATCTGGGGGATAAGAAATCCGTCGCGGCCTTCATCGAGGAAGCCAATGCGGCGCTAGGGTCCGACCCGCTGAACGCGCTTGTGAACAATGCGGCCGTTTCGCCAAAAACCAGCTTCAAGGAGCGTCTCGGCGTCTTGAATGGGGATATAGACCTGTGGCGTCAGGTATTCGAACTGAACTTTTTCACGCCCCTATCACTGTCACGAGGGTTCGCGAAAGCACTGGGCCGCGGGGCGAAGGGATCAGGCGGCGCCATCGTCAACATCACTTCCATTGCCGGCCATGCAATCCACCCCTTCGCCGGCAGCGCCTATTCGACATCCAAGGCGGGGCTCTCGGCGCTCACTCGGGAAATGGCCGTGGAATTCGCCCAACTGGGCGTGCGCGTGAATGCCGTCGCACCGGGTGAAATCGAAACGGAGATGATCGGCCCGGAATACGAACCGATGATAACCCGCATTCCGATGCAGCGCATGGGCACGCCGGCAGAGGTCGCAGGGGCGGTCTATCAGCTATGCAACCCGGATTTCTCGTATGTGACCGGGACGGAGATATTCGTCACCGGCGGTCAGCACATGTACTGATCGGGATACACCAAGGCACGGCTCATTCGATATCCTGACGCATTTCCTCAGCCGGGGAAGCCGGCGGCCTGCGCGGCGTGGTATTGGGCAGGATGACCGATTCCGCCGTCGGCGGGCTTTTCCCTCCGCGGCGTGTCCTGCTTTCCCGATACCCGATATAGAGACCCGAGCCCATGATCATTCCGATCCCGGCCAAGGTGCTTTCGGCAGGCACTTCATCCAATAGGAAATAGCCCAGGATGGGTGCCCAAACCAGGTAGGTGTAGTCGAATGGCGCGATGACACTGGCCGGGGCTGAACGGTAGGCCTTGGCGATCAAGAGGTGTCCGCCGACGCCTGAAAGCGCCAGCACCGCGAGCATCAGCCACTGGCTGTCATGCGGCGATGTCCAAGGTTTCAAAAGGGCATTCAACGGGCCGTCCGGCGGCACTTCAGGCAGGAAACTCCAGCCGATGCCGGAAGCCAGCAGACTGAAAGAGGCAAAGGAAACGTTGGTGTAAAAAGCCACCGTGACGGCGGATTCCGTCACTGCGGCACGACGGATGATGATCATGCTGATCGCATAGCAGACGGCGCACAGGATCGGCAGCAGGCTGAAAGGACTGAACCCCGCCGCATCCGGCCTGATTATCACCAGGACGCCGCAAAAACCGATCACCACCGCAAGGATGCGGTGGATCCCCAGCTTCTCGCCCAGCATCGGCACGCTGAACAACGTGATGAGAATGGGGCTGGTGTAGAACAATGCCGCGGTCTGCGCGATCGGCATGTAGGACAGGGCCACGTAATAGGTCGAATAGGCGACGAAGCCCAATATCCCGCGGATCAGATGCAGTCGGGGTTGAGCCGCCTTGAACGCATTGTTGCCGAGGAACAGCCAGGCGATCAGCGCGAATGGGATAAGGCCGAGAAAACTGCGCAGGAACTGAAGCTGCCAGACCGGGAAGACGCCCAGCAAATCCTTCATGATCAGGTCGGCGAATACGAAAAGCAGAACGGCCGCTTGGATCGACCCGATGCCGAGGCCAAGCCTGTCGCTGCTTTCGGTCAGTTCCGCTGTTCGGGATTCCGCCACGCCGCCTCCGGGCTTCGCTAGAGCGCGCTCCGCCTCTCCTCAATGCGTGGCATGATGACCGGGATCTCATGAGTCAGGGGGCCAAAATTAACACCCCCCTGTTGAAACCGAGTATCCCTTGGAAGGTCCCAGCAGCGACAACAATTCGCTTACGTCGCCCAGGATGTGGTCCGCCAGCGGCTCAAGCGCTTCGCGCGGGGTATTGCCGGTCAGGACGCCGACAGTTGCCGAACCGGCAGCGCGGCCCGATTGCAGGTCGTGCACATTGTCGCCCACCATGATCACCCGTTCCGGCGACACGTCGATATGGTTCGCAAAGGCAAGCACCATGCCCGGTGCGGGCTTGGCCCCGTGTCCGCTGTCATAGCCCGCGATGAAATCCAGTTTCTCGACCACATCCAGCGGCTCAAGAGTGGCCATCGCGCCCGCTTCCGTATCATTCGTCGCGACGCCCAGGCGCAGTCCCTTCCCGCGCAACCCGTCGAACAAGGCATGCAGGTCCGCCAATGGCTCGACGCTGAGATCCGTCGCCATCATGACATGAAGGAGCGACTTCATCACCACCACATCCCGTTTGTGCGGCGGCAAAACGGCGGTCCAGATCTCTGCGATTTCCTCAATCGTATCGACGACCAGGGGAGATCCCGGCAGCGTCGTTCCGGTCGCGCGGTCCCAGCCGCCGGCTTCCATCAGGGCTTCGGCGACATCCTGACGCCCATCCGCGAAAAAGTACGCGGCGCGCCAATTGGCGGCGCCCCAGGTGGCCTCGTAGTCGACCAGGGTTCCGTCCTTGTCGAACAGGATACCGGCGATATCGTTTGGAAATTCGCTCACTCACATAACCTTGCAGTGCTGGTTCCGCTGCATGCTCGATTGCCTGAGGATGCCGCGATAGATTTCTTCATCACCGCATATCCCGACAAGTTTGCCGTTTTCGACGAATGCGACGGGCGTGCCGGTTCGATAGCGCAACTCAATGGCGCGGCGCATGGTCAAATCGGCCGGCGCAACGATGAGGACAGGATCCCCGGTATCCGGTTCGTCCGGTCCGACCGTCCGTACCGAAACCCCGTCGGCATGGGCGGCGACGATGCCGCCGCCGGCATCGAGCCGCAAACGGAACCGCCCTGCCGAATCCAACAGCAGGTCATCCCCCTCACGACGCAGGGCATCGGCGTGGGTCATCAAGGATTCACCCCGCAGGACGTCCAATGGGTTCATATGGGCAACGAACTCGGCGACATATTCGCTGGCCGGGTTGAGCACAATTTCCTCGGGCTCCCCATATTGAACGACCTGCCCTTCTTCCATGATGGCGATCCGATTACCGATCTTCAGCGCTTCGTCCAGGTCATGACTGACAAAGATGATCGTCTTTTTCAGCCGCTGCTGCAGATCGAGCAATTCGTCCTGCAAATGCGTTCGGATCAAAGGATCAAGGGCGGAGAAGGGTTCGTCCATCAACAGCAGATCGGCGTCGGTCGCGAAGGCACGGGCCAAGCCCACCCGCTGCTGCATGCCGCCGGACAGCTCATGGGCGTATTTGTCCGCCCACTTGTCCAGTTGCACCAGTTTCAGTTTTTCCTCGACGGTCCGGCGCCGTTCTTCCTTTGGCACACCGCGCAGTTCCAACCCCAGGCCGACATTCTCTTCCACCGTCCGCCACGGCAGCAGGCCGAACTGCTGAAACACCATCGCTACGCGATGCATGCGCATCCGCCGAAGATCGACATCCGAGCAATTCACCATCTCGATCATCGCGTCGCCGTCCCGGACGCGGATGGAGCCACGGGTGACCTTGTTCAGCCCGTTCACGGCGCGCAACAGGGTGGACTTTCCGGAGCCGGAAAGGCCCATGAGCACGCTGATCTCCCCTTCCTTTACATCCAGCGTCGCGCCGGTCACTCCAATGACCGCGCCCGTTTCCTCCAGGATCCGGCTGCGGCCATGCCCTTGATCGAGCAGGGAAAGCGCCCTCTGACTGTCGGCATCCGTTTCCGAGAAGACGATGTCGACATTCTGAAATTCGACGGCGGTCTGCGTAGCCATTTCATCCATCCCCCGTCCCTATTGCCCGCCGGGGCCGGCGCCGGGCCGCTTGCAGATACGGTCCATCAGGATCGCGACAATGACGATTGCCAACCCCGCCTCGAAGCCTTTTGCCACGTTCACCGTGTTGATCGCGCGCAGCACCGGAATGCCCAATCCGTCGGCGCCGACCATGGCGGCGATAACCACCATGGAAAGCGAGAGCATGATGCATTGCGTGAGGCCCGCCATGATGGTCGGCATCGCATGCGGGATTTCGACGAGCCACAGGAGTTGCCGTTTGGTCGCCCCGAAGCTTTCCGCGGCTTCCAACAGCTGTTTCGGCGCGGAACTGATGCCCAGATAGGTAAGCCGGATCGGCGCGGGCAGCGCGAAGATGATTGTCGCAACCATGCCCGCAACCACCCCGAGCCCAAAGAAAATCAAGGCTGGGATCAAATACACGAATGTCGGGATGGTTTGCATCATGTCCAGGATCGGCCGCAGAAACAGCCAGAAGCGCGGCCGATGCGCTGCCGCGATACCGATCGGCACGCCGACGATCATGCTGAGCGTCGTCGCCCAGGTCACCAGGGAGATGGTCAGGATTGTGTCTTCCCAATAGCCCAGATTGACAATCAGGAGCAAAGACGGAACCAGGAACACAAGCAGTTTCCAGGACCGTTGCAGCAGATAGGCCAAGCCCGCGATCAACGCGATCAGAACCAGGGGGTGAAGCCAGCCGAGAACGTCCGCAGTGCCTTCGATCAGGAATTCGAAGGCGAAGGTGATACCATCGAAGAACCAGGCGAAATGGGCGTAGAAGAAGTCGACCGCCGCTTCGATCCATTTGCCAACGGGAATCTTATTGTCGGTGAGCCAATCCATCAGACCGCCCCCTTGCCTTTCCGGGCTTGAACAGCCGGCAGAAGGAAAAACGGGGACGCATGCGCGCCCCCGTCATGATAACCGGATCAAAGTCCGAAATGGGATTTGACCGCCGACGATGCATCGCCGCCGTCGAAGGTCGTCACGCCGTCGACCCAATTCATGACCACATCGCCATTTTTGGAAAGCCAAGCCTTGGCCGCCTTGTTCGGATCTTCGCCGTCATCAAGGATCGCGCCCATGATTTCGTTTTCCATGGCCAGCGTGAACTGCAGATTGCTCAAGAGCGCCCCGACATTCGGGCATTCGGACATGTAACCCTTGCGCACATTGGTGAAGACCGTGGCGCCGCCGTAATTCGGCCCGAAGACGTCATCGCCGCCCGACAGATAGGTCAGGTCGAAATTCGCGTTCATCGGATGCGGTTCCCAGGCTAGAAACACGACGGCTTCGTCCCGGCGTTTGGCGCGCGCGACCTGGGCAAGCATGCCCTGCTCCGAACTTTCCACGACCTCGAAACCCTTCAGTCCGAAAGCATCGCTGTCGATCATATCCTGGATCAGGCGGTTGCCGTCATTGCCCGGTTCGATCCCATAGATCTTGCCGTCGAGAAGGTCCGCGTGTTTGGCGATATCGGCGAAATCCTTGATGCCTGCTGCCGCGCCCTTGGCATTCGTGGCCAGCGTATATTTCGCGCCTTCCAGGTTTGCTGTGGGCAGAATTTCGACCGACCCTTCGTCGCGATAGGCGGCGATATCGCCCTCCATCGTCGGCATCCAGTTGCCGAGGAAAACGTCGATATCCTTATTCTTCAGGCTGGCATAGGTCACGGGCACGGAAAGCACCTTCGCTTCCGGCTCATAACCCAAGGCGATCAGCACTTCCGACGTCGCCGCGGTCGTCGCGGTGATGTCGGTCCAGCCGACATCCGAGAACCGGACCGTCTTGCAGCTTTCCGGGTCGGCTGCCGAAGCGCCGCCGGCCAACATGACGAGTGCCGCTGCCATCACACTGGCGCGCAGTACGGATTTGATCATGGAATCAGTCTCCCTCTTAGGTCCGCCTGTTCGTAAAATATCTATCGTTGACCCGAGCTTATGCGCATGCCGGGTAGGGCAATAAGTCTAAGAAGCCGGACAGAGTAAGGCAATCGCACAAAAACGGCGTAAATCTGCCTACCAGAGACTAGTGACCGAGAGACTAGTGGCCGACGGAATTTTCCAGGTCGACATTCTCCACGCCGGCCTTTTCCAGCTCCTCACACACGCGGGATTTCAGCGTTTCCAGAACGTCCTGGTCGGTTGCTTCGCAGCGGACAACCAGACAATTCTGCGTGTTGGATGCACGCAACAACCACCAGCCGCCGCCTTCATTTACCCGGACACCGTCTATGTCATTGACGTCCAATTCAGCGGATTTGACCCGTGTCTTGACCTGCTCGACGATGTCGAATTTCTCCTCGTCCGGCACTTCGATACGGATTTCCGGCGTATTGATCATTTCCGGCAGGCTGTCGCGAATATCGGCGATCGTCTCGCCGGAACGCACCAGATAATCAACCAACCGGACGGCGACATAGAGCGCATCGTCATAACCGTAATACTTGTCCGCCATGAAGATGTGACCGCTCATCTCTCCAGCCAGCGGAGATGAGATTTTCGCCATTCTGCTCTTGATGATGGAATGACCGGTCGGGCTCATTTCCGGCTTGCCGCCCAGGCGAGCGATCTCATCGAACAGGACCTGGCTGGCCTTCACATCCGCGATGATCGGGGCGCCGGGAGTCGTGGCCAACACGTCACGGGCCAGGATAGCCAGTAACTGGTCGCCCCAGATCACGCGCCCTTTGCCGTCGATCACCCCGATACGGTCGGCATCACCGTCGAAGGCGATGCCAAGATCGCAATTCTCAGAGAGGACGATGTCGCGCAACTGCTCCAAATTCTTCTCGACCGTCGGATCCGGGTGATGGGCGGGAAACGAGCCATCCACTTTTTCATTGATGACCGTGTGGTCGCCGGGCATGCGGCGGAGCATCTTGATCAGCACATTGCCTGCCGAACCGTTACCCGGATCCCAAGCGACGCGCAGGCCCTTCTTGCTCGTATAGTCGTTCAACATGCGGGCGACATAAGCGTCGGACGCCTCAACGTCGACGACACCGCCGGTACCGCTGACCCAGACGCCGCGGACCGCCTGCTCGCCAAGCCGGGTGATGTTGTCGCCATAGAACGGCTTATTGTTCAGCACCATCTTGAAGCCGTTGTATTCCGGCGGGTTATGCGACCCTGTCACCATGACCCCGACGGACGCGTTCAATACGCGCGCGGCGAAATAGACCATGGGTGTCGGGCACAGACCGATCCGCAGAACGAACAACCCGCAGGAGGCCAGGCCGCGGCAAAGTTCTTCCTCCAGCATCGGCGAGGAATGCCTGCCGTCATAGCCGACCACGGCAACCCGGCCGCCAGCAGCAACCGAGATCGTTCCGAGTGTCCGGCCAAGGGCCAGCGCATCGGACGTCGTCAGGGTGCGCCCGACCGTTCCGCGGATATCGTATTCCCGCAATATGGAAGGATGGAACCGATGACCCTTAACAGACATTTGTAACCCCCGATCGGCCGTGTGCCGTCTTGACCGTTATTTCACCGCAGGCGGGCGGCCGATACTGACATAGTTGAAACCCGCCGCCTTCATTTTGGCGGGGCTGAATACATTCCGCAAATCGACAAGGTTGGCCGCCGACATCGCCGCCTTCACCGCTTCGAAATCCAATTCCTCGAATTCCGCCCATTCGGTCACGAGAACCGCCGCATCGGCGCCTGTCAGGGCATCCATCGCACTGGGACAGAACGTCGCCCCGTTGATGACGGCCTTGGCCTGCTCCATGCCTTCGGGATCATAGGCGCGAACCGTCGCGCCATTGGCCTGCAGTTCATCGACAATGTCGATCGCCGGGCTCTCGCGCATGTCGTCGGTATCCGGCTTGAAGGTCAGCCCCAGCACCGCGACGGTCTTGCCGCTGACGGTGCCGCCGCAGATTTCCGCGACGCGATGGGCCATCTGCCTCTTACGGACGTCGTTCTTCTTCACCACGGCATCAACGATCCACGTCGGCGCGCCGACCATCTCCGCGGTCTTTACCAGCGCCATCGTATCCTTCGGGAAACACGAACCACCATAGCCCGGTCCGGCCCGCAGGAACCGCGGACCGATCCGATCGTCCAGGCCCAGCCCGCGCGCGACATCCTGGACATTACCGCCGACCTTCTCGCACAGGTCAGCCATCTCGTTGATGAAAGTGACCTTGGTCGCCAGGAAGGCGTTGGTCGCGTATTTGATGATTTCGGCGGTTTCCCGACCCGTCATCAAGATCGGCACGCCCTTGTCGGATAATGGTGCGTACAGCTGCCGCATCACCGCGCGCCCACGTTCGGAATCGGCACCGATGACCACACGGTCCGGCTTCATGAAATCCTCGATCGCCGCGCCTTCACGCAGAAATTCCGGATTCGAGACGACATCCCATTCGGCGGCCGGGTTTTCCGCCCGGACGATCGCGTCGACTTCGCGCGCTGTCCCCACCGGGACCGTCGACTTGTCCACGATCACCGTGTAGCGATTGATCGCGCCGGCAATGTCCTTCGCGGCTTGATAGACATATTTCAGGTCGGCATGACCGTCTTCCGGCCGGGGCGGAGTTCCCACACAGATGAAGACGCAGTCACAGCCTTCAATTCCGGCCGAGAGGTCCTGGGTGAAACTCAACCGTCCGGCCGCATGGTTGCGCGTGACCAATTCATCGAGCCCCGGCTCGTAAATCGGGATCTCACCCTTTTTGAGTTTCTCGATCTTGCCCGGATCAATATCCACGCAAACGACATCGTGGCCGAACTCGGCAAAACAAGCACCGCTCACAAGACCGACATACCCGGTCCCAATCATTGCTAGTCGCATGGGTTTCTTTTCCTCAAACTCTCGGCTTCCGGGATGTCCTCTAAGGATCGGTTACATATCGCACTTACATGGTTCGGAAGCGTGCAATCGGGTCGCCTGCCCTTGTCAGGCCTTCGCGTACTTCTTGACGATGCCGGCGACCTTTTCGCCGAGGTCGGCCCGCTTCAATCCGAAGGCAATATTCGCTTCAAGCCACCCTTCCTTCGTTCCGCAATCGAACCTCGTTCCTTCGAAACGCAAACCGTGGAAGGGCTGCTTGCCGATCAACCGAGCCATGGCATCGGTCAATTGAATTTCATTTCCGGCGCCACGCTCATGGCGGGCCAATTCGTCGAACACTTCCGGCATCAATAGGTAATGCGCGATGATCGACAAGGTCGACGGCGCATCGGCGGGATCCGGTTTTTCAACCATGCCCTTCACCACCGGCAATTTGTCATCCGCATTGTCCGTATCCAGAACGCCGTAACGGTTCGTGTGCTCGCGGGGCACATTCATTACCGCGACGACGTTGCCTCCTGTCTCCGCGTGGGCGTCGATCAGCTGCTTGGCCGACGGCACGTCACTCATGATCAGGTCGTCGGGCGACATCACCAGGAAAGGACCGTCCGCCGCCAAATGACGGGCACACCAGACCGCATGCCCAAGTCCCAAAGGCTCCATCTGGCGTACATACATGATCCGGCCGGGTTCAAGCAGGAATTCGCGAACGCTCTTGCGGATATCTTCCTTGCCACGTTCTTCCAATGTCCGGTCAAGTTCATAGGCGATGTCGAAATAATCCTCCATCGCCTGTTTGTTGCGGCCGGTCACGAGTACGAGTTTCTCGATACCCGCCTCAACTGCCTGCTCTACCGCGTAATGGATCAAAGGCTTGTCTACGACCGGCAACATTTCCTTCGGGAACGCTTTTGTTGCGGGAAGAACGCGGGTGCCAAAACCGGCAACCGGAAAAACGGCCGTTTTCACGGATGAAGGCATGGGAACTTCTCTCCGGACAGATTTGCGGCCGGTGCCGGCCATTGATTGAAGGCAGGAATTATCTGCCACAGCCGAACGAGCGAGGGCAAGAAGAATGCCCTGAAACGGCCACGAAACTCTTATGAGAGAAGCGTGTATATCCCGGTCGGCACCGTTGTTCTTGGGAAGGTGTCGAGACCTCGGGTCGCTGAAAGGGTCAGACGGTCTGTAAGCCGGGTTCTGTCCCCGCTCGTTGCGGATTTCCCCGCGCAGAACGATAGATGGCCATTCATCTGGGGCGCATGTCGCCATGCGCCTCACGCAACCCACCCGGACGACAGCGCGAAAACCCGCCTGTTCCACATCCCCGAAGGGATCATGGTACGGCCGTCCCTACTCGGTCTTGCTCCCGGTGGGGTTTACCATGCCCGCCCCGTCGCCGCGGCGGCGGTGCGCTCTTACCGCACCCTTTCACCCTTACCGAACCACCTCCGCGCGCCCGAAGGCACCCGAAAAGGCTCGGCGGTTTGCTTTCTGTGGCACTTTCCCTGGGGTTTCCCCCGCCGGAGGTTATCCGGCACCGTGTTTTCGTGGAGCCCGGACTTTCCTCAGGCCGCATGGTTTCCCAATCGCGGCCCGCAGCCATCCAACCGTCTGACCCAGGGCGTTATGTAGTCGGATGGGCCAAATGCCGCAAGAGTCCGGCTGCCAATCCTGCCGTCTCCGCATCCGGCCGATTGTCAATCAGCGACGGCCTGTAGTGCCGCTGAAACGCCTCTACGGCGCATGCGCAATCGGGATCATAACCGATTTCCGTCAACAGGCCGGGCAAGTCTTCCGGTCTAGCGTCGAACTTGTCCGGCCAAAATCCGATACCGGCCCTCGCCAGTCCCTGCCAATTGAACAGATGGCCCGGATCATGTTTACGGTCGCAGGCGATGTCCGAATGCCCGACGACATTGCGGGATGGGATCTGCCAGCGTTGCAGTATTCCCCGACACAATGAGATCAAGGCCGCCATTTGCGGTTCCGCAAAGGGACGATAGCCGAATCGCTCACCGGGGTTTTGCAGCTCTATCCCGATGGAATGTGAGTTCACATCCCGTTGGCCGCGCCAGTAGGACAGACCCGCATGCCAGGCGCGTTTTTCTTCCGCCACCAGTCGATAGACCGTTCCATCCTCGTCAATCAGATAGTGCGCGCTGACCTCTTTCGAGGGGTCGCAGAGGATTTCCAGCGCGTCCTCGGCGCTTTCCGTGTCGGTGTAATGCAGCACCAACATGTCGATCGTACCGCCGCCCTTACGTTCTCCAAAATTCGGGGACGGTCGCTCAAGGATCGGCAAATCTGCAGCGGACATAAGCCTACGGCTCCGCCTTGTACCGCTTGGTATCCGCCAACAATGTCGGACGCCGCAGCACGATGATGCCGACACCGGCCAGGGTCATCAGGCCGCCGACGATCATATTGTAGGTCATCGGTTCGCCCAGGAACATGACGCCAGCGGCCACCCCGAAAGTCGGGCCAAGCAAGGTGAACGGCATCAAAAGACTGATCTGGTACTTCTTCATCAGCCAGAACCAGAAGCCATAGCCGAACAGGGTCACCAGGGCCGACTGATAGAAAAGCGCCGCCCCGCCAATGACAGGCGCCGCCAGATAGGCATCAACCTGGCCTTCCTCGAACAACAGAGACCAGACCGCCAGCATCGGAAACGCAAACAGTGCCATCCAACCGTTCAGCGCCAACCCGTCAACGCCGGTCATCGCCTTGACCTGGATATTCCCGACCGCCCAGACGAGCGCGGCGAAAATCACCATGCCGATCCAAAGAATGTCGCCTTCAAATCGCGGTTCGCCGGCAATAACCGCCGCGCCCACAAAGGCGAGCCCAATGCCGAGCCAACGCCGCCAGCCCGGATAATCCTTGAAGATGACAGCTGCCAGAATTGTTGAGAACGGCACACCCACTTGCGTCAGAAGCGCGACGGTCGATGCATCGACGTAACGCAGACCGGTCATGATGAAACCGAAATGCAGTCCGCCCATCAGGAACCCGTAAATGAAAATCTGCTTCAAATGCGCGCGCGGAACCTTGATGAAGGGGACGAGCACCAGCGCAACGACAGCGTAGCGCAACGCCAGCAGACTGAACGGCGGCACGTACTCGATAGCGGTTTTCATAACCGCGAAATTGCCGCCCCAGACCATCATGATCAGGACGGAGATGAGAAGATGCAGAGGGCTCAGGTCAGCCCCCGTTCCCGTTTGATCTTGTCAAACGCAGCGTTGATCGCCGCCAGCTTCTTGTTCGCAACTTCAACGAATTCTTCCGGCAGACCTTGTGCGATCAGTTTATCCGGATGGTGTTCGATGACGAGCTTTCGATGAGCCGCCTTGATTTCGGCGTCGGTCGCGGACCGCGCCACGCCCAGAATCTTGTACGGATCTTCGGTTTCCGCGTCGCCCATGGCAATGGCTGTTACGCGTTCGACCGTCGCCTGATCGAAACCGAATATCTCCGATACGCCGCGCAGGAACTGAAGTTCGCCTGGATGAATATGGCCGTCCGCCTTGGCGATATAGGCGAGACACCAGAGCAATTCCTCCAGGACGGCACGATCGTTCTTGAACATGCCGGCGACCTGCCGGGCATAGGGTTCATATCCGGCAGAATCCCGACGGGCCTGATTGAAGATCCGTGAGACGTTCTTCATCTCGTCGGGCGGAACACGAAACACTTCCTTGAATGCCGAGACTTCGTCCGGGGTCACATGCCCGTCCGCCTTAGCCATTTTGGCGCCGAGCACGATGACGGCAATCGTGAACGTGACGGACTTCTGACTGTCGCGTCCGCCTTCCGCATCCGTTTTCAGCCGGTCCACGAAATGGCCGCCGACCGCCCCGATCAGCGCACCCAAAGGCCCGCCAACCGCGAAGCCGGCTGCTCCGCCCAGAATTTTACCCCATATACTCATATTTTAGAGACCGTATGCCCCGCCATTCGGCAACGCCGTATGCGATCAATCGACGGCTGCCTTGGATAGATGCATGACTAGCAGAAAATCGTTATTCGTTCATACCCCGTGACGCCGCCGGTTCCAACCACTTGAATAGCCGCGACGGGGAAACTGTTTGCTTCTCGGGGTGGTTAACTGCCTGCGTGGCTTTCGATTCGGCGGATTGGGTCCGGCGACGGACCGACACGCCCGATGCCCGGCAGTTTCAGGTTCAAGTCATTTGGATCGACGCCGAAAGTCAGTCCGGCGAGATTTATTTCCATCCCTTCCTCCAACGCGACGGTCAGGCCGACCAAGCCGAACAGAGATGCCTGATACCCCGTCCCGCTGACAGCAGGTTCGAAGAAGCTGTCATGACCAAGATAGTCCTTCCCGATTGCGGTCGGCGGAAGATCCAACCGCAGTTCCGGCACATGGCGCGCCACCCAGCTGGTGAACGTGTTCGAATTCGGGCCGGGCCAAAGACCGTACTCACCCGCATAGGGGTAACGGCGCGCCGCCGTATCGATCCGCCCGATGATCTCGTCCACCCCGTCTCCCTCCAGCTGCACGAGGAGTTCAGGCTCCGCACCGAACCAGCGCCGGTCCGGCCGGTCGTGCGTGATGACAAGACCGTTGCCGGAATAGCGCGTCCGCCAGCCAAGGATGTGATAGACCGTATACTGCGAGGCTTCGGTCGGTTTCACGGCGATCCAGGTGTGAACGCCGAAAGCACCCCGCCAACTGAAGGCGCGCGCTGCGTAGACCTGCACAATCGCTTGTTTGTTCTCAATCGGGTCGGGCGCAAGATTTGCCGGCGCCCGGCTGGCGGTTCGCCAATCGCTCCCGACGACGTCACCGGTCAGGAACATTGCTCCCGGTCCCATCAATAGGATGACCAAAGCGATGCAAAGCCTGCCGAACCATCGAAAAAAATGTCGTGCGGATGTTCTGATCATGCCTGCATTGTGGAGAGAGATTGCGGCAATTTCATGGCCATAACCATCCCATCTAGTGCGATTTCGTCCTGCGAACAGTGTTTTTCCAGGATGCGACGCCGGACGCGGCGAACAGCCCATGCCGACAGTTGATCATCATGCCGCATCGGACTAGAGCATATTGGCGAGAACGCTTGCCCCCGCCACGCAGTGCGGAAGACGAGAAGGTCAGACTATCATGCCGTCGGATGACGCCCCTAACAGCCTGCCGACCGCCCCGTCAAAGCCGGCAGGTCCGCATTTTTTCGTTATTGGCAACGAGAAGGGCGGCACCGGCAAATCGACGACAACAATGCATCTTATCGCCGGCTTTCTGGCCAGCGGCGTCCGCGTCGGTAGCATGGACCTGGATTCCCGCCAGGGCACTTTGACCCGCTATATCGAGAACAGGCGCGATTTCGCCGACAAGCACGGCATCAGCCTGGCGATGCCGGAGCATCACGCGGTTCTGGAAAGCCGGGAGAACATCAAGGCTGACGCCGAAGCGGAAGAGGCAACCACGTTTCACCGCACGGTTCAGGAATTGAGCGACTGCGACGTCATCATCATCGACACACCGGGTCGGGATTCATATCTGAGCCGCCTCGGCCATGCGCAGGCGGATACGCTTATCACACCGATCAATGACAGTTTCGTGGATCTGGACGTGCTCGCCATCGTGGACCCGGACACCTACCGCGTCCGCCGGCCCAGCAAATACGCCGAAGCGGTCTTTCAGGAAAAGATGTCCAGGGCGCGGCGCCTGGGCGCGAACCGCACTTTCGACTGGATCGTCATCAGGAACCGCTTAAGCCAACTCGACTCGCGCAACCGGCAGGCGATGGATCAGGCGCTCGAGGAACTCTCGAGAAGAATAGGGTTTCGGGTAGCCGCCGGTTTCTCAGAACGCGTCGTCTTCCGGGAAATGTTCCTGGAAGGTCTGACCCTCTTGGATTTGAAGACCGCCGGCAGTGCCCGGATGAGCATGTCTCATGTCGCCGCACGGCAGGAATTGCGCGACCTGTTCACCGCCATCGGCCTGACGGACGTTAAAGTCTAAAGACAGAACCGCCGCGTCAATCGAACATCGCGTCGATATCGGCCTGCGTCAGCCCTTGATCCTCCAGTTGCGGACCGGCCAAGAGGGCGGCGTCCTCATCCACATGCTCTACTTCCGGCAGCGGCAGATGGGCAAAGGCGTCAACGCCCCAGATATCGATCATCGCCTTCACGCGTTCTTCAATGAACTTCATGGTCTTCACGACCTTGTTGATCCGTTGACCGGTGATGTCCTGGAAATTGCAGGCTTCCAGAATGGCGATCGTACGGGCTTCAATCATGTCGAAGGCGGCGCGGTGTTCTTCGTCCATGTCACCGTCGGCGCGCAGACGCTCCAGGATCTGGTTGATTTCCTCGCTTGAGCGAAGAATTTCGTCAGTCGCCCTTTCCGTCGCTTCAACGATGGCGTCCAGTTCGTTCGTCGCGGTGACGATCTTGTCTTCTTCCTCATCGGCCATCGGATGACGCAGGGAAGCCAGTTCGGCCTTGGTCTTGCCGATCTCCTTCACCAGACGCGTAATTTCGATCCGAATTTCGACATCTTCTTCATTGCCACTGCCGACCAATCCACCACCCGCTCCTGCAAGGCCGTCGATTTTTTCGTGCAGGGCTTCGACCCTTTGCAGGAGCAATCCGGCGGATGCCTCGACGCCCGAAGCGGCATCAATGCCTTTTCGACCTGCGCCGCCGGTTTTCAACAACTTTTCAATCCGAAACTCTTTTTTGGGTGTCGTCGAAACGTGCGAATTTGCACCGGCAGGCATTCCGAAACTCCTGTCAGAAATTGTTTGTTCGAACCGCATGAGGTCGTCGGATGGATTTGCCGCCGCATACCCCAGGCTGACTCTAATCCGAATTCATTTACAGAATGTGAATCCGGACACTCCCTCGCTAACCGGATTGATTTGGAAAACGTTGGGCCGGCCGAAAACCCGGCCGGCCCGCACTGCAGTGACACCAAAGCTCAGGCAGCTTCCGATCGTCGCTGTTCGATGACATCATCCGACAAGCGTCCGCTCAACTCAGCCAGATGGTCGAATTCCCAGGTGTAATCCGCCACCCCCAGGCTAAGGGAACGCAATTCGAAGATCAGATCTCCGAGTTCCGATTGCGGCATCTGCGCTTTCAACTCATCCCATCCTGCCCAGCCGGCACGCGAATCAAATCCGAGTATCTGGCCGCGCCGTTTCGTTACCACGGCTTGCGCGCGCGACGTAAACTCGCTGGGCACGGCAATCGTGACGGCTGCAACCGGCTCCAAGAGCACCGGCGAGCATTGCGGCAGCGCCTCTTTCATCGCCAGGATACCGGCCCGTTTGAACGCCATTTCCGAACTGTCGACGGAATGATGCTTACCGTCGAAAAGGCGAACCGCAACATCCACGACCCTGAAACCCAGCGGCCCCTCGGTCATGTATTCCCGCACACCGGCCTCCACAGCCGGGATATATTGGCGGGGCACGACTCCGCCGGTGATTTGATCGATGAATTCGAAACCGGCTCCGCGCGGCAGCGGCTTAACCTCCACCGTGACATCGCCGAATTCACCATGCCCGCCGCTCTGCTTCTTGTGCCTTGCATGCTGTTCAATGGATTTCCGGATCGTCTCCTTATACGGCGTTTTTGCCGGTGCGGCCTCGACCCCGACATGATATCGGGACTGCAGCCGGTCGATCGCCAAACGCAGATGCGCTTCGCCGCGGCCGTGCAGCAGAGTCTCATGGGTGTCGGGATCCTGACCGAAGGATAGAGAGCAATCCTCTTCCACCAATTTGGCGAGACCGCTGGAGAGTTTCACCTCGTCCTCCCGCTTCGGGGCGACGATCGCCTGCGAATAGACGGGTGGCAATGTCGCCGGCCAGAGCGGGTCCTGCGCCACGCCCTCTGCCGTCAAGACCTGTCCCGTCACCAAGTCGTCCTGTCGTCCGATCGCGACGATGTCGCCCGCTTCGGCAGCAGATACCTTATCGAGGGTCAATCCGACCGCACGCGACATATTGCCGACCTGGAACGCGCCCAGCTTGTCTCCATCCTTGAGGCTGCCGCGCCATACCCGGGCCATGGAGACCTTGCCGACATGCGGCAGAAAAAAGGTCTTGAACACCTGCGCGACCGTTCCCGAATCCGGCAACGCCCCCAAGGCGGCAAGCCGTTCATAACCGCGGGAGACCGCCGGCACTTCATGGCGTAGGGCCTTCAACAGGCGGCGCACCCCGTTCTCCGTCTCGGCCGCGCCCAGGAATACCGGTACGATCAGATCCTGTTCCAGATCCTTCGCCAGTTGTTCGTAAATATCGGCCTTGTCGATATCGACCTCTTCGAGCAGGCGTTCCAATAGGCCGTCGTCAAAATCGGCCAAGGTTTCCAGCAGTTCCTGACGCGCCTCTTCCTCCCGCTCCTGAACCTCTGCTGGAATGTCGGTCCGATCCGATTCCGCATCGGTCTTGTAGTGGTAGGCGCGTTCGGACGTCAGATCGACATATCCGGTCACCGCCTCACCGTCCCGGATGGGCACGTGCCGCAAAACGAGCTTTTTGTTCGAATAGACCTGGATCGCTTCCATCAGGTCTCGAACCCGGACATGCATATGATCCATCTTGTTGATGAAGATCATGTGGGGGATGTCCCGTTCCTCGAGAAATTTCAGGTAGGGCGACAGCATCACGGCCTTCTGGATATCCGGCTCGCAGACCAGGATCACGACATCCGAGGCGGCCATTCCGGCCATGGCGTCCTGCATGAACTCGATCGATCCGGGCGTATCGATGAAGAACCAGTCCTGACCAAGATAGGATCCGGCCGCGGTCGTCAACTCGACCGTCATCTGTTTGTCGCGCGCTTCCGCCGAGGCATCCCCAATCGTCGACCCATCCTTTACGGATCCTTTCCGATGCGTCGAGCCGCTCGCGAACAGAAGCGCTTCCATGAGACTGGTTTTTCCGGATTGGTACGGTCCCGCGAGGGCGGCGCACCGCGCGCTGGTCACCGCAGGACCAGTCTTGGTATCAGCCATTTCAATCTCCCTGTGCTTATCTGTCCCGCCGCGTTGGTGCGGCAGGCTCGCACGGCCCTCGAAATGGCGCTCGGCCTCTGTCGGGATTGATCGGAGGCCTTTCAAACCCCAACCCGAGGACCGTTACACCGACATTGTCTCCGACAATCGGCATTTTGTGAAGGAAAAGCGATTCGCGGGCACACGGCGGGGACGGTTCAACGCTCTCCGATCAGAGGAAATATCGAAATCCGCTCCAACCCTCCCTATAATATTAAGTATGGCAAAGAGACCGATAAACGATACCGACAAGGCATTGCAGCAGGACCGCAGCACGGCGGTACCGAGCAGCAGCAAGTCCGAGATCGACGCCTTCCTGGCGAAGGTCAAGTCAGCGCCACCGTCGGCAAGGACGGCCGGCAAGCGTGGCCGGCTGATCTTCGGGATGGACGCCACGGCAAGCCGTCAGCCGAGTTGGGATCGGGCCTGCCAAATCCAGGGCGAGATGTTTGCCGCCACAGCCGAACTCGGCGGGTTGGACGTTCAGTTGGTGTTTTTTCGGGGATTCGGCGAATGCAAGGCCAGCAAATGGGCTTCGGACGGTCGGGCGCTCGCACGATTGATGAGTAGCGTCATGTGCCGCGCCGGCCGGACCCAGGTCGGGCGCGTTCTATCCCATGCCGTTGCCGAGGCCTCGAAAGACAAGGTCGGTGCCCTTGTCTATGTCGGCGATTGTTTCGAGGAGGACATCGACGCCGTATGCCATACCGCCGGTGAATTGGGGCTGCTGGGTGTGCCCGCCTTCATGTTCCACGAAGGAAGCGACCCCGTCGCGTCGCGGGCCTTCCGGGAGATCGCCAGATTGACGGGCGGCGCGTATTGTCCTTTCGACACCGGCAGCGCCAGGCAATTGCGCGAATTGCTTTCCGCCGTCGCGGTTTATGCCGCGGGCGGTCGGGCCGCCCTGCTGGAACACGGGAAACGACATGGCGGCATGGCCCTGCAATTGACCCATAATATGACGGGCAAGTAACCGGTAATGGCGTATTTGCTGCTCGGTGTCGGACTGTTCCTGCTGATTTTCGTGGGGCTGAATTGGGCGGCGAATGCGCCTCCCCGGGCCATTCTGAACAGCGGCAAGTGGGTGCTGGGCCTCCTGGCCCTGATCATCGCGGTCGGATTGATCGCAACGGGACGGTTCGGCCTGCTTTGGTTCGTGGCGATCGGCGCTCTGCCTTGGATATCGCGGTTCCTGAACCTCCGACGCGTCTGGAAGACCATGCAGGGGCCCAGGCCGGGCGCGACCAGTACGGTCCGTTCGCGTTTTTTCGCGATGACCCTCGACCACGAAACGGGAGACATGGACGGCCAGATCCTGGAGGGCTCCCATGAAGGCCTCAATCTGTCTCAACTCAGTCTTACCGAACTGGTTTCCCTCTATAGCGAGATCCAACCGGCCGATCGGCAATCCGCCGACTTGCTTGAAGCCTATATCGACCGGGCGCATGGAACCGAGTGGCGGGAAGCCGATCAGGAGGATGAGGCCCGCGACGCAGGGTCGAGCAGTGCTTCGGGCGGCATGTCGAGGTCGGAAGCGCTCGCGGTGCTCGGCCTTCAGGAAGGTTGCACGGCGGATGAAATCCGCGACGCCCATCGGCGGATGATGAAATCCGCCCACCCGGATGCGGGCGGATCCGATTACTTGGCCGCCAAGGTGAACGAGGCGAAGGACGTCTTGCTGGGAAATGCAAGAACGTGACGCCGGCAGCCAAATCAAAGCGGCACCAAGGGCCTTATAGTCACCGAACGAAGCTGCTGTTACGATCTTTATAATGAAAGACGCCTCCACCCGACAGAAAACGGCGGAGCAAAGCGCGAGAGGGCCAGGGAGAAATGCCGAAGGATTTTGTCGTGACGTTCGTCGCCAGGGACCGTCCCGGTCTGGTCGATATCATGTCCGAGGTGATCACCGATCATGGCGGCAACTGGCTGGAAAGCCGGATGGCCCATTTGGCGGAAAAATTCGCCGGCATCGTCCGCGTCCAAGCGCCCGATGACCAGGCGGAGGCCATGGCCGATGCCTTGGCGGCCCTGTCGGATCACGGTTTCCGAGTGACGGTCGAAGAGGCCCGCACGGCGGAACCTTTCGCCAGCGGCGCAGTGCTTACCATGGAGATTCTGGGTCCCGACCAGCCAGGGATCGTGCATGAGATTTCTCATTGTCTGGCCCAGTACAAGGTCAGCGTGGAAGAGTTGGAGACGTCACTCGAAGACGCCCCCTTTGCCGGCGGCAAGCTATTCCGGGCCAACCTCACCCTGCAGTTGCCGACAGGCTTGTCGGAGGAGACTTTGGCAGATGCGCTCGAGGAAATTGGCTCAGCGGTGATGGTTGACGTTACCTTCGGCGAGGCTAATTGACGGAAGGCAACCGCCGACGGAGACACCATTGCGAAGGATACGATTGGGCACGGTGTGCCTGCTGCTGACCGGCCTGCTTGGATTTGGCGTCGGGCAAGGCGCCGTCGCGCAAACCTCAGAAACTCAAGCCTTCCAGAGCGATGACTATCCGCTGAACGTCATCACCGTCGCCACCGGCCTTCGCCACCCCTGGGGCATGGCCTTTCTGCCGGACGGCCGCATGATCGTCACCGAACGTGAAGGCGACATCCGGATCGTCACGTCTCAAGGTGAGATATCCAGCCCGCTCAAGGGATTGCCGAAAGCCTACATACGCGGCCAGGGCGGTGTGCTTGATGTGGCGCTCGATCCGCGTTTCCCCGAAAACGATTTGATTTACGTTTCCTTCTCGGAACCGGGTTCGGGCGGCGCAGGCACCGCCGTGTTTCGGGCGCGGCTGGATTTGCGCGAAGGCAGCCTGAAGGACGGCAGGATCATCTTTCGTCAGGAGCCGAAATCCGCCGGCGGCCGCCATTTCGGTTCACGTCTCGTCTTCGCCCCGGATGGCACGCTTTTCATCACGATTGGGGATCGCGGCGAACGAGACCGCACCCAGGACCTCACGATCAATCGCGGGCAGGTCATCAGAATCAATTCCGATGGCTCGATTCCGTCCGACAATCCATTCGTCGGCGTGGCCGGAAAACGTCCCGAAGTCTGGTCCTATGGTCATCGCAACGCGCAGGGCGCGGCTCTACATCCGACGACAATGCGTCTTTGGACCGTCGAACATGGCGCACGCGGTGGGGATGAGATCAACCTGCCTGAAGCCGGAATGAACTATGGCTGGCCCGTGATTTCCTATGGCCGGCATTACTCCGGCGGGAAAATCGGGGAAGGCACGCGCAAACCCGGTTATGAACAGCCGCTGTATTATTGGGATCCGTCGATTGCGCCATCAGGAATGACTTTCTACACCGGCGAGGCCTTTGCCCGATGGCAGGGCGATCTTTTCGTCGGTTCCTTGAAATTCGGCCAGCTCATCCGCCTTGAGCTGGACGGAACACGGATCCTCGCAGAGGAGCGCCTGCTGACTGGCCTGGACGACCGAATTCGCGACGTTCGCCAGGCCCCGGACGGCCTGATCTATCTCCTCACCGATGACTATGACGGCAGGATTCTACGAATCGCCCCGCGCTAGTCCGCCTGGGTCACACCGGCTTTCCGAAGTTCCGGCCCAAGGCGGCCGGCCAGCCACAAAAAGAACATCCGGAAATCGCTGATCAGCGACCAGACCGGATAGGTGAATGTAGCGGGACGATTCTTCTCGACAAGCAGATGGGCGAGCCATGCGAAGGCGTAACCGGACACCACGGCCGGCAGAATAAGCCAGGCATTTCCCGTCAAACCGGCAGCGGCCAGGAGGGCGAGGCCGCATGCGGTGCCGATAAAGTGTATCGACCGGGTTGCGGGACGCGCATGTTCCCGCAGGTAGTATGGCCAGAAATCACGGTAGTGCCGAAGTTTCTCCGCCATTGGCGGCCCCTCCTCCGATTCGCCGAATCGCCTGGTGAAGTCGCTCCGCCTAACCGTTCGGCAGCACCAGGACCTTGCCGTCCCGTCCCTCGCGGCAGGCGTGCGCGACAGCATCCTGGACCTGCTCGATCGGATAAGCCGCCTCGACCGGAACCGATATGGTTCCATCCTCAACCAGCGGCGCCAGTTGAGCATACAAGGCGTCCTTGCCGGCCTTGTTCATGCCGCCCAGAACCTTGGCCAACCAAAACCCCGTCAGCGACTTGGATTGGAATACGGTCTGGTCGGTGGTCATCATGCAGGGCTTTCCGGAGAGCATGCCGTAATTGACCACGGTTCCTCCGTCCGCCAGACAGGCTGCCAGTCGAATGACTGCTTCCCCGGCCACAGCATCGATTCCCAGTTTGATCGGCGCGCCGCCCGTGGCCTCGGCGACGCGAGACGCCACGTCGTCCCCGTCAACCACGGCGATATCGCCGCCGATCGACCGGCAATACGCGGCGGCTTCCTCACGCCGGACGATATTGACGGTTTTCAATCCCCGCTGCCTGGCGATCCTGATCAGCGACGTTCCAACCGCAGAATTGGCGGAATTTTGTGCCACCCAATCACCGGGAGAAAGATCGACATATGTGGTCAGCATCAGGAAAGCCGTCGCCGGGTTCACCTTCAGCATCGATGCCTGTCTCAGGTCTATTCCGGCAGGCAGCTTGATGACCTCTTCTGCGGAAACGAGCACCTGTTGCGCCCAGTTCGCGCGCGGCACGATCATAACCTTGTCACCGGATACCAGGCCCGATACGCCGGCGCCGACCGACGCGACGACCCCTGCCCCCTCAATCCCCAAAGGCGCGGGCAGTTCCGGGGTCGATGCATATTCCCCCTTCATGATTAGCACTTCGGCCGGATTGATCGGCGCCGCCGCAACATCCACCAGGACCTGGCCCGCGCCCGGCTCCCCCAGTCCGGGAACGTCCTCGCACCGCACCGAACTTGCGGGATCTCCAATGGCGATCAACTTGGCCTGTTTCATGTCATCTCCCTCGACAATTGTTGTATTCCTGGCCTCAACACGGCCCGGATCGGTCAAAAACTTTAGCGGATTACGGGTCCGACCGGCCTTCTATTTTTCTAAGGATAGAGCCGGAGATCATCATATCAAGCGGCTGATTCCAAAGGATAAGTATCCGGTCACCAAATGCCTGTCGATCGTCGCCCCAAACCCATGCTCCCACTAAAGCACGCCAAACCGATAAAAGGTAATACCAATTTTTTCTGGCGTTTGTCGGGCGCCTTACGCAATATTGCGTCGGTGGAACGGGCATACCGTTTAATGTTCTTGCATCAGTCCTAACGGACTGTAAGGATTTGATCGGTGCCGTCATAAGCCTCCGTCAGAAGAGGTCGGGTTCCTCATTCATATCGCCGCGGTATTGAGCATCGCCGCGGCATTCATCAAGAAAGCCGGTGTCCACAAAAGTGGGGGCCGGCCCGGAACTGGGAGGTTACGGATGAAGTTTTCCAATCTTTTGAAGTCTGCGGCTTTGGCCGGCATTGTCGGGGCCGTGTCGTTGACGACGGCAGCCGATCCGGTAGAAGCGAAAACCCGCTGGAAGATGCATGCGGCTTTCGCCTCGACGGTTGCCGTTATCGGCCCGCCGCCGCGTCGTGTCGCTGCGGCGATTGACGCCATGTCCGACGGCGACTTTGCCATCAAGGTAGAAGAGCCGGGCGCACTTGTCGGCGGTTACGCGTATTTCGACCCGGTATCGCAAGGCGCATTCGCCGCTGCGTTCGGTACGCCGGGCGCCAACCAGGGCAAGAACTCGGCCTACGCGTTCATTTCGACCTGGCCGTTCGGCCCGGCCGCGCCGGAATTCGTCGCCTGGTTCATGCATGGCGGCGGCACTGAACTCGCTGAAGAGCTGTATGCCCGCGACAACATCCAGTACATCCTTTGCGGCATGATCCCCCCGGAAACCTCCGGTTGGTTCCGTGAGCCGATCAACAGCCTCGACCAGCTGAAGGGCCTGAAAATGCGCTTCTTCGGCATCGGCGCGAAGGTCATGCAGAAATTCGGCGTGTCCACGCAGCAGCTGGCTGCAGCGGACATCTATCCGGCCCTGGAGCGCGGTACGATCGACGCTACGGAATTCTCCATGCCGGCGATCGATAAGACGCTGGGGCTGAACCAGATCGCAAAGCACAACTACTTCCCGGGCTGGCACCAGCAGTCGACTTCCAACGAAATCCTGGTCAACATGGATAAATGGAACGACCTGAGCGACGCCCAACGCGCGATGATGCGGACGGCTTGCACGGCGCAGGTCGCAGAAATGATCGCCGATGGTGAAGCGTCCCAGTTCGAAGCCATGCAGGCGAACGTCGCTTCCGGCGTGACCAACCACCGTTGGCCGCAGGAAATTCTCGATCAGTTCGAAGCGGCGTGGAAAGAAGTCCTGGCTGAGGAACTGGCGGCGAACGCAGACTCCAAGAAGATCTGGGATTCGATCACGACCTTCCGTGAGAACTACAAGATCTGGAAGGATATGGGCTATCTCTAAGATTGCCCTTTTTACCTAGGAACGAGGGGTCGGTCGGCAAACCCGATCGGCCCCCGTTTCTTATCAACGCTTCCAACGGTTAAGGTCCGCGGCCTCCGGGTAGGGCCGAACAGCTACAAAACGCGCGCATCCGCCGAACCGCCAAATTTGTTCGAGTGTGGCCGCGCGAAGGTGAAAGATACGGAACGTCATGAGCAGTCTTCTCAAGATGGCCAACCTTCTCGACTTACTACCGATGAGATTAGGTAAGGCTGGCGGTTGGCTCATTCTGCCGCTAATCGTCATCATCATGTTCGACGTCATTGCACGGAAGATCGACTTCCTGCGGATCGGCATGTCGGAACTCAGCTGGTACTGGTTGATCGAACCGATCAAACTTCAAGACATGCAATGGCACCTGCACGGTGTCTTGCTGCTGTTGTCCTTCGGTTTCGGATACCTGATGAACGCCCACGTTCGCGTGGACATTTTCAGGGAGAAACTGACGGCACGGAGCCAGGCCAAGGTCGAACTCTTCGGATTGCTAATCTACGCCATCCCCTACCTGGCAGTGGTTCTCTATTATTCCATTGTCTTCGTGTACGCATCCTATTCGCAGGGCGAAGGGTCTGAGTCGCTGACAGGCATCCCGCATCGCTTCATCGTAAAATCCTTCATGATTTTCGGTTTCATATTGGCGTCCATCGCGGTTCTTACCACGATCATGCGCCTTTGCGCGTATTTATGGGGTGGACCGGAAGCACACCGACAAGCACGGGACGACTTGCAGATATTTGCGATCGACGACGACCACGAAGGCCATCAGGGGCATTCGTTGACCGAAGAAACGACGCATTCCAAGCCGTTCGCATAGGGGACACCCATGGAGTTTATTCACGCTATTTTGGAGCATTTCGAGGAGTTCCTCGGTGCTTACATGTTCCTGGGGCTTGCGCTGTCGCTTTTCTCAGGACTACCGGTCGCCTTCGCCTTGGGCGGGGTGGCTTTCATCTTCGGCATCCTTGCCATCATCTTCGGCTACATGGACTTCAAAGCCTTCTTCATCATCACGACCCGTATATGGGGCGGTGACGGTGCTTCGGGGGCGGTTCAAAACCCGGTCCTTGTGGCGATCCCATGTTTCATTTTCATGGGGACGATGCTGGAACGGTCACGCGTTGCCGCAGACCTATTGCACATCCTTCAGGTTCTGTTGCGTCGAGTGCCGGGGGGCCTCGCGCTTTCCGTCACGGTGATGGGCACCATCATGGCCGCGACCACCGGGATCATCGGGGCGTCGGTCGTTATGATGACCCTGCTGGCCCTCCCGACCATGCTAAAGCAAAACTACAGCAAGTCGCTCGCGACAGGCACCATCGCCTCTTCCGCAACCCTCGGCATTCTGATCCCGCCGTCGATCATGTTGGTCATCATGGCCAGCTTGTTGTCGGTATCGGTCGGGAACCTGTTCGTTGGCGCGTTGCTGCCGGGTCTATTGTTGTCGGGATTGTACTTCGTCTACATCTCTATCCTGTCCCGCGTGAAGCCGGAAGTGGCACCGCCGCTGCCGGAAGACATGATTCAGTTGAAGCCGTCCGACATGGCGCGGGTCCGCCGGTATCTGATGATCATAACCACGGTAGTCGTGGTTGCGGTGGGGCTTTCCTACACTGGGTTGGAACAACACCTGAATATCGGTCTCACGGCCTTCCTGCTGATCTTCGCGATCTCCATGATCATGGGCCGCTCGGAAGGCGACTCGCTGTTTGGGTCGGTCCTGAAGGGCTTCATTCCGCCAATCTTCCTGGTTACGCTCGTTCTGGGATCCATCCTGGCGGGTTGGGCAACGCCGACGGAAGCGGCGGGTGTCGGGGCCTTCGGGTCGATCGTTCTGGCAGCCTTCAACGGCACATTGACCAAGGACGTCCTGACAGATGTGGTCAACCGCACCACCATGACGACGGCGATGATCTTCTTCATCTTCGTCGGTGCGACGACCTTCTCCTTCATCTTCCGTGCAGTCTACGGGGAAGACCTGATCCTGGAATTCATCGACTTCCTGGACTTCCATGATTGGGCCTTGCTGTTCCTGCTGATGTTCGTGGTCTTCCTGCTGGGCTTCTTCTTCGACTGGTTGGAAATCACCCTCATCGTGCTGCCGGTCTTCTCACCGGTTGTTCAGGCGATGGCGGGAACCTTCGCCGGACATCTGGGCATGGAAGGCGCCTTCCACTTGGATCTGAAGGAGGAGATGATCTACTGGTACGCCATCCTGGTGGCGATCAACCTGCAGACAAGCTTCCTGACACCTCCATTCGGTTTCGCGCTGTTCTATATGAAGGGCGTGGCGCCGCCTGAAGTGAAGATGCAGGACATCTATTCAGGCATCATTCCTTTCGTGATCCTGCAGCTGATCGGCTTGGCCGCGGTGGTGATTTTCCCGGAAATCGCCTTGTGGCTGCCAGGACAGCTACTCGATTAGCGGTCCTGAACCGCAAAGTGAAAGGGCCGCCTTCCGAGGCGGCCCTTTTCATTTCAGTATCATTTCCGACGCTTTGACGACCTTCGCAATTCCCGTGGCATGCAAATGGATCGCTTGTGACGGATCGCCTGGGTCAGACCGCCGTCTTGGCGGCCGCGACAGTTGGCCTTTCTTGCCAGTAGGATCCGCGCCGCCGCGTAATATGCTCTTCGATCACCGCAAGAGCCCCGGCCAGGTCGTCCGCAGCCACTGCCTCCGCAATTGCTTCGTGTTCCCGCATGGACTTTTCCATCAGTTCCGGCGCCTGACCCAATTGGGTTCGCAGGGCCGCCATCTTGGAGGCGATCCCCGCATAGGCGTCCACGAGATAGGCATTGTTCGAATTGGCGACGATTGCGTCGTGAAACCGGCCGTCCAGTGCCAAATAATCACGCGTTCTTTCCTCTTTCCGCGCGAGGCGCATGCGTGACACAATATCGGCGAGGTCGCGGGACAGCGCCTGCGGCGCTCGCGCCATCGCAGCTCGCAATGCCGCTACTTCCAGGACGGTCCGAAAATCCACCAGTGCCGCGAATTCCTCTTCGCCCGGCGTGAAGACCACGGTGCCGCGCTGCGGCTGGATTTCAACCAACCCTTCACGGCGCAATTGCTGAAAAGCTTCGCGCACCGGCGTCTTGCTAACCCCGAGCAAGGCCGCGATCCGCCCTTCGGACAGCAGTTCACCGAACGCGAATTCACCTGTGACGATGGCTTCCCGCAGGCGGCTGACTGTCATTTCCGTCAAGCTTTCCCGGCGAGGCAAAGGTTGCATGGAACGTCTCCGTCGGTTTTAGTTGACCGGAATATAACATCTAACATATCAGTTATCAAAACAATGCATCAAACCTTGGGCAGGACCGCGCCAATGCGTTATCGAGCCGTCATGATCGACGAAGGGTATGAAAGCTACGCGACCGAGAGCCGTCTACTGGCGGAAATCGGATGCGATTTCACCGAGTTGCCCTGTGCGAACGATCCAAACAGGATCGCCGAAGCGGTTGCCGACGCGGATGCCGTCCTTTTGCGCGAGGCCCCCCTGCCCCGCGCGGCCATCGAAGGAATGAGCCGTGGAAAGGTTATCGTCCGCTACGGTGCCGGGGTCGATAATATCGACCTCGTCGCTGCACGGGAGCGAGGAATCAAAGTGGCCAATGTGCCCGATTACGGAGTCGAGGAAGTAAGCGATCAAGCGCTCGCCTTGTTGATGGCCGTCGCACGCCGGATATCGACGCGTGACAGAGACCTCCGCAAGGGAGCCTGGAACGTTGCCCGTCAGGAACCGATCTACCGGCTCGCCGGGCGTCGTCTCGGGATATGCGGATATGGCCGGATCGGACGTGCTTTTCACCGAAAAGCCGCCGGCCTTGGATTCTCACGAACCATCATACACGATCCGTTTCTGACAGTTGCACCGGACGGGGCGGAACTCGTCTCCTTGGACACCTTATGCCGACAATCAGACATCCTGTCCCTGCATATGCCGTTGACGGTGGAAACCAGACATATGATCGACGCGGAAAGATTGGCAGCGATGCCGCGGGGCGCCATCCTGATCAATGTCTCCCGCGGCGGCCTCGTGGATGAGGACGCTCTTGCCGTTTCGCTAGAGAGCGGACACTTGTTCGGGGCCGGACTGGACGTTTTCGAGCAGGAGCCGCCAAACCTTTCCCATCCCCTTTTCCGTCAACCGACGCTCGTCGCAAGCGATCACACTGGTTGGTATTCGGAAGAATCCGTTGCGGACCTTCAAAGCAAGGCGGCGGAAGAAATTGTTCGCGTTCTGAATGGGGACGAACCGGAAAACTGGGTAAACCGTTGGACAGAGAGTACGACATCATGACTGACAAAAAACACGCTATCGTCACCGGCGGCACCCGAGGGATCGGTGCCGCAATCGCCCAAGGCTTCGCCAAATCCGGCTACACGGTCACGGCAACCGGACTGACGCAGGAAGAAGTCACCGCTTGCGAGACCGTGGACGGCATGAACGCCGTAACGCTCGACGTGACCAAGCAGGCGGAAATCGATGGATTGATCGGCGGCTGCGCCCGGATCGATGCCCTGGTGAATTGCGCCGGTATGATTGCCCGCGACGGCAAGGAATTCGATCCGGACACCTTCGCGACGGTGATTGATGTGAACCTGGTCGGCACGATGCGAATGTGCTCAGCCGCGCGCGACAAACTCAAGGCGTCCGGCGCGGGCGCCATCGTCAACACCGCTTCGATGCTCAGCTTTTTCGGCAGCGCCTTCGTGCCGGCCTATTCCGCCAGCAAGGGCGGCGTCGCGCAATTGACCAAGTCCCTGGCCAATGCCTGGGCGCCGGAGCGCATCCGTGTCAACGCCATCGCGCCTGGCTGGATCGCGACCGAATTGACCCGCGCCCTTGTCGAAAACGACGAACGCAGTGCCGGCCTGATGGCCCGCACCCCAATGGGCCGTTGGGGCACCCCGGAGGACCTGGTCGGGACGGTGAAGTTCCTGTGTTCCGAAGAGGCCGGTTTCGTGACCGGTGCGGTCATCCCCGTAGACGGTGGTTACCTGTCTGCATAATGATTACGAAAACCCATAACCGATTATAGGAAGGACAACGTCATGCCCCTGGATTATGCCGCTTTGAAGGAAGGAACGACCACACACCAGCATTCGCCCGGCGAGATCGTCGAACTGGCGGTGCCCGAGGACGAACGGGTCTGGGTTCCCCAAGCCCCGAATGTCTGGTTTCGCCCGCTTTTCCTGAATACGCTGCAAGGACAATGGTGCAATCTGCTGCGGGTGAAGAAATCGGGTATCCTGTCACGTCACCTGCATCCGGCGCCGGTCCACGGCTTCGTCATCAAGGGAAAATGGTACTACAAGGAGCACGATTGGGTCGCCGAGGAAGGCGCCTATGTCTTCGAACCGCCGGGCGAAACCCATACCCTGGTCGTGCCTGAGGATTGCGAGGAAATGATCACTTTCTTCAACATCACAGGCTGCATGTATTATGTAGACGAAGAAGGTGAGAATATCGGCTACGAAGATGTCTTCACCAAGATCGATATGTGCCGCAAACATTACGATGAGGTCGGCTTGGGCGCCGATTACGTCGATCAGTTCATCCGCTGACCGGCGGCGGCACTGCCCGCGTCATGAAGAAATAGCGAACCTATAATCGGGAGGAAACCAACATGGAGCGCACCGACAAGACCTATAGCGGAAGGCCCAGGAGACTGCGCAGCCAGGAATGGTGGGACAATCCCGACAACCCGGGCATGACCGCCCTTTACATGGAACGCTATCTGAACTTCGGCCTGACGCGGGAAGAGATCCAGTCCGGCAAGCCGATCATCGGGATCGCCCAGACAGGCAGCGACCTCAGTCCCTGCAACCGGCACCACTTGGACCTTGCCAACCGTACGCGGGAAGCCATCCGCGCCGCCGGCGGCATCTGTTTCGAGTTTCCGGTTCATCCGATCCAGGAAACCGGCAAGCGCCCCACCGCGGCGCTTGACCGGAATCTTGCCTATCTGGGCCTTGTCGAACTGCTCTACGGCTATCCGATCGATGGCGTCGTCATGACGACCGGTTGCGACAAGACCACGCCGGCCTGCCTGATGGCGGCAGCGACGGTCAACATCCCGGCGATCGTATTGAGCGGCGGCCCCATGTTGGACGGTTTCTATCGCGGCCAGGAACTGATCGGATCCGGCACCGCCATCTGGCAGGCCCGCAAGGACATGTCCGCCGGCAAGATCGACGAAAATACCTTCATGGAAATCGCAGCGGCCAGCGCACCGTCGGTCGGCCACTGCAACACAATGGGTACGGCGTCCTCCATGAACTCGATGGCAGAAGCGCTCGGCATGTCCCTGCCCGGTTGCGCCATGATCCCCGGCCCCTATCGCGAACGCGGGCAGATGGCCTATGCCACCGGCCTGCGCATCGTGGAGATGGTCAACGAGGATCTGCGCCCGTCCGACATCATGACGCGGGAAGCCTTTGAAAACGCAATCCGGATCGTCACGGCCCTCGGGGCCAGTTCCAACTGTGTCTGGCATCTGATCGCCATCGCCCGCCATATGGGCGTGGAACTGACGGTCGACGATTGGCAGACCTATGGCGAAGGCGTGCCGCTGATGGTCAACATGCAGCCGGCGGGCAAGTATCTGGGCGAAGCCTTCCACAAGGCGGGTGGTGTGCCGCCGGTGATGCGGGATCTGCTTGAACACGACAAGCTGAACGGCGGGGCGATGACGGTGTCCGGCAAGACAGTCGCGGAGAACGTGGCCGATGCGGAAAACTTCAACCCGGAAGTCATCTATCCCTTCGAAAAGCCGATGATGAAGGAAGCCGGTTATGCCGTATTGCGCGGCAACTTCTTCGACACGGCGGTGATGAAGATTTCAGTCATCGGGAAGAAGTTCCGTGAGAAGTACCTCTCCCGTCCCGGGCTCGAAAACATAATGGATGCTCGCGCCATCGTCTTCGAAGGGTCGGAGGATTACCACGACCGGATCAACGACAAGTCGCTGAATATCGACGAGAACTGCATCCTCTTCATCCGCGGGACCGGCCCTCTGGGTTGGCCGGGATCGGCGGAAGTGGTGAACATGCAGCCGCCGGATGACCTGATCAAAGCCGGGATCGACGAATTGCCGGTCGCCGGCGACGGCCGCCAGTCCGGCACCAGCGGCAGCCCGTCCATCCTGCACATTTCCCCCGAATCCGCGATCGGCGGCGGTCTCGCCCTGCTTCAAACCGGCGACATGATCCGTCTGGACCTGAACAAACGAACCCTGGATATCCAGATCGACGAGGCGGAAATGGAAAGCCGCCGCGCCAGCTATGTTCAGACGGATCTGGAAAGCCAGACGCCGTGGCAGGAAATGTTCCGGTCCATGACGGGTCAGTTGGAAACCGGCATGGTTCTGGAAAACGCGGTCAAGTATCAGCGGATCAGCCAAACGCGCGGTCTGCCCCGCGACAATCACTGATCCCGCATCGCTAAGGACGGGTCGTGCGCGATACGGTTCAGGATCTGCTCATCGCCATCGCGGGGGGCGCCTTCGATCAGCACGACCGCGTCCTGGAGATTCTGCAAGTGGCCTTCGCCGAGCAGGACGGCATCGTCGATCCCCCCTCCTCCGTCACGCGGATGACGGTGGAGGGCGTGATCGAAGATGCCCGAGCCGGCGACTTACTGACCGCGGAAACGCCATCCGGCGAGATTGTCGGCTGCCTGTTTACCAAAATTGAGGAGGATGCCGACGGCGCCATCCTCTATGCTTATCATTTTGCAGTCGATCCTGCACATCAGGGACAAGGCATCGGGCATCGCCTGTTTGATACGGTCGTCACGCTGGCCGAGGCACGGCGGGCGAAACGCCTTCGGGTCATGTCCCGGATCGAGTTGAAACGGGTCCATACCTTCTTCACCAATATTGGATTTCGCCAGATCGGCACCTTCACCCATGAAGGCTTCGACCGCCCGACATCGCTCAGATTCGAAAGGCCGCTCTAGGCCACCGCCATCCGTGCGATGATCTCGTCCCTCGTCGCATAAGCGGTCTGCGCGCCCAACCGGGTACAGGCAAGCGACGCACCGGCGGCGGCGAATTGCAGGGCTTCAGGCAGTTCCATTGCATGCCCGTCAATGGCCGCGGCCAGGCATCCGCAAAACGCGTCACCCGCGCCCGTCGTATCGACGATGTCGACATCCAGCGCCTTGCCGGTTAACGTCCGCTTCTCGTCGGCACAGACATAGCCCTCACCGCCCAATGTGATCACTGTCGTCGGCCCCAATGCGGAAAGCGATCGGGCCAGACCTTCCGGATTTTCGACCGGCAAATCGATGTGACTCGCAAGCGCGGCCGCCTCGCCTTCATTCATGACAAGGATATCGATGTCGGAGAGAAATCGCGGGTCAACCGGGCCGAAAGGCGCAAGGTTCAGAATGACCTTCGCCCCGCGTTTCTTCGCGATGGTCAATGCGTCCCAGTTTGACTGATGCGGAATTTCCATTTGCATCAACAACACCCCGCCGGGCGCCAGATGATCGCCTGTCAGGGTTGGCGCCAGGCCGTTGGCGTTGGAGGCAACAACTATTCGGTTCTCGCCCGCTGCGTCGACCATGACGCTGGCAATCGCCGTCGTCGCCCTCGGAAGCACGGCGACACCACGCGTATCCACCCCTGCTTCCCGAAATGCGTCCAGGGGGATGATGCTCAACCCATCCGCGCCGACCGCGCCGACCATATAGACCGAACCGCCGGCGCGCGCCGCGGCAACGGCCTGATTGGCGCCCTTGCCGCCCGGGGAAGGTACAGCTTCCGGCGTCAGGACGGTTTCGCCCGCCGCGGGGAACCGGGTCATCTTGCTTACGATATCCAGGTTGATGGATCCGTAGACAGTGATCATCGCGGCGGCGTCCTTGTGGTCGGCAGGACCTAACGCGGGATGACGTTTCGGTCCTGGAATTCCTTGAAGATACGGAGGAACATTTCCTCGGAATCGATACAGTCCTGGAAGCCCGCCTGACGAATCTTGATCGTCGAGGTCATGACGTCCCAATCGGTTCCGAACACATAGTCAGCGAAGGGCCAGGCCGCAATGTCCGCATAGGGCACTTTCTGCAAACCGTGCTTTTCGACGATGCGGTTCCAGACCGGTTCCTTGTCGGCCATGAATTCCGTCAGGGAAATCGTCTGCACATCCTCCATCGGTAGATCGAAGAACTTCGCGAAGGTCGGCCAGACATTCTTCCAACGGAAAAAGTCGGTATTGGTCACGTTGAAGACCTGGTTTGCGGCAGCGCCGTCGGCGTTGTTCGCGCACCATTCCATGGATCGGGCAAGCAGGTGAGAATCCGTTACCTGATAGACGGCTTCGTAGGCACCACGTTTGCCGGGGAAACGGAAGGGCATTCCCAGTTCCTTGGAAATGGCGGCGTAGACGGCGATACAGGTCGTGATATTCATCGGGTTGCCCAACGCGAAACCGCAAACCGTCTGCGGCCTCGAGGTGGACCAGGTCCAGGTCTTGCCCTGCTGGAAGTCGCGCAGCCAGTTCTCCTGATCCCAATAGAAGTTCGGCAACATATGCGGCGGGTCGTCTTCCCGGGCCGGTGTCTTGAACGGGCCGAGATGGGAACCGTAGATCTTGTTGCCCTGGACCAGATGGACATGTTTCAGATTCGGGGACTTGGCCGCGATCGGCTCAACCGAATTAACCAGCATGGCCAGGTTCGGCGCACCGTGTTCCGCCCAGGTCGGCCGGGCCTGAAAAGCCGTGTAGAAGATGTGGGTCACATCCGTCAGGTGGGCCAGTTTCGATTCCGCATCTGCCCGGTCCAACAAATCCACCGAAATGAATTCCGCCGGCACCTCGAAATCCGGTGAACGACGGGAAAGGCCGACGATCTCCCAGCCGCCGGTTTCCGCCAAATGGTTCATCAGGTTGCGTCCGATTACGCCGAGCGCCCCTACGATGACTGCCTTGTTAGCCATTCTTTACCCCCCAATTTGCACGCGTTCCGCTGCGGAAGCGGCTATACGTCCACATAATCCGCGATATAGGCCCGAACGATGTCGTCCAAACTGTTGTCATGCGGCAACCCAAGGGCCAGAGCCCGGTCAGCACCGGCCGCCCGTGGCCAAGTCTTCACGATCTCCTGAATGAACGGATCCGGTTCCACCGTCAGTTTGCCCAAGGGGCGATCACCAGCCACACGTTCCAACGCCGCCATCAATTCGGCGACCGTCGCGCTGGTGCTCGGCAGGGTAAAGGCACGATCGTCGCCAATGGCGTCGCTGTCGGCTTCATACAAAGCCAGAATACCGTCGACCACGCTGCGATATCCGATCACCGGGTGCCGTACATCGGTCGGGACCGGAATCTTGCAGTCGACACCCGCCAGCGGTTCCCTGAACATGCCGCTGAAAAAACTGCTCGCCGCGGCATTCGGTTTGCCGGGCCGGATAATCACCGTCGGCAGACGCGCGCTGCGTCCGTCGAGGAAACCCTTCCGCGTATAGTCGTTCAGCATCAGTTCCACGACGGCCTTGGTCATGCCGTAGGTCGTCTGCGGCGTCTGCTTGACCAGATCGCCGACGACATCCGGCATCGCCGCCCCGCCGAACGTGGCGATCGAACTCGTGAACAGGACGCGCGGCCTGGATCCTTGCGCGCGGCAGGCCTCCAGCACATAGCGCCCGCCGTCCAGGTTCACCCGCATGGCAAGGTCAAAGTCCTTCTCGCCACCGCCGCTGACCACGGATGCGAGGTGGAAGACACCGATATCCGGCCGATCGATCAGGGCATCCACTGTCGCCTTGTCTGCGATTTCGCCCTGGCGCATGGTGACCCGATCATCCAATCCGGCCGGCAGCTCGGGCGGCAGCGCGACATCGAAAAGAACAATCTCGTCGACCTTCTCCTGTGCGCCGGAAGGACCGGCCACGGTTCCTTTTTCCAGAAGCTTGCGTGCCAGCCGCGTTCCGATGAATCCGGTGCCGCCGGTGATAACTATCTTCATCGCCTCTCCCCCTTCAGATCCGCCCGGTTGGGCTTTGTATCGTTCTTGCGGGCATGTTCATCCCGTCGCACCTGCGGTGCGTGAAAACATCATAGGTATAGAAGTTAGGGGGGCAACGGGGCGGAGGCCGGATTATCCGACCTCAGGCGGAATTCACTATTGACCGGAAATCATCGCATCGGGCGAAGACGGTCCGGCAACGGCCATCCCGCGCAGGCCTCCCCATTCAAGCGGGACCGCACGGCGATAGGCCGTTCCGAGAATCGGTTCGTTCAGAAAGGAATCATAAAGGCAGGCCGGACCAATGGCATTGCCCTCAACAATACCGATCAAGTCCGGCAGGTCCTATTACGCTTCCTTCAGGCCGAGCATGTTCTGCCGCAGGTTCAATACCTGGGCGCACATGTTCAGGTTCAGTTCAATCACGCGCTGTTCCAGCACATCGTCACGATTCGCCCGCAGCGACAGGCAGGCCTGTCGCATGAATTCGCCGATGCGGATCAGCACCTCCGACATTTCGGTGGAAACGGTCTTGTCCAACTGACCCGGCAAATAATTCGCCACGAACCGCCAGAAGAAGACGTTCGCGTCGAGTATGGCATGCCAGGTCTCGGTATCGACATCGCTCACGCGGGCCGTTTCGAATTTCTTTGCCAGATCCAGAAACGGTTGCGCCAGGTCGTCGATCAGGTGCTCCTCATCGGCTGCACGGGAGAACCCGACATCCGGATCCGCTTCTGCGGGGCTGTCTTTACGTATAAGCATTGTTCAATCCTCCTGCGGAATTAGCCGCGTCAATCAAGCAAGCAGAATCCATGCCAAACGCCGAAAACCCATTGAACAGACAATACTTATAATGCGGCGCAACGCGGCCTATTCACAAAATTCACGAATAGGTCCGTATTTCGGCAAAAATCAGCAAATTAACGTCTGGCCAAACCAGATTTGCGGTGCCACTCTAATTCCCAGGCGGAAAGCTGGCGCCAGGTTACTCAGGGCAAAAGATCCAGAGGGCACGGGCAAAACCACCAGCAGACCGGCTTTAAGCTAGGGGGCTTCTAAACTTGACCGATTGCATCGCAGTCCATCTTTCCCGGAGTCTGTCGACCCGGAATCCATTGGACGGAACACCGCTAGGTCGGTCGGGCGTTGAAGTCGCGTAGGTACATAACCGAGGAAAATAGGGGTAACTGCATAATGAAGCTCAAAACCCTTCTGACTGCGAGTGCGGCAACGCTGCTGTGCTCCACCGTTGCGAGCGCTGGCACGCTCGACGACGTGAAGGCAAAAGGATACATCGACTGCGGCGTGACCACCGGTCTCGCCGGTTTCGCGTCGCCGGACGATAAAGGCGAGTGGGCCGGTTTCGACGTCGATTTCTGCCGCGCCATGGCGGCGGCCGTTCTTGGCGACGCCAAGGCGGTCAAGTTCACGCCGACCACCGGTAAGACGCGTTTCCCGGCGCTGCAGTCCGGCGAAGTCGACGTTCTGGCCCGTAACACCACCTGGACGTTCAGCCGTGACACCGACCTCGGTTTCGAGTTCGTCGGCGTCAACTACTATGACGGTCAGGGCTTCATGGTGAAGGCCGATCTCGGCGTCAAATCCGCCCTGGAACTGGACGGCGCTTCCGTCTGCATCCAGACCGGCACGACGACCGAACTGAACCTGGCCGACTATTTCCGCGCCAACAACATGTCCTTCACGCCGATCGTTATCGAGGACAACGCCGAAGCCCGCCAGAACTATGAAAGCGGTGCTTGCGACGTTTACACGACCGACCGTTCCGGCCTCGCCGCGACGCGTGTCGTTCTCGCGAACCCGGATGAGCATGTCGTTCTGCCGGAAATCATCTCAAAGGAGCCGCTCGGCCCGCTGGTTCGCCACGGCGACAACCAATGGGGTGATATTGCCCGCTGGACGTTGAACGCGATGGTCACGGCCGAAGAACTGGGCGTCACCGCGGCCAATGTCGGCGAGATGAAGAACTCCAACAACCCGGAAATCCGCCGACTGCTCGGGACGGAAGGTGATCTGGGCGCGATGATCGGCCTCGACAACGAATGGGCTGCGCGTGCAATCGCCGCCGTCGGCAACTACGGCGAAAGCTATGACCGCAACATCGGCCCGAATACGCCGCTCGGTCTGGCCCGCGGCGTGAACGCGCTGTGGACCAAGGGCGGGATCCTGTATTCCCCGCCGTTCCGGTAAGATTGATCTTATCGAACGAGGCTGTTGTGAATTAGCCTAAGTGCGAGGCGGGTCTTCGGTGCAACCGCGCCGACGGCCCGCCTCGTGCCGTTTCAGACCTCGGTTTAGGGACTATCCCTGTCAGTCTGAGAATTTCGATCAGACACCCATACCGAGAACGTCCGTTAAGTTTTGAACCGTATCGTTATTTGTTTGTCGATTTTTCACGGCTTTTCGTGTTGGGGAGGGAAGAATGGACAGGCCGGGCCGCATATAAGGCGCCCAGCCGGAAATGAGAACCGAAGGCCTGCAGTATAGATGGGTCGGTTACTCGCATTAAACGAACAGGTTTTTGGGTGACGTAGAGGCGAGGTACAACAATGGCGGTCGAAGCCGAACGCGCCGGGGGCGGCGTAAATTGGTGGTACGACAAACGCACGCGCGCAATCATCATGCAGGTCGTGGTGATTTCGCTCTTCGTGGCATTTGTCGCCTATATCGTAAACAATACAGCAACGAATATGGAATCGCGGGGCCTGAATCCGGGCTTCGAATTCCTTGGGCAGATTGCCGGCTTCATGCCGACTAGTCCCACCTTCAACCTCACTGATTTCGACGTGAATTCATCGACCCACTGGGACGTCTTCGTCCTGGGTTTGGTGAACACGCTGCTGATATCCGCATTCGGCGTCGTTTTGGCGACGATTGTTGGGTTCGTCATGGGCGTGCTGCGCCTCAGCAAGAACCCGCTGATCAATTTCCTGGCATCCTGCTATGTCGAGATCATGCGGAATATCCCGCTGCTGCTGCATATCTTCATCTGGTACTTCGCTGTCTGGCTGACATTGCCGGAACTCTTCGAAACCGTCGACGGCAAGCGGGAATTGGCCGCGTTCAACGTTTTCGGCCTGGACCTGATCTATATCTCCCAGCGCGGCATCAACTATCCGTCTGCAATCCTGAACCCGGGCTGGCAGGCGATACCGATCGCGTTGGCGATCGCCATCGCCGGCATCGTCTTTCTGGCCAGATGGGCAAAGAAGCGCCAGGACGCCACAGGACAGCCCTTCCCGGTATTCTGGACCTCCATCGCCATGCTGATCGTCTTCCCGCTCATCGGTTATGCCGTGACCGGCGGGCCGATCGGTTGGGACCTTCCCGAGGCCGGCCGCTTCAATCTGCGGGGCGGCGCGACACTTCCCGGCGGTATGATGGGCCTGTTGCTGGCCTTGGTCGTGTATACCGGCGCTTTCATTGCCGAGAACGTCCGTTCCGGCATCCAGGCGGTCAGTCACGGACAGACGGAGGCGGCATTCGCACTCGGCCTTCGGCCCAATGTGACGATGCGCAAGGTCATCATTCCGCAGGCGATGCGCGTCATCGTCCCGCCGATGACCAGCCAGTATCTGAACCTGACCAAGAACTCGTCGCTCGCGGTTGCCATCGGTTATCCCGATCTGGTCAACATCTTCACGGGCGTCTCTCTCAACCAAACCGGTAACGCGGTGGAAATCATCGCGATGACGATGGCGGTGTATCTGACGATTTCGCTCACGATCTCGCTGTTCATGAACTGGTACAACAAGCGCGTCGCGCTGGTGGAGAGATAAGCCATGTCAAAAGAAAGCATCGCTTACGTCAGAACGGAACTTCATCCGACCCTTCCGCCGCCGGCGAGCGAAGTCGGCCCCATCCATTGGATTCGGGTGAACCTGTTCAGCACCTGGTATTACGGAGTTGGGACGGTGATTTCGGCGGTCGTGATCGCCTATCTCGCCTGGGGTATCTTCGACTGGGCCGTCCTCACAGCGGTCTGGGAGGCCAAGGATTTCCAGGATTGCCTGGAACGTTATGTCGGTGAACCGGTCGGTGCCTGTTGGGGTTTCGTCGACGCGCGGTTCGATCAGTTCATGTACGGACCATATGATCCGGCATCCTATTGGCGCCCGAACCTGACCGGTCTCCTGCTCATCATCGGGCTGCTTCCCGTCATGTTCGACAAGATCCCGGGTCGGAAAATTGCCGGCCCCTTGATGATCTTCGTCTTCCCTTGGGTCGCCACCGCGCTTCTGCACGGGCCGATCGAGATGACGACCCTGCAATCCACACTGGGGATCATCATTTCCGTGGTTCTGTTGGTGGGCGGTCTGTTTCTGGGCTATCGCGGCACGCAGACACTTAATCCCGGTCAGACGATGTTGGGTTTCGGCATCGCCTATGCAATCGCTGTGATGTACTTCCTGGCCTTCGGGTTCGGGTTGGAGGTGATCCCAACGAACAAGTTCGGCGGTTTCATGCTGACCCTGGTTTTGTCGGCGGTCGCAATCGGCGTATCCCTGCCACTGGGCATTGTGCTGGCATTGGGACGGAGGGCCAACAACATGCCGTTGATCCAGATGCTCTGCATCGGGTTCATCGAACTGATCCGGGCCGTTCCGCTGATCACGGTCCTGTTCATGGCCCAGTTCATGTTGCCGCTGTTCCTGCCCGAGGGCATGGACTTCGACAATCTGGTCCGGGCGCTTGTCGGTCTGTCGCTGTTCTCCTCAGCCTATATGGCGGAGGTGGTGCGCGGCGGCCTGCAAGCCATTCCCAAGGGACAGTTCGAAGCGGCCGATGCACTCGGCCTAAACTACAACATGTCGATGCGCCTGATCGTTCTGCCCCAGGCCTTGAAGATCGTCATTCCGAACATCGTTTCCACCTTCATCGGTCTGTTCAAGGACACGACGCTGGTATCGATCATCGGTCTTCTCGACTTGTTGCTGACCATGAAACAGTCCGTCACCTCGACCCAGTGGTTGGGCATGGAACACACGGGCTATATCTTTGTTGGATCAATCTACCTGGTCTGTTGTTTCGGGATGTCGCGTTACTCGATCTATCTCGAGAAGAAACTGCACACCGGACACAAGCGCTAGGATTAGGAGGGTAGAGTTATGGCTGAAGCACAAGCACCCGCAATGAACATTTCCGATGAAGTCGCCATCCATATCAACGCGATGCATAAATGGTATGGTGAGTTCCATGTCCTGAAGGACATCAACCTGACCGTCCATCGCGGCGAGCGGATCGTCATCTGCGGGCCGTCCGGATCGGGCAAGTCCACGATGATCCGTTGCATCAACCGGCTGGAAGAACACCAGCAGGGCGACATCTTCGTCGATGGGATCGAACTGACCAACGACCTGAAGAACATTGACGCAATCCGCCGCGAAGTCGGGATGGTGTTCCAGCACTTCAACCTGTTCCCGCATCTGACCGTGCTGGAAAACTGCGTACTTGCGCCGATCTGGGTGCGCAAGACGCCGCGGAAGGAAGCGGAAGAAGCCGCCATGCACTTCCTGGAAAGGGTCAAGATTCCGGAACAGGCGATGAAATTCCCCGGTCAGCTTTCCGGTGGTCAGCAGCAGCGTGTTGCGATCGCCCGGTCGCTTTGCATGAACCCGGCAATCATGCTGTTCGATGAGCCGACCTCGGCCCTCGACCCGGAAATGATCTCGGAAGTTCTGGATACGATGATTGACTTGGCCGAATCCGGTATGACCATGTTGTGCGTGACCCACGAAATGGGTTTCGCGCGCAAGGTGGCAAACCGCGTCATCTTCATGGATGGCGGGCAGATCATCGAACAGAATGAACCGGAGGAGTTTTTCAACAATCCGCAGTCCGAGCGCACCCAGCTCTTCTTAAGCCAGATCCTGCATCACTAGGTCGTAGCCACATGGCAGCTGGCTCCCTCGCGATGCAGAGGGGAGGTCTGGCTTGAGGGCGGGCGGACGTAGCTTGTTGCTGCGTTCGCCCGTTCCCTTTTGGGGCCGCCTCCGGCACATCCAGACCGCAACCATCAAGGCAATGAGGTAAAATAGTGAAGATCGCAGTGTTCGGCGCCGGCGCAATCGGCTGTTTCGTGGCGGGCATGATGGCCCGGGCAGGTCTGTCTCCGACATTGATTGCGCGCGGCGCGATGCTGGAAGCCGTCCGCCGCGACGGCCTGACCGTCAACTTCGAGGGCCGTGACTTCACCGTTCCGTTGCAGGCCACGGACGACACCGCCGCCGCTGGCCCGCAGGATCTTGTCATCCTGACCACCAAGGCGCATCAGATCATAGACGCCCTGCCCGCTCTCACTCCGCTGATCGGCCCGGAAACGCTGGTCATGCCGGCGATCAACGGCATTCCCTGGTGGTACTGCAAGGGCCTGACCGCTCCGGGAACGGAAAAAATCGCCGGTCGCGACCTTGCCAGTTGCGATCCTTCCGGGCGCATCGATGCCGTGATCCCGGTCAACCAGGTCCTTGGGGCTGTGGTCTATCTGGCTGCCTCCATTCCGGAGCCGGGACGCGTCGACACCGTGGGCCCCAAGACCCTGCTGGTCGGCGATGCCGGTCACGGGAATGCTGAGATGGCGCGGAAAGTCGCGGAACTGCTCTGTCTGTCCGGATTCGAAGCGCCTGTCGTCGACGATATCCGCGCCGCGGTCTGGACAAAGCTTTGGGGAAATGTCCACTCGAACCCGCTCTCCGTCGCAACCATGGGAACGATGGAACAGATCTGTTCCGACCCGCAGGTATCCGATGTCAGCCGCCGGATAATGCAGGAAACCGAAGCGGTCGCGAATGCCGTCGGCGTCACCTTCCCCATGACGATTGAGGACCGGTTGATAGAAGGCGCAAAGCTGGGCCCATTCCGGACCTCCATGCTGCAGGACTTCGACAAGGGCCGACCCATAGAACTGGATGCCATTCTCGGGGTCGTATCGGAAATCGGCGGCCTTATGGGCATCGAGACACCGGCGATCGATATGCTCTACGCCATCGTCAAGATGCGGGCCTCGGTCGCGGGTTGTTACGAACCGCCGATGTAAGGGCATTTTCCCTTTCCCGGCGTTGACGCTGTTGCGTTAAAAGCGCAGACTTCGCCGCAACGCAAAATACCAGACATCATCATGACCACGGTTCCCGCCCGCCTGCCGATCGCGGCTTACATGCTCGTTGCGGCAATGCTGTTGACCGGGGGGACAGGTGCGGCACGCGCCGCCGACGGCGGTCTTACCTTTTTCCGTATCGGTACCGGCCCCACCGCGACGGCGTCCTACGCGCTGGGTACGGCGATCTCTGCCGGCATCAGCAAACCGCCGCGCAGCCCCGCCTGCGACGCCGCGCGCGTCTGCGGTGTGCCCGGCCTGATCGCCGTCGCACAGTCGACCGAGAGCGGCCTTTCCGCCGTTCGTTCCATGCTGGACGGAGACCTAGAGTCGGCGATCGTTCCATCGGACATCGCTTATTGGGCCTATACCGGCGGCGGCCCCTTCGGCGATCTCTTTCCGGTCGACGACCTCCGTATCATCGCCAATCTCGTTTCCTTCGTTCTCTATATCGTGGTCGATGCGGATTCGGACATTCGGACGATCAGCGATCTGGCCGGTAAGAAGGTATCGCTTGGAACCGAAGGGTCCGGCGCCCTGTCCACCGCCGTCAACGTGCTGGACGTATACGGCATTCCATTGGACCAGGTCGAAGAGAGTTACTTGAAACCCGGCCCGGCGGCGGACGCCCTTGCCGCCGGCCAGATCGACGCCTTCTTTCATATTGGCGCGGTGCCCGACCAGGTCATAAAGGATCTTCAGAAAGAAGTACCGCTTCGCCTTCTGTCGATCGACGCGGCGGAACTGGAAAGGCTCTACAATCAATATCCCTTCATCACGACAACGGTAATTCCCGAAGGAAGTTTCGGTCAGCCGAGTCCGACGGCCAGCATCAGCATCAGTGCGAAATGGGTCACCCTGGCGCGGCAGCCGGAAGATCTGATCGCCAAGATCACCCGCGCTTTATGGCGGGGCGATACGCGCAGGATCTACGAACGCAATACGCCGGATGCAAAATTCGCGGATGAAAGCCGCGGCGCTTGGTCTATCGGGATCCCCCTGCATCCTGGGGCTGCGGCCTACTACCGGGACGCCGGGGACAAGGCCCGCGATACCCTGAAAACACCGCCGAATGACGCGGTTCAGTCGAAGGCGCCGGATCAGAAAAGCGACAGCTGACCCCTGTCCTGTTTGGACTGCTTGTCCGCCGCCTCTTCCTTGCCTGGGGTCGCTTTGCCATCGGTTTGATCATATGACTGATCGGTCCCCGGCCCCTCTTCCGGCATTTGAACCGGATCCCAGAGATCGGGCCCGTCATTTCGGACATTGTTGACCCGGTTGCTGATTGGACCGGACATAAGGCCTCGCGGCCCGCTATAGGGACGCAGCAGCTTCTGGGCGGCTTCTTCCGCACCGGTCAGCCAAGTTTCAAAGCCATCCTGGTCCAGGATCACCGGCATGCGGTGATGAATATCTTCAATCGCGGGTGCGGCATCGGTCGTGACGATCGTGCAACTCTCGATCTCGCTGCCGTCCGGGGCCAGCCAGTCTTCCCAAAGAGCCGCAAAGGCGAAGGGTTCACCGTCGTCGAATGTAATCCGGAAGGCCTGTTTCGCGCCGTTGATGGTCTTCCATTCATAGAAACTGTCGGCTGGGATCAGACAACGGCGGCGGCGAAAAGCTGCACGGAAAGCGGGTTTCTCGGTGATCGTTTCGGCCCTGGCATTGATCATCTTTGCCCCGATCGAGGGTTCCTTCGCCCAGGACGGGATCAATCCCCAGCGGGCCAGGAACGCATCCCGCGTGCCTTCCGTCCCCTGTCCCGGGCCGACATCAACGCCTTCCTTGCCCGGTTTCGCGGCCCGTACGGTCAATACCGCCTGGGTCGGCGCAATGTTGTAGCGCGCGGGAAGGTTCGGAATTTGTGAAAAGCCGAACAGGCGGCGAATGCCTTCTACTGGAGTCGTCAGCGAGAATCGCCCACACATGGCTCGATATTCCTCCGGTCAAATCGCCTGGCCATACGCCTGATCGCGCCGGTAGCGCGAATCGGCGGCATGGTCGTACGGTGGTCCTTCCGTGGCAACCGGTAATGCGTCGACAGGCAGGATAATAGCCCTGACCGCAGGCCCGCCCAGGGTTATTCAAGCGGGTCGACGAAGCGCTTCTGCAACAGTCCGCAGAAAACAGATTTTCACCGGCAGATTTCCCGGAAGTTTTCATAGAAACCGTTTTGACACATTTTCGAGATCGCTATATCTTGGGAAACATAACGAAAGGGCCACAGGATGTTGTAGGCTTCGTGGGATTATCCACAGGCCCGAACCTGTGAATCCCGGGGAAAACCCGGGCAAACGGCCCCGAAATGCCGGTCTCCGGCGGGCACCAATTGTGGATAACGGGTTGAGTGAAATGAGAGGGGAACAAGGTCGTGCCTGACGGATTAACAGAATCGTTTCAGCAAACACGGTCGGCGCCCGATGGCGACGACGTTGCCGCCGGTTCCGGCGCCGGTGAAGTAGCCGCCGAAACAGCGGATCTGTTCGCGGGCGATTCCGATCCCGCTCCCGCGCCCCGACAGGCCGGGGCGACGGCGCATGACGACGAACTTCCCGGCGAAACGCGCGAGTTGAAACAGAACGAGCGCGGCATTCGCGTTCACGTCGACCATTCACGCGACGCCCTGCTGACGGCATTTGGCAAGGAAACCCTCGTCGACCGCTATCTTCTGCCGGGAGAGACCTTTCAGGACCTCTTCGCGCGCGTCGCCATGCATTACGCAGACGACTCCGACCACGCGCAGCGGCTCTACGATTATATCTCCAACCTATGGTTTATGCCGGCCACCCCGGTTCTGTCGAACGGCGGGACCAAGCGCGGCCTGCCGATTTCCTGTTTCCTGAACGAAACCGAAGACAGTCTGGAAGGCATTGTCGGTCTGTGGACGGAAAATGTCTGGCTGGCGGCGCGCGGTGGCGGTATCGGCAGCTATTGGGGGAATCTGCGTTCCATCGGTGAGACCGTTGGCCGGAACGGCAAGACGTCCGGCGTCGTGCCGTTCATTCGCGTCATGGATTCGCTCACGCTGGCGATCAGCCAGGGCTCCCTGCGCCGAGGATCCGCGGCGGTCTATCTTCCCATCTGGCACCCGGAGATCGAGGAATTCATCGAAATTCGCCGGCCGACCGGCGGCGATCCGAACCGCAAGGCGCTGAACCTGCACCACGGCGTGCTGATCCCGGACGACTTCATGCGCGCAGTCGAGGAAGACGGCGAATGGGCCCTGACAAGCCCGAAAGACAAGTCTGTCGTCCGCAAGGTCCGTGCCCGCGATCTTTGGATCCGGCTGCTGACCGCGCGGATCGAAACGGGTGAGCCCTATATCATCAATATCGACCACGTGAACCGGAACCTGCCGGAGCACCAGAAGCTGCAAGGCCTTCAGGTCAAAACCAGCAATCTCTGCTCCGAGATCACGCTGCCGACAGGGATCGACCGCTTCGGTCAGGATCGCACGGCCGTGTGCTGCCTCTCCTCCCTCAATCTCGAGAATTTCGAGAAATGGGAAGGCGAGGAGCAATTCATTCCCGATGTCATGCGGTTCCTGGACAACGTCATTCAGGACTTCATCGACACCGCGCCGGACGATTTCGCGCGCGCCAAATATTCCGCGATGCGCGAACGGTCCGTCGGGCTGGGCGTTATGGGTTTCCATAGCTTCCTGCAATCGAAGGGCATTCCTTTCGAAGGCGTGATGGCGAAGGTCTGGAACAAGAAGATGCACAAGCACATCCGCGAACAGGCGGATGTGGCGAGCGTCCAATTGGCCGAAGAGCGCGGCGCCTGCCCTGACGCGGCCGACTACGGCATCATGGAACGCTTCTCCAACAAGCTGGCGATCGCACCGACGGCCTCGATCTCCATCATCTGCGGGGGGGCAAGCCCGGGGATCGAACCGATCGCAGCCAATTCCTATACGCACAAGACGCTGTCCGGGTCGTTCAACGTCCGGAACAAGTATCTGAAGCAGTTGCTGCAGGAGAAAGGCAAGGATGACGACGACACCTGGTCTTCGATATCCGTGCATGAGGGCTCTGTGCAACATCTCGACTTCCTGACCGATGACGAGAAAGACATTTTCAAGACGGCTTTCGAATTGGATCAGCGCTGGGTCGTGGAACACGCGGCCGACCGCGCGCCTTTCATCTGTCAGGCACAGTCGATCAACGTGTTCCTGCCCGCGAATGTGCATAAGCGGGACCTGCACCAGATCCATTACCAGGCATGGAAAAAGGGCGTTAAGAGCCTTTACTACTGCCGCTCAAAATCCATCCAGCGCGCCGAGGCCGGCGCCGAGCACAGCAAGCGGAACGACGGCGGCGTCGCGGCCGTTCCTTTGATGGGCCGGGTGAACAGCGGCGAACGGCCGGCCGACCTGTCCGGAAACACGAACGATTACGAGGAATGCCTGGCCTGCCAATAGGCGCGGGTCTTTGGCGGCCGGTGATATACCGGCGAGAGGGAGTTTATCTGCAATGTCGTTGTTGGACGCGAGCCCGGTCTATAAACCGTTCAGCTATCCCTGGGCCTATGAGGCCTGGTTGACCCAACAGCGCATCCACTGGCTGCCGGAAGAGGTCCCCCTGGCTGACGACGTCAAGGATTGGCACAAATCCTTGACCGAGGCGGAACGCAACCTGTTGACGCAGATCTTCCGGTTCTTCACCCAGGCCGATGTAGAAGTGAACAACTGCTATATGCGGCATTACTCCCGTGTCATACAGCCGACCGAGGTGCAGATGATGCTGGCCGCCTTCTCCAACATGGAGACGGTTCATGTCGCGGCCTACAGCCATCTGCTCGACACGATCGGCATGCCGGAAACGGAGTACCACGCCTTCCTCGACTACAAGGAGATGAAGGACAAGTACGACTACATGCAGAAATGGGGCGTTGAGACCAAGGAAGATATCGCCAAGACCATGGCCGTCTTTGGCGCCTTCACCGAAGGCCTCCAGCTTTTCGCCAGTTTCGCGATGCTGATGAACTTCCCGCGTTTCAACAAGATGAAGGGCATGGGGCAGATCGTCAGCTGGTCCGTCCGCGACGAGACGCTGCATACCCAGTCGATCATCAAACTGTTCCGGACATTCGTAAGCGAAAATCCGGAGGTTTGGACTGAAGAATTCGAACGCGACCTTTACGTCGCCTGCAATACGATCGTTGAACACGAAGATGCGTTTATCGATCTCGCTTTCGAATTGGGCGCCATCGAGGGTCTGACGGCGGGGGAGGTCAAGCAATACATCCGGTATATCGCCGATCGGCGCCTGGGACAGCTTGGCCTGAACCCGATTTACGGCGTCGAACGGAATCCGCTGCGCTGGATGGATGAAATGTTGAACGGCGTGGAACATACGAACTTCTTCGAAAACCGCGCGACCGAATATTCGAAGGCTTCCACCCAAGGCACCTGGGACGAAGCTTTCAATTGAGGGCGGACTTATTTTAGGGGACTGCAATCCTGGCGGCAGGTCCGCTGCGTATTGACCCCTGTACCAACGCGGCATGCGTCGCCGCGACTGGCCCGGCGCCGCCGCAACGGCCCGGGCTGATTTTTTCCACCTTCGACCGCTTTCCCCTCGAGCTCATTTTCCCCCCGGGCGAAAATTTCTGGGTTCCGCCCGGAACCGCCGTTCGTGATTGATTCTCCCTGAGCAATGCGCGCCGCGGCGGGAGACGTAGATGCAGATACAATGCGAAGCCGGCCCCTTTTCAGGATGGGCGGAGGCATACCAACGGGACGGTTTCGTCGGAAATGTTCCGATACTGACAGCGGCGCTGGCTGCACGGCACCGCGATGAATTCGAACGAGCGGAAGCGGCCTATGGGGCGCCGCTCCACTATGTCAGCAAGATCCATACGATCTTTATGTCTCCCTTGGACCTAGTCACCTCCCCCACCGTCCTGAACATGGTCACGGCGTTGATCGGCCCCGACATCCTGCTGCTGGACGTTACCTATATCGTCAAGGAACCGTGTTCCCGGAGCTTCGTCAGCTGGCACCAGGACCTGACCTATTGGGGCTTGGATGGCGGTAATCAGGTGTCGATGTGGTTGGCCCTGTCACCCGCCACCGAGGAAAGCGGGTGTATGCGGATGGTGCCCGGCAGTCACCGGCTCGGGCAACGCGCCCATGCGGACCGCCCCGCCCCGGACAATGTCCTGTTTCGCGGGCAGGAGGTCGACGGCATCCGGGAAGAAGACGCCGTCCTCCTTCCCCTGCAGCCGGGGCAGGCTTCGTTTCACCACGGTTGGACACTTCATGCTTCGCTCCCCAATCGCAGCAATGACCGGCGTATCGGATTGAACGCTCAGTTCATCACCCCGGACGTACGGCCCGCCATCGGCCAATCCGAGACCGCCATGCTTGTTCGCGGCGAAGACCGCTTCAGGCACTTCCGGGAAGAAATTCCGGCTAATGGCGATCTATCCGCGGAACGTCTGGAACGGCATCGGAAATTGGATGACGAAATGAAGGAAACATGGCGGAAAGCTTGATTGCAGAGATGCTTTAGATTCCCTTTCCGCGTCAGCGAGCCCACCCGCTTTGAAACGAAACGCATCGTATCTTTTCCCAAAAACGGGAAGCATCGCCTTGCGCCCTGCCACGACAAGGTTAGTATTCAGGTAATGTAATAAACTAATGAGCAACAACACCCCCGGCAGGTGGTATTGTCTTCGAAACCCTTCCCAAAAAACCCACAGGCACCGTTCCATGAACGCTGATGGCCCGCAACGCGGTCGCCAATATGACAGGATGCGAACCTATACCATTCGCGTTCTGGTCGACGGCGAACTCTATGATATAGAGGATATATCAGTGTCCGGTTTTCTTTTGTCGAAGGGGCCGGACTGGATGGTGGTCGGTCAAGGGATCAGTTTCCATTTCGTCGTCGACGTGGACGGCGAAGATACCTATATCTCCTCGAACGGGACGGTCGTTCGGACGCAAGAGGGCAAGCTCGCCGTGCAATACATGGCGCCGCATCCGAAATGGGAAAAAATCCTTACCAACCATCTTGCCCAGTTCGGCTGACCCGGACCGGTCGTTAATTCATCCCTGCCCGGTTTTGCCTTAGCGCCGCGACAGCCTTATCGGCTGCCGTTTCCGACCCCACGTCCCTGCCTGATGTTCAAACACGCCGTCGATGGCCGTGCCGCAGGCCGTGCAATGGCCGCCCTGACCCAAACCTGCATTGTCGATGCCCCACTGGGTGATGTCGTACCAATCCCGGCCGATCAGCTTTTCGCCGCAACCGGGACAGTAGGTACTACCCGTCGCCTCGTCGTGAATGTTGCCCGTATAGACGAAGTTCAGCCCTGCCTCCCGGCCAATCCGGTGGGCGCGGAATAGCGTTTCGGGCGGGGTCGGCGGCGTGTCCTGCATTCGGAAATCCGGATGGAAGGCGGAAAAATGCAGCGGCACGTTGGGCCCCAGATTTTCCCGCACCCAGGCGGTTAGCGCCTTCAGTTCCTCATCGCCGTCATTCTTGCCCGGGATCAACAGGGTCGTCAGTTCCAGCCACGCATCCGTCTCGTGCTTGATGTAGACCGCCGTTTCCAGGACGTCCGTCAGGTGCGCAGTGCACAGGGAATGATAGAAATCTTCGGTAAAACCCTTCAGGTCCAGGTTTACCGCGTCCATGGCGGCGAAGAATTCGCGGCGTGCTTCCGGCTTGATATAGCCTGCCGTGACCGCGACGTTCTTCAGACCACGTTTGCGGCATTCGGCGGCCACGTCTACCGCATATTCCAGAAAAATCACCGGGTCGTTGTAAGTATATGCAACGGAACGACAGCCCGCCCGCAAAGCCGCCTCGGCAATCTGTTCAGGCGACGCCACGTCCATCAGGCGGTCCATCTGCCGCGACTTCGAAATTTCCCAGTTCTGGCAGAACTTGCAGGTCAGATTGCAGCCCGCCGTGCCGAAGGAGAAAACCGGTGTGCCGGGAAGAAAATGATTGAGCGGTTTCTTTTCGATCGGGTCGACGCAAAATCCGCTGGACCGACCGTAGGTCGTCAACACCATGCCGCCGCTCTGCGCGGCACGAACGAAACAGAGCCCCCGTTGTCCATCCCGCAGCTTGCATTCGCGCGGGCACAGGTCGCATTGAACGCGACCGTCTTCCAGTTTCTGCCAATAGCGGCCCGGTACGGTTTCCTCGCCGTCGGGCAATTCAGCAAGTTCCATGTCTGCCTCTGCCTTCCCGTTCAGAGTACCAATGTCCTGGCGAACGCCTATCGCAGCTTTGCCGCTTGACCTATACTCGTACGATACTACCTGGGTTAATAACCATAATATAGTTACGGGATTTTGTTTTCGCCATGTCCGTTGTGCGCCCGCCGGCAGTCGCCGGCATATTCTATCCGCGTGACAGCGCGGGTTTGAGCCAAACCGTCAGCCAATTGCTGCAGGACGGATTGAAGGCGCGGCAGGACCGAAGCGACCGGCAAAGCGGCTCCCTGCCCGCGCCCAAGGCCCTGATCGCACCGCATGCAGGCTATGTGTTCTCAGGCATTCCCGCGGCGCGGGCCTATGCGGAACTGGCCCCGATCCGCGATACGATCAAACGGGTCGTCATGCTGGGGCCCGCGCATCGTGTCGCAATCCGCGGCCTTGCCACGACAAGCGCCGATAGCTGGCAGACGCCCCTTGGTCCCGTTCGGATCGACCGAGAGGCAATCGATGCCGTATCCGGCCTACCACAGGTTTCGATCGATGATCGCGCCCATGCGCAGGAACATTGCCTGGAAGTCCATCTGCCGTTCCTGCAACGCATCCTGCCGGACTTCACCGTAGTTCCCTTCGTTGTCGGAACCGCCGGACGAGACGAGGTGGCAACGGTTCTGGATGCCCTTTGGGGCGGGCCGGAAACCCTGATCCTGATCAGTTCCGACCTCAGCCACTACCATTCCTATGCCGAAGCCGTACGGATGGACAGCGAAACGGCGCAGGCGATCGAAGAGCTTGATGAGAAGCGCATCGGTCAGGAGCAGGCCTGTGGACGCATCCCGATATCCGGCCTGCTGGCCAGCGCCCGGCAGCATCATCTGCGGCCCGAACGGATCGCACTTTGCAATAGCGGCGACACCTCCGGCGACAAGAGCCGCGTGGTCGGTTACGGCGCCTGGGTGTTCCGCCCGGAAGAGGACTCGGCCCGCGACTCGACGGAGGATCGTGCCACCGTTGCCGATCAGGCCACGCTCGATCGTCACAGGAAAGAATTGCTGCAACTGACGGCGCGCAGCATCCGCTACGGTTTCGACAGCAATACGCCGCCGAGCATCGCCGTCCGCACCTTTGCGCCGGAATTGCAGCAGGAGCGCGCCACCTTCGTGACGCTGGAACATCAAGGACAACTGCGCGGCTGTATCGGCAGCATTGTCGCCAACCGTCCGCTGGTCCAGGACCTTGTGGAAAACGCCTTCCGGGCGGCTTTTCGCGACCCCCGATTCCCGAAATTGACGCCCGCGGAGGCAGACGGCCTGACCCTTTCCTTGTCGATTTTGAGCCCGATGGCGCCGATGCAGATCAAGGACGAAGCAGACCTGCTGGCCCAACTGCGCCCCGGCGAGGATGGATTGATGATTCAGGACGGGGACAAACGGGCCGTCTTTCTGCCCCAGGTCTGGGACCAATTGCCCGACCGGCGAGACTTCCTGAGCCGGTTGAAAACGAAGGCCGGCATGCCACCCAGCCACTGGTCATCAGGCTTCCGGGCCTGGAGTTTTTCGGTGAATAAGTTGCCGCCGGTGGATTTCGCGGCCGCCGAGAGTGGCACCGCGTAGCTCCCTTGGGTTTGCAGGCATGGCGAGTCCTGCCATTGTTCGGCCCTTCCATGTCAATCGGGATCCTATCGTCATGCCCCATCTCACGGATACTGAAATCATGAGCCTGCTGCCGGGTGTCTGCGCCATCGCGCTCAAGGCCGGCGAGAAAATCATGGAGGTCTACGCCACAGATTTCGACGTGGAAATGAAGGAAGACGCATCGCCCGTAACGGAAGCGGATACGGCCGCGGAAGCGATCATCGCCCCGGCCTTGGCATCGCTTGAACCTAGCATCCCGATCGTGGCTGAGGAAGCTGCCGCCGCTGGCAATGTGCCGGAAGTCGGCGATGGCGCCTTCTGGTTGGTCGATCCGCTCGACGGTACAAAGGAGTTCCTAAACCGGAACGGCGAGTTCACGGTGAACATTGGCCTGATTCAGGATCGTCAGCCGGTTCTGGGCGTCGTCTACGCCCCGGCGCTCGATACGCTTTATGCCGGTGCGCAAGGCGCCGGGGCCACGCGTAAAATCGGTGAGGGAAGCGCCGAGGAAATTGCGGTGCGGCCGGAACCGGAGGAAGGGCTGACAATCGTTGCCAGCCGCCGGCATGGCGATCCTGCTGTGCTGGATAAATTCTTGAGCGGGCGGACGGTCGCGGAAACGCGTAATGCCGGCAGTTCCCTGAAATTCTGTCTGCTGGCGGCGGGCGAAGCGGACCTGTATCCGCGCTTCGGCCGGACCATGGAATGGGACACCGCCGCCGGCCATGCCGTCCTGCTGGCCGCCGGCGGCTTGGTAACGACGGAAGACGGCGACCCTTTGACCTACGCCAAGAACGCGATTTTCGAGAACCCGCATTTCATCGGATGGGGCGGCGTACGCTGACCGCCCTTTTCCGAACCGATGCATCCGATCGTCAGTCGTGGATGGCCCTGCTGTCCTCCGGCGCTTCGGCACGGTTTTCCATTGTGTAGTCGCGCATAACAGAAGCGATCCGGATCCGGTAATCCTTGAATATCCCGGCCCGCCCGGCGCCTTGGGCTTCCCTGTGCCGTACGCGGTTCCGCCAAGCTTCCACCGCCGCTTCATCGCGGAAGAAAGAAAGTGAAAGATACTTGCCAGGATTGGTGAGGCTCTCGAAACGCTCGACGGAAATGAACCCGTCATGGGCTTCAACTTCAGGCTTCAGCATGGCGGCAATGTCCAGATAGTCCTGGATTTTGCCATCGGCGGGTTCGACTTCGAAGATGACGGCGATCATGAATTCTGTTCCTCCCGGTTTTTGTATGCAGCATGCGGGGCCGAAGCCAGTCGCAGGAATATCCGGTCTTCCTTCAAGATGAAACGTTCGCGCCGCGCCATTTCGTAATTCTTCCGCCCAAGCGGGTCGTTCCGCAAGCGCTCCCGATAGGATTCATAAGCCGCGAGGCTTTCAATATTATAGACGCCGTAAGCCGTCGTCGCCGACCCTTCATGGGGGGCAAAATAGCCGATCAAGTCGGCCCCGCATTGCGGAATGGCCCGCCCCCAGTTCGTGGCGTATTGCTCGAACAGGTCCTTCTTGAATGGGTCGATTTCATAACGGATGAAACAGGTGATCATCGGGATACTCCGTAACGGTTGATTGCGCCTTTCTAACCTTTGCGCGGCACAGACAATTCGACTATGATCGAACCATGCCAGCAGGACCCAACATCGCGATCATCGCCGGGCTGGTGGGCGACCCCGCCCGCGCCGGCATGTTGAGCGCCCTGATGGCGGGACGGGCGCTGACGGCAAGCGAACTGGCGCAAGTCGCCGGCGTAACCGTTCAAACCGCCAGTTCCCATCTCTCGAAATTGTCGGATGGCGGGTTGATCGTTGCCCGCAAACAGGGACGCCACCGCTATTTCACCCTATCCGGTGACGATGTGGCCCAAGTACTGGAAGGGCTGATGGGCCTTGCGGAACGGATACTCGCGAAACCGGTGCGGACCGGGCCAAAGGATCCCGGCTTGCGCAAGGCGCGGATCTGCTACGACCATCTGGCAGGTGAAATGGGGGTTGGTCTGTTTCAGTCCTTCGTGGAGCGGGGCTTGATCAAGGACGATGCCGACGACCTTGCCCTGACAGAGGATGGCCGGCGCTTCTTCACCGATTTCGGTCTGGATATGGGCTCGCTCGAATCGGCTCGCCGCCCAGTCTGCCGGCCCTGTTTGGACTGGAGCGCCCGACGCACCCATCTGGCTGGCGGTCTGGGGGCCGCGATCCTGGACCATTTCACCTCCCGCAAATGGGCCTGGCGCGTCCCCGATACGCGGATGATCGAGTTCTCGCCCAAGGGACTGAGAGAATACCAGGCGCTTTGCAGCGGCTAAGTCTTCCCTAGGCGACTTCCCTCAGCTTGCCGCCTTCCGGCGCGGGCAAACCGTTCCGTTCCCAGCCCATCATGGCCAGTTTGCGCGGCAAGCCCCAACGGTAACCGCCGAGCATGCCGGAATTGCGGATGACGCGGTGACAGGGAATGAGCCAGGAGATCGGATTGGCGCCGACCGCCGTTCCGACCGCGCGGGCCGCCGCGCCTTTCATGCCGAGTGCTTCGGCAACCGTCCCATAGGTCGTCAACGTACCGGGCGGGATTGCCATCAACGCGCGCCACACCTTGATCTGGAATTCGGTCCCTTTCAAAAGCAGGCGCAAGGGCGCTTGCGACGACGGCTTGCTCTCACCCGGTCTCGCGAAGATGCGGGCCATGGTGCCTTCCGTCGCCGACGGGTCCTCCACCAATGTCGCCGCCGTAAAACGGGAGGCCATGTCATCGAAACACCCGTCCTTTCCGCGCGCGTCGACAAAAGCGAGGCCGCAGAGACCACGATCGGCTTCCATCAACAGTGTTTCCCCGAACGGGCCCTCGTGGAATCCGTATCGGATGACCAGCCCCTGCCCCAAGGCCTTGTACTCGCCCGGGGTCAGCGCTTCATGGGCGACGAACAGGTCATGCAACCGTCCCGGCCCCGACAACCCGGCATCGAAAGCCGCGTCGAGCACACTGCCATGCTCCTCCAGCCGCCGTTTCGCTTCCTCCAGCGAGAGAGCCTGCAGGAACTTCTTGGGGCTCAAACCGGCCCAGCGGGTGAACAGACGTTGAAAGTGGAAAGGGCTCAATCCCACATGCGCCGCGATCTCATCCAACGACGGCTGATCCTCGAACCGGTCCACGATAAAGGCGAGCGCCTCGGCGACCCGGCGATAGTCGCCATTGGCGGTATCCACGCCATCGGCCTCGTCGGCGATCATGATATCCGTATCGATCAACATCGACATGTTCCGGCCCCTGTCATTTGCGACTGATACGGCGAGAATACGCCGTGCGGGGACATGCCCCCACCCGTTTCTTGCTGATCGACAGTCACATCGTCAAAGCAACAATGCGTAGACTGCAATGGCATCGTTTCCGGCCTTACCGGCTGCCTCGAACCCCAGTTGACGGTACAAGGCATCCGCCACACTCATCGTTGCCGGAACCGTTTCGACCTGCAGAACCTTGTACCCCCTGGCGCGGGCGGCGTCCGCTGCCGCTTCCGTCAAACGGCGCCCCAGTGCATGCCCCCGGAAACCTTCTCGGACGAACAGGCGCTTCATCTCCGCCTTCTTCTTGGAGATCCGTTTCAGCGCCACGCAGCCGGCGGAAACACCATCCACCTTGGCTAGGAACAACGCGCCATCCGGGTCGGCATAAGGTTTGGGCAGAGCGGATAATTCCGCTTCGAATGCATCGAAACAGAGCTGAAGGTCGAACGCATCCGCGTATTCGACCATCAGCGTCTTTAAAAGGATCAGGTCGTCCCCGCCCGAAACGGCGATGATTTCGACCTCCGGCCCCGGCTCAGTAGGTTCCGCTCCATCCATCGCCGATATGAACCTTCCCTCTCATGTACAAAACGGCCTGCCCCGCTATCAAAACGCGGTCGCCGTCCAGAGTACAATAGAGATCGCCGCCGCGTGCCGATATCTGGCGAGCATGAAGGTCCTGTTTGCCGAGCTTTTCCGCCCAATACGGGACAATGGTGCAATGCGCGGATCCGGTGACCGGGTCTTCGGGAATCCCTGCATGGGGGGCGAAATAGCGGGATACGCAATCCGCCGATTCGGCCCCTTCGGCATTCCCCTGCGCAGTCACGATCAAACCGTCACCCGCCATGTGTGCAATGAAATCCATGTCGGGCTGAACCGACTTCACCGCGGCTTCCGTCTCCAGCACCGCCATGTTCTTCTTCGCCTTGTAAAACCCGACAGGCGTCGCGCCCAACGCCTCGACGAACCCCTCGGGTGGTTCCGACATGACGGGCACACGGGCGGGGAAGTCGAGTTCGAATAGGTCACCTTTCCGGCGCACGAGCAGATCGCCCGCCATGGCCTTGAACCGGATTTCATCCCTGTCCCAGCCGAGTTCGCGGAATAGAACAGCCGCCGTCGCCAAGGTGGCATGGCCGCATAAGTCGACCTCCACCGCCGGCGTGAACCAACGCAGGTGAAAATCATGGTCTGGGTCGTCTGGGAGCGGGATGAAAAAAGCCGTTTCGGAAAGGTTGTTCTCCAACGCGATCGCCTGCAGCTGTGCATCCGGCAGCCATGACGTCAACGGTATGACCGCCGCCGGATTGCCGGCGAAGACACGGTCCGTGAACGCATCGACCTGAAAAACCGTCAGTTCCATCTCAAACCTCCTCCACGCTTTTCAGTTTCGCCCTGGCCGCGGCCATGCCTTCGTTCAAGGCCTCCACGAAAAGGTCGATGTCTTCGGGACCGGTCATCCAATTGCTGAACGCCGCCCTGATGCCCGATTTGCCGTGCAACAGACCGGGTGTGACATAGACCTTTCCGGTCGCGTTGATTGCGTCCAGCAGGGCCTTCTGCCCCGCATTCGAGGCGGCATCATCGCCGAGCAGCCCGCGGAAGATCACGATGTTCAACCGTACCGGCGCCAACAGTTCATAGCCGTCCATCGCGTCGACACGCCGCCCGAACTCACCGGCCAGATCGCAGGTTCGTTCCACGATCTCGCGCACGCCCGTTCGGCCATAGGCTTTCAAGCTCATCCAGACCGGAAGGGACCTCAACCGCTGTGAGCTCTCCATCGTCCGGTTAATGAAGCTCGGCACCACGCCTTCCATTTCCAGGTAAGGCGCGGCCAGCAGCATGGCCGTTTCCAGCAGGTCGACATGACGGGTGAAGAAGAGCCCGCAATCGTACGGGACGTTCAACCATTTATGACAGTCGGTGGTAATCGAGTCCGCCCGTTCAACGCCTTTGACCAGTTTCGAGAGTCTCGGCGAGCATCGCGAGAACAAACCGAAGGCCCCATCCACATGCAGCCATGCCTGGTGCTTGTCACAAAGGTCGGCAATCGCTTCCAGGTCCTCGAAATCGCCGGTGGATACGATGCCCGCGCTGGCGATCACGACCTTGGCCCGCGCCCGGCTGGCGGAGAGGGCCCGGTCCAGCGCGGCAACGTCCATCGCCTCCCGACCGTCCAACTTTGCGATATCGGTATAGCCCTTGCGCCCGAAACCGAGCACACCCAGCGCCTTCACCATGGTGACATGCGGAGAGGCTGAAAATATCTCCACCGTGCCGGGCCGCAGCAACTCGCCGATCCCATCCCGGGTGATTTCCAGCCCGTTCAAACGGCCCGCCCATTCCCGGAAACAAGCCGCCCCCAGATAGTTCGCACCGATCGCCCCGGTCGTGAAAGTGCCGTCGAAGCCATCCTTGCCGCCGCCGATTTTGTACGGCAGGTCGAACAGGTCCGCCATCATGGCAATGGTTCGATGGGACAGCGCCGGACCGACCGAGTCGCCCGGGTCCGGGGAATTCTGGTCCACCGCCGAGACGAGCCAATCCGCGGCCAATGAGGCCGGCGTCGCCCCGCCCGTGACGAAGCCGAAGTAACGCGGCCCGGCACTCGCACTCAACTGCGGTGCAACGATGCGTTGATACTCCTCCAATGCCGCCAACGCTCCGCCGCCGTCTTCCGGCAGTTTTTGCGGCGGCATGCTCGGGTTACGGGCGCCGACAGGACGCTCCTTCAGGCCGTCGTGGAAGTCGAGCGCCAGCCGACGGGCCTCGGCCAACAGGTCGGGTAATGCTTCGTAATCCGCATGCATGCGTGACATGGGTCACTCCCCCAATTCTTGGAACCATTATAAGCAGCAGGGCCGCCGGCGCGGGGCAGCCCGTTACGGCAACTACTGCTCCGGGGCGGCGGCGGGATCCGCCGCCGACAGCACGCCCATGAACAGCGACATGTCGACATTCCCACCGGATAGAACGACGCCCGCGCGTTTGCCCTGCAGGGCATCCCGGTCTTTCAGCAAGGCGGCCAGCGGCGCTGCCCCCGCCCCTTCGGCAACATTATGCGTATGTGTGTAATAAACCCGCATCGCATGACGGACGTCTTCATCGGTGACGGTCACGACGTCCTCCACGCTCTTGCAGATCGTCTCGACGGCCTCCGGCACCGGCACGCGGCAGGCCATGCCATCGGCGATCGTTTCGGCTGAATTCGTCGAAATCGGATGACCGGCCTTGAAGGACAGGCCATAGGCCGGCGCCCCTTCCATGACCACGCCATACACTTTCGTCTTCAAGCCCAGTGCATCACGGGCCGACACGACACCGCAGATGCCGGAGCCCAATCCGATCGGCACATAGACCCGATCCAGTTCCGGCGCATTCGCGAAGAACTCCATGCCATAGGTACCGACACCCTGAACCAGTCGACTATCAAAGGAAGGCACCATGGCCAGTTTTTCGTCCTGCGCCCGCGCCATCGCATACTCGGCAGAGGCTTGGAAATCATGCCCGTGAACCACGAGTTCCGCGCCGAATGCCTTCATGGCGGCATTCTTCTCGACGCTGTTGCCTTCCGGCACGACAATGGTGGATTTGATGCCGGCACGCGCCGCCGCGAGCGCGATGGACTGCCCGTGATTGCCCCGCGTCGCGGTGATCACACCGGCATCTCCGCCGCCTTTTCGGTAATCGTCGATGAAAACCAGGCCGCCTCGTACCTTGAAGGCGCCGATGGGCGTATGGTTCTCGTGCTTCACCCACACTTCGAGGCCACAGTGCTTGGACAATAGCGGCCAATTGTACTGCGGCGTGCCCTTGAACACGCCGTAGATCAGATCGGCCGCTTCTTCGAGCTTCTGTTTCGACACTGTGGTCATTTCATTCATTCCTTTCTGAACACACCACGAGGATACGGCCCGCGCTGATTTCCAGGGCGTCCGGACCGGCGGTCCTTTGCAGGGGTCCCGCCCCACCGGTCCGACTGTAGCCCCGGGAACAACCGTTATTGAACCCAGAAGGGCTTGCGCGTTTCACGGTTTCGTTCCGCCTCGCTGACACCAATATCTTTCAGCATTTGATCATCAAGTCCCGCCAGGGCGACGCGTTGCTGACGGCGCTCCCACCAGCAGCGAAGTACCGCAACGATATCCAATCGCCCGGATGGCGGAACAATTAAGCCCAACCATCCCGGCATGATCCAAATTGTACGCATACAATTTCTCCTTAGCCTCAGGAATGGTAACAATTAACGCCCATTGATTGGGTTCAATCAGAATTATGTTGACAAATTGACACCGTCAATGGCGATATTGTCACCATGACAATTTCTCTTCCTCACTGGTTGGACGGCATCGACACGGTTCCGGGTCCGAAATACAAGGCAATAGCCCAACGCATTTCGGATGCGGTCGGCAGCGGGGCGCTCAAACCCGGCGAGAGACTGCCGCCCCAGCGTGAGCTTGCCTGGGCCCTAGAATGCACGGTGGGCACGATCTCACGCGCCTATGCGGAAGCCGAAAGGCGGGGCCTGCTGGGCGGCGAGGTTGGTCGCGGCACCTATATCCGCGACGCTTCCGCCCCCACCGCCTTGGACAGTCGCGGAATTGCGGGATATTGGCACTCGCCCAGCCTGGAAAACGCGGCGGGACAAAATTCGAAACCCCATGCGATGGACGCGATTGCGGACTGGACACCCGACATGGGACCGGCGGAGCGGGAATCCGGGCCGATCGGCCTCAATCACGACTATCCGCCATTGGGCGTCGAGTGCCTCGAAACCGCACGGACCATGACACAGTTGGCCTCCGATCCCATTTTGATGGAGATGCTGTCCTACCAGCCGCATGCCGGCATCGGCCGCCATCGGGCGGCGGGCGCCGACTGGATCGGTCGACGGGGCGTGGCCGCAACGGCGGAGAACGTCGTCGTATCGACGGGGGCGCATAACGGCGTCCTGGCAACGCTTTCCGCGATCACCCGCGCCGGCGACACGATCGCGGCGGAGGCGCTGTCCTATCCCGGCATCAAGGCGATCGCGGGCATGCTCGGGTTGCGCCTGACGCCCGTCACTTTGGACGAGGAAGGTCTGATCCCGGACGCCCTCGATACACTTTGTCGGCAGCAAAAGATCGCAGCCGTCTACACCATCCCCACCCTTCAGAACCCGACTAACACCATCATGTCCGAATCCCGTCGGCGGGAAATTGCGGAAGTCGCTGCCCGGCATGGATTGCCGGTGGTGGAGGACGATATTTTCGGGATGCTGGCACAGGACAAGACACCGGCCCTGTCGGCCTTTCTTCCGGACGATCTGGCCTTCTATATCTGCAGTATCTCAAAGACTCTGGCGCCGGGCTTGCGCGTCGGCTATGTCCACGGCCCCCGCCGCCAGACCGCGCAGATCGCCGCCGCGTTGCGGACCAGCAGTTGGATGGCATCCCCCTTCACCGCCGAAATCGGCACAAGATGGATCGAAAGCGGTGCTGCCGATAGAATTCTCGAGTCTCATTTCCGGGAGATCGAGGCGCGTAGGACCATGGTTCTGGACGCTTTCAGGGACTACGAAGTCTCATGCCCGCCGGGCGCGCTGCATGCCTGGATCGCCCTCCCCAGCCCTTGGCGCATTGGCGAGTTGGTGGCGGAAGCACAGTCCCAGGGTGTCATCCTTCCCCCGACGGATTCCTTCATGATCGGCGGCGGAGAAACCCCGCACGCCTTCCGTCTGTCCTACTGTCCGCCCCGGCATAGAAGTCGGTTGAGGGAGGGACTCGACGCTTTGCTGAATCTCCTGGATGGAACGACGCGGGTCGAAGCGGCGCAGGTACTTTAGGACCCGGGCAAACGAAAGCTAAGCGCTTTCGCCGATCACCTTACAGATATCGTCGACTACCGCCGTGACCAGATCGCTGTCATCGCCTTCCGCCATAACACGGATGACCGGTTCCGTTCCGGACGGGCGTATGACCAGACGGCCCGAAGAGCCAAGACGGGCCTCGCCGTCGGCAATTGCCGACTGCACGGCGCTGGCCGTCAGCGGCGCGCCGCCGTCATAGCGCACGTTTTTCAACAATTGCGGCACCGGTTCGAATACCCGGCCCACGCCGCTCATCGGTTTTTCCGCCTTCACAAGAACCGCGAGGACCTGTAGCGCGGCAACAAGACCGTCTCCGGTCGTGGCGTAATCCGTCAGAATCACATGGCCCGACTGTTCGCCCCCCAGATTGCACCCGTCGCGCCGCATCGCTTCGACGACGTAGCGGTCGCCGACAGCCGTCCGCGTCAAGCCGACGCCTTGGCCCTGTAGGTGCCGCTCCAAGCCCAGATTGGACATGACCGTCGCGACAAGATTGCCGCGCAATCTGCCGGTCTTGGCCCAGGACGAGGCGATGATCGCCATGACCTGATCGCCGTCGACCACCTGGCCATGTTCGTCGGCCACGATCACGCGGTCTGCATCACCGTCCAAGGCGATGCCGAGATCCGCGCCATGCGCGACGACCTGTTCACACATAGTGCGGGTCGCCGTCGCCCCGCAGTCGCGATTGATGTTGGTGCCGTCCGGATCGACCGCGACGGGGATGACGTCCGCTCCCAATTCGAACAGGACAGCGGGCGCCATCTTGTAGGCCGCGCCATGGGCGCAATCGACGACGATCTTCAGACCGTCGAGGCGGAGATCCGCCGGAAAGGTTCGTTTGACGGCCTCGATATAGCGTCCGCCGGCGTCGTCGAGGCGTCGGGCGCGGCCCAGCTTGGCCGGATCGGCCAATTCGAAAGGCCCATTGTCCATCACGCGCTCGATGGCAATTTCGTCCGCATCGGACAGTTTGAAGCCATCGGGACCAAACAGTTTTATGCCGTTGTCCTGATACGGGTTGTGGGACGCTGAGATCATCACGCCGAGATCGGCGCGGAGCGAGGTCGTCAGCATGCCGATGGCCGGGGTCGGCATCGGCCCGACCAGAACGACATCCATGCCCATGGAGATGAAACCCGAGGTCAGTGCCGGCTCAAGCATATAGCCGGACAGGCGCGTGTCCTTTCCGATAACCACGAGATGCCGATGCGGGCCACGCCGGAAACGTTGACCTGCCGCCATGGCCAACCGCAATACGATCTCCGGGGTGATCGGGTCCCGGTTTGCCGTGCCGCGAATGCCGTCGGTGCCAAAGTAATTCCTAGTCATTGAGCACGGATAGTTCACAGCCGAATAGGTTGCAAGCATTCCAGTGGACGAAGAAACGAAGAAGGCCCGCCAACGGCGGGCCTTCCGGAATACTATGGTATGAACGCTCGATCAGGCCGGTCCCGGTTCCGGATCGGCATTACCGACCGGCCCCGTGTTCGGCACGGAGGACCAGCCCCCGCTGTCTGCCGGCGATCCGCCGCTGTCGTCGTCCCGCTCAACCGGCTCACCGCGCAAAAGACGGTCAATGTCGTTCCGGTCGAGGGTTTCGAACTCCAACAGGCCTTGAGCAATCTTCTCAAGCTCTTCCTTGTAGGTCGTCAGGATTTCACGGGCCCGATTTTCGCCTTCTTCGACGAACCGACGGACCTCCTCGTCAATCAGTTTCGCGGTAGCGTCGGAAACATGCTTCCGCTGGGTCACTGAATGGCCAAGGAAGACTTCCTGCTCGTCCTCACTGTACTGCAGGCGGCCCAGCTTATCCGAGTAACCGTATTTGGTGACCATCGCCCGGGCGATCTTCGTCGCCTGCTGAATGTCGTGCGCCGCGCCGGTGGTGATGTTTTCCTTGCCGAAAATCATCTCCTCCGCCAGGCGCCCGCCGAACAGACTGGTGATCTGGGCCTTCAATTCCTTTTCGGACTGCGAAAGCTTGTCGCGTTCCGGCAGGGCGAAGGTCACGCCAAGCGCGCGGCCGCGTGGAATGATGGTTACCTTGTGCAGGGGCTCGTGCCCTTCGGCGTGCATCATGCAGACGGCATGACCGGCTTCGTGATAGGCGGTCAGCTTCTTCTCGTCTTCGGTCATCACCATGGACCGGCGCTCGGTACCGAGCATGACCTTGTCCTTCGCGTCTTCCAGCTCCTGCATGGACACGACACGACGGTTCCGGCGCGCCGCCAATAGTGCGGCTTCGTTCACCAGATTGGCGAGGTCGGCGCCGGAGAAACCGGGCGTCCCGCGGGCAATGGTCTTGGCATCGACGTCCGGCGCCTGCGGCACCTTGCGCAGATGCACGCGCAGGATCTTCTCACGCCCGATGATATCCGGGTTCGGTACGATCACCTGGCGGTCGAAACGGCCGGGACGCAACAGCGCGGGGTCGAGAACGTCGGGACGGTTGGTAGCCGCGATCAGAATGACGCCTTCATTGGCTTCGAAGCCGTCCATCTCGACCAGCAACTGGTTGAGGGTCTGTTCGCGTTCGTCGTTACCGCCGCCCAGGCCGGCCCCGCGATGGCGGCCGACCGCATCGATTTCGTCGATGAAGATGATGCAGGGGGCGTTCTTCTTGCCCTGTTCGAACATGTCGCGGACACGGCTGGCGCCGACCCCGACGAACATTTCAACGAAATCCGAACCGGAAATGGTGAAGAAGGGCACATTCGCTTCGCCGGCGACGGCACGCGCCGTCAGGGTCTTACCCGTACCCGGGGGACCGACCAGCAGAACACCCTTCGGAATCTTTCCGCCCAGGCGCTGAAACTTCTGCGGATCCTTCAGAAATTCGACGACTTCTTCCAGTTCCTGCTTGGCTTCGTCGATACCGGCGACATCTTCAAACGTCACGCGGCCGTGCTTTTCGGTCAGCAACTTGGCCTTGGACTTGCCGAAGCCCATCGCCTTGCCGCCGCCGCCCTGCATTTGGCGCATGAAGAAAATCCAGACGCCGATAAGCAGCAGCATCGGGAACCAGCTGATCAGGATCGACAGGAATGTCGGCACGCCGTCATCCTGCGGCGCAGCCGTGACGGCGACGCCGTATTCGGTCAAGCGCGGCACCAACTGCGGATCGCTCGGCGCATAGGTCGTGAACGCCTGTCCACCCTTGAAATGCCCGGAAATGTTCGGGCCCTTGATGGTGACGTCGCTGATATTGCCGGCTTCGACGCTGCTTACGAAATCCGAATAAGGAATGCCTTCGTGCTGATCGTGCTGTCCTGCTCCCTGAAACAGATTGAACAACAAGATCAGAAGCAGGCCGATGACGACCCAAAGAATGATGTTCTTGCCGAATAGATTCACCGTTGAGAAACCTTCCGTTTCAAGAATTCACACCGTCGGACCCGCCGAGCGACGATGCGTTTATGTGCTTCCACTGTATCCTTGTGCCGCTTTACTGCTGCTGTTCTGTGAAATTATCGCCGCGGCGCAGGCATGTACATAGTGCGCCGGACCGGAATTTGAAAGGTCCGGCGCGGCATTCTAGCGCAGAATCATGACCTGAGCGAGGGCCCAGGCGTAGAGTTTCCGCGGACCATCCGGGACCAGGCCGCCATTCCGGCGAACTCGAAAGTGACGAAACCTGCAGTGGGACATTCCAATTGACCGGTCCGATCGCCCACGGACCCGGGTATGGCGACAAGCGCCTCACCTTTCCAAAGCGCCGGCAGCGCCGCTCTAGCCGCGCCAGGGAGACTTTCGAACAGATCGCCCGCCAAACCGCCAGCCCGGGCCTGGCGCACCCCTTCCGCCCCCAGACGCCCCACCGTCAAACCGTCAAAGTCGCCGTCGATTTCCAATCTGAACCGGCTGTCCCAGAGCATCGACCGCTGCGCCGGCGCCGGCGGACCGATCGCCGATGCTTCCCGACAGAGGAGGATGTTCCCGGCCCGTGTTTCGACCCGGCAGCCGCCCAATGTCCGGGGTCCCGGCGGGTTTCCTCTAAGTCCGGCGGCGAGGTCTTCCAGCCGGCCGAGCCGGAATGGCTGGTCCCTGCCGGAAACCAGACGCAGCAGGCCGGATAGAGCCCGCAACGCGATTTCCTCGTCCGCCGCCGCATAGGCCGTCCGCTTGAGTGAAGCAAATCCAAGCGGATCCAAGGAGGCATGTCCGGCAAGAAACGCCGCGGTCGCAGATTCAAGGGCGGCGCGAGCACGGCGCATGTTCTGCGCGGTCCGCGCCAAACGGGTTGCGTCGAGTCCCTCATCGGCCAGCGTACCGGCCAAATTCCGCATCCGTACCCGGGCGTGCCGGGTATCGCGATTGCTTGGATCCGACACGAAAGGCCAATCAGTTTTTTCAAGCACCGCGCGGACCTGATCACGCGGGATATCCAGAAGCGGACGAATTAGTGTCACATTCCGATAGGGATCGCCCGGCAAACCCGAGACGGGCGCCATGGCAGACAAACCGTCGACACCGCTTCCCCGTGCCAGACGCAGCAGAAATGTCTCCGCTTGATCTTCGAGGTGATGCGCCACAGCAAGAACTTGGCCCCCTTCGGCCGCGCACCAATCGCGCATCAGGTCGTAGCGCATCCGCCGGGCTTCCGCCTGAATATTCCTTTTCGGACGATCGCCTTCGTGCTTCAGGACGACCGCCCGCACGCCGCGGTCCTTCAGCCAATCCGCGACCTGGGCCGCCTCTTCAGAAGCTTCCGGTCGCAAACCATGATCGACGATAAGGGCGGTTAAAGGGATAGACCGGCTGTCCGACCAGTTCCGAAGCAAACAAGTCAGGGCCATGCTGTCCGGACCGCCGGAACATCCGACGGCAAGTGCGGGGAAGCCTGTATTGGCGTCGGCCGGCACCGCCGCCTCCCGAAGGCAGACGGACATGGCTTCTTCGAACCAATGCGGCACTAAGCGGTCAGGTCGTCGCGATCTGTCGGCCGCACGAGCGGGGTGCCCCGGATCAAATCGTTCGGGATTAGGGGCAGCCGACTTTTTTCGCTTCCGCATCCGCGCGTTCCAATACCCGGCTGTCAGAATCCGGATACTTGGTCTTCAGTTCCGCGAAAGAGGCGCAGGCAGCATCCTTCTTCCCCAATTGGCCCAGGGACATGCCCAGCTTCAAGAGGCTTGCCGAGGCTTTCGGGCCATTCGGGAAGTTCGTGTAGGCGTCGACAAAGACGGCGGCCGCATCCCTGAAGTTGCTGCGCGCGTAATGTGTTTCGCCGAGCCAATACATGGCGTTCCCGGCGAAGGGTCCTTCGGGATGCTCCTCTAGAAAGGCTTTGAAGGCGCTTTCCGCCTGATCCAAATCCTGGCGCAGCAGGCCGTAGGCGTATTGGTACTGCTCCTTTTCAGAGCCGGGCGGGAGGGTGACGAGGTTCGCGGTCTGCGGCGCCGCGGCATTCACCGGCGCCGGACCGGGGGCCGCCGTGGGAGGCGCCGGCGTCGGCGCCGGTTGCGCCGTCGCGATCTGCGGCTGAGTTGCGGACGGCGTGACCGGTTGCCCCGCCTGGCTCTGCTGCAACTGATTTTGCGAAATCTGACCCAGTGCTTGCTGGCCCGGTTTCAGGCCCGCCCCAGGCTGTGCCGGCTGGGTACTGACCGATCCTTGCGACGTAATGACCGTGGTGCCGGCCTGCGCTCCGGATTGCTGAAGGGTCGCGGCAGAGGAAGTCTGCACGTTCGCCGACGGCGAAACGGCGCCTTGTTGCGCAACGCCCGGCTGTCCCTGCCCTGGCGTACCCCGCTCCAGCGCCTGCAAACGGAAGTCGACATCGGAAACGAGTTTGTCCAAACGATTGCTGATCGTATTCAACTGAAAACCGGTTTCCTCTATGCGTCCTGTAAGCGTGCGGATTTCCCGCTCCAGAGCCTGAATACGAAGCTGCAACCGAGCCGTCGCCTGAGCGGTTTCCTCACTGGGCGCTTGCGCGGCAGCGACTGAATCCGCCGGCGGCTTCGCCCCAGCGAAGACCGTGCGCTGCAGATCGGTGATATCCCGGCGCAGCCGCTGCAATTGCTGACTGACCGATGAGGAATCCTGCGCAAATACCGGGGACGGCCCCGTCAACATCAACCCGCCAAGGGCCAGCCCGGCCAAAACGATGACGGTTCCGATCTTCTGGAAGGGCCCGCTTTCCCGGCGGGCGACGTTCGGTACAGCGTTGATCAAGTCACAATCCCCGGATTCTTTGCAGCGTTGCGGAATATGCGCAGATCGCGCGATTCCGAGTTTTCTGTCTACGGCAGGAATTCGTCAAAAATATGGCAAACAAAACAAACGGGAAAGCCCCGGTTTCCCAAGACTTTCCCGTTTCAACTCAGCGGATCAGGGCTTTTTGAAAGGCCCCGTCCCGATCCCTGCGGGCAATTAGCTGGCCGCAGCGTTCTTCAGAACCACGACACCGCGACGGTTTTGAGACCAGGCAGCATCGTTGGAACCCAGAACGGCGGGGCGCTCCTTACCGTAGGAAATCGTTTCGATACGGTTCGGATCGACACCAAGGCTGATCAGGTAATCCTTGTGCGAGTTCGCACGGCGCTCACCGAGCGCCAAGTTGTATTCACGCGTGCCGCGTTCGTCGCAATGGCCTTCGATGACCACGGTGACGCCCGGGAACTGCTTCAGCCAAGCGGCCTGCTTTTCAAGCGTAGCAACCTGATCGCCACGAATGTTGGAACGGTCGAAATCGAAGAAGATACGATCGCCGACATTGACGAGGAAGTCCTTCACGCTACCCGGCGCGATCTGGTTCGTAGCCGGAGCGGCCGGCGCCTGCGTCGCAGTCGTGGAGCTGGTGGTTTGCGTGCCGCTGGAACCGGAATCCGCAGATTCTTCCGGAGCGGTCTCGCAAGCAGCAACCAGCACAAGCGCCGCGAGAAGGCTGAGGATTTTAAAGCGCATTATAGCACCCCCTAGAGGTTTTGCCCGGCCGTCGCTGGGCGGCGCCGGTGTCGAATGAGGTTTCTCTACAGCCGATACACCCGGCTGAGTGGTGGCATATTAAGCACGGCGATTTCCCAAATTCAACCACCGTACCAAGTCAAAGTACTCAATTTAATTTACTTTCCATGTATTTAGTGGTCGGGCTGAAGCACTTTAGCAACACAATCAAACCGGCCCCTCAATACGGAAACACGCCTCCACGCGCCCACACTCTCCTTTTCGGAAAAAACACCCATTAAACAGATTTTTATTCCGGTTTATTTCATGGATTCAGGGGCGACCAAGCGGGATCGGATGCGAATCCCGGGGTCACCACCCGGCGCAGGTTATATCCGGTCAGATCAATGGAATAAAGGTGGATACGGCCTTCGTCCCCCGGTTCCTGCCTGAAGAACATGATGACGCGGCCGTTCGGCGACCATGTGGGTCCTTCGTCCAGAAAACTCTCGGTCAACAGGCGTTCGCCGGAACCGTCAGGCCGCATCACACCAATATGGAATTTCCCGCCACGCAGTTTCGTGAAGGCGATAAGATCGCCACGGGGAGACCAGACCGGTGTCGCGTAACGGCCCTGACCGAAACTGATACGCCGCTGATCGCTACCATCGGAATTCATCACGTAAATTTGTTGCGTGCCGCTACGGTCGGATTCAAAGGTGATCTGAGAACCATCCGGCGAGAAGGTCGCCGCGGTATCGATATCGGGATGATCCGTCAGCCGGATCGGCCGCCGAGTCCGAAGGTCCATGATATAGATATCGGTATTCCCTTCACGGGCATGGCTCATCAGAACCGAATTGCCGTCCGCCGAGAAACGCGGCGCGAACGTCATCCCCGGAAACTCACCCAGCAGTTCCCGCCGACCGGTCTGCACGTTGAACAAATAGACCCGGGGCTTGTTGTTGAAATAGCTGAGATAGGTGATTTCCTGCTGTGTCGGGGAGAAGCGCGGGGTCAGCACCAGCGCGCGGCCGTCGGTCAGGAAACGATGATTGGCGCCGTCCTGATCCATGATCGCCAGGCGCTTCACGCGTTCATTCTTCTTTCCGCTTTCCGCCACATACACGATGCGCGTGTCGAAATATCCACTTTCTCCTGTCAGACGCTTGTAGACGGCATCGGAAATGATATGCGCGATCCGTCTCCAGTTGCTCTTCTCCGTCGTGTAGACAAGACCGACCATCTGCGCTTCGGCAAAGACATCCCAAAGTCGGAACTGAACCTGGACCCGCCCATCCTGCATGCTTTCGACCGACCCGTTGACCAGCGCCGTGGCATTGATGACGCGCCAATCGGAAAACCGCGGGCGCACATCGATGCTTGCCGCGGATTGGATGAAGGCCTTGCGGTCCAACGGCCTGAAAAGACCGGACCGTTCGAGGTTGGCGGAAATCACGTCGGCGATATCCCTGCCGATCTCCGATTCTTCGGGTGCAACGCCGAAGAATTCCGAAATCGCGATCGGCAGCGGCTCCACCGTGCCGCGGGTGACGTCGATTCGCAGTTCGGCACGGGCGGGCAATGCCGCCAGAACCATGACCAAGACGGTGAGCAAGCTGACAAGCATCAGTCCGCTTCGCTGAAGCTCCGTCTCGCCCGGCATGCCGGAGGGGATGGAACTCGCACTCGCACGTTTGAACATCAGCCTAGTATCTCCCGGGGATTGAATGTGATCACCATGGTTTGCCAGACATCATACTTGTCCGGCGGCAATTGCAGCGGATTGCACCGCGGATTCCGGACCGCGCGGAGGGCACTCTCCGCCGCCGCCATCCAGAACGGATCCGATGCACGAGACATATCGGTCAATTCGGCGGTTTGAACAGTCCTGTCCGGCCGCACCCGAACACGAACCTCGATCACCAGGTCTTCCGCGTTCCGCGCCCCGGCCGGGACATTCCAGCAACCGGCCAACTGCTGGCGCAGCGCATCCATTTCGCTGAAATTCAAGGCCGTCTCAGCCCTGGAAACCTGCGTTTTCGGGGCTTGCTGCTCCGACTTGTTCAAAGCCTGCTTCACCGCGTCCGCCAGGCTTTCCTTTTTCTCAGGCTCTTTCTTTTCCGGTTCCGTCTTTTTCGGCGGCGGCGGATCCTGTTTCAGGTCCTGAACGGTCTGCAGCACGCTGGTGAAGTCGTTGCGCGGCTTTTCCTGCTTCGGGCGCTTGGGCGGACGCGGCATGTTGACGTCGGCCTGCGCCTCCGCGGGTTCCGGTTCCGTCGCAGCCTGCTGCACGGGTTCCGGCGCGGGCGCCGGCGGCGGCTCGGGCTGGGCCTTCGGCTCGGGTTCCGGCGCCGGCTCGGGTTCGGGCGCCGGTTCGGGTTCCGGCTTTGGTTCGGGTGCCGGTTCCGGTTCAACAGCCGGCTCCGGCTCCGCCTGCACGGGCTCGGCCGGCTGCGGCACAGCTGCCGGCGCCGGAGGCGGCGGGGGCGGAGGTGGCGGCGGGGGTGGAGGCGGCGGCGGAGGCGGGGGACGGGGCGCTTCCGGTGGGGCGGCATCGGCCACTTTCGGCTCCGGTTCCTCGACCGGTTCCGGCAACTTCTGTTGGGCCAAGTCGCGCTCCGTCACCACTTCGGCCTGCATGACGACCGGCATCGGCGAAAAATCGCGTTCCGGCGTCGGCCAAGCGATCAGCGACGCCACGATGATCGCGACGTGCAAAGCACCGGACAGGATGACCCATTTGAGCATGATGCCCTACGCGGCTCCCAATAGTCGCATCGAAATGCGCCTCAGTTTCCGTCTGCGGACTTCTGGTCCGGCAGTTTCGCCAGCAAGGCGACCTTGGTAAATCCGGCGACGCTGACGGTTCCCATGACTTCCATCACCCGTCCGTAGTTGATCGCCTGATCCCCTCGCACAAACACGCGCAGCTGCTCCGCGCTGACACCGCGCGCTTCTTGAATGGCGGCAAGGCGCGGCGCGATGGCTTCCAGTTCGATCGGCGTCTCCTGGATGAAGATCTGTCCGTCGGCTTTGATCGACAGCACGACGGGCTCGACATCGTCGTTGATCGACGCGGCCTTGGTCTGCGGCAGATCGACAGGTACGCCGACCGTCAACAGCGGGGCGGTGACCATGAAGACGATCAAGAGCACCAGCATCACATCGACGAAAGGCGTAACGTTGATATCGGCCAACGGCCGATACCGGGGCCGGTAGAAACCGCGCCGACCGCCGCCGTTCTGGATGGTTCCCATCGCCATCGGTTATTCCCCGGCCTCCAATTGGCGCGAAATGATGGCGCTGAACTCACCCGCAAAAGCTTCCAACCGGGCGGCATATCGGCCGAGATCGGTGGAGATCTTGTTATAGGCGATCGTCGCCGGAATGGCGGCTACCAACCCCAATGCGGTCGCGAACAGCGCTTCGGCGATACCAGGCGCAACCACCGCAAGGCTGGTCTGTTTGGTGGCCGCAATCGCCGTGAAGCTGTTCATGATCCCCCAGACCGTGCCGAACAGGCCTACGAAGGGCGCCGCGGAGCCGACGGAAGCCAAGAACGGCAGATACCGTTCCAACTGCTCCATTTCCCGACCGACCGCGACCTGCATGACGCGTTCGATGCGCTGCTCCAAAGCGTTGTAGTTCCCGCCGGGCGCAAGGGACGAGGACGACCGCCGCCATTCGCGCATGGCCGCGGCGAAGACTGACGACATGGGATCCTTCGGCTGATGGCCGATCCGCTCGAAAAGATCGTCCAGAGATCCGCCCGACCAGAATGCGTCCTCAAACTTGTTCGCCGCCTTGGAAAGCTTGGAGATCCGACGGACCTTGTCGAATATGACCGCCCAACACCAGATCGAGGCAAGCACGAGCAAGACCATGACGATTTTCACGATGATGTCTGCGCGCCAGAAAAGCGACCAGATCGTCATCTCGACAACTTCGGCGGAGCCGCCCAATTGCACCAGATTTACCGCGTCCTGTTCCATGCCGTTCAGTCCCACTTGCCACGGCGGCCGTTGCCGGCCGCGTGTCCTTCCTCTCGGTTATTCCGTTACCCGCATCGCCTGCCGAAGATCGGCCGGCATGCGCATCGGCGCCCCTGTTTCGTTGAGGCAGGCCAACTTGACCTGGACCGCAACCAAATGGGTATCGCCCAGGTAAATGTCCTGGGCCATTTCAATTGTCGCCCCCGCCACCTTCGTGACCGCGGTGCGTACATCCAAAAGATCGTCGAGCCGTGCGGGCCTGATATAATCGGCCGTGCAGCGACGCACCGCAAAAACCAAGCCGTGCTGCCGTTTCAGCCAGATATGATCGAACCCTAGATGGCGCAACCACTCCGTCCGGGCCCGCTCGGCGAATTTCAGGTAATTCGCGTAATAGACGATTCCCGCAGCATCCGTGTCCTCGTAGAAGACGCGGATCGGGTAGTTGAAAACGGGTTTACTCAGCGCTGCGCTTTCGGTCATGCGTCACCCGGCGCGTCCTGGCCCGAGCCGGACAGCAGATCCAATTGGGCCTGCGCGGCGCGCGGCGCCTCCAACCCGATATAACGCCAACCCTGCACCGTCAGCATCCGGCCCCTTGGGGTCCGCTGCACCAGGCCTTGTTGAATCAGAAAGGGTTCCACGACCTCTTCCAGCACGTCCCGTTCATTCGCCAACGCCGCGGCCAGCGTTTCAACACCGACCGGTCCGCCGCCATAGTTTTCCGCCATGCAAATGAGGTAACGCCGGTCCATCTGGTCCAGGCCCCGGTCGTCCACATCGAGCCGGCGAAGGGCACTGTCCGCCGCTTCGGTATCGATGACCTTGGCGCCGGCTACGGAGGCGAAGTCCCGCACTCGGCGCAGCAACCGACCGGCAACGCGCGGCGTGCCGCGGCTGCGACGGGCAATCTCGCGGGCGCCGCCTTCATCCAGCGGCATGTCGAGAACGCGTCCGCCCCGACTGACGATCAAGGTCAGTTCGTCCTCGGTGTAGAACTGCATGTGAAGCGGGATCCCAAAGCGTTCCCGAAGGGGACGGGTAATGAGACCCGCCCGCGTCGTGGCGGCCACCAGGGTAAAGGGCGCCAAATCGATCCGTACCGAGCGGGCCGCGGGCCCTTCCCCGATGATCAGGTCCATCTGGTAATCCTCCATCGCCGGATAGAGGAATTCCTCAACCGCCGGGTTCAACCGGTGGATTTCATCGATGAACAGCACGTCGCGGGGTTCGAGATTGGTCAAAAGCGCCGCCAGATCGCCTGCCTTGGCGATGACCGGCCCTGACGTCGCGCGGAAATTCACCCCCAGTTCGCGGGCCATTATCTGCGCCAGCGTCGTCTTGCCCAAGCCCGGCGGACCATAGAACAAGGTGTGGTCCATCGCCTCGCCGCGCGCCTTGGCCGCTTGGATGAAAACCGAAAGGTTTTCGCGCACCGCCTTCTGACCGGTGAAATCATCGAGCGTTTGCGGCCGAAGCTGGTTCTCGGCCTTGTCCTCGACGCCGTCGCCGGTATTGCGTTCGCCGTCGACCAGGCGCGCTTCGGGATTTGCCGCGTAGCCGTCGCTCATTGCGCCAGTTCCTTCAGGCCAAGCCGGACGAGTTCGCCGAGCGGCACGTCAGCGCCGTGGTCCTGAATGACGCGCGCCACGGCGCCGAACGCCTCGCTGCGCCCATAACCCAGATTCACCAGGGCCGAGACGGCATCATCGGCTGAACTTCCTGCCGGAGCGGCTTCACCGCCCACCGGGCCTGCCTCCCCGGCGACCGTTGCTTTCGCCGCCGCCCCAAGGGTCAGAGCGCCTACCTTGTCCTTCAATTCACTTGCGATCCGCCCGGCGAGCTTCGGCCCGACGCCATTCGCCCGCGCGATAGCGGCCTTGTCGCCCGCCGCGACCGCCTGTGTCAGCTGTTCCGGGGACAATACGGAAAGGATCGCCAGCCCAACCTTGGCGCCAACGCCCTGAACGCCCGTCAACAGTTTGAACCAGGCGCGTTCCGACGCATCGCCGAAACCGTAGAGGTGGATATGATCCTCTCGAACGTGGGTCTCGATATCCAGTCGGACCGCCTCACCCCGCCCCGGCAGCCGCGACAGGGTGCGGGCGGAACAAAAGACCAGATAACCGACACCGCCCACATCCACGATGAGCCAGTCGTCGCCGACCTCGTCCAGCAGCCCTTTCAATCGTGCGATCATCGGCGCCCCCCGGCCAAGGCGGCGCGAACATCCGCATCCTTGCTACCCGCCGACCAACTGCGTTTGGTTCCCGCCAGATGGCCGTGACAGATCGCAACGGCCAGGGCATCCGCCGCATCGGCGCTGGGCGGATTGCAGCCGGGCAACAAGGTGCGGACCATCATGTCGATCTGATCCTTGGTTGCCGCCCCGGTACCGACGACGGATTGCTTCACGCTCTTTGCCGAATACTCGGCGACCGGCAGACCGAATAGCGCCGGCGCCAGCAGAACGACGCCACGCGCATGTCCCAGCTTCAAGGTAGAGCCCGGGTTCTTGTTGAGGAATGTCTCCTCGACGGCGGCCTCATCCGGGTTGTGGGTGCGCAGAACCTCCACCAAGGCATCGTGAAGATCTTTCAGGCGTTCGGCCATGGACCCGTCGGTCTGCGGGTCTACCGTGCCGCATGCGACGAACCGAAGGCGGGTGCCTTCGGTTTCGACCACACCCCAGCCGGTATGGCGCAGACCTGGATCGAGCCCGAGTATCCTCACCGCGTCACTTACCTGCCAGGCTTTCCATCACCTCGTCGGGGATGTCGAAATTGGCGAAGACATTCTGGACGTCATCATTATCGTCAAGATTGTCCATCAGCCGCAGAATGGATTCCGCCTTGTCCGCATCGACCGGAACGAGCGTCTGGGGCTTCCAGGCCAAGCGAACGCTTTCCGCCTCGCCAAACTTTCCTTCCAGTTCACCGGCCACCGCATGCAAGCTGTCAGACGCGCAAATGATTTCGTGCCCGTCTTCGCTGCTGCTGACGTCTTCGGCACCGGCCTCCAGTGCCGCTTCGAACATCGTGTCCGTATCCGCCACATCGGCGCCATACTGAATTTCGCCGACCTGGTCGAACATGAAGGAGACCGAATTGGTTTCTCCCATGCTGCCGCCCGCCTTGGAGAAGATCGCGCGAACGTCGGACGCGGAACGGTTTCTGTTATCGGTCAGCACATCGACGATAACCGCAATACCGCCGGGTCCGTAGCCTTCGTAGCGGATTTCCTCGTAATCGGTATCGTCGCCGCCGCCCGCGCCCTTTTGGATTGCGCGCTCGATATTGTCCTTGGGCATGCTGTTGGACTTGGCGGTGGCAATCGCCGCCCGCAAACGGGCATTCGCCGCCGGATCGGGGCCGCCCATTTTTGCCGCGACCATCACTTCCTTCGCCAATTTGGCGAACAGCGACGACCGCTTCTTATCCTGTGCACCTTTGCGGTGCATAATGTTTTTGAATTTGGAATGACCTGCCATTTCAACACCTTCGGCTTGGATCCGCGAAAAATCCGGGGTGGCAATTCGGGGATCCGTACGGACGGTCGGGCGGTACCCTGCCCGCCGGAACGGATTTCCCGGCCGCACCCGCGATCAGGATTGTGCCCGGGGTTGTAGTCGTCCCTGCCGGAATGTCGATACCAAACCGCCTGTTTCCCTGCTCATTCGCCGTGATTCTATGCCGCGTGACAACGCCGACTCGGAACAACGATCGGCACCTCCCCGTCGGAGACGCACCGTCCGTCGATACCCTATCTAGCCGGTGTTTATGGCTTTTTTTGGGCAGTCGTGCCCATTTCGGAAAATTTCGGCCCGATCGTGCCGATCAGGTCGAAGGCCAGGCCACCTGCAACTGGCCGCCAACCCGGATCGGCTGGATTTTAGAAGCCAGTCCGGTTGCCGGATCGGTATCGACGATAACGCCCGAAAGCGTCCCTTCGCCATCGGCAGGCGCCATCCGCGGGCGCGGCAGTTCGCCCAGGAATCGAGCGACAGAACTCGCCTTGTCCATGCCGATCACCGAATCGTAGTCGCCGCACATCCCCGCGTCGGTCTGGTACCCGGTGCCGCCCGGCAGAACCCGCGTGTCGGAGGTCGGGATATGCGTATGGGTCCCGACGACAAGACTGGCGCGACCATCAAGGAGATGGCCGATCGCGTTCTTCTCGCTCGTCGTTTCCGCGTGGACATCGACGACGACCGCGTCGAAACCCGCCTCAACAGGCAGCGATGCGGGAACGTGTTTTTCCAGGCTGGTGAACGGATTGTCGTACATGTCCATGAACAGGCGTCCGAGGACATTGACGACGAGGACCCGAAGGCCCTTCGCAGTTTCATACACACCGACACCACGCCCCGGCATACCGGGCTGAAAGTTGTCGGGCCTCAGCAAGCGCGGTTCATCATCGGCCCTGGAGAGGATATCGATGTTATCCCAGGAATGGTTGCCGCCCGTCACCACATCGACACCGGCATCGAACAACTCGTCACAAATCTTACCGGTGATGCCAAAACCATGCGCGGCGTTCTCGCCATTCGCGACGACGAAGTCCAAGTTCAACTGGTCGCGCAAACGCGGCACATTCGCCGTGACGACATCACGCCCGGCCTTCCCGACAATGTCTCCGCAAAAAAGAAACCGCATTCCAAACCTTTCAAGATCGGGCTCAACCGCCCAATCGTCTAAATCCGTATCGCTTCCCGTTCCGTCACGACCCAGTCGAGCGGCTGGTCCAGCCCATCGTGCGGCACATAGGCCACTTCCTGGCCGGCAAAAGCAACTCCGACAGCCATTACGGGCTTCACAGCGCGCAACCGCTCCAGGGTTCTATCGTAGAACCCGCCGCCATATCCCAAACGGAATCCGGCACGGTCAAAGGCCAGCATGGGCACCAACAGCAAGTCGGGCTCAACCTCCGGCGCTTCCGGCCTCGGCGCGCGCGTCCCGAACGCTTCTTCGATCATCGGGTCGCCCTCCCGCCAACGACGGAAAACAAGCGGACGATCCGTTCCCACGACGACCGGCAGGCAAATATCAACGCCGCATTTCAAAAAACCGGACAGCAATGGCCGCACATCGATTTCGCTGCCAATCGGCAGAAATCCGGATACCGCCGCGACGCCGTCCAACGGAATGGCATGCATCAGCGTGTCGGCCAAACAGGCCGCCGCATTCGGGCCGGCATTCCGCGCCGCCACCTTCCGTGCGGCGGATGCCGCCTTGCGGGCGGCCTTCTTTTGATCCTGCAGCTCCAACCGCATGCCCCGATCACTTCAAGAATAATCCACCGGCCCTTCGCAAAGACAGGGACCCGGCGGAAAAGAACAACCCCGACCGCCATCAATATCGGCAATCGGGGTCATCGAAACTTGCGGGACGCGGCCACCTCGGCCGTTCGCCGTAATGTACCCCTGGAGCCTGCAATGCAGGTGGGCGCCGTAGTACCGAGACCAGGATCCCGGCAGGGACAGCTCCCTAGAGGAATTTATAGCCCCCGGGACAACAATGGCGTGGCGCACCGCGCAGCGCGCGCCCCAACTGCATTAGTTAGGCATCCGCGAGTTTCTCGGCAACCGTTTCCAGTCGCATCGCCAAAGATTCCAGTATTTCGAGCTCACCGTCATCGGCTTCGGTCGCCGGTGCGGCCTTTGCTGGCGCCGATTGCGACATCGATTCCAGTTCGGCCCGCAGCGATTTGATTTCTTCGAAACAGTCCGACAATTCATCGGAAATGAGCAGCCCGGCCATGACCAAGAGCCTGGCGTCTCCCAACTGTCCCATCGACGCGGACAGTTCCCCGACCCGCTTGTCGAGATAGGCCGCCAGACTGTGGAGGTGTTCTTCCTGCCCGTCGTCGCAAGCCACCGAATAATTGCGACCATTCACGATGATATCGACTTGGGCCATTTTTCAATCCGTTCAATTAGGTAGGGCCGCCAAACCATTGGCGGGGACTCTCTATTAGCAGGTGGTAAAGGCTACGTCAGGTCCTATGCCTTCTCCAGGACCTTGTTCAGTTTCGCGATCGCCTTGTCGAGACGCGCGCCCAGATCCGTATTGCGCTTCACTTGATCCTGAACCTGCGTGGACAGTTGATCCCGCTCTTTCCTGACTGCATTCAATTCACCCTGAAGGGCGTGTGCTTCCGCATCATCATGCTGTCCGGCGCGCGCGATCCGTTGTTCGGCCGCCGATTCCAACCCGGCCACCGCCGCTTCCAGACGCCGCAGCACCTTCTCCCGGTCACTCATCAAATACTCCGTATCGGAAGGCGCATACGCCTGCCGCCGATCCAAGGTTTTCGAACGAACTCAAAGGGCAAGAAGAAACCCTTCGCAATTTGAGTCAAATTTTGCAGATGCGCCATGGAGCGTCAACCGATCCGCCCACCCCATAACCTCAACCTTAAGGTGACGGCAGGAATCGCCGGACCCTGGGAAATGCAATCCGTTCAAGGCGTAGCGCTATTGACCTAACAGAGTTGCATAGGCATGTTTCGCGCGCCTTGCAAAGGGCGGATGTCTAGACCGCCCCACGCATCTACGGCGGCGTCGGTCGGTTCCACGATCGGAACCGTCAAAGCATAGCCCGAATCCCAACGGATAGAACTGAGCAGCAATGACCGCCATCAAACACAGCGACATGGCCAATGCAATCCGCGCGCTTTCCATGGACGCCATTCAAAAGGCCAACTCCGGCCACCCTGGAATGCCGATGGGCATGGCCGACGTCGCCACCGTTCTTTTCACCAAGTTTCTGAAATTCGACGCGTCGAAACCGGATTGGCCCGATCGCGATAGATTCGTCCTGAGCGCCGGACATGGATCGATGCTGCTGTACTCGATCCTGCATCTGACCGGCTACAAGGATATGAGCTTGGCGCAGATCAAGAATTTCCGCCAGTTCGGATCGAAGACCGCGGGCCACCCGGAATACGGTCACGCCGCCGGCATCGAAACCACGACCGGACCGCTCGGCCAAGGCCTCGCCAATGCGGTCGGCATGGCTCTGGCCGAACGCATGGCCGAGGCGCGTCACGGCAAACAGCTGGTCGACCATTATACCTACGTGATCGCCGGTGACGGCTGCCTCATGGAGGGAATCAGCCACGAGGCGATTTCCCTGGCCGGTCATCTCGGCCTCGGCAAACTGATCGTGCTGTTCGACGACAACCACATTTCCATCGACGGCCCGACCGAATTGACGGTTTCCGACGATCAGTTGAAACGGTTCCAGGCCAGCGGCTGGGATACGCAGGCCGTTGACGGCCACGATCCGGAAGCGGTTGAGAAAGCGATCTCCGCCGCGCAGAAGACGAATACGCCTTCCCTCATCGCCTGCCGCACCGTGATCGGTTACGGCGCGCCGACCAAGGCCGGTTCGGCCTCTACCCATGGCGCACCATTGGGGAACGAGGAAATTGCAGGCGCTCGCGAGAAACTGGGCTGGGATGCCAAACCCTTCGTCATCCCGAAAGACATCCTGAAAGCCTGGCGCGATGCCGGTAAGCGGGGTGAGAAGCCGCGCAAAGCCTGGGAAGGTCGGCTGAAGAAGAAGAACGTCGAAGACCGCCGCGCCTTCAATGACTTTATCAAGACGGATCTGCCCGAAGACTTCGATAAGATCGTCGCCAGCTACAAGAAGGAACTCTCAAAGGCCGCGCCGACAATCGCGACCCGGGCGGCCAGCCAAAAGGCTCTTGAAGTTCTGACCGCGGCCGTGCCGTCGATGGTTGGCGGATCCGCTGATCTGACCGGTTCCAACTTGACGCAGACAGGTATCATGCCGCCCGTCACCGCCAAGGATGCATCCGGCCGCTACATCTTCTACGGCGTGCGCGAGCACGGGATGGCCGCCGCGATGAATGGCATTGCGCTGCATGGCGGCTTTATTCCCTATGGCGGCACCTTCCTGGTCTTCACCGATTACTGCCGTCCGTCCATCCGGCTTTCGGCCCTGATGGAACAGCGTGTCATCTATGTAATGACCCACGATTCCATCGGTCTCGGCGAAGACGGCCCCACGCACCAGCCGGTAGAGCATGTGGCCAGCCTGCGTGCCATGCCGAATGTCACCGTACTTCGCCCCTGCGATGCCGTGGAAACCACGGAAGCGTGGCAGATCGCGTTGGAAAACAAGACCGGCCCGAGCGTGCTGGCGCTTTCCCGCCAGGGCCTGCCGACGTTGCGGACCAAGCATTCGGCCAGGAACCTGTCCGCCAAGGGTGGGTATGTCCTGCAGGAAGCCGAAGTCGGGCCGCGTCAGGTCACGCTGATGGCGACCGGATCGGAAGTGTCGCTCGCTGCCGAAGCCCGCGCCATTCTGGAAAAGAAGAAGATCGGCACCGCCGTCGTCTCAATGCCCAGCCTGGACCTGTTCGCCAAGCAATCGGCCAAGTACCAGGACAGCGTGCTCGGGGAAAACGCGGTTCGTGTCGCCGTCGAAGCGGGTGTCCGTCAAAGTTGGGATCAATGGCTCTGCCCGGACGGTGCTTTTGTCGGTATGGATAGCTTCGGCGCTTCGGCGCCTGCGGGCGAGTTGTACGAACACTTCGGCATTACCGCCGATGCGGTCGTTAAACAGGCGGTTGGAATTTTGAAGGCGCGCAGCAAGCGCGACAAATAAGAGAGGACTAAGCAAAATGGCTGTACGTGTTGCGATCAATGGTTTCGGCCGGATCGGCCGTCTGGTTCTGCGGGCCGCTATGGAAGCCGGCCGCAAAGACATCGAGTTCGTGGCGATCAACGATCTGGGCTCGGTCGAAGCGAACGCGCATCTGCTGAAGTATGACACCGTCCACGGCATCTTTCCGGGCAAGGTTAAGTCCGGCAAGGATTGGATGGACCTCGGCGCAGGCAAGATCAAGGTGACCGCCATCCGCAATCCGGCGGAACTGCCCTGGGAAGAGCTGGGCATCGATATCGCCCTGGAATGCACCGGTATCTTCGCCTCCAAGGAAAAGGCCTCCGCCCATCTGGAAGCCGGCGCAAAACGCGTCCTGGTCTCCGCCCCTTGCACGGATGCAGACAACACCATCGTCTATGGCGTTAACGAAAAAACGTTGAAGAAGACGCACAAGATCGTCTCCAACGCGTCCTGCACCACCAATTGCCTGGCCCCGGTCGCGGCGGTCCTGAACAAGGCGATCGGTATCGAGCGCGGCTTCATGACGACGATCCACGCCTTCACGGGCGACCAGCCGTCGGTCGACACGCTGCACAAGGACCTGCGTCGGGCCCGCGCCGCGAGTGAGTCGATGATCCCGACCTCCACCGGTGCTGCCAAGGCGGTCGGCCTCGTGCTGCCGGAACTGAAGGGCAAGCTGGACGGAACCTCAGTCCGTGTGCCGACGGCCAACGTCTCCCTGATCGACTTGAAATTCGACGCCAAGAAGGCGACGGATGTCGAGACGGTCAACAATGCCATCAAGGAAGCCGCCAAGAAGGGTCCGTTGAAGGGCATTCTCGGCATCAACGACGAACCGTTGGTGTCCAGCGACTTCAACCACAACCCGGCGAGTTCGACCTTCGACCTGACCCAGACGCAGGTCATCGACGGCACGCTGGTCCGCGTTCTCAGCTGGTACGATAACGAATGGGGCTTCTCCAACCGCATGTCCGACACGGCCGTCGCCATGGGCAAGCTGCGTTAAGCAAGGTTCAAATCCCGCGATTTTCGCAGGATAGCATTTCAGGGTCGGCCCTTTCGGGCCGGCCCTTTTTCGTTTCCCGGCCGAATGTCCTCCTGCCACCCCTCCGGCCCCTGCCCTGCGATCCCTCTTGGCGCAGGCACCGAATTGTGCGTGAATACCGCACCTTTGACCTGGGAGTGGGCGTGCGGGTGAGGAAAAAATGTGCCGTTGGCTGACCTTTCGCGGTGATCCCACTTTTCTCGAAGAACTGCTTTTCGTTCCGGAGTATTCGCTGATCCATCAGTCATTGCGTGCCAGACAAGGCGCGACCACGACCAATGGCGACGGCTTTGGCGTCGGCTGGTATGGAGAACGGGAGGAACCGGGACTGTTCCGGGAGGTCCTGCCGGCCTGGAACGACAGCAATTTGCGGGCGCTTGCCCACCAGATCCGCTCACACCTGTTCTTCGCCCATGTCCGCGCCTCGACCGGAACGGAAACGATGCGGGCGAATTGCCACCCCTTCGTGGTCGGACGCTGGATGTTCATGCATAACGGCCAGATCGGTCAGTACGAAAAACTGCGCCGCATCATCGACAACGCCCTGCCCGATGAGCTTTACGTCCACCGCCAGGGCACAACGGATAGCGAAGCGGTCTTCCTGCATCTGTTGGCGAACGGCGTCGAAGTCGATCCGCAAGGGGCGATGGAGGCCACGATCAGCCGGATCGAAGAGATTGCCGAAGTAACAGGGTTGGACAGCCCCTTCCGCATGACCACGGCGTTTTCGGACGGTCAGCGCCTGTATGCCGCGCGGTACTCCAGCGACCCGAACCCGCCCAGCCTGTATTATCGGCAGGACGATATCGGCACGCTGGTGGTGTCCGAACCTTTCGGCGCCGATGAAGAAGGCTGGCAGCCGGTCGGTCCGAACACATTCCTGCTCTGCGATCCTGACGGCAATGTCAGGGTCCAGCCGCTCAAGGTCTAGGCAACGGATACGGTCTTAGAAAATCCCGTCCAACTGACAATTGATTGTAATTTCCGCCTGAGAGAGCGTGTTCGGCATTTCCATTGCGTCCAGCGTGACTTTCGCAAGGTCTTCCGGCTGGGTCATTGCGGCCAGAGCGTGACTGTTCCCTGCTGCCGCCGCGCCCATATCGGTCGCAACAAGGCCGGGACAGATCGCGGTGGCACGGATCCCGTCATCCCATCCCTCGTGACGCAAAGCATGGGCAAGACCCACCGCCGCGAATTTGGAAATGGAATAAAGGCCCGAACCGGCGGACTTCACGCGTTTCCCCGACAGCGAGCCGAGAACAACGACCCGCCCTTGCCCGGAAACCTTGAGCGCGTCCCAGGCCGCTGCGGCCAGTCGGCGCGGCGCATGGACGTTGACTTCGAACAGATGCAGGACGCGGTCGTCGTCTCCGGTCACGATACTGGCGGGGTCGTAAATCCCTGCACAAGCGACAATCGCGTCAATCCGGCCCTGCCGCGCCAGGACGCCGGCAACCCAGTCCCCTTCTCCGCCTTTCGCCGCGTCATAGGAAACGACCTCCCCATCCCCGGGCGCGATGCCTAGTTTCTGTGCGGAAGAATCCCGCGCGCCGATTGAGACGAACCAGTTCCGGGCGATCGCCTCGTCCGCGATCTTGCGGCCAATGCCACGGGTGCCGCCGGTCAGCAGCATCACCTTCCTGTCCATCAATTTTCTCCTGTCGATTTTCCGCTATGGCTGTCGATCGAGTGGAAGACCGGCACCCGGCCTCTTGCGGCAAGTATGAAGGCGGGTCAGTCTTTATCAATATGGGGATCGACCAAACGGTCCGACCGGGGAGGATAGAAAAATGCCGATACAATCACTGGACCATGTCAATGTCAGGACCGCGAACCTGGAAAGGATGATCGCCTGGTACCGGGACATTCTGGGTTTGACCTTGGGCCCGCGCCCGAACTTTTCCTTCGGCGGCGCCTGGCTTTATGCCGGGGACGTCGCGATCGTGCATCTGGTCGAGGTCAGCGACCAACCCGGGATGGCCGAGCAGTTGCAATTGGAGCATTTCGCCCTGGCCGGCACGGACAAGGATGGGTTCATCGACAAGCTGGAAGCGAACGGCATTCCCAGCCGCTTGAACACGCTGACGGATTTCGGCATCACCCAGGTCAATATTCACGACCCGGACGGCAACCATATCCACGTGGATTTCCGCGATTGATCACCCGGCGGACTGCATCATCAGCGACCTCAGGATAAGTGCCGCTGCAATATTGATCAGCGGGATCGCGTAAGGGATGAAGGCGGCCCGCTGCGCGCCGCCCTTGTGATACATCCAACTCGCCGTCAGGCAGACCGCGATGGTAAAGGGTATGGCCGCGATCGCCAGAGACATCGCGAAGAAAAGCCCCTCGGAAGTGCCCTCGGCGGGCGTCAGTTTCAGGGCGACCAGGGCCGATGGCAAAGAAGCCAGCATCAGCAACCCATACAGTACGGATAGTCCCCAGTGCCAGGGACGGTACCGCCGCATGTCCAACACGCCACCGACCGAGTTTTTCTCTGAACCGCTCATACTTCTCTTCCATGCTGCGCAGGCGCGCGGTTTTCACACCCCGCCCCCGCCCGGTCAAGCCGGAGGGGGTCGACAAAGTCCCCTGATGGCGGCGTTTCTCTGGCCCTAAAGCGTTGAAAACCGACCTTTCCCTGTGTAGACGATACACCGTCTGCTGCTGGGGCCTTGTGCAAGGCGTTCCGTGGCGGGAGGGGATATCGCAAACAATCGGGCGAACCGGGCCAGCCAACGATTTGGTAGCCGACCGGCGCGCCGGAATTCAGCTAAGGGGTGGCGTTGCCATGAAGATTACGCAGAAAGTCAAAAAGATCCTCGCCAATTATGAGAGCGACAATCCGGGCACGAAGAGGAACCTGGCCAGCATCCTGATGCATGGCCGCCTGGGCGGCACCGGCCGCATGGTCATCCTGCCGGTCGACCAGGGCTGGGAACACGGCCCCGCCCGCAGCTTTGCCCCGAACCCCGATGCCTATGATCCCCACTACCACTATCAGATCGCCGTCGATGCCGGCTTGAACGCCTATGCCGCGCCGCTCGGCCAGTTGGAAGCGGGCGCCGATACATTCGCAGGCGCGATCCCCACGATCCTGAAAGTCAACTCCTCCAATTCCTGGGCGACGTCCAAGGACCAAGCCATCACCGGTTCCGTCGGCGATGCGTTGCGTCTGGGCTGTGCCGCCATCGGCTTCACGATCTATCCGGGATCCGATCAGGCCTTCGACCTGATCGAGGAAATCCGCGAAATGTCCGAAGAAGCGAAGGCCTACGGCATCGCGACCGTGATCTGGTCCTATCCGCGCGGCGGCGACCTCAGCAAGGACGGGGAAACGGCATTGGATGTCTGCGCCTATGCAGCCCACATGGCCGCCCAGCTCGGCGCCCACATCATCAAGGTGAAGCCGCCGACGGCCCATCTGGAACAGCCGGAAGCCAAGAAGGTCTACGAGAAGGAAAAGATCGACATTTCGACGCTGGCGAAACGCGTCGAGCATGTCATGCAGTCCTCCTTCAACGGCCGTCGCCTGGTCGTCTTCTCGGGCGGTGCCGCCAAGGGCCTGGACGATGTTTTCAACGAAATCCGCGAACTGCGCGACGGTGGGGCGAACGGCTCCATCATCGGCCGCAACACCTTCCAGCGTCCGCGTGAGGATGCTTTGAAGATGCTTGATACGATCATCAAGATCTATCAGGGCAAGGCCTAACGCCTTGGCTGCCGGCTCTTCCTCTCAGGAAACCGAAGGGCCGGCCTGCCGGCTTTATCTGATCACGCCGCCGAGTTTCGACTTGGCGGCGTTTTCGGAACAGCTCGCTGCTGCCCTGGACGCAGGCGACGTCGCCTGTCTGCAGTTGCGCCTGAAAGGCACGGACGAAGCCTCCGTCCAAGATGATGAAATTCGCCGGGCGGTTCAGACCCTGATGCCGATCGCGCATCAGCGGGACGTCGCCTTCATTCTAAACGACCGGCCGGACCTTGCCGCCGAACTGGGCTGCGACGGCGTTCATGTCGGGCGCGAGGACGGCGATTACAAATCGGCCCGCGCGGCGGTCGGACCGGACGCCATCGTGGGGACGACCTGTCACAATTCCCGCCATCTCGCCATGGTCGACGCGGAAGCCGGGGCCGATTATGTCGCGTTCGGCGCCTTTTTCCCAACTGGCACTAAACAGGTTCAGCATCAGGCGGAGATCGAGACGCTGGAAATCTGGTCGGAAACGATGGAAGTCCCGTGCGTCGCCATCGGCGGCATCACGGCGGAAAACTGTGCGCCCCTGGTCAGGGCTGGCGCCGACTTTCTGGCCGTCGTCGGCGCCGTCTGGAACCACCCGGACGGAAGTGCCGCCGGAGTCCAGGCCATGAATGCAGCAATCGAAGACGCGTTCCGAAATTAGCGCTGCTTCAGTTTGCCGCCGGCGTCTCGGCGCCTTTTTCAACAACGGCAAGCGGGAAGAACGGATCGCCGTAGAATTTGATCACCGGCACCTGCGGCACCGTGGTCTGTTTTGACTCCATTTCCACCTCCCGACGAACATAGCCGCCCAATTCCGTGAGGTAGATGATCGCATCACCGTCGAAATCCGCGGCCCCATGCAGACCGTCCAAGGCATTCGACGTGAACAGACCGTGTCCTTGACCGGGGGGATAGTCCTTGCCGTCACTGTCATGGGCAAGCCCCCGGGCACTTGCCAGAATGAATCGACCGGAATCATGGGCGACACGTTCCACCACGGACCGGGACATCACTTGACGCTGGTCGGCATTCAGCGCCTTGAATGACCCGGCATAACATGTATCCAGGATCAGGATCAGGTTTTCGGATTCGATCTTGCCCAACTCGCTCATGATCTCCGTCTGGCTCAAACCTTCCCTGCGGAAGAGATCCCGGACAGCGGAATCGCCGAACTGTTGGCCGGCGCTAGCCTCCGCCAGGACATCGCCTCCCCGCGCGCCCAGATCGTGGGGGGCAAAGGCGTAGTTTCCATCGACCACATCCCCGTGACCGGAAAAGAAGACAATGACGGTGTCGATCGTCTTCGACTCTTCAGCCAGTGTCTGCAGACCTTTCAGAATGCGATCCTTCGTGGCGTTTTCATCGACCAGCACGGTCGTCTGCGACTTCGCGTAGAGACCGCCCTTGCGCACGGTTTCGGCAAAAGCGGCGGCGATCCCGAAAGCGTCGTTGCTGGCGATCCCCTTTTGCAGGTCGAACATATCGACGGCGTAATCGGAAACGCCAACGGCGAATACTCTGATCGTCTTGTCGGAGACCTTGGCACCGGTGTCTCCCTCGACAACCAGTGTCAGCGGTTCGGACTGCACGAGGTTCTCGGCATCGTAGACACTGACAGTAATCGTGTTGGAGCCCGTCAGAAGCGGGACGCGGTAGCGCATGAGGATTGCGTCCTTCTGCTCGACGATGCCGGTCCGCCGCAATGTCAGGAGTGCGCCGTTGCGGCGAATCTCGACCTTCCCGAACCGCCTGCCGTGATCTTCGATTTTGAGAATGAACTCCAACATCGACCGGTCGCGCATGTGTTCCGGCAGGGTCGCCCGCAATGTCCGCGTTGCCGTGCTGCGGGTGCCGGCCACCGCCGCAACGGGTTCCGGCGTGGTGCAGCCGGCTGCCCCACCGACTTCATTGATCCCGCACGCCTCGACGATCTCGATGGGCGGCGGCACGTTCTTGTCGATGACGTCCGCGATGTTTGGCGCGCCGCCAGTCCCGGTGGAAGCGGCCAAGGTCGGCAGTTCGGGATCCAACGCGTAAGCGACCAGATCCGGCCGGTAATACTTCTTGTACAATCGGTCTATCGGCAGAAATTCGGGCGCATCCTTGTATCCGCGGTTTCGATGATAGCCGATCAATTGCGCACCACTGGACGACGTTCCGTCCTTGTCCTTTGCCTCGGCACTGTGGTCGAAATAGCCCTCGGGCGTCCATGACACCCAATGCCTTGCGTCACGGGTCGCAAAGAAAGACTTCAGCAATTTTCCGTCAGTGGCGGACCGCCATTGGATGATGCCATTACCCAGGAACGCGGCGACCACCGAACCATTCGCGGACGGGGCGACGACCCAGGCGGGCGCGGGCACGGGCACCCGCCAGGTTTCCGTCAGCGTGTCGGGCGCCAGGCGGCGAAGATAATGGTTCGACCCTACATAGACCTCCGTCCCTGTCGGTGAGGCGATGATGTCCAATGCCCTCTCCCCTTGTCGAAGAGGAACGATCCGGCCATCCACGCTGGCCGAAGCGAGTGCGACATCCAGGTCGAGAACATGTTTTCCGGCATTGCGCGACGCTTCGTGAAAGGTCTCCAATCCCTCCGAAACTCCCTCCAGCGAGGCGCGTTTCGCATCGAACAGAACCCGTTGGCTTGCCGACGGGCCGGGATAGAAGGCAACGCTCGATCCGTCTTCGTTCACAGCTGGACGACGCGCGGCCCCGCCCCGGAAGCTTCCCCCCTCGGCCCTTACGACGAAACGCAGGATCGGTTGTCCTCCACCTTTCACATCCAGGACGCCCCAATCGCCGGCGGTGGAGGTGAAGAGCAGGGTATCCCCTCCCCCCGCGGCAGGCACCGAAACGATATCGACAAGCGGCGCTTCGACGCCCGCCTCGGCCAAATCGAATTCGGCGCGCTGGCCGCCCTTGACGTTCATGACGCGAACCAACTGCCGGGTCACGACGACACCGTTTTGGAGGAGGCCTTCCTGGTCCGACACCGCATACATGATCTTGTCGTCTTGCCCCCAGGCGGCATTCGCCAATCCCGTCCCCGCCGCGGCGTCAATCGATATGCGCCCTTCCCGGGCCTGGTTGGTCGTCGGTATCAGCAGGATTTCCGGACTTGCACGATGGGTTACCGCAACCAGGTCCGCGCCGCGCGCCGGCGCCAGCCGCCAGGGCTTTCCGCCTGCAGGCAAGGCGGCGTCGACATCCACCGCCCCGGTCGAGACTATATAGGCCCGCAACCTGCCGCTTGCACCGAGCGCCAACAGCCGCCCGTCCGGTAGAAAAGCGATATCGACGATGCCTTCCGGAAAGTCGGAGTCCTTCACGACGGGTTCTCCGCGCCCGAGTTGGAAAACCCGGACGCCGGCCCCGCCGCCGCTCAACCCCACGGCCAGATACTTACCGTCACCCGAGAACTCCAAATCGACGACCGGCGACGGCAGCCCGGTAAGCACCCCCTTGACCGTCAAGTCGGCCGCGGACATCACGCGGACGAACGTCTTGCCGTCCGCCCAGTCCCATCCGGCGCGACCGGCGACGGCGAGGAAACGGTCGCTTTCGGCAATCGCGTACAGCGCGCCCTCGTCGCTCGGGCCAATCGCCCCCCGGACAACGTCCAGCAACGCCCCGTCGTCGAGCCGCCAGACACGAAGGCTTTGATCGTCGGAGATCGTGAAAACGCGGGCGCCATCCCGCGAGACCAGCACCCGGTTGGCGGATGCGGTATGACCGACGCCGTTCAAGACAAGGATCGGTTCGGTCGGAAGCTCCGGTAGGGTTTCAGCCCGAACAGTGGGAAAGCTGACCGCGACGAGCGTAGCAAGCGCGGCACCCGTTAACGTCCGTCCCAAACCTGACCACCGTGACATGCGACACACGACTTTCCTCTGCCGTCAGCCGTCCAATGAGAAGGCTGTGCTCTCTTCCTGTTCCGCGGTTTGGGTCAGGCGATCCAGTTCGATCCGCTTTTCCCGCCCCTCATACAGAACGGCAACAGTCCGCGTCTCCGTATCCGCGTCGCTGGAAACCGACCGGGTCACCGAGGCCAGGGACAGCCCGGATCCCTGTTGCTGTGCGCTGACCACAGGCGCCGTTCCTTCATAACCGGACAGAAATTGAGTGGCGACAAATCCATTGGCACCGTTGGCTAATTGGATGGGGGTCCAGCCATTCTGATCGGGTCCCGTGCGAAGCGCGGCCGTGCCGCCCTCAAGCAATCCAATCTTTGCGCTGGTCGTGCTCGGCTCCGCCCGAACATTCAGATTCGTGCTGGCGACGACCATGTCCTCAGCCGAAGCGGGTTCGGACACAGCCGGTGCATCGGGATTGTTCCAATCCGATTGTTCCGCCGCCTTGGCACGGGCCAACAGGGCGGAAGCTTCCGCATTGTCTTCGGAAATGGTCTCTACGGCCGTGACGAATTCCTGATGGCGCTCGTCGATCTTGCCGGCGATCGCCTTCACCACGACGATATCGTCCGCATACCGCCTTTTCTCCACATCGAGCATGCCCTGGGCCTGTTCCCTGGAAAGCTGGCCGGCCCCGAATTGCTGTTTGATGGTCGCTACCCTGGCAAGACGGCAATCGCGGACCCGATTGAAGGCCGCGAGCGCCCGGACGATTTCCCCGGTTTCATACTGCGCGTCCTGATAGACGGTGTTGCCCAGAGCGGTTCGGTCAGAAGACTCCTTCTGCCGCGCCGCCAGGTAACCGCCGCCCGCGCCGGCCGCCGCCCCGACCGCAGCCCCAGCCAACGCACCGTCTCCACCGCCCAGGATGCCACCGAGAATTGCACCGCCGACGGCGCCGATCACGGCGCCCTGAATGATGCTGCGCTCGAAGTATCCCTGCGATTCCCGAAGCGCCGTGCTCTGCTCGGCACAGGCGTCGTCCTTGGACACCTGCTGAATGCCAAGGTCGTTCGACAGGCCTTCCACGGTCTGGCAGGCGGAAGTCAGCAACGTCGTGCCGAGGCAAGCCGCGCTGATCAGCTTACGGGCGGTCATCTTTCGGCCCGACCGCGCCAGTGGATAGGATATTCCGAGGCCCCGGCTCGTCACATGCCGCACATCAAAATATGTCATCGATTTGTCCCTGTCTCGTCCAGGATCCGACCGGAATTCAGTCGGTATCCGCGCAGCGACCGCTTCGGGACTCGCTCCCGAGATCGGTCCTGTTTTTGCTGACCGCGTTTCGAACAGACCATACTGCCGAGAGGTACTTGGATACAATACGATCCTATGCATGACCGGTCGATGATTGCATCCTTAAGGTTACATGGAGAAGAGATTTAGGTGGCGGGCTGCAGTCATCGGCGCATCGAGAGAAAGCCGGCGCGGCGGAAGAAGATAGCGCCGGAACCACCCTCATCTATCGGGTTTTCGATCGTAAACCCCGAAACGCTGCCGATAGAGATGGGGCGAAATACCGGTGTATTTCTGAAAGACCTTTCGAAAGGCCGCCGTATCCTGATAGCCGACCTGCCAAGCGATCCGATCGACCGACCGGTTCGTCAATTCGAGCGTTTCGCGAGCCTTCGCAATGCGAAGCTGTTGCAGGTATTCCGTCGGCCTATGTCCGGTCGCACGAGCAAATCGGCGCAGAAACGTGCGTTCCGTCAGACCGACGCCGGCCGCCAGTTCCTTGACCGAATGCGGTTCTGTGACCGAAGCCTGAAGGTGGTGCTGTGATTTTAGGATCACTTCATCACCATGATCGAATCGGGGAAGGAAATGCCGGAACGGCTGCTGGCTTTTGCGCGGCGGATCGATCAGCAGGAATTGGGACGTGGCCAGCATCGCGCTGGGCCCCATGAACCGTTCGACCAGCGTCAGCCCCAGATCGGCCCAGGCAAGAATGCCGCCGGCCGTCATGATGTCACCATCGTCCAGAACGATATTCTCTTCCGCAACGTCAATTGACGGGAACCGTTCACCCAACTCGGCGGCAAATGCCCAATGGGTCGTCACCCTGCGACCGTCCAGCAAGCCGCTTTCCGCCAAGACGAAGGCACCGGCGCAGACAGAACATACCCTGCTGCCCGCCGCATGCCGATCACTCAGCCATTTGGCCGCCAGGGTCATCGGCTTCATATCCTCGGGCATGATGATGCTTGGCGGCGCGATGACATAGTCGAGACGGTGCGCCAGACCTGCGTGGCTATCCCAAACGCAGACGGGCTCACCCTTGCTGCCGTCGACAGACGATTCCTCCGCCTGCCAATGCGATACCCGGATGGCAGGCCGGGGACCTTTCTTGTCTGGGTCCCGGACCGACCACTCGCCGGCGATGCGAAAAAGATCCGTCAGCCCATATACCGCCGCCAATTGGCAATCCGGATAAATCAGCACGCCGATCTCGGCCAGAATATCGCTCTGCGCAACCATTTGTCAGTTTTGACCCTTCAATTGTCATTTCCGCCACGCGCCAGTTCATCTCGTCCCCCTTAGATTTGTCCACAAGAAATCGAAGCACCCCGACCGGGGGAAAGGACAAAGATGGTTTACCGAACTGACAGTAACGGCCCGACGCCGAACCGGCGGGAAGTCCTGAGCACAGGCGCCGCCGCCCTCGCCCTCGCCGCCGTCCCTTTTCCGGCCTTTTCAACATCGCAATCGCAAGACTTGACTGAAGGAGACAATATTATGAGCACGTTCACCGCCAAAGACGGCACCAATATCTTCTACAAGGACTGGGGTCCGAAAACCGCACAGCCGATCGTCTTCCACCACGGCTGGCCGTTGAGTGCCGACGATTGGGACAGCCAGATGCTGTTCTTCCTGTCCCAGGGTTATCGCGTCATCGCGTTCGATCGGCGCGGCCATGGCAGATCGGACCAAACGGATACCGGCAACGACATGGACACCTATGCGTCCGATACGGCGGACCTTGTTCGCCACCTGGATCTGAACAACGCGGTTCACATCGGCCATTCGACCGGCGGCGGGGTCGTCGCCCGTTATGTCGCCCGCGAAGAACCGGGTCGCGTCGCAAAGGCCGCCCTTCTGGGCGCGGTGCCGCCGGTCATGGTTCAATCCGCCAGCAATCCGGACGGTGTTCCGACCGAGGTCTTCGATGGATTGCGGGCGGCATTGGTCGCGAACCGGGCGCAGTTCTATCTGGATATCCCCTCCGGTCCGTTCTACGGCTTCAATCGCGAGGGTTCGGAGGTCAGCCAAGGCCTGATCCAGAATTGGTGGCGGCAAGGCATGCAGGGGGGCGCCAAGGCGCATTACGACAGCATCGCCGCCTTCTCGGAAACCGACTTCACGGAAGACCTGAAGGCGATCACGGTCCCGACCCTGGTGTTGCACGGTTCCGACGACCAGATCGTGCCGATCGCGAATTCCGCCGACAAGGCCATCAAATTGCTGAAGAACGGCACACAGAAAACCTATGAGGGCCTGTCGCACGGTTTCTTCGCGACACATCCCGACCTGGTCAATGCCGATCTGCTGGCCTTTATCGAAAGCTGACGCGTGTCGGCAAAACGCAGAACGCCGGACCCGAACCATCGGGACCGGCGTTCCTCTTTGGCGGAAATGAAGCTCCCGCCCAATGCCACTATGCCCTTACAGCGCCGGCAGCGGCGGCAGATCCTGACCGAACCATTTTTGCGACATGGTATTCAGGTCACCGCCCAGTTTCTTGTGGAGAATGAACACGTTGACCCATTGCAACAGATCGAAACTTCCCTTCTTCACGCCGATGAAACAGGGAGAATCCTTGATGATGAATTTCGTCTGGATGGGTTTGTCCGCGTTCTTGGCGGAGAAATCAGCGGCCACGACGCTGCCCGTCACCAGGACATCGACCTGTCCGGATGCATAAGCCGACAAGGTCGCTGCGTTATCGCCGAATCGGATGATCTCGGCGTCCGCCGGCGCCATCTTGGTCAATTCCAGATCTTCCAGCGACCCGCCGGTCAGCCCGATCTTCTTCCCGGAAAGGTCCGCAGGCGAGTTGATCGTCATCCCTGGCGCAGCAAAAGCACCGGAGAAAAACGGCGCATAGGCACTCGAAAACCAGATCGACTTCGCGCGACCGGGATTGGCCCCCATCGATGAAATCACCAGATCGACACGATCCGTTTCCAGGAAGGGGATCCGCTGCTTCGAGGTAACAGGCACAAGTTCGAGTTCCACGCCGAGGTCTTCGGCAATCAACTTCGCGACGTCGACGTCGTAGCCTTCGTGTTCACCGCTGGCGCCTAGCGCGCCGAAGGGCGGGAAATTTTCTGGAACGGCGATCTTGATCTTGCCTGACGAAAGAATGTCGGCGAGGTCGGCCATTGCCGGCTGGGCGATCATGACGGACGCCGTGGCAGCGGCCAGGGCAAACGTTTTCTTTAAGGATCCAAACATGAGGCACTCCTGTTTCTTTGGTTTGAGTTGACGGTTATGCGGTGATGACTTTCGGCCCCTTCGAATAACTTCCCAGCCGCCGTTCCAAGACGAGGGCGAACCGGGACAGGGGAAAGCACAGGCTGAAATAGATCAGGGCCATCAAGGGATAGATTACGAAGGGCTCCGTCCCGTCGACCGGGGCATTTGCCCAGCGCTTTCCCAGGTTCATAAGGTCGTGAAACCCGATGATGTAAGCGAGCGACGTTCCCTTGATGATCTGCACGCTGAATCCGACCGTCGGTGCGAGCGCGAGGCGCACCGCCTGCGGCAGGACGATGGTCCGCAGGATCGGCAGGAATCGCATGCCGAGGGCGTAGCCGCCTTCCCACTGGCCTTTGGGTATGGCCTGGATAGCACCGCGCCAGACTTCTGAAAGATAAGCGCTGGCGTAAAGCGTCAACGAGATGATCGCGGAAACCCACGGATTGACGTCTTGTCCCAGCAGACGCGGCACACCCAACCCGGATAGGAACAGCAGCATCAGCAGCGGAATTGACTGAAACAACCAGATGTATCCGGAAGCAAACCTTTCCCACCCCGGTTTACCGGAGATGCGCGCCAACGCGATCGCCGCGCCAATCAATCCACCGCCGACAAAGGCAATCAGCGAGAGATAGATCGTGTATTGGGTCGCCTCGAGAAGCTGGAAGATCACAATGCCGAAGGGCTGGCCCAACAGGGCGACGAATAATTCCTTCATCACCGTCCCTTCCATCCAAAACAGCGCCGGTCGATCGCGAGCATGCATCCCTTGAAGAAGAGCGCGATTGCGACATAGGCGACGGTGAGCGTGATAAAGACCTCGAAAGACCGGAACGTCCGGCTGTCGATGAAGACCCCGGCATGGGTCAAGTCCTCAACACCGATTTCCGAGATCACCCCCGTTGTCAGGAACAGAAAGATGAACTGACTGGTCAGCGAGGGATAAACGTTCGCAAAGACCTGCGGAAAGATCACTTTGGTGAAGCGAAGATGCGGCTTGAGCCCAAGCGCTGTAGCGGCCTCGACTTGTCCTTTCGGAATGGCGACCAGCCCGGCGCGCAGGATTTCTGCGAAATAGGCCGAGAAATTGAGAGTCAAACCCAGTGCTGCATGGGCCCAGAACGGCCATTGATAACCGAGCAAGAGCGGCAGGCCGAACGCAACGAAGAAGAGCTGCACGATCAAAGGCGTGTTTCTGATGACCTCAACATAGGCGGCGGCGACATGCTTCAGGACAGGAATTTCGGCATAGCGCGAGACTGCGAGAAGCGATGCCGCGATCAGGCCGATCGACGCTGCCCCAACCGACAGGGCGATGCTGAGATAGGCGCCTTCCGCCAAACGCCAAAGAAAATCGGCGTTGCGATAGATCTCGAAAAACCGCAGATCGAACATCATATGCCCCCGGTTCACCGCCCCGCCCCACTCCACCGACGCGTGCAGTGCAACAAACGATAACCGAGATTGAAAAAATTTTTTCAGTGCGTCAATTATTAAAAAAATGATATCAGTATTGCCGGACACAAAACCGGGAGGCTACGAAGGGTCGGAAAGCATGGACGCATGACAAGAAAAACAAATCCGCCGCCCCCTTCAAAGAATGCGCTGGATACCGGTACGCATACGGCGCTGGAAAAGGCCGTTCGCGCGCAATACGCCTCCCTGCCGGTAAGCGAGCGGCGGATCGCGGATTTCATCCTGGAATTTCCGGGCGAGGTTGCGGCCTATACCGCGACAGAACTGGCCGAGATGTCCAACGGGTCAAATGCGGCGGTTACCCGGTTGATCAAAAGGCTGGGCTTCACGAACTATGATGAAGCCCGACGCGCCGCCCGCGATGCCCAGACCTGGGGCTCTCCACTCTACTTGATGCAACAAGCGCATCAGCCGAAAGACTTCGCAGGGCGCGTTCAATTTCATATCGATCAAGACGCCCAAAACATTACAACAACTTTGCATTCGCTTTCACCTGACTCGTTCCGATCGATCGTCGATGCGATCTGCACTGCAAAACGGGTTGTCTGCATCGGATGGCGAAACAGTTACTTCCTGGCCGCTTATCTTCACTGGCAAATCGTTCAGGTCAGAAAGCACGTATCACTCCTGCCAAATGCGGGTATGACCTTGGCCGAGGATATATCCATGCTGGGAGAAGATGATCTTTTGATCTGTGTCGGCATGCGTCGCCGCGTCCCACAGGTCGAGAAGGTCATTGAAGCGGCCGACAAGCAGCAGGCCAAAATACTGTACATCACCGACCGAACCGCGGGGGGCTTATCCGCCGCCACATGGACGATCCCCTGTTCGGTTCGGGGCGCGGAACCGTTCGATCGATACAGTGCGGCCCTGTCGCTCCTTCATTTCATCAGCGTAGCCGTTGTCGAAAAGATGGGAGAGCCCGGACGCAAACATCTTCAATCGATTGAACAGTTGCACGACACGATCGATGAAATGGAATAACCCCTTCCCTCGAATGAAGCGGCGACGCCATCGAATGGAAGGCGGCAACACAGGAGCATTATCTTCGTGACCGAACGGACCTACTACGCCCATCGCGGCGGCATGCCGGGCCAAACCACCAAACTGACCGGTCAGGCAGTTTTCAAAACGGCTTATGCCTTCATTCCCAAAGGGGTCATGACGGATATCGTCACAAGCAACCTGCCTTTCTGGCGCGATACGCGGGCCTGGATCATTTCCCGCCCGATGACCGGCTTCGCGGAGAGTTTCTCCCAATACATCCTGGAAGTGTTGCCGGGCGGCGGCAGCGACCGCCCGGAAACGGAGGAAGGCACGGAACACGGGCTGTTCATCACGGCCGGCGAAATCGTGCTGACCGTGGACGGAACGAAGCATCAGCTGACTTCCGGCGGCTTCGCCTTTATTCCCTGCACGGCGGAATGGTCGTTGAAGAACGAAGGCAGCGAGCCCCTATGCTTTCATTGGATCCGCAAAGCCTATGAATGGGTGGACGGGTTGGATGCGCCGGAATTCCACACTGCCAGCGACCGTGAGAAGGACCCCTCGCCCATGCCGCCGGGGCATGAAGGCTGGATGACGACCCGCATGATCGACCCGACTGATATCCGGCACGACATGAACATCAACATCGTCACCTTCCTGCCAGGTACGGTCATTCCGTTCGAAGAAACCCATGTAAACGAACATGGGCTCTATGTTCTGGAAGGCGGTGGTGTGTATGAACTGAACCAGGACTGGGTCGAGGTCGAAGCCGGCGATTACATGTGGCTGCGTGCTTTCTGTCCGCAATCCTGCTATGCGCGCGGTCCGGGGCCGTTTCGCTATCTGCTTTATAAGAACGTAAACCGCCATATGCCGCTTAAGCTCTGATCATGGAACACGCCCCCCTGAAAGCCGAACCGATTTCGGCGGAGCTGTTTTATCCCTTCGGCGATGTTTTCGATGCCGAAGGCAGCCCGGACATGATCATCAACGCCGGTCGCTGCGGCCGGCATCACGACCGGGTGCGGCTTGAATTCGACGGCGGTCGCGCCGGCATCAGCCTGTTCCGCACCCGCGCCGTCGAGATCCCTTATCCGATCACGGTGATGGAACGCCATCCCCTCGGCGCGCAGGCCTTCATCCCCATGTCGGAAGATCCGTTCCTGGTCGTGGTAGCCGAGGACGATGACGGGAAGCCGGGAATTCTTCACGCCTTCATAACGCAACCGCGCCAGGGCGTCAGCTATTTGCCGAACACCTGGCACGCGCCGCTTATCGCGCTGCGGGACGATGCCGTCTTCGCCGTCGTCGATCGGATTGGATCCGGAAATAATCTTCAGGAATTCAGTTACGACACACCGGTGTCTGTGCAGCCCTAGAACCGCTCCTCCCCACGTTCCCGGAAAGCGTCGGGAAAATCTCTGTAAAGTGCAAAGAAGACATCCTGAACCTTCGAATTCACCGCATAGTGGAAACTTTCCACCGGATCGGTCCGGCTCGCCACTGAAGAAAAAGCCTGGTCCATCTGGGTCATATCCTCGAATTCCAGCAGGATATTCCATTCCGGCAGATTGGGATGGCCGAGCCCCAGCTTGCGGCGGGTCAGCCGGTAATTGGCCAACGCCCCTTCCTCACAGAGATGCTGAAGATAGGCATGGGCCGCATCGGCGAATTCGGTATCGTCGACACCCGGCTTCAGATTGCACCAGACGTGATAGATATCCATGGCGGCCTTCCGTCCTTTCCGCGTGATTTAATCAGCTCAGCTTTCCTGGTCCACCGGCGCCCAAAGCACGTCCTTTATATCATCCGCGCCGCAGGCGAGCATGACCAGCCTGTCGAAACCCAATGCGATACCGCTGGCGGGCGGCATCTGCGCGACCGCGTCCAGAAAGTCTTCATCGACCGGATAACGTTCCCCGTAGAGGTCTTCCTTCAGGTCCATATCCGCCTCGAACCGGCGCCGCTGTTCGTCCGCATCCGTCAACTCACCGAAAGCGTTGGCCAGTTCCAAGCCGCAAACATAGACCTCGAACCGTTCCGCGAGCGACGGGTCTTCCGGCTTGGGGCGCGACAGGGCCGCCATGTGGACCGGATAATCCGTCAGGATCGTCGGCGCCGGATGGCCCAATTCCGGTTCGATCTTCTCAGCGAAAATCCTGAAAAAGACATCGTCCCAAGTGTCACCGTCGGCGGTTCTCACGCCGATATGCTCCGCTTCCCCGCGCAAACCGTCGGCCCCCGGCATGGTGCCGGCCGCACTCGCTTCCCGCGTCGCCGGTAGGTCGATGCCGCAATAGTATTTGAAGGCCTCATCCACCGTGATGACCTGCCAATAGGCATGCGGGTCGCTTTCCCTGCCGCGGAAGCGATAGGGAGAACCCTTGGGCGCGCAGGCACGTAGCAGATCGATGCAGTCCTGCATCAGAACCCGGTATCCCTCGCCGGCACGATACCATTCGATCATCCTGAATTCCGGCTGGTGGGTACCCGCCCCCTCCGCGTTCCGAAAAACCGGGCACAACTGCCAGATTTTTTCCATGCCGCCGGCCAACAACTTTTTCATCGAGAATTCGGGGCTGGTGTGGAGATAACGCCGCAAGGACGGACCGCCGCCGCGACCCGGCGGCAGCATTACGGTCTCGAAGGCGGCGAGATGAGGTTCCAATCCCGGACTGACCTGTAGGGCGGGTGTTTCGACCTCGGTAAAGCCGGCCTCTTCAAAGAAACACCAAATAGCGTTCCGAACCGCCGCCCGGCGGCGCAGGTTGGGCAGACGCGCCGCAACGGCTTCCGGCGACCACCATCGGCCGGTCTGGAATTGTTGATTCATGCTCTATCGGCCCAATCGTCCGTTCTCTTGCCTGCCCCGACAGTTGCTTGCTGGGGGCCCTGGTGATAGGAAAGCGCCGCAATTCGGCGGATCCCCCACGATTCCATGTTTAGACGATCCGGCGGCGGCAAATGTGACACATAGATTCATAGCAGACTCTGGGACGCAAGCGCGATGAAAGACACTGCCATCAATCTGCGGCCCGGCAACGCCTTCATGCATGAAGGAAAGTTGCTGGTCGTGGTGAAGAACGAGATCAACCAGCCGGGCAAAGGTGCCTCCGTCGCGCAGATCGAAGCGCGTGATCCGCTTGTCGGAACGAAGACGAACCTGCGTTTCCGTACCCAGGAAAGCATCGAGCGCGCCGACCTGTTCGAAACGGATTACCAGTATCTGTTCGAGACCGACGGCGTCTATACCTTCATGAACAACGAGACTTTCGAGCAGATCGAAGTCCCTGGCGACATTATCGGCGCGCCTAAGGCGTACCTGCAGGAAGGCATGATCTGCGCGATTCAGACCCACGAATCCGCGCCGATCAACGTGACCCTGCCGAAAACCGTCGTCATGACGGTTGTCGAAGCCGATCCGGTCGTGAAGGGCCAAACCCAGTCTTCGTCCTACAAGCCGGCGGTTCTGGAGAACGGCGAGCGCGTGCTGGTGCCGCCGCATATCGAAACCGGTACCCGTATTGTGGTTCATACCGCGGACGGCGCCTATTCGGAACGCGCCAAGGATTGATGACGTGCCGGCCGCTCAAAGGTTTCAGGCGGCCCTCCCTTCTTCGATCGACTAAGCGGCCAAGGTCGCGGTAACAAACGAAATAAGGAAATTCGCCATGGCGATCCGGTCCGCCAACCTGAACGTGATGATGCGCGCCGCCGAGAAGGCGGGCCGCGCCCTGGTGCGCGACTTCGGAGAAGTTGAGCAACTTCAGGTGTCCCGGAAGGGGCCGGCCGATTTCGTCAGTTCCGCCGACAAGAAGGCAGAGGACATCATCCGCCGCGAATTGCAGAAGGCGCGGCCGGATTACGGCTTCCTGATGGAAGAAGGCGGGGAAATCGTCGGTGAAGACAACGCCAACAGGTTCATTATCGACCCGCTGGACGGCACGACGAATTTCCTGCACGGCATGCCGCACTGGGCGGTTTCCATCGCGCTGGAACAGAATGGTGCGGTTACCACCGGCGTCGTCTATGACCCGGTCAAGGACGAGATGTTCTGGGCCGAAAAAGGACAAGGTGCGTTCCTGCGCGACAAACGCCTTCGCGTTTCCGGCCGCACCAAGATGGCGGACAGCGTTTTCGCCACCGGCATCCCGCATATGGGCATCGGCGGCGGCCCGAAAGGCCATCAAACCTTTATCCGCCGCCTGCACGCTATCATGGGCTGTTCCGCAGGCGTCCGCCGCTGGGGCGTGGCCTCGCTGGATTTGGCCTATGTGGCCGCCGGCCGTTATGAAGGGTTCTGGGAACAGGGCCTGCAGCCCTGGGACGTCGCCGCTGGTCTGATCATCGTCAAGGAAGCGGGCGGTTTCGTTACGGATCTGCAGGGCCGGGACTTCAAACTGAACAGCCCGGTCGTGGTCGCCAGCAATGCTGGCATCCAAAACGCTTTCGGCAAGACGCTGCGAGAGTCTGAAAAGTCCGAAAAGCAGTCTTAAGCGGTATTAATCTACCGACATCCCCCATATCGACGGCAAATCCAAGGGCTGATCAACGAGAGTATCTGTTGAGCCCTGCAAGTCACTCGGATAATGTAACAATGTTAATTGGCCGGATGGGAGAATCCGCCGATACTGTTACTTGGTGACCGGCGCCTTTTATTTGGTGCCGCTCATATGATTCGTTTGGAGCCGCTTTCTTGGGTGACGACATGAACGACATAACAGCATCTGTCGCCGTTTCTTGCCGGGGCAAGAGCGCCGACAAGCCGCTTTCGCGTCTTCGCCTATCCGGCATGGCCGCCGCATTGGCCTTCGCGTCACTGGGTGGGTCAATCGGAACTTCCTTGATCACCGCGCCAGCCCTGGCCCAAACGAACGGCCCGACGAAATATTATACGGGCGTCGCCGTCATCGGCGATCCGGTCGAGGTCAATACGAGCGCGTTGGACAAGCTCGGTCCCCCGCCCGACATGCGCCAACTGCTGCGCCAACCCGCCGTCGTATTGGGCGCGGGCAGTCCGGTGACCCAACGCAGCACGACCTTGAACGGCCGCGCGCCGGTTTCCGGCCTGACCGCGAATGCCCCGACAAGTCTGCTCGCCTCGCCGAGCGCTGCCCCACGCTCAGGCCTGGTTTCGGGTCAGGGCCAAAGCATCGCCGCGGTACCGCCGTCGGGTGTATCCGCCCCGGTATCGGGGCTGGAATCCACGGCGCCGCGTGTCGCCGCCCTGCCGCCGCAGCCCCCCACCACCGCAGCGCCCGCTGCCACCGCTGCGCCCAGCCCGGTTCCCGCCAAGCCCGAGCCGGTCCGCGTCACGACACAACCGCCGCCGAAGCCTAGCATCGCCGAAACGCCGAAACCCGTCGCCGCTACGCCGAAACCGGCTCCTGCACCGACCCCGGCTCCGGCTGCTGCGCCCAAACCGGTTGCCCAAACACCGAAACCCGCACCCGTTCCGGCGCCCACACCGGTCCCGGCGAAGCCGGAACCGACAGCGGTGGCCAAGGCACCCGCAGCGGCATCCGCGCCGACGCCTGCGCCCGCACCGGCACCGGCCCCTGTACCGGCCCCCGTTCCGGCCAAAGTCGAAATCCCGAAGATCGAAGCGCCTGTCGTCGAACCGGCAGAAAAACCGATCGCGGCAACCGTTGCGGAAGCACCGAAAGCGACGGCCAATGTGCCCACACCGGCCCCGGCGAAACCACAAGTCGCCTCCGTCAATCCCAATGCGGTGGTGGAGAGCGGCGACAAGGTCAGCATCCAGTTCGGCAATACGTCGTCCGAACTGCCGCCCGGTTCGGAAGCGGCGCTGGATCGGATGGCAGAACGCCTGAATGCCAACCCGGAAATGCGCGTCCAGTTGATGGGATATGCCAGCAACAGCGGCGAAACCGCGAGCGAATCCCGGCGCCTTTCGCTGTTCCGTGCCTTGGCTGTACGAACCTATCTGATCAAGAAGGGCGTGCGGAGTACGCGTATGGATGTCCGCGCCCTGGGGAACAAGACAGACGGCGGCGAAGGCAATCGGGTGGATGTGATACTTCCGGGCGCGACAGGCTGACGCCGACACAGTGCCGAACCGGCGCGAACCGATACGGGATGGTTCGCATTTGGGCCGGGTAAGACCAGATCGCGGATGACGTTAACGGCTGCTAGCCGGCCTGAGGCTTGCACGGCAGCGGAACCAAAGAGGCGAACGTGACACGGCCCATCGGTTTTCTGATTCGGATGATCCTGTTTCTTGTGCTGGTCGCAGCCGGATGCCTGCTGATCTACGAAGCGCTGATCGGCGCCTTCCTGGCCAACGTCTTCCTGAACGGTACGATCGTCTTTGCACTCATCGTCGGGATCGGCATCGATTTCTGGACCGTCGGCCGCCTGAACCGCGAGATCAACTGGATCGAGAATTTTCGCCGCGGCGCGCATGGCGCGCAGACCAGCATCGCGGCACCGAAACTGATGGCGCCCGCGGCGACCATGCTGTCCGAACGCAGCGATCGCAGCATGACCCGCCTCAGCCTGTCCACAACGGCGATGCAAACCCTTTTGGACGGCATTGCCGTGCGCCTGGACGAAGCGCGAGAGATCAGCCGGTACATGGTCGGCCTATTGGTGTTTCTTGGTCTGCTCGGCACCTTCTGGGGTCTGCTGCAAACGGTACAAAGCGTCAGCAGCGTCATCGCCGGCATCGATGTCGGTGGGGCAAATGTCGGTCTCGCCTTCGAAGAATTAAAGGCAGGGCTGGAAGCGCCACTTTCCGGCATGGGCACGGCTTTCAGTTCCTCCCTCTTCGGCTTGGCCGGTTCGCTGGTTCTTGGATTTCTGGGCCTGCAGGCAGGACAGGCGCAAAACCGGTTCTATAACGATCTGGAGGAATGGCTCAGCAGTCTGACGCGCCTCAGCGGCGGCGGCGCGACGGCCATCGGCGACGGCGAACAATCGGTCCCGGCCTATATCCAGGCATTGCTGGAGCAGACAGCAGATAGTCTGGAAAGCCTGCAGCGCACGATCGCAAGAGCGGAAGAATCGCGGGCGTCGTCCCATACGGATATCGCGGCGCTATCCAGCAGCCTGGAAACATTGACGACGACGATGCGGACGGAACAGGACCTGATGCTGAAACTGGCGGAAGGCCAACAGCGGCTGCAGAACGTCATGGAAGCCATGGCCAAGCCCGCTGCCGGACAGGATCAGATCATGGTCCGACATCTGCATAATATCGAGACGGGCCTCAACCGCATGATCGATCAGGCCAATACGGGACGCGCCGAAACCATTCAGGAAGTCCGCAGCGAAATTCGTCTATTGGCCCGCACCATTGCGGCCATCGCCGAAGGCGACGATTAAGGACATGCGGTCCGCTGCAAAGACATCACGTGAAAGACCGGGTTCGGACCGGGCAGGTTTGCCATGGCACTAGCACGGCGCGGTAGGACAAACCTCGACATATGGCCGGGTTTCGTCGATGCGCTGGCGACGCTTCTAATGGTGATCATCTTTCTTCTGATGATCTTCGTGATTTCCCAACTCTACCTGAATGAAGCGCTGGTCGGTCGCGACGAAGCCCTGGAGAAACTAAACCGGCAGATCGCCGATATCGCTGAGCAATTGAGCCTGGAACAGTCGGCAAACGAAGACCTGCGTTCGAATATCGAGAGCCTGTCCACGCAACTGCGTGCCAGTCTGGCGGAGCGCGACGAGTTGCAGGCCTCCCTTGGCGCGCTGAGGATCGAACGCAATTCGGTGTTGGCGAGGCTTGAGACGGCGGAAAGCGCGGCCGATGCGTTGCGCGCGAAGATGCAGGAAAACGAAAGTCGGCTTGCTGACAGCGACGCCCTGCTGTCCCGCACGAGGGAGGAATTGGAAGACGCCTACAAGGTTGTGGAAGCGAACAAGGAAACGATCGAACTGCAGTTGAAGGAGCTCGATACCCTAGCCGAAGACATCAACGCCCTGACCGCCCTGCGCCGGGAATTGCTGCAACAAGTCGCCGATCTGGAAGCCTTAAGTGAAAAACAGACTGAGGAACTGACCGAATTGTCGAAGACGGTCGACAGTCAGGCCCTGGAAATCGGCGCACAGGAAGAGGAACTTAAGGCGAAGACCGAAGAACTTGCCCTGCGCGCGGCCAGACTGGCCGCTTTGGAAAAGGCGCTGGAGGAAAAGGAAGCTGAGATCGCCGACAAGGACGAAGCGGTCCGCTCGCAGTTGAAGGAAATCGACGCCCAGACCGAAGCCGTTCTGTTGGCCCGGGCGGAATCGGCGCGTCTGCGCGAACAGATCGCCGCGTTGAACGAACAGATCGCCGCACTCAATCAAACGCTGGAAGCATCCGAAGCGCGGGACAAGGAGCAGAAGGCCCAGATTGTCGACCTGGGCAAGCGGCTGAACCTTGCGCTGGCCAGCAAGGTGCAGGAACTGGCGCGCTATCGATCCGAATTCTTCGGCCGGCTCCGGGAAATCCTGGGCAACCGCCAGGATGTTCGTGTCGTCGGCGATCGCTTCGTCTTCCAGTCGGAAGTGCTCTTCGCGCAAGGCTCAGCGGAACTCGGCCCGGCCGGGCAGGAACAATTGGGACAATTGGCCGATACCCTGATCCAGATTTCCCGCGACATTCCGAGCGAAATAAACTGGGTACTGCGAGTCGACGGACATACGGACAGCGTACCCATCGCCACGGCGCGGTTCCCGTCCAACTGGGAATTGTCGACTGCGCGCGCGATTTCGGTAGTGAAATTCCTGGAACGACGCGGGATCCCATCGCAGCGTCTCGCGGCCACCGGGTTTGCCGAATTCCAGCCGCTGGACGACCGAGATGACGAAATCGCCTATCGCCGCAATCGTCGCATCGAATTGAAGCTGACCGAACGCTAAGGCGCCCGGCCGTCTCTCTAGGACATTCTATGACCCTGGTCGCGCAGGATTTCCCGTGCCGCGTTGTGGCCGGGAATCCCTGAGACCCCGCCGCCGGGATGCATTGACGACCCGCAGATATAAAGCCCTCGGATCGGTGTGCGGTAATCCGCGTATCCCGAGACGGGACGCTGGAAGAAAAGCTGGTCGGCGGATAGTTCCCCGTGAAAAATATGGCCCTGCGGCAGGTTCACGCGCGCCTCAATATCCGGCGCGATCAACAGATCCTCAGCAATGATGTCGTTCGAGAAACCGGGTGCGAACCGTTCCACCGCGTCGATGACCGCCTTGCGGAAGTTCGCTTTTTCGACGGCCCAATCCCCGCCTTTTAGTTCGTAGGGCGCATGGCCGCCGAACAGGTTCACGACATGCTTGCCCGGCGGCGCCAGCGTATCATCGACGATGGTCGGGCAGACGGGTGTAATGAACGGCGCCTTGGAGAACCATCCGTATTTCGCATCATCATAGGCACGTTCCAGGTACTCGATATCGGGCGCGATATGCATGTAGGTCGGATAGTCGAAGTCACCCAAGGCACCCTCCGACCGCAACCGGTCGAGAATGCGGTATTGCGGCGGCCGATCGCAGGCGATGTTCATCTTGAAGGCGGTCGAGAAACTCCGGTACCCCCGGATCTCCCGCAGCACTTCGTCCGGCAAATGCTTCTCGTCAACCAGATCGCGATAAAGGACCGTCGCCGAAGCGTTTGACGCAATCACGGGCGCGGTGAATTCCCGCCCATCCTCGGTGACGACCGCCGTCGCCGTTCCGTTTGAGACGCGCACCTCGGCTATCTCCGCCCCGGTCACGATTTCCACATTCTTGGTGCGCGCGTAGGAAGCGAGCGATTGAGTAATCTGCCCCATGCCGCCTTTGATGAAGCCCCATCCGCCGGCGCCTTCATGCTCCCCCATCACGTGGTGCATGATCACATAGGCCGAGCCCGGCGTCTTCGGACCGGCGAAAGTACCGATCGATGCGTAATAGGCGAGGACCGCCATGACACGGTCGTCTTCGAACCATTCGCGCAGGAAGTCATATGCGCTCATCGTCAGCATATCGACGATCCGGTACATCTTCCGGCCGATCTTGCGGTACTTCCAGGCCATGGAGGCCATATCCTTGAAGCCCTTCCAATCACGCCGGGCCGGATCGACCGGCGTATCGAAAAGCAGTTTCCGAACGATATTTGCGGCATCGTTCAGATAGGCGTCGAATTCGGGGTATATTTCCGCATCCTTCTTGGAGAACCGCCCAAAGGATTCCTGCGTCTTCTTCATATCCTCGGAAAAGAGGATGTAGTCGTCACCATCCAAGGGCGACGCCATGTCGGAACAGGGAAGAACTTCCAGGCCGTGTTTGCCGAGGTCGAAATCCCGGATAATTCGAGGATGCAGAAGACTCATCAGATAGGAAAAGGTGGATGCGCGAAATCCCGGGGCGAATTCCTCCGTCACCGCGGCACCGCCGATCACGTCGCGGCGTTCCAGGACCAATACGCTCTTGCCCGCATTGGCAAGGTAGTTCGCGCATACCAACCCGTTGTGCCCCGCGCCAATGATAATGGCGTCATAGGATGATTTCTTCGGCACCGACTGCGAGGCCATGGGATTCGATCCTTTCGGGAGAAGCATTGGACGCATTGCCCTTGTGAACTTTATGATAAAAAAATTCACTTAACAGGACTTATCGTGTCAATAGTTCATTTTCTTGATTTCAATTTCCGAGCCCGGCATAAGGTCGAAACGCCTCGTCTCCAGCCATTGGCAATATGAATTCGAGCAGATTGAAATGAGCGACACGCTGCCCAGAATACTGCGCCCCTCCAATGCCGAGGGTTTGGCCCCCGGAGAGGATACCGGCATCCGGGTGCAGGACATGTCCGAGATGGACGAACGGGTCGGTGCGGAAATCAAAGGTCTGCGAAAGGCCCGCGGGATGACGCTGGCCGAGCTGGCACAGGCCGCCGGCTTGTCGAAAGGCCATCTAAGTCAGGTCGAACGCGGCATTTCCAGCCCCTCGGTCAAGGCGCTGCACAGTATCAGCGTCGCCCTGGGCGTCACGGTCAGTTGGTTCTTTCCCCGCGCCCAACAGGAAGACTCGGACCTGACCCAGTTTGTCGTCCGCGCCGGTGCCCGCCGCGCCTTGCGATACAAGAGCGGCATTGTCGACGAGCTACTGTCGCCGACCCTTGAAGGCGAGATCGAGCTGCTGCGCTGCATCTTCCCGCCGGGCGCCAAGAGCGGGGAAGAGTTCTACAGCCATCAGGGAGAGGAATCCGGCATCGTGATTTCCGGACGGCTGGATCTATGGGTCAATGACCGGCACATCGTGTTGCAGGAAGGGGATAGTTTCGCCTTCAAGAGCGATCAGCCCCATCGTTACGAGAACCGGGGACGGGTGGAAACGATCGTGATTTGGGCGGTTACTCCGCCCACCTATTGAAGCCCGACAAGAACCGACCGATCGTCAGGCGCGGAGGAGGTCGAAACCGCCATCGGGGCGCAATTGCGTCAGATAAACCTGATCGGAACCCTGATTGCGGTTCGGACCGAAAGACAGTGTGAACCCATCAATATCCAGATCGTGCTGAACACCGGTCGCGGCCTCGACGAAGGCATCGCGCGTCAAGGGAGTTTCAGTGGCGGATAGGATTTCGGCTGCCGCCAATCCCGTGACATAACCTTCCAGGGATTGAAAATCCGGCTCCGAACATATGCCGTGCCGACGGGCGTTTTCGAGGTAACGGCGGACGATACCCTGGTACCTGTCGGTCGGTAGTGGCACCACTTGGCTGATGACGACACCGGCGCCGTCGGTGCCGACCTGGCGCGCAAAATCCCGGCTGCCGACGAAGGAAATGGTCGCCATCGGGCATTGCAGCCCGCCCTGTCGGGCCATTTGCACGAAAGCCGCCGTCGGTCCGGCCGTTCCGGCCATGAAAATGATACCCGGTTCGGCTTGGCGGATAAGATCGTAAGCTGGTTGGACATCGCCCGTCTGCCGCTCATACGCTCCCCGCGCCGCCAAGGCGATGCCCCGGGGTTCAAGCGCCTTGACCAGGGCCGCCATAACCGTCTGCCCGTAGGCGTCACCCTGGAACAGCAGTGCCGGCCGCTTGGCCCGGACAGTTCCCGTCATCCATTCGACCAGTTGGTCGACTTCCTGTTGATACGATGCCCGAATATTCAGGACGTGGCGGAAGGTCGGGTCCCTCAGAAAAGTCGCACCGGTCACCGGCCCGATAAAGGGAATGCCGCCGCCGCGCGCAACGAGTTCCGCCAGTTTCGAGGTCGGTGTCCCAACCGACCCGATCAGGCCAAAGACCGAACCGCTCCGTACCATCGCACGGACATTGCCCAGGGTACGTTCCGGAACGTAGCCGTCATCCTCCGTTTCAAGTTTCAGCTTCCGGCCACCGACGCCTCCACCGGCATTCACTTCCGCGAAGGCCAGTGCAATCCCGTCCCGCATGGCCGTCCCCAGACTTGCCGCACCGCCGGTCAAAGGCGCGCTTTGCCCGAAGGTGATCTCGTCATCCGTTATCCCCGCTTCCGCGCGAACCTCCCCCAAAAAGACGCCCGCCCCGTCTTGGATTTTCTGGACGCCGTTCCGCACTTCCTGCATTCGGTCTTCGAAGCTTCGCATCCGGGCGAGAATTTCTTCCGCATTGGCGGCAATTTCCTGGTTTGCCGTTTGCTGCTCCTCCACTGCGGAGGCGACGACACCGGCGTTCGTGTTGAGTTCTTTCACCGCCGCACCGATGGCACCTGTCGCCTCCGTCACGCGACCGGCCGCCGACTCGACCGCGGAGATAAGGGCCTTCACCCTGTCGGTCGCATCCGCGGTCTGTTGCGCCAGTGTCTTCACCTCATTCGCGACGACGGCGAAACCGCGCCCCGCCTCGCCGGCCCTTGCCGCTTCAATTGTCGCATTCAGGGCCAACAGGTTGGTTTGTCCGGCTATGGTCTGGATGATGTCGGCGACACCGAGGATATCGCCGGCGGCCGACCCGAGTTCCGATGTGGTTTCCGTCGCAATACGGGTCTGTTCCGTCATCCGTTCCGTCAGCGACGCGGTCTGTTGGGTCATTCGGCCGATTTCGGTAACGCTGGCCGAACTTTCCGTCGCGGCCGACGCCACTTGAGCAACCCGATCCACGCTGTCCGTCGAATCTCCAATCGCATCGGCCACATGGGATTCGACACCGGATATAGAGCCAGAAACCGCCGCCTCGAAGTTCTCGGCAAGAGCCGTCATTGCATCGCGGCGTTGCCGTTCGGCGGTCCCCTCCTCCAGCGTGTGGTCCTCTATGATCTGACTGAGAGCGGCGAGGCGCGACCGCAGACGCTCGGCCTGTTCGACCAGTTGGTGAAGCGGAGAGCTTACCGGAAAATCCGGCATCGGGGCGTCCAACCGCCCATCGACGACATGCCGGATCGCCTCCGTCACCGCGGCCAGCCCCTCGTCGATAGTTGCCCCGCCGTCCTGGATCGGGCCTGCCGCCGCGCGATCCGCCTGATTGCCGGAACGTGTAGGTAATCCGAGCTTTCTGAGACGTTCCAAGAGCGCCTCCCCACCACCGTTCTTCAAATGCCGGCTCTGTCGGTCCAGCTTGCAGGAAAGCTTATGGGGCGCTCAGAAGGACGTCCATTTGTCCGTTCGTACTATGGGGTTATCTCTTCCGCCGGGAAACCGACCCGAAAGTGCGGAATATCGATACCGGTGACGACTACTGCTTGGGCGCCGCGGCGTCGAGAACGTAAAGAAACGCATCGCGCTTCTCGCCTTTGACGGTTCGGAAATTCGCCACGCGTTTCTCATTCCGCATTCCGATCCGTTCCAGAACCTTGTGGCAATCGAGATTGTCCACGTCCGAGAGCACGGAAATGCGCAGCAGGCCAAAATCGCGGAAAGCCGAGGGCAAGACGCCCAGCAATGCCTCGGTCATGTAACCTTGGCCGCGGTAGTCCGGATCCAGCGTGAAGTCCAACTGCCCGATCGGTACCGGGAAAGGCTCGACCGTCAGTCTGATAGTACCCACTACATGTGTCAGCCCACCGGGGACAATTGCCAGCGCCAGGGCCGTGCCCGCATCAAGACCTTCGGGCCGGATCTGATCCTTAACATATGCGGACAGGGTTTCCGGCTGGCCGGGGTCTATCGGGACATAAGGGCAATAGTCCTCGCGCCCCGCATAGCCAAGGACGCGCGGTTCGTCGGCCGCCTCAATGGGCCGAACCCTCAATCGATCCGTTCCGATAAACACCATAATACCTAAAAGCATGTTCCCGATTCGCGGGCATTCGCGAAGCGGAAATAAGCGTTTCTTCCCCGGTGCGCCAGTTCAATCGGATTCGCCGGACACGCAATGCCTGCCAGACACGAAAAATCCAGAAAATAGGCGGTTTTCTCGGCTTGCCTTTTCGAGTGCGAAGGCGTACAAGCCCCCGGTCCGGCGCACGGAACTTCGGTTCGTGCGCCCAACTGTTTTAGCATGGAGACGGGCGATGAAAGCGGAAACCCATCCCGAATACCACGAAATCACCATCCAGATGGTGGACGGGACGTCTTATAAGACCCGCTCGACCTGGGGTAATGAGGGCGACACTCTGCGCCTGGAAATCGATCCGACCTCCCATCCGGCTTGGACGGGTGGTCCGACGCGCATCTTGGAAGGCGGCCGCGCGGCCCAGTTCAACAAGCGCTTCGGTTCTTTCGGCCTCAAGTAAGCGGTTCGGCCACTTTCTCCACGCGACCGTCCGCACAGGGCGCCGCGCGCTGGCGGGAAAGATGGGCAGACAGCGGAAAGGCGTTCCTTCGGGGACGCCTTTTCTTTTATGGGCACGGCGCCCCACGGCGGGCTGATTTTCGCCTTCCGCCCCCCTCTTGAAACGCCGTAAACAGTGCCTAAATCTCAGTTGTTCCGAAAGCGATGCCGATTGGGTCGCCCATTAATCGGGACTGAAAGCGGTCAGACCACACGGTGGGCCGCGCTGATTTGAACCATATCGCTTCGAAGGAGGATATGACGATGCGTACTTATGATCTCTCCCCGCTTTTCCGGACTTCCGTCGGTTTTGACCGCATGGCGCGCATGATCGATGCGCTTTCCAGTGAACAGTCGAACGGTTATCCCCCCTACAATATCGAAAAACTCGACGAGAACGCCTATCAGATTTCCATGGCGGTCGCCGGCTTCAGCGAAGACGAATTGACCTTGGAAGTGAAGGAAAACGTCCTCGCCATTTCCGGTCGCAAGGAACTCGACGAAGAAGCCGAGGCTCAGCGCGTCTACCTCTATCGCGGGATCGCCGAACGCGCCTTTGAGCGCCGCTTCAATCTGGCCGATCATATAAAGGTCCAGGGTGCCCTGCTTGAGAACGGCCTGCTTCATGTGAAGCTGGTTCGCGAGGTTCCGGAAGAATTGAAACCCCGCAAGATCGAAATCGCCACCGGCAAGGCGAAGAAGATCGCGTCCAAGTAACACGTAACCCGTCAACTTCCCCCTGACCTCGTCTGCCGTTCCACGGAGCGGCGCACGAAGCCAGACCGTGAGGGCGGCCCCTCCCCGATCTGTCTCCCCTAGGATCGGGACGGGGGCCGCCCTTCTCGCATTAGCCTTCCTTATCCAGGCATCGGAATTTCATGCTTGCCGGGTCTGCCGCTTGCAGCTCATCCTTGGTTCGCATGATTGGCGAGGCAGAGGGTGAAACGGATGTACACGGTGTTCGATTTCGACGGTAGCGGCAACGGCTACAAAGTATGGCTTTTGCTGCATTTCCTGGGACAGGAATACCAACGGGTCGGGGCCAATATCCTACAAGGCGAAACCCATACGGAAGACTTCCTGAAGATAAATCCGATCGGGAAGATCCCCGTTCTGGTATTGGAAGACGGCCGGTCACTGCCGGAGTCTAACGCTATCATGCATTACCTGGCTGAGGGCACATCCTGGCTACCGGAAGACCGGTTCACCCGGGCACAGGTCCTGTCCTGGACCTATTTTGAACAGTACAGCCACGAACCCAATATCGCGGTGCTGCGTTTCTGGAGACATTTCCTTGAGATGACGCCGGAACTTGAAGCGCAGGCGCCGGAAAAGGAAAAGCGCGCCCATGCAGCCCTTGCGGTGATGGAAAAGCAACTCTCGCATACGGACTGGTTGGTGGGTACGGGGCCGACAATCGCCGACATCGCACTGTATGCCTACACGCATGTCGCCGACGAAGGCGGCATCAGCCTGGCCGACTATCCTGGAATCAATCGTTGGCTCGAGCGTTTCGCGAGCTTGCCGAACTATGTGCCCATCACCTATCACGACTAGGTGGTTTCCTATAGCGTGATGGCGAAATGAGCGAAGATACCAAGCGCAGCGATGCGTTGCCGGAAGGCGCGCATACCGATTTCAGCGACAGCATGAGTTATGGCGGGTATTTGCGCCTGGACACTTTGCTCACAGCGCAAAAACCGGTTTCCGACGCCCATGACGAGATGCTGTTCATCGTCATCCATCAGGCCACGGAACTTTGGATGAAATTGATCATCCATGAGATTCGCGCAGCCATGCAGGCTTTGGATCGGGATGCGTTCGGTCCGGCCTTCAAGATGCTCTCCCGCGTGGCTCGAATACAGACCCAGATGATCCAGTCCTGGTCGGTCCTGTCCACGATGACACCGGCGGACTATCTGACCTTCCGCGACGCCCTCGGTCGAAGCTCCGGTTTTCAATCCGCGCAATACAGGGAGATTGAGTTTCTGTTGGGCAACAAGAGACGTCCCATGCTCGCCCCCTTCGAAGAGACGCCGGCGGTACATGCGCATCTGGCGGAAACGCTGGAGAGCCCAAGCCTATACGATACCGCCTTGCAGGCACTGAAACGCCGAGGCTATCCGGTGTCCGATGCTGTTCTGAATCGCGACAGGACGCGCCCGTATCAAGAGGATGACAGCGTTCATGATGCTTGGACCAACGTGTACAAGGCGCCGGATGACAATTGGGAACTCTACGAATTGGCTGAGAAACTGGTCGACCTTGAAGACAGTTTCCAGCAATGGCGGTTCCGCCATTTGGAAACGGTAAAACGCATCATAGGCCATCGGCGCGGCACCGGCGGGACGGCAGGGGTCGGATATCTGGAGCATGCATTGTCCTACACGTTCTTTCCGGAACTGTGGTCGCTGAGAACAAAGCTATGAACCGCGAGAAGAAGATGGCCATCACCGGGGAATGTTTTTGCGGACAGATCACCTATCGAATCGACGAACCGCTCAAGAATGCCCGTTCCTGTCATTGTTCACGTTGTCGCAAGATTTTTAGCGCCCAGGCGTCGGCCTATGCGGAAGTCGAACCAGGGTCATTCCTCTGGACCAGCGGAGAAGACTTGTTGAGCGCCTATGAAACCGAAAATGGTTTCGACGTCAGGTTCTGCAGAAAATGTGGGTCGACATTGGCAGCGACCATCGACGGCAAAGTTCACGGCGTTACGCTCGGCTGCGTCAACGGTGACCCACAGGTCGAGATCGGCATGCACATCTTCGTTGGGTCCAAAGCAGCCTGGGAGAGGATGCCAGACGGCGTAACGCAATTTGACGGCGCACCGCCTAAGACTTAACGGCTGTCACGTTACGCTCGCCTTTCCAGCGATCAGAACGACCATCCGTTTGAGAACCTCCAGCATTTCGACCAACTCCGCTTCGTCCCTGGCTTCCTTCTTGAAGGTTTTCGCCGAATTGACGACATAGGCCGACAACCGGTCCACGTTCAGTCCGGCCTTTTCGATCTGTTGCGCATAGGGCGCAAGTATGTCGCGCATCGTATCGGTGTAGCGGTCGTAAGCCCTGTCCAATTCGCACGTCGCCGCGTCCTTGAAGCCGATGACGAAGTCCGCCGCGTCCGGCATCGCCGCAATCATTCTGTAGGGGGCGAGGGTCATGTGCTCGAACATCGTCGATAGCTTCGCCTCCAACCCTTCCTGTTTCGCACATTCCTCGTCGATTGCTGCGGACGTGCGGCCGCAGGTCAGTCGAATGACACCGCGCAGAACATCTTCCTTGCTGGGATAGACTGTGTAGAGCGTCTGGCGCGAAACCCCGGCCTCGCCGGCAATGTCCCCCATCGTCGTGCGCTTCATACCATAGCGCTCGATAACCCGCAGGGCTGCTTCGGCGAACTGCTCTTCCCTTTCCGTCATGTTAGACATCTTGACATTTACCGACCAATTGTCAATTATACAAACGAACGCTGATTGTAAGATCGTCCAAACCGTTTCAGTAGCACAATGACCGCCCCGCGGAAAGTTCGGCGACCAACCGGCCGGGGCGACCGGGAAACCAGAAAGACCCATTCATCGACGCGCTGCAGTGACGCTAACAGATTCCCTCAAAATCCGGACTATTCGCCGGGAGGGGACAACGGACCGATATCTGCGATGAGCTTCAAGTACCTCTAAGACTTTCAATCCGAACGCCAACCGATAGAGGGACATCACGGCGATGAAATTGAACATCAACGGAAAACAGGTGAGCGTGGAGGCGGAACCGGGCACTCCCCTGCTTTGGGTCTTGCGCGACAATCTGGGTATGACAGGCACCAAATTCGGTTGCGGCGTCGCTTCCTGCGGTGCCTGCACGGTGCATGTAGACGGTGAACCCGTCCGGTCCTGCTCGACCTATGTCGACGATCTGGAAGGGACCGAAATCACAACGATCGAGGGCGTGAACGGCCCGGCAGCGCAGGCGGTTCAGACCGCTTGGCGGGATTTGGACGTGGTTCAATGCGGCTATTGCCAGTCCGGCCAGATCATGTCCGCGATCAATCTACTGGCCACGAACAAGAAGCCGACCGACCAGGACATCGACGACGCCATGGCGGGTAATGCCTGTCGCTGCGCCACCTATCACCGCATCCGGGCCGCAATCCATCGCGCATCCGAGATCATGGAGGCCTGATCATGAGCATTCAGACATCAAGACGCACCCTGCTGAAAGGCGCCGCGGCGTCCAGTATCGCGCTCGTCATCGGCATGCGCGCCAACGGCACCTTCGCCGCCGCGCCGACCGTCGCCCATCTCAATCCTTTCGTCAGCATTTCCGACGACGGCGTGGTTCACGTCATCATCAAGCATTTCGAAATGGGTCAGGGCACGACAACCGGACTGGCTACGCTGGTGGCCGAGGAACTGGACGCGGACTGGAACCGTGTCGCCGTCCATTTCGCGCCGGCCGACAAAGAGAAATACAAGAATCTGTTCTTTGGCGCACAAGGTACCGGCGGCTCCACGGCCATGGCCAACAGCTACATGCAGTACCGGCAGGCCGCCGCGGCGGCACGGGCCGTCCTGGTCCAGGCTGCGGCGGAAATGTGGAACGTCCCTGCATCCCAGATAACGATCTCCGGCAGCGTCCTGAAAGCCGGCGACAAGCGGGCCGATTTCGGTGAAGCAGCCGTCAAGGCGTCGGGTCTGACCGCGCCAGAAAACCCGGTGATCAAGGATCCGTCCGAATTCCGCTTGATCGGCCTGGACCGACTGCCGCGCAAGGACTCGCATCTGAAAACCACCGGCCTCGCCACATTCGCCATGGATGTGAAAGTACCCGGTATGGTCTATGCCGTCTTGATCCGTTCACCGCGTTTCGGCGGAAAACTCGTTTCCTTCGATGCTTCCGGCGCCGAGAGCATTCCCGGTTTCGTCGGGGCGAAGGCCCTGCCCACCGGTGCGGCAATCGCCGTTTATGGCAAGAACACCTGGGCGGCGATCCAAGCCCGCGATGCCATCACGGCCGACTGGGATTTCAGTGCCGCGGAGAACCGGTCGACAGACGAACTCACGGCCTATCACCATTCACTCCTGGACACGCCCCAATTCGAAGCTGTCGAGGGTGCGGATCGTTCCGCGACCGAGGCCGCGGTCGCCGCAGCGGATCAGGTCATCGAAACGGAATTGACCTTCCCTTTCCTGGCCCATGCGCCGATGGAGCCGTTGAATTGCGTCATCGAACCGACGGAGACCGGTATTCGTGTGCATGACGGCTGCCAATTTCCGGGGGCGGTAAAGCCGACCCTGGCGCATGTCCTGGAAATGGATCCTGAGCAGATAGAAATCCGGACCGTGTATGCAGGCGGTTCCTTCGGCCGGCGGGCGACAACCAATGCGGACTATCAGGTGGAGGCCGCCATGGCCTTTGCGATGCTGGGGCGCAAGACGCCGGTCAAGCTGGTCTGGACACGCGAAGATGACATCAAGGGCGGTTACTATCGGCCGATGTTCGCCCATCGCGTCCGGGTCGGCCTGAAGGGCGGCAAGATCTCGGCCTGGGACCACAGGGTGGCGGGCAAACCGATCATCAAGGGCACGCCATTCGAATCCCTGGCCATGCCTCCGGGCAGTCAGGTCGATGCCACGTCGGTCGAAGGCGTCAACGACAGCCACTATGCGATCCCGGCGATGTCCGTCGGCCTGTCAGATGCAGAGACGCAGGTGCCGGTGCTTTGGTGGCGGTCGGTCGGCCATACCCATACCGCTTTCGCCATGGAAACGACGATCGATCAGGTCGCGGAAGCGCTCGGCAAAGACCCGGTCGCCTACCGGCTGGAACTTCTGTCGGACGGTGGGAAGGATCAGGAACGCCTGGCCGGCGTCTTGAAACTGGCTGCTGAAAAGGCCGGATGGGGCAATCCGTCCCCCGGGCGGCATCAGGGCATCGCGGTCCATAAATCCTTCAACACCTATGTCGCCGAAGTGGTGGAAGTCTCCGTCAATGAGGGCGCGGTCAAGATCGAGAAAGTTGTCTGCGCCGTCGATTGCGGTACCGCGGTTAATCCGGATGTCATCCGGGCACAGATGGAAGGCGGGATCGGCTACGGTCTGGGCCACGTAATAAGGAACCGGATTACGTTGACCGAGGGAGAAGTGGACCAGTTCAACTTCCCCGATTACGAACCCCTGCGCATCAACGAGATGCCGGTGGTGGAGGTTCATATCGTCGCCTCCGCCGAGGCCCCCACCGGGGTTGGGGAACCGGGTGTTCCTCCTGTCGGTCCAGCACTTGCCAACGCCATCTATGCTGCGACGGGGACGCGGGTCTCCCGACTGCCGATGACGGAAAGCGGCGTCAGCTTCGCCTGAGTGTCGCTTGATGGACCAAAGAGAAAGAGCGGGCCAATCGGCCTGCTCTTTTTACTTCAGAAAGAATGCCTCGATCCACCGTCTCAAAGCGCCTGGTTTTCCGACCGTTTCCGCGACAGGAAACCCAATCCCACCAGCGCAGAAAGGAAAATGGCCAGGGAGGGCGGCAGCGGTACTGCCGAGATCGCACCGCCGGCTGCTACGAAGGAGAAGTCCGAGTCGCCGGTATTCCCGCCGATATTATCCTGGTCGAGGCCGCGCAGCGTCATAGAAACGAAATCGCCGAACAGGTTGTCACCCAAAATCTGCCAAACGCCGCCCTGGTTCCCAGGACCGCCCTGACTGGATTTTTCGACCACGATATCGCCCGGTCCGTCCGAACCGTCGTTCTGCCCGTCGATCGCCGGCTGCAAGTTGACGACGGTTACCAGCGGAACCAGATCGGCAGAAGTGAAGGACAGGGAAGAGTATAGGCTGGCCGTCGTTTCGCTGTCCGGACGCAGATAGAAACTATCAATGGAGAGATTGGCGCGGGTTACCTCGATAACGCCGACTTCACCGAAAGAGTCGTTGTGTTCACCCGCCGGGTAAAGATGCGCGACGGTCAACTGGTTCAGGAAGACCTGATTGCTGAAGTCGAAAGTCAGGCCCTCGTTGTTGATCTCACCCGTCGGCGGTGCACTGGTCCCCAGCACCTTGCTGATACTGCCGCCATCCGTCTCGAACAGCGCCGAACGGCTGAGCGACGGGATCGACTTTCTTTGCAGAGTCAAACCGCCCGATGCGGATACGGTGACCGAAGGACCGTCGACATTTCCATTCAGGCCGCTGATGTCGATCGAACCGGTCGTGGCCGCCCCCAGGCCGAAGCCCAGAACGTCTTGGGAGTCGATAACCCAGCTCGCCGCGGCGGCCGGCACGATAGGCGTTAGGATAACCGGCGCCGACACAGCGATGACATTCAAAAGCTTCTTCATGGATACACCCGAAACAGAAGTTGTGACTAACTCGTACGGGCAATATGGCCGCTTCTTACGACCCTCCCTATGACCGCGATCACTCGGTCAACAGTCGTTGACAAAAAGGCAAGAAAAACCACTGCGACAGACAGTTATTCAACGACAAGAGGCTCCACTGCGGCGCGCACATGGGCCGGGATCGGCGTCGGTGTCATGGTCGCGCGCTCCACATAAACATGCACGAAATGACCAAGCGCTGCGGGCTTGTCCTCGCCCTGCCGGAAAATACCGATCTGATAGGTGATCGAACTGCGTCCCAGCTTCGACACGCGAATGCCGGCCTCAACGGTCTCCGGGAAGGTCAATTCGTGGAAAAAGCTGCATTGTGTATCCACGACCATGCCTACGACATCTGTCGAGCGCGGGTTGAGACCCGCCTCTTCGATCAGGTGCTGGTTCACCGCCGTGTCGAAATAGGAATAGTACTGGACGTTGTTCACGTGTCCGTACGAGTCCTGATCCATCCAGCGGGTGGTGATCGACCGGAACAAAGGGAATTCGTCGCGGCCCGGGGCGTCTTCGCGTTTCATCGATGCTCGCTCTTAAAAGTTCGTGGGGGAAGTACTCGAAATCCCAAACCAGCCGTTTTCAGACCTTTCTGGGAATCTTCACGTCGTGAATTTTCATATAGTCGAATAGCTCGTGCTTCAATGCAGTCGCGGCCTGGATCGGAATCTTGTAGGCATGCGTGCCCTGCACGATACGGGCATCCTGCATGACCCAAAAGGCCGGCGTCTTGCCGCGTGTGGACATGAAGATCGCTTGTGGCAGATCCTCTTCTTTGGAATGGACGATGTTGAAACGAATACCGTCGTCACGCTCTTCGCGGGCAACGTCCAGGTCCCATTTCTCCTGACCGAAGACATAGTGCAACGCTGCCTCCATCAACTGTGCCGGGTCGGACTTGGAGACGTCGCTCAACAACTGGCTCAACAGGATCTCGACCGCGGCGGAAGTGGACGGCAAATCCTCCATCCCGATCATCAAAGCCGCGTTTAAAAGACGGGCGATGGAAGATGCGACCTGTTCATCGGTCAGCAGCGAGAAAGCCGCAAGATCTTCATCCTCCGGCAGGTCCGACAGGTTTTCGGTCGTCTTGTAGACTTCGATAACGAATGACCCGGCCGCCGTGGCGAGGTCGTCACTGCCTTCATGCTTAATCAGCGCAACTCGGGCGCCATCCGCGATGAAACGGGCCTTGGCCATAACCGTCCTCCCCGTGAAGACCTACTTCCCAAGCCCGAACCTTCGTGCCGGGAGACAGCGGAAGACCGTGACCAACCGCCTCAATTTTGCGCGACGACTTCCCGGCAGAAATCAAAGAGAACGCGCCGGGTTTCCTGTTGCGCTTCCAACATCATCATGTGGCCGGCATCCTCGATCACATGGGTACGAGCGTCGGCCAGCGCCGCCGCCAATGGCGCGGCCGCCTTGACCGGTGTCATCTTATCGTACCGGCCGGCGACAATCATCACCGGCGCCTTGATCTGTTCCGCTGCTGCAACGGCCCCTTTGTAGGCGGCACATGTCTTCAATTCGGAAGCGATAACGCCCGGCCGCGCTCGTTCCAGCAGACGGACGGCGCCGCCGACCAGCCAGACGCCGCTGGCGATATTACCGCCGCGATGCGCTTTCGGCCCGTGCCCCCAGGCCGACATCAATTCGGGCGCCAGGATGCGATTCTCCTCAGCCGCCTGGACCAGGACCGGGTGAACACCCATCTGGGCCGAACTGCCGCACAAGACCAGGGCGCGTGCTGCCTCCGGCTTTCTGGCGGCGGCTTCAAGCGCCACCAGCGTGCCCATTGAATGACCAACGATGATCGCAGGCGCGGCACCCGCAGCCTCAATGAACCGGATCAGCCAATCGGCCATTTCCTCAATTGACGGCAAGGGATCCCCCGGTGTCTTGCCGTGACCCGGCAGATCCACCGCCAGAACATTGAAGCCGTGATGCGCCATATAACGGGTCTGTTGCCCCCAGACCGTATGATCCATTCCGGCACCGTGTACGAAGACGACGCTGGGTTTCACGGCATCGAATGCCTGCCCGCCATCCGCCACGAAGGCCGGACTCCCATCTACACTCACAAACATGGTCGGCTACTTCCCTATCCGGTCGCTGTTCCCAATCATTCCGCCCGTCGCGCCCTATTCGGCGGCCTGAGGCACCGCCTTGGAGGCTGCCCGCAATCCACGTTCCAGGTCTGCGATCAGGTCGTCCGGATCTTCCAGACCGACCGACATGCGGACCAGGTCCTCTCCTACCCCCGACGCCTTCAACTGCTCGGCACTCAACTGGCGGTGCGTCGTCGTCGCCGGGTGCAGCACCAGCGATTTGGCATCGCCCACATTGGCCAAATGACTGAACAACTGGACCGCCTCGATAAAGGCTGCGCCTGCGGCGCGCCCGCCCTTTACGCCGAATGACAACATCGAACCGGGTCCTTTCGGCAGATATTTCTTGGCCAATTCGTGGTCGGCATGGCTTTCAAGCCCGGGATAGGTGACCCACGCAACCGCATCGTGCCCTGCGAGATACTCCGCGACCTTGCCCGCGTTCTCGACATGCCGCGCCATCCGCAGCGGCAGCGTTTCAAGCCCCTGCAGCAGATAGAAAGCGTTCGCCGGCGACAGGGCGGGGCCGAAATCGCGCAAGCCTTCCGCCCGGGCCCGCATCACGAAAGCATGCGGGCCGTATTCGTCGGCGAAGGCTATGCCGTGATAGGCGGCATAGGGTTCGGTCATGGTCGGAAAACGATCCTTGCCGTCCGCGTCCTGCGAGGCGGACCAGTCAAATCGCCCGGCATCGACGATTACGCCGCCCATCGCCGCGCCATGGCCGCCGATCCACTTCGTCGCCGAATGCATGATGATGTCGGCGCCAAAATCGATCGGTCTGCACAGGTAAGGGGTGCTGAAGGTCGCATCGATGACCAACGGTAGACCCGCGTCGTGCGCGACCTTGGCGACAGCTTCGATATCCAGAACTTCCAGCCCCGGATTGCCCAGCACTTCGGCGAACAGCATGCGGGTGTTCGGCTGGATCGCGGCCTTGAAAGCCTCCGGATCACGCGGATCGACAAAAGTGGTCTCGATCCCGAAACGCGGCAGGGTATGTCCGAACATATTGATCGACCCGCCATACAGGGATTTGGAGGCGACAATATGGCTTCCCTGCCCCATCAAGGTCGCGACGATGAGGTGCAGCGCGGCGTGGCCGCTTGAACAAGCCAGTGCCGCGACACCGTTGTCGAGGGCGGCCATGCGTTCCTCCAACACCGCTACGGTCGGGTTGGATATTCGGGAGTAGATATGTCCCGCGGCCTCAAGATTGAACAGCGCCGCGGCCTCCTCGACATTGTCGAAAACGTATGAGGTGGTCTGATAAATCGGCACCGCGCGCGCACCGAAGACCGGATCGGGCTGCTGGCCTGCGTGCAGGGCCAATGTGTCGAATTTCAGGAAGTCCGGCTGGACCATTCTATCCTCCCACCCTTTGATTCTCGGTGCCCCGTCCTTGGGCCGGGACCGTCTGCCGCCCCGATGGGTCGGCCAGCGCGGAAGGTAGCGAAACGTAAGCGTGACGGCAAAAGGTTTGCGCGGTTCAAAGCGATCGGCGGACCGGCCTGTCATACCGTTGGCGCACAGCCACCAAACTGGACCCGTTCGGCCAAAAAAAAGGGTCGCCGAAGCGACCCAATAGCAAGCCTAACCCCTTTTAATCGGGACCCCTGTTCAACTTGCGTCGGAACGGACGATATCAAACGCGTAACAATTGTCAAAAGGGAAATAGACCGTTTCTACTGCCACGGGGATTTTTTACAGCCAATGCGGCGTTCACCGCGATGGTCTGGAATATACTGCCAATAATCGGGATAGAACGCCTGCCGCCCCGGCCGATACCAGTCAGACAATCCGGGTGCTGAAAAGAAAAGAGCCGCAACATGCGGCTCAGTTGAACAGGGGGTCTAAGAGTGCCATGGCCCGTCGGGAGTGTGACGGGCTGGGGTCAAGAGCATTTATAGGCCGGATTCGCTAACAAATCGTTAAAAAAATGAACCTACAGACAAAAGTCGTACATTTTGTCAACGGCGGCTATTATTTCGCCCGCCAAGTTCTCCCTACAATGTCGGGTCGTCGGAGACCTGGATCAGCTGTTTCCCCATGTTCGCACCGGTCATCAGGCGCAGGAAAGCGGCGGGCATCGATTCGATCCCCTGCATCATGTCTTCCTTGTGTCGAAGTTTTCCCGACTTGGCCCAGGCAGACAGTTCGGCCCGCGCCTCATCGAAGCGGTCCGCATGGTCGAAAAGGATGAAACCGCGGACCGTCGCCCGCGCGATCATGATATTGCGCAGGAACCTCTCCCCGATATCCGGCTCTTCGAACTTGTCGGCCAGCGCAACCGTCCCGCAGATCACAGTGCGCGACTTTTCCGCCAGATTCCGCATCACCGCGTCGTGAATCGGGCCCGCCGTGTTGTCCAGGAACAGGTCAACGCCATGCGGACAGGCCCGCTTCACGGCGTCTGTCAGGTCGGTCGCGGTTTTGTAGTTGATCCCTTCCGCATAACCGATGTCCTTGCACCATTCCACTTTCTCGTCAGAGCCCGCGACCGCGATTGGCCGCGCACCCTTGATGACGGCGATCTGGCCGGCCACCTGCCCAACCGCACCTGACGCCGCCGAGATCACTACATCGTCGCCGGCTTTCATTTCCCCGGCCGCCAACAGCGTAAAATAGGCGGTCAGGCCGGGCAGCCCCAGATAACTTAATGCGGAATGGATCGGCCCCATTTCGGGGTCGACCTTGCGGAGGGCCGAGGCTTTCTGGACGTTGTACTCCTGCCAATCGAATCGGAAGCTTTCCACTATGTCACCCGGCTTCAGGACCGGATCCTTGCTTTCCACGACGACGCCGACACCGCCGCCATGCATCACGTCGCCAATGCCGACACCGGCCGCGTAATTGGCGCGCGGGCTGATCCGACCGCGCATATAGGGGTCGACGGACAAATAGACGGCGCGGGTCAGTACCTCCCCCACGCCCGGCTCGGGCATCGGCGCTGTGCGCATCTGCCAGTTTTCCGAGGTCGGCATGCCCGTGGGGTGGGAGGCCAGGACCCATTGCTTCATTTCATTCGACATCGACGATCCCTTAAAGAGACTTGTACCGGTTGTTTCGACTGACCGCGTCAGGACTTGAAGAAGGTTTCCGCGTGACCGCGGGCAGACTGCTTACTGGCGATTTTCGCCCTGGCGCGTTCAATTTCCGCTTCGCGTTCCGTGATATATTCTTCCAAAGCTTCAATGGACATCGTGTCCAGGTCCACGGGATCGAGCGTTTTCGGTTTCGGTGGCTCCAAATCGTCGGGAATCATGCCTGGGTCCTCCCAAAATTTTCTTTCGGTTCTTCTTCTGGCTTTCAGTTCGGCGTGCCGAACGCTAACTCTATGCCCCGAAGATAAATCAAAAAGAGGGGATGACGGAATGAGCTTGCCGGAAACAATGCGTGTCGTGGAAATCGCGTCCTTCGGCGGACCGGAAGTCTTGACCCCGGCCGAACGCCCGGTGCCGAAGCCCGGGCCGGGCGAGGTGCTGATCAAAGTTGCGGCCGCCGGTGTCAATCGACCCGACGTTTCCCAGCGGGTCGGCGCCTATCCGCCGCCCCCCGGCGCCAGCGATTTACCGGGCCTGGAGGTTGCCGGAACCGTCGCCGCCGTGGGCGAAGGTGTTCAGCGCTGGGCCGAAGGCGACGCCGTTTGTGCGCTCACGCCTGGCGGCGGCTATGCCGAATACTGCCTGACACCGCAGGAACAATGCCTGCCGATCCCGGATGGCTTTGACATGGTGAAGGCCGCCTGCCTGCCGGAAACCTTCTTCACGGTCTATTTGAACGTCTTCATGCGCGTCGGCCTGAAGGCCGGGGAGAAATTCCTGGTCCATGGCGGATCAAGCGGCATCGGGACGACCGCCATTCAATTGGCACGCGCCTTTGGCGCCACGGTGTTCACAACCGCCGGATCGGACGAGAAGGTAAAGGCCTGTTTGGACCTGGGCGCACATCACGCGATCAACTACCGGAGCCAGGATTGGAAAGAGGCGATCAAGGAAGCGACCGAGGGCAAGGGAGTCGATGTCATTCTGGACATGGTCGGCGGCGACTACATCCAGGGGAACATCGATAGTCTCGCTTTCGACGGCAGGCTTGCGATCATCGCCTTTCTGCAGGGATCGAAACGCGAAGTCGACCTTATGAAGGTGCTCGCGAAACGGTTGTCGATTTCAGGATCGACCCTGCGGCCGCAGCCGATCTCCAAGAAGGCCGAGATCGCCGCAAATCTTCAGAATCACGTCTGGCCGCTGTTGGAGTCGGGCAAAGTAGCGCCCGTTCTGTTCAAGACCTTTCCCTTGGAACAGGCCGCTGACGCCCACCGTTTGATGGAATCGAGCGACCACATCGGCAAGATCATGCTGACGGTGGACTAACGGGGACGGTTTCTTCGCAGGTCAATCAGCTGCGTAGAGACACCCATCCGGTGGAGAGGTGAATGCCGCATTCGGTCTTGCCGCTGCCGCTCCACCGCCCATCCCGGCTGCCGCCGCCATCCGATTTGGCGGTGCAATGCTTGCACCCGATCGATGTGTATCCGTGTGCGATCAGCGGGTGCCGGGGCAGGCCGAAATTGTCCAGGTAGTTCTCGATCTTCTCCGCGCTCCAATCGAAAAGCGGATTGATCCGGAACTGACCGTTCGTGACATTGACCAGGTCCAAATCGCTGCGCGCAGCACCGTGAACACGTTTCCGTCCGGTGATCAGGGCGTCGAACGGCCGGATCGCCTGCTGATACGGCCGAACCTTCCGGATCGCACAACAGGCATCGGTCGAAACCGACCACAAAGTACCGGCAGGGTCCTCGCGTCGGATATCTTCATCGTTTGACGAAACCGTCCGGACGTTCGTCAGTTTCAAGCGGTCGATCAACAGGTCGCGATAAGCGATCGTCTCCGGGAACAATTGGCCGGTATCAACGAACAATACCGGCACCCCGCGGTCGATCCTCGAAACCAGGTGCAACAAAACGGCACTTTCGGTCCCGAAGGATGACGATACGGCAATTCGGTCGCGGAACTCCTCGAACAGCCAATCCCTCAGATTATCTTCCAAACTGTTTTCAAGTGCCCGAAACCGAACATCTTCCAACCGGGTTGTCGCCCCGCCCGGGCTTCTCGCCAAAATCCCGTACATCTGTCCACACAGCCCCTCATGCGCCACTTTGAGGAAGCAGATATAACGATTGGCGCGAGGCTTTCAACCAATATATCTAGATTTCTTGATGAATAGAATTTGAAGGGCCAAGACACTAGTGGCGCGTTGGCTGTTGCGGGCCGACGATCGCATTGAAAAAAGCCCGCCCGTCCGTCGCCGCTTCTTCCATCAGGGACGCATAATTCGGCCAACTGGGCCACAGGCATCCCTCGACACCACCATCCTCGATTATGAGATTGGCGTCGAATTTTCGCGCGATCTTCTGCATCTTTCGATTATCGATCAGGCACATCATGTAAACGCGGGAGACATATCGATTTCGCGCCATGTTCAGCACATGCCGAAGCAGCAATGTGCCGATACCGAGATTCTGCCAAGCAGCCTCAACGCTGAGGGCGATTTCAGCCACCGGGCGCGGAAACCGCGTTACCGTTGCCAGTTCCCCTACACCGCGTAACTCACCATCGATGAAGGCGCCCAGAACGACCGTCGAAGACCAATCCAGACCGGCGCAATAGGATCGGACGCGTTCGTCGCCCAGCGTCCCCATGAAACGATTGCAACGATCCTGCGCCGTCAGTCGCAGCAAATGATCCTGATAGGTTTGCTAGTCCCGCGACGTCAATTTTCGCACAGAGACTGTAGACGCGGCCGAAAATGCGGCCCGATCGGGTAGAATGGTAGGAAACAAAAATTCAGACTTGGGGAGGGCCATCGCGGCTTATCCTCTAGGTGATAATTAACACACCCTCCCTGTCGCCTAAGTAAGCCTGTTTATATTGCGCCGCAACATAAATGATCCGCAATTCTACGAATCTACCGACCGACGCGATAACCTTATATACTGATGATCTTTTTCAATCTTCTTCTATCTGTTCTTCCCAAGAAGACGACGCGCACAAGCCAACTCTACCGCAACGCACAAAACCTCCATCGCCTTCTTTATCTCTGTTACGGACGGTAGAGTGGGCGCAATTCGAATATTGCGGTCCGCCGGGTCGCGATTGTAGGGGAACGTCGCCCCTGCCGGCGTGCATTTGACCCCTGCCTCGCCGGCCAGACGGATGATTTCGGAGGCACAGTCGTCCATAACGTCCAGACTGACGAAATACCCGCCCTGCGGCGTGGTCCAGTCGGCGATGCCTTTTTCCGCCAGGCGCCGATTCAAAGCCTCTTCCACGGCATCGAATTTCGGCTTCACGATAGCGGCATGCTTTTCCATATGCGTCAGGATGCCGCCCATGTTCTCGAAGAAGCGGACATGGCGCAGTTGGTTAAGCTTGTCGGGCCCGATCGTGGCGAAGGACAGTTTCTTAACCGCATCCGCGATATTCGCCTCCGAGGCCGCCATCATGGCGACGCCGGAGCCGGCATAGGTGATCTTGGAAGTGGAGCCGAACATCAGCACCCGGTCCGGATTCCCCGCCGCGTCACAAAGGGCAAGAATATCCGGGATCTCGGCCGGGCCGTCGCCCAAATGATGCACCGCATAGGCATTGTCCCACAGAATCCGGAAATCGGTCGCTCCGGTCGTCATCTTGGCAAGCCGCGCGGAGACCGCCTCCGAATAAACCGCACCGGTCGGATTCGAATATTTCGGCACACACCAGATCGCCTTGACCGCGGGATCGGCCGCCAACGCTTCAACCGCATCCATATCCGGACCGTCTTCCAGCATCGGCACAGTTACCATCTCCAGGCCGAGGCGTTCGCAAATCGCGAAATGACGATCGTATCCGGGAACCGGGCAGATAACCTTGGCAGCGCCGTCTTTCGACCCGACCCGGGACCAAGGGCCCCTTCCGCCGGGCATGCCGAATAGGACTGCTCCGGCCAGCGTGTCATACATCATGGTCAGACTGGCATTGCCGCCAACGATGATCTGAGACGGCGCTACGCCCATATAATCCGCGAACAGGCGCCGGGCTTCCGGAATACCCTCTACGATGCCATAGTTGCGATAATCGGTTCCGCCCTCGCCCGCGGTATTTCCGGGGCCCACCAGGGACAGCATGCCGTCGGCCAAGGTGAGTTGATCCGGCGCCGGCTTGCCGCGGGTCATATCCAGGGACAAGCCTTCGGATTTAAGTGCGTCGAACTCCTTCGAAAGATCCTGTTCGACCTGTTCCAGAGCACTCTTTTCCATGTCCGCCAGTTTCATGACCCGATATCCATTTCAAAAGTTTCAATCAGACGCAGAAGCGCCGGCAGCCTTGTAGTGCCGCCGGCGCTGGATGGACAAGGCCCCTGCCTTGTCGATTCTGGATTTTCTTACTTGTTGGCGTAACCGACGTGGTGCAGCGAATCCTCAATCTCGTCCAGAATGGCCGGATCGTCGATGGTCGCGGGCATCTTGTATTCCTCGCTATCCGCGATTTTCACCATGGTCGCGCGCAGGATCTTGCCCGAACGAGTCTTCGGCAGGCGTTTCACCACCGCCGCGGTCTTGAAAGCGGCCACAGGCCCGATCTTCTCGCGCACCAATTTCACCGCTTCCTGGACAATTTGATCATGGCTGCGTTCCACGCCCGCCTTCAGGACAAGGAAGCCCAAGGGCAACTGCCCCTTAAGCGGATCGGCAACGCCGATCACCGCGCATTCGGCGACATCGGGGTGGGACGCCAGCACTTCCTCCATGGCGCCCGTCGACAACCGGTGGCCGGCAACGTTGATGATATCGTCTGTCCGCGACATGACGAAAAGATAGCCGTCTTCATCCATGTAGCCCGCGTCGCCGGTTTTGTAATAACCGGGATACTCGGTGAGATAACTGTCGATCCAACGCTGATCCGCGTTCCACAGGGTCGGCAGACAAGACGGCGGTAAGGGCAGCTTGATACTGATCGCCCCCATCTCGCCACGCTTCATTTCGTGGCATCCCTCATCCAGTATCCGCACGTCGTAACCGGGAACGGGTTTCGTCGGCGACCCTGCCTTGACCGACAATTGCTCAATGCCCAGACAATTGGAGACGATCGGCCAGCCGGTTTCGGTCTGCCACCAATGATCAACGACTGGGACCTTCAGCTTTTCCTCCGACCAGAACAACGTGTCCGGGTCGCAACGCTCACCCGCCAGGAAAAGCGCGCGGAAGTTCGACATGTCGTATTTACCGATCAGACTTCCGTTCGGGTCTTCCTTCTTGATCGCCCGGAAGGCGGTCGGCGCGGTGAACAAGGTCACCACATTGTGCTCTTCTATCACCCGCCAGAAGACGCCGGCATCCGGCGTGCCGACCGGCTTGCCCTCAAAAAGGATCGTCGTCGCCCCATGCAGCAGCGGCGCGTACACGATATAGGAATGTCCGACCACCCAACCGACATCGCTGGCGGCCCAGAACACCTCCCCCGGGTCGATGTTGTAGATGTTCTTCATCGACCATTTCAGCGCCACCATATGGCCGCCATTGTCACGGACCACCCCCTTGGGCTGGCCGGTCGTGCCGGAGGTGTAGAGGATATAGAGGGGATCCGTCGCCGCCACGGGGACGCATTCGGCAGGGGGCGCGGCCGACATGCCCTCATTCCAATCGACATCGCGGCCCGGCCGCATGTCCCATCCGGCCTCGTCGCGCTTGAATACGATGACTTTCTCGACGATGCCCGGCGCTAGATCCAGCGCGCCGTCGATCATCGGCTGATAGGCCACGACACGCCCCGGCTCGATCCCGCAACTCGCGGTGATGATCGCCTTCGGGGTTGCGTCCTTCACCCGGGTTGCCAATTCATTGGCCGCAAATCCGCCGAACACGACTGAATGAACCGCCCCCAACCTGGCACAAGCCAGCATGGATACCGCCGCTTCCGGCACCATTGGCATATAGATGATGACGCGGTCGCCTTTCGTCACGCCATTCGCCCTGAGCATGCCGGCACAGCGGGACACCTCATCCTGCAATTGCGAATAGGTCAGCGTGCGCTTCGTGCCGGTGATTGGGCTGTCATAAATGATCGCCGCCTGTTCGCCGCGCCCATTTTCAACATGACGGTCGACGGCATTGTAGCACGTGTTGCATTCGGCACCCGCGAACCAGCGATAGAAATGCGGTGCCCTGCTGTCGTCCAGGACCTTGTCCCAAGGCTTCACCCAGTCGATGTCCTTCGCGGCCTCGGCCCAGAACCCTTCAGGGTCGCGCAACGACCGTTCATGCAATTCGTCCATCAAACCCATCGACGGCATCCTCCCCGTATTCCTACCGGCCTCTTTACGGCCGATCATTACTTAACACTTATACCGCTTCCTTATACCGCCCGGATGGCAGTTGCCAAAGCCTCTACAGGGTTGAAAACCTTTTGCCCTTGATCTGGCTCAAGCCCCGCAATTTTGTCCCGTTCGCCCGGCCTCCCCCTTGACGGAAGGGAGACCGGCGGCCGTAAATCCAATCGAAGACGGGACAAAAGATAATTCGGGTAGTGCGGAGGAACTCATGAGCAGCATCTATGACCGGGATCTGGACAAGAACGCCGCCAACCATGTGCCGTTATCACCGTTGTCCTTCCTGAAAAGGGCAGCGACCGTCTATCCGGATAAGACGGCCGTGGTGCACGGGTCGATCGAGAGGACCTGGGCGCAGACCTACGACCGCTGCAGGCGGCTGGCCTCCGCACTGACCAGGAACGGGATCGGCAAGGGCGACACGGTCGCCGTCATGTGCCCGAACATCCCCCAGATGATGGAAGCCCATTTCGGCATTCCCATGACCGGCGCGGTGATGAATGCCCTGAACACGCGTCTGGACGCGGCGACCATTGCCTTCATTCTGGACCATGGCGAAGCCAAGTTGGTGATCACCGATACGGAACTGAGCCCGACCATGAAATCGGCACTGGCCGAGACGGCCCGCAAGGATCTCCTGGTCATCGATGTCGACGACCCGGAAGGAAGCGGCGGCGAGAAACTTGGCGCGATCGAGTATGAGGATTTCATTGCGGGCGGCGACCCCGAATACAACTGGTCGCTTCCTGACGACGAATGGGACGCGATCACGCTGAACTACACTTCCGGCACAACGGGGAACCCCAAGGGGGTCGTCTATCATCATCGCGGGGCATACCTGCTGGCGATGGACAATATCGTTACCTGGGGCCTGCCAAATTCGGCGCGGTATCTCTGGACCCTGCCGATGTTTCATTGCAACGGCTGGTGCTTTCCCTGGACCCTGGCCGCCGCCGGCGCGACCAATGTCTGCCTTCGCCATGTGAGTGCGGCGAATATCTACCGCACCATCGCGGAGGAAGGGGTCACGCATTTCTGCGGCGCGCCGATCGTTCTGGGCATGATGATCAACGCGACGGCGGAGGAGCGACGCCCGCTGCCCCAGACGGTGGAAGTGATGACGGCGGCCGCACCGCCGCCCCCGGCCGTTCTGAAACGGATGGAGGAACAGGGCTTTCACATCACCCATGTCTATGGTTTGACGGAGGTTTATGGCCCCGCAGTCGTCTGTGCCTGGCAGTCGGAATGGGACGATCTGGATCCGGATGCGCGCGCGGCCAAGAAGGCTCGTCAGGGTGTGGGCTACACGGCGCTCGAGGAATTGGCCGTCATGAACCCGGAGACCATGCAGCCCGTGCCGAAGGACGGGGAGACCATGGGCGAGGTGATGTTCCGCGGCAATATCGTCATGCGCGGCTACCTGAAGAACCCGCAGGCCAGCCAGGAAGCCTTCGCCGGCGGTTGGTTCCATTCCGGGGACCTTGGGGTCTGGCACCCGGACTCCTATGTCGAACTGAAGGACAGGTCGAAGGACATCATCATCTCGGGCGGTGAAAATATTTCCACGATCGAGGTGGAAAACATTCTCTACCGCCATCCGGAGATCGTCGAAGCCGCGGTTGTCGGCAGGCCGGATGAGAAATGGGGAGAAACGCCCTGCGCCTTCGTCCTGACAAGAACCGGCGCCACCTTGACGGAAGCCGATGTCATCGCCTTCTGTCGGGAAAACATGGCCCATTTCAAGGCGCCGAAGACCGTCATTTTCGGCGATCTGCCAAAGACCAGCACCGGGAAGGTGCAGAAATTCGTCCTGCGCGACAAAGCGAAGGCACTCTAACCCTCATTTTCGGAGCATCGGCGCCATGGCACCCGACACCCCTTTGCACAATGAACGCGTCGTCTACCTGAACGGAGAGATCATCCCGGAGAGCCGAGCGCTGTTATCGTTCCGGGACACCGGTTTCGTCTATGGAGACGCAGTCTTCGACACCGGCCGGACATTTGGCGGCAAAGGGTTCCTGCTGAAGGAACATGTAGACCGGCTCTACGAGACCCTGGCCTATGTGCGCATCGACCCCGGCATGCCAAAGGAAGAGATGCTGTCGAAGACGGAAGAGGTCCTTGCCATAAACGCGGCCCTCCTGGGTCCGGACGGGGATTACTGGGTGACGCAAAGGGTGTCCCGCGGCGTTTCCCCGGTCGACGGCGAGGCACCGGAACGCGAAGGCGCGACGGTGCTGATCGAATGCATGCCGCTGCCCTTGCGGGCCCGCGCGGCGATGTTCCGTGATGGTATCGACGCGGTCGTCGCTTCGCTGAAACGCACGCCGCCCAGCGCACTCTCGCCCAATGCCAAGACCAACAACTACATGAACATGATGCTGGCACAGCGGGAAGTCGCATCCTATGCGCCCGGCGCCTGGGCTGTTTTGCTGGACGAGACCGGGAACATCTGCGAGGGGGCAGGGTGCAATATCTTCGTGGTGAAGAACGGCACGGTTTATACACCGTCCACCGAATACATCCTGGACGGCATCACCCGGCAGGTAGCCATCGACCTTTGCGGCAAAGACGATATCCCGGTGATCGAGCGCCCCTTGTCGCTGCACAGTGTAGCCGTCGCAGACGAGGCGTTTTTCACTTCCACAAGCCTATGCATTTGCCCGCTGCGCAGTTTCAACGGCCAACAATTCGGGGCGACACCGGGCCCGGTCACGAAGCGCTTGATGACGGCCTTCAGCGAGATGGTCGGCCACGACTATGTCGGACAGTATCTGAAACACCTGTCGAGCGAGAAGACTGGCACGGGCTTTTGATCCCCGCCGCAATGATAGAGATACGGCCATGAAACTGTTCGAGTGCCATAACTGCGGACAGGTCCTGTTTTTCGAGAACGGTCGGTGCGAGCAATGCGGTCTTCTGTTGGGCTTTCTGCCGGAAGTGACGTCGTTGAGTGCGTTGACATCCGACGGCGGCGATCTTTGGCACACCGTCTCAAGTCCCGGAGACGCTTACCGCTTTTGTGCCAATTCCGTGCATGGGGTGTGCAACTGGCTTATCCCGGCGCAAAGGCCGGACAGTTTTTGCACGGCGTGCAAACTCAACCGGACCGTCCCCAACCTGGACGTGACCGGAAATCTCGCGCTGTGGCAACGTCTTGAAACGGCGAAGCACCGTATGGTCTACGGGCTGCTTCGGTTACGGCTGCCCCTGACCAACCGGATTGACGATACCGAGCGCGGTCTCGCCTTTGATTTCCTGTCCGACAAGACCGATCTGTTTCGCGAAGGGCCGCAGGTCATCACCGGACACGCCCAGGGCGTGATCACCATAAACCTGGCCGAAGCCGACGATGCCGAGCGCGAGCGGCATCGACGCGACATGGCTGAGCCTTACCGGACCCTGTTGGGCCATTTCAGACATGAGGTCGGCCACCATTACTGGGAACGTCTCGTCCGCGGCAGCGACAATCTCGACGCCTTCCGAAATTTGTTCGGGGATGAGCAGCAGGACTATGCAGCCGCCCTATCGACGCATTACGCCTACGGGCCCAGCTATGATTGGCAGCAGCATCATGTCAGCAGCTATGCCTCGTCCCACCCTTGGGAAGACTTCGCCGAGACCTGGGCCCACTACATGCATATCGTTGATACGCTGGAAACTGCCGCCGCTTTCGGTATCAAACTCCAGCCTGGCCCCGGCCCCAGCCAAGCCACCGATGTGCAAGTGGGCTTCGATCCCTATCGCCAACGGGACTTCGATCCGTTGATCGGCGCTTGGCTGCCGTTGACCTATGCGGTCAACAGCATGAACCGCAGCATGGGCCAACCGGATCTGTATCCGTTTGTCCTGGCGCCGCCGGTAATCGACAAACTGCGTTTCGTCCATAACCTGATCAACGCCGCGGAAGAGACATCCCCAACAGTGCCAACGAGCCGGTAGCCGCCGTTCAACAGTTAACCGGAGGTCCAGGCTCTAGATCATACCCAAAATCTAAATGCGAAACCTGGCGAGAAATGACTTTCATTTACCGATCGCTAATACATTGCATATAGCGTCGGGCCATGAATTCGCCTCTGCTGACATACTGGAGGGAATTGCGCGGCGCGGCTGACATGCCCGCCTATGCCCAATTCGACCCCACATCGCTTCCTGGGATCCTGCCCGACCTGCTTGTCATGCGGGTGCATGCCGCCCCCTTGGATTTCGAATACAGCCTCATCGGCTCCAATATTCGGCGCATCCACCGGGAGAACCGCCGAGGCCAGCGGATGTCGACCATCGATGGGCAGGGCAAGGGCTCTCAACTTTGGGATTTCCTCGAAAACGTGGCTAAGCGTCGAGAGCCGGCGTCCTTCGACACGCCCTATGCCGGCCCGGTGGAGGAAATCGAAAGAGTCCAAAGCCACGCTACGCCATGGGCGGGAGCCGACGGCCGCATTTCCCGGCTGGTCATTCATGTTCCCAAGGACCATTTCAGACAGGCGCTACCCTGGACGTCGCCATTCGGCGACGCTCTATAGGAGCCCGCAGCGTTTGTCGCGCCCCCGCGGCCGGCGGTTGCATCTTTTCAAGACAATTCCGACGTGCTGACACAGTTGTCGAAGCTTTAGAGTTTCCATCGCGTCGTTGGGAATCCATTGCCGCATGCCAAGACATCCGGGCGGCAAAGGATTCCGAGTTTTTGGTTAACGCTTTGAGTCCGCAAAAGCTCTTCCGTGAACACGATTTTTCTGATTCACCGGATTCCCTTACCCGCCAATGGTTAACGCGGCGATGTTAGGGACGACTGGCACAGCGATTGCGCCTGTTACCCCGAGACTGGGCAAGAGAGAGCCCCGTAGCGAGGAGTAACGAGATGACCAACCCCTATCCCATGATCGACCCCCTGGGGTTGCCGGCCGCGAACGATACCGTTCCGGACGGCCTCGGCGGCGAAGCGGGAAGCCGCCTTGCAAACCGGTTGGAGGAAGTGGCCGGCGATCTGATCGCGAGCGCGGGCGACGCCGGAAGCCCGGGTGACGGATACCGACGGCTGCTACACAAGGCCATGCTGGTAGCCGCCGAAGCGCAGCGGGAATTGCACCGAAAAGACCGCGAATTGCGCGCCCTTAGGCTGCTGTCGATCACCGATGAAATTACGAAACTCTTGAACCGCCGTGGCTTCGACCGCGCGTTCGACCGGTCCCTGGCGCGATCCCGGCGCAGCAACGAACGCGGTCTGTTATTGATCGTCGACCTGGATCATTTCAAACGGATCAACGACACCCACGGGCATGTCGCGGGCGATCTCGTCCTTGCGAGTGTCGCGACACTGCTACGGGTGAACACCAGAGAAATCGATGACGTCGCGCGCATCGGCGGCGACGAATTCGCAGTGCTCCTGAACGGGGCGGACGACCTGCAGGGCTACCAGAAGGTTACCCAGCTGGAGGTCATGCTGAACAACCTGACGGTTCCCTGGGATGGGGAACGGATCCAGGTTCATGCCAGCATCGGTGCCGCCCCGTTCGGGCCGCATGACGACCCGGTTGCCGTCATGCGCACCGCGGACGAATGCATGTACGGGCGCAAGCGCGGCGGCATTCGCCCCGACTTCAATCAGTCGACTATCGAGGTGAAGGCTCTGCCGGCCGAGTGAGGGCCTTCCCGTTCAGTTTTGCGTACCTGTTAAGTCTTTAACTTTTGGTCCCCAACGGGCTCACACCTTCGAGCCCATCCCTGCGGCGGCGTCCTCTCCCCAATAAGGACGCCGCCGATTTTCTGTTGAAAGCCACCCGGCCCTCTATGCCGCGTCCGGGACGTTCTGCGGTTTGATATCCTTCAGGCGGATCGCACGCCCCGACCGCGCCCCGGTGGAAACGCCGTCGCGCCAGACAACGCGGCCATTCACCATGACCAGCTCGATACCGGCCGCAGGTTCCATCGGGTTCTCGTAAGTTGCACTGTCGATGATGCTTGCCGCATCGAACAGTACGAGATCCGCGAAAGCACCGGGCCTGATAGCGCCACGGTCGATCAGGCCGAAACGGGCCGCGGGAAGGCCGGTCATCTTACGCACCGCTTTCTCCAACGAAAACAGACCGACATCCCGGGAATAATGCCCAAGGACACGAGGAAAAGTACCCCATAGGCGCGGATGTGGTCGTGCGTCATGCGGCAGGCCATCAGATCCGATCATGGTCGAAGGATGGGCCAGAATTCGTCGGACATCGTCCTCATCCATCATAAAGAAAATGCCGCCAGCAGGCGAAAGCATCTTGGCGGTTTCCGATCGGCTCATACCGAACTCAGCCGCCAAGTCATCCAGATCCCTGCCGGCGCAATCGGGCCGGGCTTCCGACCAGGAGACAAGGATTTTCCGCGCCCCCTCGAGCCGCGCGGAATCGAGCACCGTTGACCCGGCTTCGTAAGGATAGGCGTCCAGTGCCATCGGTTGCCGGACACGATAGTGGTCAATGCGCGCGAGGGTTTCAGACGATCGACCGTGATTGCCCTCGCCCGTGCATTTGTGATGCGAGATCACGACGGGCGCACCGCCGTCATGGCCAATCCGCGCTGTCTCGTCGATGGAATCGATTACGAAGTCGCCCTCGTCCCGCATATGCGTGCTGTGAAATGCACCCGCCGCGCCCACGGCCTTGACCAGCGCGATGACCTCTTCCGTGGATGCATGCTCTGCGGGGCGATAGAACAAGCCGGTACTGAAGCCGGCCGCTCCCGCGGCAAGACTGTCCTCCAGCAGCGACAGCATGGTCGACAATTCGGTTTCACTTGCCGTGCGCTGAAGATCCGACATCGCCGCCAGGCGCAATGTGGAATGACCGATCTGCGGCAAGACATTGACCGCGGGCGGCGCGTCATCGAGCGCGGCAAGGTAATCGCCGAACCCGTCGAACAATTGGGCACCGGTCGGAGCAATCAGGTCGAGCGGCGGCGCCGGGCGCTTGTCGTCCGGAACGCTCAACGGCGCGAGGCTGATGCCGCAGTTACCGGTAACGACAGTCGTCACCCCTTGGCTGACCTTGCAAGCATGCCCCGGATCCGAGAGCACGGCACGGTCATCATGTGTGTGAACGTCGATGAAGCCCGGTGCCAGGACCAGGCCTTCGCCGGCGATTACGGAACCGGCAGGTTGAGCGGACAGGTCCCCGACCGCCTGTATCCGATCGTCCACAATGGCGACATCCGCCTTGAACAACGGTGCCCCCGTCCCGTCGCAGACCATCGCCCCTTCTATCTTGATATCCGCCTTATCCATTACTCGCCCGCTCTCCCCAGGATCGAATTCAGATGATGTGATCGAACGCCAACGGTTCTACCGTTCGGTGTTTCGACTATGCGTTTGCAGGCCGAGTTCATCCAAGGTCAATTGCTCCCGCCTGCTTTCCTCGGCCAGTTCTTCCTCTTCCTGCCTTTCAGCCGTGATCTCGTATTTCTTCTGTTCTTCGAAAGCCTGCGCCAGACGATCCCTAGCGGTATCGATATCCACCGCCAATGCGGCCTTGCGGTCTACCAGCGCCTTTCGACGGTTGCCGGCATGTTTGGCATAGGCGACAAAACCGGCCCCGTATTCCGGCGTTTCCCGCGCCTTTTGACGTTCATTGGCAATTTCGGTATCCAGTCTGTCGATGGCGCGGTCGAACGCCGCATCCTGTTCCAGAAGATCGGCCAACAACCGGCGCCGGTTGTCGACCTCCAGCTTGGCCAGTCGAATTAACGTGGAAACAGTCTTCACCCGCCATCAGGCTCCGTGGCTTGTTCCGCCTCCGGTTCATGATCCGGAGCCGGCATGTCGCCATAGGGCATGCCGAGGATTTGGGCCAGCGTCTGATAACCCTGCTCCAGAGACGCCTGCTCACTCTGCATTTGCGCAATGAACCTGTCCAAATCGTCGAAATAATGGATCGCTTCGTCGACTTGTGGATCGGATCCCCTGCGATAAGCGCCGAGACGGACCAATTCGGCCATGTCTTCATAGGTCGACAGCAATTGACGGGCGCGGTTCACGACCGCGTTCTGCTCCTCGGAATTACAGCCCGGCATCGAGCGGGATACGGACCGCAGGATGTTGACCGCCGGATAACGGTTCCGATGCGCGATCGTTCGGTCCAGCACGATATGGCCGTCCAGGATCCCCCGAACGGCGTCGGATATGGGCTCATTATGGTCGTCGCCTTCGACCAGCACGGTGAAAATGCCGGTAATGTCCCCGGCGCCGACGCCGGGGCCGGCGCGTTCCAACAGTTTCGGCAGTTCCGCGAAGACCGTTGGGGTATACCCCTTGCTCGCCGGCGGCTCCCCGGCGCTGAGACCGATCTCCCGCTGGGCCATGGCGAAACGGGTGACAGAATCCATCAGGCACAGGACCTCCCGCCCCTGATCACGCCAATATTCGGCAACCGCCATGGTCATATAGGCGGCTTCACGCCGCATCAGCGCGCTTTCGTCGGAGGTCGCCACGACAACCACGCTGCGCGCCAGACCTTCCTCACCCAATTGGTCTTGAATGAATTCTTGCACCTCACGGCCACGTTCGCCGATCAATCCGATGACGATGACCTCCGCACTCGAATAACGCGCCATCATCGACATCAGAATGGACTTCCCGACGCCGGAACCGGCGAAAATGCCCATGCGCTGGCCCTGACAGATCGTGGTGAAGGTGTTGAGACAACGAACCCCCAGATCAACCTTGGGCCCCAACCTGTTTCTGGTATGTGCCGGCGGGGGCTGATTACGGATCGGCATCGGCCGGTCCCCCCGCGGGAGGGAGGCGCCGCCGTCGATCGGCTCACCGAAAGCATTGATGACACGGCCCAGCCATTCAGGATGCGGCCGAACCACCGGTTCGGACTGGATCAACTCCGCCTTGCTGCCGAGACCGACCCCTTCCAAAGGGCCGTAAGGCATGGCAAGGGCGAGCCCGTCCCGAAATCCGACGACCTCGCACCGGACGCGCCGTCCGCCCCGCGCGATCAGATCGCAACGGTCACCGATAGAGAGATAACCCGATACGCCGCCGATCTGAAGCAACATGCCCTGAATACCGATCACCTTGCCGGAGACCTGGGCGACAGGAATTCGGGATACCTCCGCTTGGGCCTGTTGGAGGGGTGAAGACATGGGTTAGCCTTGCTTCAAATAGTATAAGATCGGACGCATAAAAATAATCTTTATCCCAACTCTTCGCCAGTAGCGAGGAAACAGCCGGTAATTATTGTTTTGGCACAAGAGATTACATCGATTCCCTTTGGTCTGGCCATTTTTGTTAACAATGTTTAACATTGTCTGCTAGCATATCGGTACACCGCTACGCATTGAAGGCAAAATATGTCCAGCGAATCGCGGCGATAAGGCCTTAGGACAGTCCGCGCAGAATGTCGGTCGCTTGAGGGGAACGGAAATGAGAGTGCTTCTAGTCGAAGATGATCCGTCAATGGCCCGGAGCATCGAAATGATGCTTCAGTCAGAAGGGTATGTCATCGACCTTACTGAATTCGGGGAAGACGGCCTCGAAATCGGAAAGATTTACGATTACGACTTGATCATCCTTGATCTCGTCCTTCCGGATATTGACGGGTACGAAGTCCTGCGGCGCCTCCGCGATGCCCGGGTCCAGACTCCTATCCTGATACTGTCGGGCCTCACCGAAATGGACCACAAGATCAAGGGCCTCGGCTTCGGAGCCGACGACTATCTGACCAAGCCATTCGACCGGCGGGAACTCCTGGCGCGAATACAGGCGGTGATCCGACGGTCCAAGGGGCATGCAAAATCGGAAATCCTCTGCGGCCCGCTCAAGGTTCTGCTGGATTCGAAATCCGCGGAAGTCGACGGAAAACCGGTTCACCTGACCGGCAAGGAATACGGCATCCTGGAACTCCTGGCTCTGCGTAAGGGAACGACGCTGACCAAGGAAATGTTCCTGAACCATCTTTATGGCGGCATGGACGAACCGGAAGCGAAGATCATTGACGTTTTCGTCTGTAAGCTCAGGAAGAAACTCTCCGTCGCCACGGGCGGTCACAACTTCATCGAAACCGTCTGGGGCCGCGGCTATGTTCTGCGGGAACCCGACGAACCGGTCGCTAAAGCGAGTTGACCAACGCCGCTGCCCTCATCGCAGCATGACACGAAAAAAGGCCGCTTCCATGGGACGCGGCCTTTTTGATGGTTTGCTGTCCTGTTACCGGGAGCTCACCCGGCCGGGATGACCGCGGGGGTGCCGCCCTTCTTCTGATACATGCCGCGATACCCCGGAACCGGCGCGAAGCGGTCCGTGATGCCCAACACCGTCTCAGCCCCACCGAGATACAAAACGCCGTCGTCGGACAGTTGGTCCGCGATCCCATCCAGAACCTTGCCTTTGGTTTCCTGGTCGAAATAGATCAGGACGTTCCGGCAGAACACGATGTCGAACTGCCCCAGGCCGGAAAGCGGCTGCAAGAGATTGAAGGGTTTGAACTGCACCATCGACCGGATCGCGGAGTCCAAGATCCATTTGTCGCCGTTCTGCTTGAAGTATTTGATCAGCAAGGTGATGGGCAGACCGCGCTGGACTTCGAACTGTGTGTAGATGCCCGCCTTGGCCTTGTTGATCATCTCCATGGAGATGTCGGTTGCCGTGATGTCGAACCGCCAGTCCGCCAGTTTCGACCCTTCCTCCTTGATCAGCATGGAAAGGGAATAGGGCTCCTGGCCGCTGGAACAGGCCGCGCTCCAAATCCGGACGCGCTTCTGACCTTCCCGCGCTTTCATCAACCCCGGCAGAACCGCCGTTTTGAACTGGTCGAACGGCTTGTTGTCGCGAAAGAACAGCGACTCGTTCGTCGTCATCGCTTCGGTGATGTCGCCGATAAGGGTTTCGTTCCTGCGGCGCACCTGATCGGACAGTTCGTCCAAGCCTTTCAGGCCGTGCTTGCGGGCCACCGGCATCAACCGTGTTTCCAGCAGGTATGCCTTATCTTTCGACAGAACCAGCCCGGACCGTTCCTTCACGGTCTTGGCCAGCAGATCGAAATCTTCGACCTTCATGCCGCGCCCCCTGTTGCTAGACGCTTGATCAATCCGCCGATCTCGTCGATGGGAAGGACCGCAGAACACAAGCCGGCATTCGCGACGGCTCCGGGCATGCCCCAGACCACGCTGGACGCTTCATCTTGTCCGACCACTTGTCCTCCACCTTCCACGACGACTTCCGCGCCTTTCTTTCCATCCGACCCCATCCCGGTCAGAATCACTACGAGTACCCGCGCCCCATAAGCTTTCGAAATACTTCTTAACATCGGATCCGCCGCCGGCCGGCAAAAGTTCTCGGGTGGATCCTGAGTTAACTTCAGCGTCTTGCTGACGCCCTTCGTCTCAACCAGCATATGATAGTCGCCCGGCGCGACATATATCGTGCCGGATGCGATTGCCTCACCGTCCGTGCCCTCTTTGCAGGGACGCCCGCTGGCTTTCTGAATATGTTCCGCCAAAATCGTGGTGAATGTCGGCGGCATGTGCTGTGTGATCAGAATCGGCTGCCTGACCTCGGGCCCCAGGCCGGAGAGCACCTTGAACAGAGCCTGCGGCCCGCCCGTGGAACTGCCGATCGCGATAACGTCCGGCTTGTTGTTCTGCAAAGGCCGCGTGGTGAAATTGGCAGGTTGTCTCGTCGTCGGTTTCGAAACCGTCGCCGTCCCTGTAGCGCCGCGCGTGGAGGCATTGCCCGACAGTCGGCGTCGCCGCCGCGCGGTTCGGCCCAAGGTCTTGACCTTCTCGATGAATTCCCGCCGGAAATCGTCCGCCGAGCGCAATTCGCCGCTGGAAGATGGTTTGGCGATGTAGTCCGCCGCTCCCAGTTCCATTGCCTGCATCGACACTTTGGCGTTTCGCAGCGTCAAGGTCGACGCCATCAGCACCTGCACCCCCGGCGACTTCTCGATGATTTTCGGCAGTGCCGTCAGCCCGTCCATCCGGGGCATTTCGATGTCCAGGACAACAACGTCCACGTCGTGCCGTTCCAAGGACTTCAATGCCCTCTCTCCGTCCCCGACGGAGGCAATCACCGACAATCCCGCTTCTTCCTCAATCATCCGACTCAACATGCCGCGGATGACAAGCGCATCATCGACGACCATCACGCGGATGGCGTCTTGCGTGTCAGTCGGTTGAGAAAGGCGCGCCGCAGCGCCGCGGCCGGACATTACAGCAGACCTACCTGAGTGAACTTGCTTTGAATGATTTCGCTGTCGAAAGGCTTCATGATGTACTCATTCGCCCCGGCAGCGATTGCCTTCTGGATATGTTCCAGATCGTTTTCCGTAGTACAGAAAATGACCTGAACGTTCTCGTTGCCCGGCATCTGCCGCAGCGCAACAAGGAATTCCAAGCCGTCCATGACCGGCATATTCCAGTCCAGTAGAACGGCGTCCGGCAGGCTCTTGTTGCAGGCGTCCAACGCTACCTTGCCGTCCTCCGCCTCGATTACTTCGAAGTTAAGTTCTTCCAGTATCTTGCGCGCCACCATTCGAATGACGCGGGAGTCGTCCACGACAAGACAGGATTTCATCGACATCGCTCCCCAGGGATTGCGGAAATACAAACCAATTTAACGGTCCGGACCCGGAAATCCACCCCGGGTTTGAAAGCGGCGGGGCGGACCACCCGACGTTAAGGGTGCGACCGCCCGTCCGCAACCGAAGAACATCATACCGCCCTAATTTTCATAGTAAAATCGGCGATATGAATCCCGGGATTACGCCCGACCGAATGTCTCCGCCAAGGTTTGCAGAAGGCCGTCCCGGTCATGCTTGGCCACGTAATCGGTGAAGCCCACTTCACGGCCGCGTTCTACCGCCGCCGAACTGGTATGGGACGACATTGCCACGATCGGCAGATTGGCCCAGCGAGACCCGTCTCGGATCTGTTCCACCAGTTCGAAACCGCTCATGTCCGGCATCTCGATGTCGCTGACGATCACGTCGAACTCATCGCCGCGCTCGCACAATTCGAGCGCCTCGGCGGCACTGGTCACCGTGGTTACGGAATAACCGGCAACGGACAGGATCGGCGTCAACAAATTCCGGAAGAAGGAACTGTCGTCCACGAGCAGCAACCGCCGACGCGACGCGCGTCCCTCGGTCACCGAAACTTCCCCTTCGACACCGAACCAGTCATGGAAAGCCTTGGTCAGATAATAGCCTGTATCAAGGATTTCGGTGGCTTTCCCGGCGACGATGGCACTGCCGATCATGCCTTCCTTCGAAGCGCTGTGTTCGACGGACAGACGGTCTTCCACGATGTCCAGAATTTCATCGACGACGAGGCCCATGGTCCGTTCACGATCCGAGAAGACGAGCGTCGGTTTTTTGCCTGTCTCCGGGAAGGAATAGGCGTCGTTGATCGGTACCAACGGCATCAGCGTGCCGCGATACTGCACCATCGCCTGGCCGTTCGAGTATTCAACCGTGTCGAAGTCGATTTCCTCCAACCGCGCAACAAGACCGAGCGGCACCGATTTCGGAGATTTGTCGCCCGCGCGGAACAGCAGCAGGGCAACGCGTTCGTCGTCGCCGCTGGTCTGAACCGTGCCGACTTCCTGCTGCGCCTGGTCCGGGGTCGCCATTTCGCCCGTCGTCTGTGCAATGCCGTTCGGGTCGAGGATCATGATCACGCTGCCATCACCGAGGATGGTATTGCCGGAGAAGATAGAGATGTTCCGCAGCACCGTGGAGGTCGGTTTGACGACGATTTCCTCGGCATCGAAGATCTTGTCGACGATGATACCGAAGGAGTAGTTCCCGACCTGAGCGACGACGATGAAGTTCTCGTCGCTGATGAAGTCGTCCGCATCCATCGGGACATCCAGCAGACGCCGCAGGGATACCAGCGGAAGAAGCCGGTTGCGCAACCGCAACACGGGCGTTCCGTGGATTTCCTCGATCTTGTGTTCGGAGTCGTTGCTGGCGCGAACCAGTTCGACAACGCTGATCTGCGGGATCGCGAAACGTTCGTCCGCGCATTCGACGATCAACGCGGAAACGATCGCCAAAGTCAGCGGGATCTTGATCAGGAAGGTCGTGCCCCGTCCTTCAACCGACTTCAATTCGACCGTTCCGCCGATCTTGTCGATATTGGTCTTCACGACATCCATGCCGACACCGCGGCCGGAGACGCTGGTGACCGCGGCCGCCGTCGAGAAGCCGGGCGCGAAGATCATCTGCTGGATCTGGTGTTCGCTCATCGAGTCCAGTTCGGCCTCGGTGGCCAGACCGTTCCCTATCGCCTTTTCCCGGATCCGGGCCATATTCAGGCCCTTACCGTCATCCTGGATGACGATGTGGATATGGCCGCCTTCATGATACGCGTTCAGCGTGATCGTTCCGGATTCCGGCTTGCCCGCCTTGACGCGATCTGCCGGTGGTTCGATACCGTGGTCGGCCGAATTCCGGACCATATGGGTCAACGGATCCTTGATGATATCCAAGACCTGCCGGTCCAATTCGGTGTCCGCACCGATCATCTGCAGATCGATCTTCCGGCCCAATTCAAGGCTGAGGTCACGGATGATACGCGGCAGTTTCGCCCATGCATTACCGATCGGCTGCATGCGCGTTTTCATGACCCCTTCCTGCAGTTCAGTTGTCACATGCGACAAGCGCTGTAGCGGCGCGCCGAAATCGCTTTCGCCTTGGCTGCGCAGAATCTGCATCAACTGGTTGCGGGTCAGCACCAACTCGCTGACCATGGTCATCAGGTTCTCAAGAAGGTCGACGTTGACGCGAATGGTCTGCGTCACCCCACCGCCTTCTTTCTTCGCCGCAGCGGCGGCTTCCGGATCGGCTTTCGCTTCCGGGACTTTCTTTTCTTCAACCGTCGCCGGAACGGATGCCTCGACGGGCGCGGCAGCTTCTTCCGCCGGCTCTTCTGGCGTATCGCCCTGCTCCGACTTCAGCGCCGCCATGGGGTCGCCGGGGCCTTCATAGACCGCGTTGTCGAACGCAGCCTGCAATTCATCCGAATCTTCGGCGACTTCGTCACTGTTCATCAGCGCATCGAGTGCGGCGCTTCCGGTCGCGGCAACCGGCTTCTCCGCCGCTTCATCGACCTCGGCCATCATCGCTTCCGTCGCGGCCAGATCCTCCTCGTCCTTCGTGGCGGGCGGTTCATCACCGGCAGATGCGGCAGCACCGCCTCCGGCGGGAACTTCACCGGTTTCCGCCAAGTGGTTCAGGCGGGCGATCAGATCGCTGTCATCGCCTGCGGGTTCCGTCTCGGTCGCTTCGAGGTCGGCAAGGATCATTTTGATTTGGTCGAGGGATTCCAGCACCAGCGAAACAGCACCCTGGCTGATCTCCAATTCACCGTCCCGAATACGGCCTAGCACGTTCTCGGAAGCGTGCGCCACGGATTCCAGCCGCGGCAGACCAAGGAAGCCGCAGGTCCCCTTGATGGTATGAACCATCCGGAAAATGCTCGAAAGAATACCTTGATCGTTCGGGTTCTGCTCAAGCTTCACCAATTCCACGTCGAGCGTGTCCATGCTCTCAGCAGTTTCGGTCAAAAACTCGCTAAGGAGATCGTCCATAGCTTCTTCACTCCCCTACCACCTGGCCCGGCAACGCGCCGCGCCTGAATGCTGGTTATGGTCAAAGTTCTATACGTTAATTCCAGTGTCCGGATGCCGGGATCAGAATGGTGCAAGAGTAATAACAAGCGAGTTCTTAACAAACCACTAAGCGTTCCTTAGCAATTCGCTAACGGACGGCGCCCGAAGCATCGGGCCGCTGATTTCGCGGCCGGAAAAAACCGCATGTATTCTAAAAAACGATGGAAAGACGGATCTGCTCGCCGTCCTGCGCAAGGGCCAGGCGAACGCCGGCCTCCGCCGCCAGCAGACGGGCATAAAGACAATGCACGGACCGGGCCGTTACCTCGACATCGTCGACGCCCCCTGAGCCCGTGAAATTGGCGCGGATTTCTTCCGCAAGTGTCGGCTTCGGGCCGGTGGCGGCGACTTGGATCATGCCGGGAAGGGCGTCGACCTCCACGGTACCGCCGCGCAACAAGGCCCCTCGCGCGATTTCAACCGCAACCAGCAGCAATTTCGCCCCGCCCGGACGCTCGATGAGGTCCACGGCGCTGCCGGAGGGCCAGGTCAGGACCACCCCGCCCTCGTCCACAAAGCCCCGGGCCGCCTCCAGGATCACGGTTTCATCGGAGGTGGAACGCCCCGCACCGCCATAGGCCAGGCGATAGAACTGGAGCCGGCCCGCCGCGCGACGCGCACTGTCGGCGATAAGGTCGATCGCGTCCGTCGCCCCTTCCTCGACCTCCTGCATGAATTCGACGCCATTCGCGATCGCGCCGACCGGCCCAGCCAATTCATGGGCCATGCGGGACATCAGCATTTCGGCAATTCGTTGGTTCATATGGAAAAATCGCCCTGCAAATCCGGATGAATCATGATTGAATGAAAACAAGAACATACTAGGTGGGGACGGAAAAGGCCAAGAAGCAGGATGGGCACATTTAGTCCAACGGCTAGAATGGGAAATCGCAGGCAATGGAAGATCTAAGGGCCGAGTTGTGCCGGGATGTCGGATTCGTTCCCGGTGCGTTTGTGAGAAACCCCGACAAACCGGATTGGGGCCTGGGCCAGGTACAATCCGTCGTCGGCCACCGCGTCACCGTCAATTTCGAGGAACGCGGGAAACTACTCATCAACACGGCGGTCGTAACCTTGGTCGCCGCGGAATAGCAACTGAGACTATTTTGCAATTGCCCTGGTCGCCGCTGAACCAGAGGATGACGCATCGTGTCTAGCCTGTGGTTTCCTTGCGGGCGAGAAGGATGCAAGTGTGGCCGAAAGGGCCACTTATTGTCATTTCTGGCGGTTCGCTTCAGTTTCCGAGGCGTTCCAAGTGTCGAGGGTATCCCATGAATGATCACTCGCCGAATAGTGCCGAGGGCGCGCCACGTCGTTTCCGGAATCCCGGTTTCGGGCGCAGACAGGCCGTTCCGCATTCCAAAGGCAGACAGATTGACATGGCGGCAGCCCGCGAGGTCGCCGACTTATTGGGCGACGCACCGCGTAAACGCGACCTGCTGATCGAGTATCTGCATACGATTCAAGATACGTTCGGACATCTTTCCGCGCGGCACCTGCTTGCGCTCGCCAATGAGCTGAAGATTCCCCAGGCGGAAGTATTCGAGGTCGCGTCCTTCTATGCGCATTTCGATCTTGTGATGGAAGACGAAGCACCGCCGCCCCCGCTGACCATCCGCGTCTGCGATTCGCTTAGTTGCGAGATGGCCGGGGCGCAGAAGCTTCTCTCCGATCTTCCAACCGCCGTCGGCGAAAACATCCGTGTGCTGCGCGCGCCCTGCATGGGCCGGTGCGATGTCGCGCCGGTCGCGGAGGTCGGTCACAATCACGTTGTGAACGCCTCGGTCGATACGATCAAAACGGCTGCGGAAAAGGGCGACACACACGCCCACCTGCCGGGCTACCAGGATCTCGAAAGCTATCGGAACGAAGATGGCTACGGTCTGTTGCGGGCCTGTCTTGATGGAGACAGGGATCCGGAAGCCGTCGCATCTGAAGTCGAAGCCTCCGGTTTGCGCGGTTTGGGCGGCGCCGGATTCAAGACCGGCTTGAAATGGAAACTCGTCCGCAAGGAACCGGGCCCGCGGGTGATGGCGGTGAACGGTGACGAAGGCGAACCCGGCACCATCAAGGACTTTTACTACCTCACCCGCAAACCGCATCTGTTCCTGGAAGGCATGTTGATCGCCGCCTGGGTCGTCGAAGCCACGGACGTTTACGTCTATATGCGGGATGAGTATCCCGCCGTTCTGGAAATCCTGCGGCGTGAGATCCAAGCGGTCCAGAACGCCGGCCTGTCACCGCACACGACCATACATCTGCGCCGGGGCGCCGGCGCCTATATCTGCGGCGAGGAGTCGGCGATGATCGAAAGCATCGAAGGCAAGCGCGGCCTGCCCCGGCACCGCCCGCCCTTCGTCGCACAGGTCGGGATCTTTGGGAAACCGACCCTGGTGAACAATGTTGAGACACTTTACTGGATTCCGGAAATCCTGACCAAAGGCGCATCCTGGTTCAGCAGCCAAGGTGTGAACGGCCGGGCCGGACTGCGCAGTTTTTCCGTCTCCGGGCGCGTCAAGGAACCGGGCGTGAAACTGACCCATGCGGGCATCACCATACGGGAACTGATCGAAGAACACTGCGGCGGCATGTTGGACGGCCACACGTTCAAGGCCTATCTGCCCGGCGGCGCGTCCGGTGGGATTCTGCCGGCCAGCATGGACGACATCCCTCTCGATTTCGACACGCTGCAACCGCATGGCTGCTTCATCGGTTCCGCCGCGATCGTCATCCTGTCCGACAAGGACAATGTCGCGGATGCCGCGCTGAACCTGATGCGCTTCTTTGAGGATGAGAGCTGCGGGCAATGCACGCCCTGCCGGGTCGGCACGGAGAAGGCCGTGAAGCTGATGCAGGCGGAGAAATGGGACAAGGGCCTGTTGCAGGAACTGTCCCAGACCATGATGGACGCATCCATCTGCGGCCTAGGCCAGGCGGCCCCGAACCCGCTATTGAGCGTACTGCGTTATTTCCCGGAGGACGTGCCGACCTAGCGGACGCCTGTCAGTCGATCAGGGTGATTTCCGGCACGCCGTAGACCTCGGCCAGAGACCCGCCTTCCGCCAGGCTGGCAAGGGCCCTTGCCTCCTTGGCAAGAATGGCTTTCGCCGCCTCCAGAGTCTGCTCGACAATCGCGAAGGGCACGACCGTGACGCCGTCCGCATCTCCGATGATCAGATCGCCCGGCGAGACAGAGACCCCGCCGCAAGCGATCGGACCGTCGATCACACCGCCGAAACCTTTATGCGGACCACGCGGCACCACACCGCGGCTGTAACAAGGGAACCCTGCCTCGACGATTTCCTCCGAATCCCGGACCGAGCCGTCGATCACGAGGCCGGCCACCTTGGCATCGGTCGCCGCCCGGGTCATCAGGCCGCCGAAGATGGCGTTGTTTGTATAGCCCTGGGCATTGCAGATCAGCACTTCGCCCGGCTCGCAGATCCCGATCGCCGCGTGAAGGGCGCTGTTATCCGCGGCCATGCAATCGACCGTCCTGGCCTGCGCGACGATCCGCATGCTGGGATGCAACGGTGAAATGTCCGCCGCCATCGCTTGCGCCCTTCCCAGGCAATCCGACGCCACGGCGGCCGGGACCTCTTTCCATTCGGCCAGCATTGCCGGTGTCAGTTTCGGTATGGTGATGTTGTGCCGCCTGACGCTGCTCATCGCGATGCTCCCCGGTCCGCGTGGTTATTCGTATCCGTAGGCGGATACTGTATCCGCATACCGTACGGATCGGCCAGGGCTTAGCGGCGGCGAAAAGTGAATTAACCGGCGGGCACGAGATAACTGCGAATGATGGTCGCCATCTGCGCCGGCGACAATATGGGGGGTATCACGGTTTCCAAACGTCCATCCGGCCCCATCAGATAGACAAAACCTCCATGGCTATAAATCGGTTTGCCGAAGATATCGTCACCGACTTTGGCGACCTCGACCTGATAGGCTTCTCGAATAGCGGAAAGATCTTCCTTTTCCCCTGTCAGCCCCAACAATCGGGGATGCAGTTCAGAAAGGACACGACGCATTTCCTGCGGTGTATCCCATTCCGGGTCGACGGTGATCAAAACCGGCTGGACCATATCCGCCGCATCGCCTAACGCGTCGACCGCGGCAGCCATTGACGGCAGCGCGGCACTGCAAATCCCCGGACAATTGGCATAGCCGAAAAAGACCAAAAGATACCGACCCAGGAAATCCCGGTCCGTTCGGCGCTCGCCGAAATGGTCAATCAAATCGAACGGACCGCCCAATTGAACGGGAAAAGGGGCCGCCTTGTCGCTTTGGTCGGAAGCCTGTGCAGCGGAATGGAAGCCGAACAGGCAAAGGGCCAAGACGACAGCGGGAAGACAGGGTCGGGTTACTCGAACCACTCCAGGAACTCCTTGTCCGCAGCATGGCTCAGCCCCAGATACCCGTCCCGCTGGATCAGGGCGTTGACCCGCGGATCCTTCCGAAACCAGGGCCCTTTCTTGTCCTTCAAATCCGGATGGGCCGCATTCCAAGCCGCGCCCCAGGCATTCGCCTTGATATCCTCTGCCGCGCCTTCGGGCCGGATATACTGGACCTGAAACAGTTTCGGCCCGCCTTCAATTCCGGTGAACAACCCGTCCACGGTCACGGTCGTGCCGCAATAGGGCAGCAGGTCGACCACTGCGCCCGTGAAGATCGCTTGGGCGTTCTTCCCCGCCAATAGCAGGTCGCCATTGTCCGTTACCAAACCCAACTGTCGCGCGCCCGACCCGCAGTCGGCCGGGCAATCACCGGACAATTCGCAGACGATATCGACAACCTTGGCATCAAACCGCGCCAGTTCCTCACCTTCCAAGTTCCAGGGTTTCGCCCTGTTTTCATCCGCCGCGAAAGAGGGCGCAGCGGCAACCGCGATCAGGGAGATTGAGAGTGCGGCAATCCGTGTCAACTTTGTCATGGTCCGCCCCTTCTATTCCCTGCCAAGAATGGTTTTCTTCACGTCCTTCGGAATGGCGAAAGGCGGCACCAAGCCATAATCCTCGTGGCTCTGGTTGGTGATCCCCTCGTTGCTGACGATCTGGTCGACGATCAGATATTTTATGCCGTTGCGCTCATAGGCCATGCCGTCTGCCGTTATCCGATCGCTTTGCACTTCCAGGATCGTCGGTGAGCCGTCAGCGGTCCCTGCACCTTCCAATTTGAGGACCATGTAGATTTCCCCGTTGTCAGTGCGCAGGCCGACGGGAATCCCACCGGCCGCGCACCACATGGCACAGGTATGATGAGCAGTGCCCAGGGTCGCCTCAGGGCCGCCCATGACACCCGACAGATAACACCAGGTATCCATGATCTCGCCCGTGACCTGAACACGCTCGCCACCGCCGGCGGCCTGTCCCTGCCCGGTCAGAGCCAACAGGGCCGCGGCCCCGAACAGCGCATGCCTTACACCCAATCCCGGTCTCATATTCGCCTCCAGCGGCTTCAGAAATCGATTGAAACAGGGTAGCGCAGCGTCCCTTCAGGCGCATATGACGATCGATCACGATTGGCTTATCCATGGGGCTGTCCGACACCCGTTTTTACGGCATATCCCGCCACCGTCGTCGGACAGGCAATCTATGACGCGAACGTGCTATGGCGGGGTTGGCCACACCGCGATAGTATCCGCCCCAATTCGCGGAATTTCGCTGCATTTTTGGATCAGGGTCGAGGCGACGGACATGGCTGACGGACAAATCACTTTCACGCTGAACGGCAAACAGGTCGCCGCGGGCGCGGATGAAACCATTTGGCAGGTCGCTCAGCGCGAAGGCGTGGAAATTCCGCATCTTTGCTATTCGCCGGAACCGGGCTATCGGGCCGACGGCAACTGCCGTGCCTGCATGGTGGAAATCGAAGGCGAACGAACGCTGGCCGCCTCCTGTATCCGGAAACCGACCGACGGCATGGTGGTGAATTCCGCAAGCGACCGGGCGAAATCGTCACGCAAGATGGTGTTCGAATTGTTGATGGCAGATCAACCGGAACGGGAGGTCGCGCATGAAAGCGACAGCAAGTTCTGGACTTGGGCCGACAAGATCGACATAGACGACAGCCGTTTCCCCGAACGGTCTGACTTTTCGCTCGCCAAATTGGCGACGGATGGCAGCCATCCGGCGATGCGCGTCAACCTGGACGCCTGCATCCACTGCAATCTTTGCGTCCGCGCCTGCCGCGAAGTTCAGGTCAATGACGTCATCGGCATGGCCTATCGCGGACATGAAGCGAAGATTGTCTTCGATTTCGACGACCCGATGGGCAGCAGCACCTGCGTAGCCTGCGGTGAATGCGTCCAGGCCTGCCCGACCGGCGCCCTGATGCCCGCGACGCAGGTGGACGAGAAGGAAGTTTATCTCGGCGGCGCGGAAAAAGTCGTCAACTCACTCTGCCCCTATTGCGGTGTGGGCTGCCAAACCAAGATCCACGTCAAGGACGACAAGATCCTGAAAGTCGACGGACGGTCCGGTCCGGCCAACGAGAATCGCCTCTGCGTCAAAGGCCGCTTCGGCATGGACTACGCGCGCCACCCGACCCGCCTGACCAAACCGCTGATCCGCCGGGAAGACGCGCCGAAGTCCTGGGATTGCGAAGTAGACCCGATGAACCCGTACACCCATTTCCGGGACGCGACCTGGGAAGAGGCATTGGATGTCGCCGCCAAGGGCTTGTTGAAAATCCGTGACGAAAAAGGCCGTCTGGCATTGGCCGGATTCGGTTCGGCCAAGGGTTCCAACGAAGAAGCCTATCTTTTCCAGAAACTGGTCCGAACCGGGTTCCGGTCGAACAACGTCGATCACTGTACGCGCCTTTGTCATGCGTCCTCCGTCGCGGCATTGATGGAAGGCATGAATTCGGGTGCCGTGACGGCACCCTTCACGGACGCATTGAAATCCGACCTGATCATCATCATCGGCTGCCGCCCCGGTCAGAACCATCCCGTCGCCGCCACCTATCTGAAGCAGGCGGCGAAACGCGGCGCGAAACTCGTGGTGATGGATCCGCGCAAACAGCAACTGACACGCCATGCCTGGCGGCATCTTCAGTTCAAGCCCGGGGCGGATGTCGCCCTGCTGAATGCGATGATTCACACGATCATCGAGGAAGACCTGATCGACCGGCAATACATTCAGGCGAATACCGACGGATTCGACGCGGTTGCCGAAAACTCCAAAGGCTTTTCCCCGGAAGCGATGGAAGATCTTTGCGGCATCAAGGCGGAAACGATCCGCGAGGTCGCGCGGGCCTATGCGACAGCCGAAAGGTCGATCATCTTCTGGGGCATGGGTGTGTCTCAGCACGTCCACGGGACCGACAATGTTCGCTCGCTGATATCATTGGCAGCGATTACCGGGCAGATCGGCCGCGAAGGCACGGGCCTGCATCCACTACGGGGGCAGAACAACGTTCAGGGCGCTTCCGATGTCGGGCTGATCCCGATGGTATATCCCGATTACAAATCCGTATCGGATGTCGAAACCCGCAACATCTTCCAGGATCTTTGGAACATGGAGCTCGATACGGAACGCGGGCTGACGGTCGTCGAGATCATCAACGCGATCATCGCGGGCGACATCACGGGCATGTACATCATGGGCGAGAACCCGGCCATGTCCGACCCGGACGCCAGACACGCGCGGGAAGCATTGGCCAAACTCGACCATCTGGTGGTGCAGGAGATTTTCCTGACCGAAACCGCCTTCCACGCCGACGTCGTCCTGCCGGCCAGCGCCTTCCCGGAAAAGAGCGGCACCTTCACCAACACCAATCGTCAGGTCCAGATGGCGCGTCCCGCACTGGACCTGCCCGGCGAGGCCAAGCAGGACTGGTGGATCATCCAGGAACTGGCGCGGCGCATGGGCCTGGACTGGAACTATACCGGCCCGAAGGACGTTTATGAGGAATTCCGGTCCGTCATGGCTTCCATTTCGGGCATTTCCTGGGACCGTCTGGAACGCGAGGATGCGGTCACCTATCCCTGTTCGTCGGAAGACAAGCCGGGCGATGCGGTCATTTTCGGGGACGGGTTCCCGACGGCCAACGGCCGGGTCAAACTGGTTCCGACCGATCTGCTCCCCCCAGCCGAACTACCGGACGAGCAATATCCGATGGTACTGACGACCGGCCGGTTGCTGGAACACTGGCATACGGGCGCAATGACCCGCCGGGCCAGCGTGCTGGACACGATCGAGCCCGAAGGCCAGGTCCATATGCATCCGAAATGGATGGATGAAATGAGCATCCTCCCGGGTGAGATGGTGGCCGTTTCAACCCGGCGCGGCGCGGTTCAATTGAAGGCCCGTGCAGACAGGGACGTTACCCCGGGCATGATCTTCATCCCATTCTGTTTCGCGGAAGGTCCGGCCAATTTCCTTACCAATCCGCAATTGGACCCGTTCGGCAAGATTCCAGAGTTCAAGTTCTGCGCGGCGCGGGTGGACAAGCTTCCTTCGGAACAGGTCGCGGCGGAATAAAGCGCTCTGTCTACCGCGACGAGTTACCGCTAGGATCGGGTCATGCCCGATCCCATGATCATAGCCCTCATCGCGGCAACCTTCCTGCTCGCCGGGATGGTGAAGGGTGTGATCGGTCTCGGTCTACCAACGGTTAGTCTGGCCGTGTTGACTGCGGTGCTGGATCTACCGACAGCCATGGCGCTGTTGCTGGTTCCGTCATTCGCCACCAATCTGTGGCAGGCGAGCCTGGGCGGGAATGCCGGTATTCTGCTGCGCCGCCTCTGGCCTTTTCTGCTGACCGCCACCGCAACGATCTGGATCGGCGCAGTCGGCTTGGCCCACTTCGACCTCAGTGTTTCTTCGGCCCTGCTGGGGCTGCTGCTGATCGTCTATGCGGGCACCAGTCTGGCCGGGTTTCGTTTGTCTGTCAGGGCCGCGCAAGAGGCATGGTTCAGCCCACTCTTCGGGTCCATCAACGGCATCCTGACGGGTATGACCGGGTCCTTCGTCGTCCCCGGCGTCATGTATCTGCAGGCAATCGGACTGCCGCGCGATCAGTTGATCCAGGCCATGGGCATGCTCTTCACCCTGTCTACGATCGGGTTGGGGCTGGCGCTGCAGGGAAACGACATGCTGAATGCCGATCTTGGCCTACAGTCAGGCATCGCCCTCGCCCCAGCCCTGCTGGGCATGAGTCTCGGTCAACGCATTCGAAAGAGATTGTCCGAGACGGTGTTCCGCCGCGTATTCTTCGCCGCCTTATTGGCCTTGGGCAGTTTCATCATTGCGCGTGCGTTCTAGACTTCAGCCATTTCCCATGTGGCCCGCGCCAAGGCCTTAGCGGTTTCAGCAACGACCTCCGGTCTTCGCCCCGGTGAAACGCGCCCATACAAGCTGTTTCCCGTCTGCAGCACCATTTGCAGGGTCCCAGCCATCATGAATTGCGCGGTCGCTTCGGGGGAATCGCCATCCCGTCCAGCCAGTGCCGCCTTCAGCCCATCGTTGATCGCCTCGATATCGGACGCGCCGTGACCGGCCATCCCCGCTATGTTCGGCGCCAATACCGACATGGCATGGCCGAGCGACTGCATCGCACGATCGACGGATGCCTGGGGGACGGTCAGCACGGGCAATCCAGCGATCAATGAGGCCGCGTCGGTCGTAACCGGCGGCAGGTCGAGTTCCGCTCCGCGTTTCGCCGGGGCCCCTTCTATCCGCACACCATCGCTGCAGTTATGGATTTTGAAATCGGGATTGAGACTCGCCAATGTAGAGAAATAAAGCCGCGCAAAGGCGAATTCCCTACTTGTGAAAACCTGCTCCCTAAAATTGCCCGCCGCGGGAATGGTCAGTTTCTCCATCGCCGCGCCGCCGCGCCAATATGGATCGTCACTGAGGTTGTAGATCGAGGCGCCGGAATGATGTCGGTCCGCCTCGACAGATCCGAGGTCAACGCCAAACAAGTAGATATCCCTGCATCCAAAAGTCATGGCGGTCCGGCAGGCAAGATGCGTTACCGTCGGTCCAGCCATCGGCAGGACAAGATCAGGGTTGCCGAAAAGACGCGTGGGGCTGAGAGCCTCGCGCAGGACGAAAATCGTTTCCTCGAACAAGGGCGGCAGCAACGGGTCCACCGTCGACGCGGCAATCAGCCGGATGCCGGCCAGATCATGTTTGACCGCTGCCGTCTGATTTACCGTCAGGATGTCTGGGACATTCTCTATCTCGCAATGAAAATCCGGTTTCAAACCGGCTTCCAGCAGCACCCCCATCCCGGTCCCGCCGGATATCAGCAGACATCGATCGCGCAGGCGGCGGATCGTTTCGATCTCCGCATCGATTGATGGTCCGCTGCCGACGACGATGGCGGGTGGCACATCCAATTTCTCGTTTGTCGGGGACAGTATCCGTACCGTTTTATCAGCAAGGTTGGCCGCAGCATTCCACAGCATGAGACATTCGTCCTCGAAGAACCCGTCAGAGTCTCCGATGACCGGCACGCTTTCCATGAACAAGGACAAGGCCCGTTCCAAGACCGGCATCCGGTAATGACCGAAGATGTAGGAGCCGTCCAGCAAGCCTCGATCCGGTCCGCGCATCGCCTCATACACCTTGTTGGAGAGGGCGACGGGATCAGCATCGAAAGCGAAATGCACGCGCCCACCCCGGTCCGCGAGCGTCGCGATGATTTCCGCCCATTCGATGGCCTGCATACTGAGCGCAAGGAAGGCGGGCGTGCCATCTGCGATAACAAGGTTTCGAACGTTAAGACGTTCCAACAAAGGTGAAATCTGCAAGCCGAGCCCAAGACCGAAAATTGTGAGGTAACCGGAAATCAATTCCGGGTCTCGCTGCGTGGTCACGAGCTTGGAGCCAAAACGGTTATGAAGCGACGCGACGGCGCGGTCACTGACAAGATTTGAATTCGGGTCAGGCGGCGGCGGACGCAGCGAGAGGCGTTGCGGTTTTTCCAGGTATTCGGCGACCTGGCGGGCGGCGAACGGTTCCGCCCCGGTCGGATACATGGTCCTTTCCCCGACCCTGATATTGAGCAGACCCGTCTTAGGCTCCGTCACCAGTTCCAGGTCGCTTTGAAGGGTCGCAAGGGATTGCGCGAATTCGAAGGACACATGCTCCGCCAGCGCAATCAGATTGCGCTCGTACAAGGTCTTGGGTTCGGCGGAAGACGTTGTCACGCGGCAAGGCCATCGATTGGGAAACTATTCTGTTGTTTGAACTGTTTCACGATTCCCGAACCTGCGTCGATACACCCGTGAATGGCCTGAATTGTCTCTTTGCGTACTTGCCGGGGCATCGGGATTGGGCGTTTTATGAACCCTCATTCAGTTCCTTCCTATTCGACGAGGCCCGCTGCGCATGCCGACACGGTCGATTTCAGCCGCGCTTTACCTGACGCTTTGCGGGCTGACGATCATCGACGCTCTCTTCACGGTCGAGGCCGCCGTCTGGGTCGCCATCGGGTGCATGTCGGCATTCATCCTCCTCGAATTTCCCCGCACCGCGCGCCTGCAACAAGCCGTCAGTGTCGCCTTGGCCGGGTTGGGCGTGCTGGCCGGCACGATGGAGAGCGGGGCGCTGGACACGGTGATCGACGGGTTGCGCCGTACGCTGCCATTCCTGCTGCTCTTTGCATCGGTTACCTGGCTGCAGGGCCCGGCGGGCCGTAGTCCTTCCCTGCTGACCGTGCGGGAAATAGCAATCCGGCAACCATCCGGCAGGCGTTTCGCCGTAATTGCGCTGGCGGCCCATTTCCTGGGAGTTGCCTTCAATCTGGCGGGCCTATCGCTGCTGACACCGATGGTCGGGGGCGATACGCCCAAACCGCTGCGCGAAAGACTCGGCCGCGCAATGGTGCAAGGATTTGCGGCCGGGACGGCCTGGTCGCCCTTCTATGTCGGGACCGCTGTCATCCTCAGTGCGGTCCCGGGTGTGCGCTGGCTTGAAGTCGCGCCGCTCGGCATTGGCTTATCGCTGTTTATCATTGGCTGCAGTTGGGCCTTCGACCGCCTTTTCCTGCGCGCCGCGGCGCAGCGGGAAATGAATGAGGAACCCAAGGAACGCGGGCCTGCACCGCCGTTCACGCGCCGTCACGCCGGCAATATCGCGCTTCTTCTCGGCACGCTTTTCGGCATCACCATCCTGCTGGTCGAAGGCTTGCGGCTTTCCATACCGGTTTCGCTCGCCATCGTCGCCCCGCCCTTCTCGCTCGCCTGGGCGATCGCGCTGGCCGGCAAACGCCTTCCCTCCACCGCGCCCGACGGCACCGACACCGCCGCGCCCACGATTGCGACGGGCGACAGAAGCGGCTTTATCCTGCTTCGCCAAGTATTCGATAAGATTCCGGATCTGCGCGGGGAAACGATGTTGTTCGCCGGCGCCAACATCCTTGGGGTCGGTATCGCCTCCGCATTGGACCCGGATCTGGTCGCGCAATGGGTTCAGAATGTAACGCCGAACCCGATTGTCACCATCCCTGCGTTGATGGCGGCGATGATGCTGACCAGCATCGTCGGCCTACACCCGGTCGTCTTCGTTGTCCTGGTGACGTCCATCTTACCGCCCGAAGCGCTTGGCGTAGCGCCGCCGATTGCCGCCATGGCCATGATGTGCCTTTGGGGTCAGGGGACGAACGCGTCCCCCTTCTCCGCGACCTGCCTCTTCATCTCCAGAATCACGGGGGATTCGAACTGGCGGATCGCCTGGCGTTGGAATGCCCCCTTCTCGCTGACGGTGGCGCTGCTGCTGGCGGCGATCCTGATCCTCGTGCAACTGTCAGGCGTCTACGGCTGAGGATGCGGCCCGCCTAGGCGATCGGCTCCTGATGACCCGGCGTATCGTCATCGGCCGAGAGAGAATCCAGGGCCACCGCACCGCCCGTCGGCATGGCCAGGGTAATGCCGGCTTCCTCCAGTGCGCCATAGACCACCTGGTTGACCGCATAACGCGTCGCGAAATATTTCTCGCTCGCCACCCAGAACCGGACACCGATCACGATACCGCCATAGGCAAAGTCATGAATTCCGACCAACGGCGCGGGATCTCCTTCCAGATCAGGGATCTTGCGCAAGGCATCTTGAATAAGCCCGATCAGCCTTTTGGGGTCCTGATCCGCCGAGACTTGGATTTTCGTCTGCACCACCCTGCGTTCCCGCGAATTGACGATAACCTGACCGACGACTTCCTTGTTCGGCACGGTGATCCGCTCGCCGTCTTCACCGACCAGCACTGTCTGGGCGAGAGTGATTTCCTCGACGACGCCGCTCACGCCTTGGACATTGATCGTATTCCCGACGACGAAGGGACGCGTCAGGATGATCGACAAACCGGCACCGTAGTTCGACAACGGCCCTTGCAGGGCCATCGTCGCACCGAAGGCCGATGCACCGGCCAGCGCAATGAAGGGTGCGATCGTGATACCGAAATTGCCCAGCGTGACGATGATCACCACGCCGATCAGCAGGATTTTCACGACATTGCCGATAAACCGGGACAGCGTGACGTCTATCGCCCGCGCCTCGCACAAAAGAGTGACTTTCCGACCGCAGAATCCCGCGACCTTCAAGCCGATCAGCAGGACGACCAGGGCGCCAAGGATTTGGAAGCCATACTGAACCGCGAAGGCGATGACAGTATCGATCAAGGCGGTCACGGTTTCGATATTCTCTTCCACAACGTCATCCTTTTGCACGAAATTACCCGTCCGCTCAGGAAGGGCGGGGATACAAGGAAGCCTATTTCAGCCCAGGTTAGACCGAAACCGGAATCAGCGGTACACTGCTTGCATGGTGGAGTGACGGCAATGGCCGACCGCTTTCAATGGATTGAGGACGCAAAATGTCCGATGAAAATGACGACGACCTGATGGGCGAAGACGACATGGCTGCCGCCATTGCCGCCGAGCAGGCCGAGCGCGCCGCCGCGGGCGGAGACGATGATGAAGAGTTCGGCGAGGATGACATGGCCGCGGCCATCGCCGCCGAGCAGGCCGAACGGGCCGGCGGCCAGCCGGACGTCGAATTGAACGACATGGACATGGCCGCGGCGATGGCTGCCGAGCAACAAGGCGGCGGTGGCGGCAACGAACCGGAGACGCTGGGCGGCGCATGGGCCTCGAAGCTGAGCATGCATCCCGGCGCGGTTCAGGACATCGTGGTCGATCTGACCGCGGTGCTCGGCACGGCGGAGATGAAAGTCAGCAATTTGCTAAAGATCGGCCGTGGCGCCGTGATCGAATTGGATCGGCGCGTCGGTGATACAGTGGATATTCGTGTCAGCGGTCAGTCGATCGCCCGCGGCGAAGTCGTCGTCGTGGAGGATCACCTGGCCGTATCAATCACCGATCTCGTGAAAAAATCCTGATCGGCATTCCGGACGACGCGGTGTCCGCCGGTCAACCGTCGCCGATCCGCGGTCCGTCGACATTGCGGGTACCGAATGCCTTGTCCAGGGTATGTGTGGAATCTTCCGCCAGTTTGATCGCGTCCGACAACAGGGACAGTATTTCAATGTTGTTTTCCAGGACGTGCTTCGCTTCCGGCCGCGAGTCTTCCATGATTTTGGTGCAGCGGTAGAGTATGTCACGGCGAATTGCCGAAAGAATATCTTCCAGCTTCATCCCGTCCGGTTTCACGTCCGACATCAAAAAATGGGTCATATTGGCGTCCTCACCCGTTTCGTTCTGCCGGGCGATACCGGCATTTTCGACGATGTTAGAGCAATGAACGCTAATTCGGAACTGGTTAAGAAATCCTGACGATCAGCCCTTCAAAATATCGAAGCGGTATTCACCGTCCTTTTCCGACCAATCCGCCAATGTGTGCCCCTGGGCCTCGCAAAACGATTGAAAATCTGCAACTGCGCCAGGATCGGTGGCCAGGATGATCAAGCGTTCCCCTCTGGAGATTGATTTCAACGCCTTGCGCGCCTTGAGAACCGGCAACGGACAAAGCAAGCCCGTCGCATCAAGCAAATTCTCGTCTGTTCCCGGTTCCTGCATCGCCGTCCACCTAATAATCTTACCCAAATGCCTCAGCCATGATGCATTGCAGCAACGGCAGGGCGGAAATCACGAATATATGGTCCGAAGACGGCGAAGAACAGGTGCATCACCTTTTCGAATCTGGTTTAGTTTTGGCAGTTTGAAAAATCATGTCAGTTCCGTCGGAGCCCCTGAATCGCGACTGCCCGTGGTCCTGTCTTCGACGGTCATTCTGGCCGACTAGAGTCATGCCTGGCTAACCAATGCACGTTTATTTGCCCATCGCGGAGATGTCGGTGAACATCTTCCTCATTCTGGGGATGGGTGTGGGCGTGGGTGTCCTATCCGGAATATTCGGGGTTGGCGGCGGTTTCCTCCTGACACCGCTGCTTTTTTTCATCGGGGTCCCCTCTCCCGTTGCGGTCGGAACCCAGGCCGGTCAGATCGTGGCGACATCGGTTTCCGGCGTCATGGCCCATTGGCGGCGCGGGAACGTCGATTTCAAGATGGGAACCGTCCTGCTGGTCGGCGGGATAATCGGATCCACTTTCGGCGTTTGGCTGTTCGCTCTGCTGCGGACATTGGGTCAGATCGACCTCGTCATCAAACTCTCCTACGTTATTTTTCTGGGGGTCATCGGCGCCCTGATGCTGTTCGAAAGCGTCAAGGCGATGATGCGGACCAAATCGGGCAGAGGGACGACCGGCCGTAAACTGCACGAGCACAATTGGCTGCACGGCCTGCCATTCAAAATGCGCTTTCGCCGGTCGCAGCTCTATATCAGCGCGTTCCTGCCGCTCGCCATCGGTTTTCTGGTCGGGGTACTGTCCGCCATCATGGGTGTCGGCGGCGGTTTCGTCATGGTTCCGGCGATGATCTATCTGCTCGGCATGCCAACATCCGTTGTCGTCGGAACGTCGCTGTTCCAAATCATCTTCGTCGCCGCGAATGCTACTTTTCTGCAGTCCTACCTGAATCAGACGGTCGATATCGTGCTGGCCATGCTGCTTCTGATCGGATCTGTCATCGGCGCCCAGTTCGGGACACGGCTGGGGGCGAAGCTGCGCGGGGAACAACTGCGCGGACTTCTCGCGGCGATGGTTCTGGCGGTTTGCATCAAGATCCTGCTGGATCTGATTATTCCCCCCGGCGACATCTATTCGCTGAGTTTCCCGACCGGCACCGGGCATTGACGGGTGAATAGATGATCTCCGCCCCCTGCCTTTCCCGGTTCGTGCTTCTGTCGGCAATCGCCTTGGCCCTCGCGGTCGCAGGCAAGGCCCGCGCCGAGCCGCTTATCGCAGACCTGTCCGATCATCTCGTCGCGATTACGACCGGTTTCACCGGCACCGAACTGTTGTTGTTCGGGTCGATCGAGGAGGATGGCGACGTCATCGTGGTTGTCCACGGCCCGCCCACGGACGTAACCGTTCGCCGGAAGGAACGCGTTGCCGGCATTTGGATGAACCGCGATTCCATGACCTTCGAAGAAACCCCGTCCTTCTACTATGTCGCGATGACGCAAGGGGCGACGGAGGGATTGCCGATGCCTGTCCTCCACCGGCACCAAATCGGCGCGCAGAATGTCCGTATGATTCCGCCGGAAGGAGCGGACCCTGCTGAGGTTGAGAACTTCAGGACTTCCCTGATCCGGAACCAGCAAGCGCACGGGCTCTACAGCACGGTTCCCGGAACAATACAAAAACGCGGCCAGCGGCTGTTCAGAACCTCTGTACATTTTCCAGCCAACGTGCCGATCGGCACCTATGTGATCGAGACACTGCTGGCCCGGAACGGGGAAATCCAGAGCGGACAGACCACGCCCCTGTTCGTCAGCAAGGTCGGTGCCGGGGCCCAGATCTTCCGCATTGCCAATGCCTATCCGGCACTGCACGGCATCCTGGCCATCGTCGTCGCCATGGCGGCAGGCTTCGCCGCCAACTGGGTGTTCCGAAAACTGGGCTAAGGCGAGATCATCCCTTGATCGGTTCGATCAGGATGGCGCGAAAATCGTTCACATTGGTCTTAGTCGGCCCCGTCACCACCAAACCATCGATCGCCTGAAAGAAACCATAAGCGTCATTGTTGCGCAGATAGGCGGCAGCATCCCTGCCCTGGTCCTTGGCGCGGGCTAACGTCCCCGGGTCGATGATCGCTCCCGCATTGTCCTCCGACCCGTCAATTCCGTCCGTGTCGCAGCACAGTGCCGATATGCCTGTTTGTCCGTCCAGGGCCAGCGCCATGCCCAGCACGCATTCGGCATTCGGCCCGCCGCGGCCGTCGCCCCGCAGGGTGACCGTGGTCTCCCCGCCCGACAGCAAGACGGCAGGCGGCGCGACCGGCGTGGCATGGGATTGAACCGACCGGGCGATACCGGCCAGGACCGTGCCGACTTCCCGGCTTTCCCCTTCAAGACTGTCCCCCAGGATCAACGGCGTCACACCGGCCTGGCGCGCAACCTCCGCTGCAGCGTTGAGAGACAGACGCGGCGCGGCCGCCATCCGGATTTCCGTGTTCTCGAATATCGGATCTCCCGGCTTCGGGGTTTCCGTCGCCCCTTCATCCAGGATCGCCATGGCCGCGGCAGGCAATTTCATATCGTAATGCCGCACCAGCCGCAGGGCATCGGCGAAAGTCGTTGCATCCGGCACGGTCGGGCCGGACGCGATCACTTGTGGGTCGTCTCCCGGCACGTCGGAAATCAGGATGCTGACCACCTTGGCCGGCGCACAGGCGGCCGCCAATCGACCGCCCTTGATTTGGGAAAGGTGCTTCCGGATGCAGTTCATTTCATCAATCGTCGCGCCCGATGCCAGCAACGCCTTGTTGACGGCCTGCTTGTCGGCAAGCGTCATGTCCCCTGCCGGCACGGTAAGAAGCGCGGACCCGCCACCGGAAATCAGGCAAATGACGAGATCCTTATCCGAAAGCCCTGTCACGGTATCCAGAATTTCCTGCGCCGCCGCGATGCCCTTTTCGTCGGGAACGGGATGGGAGGCTTCCAGAATCCTGATTTTGGAACACGGTGCGGCATAGCCGTATCGCGTGACAACCACACCTTCCAGGTCTACGTCCGGATGGTGCGCCGCCCAATGCGCTTCGACGGCCTGGGCCATGACCGCGGAGGCCTTTCCCGCGCCGATAACAATAGTCCGGCCGTCTTTCGGCGGCTCCGGCAGGCACGGTGGAACGCACAGCAGCGGGTCGGCGGCGCGCACCGCCGCTTCGAACATTTTCATCAGCAATTCACGTGCTTGCGCCATTTCCACCATCCATTTGACAGAGGGGGTCGCGATCCGGCCTGATCCTGCTGAAACGAGAACCGGCCTGGGAGGACAGCGTGCCCCAATCGAATTTCGACCTGCATCCGAAACTGGAAGCCGACACAAAGCAAGTCCTGGATTTACCCCTGTGCCAGGTTCTGCTGATGAACGATTGCCGCTATCCCTGGCTGATCCTGGTTCCACGCCGACCTGACGTGCGTGAAATCCATGGGTTGGACGCCACCGACCGCTTTCAATTGATGGAGGAAATCGCCGGATGTTCCGCCGCGCTGGAGCGCGAGGTCGATGCCTTCAAGATGAATGTCGCCGCCTTGGGCAATATGGTCCCGCAGCTTCATGTCCATGTCATCGCGCGATTCGAAAACGACCCTGCCTGGGCGGGACCGGTCTGGGGTGTCGGTGAAGCCGAACCCTATGGCGAAGCGGCCTTCAGCGAGACGGCGGCTCGGTTCCGAGCCGCCATCGAGGCCATGCAGGCCGGCAAGCTCTGACGGCGCCAGCCTTTAATCCGCCAACCTAGCTAGTGCGATTTCCTGAGTGTCGATACCGCGGGACCAGATCATCTGCTTCCAATCGTCCGCGTCCTGATAAAAGGCGTCCCGAACGAAAGCCTTGATGGCGCGCCCCTGGTCAGAGTTCAGGTCGCCATAGGCATGCAGCCAGGCATCGGACCGGACCGCGAGCAGCACGTCGTGCAATGGCCGCGTGCCGTATTCCAGGGCAATCGAGGTGACCTCGACCCCAGGCATCAGCGCCACCATGCCATTAAGATTCGTGCCATGCAGTGGTGCGGAAGTCGACGAACCATCATCCGAGGACGTGAGGTCACCCCACCAATCCTGTGCCCGGTCCCAGGCGGGGTTTCCCGGCCCGCCGTCACCGATCCGCTCGCCATAGCCACGCGGGCCCAGCCCTGTGTGATAATCGATGATGCCGACCCGTTTTCGGGATGTCAGATGGGTCTCGATGATCGTCCCCAGCGTCTTCCGCGACCAGGTCGGCCTCGTGCCGCCATAGAAGACGCCATTCGGATCCACATATTGGCCCGAGGAAACAGCGCCCTGCATCACCAGGGGCGGCAGTTCCTCGATCAATCGATCGATCTCCGCGCTGGTCTTCGCCGCGATCTCGTCCGACCATTCCTTCGGGCAGATGATATCCTGGTACTTCACATAGCCGTCATTGACGGGCAGCGGGTGGTTGAAGTCGACGAAGTTACGGTTCAAATCGACATTGTCTTCATTGGTTCGACGGATCCAGGCGAAGCCGAAAGGGTTGATAGCGTGGATCTGCAACAGTGCCATATTGGCCGGCAATCGCGCCGCGCGGCCAGACTTGAACCAACCGACCTGGACACCCGAACCGCAAAACCCTTCTGCGCCATGCGTGGCCGACATCGTGACAAGAACATTGTCGGCGTCGCGCGGTCCGAGCCAGGCGATATCAGTGCTGAGTTCCTCACCGTTCGGGCCCTTCTCCGGATTAACGAAGCGTTCGTGCGTCGCCCCGGCTTCCCGTGCCGCATCGATGAACTTCTTGCGGGCTTCCGCATAGTCGCTTGAGAAATATTCTGTAACGGACATGTTTAATGAACTCCCCATCGCCCCGATGGGCGAGCCTATAGATCGGTATCAGCACTGGAATCACATGAACCTGCCCGAAACAAGCCCGGAAAAAGCGAACGGTCCTTTGCCGCCTGCGTTTCAGGATTGGTTCGCGGCACGCGGGTGGGTGCCGCATCCGCATCAGTTGGAAATGCTCAAATCGGCCGCCGAAGGCTCGGACTCGCTGGTCATTGCGCCGACAGGCGGCGGCAAGACGCTATCTGGCTTCCTGGCATCCATGGTCGAATTGTCCAAGGAAGCACCGGATGGCTTGCACACACTTTACATCTCTCCGTTGAAAGCGCTTGCGGTCGACATACACCGCAATCTGGAAGTTCCGATCAGCGAGATGGGGCTTCCGATTCGGGTCGAGACGCGAACCGGGGATACACCGCAGGCCAAACGCGCCCGTCAAAAGGAAAACCCACCGCACATCCTGCTGACGACGCCGGAATCTCTCGCCCTCATGATTTCCTATGAGGAAGCCTGGACCCTTTTTGCCGGGCTGAAGCGCGTGGTGATCGATGAGGCCCATGCGCTGGCCGGCACCAAACGCGGTGATCAATTGTCCCTTTGCATGGCGCGCCTGGCCCGGATTGCGCCGAAGTGCCGGCGTGTCGGCCTGTCCGCCACGGTGGCGCATGAAGATGCCTTGCGTGCCTGGCTGGCACCAGGTGGGAACCCTGGAGCAGTGGGCATCATCCGCGGCGGCGGCGGCGTTCGCGCGGAAGTCTCCATCATGGAAGGCATGGATCTGCCCTGGTCGGGGCATTACGCACTGCACGCGGCGGAGAGAGTATACCAGGAGATCAAAAAGTCCGGCGTCACGATCGTCTTCGTGAATACACGGGCGCAAGCCGAGGTTCTGTTCCAGACCATCTGGAAGCTGAACGAGGACAATCTTCCAATCGCCCTGCATCACGGCAGCTTGGCGGTGGAGCAACGCCGGAAAGTGGAGGCTGCGATGTCTCGCGGCGCCTTGCGCGGGGTCGTGGCCACGTCCTCACTGGACCTCGGCATCGATTGGGCGGCGGTCGATCTGGTCATCCAGATGGGCGCACCGAAGGGGGTCAGCCGGCTGCTGCAACGGATCGGCCGGGCGGGCCATCGCCTGGACACGCCAAGTCGGGCGATCCTGGCCCCCGGCAACCGGTTCGAGGTACTGGAGTGCATGGCCGCCATCGAAGGCGTCGACCAGATGCGGCTGGACGGCGACCCGCCACGCCCCGGCACGTTGGATGTGCTCGCACAGCATATCCTGGGCCTCGCTTGCTCGGCACCGTTCACGGCCGACGACCTGTTCCGGGAGGTAACCAGCGCCGGCCCCTATGCCGGCCTCAACCGCAAGGACTTCGACGATGTGCTGCGCTATGTCGAGGATGGCGGTTACGCACTTCGTGCCTATGACAAGTTCAAGCGGCTGTTCCGCAAGGCAAACGGCGACTACGAGGTCGCCGGCCCCAAGGTCATACAGCGCCATCGGATGAACATCGGGACCATTATCCAGGAACCCACGGTGAAGGTGCGGCTTCGGCGGGGGCCTGTGCTGGGCGAGGTCGAGGAATACTTCATCAACGGCTTGGAACCGGGAGACACTTTCGTCTTCGGCGGCCGATTGCTGCGTTTCGACGGTTTCCGCGAGACCACGGCCCTGGTCTCGGAAGCAAAGGGGGATGCCCCGAAAGTCCCTGCTTACATGGGCGGGCGCCTGCCCTTTACCACGTATCTGTCGGACCGGGTCCGCGAAATGCTGGCAGACCCGTCGCATTGGGACCGGCTTCCCGATCAGGTCTCCGAATGGCTCCGCCTGCAGCAATGGCGGTCCGTCATGCCGGGTCCCGATCAAATGCTGGTCGAGAGCTTTCCCCGCCGCAATAAGAACTATCTGGTCGCCTATTGCTTCGCAGGCCGGAACGCGCATCAGACGCTCGGTATGCTGCTGACGCGGCGGATGGAACGTGCGGGGTACGGACCACTCGGATTCGTCGCCAGCGACTACGTCATTGCGGTCTGGAGCGTGAAACCGGTCAAGGATGTCTCGGCGCTGTTCGACGAGGATATGATGGGCGACGACCTGGAAGCCTGGATGGACGAAAGCTCGCTGATGAAGCGGACCTTCCGCAATGCCGCCATCATCGCGGGGCTGATTGAACGGCGCCTGCCGGGGCAGGAGAAGACCGGGCGCCAAGTCACCTTCTCAGCCGATCTGATCTACGATGTGCTGCGAGAACACGAGCCTGACCACATCCTGCTGCGCGCGACGCGGATGGACGCGGCGTCGGGGCTGACGGATGTCGGGCGATTGGCGGAAATGTTGCACAAGGCCCAAGGCAAGATCGTCCATCGCCGATTGGACCGCGTCTCCCCCCTCGCAGTGCCGATCCTGCTGGAGATCGGCAAGGAATCCGTCTACGGCAGCGGCATGGACGACTTGCTGATAGAAGCATCCGAAGACCTGATCGAGGAGGCGATGGGCGGCATCCTGCATGGTGAGCTGCCGCTGTCCTGATGGGTCATACGGTGAAACAGACTTCGATAAGATTGAACGGCGCGGAATTGTTCCCGGACGTGTCCGGCGCGTTGTATTGGCGCGATCGGCACACCCTTATCGTCGCCGACCTGCATTTCGAGAAAGGCAGTGCCTTTGCCGCCCGCGGGCAATTGCTGCCGCCTTACGATACACGGACGACCGTGAAGCGTCTTGCCGATGTCCTGCGACGAACGAAGGCGACACGGGTGATCTCCCTCGGTGACAGCTTCCACGATATGGAGGCGGGCGACCGCCTACCGGAACAGGACCGGGCGGCTCTTGTCGCTGTTACAAACTGTATCGACTGGGTTTGGGTATCCGGCAATCATGATCCTGAGCCACCGGCGGATCTGGGCGGCATGATCGTGGAGGATCTCACCGAAGGACCGCTACATTTCCGGCATGAAGCGACAAACAGGCCGGTGGCGGGTGAAATTTCCGGCCATTTTCATCCGAAAGCAACGGTCAGGACACGTATGCGTGCGATCTCCGCGCGGTGTTTCGTTAGTGACGGCCAGCGCATGATCCTGCCCTCGTTCGGGGCCTTTACCGGCGGATTGAATGTCCGCGACCCCGCGATAGACCGACATTTCCCACGGGGATACGACATCTGGCTGTTGGGGCGGTCGGGTGTTCACCGCTTCCCGAAATCAGCCGCACAGATACGGACCGGCGACAGATAACATTATTCCGCGAAGGGGTAATCCAAGGGGAGGCCGCACGCGTAAATGTTTACAGTGTCCTTCCCGCTATGTGTTTCGACAGGTCCCGGCGCCCGATGAGCAAGACGACAATTCACTGGTTCAGGCGTGACCTGCGTTTGCGGGACAATCCGGCGCTGTCCGATGCGGCGCAGGAGGGATCGGTAATCTGCCTATTCATCTTGGATGATGAAGATGCCGGGACGCAGGCTACCGGCGCGGCCAGTCGATGGTGGCTGCACCACAGCTTGGCCGCCTTAACCGAAGCGCTGAAGCAGCGCGGCGGCCGTTTGATCCTCCGCCGCGGCAAGGCCGGAAAAATCATACCGGACGTCGTTTCCGAAACGGGGGCCGACCGCATCGTTTGGAACCGGTTGTACGAACCCTGGTCGATCCAACGCGACAAGCAGTTGAAAAGCGATCTGACCGATCTTGGTATCGAGGCCGACAGTTTTGCATCCGACATGATCCGCGAGCCCTGGCAGGTGGAAACCAAGGCGGGCAAGCCCTTCTCGGTCTTTTCGCCCTTCTGGCGCGCGGTTCAGGACCAGGGCGACCCTCCCTCTCCCCTTCCCATACCGGACCGGATCTATTTTCACACTGGACACGTCACGACGGATCGGTTGGAGGATTGGGGGCTTTTGCCAACAAAACCAAACTGGGCCGCTGAATTCGAAGCAACCTGGACACCCGGCGCGGACGGCGCGGCGGCACGGATGGCCGAGTTTCTGTCCGGCCCGGTGAACGACTACAAGGATGGTCGTGATTTCCCGGCGCGCGGCGCGACCTCATTGATGTCCGCGCCCCTGCATTTCGGGGAAGTCAGCCCACGGCAGGTATGGCACGCGACCCGGTCGGCGATGGAAGCCGGTGACGTGCGCGACGCCGCGGGCTGGTCCTTTCTGCGGGAATTGGGCTGGCGCGATTTCAACCGCCACCTGCTTTTCTATAACCCACATACGGTAACCGAGAATTTCCGGGACAATTTCGATTCGTTTCCCTGGCGCGACGACGAGACGGCATTGGAAGGCTGGACCCGGGGACGGACAGGATACCCGCTGGTCGATGCTGGAATGCGTGAATTGTGGCGCACCGGCATCATGCACAATCGGGTGCGAATGGTTGTCGCTTCCTTTCTGGTGAAACATCTGTTGATCGACTGGCGCCAGGGCGAAGCGTGGTTCAGAGACACCCTGGTTGACGCGGACCTCGCGAACAATGTCGGCGGCTGGCAATGGACGGCAGGCTGTGGGGCGGATGCCGCGCCCTATTTCCGGATTTTCAATCCGGTGGCCCAGGGTGAGAAATTCGATCCGAAAGGCGACTACATCCGCCGCTGGGTCCCCGAACTGGGCGCCCTGCCGGACAAATACCTGAACAAACCTTGGGAAGCGTCGGACAAGGTTCTCGCCGAAGCCGGCGTCGCACTCGGCAAGACATACCCGAAACCCATTGTCGACCATGCCGACGCTCGGAAGCGCGCCCTTGCCGCCTTCGAAGAGACCAAGTTGAAGCAAGAGACCAATTAATAGATCGGAGCAGCCTGACCCATGCGTATCGCTATTATCGGTTCCGGGATCGCCGGATTGGGCGCGGCCTACCTGTTGAACAAGGATCATCAGGTCACGGTCTACGAGCGCAACTCATATGCCGGCGGCCATTCCAACACGGTGGATGTGCCGATACGGACCAGACAGGGTGAGACGAAGATGCCGGTGGATACCGGCTTCATCGTCTTCAACGAGCGGACATATCCCAACCTTCTCGGCCTGTTCGATCATTTGAGCGTGCCGGTGAAGAAGACGGACATGTCCTTTGCGGTGTCGATCGACAAAGGCCGTATCGAATACGGCGGCAGCAGTCTCGCGACACTTTTCGCCCAGCCCCGAAACCTTTTCTCGCCCCGCTTCCATCGCATGCTGCGTGATCTGCTGCGATTCTACCGGCACGCGCCGGAATTGCTGGACCACCCGAACGCGGATCGAATCAGCCTGGGCGATTATCTCGATTTCGGCGGCTACGGTGACGCCTTCGCACGCGACCATCTTCTGCCGATGGGGGCGGCGATCTGGTCCTGTTCCACCGAGAGCATGCGGGACTTCCCGGTCAATTCCTTCATCCGTTTCTTCGTCAATCATGGTCTGCTGGAGTTGAAGGAGCGCCCCCAGTGGTGGACGGTCGATGGCGGCAGCCGGGAGTATGTGAAGCGCATCCGTAACCAGCTGTCCGACGACGTGCATATCGGACGGCCGGCGCGGTCGGTTCGGCGTGTATCCGGCGGTGTGGCTGTCCGGGACGACGACGGCATTGAACAGCTATACGATCAGGCAGTGCTGGCCTGTCACGGCGACGAAGCCTTTCGATTGCTTGAAGATAAGAACGATCTTGAAGGGGAAATCCTGGGCAGCTTCCGATACCAGAAGAACGAAGCGGTCCTGCATATGGACCGGGCACAAATGCCGAAGCGCCGCCTCGCCTGGTCCAGTTGGAACTACCTCGCCGACAGCAAGAGCGATGGACACCGGCAGGTGGCGGTAACCTACTGGATGAACCGGTTGCAGCATTTGAACGCTGCACACCCTGTCTTTGTTACCCTCAACCCGATTGAGACGATCCCGGCCGAGAAGATCGTCGACCAATTCGTCTACGACCATCCGATGTTCGACGCCGGCGCGGTCGCGGCACAAAAGAAACTTCCCGCGATTCAAGGGTCGGGCGGAGTCTGGTTCTGCGGCAGTTACTGCGGCTACGGCTTCCATGAGGACGGTTTGGCCTCCGCCGTCGCCGTCGCCCGCCGAATAGGGGCAGACATTCCGTGGGGGCACCGGCCGCATCAAGCAATGGAAGCCGTCGATGGCGGGGCCAGGCAACGCCCGGCCGTCGCGGCCTAGGCAGCCCTCATGGACGGATCCTTCCCCATCAGTCGACAGGCCTCCTCCAACCGGGATCGAACCCCGGCGCCCGGTATTCCCGCATCATCGCTCTATCACGGGACGGTGAGCCATAAGCGTCTCCTCCCTTTTGTGCATGAGCTGGATTACAGGGTTTTTTCCGTTCTGCTGGATATAGACCGGCTTGAGGAAACCGCCCGATCCAGCCGTCTGTTTTCCTACAACCGGGCCGGAATCGTATCCTTCCACGACAAGGATCACGGCCCGCGGGACGGTTCGCCGCTGCGCCCCTGGATCAATCGCGTCCTCTCCGAAAACGGATACGACTTGGCGGATTGTCCGGTTCGCCTTCTAACCTTTCCCCGTTTATGGGGATATGTGTTCAACCCCCTGAGCATATACTATTGCTACGACGCGGATGGTAGTTTGAAGGCAGTATTGCATGAGGTCAGCAATACATTCGGGGAATGGCACGGTTATCTTCTGCCGGCCGAACAGAACGGAACACACCCTATTTCACAACAGGCCCGGAAAATATTCCACGTATCCCCCTTCATGCCGGTCGATGGATCCTATTTTTTTACACTGATCCCGCCCGGAGAGAAGATTTCCACTCTGATCCGTTACCAGGATGCCGAAGGAAACGATCGGATGATTGCCCGGCATACGGCACGACGTTCCAAACTATCGGATTCCCACCTGATGGAAATGCTGCTCCGACATCCGATGATGACCTTCAAGGTCATCGCAGCGATTCACTGGGAAGCACTGAAGCTTTGGAAAAAGGGCGCAAGATTTCATCCGAAACCCGACCTGCCGCGTAACCGTATTACTGGCTGAGGAAATCAATTTTCTCTTGGCCGTCACACGGTTTCGAGAGAGAATTGGGGTAAGCATGTACGGTGAAAATGTCATGCAGGGTGTACGGGAATCCGAAACGCATGGGGCGGAAGGCCCCAGAACAGGCGCTGCGACCAAGCTGATGCTCGGCTTGGCCGACCGGTTCGAGACCGGTCGGATCCGTTGGGTCTTGCCGGACGGGACGGTCAGAACGACAGGGAAAGACGTCGGGTCTGACGGAGCGAGGGAAAGCGTCTCGGTCCATCTTCACAACGACCGCGTTGCGCGCAAACTGTTCACCGGCGGGAATATCGGCATCGCAGAAGCCTATATGGATGGCGACTATGACGCAGACGACCTTGCGGGTTTTCTGACGATCTGCGCCACGAACATTTCGGTTTTAGAGGCGACACTTCAGGGTCAGTGGTGGTTCCGAAACGCATCGCGGATCGTTCACTGGTTCAACCGCAACACGGAAACCGGCAGCCGCCGAAACATCCATTATCACTATGATCTCGGAAACAGCTTCTACGAACGCTGGCTGGATCCGAGCATGACCTATTCCTCCGCCGAGTTCCTGTCCGAGAAGGAAGACCTGCTTGTCGCACAGGAAAACAAGTATGAAAGGCTGGCCCAGCGCCTGGAGGTTGCCGGCGATCATCACGTCCTGGAGATCGGCTGCGGATGGGGCGGCTTCGCCGAGCATGTCGCCAAATCTCGCGGCGCAAGGGTCACCGCGCTGACCATTTCGGACGAACAATACGATTTCGCAGCCAGGCGCATTCAGCGCGAGGGCCTGGGCGAAAAAGTGAATATCGTCAAACGGGACTATCGGCACGAGGACGGAAATTACGACCGTATCGCCTCGATCGAGATGTTCGAGGCCGTCGGTGAGAATTACTGGCCGGTCTTCTTCGGCAAAGTGAAGGACCGGTTGAGCGACGCGGGGCGCGCCGCCCTTCAGATCATCACGATAGATGACGATCATTTCGACAGCTACAAGCGCCGACCCGATTTCATTCAGCGCTATATCTTTCCGGGCGGCATGCTGCCTTCGCCATCGAAACTGCGCGATCAGGTCCGTCAGGCGGGCCTGGTGGTCGATTCCTATGAGACCTTCGGTCTGAGTTATGCCCGGACGCTCGCGGAATGGAACAGGCGGTTTCAGGCCGCGTGGCCGGAGATCGCCGCCTCCACCGAAGGAAGTCGAGCCTTCGACATGCGGTTCAAACGGATGTGGGAATACTATCTCGCCTATTGCGAGGCGGGCTTCCGCGCGGGCGTGATCGACGTCTGCCGCGTTGCGATGAGCAAAGCCTGAGCGCAGCGACCCTGTTCCCCGCCATGCCTGAAAAACCTCTCACGCTGCCGCCATGGCGGCTTGCCCTTTACGGGCTGCCTGGACTTCCCTTGGCCGCGGCGACGCTGCCTGTCTATTTGCATATACCGACATATTATGCGGTGGATCTGGGGCTGGGGTTCACTGCGGTCGGCGGTATTCTTTTGGCGGCCCGTATCTGGGACGCCGTAACAGATCCGCTTGTCGGCTTTCTGTCCGATCGTACCAGCGGCCGGTTCGGACCTCGCAAGCCGTGGATCCTCGCCGGCGCCCTATTGACCGCGATCACCGGCTTCCTCCTCTTCGCGCCGCCGGAAGGCGCGGGATCAATCTATCTGTTTGTGGTGACGATCCTGCTTTACCTCGGCTGGACGATGGCTGTTCTTCCCTACAATGCCTGGGGAGCGGAACTGTCGGACGACCATCACCATCGAACGACGATCACGGCCTGGCGCGAAGGCGCGGTCATTGCAGGCACGTTGCTGGCGGTCACGCTGCCGCATGCGATGGGAGACACGCTTTCGGATGGGCTGGCCGGCCTTGGTGCAGCGCTGCTCTTGATGCTCCCAATAGCTGCAGTCCTCTCGGTCTCTTTCGTACCGGTGCCAACAGGATCAGGCCTCAGACAAAAATTAACGGCCCGCAAAATCGCGTCCGCGATAGGACGCAATCTTGCCTTCAGGAGGTTGCTGGCGGCCTGGTTCCTCAACGGCATCGCGAACGGTCTGCCGGCGACCCTGTTTCTCCTGTTCATCGCGGAAATTCTGAAAGCCCCGGAACACGCCGGTTTACTGCTTTTCACCTATTTCCTGTCCGCGGTTGCAGGTTTGCCGATCTGGCTGCAGCTGTCGAAACGGATCGGCAAGCACCGGACGTGGTGCGTGGCGATGGCCTGGGCTTGCCTTTGGTTCGCCAGCGCCCTTGCACTGGGCCCGGGTGATGTCTTCGCCTTCGCTTTCATATGCGTCGCAACGGGCTTGGCGCTGGGGGCCGATCTCGCCCTGCCGCCGTCGCTGCAAGCGGATGTGATCGACCTGGACAGGGCACAAGGCGGAGAGCGGAACACAGGTGCCTATTTCGCCCTGTGGAGTATGGCCCAGAAGATCGCCCTGGCGGCGGCGGTGGGCATTGCCTTTCCTCTGCTCGACCTCGCAGGATTCGAAACCACACCTACGGGATCGAGTGGTTCGACGGCCGACCCCGGATCCGCATGGTTGCTTCCATGGCTGTATGCCGGCCTGCCCATCGTGTTGAAGACGGCGGCCATGGCCATAATCTGGTCGCACCCGATCAGCGCCGAGACCCATGCAGATTTATCAAAAAAGATAGCAGCGAGAGATATGAAATGCGGATGATCCTGAACCGGCTTCGTTTCGTACCACAACTAATAGCACTGCCGATAATCGCCCTTTTGGTGGGTTGCACGAACATGAATGTCACGGATTTCAGAAGCGGAAAACCACGGCTCGTCCTTGAGGAGTATTTTGCCGGCCAGACGATCGCGGCCGGAATCTTCCAGGACAGGTTCGGCACCGTACGCCGTCAATTCGTCGTGGAGATCGACGGAGACTGGGACGGCGAAACCCTGACAATGGTCGAGGATTTCTCGTACAGCGACGGCGAGACAGAGCAGCGGATCTGGAGGCTGACGAAACTGGATGAGCATCGCTACGAAGGAACGGCCGAAGGGGTGGTCGGCAAGGCCAGCGGCGAAGCCCGTGGGAATGCCTTCAACTGGATATACACTTTCGACCTGAAGGTGGGAGACAGCACATGGCGGGTCGATTTTGACGACTGGATGTTTCTCCAACCCGGCGGTGTGCTGATCAACAAGGCGACCGTCAGCAAATGGGGCATTACGATTGGCGAAGTTACCCTGGCATTTCACAAGCCCGGTCAGATGACGGCGGAAAACGACAATACCGCCGCCTCCGCCCTCAGCGCCGCCGAGTAGCTTATTCTACACTCAATTTCGAGCGAATGGCGCGCAGCAACCAGCCAATAACGGGTAGGCGCTGATAGAATTGTTCGCCGGCGTCCCAATGATCGATATGGGCGACGACTTTCATGACCGCATCGAACTCAACCTCGCTGACACCGGTGATCGTCCAGTCGTTGCCTTTTCGGCCTTTCGGCAGAAAGGAAAAAGTCCAACGCAGATATGCTTTCTGACCTGTTACGGCGATCTCGGTAACGGTGAAGACGGGGCGGTCGACCGTCTCGAACATATGCTCGAAAATCCGTCTTACCTTGGTGACCCCCGATACGTCGTTGAAGGGATCCTTGAAACGGATATCCGGACGGCAAAGCCGATCGAGACTATTCAGGGTCTGGGGAGTGAGCGTTTCGAAAAATTCAGCCCAACGCCTTGCTGCCGCAGTAACGGCCTTGTCGTCAGCGTCGAGGGTCAAAGGCCAACAGCCTTCTTGATTAACGGGAAGTAAAGGCTGTCAGGCATCATTCTAAGAAGGTGCAGTTGCATCGCGAACCGCCGCGGGAAAGAGATCTCGAACCGCTCGGTCTCCAATCCACGCATGATTCTATCGGCCGCGTCCTCCACATCCATCAGGTACGGCATGGGAAACGTGTTCTGTTCCGTCAAAGGGGTCTTCACAAAGCCGGGGCAGATGACCTGCAATTTCACACCGAATCCGTCCAGCTCGGCTTTCAAGCTTTCACCCATCGCGATCACGGCCGCCTTACTGGCGGAATAACCGGCCGCCATCGGCAATCCTCGGAACCCGGCGACGGAGGACATCAGCGCCAGATGGCCTGTTCGCCTCTCGATCATGCGCGGCATGAGCGCCGCCAGCATATTGGAGACCCCCAGCACATTCACGTTGATCATGGCTTGGACGTCTTCGGCATCGAAACCATTGACCGGGGTCGGTTTGTAAGTGCCTGCATTCAGGACGGCCATATCGATCGGCCCGTGCTTGTCCTCTACCATCCCGACCGCGACTTCGGCCGACGCAGCATCGGTGACGTCCAAACTAACCGAATGGAAACTGTCTTCGCCTATCCGCCGCGCCAAGGCATCCAGATCGGATTCGGAACGGGCACAGCCGATGACGATATCGCCGCGTTCCACGAACATCCGAGACAATTCGGCGCCAATGCCCGAACTCGCCCCGGTGATCAAAATCCTACGGCCCATCGGTCAATACCTCCGTGATTTCCGTTTGCCCTTATCGAAGGACATAATCGAAGGTGCTGCCGCGATACCTGAAGGCGAGTTTCACCCAACGGTCGCTCTCGTCGTACCAGAGGTCGATATCCAGATCGCCCCGCATCTCGAACTTTTCGGCCCGAACCGTTCGCCCCCGCACCTCGGTCGTCTCGAAGCCGACGGACCGTGTCTCGACATCCAATACTTCGCCGTCCCGTGTCGCGAGCAGACGGTCCTGGTAGACGGTGCGTTTATCCCAGTAGGTGGTCGGGAACCAATCGGGCACCAAAGCCGCTGCCCCACCATTCACGGCAACCGACATGCCGTCGTCGCGCCTGTTCCCCGCGACCGTGTAGATATCCCCATCATCATTGGTATTGCTCAGGAAGGAGTCCAGGATGCCATTCTCCCAAAGCGACCGGTTCCGCTGTTCGTAGCGGTAAAATACAATCGGCCCCAACCCGACCTTCAGATCAATGGAGATATCGACTTTCGTGCTGTCCGCCTGTTTCCATACCGTCACGGTATGTTGACCGATATTCCTACCATCCATCAGAACATCGAAAACCAGTGTCTCGCTGGCCTGGGACTGAGGCGGCAGCGCTGCGAGAAGGTTTTCCGACACGTTGCTTTCCGCCCGCGGCGACGCGGCGAAGAACGAGGTCAGGAAAAGGGCAACCGTAGTGGTGCGAAGGCCCTGCTTGACGATGGGGACGGATATCATTTGCAATTCTTCCGCTCCGGGAGTTTTCAGCATTATTCACTCTTACGATCGAAATTCCGGATCGGATTGGTCCCCATGCGCGTTCTTGCCGCAGACGTCTACATTTTTAGAAACCCGGCCGTAACCGGCTCGTAACATGAAAAGGCTACTGTCCGCCCCGGCTTGGCGGACGGGTCGGGCCAGTGCCATGGTTGACCATGGTCCAAGCGTTCTTGAGGTATGCTATCATCTTATCCGGCCGGTGGACCGACGACGGGACAGCAAAATTCCCGCGCGGCGCTTGGGCCGTCCGAATAGCGAACGAACCGACCGCAACTGGACTCGGCAGACCATAAGCCCAACCCGTTGTTAACCCAGCGAGTATAGGCTAAACGCGAAGGAAGCATCAGATGCCGAAAACCACAAAAGACATACTGTCATTCGACGAATTCGACGAGCGCCGCAATCCGCCGCCCGCAGAAACCGATTTCAGCCAGATCGTCGATCGTCTCGTCTCCCGCCGACGTTTCCTCGGCGCGTCCATCGCTTTCGGGGCGTCCGCTTTCGTCATGGGGACGACGGCGCTGACACCGTCGCCTGCCGCCGCGGCCGGCAGCCGCCTCGCTTTCAAGCAAGTCGCCGCCAATACGCTCGATACCGTCACCGTACCGGAAGGCTATAGCTGGCACATCGTTGCCACCTGGGGTGAGCCGATGTGGTCGAAAAGCCTGCCGTTCGACGAAGCGACGCGCGGTACAGGCGCCAGCCAGGAACTGGCTTTCGGCGACAATAATGACGGCATGTCGATTTTCACCGACGGCGACCACACCATCCTGGCGGTCAACAACGAGTATACGAACCGCAGCATCATTCACGGCAACCGCGAGTCCGGTCTTGCCGAAAACGCGGACGATGTCCGCAAGAGCAAGGCCGCCCACGGTGTCTCGATCGTTGAAATCGAACAGAAGGACGGCCGCTGGAACATCGTTCTGGATTCTCCCTACAACCGCCGCATTACCGCCGATACGCCGATGGAAATTACCGGCCCCGCCCGCGGCCACGATCTGTTGAAGACCGCCGCCGACCCGTCCGGCACCAACGTTCTCGGCACCTACAACAATTGCGGCAACGGCATGACCCCGTGGGGCACCTATCTGGCGTGCGAGGAAAATTTCAACGGCTATTACGCCAGCACGGATCCCGAGAACAAGGTTGGCGATGCCTTGAAACGCTACGGCGTGGGCAACGAAGATTGGGGTTACAACTGGTGGAAGCACGACGAACGCTTCGACATCAGCAAGACGCCGAACGAGCCGAATCGTCATGGCTACATCGTTGAGATCAATCCCCTGGATCCCACCTCGACACCCAAGAAGCGCACCGCGCTGGGCCGCTTCAAGCACGAAAATGCCGCGGTCACCCTGGCGGCCGACGGTCGCGTCGTCGTCTATCTGGGAGACGATGAGCGCGGCGAATTTCTCTACAAGTTCGTTTCCGAAGGCAAATATGCCGTCGGCGGCGACAACAGTGACCTGCTCGACGCCGGCACGCTCTACGTTGCGAAGTTCAGCGACGACGGCAAGGGTGAATGGGTTGCCCTGACGCCGGAAAGCACCGGCATGGCCTCGCAAGCGGAAATCTGCATCCATACGCGCATGGCCGCCTCCGCCGTCGGCGCTACCACGATGGACCGTCCGGAATGGGTTGCCTGCAACCCGAACCGGGTCGAAGCCTATTGCGCCCTGACCAACAACAAGAACCGCGGCGTCAAGCCGAATGCCGGTGGTGACGACACGCCTGTCAACGGCCCGAACCCGCGTGAGAAGAACCTGTACGGTCAAGTCGTTCGCTGGGTTCCGGTCAATGGCGACCACGCAGCAGAGCGTTTCGAATGGGATCTGTTCGTGACCGCGGGCAACCCGGTCGTCCATACGGGCCCGGAAGCCGGATCCGCCAACGTCAACGCGGACAACATGTTCAATTCGCCGGACGGCCTTGGTTTCGATACCACCGGCTTGCTGTGGATCCAGACCGACGGGAACTACAAGAACACGGACGGCTTTGCCGGTCATGGCAACAACCAGATGCTGGTCGGCGATCCGGACACGGGTGAGATCAAACGCTTCATGGTCGGCCCGAAGGAATGCGAGATCACCGGCATTACCTGGAGCGCGGATCGCAAAACGCTGTTCGTCGGCATCCAGCATCCGGGTGAGAAAGGCGGCAGCCACTATCCGGGCGGCGGGTCCTCCGTACCCCGGTCGACCGTCATCGGAATCACCCGCGACGACAACGAACTGATCGGCTAAACGCCGTTCGGCAGTTTATCCCCGTCCTTCGGGACGGGGCATGGACGGCGCCCCCATGGGCCTCAGGGGGCGCCCTTCCATTTTCGGGCCCAACCTCCAGCTTTCTAACCCGGCGTTCAGCCGCACAGGGTGCCCATACGAATTTTGTTGCACCGCAACGAGAAAGATGGTCTACAGAGGCCACTTCGCGCCGCGCGTGGAAAACGTTCGATCGTTGGCGGCGCTTGATGCATGTTTCCGATCGTCTTTTAACGAATGCGTCGTGACCCTGCATCCCGCTCTCAGCGCAATAGCGCCAGATAGCGCCAGAAACCCGGCGGCTGATCTACGCAAGCTTCCCAAATTTGAACAGTACCCTCGCAGGCCGGGCGACTCCGTTCGCGTGCCCTGCAGATAAGGATTTTTGTTGAAAACGTTCCAAGACCTTGGCCTCGCCGAGCCCATTCTTCGTGCCGTCCAGAAAGAAGGCTACGAAAACCCCACCCCGATTCAGGCCGACGTGATTCCGGCGATGATGAACGGGAAGGACGTTCTGGGGATCGCCCAGACCGGTACCGGCAAAACAGCCGCTTTCGTGCTGCCGCTGCTGCATTGGATTCGCGAAAGCAAGGACCGCCCCGTGAAACGCGGTTGTTCCGCCCTGATCCTGGCGCCGACGCGCGAATTGGCCGCCCAGATCAATGACAGCATTCGGACCTATGCCCGTTTCATGCGTTACTCGACCGCTCTGGTCGTCGGCGGCGCCCGTCCGGGTCCGCAGGTCCAGGCGATCGCCCGCGGTGTCGACATCATCGTCGCCACCCCCGGCCGCTTGATGGACCATATGGCCACCGGCAAGGTGCGTCTGGACTTCGTCGAAAGCTTCATCCTGGATGAAGCGGACCAGATGCTGGACATGGGCTTCATGCCGGCGATCCGGAAAATCGTCGCGGAACTGCCGCGCGATCGTCAGACCGTGCTGTTGTCGGCCACCATGCCGAAACCGATCCGTGCACTCGCCCAGGATATCCTGATCGAGCCAGAAGAGATTTCCGTCGCCCCCGCGTCGCGGCCGATCGAGCAGATCGACCAGCGCATCATGCATGTTCAGAAAACCGCCAAGCGGGATACCCTGGTGGACATTCTGCGGGGTGAGGATGTGGAGCGCACGGTCGTCTTCACCCGAACCAAGCGAGGCGCAGACAAGGTTTGCCAACATCTTGAAAAAGCCGGCTTGGCCGCAGCCGCCATCCATGGCGACAAGAGCCAGGGTCAGCGCGACCGCGCCCTGCAGGCATTCAAGAAAGGCAAAGTACCGACGCTGGTGGCAACGGATATCGCCGCCCGCGGCATCGACATCGACGGCGTCACCCATGTGGTCAACTTCGAACTGCCGAACATTCCGGAAGCCTATGTCCATCGTATCGGCCGGACAGGACGCGCCGGGAAGAGCGGCATTGCCATATCGCTTTGCGATCACACGGAAAAAGGCCTTCTGCGGGACATCGAACGCCTGATCGGTCGCCGCTTGGGCGATCAGGACGGCAATGAACCGGTGGCTGAAGACCGGCCGCGTGGACCGAAAGGCAAGCGCCCCGGGAATCGCGGCGGCTTCGGGGGCAAACCCAATCCGAAAAACCGCAATCGCAACCGGAACAAGAAGCCGCAGCAACGTCGTGGCCCCGCCGCCCCGGCAGCCGCCGCGGCGCCTGTCGCACAGGCCGTGCCGGACGGCACCCAAGGCTTGCGGCGCAAGTAACGGTCGGACAGAGTGGGGCGGTATCCAATTACGGTGCCGCCCCATGCCGATCGAAGTCCATTACGACCAACAATCGAGAACTTTGTACGCCCGAGTCATCGGTGTACCGGTGCCGGACGACGTCATTTCATCTTTCGCGAAGGTGAAAGCGACAGGCACAATCCCGGTCGACGCCGACGTGATCTGGGACATGCGGGCAATGGATTTCACCTCCCTGACGATCGAGCTGCTGCGGGATATCGTCAAACGTCGGCGAAAATTGAACACCTACCGAAACAATTGCGCCTCGGCCTACGTGGTACTTGGTCCGCAGGAAGAGCGTATGGTGCGACTGATGATCGCCGTTTCAGTCGGCGTGCAACGACGCGAAGCTATTTTCCGCAATATGAATGAAGCACGGGCTTGGATTGCGACCACCAGGATGGAAGGGGACAACGCCTTTTAACGGCCGCTGCCCTCGCTTCCAGGTCCGGTTACTCCGCAGCCAGCGCAACCGGCGTGCCGAAACCGCCACCGCCCGGTGTTTCCACGCAACCGACATCGCCTGCTCTCACGGGTTGGATATCGGCATGCTTCATTTCCAGAACGGTGCCGTCGCTGCGTTCTATCCAGGTCCGGCCAAGCGCGCCTGGCTCTCCGCCTGCCATGCCGTATGGCGGCACGATGCGGTGGTTCGAAACAATCGTCAGGTCCATGTCTTCCAGGAACCGGATACGACGCCGTGTGCCGTTGCCGCCGCGGTGTTTGCCGCGACCGCCCGATCCATCCCGGATCAAGAATTCCTCAAGGATTACCGGGTACCGGAATTCCAAGACCTCCGGGTCTGTCAGGCGCGCATTCGTCATATGTGTATGCACGGCATCGGTCCCATCGAAATCCGGCCCGGCGCCGGACCCACCGCAGATCGTCTCATAATACTGGTACCGCGCATTGCCGAAGATGAAGTTGTTCATCGTTCCCTGAGCCGCGCCCATGACGCCGAGCGCGCCGTAGAGGGCATCGGTAACGGCCTGCGAGGTCTCGACATTTCCAGCCAAAACAGCAGACGGGTATTGCGCCTTCAACAAACAGTTTTCCGGCAGAATGATCTCGATCGGCTTCAGGCATCCTTCATTCATGGGGATGTTGTCGTCAACGAGGGTGCGGAAGACATAGAGCACAGCCGCCCGGCAGACCGCCGAGGGTGCATTGAAGTTGTTCGGCATCGCGCCGGAGGTTCCGGCGAAGTCCAACACCGCGGAACGGTTCTTTTGATCGACGGTAATCTTCACCTTGATCTGACCGCCATTGTCCATCGGATAGGTGAATTCCCCATCCTTGAGCGCACCGATCACGCGTCGGACGGACTCTTCGGCATTGTCCTGAACATGTTTGGTATAGGCCTGCACGACATCCCATCCGAAATGGGCGATCATCTTGTGCAGTTCCTGGATCCCCTTCTCGTTTGCCGCCTGCTGGGCAATGAGATCCGCCATATTCTTATCGGGCACCCGGCAGGGATACTTTCCACCGGTTAGGACTTCCCGCATTTCCTTGTCCCGGAATGTCCCCTGATCGACCATCTTGAAATTGTCGATCAGGACGCCCTCTTCCTCGATATGCGTGGCGTCCGGCGGCGCGGACCCCGGGGTTCGCCCGCCAATATCCTCATGGTGGCCACGGCTGGCCACGAAGAAACGGATTACGTCCTCCTTCTCGTCGAAGACCGGCGTTACCACGGTCACGTCCGGCAAATGCGTGCCGCCGTTATAGGGGTTGTTGAGGACATAGCTGTCGCCCCGCCGGATCACGTCATTGTTCCGCAGGACGGCGCGGATGCTTTCGCCCATCGAGCCCAGATGGACCGGCATATGGGGCGCATTGGCGATCAGGTTCCCATCGACGTCGAAAATGGCGCAGGAAAAGTCCAGCCGCTCCTTGATATTGACGGAATAGGACGTGTTCTGCAGCCGGAAGCCCATTTGCTCGGCGATCGACATGAAGAGGTTGTTGAAGACCTCCAACATGACCGGGTCGCTATCCGTACCAATGGCAACCGTCCGCTTTAACGGCACCACGCGCTCCAGCACAAGATTGCCCGTTTCCGTATAGGTGGCGCGCCAACCCGGCTCGATGACCGTGGTCGCAACCGGCTCCCTGATGACTGCGGGGCCGTGGATCTGGTTTCCCGGATGCAGCGCTTCGCGATCATAGACCGGCGTATCGTGATGGGCGCCCGCCATATAGGCCTGAACCGTGGCCAGCGGGGCCGGAAGGTCCCCCGAACCGCCGCCGGAGGGTTCACCGCTTTTTGCCTGAATACCGATCGCTTCAACGGCGGCGGCTTCGAAAATCAACGGCTTGCCCTGCATCAGGAAACCGAAACGGCTCTTGTAGGCCTCCTCGAAACTCCGTTGCATCTCCTCGATCGTGCCGAAAGGAACCTCGAGGGCATTGTCCGACCCCTGATAGCGGAGATGCACACGGCGCAGGACGGTGATGCGGTCTTCCGTAACGTCCTGCCTGGACAGTTCGTCATGCGCTTCCGCCGCAAGGCCATCCAACACCGACCCCACCTGCGCCCGGGAGTCCGACCCGAGTTCCAGTTCGATCGATTGTTCACGCAATGCCCGAACATCGGCCAAGCCCATTCCATATGCGGACAGAACGCCGGCGAAGGGATGCAACAGAACGGATTTCATACCCAAGGTGTCGGCGATCAGGCAGGCATGCTGCCCGCCAGCGCCGCCGAAACTGACCAGGGTGTATTCGGTGACATCATAGCCGCGCTGAACGGATATCTTCTTGATCGCATTCGCCATGTTTTCGACGGCGATCTTCAGGAAACCGTCCGCTACCTCAACCGGGCTACGGTCATCGCCGGTCGCCTGTTTGATCTCAGCGGCCAATGCTTCGAACTTTTCCACGACCGCATCGCGATCCAGCGGTTGGTCCTGGTTGGGACCGAAGACCGGCGGGAAGAAATCCGGGGTCAGCTTGCCCAGCATGACATTGCAGTCGGTGACGCATAGCGGTCCGCCGCGCCGATAGGCGGCCGGGCCGGGATTGGCCCCTGCGCTTTCCGGGCCCACCCGATAGCGCGACCCGTCGAAATGGCAGATCGAACCACCGCCGGCGGCGACGGTATGGATCAACATCATCGGGGCGCGCATCCGTACGCCGGCGACCTGTGTCTCGAAGGCACGCTCGTATTCCCCGTCATAATGGGCGACGTCCGTCGAGGTACCGCCCATGTCGAAAGTGATGATCTTCTCAAATCCGGCGCGCCCGCTGGTCTGTACCGCTCCGACAATTCCGCCGGCGGGCCCGGACAGGATCGCGTCCTTTCCCTGGAAGAGATGCGCGTCGGTCAAACCGCCATTCGACTGCATGAACTGCAGACGCACATCGCCAAGCTCGTCCGCGACCTGTTCGACATAACGGCGCAGGATAGGCGACAAATAGGCATCGACGACCGTCGTGTCTCCACGCCCGACAAGGCGCATTAGCGGACTGGTCTGGTGACTGGTCGAAATCTGCGTGAAACCGATTTCCCGGGCGATTTCCGCAAGAGCGGCTTCATGGTCGCTGTATTTGTAACCATGGATGCAGACCACCGCGACGGCGCGGATGCCATCATCATAGGCCGCCTGCATCTTGGCCCGTGCATCCTCGGCATCGAGCGGGGTCATGACATTGCCCTGCGCGTCGACGCGTTCAACGATTTCCGCGACGCGTTCGTACAGCATTTCCGGCAGGACGATGTGACGGTCGAACAGATTTGGGCGGGCCTGATAGCCGATCCGCAGCGCGTCCCTGAAGCCCTTGGTTATGGCAAGCAAGGTGCGGTCGCCCTTGCGCTCCAACAGCGCATTGGTGGCGACGGTGGTTCCCATCTTCACCGCGTCGATCCGTTCGGCCGGAATCGGATCGCTCTTTGAAATGCCGAGCAAATCGCGAATGCCCTGGACCGCCGCATCCCGGTACGCTTCCGGGTTTTCCGACAACAGCTTGTGGGTGATGACATTCCCATCGGGCTTGCGGGCAACAATATCCGTGAACGTACCGCCCCGGTCGACCCAGAATTGCCATCCGTCCTTAGGCAGAGCTGTCGTATCCGTGGTATCCGTCGTCATCCAAACCCCCAGTGGAAAAGTCGCCGCGCGGAGACGTCATCGCGCGTTACCTAGAAGTCTTACCCGGACTGGGAAGAGTCAAGACGGTGGTTACAGCGGCAACGATCTGAGCAGAACGACGGTCGCCACCCCCACGGCAACCGCGACCAGTGTCGGCAGGCGCAGGGCGGCAAGGACGGTCACTGCCGCGGCGACCGCCTCCGGAATTCCCTCACTCAGCGCCATTGGTGCGATAATGGCTGTCAGGATCGCCGGCGGCATCGCTTCCAGCGCCGCTTTCGCCCGCCCGGTGATCGCAATGCGACGGGCGAGAGCATAGCCGGTCATGCGGGTGAGCCAGGTTACCCCGGCCATCCCAAGGATGGCTGCGACGGTCACCGTATCGAGAGCAAACCATTCAGGCATCGGTTGCGGCCTCCCCCTTGTGGAGAAGGCCGCCCGTCACGGTCCCTGCCAGCCCGGCGACGAAGATGTACCAGACACCTTCGACAAGGTGATAGACGGCCAAGGCGGTCGCGAGGCTGACCAGGACAACCAGGGTCTGACGGCTGGCCCGCCAAAACCCGATCACCAGCGTGATGAAGACGGCCGGGAAGACGAAGTCGAAGCCGTAGGCTGCGGGATCGTCGACCAACCCGCCGCTCATCGCGCCGACAAAGGTCCAAAAGGGCCATTGCAGATAGAACAGCACGAATACCCCGAAGATGTAGCCAGGCGTCACACCCGCGCTGCCATGGGACTGTGCCCGGCGCAGCGCCATCGCCCAAGTTTCGTCGGAATGGACCGAGACCGTAAAGAACCTGCCGACCGGGCTCAGATTTCCAAGATGCGGCGCCAGCGCCGCCCCCATCAATAGATGCCGGAGGTTGACCAGCAATGTGGTGCCGACGATCGCCAGGACCGGGGCTGGTGTCTGCCAGATATCAATGGCGATGAATTGCGCGCTGCCGGCATAGACCATGACGCTCATCAAGGTCACTTCGGCCGGCGAAAGCCCTTTCTGAACTGCAAGAGAGCCGAGCAGCAGGGCAAAGGGCGCCGCGCCCGCCATCAAGGGAGAGATGTCGATCAATCCACGGATCGTGTCCGGCCAGAACGTTGTTCTTTCGATTTCAGGGTCTTGCATTTGGGTATCGGTCATCATCCGCCTCATCTAACGCAGCGCCGCGGATTGGTATTGGAAAAATGTGCGGAAGATCAGGCGGCCAGCGCGGTGCGGTAACTGCCCGGTGTGACGCCGACCACGCCCTTGAAGGCCTTGTTGAAATGGCTTTGATCGTAGAATCCGCAGGCGACCGCCGTGTCCGCCAGATCGGCACCGCCGCGCAGCAAACCGCGAGCCTTCTGTATACGGACGCTGGTGCGGAATGCATGGGGTGTAACACCCAATTCGGACTTGAAGGCCCGGATCAGATGAAAACGGCTGACATTCAGGTCTTGTGCCAATTCCTGCAGTCCAAGGTCCTCATCCAGACGATCCTCCAGCAACCGGCACACCTTCGCCACCAGACCACGTTCCCGGCCGATGGGCCGGACAAGCGGCTTGTCATCGGCATGACGCGCGATCAAGACGCCCAGGGTTCGGACCAAGGCTGCATCCGCCTGCAAACGCGGGGCACCGATTTCGAACAACTTGTGCATCTGCTCGATCATCACCGCCAATTCGGGATCGTTGTAGAGCGGATATCGAAAAAAGGGCAAACCTGCCGGACGGTCTTGTATTTCCTCCGAAATTGTCTGCATCAGATCGGCGGACGGATAGGCGGTTCGATATCGATATCCGGCCTCCCCGGGGGCGCCGTCATGCAACACATCGGGGTTCAGGGCGGTTACGTGCCCCGGCAGGCCCACATTCGACACTCCATAGGCGCGGAACAATTCCGCCCCATCCAGGATGACGCCGACGACATAGGTGTCGTGAACATGCGGCGCATAGGCATGGCGGGTGAAACGCGCATGCAGACATTCCAGCCCGTCATGCTGCGCTTCGCGCCAAATCTTGGCACGGTCCTTATCCGGATCGAACCCTTCCATGGAGCTCAACCGGATAGCCTGTTCCTGAGTGATCGACATAACGGGTCACTATAGAGGCTTCACCGGGGCCGCGCTTGTAGAACTGTGCGATCACACGGCCTTGGCGAAGTCCGGCACGTCAGAGCCGCCCTTCCACCGCATCGACGAACAATTGGCGCAGATCATCGGCCGAAACACGCCGTGGGTTACCGCGAGCACAGGAATCCCTGGAGGCGGTTTCGCCCACGGCGTCCGCGTGATCGGTATCGACACCGATCTCCGCCAGGGTCGCGGGGATACCAAGGGAAGCGCTGAACCCTTGAACCCAATCCAACACCCCCGAGAAATTGTGACGCGGCAGGTTCAGCGTTTGGGCCAGCAGCGGAATTTTGTCGGCAATGGCTTCACGATTGAAGGACAGAACATAAGGCAACAGCACCGCATTGGTCAGGCCGTGATGGGTGTCGTAGATACCGCCGACCGCGTGCGCGATCGCGTGCACGGCGCCCAACCCCTTCTGGAACGCGACCGCCCCCATGCTGGCGGCGGCAAGCATCCTGGCGCGGGCCTCGATATCCGCGCCGTCATGGCAGGCAGCCGGCAGGGATTGCTCAATGAGGTATATTCCGTTCAGCGCAATTCCGTCCGCCATCGGGTGGAAAACCGGCACCGAATAGGCCTCGATGCAATGGGTGAGCGCGTCCAGCCCGGTTGCCGCGGTAATCTTGGGCGGTAGCCCAACGGTCAACTCAGGATCGGCAATCACCGTGGCGGGCAGCATCTTCGGATGAAAGATGATGACCTTCACCTTGGTTTCCTCATTCACGATGACACCGGCGCAGCCGACCTCCGACCCGGTCCCTGCCGTCGTCGGGATCGCAATGATCGGCGGAATCTTCGACGCATCCGCTTGTTTCCAGGCGCCGGGCGTCTCGTCGAAATCCCAGATCGGGCGCTCTTGACCGGCCATCAGAGCAATGACCTTGCCGGCATCCAGACCGCTGCCGCCGCCGACGGCGATTACCACATCGCAGCCGTTTTCACGATAGACCGCCACGCCGTCATACACATTCTTGCCGACCGGGTTTCCCTTGACGTCCGAAAACACCGTTGCTTCGACGCGAGCATCCTTGAGCAGCTGCTCCAACGCCATGAAGGCCGGCAAATCCCGCAGCCCCGAATCGGTCACGATTAGAGGACGTTCCACACGGGCGCCTTTCAGGGACTTGGGCAATTCGCCGATCCGGCCCGCCCCAAACAGTATCTTTGTCGGAAAGCTCCAGTTTCCCTGCAACGCTATCGTCATTCCCGCTCCCTCTCCCGGTATTCGGCCAATACGCCCGCCGATTTGGACTGTTTCGTCAGGAAAAAACTGCATCGGCCTTGGCCATCCTGCAAGCCCGGCCCGCCGGCCGGCATCCGTGACACAAGTGCAACCATGACCGCCGTTTTTGTTGCAGACCTTGCAAGCCGTACGTGGCACCCTTAATTCAAACGGGAAACAGTCGTGGGGGGAGGCACCGGTCCATGTGGGCGTGGGCGGTGCGGCGCGACGGAATTTCTAAGCCCTGAACGGGCACGGATTGCTGTATGCATATCGATATCGGGTTAGTCGTGGCCGGCCTGGTCATTTTGACGTTGGGCGGGGAGTTGGCGTTACGCGGCGCTGTTGGATTGGCCATGAAAATCGGCGTATCGCCGGCCATGATCGGTTTGACGGTTGTCGGTTTCGGGACCTCGGCGCCGGAACTCATGGTTACCGTACAGGCCGCCTTGGCCGGACAGCCTGACCTTGCCATCGGCAATGTCGTCGGCAGCAATATCGCAAATATCCTTCTGATCCTGGGTTTGGGCGGCGTCATTACGGCGCTGACCTGCAGCGCGGGCGTCGTCCGCCGCGATGCGACCGCGATGTTCCTGTCGATCGTCCTGCTGACGGTCCTGGGCTGGCACGGGATCATCGAGGCCTGGCACGGCGCGATCATGGTCGTCGCCCTGATCGCCTACATGACGTGGTCCTATTTCATGGACAAACGCGACGTGGCCTCGGCCGCCCTGCATGAACGCGAGGTCGAGGAGACCGAAAACGTTCCCGAGAATGCCTTTGTCATCGCCGCCTTCCTGGTCATCGGCCTGGCGGGTCTCGTCGGCGGCGCGCATTTTCTCGTCGACGGCGCGACCTCAATCGCGCGGGCATTCGGTGTGCCGGAATCGATCATCGGATTGACGCTCGTGGCGCTGGGTACGTCCCTGCCGGAACTCGCTGCCACCGTAGTGGCCGCTCTACGCGGGCACTCGGATGTCGCGATCGCCAATGTGTTGGGCAGTTGTCTCTTCAATGTTCTTTCGATCCTGGGCATCACGGCCATGATCCGGCCGCTGACGATTTCCCCGGACATTCAATCCATCGACATGTGGGTCATGATGGCCGCCGCCGGCGTTGTCATCCCGATGCTCTGGAAGGATAAACGGATCGCCAAGCTGGAAGCATCGATGCTCTTGTGCGGCTACGTCACCTATATGGGCTTTATCGGCTATCGCCTGGGGGTGGTCTGACCCGCATTCAGGAATGCGCTGGACGGACCGTCGTGAAACAGTCACAAAATCATGGTTTCTTCCCGTGCGGGAGAAGTCGGAACTCTTTCGGTCGACGGGGAGGCCATGGGGTCGCTCAAGAATATTCTATTGGTGACGTTCGATCAGTGGCGGGGTGACAGCCTCTCTGCCGCCGGGCACCCTTTGTTGAAAACACCGCATGTGGATGCGCTCGCCGCCGAGGGCGTCTATTTCAAACGGCATTACTCGGTCACCGCCCCTTGCGGCCCGTCGCGTGCAAGCCTTTTGACAGGCACCTATCAGCATAATCATCGATCGATCCGCAACGGTACGCCGCTGGACGCGCGTTTCACCAATGTGGCACTGGAAATGCGCAAGCTGGGCTACGATCCGGCGCTGTTCGGCTATACCGATATCTCACCCGATCCACGCGGCATGAACACCCGCGACCCGGTCTTCAACACTTACGAGGGCGTGCTGCCCGGCATGTCGCTTATCTGCCGGCTGGACGAGGACATGGGCTTCTGGTTCGCGGATTTGAAGCGGAAAGGCTACAGCCTGCCGGAACGTCCCTTCGACATCTTCCTGCCGGTTAAGAATTATCCCGGGGCGGAAGACAAGGGATACAGCTATTCGCCGCCGGTCTTCACCTCGGAAGACAGCAACGCCGCCTTCCTCTCCGATGCCGCGATTACCTATATCGACGCCCAGCGAGGCCGCCCCTGGTTCACGCATCTCTCATACATCTCACCGCACCCGCCCTTCATCGCGCCGGAACCTTACAATACACGCTACGACGCCGCCCGCGTACCGTCGCCGGTGCGCGCCGCCTCACCGGAAGAAGAAGTCAACGTCCACCCCTGGATGCGCCACGAGTTGGAAACCATGGGCCTTGGTACGCGAGAAGCGGTCGCCTGCTACGAAGGCAAGCAGATCGCCTGCCACGAATTGAACGGCCGGGAATTGGACCAGATCCGCGCCACCTACTACGGCATGATCAATCAGGTGGAAGACAGTTTCCAACGGGTCCTCGACCATCTGAAGGACATCGGCGCCTACGACGACACCCTGATCATCCTGACCTCGGACCACGGCGAAATGCTTGGCGATCATTGGATGCTTGGAAAAACGGGATTCTATGATCAGGCTGTTCATATCCCCCTGATCATTCGCGATCCGCGCGCCAGGGCCGATTCATCGCGCGGCCGCGTGGTGGAAGCCTACACCGAATCCGTGGACGTCATGCCGACAATCCTCGACCTGTTCGATGCCCCCATTCCACGTCAATGCGACGGGGCGCCCCTAACGGCATGGCTGGAGGGACGGACACCCGAAGGCTGGCGCAAGGAAGTCCATCACGAATACGATTTCCGCGACAATGTCGTCCGCAAAGCCGAAGGCCGGCTGGACCTTCGGTCGGATGAATGCGCGATGAGTTCGATCCGCGACGACAAGTTCAAATACGTCCACTTCGCCGCCCTGCCGCCGCTGCTCTACGACCTGTCGAAAGACCCGGACCAGTTGACGAACGTGGCCCAGGATCCGGCCTATGCCCCCGTTGTTGCGGAATACGCACAGAAAATGTTGAGTTGGCGGATGATGAACGATGAACGCGTTCTGACCTATTCCCATGTCCATGAAGGGCTTTACGAACAGCCTGACGACAGGCACGACCACCTCTGATCCCTCTCCACAATCCCCTTTTGCACGAGCCAGGAATGAGCAAGATCGACGTCCCCCGTATCATCGCGCATCGCGGCGCCAGCGGCCATGCGCCGGAAAACACCTTGGCCGCCATCCGCACGGCGCACGAACTCGGCGCGACCTGGGTCGAGTTCGACTGCATGTTGAGCAAGGATGGCCGCGTCTTTCTGAACCATGACGAAACATTGGAGCGCACGGCGGGCGTGACCCACAGGGCCTGCGACCTCGACATTGCCGATCTTGTTCATCTCGATGTCGGTGCCTGGTTTGGTCCCGACTTTGCAGGTGAGCCAATACCGACATTCCGTCAGGTGATGATGCTGCTCTCGGAACTCGGCATGGGCGCCAATGTTGAAATCAAGCCGTGCAAGGGACACGAAAAGGAGACCGGTATGGCGGTCGCCAAGGAAATCGACGGTCATTGGCCCGAGGACATTCCACCCCCCGTCGTATCCAGCTTTTCCAAAGAATCCCTGGCGGCCGCGATTCCCCTGTTGGGATCCGAAATTGAGGTCGCCCAACTATGGGGGCGGGTGCCGGCGGAATGGCGCCAGGAAATCGCCGCGCTCGGCGCGACTGCCGTTCATTGCAATGCCTTCCGCCTGGAAAAGGAGATTGCCGGACAGATCGTTACGAGCGGTGTGCCTTTGCGCTGCTACACGGTCAACGAGGTGCCGTTGGCAGAGAAACTTTTCGGTTGGGGCGTGAATTGCATTATCACGGACTACCCGGATATGTTCATTTGATGCGAGATAGATAGCATTTTATATAACTGCTTTCCGGGCTTTGTCTCCATTTGGTGACAATCAGGACGGATCCAACGGTTTCTGGACGCCCAGCGACCTGAAGAAGTCGCTTTTCATCAAATTTTCCAATGCTCGCCCGGTATGCATTCAATGCATGGGCGAGATGCAAATTTGGTATTTCTCAATGAGAGAAATCCGCCCTATTTCGGCCGCATAGAGACAGCGGCCAACGTCCCGGCTCCCTTTGGGTGGGAGCGACGCGCCGCCTCCGAAACTCATACTCTTTGGAGGATAGTGCGATGAAATTTAACCATGCTCACCCGGAACTGATCGTAGCTCAGTCCATGGTGCCGGCGTCGGCCGACCTGACCAAGATTATTCGGTCGGTTTCCTTCCGGCTTGCCAGCCGCATCACGCCCGCCAACAACAAGCGTGCGAAAGCGGTCGCCTAACGGCAAAAAGCCGGCAGGGGTTCATTAAGCGTATTCTAGTTTTATCGTTTTAAGACCCCAACGCGAAAGCGTACCCCTTGTGAAAAACCCCGCCGTCATCGGCGGGGTTTTTCTTTTTCCAGGCGATCAATCCCGGATCAGGGTTTTTCTCCCGCAGCAAGACGGCGGTTTATATCAGCCAGGACCGGGCCAAGATCCCCGATGGTCGGAACCACGTAATGTGCGCCCGTCGCATCCAGCGCCTTGCGGGCGCGCGCGAAATGGTCGTCGCGTTCGGTATCCGACAAGGCCCTCCATTCGTCATGCGACAAGCCGACCTCGTTCCCGGAACAAGCGAGACCCACGGTCCACATCCCCGCCGCAAGACCAGCTTCCAGTCCTGGAGCACTGTCATCGATATTGATGCATGCCTTCACATTCGTGACGCCGAGCTTCATGCCCGCGGTCAGGCACATGTCGGGATAGGGTCGGCCATGCGCGACATCACTCGCACAAACCATGGCATCCGGCGCGATCCCCTGCTCGGTGAGTTTCGCAGACAGGACGGACATCACTTCGGACGGATATCCGGTCGTCGTCGCGATCCCGATGCCATCCTTGCGCAAACCTGCGAACAATTCAGCCGTCCCGGGAATGACCGTCGAATAATCGGTCAGGCATTGAATCTGTAACGGTAGGAAATCCGCATACATGGCATCTACATCGGATTCCGTCGAAGCGGCGCCATGCGCCTGTTTCCACGCATCTGCGACACGCGGCATCGCAAGCAATTGCACGATGTGGTCGCGCTTCGCCGCACCCATGGGCTCCCGCGCCTCGGCAACCGTGATATCGACCTTGCGCCGTTTGAAGATTTCTACAAAGGCCATAACCGGCGCGATACAGCCGAAATCGACAATGGTTCCGGCATTGTCGAAGATGACCGCTTCGATCGGACCGGTGAAGCTTCCTGCGCTCCCGTTGGGCATTTCTATTCCCTTTCAATCAGACACGCGGTTCGCCACGGTTTCCGGTGGCCCGCAAAAATTCATGAATTCCGTTGGGCGAGTTCGATCAGGCCGCGTTCGACGTGCCGTTGGAAACGCCCATTTCCGCCAGGACCTCGGCGACGGTCGCAACGACACCATCAACATCCGACGGCCCCATCGAACCGATGCAGCCGACGCGGAAGGTTTCCAGCTGCGTCAGCTTGCCTGGATAAATCACGTAGCCGCGCCTCGCCAAGCGGCCATAAAAATCGGTAAAGGCATAATTCGGGTCTTCCGGTGCATGAAAACAGACGATGATCGGCGCCTGTTCGGCATCGTTCAGGAAAGTCCGGAAGCCCAAGGCGCGCATCCCTTTGACGAGATGCTCGCAATTGACCTCGTAACGGGTGCCCCTTGCCCGCACCCCGCCTTCCGCTTCGTACTCCAGCAAGGCTTGGTGGAAGGCCGCGATCACATGGGTCGGCGGCGTGAAACGCCACTGACGTGTCTTTTCCATGTATGACCATTGATCGTGCAGGTCGAGACTGACCGAATGCGCGTTGCCCTCCCGTGCCGCCAGGACGGATTTGTTGCAGATGACGAATCCCATCCCCGGCACACCCTCGAGGCATTTGTTCGCGCTGGCGGCAATCGCATCGTAGCGCACCGACTTTGCATCCAAATGCAGTGCCCCAAAGGCGCTCATCGCATCGACGAGCAGTCGGCGGCCCTTTTCCTGGACGACCTCTGCGATGGCTTCGACCGGATTGCGGATACCGCTGGTGGTCTCGCAATGGACCATGAAGACGTAATCGATCGTCTCATCCCGCAGATGATCCGCGACCTTCGCGGCCGAGGGCGCTTCATTTTCCGCGGTTCGATAAACGACCGTTTCACGTCCCATCCTTTCGCAGACCTTGATTGCCCGCTCGCCATACGCACCATTGGCGAGCATCAGAACCTTTCCGCCCCGCGGTACGAAAGTGCCGAGCATCGCCTCGACGACGAAGGTGCCGCTGCCCTGCAATGGTACGGCGGTGTATTCTTCGCCGCCCCCCGAGATATCGACCAGACGCCGGCGAATATCGGCATTAAGTTCTCGAAACGGTGCGTCCCAGGATCCCCAGTCCTTCAACATGGCGCGTTTCACGCTTGTCGTGGTTGTCAGGGGCCCGGGCGTCAGCAGCAATGGTTCGTCGGCAGTGGGCTTTCGGCCCATTTTATAGGCCTCGGCCGCTTCTTTCAGTGTCTTCGTCATTCTTTTCCGCCATTCGTTCAATGGACGTCGCCTACCCCGCGATAGGAGAAGCGACCGCCATGCCATCCTTGCGTTGGGATATGCCAGCCCCGATACCATCCGTCCAATGCATATTATTGATCTTATCTATTGATCTGATAAATACATATTCATGATCAACATCACGCATTTAAGAGCATTCCACGCGGTTGCGACGGAAGGCAGTTTTTCGAAGGCGGCGCGGGCATTGAATGTCGGTCAACCGACCCTCTCCTCCCAGGTGAAGGCGCTTGAAACCGGCTATGGTGTCCGCCTGTTCGACCGGCGCGGCCGCGGGGTTCAATTGACGGATCTCGGGCGCTCTTTGGCGGAAGTGACGAACCGGCTCACATCGCTTCAGGAGGAAGCCGAAGCCCTCCTGGCCGGCACGGAGAACCTGGCCCATGGCAGCCTGACAATCGGGGCGGACAGTCCCAGCGACGCGATGGATCTGCTTGCCGGGTTGCGCCATCGCTATCCGGGTCTGGCACTAAAGATAACCATGGGAAACATGGAATCGGTCCTGGCGGATCTGCGTGACTACCGTGTCGATGCCGCCTTGCTGTCGAATGTGCCGATCGACAACCAGTTGCATGCGCTCCCATTTAGACGGGCACCGCTGGTCCTGGTCGCTCGCCGCGACCATCCGCTGACGAAACGGCGCCGGGTCAACCTGATGGACCTTTCCGGCCAACCCTTGGTGCTGCGTGAAAGACGCTCGGTCACTCGGGACTTGTTCGAACGCGCCGCGATGAGGGTCGGTCTCACCCTGAACGACGTCCTGGAAGTGGAATCGCGGGAAGCGGTTCGGGCCGCGGTCGTGGCCGGGCTGGGCCTCGGTGTCGTCATCGCAAGCGAGCATGAGCCCCATCGGGAACTTGTCACAGTGCCTCTAGGATCCGACACGATCGAAGTCACGGAATACGCGGTCTGCCTGCGAGGGCGCCGGCGGTTGAGCAACATTCGAGCTTTTCTGGAATTGGCCGCACAGATGGCCGATGCCTCCGCCCGGCAATCCTGATCGGGCCCGATCATAACTTATCCGGAAATGAGAAACGGCCCGGAACCGGTCCGGGCCGTCTCCTGATCCGGCGATTGGGGGAGTAATCACCGGCGGGTACCTTGCCGTTAGTCGTCCTTGTGGCCCTCAAACCGGCCGCCGTCACCGTGGCGGAACCGAGGACGCTGTTCCTCACGTGTGATCTTGCCGTCGCCATTGCGGTCCATGCGCGACAGCATCCAAGACGTTTTCTCGTCGACTTCGGCTTTCGTGATCACGCCGTCACCGTCGTCGTCGAAGCGTTGGAAGGCATCGACCATCCGGTTGCGCATCATTTCCATCCAGACGGCCTCGAACTCCTGAAGGGAAAGCGCGCCATCGCCATTGGCGTCATTAGAGCTGATACGCCGTTCCGTTTCGGCATTGATTTCCGCCGCCGTGATCGCACCGTCCTTGTCCGTGTCGAAGGTGCGGAACAGCATTTCGCCGCGCGGTCCGCCGTGGCCGCCGTGGCCGCCGCGGTGATGGCCGTCAAAGCCCCCGGAGGCAACTGCGTGTCCCATGAAAGCCGCTGTTCCCAGCGCAGCCGCGGTGCCGAGCAGAACGACCATCCACATGCCGCTCCGACCTTTATGCCGCGGCGAGCGGGATTCGTTATTGCTTTCGGTGTTCTCGTTGTTCTCGGTGTTTTCCATTACACTAGTCCTTTCATTCGCTTCTGTTGTGCGGTTGAAATCAGTGAGCAGAGAAAACACCCCAATTGTCGCAGAACTATGCCGACCATCCGGGAAAATGGTCGCAAATCATGTCGAAACGGAAACCTGATACACTTTGTTACAGTTTTCCTGACGGGTTTGGGAACAGGGTCGGTTAGTCTGCGACCACTCGTTCCTGCCGGCGCGGGCGACAGACCATTTTCAGTCATGAATTGAGGCAAACCTTGCAGACCCCGGAGCAGATATCCGACGGACCGCATATCCTGATTGTCGACGACAACCGGGAAATCCGTGAATTGCTGTCCAAGTACCTGTCGAAAAACGGCATGCGGGTCAGCCAGTCGGCCAGTGCGGCCGATGCCCGGCGCGCCATCAAGGACAAAGCGATCGACCTCATCGTCCTCGACATCATGATGCCGGGCGAGGACGGGTTGAGCCTGTGCCGGCATATTCGGGAAACATCCGACAAACCGGTCATTTTCCTGAGTGCGATGGCGGAGGATACGGATCGGATCGTCGGCCTTGAAATCGGCGCGGACGACTATCTCACCAAGCCGTTCAACCCACGGGAATTGCTGGCCCGCATCAAGGCGGTCACACGACGGTCCAACAATCTGCGGCAGGCCGAAGCCGCCCTTTCCGAATCGGCGGCATTGCGTTTCGATCGCTGGATCTTCGACCCGGAACGCCGTGAAGTTCGCGGCGAGGACGGAACTCAGCTGAACCTGAGTACCGGTGAGTTCAGATTGCTCAGCGTCCTGCTCGGCCATCCCGGCGTCGTGATGACCCGAGACCGCCTGCTTGACCTGACCCGGGGACGGGACGCCGCCCCTTTCGATCGCAGCATGGATAATCAGGTCAGTCGCCTCAGGAAGAAACTGGAGCGTGATCCGAAAAACCCGGAAATCATCAAGACCGTCTGGGGCGGCGGCTACGTGCTGTCCTGTCAGGTGGACACGTTATGACCGGGCCAGCGAGCGAGAACCAGAAGCAGCCGCCCAGATTTTCCTGGCTTCGGCACCGCAGCCGCAACGGTGGCCACCGGCCCGTCCGGGACGGTTTTTGGTCCCACAGTCTGGCCGCGCGGCTGATTGTTCTGATCCTGCTGGCATTGGTTGTCTCACATGCGATCGCCTTCGCCATCCTGTGGGACGAGCGCAGACTTGCGGCCCGGGATACGATTCGAACCCTTGTTGCGGACCGTATCACGGCCGTGACCCATCTGGTCGAGTCGACGCCCCCAGACCTGCACGACAACATCCTGGCCGCCGCCACGACCCGGGACCTGCTTTTCCGGATAGCCGGCGAAGCCGCCGTACCGCTCGAAGAATCCGAAGGCCGGATCGAGAGAATGATCCAAGTCCGTCTGGCAGAGAGCCTCGGCCGTCCAAGCGAGGATATCCGTTTCGCTTTTCGCGCCGACTGGGGTAGGGACCGTCGGTTTTTCCATCCGGCATGGGACGACGACGAAACCAAACACGGTCGCGAAAAGGACGACTGGAACCACTGGGGCGATGATCAGCGGGACGATGACCAGCGGGATGACGATCGGCGTGACGACGACCGCGCAGGCAAAAACAAAGAGGATCGAAGCTGGGACCGCAAACGGCCCGGACCGGGGATCGGTCTTCGCGCCAGTATTCGGCTGCAGGACGGAAACTGGCTGAACGTTGTCAGTATTCTTCATGCACCGCCGCGCAATTGGGGCGGTCCGGGAATGATATCATTCCTTGTTTCGGCCATCGCCATCATCATCATCGTCACATGGCTGGTGCGGCGAACGATGCGACCGCTGCGCGATCTGACCGCCGCCGCATCCGCAGTCGGGCGTGGCGACCGACCCGCTCCGCTGGAAGAGACAGGCCCCCGGGATATTCGAAACCTGATCGCTGCCTTCAACACCATGCGCGACCGGGTAGACCGTTTCGTGAACGATCGGATGCATATGCTGGCAGCGCTGTCGCACGACCTGAGAACACCGCTGACGACCTTGCGTCTGCGCGCGGAATTGCTCGAAGACGAGGAGGAGCGCGAGCGTTTCATCGCCACCCTTGACGAACTTCAAGCAATGACCGAGGAGGTTCTTGCCTTCATCCGATCCGAGGCTGAGACCGAAGCGGCGGTACCGTCCGATCTGAACGCCCTCGCCCGCGCCGTCGTCGATGAAAAAGCCCAAGGCGAAAAGCCTCTTGCCTTCACGCCCGCGGAGGACTTGCCCGCCGTCCTTTGCCGCCCCATTGCCGTCAAGCGGGCGTCGAGAAATCTGATCGACAACGCCATTCGTCACGGTTCGTCGGTCGATGTGCGCATCGAACCGGGCCAGGACAGTGTCGCCCTGGTCGTGCTGGACGACGGGCCGGGCATGCCGGAGGAGGATTTGGAGCGCGCCTTCGATCCCTTCGTTCGCCTCGACCCGGCGCGCGGCGCGGATTCGGGCGGTGTAGGCCTTGGTTTGTCGATCTGTCGTTCCATCGCCCGCAGTCAGGGAGGCGACGTTCGTTTGGCAAACCGCCCTGAGGGCGGATTGCGGGCAGAACTCTCTCTGCCCCATTAGATGGCGAACGGATCCGTTCAGTCAGATCACCCGAAAACGGGTTTGCCTTCTTCCTCGGACCAGCGCCATACCGGCCCCTTGCCGGTCAGATGAACGCCGCCGCGCCATAAATCGATGCCATTGGCGCTGACCCAATCGGCATCACCCGCGAGCAATCTGCGGCCGAAGTCGGTGAGATCGAACTCGTCCCGCCAATCTTCGGTTTCGGTCAAAGCGGGTTCCGTTGCATCAATCAGCCCCGCCATATCGTGAAAGAACATGACATCGCCAAGGAAGGGCGCGGGTTCGGTTTCCCGGTACATGACGCGGAATGCATCCACCCCCGTCTTTGCGCCACCGGCCACCGCCTCAAGCATCAACCTTTCGGTCAAACTCAGACCATCCCGTGTTCCGGGCAGTTCCATCAAGTGACGGCGCATGGCCGAACGGAGGAAGGGCATCGCGTCGTCTTGCTCGACCGTGAATTCATATAGTGCCTCCGGCGTTTCCGCCCGGAATGCCTCCCAAGCTCTACGAGCCTGACCCAGCATCGAATCGGAAATCGGGATATCCCGGTCCTTGAAGGTGCGCAGCTGTTCGGGAGACAATTGACCGAAACCGACGAAACGATCTTCTCCGGCGAACCGATCCACCGTCATCATTCGCATCCGGCCCAGCAAATCGCCGTATCCGCTCAAGCGCGTCAACAGGTCGATCAGTACGGACTGGTCGTACAGATCATGTTCAAACCACAACAGGATGCGCTGATATTGCTCCAATGTGTCGAGGGCCGCAGCTTCGGATTGAAGGCGGTCCAAAGCCCTCGTTTCGGAGAGAATGTCCCAACCGGCGATGAAACGGGCCCGCATCCTTCGATAGTCGTCGTCCGGCATGCCAGACGGCACCGGCCCACGACAGACGGGATCCCCCCATTCCAGGAAATCCCCGTCGAACCCAGCCGTACGAAGGCTCTCCCGAATGTCGGAGCCACATCGGATATGTAGAATTCGTTCAACCACCGCCGATCCGCCGTCCCGTTACCATGCCCCTGCCAGGGCTTAATATGCGGGGAAATTCGCTTAGGACCAACCGTTCGCGCGTTACTGCCCGTTGAAGCTGGGTTTCCGCTTGTTCAAGAAAGCATTCAATCCTTCCTTGCCGTCCACACTTGCAACGCTTTCAGCGATGGCCCGGCTCTCCCTCTCCATCTGGGTTTCCAATGAGCTGTACGACCCTTCCAGCAACAGACGCTTGGTCCGTCCGAATGCCGCCGTCGGCCCGGCGGCCAATTGTGTAGCCATGTCGTCGACGAATGCATCCAGTTCCGACGCCGGCACGACACGGTTGATCAACCCCCAGTCCTCGGCCTCGGCGGCCGATAAGACCCGGTTCGTAAGAGCCAGATCGTAGGCGCGACGCAGTCCGACCAGCCGCGGCAGATAGAATGTGGAACTGCCGTCCGGGGAGAGCCCCGCCCGCGTATAAGCCATGGTGAACTTGGCCTCGTCCGACGCGATAATCAGGTCACAGCCGAGCGCGACACTCAGTCCGCCACCGGCTGCGGTACCGGCGACCTTCGCAATAACCGGCGCATCGCCACGCGCGAGGCGCGACATCGCCGAATGCAAGTTGGTCGTCATTGCCTTGACCAGATGGGCCGATTTGTCCCCGGCTTTCTCGAAGGCCGACAAATCACCACCGGCACAGAAGAACCGGCCGCCCGCCCCTTCCATCACGATGCATCGGGCGCTGGGTTCATGGTCGAGCTCAATGGCCGCATCCATCAGGTCCAGGGTCATCTGCAGATCCAACGCATTGGCCGCGTCGGGCCGGTTCAATACGATCCGCGCGACCCCGTCGTCACCGATGTTGAGTGTGATGGTTTGATACGGCATGTCGGCCTCCCTGATTTCCGGTCTTATTCCGTTTTTGGAATCATGACCGCACCATCAGGGGAAACAAGCGTTAAACGTCGGCTTCCGCTTGCTCCAGACAGGACTGCAGCCAAGCTCGTCGCTTGCCGGTATGCGCAATTTCCTGATCCAGCCAATCGGCAAACATGCCGCCGGATCCAGACCGGCGCAGATCTTCCAGCCGCGCCAGTTCCGTCTCGGTCAATTCCAGCAAGAGATCGATTTGGTCCGCCTTGTCCTCGGCCGGCAGTTGGTCGAGATATCGAAGTTTCAAAGCCAGCACGAGCCGTTGAATGTCGTTCATCGGCGCCCGAAGGGTCGCCAGCATCAGTTTTTCGAAAGTCTCCCGCCCTGCCTGTGTCAAACGCATCGGCGCCTGATCACCGGCCCGGCCATCGGCCGCCTCGATCAACCCCTCCAATCGCAGGACTTCCAGGGACGATCCCAACAGTTCGAGAGACGGCCCGACCATGCGCTCCACGAAATGTCGAACCCCGGACGCCAAATCGGCATAGGTGACATCGCCTTCCGTCAGCGCGCCGAGCACCGCCAGCCGCATGGTTTCCGCAGGAGTGAGGGACTTGTCGCCATACATCGCGTTGATCCAATCATAGGAAAAGGTGAAACGTCACTATCCAAGACATAGTGTTATTGCGAACGACTCGCAATGTGCGTTTCAACCGGTAACGCGACTTTAGTGCTTCCTAGCCCGGAGACAATCCCCGCATCCGCTCGTTCCTGCGACGCAACAATTCAAGCGTCACCAGCAACAAGACGGAAATAGCGATCAGGATCGTTGCGACCGCTAGAATGGTCGGGCTGATCTGTTCACGCAAACCGGACCACATCTGCCGCGGGATGGTGCGCTGCTCAAATTCGGTCAGGAACAGGACCGCGACCACCTCGTCGAACGATGTGATGAAGGCGAACAAACCGCCGGAGATCACACCAGGCGCGATCAGGGGAACAATCACCTGAAAGAAGGTTCGCTGGGGCGTCGCGCCCAAGCTTGCCGACGCCCGAACGAGGTTATTGTCGAAGCCCGACAGCGTGGCGGTGACCGTGATGACGACAAAGGGCGTCCCCAGGGCCGCATGCGCCAGGATGATGCCTGGGAAGGTCTGGGCCAGCCCGATATCGGAATAGAAGAAGAACATGCCCGCGGCGGAAATGATAATCGGCACGATCATCGGCGAAATCAGGATGGCCGTGATCAGTTTCCGATACGGCATATGGGCACGGGTGAGGCCCAAGGCCGCGAGCGTGCCCAGCGTCGTGGAGATGAGCGTCGCGAAAATCCCGATGATGAAGGAGTTCTTCATCGAGTGAATCCATTGCGCGTTGGTCCATGAATCCGCGATGAAGGCGAAACCAAAAGGTTGATCGGGATCCGCCATCCCGTTCGTGAAAATGTCGACATACCAGCGCGTGGAATAGGCTTCCGGCTTCAGCGCCATCATGTCGCTGTTATAGGTGAAATACGGCTCCGCATTGAAGCTGAGCGGTATCATCACAAGGATCGGAAGGATCAGGAAGATCAACACCGCGCCGCAGAAAGCGCGAAACGCATAGTGCCAGACGATTTCCAGCGGCGACGCATAAGGAGGAAGCGAAGAAGACATTACAGCGACCTCCTTTAGCCGAGCTTCATGTTGTTGATGCCGACGATCCGGTCATACAGCCAATAGAGGGCCAGCACCCCGGCCAGGAGCATCGTGCCGAGTGCTGCGGCAAGGCCCCAGTTCAAAGACCGTTGCATATGGTAGGCGATGAAATTCGAAATCAACTGCCCGTCCTGACCACCGACCAGGGCCGGTGTGATGTAGTATCCGATCGCCAGGATGAAGACCAAGATACAGCCCGCGCCCAGGCCCGGCACCGTCTGCGGCAGATAGACCTTCACAAAGGCCAGAGCCGGATTTGCACCTAGGGACCTCGCCGCCCGCATATAGGACGGTGAAATGCCTTTCATTACGCTGTAGAGCGGCAGGATCATGAACGGCAGCAGGATATGCGTCATGGCGACAATCGTGCCGGTCATGTTGTAGATGAGCTGCGGTCGTTCGGCCCCCTCCCCGACGAGCCCCAGGAAACCCAATGTCTCGAGTAATACTCCGTTTTGCCCCAGAACGACGATCCAACTGGTGGTTCGGACCAGCAGCGACGTCCAGAAAGGCAGCAATACGCAGATTATGAGAAGGTTCGAGATACGGAGCGGCAGAGTCGCAAGCAAATAGGAAACCGGATAGGCGAGAACCACGCAGATCGCCGTCACCAGAAAACCGATCCACAAGGTCCTTAGCCACAGGGTTATGTAAATTTGTCGTTCCGGCGGCTGGGCGATGATCTCACCCATAGTGTTCTTCTGAAGATCCAGCGCGGCAAGGAACTGCAAGGCGGAAAAACGGCCGGACAGGCGGTCGATCGTCGCCCAGACCTCCGGCTTACCCCAGTTGTCGTCCGCATCGATGAAGGCCTCTTTATAGGGAGCCTCAAACTTGGCCGCCCTGCGGGCCGTTTTCGTGATCGTGCTTCTAACGCCCGCGGTTTCGTAGTTCATACGGGTCGCAAGCTTGCCGATCATGGCACGCCCGTCACCGTCCGATCCTCCGGAGCGGAGGAAGGCCAGATCTTCCGCCAGCGCGGCGAAAGCTTCTTCCTCGGGAAGCACGGTTCTATCCGTCCAGCTTTCCAGAGCGACGATGGTTTTCGGCAGGGCTTGACTGACGATCGGATCGTCGACACTGCGGAACAGCATCTGCCCGATCGGGAAAATAAAGGTGAGAAGAATGAATAGTCCGAGGGGGGCGACCATCAGAAGCGCTTGGGTACGCGCTCTGCCCGTGGCCTTCCGCAGCTTCCGCTTCAGGCTCTGCCCATCAGCAATGCTAAAGGATTCGTTCCCAACTGCGGATGCTTCGCTCATTCGTCCGCGGCTCCCCTCAAGACCAAATACCTTTTAAGGAAATCGATAAATCCGCCGGGGACGGATCAATCGTCCCCGGCGAAATCGGTACGTACTTATTGAGCCAGCCAAGCGTTGAAACGCTCGTTCAGCTCGTCCTGGTGATCCGCCCAGAACTCAAAGTCGTTCTGCAGGGCGTTCTTGAAGTTTTCCGGCGCCGTCGGCATGTGCGGTGCCATGTCGATACCGGCTTCGGCATGCTTGCCGATCAGCGGATTCGAAGACTTGCGGACCGGACCGTAGGAGATCCAGGCGGCCTGGTCGGCAAGGCGCTGCGTGTCGGTCGCGAAGGCGACGAACTTCAGGGCTTCTTCCTTATTGGGCGACCCCTTCGGAATGACCCACAGATCGAGATCCCAGACCTGGCCGTCCCAAACGATTTCAAACGGCTTATTCTCGGTCGCGACTGCGTTGAAGATACGGCCGTTATACGCCGAGGACATGACGACTTCACCATCGGCCAGCATCTGCGGCGGCTGCGCACCGGCTTCCCACCAGATCACGTCATCCTTGATCGAATCCAGCTTTGCGAAGGCACGGTCGACACCTTCCGGCGTGCCGAGAACATCGTAAACCTCATCGACCGGAACGCCGTCGGCGATCAGGGCGAATTCCAGGTTCGGCTTCGGACCTTTACGAAGGCCACGCTTACCGGGGAACTTCTTCGTGTCGAAGAAGTCTGCCATCGTCTGCGGTCCGCCATTCGGGAATTTCGTCTTGTCGTAGGCATAGATCGTCGACCAGACGATTTCACCGACGGCACATTCATGCAGCGTTCCTTCGATGAAGTCTTCCGACGCGGGCGTACCATCCGGAGCCGGCGGCAGGATGGAGGAATCGATCGTCTCCAGGATGCCTTCGTCGCAGCCGCGAACAGCATCGGACAATTCGACGTCAACAAGGTCCCAGGTGACATTGCCGGCTTCCACCTGCGCCTTCACTTCCGCGAGTCCGCCCGAGTAATCTTCGGACTTGATCTTCGTACCGGTCTTCGCCGTGTAGGGCTCGTGATAGGCCTTGATCTGACTCTTCGTGTAAGCGCCACCCCAAGAGACGATCGTCAGCTCGGCCGCAGAGGCCGCGCCGCCCATCGTCAACGCGATTCCGGACGCCAGAATCGTACTTTTCATCCAATGCTTCATCTTATCACTCCGTACATTACGCATATTGCGTGATGCAATCTGCCAGTTATCGGTAGGCTGCGAGGTGTACCCGCGCGGCCCATGCTCCCAAATCCGCGCCTTACCCCCTTCGGTCCTCTATGCCGCGCTTCCGGGCGCGTCGAGCGCGCGGCAATCCTCCGTGGTCCAGCCGAGCCGAACCTCGTCCCCAACATTCAAGGTGGCGTGCCCTTGGGCATTCGGCACCTTGACGATAAACTCGTCATTTCCGCTGACGGTCATGCGGGTGCGGATGTGGTCGCCGAGGTAGATCAACTCCAGAACCTTGCCGGAGAGGATGTTCTCGACGGCGCCCTCGGCGGGAGCGATGCTCACGCGCTCAGGGCGCAGGGAAAGGGTAGTCCTGGAACCGGGCCCTCCGGTGTTGACCTTGAGCGCCTTGACGACACCACCGCCGCCATCCAGTTCCACAAAACAACTGTCGCCAGACGCCTCCTTGACGGTGCCGTACAGCCGATTGTTCTCGCCGATGAAGTAAGCCACGAAAGCGTTTACAGGCCGTTCGTAAAGCTCTTCAGGCGGCGCAAGCTGTTGGATGATACCGTCGTCGAAAACCGCGACACGGTTCGACATGGTAAGCGCTTCGGATTGGTCATGCGTGACATACACGACCGAGACACCGACATTCTCGTGAATGTGCTTGATCTCGTACTGCATTTCTTCACGCAGGTTCTTGTCGAGCGCGCCGAGTGGCTCATCCATCAAGACCAGGTCCGGCTCGAACACCAAGGCGCGCGCGACCGCGACGCGTTGCTGCTGCCCGCCCGAGAGCTGGCCCGGACGGCGACCGCTGAACTGCGGCAGCTGCACCATCTCCAATGCGCGTTTGACCTTGGCCTCTACATCAGCCTTGCTCATTTTTCTGACCATCAACGGGAAGGCCAGATTTTCCGCAACCGTCATATGCGGGAACAAGGCATAGTTCTGAAAGACCATGCCGATGCCGCGCTTATGGGGCGGAACGTTGTTGATAGGTTGCTTGTTCAGGTAAATCTCACCATGCGTCGCAGGCTCGAAACCGGCCAACATCATCAGGCAGGTGGTTTTCCCGGATCCGGACGGCCCCAACATGGTCAGGAACTCGCCCCTTTCGACATCCAAATTCAGATTCTTAACGACAAGGTTCTCGCCGTCGTAACTTTTTTGGACGTTTTCGAAACGAACAATATTGTCGGTGGTCATCCCGATTTGATTAGCCTCTTGCACAACGGCCGCATGTCCCCCTCCCCAGGGTAATGTGACCAATATGCTCCTGTTCATCTTTATTTATAGCCCCGGATTTACCCGGAGCGGTCGGCTCAGTTCGTTGACTGACGAAATAACCCTAACGCAGTGAAATGGGAGTTGGCCAGGGCAATCTGGAAAAAAAACCGTAACATTTCTTGCGGTTGCTGCAGCGCGAAATCTTAACCCAGATGTCTTGCCGTTTCGCGAAACTTTCTTGCGGAAACGCGACGACGGCCCGAGTCTCGGGCCGCAGGTCAAGCAAGCTCTAGTCCCGGCGAGGGAAGGTTATTCGGCCGCGGCCTGGCTTTCCGAGACACGGGCCAGATCCAACGCGTCCCAAACCTGATTGAGTGCGTTGATCAAACGGTCGACGGCGGCGTCATCATGATGCGGGGTCGGCGTCACCCGCAGGCGCTCGGTCCCTTTCGCCACGGTCGGGTAATTGATCGGCTGAACATAGATGTTGAACTCGTTCAACAGCATGTCGGACGCTTTCTTGCATTTGTCCGCATCACCGATCAGGACCGGCACGATATGCGTCACCGACGGCAGGATGGGAATGCCGACATCACGCAACCGCGCCTTCACCGTCGCCGCCCGTTCCTGATGTTTTGCACGAATGTCCTTCGCATCCTTCAGGATCTCGATCGCTTTCAAGGCGCCGGCCGCGATTGCCGGCGGCAGGGCTGTCGTGAAAATGAACGGATTCCCGAAGGAGCGGACGAAATCGACCAATTCGGCCCTGGCCGCGATGTAACCACCGATCACGCCGAACGCCTTGCCCAGGGTTCCCTGAACGATGTCGACACGGTCCATGACGCCGTCGCGCTCCGCGACACCCGCGCCATGCTCGCCGTACATCCCGACGGCATGCACCTCATCCAGGAAGGTCAAGGCACCATGCTTCTCCGCCACGTCCAGGATCTCACTGATCGGGGAAATGTCCCCGTCCATGGAGTAGACGCTTTCGAAAGCAACGATCTTCGGACAATCCGGGTCATCGGCCGCCATCAACTCGTCAAGATGGGCCGGGTCGTTATGACGGAATATGCGTTTGTCGGACCGGCCTTGGCGGATCCCCTCGATCATCGAGTTATGGTTCTCGCTGTCCGAGTAGACGATGCAGCCCGGCAGGCGTGAGGCCAGGGTCGACAGGGTCGTCAAATTGGCGACATACCCGGAGGTAAACAGCAGAGCCGATTCCTTCCCATGAAGCGCGGCCAATTGGCGCTCCAACTCGCCATGCAGGCGGTTCGTGCCGGAGATATTCCGGGTCCCGCCGGCCCCCGCCCCTTGAGCCTTGATCGTTTCAATCATGGCTTCCCGGACACGCGGGTCCTGGCCGATTCCGAGATAGTCGTTGGAACACCAGACGAGGACATCCTGCTCGCCCTCGTCCGTATGGCGTTTGGCATGCGGAAAGGAATCCGAGCGGCGCTCCAGATTCGCGAAGACCCGGTAGTTCCCCTCATCCCGAAGCTTATCGAGGTTCTCGCGGAAGAATCCCAGATAATCGCCATCAAATGCCATCAGTCGTTCCTATCGTTTCCGCCCACAACGCATAGTGCCAGGGGGTATACAGCGTGAAAGGGTCAATCAAGGCAACATATCCGTGATACGCTGGAATGGCACAGGGGTTATTTGTCGCGCCAAGCCGTCCTTTACCTAAGTATTCCCCCGCCCTTCAGCCAAGCATAAGTTCCCTCTGAACCTTTGCCAACGGCGGAGGCGGTCGGCGAATTCCCTCGCCCGGACACAAAATATCGCAGAAAACGGCCTCTCACGCGGCTTAGCCACTGTCGGGCCCTTTCGGATAGCCTACACAGGATAGGGTCCCGTCCTCAAGGAGTGTCCCGCGCAAACCGGGCTACGGGCCATTGTTAATTAGTCGCCCCCCAATGCCCCGGTTCAGCCCTGATCGGGAAGCTCCCCATCCGCCTTCGCAGCCAGGGTGGCGATCTCATCGCCTTCGATCCGATAGGACAATCGGTCCAGCTTGAAACTATCGGTACACAGCATGTCGTAGAAGGTTCTGGCGTCGAAATCGAGACGATCCGCGTGCCAATCCGCGCGCCGCCAATCGCGCTCGAGACAAAGCTTCGCGAAAGCAGCCATCATGTTCCGCCCAATGCCACGGCGCCGGTATTCCTCCAGCACAAACACATCGCGAATAAAGGCGCCGTTGCCCGGGAAAAGGGTTTCATAAATCGGACTGAATATGAGGCAGCCGACCATCTGGTCGCCGTCGAAGGCGCAAACCGCCTCAAATTTCTGTGCGCCACCCGGGCCGTCTTCCGCTAGCCTTGCCGCCCACTCTTCCCTTGGCAAAGGCTCAGGCCTGCCGTGAAACGCCGCCATAGCAGCGCATAGACCCGTGAATTCGGGAACCTCTTCCGAGGCGAGAAGGCGGTAGCTCAAGGTTCCCACGGATCAAGCCAGCCCGCGCGCCTATTGGACGACGCCGCTGTTCCAATAAACCGACGGCCCGCCGGCCAATTCTATGGCCAGAGCCAAAGCACGGCGGAGCTGTTCGTCTTCTTCCGTATCGGGATCGTCGACGATTTCCACATCCGGTGAGATCCCCCCTTCGACGGAATGGCCGTTGGGTGTGAAATACAGCGCCGTGGTCAGTTTCATTCCGCGACGGTCCGGCAGGTCGAAAATCGTCTGCACCGATCCCTTTCCGAAACTCTTCTCCCCGACCAGGGCGGCGCGGCGGCGGTCTTGCAGGGCACCGGCCACGATTTCGGATGCCGACGCACTGCCTTTGTTGATCAGAACGACCAAAGGCCGTTTGTTCGTCAAATCGCCGCCATGGCTTTCGAAGCGCTGTTCGTGGTCTCGGCCCTTGGTGTAGACGACCAGTCCCGAGTCCAGGAAAAGGTCGGCCACCCGAACCGACTGGGTCAGCAACCCGCCCGGATTGTTGCGCAGGTCGAGAACGAAAGCCTGAACCTTGTCTTGTGTTTCGTTCCGGATGTCTTGAATAGCGTCGGCGAGATCGGCCCCCGTATCTTCGCTGAAGCTGCTTATGCGAAGGTATCCGACTTCGCCTTCCAGACGGCTCTTGACCGACACGACGTGGATCAGTTCCCGCCGCACGCTGACATCGAAATCCGAAGTTCCGGCTCGGGCGATCGTCAACAGAACCGACGTCCCCGGTTCGCCACGCAACAATTCGACCGCATCGATGAGGCTCAACGGCTCGATCGGCGTGCCGTTCGCATGGGTGATGATGTCACCCGGCATCAAACCGGCGCGCTCCGCAGGTGTTCCTTCTATCGGGCTGACGACCTTCAAGGGGCCGTCACGTTTCGTAATCTCGATACCCAGACCGCCGAAGCGACCACGGGTTTCCTCTCGAAGGCTTTGAAACGCCTTACGGTCCATATATTCGCTATAGGGATCGAGCGAACTCAGCATGGCTTTCGTGGCGGCGCCCACCAGTTGGTCATGCGGCATGTCCGCTTTCTCGGCCAAGGCGCTTTTCAACCCTTCGGTCGCCGCGGCCATCAGGGTGTTGTCGTCGACAGGATGGACGTAATCCTCCTTCACCAGATCGAAGACACGCTCAAACATGCGCAGGTCCTGACCGACCGCGCGGGTCGGCGCCGCATCGGACCGCAGCGCCATGATTTCCTTTTCGAGTTTGCTGGCGGCGAGCCGCGCGTCGGCCGCCGGATAGCCGGCATTCACGCAACCGACCACCCAGCCCAACACCGCACCGACAACAATAGAGGTGACGAGCCCGCGGCGTCTGCCAATGACAGTCAGGAAACCATTCACACTGGACTTCATTCGTTCTAATCCATCCGTTCTACTGACGCGATGCGGCATTTCCGGAATCGCTACCTCCGCGGCGGCTAAACACGCCCGCCACGGCCAGCTGAATTATACCCACGGCACATCGGCTTTCGCCAGCATATCCAATTGCAATCCGCATACCATGGGCGATATGCAGGATTTTTCACGTTTCCGGTTAAATCGGTATCGTACCAATCGGTTTCAATGCGCCGCAGCGTCACGCCTCCGCGGGGAGACCGATTTCAAGCACTTCCAGCCCATCAGCCGCGCTATCGATACTGAAGCCCGTGTCGGCCGGTATAACGGTCGAGTCCCCCGGCGAGAGATCAAACCGCCCCTCGCCCTCGACCACCAGCGAGCCATGCCCGGACAGGGCAAAGAAAAACAGGAACTCGCCCTTGTGCGACGCCGTTTCCATCACCGGGCCTGTCGCGCCGCGGGCCTTGGCGACACGGACCCGGGCCAGGCCGTGTGTCGCCGCCTCTATCCCCAGATCGCGATATACGAAACCGTCGAAACGCCAGGGATGCCAGTCCGCCTTGTCAGCCTCGTGCCATACGAAGAGTTGGCCGTTGAAGTCCCGTTCCGGATCAAATCTGTCCGTCGGCAAGGTCATGGTATGGTCGACCATGGTGGGATGTTCCGCCGGGCAGCCGATCTCTACCACTTCCAATCCATCCGAACATTCCAGGACGCGATGTCGGATTTCGGGCGGCTGCAGCACGCAATCACCCGCCTTCATGATGAACGGCTCGCCCTGATCCTCGTAGGCGAGTCTCACCCAGCCCGCCTTGCAATAGATCATCTGGAACCGGACTTTGTGGAAATGCACGTAGTCAGGAACAGGCCCGCCCACCGGAATCTTGATATGGGAGGCGATGAAGCGTCCGCCCTGGCGGTTCGGAATAAGGTCCCGGTACAGCATCCCGGCACGACCGGCACCCCAATCGGGCGTTTCGCCGATGGGCTGAAAGACGAAGGACTGATCGATCGGCGGCAGGGTATAGCCCATGCCTTTCGGGGCAATGATGATCCGGGCGCCGTTGGGCGCGACCAAATCGATGGGGGCCTTGAAAGCGGGATCGGCACTTGTCAGGCGAAGCGTGACGGCGGCGGAATCGGACCCGCGCTCCAACCGCAACCGCACGCCATGACCGAAGACTATCGCGGTTGACGGGCTGTCCGCCGGATAGATGGTTTCGATCTTGAAACCGAGCGTGTGCCGGTAGAACTCCAAACTCGCATCGAAGTCCCGGCAAGGCAGGACAATCTCGGCCGCCTCCATCATGTCCGGGCTCGGCAGGCCGCCGCTTTCACCGCCGACCGGGGCCATGGCTTCTTTCGATACCTGATCCGTCGCGCTCATACCCCCTCCACTTTCTTTATCGCATCCAACGCGATGCCCATCTCTTCTTCCGTGCCAACACTGATCCGCAGGCTGTCGGGCAATTGATAGGGTCCCATCGGCCGGACCAGGACACCTTCCGCCATCAAGCCTTGGTAAAGGGCGGCGGCGTTTTTCGACGCGCCGGCAGGCGGTGTGACCAATAGAAAATTCGATTGGCTTGGCAGTACCGTATATCCAAGATCCGCTTCCAACGATGCGGCAAACGCATCGCGGACCCTTTGGTTCGTCTCCCGTCGGCCGGCGACGACATCCTGTTCCTTCACCGCCGCTTCGCTTGCTGCCAGCGACACGCCGGACAGATTGCCCGGCCGCATCACCTTGTTCAGCACTTCGACCACGGATGCCGGCGCGTGGGCCCAGCCAACCCGCAGACCCGCCAGACCGTAGATCTTGGAAAAGGTGCGCAACACGACCGTATTCTTACCCGCCAGGACCAAGCCGTCCCCCGGATCGAAATCTTCGGCGGTCGCATAGTCGGCATAGGCGCCATCGATCACCAGCAGGACATCCTCCGGCAACTTCCCGCGAAAAGCCCACAGATCGTCGCGCGAAACGTAGGTCCCCAACGGGTTGCACGGATTGTCCAGGAACACGATGCGAGTCTTGGGCGTTACCGCGTCCAAAGCGGCCTGGAGACCGAAACTGAGATGGTTCGCATCGCCGGATGATACCGCATAGACCGGCGCGGCACCGGCCATGCGCGCGCAGATGGAGAAATACAGGTAACCATGCCGTCCGATGATGACCTCGTCTCCCAAACCCGCATAGGCTTGGGCAAGAAGAGCGATGATCTCGCTTGACCCGTTCCCGCAAACGACGCCCGCCGGGTCGACATCATAAGCGGCCGCTATCGCCTGCTTCAGCTCCGAATGGGTAACGCTGGGATAGAAGTTCGCCACTGCCATGGCTTTCCGGGCTGCGTCCTGCGCCGCTGCCGACGGTGGTTCCGTTGCCTCGTTATTCGCCAACGGGATGATCCTTTTGGTGCCGGGCGCAGAGCTTTCGCCGATCGGCAATATGGGCAGATCGAGCAAATGTGGATGGGCACGCGGCGGCATGGCTGATATCCCCGGAAAAGTCTGTGGCGTGGGTGGTTCGGCACGGACCGTAAAATCAGGCGAAACCGAAAACCACCGTAACGAATGAATTGCATTGGATACCCACAGGCGCTTTCTGAAAAGGCCGAATAGCGCATAAGAGCGATTCCTGTGCTAATCAGTCGCTCCCCATTCGGAAGATACCGCGAGGCGCGAGGCCGTCATGTTCGAGAAATCCGCCCGCTGGTTCGGTTTCATCGCCATGTGCCTGGGCATGTTCATGGCGATCCTCGACATTCAAATCGTCGTGACGTCCCTGCCGGCCATCAGCGCCGCGCTGAACATCCCGGCCGACCAAATGAGCTGGGTCCAGACCGCCTATTTGATCGCGGAGGTGATCGCGATCCCCCTGACCGGCTTTCTGACCCGATGCCTGAGCCTGCGAGGCCTGTTCCTGATCGCCTTGTCCGTTTTCCTCCTGGCGTCGTTGGGTTGCGCCTATTCAGACGGCTTCGAAAGTTTGATCATCGCTCGCACGATTCAAGGGTTTTCCGGCGGTTGCCTGATTCCCCTGGTGTTCTCGGCGGTCTTCCTCCTGTTTCCGGAAAATGAACAGGCATTGGCCACCACGATCGCCGGTGGGCTTGCGGTGCTTGCGCCGACCATCGGCCCCACGGTCGGCGGCTACATAACGGAGACGTTCGATTGGTCCTGGCTGTTTCTGGTCAATATCCTGCCCGGGGTCGCCTCCCTGGCAGTCGCCGCGGCAACCGCCCCCCGCGAACCGCCGCAATACGGCCTGCTGTCTCGATTGGACTGGACCGGCGTCGTCTTTCTCGCAATAGGCCTGACCTGCCTTGAATTGGGCCTGAAAGACGGGCCGTCGGACGGCTGGGCATCGGTCCCGGTTCTCAGCTTGCTGACCGTTTCCGCCCTCGCGGCGGCCGGATTTGTCGCCCGCAGCCTGACAGCCGCCTCACCCATCGCCAGACTGCGTTTGTTCAGGGACCGAAATTTCGCAATTGCCTGCGGTCTCAGTTTCCTTTTCGGAATCGGTTTGTTCGCCTCTGTCTATCTGATGTCCGTCTTCCTGGGACTGGTCCGTGGGCACACGCCGCTGGATATCGGATTGACCATGTTGGTGACCGGCGCCGCCCAACTTGCCACGGCCCCCTTCGCGGTACAGCTCGAACGACGGATCGACCCGCGCATCCTCAGCGGCCTCGGCTTTGCCGGCTTCGCCATCGGCCTGGGAATGAGCGGTTTCCAGACGACCGCCACCGATTTCGACGAGATGTTCTGGCCCCAGATCGTCCGCGGGATATCAATCATGTTTTGCCTGCTGCCGCCGACTCGTTTGGCGCTGGGCCTGCTGCGAAGCGAAGACATCCCGGACGGCAGCGCCCTGTTCAACCTGATGCGCAATCTGGGCGGGGCGATCGGCATCGCGCTTGTCGACACCGTGTTGTGGCAGCGCGCCCCGCATCACGCCGCCGCGCTGGGCGAGCGTGTCCTGGACAGGGACCCCGAGGCGGCCGAATTCGTTGGGGTCCCTCTGGAAATGGTACCAGCGGACAGCGCCGCACTGAGCCCGGAAATGATGTCATTTGTGCGCCCCATGTTCGAAAAGGCCGGACTGGTAATGGCGGTGAATGAAGCCTGGCTGCTGATCGCCGGACTGACCGCGCTTGGCCTTGTACTGTTGCCCGCCGGGCGGGCCATGAAACCGGACGGCACGGCAACGACGGGGCATTAAGGACACAACCAAACGCACCTTCACATCATCATGATCGGCATGTCACGCAATTGACAATCACTCGCATTATCACTAGATGTATTTGCGTTCAGTTTTGGAGGACGCGCATGTTTATCTGCATCTGCAACGCGCTCAGTGACAGCGAATTGAAAGACGCCGTATCCCAGGGCCACGGCTCTGTGGATGACGTATACCGGGCCTGCGGGGCCGAACGCCAATGCGGCTGCTGCGCAGAGATTATCGCGGAAATGATGCGCGACCACAGCGACGACAATTGGGCGGTCCCCGACGGGGAAGGCCAGGTTGTTGCAGCCTAGAACCGATGTTCATCTTCAAAACGGCGAAAGTCTGGCGGGATCTAGCACACGATGCCCGTGCCGATAATGATCGCGACACGTCCTCCGCGACCACACTGAAAGAGACCGCGTATAACCGTTCCCGAAATGAAGGAGGCGACGCCAATGAAGGCGCCGCCCCGAAAACTCTCCGCTCGGACTAGGCTCCGGCGCGTCTAGCTGTCGTCCTTCTCGAACATTTGTTCCTGCAGATAATTAGGCAGGCCCGTCTGGCTGATCAGATTCTGCTGGGTCTCGATCCAGTCGATATGCTCTTCGGTGTCTTCCAGAATGTCCTCGAAGATCTCCCGTGATACGAAATCGCGCTTCTCTTCGCATTTGACGATGGCGTTCTTGAGCGCGCCCTGATTCGTTTCTTCCAAAGCCACATCGGCTTCGAACATTTCCGGCACGTTCTGACCGATCTTCAACTTGCCGAGGTCCTGCAAATTCGGAAGGCCGTCGAGCATCAGGATACGCTCGATCAGCATATCCGCATGTTTCATTTCGCCGATCGATTCCTCGTAGACCTTGTCGGCCAGATTCTTGTAACCCCAATCCTTCAACATGCGTGCATGCAGGAAATATTGGTTGATGGCGGTAAGCTCGTTCTTGAGGATCCCGTTCAGGTGCTTGAGTACTTCCTTGTCGCCTTTCATATCTTCCCCTCTTGTGGGTGAGTGACTGTCGCTCCAGCTCCCTACATAACACGTTGGTCGGCGACGTCACGGAAAAGCGACATTACATTAGTTTGTTGTGTTTTAAAAGCTAAACAGTTGCTAACTATTCGCAATCATTATGTTTTTTACGATTGATTGTCGTTCTCATCGACGGCAGATCACAATGACAGCAGATGGTTGTCCCACGCCACCGAAGGGCTGCTGGACAGGACCGTTTTTTCATTTCGGAACCCGCCCAATCCATCAACGGCAATGAACCCGTTCGCCCCCGCGGCGACGCCGCATATGTCCGGAACCTTCCTGTCGGCGACAAGAGACCGGCTGTCGGCGTTCCAGACCTGCCAGACACCCCCACGGGGGCATGTGGTCGCAATCAGGCCGTTCCCGATATCCGCCGCTACCGATCCGACGTAGTGGCGCATATTCCGATAGATCTCATCGGGCGCCGGAACCGGACTCACGCCGTCGGCAGTCGCGGTGAATACCATGGGAACCGTATCCGCGGCGGAGCCATGATATTGCCCGCCGATCCAAACCGTACCGGATTGATCCTCGGCGAGGTGCCGGAAGGACATCTGATGGAAATCCTTGGATAGCCTATGGACGGCCAGGATCTCGCCCGAGGCGACGTCGATATAGGCCAGGGTCGGGTCCATGGTGGCCAGGTTCAGTTCCTCCCGAGGGAAATCCGGATGGGTAATGATCCCGCCATTGGCGACGACCGCGGTTTTACCGTCGCGCATACGGATAGCTTCATGTGGCCCGATCCCGCCCGAGGAATATTCCCCCACCCGTCGGAAACCGTCAGCAACATCGTAAATCCCGAGGACACCGCGTTCGTTCTCGAAATCGTTTTCGGTCGCGAAGAACAACCTGCCGTTCGCTGAAAAGAAACCGTGCCCATAGAACAGACGCGCCGGATGGACAGGCAATACTTTGAAGGGTGCACCGGTGGCGAGATCCATCACAGCAATATAACGACCCGGCCGTCTGGCAATGATCACAGCGGTTCTGCCGTCCGGGGAGACCGCCGCGCCATGCGCCCGTTCCGGAAGTGCCTCACAGCGCAGTATCTTCCCTTGAGCGGAAAGAACCGCAACGGCGAAACCTTCGGCGTCCTTCATCGCACAAATGAACGCGTTGCCTCCGCCTTCCCGCGCCATGACGGGCGCGATGGCCAGCACAACAAGAGAGGAGGTCCCAGCCAGAAATGAGCGCCTGCCGATCGACATTCCCGTCATATCAATCCCCGTCCAGAGAATTGAATCCAATGACCAATCCCAGCGCCTGCGGCAGGCGGCTTTCGAGGATGTCTGCGGCACCATGCAGAGGAACGAGAGCGTATTTCAACTTGGCGTACGCATCTTCCCCAACCTCGCCCGAACCGCGCCCCCGACCGATCGAGACGGAGGCATCCGCAATGGCCTTGCGCGCCTGTTCCAACTCAAAACGCAGTTCCTTCGGCAAAGTTTGGTTTTCGTCATCCAGCATGGCCGCCAGCGTTCGGCCGGCAAACAGGTTCTCGACAAAGGCGACGTTGGCGTCCAAGGCCTGCAGCCAAAGCCCCGAACGCCAAAACGGCGCGCGTTTAAGCCTCGCCTGCTTCGCGCTGTCACCGATCACGCGGGCAATTTTGAATTCCCTGTCGATGGTCAATACCTCCGAGGTGGAGCGCAGGATTTCCTGCATTGCCTCACCGCTGGTCCGATAGATTGCCTGGTTCGGGCCTGCATTCTTCATCTGGTTGCCGTAACCGCCCGGACCGGTCCAATCCGCCAGCAGTTCTTGCGCAGTCGCGGCTATCCGACGGGCAACCGAGAGTGCATAACCACAACGGAAACTGTCCGCTCGCAAGAGTGCCTCGCCGGCCCCTTCATCGGACAGCGCGAAGTCGAGCGCCAACAAGCCCTGGACCGCGACGCTCTTGCCCGCCAATTGATCGGCGTCTAGCGCGGTCGTGTTTTCTTCCAGGATGATTTCTTGAACCTGTCGCAAACCTCGACCGCGGCGGTCGGGCCAGAAGAACAGTTTCTCAAAGCGGTTCTCGTCTCGCGCCGGCCCGAAGCGCATCGCTTCTATTCGGGAGAAGCCGTCAACGAGAGAAGCAAAGCCGGCCCGCGCGATCCGAAGCGTTTCCGGGCTTGGACCGGTGCAGAGCGCTTCGACGGCCATCACCTCGTTTGCGGATACAGCGGCAAATTGCTCATAGGTCGGAATGACAACACCATCCACCATTTCGGTCAGGACAGGTGAAAGGTCCGGTTCATCGGCCGTCGCCACCTGCCCTGTCATCATCGATATGCCCAAGGCCATAAGAATTCCGCCACGAGCAATCACCCGCGGAGCGGACCAATGGTAAAGACTCATTACAGCGACTCCAGAAATCGGATCAGATATCGACGTTCGTCAGGCGACATGTCCACGACCTTGTCGCGGGCGGATTTCGCTTCGCCTCCATGCCAGAGGATGGCTTCGATGAGGGAACGCGCGCGCCCGTCATGCAAAAAATAGCCGTGCCCATTGACCGTACGGGTCAGACCGATCCCCCACAAGGGTGCGGTCCGCCATTCCGAACCGCCGGCATCCCCGACCTGCCGGCCGTCGGACAGGCCTTCCCCCATGTCATGTAGCAGCATGTCCGTATAGGGCCAGATAAGTTGGAACCGATGTTCGACCTGCAGCGCATCCCGTCTGGTGACGTATTTTGGTCTATGGCACGCGACGCATCCCGCGCCGTGAAAGAGTTCCTTGCCTTTCAGCACACCCGGATCACCGGCATCCCGTCTGGCCGGGACAGCCAGGTTGCGGGCATAGAATGTGACCAAGCCCAAGACAGGGTCCGGCGCCTCGGTCATTCCCAAACGCGCTTGTACGCCGGGTGCATATGCGCGGCATTCGGATTGAACCGGCGTACAGTCGCCGAAGGAATCCGGGAACATCGGCGTCGAAATCCCGATATCCGTCAGGAACGCCTCGGCGGTTTGCTGCGCGACGCCGGCGATCGTCGCTTTCCATCCAAAGCGGCCCGGGACGAGTTCCTCTGACGCGTCGGCACGGACGTAATTCACCCGGCCGGAGATACCATCTCCATCCACATCATCCGGATCGGCATTCGCAACGATATCGGCCGGGTGGATCGCTTCAAGCAATCCCAGGCCGATCATCGGAGGCGCCACGCGAGGCGAAATCATGACATCGGGCCGCATCGGCCCATAGGCCAGATCCCTGATTTCATAGGTTGGCCGACGCAGTTCCACCATTTCCCCACCGCGCAACGCGACGGTTCTATTCTGATAGCGCACAACCATGCGCCCCTCCGGCTGCAGGCCGGGCAGGGCAAGTTCCTGCAATTGACCGCCATAAGTCGGTTCAGGCAGACGCAGCATCGTCTTGTCCCGTAGCCTTGCCCGCTCATTTTCCGTCCGCGGGGGCACGGAAAGCCTCAGGAGCATGGAGGCGGACCTGCCACCATTCTCTTCGGGCGGCCGCCCCCGCCCGTCATTGACATGGCAGCGTTCGCAGGAACGCGCATTGTATAGCGGCCCGAGCCCATCGGACGCCTGTGTCGAGGACGGTGCGGAAACCCAGAGTTTCTTGAACAATCCGTTGCCGAGCACGAAATCTTGACGCTTGTCGAAAGGCAGATTGGCGGACGGATGAGAGAAGGCGTTTCGATCCGCGGCGGCAGACGAGGTCGCGGCCCCGCCGGACATTGCTTCGTACTGTTCCGGTTTCGAAAAATCGGTCGCGGGGGACACGACCTTTTCGACCTTGGCGGCGTCAGTGTCCGACAAGTCGTTGCGGGCAGCCATCGCGCCGGCCTGCGCCGTTGTGGAGAATAACGGCAGCATCAGAAGTCCAGCCATGAACGCCAACCCGCCAAAGAGATGGCTGCGGGCATGACCTTCTACTCTGTTGTCTCTCGGCCGAGACATCTCAATTCACCGTCGCTAGGAACCGCGCGGAACGCGGAAGGCGCGCAGGCATTCGCCCGCGCGCCGCTGCACTTTTCATTTCAGCGTCCGTCTATTGGAAGACAGCGTTCGGATTGTCCAAACTGTCGGAGCCTTCGAAATCGATGGCGCCGAGGTCGAGCGCCGCAACCGCGCGCTCGATCGACCGGGCCTGACCGACCAGACCGTCGATCGCAGCCTGAACGACGGCGTTTCCTTCATCGTTCCCCTCGCCGATCATCTGATCATAGGCTTCGACAGTCTCACCACGTGCCTTCATCGCCGCCATGGCCGCCACGGTGACATCCAGCTTCTTGGCGATTTCGTCGGCAAGCGCCTTGTCTTTCGCCGCAACCAGATCGGCGAGGGACGGCCCGGAGACAACGGATCCATCGACCCGCAGGTAATGACCCGTATAGACATTCCGGATGCCCATCTGATCGAAGTAATGGGAGTTGTAGGTGTTGTCGGAGAAGCAATCATGCTCCTCTTCCGGATCGTGGAGCAGCAGGCCCAGCTTCATGCGTTCACCCGCCAGTTCGCCATAGGAGAGCGAGCCCATCCCGGTCAGGATCGCGGCGATGCCGACCGTCGGCTCGGCAAGCAACGCTTCCCGCGCCGCGCCGTCCTCGGTCCAGTTGGCGACCATCTCCTCAAGATCGGCGATCAACAACGTGCTGGCCGCCTTCAGATAAGCAGCCCGTCGGTCGCAATTGCCACCGGTGCAATTGGCGGTGTTGAAATCCGTCGCCGGACGAGCGCCTGCACCCGGTCCCGTGCCGTTGAGGTCTTGACCCCACAGCAGGAATTCAATGGCGTGGTAACCGGTCGCGACATTGGCTTCTACTTCCTCGGCTTCCTGCAGCGTATCGGAGAGCAGAGCCGGTGTAATGGAGGACGCGTCGACCGTCTCACCATTGATCGTCAGTGTCGGATTGGCGACGACGTTGAGCGTATAGAGGCCATTCTCGTCGGAGTCCGACCCATAGGATGCGTCGACATAATCGATTAGGCCTTCATCCAGCGGCCACGCGTTCACGCGCCCCTCCCAATCGTCGACGATGGCGTTCCCGAACCGAAAGGCTTCGGTCTGCTGATAGGGTGCCCGGGCGGCAATCCAGGCTGCCCGCGCCGCCAACAGCGTGGCGTCGCTCGGTTGCGCGATCAGATTGTCGATCGCCGCATCCAGCGCACGCGCCGTCGCCAGCGAATCTTCGTAACCGGCCAAGGCGATGTCCGAATAGGTGCCGAGAACATCTTCAGCGGACGGACCGGCCGCCGACGCGCTACCCGCCGCCAATCCGAAAGCCAGCATCCCGGCAAAAACGGCGGCAACGGTTCCCCGGCCGCTCAACGAAAATTCAAAACCCATTTTTGTCTCCTTCCGCCCTATCATTTGAACCAAATGGCAGTTTGGTTACCGAATATGCAGGCAGTGCTCAGGCGTCCCCGCCGGCCATCGACTTCGCATAACGAGCCGCGGGCCGGTCAATTTTCATCAATGCGATTGCCACGCATTCGCGTCAAATATCGGAACTTGGGCCTGATCACTGATAGATACGTTCAACTGATATCGGCTAAGCCATGCGCCCCGTCAGGGGCCGGAAACGCCGATATCTTCCCTCGACAAAGGTGAATAGCGCTGCCCAAAATCAATTGCAACTGATTATCATTACTTATTAGACAAGCATGAATGATACTGCGCGGGTCATAACGCCCCGTACCAGCCGTCCAGACATCGCGGTGAAGCCCAACGCCAATAAGCTGTTGCACTAATATGCTCACTGGGCGAAGACGATGACACGGGCTGGAACATGATCCACGTTCACTATCCGAGTTGTCTGAAAGAAAGTGTTTAAGAATATCCAAGCAATTTCCGGCGGAATATGTGCCCTTATGCTTTTCCTCGGCATGTTTTCCATACCGACTTCCCTTGCGGCACAAGAACCCGCAACGGCTTTCGTTCTGTCGAAAAACCAGGTGAAATCGCTCAAAATGCTGGAGGAATTCTCCGTCGCCAGGATCGACTGGAACCGCAGCACGGTGGGGCGGCCATTGGCCTATTCGTTACGCGGCGAAGCCCTGAAATCATTCCGAAAACATCTGCCGGACGTGACCTACGATCCTGACAGGAAACCTCAACTCGACCGGTTGAATGCCCAGGGCATTCTGGTTTGCCGATTGATCCTGCGGACCTTGCAGGACATCTGGGCATTGTTCATGCGCTGCGAAATGGGCAACCAATTGTCGGTCATCATTCGCCGGGAAGACCTCATCATGTTCGACCACGAACCGACGCGCGAGGAAGGCCGGCTGTTGATGGACAAACAGATCGAACGCCTGGCCCTGACCTTCAGGGAAGCGAAACGCAAGCCGGACTGAGGATGACGCGGAGCCACGTTTATCCTTGGTGATCGGCGCCGATTCCCTGGAACATCGCGCGTATATCCACCGTCGATGCGACGCCTAACCGGCTGTAGTTGCGGTCGATCCATTCATCCGCCGCCCCGCGGCCAATCTCAAACAGGTGCCGCAGGAATGACCATTCCGCGTTCAGTTTCGATGACGCGCCCAGATTCTTAAGGTTCTCATGACACTCAATGATATGAACCAGGGGATTGCGGTAAGCCTGCGAGTCCAATGCCTCGTCTTCCAACAGGCGATGGACGAAATCGATGGCGCGCAATTCCTTCAACAGGCTGCTGTTGAATGTGATTTCATTTACGCGGTCCAGAATCTCCCGGGCGCTGCGCGGCGTCCCTTTCCGCACGACCGGGTTGATCTGAACGATGACGATGTCGTCTGAGTCGCTCGTCCGATAGAACGGGAACAGCACCGGATTCCCCATATATCCGCCGTCCCAGTAGGGCGTGCCATCGATCTCAACCGCGTGGAACATGAAGGGAAGGCAAGCCGATGCCAGGACGACATCGGCGTTTATTTCCGCCCGGTTGAATACCCGCACGCGACCGGTTTCCACATTGGTCGCCGATAGGAAAACCTGCATCTTGTCACAAACCGCCACACGGTCGAAATCGATCGTGCTCTCCAGGATGCCGCGAAGCGGGTTGAAGTTCATCGGGTTCAAATCGTAAGGCGACGTGACCCGGTTCAGCAGGTCAAAGAACATGTAACTCGGATTGTTATCCAAGCTCCAATTCCCCATGAACACATCAATGACATTGCGCTGGATCGGGCTCATCCGACCGACATCGCTGACGGCCTGCCAGAAGTCGTGCAGCACTTGGCGTGCCCCATCCTCACCGTCGCGCATCAAGCCATCCGCCACGGCAACCGCGTTCATGGCACCGGCGGAAGTCCCGCTGATCGCTTCGATGTAAATCCGCCCGTCTTCCAGAAGACGATCCAGCACGCCCCAGGTAAAGGCGCCGTGCGCGCCCCCACCCTGCAGCGCCAGATTGACCGATTTTTCGAAAGTCTTTCCATTCCGTTTGGGCACCTGACCCTCCCTCGCTTTGGTTAAGCCGAAACGGCCGTACCGTTCCCTGTTCCTCCGCCGATGAAGAGCAGTCCGTTCAAACCGGAACTTTGCCGGGACTATACCCCGACACGCCCGTGTGTTTGAGCACCATCTGCGAAATCTCGAAAGTTTTTTGCGAAAACTGAAAACTCATTCGGATGGCCAGACCGCAAACATGTAATTAATAGTCATTCGCATCTTGGAATGATTTTTGTGGATGACGACCATGTTTGTTTCCGGTGCCCCGACCCGCCGCCTAGCATTGAACACCTCCCTTGCCTCTCCGTCCCGAATGTTGGCCGCGACCACCGCCATCCTTGCCTTTGCCAGCCTTCCGGCGCAGGCACAGGAACAAACCGTCCTCGCCCCAATCTCCATCACCGCCACGGAGGTCGCCCCGGGCGGTGTGCAGATCACCGAGGAGGAACTGGAGCGGACAAACCCGGTCGACATCAAGGATGTCTTCGAAAAAGACCCCTCCGTCCAAGTCGGCGGCGGGTCGGATGTTTCGCGCAAAATCTATGTGAACGGTATCGAGAACACGAATTTGAACGTGAAAATCGACGGCGCGCGACAGGTCGACTCGGCCTTTCATCACCTCGGAACCGCCATCATCGACCCGGGCATGCTGAAGACCGTGCGGGTCGAGACCGGCATCGGGCCCGTGGATGTCGGCCCCAACGCGCTTGGCGGATCCATTGCCTTCGAGACCAAGGACGCCCGCGACATCCTGGACAGCGACGAGATGTGGGGCGGTTTCACGCGCCTGCAGTTCAATGGCAACGGCCCGGCGCATACGGAAGTCGGGACCATAGCCGCGCAATATGAAGGCTTCGAAGCCCTCGCCTACACGTCCTTCGAAGGTGGCGACAACTACGAGGACGGCGACGGCATCGTGACGGCCGGCACGGCACCCGACATGGATAACGCTATCGGGAAGTTCGCTTGGTCTGGCCTGGACGGCAGCCGGATAGAATTTCAGGCCAGTTACCTGGACGACACCACGATCCGCCCGAACCGGGCCAATTTCGGTGCATTGGCCAATGGCGCGCCCGCCACATTGCAGGAATTCCGGCGCCGCTCGTTCTCAATTTCCTACAAGGATGAGGCGCCGACCGAGATGTTCAATCCGGAAGCGGTGCTGAGCTACAACTATTCCGAACTGTTCGTCGACGAGTTGGCTTTCGGGCCGAACAGGTTCGATCTGTATTCCGAAACAAAAAGCGTCAGCGGCAAGCTGGCGAACACGTTTTCCACGGGCCTGGGTGTCGCGGAGTCGGGAAGCGTCACAGTCGGCACGGATTTTTATCGGGATGAAGGGCATGGAACGCCAACAGGCGGCTTCGGCGGCGCCGGCGTATCGCTCGACAATACGGAAACCTCCTACAACGCCGGGTTCTTCGTGCAATCGCGCCTGAACCTGACCCAGCGACTGCGCGCCTCGCTCGGCATTCGCTACGACCAGCAATGGTTCGAGGGGATCGAGGGGACGGATATCTCCGGCGGCGGCCCGGGCGGCAGCGCGAATGTCGAATACGATGCCCTCACCTGGCTGACCGGGTATGCCGGTGCGGCGACGACCTATGGCGGCATCCCCCTGGGCGAATCGGCGATCTACAACTTTGCCGGCCAGTGGGACTACGAGGGCCTCTCATCGTCACGTTCGTTCAGCTACAAACTGGGCTTCAAAGGGGTCGAGGGACCGTTCTCCGGCGACGTTCATGTCTATCTGACCGACATCGAAGGCAGTCATGACCGGGGCAATCAGATCCGGAACCGCACACGCGATCTGCGGTCGGAAGGGTACAACATCTCGGGTCAATACCAGAATGACGGCCTGCTGGTCCGCGCCAGCTATTCGAACAACCGCCTGCGCTCGGACGATGCAGTGCTGACCAGCGGCGCCGCCTCCTTCCACGGACTGCAGACCGGCAAGACCGCAGCCATGGAAGTCGCCAAGGACTGGTACGACGTCGGATTCAGCATGGGCGCCAGCGCCGAATACGCGTTCGAGGATGCGACGCAGGAAGCCACGCCGAACGACTCGTATCTGGTCGCCAACATCTTCGCGCAGTTGCAGCCGGTCGATTACGACTTCGTCACCATGCGGCTCGATATACGCAACCTGTTCGACCGAACCTATGTCGACCGCGCGACGTCCGGTGTCGACAACGCCCAGGTCATCCCCTTCAACGAGCCAGGCCGCACGGTCCTGGCAACTGTCAAAATCGACTTCTGATCGGAGGATCCATGAAACAAATCTTTGCGCGTGGACGGCGGGCAAAGGCGGACAGGAACCCAACCAAACACAAAATGCTGGTTGTCTTGGCGGCAGCGATCTTCGGGTCGCTGCTGTCCGGTTCTTTGCAGGTGCAGGCCGCCGATGAAATCACCGTCACTGACCTGGCGGGACGCGAGGTGACCCTTGCCGCGCCCGTCAAGGCAATCATCCTTGGGGAAGGACGCTACCTTCCATCCATCGGCATCCTGGACAGGGACAATCCGTTGCAGCGGATCGCCGGTATGATGGGCGACTTCGAGCTGTTCGACCCGGCGGGATACAAGCAGTTTGCCGACCATTTCCCGAAAATCGACTCCATTCCGCGGGTCGGAAAAAACAGTGCCGCCACGATGGATATCGAAAGCGTGGCGGCTCTGATGCCCGATCTCGCCATCTTCGGGCTCGGCGGCGGCCACAGCCCGGGCGAAAAACATACGGATATCATCGAGAAACTGGAGGCAGCGGGGATCCCGGTGATCTTCATCGATTTCAGGATCGAACCGTTGGAGAACACGCCGAAAAGCATGCGCCTGCTCGGCAAGGTGATGGGCAGACAGACCGAGGCGGAAGACTTCCTGACCTTCTACCGGGAGCAACTCGACAAGGTCGCGAAAAGACTCGAGGACATCGAAGACAAACCAAGCGTCTTCATGGAACTGCATGTGGGCCTGAAGCCGGAATGCTGTAATTCGATCGGCAATCAGATGCTGGGCCGTATGGTCGACTTCGCCGGCGGTAAGAATATTTTCGCCGATGCAATCCCGGGTTCCTTCGCCGCGGTCAGTGTCGAAGAACTGCTGGTTCGACAACCGGACATCTATATCGGATCCGCCATCGGGTCGGTCCTGACGGCGGACCAGTTTCCCAAGCGGATTGTCCTGGGATCCTATGCGGACAAAGCGGTCGCCGAGCTCACGCTCGCGCAAATCCATGAGCGGACGGGCCTCAAGAGCCTCGATGCCGTCAAGGCAAACCGCGTGCATGCCATTTGGCATCATTTCTACAATTCGCCGATGCATTTCGCCCTTATCCAGACCATGGCCAAATGGTTCCATCCCGACCTGTTCGCCGACCTTTCGCCGGAACAATCGCTGACCGAGTTTTACCATCGATTTCAGCCGCTCCCGATGAACGGGACGTATTGGGTATCGCTCGGAGGCGGACAATAACATGAGCGACGGAACCGCGACCGAACCCACAAACGCACTGGCCGAGCGAAGGCCGAACGAGATCCGAGCCGGCGTTTCGCCGCTGCAGGTTCAATACAGCCGCTTTGTCAGGAAGCGGCTGGTTTGGCTTCTGCTGCTCGGCGCCGTCTTGCTGGCTTCCTTTCTGGTCAATGTCGCAACCGGCCCGGCCTCCCTGCCGGTGACGACGGTATTGAACGGACTAATCGCACCGGACAGCCTGCCCGAGGCCCTACGCGTCATCCTGTGGGAAGTGCGCCTGCCCTATGCGGTCATGGCGCTTGCCGTCGGCGCCTGCCTCGGCCTTGCCGGCGCGGAAATGCAGACGGTGTTGAACAATCCGCTAGCCAGCCCGGCGACCCTCGGCGTCACCTATGCTGCGACCTTGGGCGCCTCTCTGGTGATCGTCTTCGATTTCACCCTGCCCTGGGACATCCCGCAGCATTTCGCCCTGCCGGTCTTCGCCTTCATCGGCGCTGTGTTGTCCATCCTGCTGATTCAGTTCCTCGCCAAATTCTATGGTCCCAGCCTGGAAGGTATCATCCTGTTCGGAATCGCCATCGTCTTCGCGCTTCAGGCCCTGGTATCCCTGATCCAGTTCGCTGCGGATTCCGACAGCCTGCAGCAGATCGTGTTCTGGACGATGGGCAGCCTGTCGCGGGCCACCTGGGACAAGACCGGCATCATCACCGTCGTGCTGGCGATCTGTTTTCTGTTCTCCATCCGTCAGGTCTGGAACCTCACCGTCCTGCGCAACGGCGAGGAATTCGCCCGCAGCGCCGGCGTTCCCGTCGAACGGCTGAGGTTTACGACACTGCTGCGCGTCAGCGTGGTCGCCGCGGTGGCCGTGGCCTTTACCGGCGTCATCGGTTTCGTCGGTCTGGTCGGTCCGCATATCGCCCGGCTGATCTGTGGCGAGGATCACCGCTTCTATCTGCCGGGCTCGGCCCTTGCCGGGGCCCTGATGCTGTCCGCCGCGTCGCTCGCCAGCAAGACCATCATCCCGGGCGTCTTGATTCCGGACGGCATCGTCACGGCCCTAGTCGGCGTGCCTTTATTCCTTGCGCTTCTGCTTTCGCATGGCGGGAGGTGGCGCTGACCATGTTGGATATTTCAAATCTCACGTTACGGCGCGGGTGGACCACAATTCTGGATCGGGTAACCGTGCCGTCGATAGAAGGCGGCTCCCTGATCGGCGTGCTGGGCCCCAACGGCTGCGGCAAGTCCACTTTGCTCAAAGCCCTCGCCGGTGTCCTTTCGTTTCAGGGCACAGCGATGCTGGACGGAAGCCCGATATCCGACATGCCGCGATTCAAGAAATCTTCGGTGATTGGATACCTGCCGCAGGACCTGCCGCCACCGTCCACCTTCGTCGCCTATGAAGTCGTCATCACCGCCTGCAAGGCCGCCCGACCGGACTTGTCCGGCGAACAGGTGGCGGCGGCCGCGCAAACCGCCTTCGACCGATTGGGTCTCGGCGAACTCGCCTTTCGTCCCCTCAGCCGAATGTCGGGCGGGCAGCGCCAACTGGTCGGGCTCGCACAGGTCCTGGTCCGAAATCCACGCCTGTTCCTGTTGGACGAACCGACGAGCGCCCTGGATTTGAAATGGCAATCGGTCGTATTTGACCTACTGCGCGAACATGTCCGCATGCGCGCAGCCGCCTGCCTCGTCGCCATGCACGATATCAATCTCGTGCTTCGCTATTGCGACCAGGTGGCCGTCATCGGCAACGGCTCAATTCGGGCCTACGGGCCGCCGGAACAGGCGATCACACCGCAGGTCCTGCGCGATATCTACCAGGTCGATGGACACGTGGAAGCCAGCGCATCCGGCGCCAGAATGATCTATGTCTCAGGCGCATTGTAACAAAACACAAAACCGGGATAGGAACGCAAGACATGCACAAGACGCATTCCGTCGTATCGACGAAATTGGGAAGCAAATATCTACAGCAATTGTGTAAACATTTCAATCACAAGGTGACGGTCGACTTCAATCCGGAAACGGCCCGAGTGGACTTTCCCTTCGGCCTTTGCTTTATGGTCGCGACAGACAACAGCCTGACCTTCTATATTCAGTCCCCCAAGCCCGAAGGGTTGATGCGCACCCAGGCCGTCATTGACGATCATTTACTGCGCTTCGGATTTCGCGAGGAACTCGTCATCGAATGGCAAGACGACCTCCCAGAGGATCTGCCGATCGACAAGCTCCCCGATCTGCGGGAAATGACGTGAGCAGCGGAACAAGCGGATAACGCTATGACACATGCCCTTCCCATGCCGGCCACGGCGGATTTGGATGCCAGACACTGGCTGATCGCTTTCGGCGTTGCCGTGGCAATCCATGCGGCGGTCTTCCTGCAGTGGCCCGCCGACGAGCAGGCCGGGGCGGAAGCGCCTGGTGTCGGGGGTATCAGCGTTTCGATTGCCATGACCGCCTCACTCGCGGGTGCGGATCAGGCCACCCCTGATCCGGCGCTCGCGGAAGAAGTCTCGGCCCAGGAAGCGACCGTCACGGAGACGGTAACGGCAGATCCCGTGCCGGTCGAACCGCCGGTCACGCCTCCCGTTCAAGAAGCCGTTGTCGAGCCCAGTGTAGAACCCGTTGCGGAACCTATTGTCGAGCCAACGGTCGAACCGACAGTTCAACCCACCGTAGAACCTGTCATCGAACCAGCCATCACCGAAACCGTTCCGATTGAAGATGTGACACCGGCCGAACCGATTGAACCTTTGCCCGAGACGGTGACGGTCGTGGAGCCACCGCCGGAAGACGTGCCCGTCCTGGAGCCCGTGACGGAGGTCGCTACCGAGGCTGTGGTGGAGGAGGCTCCGCCACCACGCCCGCCGATCCGGCCAAAGACCGTAGAGGCGAAACCCGTGGAGCCGCCGGTTCAACCGGTCCCTGCCGTGCAGCCGCAAATCGTCGAGCAACCTGCCCCTGAGTCGGTGCAGGCCACCGTACCCGCGGCACAGCCGGTGCAGCAAACGCAGCCCGCCGAGACGCAATCCTCACACTCTTCCGCCGCCGCGGTCAGTTCCGGACAGGCGACGGACGCCCCCGTCGGAACAGCGACCGACAGCCGCAACTCTACCGGCGGCGCGGCGGTCTCCGCCCCGTCGCCGAATTATATCGCAAAGCTGCGCCTATGGCTGGAGAGGCACAAGGACTACCCCAAGCTGGCGCGTCGTAAGCGCATGCAGGGGGTCGTTTTGTTGTATTTCCGCGTTGGCCGCGATGGATCTGTCATGGCGCAGGAGATTCGCGAAGGGTCGGGGCACACCTTGCTGGACGACGCCGCGTTGGAAATGCTGGTCCGGGCCGAACCGCTGCCGAGCTTTCCCCAGGACATGCCGGGCGACTACCTCGACGTGGTTCTGCCGGTGGAATACTCCCTGCGGGGAAACCGCTAGAAATCGTTATTGCTTGCAATCCGACGGCGGGAAGCCAAAGGCGCGTTTGAAGGCTGTCGAGAAACTGCCGAGGCTTTCATACCCGGCAAGATAGGCGGCCTCGCCCACCTGTTTGCCATGCTGCTCGATCAGGTCTCTGGCCACGATCAGGCGTTGCTCGCGAATAAAGGCGCCAATTGTCGTCCTATAGGTGCGTTTGAACGAGGTCTGCATCGAACCGACGCTCATGCCCAACTGCCTCGCGATGGTCGGAAGACTGAGCGACCCGTTCCGGTTCTGAACAATGAAGCTTCTGATCCGTTGAGCCCTGTCCGCGTCGACCGAGGTAGGACTGGAACAAAAATCGTTCGGGGCCGCGTCACGCAGGGCGGGCGGATCCGCGCCCTCGATGACGCTCGCCAAAGCTTCCCGGACGATCTCCAGCGCCCTGCTCTCGGCCGCAAGCACCCGCAGCGAGGACGCATCGGGCGGCGGGTTGATCAACTGCTCCGCCAAGGCAACGACATGACGGGAAGGACGCCAGGTTCCCGTCGCACGGTGTTGCGTGAAGGGGGCGCAGCGCGGGTCCTTCCGATCGTAATCGCCTTCCAGGACCGTCCACAACCATTCCCGCGGAACGCGGATGATCACTTTGCGCATATGGGTGTCATGCAGGGAACGCCGCTGCATATTGGTGGGTTGAGTGAGGTTCCAGAATTGCCCGACCGGCTCATCTCCGCCCCCGAGGCGTAAAGCCTGGTCATCCAGATACATGTCCAAGCCGCCTTCCAGGACCACGGCGACCATGAAGGCCGGCGGCATGAGCCACTCCTTGGCAAGGTCAAGTTTTTCGGTCATGTCGGTCGCGTGGATGAACAGGCCGGACGGGGCCTGAACGTCGCTCAGCCTGCCCCGCATCACCGTTTCCTTCGGGTCGATCCGCTCAGGTTCGATCCGATACCGTGTGACGCTGGACGGTCCCGCCGCTACCATCAACTGGCTGGTGGAAAACTCCCCTTCCATGAGGATGCTTCGGCGAGATTGCAGCAATCTCGAGTCCGCCTCGCGTTCGATCATGGAAATCCCCCTCATACCCAAACAAGCCATATTATCAGCAAATGCGACTTATTCGCAACAATGTCGAGCCGCGCCATTCTGACGCTGTTTCTACTTGCGAAAGATTATTATTGCGATTGCCTCGCACTTGCGAGAAAACAAGCATATACCGTTTCGCAACGAAGCGCCGCCAAATCGCACTTATCGGGTCTTTCCGAACAAAGGGCGTCATCGGTGGCGTGCGTCGATGCCGTTTCACCGAGGGCCGGTTTCCTAGAGGCCCAATTTTGTGGGGGACTACATGGAGACAGACACCGCCTTGCCGGCCGAAGTGCCGCAGTCCGGATTTTTCGATGAGTTTCTATCGCTGATCGATGCAGGCGGGCCCGTCGTCATCCTGTTGATGGCACTGTCCCTGGTGGCCCTGACCATCCTGATCGTGAAACTGTTTCAGTTCCGAGCCGCGCGGATTGGCGACGGCGCACGGGCCCAGCAGGCGATCCAACACTTCCGTCGCGGTAATCTGGGCGAGGCGATCTCACTGACGGAGAATGCCAAAAACCCGGTCTGCCATCTGCTGCTGATAGCCATCCGCGCGCGGGCGCAGAAACTGCCCGATGCCTTGATACGGGAGGAGTTGGAACGTCAGGCCGCAGAGGTTCTGGAATCGCTCCGTAGCTGGTTCCGGCCGCTGGAGGTGATCGCCTCCCTCGCCCCGCTGCTCGGCCTGTTCGGTACGGTCCTGGGCATGATCTCGGCATTCCAACAGTTGGAGGGCGCGGGCAACAAGGTCAATCCGGCCGTCCTGTCGGGTGGCATTTGGGAAGCCCTTTTGACGACCGCCGTCGGACTGGCCGTCGCCATACCTACCGTGGTTTTCCTGAACTGGCTGGAACGGAAGGTCGACCGATTGGCGCACGAAATGGACACCGTCGTGACCCAGGTCTTCACCGCCGATCTCTTCACCGACCCGGTTGCCGTGAAACCCAGCGAACCGCCGGTTTTGCGGACGGCACGAACGGCCCATGCTGGCTAAAGCGCAACCAAGACGGCGAAATCTGATCAGCCTGACCCCGCTGATTGATGTCGTTTTCATTCTGCTGGTCTTCTTCATGCTCGCGTCAAACTTCCTGGAATGGCGTTCAATCAATCTGAACGCCCCCGCGGAAGCGTCCGGGCGGGGCAGCAGCATTGAAGGCACCCTGCTGGTCGAGATTCGCAATGACGGCCTACGCCTGTCCGGCAAGCCTATCTCAGTGAAGGAACTCGCCACCAGAATAGCAGGTCAGATTGAGAAGTCGCCGGATCGCGGCATTTTCGTGAAACCGGCACCGGCGATTTCCTTGCAGGAGACAGTCGCCGTGCTGGATGTTCTGGCCGGGGCCGGCGCGACGAACATTTCCTTGATCAAGGCAGCGGGACAATAGGATCGAATATGCGTATCAGTCGGTCGAAAAATGCGGACAGGCGCCCTCGCAACGACGATGACGCGATCATGCCGCTGATCAACATCGTCTTCCTGCTGCTGATTTTCTTCATGATCGCCGGGAAACTCTCGTCCGCCGATCCGTTTGAGATTTCGCCTCCTTCTTCCACGTCGGGCATCAACGAAGACACTGGAAGCCTGACACTGCTCGTCGGTCCGAATGGGGAAACAGCCTTGGACGGGACCGTGATGTCCGAAACGGATCTGGGCGCTGCCCTCGCGGAGCGCCTGCAAGCCAACCCTGATACAATCCTGCGCCTCAAAGCCGATGGAGGCGCCAAGGCAGGCGATGTCATAGATGTCATGGAAATCATCCGGGATGCGGGCGCAGGCGAACTCAACCTGCTGACGCTGCCGGAGGATTCCTGAGGCGACGCCGCCGAGCAGTCCTAGGACGCGGTTTGGCACGCGTCACAGATACCGCGCAGTTCTACGGTGGATTTTTTCAGCAGGAACCCTGCCCGGCCGGCAATTGCGCCCAATTCTTCGGACAGGGCATCATCCGAAATCTCAGCCACCTGACCGCAGTCGTCGCAGATCGCAAAGGCGATTGTCTCTTCATGCGTGTCGCATCCGGGGTGGCGGCAGGCAACGAAGGCGTTCAAGCTTTCCAACCGATGCACCATGCCGAGCTCGACCAGCTTGTCCAACGCCCGATAGACCTGCGGCGGCGCCCTGAAGCCCTGTTCGCGCAGGCGGTCCAAAATCGTATAAGCGCTGAGCGGACCGTCCGCGCCGCTCAAAGCATCAAGGACCATCTGCTGGTTCTTGGTGAGATCGGCGTCGGCATGAGGATCCGTGGACATCGTCATCTGCCCTCCTTCGCTATCGGCGCTTCGCCGCCGGCCCGACCGCGCGTCAACAGGCGCGGCAAGGGCGACAGGCTGAGAATAAACAGGAACAAGGCAGCCACGACAATCGTCGGACCGGAGGGAGTATCCCATTCCAGTGAACCAAACAGGCCGCCGACGACCGAAGCCGCGCCAACGATCGCCGCAATGACCGCCATCTGCTCCGGGCCGCCGGCGAAACGCCGCGCCGTCGCCGCGGGTATGATCAGCATCGCCGTGATCAGAAGCACGCCGACGATCTTCATCGCAATCGCGATCACGGTCGCCATCAAGAGCATCAGAACGATATTGGCGCGGTCGGGCCGCATCCCCTCCGCTTCCGCCAATTCCCGGTTCACCGTCGCCGCGAACAAGGGTGTCCATACCCAGACCAGCACCGCCATCACCACGGCCCCGCCGAGATAGATCACCGCGATGTCCATGCGCGATACCGCCAGGATATCGCCGAACAGAAAGCCCATGAGGTCGACACGCACCCAGGTCAGGAAGGCCAGGACCACCAGACCAAGCGCAAGAGCGGAATGGGCCAGCAGCCCAAGCAGGGAATCCGACGAGACTGTCGCCTTGCGTTGCAGGAACAACAAGGCCAGGGAGACGATTGCCGAGACCAGGAAAACCGCGACGGTGAAATTGATGTCCAGAAGGAAAGCCATCGCCACGCCGAGCAATGCGGCATGGGACAGCGTGTCGCCGAAATAGGCCAATCGGCGCCAGACGATGAAACAGCCGAGCGGCCCCGCCACGGCCGCCACGCCGACGCCGGCAAGCATGGCTCTGATGAAGAAGTCATCCAGCATGATGGGTCTCCTTGGCCTGCCGTTCCGTCTCTTCAGCATCGGCCGGAGCAAGTGCATGGACATGACCATGCGTATGGTCGTGATGATGCCCGTCCTCAGGATGGCAATGATCGGTCACGGTCCCGTCGGAGTGACGAACCCGGCCATCCGGCAGATGGGTATGATCGTGGTCGTGTTCGTAGACGGCCAGCGTCGCCGCCGCCCGCTTACCGAACAAGGTCTGGTATTCCGCGCTGGAAGCGACAGCCGTCGGCGAGCCCTGACAACAAATATGGCCGTTCAGGCAAAGTACCCTGTCGGTTGCCGCCATGACCACATGAAGGTCGTGGGAGATCAGGAGAATGCCGCAGCCGATCTCATCGCGGATACGCTTGATCAGGTCGTACAGTGCGATTTCACCGGAGAAATCCACGCCTTGGACCGGTTCGTCCAATACAAGCAGGTCGGGTTTCCTGGCCATGGCACGGGCCAGCAGGACGCGCTGAAACTCACCGCCAGACAAGGTTCTGACCTCGGCGGAACGCAAATGATCGATACCCGTTTCCTTCATCGCCGCCTCGGCATCCGCCCGGCCGACACGGCCGGTGAGATGCATGAAACGCGAAACGGTGAGCGGCAGTGTCCAATCGACCGAAATCTTCTGCGGCACGTAACCAACCACCAAGTCGCGCCGACGCACGGATGTGCCTTCATCCGGCTTAAGAATACCGAGGGCCATTTTCGCGGTGGTCGATTTACCCGAGCCGTTGGGTCCGATCAGGGTCACGATCTCACCCGGTTGAACGGAAAGATCGATGCCGCGCACCAACCAGCGCCCGGACCGTTCTATTCCGGCGCCATTCAAGGATACAAGCGGGTCCGCAGGTTGTGACAAGAAGGTCTCTCCATAGTCGAAGGCAACTTGATCCACGTTATGCCTTCCGTTATACCATCACACAAGAAACGTTATCTTATAACATACCAAACCGAAAATGGAGCATCGCATGCGCCCCATCCGCTCGGCATTTGCCGCAGGTCTTGTCTCCCTCCTATCGACGCCGGTTTTGGCGGACAGCGCCCCTGAAGTCATGACCTCGATCAAGCCGGTCCATTCTCTCGTTTCCGCGGTGATGGAGGGGGTTTCCGAACCGGGATTGATCGTCGAGGGGGCGGCCTCGCCGCATTCCTATGCTTTGAAACCGTCGCAGGCGGCAAAACTTTCAAAGGCGACGCATGTCTTCTGGATCGGCCATGACCTGGAGGCCTTCCTGGAAAAACCGATCGAAACGGTCGCAGCTAATGCACATGCGGTAGAACTACTGGAAATCAACGGCCTCAAGACACTTGAATTCCGCGAGGGCGGCGCCTTCGAAAGCCACGAGCATCATGAGGACGAGCATGAAGACCATGCTCATGAGGAAGAGCACAAGGGACATGATGATCACGATGATCATGCCCACGAAAAGCATGATGACCATGATCATGGTGAAGGGCATGCGGAGGATGACAAAGGGCACGAGCATGACGGCGATGCCCATGCGAAGCATGAGGAGCACGATCACGACGAACACGATCACGGCGAGCACGAGGGTCACGATCATGAGGGACTGGACCCCCATATCTGGCTGGATCCGCAAAATGCCATCGTGATGGTCCGCGCGATTGCCGATGTCCTCTCCGCCGACGATCCCGCCCATGCGGACCGCTATGCGGCCAACGCCGCCAAGACGATCGCGGCGCTGGAGAAACTGACCGATGAAATCGCCGAGCTGATGGCGCCTGTGCACGACAAGGACTTTGTCGTTTTTCATGACGCCTACCGCTACTTCGAGGAACGGTTCGGCCTGCATGCCGCGGGGTCGATCACCATTAGTCCGGAAATGTCACCAGGCGCGGACCGCATCCGGGAGATCCGCAAACGGGTAAAGGACCTGGGCGCGACTTGCGTATTCGCGGAACCTCAATTCGAACCCCGCCTGATCACCGTGGTCCTGGAGGGAAGCAATGCGAAATCCGGCTTGATCGATCCGCTCGGCGCCGACCTCGAGGACGGTCCGGAACTCTATTTCACGCTGATCCGTAACATGGCCAAGTCAATGCACGACTGCCTGTCGTAATCGGCATTGCCGATAAAGGAAGGGGGCCATTTCGGCCCCTTTTTTTTTAACACTTTGCGGATACTGATTTTCGCCGCCGTCCCCTGCATCCGAACAGGCCCAACGCGGCGAGGCCCAACCCCAGCAGCGGCGCGGCCGCCGGCACGGGCACGGGCGTTACGCCACCGGGCGAGAACGCCGTAATCAACCGCGTCCAGTCACCGGGCGAAGATGCAGTCCAATCAATATCCACATTTGCACCATTGAACTCGGTCTTATCGCCCGATTCCAAGCCCCGTAAGCCAAAATCCGCATAGTCCAGACCAGGCAAACCGAGGAAATCGCTGTTGAACAAGTTGGAGTCCGCGGTGATGAAGGCAAAGACCTGGGAATCCAGGGAAATAGTGGTGGAAACACTGCTTGAACTGCCATTACCCGGGTCCCATTGCAGGTAATGGCTGGATACGATCGTACCGGCCTTGATCAAGAAATCGCCGCCTGACACCGCTTGCACGAATGACGCGTTCTCGTCGAAGACGCGGTCGACGCGCAAATCCTGCGTCAGCACAAGATTCTGCACCTCATTCCACGCCAGCAGGACACCGTCATCCGGGTCCTCCTTGATCGGATTGGGAGGTGTTGTCGTGATTGTACAGGCAAATGCACCGTTACAAGTGCCGAGGCTGACGAATGTTGCCTGGGCAGGCGCTGCCACCAATGACGCCGCCACGGCGGCAAGCGATAGAACCAGTGTACGCATCTGGGGGTCTCCATCTGTCGTTCACGTTTTCACCCGCCCCCAGGTAGGAAGAGAATAAACCAACACGTGCCGGCATGCGTCAATACGCGCCACACAGTGTCAACCATTGTTCACAACACGGGTCTCTCGCCCAGATGTGCCGCATATCCCTCGGGAAAAGCAATGGACTACAAAAGAAAAACCCCTTGGTTTCCCAAGGGGTTAATCATGGTGGGCGCGACTGGGATTGAACCAGTGACCCCTACGATGTCAACGTAAGGGTCTATTTTTTAGCGGTCATTCTCCCAAATTCAGTTCAGATTATCGTACCTTAGAAATGGCTGGAAACTGTGCCTTCCAGGCATTACATTTAGCGTAGTGGTCGTTATTCGACATTATCTCCGTTAAGTGAAAGTTGGTGCCCCAGAGGTGCCCCAGCGTTTCGAGGCCAGAGAATGCCGCGCAAACCGAAGCAGGATTGGGACGCTCCCCAGCCGATCAGCAAGACGGTGATCGATGCGGCTGCCAAGGCCAAAGGGCATCCACCTTCTTCCGAGTACCGGATTTGGGACAGGGGCACGGCCGGCGTTAGGGGATTCGGTCTGCGGGTTAAGCCGAGTGGCGTCCGCTCCTTCTTTTACGAGTATAAAATCCCCGGCACGAATGAGAAGGTCAGGAAGACCATCGGGCAGTATCCGACCCTGGCCATAGATAAAGCACGTGCGAAAGCACAGAAGTACGCTGCTCAGGTCTTGGATGGCATAGACCCTCGCGAAGCTGAGAAACGATCCGACGCCCCGCATACTGTGTCCGCATTGTGCGACCTCTATCTTGAGAGAGCCCGCAAGGGACTGATCCTCTACCGTGGCCGCGCCAAGAAACCCTCGACCGTTGCCATCGACGAAGGACGCGTATCCCGACACATCAAGCCGGTTCTTGGATCGAAGCCGCTCAATATCGTTACCAGCGCCAACGTTGAGGCGTTCCGGGACAAAGTGGCGTCAGGGGAGACCTCAAAGACAATCAAGACCAAAGCCCGAGGTTTGGCCCGTGTGACTGGCGGACACGGAACGGCAGGCCGCTGCGTCGATCTGCTGGGCTCGATTTTCACCTTCGCCATCAAGCAAGGCTTCATGGACGGTCCGAACCCGGCCAAGGGTGTCGATCGACTGAGGGGAGAGAAGCGAGAACGCTACCTTCGTGCCGATGAATATAAAGCCTTATCGAAGGCGATGGACGAGTTGGAATCCGAAGGCAAGAGCAAGACCGCCCTCGATGCATTCCGGGTGCTCGCCCTCACAGGCGCCCGTCGAAACGAGATTCTGGCCCTCAAAAAATCGGAAGTGTTTCTGGACGAGAGCCTGTTCGAATTTCAGGATACCAAAACAGGCAAGCAGCGGCGGGTTTTTGGACGCGCGGCTACCGCGTTGCTTCGCAAGGCAATCGCACGCTCCGAAGATCCAATTTACGTATTTGCCGGTGCAAAACCCAAGACGCACATCCAGAACACCAAGCTATTCCGAGCAGTCGTGGAGCGGGCAAAACTGCACGACGTCACTCCGCACACGCTTCGCCACAGCTTCGCAACCACGGCCGGCGAATTGAACTATGCCGAGGTGACAGTTGGGGCCCTTTTAGGGCATCGCCAGCATACGACCACAGGCCGATACACCCATGCAGTAGATGACGCCTTGATCGGCGCAGCAAACCGGATCTCAGAGACTATTGCGGCCTTTATGGCAAACGGCTCGAAAGCCAAGGCTGGTATGGTTCTCCCATTTCCCGCCGCGGCCGGGGCGTAACCGATGGCAATGGATGGTTTCAAAGAGGTTCGGGACGCCCTGACACGAATGAGTATCGCGCACAGGCTGCGCTCGCTTCGTGGCAAGCTAACTCTGTCAGAAGGCGAGATTGACGAAGTTGAGAAGTTCGTTAACGCGGACATGTTGCACTGGAGCTACAAGGCAGAATTAAAGCGCTATGAGGAACAGCAGGCGCGGCAGAAAGAGCAGCGCAACAAGTCCAAACGCATGCGAGCTTTTTCAGCGGGAAATCTCAGTAACGGCCCCGCTACCGCGCCTCGAAGGCGAAGCAATTTTTCCGCATACATGCCCCCAACTGAAATTGAAATCCAGAAGCCAAAGCCGATCCCGGAACCAAAATGCCCTGACCCCGCGCATCGGCTTTTCCGAGCAATTGCCTTATCTGGTATTGGCTCAATTAATGACGCTCGCCAGCACGTCAAAGATCAAATCATAAGGGGACAGATTGCGTCCTATGCAGAAGGTGATTACGGGCAACCTGTCCGCTTGAGACCAGAGCATCTCAAGCGGAAGGGGATAAGCGACCCAAGCTTCCCGCCCCTCACGGTCGCCATCGAACCCGGCGGGCCTATCCGGCATGTCTATCTTCTAATTGAGGACATTGAGCGCTTTCTGGATACCGAGGAATCAGGGGACGAAAGCCCGGCTAATGCAGCCCTGGAACCTGATCGAGAGGAAGAGACCGCGCCCGCTGCAGACGCGCCGGCAGAAGGAAACCCCAAGCCCTCTTTCAGCCGGTCCGCCACCAGGGCCGCTTATATCGAGCGCATAGAAACTTGGCCCGCCAATGAACTCCCGCCATCGCAGCAGGATGACGTCTCTTGGGGGAAGAGTGCGCACAGCGCTTCCCGTGATTTCATGCGCAGTTTGCGGAAGGAGCTTGCCCCGGATAGTTGGCACCTGAAGCCAGGGGGCAAGAAGACGGACCGTACTTCCTAGCTCGCCGGTTTCTGCACCCGCGAATTGAGCGGCGAATTGGCGAATATTTCCGGCGAATTTAGGGGCTCTTAGCTTTTCTTCATCGCAATACCACACGATCAGAGCGTGTGGCCAAGCAAGGAGATGAAGAAATGCCCCTTTCCGAAACCAATGCGTCGGACATTCGTTACGAGCAGGACAACTTCACGCGGGCGGAAGCGTCTGCCTACCTCTTCAATAAGTACCGCATTCCCCGATCCCCAAACTATCTGGCTGTACAGGCGGTCCAAGGCGGCGGGCCGAAATTCCGCCGTGCAGGTCGCAATGTGATCTACGCGCGTTCCGATCTGGACACGTATGCGGAAGATCAACTCTCCCCGGCCGCCGCGACGACGGCAGAGCACGACCAACTTTCGGCAGCATGAAACGCGAAACCCGCCCCTGGTTTCGTGGCCAAGTGGGGCGGGCTTCATTTAAGTCTTGAAGGAGCCTTAGTATGCCTAAATCACGCATCATCATCAATCTCGAAATTGACGACAACCCGCCCAACCCGCCCCGCATCGAAAGGCTGGAAGGTCGGTTTGCTCAAACTGCAGAAGCCCTTGTTCAGAATGGCGAACGGGGTGTTACCGCCCTCGAAATCGCGACATGGGCGCTGCGCCTGAGTCATTACATCTACGTTCTTCGCCATCGCTATGGCTTGGTCATTTCGATGGAGCGAGAGAAGCACGAAGGGCCGTATGCCGGCGAGCATGGCCGATATCGGCTTCACACGCCTTGTCGCATCATTCGGGATCAGGGGATGGCGGCATGAGCGAATGGACCTTTCCCAAGGACGTTCCGGCGGTTTCTCCTGAACTTCTCACCCTGGCTGTTCAGCGCGGCTCAATCGAAGCAGCAGGACGGGGCCGCATGGCTCCTATTGCTGGCCAGTATGCGCCATCGCTGTGGCTCGAAGACGATGAGACCGGGGAACTTCAGTACATCCAGTTCACCAATCATCCTCAGGTGCGTTTCCTGACCGCTGTTATGGATCTGGCACCAAGCGACCGAGACAAGGCCTTCGCTCTGGCGTTGCGAGCCTCAAGTTTATTGGACGCCCTGAGAGACCGCAGATTTAAGCCCTACACCCAAGACACGGACGATCCAGAGCAGATCGAGTTCGATGAGGTTCTTGCGGAAGTCGTGGCGACTATTCCCTACCGACTGCACGACGGGCCGAAGATGCAGGAAATCTTGCGCGAAGTGCGTCGCCGTGAATCGCAGGGCCCACAGGCGGATCTGTTCGGGGGCGGCTGATGGGAGCATTTCACGATATTGCGCCAGAATTGGGGGCGCATGGCGTCCCCGTTTTGCCAACGCGGCATGACGTTCCAAGTAAGCCGATGGTAGCGAATGCCGAACGCCTGACTGTCCAGGCCATCGCGAAGATGCTTCAAAAACCACGCTTCGCGAACGCAAACGCTGCGGTCACTTGCGGCCCAAGATCCGGGATATCGGTTGTCGATATCGATAGCCCCGATCCGGTGCAACTGGACGCCGCCCTGCATATGTTCGGGGAGACAATGCTTATCGGCCAAACCCCTTCGGGCGGGCACCACTTGTTCTATCGGCACGCTGACGAAGGCCGAAGGATAAGGCCATTTGGTAGTGATGTCCCGATTGACGTTTTGGGTGACGGGTTGGCGGTGCTACCACCTTCCCGGCGGCCACCGTCAAAGGACAAGTGTGGTGGCTCTTACAGGCTCATTCAAGGCTCTTGGAGTGACGTAGACCGCCTACCAGTCATGGTAGACCCGATAGCCCGTCTAGACGCCCCCAGTGCCTCCAAAACCGGCATTGGAACCGTCATGCCAGGGGCCAGAAATAACGCCTTGTTTCGGCATCTTCTGACCGTTGCCGCTAAGGTGGTTGATTTTGACCACCTTTCCGAAGCCGCGCACGACTTCAACACGGCACTCACGGAACCTATGGAAGCCCCGGAAGTGTTCAAAACGTGCGAAAGCGTTTGGCACTACAAGCTGACAGGAACCCTTCGCACGCCAGGATGCGAGGCAACTGGAACTATCCGCGTCGCCGAACAGGAAATCATCGGCGGCAATGCCGATGCAGGTTGGTTGCTGATGCGGCTGCGGATCGCGCACGGATGGCGAAACGGTGAACCCTTTGCCCTCGCCAACGCAATGGCCGATAGCTTGGGTTGGAATGTGAAGCGCTTCAAGAAGGCACGCGATTTCCTGATGGCCGCTGGCTTTATTGAATGTCGCCATCCCGGAGGAAAAGGCCCCAATGACCCGCCCAAGTACTGCCTTTCGCTAAGGTGGTCGATTTCAACCACCAATATAACTACACCCTCCCCCCCTGATGGTGATGGTTTAAGCCTGAATCAATCCTTCAGCGAGAAAGAGGTGGGAGCGCGGACGTCGGACGTCATCCACGGTCGTTTCCAGGATCAATCAAACCCCTCCAAACAAATTTTGGCGGATCGCGGCTCCCTGAAAGGTGCCGAATGACGACGGACCACGACAAGCGAGCCCTGGCGAGGGAGAGGAAGAAGCGGTTCCTAGAACGGCAGAGCCAGGGCGTGACAGTGCGCCCTCTGGAGGTCTGGCCGGACGACATCGAAGCCCTGATTGGTTTTGGATATTTAAGTGCGATGAGTGCTGACAGCCCGGATTCCATCGATGCGGCACTTCGGGAGGCTGTGAGTGATTACCTTGGAACGCGTTCCAACGCCGCGTCGAAGATTGCTGTAGAAACAGAAGATGACCGAGAAGCAATCCTTACATCTTGATCTGGACACCTTCGAATCGTGGAACGCCGAATTCGAGCGCAACCCGATGGCGTTGGCGGAGGCCTTCGGCGTCGATCCGAATGAAGAAGACCGGGAGCGGATTGTCTGTCCCATGAATGCCGCCGGGCTCGTGATGGCGAAAATAGGCGCGGCGGGCGTTGAGGGGCGGTTCAACGCAAACGCATTTGAAAGCCAATGCCGCGCCAACCCCTACGCAGCGCTCTTCCTTATTAGCGCCATGTTCCAGGGCGACGACAGCAAGGATCTGCCACCCATTTGCAACCCTGAACTCCTGGCGCCGGCTCTCTTCGAATTGATGCCCGAAGACGTTCGATCCGCTCTGGCTGAATTGTATGACGAAAACCCGATCCTGATGGCCGAGCCGCCGTCGAACAGCATTAACTGAGGCCTGCAATGACGACGCGATATCCCTATCCCTCTGGTCTATTGTACGACAACGATACCTATGATCCGTTCGAAGTCTCCCAAGGAGACAAACTGCAAGCGGCTGCTCGCGGACTTTTGGCGGCGGGACCACAGCTAATGGCCGCCGGCGCACCTTCGCTTACACCAGGCGGTGGGGCGCGGGGCATGGCGAATTTCGGGCTGGCATTCAACCAGGGCTATCAGGGCTACCTCGACAACGCGCAGAACCAGGCCCTTGGGAAGTACCGCGTTGCCCGCCAGCAACGCTCTGATGAACGACAGGATCGCCTTATCGGGTTGCGGGAGGAGGAGGCGGAGCGGCAGGCTGAAGAACGCGCGGAGCGCAAGGCCGCGCTCCAGGGCTTGTTGGCGGACATCAATGACCCGGCCGAACGTGCTTGGGCTATCGCTGATCCAGCGGGATATCTGAAGCACCGCGCGCAGCCGAAAGACCCGTGGGCGGGGACGAAGGTTGTCGGTGGGCATGTCCTCCGCCCCGGCGAAGATGGTGGCGTCGAGACGGTGTACAGCGTGCCAGACAAGCCGCCGCAAACCCCCGGTACCCTCCGCGAGATCCAGGAACTACAGAAAGCAATCGACGCCGATCCGAACGGGCCGTATGCGGCAACCTACCGAGCCCGCCTTGGGAAGCTAACCACGCATCAGCCTGTTCCCGGTGCCGGGGACGATTTTGCATCGGCTCTGCGCGAGGTCGAAGCTGACCAGATCAGGGAGCGCCAATCCAACGCCCTTTCCCTAAATCGGTCAGTGGCGGACCTGAACCAGATGGAGGCATTGGTAAACGCGGGCGTCCAGACAGGGTACGGTGAAGAATCCCTGGGCAAGCTGAAGTCGCTGGCAAACACACTGGGGATTGATGTCGATACCACCGGGCTGGCCGGACAGGAAGCCTTCAGGGCGATTTCGAACCGGATGGTGATGCCGCTGGTTAAGCAGCTTGGTCAGAACCCGACCGACCGGGACTTGGAGTTCGTGGTTAACTCCCTGCCGACGCTCGGCAAGACCATCGAGGGTAACAAACTCATCATCGAGACGATGCGCCGAAACGCGCTTCGCGAAGCCCAACTGGCGGACCTCCAGTATCAGTATGGATTGGACAACCAGGGTTTGCGGGGCTGGGCTACGGAGGAAGCGAAATTCTACCAGAACAATCCGCTGTTCAGCCCGCAAGAGCGTCAGTCCATGAGCACGCTTGTGCGGGCCGCGTCCGGCGCTGGTGGTGGGGTTGGTCTGCCTCAATATCAGCCCCAGGGACAGCCTGCCCCGGCTCCTGAGAACCTACCGCCGAACGTTACCGTGCAGCCGAATGGGCGGTTGAGGTGGAGTCCTGATGCCGGAGTTAGGAAGGATTGGCAGCAATCTCCCTCCGGAAATTTTTAGGCTTTGCGAGGCGTGCAATGCTTAACGCTTCTCAGATCCCCTGCCGACCAAGAGGCGTTAATGCCATCGGCGTTGAACTTGTCGAATGGTGGCTCAATGACCTTGCCGTTCTTACCGGTTTCGATCTGAACAGATTCAGAAAACACGACGACGACGCAGCGGTCATAACCAACCGGCACAGGATACGGGACCGGGTCTTTGTCGGAAGGAAGAACGGTCGGAGTTTCGCCAGCCTGGACCGAGGCGGCTCCGGCGAAGATCAAAAGCAGCAGCGCAAGGATGAGTCGCATGACCGAGAATATGCGCGCCGACAGGCCCGAAATGCAATGTCTCGTTATGCCGTCCCACCGGGTTTGGCTAACAGAACTTCAATTTGTTCGAGTGTGGCCCGCAATAAATCAACCCGCGCTTGGCTCATCTCTATGGCGATGGGTCCATGTTCCAGGGTGTCCAGAACCAGCGCAGTGGCCCCGTCCGCAGATGTCGCAGGCCAAGCCCGACGCACATCAATAGTTTTGAAGGGGCCATTTGGCGGCACGGCCATTTCGTCCTCCATTGTTGGAAGGATGAAGCGTGACTTGTGGCCTTCACGTGAGTCAATCGGAGATTGAATGGTGCCCAAGTTTCTCGAAGTTGAAGGCCCAGATGGCCGTATCGTCGAATTTCCCAAGGGGACGGACGGTGCGACCATTGATCGTGTAATGCGAGATATCTACTCGCAGCAGGGCCAGGAAGCTGTTTCCGCGCCCATAACGAGTCCTGGCGCTTTATCCGCAGAATATGGCCCACGCGCCCAAAACGCACCAGCGGCCCTTAAAACCACCCCTCAGCCCATGAACGTGACCGGTGGCGGGTACGGCGCATTCGAGCCGTACTCCAAGCCTGTGGTTCCGGCAGACCGCCCTGGCATCGTTAAAACGGCGCTTGAGAATGGTACGGCAATCAAGAAGGCGTTCACAGGCGAGAATAAACCAGTTGAATTCCCCAATGCCCCGGAAGTGACTGAAGCCGGTGTTGGATTCCTCGAGTCCGCGATTCCGAGCCTGAAGGCTGGACTGACCACGGACCCGGCAGAAAAGGCGAAAATCATCGAGGAGCACTTCAAGAGAGATTCGCGCTTCGGGGGAATTTTCCAGGATGAAAATGGCCTGCCGCTCGTGGTCTGGGATGGAAAGCCGCATTACGTCAATAAGCCGGGTTTCTCGAAACAGGATGCTACCGACCTCATTGCCCAAGGGACGATGTTCGCCCCGGCCTCAAAGCTGGTCGGAAGCGCAACCACGTTGGCCGGTCGCGCCGCAACAGCCCTTCCGTTCTATGCCGCCACCGATGTAGCCCAGCAGTACGGAACAAAGGTCGCTGGTGGTAAGGGCGCGGTGGATCTCGAGCAGGCAGGAACCACGGCAAGCTTCGGCGCGATGGCGGAAGCATTCTTGCCGCCCGCTCTTCGGGCAACGGGCAAGGTGTTGCGACCGACCGCTAGCAAGAGTCTGCCGCGTTATCGTCCCGGAAAAGCACGCGATGTCGTAGAGAGCGACGCCATCCCTCTTACACAGGGGCAGAGAACCCGGGATCTGGATCGCATCCGCGCTGAAGAAGGTATGCGCCAGGGTGCCTATGGTTCCGGTGCATCCGGGATGATGCGCAATTTCGACGACGCCCAATTGGCGGCTATCGAGAAACGCGCGGATAAACTGGTTCCGTCCGGTTTCGGACAGGGGAAAATCCCCGACACCGGGGCGCGGTTGCAGGCTGACCTCATCGAAGAAGCCGGAAAACAGGATAAGGCTGTAAGCGTTGCCTACATGGAAGCGCGCGAAGCGAAGGCCATGCTCGATCCTAAAACGGCGGTTTCGGTCGGCAAGGAACTTCAGTCCATCCCGAAGGAGATGCAGATATTCAGCCTGGAGGGGATGCCCCAGCTTCAGGGTGCCCTGGACAAGCTGAAGAAGTTCGGAACGCTGGCAAAGAAGAAGACCCTCAAACCGGTCGATATCGCGCAGATCGAAGACTTCCGCCGTGGGCTGAACACCGCCATCAGCGGGACACAGGGAACGGAACGCGCCGCCCTTACCCGCATGAAGTCCATGCTTGACGAAAAGTTGGACGAGGCAGTCACGAACGGTCTTTTCAGTGGCGATGAAAACGCGCTCGGACTGTTGAAGGAGGCCCGAGACCTTCGAACGAGATACGGACGCCTCTTCGAGGCAGGGAAACACGACCCCGCCGGCAATGCGATGGTGAAAATTCTGGATGAAAAACAAGCGAGCCCTGAACAGGTCGTCAACTTCATCATCGGCGCTGGCCAGACGCAATCGACATCACAAGCGATTGGCCTTGTGAAGCGTATCAAGGATGCGTTCGGGCCGGATAGCGAGCAGGTCCAAGCCCTTAAGGACGCCCTTCTATACAAGGCCTTCACGAGCCTCCAGAACGGCGAACACAGGCTTGCGCGTACTGCCATTGCAATCAACTCTCGGAACCTTCTGGACTTCAAGGCGAAGTACCTGGCGAAGGAACTTTTTACCGAAGGTGAGTTGAAGGAAATTCGCCGCCTTACGAACGAAGTGGCGCGCACGCTAACTCCTGCTGATGCACGCAATCCCTCGCGTTCTGCCTGGGCATTTCTCGATGCAATGCAGCGTCGTGGACTTATCGGTACTTTGGGGAAATTCACGCAAGCCGTCCCAGTTATCGGCGCAACAGGTGAAGCACTGGAGAACGTCGGTGGAGCGATCCAAGCGGGCCGTGCGGTCTCACAGAAACCACTCCCACTCACTACCCCGCTTGTTACGCCAGGAGCAGCAGCGGCAGCCCAGGGGGCGTGGGAACTTGAAAGCAACTACAGGGCCGGTGACAAATGACTGTTTCAGCAGCGAAAAAACAGAACCACCGATTCCAACCAGGGCAGTCCGGGAACCCGAACGGTAGACCTAAGGGGTCACGCAACAAAGCCACTATTGCAGTGGAAACAATCCTCGATGGTGAAGCCGAAGCTTTGACTAGAAAGGCTATCGAACTGGCATTAGGAGGCGACGGGCAGGCACTCCGCATTTGCCTAGATCGTATTTGCCCGCCACGCAAAGGCCGCACAATCGAACTTAATCTGCCAGACATGAAGGACGCCAACGGCGTGGCTGAGGCTCAGTCAGCAGTCTTGCAGGCGGTTGGTGAAGGAACCGTCAGTCCAGACGAAGGAAAGGTAATCGCTGACATTATCGAGGCGCGTCGCAAAGCTATCGAAACACTGGACCATGAGAAGCGCCTGGCTGTCCTAGAAAGAGTGAGGAACGCATGAACGCAGTAGAGAAACGCCTTATGGCTCTGGAGCGAACAGTGAGCCCCGACCGCGTGGATATCAGCGTCCGGGGACTCTCACAGGCATCAATCGATACGGTCGTTGATCGGATCGCGAAGGAGAAAACCATCGGGACGGTAATTGTCTGGGGCTCTCCACGCGATGACTTGCCTGATGCAACCGTTCGCATTCACCGGCCAGTTGACACCGGTAAAGGTGTGGCCCTCTGGGGAACTGGCGGAATGAAATATGATTGGCGTGAACTGGCTGGAGATTGACATGCAGAAGGCAACGCAGAAGCGCGTGAACAAGCTGATGGAGGATATGGATACCAAAGCTCGTATTCTGGCGACCCTTGAAGCTATCAAGGATGATGACGGCGATCTATTCGAAACCCTGAAAGCCACGGCCCCACGCAAGACTTATAGCGACATTGATGCGGCAGAAACGGACACTATCGAAGCTTGTGAGGCTATGGCCCTGCATTTCGACAGGGCGTTCTTCATGACCCTCGCGGAGCGGAACAAGCTCGAATGGTGGATTGCGGATCTAGCTCCGGCCATACCCGAAAGGGGCAAAGGGCAACGAAACGAGACAGAGGAGAAAATCGAAGCTGTTTTAAATCGCCGAAGCGTTGAACTGGCTTCCATGATTGCCGCCATCAAGACGGTTGCCGATATGGTCGAGATACCACTTGAAACCATGCTCTGCTATTCAGCCGCGATCCACACAGGCGACTTTCGGCAATTCGACAAACCGGATCGAGCAGATCCCGAGACCGTGGCGGAAATTGTCGCGGCACTTGCGGATCGGTGGAACACGCATCGTTTCTCTGCGTTTCAGATAGATAAAGACTAATAAGGAAGAACCGACCCGGGCCAGAAGGCTCCCGCATAAACGGATACGGGTAACCGGTTCTTCTCCCTAGAGAGCACCCACGGAGACCCATCGGAATCGGAGGTGATTGTTCCGGCCTGTAACTCGATTGGACGGCGCTTGAATAGCTTAAACCATAATCCTTTCGTGGGCGCCGCTCGTGTCGTGGCTTTGGGTCGCGTTGGGCGGGCAACTAGGTGCTGGGAAGCTTTTGTTGCAAACATCTATGAATGGTTGTGTTAGTATCGCACCCGTAAAAGATGTTTATTTGAGTCTAGCACGGCGGGAGAGGAATAATGGCGGCTGCAGTTGTCGGTATAGTCTTATTTGTCGTCATGGCGCTGGTTCTTGGAGCCTTCGACTATGCAGGCTTTTGCCTTGTTCTTCTAGGAGTGCCAGCAGTTCTTCTCGGATTGGTAGCCGTTCTTGCCTCTGAACCGGTCTTCGCGATTTACCTAATTCTCGGTGGCGGCGTGTCCGCAGCAATTGGGGCTTGGCTACTTTTTAAATCGGATAGAAATCTATGAAGATCTACACTTGTCACGACGGAAGGAACTGTTTGAGAAGCGTCCGCTGAAGATACCGGATTTCCTCAAGCGGGATAATAGTGGAGCAAATTGTTCCGAAATTATGGGGCCAGGGCGTCCGAAGGGCTTTGCTCAGGACACAGCAGAGCGGACGGGTGAAACCAAGCAGTCTGTTAACCGCGCCGTCACCCGTGGCGAGAGGATCGCCCCCGATGTTCTCGATGACATCAAGAGAACGGACATGGACAAGGGCGTTGAATTTCTCGGTCTACCCTTCATGACCTGGATGCCAACACAATCTACAGAAGCCCTCTAGACTCGAGGTCACTTACCATCTGCTGCCAAGTCTGAATTAGGAACAGGTACATTGTGACAATCTCCTGGTCCTCAATCGGGTACCGCAGATCAACGAGTCTCGATGTCATGACCGCTATCCGGGCCTCCTGCGGCACCACCTTGATCGGAAGTTGCTGGCCGTTCCAACGAGTGACCCAAGAGCCAATCTCTGCTGCGCTCATATTCATCGAAGCGTCAGGCAGAAGAATCAAAGTTAATGCCAACTGCGTGGCATTCCCCTCACCGTCTTTGCCAACTTCATTGGCGTTGGCGATGATTGCGTAGTTTGGCTCACCTTGGAACAAGGCCCTAACAACGCTCTCGTTGTTGCCTTGTCCTAAGAGTTGGGTGTTCGCCTTAATGGAAAGTGCTGTTTCCAGCACTCGAAGAATTCGCTCCTCAAGTTCAATTCCTGCCGACTGCGCACCAGCGCTGCCTGACCAACAATGGAGACCCGCCAGAACGATAAGAACCCTATACATTCAGGCGGCCATGCGGCGTGTTCGAGACACAACCCCGATTGCACCTAGTGACGTTAGCAGTAGCAGGATCGGCGCCGGTAGAGGCACCACCTGGGGAGCGGCCGCGTTGAAGACTGTCGTCAAAGTGATGTCGTCAATTTGGACTAAGTCGCCAGCCTCTCCTTCGTCCCATAGGAAACGTAGATCCGCAGTTAAAAGTCCGAAGAAGCGCTGATCCGTAACAAGGAAAGAAAGGATATTGGCTTCCCCAAGTGTGAAGTCTGCGGAATCAAACGCCGCAAGCAAAATGTCATCGATAAAGACCGATAGAACTCCCGAGCCTTCGATGAATATCGTTTCAAACGAAACCTCAAAATCCTCGTTCGGTGTGGAAACTCCAAACGTGACCGCTACAGGAGAACTTTGTTCCAAGAACAGCGCTGGATCGTTGATATCCGGATAGCTGTTGATAGCTTGCTCCACGCGAGCAGATCCTGGTGTGTCCGGATCCTTGTTGATTGTTTCAGAGGACGTCCCATCAAAACCAATCTCTGAAGTTACTTCCTTTTTCTCATATGTGCCGGCAAAGATACCAGTCTCCCCTGCCTTCCGCTTCATCACATCGAACAAAAGATTCTGGACAGAATTCTCTTCATCATTCCCAAAGGCGTTCGCGGCGCTGTACGCGTAGGATGGAACTTCTGAAATCTTCTCGAAAAACGCCGTGATTTGATCTAGCACATCAGCTTCTGTCGAGTTTTCATCCAGCTGGTCTATGAATTCCTTGGCTGCGAGGAAAGTTTGAACCTGCTCATCATGGCTATACTCCTCGCTGCTTAGAACCGAGTCGATGATGTCGCCTCCGACCCCGATAGTCCTATCGTAGAGCCGTCCAAAGAAACCTTGTTCTGGGTCGATACCCAAGGCGTCGTTAAAAAGTGTCTGGCCAGCTTTGAAGTACCCCCTAGCTTGGTCAAACTTCTCCGCCATTGCCTTGATTTCACCGAGGGTCAAATCGTAGTCAAACCCATTGGATCTAACGTTTTCCGTGAATCCCTGAACTTCAGCCAACAGTCTGGCGCTTTCATTCAGATAGGTTTGCCCGACAAAGAAGAGTATCGCGTCCGTTCCAGTATCTTTCAGTATGTCGGTAAAATCACCTACAGACTCAGAGAGAACAGTCTTAATGTTCGCTTTTTTGCCTGTCGCCGCCAGTATGAATGCATTCTTTGCGGCAGCTTCAGCTCCTTCTAAGAGTGGCATAATGAACTGCGCTTGAACCGCAGCTTCAGAGTTCTCTTGGATGGCCTCGATTGCCTTGTCGTAGTCATAATTAAACAGCTTCTCGTTCGCATAATTTGCCGCCAAAATTCTTGCGGCGACGTCCTCATCCGTGACGACATGCTTCACTTCATCATCAAGAAATAAGCCCCTAAAATCGTCTTGTCTTAGTCCAACGAAGAAGCGTTCATTCGATGCTGTTTCATCGCGGGCTAAGAGGTGATTGGCAAGTTCACCAAACCGGTTGTCCATCCATTTGGCTTCTTTGGCGGAGAGCGAGCGATCCATTATCTCGAAGTCGTCGATGGTGGCTGCATCACTTGTACCGTCGGCCGTTAGTATCTGAATCTTGGAAAGTTGGCTGCTGTCAAAACCGGTTGGAACGGTGTTCGAAACTTCCGTTAATTCCCTGCCATTAATGTAAAAATCAAACTCACCATCACTCTTATTGAAACTCACAGTCAGATTATTCCATCGTTCTTGAACATTCGAAGGGCGCAAGTCCGAACTTCTGGGATATGGGTCGTAACTCGATTGCCCCGACAAAGGACCATAAAGTGCAAACGTGTTTGCCGGATTGTCTCCGACACCTATCCAATTGATAGCTTCGTGGTTGTCGGTGTAAGCACTAAACCGCAGAAGGCCGGTGAAATTCACACTAAGAGAGTAGCTGTCGGCGCTAATTGGCTCAGCGAGTTCAAATATGCAGCCACCTGTTTCGCACGAAGCCTGTGAACCATTGCCGAGCCCAGTATTTTGGATGCCGCCTCCAACAGAGTAAGAATTGCGGATTAGTCCAGATTGGCCGTTTCTTTCATCAATCCAATTTCCGTGACTCCCATCAAATCGCTCTAAAAGAACGGTATCTGAAAAAGAGTTGTAGTCATTAAAACTCGCGGCCCAAGTTGACCATGGTAGCAACCCAGCGACGACCACACTCGCAAAGACCTTGTGCATAACGACCTCCCCAGTGATCTGATTTCCCCATCAAGCGGTCATATCAGGATAGTGTTATAGAGGTTGTATCTGCTGTCGAATCCACAATGTGAACGAACATTTAAGATTCACCAGATTTTCGCGAAAATTCGCGGGTTCGCGCTGGCTTTGGGAGGTCGCCGAGAACCTTTGCCGTGCTGAACTAACGGAAGTCGAGAAGGCCCAGCACCTCGCGCGGCGGAAGGAACTGTTTGAGAAGCGTCCGCTGAAGATACCGGAGTTTCTGCGACAGGATAATAACGCGCAAACTTTGCGCGAAAATGCCGGGCCGGGCCGACCGATTGGGTTCGCGTCAGACACCGCCAGCAAGACAGGTGAAAGCGTTAGGTCTGTTCAGAACGCCGTCTCCCGTGGTGAGAAAATCGCCCCCGACGTTCTAGACGACATCAAGGGAACAGAGATGGACAAGGGCGTTACCAGCCCTCCATGCGTGGATCTTGGTACTCATCGTCGGGCGGCCACTGTTTGATTCTCGGATCGTCGTATCGGGATTTCTTCTTGGCTGTGTCTTCTAAGATGAGCGGCACATCATCATTCGTGAGCACCATTTCCTGAATTTTTGACCTTCCTCCTGAACAGCCTCAATCAGCCGTTCAAGGTCGACCTTTCGAATTGGTGCCCGTTGGGTTATCCGCTTGCCCTGCATATGTAACGTGGAGAAGCTTATACCATTTCGGTATCAAGCAATTCCAATCGGACGAATGCTCCAACGGCCATCAGTTCGCTGATGATCGATCAGCCAAGTCCAGAATTCTAAAAGAACAACTCCGACCAAAAACAAGGCAATCTTCTGTCCGCGAGGCAATTGAACTGGTCGACTACCGCGCGACTTCGCCTTTCCAGGTTCTCCCGCAAATTGTTGGAGTATTCGTCGAACTGATGTTTCGCAGATTTATCTCTGCCAAACGAATGCGACGTCGTCTTGTTGGCAAATTTCAGTACATCATTTACGCACCCCTCCAGCCAATACTTGGAGGGGACGTGCACGTCGTATTCTGAGGCTCTTACGCAGTCCGGCACCCCCATGTCGTATTCCACGCCGTCAATACCTGTAACCGTCAGGCGAAGGGTATTCGGGACTTCTACCCGTGAGCAGTGCAACGGCTTCTCTGCGACCGTCCTATCTACTTCGGAAAAAAATTCGGCGTAACACCTCGCCGTTGACAGGCTCGCCGCTGTCACCCTGTCAAATGCAGCAGCCAAGTCCTGTGTGTTACATTGATAAAACCTATCGAGAACTCGACCATATTCGGCCACGTCGTCCCGGCACGCCGTAAACTCGTCAGACCAACGGAACCCTTCGTTCTCAACCATTCCTGATATGCAAGGTGGGGTAAACGGGATCGACGTGTATTGGCATGGATCGGGCCACACCATGCGAGGCCAAGGTTCACTCGGCTCATGCACTATATTCTGACAGCCCGAAATCCAGAGGGCCGCAAACAACAGCGCCGTAATCCGTATAACTACCTTCACTCTCACTCCAGTCCCTCTAGCTCTAGCATGCTTTTGATCTTTCCACGTGCACCCACAAACCGCCTTTGTCGTGACGAATTCTAGTTCCTATTTCCGCTCACGTGACTTTCGGCGCACCTTGAGTTTCGCTCCAATTGTCAAGTCGATACTCGGCTGGCGTTCAGCCTTCGAACCATCCTTTGCCGGAGATATAGCAGCAACCTCAAATCTCGCTTCGTACTCTTCGATATGGCGGGGAAGTATGCGTATTGATGCTCCGGGACGCCTAATGCATCCAAGTCTTCCCGTCTGCACAAGACGATAAACCGTCTTTTCACAGCAACTCAAAGCTGGCTGTTGGGCTGCCCAGGTTACGCTGTACGGTATCGGTTCTTTTGCCAAAACCAATCCCCTCTCACTTTCTCAATCGAACGCCAGCCCCGCCGCCGTTCTCTGCTATGAACTCCACGCCAGCGGCTTCCAGGGCCTTCTGGACCCTATCCACATTCCCGGCGCTGCTGTTTTCTGGCCCTTGCGACTCCATGCGCTTGATGGTTGGCCGAGACACGCCCGCCTCCCTGGCCAAGTCCTCCTGTGACCATTGAATCAGACCTCGTGCGGCCCTGATCTGCGCTGCATTCAGCATCCAGATTGATCCCTTTTGTAATGTTAATGTTACAAAACGGTTGACATATAAGCCAACCAACATTACATAAAGTATCACACAAGGGACGAAATGGAAATACCGCGCTATGATCTACCTCAACACTGCCCGCATCAACGCAACCGACCTGACCCGCAAGCCGGTCTCCCAAACCACCCGCGTCATGCGTCGTGCTTGGCGGATCGCAGAAAGGGCGGCGGACGTGTTCGGCGGTCGGAAGGCTGAATACTTCCGTGAAGCGCTGCGGATGGCTTGGGCAGAGGAAAAGGACCCCACCGCTTCGTTCCTGAATGACGCTCGCCTGCGCAAAGCGGGTGGCCGTGGCCCCGTCGTGCAGCGTCGAGGCGGCTTCAAGGGCCGGAACTGGTACGCAGCGAAACTCAACGCTTAGGAGGCAAAGATGCTGAGCGCCCGCACGATTGCAACCCAATCTGAAAAAAAGCCTGAGCGTAAGGATGCCGAAAAATTTTGCGTCGGCACTGTGCTCGACTCGGGTGCGACGATTCTCATGAAGGATGGCAAACGCGTCCTGATCCGTGAATGGCTTAGCTGATGCCACACAAAATATGAGGCGGAATTGCTTGGTGGCGTTACCACAACAGTTCGGATGAAGGAATTTACACCATGACAAGGCAGATTCGGTTTTCGCAGAACGTTACAAAGAATATGCACCCAGACCTTTGTTCCATGGAAACGAGTGACCTTTGCGTGCTCTATGACGCCGCTCTTAGCTTGGACGACGCCGCAATCGCTTGGTCGAACATGCCGAGGCTACAGACAGAGAGCGAGGCGTTTCCGGGCTGTGTTGATTACACCCCAGCCGGAGAAACCGTCGTTGCATGGAGCACATTCTACTCCGATGTCCGAGACGCCATCGCGGAGGAACTACAGCAACGCCCCATCACGGATCAGACATTTATGGTTCTGGTACAGCACTTCGCCCGCTACCGCGACGATCCAGCAGACTTTGTGAATATCGCTGCCGGTCTACTCGGCCGCATCGACGTAGTGGCCCAAGCGGCAGAATAGACCCAGCAGATAGCGTCCAGACCTGCCCCGCTTCGGCGGGGCCTTCTTTTTTAAGGTCGCCGCTTGTGGTATTCAATCGTCGCGCCGGTTCAGCGGTTGGGCCTTCGGCTCTTTGATCGTCACGTTATCGGTGACTGCATTCGGACGTTGCTGGCGCACCAAACAACCCGCTCTCTGATACCGAGTGATAGAAGGATTTCACTCTACACTTTGCAATCCTATGTCAGTGCTTCTCTCGGTGGCCTAGCGGCAGTTTTTGCGAACGAAAGCGTTGGCCGAATTGGACCTGCAATGGTTAAGCAGAAGATCGAATCCAGGCGACTTACGAAAACAGAAGCCATCACCCTTACCGGTTGGCCGGAAGATATCTTTGATAAGAAGGTTGCCGAAGGACTCTATCCACGCCCGATAGTCTCGACCTCTCCAAATAGGAAACGACCCGTCGTGCGTTATGACCGAAAAGCCCTGGAAAGGGCAATGGATCATGAAGCGGGTATTCATTCAGAAGAACTTGGCCCGGACCCGATGGCTCTGCTCGATGAATGGTATTCAAAACAGTAGCGTTCTGGACATGATCAGGCTGTGGTCATTTTACTATGTTTGGCGCGGAACTAGCGGGCATCCGGGTGAGGTTTACGCTTTACATCCTTCGCCCATTTCCACTTGTACGCACAGACCACATGAACTGGGTTGCCTGACGGGTTAAACTCTACGACGACCTCTTTTGAGAAGTCGCAGTATCTGGCGACGACCGTACTATACGGAACCATTGTCGAATCCACCTGGAAGTGCGCAATGTCCCCCTCAATGCAATGATCAAGAGGTCCATCCTTTCCGTGCATTTCCTGAATGAACTCCGTGACATTGCAGACGTCTTCTGCTGCCGCTGCGTTTGAGACAATCAGCGCCAGCGTAAGAGGCAAAGTAGCCCTAAACATATGCTCCCCCAATTTAACTAACGACAGTAGCTGGGTAGTCGATAGCTATCATGCAAGCCTCTGCGCTTCGCCTGTCGCTCGTCCGCAGCATATTTACCGCCACTATATCGGGGACAGTCGCGGGCCAGACCTTCCCGGATAATCAGGGCTGAGATATCGGCCCCGTCCAGGTAACAAACCCCGACCAACCGGTCATGCGTCCGTTCCCCGTTCAACTCGCACCGTACAGCCTTCCCGAGCACCAGGGCGCGCATGAAGTCGGAAGACGCCTTGCCGAACGGTTCCCCACGTTCCGGCGCTGACAGGCCATTTAACCGGATCGGCACGCCTTCCACCTCAATCGTGTCGCCGTCCCTGACATGCGTTACAGTCCCGGCAATCGATGAATCGGAGACCGGAAGCAACTGCCCAGCGACGGCAGCGAGGGTGCTGCGCGGTTGTTCGTCGAAAGCGAAATTGGCGATGAACACCGCTGCGAACATCGCCAGCGCCATCAGGCCTTCACGCGGCGACAGCCGAAACCCACGCTTAGGCCGGCGGAAGGGAAAGACGATTCTCATGGGACGATGATACCGCCGTCTAAATTCCAGTGCGACTAGGGTTGCGTGGCAATTTTTACAACGTCTTTGTGGCTCCCTGAATCAACGGATCAAGCGTTGCCTTTTTCCTTTGCCTCCTTCCTCAACTTCGCCACAAATCGTTCAAGGTACTTAGTGTCTTTTTTCTCTCGGCGTTCCCGCTCGATTCGACGTTCTAGTGTCTCTGCCATCCTTATCATGTGGCAACTCTGTTCGGCGCTTCTCGCTTTCATTGAGCGTCGTCCCCGACGGGTAACGTCCGGCAACGTGATGTTAATCTTGGGCACTTCGATGCCTTGAGGAAGGGACTCCCAGATCATTTCCAATTGTTCTTCGCTGAACAGCCGCTTCCCACGACCTGGCGTCATTCGATAATACGGGTTTCCATGTTCATCCACGGGTCCGATACTTTGCAGGTGCGCCTCAAGGACGCGAACGGATAAACCAAGCCTCTCGGCAGCTTCCTTGACGCCAACAATCTTCAACATAGCGAATCCAACTCCGATGACAGATTCCGACCTGATTCTGATTGCCGCGTTTCCCGGGCCGTACAAGTCAGCATTCGGAACAATGCGCCGGGAACCGACCCCACAAGAGAATATCGCCCTCAAGAGGCTGGCGGCGGAAGGCTACCTGGAGCGCACGCCGCAGCGGCGAGGGCCTGACCTCTATTCGATCACAAGGAAGGGGTTGGATGCCTTGAATGACTGAGCGTGCGGGCGATTACGCAGAATCAGCGCCTCAACCCGACGCGGTGATTGACCTGGCTCAAGTCACGATTTCTCCCATGCCCACGATGGACTAAGGTTTTAGAGGCCGTATATGGTATAATAGCTGTGCCATGCCACGCTCGCTGGCGTTCGGCAATTGTGACGTAAAGAGTTTGGAGAGATGGCCAAATCTGGGACTGATTTCGATCCGCTTATGGCAGGATTCTTCAGCATCACCGAAGCCGCGCGCTTAGTCGGTGTTAATCCTCGTGTCGTCAGGTCTTGGCTGAATGGGTATTCGAATAGCAATGCAGGCCCGGTAATTGATCGGGATTTCGATGACCCTAGAACGGTCAGTTTCCTAGATTTGATGGAGTTGCGATTTATCGCAGTTTTCCGGTCTCAGAGTGTTTCAATGCCAACGTTACGGCTGGCCGCCGAGAAGGCGCGGCAAGCCTGGGGCGTGCATCATCCATTGGCACTGTCGAGCGAGAAGTACGTTACTGATCGCAGAACGATTTTCGCGACAGTCGCCAAAGAGAACAAAGACCGAGTTGCGTGGGACATGGCGTCCGGCCAACTCGAAATGTGGGAAACTATCGAACACACTATCGAAAAGGGTGTCGAGTTTGATCCCCAAACCTATTTGGCAAAGGTCTGGCATCCCCGCCTTGCAACCTCTCCAAATGTCGTTATCGACCCCCGCGTCGCCTTCGGGAAACCAATCGTGCGCGGAACAACCGTCCCAACCGTGGTGCTGTTCCGGCAATGGAGAGCGGACAAAAACAAGGCACGTGTAGCCGATTGGTTCGACGTGCCTATCGACGCAGTAACATCCGCAATTGAATACGAGCTCGTTGCCGCTTGAGAATACGAGCAGACGAGCACGTCTCTCCAAAAATCGTGACCGCAGTTCGCGAAATGGCCTTGAGTCCCGGTTGGGAATTCACCTCGATACATGAGGCCGGCGGAGCCGGTTCATCTGATGTATACTGGATCACTCAGTTCGCCCGCGAGGGCGGCCGTGCTATTCTTACCGCCGACAAGGACTTCGCTTCGCTATCCCCCCAGATAAACGCTGTCTTCGATACTGGACTCCGAGTGATCCAGCTTCCTCCAAAATGGGGCATGGCACAGTGTCACCTTCAAGCCGCACATATATTGCAGTGGTGGAGCCGAATTGAGGCCGCAATCGAGTCAATGAAGGAACGGGAGTGTTTCCGGCCCGATTGGAACATCACCGAAGCTGGAGAGCTAAAGAAGGTTAAAATTGACTTTCAACGCGCACAGCGGGCACGACGCAAGGGAAAGTGACGCCATTGTGGTGACAGGGCCGGATATGCCTTCTTTCCATGGGAAGGGCGCAACGGCTCGAACACCGGGGGCAAAACACCGGCCAATAGTGCCCTATTGGTGCCCCAGAACCACAAACCGATACACCCATCATGTCGCATAAAAGAAAAACCCCTTGGTTTCCCAAGGGGTTAATCATGGTGGGCGCGACTGGGATTGAACCAGTGACCCCTACGATGTCAACGTAGTGCTCTCCCGCTGAGCTACGCGCCCTATTTCCGCCAAACCGCCCGCCCCTGCTGCTGCCGGGAGGGTGTTTTTCCTGACGAGGCGCGCGATTTAGCACCCCCACGCCGGGGTGGCAAGCCCTTTGCCCGCCGGAAATGAAAGTCCTCTGCATTCCCTATGGATATGCCGATATCCACCGACTGGCACGGCGATTGCTGAGTTACTCGAGGAGAGATTGAGAGAGGGAAATCCATGCCTGCCTGGCCACGCTTGCCGGCCACGTTGTCGGCGTTCGCCATTGCCATTGTCCTGTCGCAGACAGGTGCATCCGCATCGCCCATGCCGTCGCAGCAAGGCCGTGCGCCGGAACAATTGTGCCGCGACGCCGTTACCGCGGCGGAAAGCCTGACCGGCATTCCACAACACCTGATGGGCGCCATCTCACTTGTCGAATCCGGAATTTTCAAGGCCGAGGCCGGCGGCCGAATTGCATGGCCCTGGACCGTGATGGCACAGGGCCGGGGCCGGTACTTCAAGACGAAGCAGGACGCGATCAACGCGGTCCGCGGCCTGTTGCAGTCAGGCGTCACCAACATCGACGTCGGTTGCATGCAGATAAATCTGCAATACCACGCGCTCGCCTTCTCCTCTCTGGAGGAAGCCTTCGATCCGGTCACCAACGTCGCCTATTCCGCAAGCTTCCTGATGGATCTGAAGGACCGACACGGCAATTGGGACAAGGCGGTCCGTTACTATCATTCAGCCACGCCATCGCGGAACATTCCCTATCGCAAAAAGGTCCGCGCCGAACTCGTCGCCCTGCGGCAAACCGGCCACCCGATGTCGGCCGCCGACCATACCCGCTTCGCCAGTCAGTTCGCCTCCGACGTCGAGGGGCAGGACTCGCGCCCCCTGGGCAAGGCGCCCTATGGCGGCGTAATGAACCCTGCCCCCGCGCAGGGAACGTCTCCCCTCATCGCGAAGACCGGCGAATCTCCGGTTGCCGCGGTTCCGAACGGTTCCCCGATCGCCGATGCGGGCCAGCAACGCATGAGCTATTTGAAGACCGCCGCCTGGCCGCCGAGAAGTCTGAAAGCGCAATATCAGGCGGAACACAACGCCCGCGCCCGCGTCATGTATCCCGCCAACGGCCAAGCGGCCGGGTCGAAAAAGGCCCTTTCCAATCCATTCCTGGCACCGGCGCCGCTGCAAACGGCATCGAACCCAAATCCCTCCTGAAAATCGGACCGGCATGAACTAAAGACCTAATTGTTCCCAGTTCGCGTTTACTACTCTACTGGAACAAGGCTAGGTTCTCTCGCGGGTTCCCAAAGTAAAAAATCAAAGAACCCTAATATTCGGGAGAGGTTCGGTCCGGCCCGTGCTGGACAAGGACAGTAATGGCAGCAAGAGCGGACATAGCCGACCATCTTCAGGAACTGTTGGATGCCGACGATTCGGAGTTCGGATTCGTTCTATTGGATCCGGACGATATCCTGACCTATGCCAGCAAAGGCCTGCGCGAGGCGTTTCCGGGCGTCGACATACCCTCGAAGATTTCCAGGCCCTACACGGAAGTTCTCAGTGAATTGATCAAGGTGGGGACACAGACCGGGAAAACGCTGCCGCCGGAAGATCAACTGAACTCGCATCTCAAATGGCACCAGGACCCGACACATCCTTTGGAGGTCTTGACCAACAAAGGGCAGTGGATTCGCTATCGGGAACGCCGATTGCCGGGAGGATACACGGCCGGCGTCTTTATCGATATTACTGAGGTCAAGAAACGCGAACTGGCCCTGGCGGCGCGGGAACAGAGGTTGGCGGACTATGCCGATGCGGGATCCGAATGGCTTTGGCAGACCGACGAAGATCACCGCTATACGTATTTCTCGCGCGGACTGCTGCCCCATACCGGTATCAACCCCGATGAATTGATCGGCAAGCGGCGCCAGGATCTGATCCAGAGCAGTGCCGATGCGAGCGTCCTCGAACATTTCGCGACTCTTGAGGAACACCGCTCGTTCCAGAACTTTCGATACGCAACGAAGGGCAAGGACGGCGAAACCCGTTACATATCCGTCAGCGGCGTCCCGTTCTTCGGCAAGAACGGGCGGTTCAACGGATATAGAGGCGTCGGCCGTGACGTCACGGCCCATGTCCTGGCCGAGCAGCGCGCCGAACAGGCACATGCGCGTCTGTCGGACGCGGTCAACGGACTGCAAGGCGGCATTCTGATGTTTGATCAGAACGAGCGTCTGGTGGTCACCAACATACAAAGCCGCAGTCTCTATATCGACGTTGCCGACAGGTTGAAGGTCGGGACACCGATGGCGGAAGCGGTCGCCGCGCTCCTGCAGCGGGACATCGGGGATTCCGGTGCGGTATTGACGCAGGAAACGGTCGACCGGGAACTGTCGCGGTGGCGCAGCCCCCAACGCTCGGATCTTCAATTTCCATTGGGAGATGCCTGGATCGAGCGCCGGGTCACGCCGACCAAGGCCGGTGGGGCGTTGATTATGGAGATCGACGTCACGGCATCCAAACGACGCGAGCGCGAGTTGCAGGCCGCCAAGGAAGAGGCCGAACGGGCGAACCGCACGCGGACCCAGTTCATGGCCCAAATGAGCCACGAATTGCGAACCCCGCTGAATTCCATCATCGGCTTCGCCGAAGTCATTCATGATGAATTGTACGGCGAATTGCCGTCGCCGAAATACAAGGATTTCGCGAACGACATCCGCGAGAGCGGGCGGCATCTTCTGTCCATCATCAATGACATTCTGGACCTTGCAAAAGGCGAAGCGGGGCAACGAAGCCTGAACCCCGAACCGGTATCGGTGCCGGAGGCCGTCGCGGCCAGCCTGAAACTGGTGAAACAGCGCGCCGATGCCATCGGCCTGACATTGGAAAACCGCGTACCAAGCGACTTGCCGGCCTTGTTAAGCGAGGACAAGCTGGTTCGACAGATGCTGATCAATCTCATGTCGAACGCCGTCAAGTTCACGCAAGCTGGTGGTACCGTCGCTGTGTCAGTGGAAATGACCGATGAAGGCGGTATGACTCTCATCGTGTCCGACAGCGGGATCGGGATGGAAAAGGGTGACATTGAGAAAGCTCTGATGCCATTCACCCAAATCGATTCCGATCTGTCGCGACAGTATGAGGGCACTGGTCTGGGACTGCCTTTGGTCGACAGCCTCATGACGCTTCACGACGGGTTGTTCATTCTGGAAAGTACCGTCGGCGTCGGAACGAAAGCCTCACTTTGCTTCCCCCCCAAGGCCGTGGTCACCGCCGAGGCGGAACAACCGGCAAATACCCCCGACAGCGCGCAATCGGCCCGGAAGGCCCAAATACCCTAAACCCTCCAGGAGATATCGATGAGCTTTTCGGTCGCAGGTACCCGCCAGGACACGCCGGCTTGTGCGGAGGGGCTGATCCATTTCAACAATGCGGGCGCATCGCTTATGCCCCGGCCTGTCCACAAGGCCGTGTTGGATCATCTGCAACTGGAATGCGATATCGGCGGGTATGAGGCGAAGGCGCAGAACGATGCCCTGCTTGAACGGTTCTATGACGCCGCGGCGCGTTCTGTCGGCGGCAAACGCAACGAAATCGCGTTTATTGAGAACGCGACCCGCGCCTGGGACATGGCTTTCTACGCTTTCGACTGGCAAAGCGGCGACAGGATCCTGACCTCTCGCGCCGACTACAGCTCCAACATGATCTCCTACATCCAGGTCGCGAAGCGATACGGCGTCGAGATCGACATGGCGCCCGACGATGAGAGCGGGCAGATTGATGTCACAGCCCTTGAGAACCTGATAACCGACCGAACGCGGCTGATCAGCCTGACCCATATCCCGACCAATGGCGGCCTTATCAACCCGGTGGAATTGGTTGGCAAAATCGCCAGACGGCACGGCATTCCCTATCTTGTGGACGCGTGCCAGTCCGTCGGTCAGATGCCGATCGATGTTGAAGAAATCGGATGTGACATGCTCTCCACCACGGGCCGAAAATACATCCGCGGCCCGCGCGGCACCGGTTTCCTTTGGGTGCGCGACTCTTGGATCGAGAAGCTTGAACCGCCATTCCTCGACAACCACGCCGCAACCTGGACCTCGGTCAACGACATCCAAATCCGAGACGACGCAAAGCGGTTCGAGAATTGGGAATGCTACTTCGCCGGCAAGATCGGGCTTGGAGTCGCACTCGACTATGGCCTCGAATTGGGCGTAACGGAAACCTGGGCCCGCATTCAGACCCTATCGCGATCCCTCCGCGAAGGACTGTCCGCCCTCCCTGGCGTCACGGTGTGGGATAAAGGCGAGCGGCAGTGTGGAATCGTTACCTTCACGAAGAAAGGGGTCGCCCCCCAGACGATCCAGTCCGAGCTCGCCAAGCACAAAATCAACGTCTCGCTCTCAAGTCGCCAATTGACGCGCGACGATCTTGTGGCGGCCGACGTGGACGTGACGATCCGGGCTTCCGTACACTACTTCAATACGGAAGAAGAGCTCGGCGCACTCATCGACATCGTCCGGAAAACGGACTGATCAGACAGTGCCGTCACCCGGTTGGGCAGTGTCGGGGCCGGACCGCCCCTCAAACTCGCTGCTGAGTATCTGTTTGTAGATCGACGATAGAATCGAAATCGATACACCGACCGCCAGCAGGTTGAAGAAGGCGCGCGGCAATGTTTCCGCGACAAGGGGGACCAGGTCGGGCATCCCGACGGTAAGCCTGACGGCAATCTCACTCAAAGCCATGAAACCATAGCCGAAAATCGTCATCAGAATACCGGCGACCAGATACACGCCGATGATGCGACCGGCGATGCCCTTGGTCATCCGAAGGTAATCCGCAAAGCCCAAATCCGACCCGATCGAGGCCGCCGGCAGAAACATGGCGCAACGCGCCATGATCCACATCACCAGCAATGCGGCGAGAATCTGAATGGCCATCCAGATCTGCGGCATGGGGGCAATCAACGCCGCCGTGGCGAGTCCCACCAGGATGGTCAGGAGATATCCGGCCAGACTGATAAGCAGAAACTTCAACTCCCGGCGGCCAAAAACAAACTGGCACCACCGCAATCTTTGATCGGGGAGAAGGGCAAACCGGTGCCAGGCCGTCGCTTGCGGCGCCAAGGCCGCCAAGATCAGGATGCTGAAGAGCGGGTCTCCCCACCCTTTCAGGTCCGCGAGACCGAAAAGCGGGATCATATTCTGAAGGTTCGTCAGGATCACCGACAGGATGAACGGTGTGACCGATATCTTCAGAAGCGATCCGAAATTGTGAAACACGAAACCGATTGCCCACCTGACGGTCCCCAGCATGGCGAGGCCCTGCGGTTCATCCGGATCGATTTGGGCGTCGGTCGTCACATCCCAGTTCCTGATCTCAACCGCATCAGCCCCAAAGGGAAGGCGCCGGCGGAGAGATAACGCTTCCCTGGAAGGTCAGGCCTTCCGGCCGGTCCTTTGCCAGCAGCAACGGCCCGTCCAGATCGACCACCCTTGCCCCCTGCCCGAGCAGCACGGCCGGCGCCATGGACAGGGAGGTCCCAACCATGCATCCGACCATGATGCCGAGCCCGGCCGCCTCGGCTTCCCGTTTCAGGGCCAAGCCTTCGGTCAACCCGCCGGTCTTGTCCAACTTGATATTGATCATGTCATACCTGTCGGCCAATGCCGCCAACCCGTCACGCGTATGAACCGACTCATCGGCGCAAATCGGGATCGGGTGATCAAGGGACGCCAGTACGGAATCATCCGAGGCCGGCAAGGGCTGCTCGATCATCTTCACGCCCAGCGCCGCCAGTTCCGCGGAGAAAGGTTCGACCATTTCCGGCGACCAACCTTCATTCGCGTCCACGACCAGGTCGGTGTTCGGCGCGTTCTCGCGGACAGCCGCTACCCGGTCGAGATCCCCTTCACCAGTCAGCTTCAACTTCATCAGGGGCCTGGATGCATTGGCCTTCGCCGAGGCCCCCATCTTCTCCGGCGTATCGAGGCTGATCGTATAAACGGTCGTCACAGGCCCCGGTTCCCGCTCTCCGGCCAGTTGCCAGGCGCGGCGACCGGAACGCTTGGCTTCCAAGTCCCAGAAAGCACCGTCCAACGCGCATCGCGCCGCACCGGCAGGCATCGCGGATTGAAGGGCGATGCGATCCATACCGTTGGCCAGATCGCTCCGAGCCGCTTCGATTTGGGCCATGACGCTTTCAACGGATTCCCCATATCGGGGATACGGGACGCATTCACCTCGCCCGCGAAAGTCGCCATCCGTCAATTCGACAACGACGACTTCGGCGGTGGTCTTGGTTCCCCGCGAAATGGAGAAGGCCGCGGCGAGCGGCCAACTCTCATGACAAACCGACTTGAGCAGAACCATGACGGCCTACAACGCGTCCACAATCGGACCTGCGCCATAACGGAAGGTATCCGTGGTCGGCAAACCGGTTTCATCCGCGATCTTGGCGAGGACATCCTTGGCCTCGGCGTCGCCAAGGGCCACGGTGTTGACGGAAACCCCGACGACCTTGCAGTTCGGGTTGGTCAGCCGGCCGCATTCCTCATTCAACGCAATGCACTCCTTCAAACCCGGCAACGGGAAATCGGGAAGACCGCGCATATGGGTACGCGTCGGCTCATGACACATGACCAAAGCATCGGCTTGCGAGCCGTGCAGAAGCCCCATGCTGACACCGGCGAAGGAGGCGTGGAACAGGCTGCCTTGGCCTTCGACAACATCCCAGTGATCTTCGTCATTCGCCGGGCACAGCCACTCGGTCGCGCCTGAGATGAAATCCGCCACGACGGCATCGACGGAAACACCGTCGCCGGCAATGAAAATACCGGTCTGCCCGGTCGCACGGAAGGTGGCTTTCATGCCGCGCGCCTTCATTTCGCGCTCAACGGCCAGGGCCGCAAACATCTTCCCGACCGAACAGTCCGTGCCGACGGCCAACAGTCGCTTGCCGGGGCGTTTCGTCCCCTTTGCGACATCGAAGGCCCGGGTCGGATGGCGGACGTCAAAGAGCTTCCTGCCGTTGGCTTTCGCCGCGTCCGCGATTTCGGGAATATCCGCAACCTTGTTATGCAGACCGCTGGCCACATCCATGCCCAGTTCGACACCTTGGACGAGGTTGTTCACCCAGGCACTGGGAATGATGCCGCCACGGTTCGCGACGCCGACGATGATTGTTTTGACCCCCGCGGCCGCGGCTTCCTCGATCGTCATATCCGGAAGGCCCAGATCGGCGTTGCAGCCCGGCAGCCGGAATTGACCGACACACCATTCCGGACGCCACATTCTAACGCCATTGGCGACCTTCGCCGCCAGTTGGTCTGCAGCATCCCCCAGGAACATCAGATATGGATGTTCAATCGCCATGAATTGGCCCCCTTATGACTTGAATAACGACGCATCGGCGAACCATTGCGGTTCTGCGGCGCACGATACTGCCCGAATGGAACCATGTACAAGCGGAATGGCGACGCAAAACAGGTTATTACCGGTCCGGAAACGCAATAATTACCTGGCAGGCGGGTTTGACTTTGTGATCGCGCGCAAATCGGGCAGAATCGGCCAAATCGTTTATCCCTGGTCTTGGATATGGAAGAAGTCACGGTGCCGGCGGGGGGAAGTCGTTTCCCGGTGCTCGTAAGACATTCACGTCTTCGGGCCTGTCTGCATGCCCCGCGAATCCTGGGGCTTGCCGTCATCATGACTGTCATCGGCGCATCGCCTCACACCGCCGGCGCATCCGCCGGAATTCAGATTGCGGCGGTTCAGCCCTCTCCGCCAAATGACGAGGCAAATCGCGACACGGTCAAGCTGCAATTGCAGGAGGCCCTTCAGTCCCTCAAACAGTCCAAGCAATTGGGGCGTGTTGAGGCGGAACGTATTCTGGCTTCTATAGGGCCGTTACAGAACGCGCGCCGCAATCGAAAGCCGCCGCCGCCTCTTGAAGCTGCCTTGGGCAGTTGCGTCGCGGCGCCGTCGCCCGTCTGTCTGCTGCAGGAAGCCTTTGCCCATGCCTATCGTGTACCAGACGAAGGCCGCCGGGACTGGGCCTTGAGCGCGGTCGCATCGGCTTTTCACGACGCCGGTGAGAATGAACGTGTGTACGACGTTTTGGCCCTGATGGACGATCCAAGAACGGTGTTGCGATTGTTGGGCGACACTGTCGCCGCGGAAGAATCCACCCAACCCGCCGGTGGTAAGCGCGAAACGGACGATTTGGGCGATCCGAATGACGGCAGCGCCGCCAACTGGGTTCCAGCTGCGCGTTCAGGCAACTGGGACACCGCAGAGCGGGAAATCGAAACCATTCCAGAGAGCCGCTACAGGGCGGTCGCCTGGGCCCGATTCGGTAGAATGGCGATCGATGCCGGCGAGTTGGCCATGGCGGACCGAGCCCTTGCGGAAAGCGAGGCTTTGATCGAAGGCATCGACCTCAATTACGCACGCTCCTTTGCGCAATACGAGGCGAGCCTCACCCATATTGCACGGGTGGCGACTTCCAACAAAGACTTGGCGGAAACGCGGAAGGCTGCAGCCGCGACCGCGCGGATAGATCAACCTCACTTCCGGGCCGATGCCTATTGGCGCCTGGCCGCCGTCGGTTCGACCGCCCTCACCCCGGAGATCGAAGAACGCGCAGAGCAATCCTTCTCGGAAATAGCCTCTCGGCTTCGCAAGGTCTTTGTCCTGACGGTGGCGGAAATCAAGAGCGACCGGCGCCAGGATCGCGCCTTGGCCATCGCCTCAACGATCACCGACCCGCTCGACCGGGCCCGTGCATTCACCCGTTTGGCCCGTTATGTTCGCTGAGGTCTGATTTCCCTCACCGCCCTGTCGAAAGAAGCCAAACGCCATGACACCGACCATGCTGATACGAACAGCCACAGCGGAAGACTTGCCTGCACTCGTGACGATGCTGGCGGACGACATTCTCGGTCAGCAGAGAGAAGACGCCAGCCTGCCCTTGAACCAGGCCTACAAGGACGCGTTCGACGCCATCGAAGCCGACCCCTACAATGACATAATCGTCGGGGAAATAGACGGGACCGTCATGGCGATGATGCAGTTCACGGTCATCCCTTCCATCAGTTTCAAGGGCCGGTCACGCGCGCAGATCGAATCCGTCCGCGTGGCGGCGGATTATCGCGGTCACGGGTATGGCCGTCAGATGTTCCAATGGGCCATCGAGGAAGGTCGGCGCCGGAACTGCCACTTGGCCCAGCTTTCGACCAACGCCGCACGCAAGGATGCCGCACGGTTCTACGAGGATCTCGGATTCACGGCCTCGCATGTGGGCATGAAGAGGGTGCTCTGACCTGATACGGGATACGGTCCGGAAGCCGATCAACTCAATCGACGAACCGCGGGCAGTTTAACGGTCACCGTCGTGCCGATCCCGACCGTCGAGTCGATGATCAAATCGCCGCCATGCATGTCGACCAGGGATTTGACGATCGGCAATCCCAGCCCGGTTCCGCCTGACTTGTAGGCATCGTTGTTCCCGAGCCTACCGAACGGTGTCAGGATGAAATCCATGCGTTCGGGGGGAATACCGTCACCGGTATCCGTGAAAACGATGGAAATGCCGGCATCCTCATCCGGGTCCGTCACCGATATCTCGACATCGCCGCCTTCCCAGCCATACTTCACCGCATTGCTGAGCAAGTTCAGAACCACTTGCAGCATGGCCCGCTCATCGGCGATCACCTTTATCTCGCTGTCGTCCAGCCCGGAAGTCTTTACGGTGACCTTGCGCGTCTGGGCCAAGCCCGACACCATCTCCCGCGCCCGCAGGATGACGTCCCTCATGCTGACGGGCCCTTCGTCCAATTCATACCGGCCCGCTTCGATCTTCGACAGATCCAGGATCTCGTTCACGATATGAAGCAGGTGCTCGGCGCCATCCTGGATATAACCGGTATATTCGGTCAGTCTCTCCTCGGTCAGGCTTTCGACCCCCTGGGTCCCGAGCGATTGGGAGAACCCGATGATCGCGTTCAGCGGCGTCCGCAACTCGTGGCTCATCTTGGCCAGGAAGTCGGATTTCAATTTATTGGCGCGCTCCGCCTCCCGGCGCGCAGCCATCATTGCCTCTTCGCTCGCCCGCCTTTCGGAGATATCGATGACCAGGCCGAGATAGCCCATGGCGCCCTTCCAACGCGGCGTGGAAACGCGAACCTCCGCCCACATGGTGGACCCGTCTTTTCGCAACATCCGACACTGATAGGTATTGGGCGCGAGTTCATCCTTGTCCCGGTGGTCGCGGTAGGACTTCAACCGAGCCACTTCGTCCTCGGCAAAGAGTTTCCATATCTGCCCGACCGCGATCAGATCCTTAGCGCCTGGATATCCGAGCATTGTCGCAAGGGCGGCATTCGCATAGCCCAACATCTCTCCGTCGTGAACGAAGATCCCCTGTACCGAACTGTCGATCAGTTCCAGGTACTGCAAGGATGTCTGGGCGATCTCCAGATTGTTGAGGGCGACCGTTTGCTCCAGGTCCTCCTTGGCGGCGCGCAGCTCGTCCTGCAGGGTCCGCTCATGCGTAACATCGGAGACCAGGGAGAGACATTCGCAACTGCCTGTGGTGGCATCGCGAAGCAGCAGTTCTTCCCGGAGCCAGAACCAATTCTCTTCACCGGCGGAGGAGGGTGACCTCACCCTGTATTCCTTGCGCGCCCCCACTTTGCTGGCGATGGTTTCCATTTTCGCCGTTGCTATCGACCAGTCTTCGGGATGAATGCAGGTCTCCAACCACTGCGCCATGGAAATCGGAAATTGCGCCGGATCGAGCCCTGTCAGCGTGCAAAATGCTTCGCTTCCCCAGGTCAGCGCCATATCCTCCCCGGCCCTGAAAACACGGAATAGCGCGGCCCCGGCGACGGGCGTGCCGGACACCTCTTCGCTGCCGTTCCCGTCGGACGGCAGGTCGCGTTCGTCGCGCTCTAACAAATAACCTCCCCCTGTGCAGGGCTACTTTCCGCAGCCTATACAAGAGGTTGGTCTTAAACCAGTGCCTTTCGCAAGCGCGCGGAGAGGATATCGATCAGTGAAACGACCACCACGACGACGATGATGATGGCACCTGCCTTGTCGTATTGGAAACTGCGGAAGGATTCGTAGAAGGTGAAGCCGATCCCGCCGGCACCGACGATGCCCAGTACAGTGGCCGATCGTACCAAGGTTTCGAACCTATAAAGCGAAAAACTCGACCAAAGCGGCAGGACCTGGGGGATCACGCCATAGACGATTTCCTGCAGACGACTGGCACCGGTTGAACGAATTCCCTCCACCGGCCTCGTGTCGATCGCCTCGACCGCTTCCGAAAAGAGTTTCGATATGATCCCGAGATTGTGGATGAACAGGGCCATGACGCCCGCGAATGGGCCCAAACCGACTGCGGCGACGAAGAGGATGGCGAAAACCAACTCGTTGATCGCACGGCAGGCATCCATAAGGCGCCGCATCGGCTGAACGATCCAGATCGGGGCGATGTTGCTGGAACAAAGCAGGGCACAGGGTATCCCGAACAGGATCGACAGGAAGGTGCCCCAAAGTGCGATTTGAACGGTTTCCACCATCTTCAGCAGATATACATCCAAATCCAGGAAGTTCGGCTGTAGAAATTCGCCGATGAAAGTGGCCATGTTGCCGGCGTCGCTGAACAGGAATGTCCAGTTGTTGACCTCCGCCGGGTGATACGAAACACCCAACAACACGGCGATAATGGCCACGATAAGGAACTTCGTCAGAAAGTTCTTCCAGTCCGGTTTCAATTGCTCCCGGATGGCCGGCGATAAAAGATCCGCTTGGTCAATCTGTGTCGTCGCCATGTCAGGAACCGCTTTTCTTAAGATGACAAAAGAATATCGGGAGCTTCCATCAGGGAAGCTCCCGACAACCATTCAGTATTTTAGTAGCCGGCCGGACCGACGATCTTGGAATAGGCCTGCAACTCAGCCAGTTCCTTTTCGGCAGCGGCAATCGCGGCCTTCTTCTCGTCGTCGCTCAGCTTGTCGTTGTTCTGAGCCTTCAGCTTGGCTTTGAAAGCCTCGATCTGACGAACGTCGAGCAGCTGGGCGTTGGAGGAAGCGAGGAACGGTCCCCAACCATCCGAGACGCCGGCCAGAATCTCACGCTCACGCTCAACCTTCGCGACATCGCCGAAACGGCCGTACTGCATGAAGAAGAAGTAGATCTTCTCCTTGGCCACCTGCGGCAGTTCCTTGCGCCAGACGATCGGGTCGGACGGGATCATCGGCGAACGCCAGATTTCCTTGATGTTGGCGGCCGCTTCCGGGTTCGTCTTACCGAGGCGCGCATAAATGGACTCGGTGTTGTTGGTGGCGACGTCGACCTTCTTGTTGGCAACGGCCATGGCATTGCCTTCATGGTTGGAACTCACGACACGCTTGAAGCAGTCTTCCGGCGTCTTGTTGTTCAGCGCCCAGACATAATAGCCGGGGATCGCGAAACCGGACGTGGAGTTCGGATCGCCATTGCCGAAGGTCAGCGTCTTGTCGCATTTCAGGACGTCTTCGAGGCTGTTGATGCCGCTGTCCTTATGCGTGATCAGCAACGAATGGTAACCGCGGGAACCGTCGTCCTTGATGGTCTGCGCGAAAACTTCACCGCCGGCACGGTCAACCGCCGCGATCGCGGATTTGTTGCCGAACCAGGCGACGTCGACCTTACCGAAGCGCATGCCTTCGATAACACCGGCATAGTCACTGGCGAAGAACGGCTTTACTTCGACGCCGAGGTTCTTGGACATGTCTTCCAGGAACGGTCCGAAGCTGGACTCCAGCGCGGAAGAGGATTCCGTGGAAATGATGCCGAAGTTCAACGACTTCGGCATTTCTTCGGCTTGCGCGGCAACCGCCGTCATGCCCGCGGCAATGGTCGCCGCCGCAATAAGTTTCTTCAACATGGTACTGACACTCCCTTCCATGTATGGATCGGTTGAACGGATACTCTTGGATGTGGCTTTCCGGGTCCGAATTCCCTCAGGAAGCCACGGCAACTGGCCTCAAACGGCGGGTCTCCCGGCTGTCGGGCGCTTCTTCTTCGCCGGCCTTGGGACGGGCGTCCTTGATGAGGTCCAAGCCCTCCACGCCATAAAGGCTCGCGATATTTTCCGGTGTGATGCCTGCGGTCGCGCCGTCATAGGCAACGACGCCGTCTTTCAGGGCGACAATCCGGTGGCAATGTTTGAAGGCATGATCGATCTGATGCAGCGACACGACGACCGTGACGCCGTCCTCCCGGTTGATCGTGCTCAGGGTTTCCATGACGCGTTCAGCGGAAGCCGGGTCGAGAGAGGCGATCGGCTCGTCGGCAAGGATCAGGCGGGCCTCCTGCGTCAACGCCCGCGCAATCGCCGCGCGTTGCTGTTGACCGCCCGACAGGGTCGATGCCCGTTGGCGGGCCTTTTCCGCCATTCCCACGCGTTCCAAGGCCTTCAAGGCCTTTACGCGATCGCTTTCCGGGAACAGCCCCAGCAAACCGCGCCATTTCGGAATCCGGCCCAATCGCCCGACCAGCACATTGGTCAGCAGTGAGAGACGCGTCACCAGATTGAATTGTTGAAAGATCACGCCGACCTGAGAGCGCAACTCACGCTGCGCCGGCGTGCATTTTCCGCCGGATTGAGTCATCCGGCCAAAAAGGGAAATCTTACCGACCCCCTTGTCGGCGGTTTCAAGGCCGCAAATCGTGCGCAGCAAGGTGGATTTGCCCGACCCGGATGCCCCGATCAGGGCAACCATCTCTCCTTCCTGAATCGCCAGGTTGATGTCATTCAAGACGACCGGACCACGCCCGAAACGCTTATTGACGGACTTTACCTCGACGATGTTCGTCATTTTGCCCCCGACGCCAGAAATACAAACCGTCGGCGCCGTCGTGGTTTCAAACCATCTTCATCGGCTCAACGGGTCCACGCCGCCGCCATATGGCGCGGTGTGACAACAGGGCGTCGGATACACGGCGGAGGTGACCCGTCCGTTACCGATCCATTACGAAAATGTTTCTGTGTAGACCTTTGGCTAAATAGATCCGAAAAGCGCGGGACAATCGTCCCCAGCCTGTCCATCGGGACACGGCCGGTCCTATTCGCCGTTCGACGACCGTTCGGAACGCAGCTTCCGCCAATATTCCAGCCGTTTGCGGATCTCCCGCTCGAATCCACGTTCAACCGGGCTGTAAAGCTTCTGTCGCGCCATCTGGTCGGGAAAGTAGTTCTGGCCGGAGAACCCGTCCGGCGCGTCGTGGTCATAGGCATAGCCGTCGCCGTAGCCGATATCCTTCATCAGCTTGGTCGGCGCGTTCAGGATATGCTTGGGCGGCGCCAGCGATCCGGTTTCCTTGGCCGCGCGCTTGGCCGCGCTGAACGCCTTATAGGCCGCATTCGATTTCGGGGCCGTCGCCAGATAGATAACCACCTGCACCAATGCCAACTCGCCTTCAGGGGAACCAAGGCGCTCGAACGTATCCCAGCCGGCCAGCGCCTGGACCGCGGCGTTAGGGTCCGCAAGGCCCACATCCTCATACGCGAATCGGACCAGACGGCGGGCGATGTAAAGCGGGTCTTCCCCCCCGACCAGCATCCGTCCGAACCAGTAGAGCGCGGCATCGCAATCCGACCCGCGCAGCGATTTGTGCAGGGCACTAATGAGGTTGTAGTGGCTTTCCTGCGACTTGTCGTAGACCGGCATTCTGCGCTGGACGACAGTCAGCAGTTCTTCCGGCGTCATCTTCTTGGATAGCCCTGTATTGAAAAGGGCTTCCGCCATGTTCAGCAGATAGCGGCCGTCCCCGTCGGCCATGGCGATCACCGCGGCCCGGGCATCTGTGTCCAGCGGCAGGCTTCGCCCCTCCTCAGCCTCTGCCCGCGCAAGCAAGTCCCCCAGGGCCGCCGCGTCCAACCGGTTCAGAACAAAGACCTGGCACCGGGACAACAGGGCCGCGTTCAACTCGAAACTGGGGTTCTCCGTCGTGGCACCGACCAGAACCACGGTTCCGTCTTCCACATACGGCAGGAAACCGTCCTGCTGCGCCCTGTTGAAACGATGGATTTCATCGACGAACAGCAGTGTCCCCTGACCACCGACCCGGCGGTCCCGTGCCCGTTCGAAGACCTGTCGCAGATCCGCGACGCCGGAGAAAACAGCCGAAAGCGGTTCAAAAGCCAAATCCGTCACATCGGCCAACAGTCGGGCGATCGTGGTCTTGCCGCAACCTGGACCGCCCCAGAGGATGATCGAAGTCAGGCGCCCCTGATCGACCATCCGCCGCAAAGGGCCCTCGGGTCCCAGCAGATGGTCCTGCCCCACGACATCATCCAGCGTCTTCGGACGCAGGCGGTCGGCCAGGGGCCGGGGTGCGAGATCACCGAACAGGCCGGGCCCGTCGCCACCCTGGGCGGGTTTGCGAGCCACGTCAGCGTACCTCCAGGACCAAGCGCTCACCCTGGCGGTTCAACACGACCAACCATTCCGGCGGACCGTCTTCGACAATCTCGACCAACTGGGAAACGAGGGTGATCTCCTCGCCGTTGACCTCCGTGATGATATCCAAGGGTTTGATGCCGACCCGGTGAGCGACGGAACCGCGCTGCACGCCTTCGACGATCACGCCGGTCAGATCGGTCGGAATACCCAATTCATCCGCCACACGGGGCGACAGGTTCACCACGCGGATACCCGAAATCGGGAAATTCCCAACAATATCCGTACGATCGCGCGGCGGCACCTCCGGCGGCGCCATCAGGGAAAAGGACATCGGCACGGGGCGTCCGTCACGCAGGACCGTGATCGCGACGGTTCCCCCCAGTTCACGTGTCGCGAAATAGAACCGCAGACCTTGGCCGTCATCGACTGGCCGGCCCTCCACTTCCAGAATGACATCCCCGCGCTGCAAGCCGGCTTCGGCCGCAGGCCCTGTCGGGTGGACATTCTCGACGATCACCCCGCCCGGCGTTTCCAGTCCCAGGGCATCGGAAATTTCGGCGTCGACATCGCGTCCGGAAAAACCCAACCAGGGACGGATCAAGGGTTCCCCGGCAATCGCGCTGCCAACCACGCGGCGGACCATGTTCGACGGTACCGCGAAACCGATTCCCTGCGACCCGCCTGATTTGGAAAAGATCGCCGTATTGATCCCCACCAGCCGGCCTTTGACGTCAACGAGCGCACCGCCCGAATTGCCAGGATTGATGGCCGCGTCGGTCTGAATGAAGGAACGGAAGTCGGTAATCCCGACAGAGGTCCGTGCGAGGCCGGAAACGATGCCGCTGGTCACCGTCTGACCGACGCCGAACGGATTCCCGATCGCCAGCACCAGATCGCCAACCTCCAGGTCGTCGGAATCGCCGAATTCAATGACCGGCAAATCGCCTTTCGGATCCTGCAGCTTCAAAACCGCAATATCCGTCCGCTCGTCGCTCAACAGGATATCCGCACTGAATTCCCGTTTGTCGGTCAGCACGACCTTGATTTCATCCGCATCTCCGATCACGTGGTGGTTCGTCACCACCACCCCATCCTCACGAAGCAGAACCCCGGAGCCCAACGAGTTTTCCACGCGATTCCGGCTCGGCCCGATGGAAAAGGGCAGTCGATCACCGAAGAAACGACGGAAGAACGGATCGTCGAACAGCCGGTTGCCCTGCTGCCTCACGACCTTGCTGGTATAGATATTGACCACGGCCGGGGAGGTTGCCCGGACCAGGGGCGCAAAGGAGAGAGTAATTTCCTGCTGATTTTCGGGGATTTGTTTCGCCGCGGCACCGCCGCACAAGCCGAACGAGACGGCCGCCGCCAACAAAATACGGGTCACGTTCGACATCACATCAAAGTCAGTCCTGAGCTTCGTCATACGAACATCCTACCGGCGGCCTATACGAGTTTAAAGATAGGGAGCATGGACGGAGATGGAAGCGTGCCCCGACCATCCGATATCGCCGCCACTCCATAGGGCCCTATCATTCAATAGGCTTGGAAATAGCAACGGCGACGGTAAAAGAAAACGCCCCGACCGGCGAACCAGACGGGGCGTCTTACTGTCACTCATTGCCAGGGTGACAAAATTTCTGTCGGCGGAAACTTACTCCTCGCCGTCATCCTCTTCGGCGACCTGAACCGGACCGGAGTCCTGACCCTTCGCGTCTTCGTCGCGATCGACCAATTCAATGATGGCCATCGGCGCGCTGTCGCCATACCGGAAACCGGCTTTCAGGACGCGGGTATAACCGCCCGGACGGTCCGAATACCGTTCGGCCAAAGTATCAAACAGCTTCGCAACCATCGCGTCGTCGCGCAGCTGGGCGAAAGCCTGACGGCGGCGGTGAAGGCCCCCCTTCTTGCCAAGCGTGATCAAGCGATCGGCAACGCGGCGCAGTTCCTTCGCCTTCGGCAGGGTCGTCTTGATCTGTTCGTGTTTGATCAGCGCGTTCGCCATATTGGCGAACATGGCCTTACGATGGGATGCCGTGCGGTTAAGCTTCCGGCCTTGCATACCGTGACGCATTACTCTTCTCCTAGTCTTCTTCGTTCAATAACCGCCGGTCGCCTGTTGTTGCTTTTCGTGGCTACAGCCGACGGTGGAGATTTGCGGATCGGGCCGTTTTCGACCCGCCCGCCTTAGAACGGCTCTTCGAGCCGTTTCGCCAAGTCTTCGATGTTTTCCGGCGGCCAGGCAGGAATTTCCATGCCGAGGGCCAGCCCCATCTGAGTCAGAACTTCCTTGATTTCGTTCAGCGACTTGCGACCGAAGTTCGGGGTCCGCAGCATTTCGGATTCCGTCTTCTGCACCAGATCGCCGATATAAACGATATTGTCGTTCTTCAGGCAGTTCGCCGAGCGGACGCTGAGTTCCAGTTCGTCCACCTTGCGGAGCAGGTTCCGGTTGAACGGCAGTTCCGAAGCCTTCTCTTCTTCGACACGCTGCTGCGGCTCTTCGAAGTTGATGAAGATCTGGAGCTGGTCCTGCATGATGCGGGCGGCGAGCGCGATCGCATCTTCCGGGCTAACCGCACCGTTGGTTTCGATCGCCATGCTCAGCTTGTCATAGTCAGTGACCTGACCGACACGCGTGTTCTCGACCTTGTAGGAAACCTTGCGAACCGGGCTGAAGATCGAGTCGACCGGAATCAAACCGATCGGCGCGTCTTCCGGGCGGTTCTGCGCGGCCGGGACATAGCCCTTACCGTTGGCGACCGTGAACTCGACATTGAGCGACGCGCCCTTATCCAGCGTGCAGATCACCAGATCCGGGTTCATGACTTCGATGTCATGTCCCGTTTCAATCATGCCGGCGGTCACTTCTGCCGGCCCCTGAACGGACAAGCGCATGCGCTTGGGCCCGTCGCCGTGCATACGCAGCGCCAGAGCCTTAACGTTCAGGACGATGTCGGTAACGTCTTCACGGACACCCGGGATGGACGAGAATTCGTGCAGCACGCCGTCGATCTGCAATGCCGTAACTGCCGCTCCCTGCAGGGAGGACAGCAGAATACGGCGAAGCGCATTGCCCAGGGTCATGCCGAAACCGCGTTCCAGCGGGTCGGCCACGACGGTGGCGATACGGTTCGGGTCGACGCCGGGCGTCACTTCCAGCTTCTTCGGCTTAATCAAGGATTGCCAGTTGCGCTGAACACTCGCCAGGGAGGTATCGCTCATTCTTATGTCACCGGCCGGAAAGCCGGCGTCCCTTCTTAAGTCTTGCTTTCAAATCTGCCTGCATGGGCCACACAGAGGTTCAGCGATCAACACCAATCCCCGTCGGTCCGCCCGCAGGCGATCGACCTGCCCGCAGCCGAATGCGGCGGGCCATCAAATGATTAGACGCGACGACGCTTGCGCGGACGGCAGCCGTTGTGCGGGATCGGCGTGACGTCCTTGATCGCGGTGATCGTGAAACCGACCGACTGCAGCGCGCGCAGTGCGGATTCGCGACCCGAACCCGGGCCCTTCACGTTAACTTCCAGGGTCTTCATGCCATGGTCCGCGGCTTTCTTGCCGGCATCTTCGGCGGCGATCTGCGCGGCATAGGGCGTCGACTTACGGCTGCCCTTGAAGCCTTGCATTCCGGCGCTGGACCAGGAGATGGCATTACCCTGCACGTCGGTAATGGTAATCATCGTGTTGTTGAACGACGCGTTCACATGGGCAATCCCAGAGGTGATGTTCTTTTTCTCGCGACGCTTACGAACGGGAGCGCGTGCCATAGTCAGTTCCACCTATCATACATGGGGCAGGACTGGATCCGCCCCCGAACATTTTCCAAGAATAAAGACGATTACTTCTTCTTACCGGCGATCGCCTTGGCCGGGCCCTTGCGGGTCCGCGCATTGGTGTGGGTCCGCTGACCCCGAACCGGCAGGCCTTTACGGTGACGCAGGCCACGATAGCAACCAAGGTCCATCAGACGCTTGATGTTCATCGCAACTTCACGGCGCAGATCACCTTCCACCAGGTGATCGCGGTCGATCACTTCACGGATGCGCGCCACTTCGTCTTCGCTAAGCGTGTTCACGCGGGCCGACCCATCGATGCCGCAAGTCTTCAGAATTTCCGTCGACTTGTGACGGCCGATCCCATGAATATAGGTCAGCGCGATCACAACCCGCTTGTTGGTCGGGATGTTAACACCCGCGATACGTGCCATCGTCTCAATCCTCTACCAAAATTCCGCCGACATATGCCGAAACGGCACAGCGGCGCCCTCGTTTTCAACACGGGCCGCTGCGATCATGCCGAACTGGGAATAGCCCCTTACGGGAAATCTTCAATCGGCAACCAATATGTCATCACCATGACATACGGCCTAGCCGAAGCGCGCGGAGTATACGGAAACCCGTTCCTCTGTCAACGCCCTGGCAGGTCCTGAATTGAAGATATTTCCCTGTATTCCGACCTGATCCGCTTAACCCAATATACTGTTGATGGACGCGGTCACCGTATCGATGTCCTGCATACCGTCAACTTTCCGCAGCACACCCTTCTTCTCGTAGTAAGGAAGCAAGGGGGCCGTCTGCTCGTGATACACGTCCAAACGCTTCTTCAGCGTTTCCGCATTGTCGTCCGCCCGGCGTTCGCTTTCGGGCGTTTGCGCCACACGCGTCTCGATGCGGTTGAAAAGTTCCTGGTCGTCGACCGTGAGTTCAATCACATGGTCGATCTTCTTACCCTTGCGCGCGAGCAGCTCATCAAGCCCTTCCGCCTGCGCAACCGTGCGCGGGAAACCGTCCAGGATAACGCCTTTGGCGCAATCCGGCTCTTCCATACGCTCATCGATGATCCCGATCATCGTTTCGTCATCGACCAGCTTGCCGGCGTCCATGATCGTCTTGGCTTTCTTGCCGAGAGCGGTCCCTTCCGCCACCGCGGCACGCAGCATATCGCCGGTGGAGAGCTGCACGAAACCGCGAGAATCTTCGATCAGTTTCGCCTGGGTCCCTTTTCCCGCCCCGGGCGGACCGAACATAAGGATGATCATCGACGTCTCCCCCTCAACTTCGACTTCTTCACCAACCCTTCATACTGATGGGCCAGCAGATGGCTTTGTATTTGTGCGACCGTATCCATGGTCACCGTGACGCAGATCAGCAGACTGGTTCCGCCGAAATAGAACGGAACAGCGTATTGCGAGATCAGAAGCTCCGGCAACATGCAGACCGCCGCCAGATACAAAGCCCCGATCGCGGTGAGGCGCGTCAGGACGTAATCGAGATATTCGGCCGTGTTCTTACCCGGGCGAATGCCGGGGACGAAACCACCGTATTTCTTCAGGTTGTCGGCCGTTTCCTCCGGATTGAACACCACGGCGGTGTAGAAAAAGGCGAAGAAAACGATCAACCCGATGTAAATGCCAAGATACAGCGGCTGACCACGGCCGAGCATGGCCGTGACGTCCTGCAGCCAAGCCGGACCGGAACCGCCGCTGAAATTCGCGATCGTCAGCGGCATCAGCAGCAGCGAACTGGCAAAGATCGGCGGAATGACACCCGGCGTGTTGATCTTCATCGGCAGATGGGAGCTCTCGCCGCCGAACATCTTGTTGCCAACCTGACGCTTCGGATACTGCACGATGATCCGACGCTGAGCCCGCTCAACGAAGACGATGAACGCAATCACGGCAACAGACATCACCAGCAGGATCAGAATGAAGGCGGTGGAAAGCGCGCCCGTACGGCCGAGTTCCAGCGTTCCGGCAAGCGCCCCCGGCAAACCGGCGACGATTCCCGAGAAGATGATCAGGGAAATACCATTGCCGACACCGCGCTGGGTGATCTGTTCACCCAACCACATCAGGAACATCGTGCCGCCAACCAGGGTGATCACCGTGGAAGCACGGAAGAACAGACCCGGGTCCTGGACCGCCGGTCCTTGCGATCCGGTCGCCCCTTCGAGACCGACCGCGATGCCATAGGCCTGCACGGCCGCCAGCAGCACGGTGAGATACCGTGTGTACTGATTGATCTTCTTGCGGCCGCTTTCGCCTTCCTTCTTCAGCTGCTCCAACGACGGCGAAATCGCGGTCATGAGCTGCATGATGATGGAGGCGGAAATATACGGCATGATGTTAAGGGCGAAAATCGACATCCGGCTGACGGCGCCGCCGGCAAAGGTGTCGAACATGCCGAGAATGCCACCGGCCTGTTGCTCGAACAGTTCCGACAGGACCGACGCGTCGATCCCGGGCAAGGGAAGATAAGTCCCAAGCCGATACACGATAAGCGCACCCAGAGTGAACCAGATGCGCTTCTTCAGTTCGGTCGCCTTTGCGAGAGTTCCAAAATTGAAATTCGCGGCGAGTTGCTCAGCGGCGGATGCCATAGAATACCTGTTCCCGTTACCTTATCGTTCCAACCCGCGCGGCGATCCCTTTTTGCCGGCTGAGACCCCGGTATGCGCGTGTCCTCTATTCGGCTCTCTGCCTGTTAAAGGACGTTGGGTGTCGATGCAACGATTGCAACGGAAAAGACGCGACCAACTCGCCGCGCCCTTCCCTATGCATCAAACTTATCCAGCGTCCCGATTCTTCATCGCCAGATGGCGACGCTTCCGCGAGGGCGCCTTTTCGACTTCAGCCGGAAGTTCGAGCTTGCCACCGGCTTTTTCGACCGCGGCCACGGCAGCCTGGCTGGCTTTCGTCGCCTGGATCGTCAGAGCAGCGGTAAGTTCGCCCTTGGCCAGAATTTTGACGCCGTCGAGAACCTTGCTGATGACACCGGCGGCGAGCAGCGCCTCGGCATCGACCGGCTTCTTCGCGTCGAGTTTCTTCGCATCAACCGCGTCCTGCAGACGGCCGAGGTTCACCGTCGCGAATTCCTTACGGAACGGCGCATTGGTGAAGCCGCGCTTCGGCAAGCGGCGATACAGCGGCATCTGACCGCCTTCAAAACCCTTGATGGACACGCCCGAACGCGACTTCTGACCTTTGACGCCACGGCCGCCCGTCTTGCCCTTGCCGGACCCGATGCCACGGCCGACACGCGTGCGCGTCTTGGCTGCGCCCGGATTGTCGGACAGTTCGTTGAGTTTCATTGTCTGACTTCCTTCTGACCTGCGGGTCTACCGGCCGGCTTGCCGCCGGCCGGAGATCAACCGAGTTCCTCAACCCGAACCATGTGGCGAACCTTACGGATCATGCCACGAATGGACGGGGTGTCTTCCAGTTCACGCGTGCGCCCGATCTTGTTAAGACCGAGGCCCACCAGCGTCGCACGCTGGCTCGCTTCACGCCGGATCGGGCTGCCCGTCTGGGTCACCCGAAGCTTTTTCGCTTCCGCCATTGGTTCTCTCCCGGCCTAACCTTAAGCCGCGCTTTCTTCGGCGGCTGCCTGACCATCGCGGCGGCCAACGATATCGTTGACTTTCTTGCCGCGGCGGGACGCCACCATGCGCGGGGAACTGCTGCTCTTGAGACCTTCAAAAGCCGCCTTCACCATATTGTAGGGATTGGACGAACCCGTCGACTTCGCGACAACGTCCTGAACGCCCAGAGCTTCGAACACCGCACGCGTCGGACCGCCGGCAATGATACCGGTACCGGACGGCGCTGCGCGCATCACGACGCGACCGGCGCCGAAACGGCCCTGAACGTCATGGTGTAGCGTACGGCCTTCCCGCAGCGGAACACGAACCATCGTCTTCTTCGCCTGGTCGGTCGCCTTGCGGATCGCTTCCGGCACTTCACGCGCCTTACCATGGCCGAAGCCGACGCGGCCACGGCCGTCGCCTACAACAACCAGGGCCGCGAAGCCGAACCGACGGCCACCCTTAACAACTTTCGCAACGCGGTTGATCGCGACCAGCTTTTCAACCAGATCGGATTCGGCATCCTTGTTGCGTTCTTCTCTCGGTCCACGTGCCATCGCTCGGATCCCCTTAGAACTTCAAACCGGCTTCACGCGCGGCATCGGCCAACGCCTTGACGCGGCCATGAAAACGAAAACCGCCGCGATCGAACACGACCTGCTCAATACCGGCCGCCTTGGCGCGTTCGGCAATCAGCTTGCCGACAACGGCAGCGGCCTCGGAATTGCCGCCGGACTTGCCGCCGGAACGGAAGTCCTGATCCATCGTCGACGCGGCAGCCACCGTGACGCCGGCCAGATCGTCGATGATCTGGGCATAGATCTGCTTGTTCGTGCGGTGCACGGAAAGACGGGGCTTGCCGCCGCCGAGCTTCCGAACTTGGTACCGCGTGCGGGCTCTGCGCCGCTCGAAGAGTTTTTTGGTACTCAGCATAATTCCTGTCCTCGCAATGCGCCCACCGCGGTATGTCTTTTTGGACTATCCGCAGCCCGGATGCGGCGCGATTTCCCGTCTCGGAGTTATCTCCGTCCGGCCTATTTCTTTTTACCTTCCTTACGAAGGATGGTCTCGTCGGTGTACCGCAGACCCTTGCCCTTGTAAGGCTCCGGCGGACGGTAGCCGCGGATCTCGCTCGCAATCTGGCCGACCCGCTGCTTGTCAGCGCCGGAAATGGCGATGATGTTGCCACGGTCGCCCTCGATCGCGATCTTCAGATCCGACGGGATCGGGAAGTTCACGTCATGGCTGAAACCGAGCTGCAGCTTCAGGGTGGAACCCTGGACCTGCGCACGATAACCGACGCCGTTCACTTCCAGACGCTTCACAAAGCCTTCGGACGCGCCCTGCACCGCATTGTTGATCATGGCGCGAACCATGCCCCAGTGCTGGCGTGCCTTCTTCGACTGGTTTACCGGTTCAACGGAAACCTTGTTATCGGCCATGGAGACGGTGACCAGATCGGTGATTTGCACCTTCTGTTCGCCGTTCTTGCCTTTCGCGGTCAACAGACCCTCGACGATCGAAATATCGACGCCGCTCGGAATCTCAACCGGATATTTGCCAACGCGTGACATGGTTCAAAACCCTTATCTTCGTATAGCCTACAGGTAACGCTTCTCGACCAGGTCTTAGTAGACCCGGCAGAGAACCTCGCCACCGACGTTGTTCTCGCGCGCTTCCGCGTCCGACATCACACCCTTGGGGGTGCTCAGGATCGAAATACCCAGACCGTTGTAGACACGGCCGAGATCCTTGATCCCGGAATAGACGCGCCGGCCCGGCTTGGAGACCCGCGAGATTTCCTTGATCACCGGCTCACCGTCGAAATACTTCAATTCGACATTCAGCTCGGAAATACCTTTTTTGATCTCGGACTCGCTGTAGCCACGGATATACCCTTCGCGCTGCAACACATCCAGCACCCGCGCACGCAGTTTGCTGGAAGGAACCGGCACCGCCGCCTTGCGGGCAGCCTGGCCGTTCCGGATGCGGGACAGCATGTCGCCGAGAGGATCACTCATCGCCATCTTAATAGTCCTCCGTTACCAGCTCGACTTGACCACACCGGGGATCTGACCATGAGAGGCCAGTTCACGCAGCGCGATACGCGAGATGCGGAATTTGCGATAGAACGCTTTCGGACGCCCGGTCAGTTCGCACCGATTGTGCAGACGGACGGGAGACGCGTTCTTCGCGATCTTGTTCAGATCCATCGCTGCCTTGAACCGCTCTTCCGGCGGCAGCTCGCGGTTATGAAGGGTCGCTTTCAACTTTGCCCGGCGGTTGGCCGCGGACTTGGTCAAACGTTCCCGCTTCTTGTTCCGCTCAATGGCGCTCTTTTTGGCCATCTGACGTCACTCCCGTCTATTTCTGAAACGGCATGTTGAATTCGGTCAGAAGCGCGCGCGCTTCGTCGTCCGAATTCGCCGTGGTGCAAATCACGATGTCCATGCCCCGGATGGAATCGACCTTGTCGTAATCGATTTCCGGAAACACGATCTGTTCCTTCAAGCCCATGGCATAGTTGCCACGGCCATCGAAGCTCTTGCTGCTGATCCCGCGGAAGTCACGGACACGCGGCAGCGCCACGTTGATCAGACGGTCAAGAAATTCGTACATGCGCTCGCGCCGCAGGGTTACCTTGGCGCCAACAGCCATGCCCTCACGCAGCTTGAAGCCGGCGATGGATTTCTTGGCCTTGGTCGTCACCGGCTTCTGACCGGTGATCAACGACAGGTCATCAACCGCGCCATTCAGGTTCTTGCGATCCGCGACCGCTTCCCCGACGCCCATGTTGATGACGATCTTGTCCAGCTTCGGAATCTGCATCGCAGACTTGTAGCTGAATTGTTCCTGCATCTTGCCGCGGACGCTGTCCTTGTAGAACTGCTCGAGGCGCGGCGTATACGCTTTTTCCGACATCTTTCTCGATCCTTCCGACTTACGCGTCGATGACTTCGCCGGACCGCTTCGCGTAGCGGACCTTGCGGCCGTCATCGAGCGTCTTGAAACCGACACGGGTCGGCTTGTTGTCCTTCGGATCCAGGTGAGCGACGTTCGAAACCGAAACGGGCGCTTCCTTCTCGACGATCCCGCCTTGGGTCGTCATGGACGGACGCTGATGACGTTTCACGACGTTGACGCCACGCACGACGATACGGTCTTCGGCTGGACGAACTTCGATGACTTCGCCTTCCTTGCCCTTGTCGCGGCCGGTCAGAACGACGACCTTGTCACCCTTTTTGATCTTGGCAGCCATTACAGCACCTCCGGCGCGAGCGAAACGATCTTCATGAAACGCTTCGCGCGCAGTTCGCGAACGACCGGGCCAAAAATACGGGTACCGATCGGCTCGTTCTGCTTGTTGATGAGGACCGCGGCGTTCGTGTCGAAACGGATCGTCGATCCATCCTGACGGCGAACCGGCTGCGCGGTCCGGACGATGACGGCTTTCAGCACATCGCCCTTCTTCACGCGGCCGCGCGGAATCGCTTCCTTCACGGAAACGACGATGACGTCACCAACCGACGCGGTGCGCCGCTTCGAGCCCCCGAGCACCTTGATGCACTGGACCCGACGCGCGCCCGAATTGTCGGCGACATCGAGGTTAGTTTGCATCTGGATCATATGTCCGATCCTTTCATCCCATACGTCCGGGCAAAATCGCCCGAGCAAACATCAAACTTCAAACGTGATCCGCCCGGCCTGCGCCACGCAAATCCCGACCCTTACGCGGACGCTTCGTCCGTCAGCACTTCCCAAGTCTTGCGCTTGGAATAAGGCCGACATTCGACAATGCGGACCGTGTCGCCCTTCTTATGGGCATTGTTCTCATCGTGCGCCATGAAGCGCTTGGACTTCCGCACGATCTTGTTCAACAGCGGGTGCTTAAAGCGGCGCTCAACCTGAACGACAATCGTCTTGTCGCCATGGTCAGACACCACCGTGCCCTGCATAATCCGTTTCGGCATCGCTCTAAACTCCGCCCTAACTCGTTTCTATTCGTCACGCCATGGCCGTCATCGGCCGTGGCCTAAATTCAGCTCGCCGCAGCCTGGCGCTGACCAAGCAGCGTCTTGATGCGAGCGATGTCGCGCCGCACTTCCCGCGAGCGCGCCGTATTCTCCAGCTGACCGCTGGCCGCCTGAAAACGCAGATTGAACTGCTCCTTCTTGAGATCAAGGAGCTGATCGTTCAATTCGTCTTCCGTCTTCTGACGCAGGTCTTCGGCTTTCATGGCCCTATCCTTCGCCTTTTCTTTCCGCCGCCCTTGCCGCCGACAACGCTAATTAAGCGCCGGCGCCGAGGCGGGTGATGATCTTGCAGCGGATCGGCAATTTCGCCGCCGCCAGTTCGAAAGCTTCCTTGCCCGCGAGATGTTCGACACCGTCCATCTCGAACATGACACGACCGGGCTTCACGCGGGCCGCCCAGTATTCCGGCGTCCCCTTACCCTTACCCATGCGGACTTCCGCCGGCTTCGAGCTGACAGGCACATCCGGGAAAATGCGGATCCAGACCTTACCCTGACGGCGGATCCGACGGACGATCGCACGACGCGCCGCTTCAATCTGGCGCGAGGTGATCCGCCCCGGTTCCATGGCCTTCAGACCGATGGAGCCGAAGTTCAGGGCCGTTCCGCCCTTGGCGTTGCCGTGAATACGGCCCTTATGGGCCTTACGGAACTTTGTACGTTTCGGGCTCAGCATCTCAAAAACCCTCGAATATGCTCAATTCGTTCAACTAACCGCTTTGACCAAAAGGTCGGAGCGACTTAGGACCGGCCGCCGGCAGGCGCGCCGGAGTCCGCCATCCGCTTGTCCTGCGCCATCGGGTCGTGGGCCATGATTTCGCCCTTGAAAACCCAAACCTTGACGCCGCAGACGCCGTAGGTCGTGTGCGCTTCGGCCAAGCCGTAATCGATGTCCGCACGCAGCGTGTGCAGCGGAACCCGGCCCTCGCGGTACCATTCGGTGCGCGCGATTTCCGCGCCGCCCAGACGGCCGCCGCAGTTGATCCGGATACCTTCGGCGCCGAGACGCATAGCGCTCTGAACCGCGCGCTTCATGGCGCGGCGGAAAGCGACACGGCGTTCCAGCTGCTGCGCGATGTTTTCGGCAACAAGCTTGGCGTCGATTTCGGGCTTGCGGACTTCGACGATATTCAGCGCGACGTCCTTGCCCGTGATCTTGTTCAGCTCCTGACGAAGCTTCTCGATGTCCTGGCCCTTCTTGCCGATCACCACACCCGGACGCGCCGAATGAATGGTGACACGCGCACGACCGGCCGGACGTTCGATTACGATCCGCGAGATGCCCGCCTGCTTCAGCTTGTCGTGCAGGAATTCCCGCAGTTTCAAGTCTTCATGCAGCAGGTCCGCATAGTTCTTGCCGGCGAACCAACGGGAATCCCAGGTCCGGTTGATGCCGAGGCGCAGACCGATCGGGTTAACTTTCTGACCCATGATAGCTTCCTTTACCCGCTGCCTATTCCGCGTCTTCGCGCTCGCGCACGACGATCGTCAAATTCGAGAACGGCTTCAAAATCCGTGCGCCACGCCCGCGGGCACGCGCTTTGAAACGCTTCATCACAAAGGACTTGCCGACGAAGGCTTCCTTCACGAACAACCGGTCAACATCAAGCTGATGGTTGTTTTCCGCATTCGCGATGGCCGCTTCCAGGACTTTCTTCACGTCACCGGCGATGCGGCGGCGCGAGAAAGCCAGTTCGGCGACGGCGTCGCTGGCGTTTTTGCCACGGATCGAAGCCGCAACCAGATTCAGCTTCTGAGGGCTGATCCGGATCGTCCGCGACAGAGCCATCGCTTCCGCCTCGTCCAAACGGCGCTCTGCAGCTGCCTTACCCATGACCGTTAACCCCTCTTCGCCTTCTTGTCGGCCGCATGGCCGTAGTAGGTCCGCGACGGGGCGAACTCACCCAGCTTGTGGCCGATCATATGTTCGGTCACCAGAACCGGAACGAACTTCCGACCGTTGTGGACACCAAAAGTCAGGCCCACGAATTGCGGCAGAATGGTCGACCGGCGCGACCAGGTCTTGATTACGTCCTTCCGACCCGACGACGCGGCGTCATCGGCTTTTTTCAGAAGGTAATGGTCCACGAACGGACCTTTCCATACGGAGCGTGCCACCTTGCCTTCTCCTACTTCTTCGCGTGCCGGCGACGGATAATGTACTTGTCCGTCGACTTGTTCGACCGCGTGCGCTTACCCTTGGTCGGCTTACCCCACGGCGTCACCGGATGACGGCCGCCGGAGGTCCGGCCTTCACCACCACCATGGGGGTGATCGACCGGGTTCATGACAACGCCGCGAACCGACGGGCGCTTGCCGAGCCAGCGGTTACGGCCGGCTTTGCCGAGTTTGATGTTCTGCTGGTCCGGGTTGCTCACCGCACCGACGGTCGCCATGCATTCGGAACGCACGACACGCAGTTCACCGGACATCAGCTTCAGCTGAGCATAGCCCTGGTCGCGACCGACCAACTGGGCATAGGTCCCGGCGGAACGGGCGATCTGACCGCCCTTGCCCGGCTTCATCTCCACATTGTGGACGATGGTGCCGACCGGCATCGCACCCAGGGGCATTGCATTGCCCGGCTTAACGTCGACCTTCGCTCCGGCCACGACCGTGTCACCCGCCTTCAAACGCTGCGGCGCCAGGATATAGGCCAGTTCGTCATCCGCATAACGGACGAGAGCGATGAACGCGGTCCGGTTCGGATCGTATTCCAGGCGCTCGACGGTCGCGGGCTGATCCCACTTCCGACGCTTGAAATCGATGACCCGGTAGCGACGCTTGTGCCCACCGCCCTGACGCCGTGCCGTAATACGACCGGTGTTGTTGCGGCCACCCTTGTTGGTCATGCCTTCGGTCAGGCTCTTGACCGGACCGCCGCTGTGGAGGTCCGTCCGCTTGACCAGCACCAGGCCGCGCTGGCCGGGTGTGTTCGGTTTAAACTGCTTGAGCGCCATGATGCTCTCGCTCCCTTAACTCAATCCGCGTTCGACGGTCTTAGCCGGCCTGACTTACAGGCCCGTGGTGACGTCGATCGAATGACCTTCTTCCAACCGGACGACGGCCTTCTTCCAATCGCTCCGCGTGCCGACCCGACCGCGGTGACGCTTGGTCTTGCCCTTGACCACCAGCGTATTCACGGAACGGACCTTGACGTCGAAAAGACCTTCGACGGCCGCCTTGATTTCCGGCTTGGTGGCAGTGGTGGCGACCTTGAAGGCTACCTGGTTGTTCTCACCGCCCAGCGTCGCCTTTTCGGTAATCACCGGCGACAGCAGGACGTCGTACATCCGTTCCTTGGAAACGGGCGTCTTGTTGAGGTATTTCCAACTCATTTCAACCGGGCCTCCAACCCTTCAACGGCGGCCTTGGTCAGAACCAGAAGATCCCGACGCAGAATGTCGTACACGTTGGCACCCTGGGTCGGCAGAAGATCGATGCCCGGAATGTTCCGAACCGCGAGTGCCAGGTTGCCGTCCACTTCCGAACCGCCGACGACCAGAGCGCTGCCCCAGCCGAGACCGGCCAGTTTGTCCTTCAGCGTCTTCGTCTTGGGCGAGTCCAGCTTGGCGTCGTCCAGGATGATCAACTTGCCGTCGGCCTGCTTGGCGGACAGCGCGGAGCGCAGCGCCAAAGCCCGAACCTTTTTCGGCAGGCTGTGGCCATGGTCGCGCGGATGCGGCCCGAAGACCTGTCCGCCGCCACGGAACTGCGGGGCCTTCTTGTCGCCATGACGAGCACGTCCGGTGCCCTTCTGACGATAGATCTTCGCCGTGGAACCGTTGACTTCGCTGCGGCCCTTGACCTTGTGCGTGCCGGCGCGCCGCTTGGCCAACTGATAGTTGACCATGCGGGACATGATGTCCTTGCGGACAGCGACACCGAACACTTCGTCAGCGAGATCGATCTCGCCGGCGGCAGCGTTGTCGAGGGTGATGATTTTCGCCTTCATGACCTTCGCACCTACTTACGAGTTCTGTTCTTCGGTCGCAGCCGCGTCATCCGCAGCCTCAACCGCCGGCGCTTCCGCCGGAGCTTCTTCGGCAACCGCGCTCGGATCCGCCGCCAGCTTGAACGCGCCCGGGAACGGGACGTCTTCCGGCAACGACCGCTTAACCGCGTCGCGCACCATGACCCAACCGGACTTGGAACCGGGGACGGCGCCACGAACCAGAATGAGGCCACGGTCGACATCGGTCGCCACGACTTCCAGGTTCTGCGTCGTCACACGTTCGGCACCCATGTGGCCAGCCATCTTCTTACCCTTGAAGACCTTGCCCGGATCCTGACACTGCCCGGTGGAGCCGTGCGAGCGGTGCGAAATCGACACACCGTGGCTGGCCCGGAGACCACCGAAGTTGTGCCGCTTCATCGCACCGGCAAAACCTTTACCGATGCTGGTGCCCGTCACGTCCACATACTGCCCGGCGATGAAATGATCGGCGGTCAGTTCAGCACCGACATCGATCAGGGCGTCGCCGGAAACGCGGAATTCCGCCAGTTTCCGTTTCGGCTCGACCTGGGCCTTCGCGAAATGTCCGCGCATCGGCTTCGTCGTGTGTTTCACCTTACGCCGGCCACCGCCAATCTGCAGAGCCGTGTAACCATGCTTGTCTTCAGTCCGCTGAGCGACGACTTGAAGTTCGTCGATCTTCAGGACCGTTACCGGTACGCTCGCGCCGTCTTCCTTGAAAACACGCGACATACCGACCTTTTGTGCGATCAACCCGCAACGCATCACGAAATCCCCCGCACTTAGAGCTTGATCTCGACATCGACGCCGGCAGCCAGGTCGAGCTTCATCAAAGCATCTACCGTTTGTGGCGTCGGGTCGACGATGTCCAGAACCCGCTTATGGGTCCGTATCTCGAACTGCTCACGGCTTTTCTTGTCGATGTGCGGAGACCGCAGCACCGTGAACTTCTCGATTCGGGTCGGCAGCGGAATCGGTCCGCGAACCTCGGCACCCGTGCGCTTCGCCGTGGACACGATCTCACGCGTCGACTGATCGAGGACGCGGTGATCGAACGCCTTCAGGCGAATGCGAATGTTCTGGCTATCCATGCCGTTTCACCCCTTAAAGAGCGCTACAAAAGAACGCCGCCCGGTCCGTTGCCTGGTCCGGGCGGGCGCCCTACTCAATTACTCGATGATGCCCGCGACGACGCCGGCACCAACGGTGCGGCCGCCTTCACGGATCGCGAAACGAAGACCTTCGTCCATCGCGATCGGGGCAATCAGTTCGACTTCCATCGTCACGTTGTCGCCCGGCATGACCATTTCGGTCCCGGCCGGCAGTTCAACCGAACCCGTCACGTCGGTCGTGCGGAAGTAGAACTGCGGACGATAGTTCGTGAAGAACGGCGTATGACGGCCGCCTTCCTCTTTCGTCAGAATGTAGGCTTCCGCCTTGAACTTCGTGTGCGGCGTGATCGAACCCGGCTTGGCCAGAACCTGGCCACGCTCGACGTCTTCACGGCCGACACCGCGCAGCAGCGCGCCGATGTTGTCGCCGGCCTGACCTTCGTCAAGCAGCTTGCGGAACATTTCAACGCCCGTGCAGGTCGTCTTCGTCGTCGCCTTCAGGCCGACGATTTCGATTTCCTCACCCGTCTTGATGATGCCCTGCTCGACACGGCCGGTCACAACCGTACCGCGGCCCGAGATCGAGAAAACGTCTTCGATCGGCATCAGGAACGGACGGTCAACCGGACGGTCCGGCTGCGGAATGTATTCGTCGACGGCCTTCATCAGCTCGACGATCTTTTCCTTGCCGATGTTGTCGTCACGGCCTTCCAGCGCCGCCAGAGCGGAACCGGCGATGATCGGAAGGTCGTCGCCCGGGAACTCGTAGGAGGACAGAAGTTCGCGAACTTCCAGTTCAACCAGCTCCAGCAGCTCTTCGTCGTCGACCTGATCAACCTTGTTCAGGAAGACAACGATCGCCGGGACACCGACCTGACGGGCAAGCAGGATGTGCTCACGCGTCTGCGGCATCGGGCCGTCAGCGGCGTTAACAACCAGGATCGCGCCGTCCATCTGCGCCGCGCCCGTGATCATGTTCTTCACGTAGTCAGCGTGTCCGGGGCAATCGACGTGCGCGTAGTGACGCGTTTCAGTCTCATACTCAACGTGCGCCGTGTTGATCGTGATACCACGCGCCTTCTCTTCAGGCGCCTTGTCGATATCGTCGAACTTCGTCGCAGCGCCGCCATACGTCTCGGCCATTACCTTCGTGATCGCCGCCGTCAGCGTCGTCTTACCATGGTCAACGTGACCAATCGTGCCGATGTTGCAGTGCGGCTTCGTACGCTCAAACTTCTCTTTCGCCATCGCTCGACTTCCTTGTCTTCTTTCGCCAGGGCCCGGGCTGGCCCGGTTGGCGATATGTGCGTGTCGTTAAGACCTAGGTCCCAAAAATTTCCCGTGGTTACGCAAGCTTGGCGCGGACTTCATCCGCTACCGCCTGCGGCACCTGCTCATAATGATCGAACTGCATGCTGTACTGGGCGCGGCCCTGGCTCAGCGAGCGCAGCGTGTTCACGTAACCGAACATGTTCGCCAGCGGAACCATGGCGGTCACGACACGGGCAATCCCGCGCTGATCCATGCTGCTGACCTGACCACGGCGGCTGTTCAAGTCGCCGATGATGTCACCCATGTATTCTTCCGGCGTGACGACTTCGACTTCCATCACCGGCTCGAGCAGTTTCGGGCCCGCCTTTTCCATGGCTTCACGGAAGGCGGCACGAGCCGCGATCTCGAAGGCCATGACCGAGGAGTCGACGTCGTGATACGCACCGTCCACCAACTCGACCTTGAAGTCGATGACCGGGAAGCCGGCGAGAATACCGTTGTCCATCTGGGTTTCGATACCCTTCTGAACGCCCGGGATATATTCACGCGGCACGGAACCACCGACGATCTTGCTTTCGAAGGAGAACCCTTCACCCGGCTCGACCGGCTCGAAGTTCAGAATGACGCGAGCGAACTGACCCGAACCACCCGTCTGCTTCTTGTGGGTGTAGTCGACCTGAGTCGGCTTGGAGATCGTTTCGCGGTACGCAACCTGCGGGGCACCGATATTGGCGTCCACCTTGAACTCGCGACGCATGCGGTCGACGATGATGTCCAGGTGCAATTCGCCCATGCCCTTGATGATGGTCTGGCCGCTTTCCTCGTCCGTGGCAACCCGGAAACTCGGATCTTCCGCCGCCAGACGCTGCAGGGCCTGAGACATCTTTTCCTGGTCGCTCTTGGTTTTCGGCTCGACCGCGATTTCGATAACCGGATCGGGGAATTCCATACGCTCGAGAACGATCGGCTTCTGACGGTCACACAGCGTGTCACCCGTCGTGGTGTCCTTCATGCCCACAAGCGCGACGATATCACCGGCATTTGCCTCATCGATTTCTTCACGGTTGTTGGAATGCATGAGCAACATGCGACCAATGCGTTCCGACTTTTCCTTGACGGAGTTCTGAACCGTCATCCCCTTGGTCAGGGTGCCGGAGTAGATACGCGCGAAGGTCAGGGAACCGACGAACGGGTCGTTCATGATCTTGAACGCCAAGGCCGAGAACGGCGCATCGTCTTCCGGCGGACGGGAATCCGGCTGCGGATCGTCGCTGACCGTGGAGCCTCTAACGTTACCGACATCAGTCGGCGACGGCATGAAGTCGACAACCGCATCGAGGAGCGGCTGAACGCCCTTGTTCTTGAACGCGGTACCGTTCAGGACCGGAACAAATGCGCCGGCGAGCGTGCCTTTACGAATGCAGGCCTTCAGCGTTTCTTCGCTCGGCTCATTGCCCTCGAGATAGGCTTCCATCGCGGCGTCGTCCTGCTCAACGGCAAGCTCGATCATCTTTTCGCGATACTCGGCAGCCTGGTCGGCCAACTCAGCGGGAATATCGACATAGTCGTATTTCGCGCCAAGTTCTTCACCGGACCACTGAACGTGCTTCATCTTGATAAGGTCGATGAGGCCGTCATATTCCGCTTCGGCACCGACCGGAAGCTGAAGAACCAGCGGGGTCGCACCGAGACGATCGACCATCATGTCGACGCAACGGAAGAAGTCCGCACCGGTACGGTCCATCTTGTTGACGAAACACATCCGCGGAACGCCGTACTTATCGGCTTGGCGCCAAACGGTTTCGGACTGCGGCTCGACACCGGCGACGGAGTCGAAAACAGCAACCGCACCGTCGAGGACGCGCAGCGAACGCTCGACTTCGATGGTGAAGTCGACGTGTCCGGGCGTGTCGATGATGTTGATGCGGTGATCTTTCCAGAAGCAGGTCGTCGCAGCCGACGTAATCGTGATACCGCGCTCCTGCTCCTGCTCCATCCAGTCCATCGTCGCGGCGCCGTCATGGACTTCGCCGATCTTGTAGGACTTACCGGTGTAGAACAGAACACGCTCGGTCGTCGTCGTCTTACCGGCATCAATGTGGGCCATGATGCCGATGTTGCGATACTTTTCGATGGGGTGGCTGCGCGCCATGGGAATTCTCCTGGGAGTCCGATCGAGTTACCAGCGATAGTGCGAGAACGCGCGGTTGGCGTCGGCCATCCGGTGCGTGTCTTCGCGCTTCTTGACCGCTGCGCCGCGATTGTTGGCGGCATCCATCAGTTCACCGCCCAACCGCTCGGTCATGGTGTTTTCAGAACGCTTCCGGGACATGTCGATGATCCAACGGAAAGCCAACGCCTGAGCCCGCTCGGAGCGAACTTCGACCGGCACCTGGTAGGTCGCACCACCGACACGGCGGGAACGCACTTCCAGATGCGGCCGGACATTCTCCAGCGCTTCGTGGAAGACGCGAACCGGGTCGTTGCCGGTGCGGGCCTGCAGCGTGTCGAAGGCACCGTAAACGATGGCTTCGGCCACGGACTTCTTGCCGTCGATCATCACGTTGTTGATGAACTTCGTGATCACGGTATCGCCGAACTTGGCGTCCGGCAGGATTTCCCGTTTTTCTGCTTTATGGCGTCGAGACATCTCTCAAGCTCTCCTGCTACCGACCGATCACTTCGGCCGCTTCACGCCGTACTTCGAACGGCGCTGACGACGGTCTTTCACACCCTGGGTATCGAGCGTGCCGCGGATGGTGTGGTAACGAACACCCGGCAAGTCCTTCACACGGCCGCCACGGATCATGACAACCGAGTGTTCTTGCAGGTTATGGCCGACACCGGGGATGTAGCTCGTCACTTCGAAGCCGTTCGTCAGGCGCACACGCGCCACTTTACGAAGGGCCGAGTTCGGCTTCTTCGGCGTCGTGGTATAAACGCGAGTGCAAACACCACGCTTCTGCGGGCAGGCTTCCAGCGCCGGCACCTTGTCGCGCTTCGGCTTGTCGGTCCGCGGCTTGCGGATCAGCTGATTAATCGTCGGCATGTATCTTCCGTCGCCTTCGTTTCGTTCAACCGTCAACTTGGGCCACACCCAAGCAAATGATTGGCGCGGCCCGCCGAAACGGCCCGCAAATTTCACCCCTGGCTTGACCTTGATCGCCCGACCTCATGGGCTTGATCCAAATCGCACCGCGCGAACACAACGCATTTCGGCAAAGGCGCCTAACGCCCGCCAAAAGCGCATATGAGTCCCAAGTTCTTGGCGGAAATCCGCCACTTTTACTTCAAGGCTTCCTCGAGACTTCGTTTAGGTTCGTTCCGTTGCCGGCGTCGCTTCGCCGGGCACAACGTCCAATCTGGTCTTCGTTTCGGTCGACCGATTGAATTGGACCTACTGCAAGCCCCCGCTTGAGGTGGGCGGAACCTATACGCCGACCCTACCCTCGTCAAGCGCTATCTTGCGGAAAAACAAGGCTTTGCGCGGTCCGCCGGAATCAATCGCAAAGGTTCGCTTTTCTGAAATAAAATTACTCCAACATCTTGTGGGCGGACAAATTCCGGCCCCTAAATCACCGTTTGGCGGCGGACCGGACGGTTTGGATCGGAATCGTCGGGGAATCGGTGAAACGCAAATCTGTCCGTTTTCGGGCCTTGCGGGCACTTCCATCCTCAAGAGAAAGGGCCGCGCGATGCGCGGCCCTTCCCTGTCGTTCTTAAGAGACCAGCCTTATTCCGCGGCCGGTGCCTCTTCGTCCGAACCGGCGCCTTCGGCTTCGGCGGCCATCGCCGCTTCCGCTTCCAGGGCTTCCAGCTCGGCCTGGCGTTCCGCCTGGATCACCTTGTCGCGATCCGCCGCAACCTGGCGCAGACGTTTCATCACCGCACCGGTACCGGCAGGGATGAGACGGCCGACGATCACGTTTTCCTTCAGGCCTTCCAGCGTGTCCTGCTTGCTGTTCACCGCAGCATCGGTCAGCACACGCGTGGTTTCCTGGAAGGATGCGGCGGAGATGAAGGACTTGGTCTGCAAGCTCGCTTTCGTGATGCCCTGCAGAACCGGTTTCACCTTCGCCGGGTCGCGACCTTCCGCGATAGCCTTCTGGTTCGCCTCTTCCGCTTCCTCGCGGTCGATCTGCTCGCCGACCAGCAGGAAGGTGGAACCGGCATCGATGACTTCGACCTTCTGCAGCATCTGGCGGACGATCACTTCAATATGCTTGTCGTTGATCTTCACACCCTGCAGGCGGTAGACGTCCTGGATTTCCTTGACCAGATAGTCGGCCAGCGCTTCGACGCCCATGACATCGAGGATGTCGTGCGGCACCGGGTTGCCGTCCATCAGCATTTCGCCCTTGCGGATGAACTCGCCTTCCTGAACGGCGATATGCTTGCCCTTCGGGATCAGATATTCCGACGCTTCCGCATTTTCGTCGCTCGGGCGGATGACGATCCGACGCTTGGTCTTGTAGTCCTTGCCGAATTCCACATAGCCGTCCTGATCGGCGATGATCGCGTATTCCTTCGGCTTCCGGGCTTCGAACAGTTCCGCAACGCGGGGGAGACCCCCGGTAATGTCGCGGGTCTTCGACCCTTCGCGCGGGATACGGGCAAGCACGTCACCGGCCTTCACTTCCTGGCCGTTGCTGACCGAGAGGATGGCGTCGACCGACATGAAGTAGCGGGCTTCCATGCCGTTCGGCAGGTTGACTACTTCGCCGTCGTTATCACGCAGCGTGACGCGCGGCTTCAAGTCTTCACCACGCTTCTGCTGCTTCCAGTCGATGACGACCTTGCTGGAAATACCGGTGGCTTCGTCGACGACGTCGCGGACCGAAATCCCTTCGACCAGGTCGACATAGTGCGCGACACCTTCCTTCTCGGTGATGATCGGGATGGTGTACGGGTCCCATTCCGCAATCGTCTGGCCGCGAACGACGTCGTTGCCGTCGTCAACGCGCAGCCGCGCGCCGTAAGGCAGGCGGTGATGGGCGCGTTCACGGCCCTGATCGTCAACCAGGATGATTTCCGTGTTCCGGCCCATGACCACGGGACGGCCTTCGGAGTCGATGACCACGTTGCGGTTGTTGATCTTCACCGTGCCGTCCAGGGACGATTCGATGGAGTTCTGTTCCGCACCACGCTGGGCCGCGCCGCCGATGTGGAAGGTCCGCATCGTCAACTGCGTGCCGGGCTCACCGATGGACTGCGCCGCGATAACGCCGACAGCTTCACCGATATTCACCTCGGTACCGCGGGCAAGGTCACGGCCGTAGCAGTTTCCGCATACCCCGTGGCGGGATTCACAGGTCAGAACCGAGCGGATCTTGACCGCGTCGATACCGGCGGTTTCGATCGCGTCCGCAAGCGGTTCGTCGATCAGCTGCGCCGCCTTGACGATGACCTCGCCGCTCAGCGGATCAACGACATCTTCCGCCGCACAACGGCCGAGGATGCGTTCCGCCAGACCTTCGATGACATCGCCGCCGTCGATGACCGGGCGCATGGTCAGGCCTTCGGTCGTGCCGCAATCTACCTGCGTGATGATGCAATCCTGCGCAACATCGACCAGACGACGGGTCAGGTAACCCGAGTTCGCGGTCTTCAACGCCGTATCCGCCAGACCCTTACGGGCACCGTGGGTGGAGTTGAAGTATTCCAGAACCGTCAGCCCCTCCTTGAAGTTGGAGATGATCGGCGTCTCGATGATTTCGCCCGACGGTTTGGCCATCAGGCCACGCATACCGGCAAGCTGCTTGATCTGCGCGGCGGAACCACGGGCCCCGGAATGGGCCATCATGTAAACCGCGTTCAATCCGGAACCGGAGCCGGCGGACATGCCCTTCATCATCTCGTCCGCGACCTTGTCGGTGCAGGACGACCAGACGTCGACGACCTTGTTGTACTTCTCACCCTGGGTGATCAGACCGTCCTGATACTGCTGCTCGTATTCCTTCACCATTTCCTGGGCTTCGGCGATCAGCTTTTCCTTCGCCGGCGGAACGATCAGGTCGTTCTTACCGAAGGAAATACCGGCGCGCGCGGCCCAGCCGAAGCCGAGCGACATAAGGCGGTCACAGAAGATCACCGTCTCTTTCTGACCGGTATGCCGATAGACGATATCGATCAGGTTGGTGATTTCCTTCTTGGTCAACACCCGGTTGATCAGATGGAACGGGACATGCGGATGCTTCGGCAGAATTTGGCTCAGCATCATCCGGCCCGGAGTCGAGACGACCTTTTCGACAACGGCTTCGCCGTCGGCGTTCACCGTCTCGTGGAACATCTTGATCTTCTGATGCAGGCTGAGCTGCTTTTCATCCAGCGCATGCTCGATTTCCGCCATATTGGCGAAGAGCGGCACGCGGTGAGCGGTCACATCACCGGCCTTGAGGCGCTTGAACGCCTCCTTGGGATCGGTGATGGCAACTGCACTGCTCGGATTCTTCTCATCCCGAAGCTGGATCTCGTTGTGCTCCAGCGCCGCCGTCATGGCTTCTTGACTGTCGATCGACACCAGCGGGCCGAACTGATCGGTCCGTTCATGGGTGATGTAGTACAGACCCAGAATGATATCCTGGGACGGCACGATGATCGGCTTGCCGTTCGCGGGCGACAAGATGTTGTTGGTCGACATCATCAGCACGCGCGCTTCAAGCTGGGCTTCCAGGCTGAGCGGCACGTGGACCGCCATCTGGTCGCCGTCGAAGTCGGCGTTGAACGCCGCACAGACCAGCGGGTGCAGCTGGATCGCCTTCCCTTCGATCAGTTTCGGTTCGAAGGCCTGAATGCCGAGGCGGTGAAGGGTCGGCGCGCGGTTCAGCAGAACCGGATGCTCGCGGATGACCTCTTCCAGGATGTCCCAAACTTCCGGACGCTCCTTTTCGACCATGCGCTTCGCGGCCTTGATGGTGGTCGCCAGACCGTAGAGTTCAAGCTTCGAATAGATGAACGGCTTGAACAGTTCGAGCGCCATCTTCTTCGGCAGACCGCATTGATGCAGCAGCAATTCCGGACCGACGACGATGACCGAACGGCCGGAATAGTCGACGCGCTTACCGAGAAGGTTCTGACGGAAACGGCCCTGCTTACCCTTCAGCATGTCGCTAAGCGACTTCAGCGGGCGCTTATTGGCGCCCGTGATGACGCGGCCACGGCGACCGTTGTCGAACAGCGCATCCACGGATTCCTGCAGCATGCGCTTTTCGTTGCGGACGATGATGTCCGGCGCGCGCAGTTCGATCAGGCGGCGCAGACGGTTGTTCCGGTTGATCACGCGGCGATACAGATCGTTCAGATCGGAAGTCGCGAACCGGCCGCCGTCGAGCGGAACCAGCGGGCGCAGTTCCGGCGGAATAACCGGCACGACGTCCAGCACCATCCATTCGGGACGGGTGCCGGATTCCTGGAAGGCCTCCAGCAGCTTCAGACGCTTGACCAGCTTCTTGCGCTTGGCTTCCGACCCGGTTTCCTGAAGGTCCACCCGGGTGGTCTCCAGTTCCTCTTCCAGGTCGATCGCCGCCAGCATGTCCTTCAGCGCTTCCGCGCCGATCTTGGCGGTGAAATTCTCGTCGCCGTATTCATCCTGCGCGTCGAGATACTCGTCCTCGGAGAGAAGCTGCTTGTACTTGAGCGGCGTCAGACCCGGCTCGGTCACGACGAAGGACTCGAAGTAGAGAACCTTTTCCAGATCCTTCAGCGTCATGTCCATCAGCAGGCCGATACGGCTCGGCAGGGACTTCAGGAACCAGATATGGGCAACCGGTGAGGCCAGTTCGATATGGCCCATGCGCTCGCGGCGAACCTTGCTGAGCGTGACTTCCACGCCGCACTTTTCGCAGACGATGCCCTTGTACTTCATACGCTTGTACTTGCCGCACAAGCATTCGTAATCCTTGATCGGGCCGAAAATCCGGGCGCAGAACAGGCCGTCGCGCTCCGGCTTGAAGGTCCGGTAATTGATGGTTTCCGGCTTTTTGATTTCCCCGAAGGACCAGGACCGGATGCGGTCCGGCGATGCGATCGAAATCTTGATCCCGTCAAAGCTTTGCGGGCCCTGCGGCTGACCGAAAATCTGCATCAATTCGTTCATCTGGGCTCTCCCATTTGGGCTGTTCCCGATCCGCCGGCTGGCTTCTCACCGGCCGGCTGGACCGGAATTGCGGCTGTCACATGCCGCGTCGTAGGTAACACGCTCTAAAGATCTTCCATACCCGACATTCGGGCAGGCCGGTCCCGCGCTTACATTTCTTCCTGCTCGAGTTCGACATTCAGGCCGAGGGAACGCAGTTCCTTGACCAGAACGTTGAAGCTTTCCGGAATGCCGGCTTCGAAGTTGTCGTCGCCGCGCACGATGGCCTCGTAGACCTTCGTACGGCCGGAGACGTCGTCCGACTTCACCGTCAGCATTTCCTGCAGCGTATAGGCGGAACCGTAGGCTTCGAGCGCCCACACTTCCATTTCCCCGAACCGCTGTCCGCCGAACTGCGCCTTCCCGCCCAGCGGCTGCTGGGTGACCAGGCTGTACGGACCGATCGAACGGGCGTGGATCTTGTCGTCGACCAGGTGGTGCAGCTTCAGCATATAGATGTAGCCGACCGTGACCTGACGATCGAAGGGCTCACCCGTGCGGCCGTCGAACAGGGTCATCTGACCCGATTCCGCCAATCCGGCGCGCGTCAGCATGGCGTTGATGTCATCCTCCCGCGCCCCGTCGAAGACCGGGGTGGCGATCGGCAGACCCTTGGAAATGTTCTTGGCCAGTTCGACCGTTTCCTCTTCCTTGAGGTCCTTGATCTCCTTGGCGATGCCATCGTCGTCATAAATGTCGCCGAGGGTCTTCTTCAGATCCACCACCTTGGACATACCCTGCTGGTAGGCCTGAAGCGCCTCGTTCACCTGACGGCCGAGACCCGCGGACGCCCAACCAAGATGGGTTTCCAGGATCTGCCCGACATTCATGCGGCTCGGCACGCCGAGCGGGTTCAGCACGACGTCGACCGGCGTTCCGTCTTCAAGATACGGCATGTCTTCGGCGGGGACGATCTTGGAGATCACACCCTTGTTGCCGTGACGGCCGGCCATCTTGTCGCCCGGCTGCAGCTTACGCTTCACCGCGACGAAGACCTTGATCATCTTCATCACGCCCGGGGGCAGTTCGTCGCCGGCCTGGACCTTCTCGACCTTGTCGTCGAAACGGGCCTGCAGCGCGGCAACGCTGTCATCGAGAACCTTGCGCAGGGAGTCGAGTTCGTCGTTGGTCGCTTCGTCGTCGACAACGATCTGGCGAAGCTGACCGGTGGTCAGTTCGTTCATCGCTTCGGCGGTGGCGACGTCGATCTTAACACCCTTCGGCCCGGTAACGACCTTGCGGCCATTGACCATTTCCATGAAACGGGCACGGAAGGAGTTTTCCAGGATCGCGCGTTCGTCGTCACGGTCCTTCGCGAGCTTCTCGATTTCCGCCCGTTCGATCGCCAAGGCACGTTCGTCCTTGTCGATACCCCGGCGGGAGAAGACACGAACTTCCACGACCGTACCCTTGTCGCCCGGCGGCACACGAAGGGACGTATCGCGAACGTCTGAGGCCTTTTCACCGAAGATGGCGCGCAGAAGTTTCTCTTCCGGCGTCATCGGGCTTTCGCCCTTCGGCGTCACCTTACCGACTAGAATGTCGCCCGCCTCAACTTCGGCACCGATATAGACGATACCGGCTTCATCGAGGTTCTTCAGGGCTTCTTCACCGACGTTCGGAATATCGCGGGTGATTTCTTCCTGGCCGAGCTTGGTGTCACGGGCCATCACTTCGAATTCCTCGATATGGATCGAGGTGAAGACGTCGTCCTGCACGATCCGCTCGGAGATCAGGATCGAGTCTTCGAAGTTGTAACCGTTCCACGGCATGAAGGCGACGAGGGCATTGCGGCCCAGCGCCAATTCGCCCAGTTCCGTCGACGGACCGTCGGCGATGATGTCGCCGGCATTGATCCGGTCACCGACCTTCACCAGCGGACGCTGGGTGATGCAGGTGTTCTGGTTCGACCGCTGGAACTTCAGCAGATTGTAGATATCCACGTTGGATTCGCTGGCCCCGGTATCGTCGGTCGCACGGACAACGATACGGGTGGCGTCGACCTGGTCGATCACGCCCGTACGCTTCGCGACGATGGCGACGCCCGAGTCCTTCGCAACGGTGGCTTCCATGCCGGTTCCGACAAGCGGGGCATCCGCCTGCAGCAACGGCACGGCCTGACGCTGCATGTTCGAGCCCATCAGCGCGCGGTTGGCGTCATCGTTTTCCAGGAACGGGATCAGCGCCGCGGCGACGGAAACGACCTGTTTCGGCGAAACGTCGATAAGGTCGATGTCCTCGGGCCGCGCGACGATGTAGTCGCCGCCCTTACGGCAGCTGACGAGGTCTTCCTCGAACCGGCCTTTCGCGTCGAGCGGCGCGTTGGCCTGCGCAACGGTGAAACGACCTTCGTCCATGGCGGACATGTAGATGACTTCGTCGGTGACACGGCCGCCATCGACTTTCCGGTACGGGGTTTCGATGAAACCGTACTGGTTGACGCGGGCATAGGTCGCCAGCGAGTTGATCAGACCGATGTTCGGGCCTTCCGGCGTTTCAATCGGGCAGATACGGCCATAGTGGGTCGGATGCACGTCACGGACTTCGAAGCCGGCGCGCTCACGCGTCAGACCGCCCGGGCCAAGCGCCGACAGGCGGCGTTTGTGGGTGATTTCACCCAACGGGTTGGTCTGGTCCATGAACTGGCTGAGCTGCGAGGACCCGAAGAATTCGCGAACAGCGGCCGCGGCCGGCTTCGCGTTGATCAGGTCATGCGGCATGACGCTGTCAATTTCGACAGAGCTCATGCGCTCGCGGATCGCGCGTTCCATGCGCAGCAGGCCGACACGATACTGGTTTTCCATCAATTCGCCGACAGAGCGGACACGACGGTTACCGAGGTGATCGATGTCGTCGATTTCGCCCTTACCGTCCTTGAGTTCGACCAGGACCTTGATGATCGCCAGGATATCTTCCTTGCGCAGGGTACGCAGCGTATCCGGCGCATCGTCCAGCGTGAAGCCGAGACGGGAGTTCATTTTCACCCGGCCGACCGCGCTCAGGTCATAACGCTCGGAATCGAAGAACAGGCTCTTGAAAAGCTGCTCAGCGGTTTCCAGCGTCGGCGGCTCACCCGGACGCATCACGCGATAGATGTCGATCAGCGCATCTTCACGGTTGATGTTCTTGTCCGCGTTGAGGGTGTTGCGGATATACGGTCCGACATTGACGTCGTCGATGAACAGCGTCGGCAGATCCTTCACGCCGGCTTCCGTCAGGGTCGACAGAAGCTCTTCCGTGATTTCCTCACCCGCTTCCGCGTAGATCAGACCGGTTTCTTCATTGACGATATCCTGACCGACATAACGACCGATGATGTCGCTGGTCTGAGCCAGGACTTCCTTCAGGCCGTCTTCCGCCAACTTGCGGGCCAGACGCGGCGTGATTTTCGTTTCCGCCGGGGCCACGACTTCGCCGGTCTTGGCGTTGATCAGGTCCGTGGTCAGCTTGGCGCCGCGAAGACGCTCGGCGTTGAAGGCCGTCTTCCAGCCCTTCTTCGTATAACTGTACGTAATCAGGTCGTAGAAGTAGCTGAGAATCTCGTCCTTACCCATGCCCTGGGTCTTCAGCGGATCCAGCTCGCGTCCTTCGATCTCGGCCTGCACGCGGTCTTCCGCCGTACGGGCATCGTCGAGCGCCATCATCAGCGTGGTCGCCGGCAATTTCCGGCGACGGTCGATACGGACATAGACCATGTCCTTGGCGTCGAATTCGAAGTCGAGCCAAGAGCCGCGATAGGGAATGACGCGCGCAGCGAAGAGATACTTACCGCTGGAATGCGTCTTACCGCGATCGTGATCAAAGAAGACGCCCGGCGACCGGTGCATCTGGGACACGATGACGCGTTCGGTCCCGTTAACGATGAAGGTACCGTGGTCGGTCATCAACGGCAGGTCGCCCATATAGACGTCCTGTTCCTTGATGTCGCGGATCGACTTCGCACCGGTTTCCTCATCCACATCCCAAACGACAAGGCGCAGGGTAACCTTCAGCGGTGCGGAGAAGGTGATTCCGCGCTGACGGCATTCCTCGACGTCGTATTTCGGCTTTTCAAGGTCGTAGCGCACGAACTCGAGCTGGCTGCGCTCCGAGAAATCGCGGATCGGGAAAACGCTCGCGAACACTTCTTGCAGCCCGACGCGCTCACGGTCCTGCCAATTCACACCGACCTGAAGGAAGGCGTCGTACGAGGTCTTCTGAACCTCGATCAGGTTGGGCATCGGTGCCACCTCAGGGAGGCGACCGAAGCTCTTACGAAATTTCTTCCTGCCGGTGAAGGAACTGGCCATGATATTCCTCGTTTCGATCCGCGTTTCGATCCGCTTCGGTCCGATCCGGCGCCCATACTGGATGACGGTCGCCTAATACAGACCTGTTAAACGTCGCCCTGACATTCGCGCCATTCGGTCAAGTGGTTGATCTTCCAGTCGGAAAATCGCTCAAAATCCTGACCTCAGCGCCCGCATCGGGCCGATGCGGAAAACTGGGACGGTCGGCCGTAACAGCCTTCCGTTAAACGCACGAGAGGGGCAGCACCGCAATGCCGCGGTGCACCCCTACCCGCACAGCAAAAATTCGGTTCGCGGCAGTTGCGCCAGCCGTCGGGCAATGCCCGCCGCGAACCTGAACCTTACTTGAGCTCAACGGTCGCGCCAGCTTCCTCGAGCTTCTTCTTGAGTTCCTCGGCTTCGTCCTTGGCAACGCCTTCCTTGACGGGCTTCGGCGCACCTTCGACGAGGTCCTTGGCTTCCTTGAGGCCGAGACCGGTGATGGCACGGACTTCCTTGATGACGTTGATCTTCTTGTCGCCAGCAGCGGCAAGAACGACGTCGAAGGAATCTTTTTCTTCCGCAGCGGCACCAGCATCACCACCGGCAGCACCCGGAGCGGCAGCAACCGCGACCGGAGCAGCGGCGGAAACGCCCCACTTTTCTTCCAGCATCTTAGAAAGCTCGGCCGCCTCAAGAACGGTGAGGGCGGAGAGCTCTTCAGCAAGCTTTTCCAAATCAGCCATTGTCTTAATCTCCTATGGCATCAGGTTGTCGGCTTATAACCGATTGCACCAAATTCTTTTCGACCTACTCGGCAGTCGCGCCGTACGCGCCGAAGACGCGCGCGAGCTGACCAGCCGGAGCAGCCAAAGTACCAACGACCTTGCCGGCCGGGGCTTGCAGCAGACCAACGATCTTGCCGCGCAACTCGTCGAGGGACGGCAGAGAAGCGAGGGTTTTGACACCCGCCGCATCGATCGCCTTCTCGTCGAGACCGCCTGCAATGATCGTGAACTTTTCCTTCGCGGACTTTTCGAACTCAGCCGCCACCTTGGCAGCTGCGATCGGATCCGCGGAGAAAGCCACAGCCGTCGGACCAGTGAACTGGTCCTTCAGGTACTCGAACTTGGTACCTTCGAGCGCGATTTTCGCGAGCGTATTCTTGGTCACCTTGTAGCCGGCGCCTTGCTCACGCATCTTTGCACGAAGGTCAGAGACTTCACTCACCGTAAGGCCCTGCTGATGGGTTACCACCACCAGGCTTGCGGCTTCGAATGTCTCGTGCAATTCGGCGACAAGCGCTTCCTTTTTTGCACGGTCCATTTAAGGTCTCCGTTGCTTCTGGCCGTCGCCCCACAATTCGGACTACCCGAAACGGGGAACCGGGCCGGTTCACGAAAGCACCTCCTTCCATCCCCGATCGGGATAAAGGCGATGCCAATGCACCTGCCCGACATGAAAGTCCGGATCGCGGGACGGGCCGGTTTCCCGGCCTGATCGACAACCCTTCCTTACCCATCTCATGGAGGCCGTTTCACCCGGCCGCCCCTTGTTCCAAGGAACGAGAAGCTTGAGGTTCCGCGTTTAAGAGCGAAGGACGCACTAGGTTCCTTCGATCACCGCCAATCTCGGACAGGCAGCGGTGTTTTCGGTCCGGCGGGCCAGAAGCCCGTCTTTCTCAAACACCGCGCCATCCGTCGTCCGGACGATCATCCGGACGACGAAATCTCAAACGCGCCTTACGGCAACACGGACGACGGTTCGACCTTCAGGCCGGGTCCCATCGTCGAGGTAACCGAAATGCGCTTAACATAGGTGCCCTTGGCGCCGGACGGCTTGGCCGCCGCGATCGCACCGACAAAGGCACGGATATTCTCAACCAGGGCGTCTTCCGTGAAGCTCGCCTTGCCGACGCCGGCATGGACGATCCCGGCCTTTTCGGCACGGAACTGAACTTCACCGCCCTTCGCGGCGGCAACAGCGTCCGCCACGTTCGGCGTCACCGTGCCCAGCTTCGGGTTCGGCATCAGGCCGCGCGGGCCCAGGACCTTACCAAGGCGACCGACGATCGCCATCATGTCCGGAGACGCGATGCAGCGGTCGAAATCCATCATGCCGCCCTGGACCTGTTCCATCAGGTCTTCGGCGCCAACGAAGTCCGCACCAGCGGCCTTGGCTTCTTCCGCCTTGTCACCACGGGCGAAAACCGCCACACGAAGCGACTTACCGGTACCGTTCGGCAGTTGAACCGCGCCGCGGACCTGCTGGTCGGCGTGGCGGGGATCGATGCCCAAGTTCATGGAAATTTCGACGGTTTCGTCGAACTTCGTACCGGAAGCGGCACCCTTGATCGTCTTCACCGCATCTTCAATCGCCAGCAGAGCGGTACGATCCAGACCTTCATAGGCCTTCTTCAAACGTTTTCCGAGTTTCGCCATCGTACTTACTCCGCAACCTCGATGCCCATGGAACGTGCGGTACCGGCGATGGAGGCCATCGCGGCTTCGACGTCATTGGCATTCATATCCTGCAGCTTGGTTTCGGCGATCTCGCGCAGCTGCGCCTTGGTAACTTTGCCGACCTTGTCACGGTTCGGAACCGACGACCCCTTGGAAACCTTCGCCGCCTTCTTCAGGAAGTAGGAGGCGGGAGCGGTCTTGGTCACGAAAGTGAAGCTGCGGTCTTCGAACGCGGTGATGACCACCGGCGTCGGGGTGCCCGGCTCCATGTTCTGCGTGGCGGCGTTGAACGCCTTGCAGAATTCCATGATGTTCAGCCCGCGCTGACCCAGCGCCGGACCGACCGGCGGCGAAGGATTCGCCTGACCGGCTTTAATTTCGAGCTTGATGTAGCCCGCAATTTTCTTAGCCATATCACTAACCTCTGTCGCGGGTCCGTTTGCCGTCGGCCCCTCATGTAGTCAGTGTCCGCGGTGCGGCCCCCGGTCTGATCCGTCCGGTTACCCGGTCCGAACCGCCGGAACCCCAGGACTTTGGGGTTTCAGCCTTCCGCGAAACAAATCAGGCCGTTGCCCGACCCAAACCGAAAAACTAGAGCTTTTCGACCTGGGAGTATTCGAGCTCCACCGGTGTCGCCCGACCAAAAATCGACACCGTGACTTTAAGGCGCGCCTTTTCTTCATCGACCTCTTCAACGACACCGTTGAAGGAGGTGAAAGGACCGTCGCTGACGCGGATCTGCTCGCCGATATCGAAGGTGACGGAGGGCTTGGGCCGCTCGACGCCTTCCTTGACCTGTACGAGGATCCGTTCCGCCTCTTTATCGCTGATCGGCGACGGGCGCTTACCCGTCCCGAGGAAACCGGTTACTTTCGGCGTATTGCTGACGAGGTGCCAGGTAACGTCGTTCATATCCATATGGGCCAGAATGTAGCCGGGAAAGAACTTGCGCTCCGCGTTGACCTTGCGGCCACGGCGCATTTCGACGACTTCCTCGGTCGGAACCAGGACATCGTCGATCAGATCTTCCAAATCCGACGCCTTCGCCTGCTCACGGATCGATTCGGCGACCCGCTTTTCGAAGCCGGAATAGACGTGGACTACATACCAGCGCTTTGCCACCGCAAAAAACTCCAACCAAACCGGGGCGATAGCTTGACCTTCAAGCTCCGCCCTTCTTTGCCATCTTTCGTCAGCCCGACCTGAACCTCAGGGCCGACCCAGGGCCGCCGCGCCGATTTAACGCGCATTACGGCGGAAAATCGCCAATCAGGTTCCCAGAACCAGCTGGATTCCCAAGGCAATAATTTCGTCGACCACCAGGAAGAACAGGGACATCAGCGTGACCATCACGAACACCATGATGGTAGCGATTCCGGTTTCCTTTCGCGTCGGCCAAGTCACCTTGTTGGCTTCCTGCCGAACCTGCCGGACAAATTGTGCAGGGTTCGTCTTTGCCATCGCGCTCACTCTCAACCCGATATCGTATCGCAATACTAGGCCGATCACGGACTCTCGTCCGAGCGCAAGCCGAGTGGGGCTTTTAGTTGCCTAGAGCCTCGCTGGCAAGACGCAAATCCGCCTGATCGCGAAAATTTCAGTACAAACACCGACGCGGCCCGACGAATCGGGCCGCTGACCGGCATTGGAAATTTGGCAGGGGCACTAGGATTCGAACCCAGGACCTACGGTTTTGGAGACCGTCGCTCTACCAACTGAGCTATACCCCTACACGGGCCCGACGGGTCAGCCCCGCCCGGCCTGGAACACTTTACTCGATGATGCCCGCGACGACGCCGGCACCAACGGTGCGGCCGCCTTCACGGATCGCGAAACGAAGACCTTCGTCCATCGCGATCGGGGCAATCAGTTCAACTTCCATCGTCACATTGTCGCCCGGCATGACCATTTCGGTCCCGGCCGGCAGTTCAACCGAACCCGTCACGTCGGTCGTGCGGAAGTAGAACTGCGGACGATAGTTCGTGAAGAACGGCGTATGACGGCCGCCTTCCTCTTTCGTCAGAATGTAGGCTTCCGCCTTGAACTTCGTGTGCGGCGTGATCGAACCCGGCTTGGCCAGAACCTGGCCACGCTCGACGTCTTCACGGCCGACACCGCGCAGCAGCGCACCGATGTTGTCGCCGGCCTGACCTTCGTCAAGCAGCTTGCGGAACATTTCAACGCCCGTGCAGGTCGTCTTCGTCGTCGCCTTCAGGCCGACGATTTCGATTTCCTCACCCGTCTTGATGATGCCCTGCTCGACACGACCGGTCACAACCGTACCACGGCCCGAGATCGAGAAAACGTCTTCGATCGGCATCAGGAACGGACGGTCAACCGGACGGTCCGGCTGCGGAATGTATTCGTCGACGGCCTTCATCAGCTCGACGATCTTTTCCTTGCCGATGTTGTCGTCACGGCCTTCCAGCGCCGCCAGAGCGGAACCGGCGATGATCGGAATGTCGTCGCCCGGGAACTCGTAGGAGGAAAGAAGTTCGCGAACTTCCAGCTCAACCAGCTCCAGCAGCTCTTCGTCGTCGACCTGGTCAACCTTGTTCAGGAAGACAACGATCGCCGGGACACCGACCTGACGGGCGAGCAGGATGTGCTCACGCGTCTGCGGCATCGGGCCGTCAGCGGCGTTAACAACCAGGATCGCGCCGTCCATCTGCGCCGCGCCCGTGATCATGTTCTTCACGTAGTCAGCGTGTCCGGGGCAATCGACGTGCGCGTAGTGACGCGCATCCGTCTCATACTCAACGTGCGCCGTGTTGATCGTGATACCACGCGCCTTCTCTTCAGGCGCCTTGTCGATATCGTCGAACTTCGTCGCAGCGCCGCCATACGTCTCGGCCATTACCTTCGTGATCGCCGCCGTCAGCGTCGTCTTACCATGGTCAACGTGACCAATCGTGCCGATGTTGCAGTGCGGCTTCGTACGCTCAAACTTCTCTTTCGCCATCTCTACACGTTCCCTGGGTCTACCAGTTAATCCCTTAAGTTCGTGTACCGCGCACGGCACACCGCTACCAACAGTTCCAGCCCGTCATGCGGATCGTTCGGACCACCAGCTTACCGGCAGTCGCCGGGTTGCTGGAGCGGGTGGACGGAATCGAACCGACATAGCCTGCTTGGAAGGCAGGGGCTTTACCATTAAGCTACACCCGCACGAAATCGACGGCATCAAGGCCGATACGGTTACGTTCCGCACCAGCCGCAACACCGCCTGTCCCATGCTTATCCGCAGGCGCATCGCATGGTGGAGGGAGTTGGATTCGAACCAACGTAGGCAAAGCCAACGGATTTACAGTCCGTCCCCTTTAACCACTCGGGCATCCCTCCGATATGCGTGCCCACACCGAACCTGGAACTCCTGTCGGCGGCGTGCGGTGTATGACTTGCTACAGGTGATGTCAACTCCATAACCGACCGTAATCGACCAATGATGTGCCGGTATGCCGAATGAAGCATCGCGCCGCTTGCGATGGTGCCTTTCCGGACCTACAGCTAGGCCCGACAAGGGAAGAAAAGACATGACGAGACGCAATCCCAGAAATTCGGGCGCCGGGAAATCGCGCGGCGGCAGGCCGAGCGGGCCTTCCGGGCGTGGCGAACGCACCGCTGGCGACGCGGGCCGTGAAGATCGTTCAGGCCGGGCCAAACAGGATCGGGCCAAGCAGGATCGGGCCGGACAGGACCGACGTAGCAAGGCGCCGCGGGACAAGCGCGTCTGGCTGTTCGGCCAGCATCCGGTGACCGCGGCCCTGACCAATCCCAACCGATGGATCCACCGCCTGCTGGCGACCCGCCAAGGCTTGGAGCGGTTGGCCGAGGCCGAGATTCGCCGGGATATCGGCGTCGAGGAAACGGACGGCCGGACCTTGGAAACCCTATTGCCGGAAGGGGCCGTGCACCAGGGATTGGCTGCGCTGTGCGACCCGCTGGATCCGGTATTCATCGAGGATATCGTCGCCGATCGCGATTTGGCGAAGCCGATCCTGATTCTGGATCAGGTCACCGACCCGCACAATGTCGGGGCGATTCTGCGCTCCGCCGCCATTTTCGGCGCCGCCGGCGTCGTCATCCAGGACCGCAATGCCCCGCCGGAAAGCGGCACGCTCGCCAAATCCGCGAGCGGCGCACTCGAATCCATCCCGCTGGTGCGGGCCGGCAACCTCAGCCAGACGATCGGGCTTCTGCAAAATGCGGGATACTGGGTCGTGGGCCTTGCCGGGGAGGCGACGGAGACGCTTCCTCAGACCGAGCTCAATCGCCGAACGGCCATCGTCCTCGGCGCGGAAGGGGCAGGCCTGCGCCGGTTGACCGCGGAAAGATGCGATCAGCTGCTGCGCATTCCAATGGCGCCCAACCCGGTCGGCAGCCTGAACGTCTCGAATGCCGCGGCCATCGCGCTGTACGAGCTTTGGCGGTCGGCGTCACCCGCGGATGATTGACCGGGGCCGGCGTAGCGAGGAAAACAAAAGAACCGGTTCCTGCAGCAGATAGAACTGGTCGCGCGGCGTCATGTCGGTAATGACAAAGCGGAATTGAACCGCGGTTCCGGCATTCACATAGCCGTTCTTGAAGCGAACCCGGTCATGCGGCTCCGCGATTCGCTCCCCTTCCCGGAACCGGTCGGAATGGAACTCGCTGCCGTTCACCGTACGGGTCTGGTCGAAGGAAAGGCCGTCCCAATAATCGCTCGGGCGGCGGAGTTCTTCCTGCAGCTCGACGTCGAAACCGACCCAAACGCCGGCCGCCGCATTCCGCACCCGACTGATGATCCAAAGCCTCAGGATCGGCGCCACGGGCCCGGCGTCCGCCATGCCGGCATTGCGGATGGTAATGACGAAGGGACCGGGACCGCCCAGGTCCTGGTCGATGACGATCGGGTCGTCGATCGTCCCGGTGCCACTGACCGACAGGATACGGAACCCGCCCAGCCTGTCGCTGAATTCGAACCCGCCCGCCCGATGCCAATCGGGGTCGGCCGCGATTGCGGAGGATGGCGTATGGGCCGCGACGGCCAGAATTGCCGCAACCGCGCATAACAGGGCGGCGGCGCCCGTCCGGGCGGCCCTGCGCCATGCCTGATCGATACACAGCGTCGGACTTACCCTCATGACGAAGCAGAATACACGATTTTGCGAAAATCAGCCACCAGCCAGCGCCGCTTCCCAGTTGCCTCGAAACCCGCGAAGCGTTAGAGAGTGCCCGTCAAGCCTGGATCGGCCGCGAAAGGCCGGTCGGCGCCCCTATAGCTCAGTTGGTAGAGCATCTGATTTGTAATCAGAGGGTCGGGAGTTCGAGTCTCTCTGGGGGCACCAGCATTTTTCTGGAGCGGACGGAGCAACGGACAGCCGGAATATGCGAGGCGGGGAATGAACAGTCCGGTTCGGGAAGATCAGGAAGAAGCCTTCGCCTGCCTTCATGCGCTTGCCGCGGCGGATGGCGGCGCGCCGAAACGCATCGACACCCATGCCAATGTGATCTTCATCGGTCAGAAACACGTCTACAAAATCAAACGCGCCGTCCATTACCCGTTCCTGGATTATTCGACCACAGCCCTGCGCCACCGGTACTGCGCGTCGGAAGTGGTGCTGAACCGTCGGACGGCGCCGGACCTGTATCTCGGCATCATTCCCCTGGTCCGGACCGCGGACGGCGATGTCGATGCCGGCGAGTTGATCGAAGATCCCGCCCCCGCGGCCATGCCGGCGTCGTATAGAGACGCGGAAGATTGGGCGGTCGTGATGCGGCGGTTTGACGAAGAGGCGCTGTTCGACAAATTGGCGGAACGCGGGGCGCTCACCAATGAGCATCTGCTCGATCTGGGCGAGCGCATCGCGGCTTTTCACATTGAGGCATCCCCGATCCGGAACGATTGGCGGCGGATCAACAAAGAGGTCCTGACCGACAATCTGGCCGAAATCGCCGAGGCATCCTGGCTGCCCGCCGGGGCGGTGGCCGCCCATCGCACGGCCTGCGAACCGCTTTTCAAAAGTCTGGAAACACGGTTGACGGCCCGCGCGGCCGATGGGTTCGTGCGACAATGCCATGGGGACGTACACCTGCGGAACATCGTCCTGATCGACGGACGCGCCACACTGTTCGACTGCATCGAATTCAGCGACGACTTTTCGCAGATCGACTGCCTCTACGACCTCGCCTTCCTGCTGATGGACCTCGAGCATCGCCGGATGCCGGGTGCCGCCTGCCGCGTGCTGAACCGGTATCTCGAACAAACCGGCGACTATGCCGGCGTCGGACTGATCCCGTTCTACACCGCGCTGCGCGCCCAGGTCCGCGCGAAGATCGAAATCGCCACCGTCGGATTCTCCGAAAATCCGCAACAGGCGGAGAGCCATCGCCAAGGGGCGGCACAGTATTTCGACCTCGCCTGCCGGGCGATCGACCGCCCGCCTGCCCGGCTGATCGCCGTAGGCGGACCGTCCGGGTCCGGAAAATCGACGCTTGCGACGGCGGTCGCGGAGCGGATGGCGGAAACCTACGGACCGACGGTCCTGATCCTACGCAGCGATGCAATCAGGAAATCCTTGTGGGGCGTTCCGGAGACCACCCAACTGCCGCCCGAAGCCTATGAGACAGAGGTCAGCCTGCGTGTTTACCGGCAGATGCACGAAACCGCGGAAACAGCCCTGAAACAAGGTGCGACGGTTTTGCTGGACGCCACCCACACCCACCCGGATTCCCGCAAGGCCGCATCCGATTTGGCCGAGCGCCTCGGATTTCCATTTCAAGGCTTGTGGGCGACGGCACCGAAAGATGTTCTCATCAGCCGCGTGACCGCACGGATGAACGATGCCTCCGACGCCGACGCCGCCATTGTCCGGCTGCAATTGAAGCAGGATTGGGGATCGATCGATTGGGCGGAAATCGACACGTCCAAATCAACCGAAACGATGGACGCGTTGCAGACCTCGTTGGCCGAGGCCGTTCGGGTTCTAGACCTGCCCTAGAATCGATCGCGGGAACCTGCTTCGATCAGCTGGACCCGTTCGTCCAATAGGGCGCCGGCTTGCCCTGCCCGACACCGGATTGCAGCCATTCGTCCCAAACAGCCTCAATTCCCGAATAAACACCGTTCTTGTGGATTTGACCCAGGCCAAGGTCCAGCGCATGCGCGAGCCAGACCGATTTCTCGAGATTCGCCTTGGAGAACGACACGAAGAGGTCGAATTCGGTCAAACTCGCGACCGGCACTGGCGCCGGCGTCACCTGGTTCGCGTTATTGCCGATATGGAATTGGGCGACCCTTTCGTACACAACCGCGAAATCCGCTCTGCCCCGGGAGACGAGGGCGAGGGTCTGCAGATCGCTTTCTACCTCGATCTTCTCGATCTGCGGATTGTTATCGAACGCGTCGGTATAGGTGTAGCCTCGAACGACTGAAAAAGTGCTCCGTTCGAATTCCGCATCCGTGAAAGGGCCTTTGAAACCCGGCGGCCCATAAACAAGGATCCGGCCGTGGAACAACGGCGCCGAATGAAAAATGTATTTCAATAGGTTTTCGTCGGAATTGGTGGTGTTGAAGCATCCGCTGATGCGCCCGGCCTGGACTTCTCGCAAACACCGGCTGTACGGCATCTGGCGGAATTCCACCGCGCACCCGACCGCGGCGAAGGCTGCTGTAACAATATCCAGGGAAAACCCGCGCAGCTGCCCCTTGTAAAGGCCCGTATAGGGGAAGAATCCATCCTCAGCCGCCAGCACCACGCGCTCGCCTGGGCGACATTGGGGCGCAATCTCGTCGGCCGCGGCCGGCAAGACGCTAAACATGAACACGATCAAAGAAATCGCAATTCTGACCAAGTCTACACCCCAATCGGTGAGATGAATTCCTCCCAATTAACCTATTCTACACTAAATCGTTTGAAAATCATCGCCGACCGAGAGTCAGGTTTTAGTTGGAATTACATGGGCATACCAACAAAATGCTAGGTCGATACGAACTTGTTCATGGTGAAGGCTCGTTTTTGCCTATACCGTCCCCGTTCCTCTGGCCCTGAATTCAAGACTCCAGCATCGCTGATGGCGAGACAGCTTCAATGGAAATGATGTCGCCCACACCAACGCCCATTCCCTTCCGACGCCGATTGTCGGTACGGCAGGCACAGGTCGCCGTCGCCATCGCGATTACCATCGGAACGGTCTTCGCGTTGGCGCAAATCCTGGCGGACGCTGCCGACGAAAGAGAGAGTCTCAAAACCCATGCCTCGTTCGTTCTGGACTATGCCAGCCTTCCGGCGGCGCGGGCGGCCTATCGTCTGGACAGGGTCGGAGCGGAAGAATTGGCGCAGAGCCTGCTGAGCGACCCCGCCGTTATCAACGCGACCATAATGGATGACTTCGGCAAGACCCTGGCGAATGCGACCCGTGATACTGTCGCGGCACATTCCGTCGTCACCGACTTCCTTCTCGGCGCCGACCCCGTCGCCTTCGAACATGATCTAGTCATCAACCAGAATACTTTCGTCGGAAATCTGAGGATCGAAATCGATCCCGCCGCCGCGGCGTCAGGTTTCGAGCAGCGGACCATCAACTCGATCCTGTCCGGTCTGTTGAAGAGCATGCTGCTCTCGATCATGCTGCTGATCATTTATCAGTCCATGATCACCAAAAGGGTCGCGCGTCTTGCGGGGAAGGTGGCCTTTTCCGGCAATACCGGTCCCGACGGCTCGGGCGGCGACGAGCTCGACCAATTGGAACGCCGGTTTCAGGATTGGACGACGGCGTTGAAGAGCGCCGCCCGAAAAGCCGAACAAGCCAATAGCGCCAAGACCGTCTTCCTGGCGAGCATGAGCCACGAGATGCGAACGCCATTGAATGCCGTCATCGGCTATGCGGAAATGCTGGAAATGGGGATCGGTATCGACGATCCGGCAAAACGTAGCCAGTACCTCAAAAGCATCGTGTCATCCGGCCGTCAGTTGAACGAACTGCTCGGCGATATCCTGGATTTCTCGAAGATCGAGGCCGGCACCCTGGACTTTCACATGGAAGAGATCTCTCCAACGGAAGTCATCCAGGAGAACGCAACCCTCCTCCAGGGCATGGCGGATGAAAAAGGCGTGAGAATTGAGACTGACTTTGGCGACTGTACCACCGTCAGTGCCGACCGGTCCCGATTGCGTCAGGTCCTGATCAACCTGATGTCCAATGCGATCAAATACAACAAACCCGGCGGCACAGTCCGGATCGGTTGTGTCTGCTCCGATCCGACGGTCGTCCGACTGTATGTCAGCGACACGGGCATCGGAATTCCAGAGGATCAATTGGAGACCCTCTTCACGGAATTCGTAAGGGGGCAGCATCACCAGCCAGACATACCGGGAGCCGGACTGGGGTTGGCGATTTCCAAACTGCTGACCGAGGGAATGGGTGGTGCCATCACCTGCGACAGCAAACCCGGACGGGGATCGACCTTTTGGATTGAATTACCGGCCGGCAAAGGCGCTTGCGTCATTGCGCCCCCTGAAGAGATGCCGGCCAAGGTGAAAGAATCGGTTTGATGGGCGCGGCGATTGAACCTTCGGAATGTCGCCAAATCCAATGGCTTTGCGATTTTCATGGACGACAGCGTAGACTGCTGTCCAGGCTTGAAAACGGAGTGCCAATGAACGAGGGGATTGGTACGTGAGGATCTCGGCAATTCTGAGAGGCGTTACAGCATCTCTTGCCATCTCTTTTTTCGCATGCCTTGGGATGACGGCGCCGGCGCCTGCCTTCGCTGCAGACACACCGAAACGCGTCTTGTTTGTAAATCCGGGTTTTTCGGATAAGGGCTTCTGGAAAGCCGTCAGCGAGACAATGCAAGCGGCGGCGACGGTCCTGGGCTTTGACTTGACCATCGTAAGCGGCGACAGGAAATGGCCCGTGATGGTTGCCCGCGGCCTCGCCGCACTTGAAGAGGTGAAGCCCGATTACGCCATTCTGGTGAACGAACATCAACAGGCGCCGCAATTAATGGAAGCGGCCGAGGCGGCAGGCATAAAGTCGATCCTGCTTCTGAACGGCCTGACGCCTGAACAGGAAGCCAGCATGCGCGGGCCACGGCAAAAACTGTCTCATTGGTTGGGCACCATCACACCGGATAACGAGATAGCCGGTTACGAGATGGCCAAATCCTTGGTGAAGGCAGGCGCCGCGCTTGGCCTCGACAAGGACGGTTTATCCGTTCTCACCCTCGCCGGAGACTTCAAGACCCCTGCATCCATTATCAGGCTCCGAGGCATGGATCGCGCGTTGGTCGAATTCAAACACGTGTCGGAGGCGCGTCGGATTACCGTCAACTGGTCAAGCGACGAGGCCTATGAGCGCACGACGATTTTCTTGAAGACCGCAAACGTGAACGCCATCTGGGCCGCAAACGATCCCATTGCGATCGGCGCCATCAAAGCGTTGCGCGAAGCCGGCAGGAGACCGGGCCGGGATGTCGCCGTGGCCGGCTTGAATTGGTCGCCGGAAGCAATCGACCTGGTGCGCAGGGGCGAGATGACCTTGACCCATGGCGGTCATTTCCTGGCCGGCGCTTGGGTCATGGTTCTACTGTACGACTATGAGAACGGCAGGGATTTCGCGGAACTCTCAACGCATCTTTCTTTCCCGATGAGTGCGATCCATGTCGGAAATGCGGAGGCCTATATGGACGCGTTCGGGGATGGAGACTGGTCCAGGATCGACTTCAAGCGGTTCAGCCGTGCAGACAATCCAAATCTTGGGAACTATCCTTTCAATTTGACCACGCTTCTGGCGTCCCGGCGCGGGTATTGACCCATGGCAATCACGGCACGGGGCATGGGACAAGAGGTCAAGGGGCACCCAAAACGAATCCCATTCCGCCGAAGGCTGGCCGCGCGTCAGGCGGCATTCGTGGTTTCCGTCGCCTGCTTACTGGGGCTGCTGAGCAGCATCGTCCAGATCTATCTGGATTATGGCGATCAGGTTCAGAACCGTGACCGTGATATCGAGCACTACATTTCCACCGTGTCTCAACCAGCAGCAAACGCCCTTTGGGAACTCAACGGCAAAATGGCGGATGCTATTGTCGGCGGTTTGCTTGGCTATGACCTTTTTGTCGAGGCGTCGCTCACCACCGGAAACAACTTCCTGCTCGCCCACAAGCAGCGCCCGATCATGGAAAGCGGCGCCGTGACGATGTCCGAGTGGCTGTTCGGCAGTCGGCACGAATATGCGATCGATGTCACTTATAACGACGACGGCCAGGCCTATCGCGTGGGAACCCTGAAAGTGGTTTCCCATCCGTACAGGATGGGAAGTGAATTCATTCAGCGTGCCGCCGTCACCTTCCTGGGCGGCATCTTGAAAAGCCTTATCCTGGCAGGCGTCCTGCTGGTCGCATTTTACCTGACGCTGACCAAGCCGCTGGAATCGCTGTCCCGGCAAGTGGATGCCATCGACCCGACGGATCTCGACGGCAAGCCAATCATGGTTCCCACCGCGGCGAAGGATGACGAACTGGGCCGGATCGTGCAGGCCGTCAACAATCAGGTCGAATTGATTCAGAACCACCTGCGTGAGATCGATTCCGCCAGACAGGCATTGGAAAATTCCAACAAGAATCTCGAGGCCGCTGTCGATACGCGCACCAAGGAACTGACAGCCGAGATCGATGCGAGGATCGAAATCGAACGTCAATTGCGGATCGCTGCGGCGAAAGCCGAGGAAAGCGCCGTCGTGCGGACACAGTTCCTGGCGAATATGAGCCATGAACTCCGCACGCCGCTGAACGCGATCATAGGCTACAGCGAATTCGCTAGAATGAACCTGGACGACGTCGAACCGGCGAAGCTGGCGGAGTATCTGGGTTACGTCCATGGCGCCGGAACCCATCTTCTGGACCTTGTGAATTCGATCCTGGATTTGTCGCGGCTTCATGCCGGTCGAATGCCCGTCGACTACGACGATGTGGACGTTAACAAGCTGGTCAGGGATGTCGCGACGAGCCTGGAATCGGCACGCGCAGAAAACCGTAACGCCATTACCTTGAAGCTCGACGACAATCTGCCGGTCATCGTCACGGATCCGGTCAAGAAGAAGCAGGTCTTGTTCAACCTGCTCGGCAATGCGCTGAAATTCACCACGGAGGGGACAATCACTATCGAAACGCTGCGGGACGAACCCGAACCGGGTTTCCTCACCATCCGTGTCGTCGATACCGGCATCGGGATCGACGCCCGGACCCTGCCGCAGATTTTCGAAAATTTCACCCAGGCAGAACCGCATTTGAGCCGCCGCTTCGGCGGGTCCGGTCTCGGCCTCTCTATTGTCCGGGAGACTTGCGAGTTGCTGGGATGGACGATCAGCGTCGAGAGCGAAATGGGTAAAGGCAGTTGCTTCACGCTCATCCTGCCGCTGCATCCCCGGAAGGGCGCGGACGACCGGGACGAGACGGAAACTTGAGCCGCGGCGTTATTGCCGGCGAAGGACGTCCCTCAGAATATCGACCACGATGCGGGTTCCTTCTTCGATGATCGTGACGTCGTCACCGACGATGATGCGCTGCAGCCCCTCCCGAAGTTTCGGCAAACGCCCTTCCAGATCCGCCGGCAATCCTCGTTTGGCGATGCCCGGGGGTAAAGGCTTGCCGCGGGCGAGGTTCTTCGCAATGCCCGGCGGTAGCGATTTCGTCCCAATTCCTTTTTCTCGGACATATTGCTCGATGACCTTGCGGTCATTCTCGCCGAATATCCCGTCCAGGACTTCGTCGATGACTTCGTCCTCCAAGCGGTTCTGCTGCTGGGAGTTTTTGTGAACCTGCGATTTTCCCTGTCCGTGGCCGTTTGACTTGTCATTCTTCGCCAGAACATCGCCGGTACCGGCGAATAGCAAAGCGACCAAGGCCAGCGACACAATCGAAAATGACCTGACAGATCCAAACATGTGAGATCCTCAAAACTGTTTCACAGAAATCCGAGCCACAGGCCCTATAAAGCAACGTGTCTACAGTAGATAAGTTGCATGGACGGGCACCGCAATTGAAGAACCGGAAAATTGCAGGTTCTCCGATTACCGGATTTATCGCAAAATACGACAAAATTGGATGTGCAGCATACCCGCCGGCCCGGTCTGTAAGAGTTGCTTGGGCATTGGCGGGGTAGGTTTGTAGAACGGATGCTGCATTGGGCGGCGCCACAAGGGCGTAATTTCCGAGGACGTCACGGTGCGGTTCTTCTCCTTTTCGAACAACTCGTCCTTTCACCCCGGACGCCGGCGTTTTTATTGGCAACCCGTCCTTTTCTGTCTTTTGTTCTTCCTGCTCTCCTCAGGCGCTATCGGATACTTTCTCCACGATTTGGCGGAGCGGGCCAATCAAGAGGCCATCAAGACCTCGAAGCTGCTGGTGAGCACCGCGGTCGGTGTCCTGGAGGAGGACTTGGCGGGCAGAATGGTGGACTACGCCTGGTGGAACGATATGTACGACCAGGTCATGGGAGATATGGACCCGGACTGGGCGGACGATAATATCGGCACTTATCTTCAGGACGCATTCTCTTACGCGGGAACCTATGTCCTATCCGGTGACGGCGAAGTCCTTTATTCGAGCCTCGCCAGCGAAGCCCTCCCGGCAAGCCCGGTGGACCTGTTGGGAGATGCCGCGGACCTCTTCCTGACCCGCCTGCAGCAAACACCAATGGAGGAGTCCGTTCCTCTGGTGACCACCGCGGTACATAAGACTTCTGTTTTCCTGGTCGCAGCCGCGACCGTACTGCCGGAAGAACCATCCGAGGGCCAACTGGCACTTCGAAAAAGACCGGTCCTGTTCTTCTTGCGTGAATTGAACCAACCGGTTCTGGCGCGGATAGAGGCGAGTTACAATGTCTCGAACCCCAGAATAGTCGTAGGGCCGTCCGAACAGGGTATTGCCCTGCGCGATGCAACCAGCGCGATCCAGGCCACGATCGTTTGGGATCAAGATCGCCCCGGGGATCTGATCCTGGTTGATCTATTGCCGAAGCTTGCGGCCGTGTTTCTGCTGCTTCTCTTCGCCGCGTTGGCGATCTACGTCTTCTGGATCAAGGCCGCCATGTCGGCGAGCGAAGCGAAGTCCCAGCTGCTGGCGAAAATGAGCCATGAATTGCGTACGCCCTTGAACCCTATCTTGGGGTTCTCGCAAATGATGATTCATCAAACCGTCGGGCCAATCGCCCCGGTGTATCGCGGCTACGCGGAAGATATTCACCGCAGCGCGTCCCATCTGCGCAACGTGATCGAGGGATTGCTGGATTTCTCGAAGATGGAGGCCGGAAAGGTCGACTTGCGCGATGATGTCCTGGACCTGGGCGAATTGATCGGCAGCGTGGTTCAGATCGTCGCGCCAGCCGGCCAGACCGAAACCTTTGGGACCACGATCCCTGTCCCGCCGATCCATCTGGACGTGGCCGACGATGTCCCACGAATATGCGGCGATGAGATTCGTCTTCGCCAGGTCCTGATCAATGTGCTTTCCAACGCCGTCAAATTCTCCGAAGGCAATCCGATCGCGATCCGTGCATTCAAGAAAGGCGGTGCGGTCCAGATCGCTATCGAAGACAACGGCATTGGCATTTCGCCGGCCGATCAGCGGAAACTGTTCGAACCTTTCGTTCAGGCCACCCAGAAAGACGGGCCCGCACCGACGCCCGGCACGGGTCTGGGACTGGTGATATCACGCGAATTGATGCGTCTGCATGGTGGATCGCTTACCCTGCAGAGTACGCTGGGCCAGGGAACGACGGTCACCCTGGCTTTCCCGGCAAACCGCACCCTGAACGGTTGAGCCTTGTCAGGTGCACGCCGCCGATGCGCCGATCAGTGCTCGCCGTACCGGACGATTTCCCCATGTTTCGTGCAGGACGGCTCCGATAGCCGGACGAACAGTTCGGCAACCTGGTCGGGCTGGGTGATTGTTTCCGGTTTCTCGCCCGGAAAGGCCTGCGCCCGCATTCCGGTAGCGACCGGCCCCGGGCTTAGAAGGTTCACCCGCAGGTTCGTCTTTCGGGTCTCCTCCGCATAGGTCTTCACCATCGCATCCAAGGCCGCCTTGGACGCCCCGTAGGCCGCCCAGAAGGGTTTCAGCCCCTGTGCCGCCCCCGAGGTTACGAAAACGGCTCGGCCCGCATCGCTCTGCCGCAGAACCGCGTCGCAGGCCCGGATCAGGCGCTGGTTGGCATGAACGTTGACCGTGAAGACCCTCTGCCATTCCTTGGGGTCCGCATGCGCCATCGGTGTCAGCTTGCCGAGCATGCCGGCATTCCCAATCAGGATGTCCAGCTTCTTGAACCGTTGATAGACCGACGCGCAGAGAACATCGATCTGATCCATCTGCATCAGGTCGACCGGTGCAAGCGTGATGGCATGGCCGTCCGCCTGAACGGCATCGTCCAACTCTTCCAATCCGCCCACCGTCCGCGCCGTCGCGATCACATGGGCGCCCTCAGCCGCAAAACGGCGCGCGACGGCGAAACCGATGCCGCGGCTTGCGCCGGTAACCAGCGCAACCCGTCCGGCCAAGCGCCCTTTGCCCGCGCCGGACTTTTCCGGCGCGGCACTCTTCGAATTTTCGGTCATCAGCTAGCGTCCCGCAGCAGGGAGAGTTGGCGTTGGACCCGTGAGACGTCCTCATGGTCCTTCAGGCGAATCGGGTATTCGCCGGAGAAACAGGCATCGCAATATTGCGGCATCTCATTGTTCCTGCCGTCCAGCCCCATGGCACGGTAGAGACCGTCCATGGTCAAGAAGTCCAGGCTGTCGCAGCCGATCAGATGGCGCATCTCCTCGATCGAGTGCTGTGCGGCCAGCAGTTTCGACCGTTCCGGCGTGTCGACGCCGTAGAAACAGGAATGCGTCGTCGGCGGACTGGCGATCCGCATATGCACTTCGGTGGCACCGGCGGCGCGCACCATCTCCACGATCTTGCGGGAGGTCGTGCCGCGCACGATCGAATCGTCGACCAAAACGACGCGTTTGCCTTCCAGCATCGCCCGGTTCGCGTTGTGCTTCAGCTTCACGCCCAGATGCCGGATCTCGTCCGTCGGTTCGATGAAGGTCCGCCCGACATAGTGGTTTCGGATGATCCCGTATTCAAAGGGGAAGCCCGACTCCTCCGCATAGCCGATGGCGCTCGGCACGCCGGAATCTGGGATCGGCACGACGATGTCGACCTCCACCGGGTTTTCGCGCGCCAGTTCCATGCCGATGCGCTTGCGGGCTTCATAGACCGAACTGCCCTCGATCACGCTGTCCGGACGGGAGAAGTAGATGAACTCGAAAATGCAAAGCTTCGACGGGGCAGCCTCGAAGGGGTAGTAGGAGTGCAGGCCCTGTTCGTCGATCACGACGACCTCACCCGGCGCGACGTCGCGCACCTTGTCCGCCCCGATGATATCCAGGCCGACGGTTTCCGACGCCAGGATGTAGGAAGAACCGAGCTTGCCAAGCACCAGGGGCCGGACGCCCATCGGGTCGCGCACCCCGATCAATTTTTTCCGCGTCAGGCAGACCAGGGAATAAGCCCCTTCCACCTGCCGCAAGGTCGAAATCAACCGATCGACGACCGAACCGGACATCGTCGCCATCAAATGCAGGATGACTTCCGTATCCGTCGTGGACTGAAAAATCGAACCGCGGCGGACGAGATCCTCGCGGACCGCGATCGCGTTGGTCAGGTTGCCGTTATGAGCGATGGCCAGGCCGCCGAATTCGAGGTCCCCGAAAAGCGGCTGAACATTGCGGCGCATCGTGTCCCCGGTCGTCGAGTACCGGTTATGGCCGATCGCGGAATTGCCGACCAATTGTTCCATCACCGAGGGATCGCCGAAGACGTCGCCGACATGTCCGTTCTCCCGATGAGCATGGAACTGATCGTCCCGCTGATCGTAGGTGACGATCCCCGTCCCTTCCTGACCGCGATGCTGCAGGGCATGCAGGCCCAATGCGGTATGCGCGGCGGCATCCGGCGTTCCGTAGATGCCGAAGATCGCGCATTCCTCGCGCAGCTTGTCGTCATCGAAAGGGTTGGTCGTGGTGCGCATGCGGCGGCACTCCCTATATCCGCGACGGTCCCGGCCCGGGTCCGAAGATCGATCCAACATGGAACGATCCAATGTGAAACTCCAAAAATGTAACACAGGGGCCCGGCTTCAGGGCCCGTTCATTCCGCCTCTTTTAGCAGAGAGTCAAGCTGTTGACGTTCCTTGTCCCCATAGGCGGGCGGCTGGGTACCGTCATCGTCCGACGCCCCGGCCGGTTTGGGGATTGCCAAATTCCGAAGAGCTTCCAGTTTTTTCTGCTCTTCCTCCCTTTGGCGGTCGGCGTCGACGATTTTCGCCCGAATGTCCTCCGGCAGAAGTTTCGTCACGAAATTGGCGCTCGCCTTCGCGACAGGCAGCGCGCGGCTTTCCTGGACCACGTCCGGAAGGTCCTGTTCTTCGATGAACCAATGCGTCGTTCCCAGATAGACCAGACTGAGGATCAACAGTCCGCGCCCTATGCCGAACACGAAACCCAAGGCCCGGTCGACCGATCCCGCGTGGCTTTCCTGAACCGAACTCGACACCATGCTGGCGAGTACGCTGAGGGCAACCAAAGAGACCACGCCGATCCCCAAGCCGGCCGCCACATTGGCGACGTCCTCATCGCGGATAAAATCGCTGAGATGGGGTGCCAGCAGCCCGTATCCGTAAAACCCGGCCGCAACGGCGCCGATCCAGGCGGCGATCGACAGCAATTCACGAATGAAACCGCGAAAATAGGCAAGCAGGCCCGACATGATCACCAAGGCGATCACGATGATGTCGATGATACCGATAGGCAGATTATCCATTCAGGTCCGACCTTGTGCCCTGCTAAACCTCGGCAATACGGGGCTGACCCGCCGCCCCTTTTCCAAAGAACGTTTCCAGCCCGTGCAGGTCGGAAATTTCCATCACCCGCAACGGTCCGGCATCCGTACGGCTTCGCCGCTTCGGCGTCAACGCGGCGGAAAAGCCGAGTTTCGCGGCTTCCTTCAAGCGGCCCTCGGTCTGGCTGACGGCCCGAACCTCGCCGCTCAGCCCGATTTCGCCGAAAACCACCATATCGGCCGGAATCGGTTCCCCCGTCAGGGAGGAGACCAGTGCGGCGGCGACCGCAAGATCCGCGGCCGGCTCGGAAATGCGCATGCCGCCGGCGACGTTCAAATAGACGTCATTCCCGCTCAACCGGTAACCGGCGCGTCCTTCGAGCACAGCCAGGACCATGGCAAGCCGCCCGGAATCCCAACCGACGACGGCGCGCCTGGGCGTTCCCAGCGGTGACGGCGCGACCAGGGCCTGAATCTCAACCAGCATCGGCCGCGTGCCTTCGATCCCGGCAAAGACGGCTGCCCCCGCGACATCCCTTTGCCGGTCGCTGAGGAACAGTTCGGACGGGTTGCCGACCTCCATCAGTCCTTCGCCGGTCATGTCGAATACGCCGATCTCATCGGTCGGCCCGAAGCGATTCTTGACGCCGCGCAGAATTCTGAACGGATGCCCGCGTTCGCCTTCGAAATACAGAACGGTATCGACCATGTGTTCCAGGACACGGGGACCCGCAATCGCCCCTTCCTTGGTGACATGGCCGACGATCAGCAAGGCCGTCCCGCGGCGCTTAGCGACCCGGATCAATTCCTGGGCACAGGCGCGAACCTGGCCGACCGTGCCCGGCGCGGAATCGAGGGAGTCGACATACATGGTCTGGATCGAATCCACGACGACCACTTTCGGTCCGTCGGCCGCATCCATCGCCGCGGCGATATCCCTGACATTGGACGCCGCGGCAAGTTCCACCGGCGCTTCGGCGACACCGAGACGTTCGGCCCGCATACGGATCTGATCAACCGCTTCCTCGCCCGAAACATAGGCGCATTTCGCCTTTTTCGAGAGGGCGGCGACCGCTTGCAGCAGAAGGGTCGATTTCCCGATCCCCGGGTCGCCCCCGATCAACGTGGCCGAGCCTTCCACGAGGCCGCCGCCGAGCACACGGTCGAATTCACCGATATCGGTGGACAATCGCGGGGCACGCTCGCTGGCGCCGGTTAAAGGCACGAAAGCGATGCGCCCGGCCCGGCTCTTTGCGGAATCCCCTCTGCCCGACGCCTTGCCGCCGACCGGGGGGGCGTCGGCGATCTCTTCGACCACGCTGTTCCATTCGCCACAGCCGTCGCACTGCCCGGCCCATCGAGCATGGACCGTTCCGCAGGACTGACAAACAAAGGTGGACTTGGATCGCGCCATGATCAGACCGGCAATTGCATCGTTCAGGCTTGAGGCCTGTCATAGGCGACGAGCGCCCCTAGATCAAATAGGCGTTCAAATGAGCGTCGACGGCCAATGGCAAGCGCAGCCAAGCTCTCCCGATTCAGGCACCGGCGCAAATCCGTATAAACTGGTGCGGCATTGCCGGCGCGGTCGTTCCTGCGAAACGGCCCCGAAAACAGAAAATTATTGTTTCCGTTCGTCGCCAAAGCGCTACTGGATAACTCGTGCGGCGGACACAATCTCTTCGGTCGAACGCTTATTCAAGGAGCAAAGACATGCATATCGCCAGACTGGTCCCCGGGATGGAGACCTCGGACGGCGCGGGCGTGCGCCTGACCCGGATGATCGGCACGCCGCAGGTCGATATGATCGACCCCTTCCTGATGCTGGATCGTTTCGACAACGAGGATCCGGGCGCTTATATCGGTGGGTTTCCCGAACATCCGCATCGCGGTTTCGAGACGGTAACCATCATGCTCGACGGCAAGATGCGGCACCGCGATTCTACCGGCGGCGAGGGTGTGATCGGGCCGGGCGATGTCCAGTGGATGACCGCCGGGCGGGGGATCATTCATTCGGAGATGCCGGAACAGATCGAAGGCCGGATGCGAGGCTTCCAGCTTTGGGTGAACCTGCCGGCTGCCGACAAGATGAAAGCGCCGGGATATCAGGACATCACCGTCGACACGATCCCAGTGGTCGAGGAAGACGGCGTCCGCGTCCACGTTGTCGCCGGATCCTATGGAGATGCGGCCGGTCCCGCCAAATCCCACACGCCGATCCGACTGTTGCGGATTGAAATGGAACCGAATGCGACCTGGTCGTTCAACCCGGAGGCAGGCCGGAACAGTTTCTTCTGCCTGTACGAGGGTTCGGTTTCGGGAAGCGACAACCTGGGCAGCGACAAGCAGGCACAGGCCCCGTCGCTGGCCGTCCTGGCCGGCACGGGCGAAACGCGGCTGGCCGCCGGGCCGGAAGGCGCCGCCCTGTTCCTGGGCGAAGGAACACCCATCGGTGAGCCGGTGGCGCGTTACGGTCCCTTTGTCATGAATTCACGGGACGAACTGATCCAGGCCTTCCAGGATTTCGAAAGCGGCCGTTTCGGAAACTGACACTGGTAAGTTGAATGAAATCCGTATTGTCGTGCAGGGCGGCGTCGTAAAGACTGATGGCATGAGCAATAAAAAATCATTGCTGGCCGTCATCCACGCGCCGTCACCGAACACACGCCGGTTGCGCGATGCGGTGGTCGCAGGGGCAAGCAACCCCGATATATCCGGGGTTGCATTGACCTGCCTTTCGCCCTTCGACGCATCGCCCGATCACGTCATGATCGCGGATGCGATCATTCTGGGAACGACCGAGAACCTGGGATACATGTCCGGCGCGCTGAAGGACTTTTTCGACCGCTGTTACTATCCGGTTTTGGAAGAGAAGCAGGGGATGCCCTACAGCCTGTTCATCCGTGCCGGGCACGACGGCACGGGAACCCGGCGGGGTGTGGAGACGATCGTCACCGGCCTTCGTTGGAAAGCGGTGATGGATCCGCTGATCTGCCGCGGCGACTGGAACGAGGATTTCGTTCCGCAATGCGAGGAATTGGGCCTGACGATGGCCGCCGGTCTGGAAGCCGGCGTATTCTAGCCGATCGTCAGGCGCTCACTTTGAAAGCCCGTTCGGAATACCGATACGCGGGTTCCTACGATCCGGCCTTGTCCGCGATCGCTTTCGCCAGCATGTCACGTTCCTTGCAGCCCGTGGGGCACAGGGCGTCGAGCTTGGCCAATTGTTCCTTCGCAAGGTCCATCTGGCCCTGCATCAGATAGAGCTCGCCCAGATATTCATTGGCGTCGATATGGTTCGGGTCGAGCGTCAGAGCCTGTTCGTACGCATTCCAGGCGAGATCGAATTTCTCTTCCCCCTGCATGCGGTAACTGAAGCCCAGCATGTTCCAGGCATCCGCGTTGTTCTTGTCCATCTTCAGCGCGTCCTTCAACTGGAACACGGCATAGCGATAATTCTTCTTCTGAATCGCCGACATGGCACGGCGGATGAAATCTTCCGGTTTATCGGGCGCATCGGCCCAGCTTTGGGCCGAACACAAGACACCGAGGGAAATGATCGACGCGGCAACTGTTCGAAAAAACGGCATGAAATTAGTCCTCCGACATGATTTTCCGGCCGGGGTTCCCGACACCCAGCCCGATCCGATTATCGATACGCCCCCAATACAAGTATCACCGTACCAAGCCTCGTTGATCCCAATCAAAGTTTTTTGCCGACAATGCGCGACAATTATCGCCTTTCGAAGCCTTCCTGCCTTGGATAGGCTTTCGGTCGAATCGAGGAACGCCTGTTAAGAAAAATCGGAACACGAAACAATGTCGACAACTTTGGAAAGCTTCGCCGCATCCTGCAAAAAGGCCCTGACGGATCACCCTGGAAAGCCAGGATGGGAGGCCGTTTGCGGACTGGTCCAGAAAGCCCTGGCGGATAAGGAATTCGTATCGACCTATATCCTTTCATCGACCGAAAAGCGAAAGATCGCCTATGAGGACCCGGATCTGGGTTTCTGCATCTGCATTCATTCCTACGGCTCGGCGGCAAAAGGCGCACCGCATGACCACGGCCCGACCTGGGCGATCTACGGACAGGCCGAAGGCGAAACGGAAATGACGGATTGGGAGATGATCGTTCCGCCGTCGAACGGCAAACCAGGCAAAGTGCGAAAGACCAAGAGCTATGTCATGAAGCCGGGCGACGCGCATTTGTACGAACCGGGCGACATCCATGCCCCTCTAAGGGAACATCCGACCAGACTGTTGCGGATTGAGGGCGAGAATACGGATAAAATCGACCGTACACCAATGGAACCCGCCTGACCCGCCGCAAAACAAAAACGCCGCGGACCCTGCCGCGGCGTTTTTCTTCAAACAACAATCCGGTCCTAGCCGCGCCCGATGAACGGCATCAGGTTCGCCATGATCGTCATGGTCTGGATCGAGGTGTCGAGCGGCAACGACGCCATATGAACGACCGCGTCACCGACATGGGCGACGTCCATCCGCGGTTCGACCTTGGTTGTTCCATCCGGCTGCGGCACGCCTTCGGTCATGCGTTCGGTCATCGGCGTCGCCGCGTTGCCGATATCGATCTGATTGCAGCAGATATTGTATCGGCGGCCGTCCAGCGCGGTCGTCTTGGTGATGCCGGTGACGCCGTGTTTCGTCGCGGTATAGGCGATCGAAAACGGTCGCGGCACATGTGCTGAGATAGAGCCGTTATTGATGATGCGCCCGCCTTGCGGGTCCTGATGCTTCATGATGCGGAAGGCTTCGCGCGTGCACAGGAAAACGCCGGTCAGGTTGACATCGACGACCGACTTCCACTGTTCGACGCTTAGCTCATCCATGTCGATGGCCGGCGCACCCATGCCGGCATTGTTGAAAGTGACGTCCAAACGGCCAAACGTTTGAACCGTCTTTTCAAACAAGGCGTGCACTGCATCGGCATCGGCAACATCGGTGGGGACGACGAGCGCCCGATCACCGGCGCCCGACATGGAGGCGGTTTCTTCCAGCGGTTCCGCTCGACGGCCAGCCAGGGCCACCGAGTATCCATCCTTCAACAGCGCCAGGGCCGCGGCACGGCCGACCCCCGTCCCCGCACCCGTGACCACCGCCACTTTGCCATTACCCGACATGCAAAATCCTCCCTGTTTTCCGCTGTCTGGCACCGCGGTTGGACCCGGATCGACCGGGACACGGCACCGTTCGGACTAGAATAGAATGACATTTCGCAGGGCTTCGCCCCGTTTTGTCGAGGCGAGCGCCTCGTTTATGCCATCTAGGGGATAGCGGTTCGTTATCAACTCGTCCAGTTTCAAGCGACCCTGCCGATAAAGGGAAATCAGGTTGGGGATATCCACACCGATCCGGCTGGTCCCCATTTTCGACCCCAATATCCGTTGATTGGCGGCGGCCACCGTACCCGGATCGATTTCCGCCATGACGCCGGTCGGCGGCATACCGACCAGCACGACCGCCCCGGCCCGCGCCGCCATCGGGAAGGCCTGCTGGAAGGCTGGTTTCGCCCCGACCGTCACGAAGACATAGTCGGCGCCCCGACCGTCGGTCAGCGCGCGCACCTTTTCCACCGCTTCGCCACCGGCCGCCTGGACCGCATGGGTCGCGCCGAACCGCAACGCCGTCTCCAGTTTGCTGTCGCTGATATCCAGCGCGATGATCGTTCGCGCACCGGCGATTACCGCCCCTTGAACCGTGTTGAGGCCGACCCCTCCTGCCCCGATCACCGCGACCGTCGACCCCGGCTCAACCCTGGCCGTGTTCACAACCGCCCCAAAACCGGTGATAACACCGCAGGCCAGCAAGGACGCCGCGTCGAAGGACATATCCCCCGGCATGCCGACGACCTGCGATTCGTGAACGGTCACGGCTTCCGCGAAGGCGCCTGTTTCCATACCCTGCACGACGCGCTCACCGGCTTTGCTCGTCAGCACCGGCGCGCTGTCCAGCGGCACATCCCCCTCGCAGGCGACAGGAATGCCTTCCATGCAGGAGATGCAATGGCCGCAGGATCGGATCAGGGTGACGACCACGGGTTGGCCCGGCTTTACCGCGGTGACACCGGCACCGACCGAGCGCACCACGCCGGCGGCCTCATGACCATAAACCGCGGGAAGGCTGCCGCCCCAGGCTCCGTCGATGAAAAAGATATCGCTGTGGCAGATCGCACAGGCCTTGATATCTACCGTGACTTCGCCCGGTCCAGCGGGAAGCAGATCGATTTCCTCAATGGCGAGGGGTTGCCCGAATTCGCGGCAAACGGCTGCCTTCATATTTGATGACTCCAATTTGTGCGCGTCATGCGCTGGTCGTAACTGAATGGTTTGGAATTGAGTTTCTACACCACGAATTTTGTTGCGGTGGGTGAAGAAGTTTCATCCCATGCGCGACAGAAATCACGCTACCAAGGCCGCAACCGAGACCGAAACCCAGGAAATCAAAATGAAAATCACTGACGCCAAGACCTTTGTTGTCGGCAATCCCCCGCCCCATTTCGGCGGCCGTTACTTTCTGTTCGTGAAGCTGGTCACGGATACCGGCATTGTCGGATATGGCGAGATCTATTGTGCGACCTTCGGGCCTCATACGGTGGCCAAAATGGCGCAGGACGTCATCGACAGGCATTTCATCGGCGCAGACCCATTCAAGATCGAAACTCTATGGCGCCGCACCTACGGCAGCGGCTACACGCTGCGGCCCGATGCCAGCCTGATCGGCGTGCTGAGCGGGATCGAAACTGCCTGTTGGGATATTATCGGCAAGGCGACCGACAAGCCCGTCTACGAATTGCTCGGCGGCAAAGTGCATGAACGCATCCGCTCCTACACGTATATCTATCCCCGGGAAGGCGACGCCGCCCATGTCTATTCCGATCCCGACGCAGCGGCGCAGCGGGCTGCCGAGTATGCCGCCCAGGGTTTTACCGCGGTGAAATTCGATCCGGCCGGCCCCTATACGGTCTTCGACCCGCGCCAACCATCGCTGGAGGCGCTGGAACGGTCGGAACTGTTCGTGAAGAAAATCCGCGAAGCCGTCGGCACGAAAGCCGACATGCTGTTCGGCACGCATGGGCAGTTCACCACCGCCGGCGCAATCCGCCTCGCCCGCAGGCTCGAAGCCTATGACCCCTTATGGTTCGAGGAACCCACCCCGCCGGAGGTGCCGGAGGAAATGGCCCGCGTCGCCCGTCAGACGACAATCCCGATCGCGACCGGGGAACGGCTGACCACCAAGTACGAATTCGCGCGCGTCCTGCAGCTTCAAGCTGCTTCGATCCTGCAAATGGCCCTTGGCCGTGTCGGCGGCATTCTGGAAGCGAAAAAAATCGCGGGAATGGCCGAGGCGCATTATGCGCAAATCGCCCCGCATCTTTATTGCGGCCCCATCGAAGGCGCGGCCAATGCGCAACTGGCCGCCTGTACGCCCAATTTCCTGATCCTGGAAGGCATCCAGACCTGGGGCGGCTTCCACGCGGAAATCCTTAAAAAACCGGTCCAATGGGAGGAAGGTTACGTCATTCCCTCCACCGAACCCGGCATCGGCGTCGAACTGAACGAGGACGTTGCCGAAGCCCATCCCTATACGGATACGCCCTTGCATTTGGAAATGGGTCAAAGTCCGGTCAATCCGGGCGAGGACATTTAGCAATTTTGCATGTACAACCTCGGGGCAGGCTGAATGATGCCTGTCCCCGATTGCAGTCCCGAACCGATGGAGACCCCCGCCATGTTCCGCTATATCGCCCCGATCCTGATCAGTGCGACGATCGTGACCACGCCCGCCGCGGCAACCGGCCTGTTCGACAAGGCCAAGAACCTGCTGCAGTCCGGCACCGGAAACAGCGGTTCCGGCGGGGCGAGTTCGCTGTTGAGCTCGGCGGAAGTGTCCGACGGGTTGAAGGAAGCGCTGCGCGTCGGGGCGGAGCATGTGACCGCGGATCTCGGCAGCACCGACGGGTTCTTCAAGGACCCGGTCGCCTTCATTCCCCTGCCCGACAGCCTGAAGAAGGCACGTGACCTGATGAAACCGCTGGGCCTTTCTTCCCTCGGTGACGAGGTGGAATTGCGCATGAACCGAGGGGCCGAGGCCGCGATGCCGGCCGCCAAGGAAGTCCTGGTCAATGCGATCAGCAACATGACGCTGGAAGATGCAAAAGGCATCCTGAACGGGCCGAACGACGCGGCCACGCAATATCTGCAGCGCGTCGGCGGCGCCGATATCGAAAGCCGGTTGCGGCCCATCATAGACAGCACCTTGAAGGATGTGGGCGCGTTTCAGGCGCTGGACGCCATGCTCGGCAAATACAAGAACATTCCCTTCGCACCGGACGTAACCGCATCCCTTACCGATCACGCGACCGAAGCGGCGATGGGCGGGCTGTTCCACTACATTGCACAGGAAGAGGCGGCGATCCGCGAGAACCCGGCCAAGCGCACTACGGACCTGCTGCAAAAGGTGTTTGCGCAATAGCGCTGGTTGGCCCGGAAAGGCGTTCGGCCTAGACTTCCCGCAAAGATACATCTCCGGGAGGAAAACCATGTCTATTCAGGCCATCGCGGATGTGAAGCGTCCGGCACAATATTCGGAAGCCGAGTGGGATGCGCGGGTGCAGTTGGCGTGCTGTTATCGGCTGATCGACCATTTCGGTTTGACCGACCTGGTCTATAACCACATCACCGTGCGGCTGCCGGACGACTCCCATGATTTCGGCAAGGAAATTTTCCTGATCAACGGGTTCGGCCTGCACTATTCGGAAATCACCGCGTCCAATCTGATCCGCGTCGACATGGACGGGGTGGCGCAGGACGAGTCGGATTATCCGGTGAACGGCCCCGGCTACGTAATCCATTCCGCGATCCACGGCGCGCGGCATGACGTGGTCTGCATCATCCACACCCACAGCCTGGCGGGCTGCGCGGTCTCGTCGATGAAGCAGGGGCTGATCCCCTTGGACCAGCAATCGATGATGTTCCACAACCGGATCACGTATCATGACCTGGAAGGTATCGCGACGAACCTGGACGAGCAGTCACGCTTGGTCGCGGATCTGGGTGAAAAGAACGCCATGATCCTGCGCAATCACGGTCTGCTGACCGTCGGCCGGTCGGTCGGCGAGGCCTTCCGTCGCCTGTATTACCTGGAGCGCGCCTGCAAGCTTCAGGTCCAGGCGATGCAGTCGGGTGCGGAACTGATCATTCCGTCCGACGAAGTTGCCGAACACACGGCCCACCAATGGGATCACGGCCTGGCTCAGCAGGGCACGATCGACCCAATCGAATGGCCCGCGCTGATGCGTCTGATGCAGCGCAAGGATCCCAGCTTCATGTCTTGATGGTGAACCCGCGACGGAAGGGCCGCTACTTGATCATGTAGGTCTTGCGCACCGTCTCATGAACGGTGCAGACGCCCTTCCAGTCCTTGGGAAAGAACGCGGCGGTGTCGGGGGAAACCTCAATGACATCGCCGTTTTCGTGTTCGTAGGTACAGCGCCCGGCCAGGAAATGGCAGAATTCGTCCCGGGTGACATGGCACTCCCATTTCCCAGGGGTACAGACCCAGACGCCGCATTCCCATTCGCCGTTCGGACCCTTGGATATCAGCCGCCCATAGGTGTGGGACTGGCCCTTGATCATGGTTTCGACCGGGCCCCAGTCGAGTAGATCATCCAGCGAGGACGGTCCGTGCAGGTGCGGCGCGGTCGCGGTCAGCGTCGACATGCTCAATCCCCCACGAAACCGGTCAGAAGATCGGCCGCCTTGTCCGGCCCGTTGCGCGCCTGCATATGGCCGGCTGTCGCCTTCAGGCGCGCCTCGATATCCGGATCCGTCAGGCAGGCTTCGATCTTCCCGATCAATTCCTCCTCCGTCCAATCATAGCGCGGCGACCGGAAACCATGGCCGGTTTCCTGCACCCGCATCGCGTTGTCGTGCCCGTCCCAGACATAGGGCATGATGATCGCCGGCTTGCCGAAATAGAGGCACTCAGTGAAGGAATTGTTGCCGCCATGGTGGATGACGAGATCCACTTGCGGAATGACTGAAGGCTGCGGGAACCAGGAGGCGATCCGAACGTTCGGCGGGATTTCCGAATAGACGTCGGCATAGTCACCGACATTGACCAGCGCGCGGTACCGCGAACGGCCCAGAACATCGATGATCCGCTTCAACAGTTCCGTATCGCCGGCCCCGAGGGATCCGAAGGATACATATAGCAAGGGCCCGTCCTGATTGGCATTGAAGGACGGAACTTCATAGGGTTCCTCCTTGCGCACGCATCCTTCCAAATACTGAAAGCGCGCGGGGTCCAGCGGCACCGACCGCTCGAATTTCACCGGCTCGGGATAGAGCAGCAGGTTCAGAAATGGCGATGCTTCGAAGAACTGCCCCAGGGGATAGGCTTCCTCGCCGCACTCCTTCAGGAACGCGTTGAAATCGTCATGGATCGGTTTGATCACCGTGTTGAAACGGTCGCGAAAAGCCTGGTGGCATGCCGTGTCCCCGGCGGCGCATCCTGACAGATGCGGCGGGATGCCTTCATCCTCGATCTCGTTCTCCGAACAGGAAATGATCCGTATCCAGGGTTTGCCGAACTGTTTGATGGCCGGGAACAGGATGACATTGTCCACGCAAATGACATCCGGTTGGATACTGTCCAAGACACCCGGCAGATCCTTTTGCGCCCATTTGGCGCTGTCGACGATCGCTTCCCAGCATTCCTTGACGTAGTTGTCGATCTGGTCGATCGGGCGTTTGCGGAAATTCGGGATATGACCGTTGATGAAATCCTCCCAGAACTTGGCCATCTGTTCGGGCGGCATCGGTTCCGACAGGTTCACGGGATAGGCGTCGAAACCATAGCCCTGGTAGACTTCCAGGAAGCCGGGATCGGAGAGGAAGACGGCCTTGTGCCCACGCGCTTCTATCGCCTGGGCGATGCCGACGGAATTGAGCGCCGGACCAAAGGCGGCCTCGGGGAAAAAGGCAAAAGTCTTCATGCGAATACAGCCTCATCCATGCGGTAGCGATCTTCAAACAGTGCCGTTCCAGGCCGGGGTTGCACCGGTCGATCGGGAAACGGCAAATCAAATCATCCGCTGGCGGCCGAGGCGAGCGCGACATTCGGCATGATGGTCCGTTCCGGCGGGAAGGAGACGCGCACGGTGGTTCCGGCGCCCGGCTTGCTCTTCACCACGACATCGCCGTCATGCAGCAGGGTCAATTTGCGCACCAGGGAGAGGCCCAGTCCCGTGCCTTCGTATTCCCGCGTCAGGGAGTCCTCGCCCCTGCTGAAGGGCTCGAACAGGCGCGGCAGTATTTTTTCGTCGATACCGACCCCGGTATCGACGACTTCCAGGACGACGCGGTCGGCGTCCAACCGCCACATCACGGTGATCGCACCGCCGGACGGGGTGAACTTCACCGAATTGGAAAGCAGGTTGATCAGAATCTGTTTCACCCGCCTTCCATCCGCATAGAGACGCAGACCGACCGGTTCGACCTTGGTCTCGATCGTCAAATTCGCCTTGGTGGCGCGGCCGCCGACCAGTTTCAGGCAGGTCGCGTTGATACCCTTCAGGTCCAGCTCATATTCTTCCAGTTCCATCGACCCGGCCTCGATCCGGGCGACGTCGAGGATGTCGTTGATCAGGTCCAGCAGATGCTGACCCGATGCGCAGATATCCTCGGCATATTCCTGATACCGGGAATCACTGTGGGCGCCGTAGACCTCCTGCGACAGAAGCGAGCCGAACCCGATGACCGCGTTCAGCGGCGTTCTCAATTCATGGCTCATATTCGCCAGGAATTCCGATTTGGCGCGGTTGGCGTATTCCGCCTCTTCCTTGGCGCGCCGCAGGCTTTCTTCAGCCTGTTTCAGTTTGGTCACGTCGACGGTCGAACCCTTCACGCAAACCACTTCACCGGCGGCGTTCAATTCCGGTTCCGCGTGCTGATGCAGCCATCGCCGCCCGCCGTCCGGCGTCTGGAACCGGTGGACCAGATCGAAAGCCAGACCTCGGCGCAGGCAGTGATCCAACGCGATTTCGACGCTGATCCTGTCCTCTTCATGGACACGGGCGAGAAACTGGTCGACGGTGATTTCCTGTCCCGGCAAATCGCCGAAAAGGGTAACGTCCGATTCCTGCCATTCCATGATGGCGGTGCCCGGATAGGCGACCCAACTGCCGACCCCGGCCATGCGATGAGCCTCGGACAGCCGCCGCTTGCTTTCCCGCAATTGCACTTCAGCGCGCTTGCGGTCCTCGATCTCGGTCAGGATCCCGGCGAAGCGTACAGGTTTGCCGTCGTCGCCCACCATGCTTTGCCCGCGGGCGTGGAACCACCGATAGCCATGGCGCGCGGTCAGAAGCCGCAATTCGGCGTTGTAAGGCTGGGTCGGGTCCTCGAAATGCGCTTTCAAGCCGGCCTGATATTCGTCGCGCTGTTCCTCATGAACCAGATGCAACAGGAAACGCCGCGCCAGTTTGTCGAATTTCGGCCGATCGAATTCCAGCATTTCACTGAACCGTGGCGAGAAATAGACGGAGTCGTTGGCCAGATCCCAATCCCAGACACCGGCCTGGCTGACGGCCAGATCATATCGGCGCTGGTTGATCTGAAGCCTTTGCTGCGCCCGCATGCGGACGTACTCGGCGCCGACCCGCTGGCTGACCAACCGGAAGAAGGCTTCGTCGTCGGGCGAATCCTGGGTTGCTTCCTTACTGATGGCGAAGACATGGCCGAGCGCCTTGCCGTTCTCGTCGTAGAAGACCTGACCGCGATAGCTTCGCGCGCCTAGCTCCTGAATGCAGACATCCTTCGGATAGGTCTGGGCCAGACTGTCCGCGATGAAGCCATAGGACTGTTCCGGCGGCAGGCGATACAATTCCGCGCAGGGTGTCTCGTCGATTGTATAGGATTTGCCGAGCGTCACGCCGGATGGGCTGTGCTGTGCAAGCAGAACGATTTCACTGCCGTCCCTGGACACCAAGCCGATGCCGACCAATTCACAACCGAAGCCGATGCATACCGCTTCGGCCGCTGTCGTGAAAAAGTCGGTTCCCGAATGAGAACCGGCCAATAGGGCCAGCGCTTGTTCCCTATTACCCATTCCGTACGAAGCCCCAACAGTCGGAGACTGTCCCTCAAGATAAATACAAACGCCAATCGAAGCATTCTTCGATGCTTTCTTGTGCTTGACGCTTGCAACGACGATCCGATCCAACTTGGATGGGCCATCGACCTAAGCGCGTTCACGAAATTCCTCCCCCCATGTCGGAATCCCGAACGCGCCATACGATACACTAACAATCGGCACGAACGATAGGGCCCAAAGGCCAAAACACCAAGACAATAATCACCAAATAACAGTCGGAATTGATCACGATGCCCACCAATGAGGACAATATACATCCTGAGATACCGCCCCTGAATGCCATGCTTTGTCCAGTAACGGCATTTCAGCAGAACTGCACATTACTTTGGTGCACCAAGACGAAGAAGGCAGCATTCATCGATCCGGGCGGCGAAGTCGACAAATTATTGGCCGCGGCAGAAGCCCAGGGCGTCACCTTGGAGAAAATTCTGATCACCCATGGTCATATCGATCATGCCGGCGGCGCCGCCGAACTGTCGGAACGGGCCGGCATTCCGATCGAAGGCCCACACCTTGAAGATGCATTCTGGATCGACGCGATCGAGAAGGACGGCCCGCAATGGGGCATGCCGGACGCACGCTGTTTTGCGCCCGATCGCTGGTTGAACGATGGCGAGACCGTGACGGTCGGCGAACTGAGCTTCGATGTCCTGCATTGTCCCGGCCACACGCCCGGGCATGTGGTTTTCTACAATGCCGCGGTTTCTCTCGCTTCCGTCGGGGATGTCCTCTTCCAGGGTTCCATCGGAAGAACCGACTTCCCGCGCGGCGACCATGCCGCCCTGATCAATTCGATTACGACGAAACTGTGGCCGCTGGGCGACGACGTCACGTTCATTCCCGGACATGGCCCGGCCAGCACGTTCGGCCATGAAAGGCGGACCAATCAATTCGTCGCAGACCGGGTACTGGCGCGATAAAAAAGCCGGGCGCCGCAACAGCGGCGCCCGGCCTTGAATAGCTCTCTGTCGATTGCTCGACAGGCTTATTCCGCGGACTTCAAATAGGCGATGACATTGGCGCGGTCTTCCGGCTTACGCAGGCCCGGAAACGCCATCTTCGTCCCTTTGACAAGGTTCTTGGGTTTCTCGAGGAACGCATCCAAGGTCGCGTCGTCCCAGGTCTTGCCGTCGGCAAATTCCTTCAACGCTTTGGAATATTTCGTATAACCGTCCGCCGTGGCGACCCCGCGACCGACGACGCCGTACAATGACGGCCCAACGCCATGCTTGCCTTCATCCAGCTTGTGGCACGCGCGGCATTTCGCAAAGACCTTCTTGCCGGCGGCCGCATCGCCGTCCGCCATTGCAGGGGTGCCCATACCGACTGCCATCAGCGCACCAAGCCCCGCATAAACCGCATTCCGTACTTTCATGACATATTCCCTATTGTTTCCAACCCGGTTTGCATAACTGCATACGCGTATATTTAGCGCGCGGATCCCCTGATTAACAGGCTTGGCCCTGCGACCAAATACCTACCTTAGTGCACGCGGCTTATCGAACGCGGTATTCGTCGGGAAGGAAGAACATCTGGTCCAGTTCGTTGACGGCTTCATGGCAGGCGATACAAAATTCGACCTTCTTGCCGTTCTCGCCGCCGGTCGCGCCCATCGTCTTTCCATTCGGCAGTATCAGGACGTATTGCCAGTCACGGCTCTTCTCGTTGAAACCCGCCTCTTTCTTGACCATCGTGAACAGGGGCCCGAGTTTCACCTCGCCGCGTTTGTTCACACCGAAGCTGTCCTTGGCCAGGATCGAGCCCACGGGCATCGAACCGAACTCTTCGAATCTGCCATAGGCTGCGCCGGTTTCATTCGCGAAATTGTTCACGAAACGGCCGCCATGCGTCCCCGAAACATAGGCACCGGTATTGTACCGCTTCCAGGACTGATATGACGCGGCGCCCTCCTCCGCGGATTTCTCGAATGCCGTCGCCGCTTTCGCCTTGATGCACTGATAGGCGGCCTCCGCCTCCGCGTCGCTGACGTCTTCATGCCAGCCCTTGACCTTCGGCTTTCCCGCCGCTTCCCACTCATCGCGGATACGGTCTACGAAGCACTTGCCGTCGGCGGCGGCCAATTGCGTGAAGAAGGAAGCCCTCAACTCCCCTTGCACATCGGTGTCCGTGGCATGCGCAGAAGCTGCGAAGCCGACCGACACCATTGCGGCGATTGCGAAAATTTTGGCTGTCATGGTTCTTGTTACTCCCGGATCTTTTTTGAGTTCCGGCTTGGCGTCCCCTTGCCCTCCGGCCAAGCTTCGATGATCCAGGCGTAACATGCGAGATGAAGGTGTGACTTATCATTTACGGTCACATGACCGTAAGAGCGCCGTTACCGGCCGCGGTGCAAAACCGCGAATTCCGCTATTTGTGATCGAGGGTCCAGACGCCGTCCCACTCCGCCGGCGGCGGGTCCTGTCTGAGGTGGCGAAGGCGGTCCATGAACATGGCGGAAACACCGTCGTCCGGCCAAAGGGACAGACACTGGTCGAAAGCCGTCTCGGCGGCATCGAAATCCCGGTCCCGATAGGCTGCCAATCCTTTTTCAAAGGTCTCGACAACCGACAGCATCGTCGCCCGTTTCTGCGGCTGCTCATCCAACCAGGCATGGGCGGTCAGGGGCTGGAAAATGCGAACGGGCATTTTTCGCCCCTTCACGCGCAGGGAGTCGATTTCCCGGAAAAGCACGCCCTCGGTTCGCCGCCAGGTCTCCTCGTCTACCAGGAAGTTCAGGCCATAGGTCTTGCACGCCCCTTCGAGGCGCGAGGCCAGATTCACGATATCGCCCATGACGGTGTAATTCCGGTGGGCTCTGGAACCCACCGTCCCGACCACGGCCTGGCCGGTGGCGATACCAATCCGCATGTCGATATCCAGGCTGTCCAACCGAACGCCCAAAATCTCCGGCACCTGTTCGCGAAACTCGTGGATCAACCTGCGTTGCATCAAACCGGCCTGAACCGCCTTTGTCGCCTGGGTCTGTTCCTCCACGAAGGGCTCGCCCCAATAGGCCATGATCGCATCGCCGATGAATTTATCGATGACCCCGTCGCCTTCCCGGATGGGTTCCGCCATGGTCGAGAAATACTCGTTCAGCAGCCGCACGAGCACGTCCGGCGTCAGCATTTCCGAAAGACTGGTAAAGCCGGCAAGGTCGGTGAAGAAGACGGTCATGTTCCGGCGGTCACCGCCGGGGCGCGTCATCGCCGGGTTGCCGATCAAGCCCTGCACCACACGTGCATCGACATATTTGCCGAATGTTTCCGTGATCCGGTTCTTCGCCCGCAATCCCGCTACCATCTCGTTGAAACCGGTTGCCAGCCAGGCCAGTTCGTCCCTGGTGCTGGCCTTCACCTCGATGTCGAGATTGCCGGTCTGAACGTCATGCATCCGATCCACGAGGTCATGGACCGGCCGGACGATGCGCCGGGAAATCACCCATGCCAGGATAAGTCCCAGCACCGCCGCCGCCGCGGTGAGGATGCCGATCAACCAGTTCAACACATTTTGAAGACGGAGCACCTTCTCCAGCGATTTTTTCACATAGGCCTGAATTTCGGCGCGGATCAGTTCCAGGGTATAGTAGATCTCGCGCTCTTCACGGGCCAAGATATCGTTGTAGGCGCGCGACAGGTTCATATCGCCCTGGCGCATGCTCTCCGTCATCTTCTCCATGGCATCGTTATAGGCTTCGTGGTTGCGGTCGACCGCCTCGAGCCTCGCCATGATCGTCGCGACCACAACCTTGGAACCGCTATCGAGAACATTTTCCTGATGTTCGTTCAGCAGGGCGCGGACATGCAGGATCTCATCTTCGATCTCTGCGTGCAGGGCCACAGTCTCCTTGGCCACCGCCTCGGCCATCTCCGGATCCAGCCTGTTCTCGACAATATCCATGCGGAGCCGTTCGACCAGAACCTCCGCTTCGAGGACGGCGGTTTCGATATCCGCGATATCGTCCGCCAGGGGTTGAAAGACGAGGGCCTCGACCTGCAATTCGTGGCGGATCTGTCCGACCATCACAATGGAGGCCGCGGAAACCATGATCATCAGGACAACCAGAACGAACGATGCGCCGAATATCTTCATGCCCAACGACATGCCGGGAACACGGGTCGGGCGCTGCCAATGCTTATCGTCTTCCTGTGAAGCGGTTGGTAACTCGGCCACGCTGTCGTCCCCCGACCCTTTTGGCGTCATCAACGGTGGGCCGAGAATGGACCCGATCTGATAAATCGATCAAGGATGGAACTCAGACCCCGGTCAGTGCAGTCGCGGCGATTTCAGAAAGTCGTTCCGATCCGCCGAGGGAACCTTGACCGTCACGCGCGCGCCGTCCCGGACCAACGTCAGCGGCACCGTCACACCGGCATCGCCGAGCGACCAGATCGTCCGGAACATGTCCGCCAAATCACCCACCGGCGAGCCGGCAACTTCCAGCACCACGTCGCCTGTCGCCACCCCGGCCCTTTCCGCCGGGCCTTTCGGGGCGATGCCCGCGACGATCAGATGATTTTCCGCTTCCGCCGTGTAGAAGCCGAGCCATGGCCGTGATTGAATACTGACCCTGCCTTCATCGGTGATTTCCTGCAGCAGCGGCTTGGCCAGATCGATGGGCACGATCATGTTTCCCTCCGACGGCATGCCGTGTCCGCGTGCATCGCCGACATAGAGGGAGCCGATCCCGACCAATTCTCCCTTTTCGTTCAGCATCGCACCGCCGCCCCAGAACGGGTGGACGGGCGTCGTGAAAAAGGCTTCATCCAGGACGTATTCCCAGTATCCAGCGAATTCACGTTTGGAGACGACCTGTGCAGCCAGCGCGTGTTCGATGCCGCCGGCGCTCGCGAAGACGACACGGTCTCCCACATGAACGGCGGACGAATTGCCCAGCGGCAATGGAAGATAGGGAAGCTTGCCGAGCGCCTGAACAAGACCGAACCCCGTGGTGAAGTCATAGGCAAGGGGATGCCCTTCCACCGCCGCGCCGTCCTGCCCGACGATCCAAAGGCTTTCCGCCTCGGCAACGAGATAGCCGATCGTCAGCAGCAGCCCCTTGTCGTTGACCAAGACTGCCGTTCCGGCCCGTTCCGTTCCAAGTGCGTGCGCCGTGAAGGCATCCTCAGGGACCTCCGACCTGAGCGTGAACAAAGACGACAATGCCGCCCTTAGATCATAATCCAGATTTTCCGGACGGGGCTGGTTGTCCTCCACGATCGACCATTCCTGTTGATCTGCCATTCTGACGTGCCTTTCCCGGACCTCTTCGGTTCCCGTTTGAACGACATTCTGGCACGACCGGAGCCTAAAACGCCATGGCGTATCGGGCGAAAGTGTCACTGCATCGGGGCGCCGCCCTCTTCCTTTCGCTTCGCCACGAAAGCGTGGAGCTCGTCCGCCACCGCCGGATCCAACGGCGGCGCCTGGAAATCGGCCAGAACTTTCTTGTAGATCTGGTGCGCGCGGGTTGTTGCATCAAGCGCCCCCGCTTCCTCCCAGGTCTCGTAGTTCCTCCAATCGGACAGGATCGGCGCGTAGAAGGCGTTTTCGTAACGTTCCAAGGTATGCTGAGCGGCGAAAAAATGTCCGCCCGGCCCCACCTCGCGGATCGCGTCAAGACCCAGCGTCGCGTCGTCGATCACAAGCGGCTCCATGAACTGTGCCATCATCTGCATGATTTCCACGTCGATGATGAATTTCTCGAATGATGCACTGAGGCCGCCTTCCAGCCACCCCAATCCATGCATCACGATATTGGTGTGGCCCATTACGACGGCCCAGGCGGAGTTCACCGATTCATAGGTAGCCTGCGCATCGGGCGCATTCGATGCATTCACATTCGAGGCCCGGAACGGGAACTTGTAACGGCGCGCCAACTGCGCCCCCAACAGGGTCGCTTTGGCATATTCCGGGGTGCCGAAAGCCGGGGACCCGGTTTTCATATCGACATTGGACGTGAACCCGCCATAAACCGCGGGCGCGCCGGGATTGACGATTTGCAGGAAGGCGATGCCGGCCAGGGCCTCGGCATTCTGCTGCACGACCGCGCCGGGCACCGTCACCGGGGCCATTGCTCCGGCAAGCGTGAACGGGGTCACGCAAACGGGCTGATTGCGCTTCGCCATCTCGATCATTCCCCACAGCATCGGCATGTCCAATTGCAACGGGGAATTGGTGTTGACGATGGTCCAGATGCTGGGTTCCCGGAGCAACTGTTCCTCGCTGATACCGCGGCCGATCCGCGCCATCTCGATCACGTCCAGAATTCGGTCCCGGCCCAGCGAATAGCCGAAAACGGCCTTGTCGGTCAGTTCCAGCATCATCTGCATGGCGTCCAGATGCCGAACCGGCACGGCGATATCCGTCGGCTCCACCGGGTAGCCGCCCGACATGTGGCAGATGTTGAAATACTGACTGAGGCGCAGGAAGTTCGCAAAATCCGTGCTGTTCCCCGGCCGGCGCCCGCCTTCCATGTCGATGGCGTTGGGCGGGCTGGCGATACAGGTCACGTTGACTGAATTGCCGCCGATTTCACGGGCCCTGTCGGGATTCCGCGCGTGCAGGGTGAAGGCTGGTGGGACGGTGGCGATCGCCTGTTCGATCAACCCGCGGTCGAACCTCACCCGGTCGCTGTTCGGATCGACATCGGCACCGGCCTCCTTCAGGATTTCCTTAGCCTCGGGCAGCAGGAAGTTCATCCCGATTTCTTCCAGCACCTGCAGCGACGCCAGATGGACCGCTTCCAATTGGTCGGCCGACACGACCTCGATCGGCGCGTAGGGATTCCGGTAGGTCGAAAACGGTACCTGTTTCAGGCTACCGGCCGGTGCCGTCCGTTCCCGTGCCCTTGCCTTGCCTTCCGCCCGCGGACGCCGTGCCATACGCGCTCTCCCTTTATCCGGCCCTGGGCCGGTCACCATCGAATGTCGGGGAAACCGGTTTCCGCAAGGGGACGGGTCCCGCGACGGTCCGGCGGCCTTACCGGAACACGGCTAGGCCCGGCCCGGCAATTCGAAAATAGATGCATCTGGGGCGAAAATTATTTGGCCGGAAAGCGACAGAAACTATCACGCCTGCTCGGGGAATAGAGCCTTCAGCCCCTCCCTCGTGGCTGGAGCAACCCCGCGTTCCGTGATCAATCCCGACACCATCCTGGCCGGCGTCACGTCAAAGGCATAGTTCGCGGCGCGGGTGGAAAGTGGCGGCAGTGTTACAGTCTGCACGCTACCGTCTTCGGCAAGGCCGCGGATCCGGGTGACTTCTTCGCCCGCCCGCTCCTCAATCGGGATTTCCTTCACGCCGTCCTCGACCGTCCAATCGATCGTCGTCGACGGCAGGGCGACATAGAACGGTACGCCGTTGTCCTGCGCCGCAAGCGCTTTCAGATAGGTGCCGATCTTGTTGCACACATCGCCCGTCGCCGTGGTCCTGTCGGTTCCAACGATGCAAAGGTCCACCATGCCATGTTGCATCAAATGACCGCCTGCGTTGTCGACAATCAGGGAGTGATCGATCCCTGATCGACCCAATTCCCAAGCGGTAAGGGCCGCGCCCTGATTGCGCGGGCGGGTTTCATCGACCCACACATGAATGGGAATTCCGTCTGCCTTCGCCAGATAAATCGGCGCGGTGGCCGTTCCCAAGCCGCACGTGGCCAGCGCACCGGCATTGCAATGGGTCAGGACATTGACCGGACCCGTACCGCCCTTTTTCCGATGGATTTCGCGGATCAGCGCCAAACCGTGTTGCCCGATGCCGAGACAGATCGCTTCGTCCTCGCGAACGACGGCCGCCGCCCTCTCATACGCGGTTGCCTCACGGCTCTCTTCCGGACAGTCCTTCAGGATGGCCATCATGTCGTCCAGCGCCCAGCGCAGGTTGACCGCCGTCGGCCGCGTTTCCAGCAACCGATCATAGGCGTCCTGCAAATTCGCGTCGCTTGGATCCTGCCGCATTGCCAACGCCATGCCGTAGGATGCCGTCGCCCCGATCAGGGGAGCGCCGCGGACGAGCATGTCGCGGATCGCGACGGCCGCCTCGGCCATGCCGGTAAGGCGAACCGACGTGAATTCGTGCGGCAGCAGGGTTTGATCCAGTATCTCGACGGACCATCCATCCTGCGCGAGACGGATCGTCGAAAACCCCATGTCCAGTTGCGTCGGTGCTGTAGTCATTTCCCACTCCCGATAGAGACGATCCGGCCAAACCCTACAGGCTTCGGACCGACCGGGGTGCGCTGTTTTGTTGCGCCCACAACAGTCTTGCCTCTTCTGCCTGTTTCGGTGAAAGCCTATACCTGTATCGGGTCGCATTTGCCACAGGAGCCGACCAACGTGCCGAGACCGTCCCAATATCGTGATTTCCGCTACGAGGATTTCATCCCCGCCAAGGTTCAGTCTCTGTCGAGCGCGATCACGCAACTGGTCAGCAAGGAATTGGAGAGCGCCCATTCGCTGACATTGAACGAATGGCGGATCCTGGCGCATATCGCCGCCGTCGAAGGGGCCACGGCACAATCGGTCGCGGATACCAGCGGTGTCGACAAGGGCTGGGTCAGTCGGTCGCTGAATTCATTGCTGGAACGGGGGCTGGTTCTGCGCGGGACCGACCGCAACGACCGGCGGAAACGCCCCCTTGAACTGACGGATGAAGGTGTCGCCACCTTCGAAAAGGCCGCAGGTGACATCCGTTTGCTGCAGAACAGGCTTCTGGACGCCTTTTCGGCGGAGGATCACGAGGCCTTCGTGCGGCTGACCACACGCCTGCAACGCGCGGCCGAGACTCTGCGTTCCGGGGACTGAACCGTCTCTCGCGGCGCCCACCCGCTGCACGCGGCCGCTCAATCCGTCCCTATCGCGCCCCGGTCTTCGCCGCTGGCGCGGGGATTTCATGGTGTTTCCGCCCTCCCACTGTAATTGTTTTCTATTTGTTCCGGAAAAATTCGGAAAATTTCGGAACAAGCTCTCTTATCAAGAACAAAAAGAGATCAAACGAAACAGGCTCAAACCCGCAGAAATCCCGGACTTTTCCACCCCTTTCCATTGACGAGACGTAATTTCCCATGATATCCCATGAACACCCAAATCACGCCACGCTGGGGGCAGGTGCGACCGGTTTGGGCACGGCGCGGCGGCGCCGGCCGCATTTGCCGAGGGCAAATCGACCTTCGTCGTCAGTCGGCGGACGCGGAATTTCATCGGATCCCGGCCACAGGTCGGCTCAGGGAAAATCCGGCGCCCATCGTTCTTTTGGTTTTCTTGGACTCGGGAGTGACGCGGAACATGCCGCTGTTCACAGGGACATACGAGAACAAGGTCGACGGCAAGGGGAGAGTCTCTTTGCCGGCGCCGTTCCGTGACCGCTTGTCCCAGGCCGCAGCGGGCGCCGGTCCCGACCGCTCCTTCTACATTTTCCCGTCCCCGAACTCTCCGGGCCTGGAGGCCGCCGACGAGAGCTTCATGGACATGGTCGCCGAGAGTATCGAAGCGCAAGCGGAGCTGTTTTCGGAGGAAGAGGAAGCGTTGAGCCAGATCGTCGCCGACGCCCTTCCCGTCTCCTATGACAGCACCGGACGCTTCATCCTGCCGCCCCGCTTCCAGTCCCACGCCGGTATCGGCGGAAAGGCGCTGTTCGTGGGTAAGTCCAAACGCTTTCAAATCTGGGACCCCTCAACCTATGAAAGCTATGCACAAAAAGCGCGTGAACGCGCCAAGGGACTTACCCTGAAACTGCGTTCGGGACAGGGAGGCGGGGCATGAGCAGCGTCCACGTTCCCGTCCTGCTGAATGAAATGGTCCAGGCCCTCGCCCCGCGTGACGGCGGCGTTTATCTGGACGGCACCTTCGGCCGCGGCGGATACAGCCGCGCAATCCTGAATGCGGCCGACTGCCGGGTATGGGCGATCGACCGCGACCCCAGCGCTATCGAGCAGGCAAGGGTCATGGAAACCGAATATCCAGGCCGGTTCACCATCCTGTGCGGCAGGTTCGGCGACATGGAACAATTGTTAAAAGGCGCCGGCGTGGACGAGCTGGACGGCGTTGTTCTGGATATCGGTGTTTCGTCGCCGCAGATCGACACGGCCGAGCGTGGATTTTCCTTCCGCCTGCCGGGGCCGCTGGACATGCGTATGGGCGGCGAAGGCCCCACCGCCGCGGATATCGTGAACCAGTGGGACGAAGTCGAACTGGCCAAGGTGATCCGAGATTTCGGCGAGGAACATCGCGCCCGTCAGGTTGCGCGCGCCATCGTCCGTGCCCGCGACATTGAACCGATCACCACCACGACGCAGCTGGCCGATATCGTCCGTTCCGTCGTTCGCAAGGCCAAGGACGGCCTCGATCCGGCGACGCGGACCTTTCAGGCGCTGCGCATCCAGGTGAATGACGAATTGGGCGAGTTGGATCGCGCGCTTGCCGCCGCCGAGGGGTTGTTGCGGCCGGGCGGTCATCTGGTCGTCGTCGCCTTTCACAGCCTGGAAGACAAGCGCGTGAAAGCTTTCATGACCGCCCGCTCCGGCGGTCAGGGCATTTCGCGTCACATGCCGGGCCCGGCTCCCGATGCTCCGAAGCCCACCTTCACCCTGGCGAAGCGCAGTTCGATCAAGCCGAGCGAGGCGGAAATCCGCGCCAATCCGCGCTGCCGCTCCTCGCGGCTGCGGGTCGCCGTCCGGACGGATGCACCGGCTGTGCCGCAAGCCGCATCACGGGGGAGGCGGGCATGAAGATCACCGCCGCCCTGGTCTGGGTCACCCTCTGCGTCGCCAGCGGCTTCGCCCTGTTCAGCATCGCCTTCGCGGTGGAGGACCTGGAATCGGAACTGGCCGCGATCAACAGCGACATCGAGCGCGAGCGCGAAGCCCTGCACGTGCTTGAAGCGGAATGGACCTATCTGAACCGGCCGGACCGGATCGAGGATCTGGCCAATCAACTGCTGCCGCATCTGGCCCCGCCGACGATCGAACAATTGGTGGCGATGGAGGACATTCCCTATCCGTCGGAAATTCCGCCCAGCGCCTCACTGCAATTCCCCTTCACCGAAACGACCGGCCTGACCTCGCACGGCGCAGAAGCGCCCGCCGTCGTCGCCCCGCGCCGGAGCACGTTGAGCCTGGGAGGACAAGAATGATCCTTCGTGCCATCAGAAACGACGCATCGGACGATGAGGAACGCCCTCGCCGCCCCCACGGGACCGCGGATACGCGGGTGGAACCGCGGCTCGGCAAACAGGCCCGGCCCGCCGCCGGCGCACGCCCGGAAGGCGCGCCGCGGAAAAAGCTGATCATCGAGCGACGGGAACCGGAGAAAACGAGCGCAGCGCCCGCCCGCGCCGAAAACCAGCCCAAGCGTCCGGCGGAACGCAAGGCTTTCGCGGTCCGGGCCAAGATCGCGCCGGCCCGCTCAAAAACCGGCACGGCGGAACGGAAAACCCCGGTTTCCGCCGACAGCCGCCGCCCCTCCTTCGGCAAGGACGGCTCACAGCGCGAGGGCGTGTTCCGTCTGGCGATGGAAACCGGCCGCACCCGCTTGTTGATTACCGGCACCGTCATCACCCTGGCCTTCGCGGTGATCGGGGCGCGCCTTGTGGATGTGACCGCCATGCGCGCCCCGGCGGAGCCGGTCGCCAAGGTGGCGGCGACGGTCGCCGCGCCGAAAAGCGAGCGGGCCGGCATCGTCGATCGGAACGGCGTGCTGCTGGCCACGAACCTGTCCACCGTCTCGCTGGTCGCCGATCCGAAATACGTACAGAACCCGCGCGAGACGGCCTATAAGCTGGCCGCGGTATTGCCGACGCTCGACCCGAAATCGACGGAAGAGAAGCTGCGCAAGAAGGCCCGTTTCGTACCACTGATGCGCACCTTGACGCCGCAGCAGCAATACGACGTCAACGCGCTCGGCCTGCCGGGGATCGACTTCGACCGGAAACAGACGCGGATCTATCCGCACGGCCCGCTTTTCGGCCATATCCTGGGCCAGACCGACACGGACAATAACGGCATCGCCGGGCTGGAACTGCGTTTCGACAAGGACCTGCAGGAGGGCTCGGACCCGCTGCAGCTGTCACTCGACGTGCGCGTACAGCACATGCTGCGGGAAGAGGTCAGCGCGGCGATGGCCAAGTTCAGCGCCGTCGGCGGCGCCGCCATTGTCATGGACGTCCGCAACGGCGAGGTCCTGGGCATGGTGTCCCTACCGGACTACGACCCGAACGAGCCGATCTCCCTCACCGACGAAGCCCTGTTCAACCGCGCGACCAAGGGGGTTTACGAACTCGGCTCAACCTTCAAGATCTTCAACACCGCGCTCGGCCTCGAATCCGGCTCGATCTCGCTGACCAGCAGCTATGACGCCACCAAGCCGATCAAGGTCGGCCGCTTCAGCATCACCGATTACCACGCAAAGAACCGCTGGCTGTCGGTGCCGGAAATCTTCATCTACTCGTCCAATATCGGCTCGGCGAAGATGGCACTGGATGTCGGCGGGCCGGAACAAAAGCGCTTCTTCGACAAGCTGGGCTTCCTGAAGCCGCTGGACGTCGAACTCCCCGAAGTGGGCTTCCCGCAAAGCCCGTCGGTCTGGCGCCCGGTCAATACGATGACGATTTCCTTCGGACACGGCATGGCGGTCAGCCCGCTGCATCTGGCGACCGGGGTTTCCGCCATGGTCAATGGCGGCGTCCTGCATCGCCCGACCGTGCTGAAGTCGACTGAGGCGCCGCATGGCAAACGCGTCATCTCCGAAAAGACCAGCAACGCGATCCGCGCCCTGATGCATCTGAATGCGCTGGAAGGGTCGGGCAAGAACGCCCGGGCGGAAGGCTATGTCGTCGGCGGCAAGACCGGCACCGCGGAAAAGGCCGCGACCGGCGGCTATCGCGGCAAGTCGCTGATTTCCAGCTTCGTCGGCGCGTTCCCGATGCATGCACCGCGCTACACCGTCTATGTCGTGCTGGACGAGCCGCAAGGCATCAAGGAAACCTACGGCTATGCCACCGGCGGCTGGGTCGCCGCCCCGGTCGTGGGCAAGATCGTCCGCCGGCTCGCCCCGATGATGGGCATCAAGCCGACCAATGCGGACGCGCCTGAAGTTCGCCAACACTTCGCCATTCTGCCGCCACAAATGGGTGCCACCTTGGCCTCCCTCAGACAATAGCGGACGCGAGAGATGAACGGCGACGGCATCCTGCCCAATGCACCAATCACCGGCCTGACGGCGGATAGCCGCAAGGTTGAACCCGGCTACCTGTTCGCGGCCATTCCGGGCCTGGCCCTGGACGGCCGTAACTTCATTCCGGACGCCATCAAGAAAGGCGCCATCGCCATTCTGACCACGCCGGACGTGACCGCCGACAGCCCGCTGCTGGGCGCGTCCGGCAAGTCCGCGGTGACGCTGGTGCACGACGCCAATCCGAGGCGCCGCCTGGCCCGTATGGCCGCCGCCTATTTCGCGCCGCAGCCTGAAATCATGGTCGCCGTCACCGGAACCAACGGTAAGACCTCGGTCGCCAATTTCACCCGCCAGCTTTGGCAGGCGATGGGAAACGAGGCCGGCGCGATCGGCACCTTGGGCGTTAAAGCGGCAGGTTTCGACACAGATCACGGATTGACCACGCCCGACCCTGTCGATCTGCACGCCCTGCTGGGCAAGATGAAGCAGGCCGGCATCGACCATGTGGCGATGGAAGCCTCCAGCCACGGTCTGGACCAATACAGATTGGACGGCGCACGGTTTTCCGCCGCCGCATTCACGAATCTCAGCCGGGACCACCTGGACTATCACCACAATATGGACGCCTATCGTGCGTCGAAACTGCGCCTGTTCGAGGAATTGCTGACGCCCGGCGGTGTTGCCGTCGTCAATTCGGCCGCCGCGGAGCACGACCGGATCGCGAATATCGCCGGCGACCGCAAATTGCGTCTGTTTTCCTATGGCCTTCGCAACGGCCAGATCCGCTGCGTCAAGATGGAACCCCGCGCCAATGGCTTCGACCTGGAAATAGACGTTTTCGGCGAGCGGTTGTCGGTCGACTTCCCGCTTCCGGGCGCCTTTCAGGTCGAGAACGCCCTGGCGGCCCTCGGCCTCGTGCTCGCGACGGGATCCGACCTGCGTCATGCCGGACCGAACCTGGCCCGGCTGAGCGGTGTGCGCGGCCGCATGGAACGAGCGGCCGTCCTGCCGAACGGCGCGGCGGTCTATGTGGATTATTCCCATACGCCCGATTCAATCGCGACCGTCCTGAAAGCCTTGCGCAGCCATGTCGGCAACCGGCTGCATATCGTTTTCGGATGCGGCGGCGACCGGGATCCGGGCAAGCGGATCATAATGGGGCAAGCCGCTGCGCAATACGCCGATCAGGTCACCGTCACGGACGACAATCCGCGCAGCGAGGATCCCGCGGAGATACGCGCCCAAGCCATGGAAGGCTGCCCGGGCGCCGCCAATATCGGCGACCGCCGGGAAGCGATCTTCGCCGCGATGCGGGCGCTGGAACCCGGCGACGTTCTTTGCGTCGCGGGCAAAGGGCACGAACAGGGGCAGACCATCGCAGGCCGCACCATTCCCTTCGACGATGCGGGCGTTGTGCGCGACTGCGCGGAAGAACTGTCCGGGGGTGTTAAGACGGCATGACGGCGCTTTGGACAGAAAAGGCGATCGAGGCGGCGACGAACGGACGTTCGACGGCGCCTTTTTCCGTGTCCGGCATTCAAATCGACAGCCGTGCCGTTCAACAGGGCGATCTTTTCATCGCCATTCGAGGGGCGAACCAGGACGGTCACGCCTATGTGGACGACGCGGCGGAAGCCGGCGCGGCCGCGGCCATGGTCGCGACCGACTGGGCGGACAAATATGCGGGCGCTGCGGTCCCCGTCCCGCTTCATGTCGTCGCCGACACCTACAATGCTTTGTACGACCTTGCCCGCGCCGCCCGCGCCCGGACATCGGCGAAGATCGCGGCCGTCACCGGCAGCATGGGAAAGACGGGCACCAAGGACGGCCTCGCCGCGGCGCTGGCGGTGGACGGCCCCGTTCATGCGACCTCCGGCAACCAGAACAACATGTACGGCCTGCCGCTGACGCTGGCGCGCCTGCCCGCCGGTTCGGCCTATGGCGTGTTCGAAATCGGCATGGACCATGCGGGCGAGATCGAACCGTTGAGCGAACTGCTTCGCCCTCATCTCGCCATCATCACGACTGTCGCGCCGGTGCATCTGGAATTCTTCGACTCGGTTGAAGGGATCGCGGATGCAAAGGCGGAAATCTTCGCCGGCCTCGGGTCGGACGGGATCGCAGTCCTGCCGCGCGACAATGAATTCTTCCCCAGACTGAAGGCCAAGGCCGAAGAACGAGGCATCCGGAACATCATCACCTTCGGAACCCATCGGGAAGCCGATTTCTGCTTGATCGACGCCATGACGACGGCCGAAGGCACGGAGATCATCGCTTCGATTTTCGGCAAGCGCTTCACCTACCGTCACGGCATCCCTGGCATTCAATGGGCGACCAACAGTCTGGCGATCCTGGCCGGCGTGCACGGGTTGGGTGGCGACTTGCAGCGGGCGAGCGATACATTTTCGCGCATGCAGGCCGGTGCGGGACGGGGAAAACAGACAACCCTGGCCTTGCCCGGCGGCGGGTCCGCTCTCCTGATCGATGAAAGCTACAATGCGAACCCCGACGCGGTGCGCGCGGCCCTGGCAGTGCTCGACATGTCGGCGGGCGCAAGCGGCGGTCGGCGCATCGCCGTCCTGGGTGACATGCGGGAACTGGGACCGACGGCGCCTGAAATGCATGCGGGCCTGGCGGACGCGGTCACGACACACCAGGTAGACCACCTCTTTTGCTGCGGGCCGTATATGTCGCATCTGGCCGAGGCCGTAAATGGTCAGGTGGCCACGCTGCATGCGGAAAAAAGCACCGGACTTATCGAGACCCTGTTGGGAACCGTCAAACCAGGCGATGTGGTGATGGTGAAGGGGTCTCTCGGCACGAACATGAAGCCGGTCGTCGAGGCGCTGCTCGATCTCGACGCCTCGGCTCGGCAATAAGGGGAGCGCACGGAATGCTTTATGCCCTTCTCGCACCCCTGGCGGACGAGTATCAACTCTTCAATCTGATCCGGTATCTGACCTTCAGGACCGGCGGCGCCATGATGACGGCCCTGGTGATCAGCTTTTTGCTGGGGCCGACCGTGATCAATTGGCTGAAACAGCAACAACGCGGCGCCAGCAATATTCGCGAGGACGTACCCGAACAGCACCTTGCCAAGGCCGGGACACCGACCATGGGCGGATTCCTGATCCTGATCGCCCTGATTTTCAGTACGCTGCTGTGGATGGATCTGGCGAATAATTACGTTTGGATCGTCCTGCTTGTAACGGCGGGTTTCGGCATGATCGGCTTTGCCGACGACTTCCTGAAACTGACGAAGCGGAATTCCAAGGGGCTTCCCGGCAAGGCGAAACTGGCCGGCCAAATCGCGATCAGTCTGGCCGCGGCCTACTGGTATGCCGCCATTACGCCCGACGCGCTGTCGTCCAGCCTGGCGCTACCCTTCCTGAAGGACGTCCTGTTGAACCTGGGCTGGTTCTTCCTGCCATTCGCGGTCTTCGTCATTGTCGGCGCATCCAATGCCGTCAACCTGACCGATGGGCTCGACGGCCTTGCCATCGTGCCCGTTATGATCGCCGCCGGCTGTTTCGGTTTCATCTCCTATCTGGTCGGAAACGCCATTTATTCCGGCTATTTGCAGATCCACTTCGTCCTCGGCGCCGGTGAACTGGCGGTTTTCTGCGGTGCCATCGTGGGCGCCGCGCTGGGCTTCCTGTGGTTCAACGCACCGCCGGCCATGGTCTTCATGGGCGATACGGGCTCGCTTTCGCTGGGTGGGGCGCTTGGTGCGATCAGCATTGTGACGAAACACGAGATCGTGCTGGCGATCATCGGCGGTCTGTTCGTCCTCGAAACCGTTTCCGTGATCGTTCAGGTGGCAAGCTTCAAGTTGACGGGCAAACGCGTTTTCGCGATGGCCCCCTTGCACCATCATTTTGAAAAGAAGGGTTGGGCCGAGCCCACCATCGTTATCCGCTTTTGGATCATCGCGATGATCCTGGCGATGATCGGTCTGTCGACGCTGAAGCTTCGCTAGACGGTCGTATTTTTGCCGGCCGTCCGTATCGGCCGATGGATTTAAGGGTATTGGACAGTGAGTGTCGTGGTGACCATGTACAAGGACAATACAGTCGCGGTGGTCGGGCTCGGAAAATCGGGCCTGTCGGCGGCGCGCGCGCTGACGCAAGGCGGCGCGGATGTCCTGGTCTGGGACGACCGCCCCGCGGCGCGGGACGACGCACAGAAGGCCGGGTATCGGCTGGGCGCGCCCGATGCCTATGATTGGTCCGGCAACGCCCCCGCAGCCCTGGTATTGAGCCCCGGCATCCCGCTGACCCATCCAACCCCGCATCCGGCGGCGACGGCGGCCAGCAGCCATGGCATTCCGATCCTGGGCGACGTCGAATTGCTGTACCGCGCCTGTCCGCGGGCGCGCTATATCGGCATCACCGGGACCAATGGAAAATCGACCACGACCGCCCTGATCGGTCATATCCTCTCCCGGACGAAGGATCATGTCGAAATCGGCGGCAACCTCGGCACGCCGGCGCTCGATCTCGCCCCGTTGGAGGCGGATGGGACCTATGTGCTGGAAATGTCCTCCTACCAGTTGGACCTGACGCATTCGGTCGCCTTCGACAGCGCTATCCTGCTGAACGTAACCGCCGATCATCTGGATCGCCATGGCGGCATGGCAGGCTACATCGCCGCCAAGAAGAGAATATTCCGGAATCGCCCGGTCGATGCCGCGGCCATCGTCGGGGTAGACGATGCACATTGCGAAGCGGTGGCAGATGCACTGGAAGCGGACGGGCACAAGGTGATCCGCCTTTCCGTCATGCATCCGGTCGACGGTGGTGTGTATGTCGCCGACGGAAAACTGATCGATGCCATGTCGGACGAACCGACCCCGGTTCTGGACCTCAAGGACGCGCCCTCTCTGCCGGGCCTGCACAATGCCCAGAACATCGCGGCCGCCTATGCCGCGGCACGCCGGGAAGGTCTGACACCGGAGGAAATCCGCGCCGGCATCCTGTCTTTCCCGGGCCTCGCCCATCGCCTGGAAACGGTCGCCGTGGAAGACGGCATCCGTTTCGTCAACGACAGCAAGGCGACGAACGCAGAAGCGACAGCCAGGGCGCTTGCCAGCTTCGAGCGAATCTACTGGATTGCCGGCGGTCGGGAGAAAGAGGGTGGCTATGATGTTCTGCGTCCCTATCTGCCGGCTGTCCGCAAAGTTTTTCTTATTGGCGAAGCGGCTGAAAACATGGCCGCGGCGCTATCAAAATCATTAGAGGTCGAGATTTGCGGCACGCTGGATCGTGCCGTGGAACAGGCTACAGCCCTGGCAATGGCGGAAGGGGTGCGCGGGTCGGCGGTATTGCTGTCGCCGGCCTGTGCCTCCTTCGACCAATTCCCGAATTTCGAGGTCAGAGGCACCGCCTTCTCCGAGGCGGTGGCTGCCACTCTTCGTCTCCGGAAGGAGCGTCGGTCATGATGCACTTCGCCCGCAACGATACATCCATTCTCGGTAACTGGTGGTGGACCGTGGACCGCTGGTTGCTCGGTGCCGTCGTCCTGCTGGGCGCACTCGGCCTGTTGCTGACGACGACGGCCAGCCCGCCGGTGGCCGAACGCATCAATGTCGACTCCTTCCATTTCGTGAAGAAGCAGGCCTTCATGCTCGGCCCGGCCCTGTTCACGATCATCGGTGTTTCGCTGTTGAACCTGAAGCAGATCCGGCGGCTGTCGCTGGCCGTCTTCATCGGCGCTCTGGTCCTGATGGTCGCGACGATCCTGTTCGGCGCGGAAATCAAGGGCGCCACACGCTGGATTTCGTTCGGCGGCCTGACCATTCAGCCCTCGGAATTCGCAAAACCCGCCTTCGCCGTTCTGGCCGGCTGGATTCTGGCGGCCCGTCGAATGGGTGAAGATGTGCCCGGCTATGCGATATCCGCGGCGCTTTGCGTCCTGGTCGTCGGCCTGCTGGCCCTGCAACCGGATATCGGTCAGGCCTTCGTCGTCTGCTCGATCTGGTTCACCCAGCTGTTCATTGCCGGCCTGTCGATGAGCTTCGTGATCTTCGCCGTTCTCGGCGGCCTCGCCGCCCTGGTCGCCGCGTATTACATCTTCCCGCATGTCGCGAGCCGCATCGACCGCTTCCTCGACCCCGCGGCGCATGACAGCTATCAGATCGACAAGGCCATGGAAGCCTTTCAGTCTGGCGGCATCATGGGGCGCGGCCCGGGTGAAGGTATCGTCAAACAAAGCCTGCCGGATGGGCACGCGGATTTCATCTTTGCCGTCGCGGGCGAGGAATTCGGCCTGTTCGCCTGTATGTTCATCGTCGTGATCTTCATCTTCGTGGTTGTACGCGGCTTTTCCAGGCTGCTGCAGGACAACGACATGTTCGTCGTTCTGGCGGCGACCGGCCTGATCGTCCAGTTCGCGCTGCAGGCGCTGGTCAACATGGCCTCCACCTTGAGCCTCATCCCCACCAAGGGGATGACCCTGCCCTTCATTTCCTATGGCGGATCCAGTCTGCTGGCCCTTGCACTCGGCATGGGCATGCTGCTGGCCCTCACGCGCCGCCGACCGGGGATCGCGTCATGGCGGGATTGAACGGGCAGCATGCGGATAACGGGCTGATCGCGCTGGCGACCGGCGGCACGGGCGGACATGTCTTCCCGGCCGAGGCGCTTGCACGGGAACTGGAATCTCGCGGTTACCGTCTCGCATTGATTACGGATAGGCGCGGCGACGCCTTCGGCGGCACGCTCGACCGGATCGATCTGCATACGATTTCAGCCGCCGCCGTCAGCGGCCGCGGCATCGTTGGCAAGGCTGCGGCGGCGTTCAGCCTCGCGCTCGGCTATATCCAGGCAGGCACCCTGCTGAACCGCCTTCGGCCTTTGGCGGTCGTCGGATTCGGCGGATATCCCTCCGTTCCGACAATGCTGGCCGCCAGCCGGAACCGGCGGATCAGAACGGCCATCCACGAACAGAATGCGGTTCTGGGACGCGCAAACCGACTGTTGGCCCCGCGCATGGACCGGATCGCGACCTCCTTCGCCGAAACGAGCGGCTTGCGCCCATCCGATCGGGCCAAGGCCGTTTGGACCGGCAACCCCGTGCGCCCCGATATCATGCAAGTCGCGGGCTCGGCCTACGCGCCGCCGGCCAAGGACGCGCCGTTCCATCTTCTGATCGTCGGCGGCAGCCAGGGCGCGAAGGTTTTCGGTGAGGTCATTCCAGCTGCGATCGCCCTGTTGCGGGAGGATCAGCGAAGCCGCCTCCGTATCGTTCAGCAGGCCCGTGAACCGCAGGTTCAAGAGGTTTCGCAGCAATATCGGCGCCTCGGCGTGGATGCCGAGGTCCGCAGTTTCTTCGGCGACATGCCCGTCCAACTGACCGAGGCCCATTTGGTCATCAGCCGGGCCGGTGCCTCCACCATCGCCGAACTGACGACGACGGGGCGGCCGTCGGTCCTGGTGCCCTACCGTTACGCGATCGACGACCATCAAACGGAAAACGCCGCCCGCATCTGCGATTCAGCGGGTGCCTGGATGATGCCGGAAGTGGATATGAGCGCCGAGGCATTGGCGCAGCGCCTGGGTGACCTGATGGATCAACCCCACACGCTGGCCACCGCGGCCGCGGCGGCACGCCGTGTCGGCACGCCGGAAGCCACGCGCAAGCTTGCCGACGTTGTTGTCGATTTGGTCGGCGGGGCTATCGCCTCGCCCAGTTCACAGAAGAACGAAGAAGCCCGGGAGGCCCTCGCCTGATGCAAGTACCCCTTTCCATCGGCCCGCTCCATTTTGTCGGTATCGGCGGGATCGGTATGTCCGGCATCGCCGAGGTCATGAAGAACCTGGGCTACACGGTCGGTGGTTCGGATATAGCCGAAACCGCCAATGTGAAGCGCCTCCGGGACCTCGGCATTCCGGTAACCGTCGGCCATGCCGCGGAGAACGTGAAGGAAGCCGCGGTTGTCGTCGTCAGTTCCGCGATCCGCCCGGACAACCCCGAAATGCTCGCCGCCCGGGAACGGCTGATCCCCGTTGTCCGGCGCGCGGAAATGCTGGCCGAACTGATGCGGCTGAAATGGTCCGTCGCCGTAGGCGGCACGCATGGCAAGACGACCACGACCTCCCTGATCGCGTCACTCTTGGACGGCGGCCGGTTGGATCCGACCGTCATCAATGGCGGCATCATCAATGCCTACGGCACCAATGCGCGTCTGGGTCAGGGCGACTGGATGGTCGTCGAAGCGGATGAATCCGACGGATCCTTCACCAAGCTCCCCGCAACGATCGCGGTCGTCACCAATATCGACCCGGAACATATGGAACATTACGGGTCGTTCGAGAAACTGCGCGAAGCCTTCCGTACTTTCGTGCAGAACATCCCGTTCTACGGTTTCGCCGTGATGTGTATCGACCATCCCGAGGTGCAGGCCATGATCGGGAAGATCGAAGATCGCCGCGTCATCACCTACGGCTTCAATCCCCAGGCGGAAATTCGGGCCGCCAATGCGACCGCCTCACCCGACGGTTACACCTTCGACGTCACCGTCGCCCTGCGCGGGGAAGAGCCCTGGACGATCGAGGGCCTGCATCTGCCGATGTACGGCCAGCACAATGTGCAGAACTCGCTGGCGGCGATCGCCGTGGCACTGGAAATGGGGATCGAGGTGGATGACATCCGCAATGCGCTCGGCCGGTTTTCGGGCGTCAAACGGCGTTTCACCAAGACCGGCGAAGCGGGCGGTGTCACCGTCATCGACGATTACGGCCACCATCCGGTCGAGATATCCGCCGTCCTGAAAGCCGCACGCGACGCCACGCGCCGGAACGTGATCGCCGTGGTCCAGCCGCATCGCTACACCCGCCTCCGCGACCTGTTCGAGGAATTCTGCGCCTGCTTCAACGACGCGGACAAGGTCATCATCGCCCCGGTTTATGCCGCCGGAGAGGAACCGATCGAAGGGGTCGACCGCGATGCCCTGGCGCAAGGCCTGCGAACCCGCGGTCACCGCGGCGTCGTGGTCATCGACGGTCAGGACGACTTGGCCGACGCGGTTGCCGATGTGGCCCGCGACGGCGACTTGGTGGTCTGCCTTGGGGCCGGGACGATCACGAACTGGGCCCAAGCCCTGCCGGACGAATTGAAAATCCGGTTCGGCGGAAGCCGCGCCGGGAAAAAGAAATGATGAGCAGCGCCGCGACGACATCCCATCCCCCCTTCGACCTGCCGCCGGTCCGCGGCCGCGTCAGTTTCGACGCGCCCCTGTCGAAGGTCACCTGGTTCCGCGTCGGCGGTCCGGCGGATGTCGTCTTTCGGCCGGAGGACGTGGACGACCTATGCGCCTTTCTGGCGGCCCTGCCCGCGGAGGTTCCGGTGCTGGTCATCGGCGTCGGATCGAATCTTCTGGTCCGGGACGGCGGCGTGCGCGGCGTCGTGATCCGATTGCTGGGCCCGTTCGCGGGCATCGAGGTCGATGGCGACACGGTGCGCGCAGGCGCCGGCGCGTTGGATCAGAATGTCGCGAAAACCGCGGCCAAACACGGGTTGACCGGCCTCGAATTCCTGAGCGGCATCCCCGGTTCCATCGGCGGCGCGCTGCGGATGAATGCTGGCGCCTATGGGGCGGAAACCAAGGATGTCCTTATCAGCGCCAGGGCGGTCGACAGGCAAGGAAAGGTCCACGACGTAACGGCCGCGGAAATGGGCTTTGACTATCGCAAATCTTCCGTGCCCGCCGACTGGATCTTTACCGAGGCCCTGTTCCGGGCAACGCCCGGCAACCGTGAGGAGATTGAGGCAAGGATGGCCGAAATCGCCGAAAAACGGGCCGATAGCCAGCCGATCAGAAGCCGCACGGGCGGCTCCACCTTCAAGAATCCGGGTGCCCTGGACCCCAAAGGTCCCAAGGCCTGGAAGCTCATCGACTCGGTCGGTGGACGTGGGTTGACGATGGGCGGCGCCCAAGTAAGCAATCAGCACTGCAATTTCTTAATAAATACTGGCGAAGCAACCGCAGAAGATTTAGAAAGACTAGGGGAAGAGTTGCGTGCCAAAGTTAAAGAGAAAACTGGTATAATTCTTGAGTGGGAAATAAAACGCGTAGGCGAGACAAAAGATGAGTAAGGAAAACAACCCCCAGCGCAGCAAAAAGCGGGTGGCCGTCCTTTTGGGCGGCTGGTCGGCTGAGCGCGAGGTTTCCTTGGTCTCGGGGCGCGATTGCGCCAACGCGCTGGAGAAGGCCGGATACGAGGTGACGCGGATCGACGTGACCCGCGACCTCAAGGCCCTGATCGCCGCGCTGACTCCCGCGCCGGATGCCGTTTTCAACGCGCTCCACGGCCGCGGCGGCGAAGATGGCACCATCCAGGCCGTGCTCGACATCATGGGCATTCCCTACACGCATTCCGGCATGCGCAGCTCCGCCATCGCCATGGACAAGCCGACCGCGATCGCGGCCTTCCGGGCCGCCGGTCTTCCCTGCCCCAAGGGTGTGGTGGTGCCGGAAGAGGATCTCGGCAAGGACGATCCCCTGCCCCGGCCCTATGTCGTCAAGCCGACGCATGAGGGGTCCAGCGTCGGTGTCTATATCGTTCAGCCCGGCGACAACGGCCCGGACTATTCCGGTTGGCACTACGGCGACGCCCTGGTCGAGGAATATGTGGCCGGACGCGAACTGACGGTGACGGTGATGGGCGACAAGGCGCTTTGCGTCACCGAACTGCGCCCCAATCAGGGCTTCTACGACTATGAAGCCAAGTATACCGAAGGCAAGACCGTGCATGTCTGCCCGGCCGACATTCCGAGCGACATCGCGGATCAGTGCAAGGACTACGCCCTGCGCGCCCACAAGGCACTGGGATGCCGCGGCGTGACGCGGTCCGACTTCCGCTGGGACGACAGCGCCCATAACGGCTCGCGCCTATTCCTGCTGGAAGTGAACACCCAGCCCGGCATGGCGCCGTTGAGCCTGGCCCCGGAACAGGCGGCCCATATGGGCATTTCCTTCCCGGAACTGGTCAGCTGGATGGTGGAGGAGGCGCAATGCGACTGACGCTCCCCTTCCTGAACCAGGACGCGAAAAAGAAACCCGCCAAGAAGGGCGCGACGAAGAAAAGCCGGATCGCCGCGGAGGGCCGCCGCGCCGCGCGCCGCCGGGCCCGTGCGCGGTGGTTGAAACCGACCCTGAAGATCGGCGTGCCGGTCTCGGTCGCGGGCGCCCTATCCGCCGCTGCCTTCGTGCTGTGGTCGAACGGGTCGATCCAGCGCGCCTATGACGACACGGTCGCGAAAGTGATGCAGGTTTCGGCCGAAATGGGCCTTGCGGTGTATCAGGTTTCCGTGTCGGGCCGGCGCGAGACAAACAAGGATCGTCTGCTGCAAGCGGTCGGCGTGCAGGTCGGCGATCCGATCCTGGCGGTCGACATTCAGGACGTGCTGAAACGGGTGAATTCGATCGGTTGGGTCGAAGCCGCCGTCGTCGAACGCCGCCTTCCCGATCACATCCACATCCATATCCAGGAACGGGAAGCCGCCGCGATCTGGCAGAAGGATCACGAATTCGTCCTGGTTGATATCGACGGCAATATCATCGGCACCGACGGTCTGGAACGCTATCGCCATTTGAAGGTCGTCGTCGGCGACGGCGCGCCGGAAAGAACGGCCGAACTGGTCACGCTGCTGGAACGCGAACCGATGCTGGACAGCCGCATCGTCGCCGCCGTCTGGGTTGCCGGCCGGCGCTGGAACCTGCGGCTGGACAACGGCATCGACATCCGCCTGCCGGAAGAAAACCCGGGCGAGGCCCTGCAACGGCTGGCGCAGCTAGAGCGCGACCACCGGCTGCTGGCCCGCGATATCGCCGCCATCGACCTGCGCCAATCCGACCGCCTGATCGTGCGGATGACGGAAGAAGCCGCGGAACGGAAACGAGCCCACAAGGATGAAACCTAGAGCGGCGGCGGCAATTGAACCGACCGTCCGTAACGACCGACAGATTGAACGAAACACAGAATGTCCAGTCCCCGAACCATAGCCGCCCTTGACGTTGGGTCCTTCAAGATCTGCTGCTTCATCGCCGAAGCACGCGGACCCGGAAAGGTGCGCGTGACCGGCATGAGCCATCAGGCGAGCGCCGGCATCCGCCAGGGCATGGTGGTCGACATGGACGCGGCCCAGCAGGCGATCTCCTCCGCGGTCCACAGCGCCGAACAGATGGCCGGTTCGCAGGTGCATGAAGTCGTGGTCAGCCTGACCGGCGGCCAGCCGCGCAGCCAGGTGCTGCGGCGGGAGATGACCATCGGCGGCGGCGCCATCAAGGACATGGACGTGCGCCGTCTGCTGCACGATTGCCGCGGCTCCGCGACCTTGACCGACAGCATGCTGATCCACGCGGTGCCGGTCGGCTATTCGATCGACGGATCGCCGCTGACCCCGGATCCCCGCGGCATGCACGGCCAGACCCTGGGCGTCCGCATGACTGTCGTCAGCGCCGCTGAAAGCGCGGTGCGCAACCTGTTGACCTGCGTCGCGCGCTGCCATCTGGAAGTCCGCGACCTCGTCGTCTCTCCCTATGCCGCCGGCCTGGCCGCCTTGGTCGAGGATGAGCGCGACCTGGGCACGACCATCGTGGAGATGGGCGCCGGCACAACCTCGCTGGCCGTGTTCTACGAAGGGGCGGCGATCCATACCGACGTCATTCCGATCGGCGGCCGGCATGTGACCAACGATATCAGCCAGGGTCTGCACACCCGCATCGACCATGCGGAACGGCTGAAGACGCTCTACGGCAATGCGATCCGGTCTTCCAACGAAGACCGCGAGATGATCGACGTCGTCCAGATCGGCGAGGATCCCGACGCGACGCCGCAGCAAGTGCCGCGCAGCCATTTGAATGGCATCATCGCGCCGCGTATCGAGGAAACCATGGAACTGGTGCGCCAGCGCCTGGACAAATCAGGCGTTTCCGGCCTCGCCGGTCAGCGCGTTGTCCTGACGGGCGGCGCGGCGCAGCTTCCCGGCCTAAGAGAACTGGCCGGGCAAATCCTGGACAAACAAGTACGCATCGGCCGACCCCTGCGCATTTCGGGGCTGGCCGAGGCAACCGGCGGACCGGCTTTTGCAACTTGTGCCGGCCTGCTCATGTTCGCCGTTGACGACCGGGGTGAGGCAAGGTCCGCCCAAGCCCAGAAAGCCCCCGCCAACGGTTCACTGTTCGGACGACTAGGAGGGTGGTTCCGTGAAAACTTCTAAACGCTACTTCGCCACAACCGCGGGCGCGGCCGGTCTTTGCGACCTGCCGGAGATCGGCGGCGAGTCCACGAACAAGGAGCACCACACCTCTAAGAACGAATGCGGCAAAGCACCCGTACAAGAGTGGAAACCGCATCCGAAAAGTACCGCGAAACCCGATTTCTCAAGCTGGCCCGCGATGCGGACCGGCACGTCGGGATAAAAGTCTGACCAAAACACGCACGAACGGAGGCGTTACATGACACTGAAATTCACGCCCCCCGGACCAGATCCGGAAATGAAGCCGAGGATTGTCGTCGTCGGCGTCGGCGGTGCCGGGGGAAATGCCGTCAACAACATGATCAACTCCAACCTGGAAGGGGTGGAGTTCGTCGTCGCCAATACGGATGCCCAGGCGCTTACACAGTCGAGCGCGGAACGACGCATTCAGCTCGGTTCCGGCATCACCAAGGGCCTGGGCGCGGGCGCCCAGCCTGAAGTCGGCCGCAGCGCCGCGCAGGAAGCCCTGCCGGAACTGATGGAGCATCTGGCCGGCGCCAACATGCTGTTCATCACGGCCGGCATGGGCGGCGGCACCGGCACCGGCGCGGCGCCGGTCATTGCCGAAGCAGCCCGCGAGCAAGGCATGCTGACGGTCGGTGTCATCACCAAGCCGTTCCATTTCGAGGGCCGGCACCGGATGAAACTGGCCGAGCAGGGCATCGAGGAACTGCAAAGTTTCGTCGATACCCTGATCATCATTCCGAACCAGAACCTGTTCCGGGTCGCGAATGAAAAGACGACTTTCGCCGACGCCTTCAAGATGGCCGACGACGTGCTGTATTCGGGCGTCCGCGGCGTCACCGACCTGATGGTCATGCCGGGCCTCATCAACCTCGACTTCGCGGATATCCGCACGGTCATGAGCGAGATGGGCAAGGCGATGATGGGCACCGGCGAGGCGGAAGGTGAAGACCGCGCCCGCGCTGCGGCGGAAGCGGCCATTTCCAACCCGCTGCTGGAAGACGTGACGATGAAGGGCGCGCTCGGTGTGCTCATCAACATCACGGGCGGGCCGGACATGACCCTGTTCGAAGTCGACGAGGCGGCCAACCGGATCCGCGAGGAAGTCGACGAGAACGCCAACATCATCTTCGGATCCACCTTCGAGGAAGCCTTGGAAGGCAAGATGCGGGTCTCCGTCGTCGCCACGGGTATCGAAGCGGAAATGCAGTCCCAGCCGCGCCCGATGCCGGCCCGTTCGATCAGCTTGACGCGGCCGAAGCGCCCGGCCGTTCCGGCAGAGACGGAAGAAAAAGCCGAAACCGCAGCCGCCGCCCCCGTGGCGGATGCCGTGGTCGCGCCGACCGTTGGTGGATTTGAAGTTCATGCCATCGACCAGGATGCAACCGCCGAACAGGCAGTGACCGATCATGCCCCGGGGCATGCAGAGGCGCTGGCCGCCGCGCATACGGCCCAACCGGCAATGGATTCCTATGCGGATGCCACGGGCCAGCCGGCTGAAGAAATGACCGCGACCGCCGGGTCGGCGGAAATGGCAGAGGCGACGGATCAGGACGAGCAGGACCGGATCCAGGAGCCGCACCTTTTCGACGAGTTGGACAGCCCGGCCTCGCAGGAAGAGGAAGCACCCGGTATCCCGGCCGCGCGTCCCACGCCTGAAGCCGCCGCCGGCCAACCGCGCCGGCCGGAGGTAACGGCACCGCGTGATGCATTCATTCCGCCGCCGCCGATCAAGGTCAGCAAAGCCAAGGAAAGCCAGTCCGATATGGGCGGCGACCCTTTCGCCGAAGCCGACCTTGCGAATGGCCGGAGTGACGCGCCGAAAAAGCGGACCAATCTGTTCCGCCGGGTGACCAATGTACTGGGCACCAAACAGGGTCGTCCCGAAGAGGAAACCGGATCGGTCGAACAGCATCCGACGGCCCGTGCCGCCGGTGAACCGCTTCGCCGACCCGCCGCCCGCCCCGCCCAGGGCGCGGCACCGGCGCAAAGCAGCCTGGATACCCAACCGGCCGAAGACCGGATGGAACCCGCCTCGGCAGCCGATTCGGAATTGCTGGAAATCCCCGCATTCCTGCGCCGCCAGGCAAATTAGAACCCGCCTTCTCGCGGGTTCAGGTCAGACATTTGACTGCCGGCATGATCGCTTTGATACAAAAGACGATCATGCCGGTTTCTTTTTGGTTTTACTTACCCAGATAAAAATCCCTTAACCTTCTGTTTTTATTATTTTAATTCCCCATTCCCGGTCGGGTCGCCGCACTTTGGGGGCCGTTGAGGGAAGGTAACAATTCGAAACAATGTTTGATTTGAGGGTGCACAACCCAATTGGTACACAGAAACTCAGAGAACTACGCAACTGAAGACAACTGCATCGGTTCTTAATCAATTGTTCGGGGCCACCCGATATTAGTTGATTTTTCTTGGAACTACTTTGAGAGATACTTCCAGTGCGGGGCGATATGCTTGACGGTCTTGGTGAAAACGTCGGTACGGTCGGAAAATCAACCGGGCATTCCGGGGTTGGTTTGTCGTTCCAGCAAACGATCAAATCATCGATTTCCTGCCGTGGTGTCGGCCTCCATTCGGGAGCGCCGGTTTCCATGGTTCTGCACCCCGCGCCGGCCGGCCACGGCATCGTTTTCCGCCGCACCGACTTGGAAGACGGCGGCAACGAAATTCCCGCGCGCTACGACGCGGTGACCAACACGACCCTGTGCAGCACGATTGCGAATGACGCGGGCGCGTCGGTGGCGACGATCGAGCATCTGATGTCCGCCATCGCCGGCCTCGGCGTCGACAATCTGGTGATTGAACTCGACGGCCCGGAAGTGCCGGTAATGGACGGCAGCGCCGAACCCTTCGCCTTCCTGCTTGAATGCGCCGGTATCGAAGCCCAGGAAACGCCGCGCAAGGCGATCCGTATTCTGCGCGACGTGACGGTCAGCCACGGCGGCAGCACGGTCACGATTTCCCCGGCCGACGAATTCATTATCGAAATGGTCATCGATTTCAGCTCCGCTGCGATCGGACGCCAAAACCTTGCGGTTCAGGTTTCGCCGGAACTGTTCCGGAACGACATCGCCAAGGCCCGCACCTTCGGCTTCCTCCATGAAGTGGAAGCAATGCGCAAAGCCGGGCTGGGCCGCGGCGGCAGCCTGGAAAACGCCGTTGTGATCGACGGCGACCGTGTGATGAACGACGAAGGCCTGCGCTATACGGACGAATTCGTCCGTCACAAGATCCTGGACTGCATCGGCGATCTGGCCCTGGCCGGCTATCCGATCATGGGGCATGTGGTCGCCGAAAAGGCGGGACATGCGCTGAACAACAAGCTGTTGCATGCGGTTTTCGCCGACCCGGCTAATTGGGAAATCGTCGATGTCGACACACTTCCGGTCGGCGGCGCCTTCCTGACCGCGGCCGAGTAATCTTCTACCGATCCGTCCGCTTGGATTTACCCGGGATTCCGCTTATATCATTCGCGGTGTTGCGCGCATCTGTCGGTGAGAGTTGACGACAGGGGCGCGACCGTATCTATCCTTTCAGATGCAGATTTACCGCATGAAACTTTCCGGACGATTTGGGATCACCGTAGCCGCCGGCGTACTGTCCTTGGGCCTTCTGGCAGGCTGTTCGGACGACGAGGGCATTGCCTATGTGGAACGCCCGCCGGAAGAGCTCTACAACACCGCGCTGGATGCGCTCGCGGCCGAAGACTTCGAGCTTGCGACGCAGAATTTCGAGGAAGTCGACCGGCAGCACCCCTATTCCATCTGGGCGACAAAGGCCCAGTTGATGGCCGCCTACGTCTATTATCTGGATGACGAATACGACGAAGCGGTGATTGCGCTGGAACGCTTCATCGACCTGCATCCCGGCAGCCCCGACGCAGCCTATGCCTACTATCTGCGCGCGATCAGCTATTACGAACAGATCGTCGATGTCGGCCGTGACCAGAAGATCACGCGGCTTGCCCTCGACTCGCTGCAGGAAGTCGCCCGGCGTTTCCCCGGCACGGCATATGCGCGCGATGCCGAATTGAAGATAGACCTTACCCTGGACCACCTGGCAGGGAAGGAAATGGAAATCGGCCGCTTTTATCAGAACCGCGGCGAACTGCTGGCAGCGATCAACCGTTACAAGGTGGTGATCGAACAATTCCAGACCACGACCCACGTTCCGGAAGCGCTGCACCGGGTTGTCGAAAGCTATTTGATGCTCGGCATCACGGATGAGGCGCAAACCGCGGGCGCCGTGCTCGGCTACAACTACCCGGGCAGCGAATGGTACGCGGAAAGCTTCGCCCTGCTGGAAGGGCGTTCCCTCGCCCAATCCGAGGAAGGCTGGTTTTCTTCCTTATGGTCCTGGGCTTTCTGACCGTATAACCGCAATCATGCTGACGGACCTCTCCATCCGTGACGTTGTCCTGATCGAACGGCTGGATCTATCGTTCTCCGGCGGGCTAGCCGTATTGACTGGAGAGACCGGCGCGGGGAAGTCCATCCTTTTGGACGCCTTGGGCCTGGCGATCGGCGCCAGGGCCGAAGCGCGCCTCGTCCGTCACGGCAGCCAACAGGCCGTGGTCACCGCCGTCTTCGAATTGCCCGATGCGAAACCGCTGAGTGCCTTGTTCGACGAACACGGCATTGAACCCGCCGAGCAGATCATCCTGCGCAGGACCCTGGGCACAGACGGCAGAAGCCGTGCCTATCTGAACGACGAACCGATCAGTGTCGGCCTGATGCGACAGGTCGGCGCCGCCTTGGTGGAAATACAAGGGCAGTTCGACCAGCAAGGTCTGATGGATGCGGCAACGCATCGCGACGTGCTGGACGACTATGCCGGGATAGGCGGAACGGAACCCGGCTGTGCAGGGGAATACGCCGCATGGCGGGAGGCCGAAAGGGCCGTCGCCAGCGCGCGCGACGCGGCACGAAAGAGTCGCGAGAACGAAGCGTTCCTGCGCTTCTCCCTGGAAGAGCTTGAGACCCTTGCGCCCGAGACCGGCGAAGAGAGCAGCCTGTCGGAAGAACGGGCTTTGCTCAGAAATGCGGAACAGATCGTGGCGGCAACCAATGCCGCGGACGATTTATTGAACGGCTCGGAAGGTGCGGACACACAATTGCGGCACGCCGCGCGGGCCTTGGAAAACGTCGCCGGACAGGTCGGCGGCGATCTTGCCGAAGCCCTGGCCGCGATCGACCGCGCGGCCATCGAACTGCAGGAGGCGTCCGGAGCACTGGCCCGGGCGGTCGCCGGTATCGACGCGTCGGAGGGGCGGCTTGAAGATGTCGAGGAGCGCCTATTCACGCTACGGGAAACGGCCCGAAAACACGGGGCCGAACCGGACGATCTGCCCGCTGTCATCGCCAATCTTCAGGAACAACTGGCGATGATCGATGGCGGCGAAGAGCGACTCGCCGGTTTGGAAAAAGCCGCAGCAACCCGCAAACAAGCCTTCGTCGACGCCGCCAAGGCTCTGTCCAAAACCCGTCGCACCGCGGCGAAAAAGCTCGATGCCGGGGTCAATGCGGAATTGCCGCCATTGAAACTGGAAAAGGCGAGCTTCCAAACGGAAATAGAGGATCTGCCGGAACCGGAATGGGGACCGCATGGCCTGGACCGTGTCCAATTTCTGGTCGCGACCAACCCCGGCGCGCCGCCGGGCCCGATCGGCAAGATTGCGTCCGGTGGTGAATTGAGCCGGTTCCTGCTGGCTCTGAAAGTGACCCTGGCGGAACGCGGCGGAGCCCCGACAATGATTTTCGACGAGGTAGATAGCGGTGTCGGCGGCGCCACCGCGGCGGCCGTGGGTGACCGGTTGGGACAATTGGCGAAGTCCCGCCAAGTGCTGGTCGTGACGCATTCTCCGCAAGTTGCCGCACTGGGCCGATCGCATTGGCGTGTCGCCAAGGGCGAATCCAACGGTGCGATGATCACGGCCGTCAATGCATTGGATGATGCCGAACGTCTGGAAGAAATTGCCCGAATGCTGTCGGGCGCGAATGTGACGGAGGAGGCGCGCGCCGCCGCCCGCCGTCTTGTACAAGGGAGCGACGCGGCATGAGCGAAACCGGCAGCCCGACCCAGAAGCCCGTGGCGGAACTGAGCCAGGACGAGGCCCGTCGGGAACTGGCCCGCTTGGCCATGGACATCGCCTATCACGATGCCCGGTACCACAAGGAAGACGCCCCCGAGATCACGGATGCCGCCTATGACGCGATGCGTCGCCGGAACGAGGAGATCGAAGCGCGTTTTCCCGATCTGGTCCGCAAGGACAGCCCGACCTTTCGCGTCGGCGGCGGGCTGAAGTCAGGCTTCGGCAAGATCCGGCATGTACGGCCGATGCTGTCGCTGGGCAATGCCTTTTCGGACGAGGACGTTTCGGAATTCCTGGCCCGGGTTCGTCGATTCCTGGGGCTTGGTGACGCTGAAGGCCTGGAAATCCTGGCGGAGCCGAAGATCGACGGGCTTTCAGCCTCGCTACGCTATGAAAACGGTCGACTGGCCTATGCGGCAACCCGGGGCGACGGGACGGAAGGCGAGGACATTACGGCCAATATCAAGACGCTGAGAGACGTTCCCCATACGCTGAAGGGGGCGCCTTCGGTCCTGGAGGTTCGCGGCGAGGTCTATATGCGCAAGGATGACTTCCTGTCGCTGAATGAAAGGCAGGAAGCCGCAGGTAACAAGATTTTCGCCAATCCACGCAACGCCGCCGCCGGATCGCTGCGGCAGTTGGACCCGAATATCACCGCGGCCCGCCCGCTACATTTCTTCGGCTATGCCTGGGGCGATGTTTCCGAACCGCTCGGCGCGACCCAGGCGGAGGCGCGGGAACGGCTGGCGGAACTGGGCTTTTCCCTCAATCAGCCGGCCAAGGTCTGCGACAATGTCCAGGCCGTGATCGACTATTACCGCATGGTCGACCATCAGCGGGCCGAACTGCCCTTCGACATCGACGGCGTCGTGTACAAGGTCAACCGGCTGGACTGGCAGGAACGTCTGGGCCAGGTCAGCCGCGCGCCGCGCTGGGCCATCGCCCATAAATTCGCCGCCGAAAAAGCGGAAACCGTGATCGAGGCCATCACCGTTCAGGTCGGTCGCACCGGCAAGCTGACCCCCGTCGCCAACCTGACCCCGGTGACGGTAGGCGGCGTTACGGTCTCCCGCGCCACGCTGCATAACGAGGATGAAATCGCCAGGCTGGGCGTCAAGGAAGGCGATACGGTTCGGATCCAGCGGGCCGGCGACGTCATTCCGCAGGTACTTGAAGTCGTCAAGGACGGCGGCGGGCAGCCCTATGTCTTTCCTTCCGCCTGCCCGGAATGCGGCAGCGACGTGGAACGCGAGGAAGGCGAAGTCGACTGGCGCTGTACCGGTGGCCTGATCTGCGGCGCCCAGGCGGTCGAACGCCTGAAACACTTCGTCAGCCGCGATGCTTTCGACATCGAAGGATTAGGCACGAAGAGCATTGAGGAGTTCTGGAATGACGGGCTGATCCGCCAGCCCGCGGATATTTTCACGCTGAAGGCGGAAAACCTTGCAGGAAAGGAAGGCTGGAAGGAGAAATCCATTTCCAACCTGTTGGATGCCATCCGGGACAGGACAGAGGTTCCGCTCGACCGTTTCATCTATGCCCTGGGGATCCGCCATATCGGGCAGACGACGGCAAAGCTTCTGGCCCGCAGCTTCGGGTCCTATGCCGCTTGGCAAAGTGCGATGCGCGCAGTTGCCGCCGAGCGTCAGGCCAATCCGGACGAGCACAAAAAACCGGACTTGATAGGGCCGCATTATGCCGACCTGGTCGCGATCGACACGGTCGGCATGACCGCCGCGGACAGTCTGGCCGCGTTTTTCGGGGAAGAGCACAATATCGAAGTTCTGGCCTCTTTGGACGCTGTGCTTACCGTGACCGATGTCGAGGCCCCGAGTACCGAAGGATCCCCCGTGGCCGGCAAGACGGTGGTCTTCACCGGCACGCTGGAAAAGATGACGCGAGGGGAAGCCAAGGCGCGGGCCGAGGCTTTGGGGGCAAAAGTCTCCGGTTCGGTATCGAAGAAGACCGACTATGTCGTCGTCGGCGCCGACGCCGGTTCCAAGGCCAAGAAGGCGGCTGAACTCGGTGTCGCCATGTTGAGCGAAGATGAGTGGCTCGACATGATTCAGAACAGTTGAATCGGCCTTCTTTAACCACCGATTAACCATAAATCGCGTATATTGCGACTCAGGTTTTATGTGACAATTCACGAATACCCGCCGAGCGTGTAAACTCACTCGGAATTCGGGACCGCATAGTCTTGGGGAGGACGTCTATGGCGATTTCGTGCTTGAAAAGGGCCGTTCTGAACGCCGCGGTCGCCGTCGCGTTCATCTTGGCAGGCACCGCCGCCCAGAATGCGTTGGCGCAAACCGGACTGGGCGACGCGCCTTCGCCGTCCTGGCGGATTTTGAAGCGCGACTCCCAGGGACGCCCCGTTATCCTCGATAAAGGCACCGGACAGGAACTGGAGGTCGAAAAGACCGAGACGCCGGATGCCGACGCCCCCACCGAAGACGAAATCAGAAAGATAGATCCCAGCACGCTGATGCGGGGCCAGTTGTTGTTGGTAAACCCCGCCAGGAATATCCGGACGCAATTGGAGAAGATAGGCTTCAAGATCCTGGAGGAAATCCGGCTTCATACCATGGGCGCGGAGGTCTGGCGGGTCAGCATACCGCCGAGCATGAGCGAAAAGGGCGCCCTGCGAAGACTGAAGAAGGATTATCCCGATCTTCTCGTTGACACCAACGAGACCTTCGACCTTTCCGCAGGGCAGGTCGGCCCGGATTTCTCGCGCAGTTTCGTCGGTTGGGGACCGGTCTCGGCGAGTTGCGGGTCGGGTATGCGGATCGGCATGATCGACGGCGCCGTCAACAAGGCGACGGCCGCATTATACAGGCAGCGTGTGACCTACGAAGGGTTCAACGCCAAGGATAGAAAGCCCGCCGGGGAAACGCACGGGACCGCCGTCGCCTCCATGCTGGTCGGGAAACCGGTAGACTCGGCTAAGAACATAGGCGGCCTACTGCCGGGGGCGTCGTTGTACGCGGCGGGGATCTTCGAGATCCGTGGCGGCAAGGAAGTCGGCAACCTCGGCAACATGCTGAAGGCGGCGGATTGGCTTCTGAAGAGCCGCGTCAGCGTCATCAACATGTCGATTGCCGGCGGTGGCAACGGCGTGATGACCTTCGTGCTCAACAAGCTGCTGGAAAAAGGTGTCGTGGTCGTCGCGGCGGCGGGCAATAACGGACCGCGCGCGAAACCCGCCTGGCCGGCGGCTCACCCCAAGGTCATCGCCGTCACCGCGATCGATAACCAGCTGAAGATCTACGAGCAGGCCAATCAGGGGAACTATGTCGATTTCGCAGCGCCCGGCGTGAATCTCGTCACCACGGTGCCGAGCGGCTTGAAACTGCAAAGCGGGACATCCTTCGCCGCCCCCTTCATCGCGGCGATGGTGGCCATTCATCTGGACGCGGGGTTCCCGAGCGATCCCGACCAGCTACGCGCCAGCCTCAGGCGATATACGAAGGATCTCGGCCGGTCCGGCAAGGACGATGCCTTCGGCTGGGGCCTCGTACGGTTGAAGCCCTCCTGCCGCTGACACGCTCATGCCGGGCGGGCGCTAGAGTGTGCGGGTAGCCTTCTCCAACCAGGCCGCGGCTTCGGCATCGTCGCCCAGTTGCGGCGCGACCTTGCGCCTGACCTCGGCATGGTAGTCGTTCAGCCATGCGGTTTCGCGGTCGGTCAGCAGGGAAACGTCCACAAGGTTCAGGTCGATCGGCGCAAAGGTGATCGTCTCGAATCCGAGCAGCGGCTTGTCGCCCAACCCCTGGTCCTGCAATTCGATCACCACGACCAGGTTCTCGATCCGGATGCCGTATTCGCCGGTTTTATAATAACCGGGCTCATTCGAGAGGATCATACCCGGCTGCAGCGCAACGCCACCGGCACCCTTTGAGATCCGCTGCGGCCCTTCATGAACGTTCAGATAGCTGCCGACCCCATGGCCCGTGCCGTGATCGAAATCGAGCCCGACGGACCATAGGAACTGCCTCGCAAAACCATCCAATTGGCCGCCGTTGACCCCGGCGGGAAACCGCGCGGTCGCGATCGCGATATGGCCCTTCAGGACACGGGTGAACCGGTCCTTCATCTCGTCCGTCGGTTCGCCCAGCGCCACCGTGCGGGTGATATCCGTGGTGCCGTCCAGATACTGACCGCCGGAATCGACCAGATAGAGTTCGCCTTGACGCAAGGGGCGGTCGGTCTCCTCGGTCACGCGATAATGCACGATCGCCCCATCCGGACCGGCCCCGGAAATGGTGTCGAAACTGAGGTCACGGATCAAAGGATCGCGGAACCGGAAAGCCTGCAGTCGGTCGGCGGCGGAAAGCTCAGTCACCCCGCCCGCCGCGACGGCCGCAGGCAACCATGCGAGGAACCGCGAAATCGCCGCGCCGTCCCGGGTATGCGCAGCACGCGTTCCGGCGAGTTCCACATCGTTCTTGCACGCCTTCGGCAGCAGGCACGGGTCGCTGTCCTCGACCACCGTGGCCCCGCCTTCGATCAATTTGTCGAACACGACGGAGGCTGCCGTCGCCGGATCGGCCTGCACCTTGGCGCCGCCAGCGCCGAGATCGGCCAGGGCATCGGAGAATTCCTCAAACGGATGAACGGCAACGCCATTGCCCAGGTGATCGGACAGCCCCGGCAGCAGTTTGCGCCGGTCAATGAACCAATCGACGGTGGAATCGTCGTGCAGGATCGCGAAAGACAATGGCAGCGGGCAGCGGCTGACATCCCCGCCCCGGACATTCAGAAGCCAGGCGATGGAATCGCTGGCGGTGATCACGGCGGCCTTGCGGCCGTCCTTCTTGAGAGTCTCGGACAGGCGCTCCCGCTTGCTGGCCGATGTCTCGCCCGCATAGGCGATGTCATGGGGTCGCACCGGGGTCAACGGCGCCGCGGGCTGCGTCGTCCAGACCGCATCGATCGGATTGTCGGCAACCGGCACCAGTTCGAACCCGGCCTTCTTGGCCGCCCGCTGCAATCCGACGACGCCGTTACGGGTATGCAGCCAGGGATCGAACGCGACCTTCTGCCCCGCGGTGAAGACCTGTTCCAGATAGTCGGTGACGGGTTCGGTGACGAGATGGCGGACCGTGAACCGATCGGTATCCACCTGGTCGCGCACCTGCAGCGTATAGCGCCCGTCGACAAAGATCGCCGCTTGCGACATCGCGACAACCGCCGCCCCGGCGGAACCGTTAAACCCGGTCAGCCATTCCAGCCGATCGGCGCGCGCCGGGATATACTCGCCTTGGAACTCGTCCGTGCGCGGGATGACCAAGCCGTCCACTCCCCGGTCCTTCAGCTCCTTGCGCAACGCGTCCAGCCGGTCGGCTGGGGCCGGTCCCGGGCCGAGCCCCGTATCGACGCTCTGCGCCAGTTCCGACCGGCATCGATCTAGCGCGTCCCGTGCCGAGGGCGACAGATCGCCGCCCAGCAGGTCCATCCAGGCGTCGTCCAATTGCCGCGGCCCGGCAACGACCCCCCGCAGGAAGCTCGTCAGGTCGGCGTCTTCGATATCCACGCCGGATTCACGCAACAAGGTTACGGCTTCGCTGACCGTCATGGCTTCCGCTCCAATTAAATACCGCTGAACATTGCTGAACATTTAGGACGATCCGAAAGCTATGGAAGTACCGGCGCCGAGGCAAGCGGCAGCGGCATCGCGCCCTCCCTGTCGTATTTCCAAGGTGTGATCTATGTCACTCCTCGGTGATGCCATACCGAAAACGCATTACTGACCTGCGAACTACGCCCTGGTCATTAGCCGTCCGCCCCGCCATATCACCGTCATTCAAACCGCTGGCGCACAGTGCGCTGTCATTTAAACCTAATCGGATTTGAGGTGGATCATGGCTCATGTCATAGCTGCCGGTAACGCGCCGGCGAAACATTCGAATATCTTTTCCGCATTCGTTCGGAAAATTGTTGAAGCCTACCAGGAACGCAAGGCGTTTGCCGCGTTGGAATCCCTTGACGACCGTCTGTTGGAAGATGTCGGCCTGACCCGTGGCGATCTGCTGGATTGGCAGGCTTCCGGCCGGGTTCCGCGCCGCTAATCAACGCGCCGAAGGATCGACGAAAGTCCCTGTACGGTGACTTCGTTACGCGCCCCGCAGCCAGCCGGTCCCTCCCCCGGCTTGGCGCGGGGCGTTTTTATGTCGCCGCCCCGCTCTTCCGTCTCAACAACAGCGTCGACCAGCCTTCGAGGCGTTCGCGGCCGCGCAGGACCAGCCCCTGGCGCCGATAGGCGGCAAGAACCGCTGTTTCCTGGTCCTGCAGCAAACCCGACAGGATCACGTCTCCACCCGGTGCCGTGACGCGGGCAATGCCCGGCGCCAGCCGCTGAAGCGGACCGGCCAGGATATTGGCGATGACCAGGTCGTATTCGCCTGGTCGGTTCAATTCCCGTCGGTCCAGGCCGTCGCTGACGATCGGCCGGATTCGATTCCCAAGCCCGTTGATGCGGCAGTTTTCCGCCGAAACCAGGACGGCGTCGGGATCTATGTCGCTGGCCGTCACCCGCGTCGCCCGCGACGCCAGACCCGTTGCGATCGCCAGAATCCCCGTGCCGCAGCCGAGGTCCAGCGCCGTCGCCACCCGGCGACGCTTCAGGACCGCATCGATCATCAGCAGGCATCCCTTAGTGGTGCCGTGTTCCCCGGTTCCAAACGCCATGCCGGCATCCATGCGGATCGGCAGACTCCCCGCCGGAACGGTGCCGTCGAAATGCGACGGGTAGACGAAGAAACGCTTTGCTCGGATCGGGGTGAAACTTTTCTGGTTCTCAGACACCCAATCGATTTGCGGCAACGGCCCAGCACTGAATTCCGGCACCGGAATTCCGGCGATCCGCGCGCCGTCGGCAATCGCCTTTTCCAACCGATCGTAGGGCGGCAGTTCGGTGCAATAGGCTTCGAATCGCCAAGTGTCCTCACCCGGGGTCTCGAAACAGGTGACGGCGACCGCGAAAGGCTCCATCACTAGTTCCATCGGACCAGACGACTCCGCCGTGGGCAGCAGGAACTCGATCTTGAACAGGTCGGTCACGTCCGCTCCACGAAACCGGCGACCACGCGTTTCGTGCCGGCCTTGTCGAATTCGATGGTCAAGTTATCCCCGTCTATCTTCACGATCGTGCCCGGCCCGAATTTCTGATGGAAACAGCGTTCGCCTTCGCCGAAGTCGTGGCTCTCGACGATACGGCTCTCCGCCCGTCCGTCTATCACCGGCGGCTTGGTGCCGCCGACGCCCCGTTGGCGCAGCCTTTGCCAGCCCGGTCCGCCACCGCTGCTGCGATAGGCACCGGGGTCCGGCGTCTCGGCCCGTACGGCCAAATCCGATCCGTATGAACGATCCCCGCCGAAACCGCGCCCGTAACCGCCGCCATACATGAAGGCGGCCCGGTCTTCCGCGGTTCCGCCGCCGATGCCGGCATAGACGCCGCGATCGCTTTCGACCTCGACGAAGTCCTGCGGCAATTCGTCAATGAAGCGCGACGGTATGGCGCTCGTCCATTGCCCGTGTATGCGACGGTTCGCCGCGAAGGAAACGAAGGCGCGCTTGCGTGCCCGTGTAAGGCCGACATAGGCCAGACGGCGTTCCTCTTCCAGGCCCGCCATGCCGCTCTCGTCCATCGTCCGCTGACTGGGGAACAGCCCTTCCTCCCATCCCGGCAGGAAGACGGTATCGAATTCGAGGCCCTTCGCCGCATGCAGGGTCATCAGGCTGACCTGTTCGCCCTCACCGCGATCCTCGTTATCCATCACCAGGCTGACATGTTCCAGAAACTCGCCCAGGCTCGCGAAATCATCCATCGCGACGGTCAGTTCCTTCAGGTTCTCCAACTTGCCCGGCGCTTCCGGCTTTTTGGACTGCTGCCACATCAGCGTATAGCCGGACTCGTCCAGGACCGTTTCGGTCAGTTCCACATGCCCGACCCCATCGGCCATCGCCCGCCAGCGGTCGAAATCGTCCAGGATCGCGGTCAGGGCGTTGCGCGCCTGCGGCTTGAGTTCGTCGGTCTGGACCAACTGGCGCGCCGCAAAATACATCGGTTCGCCGGTCCGGCGCTGTAGGTCGTGGATCGCCTGTTCCGTTGCCTTGCCGATTTTCCGGGCCGGCTTGTTGATGATGCGTTCCAGCGCCAAGTCGTCGGCAGGCTGCGCGATGACGCGCAAATACGCGATGGCATCACGAATTTCCTCGCGCTCGTAGAACCGCGCCCCGCCAATCACCTTGTAGGGGATGCCGAGGGTGATGAGCCGTTCTTCGAATTCACGTGTCTGGAACCCGGCCCGGACCAGGATCGCCATTTCGTCCAGGCTGACGCCCTTGCCGTGCTGCGCCTCGATTTCGTCGCCGACCTGCCGCGCCTCTTCCTCACCGTCCCAGACGCCGCGCACCCGAACGGGCTCACCCTCTTCCTCGTCGGTCCAGAGCGTCTTGCCCAACCGCCCTTCATTGTTCGCGATAAGACCCGAGGCCGCCCCCAGGATATGCGGGGTGGACCTGTAGTTCCGTTCCAGCCGCACCACGGCCGCGCCCGGAAAATCTTTCTCGAAGCGCAGAATGTTTCCGACTTCCGCGCCGCGCCAGCCATAGATCGACTGATCATCGTCGCCGACACAGCAGATATTCTTGTTCTTCTGCGCCAGCAGTCGAAGCCAGAGATACTGCGCCACGTTGGTGTCCTGGTATTCGTCCACCAGGCAATAACGGAACATCCGCTGGTATTGTTCCAACACGTCGGGATGCTGGGTAAAGATCGTCAGATTGTGCAGCAGAAGATCGCCGAAATCGGCCGCGTTCAGCGTGATCAGGCGTTCCTGATACTGGCGGTAGATATCGATCACCCGACCATTCGCGAGATCGCCGGCCTCGCCCGCCCCGACGCGTTCGGGAATCAGCCCCTTGTCCTTCCAACGCTGGATTACATGAATCAGCATCCGAGCCGGCCAACGCTTTTCGTCCACCTGTTCGGCCTGCAGGATCTGCTTCAACAGGCGAATCTGATCATCCGTGTCCAGGATGGTGAAACTGGGCTTCAAGCCGACAAGTTCGGCGTGACGGCGCAGGATACGCGCCGCCAGGGCGTGAAACGTGCCGAGCCACATGCCTTCGGTCGACCCGCCTACCAATTCGGCGACGCGGTCGCGCATTTCACGCGCCGCCTTGTTCGTGAAGGTAACGCAGAGGATCTGATAGGGTTTCGCCCGGCCCTGATGGATGAGATGCGCGAGGCGCGTCGTCAGCACCCGCGTCTTGCCGGTCCCCGCCCCGGCAAGCACCAGCAAAGGCCCGTCCAGGGTATCGACAGCCTTTCTCTGAGCCTCGTTCAACCGGTCCAGCCAGGGGGGCGGAGCGGCGCGCGGATGCGCAGGCGCGGGACCTTTCGGCGCACCGGGCACATCCAAATCGTCATAGGCCAATGGATCGTCTGAAAAACTGTCGGACATAACCGTGTCTATATAGCGAGTCGGACCGGATCCATCCAGCCGAAGCGGTCATTCTTCAGACGGGACCGCATCGCGCCGCATGCCGCCGCAACGGCCGGATCAAGTCCGCGTTTCCTGAACCGCGCGGTGATAGGCACTGAGCACGTCCCGCTCGTGCAGAACACCGAGGAGCTTCTTGGAGCCCGCGTCCTGAACCACGGCCACATGTTCCTCGCCGCATTTTTCCAGCAGGTCCATCGCACGGCCCAAATCCTCGCCCACTTTCACAAAAGGCGCGCGGCGGCGAACGACGTCTTCGACGGTCATGGAGGCGTCCTTGCTGCTGTCGAAAGCAAACTCCTTCAGGTCCCGCAGCATCACGGTACCGACCAGCCCGCCTTCCTTGTCGATAACGAACAACTCCCCATAAGGCACAGCCCCCAACTTCTTACGAACTTCGGACAAGGAAGCCGTATCCAAGATGGCGTGGTGATCCTTCCGCATAATATTGGCGACACGATAGGACCGCATGACAAGCGCTTCACGTCCCCCGAGCAGGTTCACACCGCGCTGGGCCAACTGCCACGTGAAGTAGGAATAGCCGAAGGTCAATTGCGTCACCTGGGAAGAGATGACCGTGGCAATCATCACGCCGATGGTGAGCTCGTAATCACCAGTCAATTCGAAGACCATGAGGATCGTGCTCATCGGTGCGCCGAGTACAGCGCCCGACACCGCCCCCATCCCCACCAGAGTATAGGCGCCATGGCCGGACGACAGATGCGGGAAGACGACGGTCGCGATGACACCGAAAGCGCCACCGACCATGGCGCCGATGAATAGCGATGGGGAAAACACACCGCCCCCCGCGCCGCTGCCAAGGGTGATCGCCGTTGCCGCCGTCTTCAGGACAGCCAGCAGGATCAGCATCTGCAGGGAGAGGACCTGATTCAGGGCTTCGTCGGTGGCCTCGTATCCGACACCGAGTACCTGGGGAAAGAAGATACCGATCACGCCGACGCCCAGACCGCCGATGGCGGGGAGCGCCCATTGCGGAATCTTCGACGCCGCGCCGACGCGCCGGACCACGCCGATGGACCATGTGAAACTGATCGCCGCCACGGCGCTGACAAGGCCGAGCAGTGCGAAAGCCGGAAACTCCCAGAACGAGACGATTTCGTGCGACGGAATGATGAAGGCCGGGAAATGGCCGAAATAGATCCGACATACGATCGTGCCGGTGACGGATGCGATAACGACCGGCGCGAAAGCCGCCAGTGCATAATTGCCCATCACCACTTCAAGCGCGAAGAACACCCCCGCAATCGGCGCGTTGAACGACGCCGCCACGCCGGCGGCCACACCGCAGCCGAGCAGAGTCTGGCGCTGGGATTTGTCCAAATGCAAAATATTGGAAAAAAAGGCGCTGAGGCAGGCGGCAAAATGCACGACCGGACCTTCACGACCCGCCGAACCGCCACTGCCGATGGTAATCGCGCTGACCAGGGCGGCGGTGAGCCCGGGTTTGACGGGAAGATCGCCGCCCTTCAGGGCCTCGGCCTCGATGACGTCGGCGACCGCTTGATTCTGCCTGTTGGGCAGGAACCAATAAATGATCAGGCCGACGGCGAGGCCGCCGCCGGTCGTGGCCGCCAGAATATGCCACCACGGCAATTCGGCGACATGGCTGTGCACGAGTTCCGAAGAGAACCCATAGAAGAGCAATTGGAAAAAAGCGATCGCTTCACGGAACACGATCGCGGCGCCGCCGCCGATGAGGCCGACAAGCACGGCCAGGGCGGACAAGATTAGCTGCTCATGGCGACCAACCCGCCCGAGTCTTTCAAGTACCTCCCCCGGACGCAGTAGCGTCACCGGTCACCTCCGCCAGCGCCGTATCGCAAACACCGTCGCGCCCGGCAAATTTCAGCCACGATAGATACCGTGCAGCTTATCGCCCGCACGAATCATACGGGCATTCCAAGACTACAGCATAGCGAAGAAAGCCCCGCAAACCTTCAATGCGCACGCAGGATCAACTATGCGTTGGCCGCAAGCGCACCTTCGATGGCTTCGATCGCCTTCGCCGCCGCGGCACCGTCGGGCCCGCCGGCCTGCGCCATGTCTGGACGGCCACCGCCGCCCTTGCCGCCGATCGCCTGCGACCCGACGCGGACCAGATCGACGGCGTTCTGCTTGCCGGTCAGGTCATCGGTGACGCCGACCACCAGCGATGCCTTGCCGTCGTTAACCGCGACGATAGCCACGACCCCCGAACCGACCTGCTGCTTCAACTGGTCGACCAACGGTTTCAATTCCTTCGGTGGCACGCCTTCCAGGACGCGGGACGCGAATTTCATTCCGCCGACGTCCTTTGCGTCGGGCCCGGCACCGCCACCGCCGCCGGCGGCAAGCTTGCGGCGAAGGTCGGAGATTTCGCGCTCCAGTTTACGGCGTTCTTCAAGCAGGCTCACAACGCGGTTCGGCGCATCGGATACTGGCGCCTTAAGAGCACCGGCAATTTCCTGCAGTTGACGGTCCCTGGTCCGCGCATAGTCGAGCGCGGCTTCCCCGGTCAGGCATTCAACGCGCCGGACACCGGCGGCGACGGCGGATTCCCCGACGATCCGGAAAGCGCCGATATCGCCGGTCCGGCTGACATGCGTGCCGCCGCAAAGCTCTGTCGAATAGACCCGGTTCGCGGATTCCGGCGCCCCCATCGAGACGACCCGGACCTCTTCACCATACTTCTCGCCGAACAGGGCAAGGGCACCTGCCTCGACCGCCGCGTCCGGCGTCATCAACCGGGTCGTGACCGAACTGTTGCCGCGGACCTGCGCGTTGACGATCTTTTCCACCGCTTCGATTTCCTCGGCCGACATCGGCTTCGGATGGGCAAAGTCGAAACGCATCGTGTCCGGGGCGACCAACGACCCCTTCTGCGTGACATGATCGCCCAGCACGCGGCGCAGCGCTTCATGCAGCAAATGGGTCACGGAGTGGTTGCCGCGCAATTTCGAACGGCGGGTTCCGTCCACCTTCATGTCCAGCGCATCGCCGATCTTGAAACTGCCTTTCGTGCACTTACCGATATGGAGGATCATGTCCTCCACCTTCTTCTGCGCATCGGTGACGCTGAAACTTTGCCCGTCCGGCCCCGTCAAGGTGCCGGTATCGCCGACCTGGCCGCCCGATTCGCCGTAGAAGGGTGTCTGGTTGGCGATGATGACGCCTTCTTCACCTTCCTTGAGTTCCTGGACCGGCGCGCCGTCCTTGACGATGGCGGTGATGACGCCTTCGGCGCGTTCCGTTTCGTAACCGAGGAATTCGCTCGCGCCGACCTCTTCCTTCAACTCGAACCAGACCGCTTCCGTGGCCGCTTCGCCCGACCCCGCCCAGGCGGCCCGCGCCTTCGCGCGCTGCTCTTCCATCGCGGTCTCGAAACCATCGGTATCGACCGACCGGCCCTGTCCACGCAGGATGTCCTGGGTGAGGTCGAGCGGGAAACCGTAGGTGTCATAGAGGGTGAAAGCGACACCGCCATTCAGGGACTCGCCGTCGCCTAGCTTCGCCGTTTCGTCTTCCAACAGGCGCAAGCCGCGATCCAGGGTCGCCTTGAAGCGTTCCTCTTCCAGCTTGAGCGTTTCGGTGATCAGGGCTTCGGCTCGGGTCAGTTCCGGGTAGTGCTGACCCATCATCGAGGTCAGGGACGGGACAAGCTTGTAGACCACCGGATCCGCCGCGCCCAACATGTGAGCGTGACGCATCGCCCGCCGCATGATCCGGCGCAGCACGTAACCGCGCCCTTCATTCGACGGCAGAACACCGTCCGCGATCAGGAAGGAACAGGCGCGAACATGGTCGGCGATGACCTTGTGGCTCGCCTTTTTCGGCCCGTCCACATCGGTATGCGTCAGGTCCGCTGACGCTTCCATGATGACGCGCAGCAGGTCGACATCGTAGTTGTCGTGCTTGCCCTGCAAGACGGCGGTTACGCGTTCCAGCCCCATCCCGGTATCGATCGACGGGCTCGGCAGGGCGACCCGGTTGCCGGGTTCGATCTGCTCGAACTGCATGAAAACCAGGTTCCAGATTTCAATGAAACGGTCGCCGTCTTCATCCGGTGAACCGGGAGGGCCACCGGGGATGGAGGGTCCGTGATCGTAGAAGATCTCGGAACACGGCCCGCACGGACCGGTATCGCCCATTTGCCAGAAATTGTCGGATGTCGAGATCCGGATGATCTTGTCATCCGAAAGCCCTGCGATCTTCTTCCAGAGGGTGGCGGCTTCCTCATCTTCGGAATACACGGTGACAAGGAGCCGGTCCTTGTCGAGGGCGAATTCCTTCGTCACCAGGTTCCAGGCGAGTTCGATCGCGAGGTCCTTGAAATAGTCGCCGAAGGAAAAATTTCCGAGCATTTCGAAGAAGGTGTGGTGGCGCGCTGTGTAACCGACATTTTCCAGGTCGTTGTGCTTGCCGCCGGCACGCACGCATTTCTGCGAGGTGACTGCCCTGTTGTAGTCGCGCTCTTCCTGACCGGTGAAAACGTTCTTGAACTGAACCATCCCGGCATTGGTGAACATCAGGGTCGGGTCGTTCCGGGGAACGAGCGGAGAAGACGAAACGATCTGATGGCCGTTCTTCTCGAAGTACCGCAAAAACTCGGTGCGAATATCGTTCGCGCTGATCATGGTCCGTACCCTGCCAAATGCCTGAAAGTCCCGCTCCGGCGGTCAAAACCAACAAACCGGCCCGAGCGGGCCGCATTTACTAGCTTGCAGCGGCCATCGTGTCCAGAAAGACGCGTTCCGGGAGGCCGGCGGCATCGCGGTTTTTCACGCCTGGAAACCTTTTGTTTAGAAATTTGTGGTCCAATCGCGACCATAGAAGATGTTTTTTGAATTTAGACATTTTGGACAATAGACATGAACTTTTCGCTCAACTCCTTGTACGAGCAACCCTTTACCGTGCTCAATGGTTTGTCCCAGGTGCAGGGTTCCCCCCTCTCCGACCCGAGCGTCATTGTCAGGGACGGTGCTCGTAAGCTCTATACATGGTGGGCCGATTATGTCGCACGACACGACAAGCTGCCGACCCGGAATTCCTTCGACATTCTGACCATGCTGCCGCATGCTGCGAATATGTTCCTTGCGGCCCGCTTGCCGGACGGTGGGTGGACCTACCAATTGCAAGGTGAGGACTTCAAACGCCTTTTCAATGGCGGTTTCCAGAGCAACGAGGCGATCAATCGATCCTTCGCCGCCTTTACCCAACCCGTATCGGAGTATCTGGATTCGGTCGCCGCCGCGCGGACCTGCCACCGGAACTTCGGAAAGGTTAGCGTTGGGGTCCAGAAAAGAAATACGTTCGAAGCAATCGACTGCCCGCTGATCGATGCCGGCGGCAGCGTGTCCCATATGATCGGAATTGCGGAATTGTTTCGGGGCGCTAACGCCCAGTCGTAACGTTGGTGAGTTTGCCCCCGCCGAAACGAAAACGGCCCGCTTGAATATTTCAAGCGGGCCGTTTTCCTGACGGATCGAAACTTGCGCTATTTCGATTGCGGATCGTCGTCCGGGCTCAGCGCGGCTTCCGCGGCTTCATTGCCGGCCGGCCCTTCCAACATCGCACTGTCCAGTACGCCGGCGTTCTCGCGGATCTTGCGTTCGATATCGGATGCGACATCCTTGTTTTCGGTCAGGAAGCGCTTCGCGTTCTCGCGTCCCTGGCCGATACGCTGACCGGAATAGGAGAACCAGGCACCGGACTTTTCAACGATATTGGCATTGACGCCGAGATCGAGAAGTTCGCCCGTTTTCGAGATTCCCTCACCGTACATGATGTCGAATTCGACCTGCCGGAACGGCGGCGCGACCTTGTTCTTCACCACCTTTACCCGGGTCTGGTTGCCGACCACTTCGTCGCGGTCCTTGATCTGGCCGATACGGCGGATGTCCAACCGGACACTGGCGTAGAATTTGAGCGCGTTGCCGCCGGTCGTCGTCTCGGGGCTGCCGAACATCACACCGATCTTCATGCGGATCTGGTTGATGAAGATCACCATGCAGTTCGTACGGTTGATCGAACCGGTGAGCTTGCGCAGCGCCTGGCTCATTAAACGGGCTTGGAGACCGACATGGCTGTCGCCCATTTCGCCCTCCAACTCGGCCCGCGGCACCAGGGCAGCGACGGAGTCGATAACGAGCACATCGACCGCGCCGGACCGAACCAGCGTATCGGCGATTTCCAGGGCCTGCTCACCGGCATCGGGCTGGGAGATCAGCAATTCATCGACATCGACGCCCAGCTTTTTGGCATAGGCGGGGTCGAGCGCGTGTTCCGCATCCACGAACGCGCAGGTGCCGCCGCGCTTTTGGGCTTCGGCGACAACGTGCAGCGCCAGCGTCGTCTTACCCGAACTTTCCGGCCCGTAAACTTCAATGATGCGGCCTTTCGGCAGACCGCCGATGCCGAGGGCGATATCGAGCCCGATCGATCCGGTCGAAACCGCCTCGATATCGAGCGCCTTCTGTTGACCGAGCTTCATGATCGAGCCTTTACCATATGCCCGCTCGATCTGCCCCAGGGCCGCTTCCAAAGCCTTGCTTTTATCCATGTCGTCCTTGCCTACCAGGCGCAATGCCGTCTGACTCATGTGATCGTCCCCGTTTCTGTCATAGGCGCTATCGCTGCGCAACGGCGACACTGTACACATTTTGTTCTCGTTCTCAAGTTCTTTTTTTGTTCTCTTTTAGCCAATAGATCAAGCCATTGTTTTTTATTCGTTCCTTTTATGACGGTCACAGCCCCCCGATGTTCCAAATAGAGGAACATTCATCCAAGCGAATCGGCCCTGGTTCGACAGGGAAGCGGTCAGCCCTGCCCTTCGGGCTGCAGCGCCGTCTTCACCTTGCCGGCGAGCTGTTTCAGACTGAAGGGCTTTGGCAGGAAATAAACCTTGGGAAGGGCGGTGATCTCCTTGGCCACCGCTTCCTGCGTATAGCCGGAGATGCAGACGACCGGTAGATCGGGCATGTCCTGTCGCGCGGTCTTGATCAACGTCGCCCCGTCGACTTCGGGCATCATCATGTCCGTGATCAACAGATCGAAGGAATTCTCGGCAAGAATTTCCAGCGCCGCCGCGCCGGTGCGTGCCTCGGTGACGACATAGCCCTTGCTGCGCAACGCCCGGGCGCTGAACAGGCGGACCGGGTCTTCGTCCTCGACCAACAGAATCTCGCCCCCGCCGGTGACGTCGTTCTCGGGTCCGGCGGCGCTGAGATCGTCCTGGATTTCGGTCCCGTGCGGCGCGGCTTCTGGAATATACAGGCGGAAGGTCGTGCCGGTCTCGCCGCTGGTCCGGCTGTCCACCGTGATGAAACCGCCCATCTGCTGAAGACTGCCATAGACCATGGAGAGGCCGAGGCCTGTTCCCTCGCCGATCCCCTTCGTGGTGAAGAAGGGATCGAAGATCCGACCCCGGATATGGTCGGGAATACCGCTGCCCGTGTCGGTGACGGCGATGACAAGGTAACGGCCGGGCGGCGCGGTCTCCCCGCTCAATGGTGTCGGCGCCGTAAACTCCACCATGCTGGTTTCGATGTTCAGCTCGCCGAACCCGTCAATCGCGTCCCGCGCGTTGACCGCCAGGTTGATGACGACCTGTTCCAACTGACTGTGGTCGGCCTTGACCAGGCCGAGATCCCGCCCATGGGTCATCTTCAGGGCCACGCGCTCCCCCAGGACGCGGCGCAGGAGGGACGAGATTTCCGCCAGGATATCGGTGACGTTGGTCAACCGCGGCTGCAACGGCTGCTGGCGCGAGAAGGCCAGCAATTGCCTGACCAGCCGAGCCGCCCGTTTGGCGTTCTGCGTGATCTGCATGACGTCGGCGAAGGTCTGTTCGCCCTGATGATGGCGCTGCAATACAAGGTCGCAGAAGCCGATGATGGCGGTGAGCATGTTGTTGAAGTCGTGCGCGACGCCGCCCGCCAACTGGCCGAGCGCCTGCATCTTCTGCGACTGCGCGAATTGCATTTCCAGCCGTTTCCGTTCGGTCGCGTCCAGCGCATAAACAAGCATGCCGCCGTTTCCGCCCCGGGTTTCGGCGGACCGCGAAACGTGCAGGGTCAGTGTTGCCTCATGCCCCGTATCCGGGGAGACATCGAGCGGCCCCGCCACGCGGCGGCTTTCCAAATCGTCCAGCATCCCGATGATGGCCGGCTTGTCCTCTTCCTTGAAGAGGTCCAGGAAGTTCGTCCCGTTCAAAGACTCCCGGCCGATCAATTGGCGGAAATTGGCGTTCACTTCGCGAACCACCCGGTCGTTGTCCAGCAGAAGCAGACCGAAGGGGGCGTTTTCGAGTGCCCGCGACAGTACCGCCAGCCGGTCGCGCGCCTTGTCTTCCGAGCGCCTGGTCTCCGTGACGTCGCGGATGCGCCAGACGCGCAGCCCCTCGCCGACGGGTACGATCTGAATTTGATACCGCTTGGCATCGTTCCTGGGACCGGGCCCGCTGACTTCCAGAGACCTGGTTGTATCGTCGAGGGCGGCAGTCGCGGCCTCCTCGATGGCGCTCGGCGCCGGGACGCCGTCCGCTGCATCCGAAATCCCCGCCTCCGAGAAGGCGCGGGAAAGAAGCGCGGGAACGGTCGCGCCCGGATCGCCCCCTGTCTCGACACCGCAAAGCGTCAGGAAAGCGGGGTCCAGATAGAGCGGCTTGCCGGACAATCCGTTACCGGGCAATCCGTCACCGGGCAGTTCTTCGACAGCAACGGCCTCGTCCAGCCGTTCCAGGGCCTGCCGCAGGGCCGCCGTATTGGCGGCGGAACGGCCGGCGCGCGCGCCTGTCCCAGCGGCACCGCCCGTGAACAGGACAAACAGACCGAGCCCCGCCATCACGGCGAGCGAGACCGCGAGAGCGGTCAGGTCCGTCCCCGTTCCATAAAGAATGCCGCCAACAGCGGCCATCCCACTTACCCATAGCGCGATCAGAATTGCTTTGCGCCGCACGTCATTCCCCACCCAGAAACAGGACCATCGACCTTATCTATTTTATCTATTTTCCGGCACCGGACATCTTGCCCTTAAGGCGCCAGACGAAACTTATCACCTCGGCAACAGCCTTGTAATGCTCTTCCGGGATCTGCTGATCGAGGTCGCAACTGGCATGCAGGGCACGCGCAAGAGGCGGGTTTTCCACGATCGGAATATCGTGCTCTTCCGCCAGATCGCGGATGCGCTTCGCCACCAGGTCCTGGCCTTTGGCCAGCAAGACCGGGGCTTCCATCTCGTCCGGCTTATAGGCCAGCGCGCAGGCATAGTGCGTCGGGTTGGTGACGACCACGTCCGCGTCGGGAACCGCTTGCATCATGCGGGTCCGCGCCCGTTCCATGCGGATCTGCCGCAGCCGGCTCTTGATCTGCGGATCGCCTTCCTGGTTCTTGAACTCTTCCTTCACTTCCTGCTTGGTCATGCGCAGCTGTTTGCGGTGCTGCATGCGCTGGAAGAAGATATCGAAGACCATGATCGCGAACAGGATCGCGAGCACGCCGGCAAGAATCCGAAGAATCAGGAGAAGGATCTCCGTGAGATGGTCCTCGGATGTCAGGCTGGGCAGAAGGTCCAGCCGGTTGAATTCGGGCATCACCAGAACGACCCCGACCGCGGCCACCACGGCCAGCTTCAGGAAGTTCTTCAGGAACTCCACATAGGTCTTCATCTGGATGTATTTCTTGGCGCCGGCGATCGGATTGATCTTGCTCAGCTTCGGCTTCATCGGTTCGGTCGTGATCAACCAGCCGTTCTGCAGGACATAGCCGGAAGCCGCCAGGATCGCGAACATGATCAACGGCCAGGCCATCACGCCAAGCACTTCCAGCAACATGCGCGTCAGCGACTCACCGAGTTCGGCCGGGCCATAGAGAAAGGCGTGCGGCTGGGCGATGAAGGCGACCAGGATCTCCTTCAGCCGGGTCGCGACAAAGGGCGCCATCAAGGCAAGCATGATCCCTGTGCCGAACAACATGATCCATGTCGGCACTTCGCGGCTGGTCGGCAGCTGCCCTTTCCGCCGGGCATCCGTTAACCGTTTACCGGTCGGTTCTTCTGTTTTTGAGTCGGGATCGTCGTCGCTGGCCAAAGACCCGCCCGTCCTCTACACCACCGCCTGCCCGCCGCTCTTCGCGTTTGACCGGGCTTTCTACCTGGGCGCCGATTTCGGACGCGCCCGGCTTGGCGGCTGTCAGTTGAAACTGATGAACCTGGCCAATCCGTCCGAAAAGTCGCCCAGGAACGCCATCATGATAGCCTGAATAGTGATTAACAGTACGATAAGACCCAATAGAATTTGCAGCGGCATGGCCAGGAAAAACACCTGCAGCTGCGGCATCAGGCGGGCTAGCAGGCCCAACAGGGCATAGAAAACCGTGCCGATGACGATGAAGGGGGAGGCAAGCTTCATCGCCAGTATGAAACTGTCCGCGACACCGCGGGCGATCATCTGCGAGAAATCGCCGACCGCCGGCATCACGCCCGGCTGAAAAACCTGATAGCTCTCGACCAGGCCCGCCAGCATCACGTGGTGCAGTTCGGTCGCAAAAATAAGCAGCGTTCCCAACATGGTCAGCAGCACGGATTGCAGCGAGCCTTGGTCGTCCAGCGCCGGGTTGAACAGCAGCGCGTTGGCGAAGCCGGTGATGACGGCAATGATCATGCCCGCCGTGGCCAGGGCCGCGACCATGATCCGCACCATCGCCCCCAGAAACACCCCGACCAGGATCTCCGCCGAGATCAGCAGGACAATGGCCATGGTGCCCGCCGTCGGAATCGCCGGCACCCTGTCCTGAACGATCGGCGTGACGATGATGCTGAAGGTAAGGGCGAAAAGCAGACGTACCTGCGGCGATATATAGGCCTCGCCGATCGTCGGCAGAATCATGAAAGCCGCGCCGAGACGCACGAATACCATCATCAGCGCGAAGACTTGGATGGCGAGAAGGTCGGCCAACATTTGCGGCGACTGCCTTTCAGGGACCGGTCACGTCAGCCGAGCGAAACGGCCTTGTCCATGACATAGTTCATCAAGTCGGTCAGGACGCTCAACATGTAGGGGATCAGCACCAGCAGCGACGCAAAAACGACCAGGATGCGCGGCACGAAGGTCAGTGTCGCTTCCTGGATCTGCGTCAGTGCCTGAAAAATTGCGATGATCAAGCCGACGACCAACCCGACGATCATGATCGGCGAGGCGACAAGCAAGGTCGCGCGAATGGCTTGAAAAGCGATATCGAGGGCTACGGCTTCATTCATGGTCGCAACGCGTGTCGGGCGCCTTTCCGAATCTGACCTCGTGCATGCTATCCCGATTCAGCGCCCGTCCACCACGGCCGCAGCCGAATGATAGGGCCCAACCGGAAAGCCGTTCAGATCGGCATGCGCAGGATCTGCTGATAGGCACTGATCATTCTGTCGCGGACACGGACGACCGTGTTCAAGGTTGCTTCCGCATGGGAAAGGGCCGTGACGACTTCGGTCAGGTCGGCCCGGCCGGCAATGGCGTCGATCGATAGTCTTTCGGCCGCGCGGTTTGAGTCGACAGCATCCTTGACGCCGGATTTCACCAGGTCGAGGAAGGAGCCGCCCGCGGGCGCATCGCCTTTGGAAGGTGCCGACGGACCGGGCACCGGCGTGGCGTGTGCGCGATAGGCTGCTGCAGCGTCTGCGGGGTTGATTGCCATTTATCTAAAATCCAATCTATTTCCCAACCTAACCGTCCAACCCTTAATCAAGCGTTAACACGCGTCGGTCGTCAGGGACCGCATTTTCGCGGCTCGGGCCCATTTTACGCTATCAGCGCAACAGGTCCAAGGTCGTGGTCACCATCCGCTTGGTGTTTTCAATGACGCTGACATTGGCTTGGTAAGTGCGCTGTGCCTCCAGCATGTCCATCGTCTCGATCAACCCGGTCACGTTCGGCAGCTTGTAGTATCCGTTCTCGTCAGCGGCCGGATGGTTCGGATCGAATTGCAGCTTGAAAGCCGACGGGTCTTCCGTGACCCGACGAACCCGAACCGTATCCACGTCGAGCTGCCGGTCCAATGCATTCTGGAAGGTCACGACCTTCCGACGATACGGATCGCCGCCGGGGGTATCAGCGGTGGAATTCTGGTTGGCGATGTTTTCCGCGATCACGCGAATGCGCGTGCCTTGGGCCCGCATTCCGGAACCGGCTACGAACAGGGCGCCCTGAAGACTGTCTGTCATGATCCTATCCTTTCCCTATCCGTCCGGTCACTGACCGTTGGTGCCGAGCGCGGCCTTATAAAGATCCGTGTATTTCCGGAAGATCCGGGTGGTCAGCTGATAGTCGGCCTGCGTCTGCCCCAGTTTCATGACCTGCTCTTCCATGATCACCGCGTTGTCATCCGGCGTCACTTCGTAGGGATAGCGGTTATCCTGAACCTTGTAGGCGTTTGCGGCGGTCTTGGCGTTGAAGCTGTTCCCGTCGGCCGAAGCCAAGCGCAGGTTCGACTGCGTTTCACGAAGGGCATCGCGGAAATCCAGGGCGCGAAGGTCCTGTGCCTGATAGCCGGGCGTGTTCGCGTTGGCGATGTTCTGGGCCAGGACGCGCTGTCGCTGGGTCAGCCAGCGCATCCGATCTCCTGTCATCAGGAAAAGGGCCGTATCCTGTAACGGCATGGTCTCTCTCCTCAACTCACACGGGCCTCTCCAAACCCGTGAATACCCAAGCAAGCACCGTGCCAGAAGAATTTGCCGTGTCGGGCAAAGCACCAGGAACCGCTTCTAAACTTGGTTATCGATGACAAGTTGAAGCGATTTGAAGAAAAACTCAAATAGAGTTAGAAATATCACTTAAATAATCCCCGAGCTTTAGATCCAAGCCACTACCGCACCCGAATCTTTTTTGTCATTTTCTTTTGCGGATACTTTGATAAGTCAGCAGCATAGTCAGCGGCGGCGAAACTGATATACGCTTGCAGGTATTCGGAATTCGGCTGCGGTAGCGCTTTAAACATGTCCGACGAACAGGAACCCGGCAAAATCATCGACCACAGGGCCGGCGACCCCGGCAACAAGGCGGTCGCGCTTTCCCGGGGGGCGGATGGCGACGACAAGGCCCCGACCGTCCTGGCGAGCGGGACGGGTTTCTTGGCCGACCGAATCGTAGAAGAAGCTTTTCGGGCCGGCGTCGCGGTCCGCACCGACGCAGACCTAGTTGAAATCCTCTCCGCAACCGAAGTTGGCGAGGAAATACCGATCGAGGCCTTTATCGCCGTGGCGGAAATCCTGCGTTACGTTTACGAACGCAACCAGCGCACGTCCCGGGCGGAGGCAACGGCCCGGGATGAAGATGTCGCGGCCATAATCGGCCATCCAGAATTGTGAGGGGAGCCATGCATAAAGATCAAGTCGAGCTCGAATTGAGGCTCCTGATCGAGGAAGTGACGAAGGGCCACGAAAAGCTGCTGGCCGGCGAGGATTTCGGACTCCAAGGCATCAGCCGGCGGATCGATGCCGCATGCCAGGCCGCCCTGGCCCTGCCGAATGAGGAAGTGGTGGAGATGCACCCCCTGATGCAGGAATTGCGAACCCGCCTCCAGGACTTTTCCGCCCATCTAAACGAAGCGATGGAGCGTGCCGGAATGCCGACGTCCGGAGCACAGCCGGACAACGCCCAATCGGAAGACAGCCACAACAGTGACGACGAAGGCCGTTCCGACGGCTGACACGGTGCGAATCGGATAAACTCGGTTCCTTGAGGTTGCCGGTCCGATAGACGGAACGGTGCCCCTAAGGGTTCGGGCCGGGATATCCCCTTTCCTTATCTTCGGATCCGCCCCGCGTTCTGTTTCCGATCGGGGTCCAACGCCAATGGGCGAGATATTCGATTTCGCAAGCTATCTGCGGTTCGTTGCCGCACTGGCCTTTGTCCTCGGCCTTATCCTGGTCGCCGCACATGTGGCGAAAAAGGTGATGGCGGGACGGGCATATGCCGGGCCACGCGCCCAAGGACGCAGACTGGGAATCGTCGAGGTTCTTACGATGGACACCCGGCACCGCCTGTTTCTGATCCGGCGTGACGGCGTCGAACATCTGGTGATGACCGGGCCGGATGGCGCGCTGTTGATCGAAAACGGCATCGACGGACTGGCTTCCGACAAGGAATTCGGCCCTGTTCAACAGAGCGATGCCCCCGTATCGCCGCTTCACGGCGACCCCGCCGCACCGCCCGCCCAGAATGCGGCGCTTCGGAAGGTGGCCAGCCTGTTCGGAGACCGGCGCGCATGAAAAGTTTCGGCCGGCGGCCCATCAGTTTGAGCGGTTTTTCACCCCGATCCCGAAAGGCATTGATTTGGGGCGCGGGCCTGCTGACGGCCCTGGCCTTCGGCCTTTGGACCGTTCCCTCGCTTGCCCAATCCCTGAACATCGATATCGGCGAAGGGGGCTCCGTTACCGGCAGGCTGATCCAACTCGTCGTTCTGATGACGGTGATCTCGCTGGCGCCGTCGGCGCTGGTGATGGTGACCTCCTTCACGCGATTGGTGATCGTGCTGTCCCTGCTGCGGACGGCGCTCGGCACACAGCAAAGTCCGCCGAACACGGTGATGATCAGCCTGGCCCTGTTTCTCACCTTCTTCATTATGCAGCCCGCCTTCGACCAGGCCTATACGACCGGGATCGAGCCGCTGATCGCGGAAGAAATATCGGAGGAAGTCGCCTTCGAAAGGTCGATGGAACCCTTCCACGCCTTCATGATGCGCCACGTCCGGCAGAAGGATCTGGCGCTGATGATGGATATCGGTCAGATCACCGAGGTGGAGGCGCCGGAGGACACGCCGCTGCGAGCGTTGATACCGGCCTTCATGATTTCCGAATTGCGGCGGGCCTTCGAAATCGGCTTTCTCGTTTTCGTCCCCTTCCTGGTGATCGACATGGTTGTCGCCTCGGTCCTGATGTCGATGGGGATGATGATGTTGCCGCCGGTAATGATTGCCTTGCCGTTCAAGCTGATCTTCTTCGTGCTCGTGGACGGCTGGTACCTGGTGGTCGGTAGTCTGGTACAAAGCTTCCAGCCGGTTTGACGGCGACAGGTGGAGTCCGCCCGGCGCCGACGAAGCCGATCAGTGATCGCTGGGCGCGACGAAATTCTCGGACAATCCCGTGTCGTAGTCCAAGCCCGCCGCGGTGATCGTCACCGGCGGTCCGCCCCGCGCCAGCCCCTTACGCGCAAGCGCAGCCCAAACACCCATGTTCGAAAACCCGCTGATATCGCGCGCCGACACCACATAGGGACCGATATGGACATGATCGCCATGCGGCGCAGGCAGGGACGGCAGCATGACATCGCCCGTCTCCGGGTCCTGCATCCCTTGTCCGGCTTCCTTGATGAGAACCTGGACCAGAGCCAAGGTGCGAAGCTGAAGCTTGTTCAGTTTAAGGGGGTTGTTGCGCGGCGCCATGACGAAAACGAACCATTGTTGTTGCCTGATTGCGGCATCGCTAGCGCAGATTGACCGGTTCGGCAAATGTCGCGCCATCGCCGTCCCTTTCCCGCCAATCGGCGCGCAGCCGCGAATGCGCTCACCTGCCCGCGGAGGCAAAGGTCCCCGACACGCTCGGGATATCGGCGTATCCATTCAGGATAAGCAGCGTATCCACCGTCTGCCCGTCCTTCGCCAGGGGATAATAGACCCGCTCGCTATCGATGAAACTCCGGTCCGGATGCGGCATCGGAAAACGATCGTAAATCGGATGCCGGGTCTCGACGCAGGCCAACATATTGATGCGAATTCGGTCGACAACATCCGGAAGAACCGCCTCTTCAATGAACTTGCCGGCAATGAAGCGTCCCGCCCGGCGGTTCTGTTCGCCGCCCACCAGACGGAATTTGAACCGCGTTTCCTCGCCCTGCACGACGTCGACCAGGTTCACGAACGGCATCTGATCCGGAAAAAGCGTCGGGTCCACGTCTTTCTTCGACGCCAAGCCATTCGGATTAAGCGAATGGAGGTAATCCCGCATCCAGATGTATTTGGGATCGAGGGCGGTCAGCACCGTGTCATCGGCGATTGTAGGTTCGTGCTTCACCGTTCTTACCGTCTCCCTGCGACAGCGCGGATCATCCGCGCCTCAGCATCGGAACAAGCAGTTCGCCCCACCCTTTTCTATCAAGTATTTAACCCGGCTTTTTTGCCTTTCCACCACGTTAGCCACCCCCCATTCCGTTATCAAGGGTTTCCGATTCTCATCCGAGCGCGCGTATCGGTTGCATCCGCTTATTGTAAACCGAGATTTCCCACCGATTGCGCGAGACGTCAAAAATGAAGAACGCCCTCCGGAGACCGGAGGGCGCCCTTCGACGGATCTGCGCCAGCGAGAGGAGAGACGAGAGAGAGGAGAGTGCGGGCGCAAATCCAAACCGGATCTTTTTGCCAAAGCGCTACGGCCTTTGCGCGGCCATGCGCTTTGAACCTTTCGACCTCTCCTCCGGATGTCGGGGAACGTATCCGCGGATACGCCTCGTCCCTCCTGACCGTTGTCGCCGAAAGGCTGGATGGTTATGTCTTCGTAGCGGTGATCCCTTCTGTAATTTCCGCGATCCGGTTGAACCCGCGCCGCCTTAGAACGGCAGGATGATGTCGACGATCTGCGAGCCGTATCGCGGCTGCTGGACGTCGGTAATGTGGCCCCGTCCGCCGTAGGCCAACCTGGCTTCGGCGATCTGGTCGTAGTTGACGGTATTGTTGTTGGTGACGTCTTGCGGCCGGATCACGCCGGCGATCTGCAATTCGCGCACCTCGTAGTTCACCCGCGTTTCCTGGCGACCGTGAATGACCAGGTTGCCGTTTGGCAGGATCTGCGTGACCACCGCAGCAATCCGCAATTCGATGGTTTCCTCACGCTCGATCGAACCGGTGCCCTGGTTGCTGGTATTGCTGTCGGTCGCGAAAATGTCCGGCGGGTTCACGGCTTCCGGCAGGATCGTATCCAATGCCGCCTCGTATCCCAGCAGGGCATCGATCCCCAGGCTTTCGTTATTCGTACGCGACCGCGTGGTGGTGTTCTCCAATTCGGCATTGTCGTCGATATCGATCAGGATGGTCACGATGTCGCCGACCTGGTTCGCGCGGAGATCCTTGAAGAAGGCGCGTGAACCGGGACGCCACAAGGAATTCGGACGCGGCGTGGCGACCGTCGGCTGCGGCATCGGCATGCTGACGGGCTGGTATTCCGGCGTATGCGTCGGGTTCTTGATTTCCGACAGCCGCGGTTCGTCACCGACCTGGGCCAGTCGGCTCAGGGCGTTGCACCCGGCCAACATGGTTCCCGCCAGCAGCACGGCGCAGAGGCGCATACCGGTTCGCTGTAACTGTTTCCGCTCGACCTGTCTTTTCATGGTCATTCTCCTGAAGGCGTTCTGCCCCAAACCCTTTCTCGCGTCTTTCGTCTTTGTCCTATTGCAGGGCTACCTGGCTCGGCAGCGACACGGCCGCTTCACCGGCACCGGTAACCACCGCTTCGAACACCCTGTTGCTCTGCATGTTCTGGATCCGGATCACGTCATCCAGACCGCCGGATTCCATGGCCCGGCCGCGCGCCGTCAGCACCATGTTCCGGGCTTCCAATTTTACCGTAACCAGTCCGCCCTTCTTCACGAGCACCGGCGGCTGCACCGCATTTGCCCCGACCGCGCGGCCCATGGCCAAAGTCTGTTTTGCGCTTAATCCAACCAGATCGGCCGGATCGACGATGGTGTTGGCGGCCAGCGCGCTGCGGCGCATTTCGACCATTTCCAAATCGCGCGCGCCGACGATATCGCCGCGCAGGATGCGCCGCGCCGGTACCGGCACTTCAACCAGGCGATGAACCTGGCCGGAGACGGCCACCCGAACCGCATGGGGATGCTGCGCCGGTGCCACGACGAAGGCGGAGAACCGATCGGTGCGCGGATCCACTTGCAATTGGCTGATCCCGACCGTGGCCGGCTTGTCCTTCGGCACGTTCAAGGAAAGCAGACGGTTGTCCAGCTGCAGTTCCAGGCGCTCGCCCGCCAAATCGTCGTTCCGAAGGATGATCGCGTTGAGCAATTCGTTCGTGATCCTTTCCGATGGGATCACATGCGCCAAACGGGTCACGGTGGCCAGGTCGTAACGAGAGGTCGGCCGCCAATCCAGGCCGAAGGCACGCGCGACGCGGCCCAGCCATCGGGCTTCCAGTGTCGCGGTCTGTCCGGGAGACGGCGCCCGCGCGATGACGCGGTCGGCATACGGACCGGCATTCTCGAACACGTCGCCGAGGGTGACACCATCGCCGGCGATACGGATATCCGTTATCAGCCGCGCCGGCTTCGCGATCGCCGTTTTGGTTTCCGCCGCATCGGCATTCCAGGCGGTGGCCGCGACAGCGACGGAGAAGGCCGCGAGACCGAACACCGCTGCGCGCAGCGTTGCCTGCCAGGCCGGTTTCCACCGGGATGCGTTTTCCGTTCGTATCGTCATCGACATCGCTGTCACCGTATTTCCTAGTTTCCTACCCAGCCGATCAGCGGATGTTGGACACCGTCTGCATCATCTGGTCCGAGGTCTCGATAACCTTCGAGTTCATTTCATAGGCACGCTGGGCGGAAATCAGATTGGTGATTTCCTCGACCACGTTGACGTTCGAGGTCTCCAGGAACCCCTGCTGCAGCGTGCCGAAACCGGTTGAGCCCGGGGTGCCGGTCACCGGCGTGCCCGATGCTGGCGTTTCCAGGAACAGGTTGTCGCCCACGGCGATCAGGCCGGCTTCGTTCGGGAAGGTCGCAAGCTGGAACTGTCCGACATTCTGGGGGGCGGTCTGACCGTCCAGGCTGACCAGGACTTCACCGCTGGCATTGATCGAGATATCGATCGCGTTCTGCGGGACCGTAAGACCCGGGTCGACCGTGAAGCCGTCCACCGTCACGATCTGGCCGTCCGCATCCAACTGCATGGAACCGGCCCGCGTATAAGCCGTGTCGCCGTTCGGAAGCGTGATCTGAAAATAGCCGTTGCCGTTGATCGCAACGTCCAAGGGATTTTCGGTGAGCGACAGGTTGCCCTGCTCGGTGATCCGGTAGACCGCAGCCGTGCGCACGCCGAGGCCGACCTGCACGCCGGCGGGAACGATCGTGCCTGCATCGGAGGAATTGGACCCGACACGCCGCAGATTCTGATACAGCAGATCCTGGAACTCGGCCCGCCGCCGCTGGAACGCCGTCGTGTTCAAGTTGGCGATGTTGTGGGAGATCACTTCGACATTGAGCTGCTGTGCCAGCATCCCCGTCGCACCGATTGATAGAGATCTCATTTATCCAACTCCTACTGTCTATTTCGTCGCCGCGTTCCGCGCCTTGCCTGTGACGGCCCGGCCCTATCGAGCCGTCCCGCGCCGTCAGGCCGTCGCCCGCGTCAATTTGTCGATCATGTCGCGCATCCGCCGATCTTCCTGATCCAGGAATTTCTTGACCCGCTGATGGTCCCGGGAAATCCGCATCATGTTGGTCAGTTCCAGCACCGCCTCGACATTGGAGTCTTCCAGGCTGCCCTGAATGATCTTCGGGTTGGCGACATCGACAGGGTCTTCCTGCGCGGTGAACATACCGTTCGCCGCCCGCCTCAATTCCTCTGGATTCTCGAACCGCACGATCCGCAACTGGCCCAGTTGGCCGTTATTGCCGGAAATAACACCGTCGCCCGAGATGCTGAGGTCGGTTTCGCCCGGCGGAATGACGATCGGCCCGGCTTCCCCTTGTACCGGCTCACCGGTTCCGGTGATCAGCGTGCCGTCCGCGTCCAACTGGAACCGGCCATGCCGCGTGTAGCGGTCGCCCAATTCGGTATCGACGACGAAATAGCCGTCACCGCTGATCGCGACATCCAAGGGATTCCCGGTTTGCCGGATCGGTCCTTCGTCCAACACCCGGTACTGTCCGAGGTCCTGGACATAGGAAAGTCCGGGGGCGCGCCGCTGCGTGTCCATCAGGAATTCCCGGAACACCAATTTTTCCGCCTTGTAGGACGGGGTGTTCACGTTGGCGAGGTTGTTCGCCGTGATGTCCATTTCCCGTTCCAGGGTCGCTTGACGCGACATCGCAATATAGACGGAGTTCTCCATGACTCTATCCTCTCAACACAAACCCCATACCGCGTTGCGGCACTCTCATCGGGGATTGGCACTCTGCACTTCTCTCTCGCCGCCCTAGGGAGCAAAGGGCGTGCCAAAGATGCCAAGCCGCAGATTTCCGGGGTTTTCGGACCTGGCGGGCGGGCGCGTCAACGGTGCAAGGATGGGGGGCGGGCCCGGTAAATGCCGCCTTCGACGAGGCTACCGGGCACAATTTGCCCGAAGGCTTGAACGGAAACGCCGCATCACGGCATTCTCACGCGCCGTCGGAATACTTCGCGGCGCTTTAGATGGTATTACAGGGCGTCCTCTTTAACGGGATCTTTACCCGGCTTTGCGATTATTTGCTTTGTTTGTAGAGTTGCGCGGTTTCCTTTAGGCTTACTGGGTAATTCGTGGTGGGTTGTAAGTTGCCGGGCATCCGGCGGCGGTGCCGAAGTGGGAAAACCGGCTCCGCGCGGTTGCCCACCCAAATTTGTCGTCGAAGGGATGGTTCATGCCAGGCCCCGGACAGGCATGCTGATTTAGACGAAAATCGGGCGGAAGTGTTTGGCCATGAGCGAAGAAGTCGAAGACGGCGAAGGCGAAGAGGGCGGCAAGAAGAAGGTCGGCGGAAAGAAGCTGGTCCTGTTCATCGTCCTGCCGATCCTGATCCTGGTCGGTGCCGGGGTCGGTCTGTTTTTCAGCGGCATGCTGGACCCGTTGCTCGGCGGTGAGGAAACAGAGGAAGCCGCTGGCGACGGTAGCGGCGAAGCCGGCGCCGAGGGACCGGCCGTGGCGACCCCCGGCTTCTACCTGGAAGTTCCGGAAATGCTCGTTTCCCTGCGCTCGTCGGGACGCAAGCAGCAGATCCTGAAACTGCGGATCAGCCTGGAGCTCGCCGGTCCGGAAGACCAGCCGGCCATCGACGCGTTCATGCCGAAGATCGTCGATAATTTCCAAGTCTTCCTGCGCGAATTGCGCGTCGAGGAGTTGGAGGGGAGCCAAGGCCTCTATAGGATCAAGGAAGAGATGCTGGCGCGGGTCAACCAGGCCGCGCATCCCGTGAAGGTCAAGGATGTCCTGATCGGAGACATGCTGATTCAATAGAGCCTATTCAGCAGGGCCCTTTTAGCAGGGCCCATTTAGCGGGTCTGGGGCAGCGGATGCGCCGCAAAACGCCCGACTTGGCCCGTTTGTTGCGGGGAAACCGCCGAACGGACCGTGAATGATTTGAACCGAGTGGTTTGAAGATGAGTGACGAAGACGATATCGCCCGTGAAATGGAGGCCATGTCCGAAGAAGGCGGGGCCGAGGACGATGCGCTTGCCGAAGAATGGGCGGCGATGGCCGACGACGATGATGATATCGGCGGCGGTGGCTCGGCGCGGGTTCTGAATCAGGACGAAATCGACAGTCTGCTCGGCTTCCAGGAAGGCGACGACGACGGTTCCCAATCGGGTATCGAAGCCATCATCGACAGCGGCATGGTGTCCTATGAACGCCTGCCGATGCTGGAAATCGTGTATGACCGCCTGGTCCGCATGATGTCCACCAGCCTGCGTAACTTTACGTCCGACAACGTCGAAGTCAGCCTGGACAACATCACGTCCATCCGGTTCGGCGACTATCTGAACTCGATTCCGCTTCCGGCCATGCTGACGGTCTTCAAGGCGGAGGAATGGGACAATTACGGACTGATCACGGTCGACAGTTCGCTGATCTATTCCATCGTCGACGTGCTGCTCGGCGGACGCCGAGGGACCGCGGCGATGCGAATCGAAGGCCGCCCCTACACCACCATCGAACGAAACCTGGTGGAGCGGATGATCAATGTCGTCTTGGCGGATCTGTCCGCCGCGTTCGACCCGCTCTCCTCCGTTACGATGCGGTTCGACCGGTTGGAAACGAATCCGCGTTTCGCAACCATCGCCCGCCCCGCCAATGCGGCAATTCTGGCCCGCCTGCGGATCGACATGGAAGACCGCGGCGGCCGATTGGAGCTGATGCTTCCCTACGCGACGCTGGAACCGGTTCGCGAATTGCTGCTGCAGATGTTCATGGGCGAGAAATTCGGCCGTGACTCGATCTGGGAAAACCACCTGGCCACGGAACTCTGGTTCACCGATGTGCCGATCGAAGTCGTGCTGGATGAAATGCAATCGACCCTGGGTCATGTTCTGGAATGGGAAAGGGGCACTTTCCTGCCGCTTTCCGCCACGCCGCGGTCCGAAGTGACCCTGCGCTGCGGGGCCGTGCCCATGTTCACCGGGCATATGGGGCAAAAATCGGGTAATATAGCGGTCAAGATCGAAGGGAAGGCGGAGGTCGATACATGATCCTACCCGAACTGTCGCTGGTGCTGGACATCCTGATCGCGTGTCTGCTGGTGGCGGTAATCGTTTATGCCTTGCGCTTGAACAAGAACCTGTCCGTCCTGCAGCAGAGCAAGAGCGAGCTGGAAAAGATGCTGGCCGGCTTCACCGAGTCCACGGAGAAGGCGGAACAGGCGATCCAGCGGGTCAAGGATGCGTCGACGCAGAATCGCGACTCCCTGAACAAGCTGTTGGGTGAAGCGGAAACCCTGCGCGAGGACTTGGCCTATATGATCGACCGGGGCAGCAGCCTGGCGGACAAGCTGGAAGGCGGGCTTGCCCAGCATCGCGGCGGCTCCGATCAGAATGCCGGTGAACACGAAGACGATATAGAAACCGCCATGCGGGCGGCGCGCGAGACCGCCTCGGTCACGGGCAGAGGCGCGCGCAAGTCGCTGGCGGCAAAGCCGGAAGACCGCGCCGCGAAGGGCGCCGGTGGAACGGCCGGGACGAATTTGCCGGCCACGGCCGGTAGGGAAGCCAAGGGCGGCACCGACCCGGGGACGGAAGATACCGGCAAGGCGAAGTCAAAATCCGCGTTGCTGCGGGCGTTGCAAGGAATGCGTTAGGGACCCCATATCAATGTGGGTTCGCAACGCGCAGAGATGTAGAGAATGAGATCAGGCTTCAGAATCCTGCCGATTACGATTTTTGTCGCCGCGGTCATGCTGTCCGTGAAAATCGGCGACATCTGGCAGGCCGTCAGCGAAGGCAAGCCCCTGGCCGGGGTGCCGGTAGAGACCCAGCGGGCGCTCGCGCAGAACAATGCGGAGCCGCCGGCAACGGATAGCGGATCCAGCGGTTTCGACACATTCAACGATGAACTTCCGGAAGGGTCCGTCGCGGCGGAAACCACGGAGGAGGACGACAAACTGTCGGATCTCTCCTCCTTGTCGCCTGGTGAAATCCGCTTGCTGTACGACTTGTCCAACCGTCGGGACGATATTGCGTTCAAGGAGCGCGAGCTTTCCGAGCGTGAAGCGCTTCTGCGTGCCGCCGAAGAGCAGTTGCTGGTCAAACAGCAGCAATTGGAGAGAATTCGGGAGGAAATCCGCGGACTGGTCCAGGAATACGACAAGGAACAGGATGCCGATCAGGAGCGGCTGCGGAACATCTATTCCGCCATGAAGCCCAAATCGGCGGCGGCGATCTTCAACGAGTTGGAGTTGGAAACCCTCGTCGGCGTGCTGCGCGGCATGAGTGCCCGCAAGGTTGCGCCGATCATCGCGGCCATGTCGCCGGACCGCGCCCGCATCCTGACGCGCGAACTGGCGGAACGAACCGACCTGCCGCAATTGCCGAATTGACAGTCATTGCCCCAACCGCTCGAGCATGGCCGAAATAATTGGGCCAAATGGTCCAATGAAGAATTGACCGGTCATTTAGAGAGTCTTAACTAAATCCTGCGATTGTCTGGGGAGGAACACGGGGCTGGGCTCGCATTTGTTCTGATAAACTGAGGGATCCCGGCACAGTAGGCTTTGGCAATTTCGTTCTTGGTTTGGAATGAATTTGTCAATTTCAGCTTGATCTTAAACGGGACGCGAACGGACGGAGTGGTTGCATGGCTGTCGATCTGAACATGCAGGTCTTAATTGTCGATGACTACAAGACGATGCTGAGGATTATTCGAAACCTCCTCAAGCAACTCGGCTTCAACAACGTCGATGAAGCTATGGACGGTAGCGAAGCGCTGCAAAAATTGCGCGCGAAGGATTATGGCCTGGTCATTTCCGACTGGAACATGGAACCGATGACGGGCATTCAGCTTCTGCGTGAAGTCCGCGCGGACAAGCGGATGCAGAATCTGCCGTTCATCATGATCACCGCGGAAAGCAAGACGGAAAACGTCATTGCCGCGAAGCAGGCCGGTGTCAGCAATTACATCGTGAAGCCGTTCAACGCCGCGACATTGAAGCAAAAACTGACCAGCGTGCTGGGTCCTTTCTAAGCCATATCGCGTTTGCGCGGCGGTCTTGCGGGCCAACCGCACCGTCGCGCGCCACCGCGATATATGCTGCCGATTGCCGACCGGCGCCCAAAGACGATCCACAAACCGCATAGCCTGTGGATTTTGGCGCGGAATCAACGATAGAATCAGTCCGTTAGACGGCGTTAAACCGCGACGCGGATGAAACGCCGGTAATCCGTGCCGGATGCGAGCTATCAAGAAGCGCCCGGCGGCGGCATTTTTGCATTGCCGAACCGGTATGGTATCGAACCGGTCCGGAACGAGGCGAAACGCGTGGCACAGCAAGACCAGTACATCGATGAACAACGTCCGGTACCGGATACCGGGCCATTGATGTTCCTGAGCCTGTTCCTGCTACTACTTGCTTTCTTCATTCTGCTGACGGCCATCTCCACGCTGGAAGAAACCAAGTCCCGGCGTGTGTTGAGCTCGGTGGCGGCCACGTTCAAGACCCAGATCATCCCCGACAACACGGCGCAGATCCTGATCTCGACGATCGGCCCCGTCCCCGAACCCGAAGAAGTGATCGACGACGTCGAACGCCTTTGGGTGACGGCGATCCCGATCGCACGGGTCGAATCGCTCAGCCGCGGCAGAACCTTGCAACTGACCATTCCGGCGACGGAAATCTTCGTTGGCGGCGAGGCGACTTTGCGCGCGGACCGCAAGGACCTGCTGCGCGCCACAGGCTATGCTTTGGCCGCGCGCCTGGAAGGGTACAGCGCGCAGTTGCGTTTTACCATTCCGGTCGATGAATTGGCCGAAGTCACCCCGAGCACCGCCGCCGATGTGAGCCGCCTGGAACAGGAAAAAATCGGCGCGGTCATTTTGAATCCCGACGATACATCCGAACCGACGGCCGAGCCCGCCAGCGATACGACATCCCCTGACAGGAACATGCTGCCCTTCGCCCGCGCGACAGCCTTTGCCAGGGCGTTGGTCGATGCCGGCGCGCCGCCGGACGGTGTTGCCGTGGGTGTTGCCGAACGGCGCAGCACGCGCATCCGTCTTCGCTTCGACATCATTGAAAACGGCCGTGCGAATATCAGTTTCGCCGGCGATGGCACCACCGCCGAACCGGCGACGAGACTGACGCCGCCGCCGGGCACCGAATTGATCGATCCGATCGAACCGGCAACCCCGGCGCAGAACGATAGCGCCGAGGTCCCCGCCGCAGAAAATCTCGGCTCGGACGATCCGTCGACTGAAGCAACGCTGCGCAACGCCCTTGAAGGCACGCCGGTCCTCGTGGAAGGGACCAGCCAATGATCGACCCCGGCTATAAGAGCGAACCCGAGGACAAGATCGAGAAATCGCCCGCATGGCTTGTGAGTATGGGCGACGTTACCGCCCTGATGCTGACGTTCTTCGTCATGCTGTTTTCCATGTCCTATGTGAAGTCGGAACGCTGGGACGAAATCATCAGCCTGCTGAACCGCGCCACGGAACCGTCGGAAATACAGAAACCCATCCCGACAAGCGAACGCGCCATTCCCTCCGTGGAAGTCCTGCCGGGCCTGTCGACGGATTATCTCCATCGGATCCTGCAGGAAAAACTGTCGCGCGATCCGATCCTGGCCAGCGCCCGGATTACACCTTTGGAAGGCCAAGTCGTGATCTCCCTGCCGAGCGACGTTCTGTTCGCTTCCGGCTCGGTTCAATTGGGGGATGAAGCGCTTGCCGCCGTTCGGGAACTGGCCGGCGTGCTCGCGCAGGTCGGCAATCAAGCCGAAATCGTCGGCCATACCGATCCCTTACCGCCCCCAGAGGGGTCCTACCCGTCGAACTGGGACCTGTCGCTGGCCCGGGCCCTGCGGGTGGCCAACAGCTTGACCGAGGCCGGTTACCGTGGTCGCTTTGCCGCCATTGGCATGGGCGACTCACGGTTTCGCCACCTCGATCCCTCCTTGCCGGAGGAGCGCCGATATGAATTGGCCCGGCGGGTCGACGTTGTGCTTCGTTCGGAAGCCGGGGGGCAGTAAGTGAACGGTCTTTTCCCCTATCGCGCCCTTCGCCCGAACGATACGGGCAGAACCCGGTTCAGCCGAACGGTCCTGCTGTCGGGCGTTTTCGCCGCCGTCCTCCTGGCCGCCGCGCCCGCGTCCCGCGCCCAGGAAACGATCGGCACCCGCGCCGGGGTCCATCCCGATTTCGGTCGCATCGTCTTCGATTGGCCACGCCAGGTCGGGTTCGAGACCGCGCTTGAAGGCGGTGACCTGGTGATCCGCTTCGATAGTCCCCTGCAAACCGATTTCGGCCCGGTTCTGACCAATCTGGGTGACTATATTCAAGGTGCGGCGATCGAGCAGGGCGGACGTACGGTCCGCCTCACCCTGGCCCGTCCGGTCACCATAAACGGTTTCCGAAGCGGCACAGCGGTCGCCATCGACATGCGCCCCGCCGCAGAGGCAGCCGGCGGCAGCGAGGCGGCCAACGCCCCGGACCTTTCCGTCCGCGTCGGTCAACATCCCACCTATACCCGCATCGTCTTCGACTGGCCGGAGACAACGGAATACGCGGTCGCCAGCGAAAACGACTCCATCACGGTCCGTTTCCAGCGCCCGGCGCGGATCGATACGACGGCCTTGGCGAACCGCCTGCCGCAAGGCTTCGGCCGTCCGCGCAGCGGCACCCGTGGCGGTGAAACGGTCTTCATCCTGCCGATGCCGCAAGGGACAACTGTCCGCGATCTCGTCGCCGGTACCAAGGTGGTCATCGACCTGACGGCGGGCGATGGTCCGCTGCCGACGGATGTGGCGCAGCCGAACGATTTGTTGCCAGGATCCGCCACCGCGGAAACGCCGCCAGCGACACAAGCGGCCGAAACCGCCACAGAACAGGCCGCCGCCCAACCTAACGCCGCCCAACCCACTGCCGATGACGCAGCACCGACGGAACCCGCCGTGGTCGCCGACGAACCGCCCGCCGAACAGGTTGCAGCGGCGGAAGCACCGGCCGCCGCGGAAGTGGCTGCCGCCGAACAACAGACCGAATCCGCCGCCGGCCCGACACCGGGTCCGTCAACGGAAGAAACGGCCGAGGCGCCGGCTGGACCGGTCAACCTTGTCCCTCCGACCGACCAGGCCGAAGCCGCCGCCGAAGAAGAAGCCCGCAAGATCCTGGAAGCGGAAGACGCGCGCGCTGCCCAGGAAGCGGCCGAGGAAGCCGCGGCGGCGCAAGCACTGGCCGCGGCCGAAGCGGAACAGCAAGCGCCGGCGCCGGAAACGTCGGAACCGGAATTACAAACCAGAGTTCGCACCCCGGCGCCGGAACAGCAGGGCCCCGTGACGGCGGAACAATTGGCGACCCAGCAGGCCTTGCAGGACGGTACGATCCAGTTCCTGCGCGATGGATCAGGCCGTCAGGTCACGCCCGAGGGGCCGGCACCGGTCAGCTTTTCCTTCGATTGGCCGGACGAAGTGGGGGCTGCGGTCTACCGGCGCGGCGAGAATATCTGGGTCGTCTTCGACCGGCATGCCCAATTGGATTTGATTCCGCTTCGCGAACAGGGCGCACCAATTCTTGACCGGGTCGAGCAACTGCCGATTTCGGGTGCGACCGTCCTGCGCATGCGGGCCGCTGACCCGGGCATCACGCCGGTTGTCAAACTGGAAGGCTTTACCTGGGTTGTTGATTTCCGGCTGCAGCCATTCCCGCCCCGTGTGCAGGCGGAAATCCGCGCGGAAGCTGACCCGGATATCGGTCCGAAACTTCTGTTTCCGACCGCCAATCCCGGCAATCTCGTAACGATCCCCGATCCGGATGTCGGCGATACGCTGCTGGTGGCGACTTATCGCGATCCCGGGGTCGGTATCGCCGGCACGCGGAGCTATCCGGAATTCCGGGTTCTGTCATCAGCGCAGGGTGTCGTGGTCGAACCGCATGGCGATGACGTATTGTTCGAGCGCAGCTTCGACGGCTTCACCGTTTCGGGAACCGAAGGGCTCCACATTTCCGCCGTGTCCCCTGAAGCACCGGTCAGCACAGCGCAGAGTTTCTCGGCCCGTCGACTGTTCAATTTCGAAGAATGGGTGCGTGGCGGCCCTGGGGATTTCCTGGCGGGCGAATACGCATTGCTGGCCTCGATCACCGAAGTGCCGGAGGACAAACGCAACGACGCGCGGCTCGATCTGGTTCGTTTCTACGCCGCCCGCGATCGCGGCGCAGAAGCCACCGGGGTTCTGGACGTCGTGGAATCTGAAGCAGAGTCCTATTTCAAGAAGGCCGATGCCCGCGCCCTTCGCGGGGTCGTCAGGACACTCAACAACGACCTGGAGGAAGCGCGTACTGATCTCAGCGATCCACGACTGGACGGATTTGCAGAAGCGGCCCTGTGGCGCGGGGCCGTCCTGGCAAAACTGGGCGATTGGAAACAAGCTGCGGATCATTTCAAAGTCGCCGACTCCATTCTGCGAGACTATCCCTATCCCTTGAAGGCGAAGCTTGGCCTGTTGCGCGTAGAAACCGCCTTGTCGACCCGGGATCTGCGCGCGGCCAGTAGTTGGCTCGATGAATTGGATGTCGCAGTCGACGAGTTGACCCGCGGCCAATACGCGGAACTTCGCTTCCACCAGGGACGCGTGGCGCATGCAAGCGACGACCTGGATCTGGCCAAGGATTTCTGGTCCGAACTGATCGACGGCAACGACCTGAAATACGCGGCCCGTGCCGAATATCTGATGATCAATGTCGAACGCCGCCAGGGCGATATCACGGACGACGAGGTCATAGACCGTTTGGAACGGCTGAGATTCAAATGGCGCGGCGACGGATTTGAATTCAACGTGCTGCGGCGCCTGGGTCAGGTCTATGTCGACAAGGGCGACTATTTCAACGGTCTGAGCACGTGGCGACTGGCGGTTACATATTTTGCCGAAGACCCCGCGGCCAAGGAATTGGCCCAGGACATGACCGATCTGTTCCGGCGTCTCTACATCGATGGTGAGGCGGACAAGATGCCGCCGTTGCGCGCCTTGGCGCTGTATGACGAGTTTCGCGAATTGACGCCGTCCGGTCGGGATGGCGACCTTCTGATCGAGCTGCTGGCCAACCGCCTCGTCGATGTCGACCTGCTGGAACGCGCGGCCAATCTGCTGCAGCAACAAGTCGAATTCCGCCTGCAGGGCGAGGAGCGCGCACGGGTCGGTGCGAAACTCGCCTTCATCAAGATACTCGACAACGATCCCCTTGGCGCGGTCGAGGCCCTGAACAAGACGGAGTTCCCGCAGATCACACGGGAATTGGAGGACGACCGCAGGCGCCTTCAGGCGAAAGCCAATTATGAGTTGGACCGCGACAACGAAGCGATCAAGCTGTTGGCCGGGGATACCAGCATCGAGGCGGATATTCTGCGACAGGACATTTATCGCAAGGCCGAGAATTGGACGGAGGCCGCCAAGGTGTTGCAGCGTTTGTCCGGCGATCCGCCGGAGGAAGGCGAGGAAATTCCCGAGCCAAGCGCCCGGCATGTGGTGAACTGGGCGGTCGCCTTGAAACTGGACAAGGACGAAGCCGGACTTGCCCAGATTCGCGAATTGTACGGCCCGGCCATGAACATCTCGCCGTTTCGGGATGTCTTCAACTATATCGTCGCCCCGAACGATCAGGGCGGCGCCAGCCTGCAGGCCAGCCTCCAGCAATTGGCTGGCGGCGACGGGTTCAACGCCTTCATGGAAAACTATCGCGACCGGTTGCTGACACCGTCCCTGAATTCAGAGGAACGGGCGCCGGTCACCAGCGGACAGAACAATCTGAATCCGGCCTAGGCCTCACCCTTCAAGAGCTTCAGCGTGGCTGACGCCATGACCTTCATCGAGGTCACCATGGCATCCACCTCGATATACTCATCGGGTTGGTGAGCCAGGTCCAGGATACCCGGGCCATAGGCAATGCAGTCCTTCAACTGGCCGATCCTGAAAATGTGCTTCTGATCGTATGTTCCGGGCGAGCAAATCGTCTCCGCCGGGCGGCCGAACTGGCGCTCGATCTCTTCCGCAACGGCGCGCACGACCGGCGCGTCCGCATCCGTCAGGGTGGGTTCGAACTCCATGATGTCCCGAACATCGTATTTGAAACCGGGGCGGTCGGCGGCCAGGCGATCAAGCAGACCGAAGATCTCCCCTTTGACCTGCGCCAACGGCTCCTCGATCAGGAAACGTCTATCCAGGATCATGGTGCAGATATCAGGCACCAAAGAGCTTGGCAGACCGTTGAAACCGTCCGGCAACCCGCCGTGGATGGAGGCAATGTTCAAAGTGGATTGCTTCGCCCCTTCCGGCACGACCGGCATATCGGTACGGCGCTGCTCCAAGGCCGGGTATAGGTCCCGTTCCAGCGATTCCAGAAAAGCCCCCATATGGCGAACCGCGCAATCGCCCAGAAACGGCATGGATCCATGCGCGATATGCCCGTGGGTTTTAACCTCGGCCCACCAGACGCCGCGATGACCGACGCAGACCCGGTCCACGTTCAGCGGTTCCGGGATGATGACGTGATCCACGCGCGGTCGGCTGAAGAATCCTTTTTCCGCCAGAAAGGCGACCCCGCCATAGCCGCCGGTTTCCTCGTCGACGGTTCCGGAGATTTCGATGGCGCCGGGAAAATCGACCCCTTCCTGCAGAATGGCTTCCGCCGCGACGATCGCAGCGGCAATGCCGCCTTTCATGTCGCAGGTGCCGCGCCCGTAAATCTTTCCGTCTTCAAGCTCCGCGCCATAAGGGTCCCTGGTCCAGCCTTCCCCGGGCTCAACCACGTCGATATGTCCGTTGAAATGAACGCACGGGCCCGGACGGCTGCCTTGGATGCGTGCGACGATATTGGTGCGCGGATGCTTGTCCGAGTCGCCGGGCGTACCGACACCGCGTTCATACACGATATCGAAGCCTGATTTCTTCAATCGGTTCCCGATCAGTTCCGCGCAGGGTGTATAAGCGTCACCCGGAGGATTGACCGTCGGAATTCTGACCATGTCCTGCGTCAGCGATACGACATCGTCGCGCAAATCATCTATGCGTTTGAACAGGCTTTCCAAAGCGAACCTCATGCTATTCCCTTGGACATGGTCGCGATAACTGATCGGGCTGACAAGCCTGCCACGCCGGATTTCGATCATGAAACAGCAAGAACTGGTCGCCTCGCTCATTCCGGAACATGCGCCGGAACCGGCAACGCGGATCGCTGTCGGCGTGAATTGGACGCTGGTCGACAGCGCGACGGGCACGGGCCTTGTCCACACACCGGTCAAATCGCAACAAGGATGCGTGCCGATCGCCGAGGCCGGGAGTTTGAGGGGACGGCCCTTACGGGACTTGATGGATCTGACGACGGCCCCGAATCCGATCGCGCGCGCGGTCGGGTTCGCCGCCCTGAACGCCTATTGGAACCGGCACGACATCACCGGTGACATAGTGAACGGCCTGGAACTGGTCGAAGATCGCGGCCACAAGACCGTCATCATCGGGCGTTTTCCCAATCTGGATGAAAAGCTTCCCGGCGCCGCCGTGATCGAACGGAACCCGGGTCCCGACGATTTTCCGGAAGACGCCGCGGCGACGTTGATCCCACAGGCGGAATTTCTGGTGATCACGGCATCGACCCTGTCCAACGGATCGCTGGCCGGATTGCTTGCCTTGCGTCGCGACGCTTTCACCGTGCTGGTCGGCCCGGGAACGCCGCTATGCTCGACATTGTTCGACTACGGGATCGGCGCATTGGCGGGTTTCCGCGTTGACGCACCTGAAAAGGCGGAACAGGCGATCATGGAAAGCGGTGCCGAAAAAGCCATTCGGCCGTCGGGAACACGGATCAGTCTGGTTCGCGGCTGACGGCAATAGTTCGATAGATGACGAAGCGTCCCCTGCAATCCCGGCACTATACAGGCCGCTCCAGTGCAACTGCCGGAGCCCGCATTTCATGAAAACCTTCTTCGGCTGGCGGGTTGTCGCCGCGGCTTCGACCGTGGCGATGTTCGGCTGGGGCTTCGGTCTGTACGGCCCACCTATCTATCTGCAATCGGTCATCGACCGCACCGGTTGGCCCGTTGCCCTGGTCTCGGCAGCAGTCACCGTGCATTTCCTTGTCGGCGCCGTAACCGTCGCCGGCATGCCAAACCTGTATGCCCGTTTCGGTGCCGTCAGAACGACGGCGGTCGGTGTCGTTGCCCTGGCGCTTGGAGTTATCGGATGGGCGACCAGCGACCATCCCGCTCTTCTTTTCCTGTCAGCCTGTATTTCGGGATGCGGTTGGGCGACCATGGGCGCGGTCGCGTTGAACGGCTTCGTCTCTCCCTGGTTCATCCGACGCCGGCCATTCGCACTGTCCCTGGCCTATAACGGCGCGACCCTAGGTGGGGTGGTTATGACACCGGCCTGGGTCCTGTCCATCGAGGCACTGGAGTTCAAAGGCGCGGCCCTGGTCATCGGCGGCGTCATGATCGCCGTGGTTACGACTTTGCTTGCATCGATCCTGTCGAAGCGTCCGCGGGATGTGGGGCAGTATCCGGACGGACAGACCGACGCAGACGGCGGACTGCCCCGGCAGGCTAACGCTCAGACCGTGGCGGCCTTACGGCGGAACCGATCGTTCCTGACCCTGGCGGCCGGCATGTCGATTGGACTGTTCGCCCAGGTCGGGCTGCTCGCTCATCTCTTTTCGCTGCTGCTGCCTATCCTGGGCGAGGTCAATTCGGGCTACCTGCTGAGCGGCGCCACAGCCTGCGCGGTACTGGGCCGCAGCCTGTTCGGATGGTTGATGCCGCGGGAAGCCAACCGACGGGTCGTAGCGGCATTAAGCTACGGTTTTCAGATCGTCGGCTGCCTCTGCCTGATCGCCGGTCTGTCGGGCCATCCAGGCCTCGCCATCGCCGGGGTCCTGTTGTTCGGTTTCGGGATCGGAAACGCCACTTCCCTGCCCCCGCTGATCGTTCAAGCGGAGTTCCCGGAGGTCCAGGTGCAGAAGGTCGTCTCCCTGGTAATTTCAGCCTCCCAGGCGACTTTCGCCTTTGCGCCGGCGGTCTTTGGATTGCTGCGGGATTCGGCAGGGTCCTGGGGCGGTACGGAAGGTCCTTCCCTGGCCATCGCCACGGCGGTGATCTTTGCCGCGGCAATCTGCTGTTTCATGATGGGTCGCGGCCAAGCCGAGACGGATTAGAGCAGAACCATCGCCGCGAGGCCGAGAAAGGCGAAGAAGCCGACCACGTCGGTGACCGTGGTCAGCACGACGGTCGAGGCGACCGCCGGGTCGATCTTCAATCGGTCGAGCGCCAGGGGAATCATCGTTCCGGCAAAACCCGCGATGAGCAGGTTCACGACCATCGCCACCGCGATCACCATGCCAATCATGGGGTCCCCGAACCAAAGCCAGACCAGGCCGCCCATCATCAGCGCGAAGACGATGCCGTTCACGCCACCGACCAGGATTTCCTTCATCACGATGCGCATCGCATTCGCGGTCGTCAGTTCATTCACCGCAAGCGCACGCACCGCGACTGTCAGGGTCTGCGTCCCCGCATTGCCGCCCATCGAGGCGACGATCGGCATCAGCACGGCGAGGGCCACCACTTGCGCAATGGTCGCCTCGAAAGCCGAGATCACCAAACTGGCGAGGATGGCGGTAACGAGGTTCACGAACAGCCAGGAAAACCTCAGCCGGGTCGTTTCCGCCACGTCGGAATAGAAATCGTCCTCCCGCACCCCGCCGAGTTTCAGGATATCGTCCTCATGCTCTTCGTCCAGGACGTCGACGACATCGTCGATGGTGATGGAACCGAGCAGCCGTCCGCTGTCATCGATGACCGGTGCTTCGGTCAAGGCGTATTGCCGGAAGAAAAAGGCGACGTCTTCCTGGTCCATGGCGACCGGGATCAGCTTGGGATCGGTATCCATGACCTCGCTGATCGCGACCGGCCTGCGCGTGCTGAGCAGCTTGGAAAGCTGCAGCGTGCCCACCGGCTTGCGGCTGGGGTCGATGACGATGAGATTGTAGAAGTCGTCGGGCAGTTCGCTTTCGTCCGACCGCATGTAGTCGATGGTCTGACCGACACTCCAGAATTCCGGCACTGTCACGGCTTCGTGCCGCATCAGACGACCGGCGCTGTCCTCGGGATAGGACAGGCCCTGCTCGTAGATCAGCCGATCATCCGCCGGCAACGCGTCCAGAAGTTCCTGCTGGTCGGCTTCGTCGAGATCTTCCAACAGGTCGATCGCGTCGTCGGTCTCCATATCGGTGACCAGACTGGCGAGATGATCCGTGTCCAGATAATCGACGATATCCTCGCGGACCGAATAGTCCATATAGGCGAGGATTTCAGGATCCATGTCCTTGCCGAGGGCATCGACAATGGTCTCGCGCTCACCGCTGGTGAGCCGTTCCATAAGGTCGGCGATGTCGGCGGCATGGAGCGGGTCCAGGAGATCCCGGATCCGCCCCTGGTCATTCGCGGACAGGGCCTCGTCGACCGCGTCCGCGACTTCTTCGGTCAGGCCGTAGAGGTCGTCGAACGCGTCGTCCGCTTCTGTGCCGGTCGACTTGTCGTCGACCGGTTTTTCCTCCACCTCAGCCATGAATGACCGCCTTCCATCGGTTCAGCCCCGCAATCTAAGCCAACCGACGGTGCGGTCAACCGGCCGCTTGGTGCTGCTGCGCATCCACCACGGCCAGCGCCGTCATATTGACGATTCCGCGGGCTGTGACCGAGTTGGTAATGACATGAGCAGGCTGCGCGGCACCGATCAGCATCGGCCCGACCGTCAACCCGTTCGCCAGTTTCTTCAAGAGATTGTAAGCGATGTTCGCGGCGTCAATGGACGGCATGATCAGAATATTCGCTTCGCCTTCCAACTTGCTGTCGGGCAGCAGGTAATCCCGCAGCACGGGGTCCAACGCGGTGTCGCCGTGCATTTCCCCATCGACCATCAGGTTCGGATAGTCGCGATGCAGGATGGCGACCGCGTCGCGGACACGCGCGGCGCAGGGCTGATCCGACGAGCCGAAATTCGAATGCGACAGCATGGCAATGCGCGGGTCGACACCGAAGCGTTTGGCTTCCTCGGATGCGAGGACGGCCATTTCCGCGAGTTCCTCTGCCGTCGGTTCCGGCGTCACATGGGTGTCGGCCAGGAAATAGACCCCCTTTTCGAGGATCATCATCGTCAATGCCGACATGTCCCTGACACCGGCGCGGGTGCCGATGATGTCGCGCACATTCTTCACATGCGCGCGGTGACGCCCGGTCACGCCGCACAGCATCGCATCGGCCTCGCCGCGTTTCAGCATCAGCGCACCGATCACGGTCGTATCGGTACGGACGATGGTGCCGGCATTTCCGGTGGAGACGCCCTTGCGGCCCATGATCTCGTGATACATCGCGCGGTAGTCATGGAAACGCGGGTCGTCCTCCGGATCGCAAAGCTCGAAATCGCGGTCCAGTTTCAGGCGCAGGCCGAGTTTCTCGATCCGGCGCAACAGGACTTCACGGCGGGCGATCAGGATCGGCCGGGCGATGCCGTCATCGACCACGATCTGTACCGCGCGCAGGACGCGGTCGTCTTCCGCCTCGCAGTAGACGACTTTCTTCGGATTCTCGATCGCCTGATCGAAGACGGGTTTCATCACCGTGCCCGATCTGAACACAAACTCGCTCAATTGCTGGCGATATACATCGAAATCCTCGATCGGCCGGGTCGCGACGCCGCTGTCCATCGCGGCTTTGGCGATCGCCGGCGCAATTTCCAGCATCAACCGCGGATCGAAGGGGCGCGGAATGATCGAATCCGGCCCGAATCCGCCCGCGGCTTCGCCATAGGCCTTGGCGACGACTTCCGAGACTTCCTTGCGCGCCAGCGAAGCAATCGCCTTGACGCAGGCAATCTTCATTTCCTCGTTGATCGTCGTGGCGCCCACGTCGAGCGCGCCGCGGAAGATGAACGGGAAGCAAAGCACGTTGTTGACCTGGTTCGGGAAATCGGACCGGCCGGTACAGATGATCGCGTCCGGCCGTGCTTCCTTGGCCAAGGCCGGGTCGATTTCCGGCGTCGGATTGGCCAAGGCCAGGATCACCGGCGACTTACCCATTTTCTTGACCATTTCGGGCTTCAGCACGCCCGGCCCGGAAAGGCCGAGGAAAACGTCGGCCCCTTCGATCGCCTGGTCCAGGGTGCGCAGATCGGTCTTCTGCGCGAAGGCCGATTTGTACTGGTCCATCTCCTCGTTGCGGTCCACATGGACGACACCGCTACGGTCGCAGACGAAGATGTTCTCCCGCTCCGCGCCCATCGAAAGCATCATGTTCAGGCAGGCAAGCGCCGCCGCGCCGGCGCCGCTGCAGACGATCTTGATGTCCTTGAAGTCCTTGCCGACCAATTCCAGCGCATTGTAGACCGCCGCTGCCGCGATGATCGCCGTGCCGTGCTGATCGTCATGGAAGACCGGAATGTTCATCCGCTCCCGCAGCCGGCGTTCGATCTCGAAACATTCCGGCGCCTTGATGTCCTCGAGATTGATGCCGCCGAAGGTCGGCTCCAGCGCCGCCACCACATCGCAGAACTTCTCGATCTCGTATTCGTCCACTTCGATGTCGAAAACATCGACATTGGCGAATTTCTTGAACAGAACCGCCTTGCCCTCCATCACCGGCTTCGAGGCCAAGGGGCCGATATTGCCGAGCCCGAGGACGGCCGTGCCGTTGCTGATCACCGCGACAAGGTTGCCGCGCGCCGTCACGGTTGCCGCTTCCTGCGCGTCGTCGACGATGGCCATGCAGGCGGCCGCGACGCCCGGCGAATAGGCCAGGCTGAGGTCCCGCTGGTTCGCCATCGGCTTCGTCGCAACGATGGCCAGTTTCCCGGCCGGCGCCATGCGATGATAAATCAAGGCATGTTGATCAAGGTCTTCCATCGTTTTCCCCCTGTGCGAACCGATGTCGCGGTCCAGGTTTTCCCATATTTGTGACGATCCCCCGAAACGGACCGTGGCGGTCTTTGGTCCGACTACGAAGCCGGTGCCGCGATTTTGGCCGCAATTCGTAAAAAACGAAAGGGCGGTAGCAGGATAAACGTACTTTCCGGTACGACTACCGGTGTCTTTCCAGCGGTTTTCCGGGTGTTAACCGGGCCAAACCGGCAGATGCGTGCCGACCGGGACGGAGGGCAGGTCCCAGCGCGGCGGTGTTTCCGACAAACGCGCCGCGTGAGTCACATGGGTGAGTTTTCCGAAGCCGGAGTCCGACACCGTCAGGAAGGGTCGGATTTGCGCCTCCGACGGTTCCGGGCAGGACAATCCGCCGTCCAGGCGCCCCAAATCCCGAAGCCATTGTCCGGTCCGCGCCAGCGACACCTTCACATGCCAGCTGCCGCCTTCTTCCGCCCGACGCATCAAGGCGGCCATCGCCCCGAAGGCGATGAAATAGCCGGAAGCATGGTCCAATGCCTGGCACGGCAAGGCTTTGGGCAGATCGGAACCGGCCGCTTGGGCCTCCGCCGCGTTGATTCCCGTCGCCGTCTGGACCAGGGAATCGAAGCCGCGTTTGCCGCCCCAGGGACCTTCGTCACCATAGGCCGAGAGCGAGACATAGACGAGCCCGGGCCGCCTTTCGGCCGCCTCTTCGGGACCAAAGCCGCGTTCCGCCAGACCGCCGGGCCGATAGCCCTGGATGAAGACGTCCGTATCCCGCAGCAGGCGCTCGAGCCCCGCTTTCCCCGCCGTGGTATCCAGGTCGAGATGCACGGCGAGCTTGCCTCGACCGGTTTCCATCACCAGAACCGGCACCACAGGCAGGTTGGGCGAACCGATCCGCATTACCGTCGCGCCATGGGCGGCAAGCGCCCTGCCCCCGGTCGGCCCGGCGATGATCCGCGTCAGGTCCAAGGCGCGGAGGGAAGACAAGGGACGGTCCCCGGCATCCTGCGGCGGCAAGGGTGTGGGCTTAGCCTCCCCGATCTTTTCGATGGAAATCACCGGTTGGCGCGCCAGCACGGCCGCATGGGGATGGGCGGCCCATTCCTCCGGTGTGCGCATCATAGCGACGACCAGTTCTCTGTCAGTGGCTTCGGTTTCGAATGCCTCGGCCTGCCAGGTCTTCAGGGCGGCGGCCACGGCCTCGCGGTCGTTCGCGCAGCCCAAAATCTCAAGCACGCCATCGCGGTGATGCTCGAAATTCGTATGAATGCGCACCCAGCGCCCGTCGCCGCATTGATAGGTACCGGCGATCGGATCCCAAAGCTCCGGCGCGTTGCCGCCATCGATCCGCAACAAACGTTCGCTACGAAACTCCAGCGCGGCATGCAGTATGTCGACGGTGACCGCCTGTTCCCGGCCCGTGCGTAAGCGGTCGATCTCGCTCGCCGCAAGCCCTGTCAGTGCAATCGCGCTCTGCGCCGCCGTCCCGACCCGAAAACTGGATGGCAGGACTGGCTCCGTACCGATCAAACGAACCCGGGACAACGCCCTCGTCGGCAGACCCGCCGCGGACCACAAATCCTGCATGACATCGCTCGATTCCATGCCCACGATTTGGCACGCTGGATATCCGGTGATCAAGCGGTGATAAAAAACTGTATTGTGATGCTGAAAGTGCGCCCGGACGGGCCAAGAAGAAATGGTGCGGTCGAGAAGACTCGAACTTCCACTCCGGTTAAGGAACAGCGACCTCAACGCTGCGCGTCTACCAATTCCGCCACGACCGCACGGGGCTTCTTGAGTGAGACCCGGCATGTAGCAAAAGCCCCCCTGCCAATCAAGCCCGGCTTTCGCGCCTTCGAACGGAATTTTCATGCCTGGAACCAGGATCGGGGCGGGGAACCGCTCTGAACGGCCGGCCCGGTTGCGCCGCCGGAGTTTTGGCGGTTTAAAACAGTGTGGGAACCTGACGGGCCGAATGATGACGATTTCCCTGGCGAAAAACGACGACGAAACCGCGCAAATTCTCGATTCCGGCGTGGAATGGCGACAATCCACCGACTTTGTCCCCTATCCTGACGCGGTCGCGGAGATGGAGGCGCGCGCCGCCGCGATCCGTGACGCAGGTGCGCCGGAACTGATCTGGCTGCTGGAACATCCCCCGCTCTATACCGCCGGCACCAGCGCCAAGCAGGGCGATCTCCTCGCCCCTTCGCAATTCCCGGTCTATCAGACCGGCCGCGGCGGCCAATACACCTATCACGGCCCCGGTCAGCGCATCGGCTATGTCATGCTGGATTTGAAGAAACGCGGGCCGGATGTGCGCAAATTCGTCTGGAATCTCGAGGAATGGGTCATCCAGGCGCTGGCCAGTTTCAACGTGAAGGGCGAAAGGCGCGAAGGCCGGGTCGGCATCTGGGTCGACCGGGGCGCTGGACGGGAGGATAAGATTGCCGCCATCGGCGTGCGGGTCCGCAAATGGGTGACCTTCCACGGTATTTCGATCAATGTGGAGCCTGATCTTTCCCATTTCGGCGGCATCGTGCCCTGCGGCATCGGCGATCCGCAATTCGGCGTCACGTCCCTGGTGGATCTGGGTCTGCCGGTGACGATTGAAGACCTGGACGTCGCCTTGATGCGGAGTTTCGCCCAGGTTTTCGGCGAAAGCTGACAACATCCAATTTGGGTATTTTTGGGTAGTTTCTGTTTCTTTTTTGTGGTCGAAGGGACCTCGGTGCGATGCTGACGATTTGGGGCCGTTCCAGTTCATTCAATGTTCAGAAGGTGATATGGCTGGTCGAAGAAATGCAGTTGCCGCACCTTCACGTCGAAGCGGGCGGCAAGCATGGCGGATTGGACGAACCCGAATTCCTGGCCATGAACCCGCATGGCAAGGTCCCTGTCATAAAGGATGGGGAGGTCACTGTCTGGGAATCCCATGCCATTCTGCGTTATCTGGCGGCCTCCTATGAGCGGCCGATGTTCTGGCCCGCCGCCCCGGCGGACCGGGCACGGATCGACGGTTGGATGGATTGGGCCCATACCACCCTGCAGCCCGATTTTCTGACCGAGGTCTTTTGGGGCTTTTTCCGCACCCCCGCCGCGCAGCGCAACACGCCGCGGATCGAAGCGGCCCTGGCGCGATGCGCCCGGTATTTCGCCCTATTGGATGGCATGTTCGATGACGGCCGGCATTTTCTGCTGGGCAACCAGCTGACCTTGGCGGACATCGTAATCGGAACGCATCTCTACCGGTATTTCGAGATGCAGATCGACCGCCCGGAATTACCGCTGCTTCAGGACTACTATCATCGGCTTGAGAACAGGCCCGCCTACCGGCACGGGGTCATGGTGCCCTTCGACGACCTGTACGGTCGTTTGGACTTTTGAGAGAACCCTTCAGTCGCGGATCGTGAAACCCTGCTCTTCGGGCAGGGCGGCCGGCGTTTCGGCGATGCCGTCCACATTCGCAAGCGGCGGACCGGACCGGCAACGGCCGATCATTTCCCGGACGACGGCTTCGGGACCTGAAAACAGCGCCTCGACCGACCCGTCCGGCAAATTCCGCACCCATCCGCTGAGACCGAGGGCGCTCGCCTCCTTTTCCGTCCAGGCGCGATACCACACCCCCTGAACCCGGCCGGTGATGATGCAATGGACGGCGATATCGGTCACGAGCCCGCCCCTTCCCGGTGCAGATGCTTTTCCATGAAAACGCTCAACGGGTCGGGTCGATAGGCGCCGAAGGGCCCTGTTTCGACGAAACCCGCCTTGCGGTACAGGCCGAGCGCTTCCGGCTGACTGATCCCGGTTTCCAACCGAAGCACCGTCAGTCCCCTGGCTTCCGCCTTTTCCTCAATCGCCTGAAGCAATTTCTTACCCAATTTCAGACCACGGGCCATATCGGCGACATACATGCGTTTGAGTTCCGCATACCCGTCCTTTTCGACGAAAGCCGCCGTGCCGACGACTGTCCCCTTCAGGCGCGCCACCAGGAAGGTCACCGAGGAATCACGTAATTCGTCCAGCGACGATCCGTGATTGCTCTCCGCCGGATAGAGGGACGCCGCATAGGCATCCCCTGCCGCCAAAAGGGTGACGACATCCGGTTGGTCCGGGGTTTCCTCATTTATGGAAACGGCGCCGGACATCCTGCCCGTCCTATTCGAACTCGACGATCTTCTGGTCGACCGCCAAACTGTCGCCCGGCGCGGCATGCAGGGCAGCCACGACACCGTCGCTGACCGCGCGCATGACGTTTTCCATCTTCATCGCTTCGACGACGGCCAATTCCTCGCCCGCCTTGACCGTCTGGCCCTCCTCGACGGAGACGCGAACCAGCAGGCCCGGCATCGGGGACAGCAGGAATTTCGACATGTCCGGCGGCGGTTTGTACGGCATCAACCGTTGCAATCCCGCCAGGCGCGCCTCCACGACCCGCACGAGGGCGCGGGTACCGGCATGCGACAAGACATACCCGGAATCGGTCGGATCGATCTGTACAATCGCCACGCGGCCGCCGACGGTCGCCTCGAACAGCGGCATGCCCGCCGTCCAGTCGGACTTGATTTCCAGGGTGTCGCCATCGTCGAACGTGACGGTATCCGCATCGCGTCCGATTTCCACCGTCAACGACAATTCGGCGGGGTCTTCCTCGCCGATGAACACGCTATAGGCCATGCTGCCGCCACGGGCGGCCTTGTCGCGGTTGACCGAGCAGAATTCGATGATCGCGCCCGCCGCCGCCAGCAATTTCGGATCGGTCGGCAGCATATGTTCAGGCGTCAGCCCTTCTGGATACTCCTCGGCGATGAAATTCGTGGTCATGCGGCCGTCGCGGAAACGCGGATGCGCGACCAGATGCGACAGGAAAGCGAGGTTATGGTTGAGGCCCCGGACGTAATAGTCGTCCAGTGCCTCCCGCATCGTGTCGATGGCGGCGTTCCGGTCCTCCCCATAAGTGACCAGCTTCGCGATCATCGGATCGTAGAACATCGAGATCTCGGCGCCTTCGCGTACGCCTGTATCGACGCGGACGCGACCGTCACGTTCCCGCGGCGGGCTGTAGCGGACCAAACGCCCCGTGGAGGGCAGGAAGCCGCGTTCCGGGTCTTCCGCATAGAAGCGTGCTTCCAGCGCCCATCCGGTCAGTTTCACGTCATCCTGGGTCAGTGGCAGCTTCTCGCCATAGGCGACGCGCAGCATCAGTTCGACGAGGTCCAGGCCCGTCACCAGTTCGGTCACCGGGTGTTCCACCTGCAGGCGGGTGTTCATCTCCAGGAAATAGAAGTTCCGGTCCTTATCGACGATGAATTCGACCGTCCCGGCGGAGCAGTAGTCCACTTCCTTCGCCAGCGCCACGGCCTGTTCGCCCATCGCCTTGCGGGTCGCTTCATCCAGGAAGGGCGAGGGCGCCTCTTCCAGAACCTTCTGATGGCGGCGCTGAATCGAGCATTCGCGTTCGCCGAGATAGACGACATTGCCGTGCTTGTCGCCCAGGACCTGAATTTCGATATGGCGCGGTTCCTGGATGAATTTCTCGATGAAAACGCGGTCGTCGCCGAAGGAGGAACGTCCTTCGTTCATGGCGGAAACGAGCCCTTCGCGGGCCTCGTCATCGTTCCAGGCCAGCCGCATGCCCTTGCCGCCGCCGCCGGCCGAAGCCTTCAACATGACCGGGTAGCCGATACCGTTGGCGATCTTCACCGCCTCTTCCGGGTCGCTGATCGCTTCCAGGTGGCCCGGCACGGTGTTCACGCCGGCTTCCTGGGCCAGTTTCTTTGATTCAATCTTGTCGCCCATCGCCTTGATGGCGCCGACCGGCGGACCGATGAAGGCGATGCCCGCCTTGTCCAGTGCAGTGGCGAAAGCCGCGTTTTCCGACAGGAAGCCGTAACCCGGATGGACCGCTTCCGCGCCCGTCTGCTTGCAGGCCTCCACGATCTTGTCGATGACCAGATAGCTCTCGGCACTGGCGGCCGGCCCGACAGCTACGGCCTCGTCGGCCATTTCCACATGCAGCGCATCGGCATCCGCCTCGGAATAGACGGCCACGGTCTTAATTCCCATGGCTTTGGCGGTCTTGATGACACGGCAAGCGATCTCACCCCGGTTGGCGATCAAGATCTTGGAAAACATGGGCCCTCCCCGTCAGATATTAGGCACTTCGGTAAGCCATTGGACCGGTCTTATCAAGCGCCTGGACACAACCAAACGCGCCGTAACCGGCCCCACAAATCCTGTCATCCGGCCGTTTTTCTTGCGACCACGTTCAGGCTGATCCGTTGGTCTCCGACCCGAATTTCGCTGGTATCGTCGAACAGACCGAAACTCTCCACCCGGTGGACTTCCTGAAAACCGGCATTGCCCAGGAAGCCGGCCAAAAGGTCCGGCGTGAACCCTGCCTTGTGATAGTCCCATTCATCGGTTTGGCCGCCGAACAGGATGCGCATCAACTGATACTGAACCTGCACGGTCGCGGCTTCGTGCACCATCAGCCGGCAGATTGCCTCCATGTCGGGCACGGCCAGCATGAGCCGCCCGCCGGGCATCAGAATACGGTGGCATTCCTTCAGGGCCGGAAGGGTTTCCCGGGAATAGGCGAGATGTTCGAGCACATGGCTGGCGTAAATCTCGACGACGCCACCGTCCTTGAACTGCGAAAGATCGCGGAAATCCCCGACGATGTCGACATCCGGCCCCGGTTGCGCGTTCAGAAGGGTCCACCCCTCCCGCGCTTCCCGGCCGCCGATATGGAGGCGGATCGCCATCGCCGCGACGCCGCCGCCCTCTATCGCGTCAGAGCGGGATATTGCCGTGTTTCTTCCACGGGTTTTCCAGCTTCTTGTTTCGCAGCAGACGCAGGCTGCCGGCAATCCGCTTGCGCGTATTGTGCGGCATGATGACATCGTCCAGGAACCCGAGCGAGCCGGCCACGAAGGGGTTCGCGAATTTCTCGCGGTATTCCTGTTCGCGTTCGGCGAGCTTGTCCGGATCGTCCTTATCGGCGCGGAAGATGATTTCCACCGCCCCTTTCGGTCCCATGACGGCGATTTCCGCCGTCGGCCAAGCGTAGTTCACGTCGCCGCGCAGATGCTTGGAGGCCATGACGTCATAGGCGCCGCCATAGGCCTTGCGGGTGATGACGGTCACCTTCGGCACGGTCGCTTCCGCATAGGCGTAAAGCAGCTTCGCGCCGTGTTTGATGATGCCCCCGTATTCCTGCGCGGTGCCCGGCAGGAAGCCCGGCACGTCGACGAACGTGACGATCGGGATATTGAACGCGTCGCAGAAGCGGACGAAACGCCCGGCCTTGATTGCGGATGCGATATCCAGGCAACCGGCGAGCACCATCGGCTGGTTGGCGACGATGCCGACGGGATGCCCCTCGAACCGGCCGAAACCGGTGATGATGTTGCCCGCATAGTTCGGCTGGGTTTCAAAGAACTCGCCCTCGTCCACGACTTTCTGGATCAGTTCCTTCATGTCGTAGGGTTTGTTCGGGTTCGGCGGCACCAGGTTGTCGAGCGACGGCTCCTGGCGGTCGAAGGGATCGTCGGTCGCCTGCACGGGCGGCTTTTCCCGGTTGCTGGAGGGAAGGAATCCCAGGAAACGGCGCAGCTGACGCATCGCTTCCATGTCGTTTTCAAAGGCCTTGTCGGCGACACCGGACTTCGTCGTATGGGTGATCGCGCCGCCCAGTTCCTCAGCCGTGACGACCTCGTTGGTAACCGTCTTCACCACTTCTGGGCCGGTCACGAACATGTAGGAACTGTCCTGCACCATGAAGATGAAATCGGTCATGGAGGGCGAATAGACCGCCCCGCCCGCGCAGGGCCCCATGATGGTGGAAATCTGCGGGATGACGCCGCTGGCCATCACATTGCGCTGGAACACGTCCGCATAGCCGGCCAGCGAGGCAACGCCTTCCTGGATCCGCGCGCCGCCGGAATCGTTGAGGCCGATAACCGGCGCGCCGACCTTCATCGCCTGGTCCATGACCTTGCAGATCTTGCGCGCATGGGCCGCAGAGAGGGACCCGCCGAAAACCGTGAAATCCTGCGAGAATATGAAGATGGGGCGACCGTTGACCAGACCGTGCCCCGTAACGACCCCGTCGCCGGGAACCTTCTGCTCCTGCATCCCGAAGTCGCTGCAGTCGTGTTCGACGAACATGTCGTATTCTTCGAACGACCCTTCATCGACCAGCGCTTCGATCCGCTCACGAGCGGTAAGCTTGCCCTTTGCATGCTGAGAGTCGACCCGCTTTTCACCGCCGCCAAGGCGCGCCGCCGCCCGTTTTTCTTCGAGTTGCCGGATGATGTGCTGCATTCAAGCGCTCCCCTCAACGCCCCGATATGGGACCGATCTCGATCAAGCTTTTACGATTGATTACCGCAGGGTTCCGGGCTTTACCAGACCTGACCCGCCTCACCGCCCGCCGAGCAGACAAATCAAACGATGGGCCGAACGGACTTCTTCCCGCAGGCGGGCGCGCCGGGACTCCGCCTCCTCATCCCGGCCCCAAAGATCCGCCTGATGCTCCTCGTCCATCAGAGACAGGTCAAACGCGTCGTCCGGGGTCTTATAGCCGTCAAGCACACTGAAACCGAGGATCAACGAGCCCATGGCCGTTGTCATCGTATGCAGGCCTGTCAGTTCGAGACTGTTGAGTTTTCCAACGTCGCGCGCGACCAGCATCAAAGTCGTATTCGGTTGAGCGACCGGCATGATGCCGCTGGTCACCGTGAAGGGCGCTCCGAATCTCTTCTCGGCCCAGTCCAAGATGGGCGTCCAGGCCGCATCCTGCTTCGCGACGAGGTCCGGCTGACGGTCGGCACGATAGCAAAGCAGGTCTGACGCCGCGAAGGATGCGATTTCCGCCGCCACCGCCTCGCGTTGCGGTTCGACACGGTCCACCGCCGTCGAAACATAGGTCATAAGCGGCATGGCGGCGGGCTCGATCTTCTCCCCCTGCGCCTCCCACTCCGCGGCAACCGCCTCCGCCAGGTCCTTGCCGGGCAGCAGAAGATCGGCCTTGGCCGGCGATTTGAGAGGCCGCCCGTCCAAGGTCACCTGGTATAGATCACCGGAACCGGCAACCGGTTCGACCGCCGCTTTCTTGTAAAACCGCTTCATGACGCTGGATCAACCCACCTGATTGCTCTTGCCGGCAGGCTTTTCCGACAAAATCAGTTGCCGAACAAGCCTTTCAAGCCTTTCTGGAGCGTATCCTTCAGGACCTCTTCCGGCTTCTGCTGCTGCACCGGCTGAACCGGCGCCGCCGACGGAGCCGCAGGCTGCGCGCCGCCGCTGCTGCTCGCGCCGCCGCCCGTCTTGATGTCGGCGCAGGGATGATCCTTCGGGAACCCTTGCGTCACCAGCGCCCCGATGGCCGGCGCGACACCCCCGGTCAACAGGCCGAGCCCGACGCCCAAGGCCGCTTTCCCGGCCTGAAGTCCATAGGTCGGCGAGGCGAGCGTGCCGCCGACATGAACCGGAATACCGATATTCACGGCACCGGCGATGCTGCCTTGCGGGGTGACGTCCAGGTCCAGGGTTTCCTTGCCCAGATTGATCGTGCCGTCCACCGTCACAGTCGAGATTTCCGTCTCCAGGACAGCCGTCTTGGTTTCCGCGACCCCGCCCTTGAACGCATAATCCGCGAACAGACACTCGACGACGACGTTTTCCTTGTTGGCGAACAGGATCTCGGTCACCAGGGTCGCCCCTTTGCCGAATTCGCGGATCATCGCGCTCTTGTTCATCATCCCGTTGGCGACGACGACCTTCGCGTTCCCGCCCATCGTGCCAGCCAGGGCACGCGGCGTATCGCCGAGCGCCGCAACGGACACATCGATGGTCAACGGGCCGTTGATGACGTCGTTGATACCGGCAAGCTGCATGATGCCGCCGATATCCAGGTTCGAGCCATCGAGCTTAACCCCAAGTTCCGGGATCTCCTTCGACGCGTTGTAGCGAATTTCGGCATCGACCGCGCCGCCCGCCGCATTCGCCTTGAAGGGCGTGATCTGCAGATCGCCGTTCTTCAGGGAGATACCGACATCCGCATTGGTCATCTCGGTAACCGCCAGGGTAAGCCGCGCAACCTTGACCGAAACATCGGCATCGACCGATTTCATCACCGCCACGGGCAGCGGATCGTTCGGAATCACACGGCCGTCACTGGGTTTGGCCGGTTGCTGGCCCGCACCACCGCCGGCCGAAGCGCCGCCACCGGCCCCGCCGCCGGCACCGCCGCCCTTGCCCTGCTGCTGGAAGACCGACAGATCGAGCAGATTGGAGGTCAGCGCCAGATTGACGTAAGGCTTCTCGCCCGCGGTCTTCGCGATCAGGCTGCCTGCGAGGTCGCTCTTGCCCATCTGAACCGCCAGTCCGTTCACGCGGACCTCGTCGGACATGCTGCCCTGGGCCCGCCCGCGCACCGTCAGCGGCCCAACATCCGGCAACGGATTGTCCGGCGTCGAGAGTTTGGCCAGGCTGGGACTGTCGACCGAGACGGCGACGTCGACGCCGGTCACGGCCACCGCATCGGCGATCGCACCCTGAACCGTCAGCAGGGCGGTTTCCTTCGTCCCGACCGAAACCGAGAGGTCGTTGACGGCAAAGGTATCGGACAAACCGCCCTTCACCGCCGCCCCCAGTTTGAACGGGCCGAGCGCCGGGACCGATTGTCCCGAGAAATCCTGGGCCACCGGGCTGAGATTACCGGTCTCGACGCCTTCCGCCGCAATTTTCAAGTCGATCCCGGCTTGATTGAGCAGATCGGCGATACTGCCCTGGACGGCGACCTTGACGACTTTCGCGTCGCCCAGGTTCACGTCGAGGCCCTGCAGAGCGAGCGTTCCCGAAGGATCGCCGGTGACCTTCGCCGAAACCGCCAAGGGACCGAGCGCGGGCACCTTCTGACCGGCGAAATCCTGTGCGATCGGCGACAACGCTCCGATCTGCCGGCTGTCGGCCTTGATATCGAGGTTGAGACCCTTCTGCCCGATCGCGTCTTCCATGCCGCCGGTTGCGGTCACATGGATGAGATCGGGAGAGCCGAGCGAGAAATCGATGCCGTCGACACGGACGACCTTGTCCAGGTCACCGGCCACCTTCGCCTTAAGCGAGAGCGGGCCGAGGGCCGGAACATTCTGTCCGGCGAATTGCTGCGCAATCGGGGTCAGAGCGCCGATCTGGTTGCTCTTGGCATCGATTGCGACCGCGATACCCCTCTGTTTCAACAAACTGGCGACACCGCCGGTTGCCTTGACGGCGAGCAGCGAGTCCTTGCCGAGCGATACATTGAGGTCCGAAAGCTGGATGTCACTCTCCAGGCCGCCGGTGACAACCCCCTGGGCGGTGAGCGGACCGAGCGCGGGGATAGGCTGCCCCGCATAGGGTTCCGCGATCGGGCTGAGCTTGCCCACTTCGGGCGCCTGCAGCGCGAAGCCCAGGCTGATACCGTCGACGGTCATCGCATCGGCGATGGAACCCTGGGCGTTGACGACCAGCAGGTCGGCACGGCCCAGAGCAAAATTGATATCGCGTACACCGAGGCCCGCGGATTGGCCGCCTTTCACGGCGGCGGTCAAACGGTACGGACCCAGCGCCGGAACGTCCTGCCCGGCGAATTCGCGGGTAATCGGCGACAGGCTGGCGGTTTCACGCCCTTCAACAAGCAAGGACAGGTCGACACCTTCGACCTTCGTCGCCGATTGGACAGTCCCCGTCAGTTCAACACGCACGAAATCGGGTTTCCCCACGAGCACCTTAAGCGCGGGCACGGAAAGGTCGCCATCCGCATCGCCCTGGACGGTTGCCTGAATGTCGAAGGCGCCTATGGTCGGGACCGCGATACCTGCAATTTGTGCCGCTTGGGCCAATTCGTCACCCGCGAGCGCGACCACGATGTCGACACCACGGCCCGCCGTCGGATCCTGAATCTGTCCATCGACCTGAAGACCGATGCCCGCGATTTCGCCGGCCAGTTGGACAGGCCAGGCCATTGCCGCGTCGAGCATGGCTTGCGGCGACCCCAGTTGCCCTGACACGGCAATCGGCAGCGAGGTCGCTTGTCCATTAACGCCCACCGTGGCCTCACCCGCCACATTCACGTCCAGCGGGCTGGATTGGTCCGAACCGCGAACGGATACCGTGTCCAGCCGGACGGTATTGGTTTGTCCGGTGCCTTGATCCGTCATCGTCACGGTGACGTCGGAAATGTCGACCAGCCGCAGGACGGGCAGAATACCGCCGCCGGCATCACCCCGGCCCGATGCCACATCGCCTTCGGACGGTTTTGCGTCCTGCGTGGTCGGATCGCCGGGTTTCGAGAAATCGGCGCTGCTGCGCCCGGATGCATCGGTCTCCAGCGCGATCTGGGCGCCGGTCAATTCAATCCTGGTCACATCCAGTATGCCGGACAGCAAGGGCATCAGCTGAATTTGCGCATCCAGCCGCGCAATCTTTGCCAATTCGGGTGTCGTCGCCCAGTCGGCATTTTGGAAACTGAGGTCACGCACCGAAACGGAAGGCGAGGTCGTAATCAGGTTCAGATCCAGGGAGCCGATGCTCAGCTTCCGCCCGGTTGCGTCAAAGGCGGCCTCTTCCACGTATTCCTTGTCTATCGTGGAAACGAAGGCGAGCCCGCCGCCAACAGCGACGACCAGCAGAACCACCAATCCCAGAACGATACGCAGCACCCATTTCATGGCTTACTTGCTCCAAATTCGATGCAACAGGCCTGGCAGGTCGGCATAGTGGTCGATCACCACGGACGCCCCTGCCTTTTTCAACTCGCCGACCGGATGATATCCCCAGGAAACACCGATCGCATGGGTACGCGCTGCGCACGCCATGGATATATCAAAAACCGTGTCCCCAATCATAGCGGTCGTGTCGAATTCCGCACCTGCTTCTTTTACAGCATCCCGTAATATAGTGGGGTCGGGTTTGCTCGGCCCATCATCCGCGGTCTTCAGGACGACGAAACGGCCGGTCAAACCATGCCGCTCCAGCGTCGCGTTCAGGCCGCGCCGGCTTTTCCCCGTGGCGATCGCCAAAAGGACACCTCTATCTTCCAACGCATCAAGGGCCTGGATGGTTCCCGGATAAAGCGGCTCTTCATGGTCCGGCTGCTGGCGCAGTTCGAAGAAAGCCTGCTTGTAGCGTTCGATCAGGCGGTCATGAACCTCGCGCGGACTGTCCGGCGCCAGGCGCGGAACGGCGTAGTCGAGGCGCAACCCCACGCCGGTCCGGATGAACTCGTCCGATGGCGGCGCAAGTCCTTCCGCCGCCCAGGCCTGGCGGACGGATTCGATTATCGAATGCTGACTGTCGACAAGTGTGCCGTCGCAGTCGAAGACCGCCAATCTGACAGCTGTCATGAATTCCTCGCTACTACAGAAAATTCTAGCGGTGCTTGGGGCCGCCGCCCTTGCCGCGGGGCGTCTTGGGTCTCGCCGCGGCGGATCTTGCCTTCGCCGATCGGAACGGCCGCGGTTTGGCAGGTCCCGACTTCTTTGCGGCAGAGTTCTTGGCCCCACCCTTGCGGCCCTGCGGTTTCGGCGCCTCCCATTCCTCGAACGGGTCCTCTATCAGCCCTTCGGTATCCAGGCCCAGCATTTCCAGGGTCTGGTGCATGTGATCCGGCAGCGCCGCGGCGATCCGCGTCCCTTTGCCCGGTATATCGATTTCCCGGGCATGCAGATGAACCTGTTTCGGGAAATCCCCACCGGTCAGGAAGGCATCCTTGCCGCCATATTTACCGTCACCGACGATCGGCGACCCCAAGGCTGCCATATGGGCACGAAGCTGATGGGTCCTACCGGTCCGCGGCCATAGCGCCACGAGCGCCGCCCGGCTGCCCGCTGTATCGATGACCTTGTACCAGGTGATCGCGGATTTCCCCTCCTCGGGATCGGCAACCACGCGTTCCTGGCCCGGTCCGCCCGCCTTGCCCAGCGGCATGCTAATTTCACCTTCGCGGGGGTCGGGAACACCCGCGGTTATGGCCCAATAGACCTTGCGGGTTTCCTTGTGCTTGAAGGCGTTGCCCAATCGGGTCGCGGCATCCCTCGTCTTGGCCAGCATCATCACACCGCTGGTGTCGCGGTCCAACCGATGAACCAGACGCGGCCTTTCGCCCCCCTTTTCGGTCAGGGCGGACAGCAAGCCGTCGAGGTGACGCTCCGTCTTGGTGCCCCCTTGCACCGCCAGACCGGCGGGCTTGTTGATCACCAGAACATCGTCATCGCCATAAACGACCAGGGATTTCACGAAACGCGCGTCTTCGGCGCTGACCGCATCCTGTTTCGCGGGCCGGGATTTCTTCTCCCGGTCTTCGCCATCCCCCTCGCCGCTGTTGCCGAGCGGCGGGATCCGGACGGTCTGGCCCGCTTCCAGGCGTTGATTGGTCTTGGCTCTGGCCCCATCGACACGAATTTGGCCCGTCCTGAGCAGCTTCTGCAGCCGGCCGAAAGCGAGGTCCGGAAAATGGGTCTTGAACCAGCGGTCCAAGCGCATGTCCGCCTCGGCCCTGCCAACTGTCTGATTTCTTACGCTACTCATGCCATCACCGTGCGGATCAGTTGCAATCCCGCGAACAGTCCAATCACGCCGCAGAGCACCGATGCGGTCACATATAAGCCTGCCTTGAGCATGTCGCCACGCTGAAGCAGCAATACGATGTCGAGAGAAAAGGTCGAAAACGTCGTGAAGGCGCCCAGGATACCGACCGCCAGAAATGCCCGCATCTCCACACTGGGCGACCAGACAAGGGCGGAAAGCTCCACCAAAACCCCCATGGCAAAGGATCCCAGCACATTGCAGGCAAGAATTCCCCATGGGAATCCGTGCCCAATCAAGGCGTTAACGTGATACGCCAGATAATGCCGGCCCAGGGCGCCCAGCGCCCCGCCGGCCGCGATGGCCAGGACTGTCTTCATGCGGCGCACGCTATGCTTTTGACCATTCCGGTGCAAGCAGGACGAAGGCTCTTTCCACAATCCCCCTATTAAGCGACTCCCTACTGATTTACCGTTACAGACGTGAGATCATAATGAGTGCCCGTTCGGCACCGATGACAGCTGGGAGAGGATTTATCCATGACTATTCGCACAGCATTTCTGGCCGCAACGGCCGCTTTGAGCCTTTCGGCCGCGGGCGCGGTCGCGCAGGACACGCCGATCGGGTCGAAATGGTGGCCTTCCGCCCATGGCGCGGACGATCAGGCAGGGTCGAGCAACTACGTGACGCCGGATAAGGTCACGGGCGCCGCCGCGCTCATCAAGGAAGGCAAGGCGATCAAACTCGGCCGCGACTACGAACCCGCGATGCCGCTGTTCGGCAGCCGCGTTTTTGCCTTGCGCATTCCCGGCTCCCCCACCGGCGGCACCTTCGGGGACAACAAGGTCATTTGGAATGACGAATTCCTGGCGACCGAAATCGGTCAGGTCGGGACGCAGTTCGACGGGTTGGGCCATATCGGGGTCCGCGTCAGCGGAGAGGATGACGGATCCGGCATCCGTTACTACAACGGTGTGACCGGCACGGAAATCGCCGGCAGCTACGGCCTGAAGAAGTTGGGCGTCGAGCATGTCAAACCGTTCTTCACCACCGCCCATTTGATCAACATGGAAGCCGTCAATGGCGGGCCGATGGAACTGGGTCAGGAAATCTCGGTCGCGGATATCGAGGCCGCCCTGGCGAAGGACGGGAAAAGCGGGGCGGACATCAAGCAGGGTGATGTCGTCCTGTTCCACACCGGTTGGGGACGCCATTGGATCAAGGACAACGACACCTTCAACAGCGGTGAGCCCGGTATCGGCATCGAAGCCGCCGAATGGCTGGCGGAAAAGAAGATCGCACTGGTCGGCGCCGACACCTGGGCCACGGAAGTCGTCCCCAATCCGGACTCGAAACTGGCCTTCCCGGTCCACCAGATCCTTCTCGTCAAGAACGGGATCTTCAATCATGAGAACCTGGCGACGGAACGTCTGGTCGAGGCCGGCGTTCACACCTTCGCCTATATCTACGTGCCGATGCCGATCGTCGGCGCGACGGGGTCCGCCGGTTCCCCGATCGCGGCATGGTGATATCCGCGTAACCGTCACGCATAAGCTTGAAGAAACGCCGCGTCCTGATGCAGGACGCGGCGTTTTCTTTTTCGTCCCGTCGTCGCTCTAGGCGACCGCGAGCCTGGGACGGCCGCTGCGCAGCAGGATCAGCACCATCACCAGTATGTTCAGGAAGTTCCAGCCTATGCCGTTCAGGAACGCCGCGGTGTAGGAGCCGGTGACCTCATAAATCGCACCGGAGAGCCACCCGCCAAGAGCCATGCCGAGAACCGTCGCCATGATGGTCATCCCAATGGCGACACCGGCGCGGTCGGCCGGCAGGTATTCGCGAATAATGACCGCATAGCTCGGCACGATTCCCCCCTGCGCCAGTCCGAAAATCAGAGACACGACATAGAGCGATACCAAGCCGTCGAAGGGCAGATACAGAAACAGCGCCACGCATTGCAGGAAAGAACCCAGCAGCACCGTCCGAACCCCGCCGATCTTGTCCGCGAGCCACCCGGAACTGAGGCGACACATGACGCCGGCAGCCAGCATCACGGACAACATTTCCGCACCGCGCGCCGCATCGAAGCCCAAATCGACGCAATAGGCCACGATATGGACCTGCGGCATCGACATGGCGGTGCAGCAGGCAAGACCGGCGACAACGAGCAGAACCTGCAGCACGCGCGGCGACAGATCGATGGACAACAAGCCTTCTTCCGACGCCGGGGCGGCGCCGCCGCTCATCTGCATGCGTCTGTGTCTCGGCGCCGGCGCGCGCAGGATCACCGCAAGAGGAAGCATCGCCGCGACGCAGAACACGCCGATCCCCATATAGGTCGTCCGCCAACCGTGATCTTCGACGAAGTACTGGATCACCGGCGGCCAGACAGCGCCCGCAAGGTAATTCCCACTGGCTACCGCGGCGATGGCCAATCCCCGACGCTGGCGAAACCATTGCGAAATGTCGGCGATCATCGGACCGAAACCGATGGCGGCCGCCGTGCCGATGAAAACACCGTGAAACAGGGAAACGAGATAAAGGTTCTCGGCCAATGCCGCCGCCACATATCCAAGCCCCAGGCTTAGTATCGACGCGAAAGCGGGCGGCGCGACGCCATATCTGTCGACCAGCCGGCCGACGGCGAAATTACCTAAGGCAAAGCCAAGCATGGTGGCCGTATAGGGGAAGGAGGCTTCTCCCCGGCCAACCCCGAATTCCTGCGCAACAGCGGGCAGAACGACGACGAAGGACCATAGGCCGACACTGCCGATCGTCGCCAGGGCGAGAGAGATGACGACCCGGAACCAGGCATAGGACCCGTCCAGCGTGGGGTCGTAACGGCATGCCGACATAATCCTGGCGATCATGGCTGGTCCTAAACGAATCAATTTGTGAGCTGGCCCGGCGGTTATCGCCAGGGGCCGTCTTCCGTGCTGACTTTTGGCTGTCTGGGCCGTCAATCGGCCCGGCGCAGGATCTTCCCGCCTTTCATCACCATTTTCAGGTGACGGTCGGGCTGCGTCATGACGGTAATATCCTCGACCGGGTCACCGTCGACCACAATCAGGTCGGCAAGAAAACCTTCTGTGACCTGACCGATCTGATCCTTCATGCCGAAAAGGTCCGCGGCATAGATCGTGGCCTGCCGTATCACCTCCATCGGCGGGCAAACCTCCGCGCGAATCGTGAATTCATTGAGCTGATGGCGGTGCATGATCCCCAGCAGATCGGTGCCGTAGGCTATTTTCACGCCCCCCCAATAGGCCATCTCCAAGGCTTTGATGCCTGCATCCAGGACCTCATAAGTCTTCTGGACCAGATCCGCCGCCATCCCGGCGTCCTCGCCTTCCTTGACCAGCGCCTGATAGGTCGACAGCGTCGGCACCAACCAAGCGTCGTATTCCTTGAACAGATCGACCGATTCTTCGTCGATCAGATTGCCGTGTTCGATCGACGTCACGCCCAGTTTCAAGGCGCGATTCACCGCCCGCGCCGTATAGGCATGCGCGATCACGGGGATATTCGCGGCAGTCGCCTCTTCCACGATCGCGGTGATCTCTTCGTCCGAGAATTGGGTGGAGGTGATCCTGTCGGTCGGCGAAGACACACCGCCCGACGCCATGATCTTGATATGGGTTGCGCCCCGGCGGATTTCTTCGCGTGCGGCCTTTCGGACGGCGCTGACGCCATCACAGACATGACCCATGCCGGCACAGCAGAAGCACTGTTCCAAGCCGTTCTGACCGGGGGAACGCATGTCGCCGTGCCCGCCGGTCTGGCTCAATGCATGGCCGCAATACAACAGCCGCGGCCCTTCTATCGATTCCTCCTCAACCGCCTTGGCCAGCCCCCAGTCCGCGCCGCCGGCGTCCCGCACCGTCGTGAACCCGCGGTCCAGCATGCCGGACATGACCTCCGACGCCTTGGCCGTGACGTAATAGGGCGACATTGCCTGCAAGGCGGGGAAGTTCGCTGTGACCGCGATGACATGGACATGCGCGTCGCAAAGGCCCGGCATCAGGGTCTTGCCGCCCAGATCGATCACATCGCAGCCTTCGGGCGTCAGTGGCTCATCAGAGATTTCGATGATCTTTCCGTCACGGATACGGACATGGCGATCTTCGTTCCGGTCACCCGAAATCACGTCCAAAATCGTCGCATTGGACAGAATAATTCCGTTTTCCGCCGCCATCGCATCCTCCCGTAAACTGCCTGGAGACGGAGAGTACGCGCCCGATGGGCAAAGGGAAAGCACCGCTGACGCGGAGAAGCGTTTCGGCTGAAGCTTCAATACTGAAAGCTTTCCTAAAATCCCGGATAAAAGATACCCTTAACCGTTGCAGGAGGACTCGACGCGCCCCATTTTTCCGGGATCAGGATATGGCGAGGGGACCCACAACCGGGAGCGCCTTGATCCGGCGGCATGCTGATGTCGAAACCACTCTTCAGCGATCCGTTCGTCTTCCGCGGCGTACGGCGCAATCGCCAGTCCTTTGCTCTATCTCTCGCGGTGCAGGCCCTGTGCTGGAGTGTCCTCATCCTGGCGGCATATAGGCTGCTGGGAGGCGATTGGACATCTTTCGGCACCAGTCCGCCTGCATTGACCGACCGTTCCATGATCGACTTGCTACTCCTTGCCGCCATAGGACTGGCGACGGTCCCCCTGGTCCTCATGTATCTGGCCGCCGGAACACAAAGATGCAGGGATTGCGGCATTTCCGGATGGGCCGCCCTGGCCCTTCTGGTCCCGCCCCTGAACCTGCCGATGCTCATCGCTTTGGCTCTTTGCAAAGGTCAGGACGGGCCGAACCGTTTCGGCGAGAGTCCGATGCGGCGCGCCGAAGTCGCCGCCCGGTTTGACGCTCTGCTGGAAGTGAAGACGGCGGAAGAATAATCGCCCGGCACCCACTGCCTTACCGAAAACAAAAAAAGCCGACCCGAAGGTCGGCTTTTTCTCGATCACCCGCCTGCTAGGCGAAGAAGGTTCCGATGGAGGCGATCGCAGTCTCGGCCGTATCCGAGAGAATGACCCCGGCCAGCATGATCATCAGGCTGCCGATGATCAGGTCCAGCACCCGCCACACCTTGTCGCTGGTTACGTAGTAACCGACATAGAAGGACAGGGCCGCGATGGCGGAGAACCACATCAGGGACGCCGTGGCCGCGCCGGCAGAGAACACCAACCGGTCCGCCAGCAGGTCGTATTGCCCGGCCAGACCGCCGACCAACACCACCGTGTCGAACAGCACACCCGGATTGGCGATCGAAACCAGGATGGCCGTCGAATACTGCGACGTCCCCGTTTCCGCCTCGATCTTCCGTTCCCGGTTGAGGAAGGCATTGCGGATGTTCATCACGCCGTAGACGAAGAAGAACACCGCCGCCAGCAGCGAGAACACCAGGCGCAGGTCGGGGGATTGCCCGATAATGGCCCCCACGCCGAGCGCCCCCAGAGAGATGAGAGCCACGTCGATGGCAACGTAGATTGCTGCAATACGGAGAACCGAACTGCGACGAAGCAGACCATGTTTGATCAGATAAGCGTTTTGTGGGCCCAGCGCGACGATCATGCTCGCGGTCATGCCCAGACCAGTGAAGAACGGCATGGTCTTATCTCCAATCCTGAACGAGAATTCCCGAAGGTTCGGCATCGAAGGCAGGCGCCTTGGCATTGACGCGGCGATAGGCCGGGTCCTGCATCAGCAGCGCGTGGCAGTCCTCGAAATGCTCCGAAGGCACATTCGGAAAAAGATGATGGATCAAGTGGAAGCAGTCGTTCCGCGGGAACAGCAACCAACGTATCGACCGAGGCACGATCCAGTTGCGGGAACTCTCCAGCGCATCCTCTCGGTCGAGGATGCCCGCATGGTCGATGCAATCGGCCCAGTAATTCAAACCCGGATAGATCCATAAAACGGGAACGAGAACAACGACGGCTGCCGTGATCGGATCGATGACCGCCCAGCTCAGCGCCGCCAGGATCATCGCCACCTTGATGGCGAAGAAGGCAATACCGTCGCGCCGGGTAAGGTCCAGGCGGATGTAATTCGGCAGGTGCATACCGAAAATCGGTGTCAGCACATGGCGCGCCACGGTTTTCACATCCAATGCGCTTTCCAGCCTGAAGGGTTTGAGTGACCGGATATCCTGGTCCTTCTCGTAATCGCCGAGATGCGCGTGATGCGTCATGTGTTCCGCGCGGTACGCGGAATAGGAAGACATCAGAACCGATGCCGCGATGCTGCCGAACAGGATGTTGTCGTTCTTCTTTTCCGTGAACGAATAGTGGCTGCATTCGTGGATGATGTTGTTCAAACCGCGCATCCGCGTGCCGATGAACAGCAAGGCGAATGCGACGCCGGTATAGGCCGCTGCCCCGCCCTGTTCCAACAAGGCCGCGGCGGCGACGCCGGCGACAATGATCTGCAGGATATAGGAAGCAAGGGCGAATCCGGCGCCCATCCTGCCGTTCCGCTCCAGTCCTTTGAACACTTTGTTATACTTTCTGCGTAGCTCAATACCGGACATTTCACTCACCCTTGGTTGTACACATGTTTTCACCACATCCAGTGTTACCGCAGTGACCGTGACTGGCCTAGGCCAATTGTTCAAGATTTACGGTAGAATTGACGTGTGTTTGAATATTCAAACATCATGCCACCTTAGTAAGAGAGGTTGCGGCGGCGGCACCGGCGCCACACTTGTGTGACCGCTCGCCTTCCTCCAGCGCGCCAAGACGGGGACTAGACCTATGGTTGTCGGCATTGACTATTTCCCGGCCATGAAGGCGACGGAAGTCGATATCGTTGACGCCCTCTTGCGGGAAGCCTTCGGCGGTCGCGAAGAAGCCGATCTTGTCCGCAGGCTACGCGCGGACGGCGATATGTGGCACGAGACCGTGGCCCATTTGAACGGCGAGGTTGCGGGTTACATGGCCCTCTCGCGGATGCGCTCACCCAAGGGCTGGGCCTGTTTGGCACCGGTAGCGGTGCTGCCAAAGTATCAGAACGGCGCCGGCGCGCCCGACCCGTCCTCGCGGTCCGCTTTTCGTGTGGGATCCAGGATGGTCGGCATGGCGGTGGCGGGACTGGCATCCCTCCGCGATGCGGAACTGGAAGGCCGCGACCTGCCCCACACGGTCGTCGTCCTCGGCAAAAGGAGTTTCTACGAGCGGGCCGGCTTCAGTTCGGCACGGGCCCGGCGGCTCGTCTCCCCCTATCCGCTGGAACATACCTTGATCGCCCGGCCCGGCGACGACGTTCCGGAGGAGACACTCCTCTATCCGCGCGCCTTCGACGCCCTCGGTTAGACGACGCCAATGGAAAACGGCCGCCCCAAGGGACGGCCGCTTCCCGATCGCTTGCGCGAAAGACCTAGAACTGGCGCTGGATCATCAGCTTCTTGATCTCCGCGATCGCCCGGGCCGGGTTAAGGCCTTTCGGGCAGGTCTTGGAGCAGTTCATGATGGTATGGCACCGGTAGAGCCTGAACGGATCTTCAAGCGCGTCCAACCGGTCGCCGGTATATTCATCGCGGCTGTCCGCGATCCAGCGATAGGCCTGCAACAGAACCGCCGGGCCGAGATAGCGTTCCCCGTTCCACCAATAGCTCGGGCAGCTGGTGGAGCAGCAGAAGCACAGGATGCACTCGTAAAGACCGTCCAGCTTGCGCCGATCCTCCGGCGATTGAAGCCGTTCCTTGTCCGGCGGCGGCGGCGACTGCGTCTTCATCCAGGGCTCGACCGCGGAAAGCTGCGCATAGACCGTGTTCACGTCCGGAACCAGATCCTTCACGACCTTCATGTGCGGTAGGGGATAGACGTTCACCTCCCCTTTCACTTCGCTGATGAATTTTGTGCAGGCCAGGGTATTGGTCCCGTCGATATTCATCGCGCAGGATCCGCAGATACCTTCGCGGCAGGAGCGCCGGAAGGTCAGTGTCTGGTCCACCTCGTTCTTGATCTTGATGAGTGCGTCCAGAACCATCGGTCCGCACTGATCCAGATCGACCTCATAGGTATCGACCTGCGGGTTCTTTCCGTCTTCCGCATTCCAACGGTAGATGTTGAAACGCTTGACGTTCGACGCTCCCTCCGGTTTCGGCCAGGTCTTCCCCTTGCCGATCTTGGAGTTCGCGGGAAGTGTGAATTCAACCATCGACTATCTCCCTAACCGGCCAATCAGTAGACCCGCGCCTTCGGCGGGAAGCTCTGAACCTCGTTGCTCATCGGTTGCAGGTTAACCGGACGCTTGTCCAGCTTCACCGTTCCCGCCTCGTCGATCCAGGCCAGCGTATGATGCATCCAGTTCTCGTCGTCGCGGTCCGGATAATCGTCGCGGGCCTGGGCGCCGCGGGATTCCTTCCGGTCTTCCGCACCGACGATGGTCAGCATCGCCTGCTCGATCAGGTTCTCGAATTCCAGCGTTTCCACCAGATCGGAGTTCCAGATCAGCGTGCGGTCGCTGACGCGGATATCGTCCTTGCCGGACCAGACATCCTTCATCTTCTTGATGCCTTCCTGCAGGCTGTCTTCCGTCCGGAACACCGCGCAGTGGTTCTGCATCGCGCGCTGCATGTCGCCGCGCAACTGGGCGGTCGGCGTGCCGCCACTGGCGTTGCGTGCCTTGTCCAGACGCGCCAGCGCGTTGTCGCCCGCATCCGCCGGCAGCGGTTTGTGCGGCGCGTCCCGATCGACGACTTCCGCGCACCGCAAGGCGGTCGCACGGCCGAACACGACCAGATCAAGCAGCGAGTTCGATCCCAGACGGTTGGCGCCGTGCACGGACACGCAGGCGGCCTCGCCCGCGGCCATCAGGCCGGGCACGATGACATTTGCGTCGCCATCCTTCTTTGTCAGCACCTCGCCGTGATAGTTCGTCGGAATGCCGCCCATATTGTAATGGCAGGTCGGAACGACCGGGATCGGTTCCTTGGTCACATCGACGCCGGCGAAGATCTTCGCGGATTCCGCGATGCCCGGCAGGCGTTCGTTGATGATGTTCGGATCCAGATGCTCGATATGCAGGTGGATGTGATCCTTCTCGGCCCCGACACCGCGGCCTTCGATGATCTCCATGGTCATCGACCGGCTGACGACATCACGAGAGGCGAGATCCTTTGCCGACGGGGCATAGCGTTCCATGAAACGCTCGCCTTCGGAATTGGTCAGATAGCCGCCTTCGCCGCGGACCCCTTCGGTGATCAAGCAACCCGCGCCGTAGATACCGGTCGGATGGAACTGAACGAATTCCATGTCCTGAAGCGGCAGGCCCGCGCGTGCGACCATCCCGCCGCCGTCACCGGTGCAGGTATGCGCCGAGGTGGCGGAGAAATAGACACGGCCGTAACCGCCCGTCGCCAGAATGACCATCTTGGCGCGGAAACGGTGGATCGTGCCGTCGTCCAGGTTCCAGGCCATGACGCCGACGCATTCGCCTTCGTCGTTCATGATCAGATCAAGCGCGAAATATTCGATGTAGAATTCCGCCTGATGCTTCAGGGACTGCTGGTACAGCGTGTGCAGAATGGCGTGGCCGGTTCGGTCGGCCGCCGCACAGGTGCGCTGCGCCGCCGGGCCTTCGCCGAATTCCGTCGTCATACCGCCGAAGGGGCGCTGGTAGATCTTGCCTTCTTCGGTCCGGCTGAAGGGCACGCCATAGTGTTCCAGCTCGATAATCGCCGGCACGGCCTCACGCACCATGTATTCGATGGCATCCTGGTCGCCCAGCCAATCGGACCCCTTTACGGTGTCGTACATGTGCCAGCGCCAGTCGTCCGGGCCCATATTACCCAACGACGCGGAGATACCGCCCTGCGCCGCCACGGTGTGACTGCGGGTCGGGAAGACCTTGGTGATGCAGGCCGTCTTCAGGCCCTGTTCTGCCAGACCGAAAGTCGCCCGCAAGCCGGCGCCGCCAGCGCCGACCACGACGACGTCGTAGGTATGGTCGATGACTTCGTAAGCGTTGGTCATCCGTCTCTAGCCTCCAACAAATGCAACGCGCAGAACCGCGTAGCCACAGGCCACGGCGAGTATTGCGCAGGCGAATTTCACGAGCATCAAGGCGGCGATCTTCGTCCCCTCGGCATGCACATAGTCTTCAAGCACGACCTGGATGCCGAGCTGAAGGTGATGGAATGTCGAGGCGATGAGAAGCAGCAGCAGGATCGTGTTGACCGGTGAGCCGACCCAGGCGACCGCGTCCGCGTAACTGCCGTCGGCCATGCTGGCGACGCTGATCGCGAACCATACGGTCAAAGGAACCAGCGCCACGCCGGTGAGCCGTTGCGCCCACCAATGATGCGTGCCGTCCTTGGCGGAACCGAGCCCGCGCACACGGGCAAGTCTTGTTTCCAAGCTCATTCTTTCCTCCCTTTAAGCGGCGGCGTAGGCGATTGCCCACAAGGCCAGGGTGGCGACCACGGAAAAAGCGACGTTGAAATGGCCTGACATGGCTGCCGTATCCAATTCAAAGCCTTTACCCGCATCCCAGAATAGATGCCGAATGCCGTTCCCCAGATGGTAGAAAAGAGCCCATGTCCATCCGAACAGAAGCAGGCGCCCGATAAGACTGCCCGAGAAATCGGACACGGTCGCGAATGACTCCGCGCCGCCCGCCAGGGCCATAAGCCACCAAGCCAGGTACAAGGTGCCGACACCGAGCCCGACACCGGTCGCCCGGTGCAGGATCGAATAGGCCATGGTCCATTGCCATCGATAGACTTGGAGATGCGGCGATAGTGGTCGATCTTGCGTGCTCATGATCCCCCTCGCTGTGAGTTACGGCTATTCGCCATCTGCGAACCCATACTATGTCCTTTACGTATGCCCCCAACCGGCCGGACCACTTCTGAACAGATGAAGTGTCCTTTCGCGTTTTCCCAGCATCCCCTCATGCTGGAGCGGCGCGAACGTCGCGCGGCCAAGCATCGGAATTTACTAAAGAAGGTCATCGCATCCCGGCACGCACTGTATCCCGTGCGCCGCCCGATCAAGCAACTCCCTAACCAGTGATTAAGTCGAAAACCAGTTATATCGCGCAGCAACGCCGCACGGACCATTCCTGAAATCCGGTGAATCGCAAAACCGTGATTCGCAAGGCACCGTCCCGTCGGAACGATGTCTGCCGGTAGCTAATGCCGTTTACCGGACGTCTTCGAGCTAAGCCGGCTAAGGCTCCTTCCCTATGCGAATACCCTATCGCGTCACTGGCCGGTGTCAAAACGGTTTTTGCCGCTTTCGAGCAAAACGGTCGCAAATCCGCTAATATTTGGAAGACTGGCCGCGCCAACACTTCATCTTGTGGCTACGCGGGCATACCGCACACATGATTTGGCGGCTGTGCGTAACACTGGGGATAACTTGTGGATGAATTGTGCTGTAAGTAATTGTTAATACACAACAAATTTCACGAAGTCATCACTTTTCCATAGACAGCGGATCGGGATGCGCGGACACTACCGGTGCGCGATACATCGTTTCGTCATGCCACATGATCGCGGCACCGGTTCGCCGGGGGTCGGATCAGGGCGGAAACGGGACGGGCGCGGCGAAGCTGGGCCAATCGGGGCGACTCGAGCGGTAACCAGCGTCGGCGCGGGGCGCGGGGCCGGTTCTTGGGGTGTCGGCGCAAGCCGTTCATTCAAATCGCCGGTTTCGTGGGAACAATGTGTTGAAGCGCGCGCGGTTGGGGTCGACCCGACCGCAGGTGGTTCGCCCGAGGACGATCCGTGCGTCCAACGTCATGGATCGGGCCAAGGGGTCGGGCTGAGCGGCGAAACGTCGGCGGGATCCGTCCCGCTTTCAGTTTCGGACGGCGGCCGGATGGCGGTGGGCTAACGCCCGTTGCTCTGCGGCTTCTGTGATCGGATTGTGCCTTCGGGCACCGGTCCGGTCCGGCCAGTCGGCATTCGCGGAACCGTGGCAGCTCATTCGTGAGTAGATCGCCAACAGGCGCCTGCGCCTGGAAGCGGTAGACAGCGAAGGCGCACGGGAAGCGACCGGAACCGGCGGTTCAGCCGAGGGTTTCCCTCCGGCGACGTCTTGCGGGGCGTCTTCGGGCGGGCAGCCGGGAAAAGCATTGATCCTCGCAGCGTGCGGCTTTCGGCCAGCCATTGGGAAACCGGTGGTTCGGACTTGCGGGCGGCGCGTAGGCAAGAGTCGGCATCAAGGTGCTTTGCCAGGGTGACCGAGACACCGAACTTGCCGGATTGCGATCTGTTTCGTGCGGGAGGCCGCAAGGCCTCGACGGCGGTTCACGCCGAAAGGCCGGTCGGGGAAACCCGATTTGCCAATTGATGTGGGCCAGTTCCGTCGGGCCGACAGGTCTTTTGAGGCGCCGGGCGCGCCGCCGCCGTCTAGCGAACTCCCGCGGACGGAAGCGGCCGTGGCAGCGGGCCGGGGATTGTCCGATGGGGCGACCGGGAAACCGGAAGGCTCCGACGGAAGGTCCGACCGGACGACCGCGCCGCCCGACGCCTCTTTCCTTTTTTGCCGCGAACCGCGGTCCGCCCCTAAACCTCCATCCAAGTGACGCCATGCCAGACGCGCGCGAAGACGCCATCTACGACGACCCGGCGCTCATTCCCCTCTATGATGTTCTGAACGCCGCGAACCACGATCATGATTTCTACCGTCGAGAAATCCCGTCCTGGGCTGAGCATGTCATCGATTTGGGCTGCGGCACGGGCCGGTTCGCCCGGGACTTGGCACGCCGCGGCTTCATCGTGACCGCGGTCGACCCCGCTCCCGGCATGATAGACTTCGCCAAACGGCAAAGCGGCAGCGATAAGGTGTGCTGGATTACAGGCACGGCAGCCGATCTGCCAAAGGAGAACGCCGCTGATGCCATCGTCATGATGGGCCATGCATTCCAATGCCTGCTGACGGATGAGACCACCAGGGATACTTTTCGCCAAATTCGCTCCAGTTTGCGGAAGGGCGGACGTTTGCTGTTCGAAAGCCGCAACCCTTCCGTCTCACCCTGGTCAGACTGGGACGGAAAACAGCGCATTTCGCTGGAAGCCCTAGACGACGACGTGGAAATCGAGAGAAAGGTCTTGGCCGTAGACGGCGCACACGTTGTCTTCGAGGAAATCTTCCATTTGCCGGGGCAAAAACTATCCAGCCAAAGCACCCTCCGTTTTCCGGACAAGGCGGCAATAGAGGAGCAACTCAGCGGTGCGGGATTTTCCGATATTCAGGTGTTCGGGTTCTGGGACCGGCGCCCCTTTGCGGAAGACAGTCCGGAAATCATCGTTTCCGCGGCATGACGATCAAGCTTGTCAGGCACGGCCTGTCGGCGCGCCGTCGGCGAAGAGGCGATCGCCCTGTTCGTCGATAATCTGCTGACCTTTCCGGACAGCAAAGGTCTCGGCCTCTTCACGCGATGTGTAGAGATCCGCGCGGATAAACGTCCGTTCCAGTTGCACATCATCCTGCCCGTCGGTTCCCGGAACCGCCTTGAGGATGACGCCGCATAAGCGCCACTGGTCGCCATCCCGCATCGGACTCGCCGCGATTGAAAACTCCTTATACGTCACGGTCTCACCGCGCGCCGCGGGGGAATCGTCGTTCGCCTCGGGCTTTCCGCCGCCGAAGAGTTTTGAAAAGAATGACGCCATGCCGGTGCCTCTGTCTGCCAGTGATGTGCAATTCCGACAGCCTTTATGCCATTCCGGCGCCGACACCCCAAGCCCTGCCGGGCGCCGTGGGAGGATCGGCTTGGCAATATCGCGATGATGGTCCTAGGATTTCGGCGTACCAATCGATCCCGGCCATCAACGGGACGCTACAGGGGGAATGCGCCATGACCACCACCACGCCCGATGCCGCGAACCATATCGGCCTTGCGGACCTGGCATCCCGTTACGTCGATGTGGAGAGCCTGCCGTGGAAAAAGACCCGGTTCGACGGTGTCGAGACCAAGGTGTTGATGGAAGACAAGGAAACCGGATTGTTGACGGCCCTGTTCAAGTGGGCGCCGGGTTCGGAGCTGCCTTTTCATGAACATGTCGAGATCGAGCAAACCTTTGTCCTGGAAGGCCGGCTCGTCGACGAGGAAGGCGAAGTAACAGCCGGCAACTTCGTTTGGCGGCCCGCCGGAAGCCGGCATGTCGCACGCGCACCGGATGGCGCGTTGCTGATCGGGTTTTTCCTGAAACCGAACCTGTTTCTCGATCAGGACAGGTAAAAAAGCGTCATTCGACCCGGGCGGCCCTGTCCATCGCAAGATAGAATTCATCCAGTTGCGGCGGCGCAACCGCGGTCGCCGATAGCATGTCATGGACCTGACCGCGGTGATGGATCTGATGTTGAAACAGATGCAGCAGCAGATCGCCGATTCTTTCCTTCCAGATCACGCCGCCTTCGCGCAGGGTATCCACCTGCCTGGCAAGGTCGAGTTCTTCCAGACTTTCGCAAAAGGCGATCAGGTCGCCGTCCGACTTGTCCTGCGCATCGGCAAGCGCGGCGATATTTTCCAACGGATCGGGCGCGCCGTCGCGATAATTCTCCCGTATTTCCGCCGCGCGGCCGGCCTGTTTCAACGCGTCGATATAGTACCAGTCGACGATCAGGATATGATTCAATGCCGCCAGGATGGTTCCGAAGAAACTTGGTCGCTTCTTGGTCATTTCCTCAGCCGGCAACGCGGCGCATGCGGCAAGAAGCCGCCTGTTGGCCCAACGGTTGTTCTCGGCCTGCAACACCATTTGCCGTACAGCCAGGCTCATACATCCCCCTATTCGGCCTTGTCGCCGACGACCCGTCAGGCGAATGCGGCCACCACATTGAAAATCACCATCGCCGCGCTCGACACGGCGCCGAAGACCGGCACCCAAATCGGCACGCGCCACATGCCGATAGTGTCTCCGCGCAACCGTATCCAAAGCAAGGCGAGGTTTACCAGGGTGAAAACGCTGAGCGTGATGTAGGATGTCGCCGCCGCCAATCCGACCAGTGGAAATGCCAGGGCCAAGATCAGAATAATGACGGCGATGACGACAGTCGCGATCATCGGCGTCTGTCGGCCCGGATGGACGAGCCCAAGAAACTTCGGCAGCCACCCCTGACGCGCCAATCCGAACAGGATGCGCGACCCCATGATCATCTGAATCAGCGCGCCATTGATCACCGCGAAGACGGCGACGCCGCCCAAGATCTTTCCATCCATGCCGGACGTGCGTTCGAAGACCAGGGCCAACGGCGCATCGCTGGCAATCAACTCTTCCTGGGGAATGGCGGTAACCGAGATCGCAGACACAAAAATATACAGCGTCGTTGTCAGGACCAATGTCGCGATAATCGCGCGCGGCATCGTGTGGACGGGATCACGCACCTCCTCTGCGACATTCACCATGTCCTCGAAACCGATGAAGGCGAAAAACGCCAACAGGGCGCCGGACATAACACCGGACCAAATGCCGGCCTCCAAGGGTGGGAACAGCATTCGCGCGGCGTCGGGTGACGTAACCATGTCGTCCACGCCGAAGACGATGACGAGCATCAGGCCGCCGATTTCGACCAGCGTGATGAGCCCTGACAGGAAAACCGATTCGGTGATCCCCCACATGGCCAACCCGGTCAGAACGGCAATGACCGCGCAAAGCGTTATGGTTTCGGGCGTGGCGATGAATGTGTTCAGATAACCGACAAAGCCCAGAGTGATGACAGCCGCGCTGACCAGACCCGTCATAGCGACCATCAACCCGACCAGCGTTCCGAGGATCGGATTATGAAAGGCTTCGTTCAGATACACGGCCTCACCGGCGCTGACCGGATAGCGGCCGGATAGTTCGCCATAGGACAGGGCGGTCAATCCGGCAACGACGGCGGCGATGAGGAAAGCAACCGGACCATAGATGCCGGCTTCGGCGGAGACCTTGCCGACCAGCACATAGATCCCCGCGCCGACGGTTACCCCGACACCATATAGCGTCAACAGGACAAGACCGAGTCCCCGTTTCAAGGCCGGTTCGCCGGCGCGGTCGATCATCAACCCCTCCCCTCCGCCGGCGGGCCTTCCATGGGCCCGCTCTTGGCACGAATTTGCTTCTATCGGCGGGAGTCTACCGGCAGCCGGCGTATCCGGAAATGCGCGAGATCAATTCGTTTGGGGGAGCGGGATGCCCGATATCAGAGCGCGACCTCGACAAGATACGGGCCGGGCTCGGCCAGACCGCGCCCGAACTGGTCACACAATTCCTCCATGGTCGTCGCACGGGAGGCCGCGACCCCATAGCCTTTCGCCAAATGCACCCAATCGATTTTCGGACGGTCCAGGGACAGCATGTCGATGGCGTTTCGGCCCGGATTCTGAACGCCGACCTTGCGCATTTCACCTTGCAGGATCGCGTAGGAATGGTTGGCGAAGACCAGCGTGGTGACGTCGAGCCCTTCCCGCGCCTGGGTCCAAAGTGCTTGAGCCGAGTAGAGACCGGAACCATCGGCCTGCAGCGAAACGACTTTTCGCCCCGGCGCGCCGATTGCGGCACCGGTTGCCAGCGGCGGGCCGATACCGATGGCCCCGCCGGTGATCTGCAGCCAGTCGTGTTCCGGCGCTGTATTGGTCTTGGGAAAGAACTGCCGGCCGGTCGTTATTGTCTCGTCGGCCACGACCGCATTCTCCGGCAGCATGGCCGTCAGCATGAAAGCGATCTTGTCCGGATCGATCGCCCCGGTGGGCACCGCCGGCCGGTCCAATTCATTGATGACAGGCGATGTTCCGCGCGCACCGACCGCATCCGTCAGGGCGTCTAGCGTCCCGATAAGGTCGTAATGCGACTCCGCCAGCAGATGAACCTCGCAATCGTCCGGGACCAGGCGGCTGGGCGTATTCGGGTAGCCGAAGAAGGCGACGGGCTCGCGCGCACCGACCAATACCAGGTGCTTATAGGCGGAAAGCATCGCCTGGGCCTGATCCACCACATAGGGGACGCGGTTCACGGCGACCCGGCCGGCGCCGCGGGCGACGCGTTTGTTGGAAAGTGGTGCGAACAGGACGGCGCCCGTCTTTGCGGCGATCCGACCGGCAAGGTCCAGGCCGTCTTCGCGCAATGCCCGGTCGCCGATCATCAGAGCGACCGGGTCACCCGATTTCAGCAAGGCGGCAATCCGGTCGATCGCCTTACCCGAAGCCACGGGCGCATCGGGAATGGTCGGCGCCGCGGCAGGCCCTTTCGAATCGGTCCAGGCAATATCGGCCGGCAGGATCAGGGTCGAAATGTGCCCCGGCGCAGAGCTCGCCGCCCGAATGGCATCCGCCGTATCGCGCCCAACGGTATCGGCGGAGGCAATGGTTCGAACCCAGTCCGATACCGGCCGCGCAATACCTTCAATATCTGTTGTAAGCGGCGCGTTATAGGCCAGATGCTCGGTCTTGTGCTCGCCGACCACGTTGATCATCGGGGTTCGGGCACGGCGTGCATTGTGGATATTGGCCAATCCGTTGCCGAGGCCCGGTCCCAAATGCAGCAACGTGACCGCCGGCTTGTCGGCCATGCGGGCATAGCCATCGGCAGCCCCCGTCACAACTGTCTCATGCAGCCCCAGGATACAGCGCATTTCCGGGTGCTGATCCAGGGCCGCGACGAAGTGCATTTCGGACGTACCGGGATTTGCAAAACAGACATCGACACCCCCGGCGAGCAGTGTCTTAACCAGACTTTCGGCCCCGTTCATTACCCACTCCATTTACCTGAAAGTTCGTACAGTGATTTTTTCGGGCAGAACCGAGGCGCACCCCGTCCCGGCCCGCCCGTCAAGACCGGTCGGGGAGATTGCCACGGGGGCCGGGCAAGTCCCAGCGCTTTATTGGAAGTGTTGTTTGGACGCGTGTTCCTAAAAACCGATCAGCCGTGTCCGGAGATATATTCGCGCATCGCTTCTGTTTCCGATTCCAGCTGACTTATGCGCCGTTTGACCACATCGCCGATAGAGATAACGCCGGCCAATTTTCCATTATCATCCAGGACCGGCATATGGCGGAAACGGCCTTCCGTCATGCGCTGCATAAGGCCGTCAGCGGTGTCGTGGACGGTACAGGTCTTCACGTTCGCGGTCATCAGGCTTTCTACGGTATGGCCCATGACATCGGTTCCATGCTCACCCAATCCACGCACGATATCGCGCTCGGACAAAATGCCGATCAACTCGCCGTCGGGGCCGCAAACGACGACCGCACCGATTTTCATCTTGGCCAAGAGCGCAACTGCCGAGGCAATCGTTTCACGAGGCGCCACGGAAATGATATCCGGGCCTTTAGACTTCAGCATTATGGCGACTGTCATACTCGTTTCCTTCCTCAAGCTAGCAGGTCACGAATTGATATGCCGGTCCCCCGATTTCACACCCGCATCACCGGATAGGCGTCCAACGGTCCACTACTGAATAACTGCGTCTGGTTCGCCCGTGACCTTCCCTCACCCGTTCCACCTTTATTGGTCCGTTGCCGGACCCTGTCTCCCCCGGTCAGCCGCCCTTGCGGCGAACTGAATTCCGGTTCGGCATGCGGATAGTATCACCCGAAACCCGTTCGGCCGCAAATGCATCCGGTTGGTATTCTACTATTTGACAGCACCTTGCCCGGCCGGTCGGGAAACGCCGCGCTAGAACGACGAACCCGGGGTTTTCAAGAATTCGATCTCCTCCTGTGTCGATTCCCGACCCAGGACCGCATTGCGATGCGGAAACCGTCCGAAACGGGCGATGATGTCCCGATGGGCAATAGCGTATTTCAGGTAGTCGGCATTGGACAAAGCCTCGAAATACGGAAGACATGCCTCCTGATCCGCCAGATCCTCGCTATGCTCGAAGGGGACGTAGAAGAAGACGCGTCGCGCTTCGGATACCTCCATGTCATGGCCGATGGCGATCGCGTCTTTCGCGATGCCCAGCGCCTTCGCATCCTGGGCGAAGGCCCTCGGATCGTCGCGGAACAGATTGCGGGAGAACTGATCCAATACCAGGATCAGCGCCAATGCCCCATCAGGCGTTTCCGCCCAACCGTCGTGATCGCCGCGCGCGGCAGCCGCATGCAGGGCACCGAAGTGGTCGCGAATGGCGCGATCATAGTCGTCGCTCTTCTCAAACCATTGCTGAGGCGTGCTTTCCTCGAACCAGAACCGCAGTACCGATTGGACCTCGTCCATCTCTCCGTCCCCCACGCTGTCGCGATATTTCGTCCGTATCCTCACGAAAATCGCGTTTCCGGGCGGGAGTTCAATCCCAAATCCGCCTCCCGCAGGGACGAACACCGGAAGCCCCCGGCCAACGGGCAAAACCGCCGGTCGAAATTTTAGCAACTGGCGGCTTGCACGCCCCCATTTGCGAGGCTATATAGCCGCACCGCGCCACCCGCACAGCAATAGCGGGATCGGCCGGACATATGCTTGGTCGCGGAGTGTAGCTCAGCCTGGTAGAGCACTGTCTTCGGGAGGCAGGGGCCGCAAGTTCAAATCTTGCCACTCCGACCAACTCATCCCCTTGAAATGAATGATGATTACCGGCGGACATTTGCTCTGTTCGGTTGGCCTTGGCCTTTTTCCGGCGGGGTCGGGCGGTTTAATCGTCGATGGAATAGGCCGGTATTGTTGCCAGGGCGCCCAGGTGATGCAGGGTTTCCAGGGTCGCGCCGGCGACGACAAGCTTGTTTGCCCGTTGATATCCCGCAAGCGCCCGGGTCACGGTTTCCCGATCGATCACCTCGCCAGGGGTAAAGCCGGCCTTGGTCAGATGGCGGGCAAGCGCCAGAAAATCGGAGTCGTCGTATATCGACAGGAAATCGATTCCCGTCAGATTGACCCGCGCCTGCCGATATCCCTGTTTCGACGCCTTCAACAGCCACTCGGTGCCGGCCTGGAAATCCTGTTTCGTGCCCTGACCGTTCAACAGCATGACGCCGAGATTGTTCTCCGCGAAGACAAATCCCTTCTCCGCCGCTTGCCGGTAAAGCGGCACCGCCTCGTCGAAACGGCGGGCCGCGTCCAGGGCCCGCGCTAGATTGTGGAGGAACCGGGGATTGTCCGGATCGGCCGTGACCGCATCCCGGCAGGCTGGAATGGCTTCCGCGGTCCGGATGCTGTCGAATTCGACACCGGGGATGCCCAGATTGTTGTAGGGCTCAGCCGCCAGATAATCGCAGTCCAACGGTTCGGGGAACCGAAAATAGACCTCGTTCGTCAGTCGCACGAGGTATTCCGGCCGCTGCACCCCGTTGGTGTTCTTCAACACATCGCCGGCAACCGCCCGGAACATGCGACCGACCTCCAGGCCCGGCTCATCCAGGCGTTCCAACAGCGCGGTCGTATAGGGACTGTGCTCACCATCGCCGTCCGACGCGGTGCGCCCCGCGGCCGCGGCATAGGCGATGACGGTTCCGTAAGCTTCGCCATCCTCCGCGCGTTTCACATCCACCTCCTCGGAAAAGGTGGAGAGAGGGGCGAGGCCGCGGCTGGCAGGCTGCGACTGGGCGGTCTGCGTTCCCTCGATCTGTTGTCCGTCCGACACCACCGCCACGCGATCCAGGAAAGGATTGTTGCGGCAGGCATCGAGAATGATGATCTTGGTCTTGGCCAACCGGTCGAGCCGCGACACCAGACGCGACACATCCAACAATTCGCGCCGCAGGCTTTTGGGATCGTCCAACCGAGCGTCGACGGGGATCAGGTAATTCACGTCACTGACCTGGATGCTGTGGCCGGCGAAGTAGAACAATGCGATATCCGCATCGAGCGCAGCATCCAGGAAATCGTCTTCCGCGTCGCGCAAGTCGTCGATCGTCGGATTGACCGTTTCGATCACCTCGAAGCCGATTCCCTTCAGTTTATCGGCAACAGCCGCCGCATCCCGCAACGGATTGGCAAGGGGTTCCTGGTCCGCGTAATCGGCCGCGCCGACAACCAGGGCGACCTTGCGGATATTGCGATTGAAGACATCTCGGTCGGGTGCCCCGGCAGTCTGCGCACCCGCCGAACCTGACCACACACAGCACCAGATCAGCACAATACCAAGGCCGAACCAGACATAACGATGCAGGATCGACATCGGCACAGCCCTATTCCGCCTTCTTTTTCTTCTTCAGGATGACGCGGGTCAGATCGATCTGCGGCTTCGCCTTGGCGGCGGCCGGGTCGATCACGCCGGGCCCTTTCTCGTATACCCAGCACGACGGAAAAATGCTCGAAAGCCCCGCCTGTTCCAACTCCTCGTCCCGCTGTTGCCTGATGGAAGAGGCGAGATCGTATTTTTCCTGGGCATCCGCGGCCACCGCATCCGCTTCATACCGGGCATAAATCACGGAATGCCTTTCCGCCTGGAGGGCTTGATCCCGACATTCAGCGGCCTCCTCCGCGGTCAGTTTGCCGCCGCCCAGCGGAGAATAAGTCAGCGTGCAATCTGACCAGGGTCGACCATTGCGGAAACAGTCCGAAATCAAAGCGCTTCTCTCGAGCACGCTTTTCCCTTCGGGATAGGATTGCGTATCAAAGGGCGCGAAACCGAAATGGGTTCCCGTTTCAGGATCGAAGGCGAGATCCGCCATCAACGACTCGGCGTATCCGCCCCAGCCTCCGTCTTCACGATCAATACCGTATTCGGCCTCGATCAGCCTTTTCAGAATTCGCGCCATGCGTGGGTCTTCCTGTGTCGGCGCGCCAAACAAGATTGCCAGGATCGCCTTGGGATCGAAGCCACGCGCTTCCATCGCCTTTTTCGCAAGGATAGTGTCCGTATCGCGCGGCGTGGCGCCATTGAACAGTGAGCGGAGATACGATGCCTCTTCGGCAAGGTTGGACGCCCCCCGATCCTGCTGGGCGGCAATGATCTCGTCCAACGCCGCCAAGCCGCTGCGCAATCGCACATCGCGCTGCTCGCCATAGCTGTCCGCCAGGCTGGCGAGAATGGAGAGTGCCCTTTCGTATTTGAGGCGGAGTAGATCGGCATCTGTCGGATGCCCGGTCATCTCCAACAGGCCGCTGACGAGGTCCGTGTGCAGAACAGCCGCATTGCCCTCGCCGACATCCTCGACCCAATCGTTTCCGTGCCGGATACCATAGGTGAGCTGCGGCTTCAGGACCTGTGCCGTCACCGGCGACACCAAACCGAAATCCCGGGCGCTGGCGACGACGACCTTACCGAATTCAGCCGTTATTGTTTGCCCCGTCTCGTCGTAAAAATTATCGGTTGCGTATTGTCCGTAGTAGAGCGCCGCATTCAAACTGGCGATCACGAACAGGTCGGGATGTCCTTCCGGCCGGTGAGCGAAAACGATCTCCTCCAAACGACCAAGAAAGTCGCCGGCACGCTCCAGGCTTCGGTTATGCATTGCGGTTTCGAAGGCAAGGTAGAGCATTCCCGCTCTAGCGGAATCGGGGAAGATAGCAGCGTCGCTCAATGTCTGAACCAAGCCTTCCTCTCCCGCCCCGGTCGGCCCTTCAAGGAAGAAATTGGCATGGGCAAGAGCGAGTACGAGACGGCCTTGCTGCGACGGTGAAAGGTCGCCTGCCGCGGTGAGCGGAGCCAAGTTATCCAGTGCAGACTGGTAACGGCGCTCGGCGATCATGCGTTCCGCCCGGTTGAGAATGCTCTCCGCCGCACTTCCGGCCATGGGAAAGGGATCATCGAGATCGGCGCCGCCCCCAACGGCTGCGTAATCCGCCAAGAGTGCCCCACGCAGTTTGAAATTCTGCAACGGGTCCTGGTCGATGGATTTCAGGGCTTGAAGCAGAGAGGCCTTGGCAGCGGTCGGGTCGTTTGCAGCCAAAGCGATCCGACCGGCCAACCGGTGGATACGGGCCAACATCTCCAAGCTGGAGGTCGCCGAATACAACGTGTCGACGATCTCAGCCGCCTTGCCTATCTGCCCGGTCCGCAAGTAGACGCTCGCCGCGGCAAGCCGGGTTCCAAATGCCCCACCATTATGAGGTGGGGTCTTTCGTTGCTCCGCGTCCAGAGCCTGGTCGAAGTAACCGGCGGCCTTTTCGGCGTCGCCGGCCATCAGCGCGACCTTGCCGGCAACATCGGCAAGCGCCCGTGCAGCGTCAGCCGATAGCCCACCTTCGTTGAAGACACGGTCCAGTTCCTGTCGCGCCTGTTTGTAGCGGCCACTCATGGCGGAACTCAGAGCACTTCTCGAAATCGCGACAATGCGGCTCGGCGAGTTGGCGCCTTCAAGTTTGAGGTAATCGCGCGCCGCCGCCGAATATACCCACGGCGCGGATTCCAACTGGCCATTGTTGAGAGCATTTTCCCCTTCCCTGAAGGCGGCGCGCGCCGTGATGTCCTGCATTTTCGGGGGTAGATAATTGCGAAGGAATTGCCCGCGCAGTTCGTCGCCCAACAACTCTTCGGCATCCGTGCCGCGGCCGAGTTGGTAAAGCGCAACGAATCGTTCAAATTCGAACTTCTGTATTTCGTCGATATCCGGATAACCGGTCTTGCCCAGCAAGGCGATTGTCCGTTCCGCCAGGGCAAGCCTTTCGGCGGGTGCGTTTGCATCATAGAGCGCGCGGGTCAGTTCCCAGCTGCGCTGAAGATATTGCTGATAAACATCGTAGTAATTCTCTTGGGTAACCGTCTCCATCCCCGCCGCGTGGCGCTCCAGCGCTTCGGCAAGGCCGCTGTCCAATGCATGGGAGGACCTGGATGTCAGGCAGGTAACGATGAAAACCGCCAGGAAAAGGCCGAAAAACCGCGAGACACCACTGATCATGAGACCACCCTTTTTTCACGCCGGGACTGTGATACGTTTCCGATTGGAAAGTCTAAACCCATCAATTCATTAGACAAGTGCGCGCGTATGAAGGTTTCCGTTACCGGCTCCATGATCTTGCGGATTCCGCTGGCCCTTGTATTTCTTGTCACAGCGCCGTTGATCCTCATTCAGCCGGCCTCGGCGGCAGTCCACGCCTTATTGGTTGGGGTCAACTCATATCCAGCGCTCGGACCCGACTTCACTTTGCGCGGCCCCGGTAATGACGTCATTGCCGCGCGGAATTTTCTGACATCGCGGAACGTGCCGGCGGAAAGGATTACGCTTCTTGCCGATGGTGTCGAAGGCGCGATCGGCGACCCAACCTTGGGTACCATTGAAAAGGCCATTGACGCGATCCGGCAGCAAGTGGGTCCGGGCGACACCGTCTACCTGCACTTCGCCGGGCATGGCAGCCAACAATTGGGCGCGGCTTTGGAGGATGAGGGCGACTCTCTCGACGAAGTCTTCCTGCCGATGGATGCCCAGCCGATGGATGAGGAAATCGGTGTCTTCCCGAATGCGTTGAGCGACGGATTGCTGCGCCGTCACGTCACGCGGTTGCGTAACACCGGAGCCTTCGTCTGGCTGGTTTTCGACTCCTGCCATTCCGGCGGCATGACGCGCGGCGCAGGGGGCGGGTCCGAACGGCGCGTTAGGCTCGCGCTGGACCCGCGCGAATTGCGAAGCCTGCGCCGACGACTGGCCGGCACCGGGTCCGAGTTGCTGCCTGCCCCCCCTGAGATTCCCGTTCTGAAACCGGATGCGGGCGGGTTCGCCGCTTTCTTCGCCGCCCAGGACAATCAGGCGACATTGGAACGCCGAATGGTACCCGAGGACGAGCGTGTTTTCGGTGTGTTCAGCTTCAACCTGTTCTCCGTCCTGAGCCGGAGCCCGGCCCTCAGCTACCAGGAAGCCGCGAATGCCCTGGTCGCCTCCTATGCGGCACAGGGGGAAACCTCCGCTGTGCCGAAATTCGAGGGAACCGGTCTGGCCAAGACGGTGCTCGGGATGGAAGAGGTGAACACCCGCCCGGCCTGGCCAATCGTTCGTCGGAACCCGCCTGGGTCGGTGAGCCCTGTCGGCACACATGTGCTGACAGCCGGACGTCTGCAAGGCCTGGGCCCGGGGGACGAGATCGCGGTGACCCGTGTCACCCGTGACACAACCGAAGGACTCGGCCTTGCCGCGATAACTGAAGCCACCATGTTCGAAAGCCGGTTGGAAGCCAAGTCGGACAAGCTGCGTCAGCTTTTCGCGGCGGCCGACCGAGCGGAAGGCGCGGTGCTCTGGGGCGAGGCCTCCAAACGGCGTTTCCGGGCGGATTTCACAGTGGCCTTGCCATCTGAGGCTTCATCCGGGCCGCTGCGGCAGGCGGTCAATCGTCTTAAGCGCGACACTGACCTGGCCGACGCATTCGGCATCCGTTGGGTATCACCGGATGCGCCGGCGGATTTCCGTCTTTTGCAACGCGGCGATACCACCGTGCTGAGTGCAGCCGACGGAGTCATAGACGGCGACGGGTCCGGCCCCTCACCTGCCACCATCGCTCTCACTGGCGAATTGGAGCAGGATGCCGCCCGATTGCGGGACGCGATCCGAAAGGCAGCGCGGGCACGGCTCGTCATGACCCTGGCCTTGGAAGCGGCCTCCGTACCCTTCGACGATACGATTGCCCTCCGCCTGCAGGTTGCCGCTGTCGCTCCGGAAGCACTCAGCCGCGTGGCAAAAAGATCGGACCTCAATTGCGGCCGCGTCGCACGCCTGGACAACGAAGACTTCGTAAACGGCGTCACGGTACTCGGACATTGCGATCTGCTTACCTTGCAGATCAGGAACAGAAGCCGCGAAGACTGGGATCTGACCATTCTGTTTCTGGGCGCAGAAAATGACTTGGCCGTGCTGTTTCCGCCGGTCGGCCAAAGCAATCGGATTCATGCCGGCGACAGATTACCGCCCTTGCGTTTCGCCGCCTACACCGACGACAACACGGGCCCGCGCAATGTCGCCGAGCGGCTGATCATCTTGGCCCAGGAGGCAAAGCCAGGCCATCCTGAAGCCGATTTCAGGTTTCTTGCCGACAATCAACCTGGGGCATCCTCACGCGGGGCCGGGCTTACCGGATACGGCGCCGCGATTGCCGCGGCCGCCCAATCCCAGGGCTCACGCGGAATAGATCTTGGGACTTCAGGACATGACGGTCCTCGCGGAACCGCAACGGTCCTGCAATGGATTCTACAGCGCGGACGGTAACACCGTTACTTTTTCAACCCACATAATGAACAGGTGGTTGGAAAAGGTGAATTTTTACGGTTATTCATGAAAATCCAATCTGATATATCGCTTATTAAATGCAACATAATATAATGAACGATCCCAACCCTGCCCCCATTTCATAGAAATCATTGAACCGAATGTATCTGAATTCCTTCTTTACCGAACTCGTCAACGCGCCCGAGCTCCAGGTTCCGCTGATCGGTTACTTCCGGGCGGATTTGGTGATTCTGTCCATCGTGATCGCGGTTTGCGGCGCATGGTCAGGCTTGACGAGCTACTCACAGAGCGAAGGCCGCGCACCGACCGGCACGACGAACCACCTGTTGTGGAAGTTCGCAGGCGGTCTGGGCTTTGGCGGATCGATCTGGGGCATGCATTTCGTTGGAATGCTGGCATTCTCCCTGCCCTGCGGGATTTCATACGACTTTCTGACGACGGCGGTTTCGATCCTTCCCGGCATCCTTGCGAGTTTGACGGCACTGGTCGTCATCGGCCGAACGGATTTCGGACTTCAGACAAGATTGATAATCGGCGCCGTTCTGATGGGGGCGGGTATCGGGACGATGCATTATGTCGGCATGGCCGCCATGCGGTTGCCGGCCGTGCTGCTGTACGACCCCAGTCTCGTGGGGCTATCGGTCGTGGCGGCCGTCGGCCTGTCCTATGTCGCGTTGACGGTCGCCGCTTACGGCCAGGAAAACGGTGAACCGTCCCGAACCCGTCAGTTCATCGCCTCCATCATTCTGGGTTGCGCGGTAGCGTCGATGCATTACGTCGCGATGCAAGCAGCCGTGTTTTTCCCGATCCCCGAAGCGCCGCCCGCCGTAGACGGCCTGAACCCCGGCATTATGGCATTGTTCGTCGGGCTGGGGACCTTGGCCCTGGCCGTTGGGGTCGCCGCCGCTTCCTTTGCCGCGAGACAGAACGAAACGGCCCGAGTACTCGCAGAGGAAGTCCGGCAAAGAAAAGCCGCCGAAAAAATGGCGCTGGAGGACCAGACCCGCCTGCAGACGATTTTCGATACCGCCGCCGAAGCGATCGTGGTCATCGACACCCATGGCACGATTCAGCGCTGGAGCCAGAGCGCGCAGCAAATCTTCGGATACACGGCCGATGAAGCCATTGGCACGAATGTGTCCGTTCTGACGGACGGCATCAGTCAAACCGAGCATACGGGCTTCATCAAGCGTTACGAAGAGACCCGTGAGGCGCATATCATCGGGATCGGCCGAGAGGTTATCGGTCGGCGGCGCGACGGATCCCCGGTGATGATCGAACTGTCGGTCGGAGAAGCGATCGTCGGCGACGAGGTTTTCTACACCGGCATCATGCGCGACATCACGCGACGGAAGGAAATCGAAGAAGAGTTGATCGAGGCCCGCCTGCAGGCGGATGCCGCCAACAAGGCGAAGTCGGCTTTTCTGGCGAATATGAGTCACGAGATCCGCACCCCGTTGAATGCCATCGTCGGCATGACCCATTTGCTGCGCACGACCAGCCTGACGGATCGCCAGGCCGGCTTCGTGGATCGGGTGCATGCTTCCAGTCAGAACCTTCTAGCGATTGTGAACGACATCCTCGATTCCTCGAAAATCGAAGCCGGCAAACTCGATATCGAGAACATTTCCTTCGACGTCGAAAAGGTGCTGCGTAACGTCGCGGATGTCGTGGCGCAGAAGGCGGCGTCGAAAGGCCTGGAGTTCCTGTTGAGTATTGCGCCGGACGTGCCGCTAAGCCTGATCGGGGACCCGTTGCGCATCGGTCAGATCCTCACCAACTACGCGAACAACGCGGTGAAGTTCACCGAAGAAGGGGAAATCGCGGTTTCGGTCCATGTGGTCTCGGATTGCGACGAACGCGTGCGATTACGCATGTCGGTCACGGATTCCGGCATCGGCCTGACACCGGAACAGCAATCGAAACTCTTCCAGTCATTTCAACAGGCGGACGCATCCACAACCCGGAGATACGGCGGGACGGGGCTGGGCTTGTCAATTTGCAAGAAGCTCGCCGAGTTGATGGGCGGCGAAGTTGGTTTGGAGAGCACGGCAGGCAAAGGCAGCACCTTCTGGTTCGAAGCCCCCTTCAAGAAGGACGATCATCTAAGGACGGTTCGGGAGTATCGCGCCCGGTCGACCGGGACCCGCGTCCTTGTGGTCGACGACAATGACAGCGCACGGCTAATCCTTGCCGGCATGCTAGAAGAAATGGGCCTTTCCGTCGATCAGGCGGCGGACGGCTCGTCCGCGATCGAGGCATATGTGAGTGCATTGGAAACCGGAGCGCCATATGCGGTGATCTTCCTGGACTGGCATATGCCCGGCATGGATGGCTACGAAACAGCGAACCGCATCCGCACACTCTCGGGCAATCCGGACGAACCTACACTCGTCATGGTGACCGCCTATGGGGATGAGCGTTTCCCCGAAGCATCGAAGGAGAGCAATCTGCTGACGATGCTTATGAAACCCGTTAGCGCTTCAGTGCTCTACGATGTGGTCGTGCAGTTGTTCGACGGTCCCGGCGGTGCCATCTCACCCATGTCCGACGGGCGAAGCCAGATACAATCGGCCACGGCGCCGAACCTGAAGGACGTCCGAATATTGTTGGCGGAAGACAATACGACGAACCAGGAAATCGTCGTGGAACTGCTGAAAGACACAAAAGCGTCCGTCACCGTCGTGTCGAACGGCCGGGAGGCGGTCGACAGGATCGAGCGCGAAACATTCGACATCGTGCTGATGGATGTGCATATGCCGGTCATCGACGGTGTCGCCGCCACAAAGATCCTTCGAAGCAACGAGAAATTCCAGAACCTGCCAATCATCGCAATGACCGCGAATGTCATGGCCGGTGACCGCCAGCGTTTCATCGCCGCGGGCATGACGGAACATTTGGGAAAGCCCATCGATATCGCGGCGTTCTATACCATATTGGCCCGCTTCGCGGGACGGGAAGACAGCGACGGCTGGACGCCCCCCATCCAAGGAAACGATCGGACGCCGGACACCGCACCCGGTCAGCGGACCGGCTTCGACATTCCGGGATTGGACGATCGTCTCGGACTTTCCTATTTCAACGGCAATCTGCCCCGTTACCGATCCCTGCTGCAGAGTTTCTGCGAAGGTTGGCCTGAAATGGAGGCATCGTTCCGCAGCGCGCTGAGTGACACCGACCCCAATCGCCTGGAACGGGCGGCGCACACATTGAAAGGCCTCGCGGCGACGATGGGGGCCGGGGCCGTTGCGGACCAAGCGGGCGACCTGGAGGTTCAAGCGAGAACGGTGACCTCGGTTCCAACGTTGGAGCAGGACGTCGTCGCCTTGCTAGGCGCTGTCGAACCCCTGGTCGCGGCTATTGCAGCAGAACTCGTCTCGTCCATGGATCAGGCCTCGAAGGAAAGTGTCGATCGGGGAACACAGGATCGTGACGTTTCCGAAGAAGCGTCGGAAGAGATCCTAGCGCGTCTGACAACCTTGTTGCAGGACGATGACGCAGAAGCCGTCGAATGGAGCAACGCGCATCGCACAACGCTGGTTTCAGCTTTGGGCGAACAACGCGCGAAAGACCTATTTGGTTATTTGAACCGGTTCGAATTCGAAGAGGCATTGGCCTTGATCGACCCGGAAGCCGTGATCAATTGACGTGACTGAAATAGGGCACCCCACCCACATCTCGCTACAGCCGGACCTACATTGACATGAATTCCAATGACTTGAGTTCGACGGTGCTTGTCGTCGACGATACGCCTGAAAACCTCTCCCTCATGAGCGACCTGCTGCGTGAGCATTACCGCGTGAAGGTTGCGACCAATGGGGAAAGGGCACTGCGCATTGCCGGCGCCGCCGAGGCGCCGGACCTCATCATGCTGGACGTGATGATGCCGGAAATGGACGGGTACGAGGTTTGCCGCCGGTTGAAGGCCGACGAGAATACCAAGAACATCCCTGTGATTTTCCTGACCGCCCGGACCGACCCGGAGGACGAGAAGATCGGACTGGAACTCGGCGCCGTCGATTACATCACGAAACCGATCAGTCCGCCGCTGGTTCAGGCACGTGTCCGTAATCATCTGCTCCTCAAGAGCCACGCCGATTTCCTGCGAGACAAAGCGGAATGGTTGGAATCGGAAGTGCAGTCGCGCACGCGAGACATTCAGAGGATCAAAGACGTAACCATCAACGCGATGGCCTCCCTGGCCGAAACCCGCGACAACGAAACGGGCAACCACATTCGGCGTACCCAGAACTACGTGAAAGCTCTGGCGCAGCATTTAAGTCGTCACGACAAATACGCATCGTTTCTCGATCGCGAAACGATCGATCTTCTTTATCAATCCGCGCCATTACACGACATCGGTAAGGTCGGGATTCCTGACAGAATTCTGCTCAAACCCGGTCGACATACACCGGAAGAATTCGAGATCATGAAGACCCATGCCACGCTCGGCGCGGAAGCCATCATGGTCGCGGAAAAGGTGCTGGACGAAACGGAGACATCCTTTCTTCGCTATGCCCGGGAAATTGCCCAGAACCATCACGAGAAGTGGGACGGGTCCGGCTATCCCGCGGGATTAAAAGGAGAAGAAATTCCGCTTTCCGGACGCCTAATGGCGGTCGCGGATGTCTATGACGCCCTTATATCGAAGCGGATATACAAACCCGCCTTCTCTCATGACAAAGCGGTTTCGATGATCCGGGAAGGGCGAGGCACGCATTTCGACCCGGATATCGTGGATGCATTCCTGGAAATCGAAGTGCGGTTCAGCGAAATCGCGCGCGAATTCGCGGATGAGGAGGACACATGACAATGGTCCTCCCCCGCTTGAGGTCGGCCATTCAAGGTCTCAGCCTGTATTGACGTGACGGATTATTGCAGCCCTACGGGATCTACAATTCCCGAGCGGCATCCTATGGGAACGGTAGGCGCGGCGCGGATCAAATCCCCTACGGCCCGATCCGGCGAAACCGTCCCGCGCAATCCAATTCGCATTTCCTGAAGCAGGGTTCTGCTTCCATCCTGCTTGCATACAAAGGCCACACGCTCCCCTGCGCCAGGGCCGAAGGCCTCATCGAACCGATCGCGGACAACGTGTGTATCGACCCTATTTCCAATCCGAGCGGTCAGAAACGAGACCACGACGGATCGGTTGATGGCGGTGGTGACATACAACGAGTCATCGTAGTAGACGTCGGCCGCATCATTTCCGCCGGATGTCTGATAGCAGGTGCCGTGCTTGATCCATTCATGCCGGTGCAGATGGCTCTCCATCCCTGGCATCGCTGCCTGCAACCGGCCGAGCGTTTCGGCGTCGATCGCCGGTTCGGGCAGGGAGGACCAGTCCCCCTTCTTGTCGATGTTCCGATCCGCATCCGATACGCCGCAATAATCCTTGCCGCGTGGTTGCGGCCAGAGGCCGTGCAGGGAAAGTTGCCGCGCGGCCGACGGCAAATGCCCTGCATTCAGCCGTCTGCATTCGGATTTCCCGGGACGAAGTTCGCAGAAGGCCGGCTGCCAGGACAGAGCCAGAAGGTTGTCTTCCGATTTCCCGGACGTCGCATCCCCCGCGAAAGACAGCATCAGCAGGGCGCCGGTCACCATCGTGGCCGTCAGCAGCACACGGAGGGTCCGGTAATCGAGTGCGGCTATCGCTTTGAACATCGGCAGCAGCCTCTGCGTTCCCGTTGCGGATCATCCGACCCGACCAAGCGTCGATCAGACCGCAGGCCAAGCGCCGCCCTTAACAACCGGCCGCTTGGGTCTTGTCCGCATCGCGTGTGTTCTGCGTCACCCAATCGCGGGCTTCCTGAAGGTTCTGAAACAGTCGGCGATCAGCAATGTCGAGCGATTTGCCGACCTCGACCCAATCCCTGCCAAGGTCCTGCGCCTCCGTCCAGAACTCCTCGGACAATACGGTGGCGATACGAAGATTTTGAAGAATATCGGTCGGCAAGGGGTTTGCGCGCAAGGCAGCCCTCATCGTCTCGGCATCGAGTGTCTTAAAATCGGCCGCACGTGCGTCCCAGACGATTCCACGCAACGCCCTGTTCATCGGGCTTGCACTCAACAGAGCATAGCCGTCAACGATGGCCATTGCCGTCAAAGACCCTGTAACACGAAATTCAATGATCCCGTTCGGCCAATCAATTTCCATTTTTATAGACACAGGCCACCCGCACTCAAATCGTATGACACCATCAAACCATAAATCTGAACAAATGCGCCGCGGCGTTTGATAACGGCGTCCTTTTCAAACTATGCGGCACCATACCTGGAAAGAATTTAAGAAGTTCCTAATGACCGGTGGAAATTCATACAGAAATGCGCGGAAACAGGGCTGACGATCATGCCGGTATTGTCCTGCGAATAGCGTATCATGCCGCCAGGTCCAAAAGGGCTCAAACCGGGTCCCAGGCGAAGACATCCCCACTGCGTTCAAGCGGCGTCAGACTGGCCTTGAAAGCCGGCAAGACGCGTTCCGCGAGCGTCTCCGGGGTCCAGCCCTCGGCCTTGTGGACGCTGCGGATCGGGCGGGTCTGGTTGAACAGGAAAACTTCGTTAAGGCGCGCGGCGAAAATCTGGCCGCTGACATCCGCCGCGGCGTTGGAGGCCAAGAAGACGGCCAGCGGCGCATTGGTTTCCGGCGTCATCTGCTTCAGCCGTTCGATCCGCTCCGCTTCCTCGGGTGTCTTCGGTTGAAGCGATCCTGTCATGCGGCTCCAGGCGAATGGCGCGATGCAGTTGGAGCGCACACCGAAGCGCGCCATGTCGAGTGCGATGGACTTGGACAGTCCGACAATGCCCAGTTTGGCGGCAGAATAATTCGCTTGCCCGAAATTCCCGATCAGGCCCGACGTGCTTGTCATATGAACGAAGGCGCCGCTCATCTGTTGCCGGAACGGGTCCGCCGCCGCACGGCTGACATAAAAACTGCCGTTAAGGTGAACATCAATGACGGCCCGCCAATCGGCCGGGTCCATCTTGTGAAAGATCGCGTCCCGCAGGATGCCGGCATTGTTCACAACGACATCCAGGCGACCGAAACTAACCAGCGCGCATTGCACGATCCTCTTCGCGCTTTCCCAGTCGGAAACGCTGTCTGTGCTGATCACGGCCTGACCGCCCATCTCCTCGATCATGGCCTTTGTCTCTTCCGCCGGGGAAGCCGACCCGCCCTCGCCCGCCAGGGACACGCCGATATCGTTGATCACGACTCTGGCGCCGGCCCGCGCCATTTCAAGCGCGATGCCACGGCCGATGCCGCCGCCCGCGCCGGTGACGATGGCGACCTTGTCTTGCAATCCCAGGACATCGGACATGTTCTTCTCCCTGCTGCCGACGGGCAATTCGCGTGTTATCGGATATAGTCGAATTTGCCGTTGTCTATAACGATCTTGTCCCGTTCCAGAACGCGGGTGCGGAACGACCCGTCGCGCCATATCTCGGTCCGCAATGTCTCTCCCGGGAAGACCACCGCGGTAAAGCGCAGATCAACCCCACGGAAACGGGAAGCGTCATAGTCACACAAAACCGCCAAGAGACCATGGCAAGCCATGCCCATGGTGCACAGCCCATGCAGGATGGGTCGGTCAAAGCCTGCCTTCGATGCCACTTCCGGCGTCCGATGCAACGGATTGTCGTCACCCTGCCAACGGTACAGCAGGGCCTGCTCGGGCCGGACTTTGGACTCGAAGGACAGTTCCGGATCGGTCTCCGGCATCTTATGTGCTTGCTTAACTGGCCCGGATGGCCCGCCGAACCCGCCATCCCCGCGCAGGAAGACCGTGCTGCGGGTGGTCGCCAACAGGGTTCCGGCATCCGCATCGCGCAGTTCCTTTTCCCAATAGAGCAACGCGCCGCGTCCCTCTCCCTTGTCTACAAGGCCGGTGACGCGGGTTTTGCCGACCACCACCCCTTCTGCCGGGCAGGGTGCATGAACGGTCATCCCCTGTTCGCCATGCACGAGGCGGACAGCATCGACACCGGTCTTCGGGTCGGAAAGCCAGAAGCCGGGATGCCCCAGCACAACCGGCATGGCGGGGAAGGGCTCAATCTCCTCGAACCCGCCGACATACCGTAATTGCCGTTCGTCCAAGGGGTCCTGCCCGACACCGATTGACAGGGCATAGAGCGCATAGTCGCGCGGCCCGACTGTCTGGCGTACCTCCGGCAGGTCGATGTTCAACAGGTAGTCGGGATCAATCGCCATGGCCGCCGCCTTCCTTGCCCGTGTCGGTCTCCACAACCGCATCCAGCATGAAAGCGCCGCCTGATCCCGGCATCGCCATGACGGGATTGATGTCGATCGATTTCAGCCGCGGACCGGCCGCGGCGGCGAAACCGGAAAGTTTCGACAACATCGATGCCAAGGCATCGATATCAACCGGTTCGCGCCCGCGTGCACCGGTCAGAATGGGACTGCCCTTGATCGATAGGATCATCTCCCGCGCGGCCGCTTCATCGAAAGGACAGCGACGAATCACGACATCGTTCAGGATTTCAACGAAAATGCCGCCCAGGCCAAAAGCGGCGACCGGACCGAAGGCCGGGTCCCGGCTGACCCCCATGAAACATTCCGTACCGCCGTTCAACTGCTTGGCGACCAGCACGCCCGTTACGCGGGCCTTCGGCGCATGGGTCTTTGCCGCTTCGAGCAAGGCGTCATACGCCTGCGCCACCTCTTCCGCCGAACCGATTCCAAGGCGAACGCCGCCGATCTCTGACTTGTGCAGAATGTCGGGCGAAAGGATCTTCATCACGACCGGGAATCCAATCTCGGTCGCAGCGGCAACGGCTTGGTCCTTCGATGTCGCGGCCACCTCAGGTGCAGCGGTGATCCCTGCCGCGGCCAGCAAAGCTTTCGACTGGAACTCATCCGGCGTATCCTCCGGAAGCGAGACCGAAGGCAGGACCGGTTTCGCGCCCTGTGCGGCTTCGGCCGCCGCGAAGTTGTCGCCGACCACCCCCATCGCATGAATGGCGCGGACCGCGCGGCTTCCATCCTCAAACACCAGGAAGCCGGCCTCTTCATACTGCTTTACGATATCACTCGGCGCCACGACACAGACAACCATCAACCGGTCCGGATATTCCTTGCGGATCGGCTTCAGGGCTTCGATGACACTGGGGACCAGAACCGGCGCACCGCCTACGCTGGTGAAAAATCCACAGATCGAGCTATAGCCCCCTTTTTCCAAGGCGGCGCGCGTGAACTTTTCCATCAGGCTCGGTTCGTTGATCGACTGCGCGGTCGCGTCCAGCGGATTGACGGGCGAACTGATCGGCAGCAGTTCCTTCAATTCCTTCTGGGCATCTTCGGGCATCGGCGGCATGGACAATCCTATGGCGTCCGCCTCGTCACTGGCGACAATGCCGCCGCCGCCGCTGATCGTGATGAAACCCATCGTGTTGTTCGCTGGATAAACCCTTTGGTGGGCGCAATAGGCGAAATCCAGCATGTCCTCGGTCTGGTCGACGCGCACCGCCCCGTATTCAGCCAGCACGGCGTCGGCCACGGCATCATCACCGGTCAAGGTCGCCGTATGAGATTGCGCCGCCGCCGCGCCGAGCGTGCTGCGTCCCACTTTCATAACAAAGACAGGCTTGCGCGCGTCTCGCGCAAGTTCCAGCGCCTCAAGCAGTCGGTCCGGCTTGTTGAAGCCTTCGAGATAGGCGCAGATTACCTCCACTTCATCGCTTTGGGCCATCCAACCGATCGCATCGCCCACGGTGATATCGGCCTCGTTTCCGGTAGCAACCAGGACGGAAGCGCCCAGACCCCGGTTCCTGGCCACGGCGAAAAGATGCGTGCCATAAGCGCCGGACTGACTGGCAATACCGATATTGCCGGGGATCGGATAACCGCTGTCCAGCGAGCTGCTGAAAGTACCGTAATACCCGTTCAGCGCATTGAATGCGCCAAGCGTGTTTGGGCCGAGCAATCGCATACCATGTCTGTCAACGGTCTCGATCAGGCGCTCCTGCATCAAGCGGCCTTCTTCGCCCAATTCGGCAAAGCCGGCGGAAAACAGGGTGACGCAACGACACCCCTTTTGCCCGAGGTCCTCTATGACCGGCAGGACATCCACGGCGGGCACGGCGACGATGGCCGCATCGGGATCGGTCGGAAGGTCGGAAACCGACGCGTAGCAGGGCAGGCCCTGAATTTCGTCTCGCTTCGGATTGACCGGCAGAATCGTACCCGTGAAGCCCGCCTTCAGCATGGAGGAGATGGGCCGACCGCCGATCCGGATCGGATTTGCGGAAGCGCCGACCACCGCCACGGTTTTCGGGGCGAGAAGATTGGTCAGGGAAGTGAAATCATACGCCACGAATACATCCTCGCCTAAATTTTCTAGATTGTATTGCCCGAACCCAGGAAAGACGTCACCTGACTGGAGAGCGTTCCGCCATTTCCATGCAACAGTGCCACGTCACACGCCGCCAGTTGTCGTTCGCCCGCATCGCCGCGGATCTGCGTTACCGCTTCGGCAATCAGGAACATTCCATACATGCCCGGATGAACGCACGAAAGACCGCCGCCATTGGTATTGACCGCCAGTTCGCCGCCCGGCGCGATGCGTCCATCCTGAACGAAACGACCGCCTTCGCCTTTCGGACAAAAACCCAGATCCTCCAGGAAAAGGATCGTGTTGATCGTGAAGGCATCGTAGAGCATGGCGAGGTCGATATCGTCATGCGTCACCCCTGCCATCTCGAATGCGCGCGGGCCGCTATCCGCCGCCGCGGTGACGGTAAGGTCCGGCATCGCGACGATGGAACGGTGCCAGTTGGCGCCGGCCCCGCCGAGAAAATAGACCGGCTTCTGTTTCAGATCGCGCGCGCGGTCTGCCCTGGTCAGGATACAGGCGGCCGCACCGTCCGTAACGAGGCAGCAATCCAGTTTCGACAGGGGGTCGCTGATCATTCGGCTGTCGAGCACGTCCTGTCGGGTCAGGGGGCCACGCGCGAAGGCCTCAGGGTTCATGTTCGCCCAACCGCGCGCGGCAACCGCGACATCGGCCAGCATTTCCCGGGTCGTGCCGAATTCATGCATGTGACGGCCAGCCGCCAGGGCATAAGCGGTGATCGGATGGCGTGGGTGATACGGCACTTCATGCCAGTTCGGTTCCGCGGCGGAAACGAGCTTGCCGCTCGCGGTGCGTTGGTTCGATCCGTAGCAGATCAATGCCGTGTCGCAGAGCCCAGCCTCCAACGCCAAGGTCGCCTGCAGCAGGTGCATTTCGAAGCTTGAGCCGCCGACATTGGTGCTATCGAAGAATTTCGGCTTGATGCCGAGATACTCGACGACATTCATCGAAGCCAAGGCGTGTTGGCTCATCGCCGTGAAGACGGAATCGATATCCGTCAGGTTCAAGCCGGCATCTTCGATTGCGGCCAGGGAAGCCTGCGCCATCAGGTCAAGGGCGGAAAACCCCGGCGCCTCACCCATTCCTGCGGTTCCGAGGCCGACGATCGCGGTCTTTCCGCGCAAGGAACTGGTCATTGGCCATCCTCCCCATTCGGGACGGGGTCGAAGACGACACGCGGTTGGTCACCCGTTGTCTCGACCCGTGCGATTACCTTGGTGCCGATCGGCAGGTCGAGGTCCCCGGCGATGGTCGACATCATCCGCGGCCCTTCTTCCAGATCGATCAGCACGATGCTGGTCGCGCCGTCCCGGCCGCGTTTCATGGTCGCGGCATAGACGGTGCCGCGACCGCTGGCCTCAACCCATTCCAGATCCTGCGCCCCGGATGGAGAGCAGACCCGCGGGTAAAAGACGTATTCGCCGGTGGATGCCGATTTCTGGATCATGAAACGTCCCTGTTTCAGGAACGCTTCATAGGCCGCTTGCGGGCCGGTAGGACCGTCCGGTTCGTTGTTCACTGTTTCCTCCCTTGGACGGCGTCACTTCATCGGAAATCGGTCCCGAAGGCCAACCCGAAATCCGGAAAACTACGTTTCCACTTCGGCATAAGCGTTGCCCGTCGCAAGGCCAACTGGCGGGGGAAGAATAGGGTGGGCCCTCGGCTCAATTCACGGGACGGAGCGGCACGGCGCCATTGCCGTTCGATTGACCGGATTCGTCGTTCCCGGAATCGTCGTCGGTTTCATCCTGCAAGCGCTCTGCCGCCTCCCGCAGGCGCTGATAGGACCGGAAGGAAATCGGGAAGGTCGCCATATAGACGGCGAGGACGACGAAAAGGGTAACCCAGGGCTGACCGGCCAGGCCCGCAACCGCCAACCCCACCAGCGCCATGGACGGCAGCAGGAAACGCCGCGGCACCTTGATCCGTTTGAAGGAATATGTCGGCAATTCACTGACCATGAGCAGGCCGCCGCCAACCATCCAGGCCGCGATCACCGGGGCAGGCAATTGTCCCAGTTCCGGAAAGGCCAGGAAGAAGATGATGGGCAACATCCCCAAGCCAGCCCCTGCCGGCGCGGGGACACCCTGGAAATAGTTGTAGGCGTAAGACGGCAGGCTATCGATCCGGCTGTTGAAGCGGGCCAGACGAAGCCCCGCGCAAACCGCGAAGAACAGGGCGATCACCCAACCGAACCCGCCAAGCCCGTTCAAAGCCCAGAAATACATGATCATCGCGGGCGACACGCCGAAGGCGACGAAATCGGACAGGGAGTCGAGTTGGGCGCCGAAATCGCTCGTCGCGTTCAGCAAACGGGCCATTCTGCCGTCCAGGGCATCCAGGATCGCCGCCAGAAGAATGGCGCCGACTGCAAATTCCCAACGTTGTTCCAATGCGAAACGCACGCCGGTCAAAGCGGCACATGTGGCGGAAACAGTGATCGCGTTAGGGATCAATCCGTGGACGGAAAGGCCTCTGAGGCGGCGTCCCCGGCGGGATCTGCGCTTGGTTCTACGATCAGGCGTCATTCATTCCGGCCTTACATTGTGCGACAAGGCTGCTCTGGGCAGCAGACTACAATCCGAGACCGCGCGCCTCAAGAACGCCCGGCGGTCCGTCCGCTTGACGAGGCGCGTCAGCGAACCACGCCGTTCAGCGATTCCTTCGGCCGCTTGCCCAAATCGGCGAGGATCGTCTCCCCGGCGACGCAGCGCTGGCCTTCGCAGACCAGAACCGGCGTCCGTTCCGGCACGTACACGTCAACCCGGCTGCCGAAGCGGATCATGCCGAAGCGCTCTCCGGTATGAACATCCTGTCCCGGTTCAAGGTCGCAAAGTATCCGACGCGCGACCAGACCGGCGATCTGCACGAAGGCGATCTGTTTGCCATCCGGCGTTTCCATCAGGATCGACTGGCGTTCGTTATCTTCGCTCGCCTTGTCGAGCGAGGCGTTGAGGAAAGCGCCCGGACGGTAATGCAGCTTGGTGATGTGGCCGTCTATCGGGACTCGGTTCACATGCACGTCGAAGACATTCATGAACACGCTGATGCGCAGCATCTGCTTTCCGGAGTACTCTAGTTCCGGCGGCGGGTCCGCCTTGCGGATCATCTGAACGACGCCGTCGGCAGGGCTGATCACCAAGCCTTCCTTGACCGGTGTCACACGGGCAGGGTCGCGGAAGAAATAGACGCACCACGCCGTCAACAATAACCCCACCGCAAGGACACCTTCGCCGAATAACAGCCATCCGACCAATGTCGCGATCAGAAAAAGGGTTATGAACGGATACCCTTCCTTGTTGATCGGGGTGAGCACCGGTTTGATGGTATCGACTAGGGACATTGATGCTGCCTCGCCATCTGCGCAAACATGATATTAGAAGATCCCATGATAGGCCAATCCAAGGCCCAGGTCTCTTCCTGAAAAAGCGGCTTTGTTTCTACCCATCCTGCCGAAAGGAGCAATGGCGGAATCCCGCCAATCAGCCCTTTCCTTCGCAAAGGCGGCATCAATGCAACAGGTTCCCTTTCCAGCACCCTAATTCACGGCACCTTTAGGAACCTGGAAAATCTGTCCCGGATAGATCAGGTCCGGATCACGGATCTGATTTCTGTTCGCATCGTAGATCACCGTATAGGCCAGCCCCTCGCCAAGGGTCCGCCGCGCGATCCGCCAAAGGCTATTGCCCGGTTGAACGATGATGAGTTGTTCATCCTTCAGCGCGGTGATCGGACCGGATCGGCTGAACGGCAGTTCCAGGCGGGCAACGACTTGTTGCTCGACAACCTGGTCCACCCGCAGATCGTAAACGCCGGGCTCGACATTCTCAGGCGGCTTGGCCTGCCAGCGCCCTTCATCGTCGACCGGCGCCTCACCTACGAAGTCATTGTTCAAATAAACCCGAACCGATGCGTTCGGCTTACCGCGCCCGGAAAGGGCCAGATCGCCCTTATCGTCATAGTCGACCGAATCCAGCGCGAGATCTCCAGTTTCCGCTTCCACGCCGCCCGGCACGGAAGTCGGCTTCTGGAGGATGGTCGTCGTGCCCTCGCCCCCTTCGCTGGGAACCAGCAATGCCAGGGGCTGGCTATCCTCCTCGGTCGGCCGCCCCGCAATGTCCTCCCCCTTCTTGGGCACGACCAGGACAACGACATGGTCCGATTTCGTTTCCCCGCCTTCCTGATTTTTCGCGCGAAGGGAGAGTTCGTGATTGCCCGGCGGCAGCGGTTCGGTCGGCAGGAACACCCACTCGCCCCGCTCGTCGGCGGTTACAGTCCCGATAGCCTTGTCACCGGCCAGAATTTCGACGGTGGCCCCCGGCGTCGCGCGCCCGGCCATCACCGAATCGCCCTGCTGACTGAGCCGGACGACGTCGAAGGCAGGCTTGTTCGCATCCTCGGCCGCGGCTTTCGCAGCATCATCGGACGGCGGCGCGGAAGCCGTATCCGCCGTCGATGCGGGTTGCTCCTGCGAGGTGCCGCGAGCCGCTTGCTGCTGGACGCTCTCCGTCGTGGATTTTGGCGGATCAGACTTCGCGGTGCCTGTTGACGGTGACTGCGCTGATCCGGTCGTCGTTTGCGGTGTATTCGCGGTCGTCGAACCTGTCGGCGGGGAGACTGTTGATCCCGAACTTCCCGACGTGCCTGCGGAAGTCGACGGAACCGCTGCGGTTTGAGGCGCCGGCTGGCTGTCCTCTTGCGCCGTTTCCTGGCGGTTCTCCGAGGCGCCCTCTGACCCGGCAGCAGGCTTTGCAGCGTCGGACTGGGTCTGTTCCTGTACCGTCGGCGCGGTGGATTCTTGCACACCTTCCGGTTCGGCGACCACCCGGGGCGTTTCCGCAGGGCCCGTCGCCGTTTCCAAGGCGGAATCCCTGTTGAGCCAGAAATTCAACCCGAGCGCCGCAACGAGGATCGCGACGCCTGCAATGCCGACAAGGATAATTCGATTCAAAGTCGCCTCATACATACACAGCCGAGAACCGGGCGACGGGCGCACCAAACAGGCTGAAATGATTCCATGAATGCCCCAGGGCATTCCCTATCAGCCGGGCGCGCATTCCATCCAATCCAATCTGGCGGAAGGGCGCACCTCCGACTATCCCCAAACGTTCTCCGGATTCCCCCACGCAGATATACGCAGAGAACATTTCTTCATACATTGATTCTCTTCAAACAGAGATTCATGCTTTAAATGTAATACTTTCGCCATCATGACGCAATTCGGTGCAATCTTTGCAATCCGACAATGCCCGAAGGCTCTATTTGGGCCGGAACAGGAATCGCGGCAATCGGTCTCGACCCGACCTAGAAACGGAGGCACACATGCGGGAAATCAAGATCTGGGATCTGCCGACACGGCTGTTCCATTGGTGCCTTGTAGCGCTGTTCATCACATCATGGGCCAGCGCCGAGTTCGACTATTTCACAATCCATTACTATTCCGGCTATGGCATTCTCACCCTTGTTCTTTTTCGCCTTGTCTGGGGCTTCGCGGGGAGCGACACGTCGAAGCTGCTCAGCTATCTGAAATCGCCCCTCACAGTGCTAGGCTATATGAAATCACTGACCCAGCGGAAACCGGGCAACGAGATCGGCCATAACCCAATGGGCGGTTACGCCGTGCTCGCCCTAATCGGTTTCCTGGCAGCGCAGGTCGCCACCGGTCTATTCGCGCAGGATGTCGATTTCATCAACGCGGGCCCGTTGAGTGACATGGTTTCCTTTGAAATTGGAAACCAGGCGTCGAAACTGCATTTCCTGTTATTCGACCTCCTCCTCATAATCGTAGGCATTCACCTTGCGGCGGTGGCCTTCCATGAGGGGTTCAAACGGGAAGGCCTTATCCGCGCGATGATTACCGGTTGGCGCAGCTACGGTGAAGACGGACCGACGACCCCGCCGACGCTGGTTCCGCTCAGTCGCGGCCTTTTCGTCTTCGTACTGGCCGTTCTCGCCATGATTTTTGTCGTCTGGATTCTGCCGACCCTATAGAGCCGGAAAACCAGGCTGCGAAAACAGAACGGGCGCCCTAAGGCGCCCGTTTGCGTATCGGCAAGAGATAGCGATTATCGCAATCAGCTCACTTCTTGACGCGATAGACCTTGTGGCACCCGCCGCAGCCGTTCTTGGCCATTGCGCCGAACTGGGCCCCGATCGCTTCGGGATCGTCGGAGGCGGCGACTTCCTCAAGCTTGGCGGATTCGGCTTCAAGAACCGCAGCAGCCTTGGCGAAGCCCTCGGGATCTTCCCAGATCTTCGGCAGTGCTTCCGTTTCTACGGTAACGCCACTCGCGCCGGGCGCGGTATTTGCCGGGAAAAGATCGCCGGTGGATTTGATCAACATGTTGATCTTGGCGGCGCCGGCGGCCACGTCCTCGGCGGTACCGCTACCGCCGAGATAGCCTTTGATGACCTTCATCTGGGCGCCGATGTCCTTCATCGCCTGTTGCCTCTGCTTGATCGTATCGTCCTGCGACGAGGCATGCGCCACAACGGCTGAACCGGCGACCAGCGCCAGTGCGGTCGCGGCAGCGGTAAGGGTATTCCTAAACGTCATCAATGTTCTCCCGGTGCAAACGTTAGATGAGATCCGGATAATACTGGCAAAAATAGGCATGAATATGGCGTCGCGTTCACTTGCCCGTGATCATGCCTGCCTGCCAACCGGTTCATCGGCATTCTCACCCTTTTCAAACCGGATCCGCAATCAATTAGAACAGGCGCATCATATCGATCGGTTGCGTCGCCTGCGAAGGCTGTTTATCTCGTATCGCATAACGCCGTCGCCTCGCCGCAGCGGTTGTCATGCAAATGCCATTTCTCTTGGAAACGCCATGCGAAACATAAAAAGCGTCTGTGTCTATTGCGGTTCATCCTCCCGTGTCCGGCAATCCTACAAGGATGCGGCCGTGGAACTAGGCAGGATTCTGGCCCGTGAACAGATCCGCCTTGTTTATGGCGGCGGCCAAGTCGGCATCATGGGCATTATCGCCGACGCCGTTCTGGAGAATGGCGGCGAAGTGACGGGCATCATTCCGCATTTCCTGAACGATACGGAAGTCGGCAAGGCAGACCTCACGGAACTGATTGCAGTGGATTCCATGCATGTCCGGAAACAGATCATGGCGGAACGGTCAGACGGATTCGTGGTCCTGCCCGGCGGTTTCGGCACACTGGATGAGTTCTTCGAGATTCTGACCTGGCGGCAGTTGAAGCTGCATGACAAGCCGATCGTGATGGCCGATATCGACGGGTATTGGTCGCCCTTGATCGGGACGGTGGATCATATCGTCGAAGAGGGCTTTGCCCATCAGCGCAACCGGGATCTGTTCGAAGTCGTTTCAACCGTCGCGGATATCCTGCCGACGCTCAGAAACGAACCGAAGAGCGATGTCGGGATCCAATCGGACCGCACCTAGCGCACAGGACGTTCTCCAGCTTCGCACTAAAAAACGGTCCGGCCGCAGCAAACCGGATCGGACATGGCGTTGCGCCACCCGGAAAACTGGCGAAAACCGGCGGCTAGCCCGGCGTATTTTTCTTTGCTAATTCTTAATGGTTCTACAGTAAGTGTGATTTGTTTGCCATTCCGACCGGAGCAGGTTGTTGTCCGATCAGTTCAAGTTCACGCGCACATTTCGTAAGTTGGTCGAGAATACGACGATCAACTCGGACACGTTGTTGTCGACGGACTACCTGAACCATTTCAATGAACTGGTCATGATGCTGGACTTGATTCCGGACATGCCGGAAATGTTGGATGAGACCAAGGAATGGAAGCCCAAGACATACGCGGAGCATTTCCAGGATTCGTCATTCACCCATAAGGATCTGGCAATCGCGGCCTATGACCATGTTCTGGATGCCGACCGCAAGGCCTTGGAAATGACCGTCGCGCGCATGGACCAGACTGTGGAAGAGACATTTGCGGCGCTGGATGCCGCCGTGGCGACCGGCGATGCCGACCGTACGCGCACGATCTGCAACACGTCCAGTCAGGCCCTGCAAGGCATGATCGATCGATGCAGCGGCATCATCAACGGCGTGGAAGGCGCCGCCGCCACTGCCTTTGCCGCAATGGACGAAAGCGTCCCGGTTCTGGACGTCACCAAACCGGCGGAGACGGAAGACGAGGAAGAGAAAATCGTCATGGACCAATCCGCCATCGACGCGCTTTTCGACTAGCAGCGCGTCCGCCTATCGAGATCGCTCCGAGTTCCTCGTTAAACAGCCCAGTCCTTCTGCTCTATTCCGCCGGTGCCTGAAGGGGCCCACCGCTTGCCTCGGAACGTGCTTGTGCCTCCCGCTCCTCCTTTTCCCGGCGCCGCATGATGAACCTGGCGCGCAGCATAAGCAGGCTAGGCGTCACGACCAGCGTCAGGATGGTGGCGAAAGCCAAGCCGAACACGATGGCCGTCGACAATTGCACCCACCATTGAGTGGACGGCGCGCCTGTCGATACTTCGCGCGTGATGAAATCGATATTCGTCTGCATCACCATCGGCATAAGGCCCAGAATGGTCGTCACGGTCGTCAGCATGACCGGGCGCAAACGCTGCGCGCCGGTTTTCAATATCGCGAGTTTGAGGTCCTTCTCTATCCTGGCCAGGTGGTCGTAGGTGTCTATGAGCACGATGTTGTTGTTCACGACGATCCCGGCCAGGGCGATCACGCCGATACCGCTCATCACAATCCCGAACGGTTGTTGGATGACCATCAGGCCAAGCAGCACGCCTACCGTGGACATCACCACCGCCGACAGGATCAACAGCCCTGAATAGAAGCTGTTGAACTGTGTCACAAGAATGATCCCCATGATGAAAAGAGCGACGGCGAACGCTTTCATCAGAAAGGCTTGAGCCGCTGCCTGCTCCTCATCCTCGCCTTTGAATGTTACGTCGATCTGACTTGGCAGACCCGCCGTTTCCAGCCATTCCCGGATCTCGGTAACCTTGTCGTTCGGCAGCACGCCGTCTTCTACATCGGCACGTATGAAGACGATCCGCTTATTGTCGACGCGGCGCAGCAGGCCGGTTTTCGGTTCCGGCGAACGATCCACGAAATTGCCGACCGGGATAGAACCCTGCGACGTCACGATGCGGATACGATCGAGTTGCTCCAGCGTTCGGTATTCCTCGGGAAACCGGACAAGGATGTCGATCTCGTCATCGGCGTCGTCGGGCCGATAATCACTAACCTTCAATCCCTTTGTGACCAGTTGCAGGAAATTGCCGATCAGCGAGACGTCGGCGCCGAACTTGGACGCCTGCGCGCGGTCAACGGTCAACTCCCATTCAATTCCGGGAATCGGGCTGGAATCCTCAACATCGCGAAGACCCGGCAGTTCATCCATGAAGGCCCGGACCTTCGCCGCGGCATCGTCGAGCAAGGTCGGGTCGCGCGACGACAACTGCACATGAACCGGCTTGCCGACCGGCGGGCCGGCTTCCGGCTGACGGGCCTCGACGAAAATGCCGGCAAGATGGGCGGTCCTTTCCCGGATGTCGGCCTTGATGGCATTGGCGCCGCGCCTGTCTTCCCAATCGACGAATTCAAGCTGGATCTTGCCGATAATATCCTCGGCATCCTCGTCCCGGGCCTCGAACTGACCGCTGGAGGTATAGATGGTCTTGAACTCGCCATGCTCTTCCTGGATCGCCAGCACTTCGCGTTCTACCTCGGCGACGAGAGTATCGCGCTCGTAAACCGACATATTGCCGCGGCCATGGATGTTCACGATCAACTGGTCGGGTTCGACTTCCGGGAAGAACTCGACGCCTTTTCCATAGATGCCGTAGCTGACATAGGTCGCCCCCATCGCGCCGATCGCCAGGAACAGGACGATCAAGGGGTGGGCCAGGGCGCCTTTTAGGACTTTCACATACAGCCCGGTAAATCCGCCGACCTTGTCGAGGTCTTCCGCATCTGCGTCGCCGGACAGGGTCTTCGCGCTGTTCGCATCGCCGCCCGCGCCTTCCATCGCGCGTCCGATCCAACTGCCGATCTTCCAGCCCGGATACAGGCCGATGAAAAACCCGATCGCCCCCGGCAGTGTGGGCGGCACCCCAAGTCCGACAGCCTGACTGATATTGGCGGCAATGCCCGCAAGCGCCGCGGAGATGACAACGGTGAAAAAGGCCTTGGTTACGGTCAACAGGTTCGCCCCGAGGACCGGGACGAAAACGAGCGCCATGGCAAGCGAGGCCGCCAATGTCGCAATCAATGTAATCGGCAGAAATTTCATGAACTCGCCGACAACGCCGGGCCAGAACAGCAGCGGCATGAAGGCCGCGAGGGTCGTCGCGGTTGAGGCAATGATCGGCCAGGCCATGCGTTTGGCCGCCATCCCATAGGCATCGCGCTTGTTCAGCCCCTCGGCAAGTTTTCGGTCCGCATATTCCGTGACGACGATGGCGCCATCCACGAGCATCCCGACCGCCAGGATCAGACTGAACAGAACGACGATATTGACGGTGAGGCCGATCGAATAGAGCACCAATATGCCGGCCAGGAAGGAACCGGGGATAGCGACTCCGACCAGCAGACCGCCGCGCACGCCGAGCGCGCCCACGATCACGATCATGACCAGCAGGATCGCCGACATGACGTTGTTCTGCAGGTCCGTCAGCATCTGGCGGATATTCTTGGATTGGTCCTGGCTGTATCCGACGACCACGCCCTCCGGCCAAACCTGGCTGGCATCCGTGACGACGGCGCGCACCTTTTCGATGGTTTCGATGATGTTTTCGCCGGTCCGTTTCGAGACCTCCAACACCAGGGCGCGTTCACCGTCGATCCGTGCGAAGGTGTCGGGGTCCTTGAAGGTTCGCTTCACATTCGTGATGTCCCGCGCCCGGACGACAGCATCGCCTTCCTGCTTAATCGGCATGTCCAGAATATCGCGCACGTCCTCGAACAGGCCGGGGAGTTTGATGCCGAAACGGCCTTGCCCGGTATCGAGATTTCCGGCGGCGATCAGGACGTTGGAACGGGCAATGGCCTGCAGCAATTCGTCGGCGCGGATTTCATAGCTGTCCAGCAGAACGGGATCAATAACGAGTTCCACCGACTCGTCGCGGTCGCCGACGATCTTCGCTTCCAGCACTTCCGGGATCGCCTCGACCTCATCCTTCAGGTCACGCGCGAGGCGAAGCAGTGTCCGTTCGGGGACGTCGCCTGACAGCGTCACGTTCAAAACGGGGAACAGGCTCAAATTGACTTCGTGAACTTCGGGTTCGTCCGTATCGTCCGGCAGTTCCGGCTTGGCCAGATCTACTTTTTCCCGGACATCGGTTACCGCCGCGTCTGCGTCGAAGCCGGCCTCGAATTCCATCAGCACATTGGCGCCGCCCTGAAACGCGGTGGACCGCATTTCCTTCACGCCCTCGATCGAACGGAGTTCCTTCTCCATCGGCCGGACCAGCAACCGCTCAGCGTCTTCCGGAGAAATGCCTTCGTGGTGCATGGAGACGTAGACGATCGGAATATTGATGTCCGGGTCGGCTTCCTTCGGAATCGCCTGATAAGCTATGAATCCGGCCACCAGAATGAACAGCAGCAGGCTCAATACCGTTCGGGAACGGCTCAAAGCGGCATCGATCAAAGACATTTTCTTCCTGCTCCCCTCAAGCGGGCGCGTTTATTCGAACGGGCAGACACGCATGGCCGGATCACGTCCGGCCGGTCGCCTCCGGAACGAAAACCGTATCGGGGACGGGACTGACCTTTTCACCGTCGCCGACATATTCCTGACCGACGCTGATCAGGGTTGCCCGATCGGGCAGACCATGGATCCAGACACCGTTCGGGGTATCCTCCAAGATCCGAACCGGAACGAAACGAGCGATCTCGCCTTCCTGGACTACCTTCACACCGACCTGGCCTGAATCATCCAGCGTGAGAAGGGCCGGGGAAATCAGATGGGCTTCTGACTCCGATAGCGGCAGCAGCAGTTCCGCTGTGATACCCGCTTTGAATCGGTTGCCCGTATCGGGCACTTCGACTTCGACCCGGAAGGTGCGGGTCGCCGTTTCCGCCTGCGGGGAGATATAGCTGACGATCCCCTCAACGGACTCTCCGGTGATCAACTTGGCCTGCGCCAGAGCGCCTTCCGTTACTGCAGCGACTTCGCGTTCCGACACATTGGCGACCACCAACAGCGGATCCAGATCCACTATTGTCGCAATAAGATCGCCTACCTTGACCAGATCGCCCGGTTCGACGTCCTTCGTCCAAATGACACCGTCAAACGGGATCGACAAACGGGTTTTCTCCAGGTCCAGCCTGGCGCGATCAAGGGCCGCTTTCGCCGCTTCCATCTCGGCCAGGGCCTTCGCCTTGCTGACTTCGGACTGGAACCCTTTGCTCGCCAATTTCGCAGCCGCCGTGTATTCGATTTCCCGCTGGTTCAGCGCGGCCTGCGCTTCCCGCATAACCGCACTGCGTTCGTTTTCTTCGATGGTTCCGATACGCTGGCCGGCGGCGACCGTATCGCCCTCCTCGACATTGATGCTGCGGATTGCCCCTTCCGTTTCAGCCATCAGCCGGCCGGTACGAGACGCTTCCGTCCGTCCGGCGATCCTCAATGTCGAACGACGCACCTGCGCGACGCTTTCATAGACACGGACCGACTGGACCTTTTTCTCCGCTTTAGGTGCCGCGACGGCAACAGCCTGCCCGGACTGCGCGGGTGCAGCACTGTTTTCTGTAGCGATCTGTCCTTCTTCCGTGGGCAAATTTCCGGACAGGATCCAGGCCGCCGCACCGATCGCCAGCAGAACCGAAATCACGATGGACGGCTTCACGCGCCGACGTTTCTTCGGCGGTGCTTCCGGCTTGGGAGCGTCCTCCACGGACGGACCGATGGGCGCCCTTTCGGCCTTCGGTCCTTCAATCTTGCTCAAATGTTCGGTCATATTCTCATTCCGCGGCATCAGCAGCGGGGGTCCCGCGCTCAGCCAATTTGATGAAGTCCTGACGATGATCCTGCAGATAGGTCAACATCGCGCTGTAAACCGTGACACCAAACTCCCTGACCAGGTCCGGCGCGCTGCCATCCCCGGCCCCGCCGCATTCGGTCAAATGGGCGAGCTTCGCCTGATAGAACTCGATACGCTCGTCGATGACGGTACGGATGTGGTCCGCGGGTAGTTGTCCCGCGAAAAACAGCATGAACAAAAGGTCCGATTTGTACTTGTCGTCGTCCGGCGCCTTTTCACAAAGCTTCTCCACCAGCGCTCTGCGGCCCGCTTCGGTGATCTGGTAGATTTTCTTATCCGGGCGTTTTTCCTGGGCCTCCACTTCAAAAGTGACGAGACCTTCCGCCGTCAATTTGCCGAGCGCTGGATAAATCGAACCGAAGCCGCCTTCAGCAAAATGGCTGAACGGGCCTTCTTCGAAAGATTTACGAATTTCGTAGCCGCTGGCCGGCCTCAACGCCAGAACACCCAAGCAGCTTGTCTTGATATCCATGGATACCCCCTATATCGGCCGGATATAGGGGGGCTATACTTTCCTTTCAAGAAATTTATATCGTATCGATATAATATCTCAGTTGAGATCAACCGACGGCGACCATGAGATCACGGCGATCTCACGAAATTGTGAATGTGTTTGGGCGCAAAATCTCATGTCCCGACAGCAGGCTCGGCACGCCTGTCAGGGTCAACGGACGGATGAAACGGATGGTCCGACCGGTCAGATCAACTCGACACTTTCCGCCATCGGGCCCTTCTGACCCATGCGGGTGGTAACACGGACACGTTGTTCAGGCTCGACCGACATCAGGCCGTTCCGCTCCAGAGTTCGGGCGGATATGAACACGTCCCGGCTACCGTCATCCATGACGATGAAGCCGTATCCCTTTCCGGAATCAAAGAACTTGATCGTTCCGTCAATCGGCGGGCCGACCGGCGCATCACGGTCATCGACATCGCCCGGGCCACGGCCGCGCGGCGCGCTCGGCGCGAAGCCTCCCCCGCGGGAAACGGGCGCTTGTGCGGTCGACATATCAACCGAATGAATTCTAGCGACCTGCTTGCCACGGTTGGTTTCCATGACGTCGACGACCAGCGTCGCGCCCTCTGGAAGTTCCGAATTACCCGTTTCAGCAATCACCGAAGCATGAATGAAAATGTCCCGGCCACCGGATTCAGGAATGATAAAACCAAAACCCTTCGTAGCGTTGAACCATTTTACAGTTGCCGTCACGTTCTCATCACTGACGGCAGGAGGAAGTCTACGATCCATCTTTTCTATTAACCTTCAGCCCCCAAACACACCGGCAGCCCTGCACTACACGGTTACACCGATAGCATAGAGCGGAATAGGCTACCGCCGCAACGGTATCTCCCTGCTCTTCGCATTCAGCGCGGCAATAGCAGACATGTGTAGCATCCTTGCAACGGTGCTAATATGTCGAGCCCTGAGGGCGAAGCGGTGTCGGAACGAACAAATCAACACGACAACCGCCGATGGTTCACCGCTCAATCGAGCGGATTTTGTGGATCAAGCCTTCCCGCTCCTTTCAGCATGCATACTGTTCCCGGCGATTCCTTACTGGAAAAAATCCGCTCACCTATCGCTGCGACACATACGACTATTTGGTGTATATCGTCGCAACCATCCGTCTCGGTCAGCTTTCGTATCCGGGCGACGATCTGGCGTAACCGCCATAGAGATCCAGCATCCGCTCTCGCCACGCAAAGATCGGGTCCTCTGCTTCCAGCAACTTCCGTTCGGAAATCGCCCGAGCCCATGCGAAGGGCCCAAACGCTATGTGGTCCGCAAAGGCCGGCTCGTCCCCGCCCATGAACGCATACCGACCAAGGACAGCCCGCATCGGTTCCAGCGACGCCCTGAACTGCGGCAGTGATTCTTCCGCGGAGGCCACGACATCTTCAAGCGCCATACCGAACACCTTCTCACGAGAGGTCCGGAAGTAGTCCTTGTCCTTCTCATGCAGGTGGTTGTGGATATCCATCAGAACCTGCCGAACAATCCCGGGGTGCACGACCCGTTCGACCCAACATTTCAGAAAATAGGTGGACGCCTTTCCAGATTGTTCGGTGAACAGCAGGTTTTCCGGATATGCGTCATCGAGATACTCGGCGATCGCCCAGGAATCCCAAACCGCCTTACCGCTGTTACCGCCATCCACGATGACGGGAACGCGACCCTGCTCGGTAAATTCGATCACGTCCTTTTCCGTAAAGCGCCAGGGCACTTCCTCAACCGGCAGAGACTTGTGGGCGAGAGCCATCTTCGCGCGCCAACAAAACGGACTAAATCGACGATCGTCCTCGGCACCGGCAAGATCGTACAGGGTAATCGTCATCAACCTAACTCCTTATGAACACGCAAATGAATACGGAAGGGGATCACACCGCCATCGCCGACGACCTGCGGACGATCCTGAAACACCCGAGCGGAAACTATAATGGAACGATTGTTCCATTATCAACCGGACACGGTTTAATGTTTTTCCGAGTCTCCGAGCCTGCGGCCCATCTTTCCGGCGTCGGCTAGACCCGATCGACGGCAATCCGCTTCCGCACCAGTTTTCGTGTCCCCCAACACCAAGATGTAAGGAACTCTCCGAGTCGGATCGATTGTCGGCCTGGTCAGCCAACACGGAACATCGCCGCGACTGTTTCGATCGGGCGCGACACAGAAAAAGCCCGGCCTCGAGACCGGGCTTTCTCCCATTCATTCGGTCGAACCCGCCCTATCCTCGCAGGCCGCAGACCGTATCGTACAAAGATTTGGGCAGGACGATTCCATCCTTTGGCGTCTTGAGCCGGTTTTGATGCCGCCGTTCACCCGGAAGCCGCAACCCTTCCTGCGCCTTCATGGCCGCGAAGAGCTTTTCGCCATGCGCGAGCCATCCCTCAGGATCGCCGAAACGGTTGGGGTCGATGGCGATCATCAATTCCCCACCCGGGGGTGGCCCGCCGTCCTTAATATCGGCCTCCCCCGCCTCGAAGCTCAGTTTGTCGCCGATCAGGGCACCGACCAGCAGTTCGATCATCATCGCTATGGCCGATCCCTTGTAACCGCCGAACGGCAGCTGCGCGCCGGCGAGAATGGCGTTGGGGTCCGTCGTCGGATTGCCCTCGGCATCAATCCCTGCACCCGGTGGCGCCTGTTTCCCGTCGCGCGCCATGATCATGATTTCCCCGCGCGCCGTGGCGGCGGTGGCCATGTCGAAAGCCATCGACGAGCCATCCTTCCGCGGCCAGGCGAACGCCATTGGATTCGTTCCGAAGAGCGGCTTGGTCCCGCCAGCGGGCGCGACCATCGGCGTGGCGGCCGTCCAGGCGAATGCGGCAAGGCCCGCTTCGGCGATCGGCTCCACTTCAACCCAAAGCGCTGCGAAATGATGCATGTTGCGGATCGCAAGCGCGGCGATTCCCTGTTCCCGCGCCAGGTCGATCAAGGGCTGCCGCCCCCGTTCCAACGCTAGCGGCGCAAACCCTCGCTCGGCATCCGCCTGCAAAACCCCGGGAGCAATTTTCTCGATCTTCGGATTCGCCTTGCCGTTGACTTTGCCGCTCTTCAAGGAGGCGACATAACCGGGAATGCGGAATATCCCATGCGAGTGGCAGACATCGCGTTCCGCCGCCATCACCGTGTCGGCAACCGCGCGGGCGTTCGCCTCGTCGGCACCGTTGGCGCGCAATACGTCCATCACCAACGCATCGGCTTCCTGCAACGTTAGCTTAACTTCGGTCATTCTTCCTCCCGCCCTTCCGGCGCCGACAGTTTAGCGAAGCCTGCCCCCCGGCCATCACCCCCGCATACGTTCGCCTTTCGGATCGAAGGGCGGTTCGGGAAGGATGCTTGCCGGGCGGCGCTCACCCATGACTTCGATTTCGAACCCGTTGCCGTTATCCGCCAACGCAGTAGGCACGTAGCCGAGCGCCACGGATTTGTCGACATGGTGAGCGTAACCGCCGGAAGTCACATAGCCAACAATCGCGCCGTCATGCAGGATCGGTTCATTGCTGATGACATCCGCGTCCCGCACATCGACCTCGAACAGAACGAGCCTTTTCTCCGGGCCATCCTGTTTTTCCTTCAAAGCCGCGTCACGGCCGACGAACCCGTTCTTTGTCAAATCCACGAACCGGGACAGGTTGGCTTCGAAGGGGCCGAAGATCGGACGGTATTCCGTCGCCCAGGATCCGAAGGCCTTTTCCAGGCTTAACGACCGCATGGCGCGCGTGCCGAACAGGGTCATCCCGAATTCCGCGCCGGCTTCCAGCAACAGATCGAACAGCCGTACCTGAAATTCAGGCTTTACCCAAAACTCGTAACCGAGGTCACCGGTGAAGCTGACCCGTCCGGCCAGAACCGGGACCATACCGATATCCAGTTTACGGAAGTCCATGAACTTGAACCCGTCATTCGAGACGTCGGCATCCGTCAATTTCGCCAGAACATCGCGGCTTTTCGGCCCGGCGAGCGATAGCCCGCACAGCGCAAGATCGTGCGCCCGGATGGAAACGCCGGCCGCCGGCATGTGCTGCTCGAACCAACGCATGTGATAGTGCTGCGCGACACCCGACCCGAAGACAAAGAAACGGTCTTCCGCCAACTTGCCGACCGTGAAATCGCCGATCAGCTTCCCTTGATGATTCAGCATCGGCGCCAGTGTCATCCGGCCCGTTTTCGGCATCTTATTGGCCAGAATCTGGCTCAACCAGCTTTCCGCATCCGGGCCGGTCACTTCGTATTTTGCAAAGCTGGACGTTTCCGTCAGCCCCACCCCCTCGCGCACGGATCGACATTCGGCCTTGATCCGCTCGAATGCATTGGACCGGTAGTAGGTCACTTTCTCCACCGGTTCCTCGCCTTCGGCCGCGAACCATAGCGGAACTTCCAATCCGTAGGATGCGCCGAATACGGCATTGCGGGCCTTCAACCGATCGTAGATCGGCGTCGTCTTCAACGGCCGCGCCGCCGGCAGTTCCTCGTTCGGGAAGGTGATCTTGAAGCGGCGGGAATAGTTCTCCCGCACCTTGGCGTTCGTATAGGCCATGGTCGTCCAATCGCCGAAACGGGCGACATCCATGCCCCAGACGTCGAATCCGGGATCACCGTCCACCATCCAATTGGACAGCGCCAAGCCGACGCCGCCGCCCTGGCTGAACCCTGCCATGACGCCGCAGGCGCACCAGTAATTCCTCAGGCCGCGAACGGGACCGATCAGCGGATTGCCATCCGGCGCGAAAGTGAAGGGGCCATTGATGATCTGTTTGATTCCGGCACGTTGGAAGGCTGGGAAATGCGCAAAGCCGACTTCCAGCGACGGTGCGATCCTGTCCAGGTCCGGGGCCAACAACTCATGCCCGAAATCCCACGGCGTCGTCTTCGGCGACCAAGGGACGCCGGCGCGTTCATAGGTTCCCATCAACATGCCGCCGCGTTCCTGGCGCATATAGATCTCCCCATCCGGGTCGATCACGTGCAGGACCTCCTGGCCGGTCGCCTCATTGATTTCAGCAACTTCCGGCATGTCTTCGGTCAGCAGATACATATGCTCCATGGCCAGGACGGGCAGTTCAAGACCGGCCATGCGGCCGACTTCACGGGCCCACAATCCGCCCGCATTCACGACATGATCCGCATGGATCGTCCCGTCCTTGGTAACGACATCCCAAGTGCCGTCCGGCCGCTGCGTCAAATCGGTCACCGGGTTTCGCAAATAGACCTCCGCCCCAGCAATCCGGGCCGCCTTCGCATAGGCATGCGTCGTTCCGGAGGGGTCCAAATGTCCATGCAGCGGTGTGTAGAGCGCACCGAGGAATTGATCCGGATCCATGATCGGAAGGCGGCGATGCGCCTCCTTCGGATCCAGCAATTCTGTCTCGATGCCCAGCAGTCGCTCCTTCGACTGCATGATCTTCAGGGCTTCCATACGCTCGGGCGTGCAGGCCAGGAACATACCGCCGGTCAGGTGGAAAGAGGTGGACTGACCACTGATCTCCTCGATTTCCTTGTAGAGGTCGATCGTATAGCTCTGCAGCTTTGCCATGTTCGGGTCGCCGTTCAGGGTGTGAAACCCGCCGGCCGCATGCCAGGTCGACCCCGATGTGAGTTCGGACCGCTCGATGAGCACGACGTCCTTCCACCCCTTCTTCGTCAGATGGTAAAGAACGCTTGCGCCGACGACACCGCCGCCGATGACGGCGACCTGGACATCAGATTTCATGGGGTCGGGACCTCCCTGGGTCATGGAAACATGGACCGGCCGGACCGAATACCGGCAGACTTGGGGCCAGGATCGTCCATTTCGACCGTGCCTTGCCCTGTGGAATCATGTGACTGAACTATTCATGGAACAAAGGTCAAAAGGCGACGGTTCGTAACGGGGTTTGCGTCGTGTTTGGAACAATCCGTATCGGGAAGGGTTCCGCACGCCGGTTCGAGATCGGGACAGAGAATGGTTCGGGAATATCCGGAGGCTTTCGAGGCGTATGAAGTCGACGCGGCCATAGCGGCCACGCGCTTCGGTTATGGCGCCCGCCCGCATGACCTGCAGCAGATCGGCGACCAACCGCGCGAATGGCTGCTGGGCCAGATGATCGCCGATCCGGTGCCCGAGGCGCTGAAAAGCCTTCCGAAGAGCCACGAGTTGTTGGTCGACATGCTCGCCGCGCGTCAAAAAGGGCGATCCAATATGCGCGTCTACCGGCAGGAGGCGCGCAAGCGCGCCCTGACCGAAGCCGCAACGCATCTCGCCGTATCCTTGAACAGCCCGACCCCCTTCGTGGAAAGACTGGTTCGATTCTGGACCAACCATTTCACCGTTTCCATGGTCAAACCAGCGGTCATGCCCCTGGTGCCCGCCTTCGAACGGGAGGCGATCCGCCCCAACATCTTCAAAAGCTTCTATTCGATGCTCCAGGCGGTCGTTTCGCATCCGGCGATGCTGATCTACCTGGACAACGTGAATTCCCTGGGCCCTAGTTCCGTGGCGGGGCGCGGACGCAAGAACCCGCTGAACGACCGGCTGGCGCGCCAGCTTCTCGAGCATTTCACCCTGGGCGAGGGGTCCGGTTATACGCAATTGGATGTGCGGGCGCTCGCCCACATGCTGACCGGATGGACGGTCGGCGTGAACAATCCGGCCACGCGCGGCAAATTCGCCTTCCGGGACAGTTGGCACGAGGGCAATTTCAAGGAGTTCCTCCGCCGCACCTATCCCGATGCCGGTGTGCTGGAAGGGGAAGCGGCGCTGGACCATTTAGCGCGATCTTCCACGACAGGGAAAAACCTGTCCCACAGAATGGCCCAGGCCTTCGTTGTGGACGACCCGGATCCCTCGTTGGCGAGCGAGATATTGGCCGGTTTCGTTCTTGGCGGCGGACGCGCCGACGGCATGGCCCGCGCGCTTGTCGAAGCATCCGAAGCCTGGGAGCCGGTGCAGCGAAAGGTGAAATCGCCGACGGATCTGGTCCTGTCGGTTCTGCGCGCCTTGGACGTGCGATCTAGAACCGGACGACGGCTGTTGGATGCGATCCGCTTTCTCGGCCAACCGCCCTATCAGCCGCCGACGCCCGATGGCTGGCCCTATTCTTCCCTATCCTGGGTTACGCCGGAACTGCTGTTGGAGCGCGTTGAGTGGTGCGCGGAAATCGCCGGCGTTTCCCGGCCGCCGGACGGCAGGGAGGTCCCCGACCTCGCGCTTTATGTCCTAGGCCCCATGCTGAAACCGACGACGCACCGCCGTTTGCGGGTCGCCCGCGACGAGTCGGAAGCCCTGGCCCTGCTCTTCGCCAGTTCGGAGTTTCAACGCCGATGACCGGAAAGCCGATCCTGCATCCAAACAGAAGAAACGTCCTGGCCGGCGGTGCGGCCGCCGCGATCGTTGCATCGCAAGGCCTTACTTTCAGCGTCGCGGCCGCGCCGGGAAACAAGCGCCTCGTCGTCGTCCTTCTGCGCGGCGGCTTGGATGGATTGGCGCTGATCCCTCCCTTCGGCGACAGCAACTACGCAGCCCTGCGCGGCGACCTCGCTTTGCCGCGGGCAAACACGGATGGCGGTGTCCTGGACCTGGACGGTTTTTTTGGGCTGCATCCGGCGGCGGAGAGCCTGTTGCCGTTCTGGGCGGCGGGCGAACTCGCGATTGCACCTGCCATTGCGACAGACTATCGCGGTACGTCGCACTTCGCCGCCCAGGACGCCCTGGAGACGGGATCCGCCGGCGGCGGAACAACCGGCTGGCTGAACAGGGCTGTAGCGGCCCTGAACGGCAACGGTGCCCAGGGTGTTGCGGTTTCCGATGATTTGCCGTTGATCCTGCAGGGCCCGGGCGCCGCGCGGGCAGCGACACCGCCGCCGCGGCCACACCGCAATCCGGGCTTCTTCCGGCAAGTTCAGCTTCTTTACGGCGATGACACGCTTTTCAGCAGCATGATCGTGCAAGGCGAACGAGAACGGCAGCGGACGACGGAAACAGTGACCGAAGAAGACGTCCAGTCCGGCCGCGGCGCGGATCGGGCACAGTTCCTTCCCACCTCAGCCGCTTTGGCGGGAAAGATGCTCGCCGCGGAAGACGGACCGCGGATCGCTGTGCTGGAGGCATCGGGCTGGGACACCCATTGGAAACAGGGTGGCATGGAAGGCCGTCTTGCCCGCAGCTTTGCCGGCCTTGCCTCCGGCTTGGCGGTCCTGGCGGGTGCCCTCGGCCCTGCCTGGAAGGACACGGTCGTCGTCGTCGCAAGCGAATTCGGACGAACCGTGAAACCGAATGTCCACGGCGGTACGGATCACGGCTTGGCGACCGTTTCCATGATACTGGGCGGCGCGGTTGCCGGCGGGAAAGCAATTGGCAAATGGCCGGGCCTGTCGGAAGGCAAACTTGATGGCAGCGGCGGATTACCGGCAAGCCTCGACACACGCAGCCTGTTCAAGACCGTGCTGGTCCAACATATGGGGATCAACGGCAACGCCGTCTCCTCGACCATTCTGCCGGGCAGCGGTTCCGTGCCGGCAATCCCCAATTTGATCCGTTAGGCGGAGACCGGCGGCTGGAAATCTTTTTCACGGGGCCTCGACACCAACAGGCGGGACAATCTGTCACTTGGCAGTGACTCGGCTCTGCGGTTAAAGTACATAGCTGCGTGTTTACAAGGGGTTTCGGCTTAGTCGTCCAGAGAAGAGACGGCGTGCCGAGGGAGGTAAAATGGCATCCCGTGATAAAGAGGCCACAAAGGCCAAACTCATCCAAGCCGCCGGTCAGGTCATGGCCCGCGACGGGTTCGCGAAAATGGGCGTCAACGCCGTCGCCCGTGAGGCGAATGTCGACAAGGTCCTGATCTATCGATATTTCGGCGGGCTGGAGGGCCTGATCAAGGCCTATGCCGAAGAAGGCGATTTCTGGCCGGGTGTTGAGGAATTGATCGCCGAGCCCGAGGCCATCTACCGCGCACGACCTGCGGCGGAGCAAATGGCCCGTGTCTTTCGCCATCTGATTTCCGCCTTGCGCCGACGCCCGGTAACTTTGGAAATCCTGGCCTGGGAAATGGCCGATGGGAATGAATTGACCAAACATCTGGACGAAGTTCGCGAAGCGTTGGGCCGCGAATTCACGCGTCGTTTCGGCCATGCCGGGCCGGCGGAAGTCGACCTGATGGCCTTTTCCGCCCTGATGGCCGCGTCGATCAATTACCTGACGGCGCGATCCCGCCACAACAAGAGTTTCAACGGCATGGATATCAGTCGGGACGAAGGCTGGAAACGGATTGAAGAGACGATTTCCACCGTATGCCTGAAGGTCCTGTCATAGGTGAATTTTTGGCGTCGCCCCTTGGTCCCCGGACCGGCGGGCGCTATGTCAGTGCTCGGACATATGCATCACCGGCAAGGATAGGGAGAATACTCAGATGGGTATGCAGTATATGCACACGATGGTTCGGGTGAAGGACCTGGACGCGTCGCTCGACTTCTACTGCAACAAGCTGGGGCTTGTGGAAGTGGAGCGCATGGATCACGAGAAGGGCCGCTTCACGCTGGTATTCCTGGCGGCCCCGGACGATGTCGACGTTGCGAAATCAGAACGCACCGCAATGGTCGAACTGACCTACAACTGGGACCCGGAAGACTATGACGGCGGCCGCAACTTCGGTCACCTCGCCTATCGCGTCGACGATATCTATGCGTCGTGCCAGCACCTGATGGACAACGGTGTCACAATCAACCGACCGCCGCGCGACGGCCGCATGGCATTCGTGCGCTCCCCGGACGGCATTTCGGTCGAACTGCTGCAGCGGGGCAACGCGCTGCCGCCGGCCGAACCCTGGGCATCAATGGAGAATACCGGCTCCTGGTAGGGTCCGGCTGGACAACGAGCCTTGTAAACAAAAGCGCCCCGGCCGATATGGCGGGGCGCTTTGCATGTCGGACAACGGCGGGGCCCTGGATCAGTCACAACCGATATGGAACAGACAATCACCCCGTTCCGATCGGGCCGGCACGCGCTTGGCAATGACGATGCCTTGAACGTCGAAATCGATTTGAATGGGATCGCGACCCGGCGATTCCGGGTAATGCAGCAACGCAGCCGGATCACCCGGCTTTACCGCGTCGCCCGGCTCTGCCAGCGGTTCGAACAAGCCTGCTTCGGGCGCATAGACCAAGCTGTCGTTCAGGAAGATACGGGTTTCCGTCTGCGGCGGCTCCACGGCACGATCCAGCACGCCGAGACGCACCAGCGCCCGCTCCAACCCGGTTTTCGCCATTTGTGCATAGGCCCGGTTCACCATGCCCGCACCGCCCAGTTCCGTCGCGAAGGTGACCACATTCTTCCGGAATCCAGCGGCAGAGGAATAACCCGCTTCATCGTCCCTGCCGTAGACCGTCGCAAAAGGCAGACCGAAATCGCGCGCCACCTGTTCCTTCAGGTCCGCCGCTGGATCGTCCCCATGTCTCGGCAGCATCACGGTCGGCACGTAAAGCAGGGAACTGCCGCCGGAATGCAGGTCGAACAGATAATCCACATCGGGCATCAGGATCGATTCGATATAATGCGCGATGACCTGGGTCGGATTGCCCTTCGGGTCACCGGGAAAACTGCGGTTCAAGTTCCCGGCATCGATCGGGGAGGTACGCATACCCGCCATGGCCGCCGGGAAATTTGCCATCGGCAGGAAGATCAGACGACCGCGGATATCCGACGGCTCCAACTCGCGGATCAATGTGGAGAGGATGACCTGCCCTTCGTATTCGTCACCGTGGTTGCCCGACATCAACAGCACCGTCGGGCCGTCTCCATTGGCAATCGTCGCGATGGGATAGGGAAGGAAACCGTAGGCCGACCGATGAACCGAATGCGGCAGACGCAAAAAACCCGTCTGCTTTCCCGCTGCGGTTAGGTCGACTTCGCAAAAAATAGGATTGGACGCCATGGGGCCCCTCTGTGGTGAACAGTGACGACGGGGCCGTCTTTGCCGCGCGGCCCCGTTCTCTTCGCCACAAGGTAGGCTAAATGTTGCTGTCCGGGAAAGCTTCCTTTCGCTGCTTCACGAAATCGGCGAGCCCTTCGGCGATACCGGCATCCATGTCCGGCTTCTCGTAGTTCCTCAACAGGCGGTCGACGCGGAGGGCGGCGCGCTGCGTCATATCCATCGACCCTTCCGACTCCCACTGCTCGAAGGAGTTGTTGTCGGCCAGGGGCGACCGGTAGAAGGCGGTCTCGAAATTCGCCTGAGTATGCGCGCAGCCGAGATAGTGGCTGCCGGGCCCGACCTGACGAACGGCGTCCAGTCCTTGGCCGTTTTCGCTCAAATCCGGACCGGCCAGCAGGCGCTGAATCATCGCGCATTGGTCCGCGTCCATGACGAATTTCTCGTACCCCATCGCCAGACCGCCTTCCAGCCAGCCCGCCGCATGGAGCATGAAGTTGACGCCGGCCAGCGCTGCGTTTTGCAGCGTGTTCGCCGATTCGTAAGCCGCCTGGGCATCCGAGATCTTGGATGCGCACAGGCCGCCGCCCGATCGGAAGGGAACCCCCAACCGCCGCGCCAGTTGCGCCGCCCCATAGAGAACCAAGGTCGGTTCCGGCGTGCCAAAGGTCGGCGCACCGGATTGCATGGAAATGGAGGACGCAAAGGTACCGAAGACGACCGGCGCCCCGGGACGGACCAATTGTGTCAAAGCGATGCCGCTCATCGCCTCGGCCAGGATCTGCGATAGCGTTCCCGCCACGGTGACGGGGCTCATCGCGCCGGCGAGGATAAAGGGTGAGATAACCGTCGCCTGATTGTTTCGCGCATAGACCTTCAATGCACCCAGCATGGTGTCGTCCCAGACCATCGGCGAGTTGGCGTTGATCAGGTTGATCACGACGCAGTTCTGATCGACGAAATCGGCGCCGAACAAAATCTTGCACATATCGACCGTGTCCTGCGCGCGCTCCGGCGCGGTGACGGAGCCCATGAACGGTTTGTCCGAATAGGTCATATGCGACAGCACCATGTCCAAGTGACGCTTGTTCACCGGCAGGTCGACCGGCTCGCACAACGTGCCGCCGGAATGGTGGATACCGTCAATCGTATAGGCGAGTTTCACGAAATTCCGGAAATCCTCGATCGTGGCATAACGACGCCCGCCTTCCAGGGACCGTACGAAAGGCGGACCGTAGGCAGGAACGAGGACCGTATTCTTGCCGCCGATCTGGACCGACTTGTCTGGATTACGGGCGAACTGCGTGAATTCGGCCGGTGCCGTTTTCTGAATGATCTCCCGCAGCATGCCTTTTTCGAACCGGACGCGCTCCCCGTCGACCGAGGCACCGGCTTTGCGCCAGATATCCAGGGTCTCCGGATCACCGCGAAAATCGAGCCCGATCTCCGCCAGGATGGTTTCCGCGTTGTCCTCGATGATCGTCAACTGTTCGTCGCTGAACGGATCAAAGGTCGGGATAGCCCTTTTGATATAGGGAATGCGGACGGCACTGCCCGCCGCCCGCGCCGCCTGGCGCCCTGCACGACCGCCACCGCCGCGCCTTGACCTTCTGCCTTCCGTACCGCCTTCCGCGTCGCTCATGTCCCGACTTCCGTATCCAAGGAGTTGCCCCCCGGAATACTTGCCCAGGAGGAATGCCAAAGAACGCACTATCCGCGCCGGGCCGAGCGCCCGCACGCGCAATAGCGACGCGGAATTAGGGTCTGTGCGTCATCATGCGTGACGCTTGGGGATGACGACGAAAAAGACGGCAAAAACAACCAGGGCCAGGGCGGAGAATTCATAAAGGCCGGGTTGCTCGTCCAGAACGATCATTCCGGTGAATACGCCCAAAACCGGGATCATCAAGGTAGACACGGTGGAGACGACAATGGGGATCTGTCCGGCGATGCGATACCAGGCGTAATAACAAAACACGCCGGCAATGGTGCAGTTGTAGACGAGCGCGGCCCAGGACGGCCATCCGACATTCGACCAATCCGTATCAGCGGTCAGATAGGCGATCACCACGATCGGCACCACTCCGATTCCCTGAAGCCACGCGGTCATCGCCGATGTCGCCAACGAGAATCCGTAATGACGGATGAATACGGTCCCGGCGCCCCAACAGAAGGCAGCCAGAATACAACTGGCCGTTCCCATCGGATTCTGGCCGATCAGCCGCAGATCCTGAAACAGCAGCAGAAGCATGGCCCCCATCCCGGCGGCCAGGCCCAAAATCTGCCGCGTGGTCAGCTTTTCCCGGACCACGATAACCGTGATAAAGGTCGCCCAGATCGGCATGGTGAATCCCAGAATGGCCGCCCGGCCCGAGGCCATCTGACTGACGCCCCAAAGAATCAGGATGTTCCACCCGGTAATATTCAGGAGGGCCGCCGGAACGAGCCCGATCCAATCTCGTTTCGTGGGCAGCAGTTTCCGCTTTTTGATCAGGGCTATGATCAGGAAACCCAGCGCGCTGGCACCGACATTGACCGAGCGGAAATCCATGACCTGGATATCCTCAAGGCCGATTTTCATGAACGGCCAGTTGATACCCCAAAAGAAGGTCAGCATTGGAAGGAAGATCAGAACTTCCTTCGGAAGATTGATCCGCGACACTACGGACATGATGGAGGTGCTTTCGGAAAGATTTTCAATTCAAGGTCAAAAGTATACCCGCAACCGCCCCCAAAACCACCACTAGAATGGGATGGACCTTGCCGACCTGAAGCAGGGCCAGGCCGCCCGCGGCGAGGGCGAAGTCATGCGGCTGATGGACTATCGAGACGAATATCGGGTCATAGAGGGCGGCTCCCAACAATCCCACCACCGCGGCGTTGACGCCCGCAATGCCGGAGCGGGCCGCCGCGGCTTTTCGAATACGGGCCCACATGGACAGGCCGGCCGGAACCAGGAAAATGCTTGGCAGGAAGATCGCGGCCAAGGCGATTGCGCCCCCAAGCAACCCGTTCGGCGTTTGGTCGCCTGCGGCGCCCAAGTAAGCGGAAAGCGTGAACAGCGGTCCGGGCACCGCCTGTGCCGCGCCATAGCCGGACAGGAAAGTATCGCTGTCCATCCACCCCCTGCCGACCACGGCATTCTCCAACAGCGGCAGGATCACATGGCCGCCCCCAAAGACAAGCGCGCCGCCGCGGTAGAAAGCCTCGATCAGGGAAAGCAATTCACTGGGCCAGACGGCAACCGCAAGGGGCAGGCCGATCAGAAAGGCCAGGAACAGCGCGCCCGCAACGCCGCCCACCGTGCCTGAAACCACAAAGCCGGGATCGACTTCCGCCGAGGCGTCCGGGGCTTCCCTACGCAGCAAGACGAAGCCGAGCCCCGCACCCGCGACGATAACCGCGATCTGCGCCAGGGCTCCTCCCATCAGACTCATGAAAACAAGTGCCGCAAAGGCGATCGTGGCGGTCGCTCGGTCCGGGCATAGGTTGCGGGCCATGCCGATCACTGCCTGGGCGACGATGGCCACAGCGACCAGCTTCAAACCGTGTACCAAGCCACCGACCAGGGGATGCTCGATACCGCCCAGCCCATAGGCGACGGCGATCATGATCGCGGCGGAGGGCAGCGTGAACCCGATCCAGGCCGCCAAAGCGCCCAGATACCCTCCCCGCATCAAACCGAGCGCCAGACCGACTTGGCTGCTCGCCGGGCCGGGCAGGAACTGGCACAGGGCGACCAACTCCCCATAATGGGAATCGGTCAGCCATTTCCGGCGTTCGACGAATTCCGTGCGAAAATAGCCGAGATGCGCAACGGGGCCGCCGAAAGAGGTGAGGCCAAGCCGTAGGAAAATAGCGAGGATCTCAAAGACGCCGGACGCTGCCACTCGTTGGGGCATGCTTGCCTCGTGTAACGTTATACTCCGCGGACACTTCAGACGGCCGTTCTTACCGGAACAATGTTACCGTCGCGCGTCATATCCACCACGTCGGAACAAGCAAGAGAGCCTAGCCGTCGCTGAGGCGCCCCGGCAGCCATGTGGCGATCTCAGGAAACAGCACGATCAAGGCAACCGCGACGATCATGAGCAGGAAGAACGGCAGCGCGGCATAGGCGATCCAAAAGATATTCCTGCCGGTCAGCCCTTGTATGACGAACAGATTGAACCCGACGGGCGGGGTGATCTGACTCATTTCCACGACCAGCACGACATAAATACCGAACCACAGCAGGTCGATGCCGGCCGCCTCGACCATAGGCAACAGGATCGCTGTCGTGAGCACCACCACCGAGATGCCGTCCAGGAAGCATCCGAGAACGGCGAACAGCAAGGTCAAAGCCGCAAGCAGCGCATAGGGCGGCAGATTCATTTCCTGAATGAATTGGGTCAGGGACCTGGGAATACCGGTGAACCCCATTGCGACAGACAGGAAACTGGCCCCGGCAACGATGAAGATGATCATGCAGGAGGTGCGCGTCGCCCCCATCAGACTCTCGATGAAGCTTTTCCAGGACAACGATCCGGTGACGGCGGAAATGATCAAGGCGCCGGCGACGCCGCAGGCGGCGGCCTCGGTCGCCGTGGCCCAGCCACGATAGATCGACGCTATGACAAAAACGATCAGCGCCATCACAGGGATCAGGCGACCCGAAGCCCGAATCTTCTCCATGATCGTCATCTTGATGTCGAAGGCCGGCGTGCGGCTGGGGTTCAACAGCGACCAAGCCATCGTGTAGGCCATGAACAAGCCGCACAGCATCAGGCCCGGCAGGATGCCGGCGATGAACAGGCGAACGATGGAGACCTCCGCCGATACGCCATAGACGATCAGGATGATGGAAGGCGGGATCAACAGGCCAAGGGTGCCGGATCCGGCGAGCGAGCCGAGGATCAGTTTTTCGTCATAGCCGCGTCGCGACAGTTCCGGAATGGACATCTTGCCGATCGTCGCCGCGGTCGCCGCCGAACTGCCGCTGACCGCCGCGAAAACCGCGCAGCCCAGAATATTAACATGGACCAGACGACCCGGCAGCCGGCCCATCCAGGGCGCCAGCCCCGCGAACATGTCCTCCGACAACCGGGTCCGAAACAGGATTTCGCCCATCCAGACGAAAAGCGGCAACGCGGCCAGCGTCCATGTCGCGGTCGAGCCCCACACGGTCGTGGCCATGATCAGACCCGGCGGGGCACTTGATCCCAGGGTGATACTGACGAGGCCGACCGCCGCGAGCGCCATGGCGACCCACAGCCCCCCGGCTAGAAAAACAAACAGGATGGCGGCAAGGATGAGCGATTGCGTCAATAGATCCATGAGGCCGGGGTCCTAAACCAAATCCGCCGGGGCGTCGTCCTGCTTTTCAAGCACGACATCCTGGGCGTCATCGAAAGACGGCGTGCCGCCAAAAAGAATATGGAAGAATTCCTCTACAAGGGCGATCGCCAGCACGACCAAACCGGCCAGCATGGCGCTTTGCGGAATGGCAAGCGGTATCGCGAGCAAACCGTCCGAAACCTCCTTGAACCGGATGGAATCTGCAACCAGCTGCCAGGTATACCAAGCGAAATAGCCGATCAGCGCCGCCGCCACGGCGACGCTTAGCAGGTCCGCCAGCCAACGCAGTCGGGGCGGCAGATAATGCAGCACGACCGATACGCGGATGTGACTGCCGGCGCGAAAGGAATAGGCGAGCGCCATGAAGGTCGTTCCGGCAAGGAGGAAGGCGGCCGCCTCGTTGACGCCGGGAACCAGAATGCCAAAGAACCGCCCGACAATCTGGGCAAGGATCAGCACCGCGATAAGCGCCAGCGCGATTGCCGCCAACACGCCGCAGAACTTGTAGACGAGATCAAGGGCGATGCGTACTCGGCGCATTCCTCTCGGCCTCCTTATCCGGAAGAGAAAAGCTGCGGCGCGCCGTCGACCCGGCGCGCCGCAACGAAGGCTGCCTTACATCGCCTTATAGGCGTCGACGATCTTCTGACCGTTCGCGCCGGCTTTTTCCAGCCATTCCGCGGTCATGGTCTCACCGATCTTGGAGAACTCAGCCTTGAGCTGATCGCCCGGTGCTTCAACGTTCATACCGTTCGACGACAGTGTCGACGCGGCATCGTCGCCGGCCTTGCGTGCCGTTGCCCAACCGCGCGATTCCGCATTCGCCGCAGCCGTCAGAACGGCCTTCTGCTGCGCCTCGGACAGTGCGTCAAAGGCGTCCTTGTTCACGAAAACGGCGTTCTTCGGATGCATGGCGTCGGTCGTGTAGAAATAGTCCAGGAAGTCCCAGGACTGGGTGTCGACGCCTGTGGTCGCGGAGGTCAGCATGGCGCTGACGACACCGGTGGAAAACGCTTGCGGCACTTCTGCGTATTGAACCGTGGTCGGGATCGCACCCATCAGTTCCGCCAGTCGCGACGTCGCGGCGTTATACGCGCGGAACTTGACACCGGCCATGTCCCCCATCGAGGAGACGGCCGTCTTGCTGTAAAGGCCCTGACCCGGCCAAGGAACGGTGTAGAGCAGCATAAGCCCCTCTTCCGCGAGCACTTCCTCGAGCACCGGCTTCTGCGCCTTGTAAAGCTTCATGGCATTGTCGAACCCGGCCGCCAGGAAGGGGATGCCGTCGGCCTCGAAGACCGCGTTTTCATTGCCGTAGGCCGATAACAGGATTTCGCCGATCGGCGCCTGACGCGTCCGAACCGCGCGCTTGATTTCCGGCATCTTGAACAGCGACGCACCGCTGTGGACCGTGATGGTCAGGTCACCGCCGGTCAGTTCCTCAACCTCCTTGGCGAAGGCCATCACGTTCTGAGTGTGATAGTTGCCTTCAGGGTAAGGGGTTGGCATGTCCCAGTTTTCGGCATTTGCGGATGGCGCCCATGCCGCCAGGGCCAGGGCCGCGGACATCACGGACGCTGTAAGAAGTTTTTTCATAAGTCGATCTCCCAAGTCAGAGGCACTCGATCCGCCGCCCCCCGGTTATGATGCGTGTCCGTTGCGGACTTTCTTCGGCGGATGTCTGATTGAAATCCTAATCTGTGATCGGGACGTGGCAACCGGAAAAGCGCTTTACGATACCGGAGGTCCGCGGGAGGCGGCAGACAGGTCGCCGTCACAGCATTAACGCCGCTTGGGAAATTATTTCCGACGATACGACGACCCGAGGCCCGGCCGTCTGCGCTGAAGAGCCTGCCGGCCAAGGTCTTCAGCATCGCCATTCCAAGACAGGTCCAAGCCGCGACCCTGGACAAGTCGCCTATTCCTTCCTAAGCAGCATTCGGGTCCTCAATTCTGACAACCCCCGAGCAAGACACCCAATACAAGATCGGCAATGCGATGACCGGCGAAACACAGACACGCACCGCTATCGTCCTGGGCGCCGGGATGGTCGGCATTTCCTGCGCTATTCATCTGCGCAAACGCGGCTGGGACGTGACTTTGGTGGAAAAGACGAAGCCCGGCGCGGAAACATCCTATGGCAATGCCGGTGTGCTCAGCCGCGGCTCCGTCTTGCCGGTCAGCTATCCCGGCATGGTCTTCGACGTGCCGAAAATCCTGATGGGCAAGACCAATGCGGTGCGGTTCGACCTGTCCGGGCTGGCGCGCGCCTTCACCTGGGCGCCCTCCTTCCTGATGAACGGAACAAAAGCACGGAATCGGAAGATTTCGGATGGATTGAGTGCGCTTGTCGCCCACTGCGTGCAGGAACACGAAATCCTGATGGAGGAAGCGGGTGCCGCCAGTCATCTGGCGAAACGCGGTTGGATAAAGGTGTACCGGTCGGAAGCGAGTTTCCAGAAGACCGCCTTCGAGCGTGAGATGCTGGACAAACACGGTGTCCGCTATGCGGTGCTCGAGCCGGAAGATCTCGCCAAGCTGGAACCCAATCTGGAACCGATATACGTCAAGGGATTGCATATCCTGGATACCGCGAGCGTGGACGATCCGGGCGCGCTTTGCGCGGCATACGCAGATCTATTCAAGGCGCTGGGGGGAAGAATCGAAATCGGCGCGGCCAAATCGATTGGGGAAACCGGCGACAGCGCGACCGTGCAATTGGAGGACGGCAGACCCCTCTCGGCCGAGAACATCGTCGTGGCCATGGGGCCCTGGTCGGCAAACCTCTTGAAGACCGCGGGTGTCAGCCTGCCCGCCTTCGAGGAACGCGGCTATCACCGGCATTACCGGGCGGAAGGCAACGCCGTGTTGAACCGCCCGATCAACGATGTCGACGGTGCCTTCGTCATCGCGCCGATGGCCGCCGGAATCCGACTGACCTGCGGCGTCGAGATTGCCGCCTTCGACCAGCCGAAAACGCCGCGGCAATTGGAAGCCGTTTTGCCAAAGGCGCGCGAAGCCTTTCCGCTCGGCGATACGACCGAGGACGAGCCCTGGCTCGGCCGCAGGCCAAGCTTGCCGGATAGTTTGCCCGCGATCGGAAAAGCGCCATGCCACGATCGGATCTGGACATGTTTCGGCCATCACCATATCGGCTTGACCACCGGCCCCATCAGCGGGCGTCTGCTGGCCGAGATGATGTCGGGCGAGAAGCCGATCATCGATCCCAAGCCCTACGATCCGGCCCGTTTCCGGTAATAAGGCCGCCTTCTTATCACCTGCTTGGATGCGGCGACGCGAAATCGCCGCATCCCTGTCGCACAGGTGAAAGCCGGAAAAGCCGGGAAATTTCAAAACGCCAGGTAAGGTTTTCTTGGTGACGTCCGATCGGCTCGCGTGCCGTCGATGTCAATCGAAGCGGTGTGGAGTTCACCGAACTCCCGGGAGACGGAGACAGTATTCATGGCGCAATTCAGCAAGAGCGCGGATGTCGTAATCATCGGCCTGGGTGGTATCGTCGGCGCTTCGGTGGCCCATCACCTGATCGAACGCGGCTGGAAGAACATTATCGGCATAGACAAGTCGGGCATCCCGACGGATATCGGCTCCACCGGCCATGCATCTGACTTCTGCTTCAACACGATGCACGATCAGATGACCATCTTCACCACCAAGTACAGTATCGACTTCTACGAAAAGCGCGGACGATACTCGCGTATCGGCGGCATTGAAGTGGCCCGCAAGGGAGACGACGAGCGCATGCTCGAACTGGAACGCCGCGTGAGTTCCGGGCGCGCCTTCGGCAGCCGGGTAGAGATGATCACCGCTGCGAAGGCCAAGGAATTGATGCCATTGGTCGAGGAAGACCAGATCCAGGGCGCGCTGTGGGATCCGGATGCGGGCCTCGTCATTCCGCGCTCACAGGTCGTCGCCGGCGAATTGATCCGCGACGCCGAGGAAACGGGCAAACTTGAAAGCATTCCGAACACGCCCTGCACCGGGTTGGATATTCAGAACGGCACGATCAAGGGCGTGCACACGTCACGCGGCTATATCGCGACACCGAAAGTCGTTGTTTGCGCCGGTCTTTGGGGCCGCCTGATCGCGGAGATGGCCGGCGAGGACCTGCCGGTGATGCCGGTCGACCATCCCCTGACCTTCTTCGGGCCGTTCGAGGAATTCGCCGGGACGGGCAAGGAAATCGGTTACCCGTTGCTGCGCGACCAGGGCAATTCGGCCTATCTGCGCGACACCGGGGACCCCAAGAGCACAGAGGGCGGTCAGATCGAATGGGGATATTACGAGGAGAAGGAACCACGCCTGTGCCACCCGCGCGACATCCTTGAAAAAGAACAGGCCCGCCTTTCCCCATCTCAGCGCGACCTGGAAATGGAACAGATCATCGAGCCGTTGGAACGCGCAATGGAACTGACACCGATCCTGGGCGAACTCGGCTATAACGAGAAGCATTCCTTCAACGGCTTGCTGCAGGTGACCGCCGACGGCGGCCCGTCGATCGGTGAATCCCCGTCGGTCCGCGGTCTGTGGTACGGCGTTTCCGTCTGGGTCAAGGACGGTCCCGGTACCGGCAAGATCATCGCCGACTGGATGACGGACGGGCGTACCCATATCGACCATCACGCCATCGACTATGCGCGGTTTTATCCGATCCAGAAGTCTGAGAAGTTTATTCACGACCGCTGCTTCGAGTCGGCGTTCAAGATCTACAATCCGCCGGTGCACAACCGCGAACCCTATTCCAAGGGCCGAAACCTTCGATCCGCCCCCTATCATTTGCGGGAAAGGGAATTGGGCGGATATTTCATGGAAATCGCCGGTTGGGAACGTGCCCATGGCTATGCCAGCAACGAACATCTTCTGGAAAAATACGCCGACCGGGTCCCGGAACGATTGCACGAATGGGACAACCGCCATTTCTGGCGCGTATCCAATGCCGAGCATCTTGAGCTTTCCGAGAATGTGGGCATGGTCAACCTGTCCCATTTCGCGATCTATGACATCAGCGGCTCTGACGCAGCGACGCTGATGGAATATGTCTCGTCCTCCAAGGTCGCGGGCGACACCGCAATCGGCAAGGGCGTCTACACCAACTTCCTGGACGATACCGGCGGCGTCATGGCGGACCTGACCCTGCTACGCCTCGGCGAGAACCGGTTCCAGATGATCGACGGCGGCGATGCCGGCAACCGCGACGCGACCTATCTGCGCCGCATGGCCCAGGACAAGGAATGGGATGTCTTCATCGAAGACCGCACGGACCACTACGGCTGTATCGGTGTCTGGGGTCCCAACGCCCGTGAAACATTGAAAAAGCTGGCCGACGATCCCGCGGGTCTGGACCTTGAGAATTTCGCTTTCGGCGCGGCCAAGGACTTCACACTACGCGGCGTGCCGGTGAAGGGTTTCCGTATTTCGTATGTCGGCGAACAGGGTTGGGAACTGCACTTCTCGATGGCCTACGGCCTAGCACTCTGGGACATGTTCCGCGAGGTCGGCATCACGCCGGTCGGCGTGGAAACATACGCCAACAGCCGCCGCCTGGAAAAAAGCCTGCGTCTTCAGAACGCGGACCTGTTGACCGAATACAACCTGTTGGAAGCCGGCCTCGCCCGGCCGAAGGTCAAGGCCGCTGATTTCCGCGGCAAGGAAGCAAATCTGACACAGCGCGACCTGCCGCATCAGGCGGCCATGCTCTGCACCCTGACGGTCACGGACAACACCGACAAGGACGGTATCGCCCGCTATATGGTCGGCACTTGCCCGATCGTCGATCCGAAGACCAATGAGGTCCTGATCGACGCCAAGGGACGTCGGTCCTATACGACCAGCATGGCGTTCGGCCCAAGCATCGGAAAGAACATCGCACTCGGCTATCTGCCGCATGACTATTGCGAGGAAGGCCGCCAGCTGGAGATCGAATATTTCAACCAGAAATTCCCGGTTCAGGTCGAAGCCGTCGGCATGAAGGCGCTGTACGACCCGACCAATGCGCGGATGAAGTCCTAAACGATTTTCGCCGCCATTCTGCCGGTTGATATCCCGGGGCCATGCGCAAACCGTGTGGTCCCTTTTTCTTTCTGACCGGTGCACCCGCCACCGATATTGCAGCGCCGGATGGCAGAAGCCATTCTGCGGCCAAACTATCCAGACCGAATGATCAGGTGCTCACACCACCGCCGAGGGAGCCAAATCGATGGCCGATACAGATTTGAAGAACGACTATCCGAGCTGGGTGGTCGAAAAACTTCGTTACAACGACACCGACCGTCAGGGGCATATCAACAACGCCGTCTTTCCGACCATGCTGGAAGCCGGCCGGGTCAGCTTTCTCTATAATCCGGAGAACCCCATCGTCGAACCCGGCGGGTCCTTCGTGATCGCGCGCCTGGAATTGGACTTCAAGGCCGAGATGAACTGGCCGGGCATGGTCGATGTCGGCACGCGGGTGAAGAAGGTGGGGTCTAGTTCCTGCGTATTGGAGCAGGTCATCATGCAGAACGGCACGGTGGCGGGCCAAGCCGTCACCATCATGGTCCAGATGGATGATGAGACTCGGAAGTCAAAACCGCTTTCGGACAGTATGAAATCGCGCCTGGAAGCCTTGAAAGGCCCGGCATAACAAGCTTCGCCACCAACCCTCGTCAACGACTGTTCACATTATAGGGCGGATGCCGGCGGCTCCCACGTCAGGCCCGATGATGTCAACAATGGTTGACCATGCCGACATGGCCGTTGGCGTTTCCGGAAATGGTTTGTGGTACCCACACTATTGCAAGGGGTTGTGCTGGATGGGGTCTCCGGCATTGCCTGCGGCCAGGGACATTTCTGGGGGTCCCGGCCCAATAGGTACAGTGATGTACCGGTGTCGTCGGCAGCGGCCATCGCCTTCGGGCGTTGGCCGCGCCAACGCGATAGGGCAGACCTGCCCGTTGGACAATCTCGGGCCAAGATCTTCCGGCAATGATTGTTGATAAGGATTCGTTTCGGCGAACCGCGAAAGCTATTTCGCAGACGCTTCCGGCTCCACCGTCTTGACCACCCGCTTGCCGTCCTGATCGGTCGCATGGAATTTGAAGCGCCGACCTTTGAAGACCGTGTTGCGCATGTCCTCGACCATGCCGGCTGCTTTGCCCTTCGGCGCGATTACATCGATGATCCAGAGGTTTTCACCGCTGGTCCAATCCGCCGGCGCCAATCGCGACGCGCCGGCTTCAACGCGCTTTTCGACCTCCTCGGACAGCGACGCCCACAACACACAGCCGGCGGGCGCGCCTTTGTCGTCCCGATACATCCGAAACCGGGATCGGGCTACGGGCGCGAAGATGAGCCATTCCGCATCGGCCAGGAAGAAATGCCGGTGGCTGGCCGTCTGGGTCATCAGCCAAAGGATCTCGGATGCCGCTTGCCCCAAGGTGAGGGACCGCTGTCCCGCGCCGTTTCCGGCAACTTCAGGATCAATCTGAAGGTCGCCTTCGCTCACTGAATCGGACATTTTGGCCGTCCCTAAATGATTGATTACTTGGCCAGATCGGCTTGGGCGCACCGTATCACAGTTCCCAATCCGGGCAAATCGATCCGGTAGACCGGCCGGGATCTAACCCGGTTTCCTTGCGCCGATCAGGAATTCGACATTGCCCTGCGGTCCGGTGATCGGACTTTCCGTGATCCCCTCGACAGCCCATCCCGCCGTATCGGTCAGCCAGGCGGCAACCTCGTCACAGACCCGTTTGTGCAGGTCAGGATCCCGCACGACGCCGCCTTTTCCAACCTCTCCCTTTCCGACTTGAAACTGCGGCTTGATGAGGGCGACCAACCAAGCGCCGGGCCGCGCCAGTTCGAGCGCCGCCGGCAAAACCTTTTCCAGCCCGATGAAGCTGGCGTCGCAAACGACGATATCGATGCTATCGGGAACGAGGTCCCGCGTCAGATTTCGGGCATTGGTCGCCTCCAGCACGACGACACGGTCGTCGGTCCGCAATTTCCAATGCAACTGACCTCGGCCAACATCGACCGCGTAAACGCGATCGGCACCATTCTGCAGCAGCACATCCGTGAACCCGCCGGTGGACGACCCGACATCCAGGGCGATCATGCCTGCCGGATCGATGGAAAACGCTTTCAGCCCCTTCTCCAGCTTCAATCCGCCCCGACTGACCCAGGGATGGTCCTGCCCGCGAATTTCGAGCGGCGTTTCTTCGCTGATCTGCTGGCCCGGCTTGTCGATGCGCCTTTCCTGGGAAAACACGACGCCGGCCATGATCAGCGCCTGGGCTTTCGACCGCGTCTCGACCTGTCCCCTGTCGACCAGCGCCTGATCCGCCCTGATCTTTTTCGCGCGTTGCTTACCGTTGTCGGCCATCAACACCCTTCCCTCTCCGCCGACGGCGGATTGCTGGGTTTACTCAGAATATATGCCGCCACGCCAAGTAGGACGGCACCCGTAACGGCAAGCAGCCAGGCCGGCATGTCGCGGAAGAAAGCCATATAGGCGAAACTTGCCGTCATCGCCGAGACCGAGCAGATCTTTGCCCAAGCCGGAATGACCCGATGCGCCTCCCAATTCCGCAGCAAATCGCCGAAACGGGGATGATCGTAGAGCCAGTCATGCAGTTTCTGGCTGGAGCGCGCAAAGCACCAGGCAGCAACGATCAGGAAGGGCGTGGTCGGCAATAGCGGCAGGAACGCGCCCAACAGGCCAAGCCCCAGGGCCACCAGCCCCAGGCAAAGAAACGCCATGCGATGCGTGATCTTGGGGTGGACCCGCGTGGCTGGGCGAGGCGCAGTCATAACCGCCGGCACCGCCGCTGCCGCATCAGGCGCGCGCCGGCGTTTCCACGTCGGTGTCGGCGCCCAGTGCCGTCAAGGCCGTGGATACGATATGCGGGGCGGTCAGCCCGGCCTGTTCGTATTGCGCCTCCGGCTTGTCCTGGTCCAGGAAGGCATCCGGCATGTACATCGGACGCACTTTCACCTGTTGGGTCAGATCCTCGCGCACCAGCAAGTCGATCACCTGGGTGGCGAAACCGCCGATCGAACCTTCTTCGATGGTGATCAAAACGTCATGATCACGCGCCAGACGGCGCACCAGATCCGCGTCGATGGGCTTGGCGAAACGTGCATCCGCGACCGTGGTCGAATACCCCTTGGCCTGCAGCAGGTCGGCCGCATGCAGCGATTCCTGCAACCGGGCCCCGAGCGACAGGATCGCAACCGTCTTGCCTTCCCGCAGCACCCTGCCCTTGCCGATTTCCAGAACCTCCGGTTCCTCCGGCATGTCGACGCCGACACCTTCGCCGCGCGGATAACGGAAGGCGGAAGGACGGTCGTCGATCGACGCCGCGGTCGCGACCATATGGACGAGTTCCGCTTCGTCCGAGGCGGCCATTACGACAAAATCTGGCAGGCTGGCGAGATAGGTGATGTCGAAGGCACCGCAATGGGTCTGCCCGTCAGCCCCGACATAGCCGGCGCGGTCGATCGCAAAGCGGACCGGCAGCTGCTGAATGGCGACATCGTGTACCACCTGGTCGTAGCCGCGTTGCAGGAAGGTGGAATAGATCGCCGCGAAAGGCTTGTACCCCTCCGTCGCCAAACCGGCGCAGAAGGTCACCGCATGCTGTTCGGCAATACCAACATCGAAACTGCGCGCAGGATGTTTTTCCTGAAAGATGTTCACGCCGGTTCCGTCGGGCATGGCCGCGGTCACCGCGACGATCTTGTCGTCCTTGTCCGCCAGCTTGGTCAGGGTCTGTCCGAAGACCTTGGTATAGCTCGGCGCGTTCGGCTTCGCCTTCACCTGGGTCCCGGTGACGATATCGAACTTGGAAACGCCGTGATATTTGTCGGCCGATTTCTCGGCCGGGGCATAGCCCTTGCCCTTCTGGGTCACAACGTGGATCAGGACCGGGCCGGCATCTTCCGCATCGCGCACATTCTTTAGAACCGGGAGCAAGTGCTCCAGGTTATGGCCGTCGATCGGGCCAACGTAATAAAAGCCCATTTCCTCGAACAACGTGCCGCCGGTGACGAAACCGCGCGCGAATTCCTCGGCCCGTTCCGCCGCCTTCTCCAACTGCTTCGGGAAGCGCTCGGCGATATGTTTGCCCAGGCTGCGCAGGGACATATACGACTTCGACGACAACAGCCGCGAGAGATAGGCGCTCATCGCGCCGACCGGCGGGGCGATCGACATATCGTTGTCGTTCAGGATCACGATCAGCCGGGAATTCATCGACCCCGCATTGTTCAAGGCCTCGAACGCCATACCGGCGCTCATCGCCCCGTCGCCGATCACCGCGATGACGGAATTGTCCGCCTCGTCGAGGTCGCGCGCGACAGCCATGCCAAGGCCGGCGGAAATCGATGTCGAGGAATGCGCCGTTCCAAACGGGTCGTAGATGCTTTCCGCCCGTTTCGTGAAGCCGGACAGACCGCCGCCCTGGCGCAGGGTGCGGATGCGGTCCCGGCGTTCGGTCAAAATCTTATGCGGATAGCATTGGTGGCCGACATCCCAGATCAACCGATCGGCCGGCGTGTTGAACACGTAATGCAGCGCGACGGTCAACTCGATGACCCCAAGACCCGCGCCGAGATGCCCGCCGGTCTGGCTGACGGCACTGATGGTTTCGGTGCGCAACTCGTCCGCAAGCTGACGCAGATCGCCTTCCGGCAAGGTGCGCAACGCGGCCGGTGAATTGACCTTGTCCAGCAAGGGGGTCGACGTGTTCACCGTGAAACTCCAGACATCATTGATTCTACGAACAAATTGCGTGCTGCTGACGTGGCGGCCCGGTCAAAAGGCAATGCCTGCGCCGGCCTGAAAACCGGGGCGGCTAGTGCCGTCGTTCCACGACGAATTTGGCCGCAGATCGAAGAAGATCGGCTTTATCGTCGAAAATGGCAAGATGTTCAATAGCTTGGTCCGTCAACAGGCCGGCCTGCGCCCGCGCCCTTTCCGGTCCCAGGATGGAGACGAAGGTCGCCTTTCCATGGCCGGCATCCTTGCCTACCGCCTTGCCGGCTTCGTCGGCCGATCCCTCAACGTCCAGCAAGTCGTCCGCGATCTGAAAGGCAAGTCCGAGATCGTGGGCATAACCGCGGAGCGCCTCGCGCGCCTTGGCGGGGGCATTGCCCAAAACCGCCCCCGCAGTGCAGGCGAACTCGATCAGCGCCCCCGTCTTGAGACGCTGAAGCCGTGTGATCGCCCCGATGTCCAGGTCGGCGCCCGACGCGCTGAGATCGATCATCTGCCCGCCGACCATGCCATGCCCGCCGGCGGCCTTTGCCAGACGGGTGACGAGATCCGCTCGGATCGCCGGGTTGCCATGGGTTTCCGGGTTGGCGAGCACGCCGAATGCAAGGGTCAACAGGGCGTCGCCCGCAAGGATCGCCGTCGCCTCGTCGAACTGCTTGTGGGTGGTCGGCTTGCCGCGGCGCAGATCGTCGTCATCCATCGCCGGCAGATCGTCATGCACCAGCGAATAACAATGCACCAGTTCGATCGCAGCGGCTGCCCGCAACGCCGACCGCTCGGAAACGCTGAACAGTTTGGACGTCTGTAAGGTCAGAAACGGGCGCAACCGTTTGCCGCCGCCCAGCACGCTGTAGCGCATCGCGTCGATAAGGCGCTGTTCCGGCGCGGTGTCGGTCGTCAGGATCCGGTCCAGTTCCCCTTCCACGCGCTCCGCGGCGCCGCGCAAGGCGAGTTCGAAATCATCCATCGCATCTATCCAAGAAAGGGAGTTAACAGGCAGGCCGGCGCAAGACCGGGCAAGGGAGGATCATTCCATATCCGCCGTCACGGTCGCGACGGTCCCGTCGGCCGAAACGGTGATCTTGTCGACGCGCGCCTTGGCTTCGTCGAGTTTCTTCTGGCAATGCTGCTTCAACAAGGCGCCGCGCTCATAGGCTTCAATGGCGCCGTCCAAACTGGCGTCGCCCTCTTCCAATTTCCGGACAAGCCCCTCCAGTTCCGCTAAAGCCTTTTCGAAACTCAGCCCGGGGATATCACTATTGTCGGGCATTCGTATCCCTTCCCGTCTTGTTCAGAACGGCCATCGCTACACGATTCATCGGCACGACGGCATAATTGTCGGAAGTGGCGGTTATAGTCCCGCGACGACACCCGGCGCAATGTTCGTTCGGTCGGCCGCCCGGCCCACCGAAAACCACTTGCCGTTTTGAAGATATACGTTCTTGCCCCCGGCGACGGTTTGGGTTGAAACTCGGCGCCATGACAACAGCACTCTTCTGGCATCCGTCCTGCCGCGAGCACAATATGGGGGCAGGCCATCCCGAGCAGCCCGCCCGTCTGGATTCCGTCCTTGTCGCCCTGGAAGCGGAGGAATTCGACGAACTGGAACGTGTCGAGGCCCCACGAGCAACGCGCGAACAGATCCTGCGTTGCCATCCTGCGTCCCATGTCGACGACATTCTGGGATCGGTGCCGGAAAACGGCATTGTCCGGCTTGACGCCGACACCTCTCTGTCACCGGGGTCGGGCGAAGCGTCCCTGCGCGCGGCCGGCGCCGCCGTGGCCGCGGTCGATGCAGTCATGTCCGGCAAGTATCACAATGCGTTCTGTGCGGTCCGTCCGCCCGGCCATCACGCCGAACCACAGCACGCGATGGGATTCTGTCTGTTCAACAACATTGCGATCGGCGCAGAACACGCGATTGCGGTCCACGGCGCGGACCGGGTCGCCGTTGTTGATTTCGACGTCCATCACGGCAATGGAACGCAGGCGATGTTCGCGCGAAAACCGAACATGTTTTTCGCATCATCCCATCAAATGCCGCTCTACCCCGGCACCGGGCAGGAGTCGGAACGCGGCGTGGCCGGAAACATCGTCAACGTTGCCTTGCCGCCTCAGTCCGGCGGCGAGGAATTCCGGATCGCGTTCGAGGTCCGGATTCTCCCCGCCCTTCGGGATTTCAAACCCGATTTGCTGATGATTTCCGCCGGGTTCGACGCACATCGCGACGATCCGCTGGCGAACCTCAATCTGGTGGAAGACGACTATAATTGGGCAACTTCGGTGCTGGCCGAAGTCGCCGATGAAACATGCGGCGGCAAGATCGTTTCCACGCTTGAAGGCGGCTATGACCTCGGTGCTCTTGGCCGGTCGGCCGCGGCTCATGTCAGGGCGCTGATGGCCGCCTGACGAGGCCGCTATCCCGCGCCCCCGGCGCCGCCGATGCAATATTGCATCCTGGCTTTGACCTCGCTTTGTACTATCCTATGTCATGCTTCCGGGGTATTAGCCAGGAAGGACGGGAACGCACTGAGGCGTTGGAACTGAGCGGAAACGGGATCGGGTTGGGATTGCAGCCAAGCCTGTAATCGACCTTTCTTGCTCGTTCCGATCCATTGGTTACCGCGAGAAGATTACCGGGAGATCGCATGAACCTCACAGCAAGAGCGGTTCTTGGGCTGGCGTTGGGCTTTACCGTCCTCCTCGCGCCCGAGGCCCCGGCCCAAGCGCAAGGCGGGCCTTCGACAGTTTTTGTCGATCCGGTGATCGATGAACCGCTCACCCAGACGTCTCCGGTTCTCGGGCGGTTGGTGGCACGCCAGCGCGGCGTCGTGGCGGCGCTGACACGCGGCCCGGTCAGCGAAGTGACCGTCGATGCCGGCGACCGGGTCGCGGCAGGGGATATCATCCTACGCATCGCTCTGGACAGGATCAGCCAGACACGCAATCTGAGCGCCGCCCAGGTCGACCTGGCCCGTGCGCGGGTCGCTACCGCCAAGGCGGAACTGGAACTGGCCAATCTCGAACTGGTGCGATTGGAGCGTTTGCGACAGTCGGCCGCCTTTTCGCAAGCCCGCTACGATGACCAGGCAAAGGCCGTTCAAACCAAAATAAGCGAGGTTGGAGAAGCGGAAGCAGCCGTCGCCGCGGCGATCGCCGATCTGCGGATTGCAGAAATCGACGTTCGCCTCGCTGAAGTGCGCGCGCCCTATGACGGCGTCATCATCGAACGGCACACACAGCGCGGCGCCTATGTGAATGTCGGCGACCCGGTCGTCACCATGATCAACGATCAGGACCTGGAAGTCGCTGCCGAGGTCCCCTCGAACAGAATTGCCGGTCTGCTGCCGGGCCGTTCGGTCCGCGTATCTTTCGGCCCGGACCGGACGGTGGATGCCTTCGTCCGCGCGGTCATTCCGGAGGAAAACGGCCTGACCCGGACACGGTCCGTTCGTTTTACGCCGGCCCTGGACGAATTGTTGGGCAACAGCGATCAGCCACTTGCCGCCAATCAATCGGTGACGGTGCAGGTACCGGTCAGCACGCTCAGGAACGTGATTTCCGTTCACAAGGACGCGGTCATCCCGCGCGGTGCCGGAAACATCGTTTTCGTGGCCGAGGACGGCAAGGCACAGCCGCGCCCCGTCAAGCTCGGCGGCGCGGTCGGCGCGCGCTTCATTGTGTTGGACGGCTTGAAGGTCGGCGATCTGACCATCGTGCGTGGCAATGAGCGCCTGCGGCCCGGACAGGACATCACGATCAACAGCGCCACCGAGGCTGGAAACGCGAGTTGACCGCGAACAGAAGACGCAGGGCAACACACCGCAAGGCAGCACACCGCAGCGCAGAGTAAGGCACGGCAATGGATCTCATCCGCATCTCCATCGAACGACCCGTCGCGGTCATCTCGGCCGTCCTAATGGCGGTGATGTTCGGGGTCGTCGCGGCGAACACGATCCCCATCCAATTGGCGCCTGACGTCCGCAACCCGGTGATCAGTATCCGCACGGCCTGGTTCGGCGCGGCACCGGCGGAAATCGAGCGCGAAGTCTTGAACGAACAGGAGGAAGTCCTTCAAGGCCTGGAGGGCCTGGACAAGATGACCAGCCAGGTCCAGGACGGACGGGCGGACATCACGCTGGAATTCGCAGTCGGCACGGATATGAGCCGCGCCCTGCTGTTGACGGCGAACCAGTTGGATCGCGTTCCGGGCTATCCCGAGGAAGTCGACGAACCGGTTCTCAGCACATCGGGAAGCGACGACAATCCGATCGCCTGGTTCAGGGTCATTCCCGCCCCCGGCAACGACAGCAACATCCACACCTATGGCGACTTCGTCGAAGACGTGATCAAGGATCGCCTGGAACGCGTCCCCGGCGTTGCCGATGTGAACTATTTCGGCGGCGGCCCGCGCGAGATGCACATCACCGTCGACCCCGAATACATGGCGCAATACGGGCTTACCGTATCCGATGTCGTGGCGACGCTTCAGCGTGCAAACGCATCCGTTTCGGGCGGTGACGTCGAAGAGGGGAAACGGCGCTACGTCGTACGTACCGACAATGATTTCTCCACCCCCGAGGATGTCGGCAAGGTGGTTCTGCGCAGTTGGAGCAATCCGGAAACCGGCCGTGTCAGCCGTGTTACCGTCGGCGACATAGCCCAAGTCGACTTCGGTTATCGGAAAGCCACCGCAACCATCCGCGCCAACGGCGAATACGCCATCGCCCTGAACGCGACGCGCGAGACCGGCGCGAATGTCATCGAGACAATGAAAGGCATCAAGGCTGCGGTCGCCGAGTTGAACGAATACGCCCTGCCGAACCAGCGGTTGGAGATGTATCAGGTCTATGATGAGACCGTGTATATCAACTCGGCCATCGACCTCGTGACCCAGAACATTTGGGTCGGCGGCCTGCTCGCCGCGGCGATCCTGATGATCTTCCTTCGATCGGTCCGGGCAACGCTCGTCATCGCGCTGGCCATTCCCGTCTCGGTCATTGCCTCCTTTGTCGCGATGGCGGCCTTGGGCCGTTCCCTCAACGTCGTCAGTCTGGCCGGCATCGCCTTCGCGGTCGGCATGGTGGTCGATGCGGCGATCGTGGTATTGGAAAACATCTACCGGCTTCGTCAATCCGGCGTCCCGGCAGCTGAAGCCGCCTATAAGGGCGCACAGCAGGTTTGGGGCGCCATTTTCGTTTCGGCCCTGACGACCGTCATGGTATTCATCCCGATCCTGACCATGGAACAGGAAATCGGTCAGCTGTTCCGTGACATCGCCGTGGCGATCTCCGTTTCGGTCATGCTCTCGCTGCTGGTTTCCATCACCGTCATCCCGGCCCTGTCCAACCGACTGCTCGGCGGGCAAATGTCCGGCAAGGGCAAGAAGGTTGCCGATCTTCCTGTCTTCAACGTCATCGCGTGGCTGTTCACCCACACGCTGGGTCCCGTCGTCGACGCGTTCGGCCGGGGCTTCGCCGCGGCGACGGTCCGATTGACGCGCGCGGTGGTCGCCAGCCGGAAGCTGGCCTTCCTGCTGGTCGTCGGCATCACGGCGGGCGCCGGCACGATATCCTGGGTCTTCCTGCCGGACCTGGATTATCTGCCGGACGGGAACCGCAATCTGATGTTCGGATTCGTCCTGCCGCCGCCGGGCTACAATCTGGAAACCATGCGGGGGATCGGACAGGCGGTGGAGGATAGTGTCCGCCCGCTGTTCCCGGGTGAGTCCGGACCGGAACCGAATCCGGACGGATTGCCGAAAATCGAGAACTTCTTCTTCGTCGCGACCGAGAGCCGGACCTTCGTCGGCGCAAGCACGGTCGACCCGACCGAAGTCGCGAAACTGAAAGGCGTCCTGTCCGAAGCCGTCGACCAGGAACCCGGCACATTGAGCTTCTTCCGTCAGGCTTCCCTGTTCGGCCGCGGCGTCGGCGGGTCCAGGTCGGTCGATATCGATATTTCCGGCCCGGACCTTGGTCAGATCATCGACACCGCCCAAAGGACGTTCGGACTGGTCATCCAGGCTTTTCCCTTCCACGAGGGAAATCAAGTCCGGCCCATTCCCGGTTTGTCCCTGGGCGCGCCGGAAGTCCGCGTCATACCGGACCCCGTCGCCCTGTCCGACAACGGCCTGACGGCAACAGAACTGGGCCTGACCATCGATACCTTCAATGACGGCTTGCGGGTCGACGAGATCACGGTCGGCAGCGATTTGATGGACCTGATGCTGAAAGGTCCGGACATCAAGGTGACCGAAACGCAGGGGATCGGCGATCTGCCGGTCGTGACGCGGTCGGGCACGATCGTTCCCGTTTCCTCCCTGGCCGATGTGGCGGTGACCGCCGGCCCGACCCAGATCCGGCACGTTGAAAGCCGCCGCACCGTCACCCTGCAGGTCAGCCCGAGAAACGACATCGCCCTGGGCGGCGCGCTGGAGACGTTACAAAGCGAGGTCGTCGAGCCGCTTCGGGAACAGGGGCTTCCGCCCGGTGTATCCATCCGCCTATCCGGCACAGCGGACAAACTGTCGGAGGCGGTCGAAATCATGCGCCTGGACTTGATCCTGGCCTTGATCATCGTCTTCCTGGTGATGGCGGTCCTGTTCGAAAGCTTTCTTTATCCGATGGTCATCGTCTTCTCGGTGCCGTTGGCGACCGCGGGCGGGCTGATCGGCTTGAAGATCCTGAACCTCTATACGTTCCAAGCGTTGGACACATTGACCATGCTGGGCTTCGTGATCCTGATCGGAATCGTGGTCAACAATGCTATTTTGATCGTGCATCAAACGCTTTATCACCTGCGCGACGAAGGCCTGACGCCACAGGATGCGATTGTCGAAGCAACGCGAAACCGGATCCGGCCGATCTTCATGTCCACGCTGACCAGCGTTTTCGGGATGCTGCCCCTGGTCGTCTTTCCGGGCGCGGGGTCGGAAATCTACAAAGGCCTCGGCTCGGTCGTGGTCGGCGGACTTTCCCTATCAGCGGTAGTGACTTTGGGAGTCGTGCCGCCGCTTCTTTCGCTGATTTCAGGACTGATGAGCAAACCTGTCGAGGAAGGTGAAACAGACCGAAACCAACTTGGCGATTCCGTGAAAGATGACAAAAATCCGACAGGCAAAATCGACCAACCCGCAGAGTAGAAATCAACGCGGTATCGACATCCTAATAAAGACTAATATTTATTCGTAATATTAGAAGGTTACCGAGAATCTGAAGAATCGATTAATTTTTTCTAAATTTTTTTGCGCAGTTCATGATTCCCTAGTACGAATTGAGGGCGGCTGCGGTTATCGCCTTCTTATGTCCCGTTATTCACGAATCCGTGATATGGTTGGATCCAGACGGCAGGGAATCAGTTTGGCCGTTTGTGGGAGGGTCGCGCCAAGGTTGTCGCGACCTTACGGATTTGCGCCATTTTTTGAATACGGCGAGGGGTCGCCTAGGCGTGGGAGGCATAAATGTCAGAATCAACTGTGTCGGCACATTTGGTCGATATCGTTACCTTGTTGAAAGCAATGGGGAATGAACGTCGGTTCGAAATTCTCCATTACCTCTCTGAAGAGGAAAAAGCAGTCGGAGAGTTGGAGGAACTGGTTGGCTTGAGCCAATCGGCCCTTTCCCAACATCTGGCCCGTCTCAGAAGGGACGGAATGGTCAAGACGCGGCGAGACGCGCAAAAAATCTACTATTCGCTCTCGGATCCCCGTGTTTCGCATCTGTTGACCTGCCTTGTGTCCATGCATGGCGTCGACACGGACAGCGACAACGTGGTGGTGGGCGGAGAGTCCGTTACGGTATTGCGCACCGCATAAGGTCATTTCCAAGCCATGGTCCGGGCTTGCCTGTTCGGATCATGGTTGGGAATGCGCCATCTGTCTGATTTTGACAGACGGGTACGGCCTCCGCCAACGGCCGTCGGACACTCCTAACATAAGTATTTTGTTCTAAATCGATCCGTTCTCGGTTGCGTGCGGCGATGGGATTCGCCAATCTGTTATCGGGCGGGTCGGAAGGCGTAAGTGTCTGCAGAATCAGCGGGGTATCCAGTCACCGTTGAGGGCTTCCGTAGAGACCGCCAAGCCGAGCCACATAACAGACAAGGCCCTGACGCCAATCGCTGTTTTCGGATAGAATTTTCGGCGGAATGTGTCGGGGCTTTCAAGAGAGTTCGTATGGCAGGAAATCTCAATCACGATGACGTAGCGCGCCTGATGTCGGATCCGTCGCCGGAAAACCGAGCGTCGACGGCCCAAAAGGTCGCGCAGCAGTTCGGAGAGGGTGCACTCACCGAAGCTGAAGGCAAACTCGCAGAAGAGATCTTCAGCATCATGGTGAAAGACGCGGAGGAACGCGTCCGCGAGGCCTTGGCGAAGAACCTGCAATCCGCGCCGAACCTGCCACACGATCTGGCCGCTCAATTGGCGGGCGACACCAGCGACAATGTCGCTTTACCCATCATTCGATATTCCGAAGTTCTGACGGAAGACGATCTGCTGAATATCGTTCGCACCCAACCCGGCGCCAGACAGGTGGCCGTTGCGGAACGCCCGGCTGTCTCCGAAGCCGTTTCCGAAGCCATTGTCGAACATGGCACCGAAGATGCGGTCGTCAGCCTCGTCTCCAACGAAGGCGCGCAAATTTCCGACGCCTCCTTGGAAAAGGTCGTCGAAAAACACGGCGAAGTCGAACGGATCCAGAAGCCGTTGGTACATCGCGACCGGCTACCGGTATCCGTTGCCGAAAAACTTGTTTCCAAGATTTCCGACGAATTGAAGACCTATTTGGTCACCCATCACGATCTGCCCGAGCAACTGGCCGCGGATTTGATCCTGCAAACCAGGGAACGCGCGACAATCGGACTGGTTTCCGACGGCGCGAGCGAAGAAGACCTGGTCATTCTGGTCAAGCAGATGCGTGACACGGGGCGGCTGACGCCGTCGATCATCCTGCGGGCGCTTTGCGTTGGCGATATGCCGTTCTTTGAAGTCGCGATCGCCCTTCTGGCCGATGTGCCGATAAAGAATGCCCGCGTTCTTATCCACGACGAAGGCGATTTGGGCCTTCGTTCGCTTTACGACAAGGCAGGCCTGCCGCGTCAGCTTTATGTCGCCTTCCGGTCGGCGGTCGACTTGAACGTCGATGCCGAAGCTGAGCGTACCGACGACGACCCCGAGCAATTGATGCGCAGAATGCTGGAACGCGTCCTGACTGTTCCGGATGATGAGGCGGAGGTTTATGCCGACGCCGATGTCGAGTATCTGCTCGCCAAGTTCAACAAGATCGAGAAGCGGCCCGGCCCGGCCTTTTGACTGGCCGACTCTATCGCCGATCTGTTCCCGGAAGACGCGGCATCGTCCCGTTATCGGTGCCCGATTTCCGCCGCCAGTGTTGTCAGGTCCGGAATGACACGCGTGCCGTCGGGGAAGAAATGCTGCACATCCGGCGGGGAAATCCCGACAAAACCGATCCGCGTCGCGACGGCGGCATCGTAATCGGTGATGGCATCGCCGATCATTACGACGCGGTCACGGGAATACGGACCGTCAGACAGGAATTCTTCTATCCCTTCCTCTTTGGACATCGGCGATCCCCGCAGTCGGCGGAAGTATTTCGAAACACCTCGCCGGTCTGCGATGCGGTTTAATTCCGCTTCCGGCGTCCCGGAAATGACGTAGAAGGGAATCCGACAGGCAAACGTCTCCAGGAACGCTTCCGCGCCTGCTATCAGCGGGCAGATGCAGACCTTTTCTTCGACAAGCGCCGAATAGGCCGCGCAAAGTTCGTCGATCCTGGCCTGATCTGCGGGACGACCGATCAATTCCGCTTCGAAATAGGCGAACTTCTTCATGCGGGACATGCCGCCGTGATACCGTTGATAGGCTTCGACGGCATCCATTACATCCGCGCCGTATTCGCGGTACATGTCCCGAAAGGCCTCGACTTTCAATTCAACGGAATCGACGACCACCCCGTCGAAGTCGAATACCACCGCATCTACAGGCCCCGACAGCTCGATCGGCCGGGTTGCGGCCTCAGGCCGCGTCGCTGTCTCCATGCTTTCCTCCGCTCAGTTCGGGTTTTCGGCGGGCTTGGGCGGCACGATGGCGCCCCGGTGGCTGACGACCCACGCGGCCATCGCGCGGCCCTGTGCCGCCGCGGAGACCGGATCCTCCCCCATCAGACGATGGGCCAGATAGGCACCGTTGAAGCTGTCGCCGGCGGCAGTCGTATCGGTCGGCCGATCGACGCTCTGCCCATCGACGAGGACGTCCGGCTGCCCCGGAACCGCCACCAGGCTGGGCCCGGCCCCGTCCTTGACGACGATTTCCTCTACTCCGAACGACTTGCAAGTCTCGGCCACGGCGGCGGGTTGTGATCCAAAACCCAACGCGCCGGCATCTTCCAGGCTTGGCAGGCCGATGGTGCAGGCTCGAAACGCCCGTTCCATCCAAGATTTAGCCGTTTCCGTATCCGGCCATAGGGCGGGTCGGTGGTTCGTGTCGAAGGCGGTATGGCCGCCCGCCTCGCGAACGGCTTCCGCAATCGCAAGCAGGCCTTCCCGCCCGTCCTCGTCCAATATTGCGAGGCTGATGCCGGAGAAATAGAGCATGTCCGCGCGGCCGAGGGCTTCCGCCCAATTGTCCTGTTCAGGATGTTTGAACATGTCGCGTGCCGGTGCATTGACGCGCCAATAGTGAAAACTTCTCTCGCCGGCGCCATCCGTCTTGATCGCGTAAAGCCCGGGCAACCGGCCGGGAAAACGAAGCACAAGATCGGTGGACAGGCCCTCCGCCTGCCAAGCTGCAAGCATTTCATCCGAAAACGGGTCGTCGCCAAGGCCGGTGGCGTAGCCCACCTGTCCGTTTCCGGCCAATGCACGCGCCGCGTAAACCGCGGTATTCAACGTATCCCCGCCGAAGGTACGGGCCATCAGGGACGCACCGCCGGGGCCGGAGACAGTCTGCCCGGTCTCGCTCAATTCAATCATGCATTCGCCAACGCAGATCAGGGTCTTCACGTGCTTTGCCTTCTTGTCCCGGCCAAACCTTCACTGTTCGTTCAGGACTACACCGATTAACATCATGGATAAAGACGGCGCGTCGTTTACCGGCCGACAGGCCGCCGTCCTGCATAAACGGCCGAGGTAAGAGAGGCGCGCGTTCCATGGCACAGACACTGACCATCGCCCTTGTCGCACATGATGCAAGAAAGCCCGATCTGGTGTCATGGGTCCGCGACCATGAAAGCGATCTGTCGCCCCACAGCCTGGTTGCGACAGGAACGACCGGCGGGCTCATCCAGGCCGCCTGTCCTTCATTGAAAATCCGCCGCATGAACAGCGGTCCGCTTGGCGGTGATCAGCAACTCGGGGCTATGATCGCCGAAGGAAAACTGGACATGCTGTTCTTCTTCACCGACCCGATGACACCCTTGCCGCATGATGTCGATGTAAAGGCACTGACGCGACTGTCGGTGCTGTACGATATTCCGATGGCGTGTAATAGAGCGACAGCGGAGTTCTTGATCACGAGCCGCCATTTCGTCGACGGATACGAACGCCAGCCGACCGACGCGACCTTGCTGGCGCAATCGGTCAACAACTGAAAACATCCCCAGCGGAAACGCCGGTGCAGGAAGGGTTAGCCATGTCAGAGAAGATCGACCGGATTATCGCGGCGGCGCCGGTAATCCCCGTTGTGACCATCCGGGTGGTGGAGGATGCGGTTCCCCTGGCCCGCGCCCTGGCCGCCGGGGGCCTGCCCGCGGTCGAGGTGACGCTGCGCACCCCCGGATCCCTCGCCGCCCTGGAAGCGATCGCCAGGAATGTCCCCGAAGCCATCGCCGGCGCAGGAACAGTCCTGTCGAAGGGACAGGCGAAAGCGGCCGCCGAAGCCGGCGCGGCTTTCCTCGTCAGCCCAGGTGCAACAGAGGCGTTGATTCTCGGTATCCGGGAAATGGGCATTCCATGGCTACCCGGCGCGGCGACGGCCAGCGAAGTAATGCGGCTGCGGGAGGCCGGTTTCTACCGCCAGAAATTCTTCCCGGCGGAACAGGCCGGCGGCGCCGCCATGTTGAAAGGGTGGGGAGCGCCGTTGCCCGATGTGGTGTTCTGCCCGACCGGCGGCATTTCAGCAGCCAACGCGAAGGACTATCTGTCCCTTCCGAATGTCGGCTGCGTCGGCGGATCCTGGGTCGCGCCGTCGAAAATGATCGCTGAGAAGGACTGGGCCGGCATCACAGCCTTGGCACAGGCCGCCGCCGCGCTCCCCCGTTAATGCACCGTCACGCAACTGCAGGAAACCAATTGCAAAAGCTTGGAAGAGACACTTCCAAGCACCAGATCGTGCAACGGCCCATGTCCTCTCTTCCCGGTGACAATCATATCGGCATCAAGTTCCTGGGCGACGTCCAGGATCGCCACGACCGGATCGCCGTCCACGACACGGGTCGTGACCTTGCCCGCACCGGCCTGCCGCGCGACGGCTTCCGCTTCCCGCACGACATTCTCGCCGATCTTCATCAAGGCAACCTGCGGCACGCTATGTTCGGCGATTTCCCGCATTGCCGTCCTGACTTCGGCAGCGATCCTGGTATCGGCAACCGCCGGCGTCCGCACCGGCTCCGCGATATGCTCCACTTCGGCCATATGGCGGAGGTTGGCCGCGTCCTTATGTAGCAAGACATGAACGATTGTCAGGGCGGCATCGAATTTCCCAGCCAATGCGCCCGCCAAACGGGCCGCCCGCATCGATTGATCCGATCCGTCGACCGCGACCAGTATGTTTTTCAACACGTTTCTTCTCCCGAACAGACAAGGTACTGCAATTGGGCGCGCATACGCGCGTCCCTGCCTTGATATACGTCAAGCTTTTCGGGAATAGGTCAGACAGGCCGCTGGCCGTGCCGGGTCATTCGGGAAGCCATTCCTGCAGGACAAGTTCCAGGGTGATGCAGATGGCATTTTCACCACGAACGAATTTGCCGCCGTGTACCGTCTGGGCAGGCGTCGAAATGGTGCCGCGCAGGGTTGCGCCACCGGGACCGACCTCACCTGTCAGCGACAGGATCTCCACACCGGGCCCTTCATGAGTCGATTGCCGCCCGCCCGCTTCCAGGCAGGCGTCGATCAGGCTGCCGACCGCGCTGCGCACGACGGCGTGTGAAAACCCCGCCTGCTTCGCCGCGTCTTCTACCGCCGACACCATATCCAGATTGGGCCGCAGCCGGACAACGGCAACGCGTCCCAACCGCCCGGCCTGCAATTCAATGTCTGGCGCTTCCCTGGTCATGCAGCAATCTCCGGCACACGGCTCGGGTGAAAAATCGAAAAATTGGTTTCGGCATCATCACTGACAGCGAAAAGGACATCGTCATGCAGAACGGCGATGGCTCGGACGCCGCCCGACCCGACCGGGCACTCCCCCGGCGGGAGATGTCCGCCATGAACCTTGCCGCAGGATTCCGCCATCACCGCATGACCGTGCACCATCGGCATGCCCGCGGCATCCAGGCCGATAATGGCATTGCCCGAAAGCAGTTCTATCGGCCCCGCAAGCGGAGTCGGCTCACCGTATGTCGCAAGCCGGCGTCCTGTCGGGTCGGGCATGCCCGTGAAGAATTGCAGCCTGTCGATCGTGCCGCCGAGGAGGGTGATCCCCGCCCCCTTGCCGCCGAGGGAGAGAACCGCGTCGCGCAGGCCATTCAGCAGGTCGACCCCCTCGGTCAAAGCGATCAGCACATCGCGCGAGGACCCGCACATTTCCGTCAGGATACGAGGGGACTGGACCGGTCCCGGCTGTGTCATCTGTCGCATGAGATAAGGGCCCCGCCGACGTTGGAACGCCATTTGACGGGACCCTCATGGTATTCGTCAACACTCGGGACCAAGCCCGCCCCGCCCGAACAGGTTAGCGGATCGCTTCCAGGATCGAGCAATAGTTGGCGACGGCAGCACCGCCCATATTGAAGACGCCACCGACCTTGGCGCCGTCAACCTGGATGCCGCCGGCCTCGCCGCGCACCTGCATGGCGGTCAGGACGTGCATGGAAACGCCGGTCGCACCGATCGGATGCCCCTTCGCCTTCAACCCGCCTGAGGCGTTCACCGGCAATTTGCCGTCCTTCTGCGTCCATCCTTCCATCGCGGCCTTGGCGCCTTCACCCGGCGCGGTCAGGCCCATCGCTTCGTACTGCATCAGTTCCGCGATGGTGAAGCAGTCATGGGTTTCGACGAGGTCCAGGTCATCCAGGGTCATTCCCGCCTTTTCGAAGGCCCCTTCCCAGGCCTTCTGGCAGCCCGTCAGGAAGGTCATGTCGCGCTTGGACATGGGAAGCAGGTCATTGACCTGATTGCGAGCACGGAACATGACAGCTTTCTTCTTCGACATCGCCGTTTCGACATCCGTCAGAACCAGGGCGGCCGCCCCATCGGAAACCAGCGAGCAATCGGTCCGCTTCAAAGGACCGGCGACAACCGGGTTCTTTTCCGACACATTACGGCAGAACTCGAAGCCGAGATCCTTCTGCATCTGCGCCATCGGGTTTTCGCAGCCGTTCTTGTGGTTTTTCGCCGCGATCGTGGCCAGCGCATCGGACTGATCGCCGTATTTCTGGAAATAGGTACTGGCGATCTGGCCGAAGACACCGGCGAAACCACCCTCGGTTTCCGCTTCCTCTTTGACGTAGGAGGCGCTCAGCAGAATCTCACCGACCCGCGGGCCCTTGGTGTCTGTCATCTTTTCGACACCGACCACGAGCACATTACGGCCTTGCTTCGCCTCGATGAAATTAACGCCCTGATGGACTGCGGCGGACCCGGTCGCGCAGGCATTCTCGACACGCGTGGAAGGCTTCCAGCGCAGACCTTCAATGCCGTTCATCACCAGCGAGGAGCCGAAATCCTGCGCCGAGAAACCGCCATTGTAGAAACCGAGATAAATGGCATCGATGTCGCGCGGGTCCATCTCCGCATCTTTCAATGCCTTCGCGGCGACGTCGACAATCAGGGATTCGGCGGATTCGCCTTCCAGTTTGCCGAATTTCGAATGATGCCAACCGATGATGCATGCCGTCATAACGTCAGTATCCTTTCACTCACCCGCCGGCACAGGGTATCCGTGCCGCTTTCGCCAGTTCATTTGGTCGATTTTTTATCAGGCGGCGCGCCCCAGACCAAGTCCAAGACGCAGCAAGATGCCGTGACCTTGCGGAAACGCTATGCCGCGACGCGCGGCCGCGACCGGACACCGACGGACGCCGCCTCCGCAGCCGCCTGCACCGGCATCAACGGCACCGCATCCGGCACCGTATAGGGCACCTGGTAGATGACCTGGGCCTCCGGGAACCCCTTCAGTTCGAAGGTTCCATGCGGTTTGAACTGAAATCCCTTGCCCTGGCACAGGTCCCGCACGATCGACGAGACACAAATCTGGTTTGGATCGGTCTTGGACAACACGCGTGCGGCCAAGTTGACAGGCGTCCCGAAAATATCGCCGCTTTCGTGGATCGGCTCCCCCGCGCTGATCCCGACACGAACCTCGAACTCACGGTCGGGCATGACGCTGGAAAACCGCTTGAACCCGCGCTGCATCAGGATAGAGGCCTCGATCGCGTTATTCGCGGCCGGGAAGGTCGCCATGATCCCGTCGCCGGTGTGTTTGATCTCACGCCCACCATGTTTCTTGATACCTTCGCGGACGATTTCGTTATGCGCCCGGATGACATCCATCATCCAATGATCGCCGTTCTTCTGCTGTTTCGCGGTACTGTCCACGATATCGGTGAAGAATACGGCGACGAATTTCTCGCCCGTTTGCTGCTTCTCAGGCTTGTCGGCGTCGTCCGATGCGCTTTCTTCCTCCGGGGCGGCAGGCTGTTTCGCGGGCTTTCGCCATTCCGCCAGCGCCTCGTCCAGGCCCAGCGGTGCGTTGGGATCGACGATCCGTCGATAGGCGGCCGACCGCCCATGGCGGTACATGCCGAAATACCGGTCTTCAAGCAGATATTCTTCGATATTGGCGATGAAGCCGCGGGCCAGCTTTTCCGTATTGCCCAGCGACATCACGCGTTTCACCATGACGTCCAGTGCCGCCTTGCCGATGATCTTGAACTTGCGAGACAAAGCCTCGCCCGCCCCCGCGAAGAACAAGGTCAAGCCGAAGCGGGTATAATCATCCATGGTGGGACCAACGACGCGGCGGGCTTCGAGTTCCATACGCTCCAATTCGTCGGACATCGCTTCGGGATTGCCACCGTCGGCGCCATGAACGGGCGTCACTGACAATTCGCTGGCGACCTGTGCCTCTTCCGGCGGCAAGTCCGGATCGGCCTCGTATACGACGGTTTTCGGTTTCGGTTCCTCCGGCGGCGGCGGGATTTCCGCAGCCAAATCGTCCAGGGGCACGGGTTCTTCCAGCGCGACGGTGGATTCCAACCCATCTATGTCCCGGACCGGAACGATCGTGTCGATCAACGGTTTCTTGGTGCCGAAGGTCACGTATCGCCGCAACATCGGGACGAAGAAGGCGGCAAAGGACAGAATGAAAACGGCGATCAACGTGAATTGCGCGGCCTTGACGCTGATATTGATATCCTGCTCACGCGCCCAGGCAATCGAATGATACGAGCCGTATGCAATCAGGCCGGCGGGAATAAGGGAAATCAGGCAGACAAGGACAACCTTCAAAAGTATCTCGCCGATCGCATCGCGCTCATCCGCTTGCGGCGTCGGTTCCGGGATATCCCGCGGCGGCGGCGCCTTTTTCTTCGCCGCGGCCGCCGCTTCCGCTTTCTGTTTCCGGTTGAACGCCCGTTCGCGCTTTGCCGCGTCTTTCTTGGCGTTCGCGGCCACCGACCCTTCCGGTGCCGGCTCTCCGGAGCCGCCCTTGCCGCCGCTGGCGTTGGTGATCTGGCCAACGGGCGGGCGGGATTTCAGCGTGGGCGTGTAATAGACAACCGCCTCTTCCGACTGGTTTGTCGCCTTGTCGAAGGCTTCCCTGATCACACAGCTTGCGTCGAAACCGCCCGTGTCCAGTTGCTTGGCCTCTTCCACCGCCTGCTCACGGTCGTTGGGGCCGAAACGGGCATGGATCTGCCAGCGCCCGCCCTGCAGATAGTAGACTTCGAAAGAGACTAGCTTTTGACCGCTCATAGGCTTCCTTGAAGCATGCTCAACCCTTGATTGCGATTACGACCGCTGGTCGCTCGCCCATCACCGTCGCCTATTTCCGTTGTTTCCGTCCCCACACGGTATTCTATCACGGACCTGTCTACCCGACGGCAACCAATTATACCGTCTCGGGTGCCTATCTGGCTTCAAAAACGATCCAAATTCTCTCTATTTTTAGACGAGTGCCCCAACGTCGAAGTCGTCAGGAAACAATTCTATCGCCGGACAATGAAAAATGCACGGTATTCCTGTATTGCATATCGCAATACATGCATTTGTCTTTCCCAACATTTCGGGCAGGCGCAAAGGCAAGCCAGCCATTTGCAGACCAGCGGGATTAATCCCGATCACGCGATGCATTGCGCCGCAGGTCCAACCAATCAGGCACAGCGACCTGCAAGGGCACACCCCCAGCGGTCAGCGGCGTGTCGGAACCTGCCGCGTTCTCGACCGCCTCCAGGCGTAGCAGAGCGAGGCCAACCGCGCCGGCAACGCTTCTGATTTCTCCGGCGTCGCGCGCATCGAACAGGACCTGCGATCCCGGTTCCGGCACATCCGCGCCTTCATCGGCCAGGAAACGGACCGGCAGAAGGCGTTTCTTGACCAGACCGCGATACTTGGTGCGGGCGGTCAATTCCTGCCCCATATAGCAGCCCTTCTCCCAATCCACGCCGCTCAATTCATCGAAGCCGTTCTCAAGCAGGATCGCCTTGTCGGGAAGCATGTCCCTGGATCCGTCCGGAAGCCCCAACGGAATACGTACCGCGTCGTAATCTTCCCTGACGCCGACCCGATACCCGGCCTCCCGGGCCAAGGCATCGACCGATTTCGTCGTCAGCACGCGCCATCCCATCTCCGCGTGACGCGGATCCGGGAAGACAACCGCATCCTCAATCTCCGGCGCCGCGCCGAAGGCGGCCAGGACAGACCATCCCTCGGCGATCCCGAGCGCGATGTCGCTGCGCAGTTTGTATTTATGCAGGGTACGCCCCAGATCCATCAGGCGGTCACCGCCTTCACAGTCGATCAGGACCGTTTCACCGTCGGACGCGAGGAAGAAATCGTGCCGGTATTTGCCCTGTGGGGTCAGCAGCGCCGCCCAGACCGCGTGACCATCCGCCACACGCTCGACATTATTGCTGACAAGTCCCTGCAGGAATTCAATACGATCCGGACCGCTGACGGTGATCACGCCACGGTCGGTCAGGGGGATAAGTACGTTTTCGGTCATTTGCCCACCGGCACCACTCGAACTGAGAACAGGTTTAACATACACGTCAGCCGACCATATTCGGGCCGGCATCATGCGCGCCCCTAGGAACTATGTTGCCGCCGATGCGTTGGCAAGGCGTGCCCCTGCTAGTATATCGGCACTTCGGCCCGGACGGGTGCCGTGCCCGCACGGGCAGGACCGTCCCTTTTCATTCACGCGCCCATTCGCAAGGGACGCCATGCGCATTCTCTTCGTGTCATCCAATCGCATCGGCGACGCGGTCCTGTCTTCCGGCGTATTGGCGGCGCTCTACGAACGCTATCCGGACGCGCGTTTCACCATTGCCGCGGGCGCAGTCAGCGCCCCACTATTCGAAGACTTCCCCGCCCTGGAACGATTGATCGTTTTTGAGAAACAGCGAACACGCGGGCTTCACTGGGTCGATCTTTGGAAGCAGACGGCTTTTTCCTGGTGGTCCATCGTCGTCGACATGCGGCGCAGCGCAATCGGATGGATGGTTCCGCGTCATCGCCTCTACCGCGTGCCAAAGGCTGATGGTCCGATCCATCGCGTCGCCTTGGCCGGGGCCGCGATCGGCCGAGCATTGGACCCGCCTGCCCCGACGCTATGGGTCTCCAACGAGCGGGAAGAAAAGGCCCGGACCTTGATCGGCGAGGGTCCGGTAATCGCGATCGGACCGACGGCGAATTGGCAGGGCAAGATTTGGCCGGCCGATCGTTTCATCGACCTGATAGGCCGATTGCTCGACAACGATGGACCGCTGCCCGGCGCACGGATCGCGGTCATCGCCGCCCCATCGGAACGCGAACTGGCCGAGCCCGTCCTGCAGTCCATTCCGGAAGACAGACGCATCGCGCTCATGGACATGGCACTGCCAGACATCGTCGCCGCCCTGAAGCAGTGCCGCGCCTATATCGGAAACGATTCCGGGCTGATGCATATCGCGGCGGCCGTCGGCACGCCGACTCTGGGCCTCTACGGCCCGTCGAAGACGGAACTGTATGGCCCCTGGGGTCCCCACACCGCTTTCGTCCGGACCCGGGAAAGCTACGACGAACTGATCAGTCAGCCGGGCTACAATCGTCACACGACGGGCAGTCTGATGACCAGCATCACCGTCGATCAGGTCCACGAGGCCCTGACCGACTTGCTGAAACGCACCGGCGACTAAGCCTTCCTGGCCATGGCCCTGCGCATCTCCTTGCACTTCACATAAGTTTGCAAGGTGTAGGTTCCGGCACATAGGGCCAGGGCAAGACCGTAAGCCCCTTCCTTGTAGCCGCCGCGTTGAACGAAAAGCTTCCAGGACCGCGAAAAGAGGTGCCGGAACGCCTTGAAGAGGCTGGGGTCGCTATCGGCCGCCACGGCATCCCTGGCGGCCAGCGTGGTATAGCGATTGACCCGCGCGAAGGTCTCCGCCAGATCGCGATCGACTAGGTGTATCAACCCGTGTTTCAGGCGCCCGGACGCTCCCGACAATTCGATACTGGGATGGACGCGTTGCATGCCCCATCGCTTCTCGCCGGGGGTGAACAGACGGTTCGCGCTGTTGACGCCGATATAGGCACCCCAGCCATGGACGACTTCCTTGTCCCCGATGAAGTTGCGGACCGGAATGGCGTAGACACCGGGCGCCGCGGTTTCGATATGGGTCCTGATTTCAGATGCGAGTTCTGGCGTCACCCGTTCATCCGCATCGACCTCCACGATCCAGTCGCCCTTGCATGCTTCGATCCCGAGGTTCCGGCGTTCTCCTTCGATTTCCCAGGCGCCTTCTATCACGTTCACGCCCGCGCGCGTCGCGATCTCCTTCGATCGGTCCGTGCAGCGGTCCAGGACGACCACGACATCGTCGGCGAAGGTCAGACTGGCAAGGCAATCCTCGAGGTAATCTTCCTCGTTATGCGCGACGACCAGCGCCGACAGTTTTTTCGTGCCTGTGTTCATGTCGCGGAAACTACTGGGCGGCCCGCCCAGCGGCAAGCGGGACGGTACCTTCAGCGTATTTCTTTTCGCTTACGGCTTCCCGACTTGGGCTTCCTTGCTTTTCCAACAAACGCCATGTAAGCCGACCGAAGGCAGGCGCCGACGGTTGGCGTCGAACGGGGCTGCCCCCAAAATATCTTTAGCGACCGGTTGAGGCGATACGTTGGTTGGACTTGCCAGCAGGAGCGAACGGGCAACCGCCCGTCCGGCGGTGCGGTGAAGGTTCTTCAAATCATGGCCGGGGCCAAGATCGGCGGCGCGGAAGCGTTTTTCGAGCGCCTGTGCGTGGCGCTGGCGAATGCGGGAACTGAACAACACGCGGCCATTCGAACCCATGACAGACGCGCCCGTCTGTTGGCGGAAGCCGGCATTCCCGTGACCGAATTGCGCTTCGGCGGAATGTTGGACTTCCTGTCCGGTCGGCGTCTGAACGCCCTTGCCCGGTCCTTCCAACCCGACGTCGCCCTTGCCTGGATGAGCCGCGGTGCGGCCTATATGCCGCCGGGTCCTTTCGTGAAGGCGGCCCGGCTGGGCGGTTACTACGATCTGAAGTATTTCCGCCGATGCGACCATCTGATCGGCAATACGCCGGATCTTCGGGACTATCTGATCAAACAGGGCTGGCCCGAAGAAAGAACCTGGTACCTGCCGAATTTCGTCGACGACCGCGCACTTCCGCCTCAGGACCGCGCCGACCTGGATACGCCCAACGACGTTCCCTTGCTGCTCTGCCTGGGCCGGCTTCACCGCAACAAAGGGTTCGACATCGCCTTGCAGGCCCTTGCCGAGCTGCCCGGCGCCTATCTGTGGATCGCCGGCGAAGGGCCGGAGCGGGACGCATTGACACAACAGGCCGCGCAATTGGGTGTAACCGACCGTGTTCGGTTCCTGGGCTGGCGCGATGACGTCCCCGCCCTTCTGGCGGCGGCCGACATATTCCTGTGCTCTTCGCGCCATGAACCGTTGGGGAACATGGTGCTGGAGGCCTGGGCGCACGGCATTCCCGTCGCCGCCGCCGCCTCGCAAGGACCGGGACAGTTGATCGATCATGGGGTCAACGGGTTGCTCTGCCCTGTCGAGGATGCAGCGGCCTTGGCGAAAGCCGCCGACTCGCTCATCAAGGATGCGGCCCTCGCCCAGGATCTGGCCGGCGCGGGCAACGCCGCCTATCGCGGGCAATATACAGAAGGACATGTGGTGCAGCAGTACCAGGACTTCTTCGATACCATCACCGCCGACCGAACCGCCCGAAACACCGTGGGAGGTGACTGATGTGCGGCATTGCCGGTGTCATGATGCGGCAGGGGGCTTCCGTCTCGCCGAAAACCCTGGATGCATTGGTCTCCGCCCTTCAGCATCGCGGACCTGACGGCTCCGGCCGGCACGTGGCCGGCGATGTCGGGCTTGTCCAGACAAGGCTGGCGATCATTGATCTACAGACCGGCGACCAACCGCTCTATGAGCCGGGCGGCGCCGCCCTTGTCGCGAATGGCGAGATCTACAACTACGTCGAACTACGCCAGCAAATGGTGGATACGCCGTTCCAGACACAATCGGACTGTGAGGTGCCGCTGTGGCTGTATCGGCGTGACGGTGCCGATTTCGCCCGCGACTTGCGGGGCATGTATGCGATCGCCATTCACGACCCGGCCCAGGCACGCCTCGTTCTTGCCCGCGACCCGTTCGGCATCAAGCCGCTATATTACGTCGAGCGCGAGGACCTGTTCGCCTTTGCATCCGAACCCCAGGCCCTGATCGCCGCCGGGCTGGTAAAACCGGCGATCGAAGAACGACAGCGGGAAGAACTGCTTCAGCTTCAATTCACGACCGGCGGACAAACGATTTTCAGCGGCATCAAGCGAGTCCTGCCCGGTGAGACCGTCGTCGTCCGGGGCGGGCGGATCGTGGAGCGCCGACAACGGGACGCGCTGCCGACCGGCGGCCCGGAACAGATCGGGATGGAGGACGCTGTTAAACGGCTGGATACGGCCCTGACCGACAGCGTGCTGGTGCATCAACGTTCGGATGTTCCCTATGGACTGTTCCTGTCCGGCGGCATCGACAGCACCGCGATCCTGGCCTTGATGGCGAAATTGAACGACCAGCCCGTCGTTGCCTTCACCGCGGGTTTCAGCGGCGGCAAGGTGCATGACGAACGCGATCATGCCCGCATGCTGGCGAAGAAGGTCAATGCGGAACATCACGAGATCGATTTCGGTGAGGACGATTTCTGGTCGATGCTGCCGCGCGTCGCTGCGGCGGTCGACGACCCCGCCGCCGATTATGCCGTTCTGCCGACCTGGAAGCTGGCGCAAACCGCCGCCCAGGGATTGAAAGTCATTCTATCCGGCGAGGGCGGTGACGAGATCTTCGCGGGGTATGGCCGGTACCGCAGCGTATTGCGGCCCTGGTATCTTGGCGGAAGAACGATCCGGCATCGCGGGAATTTCCACGGACTGGACGTCTTGCGGGAGAACAGGACGGATTGGCGCGACGGCATTGCGACGACGGAAGCCGTGTCCCACGCCCAGGGCCGCAGCAAACTGCAAGCGGCCCAAGCAGTGGATGCCACGGATTGGCTGTCGAACGATCTGCTGACCAAGCTGGACCGTTGCCTGATGGCGCATGGATTGGAAGGCCGCACCCCCTTCCTGGACCCGGTGGTCGCGGAGGCCGCCTTCCGACTGCCGGACAATCTGAAAATCCGGAAAGGGCTTGGAAAATACGTTCTTCGACAATGGCTGAGCAGCGTGATGCCGGAGGCGGAACCGTTTTCCAAAAAACGCGGATTCACCGTGCCCGTCGGGGATTGGATCGCGTCGGAGAGCGCCCGTCTCGGCACGCTGATGGAAGAGCAGGAAGCCATCCAGCGGGTCTGCAAGCCGGGCCGGGTGAAGGACCTCTTCGCCGCCGGCGACAAACATAAAGGCTTCGCGGCGTGGATCCTGCTTTTCTATGCGCTGTGGTCGAAGCACCACATCCAGGGTGTGGATATCAGGCAGGCATCCGTTTTCGACGCCCTGGCCGCGCGGTAGGCGGGCCGGTTCGGATCAATCGCGTTTCTTCTGGCGCCGGTCATAGGCCGACAGCGCAGTATTGATTTCGCCGGCCATGGTTGCCGCGTCGCTGGTCGGATGAAAACCGAGTAGAATGGCGTCCGAAACCGGTTTCAGCAGGCTGACATCCTTCGTGCTGGGCGACATCAGATTATCCAGCAGGCGTTCGACGACATCGATCATGTTATTGCACAGATTGCTCACATGTTCGTATTCGGTGCCCATCATGCGCTCGGCGGTGTCTCGACTTATCGTCAGCACCTTGCGCAAATTGTCCTCGAGTTCCGGATCGTCCAGCCGATTTTCGGCCAATGCGGGCAGAATGAGACCGACCAGGAAACAGATCTGAAAAGCATTCCGTTTCAGGCGCTGATCGTTGATCGTATTCTGCGCCCGGTTGACCAGGGCGGTCAGCTTCGTCGGGTCGATCCTCTCGCCGCTGATCTTGGCGCTCAACGTATTCGGAACCTCGATCAAGGGAATATCGGACCCGCGCGACGAGTCCTTGCGTCGATCCGGCCCGATATAATCGCTGGTCACCACAAAGGGTTTCCGATTGTCGGTCAGGACCTTGATCCGGTCGACAAGCTGCTGCGGCGAAATGGGCTTCACAAGCAGATCGTCGGTGCCCGAATTGGCAACGCCCTGAACCAGCATCTCGGTCGGGCGCCACATGGTGACGATGAAGGGAATGAAGGGATTGTTGCCGATATTCCCGTACCGGACGTCGTGGATCAGCTCAGCGACGCTGCCGCCCTTTGTTTCCGCATCGATGATTACGAGATCCGGCGCGCGGGTCATCAACAGTTGGCGCACCTGTCCAACATTCTCGACGTCCAGGACGTTCTCGAACTTCTCGTTGCGCAAGGCCAAGCGGATGTTCGAGCGCAGCTGCCGTTCCGGCTCACCGAACAGTATCTCGACATTCCTGCGCGTATCCGGTCGTCGACCGAGATCCACCATCGTTACCAACTACGTCCACAAATCTCCCCGTCGGATCGACAATCTCACACTGTCGGCGGACTGTCCAACCCGCAGGGAACAGCGCAAAACCGGGATCTTGCCGGTCTTACGCGATTAGACGGTTACAATCCTGCCTACCGCCGGGGATGCTTGATCGCGGCCTGTGCCGCGGCCAAACGCGCGATCGGAACACGGAAGGGAGAACAAGAAACGTAGTTCAGCCCGACGCTCTGACAGAAATCGATCGATTTCGGATCGCCGCCATGTTCGCCGCAGATGCCGACCTTGAGGTCCGGCCGGGTGGCCCGCCCGCGTTCCTTGGCGATCGAAATCAATTCCCCGACCCCGTCGACGTCTAGCGTCTGGAACGGGTCCTGTTCGATGATGCCGCGCTTTTCATACGCCCCAAGGAACCCACCGGCGTCGTCGCGGCTGATACCCAGCGTCGTCTGGGTCAGGTCGTTCGTCCCGAAGCTGAAAAATGCCGCGGTTTCCGCGATCGTACCCGCCTGCAGGGCGGCGCGCGGCAATTCGATCATGGTTCCGACCGTATAGACCGGCTCGATGCCCTTTTCCTGGCCGACCTGCTTTGCGACGCGGTCGATGACATCCTTCAGAAGGTCCAACTCCTTGCGGATACCGACCAGCGGAACCATCACTTCGATCTGCGCCGGCTCACCGGTCGCCTCGGCGGCCTCGATCGCCGCCTCGAAGATCGCGCGGGCCTGCATTTCGCAGATCTCGGGATAGGAGTTGAGCAACCGGCAGCCGCGATGGCCCAGCATGGGATTGGATTCGTGCAGTTGAGCGGCGCGGCGGCGCACCTTTTCAACGCTGACGCCGATCGCCGCGGCGACTTCGTCGAATTCCGCCTTTTCACGCGGCAGGAATTCATGCAGCGGCGGGTCGAGCAAGCGCACCGTGACGGGTAATCCCTTCATGATGCTGAAAAGCTCGACGAAGTCCGCTTTCTGCATCGGCAGGATCTTGTCCAGCGCGGTGCGGCGGCCTTCCTCGGTTTCGGCCAGGATCATCTCGCGTACCGCGGTGATACGATCGCCCTCGAAGAACATATGCTCGGTCCGGGCGAGGCCGATTCCCTCGGCGCCGAAGTCGCGCGCAGTGCGGACATCTTCCGGCGTTTCCGCATTGGCGCGGATGCCCAGGTCCCGAATCTCATCCGCCCACTCCATGATGCGCGCGAAATCGCCGCTCAATTCCGGCTGAACCGTTGGCACCCGGCCGCTCATGACCTGGCCCGCAGCCCCATCGATGGTGATCCAGTCGCCTTCCTTGACGGTCACACCGCCCACGGTGAAGGTCCCGGCCTTGTAATCGATGGAGATATCGCCGGCACCCGCCACGCAAGGGCGGCCCATGCCGCGCGCGACCACGGCCGCATGGGATGTCATACCGCCCCGCGTCGTCAGGATACCTTCCGCCGCATGCATGCCGTGAATGTCTTCCGGCGATGTTTCGATCCGGACCAGCATGACCCTGTCGCCGTTCTGGGCACGTTTTTCCGCATCGTCCGCGTTGAATACGACCTGACCGCTTGCCGCGCCCGGACTTGCGGGCAGACCGGTGCCGATGACCTGCCGTTCCGCGTCGGGATCCAGCATCGGGTGAAGAATCTGGTCGAGCGACTGCGGTTCGATCCGCGACACCGCGGTTTCCTTGTCGATCAGGCCTTCGTCGACCATGTCGCAGGCGATCTTGATCGCCGCCTTGCCGGTGCGCTTGCCGGATCGGGTCTGCAGCATGAACAGCTTGTTCTTCTGCACCGTGAACTCGATGTCCTGCATGTCGCGGTAGTGTTTTTCCAGCGTCCCGCGTACCTGGTCGAGTTGCTGGAAGACTTCCGGCATCACCTCTTCCATGGCCGGCAGGGTGGAATGCTGCATTTCCTTGCCGACAATCGTCAGGTTCTGCGGCGTACGGATACCGGCCACGACATCCTCGCCCTGGGCGTTCACGAGGTATTCGCCGTAGAAGCGATTATCGCCGGTTGACGGATCGCGGGTGAAGGCAACGCCGGTCGCGCAATCCTCACCCATATTTCCGAACACCATGGCCTGGACGTTCACCGCCGTGCCCCAGTGGTCGGGAATATCGTGAAGCTTACGGTAGACCACCGCGCGGTTCGTCTGCCAGCTGCTGAAGACGGCGCCGACCGCGCCCCAAAGCTGGTCCTGGACATCCTGCGGGAAAGGCTTGCCCAGCGCGTCCTCGACGGTCGTCTTGTACTCGCCGATCAGTTCCTTCAAATCGTCCGCCGACAGTTCCGTATCCTGGGTAACGCCGCGCAGGTCCTTCTTGATTTCCAGAAGATCTTCGAAATCGTGATGGTCGACGCCCAGAACCACGTCAGAATACATCTGAATGAACCGGCGGTAGCTGTCATAGGCGAAACGGGGGTCGCCGCTCGCCTCCGCAAGGCCTTCGACCGTCTGATCGTTCAATCCCAGGTTCAGGACGGTGTCCATCATGCCGGGCATCGATGCGCGGGCACCGGACCGGACCGAGACCAGCAGCGGATTTTTCGGATCGCCGAGTGTGGTTCCGACAATGCCCTCCACCGCCTTCAACGCGGCAGCAACTTCAGACTCCAGTTCGGCCGGATAGCATTCGCCATGCTGATAGTAGTAGGTGCAGACCTCGGTCGTGATCGTGAAACCCGGCGGCACCGGAAGCCCGATGCTGGACATCTCGGCGAGATTTGCCCCCTTGCCCCCCAGTAGGTTGCGCATTTCCGCGCTACCCTCAGCAGTGCCATTACCGAAGCTGTAGACCCACTTGGTCATCGATCAGTACCCTTTCCCGATCCACGCTGCGCCCGCCGTATCCGGCAAGGCCTATTTGTCACCCTCAATCTGTCCGAAATCCGCTACCAGGCCCATCGTGGCCCGGATGCGGGACAAAAGCTTCAAACGGTTGACGCGCAAGGCATCGTCATCCGCATTCACGGTCACCTTGTCGAAAAAGGCGTCGATGGGCCCGCGCAAACCGGCGAGCGCCGCCATCGCACCGGCAAAATCCTCTGACTCGCGCGCCGCATTGGCGTCCTCGGCCGTATCGCCAAGGGCCGAAGCCAAGGCCTTTTCCTCGTCCAACGTGAAAACGGAGTTGTCCGGCTCCCCGTCATAGGAGGTGCCGTCCTTCTTTTCCTCGATCCGCAGAATGTTCGCAGCACGGCGATAGGCTGTCAGCAGATTCGATCCGTCTTCGGATTCAAGGAATGATTTCAGCGCCTCGACCCGCGCGACGAGCCGTACAAGGTCGTCCTCATCGCCGAGGGAGAAGAGCGCGGTGATCAGGTCATGCCCGATCCCTTCCTCGCGCAGATGAACTTTCAGGCGATCTGCAAAGAAGGCCAGCAGATCCATCGCCGTGTCGGCCGCTTTTTCGACCGGCAAGTCGACCAGCTTCTGTTCCGCGTACAGACCGAACTGCTCCGCGAAGACATGCCCCAGCGGCAGACGCAGGCCGTTTTCCAACACCAGACGAATGATACCCAGCGCCGCACGGCGCAGCGCAAATGGGTCCTTCGAGCCGGTCGGCTTTTCATCGATCAGCCAGAAGCCCGCCAAAGTGTCGATCTTCTCCGCCAAGGCGACGGCGACCGAGGTCGGTGCGGTCGGGCAATCGTCCGCGGGACCGGCGGGTGAATAATGTTCGGCAATTGCGTTCGCGACCAGATCTTCCTCGTCCTGATCAAGGGCGTAGTAGCGCCCCATGATGCCCTGAAGTTCCGGGAACTCGCCGACCATTTCGGTCACAAGATCCGCCTTGGCGAGCTGCGCGGCACGGCGCGCCAGCATGCCGTCGCCACCGGGAATATGCTCGGCCAATGCCTCGGCCAGGGCGGCAATCCGGTCCACCCGGTCCGCGACGCTGCCGAGCTTGGCGTGGAAGATGATCTTGGACAGATCGTCCAGCCTGCCCTCAAGCGGCGTTGCGCGATCCTGATCCCAGAAGAACTTCGCGTCCGACAGGCGCGCGCGCAGCACCCTTTCGTTGCCTTCGACGATCGCCTTGCCGCCATCCGATGCGACCATATTCGCGACCACGGCGAAACGCGGCGCCATGACGCCATCAGCCGTTTCCAGGGCGAAATACTTCTGATGCGTCCGCATCGAGGTGGTCAGCACTTCCGGCGGCACAGCCATGAAGGCCTCGTCGATCTTGCCGACCAGGACGGTGGGCCATTCGACCAGGCCCGCGACCTCGTCCAACAAGGCAGGATCGGGCTTGAGGACCAATCCCTCCGCGGCGGCCTTTTCGTCCAACTGCTGCTGGATAACGGCCTTGCGTTCCGCATGATCCAGGATCACATGCCGTTCCCGTAGCAAGGCGCGGTAATTCTCAAAATTTTCGACCGTAAAGGCGCCTGCGCCGAGGAAGCGATGGCCATGGGTTTCGTTACAGAAAGCCATCGAACCCGGGTTCAGATCGATCTCGCCGTTGAGGGCGACTCCGTCGAAAACGGCGAGGACCGAGTGCAGCGGGCGCACCCACCGAAACCCGACATCGGCAAAGCGCATGCTTTTCGGCCAGGAGAGTTGGCGAATGGCATCCTTGACGATGTCGGAAAGAACGTCCGCCGCGGGCCGCCCCTTTCGCTCGATCACAGCGAAATAGACAGCACCTTTCGGCGTTTCGCGCTGTTCGCATTCCTCAATCGAATTCAACCCGACGCTTTTCAGAAAACCGTCCAAGGCCTGCTGGGGTGCGCCGACCTTGGGGCCCTTGCGTTCTTCCTGCAGGTCCGGCTGGCTCAAGGGCAAGCCGTCCACCACGACGGCCAGACGCCGCGGCGTGGAATAGGATGCGATGGATGCAAAATCGAGGTTGGCTGCCTTGAGCCCGTCCGCCACCAGTCGCTTCAAATCGTCCGCCGCACGCACTTGCATGCGGGCCGGAATTTCTTCCGAGAACACCTCTAGCAGAAGTTCAGCCATTACAAATGCCCTCTGCTTTTCAGGAATGCTTCCGCGCAAGCCTTCGCCAGGGCGCGGACGCGGCCGATATAGGCTTGGCGCTCGGTCACGGAAATCACGCCGCGGGCGTCCAGAAGATTGAACAGATGACTGGCCTTTAGGCACTGATCATAGGCGGGAAGCGCGACGCCGCCATCGATCAGCGCGCCGCATTCCTTCTCCGCATCCTCGAAATGGCGCAGGATCATCGCCGTGTCCGCCAGTTCGAAATTGTGCTTGGAATACTCCACTTCCGACTGATGGTAGACCTCGCCATAGGTCATGTCGGCGCTGAACTGCAGGTCATAGACGTTCTCGACGCCCTGGACATACATGGCCAGCCGCTCCAACCCATAGGTCAATTCGGTGGAGACGGGGTTGCAGTCGAACCCGCCGACCTGCTGAAAATAGGTGAACTGGCTGACTTCCATGCCGTCGCACCAGACTTCCCAGCCCAGCCCCCAGGCACCCAGGGTGGGGCTTTCCCAATCGTCCTCGACGAAACGAATGTCGTGGTTCGCCGGGTCGATACCGATTTCCCGCAGGCTGCCCAGATAAAGTTCCTGGCTGTCCTCAGGCGAGGGCTTCAGGATCACCTGATACTGATAATAGTGCTGCAAACGGTTCGGGTTCTCACCGTAACGCCCGTCCGTCGGACGGCGGGACGGCTGGACATAGGCGGCCTTCCAGGGTTCCGGCCCCAGGCTGCGCAGGGTCGTCGCCCAGTGAAAGGTGCCCGCCCCGACTTCCATGTCATAAGGTTGTAGGATCACGCATCCCTGCGCCGACCAATATCGGTGCAGGGCGAGGATCATATCCTGGAAAGTACTCACGACATTGCGCCTGTGTTGACCAAACCCACCCCCGGCCGGTTGCACCGGACATTGACTGTCCATTGAAGAGAAGGCGTTCGAACCGGCAAAGTGCGGCGCAACATAACGGCGGGTGGGGCGGGAATCAACGCGCGCGTGCCGATCGGGCGCACGACACTTTCGTCCATGCCGAACACCGTACCGCGGCTCCGTGCGAGCGCAGTAACCCGGCACCGCAAGACGGTTTTGCCACGGGAGACCGAGTAGGATAAGAAATCTGCCACCGGGACCGTGGCCAGGAACTGAGCCCCGGAAGTGAGGACAAACGATGTTTCCGACAAAAAGATTGCGTCGCCTGCGCCGGACACCGGCCCTTCGCGCCCTGATGAACGAGACCCAGGTGACGCTCGATGACCTGATCTATCCGATCTTCGTCGAGGAGGAATTGGAGACCCCGGCGCCGATCGAGAGCATGCCGGGCGTGTTCCGGATCCCGGAATCGGGACTTGCCGAAGAGGTCCGGCGCGTCGCGGATCTCGGCATTCGGGCCGTCCTGCTGTTCGGGGTTTCCCGTCACAAGGACGAAATCGGATCCGATTCGATGAAGGACGAGGGCCTTGTCGGGCGGATGGTGCGCATTGCCAAGGAAGCCGGCCCGGACACCCTGATCATCGCCGATATCTGTTTCTGCGAATTCACCGACCACGGCCATTGCGGCGTCATCCATGACGGCGACGTCGACAACGACGCAACACTGGACAATCTGGTGGAACAGACCCTGGTCGCGGCACGCGCCGGCGTGGACGTGATCGCCCCCAGCGGCATGATGGACGGAACAATCGCGACCCTCCGCGACGCATTGGATGGGGAAGGCTTCGGCAATATCCCGATCATGGCCTATTCGACCAAGTTCGCGTCCGCCTTCTACGGCCCCTTCCGGGAAGCGGCCGGCACGACGCTGAAAGGCGATCGCAAAACCTATCAGATGCAACCCGGCAATCGGCGCGAAGGATTGCTGGAGTCGCTTCAGGACGAAGCGGAAGGCGCGGACATGCTGATGGTGAAGCCCGGCATGCCGTATCTGGACATCCTGGCCGATATCCGCCGCGAGACCCTGCTGCCGCTTTGCGTGTATCAGGTCAGCGGCGAGTATTCGATGATCAAATTCGCGGGCCAGGCCGGTGCGTTGGATGAAGACGCGGTTATGATGGAAAGCCTCACCGCGTTTAAACGCGCCGGCGCCGACCTCATCATCACCTATTTCGCACCGAAATTCGCCGAACTGACGTCGAAAACCTAGACGGCAGCCGGCACCAGGGTCCAGACGGCGAGGAGCGGCTCGTCCGTCGACCGCATGGCATGTACGATGCCGGGCGGGTTGTGGAACAGCCCCCCTACGCCCGGCTCCTGCCAGTCCGTATCCGTATTCCGGAAATCGCCCGGCGACAGCACGAGATAGAGTTCCTCCGGCGGGTGGGAATGATCCGGATAACGCACATTCGGCGCCAATAGCGAAACACCGATCCAGACACCCGACCGCTCGGTCAATCCATTCGGACCGACAACGAAGGTATTGGCGTGTCCGCTGGGAAAATTTGCGCTGCCGGTGCCGGAGAAGTCTTCCCTGTCGTACCAGGTAAGGCTGGATTCAAGCGCCGCCAAACTTCGGGCAACCGCAGCGGTTCCCGCGTGGGACGAGGCGGTCCGCACCGCCCTGTCGAAGCACGAACAAACCGGCAGGCGATGACCGGTCAAATCGCCGGTGATGCGGGCGTCGACGCATGCCTCGCGCCCCGCGCTGAATACACGGTTCTGCCCGGGACCGTTCAATGCCGGTTCAATAGCGGCAAAAAGATCAGCCAGAAATTGCTTCAGGTCGGTATCGAGATCGGTCCTGCTCAAGCGTCCACATCCACTCGACTAAATCAGTAAGGGCAATCCTTGCGCCCGCAATTGGCACCGCCGACCGGAACGTAAGCACCGCAAACGGGGCATTTTTCCGTGTCCTCGACCGCATTGTCGGTCTGCCCGGTCTTCTCGCGCATGGATTTCCGGATGCGTTCGCCCATCGTGCGTTCTCCCGGGCGGCGGTCACCGTCCTGAATCCGCTGCGATCGCGAATAGAATTTGAAGCCCTGCCATACGATTACGATGACGGCGACAAGGACCAGCAGTTTTCCGAGTGACAATCCAAACATCAACAATCCCTACGCGGCGCCTTGTGGCAGGTCAAACCCCCAGTCACACCTCTATCCGTCCCCCGGACAGCAACACCCGACACTTCCGGAAGCGGTCTTACAATCCCAGACGCGACCACCAGAACCGACGGTCCGCGGCCTGAATCAATGCATCCGGCATGGCGGCGGCAAAATCCGCGCCCAAGCCGTCTCCGTGACGCAGACCCAGGCGACGCTGAACCCAATTTTTACGCGGCGTCATGACGGGCAGCTTCACGTTTTCACCGAACTTCTCGCGGCAGATGGTGCGAATTTCGCCGAGGCCGTCGACCAAGCCCAAATCAAGCGCCTGCCGGCCGGTCCAGAACTCACCGCTGAAGAGTGTATCTTCCGGCGCTTTCAGGCGATCGCCTCGGCGCGACGTGACCCAACCGGTGAACTGATCGTGGATGTCCTTCTGCAGGGCCTTGAGGCGTTTGATGTCCTCCTGGTTTTCCGGCTGAAACGGATCAAGCTGGGACTTCGCCTGACCCGCCGTGTAGACGCGGCGTTCGATGCCCGCTTTCTCCAGCAGCGCCGGGAATCCGAACCCGGCCGAAATGACACCGATCGATCCGACGACGGTGGCGTCGGCGGCGTAGATTTCATCGGCGGCACACGCCAGCCAATAGCCTCCGGACGCCGCGGCGTCCTCCAGGAAGGCAATCACCTTTCGGTCCTTCTCCGCGGCCATCAGCCGGATGCGCTTGGCGATCAGGTCCGATTGCACCGGCGAACCGCCCGGCGAATTGACGATCAAGGCCACGGCGGCGGCCTTGTCATCCTCGAATGCCTTGTCGATGGGTTCCGCGAGATCGGCCAGGGTCAGGCCGCCCTGCCGGAATCTGCCGGCATCCCCGACAACGCCCGTCAGGCGAATCACGGGGACGACCGGCGCCATTTCCATGCGATCGGCCAACCTCTTCCCGATCAAAGGGATTTTCCGGACGAACGGATGCGGTTTGGCCGCCTTGCCCTTGCCACCGCTTGCGCTACTGCCGCCGGCGGCCTGATTCTGCTCACTCATACCGATCCCCGTTGCCGTCTATGACACTCGTTTCCATATCTCATTCGAGGGTTTTACCCGTCTTCCGGCGGACGGCAAGCTTCCTCCAGCACCCATTCCCGGAACTGTTGGGCAGGCGCGCGCAACGGGATGCCCTTTCGCGTCACCAGATAATAATCCAACGGGACTTCATCGCCGGGGCCGAGCGGCAGGACGAGCCGGCCGGATTTCAGATCCTCTTCCATCAGCGAGACGACCCCGAGAAACACACCCTGCCCCTCCACCGCCGCCTGGTGCCCCAGATGCTTGATCGTGAAGAAGGAGCGACTGTCCAGGTGAACGTCCTCCACTCCCATGGCGCGCAACCATTCGCTCCATTCATCCGGGTCACTGTCGTCGATCAATTGATGTTTCAACAGATCACTCGGCTTTTCCAACGGCGGCGCCTTGGCGAGATAAGCCGGCGAACAGACAGGTGCCAAGGTCCCGCCGATGATCCGCTCGGCCGTCAGCCCCGGCCATTTCCCTGATCCATAGCGGACGCCCAGATCGACATCCTCGCGGGCCAGATCGACCAGTTCCGTTTCCGGCGATATTCGGACGATGACATCAGGATATCGCGCCCGGAACCGGTTGAGGCGCGGCACCATCCATCGCGACGCGAAAGTCGGCGTCGTCGTGACGTTCACCGGCCCCGTATCGTTGAATGCCTTTACCTGCCGGGTTGCATCCAGAATGCCCTCGAATGCATTCAGCAGCGCCGCGGCATACATCGCGCCGCTTTCGGTCAAGGCGATGGACCGGCCGACCCGTTTCAGAAGCTTGACGCCGAGCCAATCCTCGAGCGACCGGATCTGCTGGCTGACCGCCGCATGGGTAACGTTCAGTTCGACAGCCGCCTGACTGACGCTCAAATGCCGCGCCGTTGCCTCAAAGGCCCGGATGGCGGTCAGGGAAGGGAGTTTTGCATGCATGGGTTTAATGTAAGTTCAACTTACGTATTTGCAATAATTCCTGACTGGAAATTCTTTCTTCGAAGGCGCAATTAACCGTTAACAAATCGAGGCTAGAAAGCGTTGTCGCAAACGCGGCCCGATCATCACTCAGCGGTTATGGAGAATTGAAATGAACGCCGTTGGATTCGATTATTTGATGGTAGCCACCCTGACCGAAAATCGGTCGAATGATGAGCGTCAGGCTCAGTATTATCGCGAGTTGCGCCGCGAAGCGGAATTGCAGGAACGCAATCGCCAGGCTTGGAAAGCGCGCTGGAACGCCGTGCGTTCGCTGTTTGCCGCGACGACCAAGCGGCCGCTCCAAACCGGTGTCGTCGGTCCGGTCGCCACCGCGTCCTGATAGCAACCAGAGCCGAATACCGCTTACGCCCTGATGTAATTTCAACTTATATTTTCCTAACAAGTTGAAATTTTGTGACCCAAAACAAAGTTTGAAGATCCAGATATTTCAAGAAACTGTTTCCTCAGGGGCGCGTGAATGTTGAGCGGCCGGTCGCGGATGGAGGATACCTCACCCGTGCCGGCCGTTTCCATTTCACAAATCGACGATCACATGACGCCGTCCGAACGGCCCTAACCGAGGGTCACCTTGATATCCGTGATCTCGATCGCCGGATCCAAGAGTTTCACATTCACGACCACGCCATCAACCGGCGGAGAGCTGCCGAAGGAAACGTCCAGGCTGTTGCCACTGGATTGCTGCAACAGATTGGTCCCTTTGTTGTCGGTATTGCCGACTTGATTGACGGTGATCTGGATCAGCCCGGCATTGATATCCGCCAATGCGTCACCATTGACGAAGGTTCCTCCGAAATCGACTGAGACCCGCGGGATCGGAACGTTCGCTTCGGTATTGGCAATAAACTCGTAGCGTTCCAATCCGTCCCGGATGAAGCGTTCGACCCCGGTGCTGGATGTGGTGATCGCGGTCGTCACCAAGTCCCCACGGGTTCCGGAACCGGAATTCACGCCGACGACGCTGAGGTAGTCGAGGTTCTCGAACTCGTCGGCGACGTATTGCAAGCTTTCGAAATCGGCCAGCGACAATTCATGGACCTGCCCGCCGGCCAATTCGGTTCCATTGAGGAACAGGCGTCCCGTCGGCACGGGCAAGGTTTCGTCTTCGCCCTGCCGGACGCTGCCGCTCAGTCGCACCTGGACTTTGTCCGGCGCCGTCGCGGAATCGCTGATGATCAGATCGCTGACATTCAGCGTCGCGTCCCCGGCTATGGCAACGCGGTTGTTCAGCAATTGGGTCAATTGGTTGTCGAGTGTCAGACCCACGGTTTCCGTCGCGAACAATTCCTGCAGCTTCGGCCGGTTGGAAACGCCTTCGAACGGGGTGCGCGGCCCTTCGGAACTGATCCCGAAGCGGGCCTGGAGGTCTCGCAGGACTTTTTCGGGCGAACGGCGCAGAAATTCATTTTCCGGCCGGTCGCGGAATCGCAGCCGGTTCTGGACCGACCTTGCATCGACGCGCTCCGGTTCTTCCTTCAACCGGTCGAAGATTCTCTGTTCCAGCAGGACATTCTGCTGGTCGATGACATTCGCGATGGGTTGGAACAGAAAATCCGCCGTGGCCGTCGAAAACCCGGGGATAACCTTTTGCTCGTTTCTGCCGAACTGCGCAAACCCGCCCGGGTTCTGCAATCGGCTCAGCGACGCGGCAAGAACAACGTTGTTTTGGTTTCTTGAAACGGATTCAACCATTTCTCTAGCCTTTCTGGCTTCCTATCAGCCATGCCATTTCGGCATGCAAACTCCGTTCCACAATCCTTCTGGAGGGGACACGGATTTCGATACGCGTTTATTAGCACAAAAATAGGCTTATGGGAATGAGACTCCGCGCCTCAAGACTGCATCCGCCTGGGCGGTATAGGACTGCCCGTCGCCATGCAGAACCAGCCCTGGCAGCAAGGACGATCCGCCCCGCACCCCCTTGCGGGCCCGCACGATGACACGCTTTGCGGCCACACCAGCGCGCGGCCACAAAGGTATGATCTCGATATCTCCAGCCTTGCCGTGCAGCGCGGCCATGATGTCGTCCAACCGGTCTGCCCGCTGGACGATGGCAAAGCCGCCCTTATGGCGCAGCATGAGCAGGGCCATTTCGATCCACTCGGCAATCGTTGCCCCGTTCTCGATATTTGATCTGGCCTTGTCCTGGTTTGGCGGTCTGTCCGCCGAGGGGGCATCAAGGTAGGGCGGGTTGGTGAAGACCTGATCGAATGACGCCTTCTCCACCCCCGCCAACGGCAAATCGCGGATGTCCGCCCGGGCAATCTGCATCCGGTCGGCGAACCCGTTCACATCCGCGTTCGACCGGGCCAAAGCTGCGGCGTCTGGGTCGACTTCCACCCCGCATCCGTTTGCGTGCGGCACGCGATGGAGATAGCAGAGCAGGGTGGCGCCGGTTCCGGTGCCGAGATCAAGAACACGGCCGCCCGGCCGGACTTCAGGCACCGCGGCGGCTAGGAGGACCGGGTCGATCGCCGCGCGGTATCCGTCACGTTTCTGATGCAGGCGAACCGCACCGTCCAGCAGACTGTCCTCGGTAATCTCCACGGCCGCGTCACCAATACTCGCCGGCATCGACGAGGAGACGTATCGCGCGATCGTAATCCTCCTCATCCACCATCAATCGTTTCGGAAAAGCGCCGATAGATCCTTCGACGGCGCTGACATAGACGTCCAGCATCAATGGTTCGATGGATGCATCGCGCAACAGGGCTGTCAGAAAGGATAGCCTGACGGGGTCCGTCGTCCGCAACAGTTCTCGCATCCACGCCCCTTCAGTTATGCGCCTGACAAGCCGACTTTCGGCCTCCCCGTGCCTGCCGCTCCGCTCACCGCCTCGCGGTAACATCAGGATACCGTGAATCGGCTGAAAAACCGCCTATATTCAATAAACTGCGGCCAAGTGCGGCTTGACCCTTCTTGCCCCCTGTCTATGTTGCGCAGTACCGGCTGTAAAGCGGCCGCGAGGCAAGGTGGGCCCAGTGGACGGGACCGCGAACGGATATGCCGCCGGTTACGGTCGGCAGGAGGGCACATGGGTATCGTCGTTGGCATCAACAAGGACCGCGAAAGCGGGCGCAAGCCGTCCATCGACGCCTTGCAGCGCCTTGTCGGCGAGGACCTGCAAAAGGTCAATCAGCATATCCTGACGCATATGCAGAGCCCGGTTGCGCTGATCCCGCAACTTGCCAGCCACCTGATCGCCGCCGGCGGCAAACGCCTGCGCCCGATGCTCACCCTGGCCGCCGCCAATCTGTGCGGTTACACCGGGACCAGGCATATCGGCCTGTCCGCCTGTGTCGAATTCATACACACCGCCACGCTGTTGCACGACGACGTGGTCGACGAATCCGAACTGCGCCGCGGCCAGGAAAGCGCCAATGCGGTCTGGGGCAATCAAGCTTCCGTCCTGGTCGGCGATTTTCTGTTCTCCCGCGCGTTCCAATTGATGGTCGCCGACGGATCCTTGTCGGTTCTGAAGATTCTCTCCGACGCATCCGCCGTGATCGCGGAGGGTGAAGTTCTGCAGTTGATGACCGCGAATGACCCGCAGGCTTCCGAGGAAGCCTATCTGGAAGTCATCCGGTCCAAGACCGCGACGCTTTTCGCTGCGGCAAGCCGCGTCGGCGCGGTGGTCGCGGACCGTCCCAGCGTTCAGGAAGAGGCCCTCGAATCCTTCGGCATGAATTTGGGGATCGCCTTTCAGCTGATCGACGACGTGCTGGACTATTCGGCCAAGCAGGCCCAGCTGGGCAAAACCGTCGGCGACGATTTCCGGGAAGGGAAAGTCACGCTGCCCCTGATTCTGGCCTGGCGCCGCGGCAGCGAGGAAGAGCGCGAATTCTGGCGCCGGACGATCGAACGGCTGGACCAGACCGAAGACGATCTGGAAACGGCCATTGGCCTGATGACCAAGCACCGGTCGCTGAACGACACCGTTGAACGCGCGCGGCATTATGCGTCCATCGCGAAGGACTCGCTAGGCATTTTCCCGGATGGTGACATGAAGTCCGCCATGCTCGAGGTAGTCGATTTCTGCGTCGAACGGGCCTATTGAGGACAGCTGCGATGGTGCGCCGCGCCACCGCGAAAGACGTTCCGGAACTCGCCGATCTCTACGCCCATTTCTATGCCGAAGACGCGATCGCGGTTTCGGCCGACGATATCCGTAAAAACCTCGCCGCCATGTTGCAGGACGACCGCGCGGCGGTCTGGCTGGCAGAGGACGCGGGCCGCATCATCGGCTTTTCCTCCGCAACGCTGACGCTGGGCGTCGAGTTCGGATGGTCATCGGAAATCGAGGATCTTTATATTCATCCAGACCATCGCGGCCGCGGTCTGGCACGGCGACTGTTCCAAACGGCGGTCGACTGGGCAGAGGAAAACGGAGCGGCCGAAATCATCTTGATGATCACACCGGAAGCCGAAGCGGATCAGGGCCTCATCGCCTTTTATGAGAAAATGGGATTCACCAGATCCGGCCGCGTCGTGATGTACAGAAGCGGCAATCAATAAGTCCGCAACCCAAAAAATCAGGGGATCAGTTCTTCCATGAAAGCCGGCAGCGCAAACGCAGCCTGATGGACCGCCGGGGTGTAATAGCGGGTCGGGACCTTGCCTTTGGCGAAACGTTCGGCAAGTTCCGCGCCCGTCGCGGCATTGGACAGGTCCGTCTGTTTGCTGGCCCAGGTCAGCGCCATCTGCCCGCCGATATAGGTCGGAGTCACGGTCAGATAGGTACCGGTCTTCGGGAACAGCTTGCCCAACAGGGCCAAAGCATCGGTGAATTCCTGCGGCTGGTAAATCGGCACGCCGGTCTGGAAGACCGCGATGCCGCGATCACTCAATGCGTCTTTCAGCCGACCGTAGAAGGTCTCCCCGAACAGCACTTCCGCAGGACCGACCGGGTCCGGACGGTCCGCAATAATCAGGTCGTAGCGCCCCTTCGCTTCGGGGGCGGCGAGGAAATCGAACGCATCTACCGCGTGAACATGCAGGCGCGGGTCGTCGAAGACACCATTATGCACCTTGGGCAGATGCTGCTTCGACAATTCGATGACACGGCCGTCGATATCCACGAGGTCGACCGATTTAACGCCGGCATGTTTCAGGATCTCTTCCGCTACGGCGCCGTCGCCGCCGCCCACGATCATCGCGTGTTCAATGCCGTCGAGCGCATAGATCGGCGGGTGTGCCAGCATTTCCGAATAGGTGAACTCGTCCAATTCGGTCAGTTGGATGATGCCGTCAAGAACCAGGACACGGCCATGCATCGCGCTGTCGAAGATCAACAGGTCCTGAAAAGCCGTCTTCTCCTCGGCCACGATGCCGGTTGCGCCGAATTGCTGCGCATATCCTTCATACAGGGTCTCGGAAACGGTCCTGGTCATTGTTACGCGGCCTCGCTCACCTTGTTGCCGATCGTCACGACTTCTGCACCGCCTTCCCAGAAGGGACGGCCGGCCACTTCGACATACAGGTCGGAATGAAAGCCGTTAAATCGGGTGCGGTACGCATTTGAATACGCGCCCATCTTGCCAATTTCCAGCCAATCGCCGGTTTTTACTTCATTCGCGATGGTGAACGGGCCAGGGCACGAATCAACGCTGTCGCAGGTCGGCCCGAACATCTGGAAACTGCCGGTTTCGCCGTCAATGATCTCGGAACCGCCGAAACCGTCCGCGCGCAGTGCCTGGATCGGGAAGACCGGGCCGAGGTATTTGAGCTCGGACAGACCGCCGAAAACACCGTCGTTCAGGAACAGGTCGTTGCGGCGTCGCAGATCGACGCGCACCAGCATGGATTGACCGACACCGACCAGTCCGCGGCCCGGCTCACAGCGCAACGCAACCTCGCCTTCGAAAGCAAGATCGGCAACCGCGGCAGTGATCTCATCGACATAGGCCTGGAATTCGCCTTCCGTGCCCGTGTAGATCGCCGGAAAACCGCCGCCGACATCGAGGACGTCCAACGGAACGTTCGCCAAGGCCTGGACGCGGCGGCAGATCTCCAACGCGTGGCGGTAGGCCTGCGGGTTGGTGCAGTAGGAACCGACATGGAAGGTCAGGCCGGTGCGGAAACCGCGGCGATGCACTTCCGCGAGCAATTGGGCCGCTTCCTCGACCGGCGCGCCGAATTTGCCGGTAAGGTCCATCGCCGCCTGACCACGGGGCATTTCCACGCGCACGACAAGGGTCGTATCGGCGGTATCGTTCGCGCCGACGGCGGCAACGATCTTTTCAAGCTCGTCGATATGGTCGAGCGCGAAGGCTTTGACGCCGTGAATCCGATAGGCCGCCGCGATCGCATGCGCCGGTTTCACGGGATGCATGAAATGGCATTCGGCATCCGGGAACATACCGCGGATCATCTCGATTTCCGCCAGCGACGCGGTATCGAAATGGCGGACGCCACCGTCGTACAAGCCGCGCAGGACCATCGGGTGATCGTTACATTTCACCGCATAGAGCACGTCGCCCGGGAAGGCTGAAACGGCGGTGTTGGCGGTTTCAGCCAGCACGTCGGTGTAGATGAGGTGGACAGGAGTATCCGGAGAATATTCGGATACAAATGAGTATACGTCGCGATGGGCTTCGCGCATTGTTCGACCCTCCCAATTAAGACCAGTTACGGTCAACCGGGGAATCGAGCCTCTGCGCGCTCAACCGAACTCACCCGCGGCATAACCCGCAGTCGCAAGCCCACGTTGGCTCTCATCCGTTGCAGGCCGTCATATCGGGCCAAACGGGTTTCATGTCTAGTCAAAAAATTGCCTTGGGCTAAATATTTTCAACAAACCGGACATGCAGTTATTGCATGTCCAAACTGAAGGTGTCCCCCATTGCCCAAAAGAGGCGTTCTTGCACCGATCAAGAGCCTCTTTTCAGAGTTATTGGCCGAGCGTAATATTGTCAGCACCGATGCATGAACGCGCGTGGCGGCGTGCCGGCGGCGTTTCGCTGCATCACTCCCAGGAGAACCTAAATGAATCTCGCCATCAGTGCGGGTTTCTTAACGGCAACCGTGTTGCTGTACAGTTGGGCCCGCCTTGCCTTCAACAGTGAAAACTCAACGTTCAAACAGTCGTCGATGGCCGAGACGATCGCTGTCGCCACATGCGTGGCATTGACCGGTCTGATCGCTCTAACGCTTGCTTTCGCGATCACCGCCGGTATCGGTTTCAAACAGACGATCGCAGACCTGACCCTTGTCCACCTGGGCGCTATCGCGATCTGCGCGGTGATTTGCTGGTTCGTTCCGCGCCTCATTTCGAAGCGCGCCCATGCCGCCAGCGATAATCCGACCGGATCGGCGCCCGAAGGCGCGGTATCGTCGTTCCCCGGTAAGGGCCGCGGCAAGAAACCGGCCGGGTCCAGGCCCGACAAGTACCGCAAGGCGGCCTGACGCCGGGCAGGTGAGCGAATGATTGACGGACGCGGCCGGCAACGGCTGCGTCGTCAACTCGCCGCGCTGTCTACCCTTTCGGCGCGCGCATGGCGGCCGTCTCGATGCTCTTGGCATCGATGGCGAAGTGGTCGTAAAGGTCGCTCGGCGTCCCGGTCTGACCGAAATGGTCGACGCCGAGCGGCGCCACGGAATGACCGCGCACGGCCCCCATCCAGGCAAGCGCCGCCGGATGTCCGTCGATGACGGTGCAAAATCTGGCCTTTGCGGCCAGCGGTTCAAGCAGGTCCTCGATATGCGCCATTTCGCCGCCGTCGGTGCCTTTCACGCGCGCGCGTTCGACCCGCTGCCAGTCATTGTAAAGCCGTGCCGCCGAAGTCACCGCCAACAAGCCCGCGCCGGGGAATCGGTCCGCCAAGGCTTCATGCGCCGCGATAGCCTGCGGGGCGACGGCACCGGTATAGACGATGGCCAGGCCTGCGTCCGGATCCGGTTTCTTCATCCAATACCCGCCAAGGGTAATCTGGCGTTTCGTTTCATCGTCCAGCTCGCGCTTGGGCTGGTCCATCGGACGGGTCGACAGCCGCAAATAAATTGCGCCGCCGTCTTCATCCTGCATGTAGTTGAAGCCATAGCGCATGATCTCGGCCAATTCGTCGGCGAATGACGGCTCGTATCCCAGAAGACCCGGCTGCCCCATACCAATCAGCGGTGTCGATATGGATTGGTGCGCGCCGCCTTCGGGCGCCAGGGTCACGCCGCTCGGCGTCGCGACCAACATGAAGCGGGCATCCATGTAACAGGCATAGTTCAGGGCATCGAGGCCGCGGGCAATGAAGGGATCATACAATGTCCCGATCGGCAGCAAGCGTCCGCCGAACAGGCTTTCGGAAAGGCCCAGTGCCGCGAGGTTCAGGAACAGATCGTTCTCGGCGATGCCCAGTTCGATATGCTGCCCTTTCGGCGAGCGGGTCCATTTCTGGGCCGAGGGAACCTTGCGCTCGCGGAAGGTATCTTCCTTCTCGTTCCGCCCGAACAGACCGCGCTGGTTTACCCAGGGGCCCAAATTGGTGGAGACCGTGACATCCGGCGAGGTCGTCACGATCCGGTCGGCCAACATGCCGCCTTGCCGGGATATCTCGTTCAGGATCCGGCCGAAGGCTTCCTGAGTGGAGGTGCGCTCCTGGCGCGGCAGCGTGAGTGTGTCCGGAACCGGGACGCGTTGATCCTTAAGACGATAGGTCTTCCGGCGCGTATAGGGTGCCCGAGCCATCTGCGATTTCAACTCGGCCTCCGGCACCCGGACCCCTTCGAACTTATCCCATTCGTGGCCCTCACGGACGTTCTGGGCCTTGCGGAAGGCATCCATCTGGTCGGGCGTCATCAGTCCTGCATGGTTGTCCTTGTGCCCCATCAACGGCAGGCCATACCCCTTGATCGTATAGAAGATAAAGCAGGTCGGGCGGTCGTCCTGCACCTGGTCAAAGGCATGCAGCACCGCCTCCATGCTGTGCCCGCCCAAATTCGTCATCACGGCGTGCAGTTCGTCGTCCGTGTAACTGTTCAGCAGGTCATGCAGATCGCCGATATCGGCTTCATCCGCCCTGGTATCCTCCAGGATCTGACGCCGCCAGGCGGGACCGCCCTGGAAGGCAAGCGCGGAATAGACGTCGTTCGGGCATTCGTTGATGAATTTCTTCAGCAGCCGCCCGCCGGGCTTTTTGAAGGCGTCCATCTGCAACCGGCCGTATTTGACGGTGATCACATTCCAACCGACGGACCGGAACATGCGGCCGATGACGCGGAACAGATGCTCGTTCACCACCCCGTCCAGGCTCTGGCGGTTATAGTCGATCACCCACCAGCAGTTCCGGATGTCGTGCTTCCAGGTATCCATCAGGCATTCATAGACATTGCCCTCATCCAGTTCCGCATCGCCGACGATGGCGATCATCCGGCCCGGATCGTGATCCGCCGGTGTAATCCCCTTCATGCGCAGATAGTCCTGGGTGAGCGCGGCAAAATTGGTCACCGCAGCCCCCAAACCGACCGACCCGGTGGAGAAATCCACCGTCTCGTTGTCCTTGGTCCGCGACGGGTAGGACTGCGCCCCGCCATAGCCCCGGAAGTCTTCCAGCTTCTCCTGCGTCTGATTGCCGAGCAGATACTGGATCGCATGCATCACCGGGCTGCCATGCGGTTTCACGGCAATCCGGTCATGCTCGTTCATGACATGGAAATAGAGCGCGGTCAGGATCGTATTGATCGATGCACAGGAGGACTGATGCCCGCCGACCTTCACACCGTCCGGGTTTTCCCGCAGATGATTGGCGTTGTGGATCGTCCAGGTACTGAGCCAACGGACCCGACGCTCGAGTTCCTCGAGCATGCGGATGTCTTCGTCCGTATAGCTGGGCGTCCGGCCCGTGCCCGCGTCGATAATCGATCCATCAGCCGCCATAGTCTTTTCCCTACCGTTCTTCGTCATCTCGCCGTTCGGCACAGGCCGTTACGGTCGCGGCCTTAATATAGCCTTCCCACGGGGTTTTCCCCATGGGGCACGGAATAACAGTAATGCCGCTTCTTCGAAACAGCCGGACGCCCGTCCGCCGCCTCCCCGATCAAGGTCGCGTCAGGGGCGCGTTATCCGTGTTCAAAATCACACCGGCTTGGTCTACCGTTCCGCCATGCGATTGTTCTCCCATACCGACCGCCCGGTTCATCTGGGCCGATACCCGATGGAACGCCTGCCGCGCATGCCTGCGGGAAGCGCGCCTTTTTCTTCCGTTCCCACGCAGGTCCCGGCCGGCCCGGGGGGCGACGCGACCCTGCCGCACGTCTTTGCGCCTTATATCGCCCTGTATAAGGAGACCAGGGACGGTCCAGCAGCCCCGTCGACGGCCCCCATTCCGGAAGAAGCTCGAATCCGGACGGACAACCTGAAGGCCGGTTGCTACTTCCTCGACGCGGCCGGGGCCGGCACCTGCCGCATTCCCGCTGCCGCACGCCTGCCCGGCCTGCCTGAGGAACATGACCACGCATTGGTGATCCTGGTCGAACACGGACCCATGCCCGACCCGAACGAAGACGCCTTTCCCTGGCTTGAAGGGTCGGCCGATGCCGTTGCCGATCTGCGCGCTGCGGAAATCGCCGTCTGCATGGCCGGGTATCTGCGCAATATGGGATACGACGCGCGGGCGCATTTTGCCTTCCCCGACTGTGCGGACGTCGATATCGCGGCACTCGCGCTGCAATGCGGGCTGACCGAGAGTTCGGACGGAAAATCCGTCCATCCCTATATCGGAACCGGATTCCGGCTGGCCGCTGTCACCACGGATTTCCGGGTAACGGACGAGCCGCCGCTGGCGCGGCGGAGCGTAGCCGAGTCCTTCCTGTCAAAAGGTCCCGCCTGGTGGCTGGGGCTCGGCGGGTCGGCGGGCCGCTTCGACCGGCCCGCCAGCCGCGCGCTGCATCTCGGCCCCTATCCGATGGAAAAGATCAAACGCGTCGACCGACCGACGACCATGGTGGATGAAGCCAAAATTAAACGGGTTGCGAAACGGGCGGAGTTTTTCCAACGCGCCCTGATGGGCGACCTTGGCGACAAGGCGCAGAGGGAACGCAATCGCTTCGCCGTGAAGAACCCCTATGCCTTTGCCATGGTCCCGCTGATCCGCGGCATGGTGCCGTTCCAGCATGGCGAGACCGCCGCGCCCCCCGCCCCCGGGACGGCCGAGGCCGAACGCAATGCCCGCGCGGTCAAAGGGCTGGCCTATCATCTGGGCGCGGACATGGTCGGGATCTGCGAGGCCAAGGACTATGCCTGGTACACGCATGACGCGGCGGGCAAAGAGGTGCCGATCCGCCACAAATATGCCGTCGTGATGCTGATCGATCAGGGCTTCGAGACCATGGAAGGATCGAGCGGCGACGACTGGATTTCCGGCGCCCAATCCATGCGGTCCTACATGCGGGGCGCACAGATTGCCGGCGTCATGGCCGCGCATCTGCGCCGGCTTGGCCATGACGCCAGGTCTCAGACCAATGCGGATTCGGAAGTGCTGCACATTCCGCTGATCCTCTGGGCCGGATTGGGAGAGATGAGCCGGATCGGCGAATTGGTGCTCAACCCCTTCGTCGGCCCGCGATTCAAATCGGTGGTGCTGACGACCGATATGCCCCTGGAAATCGACAAGCCGGTCGACTTCGGCTTGCTGGACTTCTGCGAAAAATGCACGAAATGCGCCCGCGAATGTCCGTGTTCCGCAATCCCCTTGGGTCCGCGCATCGAATACAATGGCTATGAGATATGGAAGCCGGATGTCGAACGCTGCACCCGCTATCGCGTTACCAATCCGAAGGGGTCGGCCTGCGGCCGCTGCATGAAGACCTGCCCCTACAATACCGAGGGGCTGCTGACGCATCGTGCCTTCCTATGGGCCGCGATCAACATCCCCGCCAGCCGCAAGGCGATCGCGGAATGGGATGACAAGCTCGGCAACGGGTCGATCAACAGGACGAAGAAATGGTGGTTCGACCTGGAACAGATCGACGGCGCCGCCGTCGCGCCCCGCGCTGGCGCAAATGAGCGGCAACTGGATCTGGGCGCCAATACCGACCCCGCGGGTCAGAAGATCGCGCTCTATCCGCCGGCAGAACATCCGCCGGGCGACATGCTAGACCCTCGCCCGATCGACCGGAAACAGGCGCTGGAGAGAGGCGCCGCCGCAAAGACTTTCGGACCGGGCAGCGGAAAGCCTCACTAGGATGCGCCGGTTAGCGATAGCGCTCAGCGTCTTCATCCTGCTGCTGGCAGGGATTGCCGGTCTGGCATGGATCAACCGGATTCCGCTGGCGGAATGGGCCATCGATACCTACCAGCCGGAAACGCTGCTCGGTCCAATCTCGGTTCGGATCAGCGATATCTCGCTCTCCACCGTTTCGGTTTCCGAGATCCGCGCGCGCTATCGCGGACCGGTGACGATCCAGGACGTCACCATCGACTTCGCTATCGGCAAGGGACCGCGGATTATCCTACCCGCGATCAGGATAGGATCCCTGAACGCCGCGCTATCCTTTGCCGATTGGTTCGATCTTCTGGACACCATCGCGCCCGACGGATCCGATGATGGGCAGGATGGCCTGCCTACGGTGCCTGTTACGGTCGGTCAGATTACGGTGGAAACGATCGATTTCTACGTGGAGACGCCGAAAGGCTATGCCTTGTTGAACGGCCGGTTGGCAGCAAACGGCCCGATCGACTTGTCCGAACCCTCCGCCGTGCAGCGCCTGCTGCAAGGATTGCAGGGAGATTTGCTGCTGAGCGCCGGAGCGGCCGGATTTCCTGTCGAGAGCGGCGCGATGGGCGGTGGCTCCCTGGTCGTCAACGCCATCTTCGCCGCTGGCAGTGCAACACTGGAAGCAATCACGCCGGTTCGCCTGAACCTTGAGGTTTCCGAGCCTCTGCCGGGTCTGCCCGATCTACCGGTGGGTGTTTACCGCGCGGATATCGGCTCCGACGCATTGCCGTTCAAGCTGACCTTGGGATACGAAACAGCCCCCGTCCCTGCGCTGAAGAAGATCCAAGTGGCGCCCTTTCCCTTTGCACTCGATACGCCTTTCGGCACCGCCGAAGCGGAAGCGACCACAACGCCGACGACCGTGACCGAAGCGCAAACCGACCCGACGGCCTTGCCGCTGGTCCTGAAAGGCCGGCTGGACTTGAAACAAGTCCCCCTGCCCGCCGGAATCAAGGCGGATATCACCGGTCGGTTTGAGGTCGACAAAGGCGCCAGGACCAGCATCGCGCTCAAACAAGGGTTTGCCGTATCAGCGGATATGTCGGCCTCGCCCCTGTTGTCCGATGTTCCGCCGGACGCCCTGGCCGTCCTCGGCAAGGTCGCGTCGTTCAGAACCGACAGCAAAATGGCGATAGACATCGCCGCCGGCAATGAGGGAAGAACGATCACCGGAGATGGCGCATTCTCGGTGCGCAGCGGCGACGTGACACTTACCGTTCCAGACGGTTTCGATTTGGAAATGACGCCGCGGCAAGACATGGAAATCGCCGCGAAAACGGTCGATATCCTGATATCTCCCGGGAATGCGCCGATCGCAGGAAAGGCCGGTTTCGGCGAATTGGCGGCCAGGATCGGACCTGACGGTGCCGGCCGGGCACGGGCCGGCTATCGCCTCGACACCGACCTTTTGCAGTCCAAAGGCTTCCTCGCCCTGCAGTTCGCCGGGGACCGGTTGGGAATTGCGGTGACGGATGCCGCTATGAGCTTGCCAGGGACGGATATGTCGATCCCATCCTTCCAAGCGACCGCAACCTTGGCGGATGACGGTATCGACCTTGCCGCTACGGTCGAGGAGGTTCTGCTGGGAGAGTTGCGGGCCTTGAAGCGCCCTCTATCCCTTACCGGTACTGCGATCCCTGCGGGTTGGGGATACGACTTCAACGCCGTTGGATCGATCGACGACATCGTCGCCATTTCGGCAAAAGGCACCTATGCCGGCGGCGACGTCGTGATGACATTCGGATCGGGAGACATTCCTCTCGGCCCCGGCGGCGCCGATTTGAGTGAATTGACCGACCTGGTCGATCTGGGGCGCTCGGACCCCAATGGATCAATCCGCGTCGAGGGGGAACTGACCTATCAGCATGGCGGCATCAGCGGTTATGCGGATCTGCACATCGCGGAAATCGGGTCGGTCCTGGCCGATGACACGGAAATTTCCGTCCTCGGCACGGTGACGTTCGACCTTTCGAAACCGCCCGCGACCCTGGAGCCGGCGACCCTTACCGGATCTCTTTCCTCCGACATCCTGGGGACGATCCCCTTCAAGGAAACCTTCACCATACGCGAGACGGGCGAGATGGAGGTAACGTCGCTGGAAGCACAGTTCCTGGGCGGCACCATCACGATCCGGGAAGGCCTGGCCAGTGCGTCGGCCGGCTCGCTCACCGGCAGGGTCCATGCCGCCGCCATCGATATGAACGCACTTGCGGATTTGATGGCGATAGAGGGGCTGGAAGGCACGGGCCGGCTGACCGGGGATTTGAAATTCCATGTGACCGGGGACGCGATCATCATCGAGGCGGGTGAACTGCGTGCCGACAAACCCGGCATTCTGCGCTACCAGGGGGAAGCGCTGCGGGCGGCGGCGTCCGGCAATGAAAACCTCGCGCTTCTCGTCCAGGCCCTGGAAAATTTCCACTACGAGGTCCTGACACTCGGCATCGACATCCCTGAATTCGGCGAAGGCATCGTGACCCTGCATCTGGAAGGCAGCAACCCGGATGTACTGGAAGGCTACCCGTTCGACGTCACGATCAACCTGGAGAGTGAATACGGTCGGCTGATCAGGGAGTTTCTGGAACTGTATCAGGAAATGGACGTCATTCTTCAGGGCGCGGTCCGATAAGGCCCCTCCGCCTGTATGCCCCCGGGCGGCCTTCGCCATAATTTCGCCGCCTTTCCGTGATCTGGTGAACCGGTTAAGTTACGGACGAAGCGAATTGATGGACCTGCCAAGGACGCCGACATGACAGCCTTTCGGCTACTGATAATTGGGATCGCGGCCCCCCTGCTGATCGCGGGGTGCACGCCGACCGTGAAGGTCGAGGCACCGAAGGAACCGATCACCATTAATCTGAACGTGAAGCTGGACGCGGAAGTCCGTGTGAAACTGGAAGAGAAGGCACAGGAAGATGTTGCGAACAATCCGATCTTCTAACCCGGCGGCGGCTTTGGTTTCGGCATTACGCGTCCTTGCAATCGTCTGCGCGGTGATTTTCGCAGCCAGCCAACCGGCCCTGGCCGACCCGCTGGACGCACCGCGCGCCGCGGGCCTCGTCGGCGAGCGCTATGACGGTTACGCGCAGCTTCGTGATTCCAATGCCCCGGCGGATGTCGCCGCGCTGGTCAGGTCGATCAACCGGCAACGCAAGGACTATTACGACCAGATCGCCAAGAAAGAGAATGTGAGCCCGACCGAAGTCGGCAAGCTCTACGCCAACAAAATCTATCAGTCGGCGCCGCGCGGATACTGGTTCATGGACCAATCTGGCCAGTGGAAACGCAAATTCTAGGCAGCGCGTCGATGGTTTCCTGCTGAAACACAGCGGATAACTGCCGGGTGGGCCGGGCTCCTGTTCCGGGAATGGCCCTTGTCCCGCTTGGGTTCGCGCGTCATATCTAAAAGAAGCCTTGGCCATGCTCCCCATGGATATCATCCGTGGGGCGTATTGTTTCGCGTATTCCCGCATACGACGGCCGTCGTCAGGGACAAGCGCGTTCGGGCCGGGCGAGCCATGCGATCGGATTAAGAACAGCGGTGATAAGACGATGACCAATAGCCTGCCCAAGAACGTCGACGATACCATGACCCTTCTGGGCGAAGGCAATTATGTGGCCGATCGCAGTTTGGCCACCGCGCTATATCTATCGCTGGAATTGAAGCGCCCGCTGTTCCTGGAAGGCGAAGCCGGCGTGGGCAAGACCGAAATCGCCAAGGTCCTGAGCAATACGCTGGGCCGCGACCTGATCAGACTGCAGTGTTACGAAGGCCTGGATGTCTCCGCTGCAGTCTATGAATGGAACTATGCACGGCAGATGCTGGAAATCCGAATGGCTGAAGCCTCCGGCGGAACGGATCGGCAGACGCTGGAATCGGAACTCTTTTCCGAACGCTTTCTGACCAAACGCCCGATCCTGCGCGCGCTGGAACCGCATGCGGGCGGCGCGCCCGTCCTGCTGATCGACGAGTTGGACCGGACGGATGAACCATTCGAAGCCTTCCTGCTCGAAGTGCTCAGCGACTATCAGGTAACGGTCCCGGAAATGGGAACCGTGAAGGCGGAAACGCCGCCGCTGGTCATCATTACCTCGAACCGTACGCGCGAGATTCATGACGCCATCAAGCGTCGCTGTTTCTACTACTGGGTCGATTATCCGGATGCTGAGCGCGAATTCGAGATCCTTAAGGTCAAGGCACCGACGGCGCCCGAGGATCTGTCGCGTCAGATCGTCGCCTTCGTCCAAAAGATCCGCAGTCTGGACCTTTTCAAACTGCCGGGCGTTGCTGAAACGATCGACTGGGCTCATGCGCTGACCCAGCTGGACCGGTTGACGCTGGATCCGCAGACGATCAACGACACGCTGGGCACGCTGCTGAAGTATCAGGACGATATCGCCAAGATACAGGGGTCCGAAGCGGCCCGTATTCTGGACGAGGTGAAGTCGGAAATGAGCCAGAAGGAAAACGCATGACCGCGCCGTCCGGTGAGAACCGTCTGGACGAAAGCGACCTGGAAGGGGTGGAGCAGCTTGTTGCCCCGAACTTCTTCCTGGGCGAGGCGGATGGCGGGCGCCTGGCCGACAACATCATGCATTTCGCGCGCGTCCTTCGTAAGGCCGGCCTGCCGGTCGGCCCGGGCAAGGTGTTGGAGGCGGTCAAAGCCGTCTCCGCCGTCGGCGTCGCATCTCGGAAGGATTTCTACTGGACCCTGCACGCGGTCTTCGTGAACCGCCGCGATCAGCGGGAAGTCTTCGACCAGGCCTTTCATTTTTTCTGGCGCAATCCCAACCTGCTGGAAAAAATGATGGGCATGCTGCTGCCGACCACGAAAATGGACGAGGCTGCCCCGCCGAAGGACGAGATGTCCCGGCGCGTCGCCGATGCCCTGGCCGGGGACAAACCCGGCGACGAAGAGGACGAGGCCGGCGAACCGGACGAAGAACAGATCGAAGTGGACGCCACGCTCACTTTCTCCCGCGAGGAGGTGCTGAGCGAAAAGGACTTCGAAAAGATGTCCTCGGCCGAATTGGCCGAAGCGCGCACGGCGATCCAGAAACTGACCCTGCCGATCCGCCAGGTCCCGAACCGCCGGTTCCAGCCGCATCCCTTGGGCCGACGCGTCGACATGCGCGCCACCTTGCGGGAAGCGGCCCGCTTCGGCGGCGACCTGGCCAATCTGAAGCGACGCAAGCGCACGCGCCGCCCCCCGCCCCTGGTCGTCCTTTGCGACATTTCCGGATCGATGGACCGCTATGCGCGCATGCTGCTGCACTTCATGCATGCGCTGACCAATGACCGCGACCGGGTCCACACTTTTCTGTTCGGCACCCGTCTGACCAACATCACGCGTTACCTGCGCTACAAGGACCCCGACGCCGCCGTCGATACGATTTCCGAAGCGGTCGAAGACTGGTCCGGCGGCACCCGCATCGGCCATGCACTGCACGATTTCAACGTCAATTGGTCGCGGCGCGTCCTGGGCCAAGGGGCGGTCGTCATCCTGATCACCGACGGGCTGGATCGGGAGGGCGCGGAAGGCGTCGCTGAGGAAATGGACCGTCTACACAAGTCCTGCCGGCGATTGATATGGCTGAATCCGCTTCTTAGGTATGACGCCTATTCGCCCCGGGCCGCGGGCGCGCGCGCGATGATGCCGCATGTCGACGAATTTCGCGCTGTGCATAATTTGAGCAGCCTCGGCGAATTGGCGGAAGCGCTCGGCAAGGACGCCTCCTTGAGCCGCCGGGAGATGGCGCGGTGGCGCGCCGCGGCCGCCTGATCGGGACGGCAAGGCAGCGGGATCGGGAAGGAAACGGACATGACGACGGAAACACTTCAGGACACGGCCCAGGACGACGTTCTGGCGCAGGCGGAAACCTGGCTCAACGCCGGCGACAAGGTGGCCCTTGCAACCGTGGTGCGGACCTGGGGATCGTCGCCCCGTCCGATCGGCAGCCAGTTGGCGATCAACGCGGATGGGCGCTTCGCAGGGTCTGTTTCCGGCGGATGCATCGAGGGCGCGGTTATCACCGAAGCCCTGGAGACAATGGAAGACGGCAAGCCGCGGAGGCTTGAATTCGGGGTCTCCGACGCGATGGCCTGGGAAGTGGGCCTGGCTTGCGGCGGCGAGATCGAGGTCTTCGTCGAAAAGCTGGATGCTTAACGGGTTGTACCGGACATGAAACGTATCGTTCTGAAGGAATTGCGCCAGGCGCGGGACAAACGCATTCCGTCGACTTTGGTGACCGATCTTTCCAGCGGCGCGCAGACGCTGATCGTCGACGACGACTTCTACGGCGATCCCTTGCCGGACGTGCCGGACCTTCCGCAGACCATCGACCAGGTCATGCTGCAGGACAAGGGCCGCACGATTGAGGCCGACGGGCGACGGATTTTCATCCAACCGTTCAACCCGCCGCAGCGTATGATGATCATCGGCGCGGTGCATATATCCCAGGCACTGGCGCCCATGGCGAAGATCGCCGGATACGACGTGACGGTGATCGACCCGCGCACCGCCTGGGCGACGGAGGAACGATTCCCCGGCGTGGTGTTGGATCAACGCTGGCCGGATGAAGCGATGGAAGAAACCCCGCCCGATCGGGGCACGGCGGTCGTCACGCTGACGCACGACCCGAAGATCGACGACCCCGCCCTGGAAGTCGCCCTGCGCAGCGATGCCTTCTATATCGGCGCCCTGGGCGGCAAGAAGACCAATGCCAAACGGGAGGAACGGTTGAAGGAAGCCGGCCTGACCGAAGAACAGATCGCGCGCCTGCACGCGCCGGTCGGCCTCGACCTCGGCGCGGTGTCCCCGGCGGAAATCGCGGTCGCGACGCTCGCCCAGGCGACGCTTGCCCTGCGCGGACCGCGCCGAAAGGACTGACGGAAAACGGCCATGCGGTTCGGTGACACCCCGATCGAGGACGCCTTGGGATGCATCCTGGTGCATTCGACGCGGGCGGGATCCAAACGCCTGAAGAAGGGCCGAGTCCTGACCGCACCGGATCTCGATGCCCTTCGTGACGCGGGGATCCCATCGGTTATCGCTGTAAGACTCGAACCGGATGACGTGCATGAGGATCAGGCCGCTAAACGGATTGCCGAAGCCGCGTCCGGCCCTGGTCTATCGATCAGCGCGCCGTTCACCGGCCGCGTCAACCTGATCGCCGACGCCCACGGCGTGGCGCAGGTCGATGTCCAGGCCGTGGATGCGTTGAACCTTGTGGATGAGGCGATCACCATCGCAACGGTGCCGCCCTACAGCGTGGTGCAGCCCGGGCAGATGGTCGCCACCATCAAGATCATCCCTTTCGCCGCACCTGAAAGCCTTGTCGCCCGCTGTGAGGACATTGCCCGCCGGGCGCGCACGATGATTTCAGCCGCGCCCTTCCGTGCCAAACGCACAGCCTTCATCCAGACGCAGTTGAAGGACACCAAGGAGAGCGTGCTCGACAAGACGACCCGCGTGATGACGGCTCGGCTCGATAAAGTCGGCGCGTCCCTGGCCGCGGAAACCCGTGTCCCGCATGATGTGGACGCTGTCGCCGCGGCAATATCGGATTTGAACACGCGAGAGTCGCCGGACCTGGTTTTCATCGCCGGCGCATCCGCTATTACGGACCGCCGCGACGTCATTCCCGCCGCCATCGAGCAGGCGGGCGGCACGGTCGACCACTTCGGCATGCCGGTCGATCCCGGCAATTTGCTGCTGTTCGGGACATTGGACGGCATTCCCGTCATCGGCATGCCCGGCTGTGCGCGGTCTCCCAAACTGAACGGTTTCGACTGGGTCTTGGAAAGGCTGGCGGCGGATATCCCCGTCACCCGCACCGATATCATGAAAATGGGTGCCGGCGGTTTGTTGAAGGAGATCGAAACCAGACCACAGCCGCGTTCCGGTCCCGATACGGCGCCAGCGGGCGTCCCGCGCGCACCCCGGATCGCCGCAATCCTGCTGGCGGCCGGGCGCTCGACGCGCATGGGCGCGCAAAACAAGCTTTTGGCTGATGTCGATGGCGCCCCCATGGTCCGACGGGTGGCCGAGCATCTCGCCGCGTCGAAGGTTACCGGTATTACCGTCGTCCTGGGACATGAAGCGGATCGGGTTCAGGCGGCACTGCAGGATCTGGACGTCTCCTTCGTGGAAAACCCGGACTTCGCCATGGGTCTATCGACATCCGTCAAGGCGGGCGTCACCGCGCTGCCGGAGGACGGCGATGGGTTCATCGTCTGTCTGGGCGACATGCCGACGGTGCGGACGGCCGATATCGATCGGTTGATCGCCGCCTTCAACCCGGTGGAGGGACGCGCGATCTGCATCCCGGTCCATCACGGGAAACGCGGCAACCCGGTTTTGTTCGCCAGCCGTTTTGCCGGCGAGATGGCCCAACTGGAAGGCGATACCGGCGCCCGCCGTCTGATCGGCGCGCATGAGGACGAGGTCTGCGAGGTCGAGACGGAAAGCGGCGTCCTGCTGGATATCGATACGCCCGAAGCCCTATCGCGCTTTACTGACGGCTGATTGCCTGTTCCGACAGGAAATCGAGAACCATCTTCCCCATGCCGTAATCATAAAGATTGGTGTGGTGGGCCTCGTCCACCAGGATGAGCCGTTTGGGTTCGACCGCGGCGTCGAACAGGCGCTCGGCGAAATGGACTGGAATCACCTGGTCCTGTTTTCCATGCACGATCAGCAGCGGGGCATTGATGTCGCGGATCACCGCCGTCGTTTCGTAGCGGTCCTTCAACAGGTATCGCACCGGCACATACCAGTAGATCGAAGCCGCCACATCGACGATCGACGAATACGGCGCTTCCAGGACGACGGCCCTGTACCGACCCGCCGTCGCCAGCCGGCTGACGATCCCGGTTCCCAGCGATTCTCCATAAAGGACGATACGGTCGTCGGAAATGCCCTGTGCGCGGAGATAGGCAAGCGCGGTCCTGCCATCCTCCAGCAACCCTTCCTCGCTCGCCGCCCCGCCGGTGCCGGCATTGTAACGATAGGTCACCAGTAGAACGCCGAAACCGGCATCCAGATAGGGACGGACCTTGTCCGCCCGGTCGCCGAGATGTCCGGCATTGCCGTGCAGATATAGTAGGACCGGCGCATCGGGCGTCGACGGCGGCCTCCACCAGGCAAGCAAAGGGAATCCATCGGATGTCGGGAGACGTTCCGCGGTCATTTCAGGCACGCCGAAGGACTGCGGCGTCGCGACGGTCGGGTCGGGATGATACAGCAAGTTGCGCTGGAAAGCGTAGAGCGCGCCCACCAGCACCAGATATCCCGCCAACAGAATTCCAAGAAAATAGAGCATGTGCCTGATTAGCGCGGCGCGATGCATTTCGAAAGCGGGGAAACGCTGATTTTTTGATCCGGATTCAGGTCTTTCACCGGGATTGATATTGAACGCGTCCCTTATACCGAGTCTAATCGTCGGATGATCGCCTTCAATCGACGGTCCGTCCTGAAAACCGCCTTTGGCGGGATCGGCGCCCTCTGCGGCGCGGCCCTGTTTCCTCGCCGGTCCGAGGCGCTTCAGGTTCTGGACCTGCAATTGATCCTGGCCATCGATTGTTCCTACAGCGTCGACGCACGTGAATACAATCTGCAGGTCGGGGCGATCGGCGATGCCTTTCGACAGGAAGAAATCAGGCGCGCCATCGGCGAGGGCCCAACCGGATCCATCGCCATCTCCCTGCTGCAATGGTCCAGTGAATACAGCCAGGTCATGGCGCTGCCCTGGACCCGTGTGACGGAACAAAACGCACCGGCCGTGGGCGAGCAGATTGCCGCCCTGCCCCGGCTGACCGCCGACGGCGCCACTTCCATGGCGGCCGCCGTCTACGCATCGATCGATCATTTCAACGCGTCCGAGTTTCAATCAACGCGCCGTACAATTGATATTTCCGCCGATGGGCGGAACAACAACGGCCCCTACATGCCCCAGGCCAGAGACACGGCAACGGCGAACGGCATCACGATCAACGGGTTGGCGATCCTGTTGGAAGATCCGACACTGGATTACTACTTCAAACACAATGTCGTCGGCGGGCCGGGATCCTTCGTCGAGAAGGCAACAGACTACGAGGATTTCCGACGCGCCATCCGCCGGAAACTGTTGCGCGAAATTCAATATGTCCCGGTCGCATCCCTGGGGAATCCGATTGGAACCCGCTTCCGCTGACGAAATTTCATGCCCCGTCCTTCGTTTTTTACTTGGCCGAGTGGCTTCCAATACTTGAAGGCGGCAGCCCCAAAATTTGTTGAAGTCGGACCGTCTTTTTGCTTTTGTTGGCCCTGCATGCGGTCCGTTGCCGCAGGGCATGCACAGCCGGTCCGCGCATCATCGGGCGGGCAAGCCGGTTTGGCGAAAGGGTAGAGCATTAGATGACCGATCTGTCCCGTGAGGAGCTTCGCGCTCATTTATCGGCCGTGGAAGCGCAGGTTCGCGCCGCCCTTCGGATCATCGCCGCCGAGTCCAAATCCGTGCAGCAGGCACATGGCGCGCTGCGCGCCGACCTTTCGGCCGCCCTGATCCGGTTGCAGTCGGAGATGAACGAAGGACAAAGCGAGATTCAGACCAAGCTGGACCGAAGTCTGGCCGAAATCGACGCCCTTCACCGGAACAGGAAACTGACGACTGCCATCCTGACCGTCCTCGTTCTGGTTTTCGGGATCACGGTCGGCATCCTCGCCGGCGGCAGCTGGTTCTTCCTGCAGCAATCTTCCGGCAATGCCTCCGCCATGGTTGCGCCGACCACGTCATCGCCGAATGGCGGCGACAGCGATCAGGGCTTCATCGTCAACTCCCAGTAAAGTTATCCGCGGTCGCGAGCCTTCGGCACGCAGTCTCGATCTACGGTTTGGACGGGGCGCAATAGACGCCGCGTTGCTTGAACGCCGCGCATAGTTTCTTCGCGTCGTCCTCGCTGCCGAGCGGGCCGGCATAGAGTCGATGAAACACGCCTTTCGTCCCCAAATCGACGCGTTTGACGGTCGGCGACATCGTCGACAACAGGGTCGAAAAACGGCCCTTCAGATTGGCCCATCCGCTATCGGCATTCTTGGCATTCTTGTATGACGCCAAATGCACCAGATAGCTGCCACCGGCCGGGACAGCGGCGACCTGTGCCGCCGGTTTACCGGGCGCTGCAGCGGCTTTGTTCGATGTTTCCTGCTTGGCGGCGACCACGGTTTCCTCGGCCGACAGGCTCATCGGTCCAGGCGCCTGCGCGCCGCCGTTTTTTAGATCGGCCATGGCGTCGGAAACCTGCACCGGCAGCGGCTGCACACCGGCATAGGGTTCGTTCGGCGGCGGCGCGGCTTCAGAATCCGTTTGATTGAAACCCGGTTGATAATCTTCGCCGCCGGAGGAAACGATCCTGGTTCCGTCCTGCAGATAGGCGACCCGTTCATAGGATACAAGGTCGCGGCGGATTACCCCGCTGCCCTTTGTATTCGCCGCGTCCAGCCGAACGTAGTTTCCGACGCGTGGAGAGTAGTAGAAGGTCACCTCGTCCGGGCGTTGGCGTCCGCATGGGATCTCATAGGCGTTATAGGACCCGCCCGGCCCGGTGACCTGCGATTCCGCGGCTATTTCGCAAACCCACTGGAACTCCCAGGCATAGGGCGGCTTGTCGGTACTGACCGTGGATTTGAAGGTCATTCTGCGCCCGACCCGCAGCGGGAACAGTTCCCCGCTGACATCGCTGATCAGGCGCCTTCCGCTGCCGCGGCTTTCGCTGCTCCAGGCAAGTGCCGGCATCAGCGGATTATGGCTGGTCGTCTGGGTTTCACCGCTGTCGGCCACCCAATCGACTTCCTCGCCCCGAACCTCAACAACCCGCCAGGTGACGGCCGGGTTGTCGTATCGGAACCAGTCGCCGACCTGAAAACGGGGCGAGGCTTGCGCCAACAACCGCTCTTCCGGCGTGAATCCGACAGACTTGTCCGATGTCGACGCCGCATCGAACAGGCCATCGCCGATGCCGTTCAAACCGGTTTGGGAGCAGCCGACCAGCATGAGCAACGCAGCAGCAATCGCTGCCGGGCGGGCCGGATACGCCATTCGAGGGACCGTTCGGCCCGAATTTTCGGCTGCCAGTACTTTCATGTGCATGGAGTAACCGTAAGCGAGTCGCGGTTTTTCGCCAGTCAAAATCGCTAAAATACTGCAGTCACTGAAGTAACCGGCTACGCATTCTCCAAATTCGCCAGTAATTTTAACAAGACGAGGCGGAAAAGTGCCGCTACACTGCCGTCATGGTCGACGCGACTTTAGAACGGCGGGATGCATCGGACGGCACCGGCAACGGTGGCGTGTTCACGCGTCTGCGCGGCCTGTTCGGCAGCGGATCAAAAAAGAAGAAAAAGAAATCCCGCGGCCCCTGGTGGAAATTGAGCAGGGTTACCTTGCTCGGCCTCGCCGTCCTCGCGGCAACGGTTTCCCTGCGCGTCATCGACCCCGACGTGGTCGAAGCCCTGCGCCTGAAGACCTTTGACGCCTTCAACCGGATACAACCGCGTACCCCCGCAGATCCCAGCCCGGTCGTCATCGTCGATATCGACGAGCGCAGTCTGGCGGAACTCGGCCAATGGCCGTGGCCGCGGACCCTGGTCGGCGACTTGATCGCCGCGACGCGCGATTACGGCATGGCCGTCATCGGATTTGACGCCGTCTTCCGCGAAGTCGACAAGACAAGTCCGTCCGCCTTGGTGAAAACCATGCGCGGCGCCGATACGAACCTGCTTTCCGAACTCGGCAAACTGCCGTCCAACGAAGCGTATATGGCAGAAATCATGCGCACCATGCGGACTGTCGTAGGACAGGCCGGCACGCGCAACGAACCACTGTCGACGCCGCCGGATGTGGCCATGCAGACATCGGTCAAAGCTTTCCTGAAGGACAAGACCGCACGTCACTTCCAACCGCAGCAGGACGGCCAGACCATTTCCGACGAAGCCTTCGCCAGAAGCTTCATGCTGAACTTCTCCGAGCTGATCTCCAATGTACCGGAAGTCGAAGCCGCGGCCTCGGGTCGGGCCTTCTTCTCGGTCGACGAGGAGTTCGACGGGGTCGTGCGGCGCGTTCCGGTCATGAAGATCATCCAGGGCGCCGTGAAACCGACTTTGGCGCTGGAGATGCTGCGCGTCGGGCTCAACGGCAATTCGATCCTGTCCCGCGTCGATCCGGGCGGCATCAAGGATGTCGTCCTGCAGGTAAAGGGTACGCCCGGCTTCGCCATTCCCACCGACGAAAAAGGCCGTGTGTGGGTCTATTTCGCGGAGGAAGACAAGTTCAACACCGAGGACAATTCCGGGCGCCTCTATGTTTCCGCGACCGATGTGATCAACAAGCGTGTCCCGCCGGAGCGCATGGCCGGCAGGCTCGCCCTGGTCGGCACCTCCGCGGTCGGCCTTCTCGATATTCGGTCCACCCCCATCAGCCCGCGTCTGCCGGGGGTCGAGGTCCATGCGAACCTGATCGAAACCATCATGCAGGGCACCGTGCTGAAGCATCCGGTGCAGATGCATATCATTGAAATCCTGGTCTTCGCGATTGCCGGATTGATCCTGATCGTCAGCGTGCCGCGTTTGGGGCCGTTCGTTTCCCTGGCCTTCGTGGCCGTCGTGTGCGGCGGTCTGGTCTACGCCAGTTGGCATTTGTTCTCACAGGAACTGACGTTCCTGGATCCGGCCTATCCGAGCGCGGCGACGATATTGCTCTATGCGGTCCTCGCCTTCTCCAACTATGCGCGCGACGCACAGGAGAAGAAACAGGTTCGCGGCGCCTTCGCCCAATACCTTTCGCCCGATCTGGTCGAACAACTGGCGGAAAACCCCGATCAGCTGACGCTGGGCGGTGAAACCAAGAAGATGACGATGCTGTTCTGCGACGTCCGCGGCTTCACCTCGATCTCGGAACTGTACAAAACCGATCCGCAGGGCCTGACCGTCCTGATCAACCGACTGCTGACGCCCCTGACCGACGCCATCCTGAAAAAGGGCGGCACGATCGACAAATACATGGGCGACTGCATCATGGCGTTCTGGAACGCGCCGCTGGACGTCCCGGAACAGGAAAAGGATTCCTGCGCTTCCGCCCTCGACATGTATGACGCGCTGGACGCGCTGAACGAAATCCGCAAACAGGAAGCCGAAGAAAGCGGTATGAAATACCTGCCGCTGAACATCGGGATCGGAATCAATACCGGCGACGTGGTCGTCGGCAATATGGGGTCCGAGCAACGCTTCGACTATTCCGTCCTGGGCGATGCCGTGAACCTGGCCGCGCGGCTGGAAGGCCAGTCCAAGAGCTATGGCGTCAAGACGGTCATCGGCGACACGACCAACGACTATGCGAAGAATGACTTCGCGACCCTGGAACTCGACCTGATCGCCGTGAAGGGGAAATCCGAAGCGGTCCGCATCTTCACCCTGCTGGGCCGCAAGGACATGCTGGAGAGCGAGGAGTTCAAGACGCTGCGCCAGCATCACGAAGGCTTCCTGAAAGCCTATCGGGCACAGGAATGGGAGCACGCGGAAGAGATCGCGGAAACCTGCAAGGGCATGCTCGACGGATTGATGGACGAGTTTTATTCCATCTATCGCGGCCGGATTGATGAATTCCGCGAAAACCCGCCCCCGGCGGATTGGGACGGCGTCTACGTCGCAACCACCAAGTAACGGGACGGACCTTCGCGGTCAGTGTCCGGCGACGCCCTTCTCGGCATGTGCCCAAGGTTCGCCTGAGAAGACCCGGCGCACCATCGGCTCGAAGAATTCCAGCGGCGGTGTATCGAAATTCGGATCGAAAGCCGCCGCATCCCAATCATCGCAGAACCGGCAGGCCTTTTCGAATGCGGGATGCTCGCGATGCCGTTCGCGCAGGTCCGGGTCGCGGCCGATTTTCGCGAAGTAGTGACGCCCCACGAAATCGTTGTGGTTCCGAACGATCCAATAATTATCAGCGCTGACCCAGGGACGCAGAATTTCCGCGGCAAAGGCACCATGGTTGTCGGGCGCGATATTGTCGCCGATATCATGCAACAGCGCGCAGACCACGGTTTCTTCGTCGGCCCCATCGCGCAACGCGAAGGCTGCCGATTGCATTGAATGCTCGAGGCGATCGACCGGAAAACCCAGCCGTTCCCCCGAGAGCAACTTCAACATCATCAGAACATGGTCGGCGATACCGTTCCGCAGGCCATGGTAATGGTCGAAAATTTCCGCCATGTCTTGGGTCGTCGCTTCCGACAAGTGGCGAAAGGCCGGCCGTTGATAGGCGTTCGACATCTTGGCAATCTCCCCTGACTCTTTAACTCTTGAACTCTGGTCTTGGTTTTCTCGATATATCGTGGTCCAGAGTAGGGGCTGCGTTTTACACTTGGCAAGGAAGGTCGTTTTGTCGGCGGAATTCGAACATATCACGGTCTCCTATCCATCCGAACATGTCCTGCTGGTCACCCTGAACCGGCCTGAAATCGCGAATGCCTTCAACACCCGGATGGCCGAGGAACTGCTCGACGTCTGGACCGGCATCGCCGCCGCCCCCGAAACGCGCTGCGTCGTGCTGACCGGGGCGGGCAACCGCGCCTTTTGCGCGGGCGCGGATTTGAAAGAACGAAACGGCATGTCGCCGGAGGACTGGCACAAGCAGCATGACCTGTTCGAGCGCATGGCCTATGCGCTGATGGACTGCCCCAATCCGGTAATCGCCGCGGTCAACGGCGCGGCCTATGCCGGCGGCTTCGAACTCGTCCTGGCTTCAGATTTTGCCTATGGCGCTCCTTCCTCCCGGTTTGCGCTGACGGAAGTTACGCTTGGCCTGATTCCGGGGATTGGCGGCACCCAGAATCTGCCCCGCGCGATCGGCCTGCGCCGGGCGAAGGAAGTCCTGTTATCGGGCCGTCCGTTCAGTTCCGACCAGGCGCTAGATTGGGGTGTGTTGAACAGGATCTGCGACCGGGAGACATTGCTGCCGGATGCACTGGCGACCGCGCGCCAGATCGCCGGCAACGCGCCGCTGGCGGTGCGTCAGGCAATGGCCGCGATGGATGGCGGCATCGATCAGCCGCTGGCTGAGGCCCGCCGGTTCGAAATTGATTGCTATAATACGCTGATCGACACCGAGGACCGCCGCGAAGGCATCGCCGCCTTCAACGAAAAACGGAAACCCGATTTCAAGGGTCGCTGACCGCGGCGTGTGCCGCGTCACGAAGGGCAGCGTCGGTCAATTTCCCCATCCAACTGATCCGCTCACGCAGGACTTCCCGGCAGGCGGCATCGAAGGCCGGGCGTTCTTCACTCCGCAAACGCCTGAAATGCGCAAAGGCATAGTGCAGCATCAATGACATCGTGCCGCCATAACAGGCGCTCGCCGCCTTGTACTTCCCCTGACCTTGAAGAACGAGTCCGTGAAACCTCTCGATCACCGCGTCCAGGCCGGTCTGCTCGTTCAGGACGGACAAGGCTTCGGTCCGCCAATCCGTCAATTCAGCCGCATAGGCGGACAGAACCGTCTCCCGCTCGTGCGGTTGCAGAACCGCGCTGATCGAAGGCAAGGCATCGATCAAGCCGCTGATTACACCGGCCGGGTTTCCATCCGTTGAACCGAATTCAAGGTCCTGCGGCGGGCAGGGCGCCGTGCCTTCGATACGGGCGCCGTCGCTGCAATTGTGAACACTGATCCCTGGATGAGCGGCGGCGAAGGTGCTGAAGAAGGATTTGTTGAACAGGAATGTCTTGTTGGTAAAAACCGTCTCCCGGAAATTGCCGGACACGGGAATATCGAAGCGATCCATATTGGCGCCGGACCGCCAATAATCCCCGTCTTTCCCGGCGCGCTCCCACGCATAGTATGAGGCGTCGGAGTGATGTTTGTCCTTCTCCGCCGCCCCCATATCCACACCGAACAGGTAGACCCGCCGCGCACCGGCCCATACGGCGGCGCGCATGGCGAGGTTGGTCACCGTCGGGCCGGCATGGTTCCAGGGTCCGACCGCGCGTCCGAACAGCAGGGTCGGCGTCAGTCCCTCCCTGAAGAACGCCGCCACCTGCCTGAAATGGGGTGGAATACGCGGGTCCACCGTCACCGGGCAAAGCAGAGGTATGTCGCGAATGTCGTAACGGTCCGCGACGCCGGTGATAACCGTATGGATGTCCTCTACATTCTCGACCTCGCAATGCAGGTCCGGTGTCAGTCCATGCGCCAGCAGCGCGCTCAAGGCCGTTCCACCGCTGATCAACAAGGCTTGGTCCCGCAAGCGGCGGATATGATCGATCGACTTGTCGAGCGACGGGCCGCTGCCGACAATCATCGCTGGGAGGCTTTGAGGCACCGCATCCCGCGGCGGCGCGATCTTCACCCCCGCCTGCCCCATGACACCGGCCGCATTGCGCAGCATCAGGCACTCGTCCTCGACGAACCCATGGGAACTGCCCAGGGTCGGCAGCATGGCGGAAAATTGCCGATGCGCCTCGTCGAGGACGGGGCTGGCGTAGTGACGCAGACCGTAGGACCCATCCATGGTCAGGGCACAATGGCGACGCAACCCCTCGAAGACTCGGGCGGCCAAAACAATCGGACTGGTATCGAGATAGAGATGCAGGCGCCCGCCCTTGGCCTCCAGCCCCGCGATGACCTCCGCCCAATCGGTGACCCGCAGGCTGAGCGAAACGAATTCCGGGAACTGCTCCGCCAGGAAGAGATCCCGCACGGCAATCGACTTCAACAGCAGAGGAATATGCAAACCCAGGCCGACCCCGAAACTGACCAAGGCGCCGGCGTCGACCCCCGGGCCCCCGCCTTCAGGATCGGGAAGAGGACCGAAACGGTCGATCAGTGCTTCGTAGAACGGTTTTTCGCCCTTAACCCAGTCGGAATCGAGTGCCGGCGGATTGACGTAAAGCCGGCTGGGTTTAGCCAGGAACCGGGCGACCTGACCCGCTGCAAAGGCCGCGGCGCCATCGGCGTATAAACGCGTATGGCCGAGGTCGATATTGATATCACCGCCGTTTTCCTCCGCGACCAGGGCTGGAAACTCCACCGGGCGGTCTATCTTCTTCATGGTCTCCGGCGGCAAATGCCGGCCCAGAGCCTCGATATTCCTGTGATATAGTTCGACAGACATCAGTGGAGACGGCGGATGAGTGACAGACAGTCCATTGTTTCACCGATTCTGGCCCTTGCGGCCATGCTGACCATCATTCCCTTCTGGACCGTCAAGGCCCAGGCGCAGGAGAAGGTCGATCTTGAACTGGTCATCGCGGCCGACGGGTCCGGGTCCATCGACGACGAGGAACTTGCCCTGCAGCGCCGAGGTTATGCGAACGCGGTTACCGACCCGACGCTATTGAGCCTGATGACCGGCGGCCTCTACGGCAAGACGGCCATCCTGTATGTCGAATGGGGGGCGGCGGACTCGGTCCACACCATCGTGGACTGGACCATTATCGGCAGCAAGGAAGATGCCGCCGCTTTCGCCGACCGCCTTCAAAACGCGCCGCGTAAGGCATTCGGCTATAATGCGATCAGCGCCGCGATCGATTATGCCGTCATTCAATTCGCGACGAACGGCATCGACGGGTTGCGGCGCATCATCGACGTCAGCGGCGATGGGCCGAATATCAATGCCCGCCCCGTGACAATGGCCCGCGACGATGCGGTCGCCCAGGGAATCACGATCAACGCCCTGGTGGTCAAGACCCGCGGCGGCGGATATCGGGGCCCAGGGGGCATGCCGCTTGAGGAACATTACAAGCAGCATGTCATCGGTGGGCCCGGCGCCTTCGTTCGCATCGCCGACAAGGACACCAGCTTCGCGGAAGCGGTCCGGAACAAGATGCTTCTCGAAGTCGCGCGGGGGATACCGCAAACGGCGGAGGGGCCGCAGGACGAGAATCGGATCATCATCGACTGAATAACTCAAGGGTTCGGGGGAACGGTGCGATGACCGAGAAAACTGATCTGGCCCAGGCCTCGGCCACGGAGCTTTTGGCCCTGTATCGCAGCGGGGAAGCCTCACCCGTCGAGGTGATCCGGGACGTCATCGACCGCTATGAACGGTTCGAAGACGCGGTGAACGCCTTCGTTCATTTCGATGCCGAAGCCGCGTTGAGCGCCGCCAAGGCATCCGAGGAACGATGGCTGAACAAGGAGCCGCTCGGCCTTGTCGACGGCGTTCCCGCCACGATCAAGGACCTTGTCCTGATGAAGGACGTGCCGACCCGCCGCGGATCGCTGACGAGCGACGACACGCCTGCCGTCGAGGATGCGCCTGTGACCGCCAGGTTACGCGAACAGGGCGCCATTCTATTGGGTAAGACGACGACGCCCGAATTCGGTTGGAAGCCGCTGACGGACAGCCCCCTGACCGGAATCACCCGAAATCCGTGGGATACCAGCCGCACGCCGGGCGGCAGCAGCGGCGGGGCGGCATCCGCCTGCGCGCTGGGCATCGGGGCCTTGCATATCGGCACAGACGGCGGCGGGTCGATTCGCATACCGGCGGCTTTCACGGGCATATTCGGGATCAAGCAGACCTTCGGCCTCGTGCCTGCCTACCCCCTGTCGCCCATGGGAACCGTCGCCCATGTCGGTCCGATGACCCGCACCGTCGCCGACTCCGCCCTGATGCTGAACGTGATCAGCCAACCGGATATCCGCGACTGGTATGCGGTGACCGACGGCGGGGAGGATTTCACCGAAACGCTGGGGGCCGGCGTGGCCGAAATGCGGATCGCCTTCAGCATGGATCTCGGCTATGCATCCGTCGCACCGGACGTGCAGGACAAGGTGCGCGCCGCGGTAAAGGTTTTCGAGGATCTCGGCGCAACGGTTGTGGAAGTCGATCCCGGTTTCGCCTGTCCGGCCGTCACGTTCAACAGGCATTGGTATGCCGGCGCGGCATCCATCGCCCGCGGTTTTACCGACAAGCAGATGGCAATGATCGATCCCGGCCTTCGGGAGGTGATGCATACCGGCAGAAGCTTCACCCTGTTCCAATACATGGACGTCACCAAACAGCGGGAGGATCTGGCCTATCACATGGCCCGGTTCCACGAGACCTATGACCTGTTGCTGACGCCGATGATGCCGGTGACGGCGGTTTCGGTCGACAACACGCTGCCCGATCCTGAGATGTCGAGCTGGCTCGATTGGACCCCGTTCAGCTATCCCTTCAACCTGACCCAGCAGCCGGCCGCCACCGTTCCCTGCGGGTTCGGTGAGGACGGATTACCGGTGGGCCTGCAGATCGTCGGTCCGAAATTCGCCGACAATCTGGTTCTGACCGCCGCCCATGCCTATGAACAGGTTTGCCCGTTCAGGATGCCCGACGCGCCGAATGTGACGCATTACGCATAGCAAGATCCGCTATTGGGCCGACACCGATTTGGCCAAAAACTTCGCACCACAGCTATGAGACCCGAAGGGATTGTAGATCTTCCCCTTCATCTCTCCCCCGGTCAGCGAGCCTCGAATGTTGAAACCACGGTTGACGATCGCCTTGCCGATCAACCTGCCCGCGTTCACCTGTCCGCGGACCTGAATTCTCTGCCCGTCGTCCAACACGATATCGCCGGCGACACTGCCCGCTTCCAGTACGAGTTCGATGGGCATCTTCTTGTCGCCCCGGCACCAGGTGGGACCCAGATTCCCCAGACCGTCCACTGTCTGGACAAAACCGACGAACTTGGAAACGCCCGGCGCAAGCGCCACTTGGTTTGTTTCTGTTGTCGAACGACCGCCATTCGCACCGGACGAAGAGGCATCCGCCTGCACAGCTTTCGCCTTCTGCTGAGCCCGGTTTTGGGCAATGGCGGCAAATTGGCCATTCGGATAACGCGCCAAATAGGCCTGATAGTCAGCCGGATCCGAACTGTTCTTGATGGACTGCCAGAAAACCATTTCAACCTGGTCGCCCGCAGTCGTTCCCTGGTTCCGTGCCTTATTCTCCAGCGAAGCGATCCGCGCCTCGGCAAGGCCTCTGAAGATACTGTCCGGATATTGGGCGAGGAAACTCTGCAGCAAGGCCGGGTCACCGCTATCCTTCACTTCATCCCATAACTGCTGTTCGATGTTGCGCTGCCGGGACAGGGCGCGCGCGGCCTGCTCCTGTTCCAGCGAGGCGATCCGCTGGGTCGCAATCGATGAGAATACGCCGTCCGGGAACTGAGCTAGATACGCGCGGAACATTTCCGGATTGTTGCTATTGGCGATCGACTTCCAGTATTCGATCTCTACCGATTGCCCAACGGGCTCTGCCGCGGGTGCGGGTGCCGGTTGCACAACGCTTTGCGCCGCCGGTTGTTCCGGCGCGGCCTCGGTGAAATAGAAATCGCCGGTCAGGGAAGAGGATTCCCAGGGCACCTGCTTTTCGTTCGTTCTCTCCATGACGGCGATGCGGACCCGCTTGAAGACATCCTCAACCTTGGTGCCAGGCTCCCGGATCGCGCGGGCGAGCGCCTGGGTGTAAGGGCTGTTCCGCCCGCTACCGTCGACCGCGACATTGCCGGGAGAGGTCGAATAGGCGAGCAGCGTGCCGCTCGGCGCGTCCATGCGCGCCAGTCCTTGCGCCGCCGAACGGGATGAGGCCGCGAAAGGGTTGTTTCGGCACGCATCCAGGATAACGATGTTGAGCCGGTTCCCGGCACGGTCCAACGCGGTCAGGAGGGTCGAGGCGCGGATCCCTTCAATGTCGATGTCCAACTCATCCTCGATCTGCGCACCGACGGGGATCATATAGTTCTCGCCGCCGAACTGAACGCCGTGGCCGGCATAATAGACGAGGCCGACGGCGTCTTCGCCCGCCTCACCCAATTCCCGCCCGAAATTGACGATGGCGCGTTTCATATCGCGCTGATCGGCTTCCAGATACTCGAAGACCTCGAACCCGACATCGCGGAGGGATTGCGCGATCAGCGCGGCGTCGTTCGCCGGGTTCTTCAGCCGGCCGAATTCGTAGTCTCCATTACCGAGAACGAGAGCGAGGCGCGCCGGGGACGCATGGCTTGCAGTGGCCATCAGGACCGAAAACATGACCAGTAGAGGCAGAAGAACCCTAATTCGGACAAACACAGAAACCACCCGTAGCAACATCACCCAATTCGAGAGGAAATATAGCAAATTCAGGCAGTTCGGTCCACCACACGGCGGCACTGCACCAACCGGCCCCGTTCAAGGCCGTGTTACTTCGAAGGGGGCTGGCCCGGCACGACCGGGGCGGTCACCCGCCGGCCGACGATCTGTTCGCGGTACAGGGTGTACAGCCCGCTCGCGACGATGATCGATGCACCGATCACGGTCGGCAGATCCGGAATATCACCGAAGAAGACGAAACCGAACAGCGCGGCCCAGACCAGGATGGTATACTGATAGGGCTGCAGGACGGCCGCCGGCGCTTCCTTGAGCGCCATCACGAACAGGACATGTCCGGTGATCGACGTGCAGGCGAGCGCCAGCAACCAGAACCAGCCTTCCAAGTCCGGCCATGTCCAATAAAAGGGGCCGACGATCACGCTGAAAGCGAAGCCGACCCAAGCCATGTAGAACAGCGAGGTTTCGGAACTGTCGCCTCGGCTGACCAACCGCGTGAGGACGACATAGAGCGCGAACATGAGCGCGCCGAGCAGCACGAACATGGCGACCGGAGACACCGCGGCCACGCCCGGGCGCAGAATAATCAGGACGCCGATGAAGCCGACGCCGACGGCGGACCAGCGGCGAATCCCCACGACTTCGCCCAAGAGCGGAACCGACAAGGCGGTGATCATCAGCGGGGCAGCGGCGAAGAGCGCGTGTACGTCGGCCAGCGGCATGTAATGCACGATCCAGGCGAAAAGGCCGATCTCCACCGCGATCAGCAGACAGCGAACGATCTGCATCACCGGCCGACGGCTGGTCGCGGCCTTTTTGATACCGCCACGCTTGGCGACCCAAAGCGTCACGAACAGCGCGAAGGCCGCAAACCGGACCAGCAGGATCTGTGGCGCGTCATACTGCCCGATCAGAATTTTGGTGATGCCGTCCTGGCTGGCGAAAATGAAGACGGCCAGCAGCATCAGAAGGATGCCGCGAACGGACGAGGTTTCGGTCGATACGGATGCTGTGCTGCTCATCCCGCGTCGCTATCCCAGGACGGGCATCTGCGCAATCGTCAAACGGGAAAGGCACCCATGCAGCTAGCGCAATGGCGGTCCCGCATTGTTCTCGCTTCGCTGCGTGAGATTACCCGGGGGTGAGTTCGAAAGCGCCGGTGCACATGCCATAGGTCAGCGGGTTCCAGAACTTGCCGGTGATCTTACCGTCGGCGATATAGCCGCTGATCGACCAGGTGCTGGTATAGAAAACCTTTCCGTGGAACCGCCCTTCAGGATTGACCGTGGCGCGCACCTTGGCCGAGCCGAAGGCGGGCGACAGGATGGCACCGGTCAGCGAGTTTCCGTTCAAGCGCAGCTTCATGTCGTGCGACGCTTCGTTATTGCACAGGAAGGACGGCTGTCCGCCCGCATCCAACTGCCACGTTTTACCGACCCAACCGGCCGCGCGCGCGGCTGCTCCGCCCGCCGTCGCCGAAGACGTGACCGCCGGGGCGACGGCAACCTGCTGCGGCTGCTGCACCATCGCCGGGGCCTGAACCGTCGACTGGGTCTGAACCATCGATGGAACCTGAAACGATGATTGGGATTGAACCATTGCCGGGGCCTGAACGGATACAGGGGGCGCGACCTGTGCGACCTTGCTGCCGTCCAGATCCGCGATACGCGCCCGGGCAAGCGCGGCGAACTGCCCATTCGGGAATTTCTGGAGATAAGCCAGATAATCGCCGCGTCGATTGCTGTTGGCGATCGCTTCCCAGAAACGGAGGTCGACCTCCAACAGGTCCTGGTTGGGAGACTGACGCGATGTCGAAGTCACGGTCTGCGCGGCACCCAGCTCGTCCAACCGCGCCCGCGCCAGGCGGGCATAAAAGCCGGTCGGGAATTCCGCCAGGAACGCCTGGAACACCGTTGGGTCGCTGCTGCGCTTTATACTTTCCCACAGGGGCCCAGGCGATTGCCCGCCCAATGTCTGCGCCGGCTGGCTCACCGCGCCGCCCAGTTCAGCGATACGTTTTTCGGCGATTGAGGCGAAAAGACCGTTGGGGAAGGCCGCCAGATAACTTTGGTAGAGGTCCGGATTATTACTGTCGGATACGGACTTCCAATACTCGATTTCCACGGCCTGGTCGGTTGCGCTGCCGCCCTGCGGGGCCGGCGTGGCGACAGCGACCTGACCGCCCTCTCCGTCACTGACGAAATAGAAATCACCGGTCAGGGATGAGGCTTCCCAGGGCACCTGACGGTTGTTCGTGCGCTCCATCACCGCGACACGGACCCGCTTGAAGACATCTTCGACCTTCGCGCCCTGCGTCCGCATGGATTGCGCCAAGGCCTGGGTATAGGGGCTGTTTCGGCCGGAGCCGTCCTCGGCCACGTTTCCGGGCGAGGTGGAATAGGCGAGCAGGGTGCCGCTCGGGGCGTCCATCCGGGCCAAACCGCCGCGAACCGCCCGCGTATTCGACTGGAACGGATTGTTCCGGCAGGCATCGAGGATGACGATATTCAGGCCGTTTCCGGCCCGTTCCAGCGCCGACAGAACGATCGACGCGCGCACGCCTTCAATATCCACATCCAATTCGTCACGGATATGCGCGCCGATCGGGATCAGATAATTCTCACCGTTCACCTGCACGCCGTGGCCGGCATAATAGACCAGACCGACGGCATCCTTGCCCGCCTGCTCCAACTTACGCCCGAAATCCACCACCGCGCGCTTCAAGTCCCGCTGCGGCACATCTTGATATTCGGAAACGTCGAACCCTAATACCCGCAGCGTTGCGGCCATCAAGGAGGCGTCCTGGGCCGGATTCCTCAACGGGGCGAAGGAATAATTGCTGTTCCCGATCACCAACGCGTAGCGCCCCGCCGCATGGGCCCTTTCCGAAAGGACCGCGGCAAAGGTAAGAATGATCGCCAAAATGGCGGTCGTCAGGACATGTTTTTTGTTAACCATGGTGCTCACCTGACTACCTGAATACGAACATTAGCAGACAATACAGGGCTTTGCACCCCTTGCCTGTGCTTGCCCTCACACCCGTTGGCCGGTAGAACCGCGCCGCATTCACCGTTTCGACACCCCTCCGTCAAGGCGGTCAATTGAAGATCAGGTTTATCGTATGAACGCGCTCAGCCCCGCCGAAGCCGCCAATCACCGTCGGACTTTCGCCATCATCAGCCACCCGGACGCCGGTAAGACGACGTTGACGGAAAAACTGCTGCTGCTGGGCGGCGCCATTCACCTGGCCGGCGAAGTAAAGGCCAAGGGTGAGCGACGGCGCGCGCGGTCCGACTGGATGAAGATCGAGCAGGAACGCGGTATTTCCGTCACAACCTCGGTGATGACCTTCGAGCGCCTGGGCATCACCTACAACCTGCTGGATACGCCGGGCCACGAAGACTTTTCGGAGGATACCTACAGGACGCTGACGGCAGTCGACAGCGCGGTGATGGTCATCGACGCTGCCCGCGGTATCGAAGCGCAGACCCTGAAGCTGTTCGAGGTTTGCCGTTTGCGGGACATCCCGATCACGACCTTCGTCAACAAGATGGACCGGGAAGCACGCGACCCGTTCGAAATCATGGACGAAGTCGCTGAAACACTGGCCCTCGACGTGACGCCGCTATCCTGGCCGATCGGCATGGGCCGCGAGTTCCTCGGCTGTTATGACCTTGTCCACGACCGGCTGATCCTGATGAAGAAGGACGGCGGTGGGGAAATCATCAAGGTATCCGGCCTGGACGACCCGATCCTGGAACAGCATCTGCCAGCGGAGCGGGTCGAGGCCCTGCGGGACGAGGCCGGCCTAGCCAAGGAAGCCTGCCCGCCCTTCGACGTCGAGGCCTATCGCGCCGGACATCTGACGCCGGTCTTCTTCGGCAGTGCCCTCAGGAATTTCGGGGTGTCCGAACTGCTGCAGGGCATCGGCGACAACGCCCCGCCGCCGCGGGCCCAGGAAACCGACAAACGGGAAATCAAACCGGGCGAAGACAAGGTGACGGGCTTTGTCTTCAAGGTGCAGGCGAATATGGATCCGAAACACCGGGACCGGATTGCCTTCATGCGGATCTGTTCCGGCCGGTTCAACCGCGGCATGAAGCTGAACCATATCCGGTCAGGTAAGCAGATGGCGGTCCACAACCCGATCCTGTTCTTCGCGGAAGACCGCGAACTGGCGGACGAGGCCTGGCCCGGCGACATCATCGGTGTGCCGAACCACGGCACGCTGCGCGTCGGCGACACCTTGAGCGAGACCGAGCAAATCCGATTCACCGGCATCCCGAATTTCGCGCCGGAAATCCTCCGCCGCGTACGTCTCGACGATCCGATGAAATCCAAGCATCTGGGCCGGGCATTGGTCAGCTTGGCCGAGGAAGGCGTGACCCAGGTTTTCAAGCGTACCCTGGGCGGCGACTGGATCGTCGGCGTGGTCGGCCAATTGCAGTTGGACGTCCTCGTTACCCGGGTGGAGCAGGAATACGGCGTCAAGATCAGCCTGGAGCCGGCCCCTTTCCAGACCGCCCGCTGGGTCTATGCGGATGACAAGGCAACGCTGGATAATCTGATCAAGGGCAACAGCGCCGCAATGGCCGAGGACGGCGACGGCCAGCCGGTTTTCCTGGCCCGGAACAGTTGGGAACTGAATTATCAGCAGGAACAGAACCCCAAGGTTCAGTTCAGCGCCACCAAGGAACGGGCCTAGGCGCCTTTACCCGCCCCGCTTTCCTAGTACCCGTTTCCCTACCAAAGGCCGCGCGTCAATTCGCTAAGCGACCGCTTCTGCTTGCCGTCGGGATCGAAATTTTCGGGGGCAAGCCACGACTGAAAAGCCTGCCGCACCGCCGGCCATTCCTCCGCCGTGATCGAATACCAAGCGGTGTCGCGATTTCGCCCACGAATGATGATGTGATTGAGGAATACGCCTTCGAAACGGAAACCGAAACGCAAAGCCGCCGACCGTGACGGCGCGTTCATCGCGTCGCATTTCCACTCGACGCGCCGATAGCCGAGGCGATCGAATGCATGCACCATCATCAGGTAAATCGCTTCGGTGGTCCGGATCGACCCGCGCCAGGTTGGCCTGAACCAGATATGTCCCAGTTCGACGCATCCGTTTGCCGGCACGATGTTGAGGTAACTGACCATGCCACCCGCTTCATCGCCTTCCGGCGTGAGCAAGGCATAGAAGGACGGCTCCGCGGATCCAGCGCATTGCCTCAGCCAGGCCATGGTGCCCGCTTTATCTCCGCTCGGAACCAGCGGCATGAAGCGCCACGACGTTTCCACCGTCAGAGAGTCCTGCACCGCTTCCTGCAACAGAGCCCCTTGTTCCAGGGGATTCAACGGCGCCAGCACGACATGATCGCCCGCAAGGCGGGTCCGCCCGGGATGCACGCCGGACGGCAGGGATGAAAGGTCGTCGATGTTCGGCGCCCTTCGGTTCCGGCTGCTTGCCGCATCTTCCGGCGTCATCGATCTCATTTACGCGTCCCTCCCGCTGCGACACCGCCCAAGCACGCTGAGTTAGCGTTTTTGACCGGCACTTGTTACAAATTGCCCACAGGGCAGAACTGATACAGTGACCAGCATGTCCAAGGTCGAAACATTCCACGGTATCGACGGTTCGCTAAGGGCCATTTTGGCCGCGACGAGGGACCCGTCTTGCGTCATCCGCGTCGAAGCGGATGGGAACGCTGCCGTTGTTTGGTACAATGACGCCTTCGCTGCGCTGCCGCTCGCCAAATCGCCGGAAACAGGCATTGGCCTTCGCGATTTGATCCCGGACGGCAATGTGGAAGCGACCGTCCGCCAGTGTATCGAGACCGGTCACTCCCGCTCCATTGATCAAGCGATCCGGTCCACCGACAAACCGGGCATTTCGCATAGCCTGCACGTAACCCGCCTGGCGGATACCGCGGGGCCGGTCGCCCTGTTGACCGCCGCGCCGTCGGAACCCACGAAAGCGGTCGCGCTCGCTGATTCCTCGGGAAAACTGAACGCTGTCCTGAAACAGGCCCTTGATGCCTCGCATTCGATGATTGCCGTCCTCGATCATCAACACCGCTTTATCGATGCAAACCTTGCCTACCGCGATCGCTGGAACCTGCCGCATGATCAGGATTTGGCGGGGATCGGCCTGGAAACCATCATCGGCCGGGACCGCTATTTCATCGTCAAACCGATATTGGACGCAGTGCGATCGGACGGCGCCGTCACCTTTGAAGTGAACTTCGAGGTCGACGGCAAAAGGCCTTTACTGCGATCCACCGCCACGCCGTTGCGCTTTGGACGGGATGAGCCTGACGGAATCATTGTCGCCGCAGAAGACATTACAGAGAACACGGAAACCAGCGCCGCACTCGCCGGAACCGAAGATCTGTTGCGTCTGGTCACCGACTCCTCGCCAAACCTGCTGACCTATATCAACACTGACCTCGTCTTCCGTTTCTGCAACCGTGCCTATGCGCAGTTTTTCCACAGCACGCGGGAAGAAACCGAAGGCAAGCATATCTCGGAAATCGTCAGTCGGGAGCGCTACGAGGCCGTACTGCCCGATATCCGGCGCGCTTTTGCCGGACAGACCCGTATCAACATCGGCCGGCATATCGGCAAGGATGGCAACGAAGAACTGGTCGAATGGACATTGACCCCGCATTTCGGGTCGAACGGCAAAGTCGTCGGCGTCATTTCATCGGGCCATGTCATTACGTCGCGACTGAAAACCGAAAGCGCATTGCGCGAGAGCGAAGCGCTGTTGCGGACGGTGACCGAGGCAACCCCGACACAGATCGCCTATATCGATTTTCAGCAGAAGCTGACCTTCGCAAACCGTGCCTTCCTGGACAGTTCCGGAAACCTGTATTCGGATGTCATCGGCCAGAAGATCGAGGATGTCATCCCCCTTGCCCAGTACGACGCCTTGAAGGCCAGATTGCTTCGCGCCTTCATAAGCGGCTCCCAGGAACGGCTCAGAATCGACTGGACCGATCCGAATGGCGAGCTGCGATGCGAGGACTGGTCCATGGCCCCGCATATGGGGTCCAACGGCAAGGTGGCCGGGGTCGTGCTGGTCGGATTGGACGTCATCGACAGCGTCAAGAGCGAGGCGGCGATCCGCGAGAGCGAGGCGATGTTGAGCCTGGTGCTCGACACCGCGCCGACACTGATCGCAAGCATCGACGCGGATCTGCAATACCGTTTCGTGAACCCGGCTTTCGCTGAGTTCTCGGGGTTCTCCCAAACCGAACTGCGCGGCAGGAAAATCTCGGTCACGATGACCGCCGAGCGTTTCAAGATCGTCAAGAAAATCGCCGAACGCGCGATGTCCGGCGAGACCTTCAACTACACTGTTGGAATCCTGAACGACGACGGCGTGATGAAGGCCGTGGAATGGACAAGCAAGCCGCAATTCTACAAGGACGGCGCCAAGATCAAATACATTGACTGGACCTATACGCCGCAATTCGATGAAAACGGCAAAGTCATCGGCTATGTGACATCCGGAGTCGATATTACAGACCGGCTGGAAAATGAGCAGGCCCTGCGCGAAAGCGAGGAACGCTTCCAACTTGCGACCAGCGGATCAGCGGCGGGCCTTTGGATCTGGAACCTGGGTGACGACACCGCGTTCACCACGCCGCGGTTCCGGGAAATCCTGGGCATCGAGACCGATGAAGCCGTGATACCCACGCAGGTGGCCCTGGACCAGATAGACCCGAAGGACGCTGAGCAGGTTCTGTCGGCGATCAGGGAGCATATCGTCGACAACAAACCGCTCAATTTCGAGCTACAAATCAGTGCCCGAAAGGATCGCGAAGTCTGGGTCCATGTGCGTGCGTCGGCGGAACGCCGGGCCGATGGAATAGCAACGCGGCTGGCCGGGTCGATCCACGATATCAGTGACAGAAAGGCGGCGGAGCAGAAACTGGAGGAATCGGTTCGCGAGTTGGCGCAAGCCAACCTGGAACTGGAACGGCAAGCGGAACAGATGACGAAGTTCGCCGCCGACTACGCCGCCGAACGCGATAGGGCGGAAGCCGCGAACAAGGCGAAGTCTGACTTCCTGGCGAACATGAGCCACGAGATCCGCACCCCCATGAACGGGGTGATCGGCGGCGCCCAGCTTCTCGCCACGACCGACCTGCGTGACGAGCAGAAGAACTATCTGGAGGCAATAACCACATCCTCTGAGACCCTGCTGTCCTTGATCGACGACCTTCTCGACCTGGCGAAGATCGAGGCGGGGCATGTGGAGATCGAGGAAGTCGACTTCGCGCTGGGCGAATTGATGGAAAGCATGGAAAAGATCTTCGGCCCGCGCGCCGCCGCCAAGGGCTTGGAATTCGCCCGGCCGCCGATCGAGAACGATCCGGGGATCGTCCACGGCGACCCGACACGGCTCCGGCAAATCATCATCAATCTGCTCGGCAATGCGGTGAAATTCACCAGGAACGGATCGGTCACCCTGTCGGCCGAGATTGAGTTTGGGGAAAGTGATGGCCTGAATGTCAAATTCACGGTCACCGATACCGGCATCGGCGTGCACAAGGACCAACAGCATCGCCTGTTCGAAAAGTTCTCCCAAGCCGATAGTTCCACGACCCGTCAATTCGGCGGGACCGGGCTGGGTTTGGCGATTTGTCGCGAACTCGTCGCCCTGATGCAGGGGGAGATCGGCTTCGAAAGCGATTACATGAAAGGAAGCCGTTTCTGGTTTTCGATCCCCTTGAAGCGCGGCTCGGCAAACCCGGCGGCGCAGGACATTACCGAGGGGGCCGCGTATCTGCGCCTTCCGGCCAGGACGCTTCGGGTCCTGATTGCTGAAGACCGAGAGATCAACCAGCAACTGATCAAGGCGTTCCTGGTGAAAGCCGGCCATGAAGTGCATCTCGTGGAGAATGGCCGAGATGCATTGAAGGCACACCGGGAAAAGCGGTTCGACGTGATCCTGATGGATGTGCAAATGCCCGACATCGACGGTCTGACAGCCACCAAACTGATCCGGGAAAGCGAGTGGGAAACTGGCAGTCATACACCGATTATCGGGGTGACCGCGAATGCGATGCGAGGAAGCCGGGAACAGTTCCTGCAGGCGGGAATGGATGATTTCGTCGCGAAACCCGTGCTGCCCGACCTGCTGTTCGATGCGGTCGGCCGGTGTACGGGTTATCGCGGCCCCGATCAGGATACCCGCCCACGCAGGAACAGGTCACCGCAATCGACCATGAATGCCGGGGCCCGCACGCCCGCGCCCCCACCGCGAGCGGCCGAATAGACGCGCGGGCCAAACAGATCGCGGGGCAAGGCAGATCGCGGGGCAAGGCAGATCGCGGGAAAGTGAGCAGTTGTCACGGTCCGCTGCCTCGACGGCTCGAAACGGCTTCGGCAAAACAAAAGGACGAAATCGTATACAGATTTGGCGTGGAGGAACTTGCCGATGGCCATAACGGCCGATGTCGCGCCCAGGGAAACCAAGAACCGCTTCGCGATCGGGCTGGCGGTCGCCTTGGCGGCAATGATCCTTATCGATGTCGGAGCGGAACAGGGCATGCGCAAGGCGGCACTTTTTGCCGTCGGCTTGGCGATGGGTATCACGCTTTATACCGCCAGTTTCGGGTTCACCGGAAGCTGGCGCGCCTTCCTGTCGGATGGAAGGGGCGCCGGGCTGCGCGGCCAGATGCTGATGCTGGCCGTCGCCTGTCTGCTGTTCTTCCCGGCGATCGAAGCACGCGAACTGTTCGGCCATAGGGTCGGCGGCTTTGTCGCGCCGGTCGGCTTGTCGGTCGCGATCGGGGCGTTCCTGTTCGGCATCGGCATGCAGTTGGGCGGCGCCTGCGCCAGCGGGACCTTGTTTACCGTCGGCGGCGGTAACAGCCGCATGGTCATAACCCTGATTTTCTTCATCATCGGATCGGTCGCCGCGACGCATCATCTGGGCTGGTGGTTCACCCTGCCATCCTTCGGCACGATATCCGTCATTCGGCTTTTCGGTGCCTGGCAGGGTCTTGCCATGGCCCTGACCTTGTTTGCCGCCATCGCCGCATTTTCTGTCTGGGTTGAAATGCGGCGACATGGGCGGCTCGTCTCCCATCACCGGGACGGCGATGACCTTCGCCACCCCTTGTGGCGCGGCGCCTGGCCCTGGATCTGGGGTGCCGTCGCCCTGGCGCTTTTGAACTACGCGACCCTGGCCCTGGCCGGACGGCCTTGGGGCATCACCTCCGCCTTCGCCCTTTGGGGTGCGCAGGGCGCGGACGCCATTGGTCTGCCGGTCGGAGAATGGGACTATTGGCAGCGTCGCCCCGGCGCTCTTGCTCAAAGCCTGTTGACCGACACGACCTCGCTGATGAACTTCGGCATCATGATCGGCGCGCTCGCCGCCGCGGGCCTAGCCGGCAAGTTCGCACCCAGCTTCCGGATCGGACTGCGCCCCGCACTGGCGGCGGTCATCGGCGGCCTGTTATTGGGTTATGGCGCGCGTCTGGCCTTTGGCTGCAATATCGGCAGCTTCTTCAGCGGCACCGCTTCCGGCAGCCTGCACGGCCTGCTATGGCTGGCCTGTGCCGGGATCGGCAATGCCATCGGCCTGCGCCTTCGCCCATTTTTCAGGCTCTAGCCGCGGAACCGGGCCGGCGAAATCTCGGCTGAATTGACCCCGGCATCGACATGTTCCTGCGGCATCGATTTGCCGGTGATCGCCGCGGCGGCGAACTGGGCCATGGCAGGCGCGGTCTGGATGCCGTAACCGCCTTGACCCACAAGCCAATAGAACCCTTCATCCTCCGGATCGAAACCGTTCACCAGGACACCATCAGGCGCAAAAGTCCGCAACCCGGCCCAGCTGTTCTCGACACGGGTCACTTCCAAATCCGTGAAGGTCTGCATCCGATCGATACCGACCGCGACGTCGTAGTCGTCCGCGAAGGCGTCGCAGGGTTCGGACGGCGTCTCGTCAGCCGGCGACACCATCAACCGCCCGCCGTCCGGCCGAATATAGAAGCTCATATCCACCGCGGCACAAAGCGGCCAATCGCGGGTATCCGGATCGCCCGCCATCGTCACCATGGCCGCCGTCCGCCGCTTGGGCACAAGGCCCACGGGTTTAACCCCGGCCAGTTCGGCGACCACGTCGCCCCACGCCCCGGCCGCATTGACCAGAATTCGCGCCTGATAGGTCGACCCGCCCGCCGTGACGGTCCAACCGCCATCACTCTTTTCGATACCTGTCACCCGCGCGTCGCAGAACAGCCGCCCGCCCCGCCGTTTGAACAGACGCAGATAGCCCTGATGCAGCATGTCGACATCGATATCCTGGGCATCGGCGTCATAGGCCGCGCCGGCAATCAAATCCGCCTTCAACGCCGGGATCAAAGCCTTGGCCTCTTCCGGGGAAAGCCATTGCATGCCCGGCGCATTGTCAATCTCCGCCCGCAGCAGATCGTCCTGCCCTTTTTCACCAATCAGCATTTCGCCGCGCCGCTTCATCAAGGGTCCGTCGCAGAACCCCTCCGGCGGCGCGTTGAGAAACGACCAGCTTGCCCTGGTCATCGCGCGGACCTGAGGCGGCCCGTAATACTGAATCCAGGTCGCGGCGGAACGGCCGGTCGTGTGGTATCCGGGACGGTCCTCCGCTTCCAGCAGGATCACATCGCGGTCTTCGGCCAACAGCGCCGCGGCAGAAGCACCCGCAATTCCCGCGCCGATCACCAGGATGTCCGCGGTTTCGGTCATTTGTCCCATCCCAAAAAATAAACGGCGCCGACCCGGAATCCCCTCCCGGCAGGCGCCGCCCGGTTTAGAATTTGACGGTATCGCCGCCCTTCAAGCTCAAGATTTCCCGGGCCTCGTCAGGCTCGGCAACCTCCAGCGACAGGCTTTCGATGATGCTGCGCACCTTCTTGACCTGTTCCGCATTCGAGACGGCCAATTTTCCGCGATCGATGTAAAGGCTGTCCTCCAGACCGACACGGACGTTGCCGCCCATACCGGCGGCCACGGCGGCCAGGGGCATCTGCATCCGACCGGCACCCAGGATCGACCACTTGTATTGGTCGCCGAACAGTTTGTCGGCCGTCCTTTTCAGGAAGACGAGGTTTTCGGTGTCGGCCCCGATGCCGCCCAGGATGCCCATGACGAACTGAATAAAGACGGGAGCCTTCACCAGGCCGCGGTCGAAGAAGTGGCGAAGCGTGTAGAGATGGCCGACATCGTAGCATTCGAACTCGAACCGCGTCCCCTTCTCGCCCATCCGCGTCAGGATGCTCTCGATATCGTTGAACGTGTTCTTGAAAATGAAGTCCTTGGTGTTTTCCAGATATTCCGGTTCCCAGTCATACTTCCATTTGTCGTATTTCCCGAGCATCGGGAAGATACCAAAATTCATCGACCCCATGTTGAGGGAGCAGACTTCCGGCTCGGCGACGAGGGAGGGCGCAAGCCGCTCCTCCACACTCATCCCCAGGCCGCCGCCCGTGGTGATGTTCACCACAGCATTGGTGGACTGTTTGATCCGCGGCAGGAATTTCATATAGACGTCCGGGTCCTGGGTCGGACGGCCGTCTTCCGGCATGCGCGCATGCAGGTGCAGGATCGAAGCCCCGGCCTCGGCCGCCTCGATCGCCTGCTGGGCGATTTCATCCGGCGTAATCGGCAGATGTTCGGACATCGTCGGTGTGTGGATCGAGCCGGTGACGGCACAGGTGATGATCACCTTGTTGCGGCTGGCCATGGTTTCCCCCTGAAATCTGTTGCTTGTCGGTGCGGCAGAATAGGCGCGCCCAAGGGCGGTCGGCAAGTCGGCGCTCCAACCGCCGGGCGCAGATCGGAGCGAGGGCCTAGTTCACGTATTTCGGCATAATCAGGCGCGGCACCGCCATGATGACCTCAGGAAACACAATGATGATTCCCAGGACCAAAAGCATCGGCATCAGGATGATGCAGACGTCCCGCAAAGCGTCGATCAACCGTATCTTGCCGATCGCCGCCGCGATCAACAGACACAGGCCGTAGGGCGGCGTGACCAGCCCGAAGGCAAGGCTGATCACTCCGATGATGGCGAAGTGGATCGGATGCATCCCGACATGCTGCGTCACCGGATACAATACGGTGCCGAGAATGATGATGGCGGGGATCGCGTCGATGAACATGCCGATCAGCAGGAAGGCGAGTGCGCACATCACCCCGGTGCCAATAATGCCCAGCCCCATCAACTCGATCTGCGCGACCAGGGCGGCCGGAATCTTGAAATAGGCGAGGCACCAGCCGAAGGCCGAGGCGGTTCCGATACAAAACAGGGAAATCGCCGCGAAACGCGCGCTGTCGTATAGGATCTTCGGCAGCCGGGTCAGTTCGACGGACCGATAGATCAGAATGCCGAGCAGCAGCGAATAGATGACGGCGACGACGGACGCTTCCGTCGGCGTAAAGAAACCGCCGACGATACCGCCGACGATGATCAACGGCGTCATCAGCGCCAGCGAGGCGCTGCCTGCCGCTATCATCAGTTCCCTGAATGTCGAGCGGTCGTAGACCGGATAGCCGCGGCGCTTCGCATAGAGGTAGACGGTCAGCATCTGCGAACCGGCGATCAAGATACCCGGCACGACACCGGCCAGGAACAGGCCGCCGATCGAAACCGACATCAATCCGCCCCAGACCACCATCAGGATGGAGGGCGGAATGATCACCCCCATGACGCTTGAACACGCCGTAATCGCGACAGCGAAGGAGGTGTCGTATCCCTGCTTCTTCATTTGCGGGATCAGCAGGGATCCGATCCCGGCAGCGTCCGCCGTCGAACTGCCGGAGATACCGGCGAAAAGCATGCTGACGACCACATTGATATGACCAAGTCCGCCCGGCAGATGCCCGACCATGGCCCGGGCCAACCGGACCAGACGGTCCGTAATGCCGGCGGAATTCATCAAATTGGCGGCCAGCAGAAAGAACGGCACCGCGAGCAGGACGAAGGCGTTGTAGCTCTTGAACATCTCCCGCAGCAGCAGCACCGGCGTCAGGCGTTCCTCGATAAAAAAGACCGGCACGACAGCCAGGGCCAGGGCAAAGGCCACGGGCACGCGAAACAGGACGAGAATCCCGAACAGACCGAATAGAATTGCGGCAACTTCACCCGGCCCCATGATCATCCCCTGCGGCATTGAATTGCGGGCCCGGCCGCCCGGTACGGAATTCGACGACGGCGTCGTAGATCTTTTCGATCAGGAACACGACCCAGGTCACCCCGGCGATTGGCCAGGCGATGTAGATCGTCACCATCGGCAGTCCGGAAATCTCCGACAACTGCCGGGAACCGAGAACGGCGAAGTCCCGGCCGTAATAGACGAAGGTCGCCGCCACGGCGAACATGGCGATGTAACAGAGGATCTTGAAACAGAACTCGACGACCGGATTGCGGCTGTGCGGCAGGACGTCGACATCGAAATGGGTCCCGTCACGCACGGCAATCATCGCGCCGATCAGAATGATCCAGACGAAACAGAAGCGGGCGATCTCCTCCGTCCAGATGAACCGTGGAATGATCCCCGTATAACGGCTGAGGATCTGCATCGCGACCGGCACGATGAGTACCCCCATCAATACCGTCAGGATAATTTTGAGCACGCTGTAATAGGCGTTCAGAACGCTGCGCATGAACTCGATCCGTGTGGTGAGGAAAGAGAAGTCCGGCAGGGCGCCTGGACGCCCCGCCGGACCTGCGTAAGTGCGATTATTGGACCGCTTCGATGGCCTTCAGGACATCGGTCGCGCCAAGCTCCGCCGCATAGGCTTCCTTGACCGGTCCGGCCAATTCCAGAAGCTTTTCCCGTTCGGTGAAGACATGGGTGGTCAGCCAGCCCTTTTCTTCCATGGCCTTCAATTTCGCAGCATCCTGACCCGACTCTATGTCACGGCCGAGTTTACCGCCGATCTTACCGGCCTTCAGGATACATTCCTGCTCCGCCGGGGTCAGGCGCTCGAACGTGGCGTTCGAGAAGCCGAGCGGACGTACCGTGATCGCATGGGCGGTCAGCGCGATATGCGGCCCGACTTCGTAGAACTTCATCTGCTCGATACCGGCAGCTTCATTTTCCGCCGCGTCGATCACGCCGGTCTGAATGGCGTTGTAGACTTCCGAATAGGCGATAACGGACGGATGCGCCTTGATCGCCTCGAAAATCCGGGTCTGGATCGGCGCGCCCATGACACGCATCGGCAGACCTTCCAGTTCACCCATATTGGTGACCGGCCGGTTTACGATCAGCTGACGGGTTCCGCCGCCGGCATATCCGATCAGCCGCACATTGGCGGTCTTCAGAACATCCGCGGCCAACGGCGCCAGTGCATCCGCTTCCATCACCTTGTTCCAATGATCCAGGTCGCGGAACAGGAACGGCATGTCCATCAAGGGCGCCTTTTGCGAAAAGGTGGACATGTGCGAGGGGCTGACGATCGCATAGTCGACTGCGATACCCTGGCTCATGTTCTCGAAGTAGTCCTTCTCCAGGCCAAGTTCGGAATTCAAGTGAAGGTCGAACTTGAGCGAACCGCCGGAACAAGCGGCCGCTTCCTGCTCGAACTTGCGCAACGCTTTCGTGAACGCATGGCTTTCGTCGAATTGAACCGCACCGACGAGTGTGGTTTCCGCGCCGGCCGGTACGGCCGCCATCAGGGCGAAGGCGCACCCCAAGCCTAAGATATTGAAACTTTTCATTGTTTCCTCCCGTTAGATCCGCAGCTTTATGACTATCGGTTATCTACTATTGCCACGGTAACTCAGTAATCAATCATCGGCAAAAAACGCCGCGAGTCTACAGGAGAAACGCCAAAGAATTCATACTCCCCGGTCAGTGAGTTGTGACTAGGAGGCCACCATTGCAGGTTTTCGCCGCCAGCTGATCAACGCGATTCCGCCGCCGACCATGCCCAGTGCAATGAATATGGAGGGTGACAATTCCTCACCGAGCACGACCCAACTGGCCAGAACCCCGAACAAGGGCGCCAGGAAGCTGAAGGAGGTCATATCGGACGCGGGATAGATACGGAGGATCCAGAACCAGCTCAGGAATCCGATGCTGACGACAACAATGACCTGAAAGGCGAACAGGCTGAAGGTCAGGCTAGTCGGCTCGCGGATCGGCCCACCGATGAACAGGGCGACCGCCAGCAGAACGGGCGCCGAGACGACAAGCTGATAGATCAACTGCATCTCCGCCGACGACCGGGACAGATTGGTCGCCCGCGCCGTCAATGCGATGCCGGCCCAGCACATCGCGCCGGCGAGGCACATCATATCGCCAAGAAAGGCGTTCGGCGTCCAACTCGGCGGTTCGTCCAGCAAGGCGACCCCGACGCCCAGCACGGCCAGGACGAGGCCCAGCCCACGCCGCGGCGTGAGATGTTCGCCGGGAATAAGAAAATGCGCACCGAGCGCCACCCAGACCGGCATCGTATACATGAAGACCGACGCGCGGGAGACGGCGGTGTATTCCAACGCCGTGAAAAGCAGCATGAATTCGACCGCGAAGAGCGTCCCGCTGAACAGTCCTGGAACCAACGACCCGTCCCGCATGGTCAAGCGGCGGCGCATCACAATCGCGAACAAAAGAACCGGCACCAGGGCGCAAGCAGACCTCAGTCCGGCCTGAAAGACCGGCGAAAATCCGTCATTCACCAGTTTGATAGTCACCTGATTGAGGCCCATCAGAAAGGAAAAGCCCACCAGAATCGTCGCGCCGAGCGCATCGATGCGATCTTTCCTCTCCATAACAGGGACCCTTTCACACTGGCCGGGAATTCTCTTCCCCGTTCTTCGCAGACGACGGCCCGCCGCGCACTCCCCCGTCGCGCCAAAACACCTATGCCATAATTGGACTCCAAGCCGGCTGGTCAGGCCGGTAGTTTTCCATCGGGGTTTTGCGCGTCAATCGGCGGGTCAATCGGGACAACAAAACAGGGTAACGCAGGGATGGGCAAGCTCAATGAACTGACCGCCGTCGACGCCGCCGCCGGCATCGCGAGAGGCGCGTTCACCGCGGAAGCCTTGATGTCCGATTGCCTGGAGCGCGTCGGGCAGCGGGACGAGGATGTCAGAGCCTGGGCCTATCTGGATCCCGACCACGCGATGGGTCAGGCCCGGGATGCGGACGCGGCGCTGGAACGCTTGCAGGCAAGAGGCGAAGAACCCGCTCCCCTGCACGGCGTGCCGGTCGGCATCAAGGATATCATTGATACCGATGACATGCCGACGGAGAACGGCTCACCCGCCTTCGCGGGACGCCGGCCGAGCCTGGACGCGGCCTGCGTCGCCGCCTTGCGCGCCGCGGGTGCGATCATCATGGGCAAGACGGTCACAACCGAGTTCGCCAATATCCTGCCGTCCAAGACCAGAAACCCGAGAAACCTGAACCACTCGCCGGGCGGATCGTCCGCCGGTTCGGGGGCGGCCGTCGCCGACAATCAAGTCACGTTGGCCCTTGGAACACAGACAGGCGGCTCCGTCATCAGGCCGGCCTCCTTCAACGGGATTTATGGGCTCAAACCGACGCTCGGCATGATTCCGCGTTCCGGCGTCATGTTGCAGTCCCACACACTGGATACCGTCGGGGTTTACGGCCGCTGTCTCGATGATCTCGCCCTGATCGGGGACGTCCTTTCCGCACCGGATCGCGCCGATGCATACAGCTTCCGCGGAAGCCGTCCCCGACTGTCCTCGGCACTGGCACAGGATCGCGCTCGGGAACCGCGCCTCGCCTTTGTCAAAACGCCCGCCTGGCCAGAGGCCGAAGAGGAAGCTCAGGAAGCAATACTCTCGTTCACCGCGTCGTTTGGTAGCGCCTGTACCGAGGTTGACCCCCCCACCCCGTTCGGACAGATCCTGAACTTCCATGCAACAGTGATGGGTGCGGAAGACCTGGCGCATTACGCGCCGTTACTGGAGGACAGTCCGGACCTTATCAGCGACATGCTGAAGGCACGAATGGGCGAAGCGGCACGCATTCCGGCGGACAGCTACGTCAAAGCTTTGCTGGCGCGGGAAAAGCTGCAGCAAATCTTCGCGGCACTGTTCGAAAAGTTCGACGCCGTCATCGCCCTTTCAGCCGCAGGGCCGGCGCCGCGCGGGTTCGAGACCACGGGTAATCCGATCTTCAACGGCCTATGGACTTATCTTGGTTTTCCCTGCGTATCATTGCCTCTTCTTGCGGTGAAGGATATGCCGCTTGGCGTACAGGTCATTGGCCCCTATGGGGGGGACGCAGCGACACTGGCCGTATCCCGTTGGGTGGAACGCAACGGCAAGGCATAAGAATCGGCGCATCGCGGATAATCGAACAGGGAGAGCAACGAAAATGGAATACAAGTTTCTTGGCCGGACGGGCCTGAAGGTATCGGAATTGTGCTTCGGCACGATGTCGTTCGGCGGGGACGCTGATGAGGAACAATCCCTGCGCATGTTCAAGGCCTGCCGGGACAGCGGCATAAATTTCTTCGACTGTGCCGACGTCTATTCCAACGGCACGGCCGAACGTCTGCTGGGCAAGTTCATGGCGGGGTCGCGCGACGAATTGGTGATCACCTCGAAATGCTGGGGCAAGATGGCCGACGACGTGAATGGCGGCGGGTCCAACCGCCGTCATATCGTCCGCGCAGTCGAAGCCAGCCTGAAACGGTTGGGAACCGACCGGTTGGACGTCTTGTTCATGCACCGCTGGGACCCGAGCGTCCCGCTTGAGGAAACGCTGCGCGCGCTGGAATCGCTCGTTTCCAGCGGCAAGGTCATCCATATCGGCGCCAGCAATTACGCCGCCTGGCAGATCGCCAAGGGACTCGGCATTTCCGAACGTCGCGGATGGGCCCGGTTCGACGTGATCCAGCCGATGTATTCCCTGGTGAAACGGCAAGTGGAGAGCGAAATCCTTCCCCTCGCCGCCGAGGAGGGCCTGGGCGTCATCACCTATTCACCGATCGGCGGCGGGTTGTTGAGTGGGAAATATACCAAGCAGAACCGACCGGGCGACGGACGGCTCGTCACCAACAAATCCTACACGGCCCGTTATGGCGAGGATTGGGTCTTCGAGACGGCGGAGGCGTTTTCGGCCTTTGCCGCGGAGAAGGGCATTCACCCGGTGTCGCTCGCCGTCGCCTGGGTCGCGGCAAACCCCGCGGTCACCTGCCCGATCATCGGCGGACGCAGTCTGGAACAGTTGGAACCGTCCCTGAAATCCATCGAGGTCGATATGACGCCCGACCTTTATGCGGAGATGTGCGCCTTGACCCGCACGCCGCCGCCCGCGACGGATCGCCTGGAAGAAGCGAAATAGGCGTCGCGCATCTTGCCGGGCAATGCGGCTCAGCAGGTCTTCGCCAATTGAATGATCGCCGAGGTCAGAGGCGCCGCCGGGTCGGTGAGCGCCTCGACGATCGAGAAGTGGTGATGTCCTTCCATCACCGCTTCGGAGACTTGGCAGCCGTGACGGCGCATATGCTCGGCGAATAGGGCGCTCTGGCGATGGAATTCGGGGCTTTCCAGGCCGCCGACGGAGAGAATTACCGGGATCTTGACGGCCGGCGTCATGTTGATCGGACTCAGCACGGCTATATCCTCGGCCGTAAACCGGAACACACGCTGCATGCCGGTTTTGGACAAGGGCTCCAGATCAAATAGCCCGGAAATCGGCACCGATCCCTTCAGCAGATCGGCCGGCAGGTCTTCCCGGAATTCCGTCCAATCCGTGCAGGCGAGCGCCCCTGACAGATGCCCGCCGGCGCTATGCCCTGAAACGGTCATCCGGTTCCGGTCATAGCCGTAATCGCCGGCGACATCATGCGCGCGGGCAACCGCCGCGCGGCATTGCCGGATGATTTCCGCCAAGTCCACTTCGGGCATCAGGTCGTAATTGACCATCGCGACGGCAATGCCCGCCTTCAACATGGCGTCCGCCATATGCGCATGGTTGCGTTTGTCCAGCGCCTGCCAGTATCCGCCATGGATGAACAGGTGAAGCGGAGGGTTGGCCACCCCTTCCGGCATGAAGAGATCGAAACTCTGCCCCGGCGTTTCCCCGAACCAGACTTCCGCCCTGCGGTTCTTCTGATAGGCCGGCCCCGAAACACGCCACAGTTCGAAATACTTCTCATGATCCGGTGCCTGCGCCCGCGGGCTGTACTGAAAATTGACCTCGGCCTGGGTGAAATCGCCGTAAACCTTCGCATCCGGATCGCCGGCAGGCGGAACCACCGCGGAGAGCGCGACCTCGGGGCCCTTCAGGCTGGCATCCACGACCACCGAAATTTCAGGGAAATTCCCGGCTAAGGTTTCGCGGAACGCCAGATCGTAATCGATCAAGCGGTTCTGCAGCACGCCGATATCGGGCAGGCAAAGAATCATCCGACTCAAATGCGGCGGCATCGCGCCCTCCGCCATCATGGCGCCGGCAGCCCGTGTCAAAGCCAGCCGAAAGGCGGTCACCGGATCGTCCGTCGGTCCGTCCCCGGCGTTAAACTGATCCGTCACGACCAAACGCGTCCCCGCAGGAACGTTCTGATCGTCGAGGTCGGGCGCCGTTTCGACTTGAATGAACTGCATGCTTCCCCCTTTGCAAACGCCCGTCTTTGCGAGCGGTCCGAAACCGGTATAGTGACGCCATTAACGGACGTCAGAGTCCAGCATTTGTTCCGATTTGGGGTACCGGTATCGTCAGCATCGTCAAGGCGATGAAGGCCAACCGGGAATGGGAGATGGCAGTATGAGTGCACCGACCGTCAACAGCGACCGTCTTTGGCAAAGTCTTATGGAAATGGCGCAACATGGCGCAACGCCGAAAGGCGGTGTCTGCCGCCTGGCCTTGACCGATATCGACAAGGCGGGCCGCGACCTGTTCGTTGAATGGTGCCGCGACGCAGGCATGTCGATCCGGGTCGATCAGGTCGGCAACATCTTCGCGCGCCGCCCGGGGCGGGACCCCAATGCAGATCCGGTGGTCACGGGCAGCCATTTGGACAGCCAGCCCACCGGCGGCAAGTTCGACGGGGTCTACGGTGTGCTCGCCGGGCTGGAAGTCGTGCGCAGTCTGAACGATCAAGGCATCGAGACCGACGCGCCGATCGAGGTCGCTGTCTGGACGAATGAGGAAGGAAGCCGGTTTTCACCCGCCATGATGGGATCGGGGGTCTATGGCGGCGCCTTCACGCTTGAAGAGATTCTGGACAAGCGCGACATCGACGGAAAGCGGTTCGGGGATGAATTGCAGCGCATCGGCTATGCTGGCAACGACGATCCGTCGGACCATGCGATGAAAGCCTATTTCGAGGCGCATATCGAACAGGGGCCGATCCTGGAAGCCGCCGGACTGCCGGTCGGCGTCGTCACCGGGGCCCAGGGGCAGCGCTGGCACGAGATCACCGTGACGGGGATGGAGGCCCATGCCGGGCCAACGCCGATGGCAATCCGCAAGGATGCCCTGGTCGCGGCGTCGAAAATCATCCAGCGGGTCAATGAGATTGGGCACGAGCATCAACCGGGCGCCTGTGCCACCGTCGGCTTCATCCAATCGAAACCGAATTCCCGGAACGTCATTCCCGGCGAGGTGTTCCTGACGACCGACCTGCGCCACCCCGACGACCGGGAATTGAGCAAGATGGACGCGGCCCTGAAGGCGTTTTGCGCGCAGGTCGCGGCGGAAAGCGATGTCGCGGTCGATGTCGTCGATTTCTGGTATTTTGCCCCGACGCCGTTCGACGAAAAGCTCGTGACGCTGGTTCGCCAGGGCGCGGAACTTCATGGCTATCAAACGCAGCCGATCGTCTCGGGCGCCGGCCATGACGCCGTCTACGTCGCACGGCGCGCCCCGACGGCAATGATTTTCACCCCGTGTGAAGACGGTATCAGCCACAACGAAGTGGAGAACGCTACGCCCGAGGATTTGGCAGCCGGCTGCAACGTGCTTTACCACGCGATGCTGGAATCGGCCGGTTGGCGTCGCGGCGGCCATAACCAGCCCGACTAGTCCGGATTGACGAAAGGCGAACAAAGATGTCGAAAATCGAAACCGTTGAACAACTGCGTGCGCTCTATCCGGCTGCCAAGGGGCTTGCCGTGGACAAGCAACTGACCCGCCTGGATCCGCATTGCCGGAAATTCATCTCTCTTTCCCCATTCCTTGTACTGTCAACGAAGGGGCAAGACGGACTGATTGATATCTCCCCGCGCGGGGGTGACCCGGGCTTCATCCATGTCGAAGGTGACGAAACGCTTCTTCTGCCCGATTGGCCGGGAAACAATCGTTTGGACAATCTTGAGAACATCCTGGCCGACCCTGCGATCAGCGTAATCTTCCTGATACCGGGCGTGGACGAGACCTTGCGAGTCCATGGTGTCGCGGAGATCCGCATCGACGAGGCCCTGACCGGTCGCTTCGCCGTCGGTTCGAAACTGCCGAAATCCGTTCTGCGCATCCAGGTCAAGGAGGCCTATCTGCATTGCGCCAAGGCCTTGATGCGGGCGCGCTTGTGGGAGGCCGACGCACAGATCGAGCGGGGAGAACTACCTTCGATCGCCCAGATGATTCAGGACCAGGCCGGGCTCAGTGGACCGACCGAATCCCAGTCGGACATGGTAGCCAGGTATCGCAAAATATTATACTGACTGGTTCCAATAGATAACCGCCGGACGCCGCACAAAAAATTCTGACTGGCGTCGGCATTGGACGCGTATTGGATTAACCCCTGATCGGATACGGTATGGTGGCGAAAAGCGGGACCTCCGCATCAATGATCTTTGCCGGCATCGATTCCAGATTGCGCGACATGGTCGAGCAAGCAGGCGTCGGTCTTTACGCGATCGATTTCAGCGGGCGCTATGAGTTCGTGAACCGCCATTTCGCCGAGATGCTGGGTTACGGGACCCCCGAAGAGTGCCTGAAAATCGGCCTGACGGTTCAGGATATTTTCGAGAACCCGGAGGATCGAGAGTCCTCCCGTCAACGCGGCCTCAGGGAACAACAGGTTTCCGATTACCTCTTCAAGGCGAGACGGCGTGACGGCAGCACGCTCTGGGTCAGCGAGAATTTCTCTGTCATCCGCGACCCCACCGGGGAGGTTTCCGGTTTCGTCGGGTCGATCACCGATGTGACATCCTACGTCGAAGCGACCAGGAAGTTGGAAGCCGCCGAGCTCGACTTCCGACGATTTGTCGAGCGGGCGCATGAGGGGATTTATCGTTCCTCACTGGACGGTCGGCAATTGATGGCCAACCCGGCCCTTGTCCGATTGAACGGTTACGAGTCCGAAGAGGAACAATTGGCGTCGGTCCAGGATATCGGCGTGGAATGGTATGTCGACCCGAACCGGCGGGCCGAGTTCAAACGGTTGCTGGACGAGCATGGTTTTGTCGAGAATTTCGAATCGGAAATCTATACCCACAAGACCCGGAAACGAATCTGGATTTCCGAAAACGCCTATATCGTCCGCGACGACAATGGAACGCCGTTGTTCTACGAGGGCACGGTTCGCGACATCACCGAGAAGAAGGTGGCGGAGCGGAAGCTTCGCAAGGCGCTGCACACAGCGGAACAGGCAGATCGTGCCAAAGCGCGTTTCCTGGCCCATATGAGCCATGAGCTGCGCACCCCCTTGAACGCCATTCTAGGCTTCTCGGACCTGATCCGGAAACTCGCCGGGGACGGGATGCCGCCCGAGAAGATCGTCGAATACGCGTCCGACATCCATGAGAGCGGCAATCATCTATTGGACCTCATCAACGACGTCCTCGATCTGTCCCGGATCGAGAGCGACGCGATGAAGGTGGACATCGAACCGGTGGATACCGCCCGTGCGTTGGAAACGGCGATTGAGGTCGTCCGGCCGATGGCGCTGCAAAAACCGGTGGAGCTTGAATTGGAAGCGGATGGCGCGGAGACCCTTCTGGCCGATCCGCGCCGCCTGCATCAATGCCTGCTCAATCTGCTGTCCAATGCCATAAAATTCTCCCACGAAGGTGGGAAGGTATCCCTGACGGCCGATGTCACGGCCACGGAGGTTTCTTTGAGCGTGTCGGATAACGGCATCGGCATCCCGGAAAAACTGTTGCCATCGATCGGCCAGCCTTTCGTGACCCTGGAGGATCCTGCCGACACGGCGCAGAAGGGAACCGGCCTGGGCCTCACCATTACCCATTCACTGGTAAAACTGATGAAGGGCCGGATGCTGATCGAAAGTACACTCGGTGAGGGAACTACGGTGACGATCACGCTGCCCCGATACAGACGGGACTGATCGCCTCACCCGGCCGCATAGGGTTTCAGCACGAAGTCCATATCCGCCCGCACCGCCGCCTGATATTCGGCGAAAGTCATCCGTTCTCTCGAGGCCAGCTCGATGTAGTGCATGGTCTCAATCCGGAACAGAATACCGCCCAGTTTCTCGGTATCGCAGCCGCCCTTCAGCACGCCTTGTTCCTGCAGGACGTTCAGCATTCGGATGACGCGGGTTCGCAGGCGGTCGTTGAAGGTCGCGAACCTTTTCCCCAATACGGTCTGCCGCTGCAGGATGGAGAGACCGAACAGATTGCGCCAGTTCTCCTTGCCCAGATGGTTCAGGGAATGCGAGGTCATGGCGAAGAACACGCCGCAGACACCGTCGACCAGGTTTGCCGGCGGGTTGCAGATCAGTTCCTCGATTTCGCGCTCGACGAACCGGTCATGCAAGGTCACCAGCGTCAGCAGCAGGTCCGACTTGTTCTCGAAGTAGTTATACACCGTCCCGACCGACACCCCGGCGGCACGCGCGATGGTCTCGATCTTGGTTTCCTCATAGCCCACGGTGCGGAATTGATCCGCCGCCGCTTCGATGATCCGGCGCTCCCTGTCGGCCTTTTTTCGTTCTCTCAATCCTGTCATGTCGATCAGTTTGACTCATTTCAGGATCGGAGTCATAAAAAAATGAATGGGTTCATTTTTCCAAGAACCAAAAAATGGGTGGGCTGAATCCGATAGGGAACATTTGGGAGACTGAGATGAAACACGGTCATTTGGGATACGACCACATTCTGGGGACCCTGTCCGCCGCGGTTCGGCGCGCGGCCCTGGGCCTTCCGCTGGCGCTGACACTGGGCGCGACGAGCGGCCAGGCAGCTGAGGAATTGAACGCGCTGGTCTGGTGCGACCATACCGACCCGGCGCTGATCCAGCCGTTCGAAGAGAAGTTCGGCGTCAAGGTGAACCTCAAGGAGTACGAAGGTACGGGCGCCGCGCTCGCCATCGTCGAACAGTCTCAGCCGGGCGATTGGGACGTCTTCGTCCTTGACGGCGTCGACGTGCCGCGCGTCGCTGAATCCGGCCTGCTGGCCGAACTGCCGCAGGACCAGATGCCGTTGGACGACGTCTTCGGCGCGGTGCAGATGAAGGACATGACCTTCCGCGACGGCAAGATGTACGCCATCATGGAAAAGTTCGGCTACAACGTCATCAGCTACAACAAGGAAAAGGTCGACCCCGCCGACATGCGCGACCTGTCGACCCTGTGGTCCGACAAATACAAGGGCCGGATCGCAGTCTATGACTACTACATCCCGCTGATGGATCTTGTCGCCCTGAAGATGGGCGTGAAACCCTCCGACATCACCGCCGACATCCTGCCGGCGATGAAGGAGGAACTGTTCAAGCTGAAGGAAAACTCCGTCATGGTCGGCGATGTCGTCGCCTCCTCCACCGCGCTGGCGGTCGGCGAAGCGGATATCCTGATCGGCGGCGGCGAATGGGCGGTCTCCGTCCTGTCGGCGGAACAGCCGGAACTGGACTGGGTCCTGCCGGACCAGGGCGGAATGCTGTGGAGCCAGTCGCTGGCGGTTTTCGAGACCTCCAAGAACAAGGATCTCGCCATCGAATTCGTGAAATACGTCATGAGCCCGGAAGGCCAGGCGCGTCTCGCGACCTCCTCCTGCTTCTGGGGGATGCCGGCCAATGCCAAGGCCCGCGACCACCTGACCGAACAGCAGCGCGCGGCGCTGCGCTGGGACGAGCAGGAAGGCTTCCTGGCCAATTCGCATCGCTACTTCATTCCGGATGCGGAGCTGGACGGCCAGATGCTGGACGTGTGGACGGAGTTCCTGCAGCACTAAACCTGCACGACACCGTAAACGACACGGCATGGCAAACATGAAACAGCGGTTCCCCGGGCTTGGCGCCGATGGGCTGAGAGCCTGGGGATTCCTATTGCCGGCATTGTGCTGGACCCTGGCCTTTTTCGTCCTGCCGCTGGCGATCATGGCGCTTTATTCCCTGTGGAAGCGGGTCGGCCACAAACTGGTCACCGAGGTCTCGCTGCAGAATTACGAGGCCTTCTTCCAGAAATCCTTCCTGTACCAGTCGCTGATCAACTCGCTCGAAGTGACGGTCATCGTCACCCTGGTCAGCATCCTGCTGGCCTATCCGCTGGCCTATATCCTGGCGGAAAAGGTGCCGCCGCGCTGGCAGAGGATGGCCCTGATCCTGGCGATCCTGCCTTTCTGGACCTCCTATGTGGTGCGGTCCTACAGTTGGATCCTGGTCCTGTCGGAAGGCGGCATCCTGTCGAACTTCCTGCTCGATATCGGGTTGACCAGCGAGCCGATTTCCTTCGCCAACAGCCGGGGCGCGACGATCATCGGCTTCGTGCATTTCTTCGTCATGCTGCTGACCCTGACGATCTTCGCCAACCTGGTGCAACTGCCGAAGAACTATCGCCGGGCGGCGGCGGATCTGGGCGCCGGACCAATCCGGACCTTCATCCATGTCATCCTGCCGCTGACCCTGCCCGGCATCATGGTCGGCGCCTTCCTGACCTTCGTCCTCTGCATCGGCGATTACATCACGCCGGCAATCCTGGGCGGCAAACGCGAATTGCTGCTGCCGCAGACAATCATGCTGCAGATCGAACGGCGGGCCGATTTCCCGACCGCCTCGGCGCTCGCCATGATCCTGATGACGGTGGTCAGCATGGTCTATGTCGCCTGCGCGCGCTGGCTGAAACTGGACCGGATGTGAGGCGGGCGGCGATGCGGAACATCCCTTCCCTGCTCTATGCCCTGGCGATCTACGGCTTCATCTATCTGCCGGTCGCTGTCCTGGTTCTGTTCTCGTTCCAGGAATCGCGCGTGCCGATCCCGCCCTTCGACGGGCCGAGCCTGAAATGGTATGCCGCGCTGATGGCCGACAAGCGGGTCATCGACTCGCTGCTGAACTCGATCATCGTCGCCTTCGCCTCCTCGGCCGTGTCGGTGGCGCTGGGCTTCCTCGGCGCCTATGCGCTGGCCCGGCACAAGCTCCGCTTCGGCGGCTTCCTGCAGGGGCTGCTGACCGCGCCGCTGACGGTCAGCTATCTGATCATCGCCATGGGCCTGCTGATCACCTTCAACAATCTGGGCATTCCCAAATCGCTGCTGACCATCGGCATCGGCCATGTGGTGATCAACATGCCGCTATGCTTCGCGATCATCTTCAGCCAGATGGGCGCGCATCAGGCGAATATGGAACGCGCGGCGCGCGACCTGGGCGCGGCGGAATGGCAGGTCATCCTGCTGGTCAGCGTGCCGATGCTGTGGCCGGCGCTGTTCGCGGCCTTCTTCCTGTCCGTCACCTTTTCCTGGGATGAGTTCATCATCGCCTTCCTGGTCAGCCGTTTCGACGTCACCCTGCCGGTCGAGATCTGGTCGATGCTGCGCACCGGCCTGAACCCGAAAACCAACGCGGTCGGCAGCTTCGTCTTCCTGGTTTCCGTCTTCGTCGTGCTGGCGGCTGACCTGATCCTGTTCCGAAAGAAAAAGTCATGAGCGTACCGGCAGTAGAATTCCGCGGCATCGGCATGGATTTCGGTGAGAAGATCGCCGTCGCCGATATCGACCTGACCGTCGAGAAAGGGGAATTCGTCGTCCTGCTGGGTCCGTCCGGCGGCGGCAAGACGACCCTGCTGAACATCCTGGGCGGTTTCCTGACGCCGACCGCCGGCGCGGTCTTCATCGACGGGGAGGACGTCACCGCGATCCCGCCGGCCAAGCGCCCGACCACCACCGTCTTCCAGGACTATGCCCTGTTCCCGCATATGTCCGTCGGCGGCAATGTCGGCTTCGGGCTGAAGATGCGCCATTTCCCCAAGGGAGAACACGCGGGACGGATCGAAAGCGCACTGGAGATGGTCGGCCTCGCCCATCTGGCCGACCGCCGCATCCACGAATTGTCCGGCGGCCAGCGGCAGCGCATCGCGCTGGCCCGGGCGCTGGCGGTGGAGCCCTCGGTCCTGCTGCTGGACGAACCGCTCGGCGCGCTGGACATGAAGCTGCGCCGCCAGATGCAGGAGGAATTGAAGGCGATCCAGCGGCGGGTCGGCACCACCTTCGTGCATGTCACCCACGATCAGGAAGAGGCGATGGCCATCGCCGACCGGATCGTGGTGATGAACAATGGCAGCATCGAGGACCAGGGCCCGCCGGAACGGATCTATCTACAGCCAGCCTCGCGCTTCACCGCCGCCTTCATGGGCGAAAGCAATCTGATCGACGGGCGGGTCCGGGACACAGCGGGTGACAGGGTAACGGTGGAAACCGCGCTGGGCGCCTTTCCGGTCTCAGGCACGGCCGGCATGGGCGACGCCGCCGCGCTGGTCATCCGCCCGGAACACCTGCATATCGAACCGGGGGAGAACCGCCTGCCCCTCGGCGCGGCGACGGTGAAGGAAACCGGCTTCTTCGGCACCCATCACCAATGCCTGGCCGACCTGCCGGGACATGAGGGCACGCTTCGCATCCGCCTGCCGCAGCGCCTGTCGCCGACGGCGGGGACGGTCCTGCCGCTGTTCGCCGATCCGGCCGACATGGTCCTGGTGACGCGGTGAGGAGGAACTGATGGAACAGAAGCTGGAAGCCGCGACGGCGGAACAATGGTACCGGACCCGCGCGGTCGGCGACGGGGTGACCTGGATCGACGAGCCCTTCATCAAGGAATTCTACCGCTGCAACATCTGGCATGTGCGCGGCCGCGACCGGGACATGCTGGTCGATAGCGGCATGGGCGTGGTCAGCCTGCGCCAACATATTCCCCTGGTGACGGAAAAACCCTGCGCCGCGATCGCCAGCCATACCCATTTCGACCATATCGGCTGTCATCACGAATTCGAGGACCGGCGCGTCCACGCGGCGGAGGCGGATATCCTGGCCGACCCGACCCGCGCCGCGACCCTGGCCGATCCTTACGTGGAGGACGGCATCTTCACCAAGCTGCCGCCCGCGCCCTACAGCTCGACCGAATACGCGGTGCGCGCGGCCCCGGCGACGGTGGTGCTGCGGGCGGGCGACATCGTCGATCTGGGCGACCGGCATTTCGAGGTGATCCACACGCCGGGCCATTCGCCGGGCGGCATCATGTTGTATGAAAAGGCGAGCGAAATCCTGTTCTCCGGCGATACGGTCTATGACGGACCGCTGATCGACGATGCCTATCATTCCGATCTTGGCGACTATATCGCCTCCATGCGCCGCATCCTGGACTTGTCCGTGCGGACCATCCATGGCGGCCATTTCCCCAGTTTCGACGGCGAACGCTATCGCGATCTGATCCGTCAGTTCCTGGCGGAGAAGGACCGATAGGCGCCGCCTATTTCGGCTCCCGCGGTTCCCGCGGTTCGACGGTGAAATTCGGGGTATAGTTCTTGAACGGGTCGAATTCCGGATCGACCGCCTGGGCGCGCCGGAAGGTATCGCGCGCCTGCAGGCGCTTCAGATAGGCCATGACCTGCGGCGTGTAATGCTCGCCCAGACCGACCACTTCGCCCAGATGCAGGGCATAGCCGACCGCGATATCGGCGATGGTGAAACGTCCGGCGCAGAGATAGTCCCGCGTTTCCATATGATGATCCATCCGGCGCAGCCGCCCCAGGAACCATTTGGCGTAATCCTGCACCACCTGCGGCTGGCGCCGTTCCGGCGGCTCCATCGCGGAATAGCGCAGCGCGATCGCGGTCGGGAAGGTCAGCGTCGCGTCGCTCTGGAACAGCCAGTTCAGGTAATCGCCGTATTCGGGGTGGTCCTTGGCCAAGCCGAATTCGGCTTTCCCATATTTTTCGACCAGATACAGGCAGATGGCCGTGGACTCGGTCATCGCGACGGCGCCGCCCCCATCCCGATCCCCATCTCTATCGACAAAATAGGGCACCGTCCCCAGCGGGTTTATGTCGAGGAATTCCTTGTGCAGCGCGCGCGGCGGAAACGGAATCGTCTCCACCTCGTAATCGGCCCCCCGCTCCCAGCCCATTTCCTCCAGTGCCCAAAGCACCCGCAGCGACCGGCTGTTGTAACAATGCCAGAGTTTCATGACCTTCCCCGTCGATTGGACGGGGACAGATTACCCGGTTCGCACGATAGGGCCAGGGGGCGGAAACGGCGGACCGGATGCCTCAAACCGTCGCTGGTTCAACTTTCGAAAAATCGGTGCCTCAGGGCAGGTCTTCGAAGAACTCAACTTCGTCGGGATAGAGCTCCTTGGACATGAACCGCAATTGCCGTTCCACCCTGTCCGCCTCTTCCAGGGTCGGCGGCAGCGCAACGGGAATTACCTTGTCGAGCGATTTACCGTTCCTCACGGCATGGACCCATTCCCCGATGGCCGCAATATATTCATGAAATGCCGCGGGGCCGTTCGGGCATCGATCGGCGAAGATGACGGCGGGCGGCGCCGCGCTGCCGCCCTCGACGATCCAAATCCATTCCGGTGTGTTCCGCGACTCCGGTTCGATCCTGAAAAGGTAGACGCCGAAGAGGCCGGGACAATACAGTCCGATCCGGGACTCCAGAAGCTTTCGGTGCCATTTGAATCCCAGCAGGAACCACTCGGCCGTTTCATACATGTCATCGAAATCGCCGAGCCTGTCAGGATCGTCCGCGTATTTTTGTCGGGCAACGGATATCTCGGGAATTTTGTCGAGTTCGAGCGCCGTAGCTTCACCACGGGGTCTGGAGTCCGTTGCGTCACCACGGGTCTTGAAGAGCGACAAAAGCGCGGATTTCAGTGCGTTCAATACCATTGACCATGTCCCCAAACGTTCTTGCTGCACCGGTACGCCGAACAATCACGACACAACGACCCGCCGGCATTCCACGTCATCAAGATACGTAGGCGGCCTCATTCAAGAGACCGGATACACGCCCCATGAGTACAGCGCGTGCTGTCGGTCTGTAGACCTTCAATGGGTCTTGCTGGGCGGCGCAAGCGTCAATTTTCTCGTTTTAGATACCTAACTATCGCCACCATACATGATTGGTTGTATTTTTAAAGAACAAAAATGGAACGAATATGCAAAAAGGTTGGTTCCTGGTTAGGGAGTACCGCGCGGTTGAAGTGAAATGCTCATTTAGTGCCTATACAAGATCGGCTCTGTAGCGCTCGAGTATCTCCTCCTCCAAGAATTTGAGGCGGCTGTCCAATTGCTCAGCCCATTCAACCGTCGGCGGCACGTTCACCGGATAAAGCCCCTCGACGGACTCGCCCTTTTTCACGGCCTCCGTCCATTGCTTGCACAGTTCAATATATCCATGCAGCGCCCATGCTGGGTTCGGCGCATGGTCCGTCACCAGATATCCCGGCGGCACGTCGCCGACCACTACCCACAACCAGTCATCTTCTACCTCTTCGGTCTTTTCTATCCGGAAAAGAAATACGGAAACGACGCCGGGGACGAATATGCCGATACGAGATTCAGCAATTCCCGAGCACCAGGGATGTTTCAACAAGAACCGTTTCGCCTGTTCCAGAATTTCGTCGTATGCGGCGAGTTCGTCGGTTTCTCTCGTTTCCTCCGAAATCTCGACCATCCGCCGCCGAACGATCGAAACTTCGTGTGTTTTCTCCGGGCGTGCGGTCACGTCAATTTTCCTTCTCTCAAAAGTCTTCAGCAGGCGCCGCATCGCTGCACCGCTTCCTATCTATACTTTGCTTCGGCCGCCGCAGCTAACTCGTAGCAGATCGGATTTCATGAAATCACCGAGGGTTACATTATTCTGAATCGGTGTTTTTATTCCGGGCTTATGTGCGGTTCGAATGGCAAGATTTTTCTACGTAGAATTTCTTCGATGTATCGACGTCGAGCCCCCCAACGACGGGAATCCCCATTTTCTTTATGCAGCCTGATGTGAGCGCTTTTCGGCAGGGGCTTAATGTTACTGACGTGATCTATTCCTCCGTCAGCGAGCGGTACGATGTGATGGACATGCTGCCGCAGTCCCGTCTCCGGATCCAAGGGCCACTTTTTACCGTTTAGATCCTCCCACTCTTTTATCAATTGTCGGTTCGTCTTGTACTTGCTTTTCTTGATCAGACTAAAACCGATGCCGGGAGTTTTTTGAGCTTCTTCGCTTTCTATCAGCTCACGATATGCCTGCCATTTTTCGCGGTCCTCGGCCTTGTCGACCGATTTGTCGGTTTTTGGTTCTTGGTTGGTCGGTTGACGTTGGGGAGAAGGCCTACCGCGAAGATTTTGGCCGAACCTTGGGAAAGACGTGCTTCCCCGCCCCAAGCTGGGCCCACCCTCAAGCGCGGCGACCCAAATGTGCTTGTAATCGCCGAGCGCCACACTCGAATAATTCGAAAACTGTGAGAGTTCCCCGTCGAGAAGCGCCGCATGTTTGCCGGTGCGTTTCGACGTTTCAGCCGAGTGGCGGTAGAAATTTCCGTCCGCTCCCAGATAGGCAGCAAAGCCCACATACAAACCGTATTCGGAAGGGTCCGCATCGGGGTTCCGCTGCTGCCAATCCTTGAACGCCTGAAGCTCTGCACCGTCGATCAACTGCTCCGGCGGCGGGTTTAGATAGGCCTCCAACGAAACCTTTTGATTTGCCGCTGCCAATACATCTGCGTTTTCGGGCTTGTGCAGTTCGCCATAGAAGCGGCGAGCAATTTTCCGGGTCTCTTCGGGATTCTCTTTCCCCGCCTCAACCAAGGCTTGGTAGATACGATTGCCCCACGTACTCCATCCCTCGTCGGACCGTTTGGCGAGGTCCTCACGAGGGAGTGACTCGGGCGCGAGATCCTCTTCGGCTTGTTGCCGGACCAGTTCATGTAACTTGCGATCTTCGGCACCCTCTTCTGGGCCACGCTCAATCTCGGGTGCCGTCGCCGACGGTGCCAGATGCACACCAGGGTCTGGCACGTCCCGCGTATCCGCCAACCGGCCGTGATTTTCCGAGCGGCCGTCTTCCTGGAAGGATTGCGGGTTGGCGTCACGATGGGCGACAACCTGTTCCGGCGAACTGCCCGCTTCGACGAGGGAAAGCGCTTTCCGGAGACCAGGAGCCTCTATCTCGATACTCGCCTCATTCCGGATTGCATCTGCAATTTCCAGTGCACGGGCCTTATCCTGGCTTCCACCGATTTCCCACTGGGCGGTAATACGGTTGACAACTATGGGCGGAATAGCGCCGACGGCACGAGAATAGGCGACGATATCCGGCGGGGCAGGCCACCCTGTGAGACGATGCAGGCAACGTCTGGACACGTCCTGACGAAAGGGTGGGTACGATAGCTTTTTGAACAGGCTCTTGTTCGTTTCATTTCGAGCGAGCAGCCAGTGTTCAAAGTGGCAGTCGAGCCAAGGTTGATCGCCTTCCACGATTCCAAGAGCGGTTCCGCTCTTCGATTCGTTCCTATTCAGCCCCGCGATTGCGTTGTCGATCCTAGCCAGCGCGTCGTCCCGCTCGCGCTCGAACGAAAGTCGCTCCGCCAGAATTCCATCCAATCGGTCCAAGGCCGCAGCGTCGAGTTGACCCTCCGACCGAGCCACGTCCAGGACTTCACGTGCATCGGCAGGTGCTTCGTCCCCGTCAAGCAGATACAAATGCAATTCAGCGGTTCGGTCGGCTACAGCCTTCCGTGCCGCAGCACCCCGTTTCACCCTCTCGACAGCTTCCTGATGGCGCTGGTCTTGCAGACGGCCACGTAGGCGCGCGCGCAATGGTGTCTTTGCTGTCCCATTTACCGGGAACGCGCTGTCCGCGAGCGTTTCGTCGGCGCCCGCAACAAACGCTTCCATGCCCGGAAGGCCGGCCCGTTGTGCCGCCGCATCAAACCCGGCCATGAGCGAGCGTGTCGCCAACTCATCGCGTAGATCGGCTACCTCCTGATCAAGGCTCTCTTCGTCGAGGTCATTCCGGTCGGACAGCGCTTGTCTGAAAATCGTAAGGCCCGCCTCCAGATCTATTTGCGTGTTGGGCGGGGGATCTTTTGCTTGATCGGTCTCATCACCCCCTCGCCCTAGCTGGTCCGCCGCCGCCAAAAGACCCGCCCGCAACCGTTCCGCCCGCTCGATACCGCGCCGTTGAGGATCCTCCTGTACCGGATCCAAGAACGGATCCGCATGCTGCAAACGAGCCAAGGCCGACTGTAGATTTTTTCCTACGAGGCTCTCAGGGAACCGCCACAGGCGCCTCCCGGTGCCTGCGCCAAAAGAGAATGGACCGGACGAACCGTTTCCGCGCATCCCGAGACGCTCCTGTCATTGTGCTGAGAGAGGAAGACGGCGGGCGCGCGGCGCATTTGGAAAATGCCGCTACCTGATAGGGAGGGTTGCGGAACCCTAGCCAGCCGATATGGAATTTATATACACTTATTCAGTGTATGTCAATAAATTTCCATTTATCGGAATATTTAATTTCCAAGCCAAAGCTTAGTGCCTGGAATTTCTAATCGAAATGCGCGGCAGAAAGAAAAAAGGCCGATGAGAAATCATCGGCCATACGTCGTTGCCTCTAGGCCAGGAAATGGAATTTTAATACCTATCAATCCAACGATTTGACAGTGGATTTGCAGTGACATGGCCTTAATCGCGGCAGGTCACCAAATTTCCAGCTGCGGCTAACACAGACTCACTAGGAGGATAAATTATATCAAAATCTTCAACGGCCTTAATCGCGCGGCCGATTGCGGCAATCCCCCATGCTCGAGCTTATCAATTAATTCGTCCGCCGATAGGTTCGATTTGGAGAGGTTTTGTCGTGTCTGCCGCAAAGCGCCAAGAACTGTGGTCTGATCGATATCTATCTGATTGATAAGAAAATCGTCAGGGTGAATCGCCTGAACTCCATACGCCGCAAGGGTGTTGTCGGGAAAGTCTTTTAGATTGAAAGTTACAATGGCATCAGCCTTACCCATTATCGCCGCGGCCAATACGTGCCGGTCATTTTCATCAGGGAGCTCCAGCGAAGGGATTAATTCCTCATACCCTTCCACGAGGCAGTCTCGCACAGCTTCGTTCATTGCATCACAGCATTTGCGCAATACAACCAAGTCCGCACCAGTATTTGCGTTAACTGCTTGAATCCACTCTTCATTGATGCATCTTGTCCAACGCGCCCAAAATACGCCGGTCTGCGCTATATGTATCAACACAGAGCGCAAAACCGACGGGTATAGGACATTTGCGTCTAGGACCGCGCAGTAACTCACATAAGCCCCAATTCCTCGGCTATCTTGTCGGCTTCGGCAGCCTTCCGAAGCCGATATTCGTCGTCGTTAGTTTTGTACTCGATCAGATCGGTAAACATCATTTTTCGATGCGAACCGACCATGTGGTGTTTGATTTCACCGCTGTCGATCAACTTAGTTAAATGGGTTCGCGACATCCCTAAAAATTTCGCCGCCTGCACCGTTCCTAGAACAGTATCCTGGCTCACGACCGTAACCGGTTTACCATCGCTTAATCCAACCAAAGCATCCAAGAGAACACGCACAACCGGCGCGGGAAGCTTAAGTGACAGAGAATCACCATTCCGTCGCATCTCAAGTTCGACTGGCTCGTCTCCATCCCTCAATTTAGCCAATAGTCGACTTGCTTCCTTTGCTAATAGGATATCTTCCTGATCCGGAACGACGTTCCTTGCTGTGGCGGGCATTTTTGCGTTCTCCTAAAACTCGCTCGAACCGACCTCCCAGCCAGCTCGGCTATACCCAGGATATAGTGTATAAGTGCCATAAGTGCAATAACCGACATAAGTGCCAAAAACGGACATCGAAGCTGAACGGTTAAATTTTTCCTTCAAAATCAGTTCCCTGCCTGAATTCGGTCAGTGTACTCGACAATGCAACGACGGGCCCCTGTCTCGTCGGACAAGAAAGGGTCGCCAACCTTTACCAATGGACCGGACGTGCTGCTTCCGCGCATCCCGAGACACTCCTGTCATTGTGCTGAGTGGAAGGACGGCGCCCGGGCGGCGGGTTTGGAAAAGCCGCTATCTGAGAGGGGGCGTTGTGCCCCCCTCGCTAGCCAAAAGGGAAGTTTAACACCTATCCGTCCGATACCATGGCTATCGGCATCAACAGGTAAGCGGGTACCCACTCACCCCCAATCCAAAACCACCTTGCCGCTCTTACCGCTGAGCATGGCGTCGAAGCCCTTTTCCAACTCGTCGACCGGGAAGCGGTGGGTGATGATGCGGGACCAGTCGACCGGCGACTTGCCGGGGCTGAAGCCCAGCATGGCGATGCGGCCGCCCATCACCAGCGCCTCGACCATCTGGTCCAGGGCGGGCTGCGCGCCGCTCATCTCCAGCCCGATATCGAAACCTTCGCGCATGCCGAGCCCGTGCATGACGGATTTCAAATCGGTCTCCGCCACGTTCACCGGCATGACGTCGGCGACATGGCCGGCCAGGTCCAGGCGGTCCTGGTTCACATCCGTGGTCACCACATGGCGCACAACTGGCGTTGAGTTCAGCGATCCAACACAAGGCACAAGGAAATGCACAGGCCGACATCAAGGGAGCGAGGTAGAGAATCTATATATTTGCACTGTCACCGTTTCTAAACATAGTAATGATCGAGTATACGGCGCGCTCGTGCTCAGGCACTGGGTGTGATAGAGGGTCCTGGGCCGTCCTTTGTCATACTGTCACTCCGGCAAGTAATTTTCTGCCCAGCTTTCTCCGGCGGCGCCCTCGTCCATCATGGCCTGAATCTCACTTTCCGCATAGCCCAGTCGGGCTAGTATTGAACGTGTGTCCCGTCCGTATTTTGGAGCGGCGTCTGGAATGGTTATCGCTGCCTTCGACGGTCGTACAGCGTTCGGTGCAACAAGGTCGACCCATCGACCCATGGGGTGTTGGTCGTGGCGGATTGCGCGGAAGGTTGCGTCCCTGATGTCGATTTGGCCGCTGCTTTCGAGCACCAGTCCATCCTCTCGAGTCTGGTGCAGCGAACCCAGGGGAACTACTCCGCTCGAAGAACCCGCGAAGGCCTTTGCCCAGAATGAAATCGGTTTCGTTGCAAACCTCGCGGCAAGCGCGTCTGTCATTATCGCCCCATCTTCGTTTGGCATACCGGCGAGTTCCGGCACGCGCTCCAACGCTGCCTGCCGTTCCGTCGGTGCAGCAAAGAACATCCAGCCGTCTGACGCCTTGTAACAGTGATAGAACGGACCCCAGCCGCGCACATCACGACCCGACGGTTCGTCAAAAGGATTTCGGCCCTCGAAGTCATACATGAACTGAGCCTGGATCATCTCACCTGAGGCGGCGAGAGCCGCCCTGGCAATACCACCATTGCCAGTCATCCTCAGACGCTCCAGTGCCGCACCAAGAGCAACGCAGGCACAGTAGCCCGTCAGTGCATCGATAGTGCCAAAGTGAGCATGTTCTTCCGGGGTCTCAGGTCCACCGCCAAATCGCGTCATCACGCCGGTCGCGGCTTGTGCGAGATCGTCATAGCCTAGATGATCCGACTTCGGTCCGCGCCTGGGCCCACCAAACGCATCCAACTGAACCAAAATCAGACGGGGATTGATTGCTTTCAGTCGAGCTTCGGACAGGCCAAGTGCCTCACGCTGCTGATCTGTACAATTCATCGTAATAACATCTGATTGCGCGACTAGTTTCCATAGTGCGTTGCGCCCAGCCTCTGAACCAAGATCAAGAAGAATGCTGTCCTTGCCGCGCTGCGAGTGCAGTCCAAAGACGACCGCGTTCCAAGGGTCGACGGACGGCTCCACAGGTTGCACCAAGGTCACCTCTGCCCCGAAGCGCACAAGTGTCGAGCCAATGGTCGGGCCAGCAATCACGTTAGTCAGATCGAGCACTTTGAGACCACCAAGCCATGCGCCCGCCCGTTCCTCGATGCCTGATGAAACTCTCGTGGGTTCAGCCAGGATTGCGGCCAGATCCCTGCGAAGATCATCCTCAATTGGTCCCGCCCGTTTTGCTAAAGCGCCAGCGTCGTCATCAAGCCACGCGACATTACCCATCTGTCGCATCGGCCCATAACGAGGGTCTTCCACCTCGACGACCAGGCCAGAGGCGATCGCGTGAGGATCACCCAGCCATTCCCGGGTGCTGCGTTGCGCGGTGGCCGGAGCCTTGGCGGAACCAAACAGTTCTTCCCACTCATGCGAGGGTCGCGTCCGAAATGCGGTCTTCATAGCATCGGAAATCCGGGCCCGGTCGCGAACGCCGACGGGATAGTTCCTGAGAGACCACTCGTCGGGCCAGTCCTTGCTGTCGAGATAGGCATCGAAATCGGGTAGCTCCGCCAACAGGTCGTCGAGGCCGAGCGTTCTGAGAACCCTCGCCGGATGGTTCGCAATCGACCCGGCGACCACATAGAAACCACGCCCGTCGGCGCAGGCGTAAGTCCGGTAGAAAGGATCGAGAAACTCGGAAAGCTGGGCGTAGCTGAGATCGTTCTTGAGTCCTGACTTCGCGCGCCGTTCCAGTTCCACCTCGCGCGGCGACTTGTAGCGCTCCGGGTAATCCTCAATCTGTTCGCAGTTGTAAACCAGCCCCTCCAGCAACGCAGAAGCCAACGGCACTTCGATATGGTCTCCCCCTGATCTATCGCGCGCGATGAGAGCGAAGAGGACAGACATCGTGCCGAACGCGGCACCATAGGCCGAGGCCAGTCCCAACGGCGTGAATGAGGGGTTGATGCCCATCAGTCGTCGATTGAGCCCCATGTCGGTGAACTGGCCGGTGCGTGCAGCAATCACGGCCTCCCAGGCGGCGAGGCCTTCAAACTCGGGGTCATTCGACGAGAAGCCGGGGAGCGACAGCGAGACGATGGTTGGATTGGCCTGTTTTTGAGTCTCGGGACCGAGTCCAAGGCGCGTCATGACACCGGGACGAAAGTTTTCGATCACAACATCCGACCGGCGCACAAGGTCTAGCGCCATGATACGTCCCGCATTCGTCTTGAGGTCGATCGTCAACGCGCGTTTGCCTCGCGACAACATGTCGAACGCCGGATCTCTCCATCGCGGACCACCGGGCGGGTCGATCCGGATCACGTCCGCACCGAGGTCGGCGAGCATCATGCCGACGAGCGGACCCGCCAGGTAGTGGCCAAAATCAAGAACACGAATGTGCGAGAGTGGGCGGGACTGCATGACCGGGATATCCTTCTCATGAAGCGGCAATTCCGATCACTCTAGAAAAGTGACGCGATTTGACTAATACTCATTCTGCCAATTTTGAGACTGATTCTGCCAAGCTGTGTGATGCATATCTCTTTCATACTGTTCAATAAGTTCTCCAACATGGCTTTGGCGTGTCTGCTTGAGCCTCTGCGGGTCGCGCGCGATCAGTCGGGTGCCGACATTCGCTGGAGCATTTTCACCGAAGATGACCGAGTCGTGACCAGTTCCAGTGGGCTGACCGTGTCGCCGCAAGAGAGTCTGAACATAGCAGCACCGTCCGATCTTGCGGTGATCATCGGTGGAGATGAGTTTCGGGACTGCAAGGGTGCAGCACTCAGACGCAACCTGAAGCCGTTCCTGAAAGACGCTACCTTGATCGCGGGAGACACAGGATCGTGGTTGTTGGCACGTGCCGGCTTGCTGAATGGCCGACGTGCGACGATCCATTGGCAGGTCTTGGAAGAGTTCGCAGAAGAGTTCCCGGAGATCGAGGTTCTTGCTGATCGTTTCGTAAAAGATGGTCGATTCTGGTCCTGTGGCAGCGCGGCAGCGGCACTCGACCTGATGTTGGACTACATCAGTGACCGGTTCGGACCTGCTATTGCATTCGATGCGGCTGCGATGTTCTTGCATGATAATGCACGTCGGCACGGCGCATCATTCCCTAAGCAGGCAATGGCCCAGAATGTCTCGCGTAAACTCAGATCGGTTATCACGATCATGTCCGAGACGCTGGAGACGCCTCACTCGATCCCTAGGATCGCACAACATGTCAACGCGTCCGAGCGATCGCTGCGACGATTGTTCTGGTCGGAACTACGAACCACGCCAGGGCGGTATTATCTATTGCTTCGTTTGGCGCGTGCTCGTGAACTGATTCGGTACAGTCAACTCGATACAAACCAGATCGCCCTGCGTTGCGGCTTTGCAAACGCTACGACGTTGTCGAGAAGCCTGCGAGCAAACTTCAAAGCTGACCCGAAGCAACTTCAATGAGTCGCCTCAAGAGTTGAACACTGACCGACCAAGGTAAACCAAGATGTCTGTTGCTGGCTATGACCGCTCGTAAAGACGCCCCCCAAGCTACGTCCGCAGATCGAAGATAATCGGACCTATATACGCCGCCATCCTTGGTCCCCGCCTGCTTCCTATCTGCTTCCTGCAAAGCAAAACTGCCTAGCGATTGTATCGCTAAGCCGTTGATGAAATTGGTTGCGGGGACAGGATTTGAATCTGTGACCTTCAGGTTATGGACCTGACTGCCACAGATTCGTCAGCGACATACCCACATTGACTTACCCCCAATCCAACACAACCTTCCCGCTCTTACCCGACATCATCGCGGCAAACCCCTGTTCGAACTCGTCGACCGTGAAGCGGTGGGTGATGATGCGGGTGATGTCCAGGCCGTTTTCCAGCATGGCGATCATCTTGTACCAGGTTTCGAACATCTCGCGCCCATAGACGCCCTTGATGGTGATGGCCTTGAAGACGATGCGGGACCAGTCGACCGGCGACTTGCCGGGGCTGAAGCCCAGCATGGCGATACGACCGCCCATCACCAGCACCTCGACCATCTGGTCCAGGGCGGGCTGCGCGCCGCTCATCTCCAGCCCGATATCGAAGCCTTCGCGCATGCCGAGGCCGTGCATGACGGATTTCAAATCGGTTTCCGCCACGTTCACCGGCATGACGTCGGCGACATGGCCGGCCAGGTCCAGGCGGTCCTGGTTGATATCGGTGATGACGACATGGCGCGCGCCGGCATGGCGGGCGACGGCGGCGGCCATGATGCCGATCGGCCCGGCGCCGGTGATCAGCACGTCCTCCCCCACCAGGTCGAAGGAGAGCGCGGTGTGAACCGCGTTGCCGAGCGGGTCGAGGATGGCGCCGATCTCGTCGGGGATGACATCCGGCAGCGGGATGGCGTTGAAGGCCGGCAGGCGCAGATATTCCGCGAAAGCGCCCTGCACGTTGACGCCGATGCCCTTGGTTTCCGGGTCCAGGTGGAACCGGCCGGCGCGGCTCTGCCGGCTGTGCATGCCGATCAGATGGCCTTCGCCGGACACCCGCTGACCGATGGTGAAGTCGGTGACGTCGCGGCCCATCTCGACGATCTCGCCGGCGAATTCATGGCCGGTGATGAGGGGGACGGGCACGGTCTTTTGCGCCCAGTCGTCCCAGTTCCAGATATGCACGTCGGTGCCGCAGATGCCGGTCTTGTGAATGCGGATCAGCACGTCGTCCGGCCCGATTTCCGGCACCGGCGCGGTTTCCATCCACAGGCCGGTTTCCGGTTTGGACTTCACCAAGGCCTTCATCACCGAAGGATGGTCGGCTTTCAGCGGAGGCGCGGCGGCGAGTTCGATATCGGTCATGGTTTCCGGTCCGGATTACAGGTCAAATGGCGCCGACGGCTTTGCCGGCGCGTTCGAAGGCGGTGAGGGCGAAGTCGAGATCCGCCTCGGTCAGGGCGGCGTTCATCTGGGTGCGGATGCGCGCCTTGCCCTTGGGCACGACGGGGAAGAAGAAGCCGGCCACATAGACGCCTTCCTCATAGAGTTTCGCGGCCATCGACTGCGCCAGCCGCGCATCGCCCAGCATCACCGGCACGATCGGGTGTTCGCCCGGCAACAGGTCGAAGCCGAGCGCATCCAGCCCGGCGCGCCATTTGGCGGCGTTGCGGAACAGCGCGGCGCGCAGATCGTCGCCCTGCTCTACCAGGTCGATCGCGGCCAGGCCCGCCGCGACGATGGCGGGCGGCAGGGAATTGGAAAACAGGTAGGGGCGCGCGCGCTGACGCAGCAGGTCGATCACCGGCTGCGGCCCGGCGATATAACCCCCGATGCTGCCGCCCAGCGCCTTGCCCAATGTGCCGGTCAGGATATGGACGCCGTCGGCAACACCGCAATGGGCGGGCGTTCCCCTGCCCTGCGGCCCCATAAAGCCGGTGGCGTGGCAGTCGTCGACCATCACCATCGCATCGTATTGTTTCGCGAGCGCCGAGATTTCCGGCAGCTTGGCGAGATAGCCGTCCATGGAGAAGACGCCGTCCGTCGCGATCATGATGAAACGCGCGCCATCGGCCTTGGCCTGCTTCAATTGGCTTTCCAGGTCGGCCATGTCGGAATTCGCATAGCGATAGCGCTTGGCCTTGCAGAGGCGGATGCCGTCGATGATGGAGGCATGGTTGAGCGCGTCGGAGATCACCGCGTCCTCCGGTCCCAGCAGCGGTTCGAACAGCCCGCCATTGGCATCGAAACAGGCGGCGAACAGGATCGCGTCGTCCTTGCCGAGGAACCCGGCGATGCGCTGTTCCAATTCCCGGTGCAGGTCCTGGGTGCCGCAGATGAAGCGCACGCTGGCCATGCCGAAGCCGCGCGTATCGAAGGCCTGTTTCGCCGCCTCAATCAGTTTCGGATTGTCGGCGAGGCCGAGATAGTTGTTGGCGCAGAGATTGACCACACCGTCCCGATGCGGGCCGCCGGGCTTGCCGTCCAGGTCGACGCCGATCCGCCCCGATTGCGGGGAGACGATAAGGCGTTCCCGCTTGTACAGGCCTTCCGCCTCGATCCCTTTCAGGGTTTCGGCGATGTGATCCAAAAAGCCGGTCGACATGGTTCCTGATCCTTCCCGTTTCCCGCTTCGGCGGGGAACAACCGCTGTTCGTTAAATCAGACGCAAATCCGCTATAACGGATTTATCGGTATATTGGAAGTTTTTCCTTTATAACGGATACCAACATCCGGTTACCGCCCCGCCCTGTCCGGCGGCGGGTCGCGGACAGTCTAGCTGTTTTCGACGATCAGCAGTACCCGTGCCGCGCCGCCCTGCGCGCGGATGGCATGCGGGCGGTCGGCGGCATAGCGCGCGGTATCCCCGGCGGAAAGTTCGACGGCGGCCCCGTCCGATTCCGCGGTCACTGCCCCTTCCATAACGGTCAGGTGCTCGCGGCAGCCGGGCCGATGCGGGTCGCTGACCAACGCGCCGCCCTTCTTGAAGGCGATGTCGTAGACCTCATGCTTTCCGGCCTGATCCGGCGGGCTGAGGATGCGGATGCGACAGCCGTCGCCCTGGCTGTCGATCGTCGGCGTGCGGTCGGCGCGCATCACCTCGGCGATCGGGCTTTCCGCCGTGCCGGAACTGTCCAGCAGGCCGGCGAAATCGACCTGCAGGGCGCGGGTCAGGTTCCACAGGGTGGCGACCGTCGGGCTCGATTCCCCGCGCTCGATCTGCGACAGCATGCTCCGCGAGACGCCGGAAAGCTTGGCGACCTGGTCCAGGCTCAAGCCTTTCTGCTTTCGCGCCTCCTTAAGGCGCGGGGCCAGTTGGCTCATGATGTCGTGCGGCGCATTCATGGCTTTATTGGCGGTCCGGAACCCGTATCCGTCAACCGGTTTCGGCAAATCCACGCCATGACATTCGTCGCTCAGGTGAAAGACAGGCCGGGCGATCCTTGTTACGGACGAAGTCCTTCCGAGACACCGCCTGTTATAAGGATTCCGTCATGTGCGCCGCATCGACAACCAGACGCCCGAACATCCTGCTGATCATGGCCGATCAGTTGGCCGCCCAGTTCCTGCCCTGTTACGGGCATCCGCTGGTGCAGGCGCCGACCTTGTCGAAACTGGCGGATGAAGGCGTGGTTTTCGATGCCGCCTATACGAACTCCCCCCTCTGCGCGCCGAGCCGCTTCGTGATGATGTCCGGCCGCCTGCCGACCAAAATTGCCTCCTGGGACAATGCGACGGAGTTTCCGGCGGAAGTGCCGACCTTCGCCCATTACCTGGAAGCGGAAGGTTACCGCACCTGCCTCAGCGGCAAGATGCATTTCGTCGGGCCGGACCAGTTGCACGGTTATCGCGACCGGCTGACGACCGATGTCTATCCGTCCGACTTTACATGGCATCCGGAATGGGACCGTCCGACCGAGCGGCTGGACTGGTTCCACAATATGGAGGTGGTGACCAAGGCCGGGCCCTGCATGCGGTCGATGTATCTGGACTATGACGACGAGGCCGTCTTCAAGGCCAAGCGGTACATCTTCGACCGGGCGCGCGACAAGGGCACCGGAGATGCGGAGCCCTTCATGCTGACCGTCTCCATGATCCAGCCGCACGACCCCTATCTGTGCCGGCAAGACAAATGGGACCTGTACCGGGAGGACGAGATCGACCTGCCGAAGGTGCCGCTCGGCTCCCACACGGCGCATCCGATGGAAGAACGCCTACGCTATGGCTATGGCGCGACCGATGTGGATCTGGACGAGGCGACCCTGCGCCGCGCGCGGCGGGCCTATTACGGCAGTATCTCCGATATCGACGACAAGGTCGCGGACCTAATGCAGGCGCTGCAGGAGGCGGGCCTGGCCGAGGACACGATCGTGATCTTCACCGGCGACCATGGGGATATGCTGGGCGAGCGCGGCATGTGGTTCAAGATGAGCTATCTGGAAAACTCCGCCCGCGTGCCGATGGTCGTGCATGCGCCGAAACTGTTCTCACCGGGCCGGGTGAAGGAAGCCGTCTCCCTGGTCGATCTGCTGCCGAGTTTCGCGGAAGTCGCGCGGGACGGCAAACAGGGCGACTACGCCACCCCGATCGAGGGACGGTCGCTGCTGCCGCATCTGTCGGGCGGCTCGGGCCATGACGAGGTGATCGGCGAATATTTCGGCGAAGGCACCGATACGCCGGTCTTCATGATCCGCCGGGGTGCGATGAAGCTGATCGATTCCGGGCCGGGTGATCCTCTGCAATTTTACGATGTCGAGGCCGACCCGACCGAAGTGAACAATCTGGCGGAGGATCCGGCACATACGGATGCGGTCCACCGGCTGACGCAGGAAATCGCAGCCAAATACGACCGCCCGGCCCTGAAGGAAACGGTTCTGGAAAGCCAGCGCCGCCGGAAATTCCTGAAAGGCGTGATGCGCAAGCAGAAGCTCGACTGGGATCACAACCCGGCCCAGGACGCGGCGCATGAGTATATCCGCAACTCGCTGCCGATCTACGAGTTGGAAAAACGCGGGCGTTTTCCGGCTGTGTGATCGGCGGGGTGCGGTCGGAATAGTCTGTTGAGATTGCGGGCTGCACACCTTGCGCCGCCCTGCTATGTTGCGGCATGAGTTCGCTTGTCCCCAGTTCGGAACGCCTGAATCGAATTCTTGCTCTGTGGAATGACCTCAGGGCGGGGATGGAGATACCTCTGCGAAGCACGTTCTCGCCGCTGGACGTGCCGCCCAAGGATCTGCCTCATCTGATCCTGTTGGATGTATTCAACGCGGGGGCGGACTTCAGATACCGCCTGGTCGGAACCGGCGTCGTCAGCTTCGTCGGCCATGAATTCACCGGATTGAGCATCTCGAAATACCAGGACATGCATGAAGAACCGGAGATGATCGACCAGTATGTCGTCTCCGCGCGGGATCGCCGCCCGACGCTCTACAGCGGTTCCCTCAAACGTTTCGACAAGGAGCATGTGCTCTACGAACGTCTGGCCCTGCCCCTGCTGGGAGAGGGCGATGCGCCCGAGGTAACGCAGATCCTCGCCGCGTTCGAATTCCGCTATGCCAGCCGGGAATTTGACGGCGATCGAAGCACCGCCGTCTCCGACGCTCGCTGATCATCGCGCCGCCTGGGCTCACCGCGTCCGGGACAGGGGGCCGGAACGATCTGGTGCCCCCCCGTCACGCCTCCCGCATCTGCGCGAAAAAGGACGTGACGCTTTCGCTCAACACCTTGGAACGATCCCGCAGGTTTTCCGCCGTGGTATTGATTCCGGCCGAGGCGGAACTGGTCTCCTTGGCATCCTTCGACACCATGGCGATGTTCTCCGTCACTTCTGAGGTCGCCAGGGACGCCTGGTCGATGTTTCGGGCGATTTCACCGGTCGCCGCGGTCTGCTGTTCCACCGCGGCGGCGATGGATTCGCTGATCTGGCTCAAAGTATCGATCGCCGAACCGATATCGCGGACGGCGGAGACCGCGGCGGCGGCATCCCCCTGAACCACGGAGATCTGGGCCGAAATCCGCTCCGTCGCCTTCTGGGTTTGATTGGCGAGTTCCTTGACCTCATGCGCGACGACGGCGAAGCCCTTGCCCGCTTCGCCGGCGCGTGCGGATTCGATGGTCGCGTTCAGCGCCAGCAGATTCGTCCGCTCCGCGATTTCCTGAATCAACAGGGCCACGTCGCCGATTTCCTGGGTTGAATGGGCAAGCTTCTCGATCTGCGCCGTGCTCGCCTGAACCTTCTCGGCGGCGCTGATCGCGGATCGATGGGTTTCCGAGGCCTGCGAGGAAATCTCGCTGATCGCCGCGGAAAGCTCATCGGCGGCGGCGGAAACCGACTGAATATTCGCCGACATCTCTTCCGAGGCGGCGGCGACGGCGTCGGATTTCTTGTCCGTATCGTCGGCCAGATGGGACATCGACTCGGAGGACGTCTTCAACTGCGTCGCCCCGGTCGAGACATTCTCGACCACCTCCCGGATCACTGCATCGAACTCCGCGATGGCCTTTTCCCGCTGTTCCGCGCGGCGGGCCTTGGCCTCGGACTCCGCGATCCGCTCGGCGGTCAAACGGTCGGCCTCGCGCAGCCCGTCCTGGAAGGTCGAAACGGAACGCGCCATCGAGCCGATCTCGTCCGTCCGGTCGGTCCAGACGACCGTCTCCTCCCGCGATCCCTGTCCCATCCGGTCCATCACGGCGGCAAGGCCGACGACCGGGCGGGTGATGCCGCGGCCCAGGATCACGCCGGCGACGATGCCGGCCAGACTGCCGACGACCGCAATGACGATCATCAGCCACAGCCCCCGCACTTCGTGATCGAGTGCGCGGATCGTCGCGCCCTCGGTGAAGCGCTCAAGCTCGAGCAGCAGCGCCTGCAATTCCTTGTTCAGCGCCGCGCTTTCCTGCTCCACGGTCTCGACCATTTGCGTCGCCGTGGCCATGTCCCCGGCCGCGGCGGCCCGCATGACATCTTCCGCGTGGTCGTCGAACGTCTTATGGCTGACTTCGATCCGCTTCAAAACCTCGAGCACATGGTCGAATTCGGCCCGTGTCTCCGCATCGAAGGCATTATCAATGGCGTGTTCGGCGATGGCCTCGCCTTCCTTGATTTCCCGATCCACATCTTTCGCGAGTTCCAGGAATTCGCCCGCGGCCTTGTCCAGATCGACGCCTTGCTTGAGGCCGGCGGCGCGCAGTATTTTCTCCAGCAGGATGGTCTGCTGGGCCTGATGCAGAGTGATCGCCGAAACCTTTTCCAGCAGGGGTATGTCCTCATGCGCGATTTCGGACAATTCCGTGCCGACCTGCCGCATCTGGAACGCGCCGGTCATGGCGACGGCGCCGGCGGTCAAAAGAATTAATGAAACGATCATATAGATACGAACAGCGATCGACATTAAGGTAAGCCTCCCTATATTGGCCCCAACCCGACAATCCACTACCCCCAGTAAATTGTCGCAATAGGTGTAATACACCTAACGTAATGCACTTATTATTACTATAGCGTTAACGAATATATGCGCTGCAATACGATATCTGGCAGATTTCTGCCGGCTTTACGGGGTTTTCCCTGGATCTTTCCATCCCTGACATACGCTTGCCGTGATGCCGCGGCGCGGTCAGTATCTCGGCCACGAACCTAGATTCTGCCAGGGAGGCACAAACAGAATGCATAAGAAGTTCATGATCCTGAACGGCTCGAACCTGAACCTGTTGGGTGAGCGGGAACCGGAACATTACGGCTATACGACGCTCGCCGCGATCGAGCAGAGTTGCGTGGAATTCGGCGGCCTATTGGGCGTGGAGGTCGATTTCCGGCAGACCAATCATGAAGGCGTATTGATCGATTCGATCCATGAGGCGCGAAAGACCGCCGATGCCATCGTCATCAATCCGGCCGGGTTTTCCTTCAAATCCGTCTCGGTGATGGATGCGCTGAAGGCGTATGACGGTCTGAAATTCGAGGTCCATATCTCGAACATTCATGCCCGGGACATTCATCACCAGCACTCGATCCTGTCGCATGTGGTGACCGGCGTGATCTGCGGCCTCGGCCCCTACGGCTATATCGTCGGCATGCAGACGGCCGCCCAGAAACTGGGCCTGCTTCCGGACGGCCTGCCGGAAATCATCCGCACCGGTCCGCAATAGGGCGGTCCCTTAGGACAGGGCCGCCACCACGCGCTCGTTCGCCGGCACCGGGATAGCCCGCTCACGCGCCATCCGCAGGACGGCGCCGCTGAGCCAATCGAGTTCCAGCCGGTTCCCTGCGATCAGATCATGCGCCATCGAAGCGCGCATCTCGTAGGGAAGCCCCTCGGAGAAGGCGATCACCTGGGCAACCGTTTCCGGCGGCAGGTCGACCTTCAGGGCCTGTGACAGGGCGAAGGTCTCCCGCACCAGATCCTCGAACAGCACCCGTTGATCGGGATTTTCCAGGACCGCGCCGATCGGCTTGCCGGTGCTGGCGGTGGCACCGCTGAGCGCGACGAGGAAGATGAACTTGCGCCACAGTTCCGCCTTTATATCGGGGCTGTGGCTGTTCTCGATCCCCGCCTTGTCGAAGGCAGCGGCCAATGCATCCGCGCGTTCCGGCTGCGGCGCGCGGAGTTCCCCGAAGACGATGCGGGCAAACCCGCTGTGTTTCGCGATCACGCCCGGCTTCGCGATGGTGGCGGAAATCTGCGCCACGCCGCCGAAGACCCGGTCTTCCCCGTAGCGCGCGGCCAGGGCCGGTTCCGCGCCGATCCCGTTCTGCAGCGAGATCACCGTAGTTCCCGGGCCCACCATGGGCGCGATGGCTTCGACCGCCGCTTCAGTATCCCAAAGCTTCACCGCGACCAGGACGATGTCGCAGATCCCCGCCTCAGCCGGATCCTGCATCGCCACGACAGGCGCGGTGAAATTTCCGTCTGCCGCTTCGACCTGAAGTCCGTTTTCCCGAATGGCGTCCAAATGCGCGCCGCGCGCGATCATCGCCACATCGGCACCGCTGCGCGCGAGTGCCGCACCGAAATAACCACCGACGCCGCCGGCGCCGAATATGCCGAACCGCAAGCCTTGTCCCATCACGCTCCCCCGTAATACCGCTGTCCGGCCTGCACCTTAGTCCGGGCGATACAGGGCGGTCGACAGGTACTTCACGCCGGAATCGCACATTACGGTGACGACCGTGGCATCCGGCCCCAGGTCCCGGCCGACGGCGATGGCGGCGGCCAGATTCCCACCGGTCGAAGTGCCGGCAAAAATCCCCTCCACCCGCGCCAGGGTTCGGGCCGTTTCCATCGCCGTCTCGGTGGAGACGGTTTCGATCCGGTCGATCACCGATGGCTCCCACAGCGGCACGACGAAACCGGCGCCGACGCCTTCGATCCTGTGCACCCCGCTCGACCCGCCGGAGAGCACGGCGGATTCGCTGGGCTCGACCGCGACCGTCAGGATGTCGGGATTGTGCCGTTTCAACGCCTCCGCATTGCCGCGGGCCGAGGCGGCGGTGCCGGTCGACTGCACAAAGGCGTCGATGCGCCCGCCCGTCCCGGTCCAGATCTCATCGCCCATCCGGTGATAGGCGATCAGCTGATCGGCATTCTTCAGCTGATCCGTCCAGAAGGCGCCGGTCTCGTCGGTGATCCGCCGGGCGGCCTCGATCATCCGGTGCGTCAAGGCCGCGTCCATGCCGCCATTCTGGCTTTCAACAATGGTAAGTTCGGCGCCGAAGGAGGCCATGTGGTTTCGCTTCTCTGCACTGAACGCGTCGGAGGTGACGATGGAAAGCGGATACCCCTTCACCGCGCAGATCATCGCCAAGGAGACGCCGGTGCTGCCGCCGGTATATTCGACGACCCGGCCGCCGGGCTTCAGCCTGCCGTCCCGTTCCGCCGCCTCGATCATCGCCAGCGCCATCCGGTCCTTCATCGACCCGGTCGGGTTTTCGGATTCGATCTTCATCAGGATGCGGGCGCATCCCTCGGGCACGACGCGCTTCAGCTCGATCAGCGACGTATCGCCTATCCGGTCCAGGATGGAAGCATCGATGCCAATATCGGGTGCAGGGGCGTTCGTCATGGATTTATGCGTCTTCGGTCGTTATGGCAAAGCCGGTATCCGGCTTCGATGCGGCATGGATAGGCGGTTTATTTCCACACCGGAAGGCCGTATTTTCGCACCATGCCGGATCGAAATTCATCCATCCTCCTCGCCGACCGCTCCTCCATTGATTGGGACGCGTTGCGCATCGTCTCGGCGATCCACCGCGCCGGCAGTCTGCGCGGGGCCGCACGGCTGCTGGGCGTGAACCATGCCACGGTCACCCGGCGCCTGACCCAGTTGGAAGCGGCGTTGGCGGCACAGCTGTTCGACCGGCGGCCGGACGGTTATGTCCTGACCCAGGCCGGGGAGGACATCCTGGCCGTCGCGGAAAAGACCGAGGCCGACCTGCTGGCCGTCACGCGGCGCATCGGCGGGCGCGACGACGAACCCTACGGCACGATACGCCTGAACGTACCGCCGGCCATGCTGACCTCCTTCCTGCCGGCGATCCTGGCGGCTTTCGCCCGTGCCCATCCGGAGATCGAATTGGATGTCGACGCCGCCCACAGCTTCACGGACCTGGCGCGGCGGGAGGCGGATGTCTCCCTGCGGATGGATTCCGCAGTCACCGAGGATGTCGTCGCACGCAAACTGGCCGACTATGCCAAGGCGGTCTATGCCGCGCCCGATTTGGCGGCTGAGATCGGCAGGACCGGTCCCGACCCGGCCCGGCATTTCTGGATCGGCTGGGGCATGGACATGCCCTATCGCGGCTTCCCCGCCGGCACGCCCTTTCCGGACCTGCCCGTGCGCCACGCCCTGTTCTCGAATACGTTGCAGGTGGAGAGCGCCAAGGCCGGGATGGGCCTCGCCCTGCTGCCCTGTTTCCTGGGCGACCAGGAGCCGGGCCTGACCCGCGTTCCCGGCACCGGTCTGCTGCCGGGCAAGAGCCTGTGGCTGCTGTTCCACGGCGACCTGCGCCGCACCGCGCGGATCCGCGCCCTGGTCGACTTCCTGGTCCCGGCGATCAAGGCCCAAAAGTCATTGATCGAGGGCACCGCGCCCGCCGACACATGAACGTTTCTCTCGGAGGGATTGCCTAACCGGGGATGAAATGCGTCCAGCCCGCGGCCAGCAGGACGCCCGCCGACAAGGCCCAGAATACATTGCGCACGGTCACCATCACCGCCACGGCGGCGGCCGCCGCCACGACTTCCCGCAGGCCGGCCTTGGCCAGCATGGTCGCGACGATCGCGACGATCACCGATATGGCGAGGCCGTCGAGGAACCGGGTGACCCGAGGGGAGAGCGGCACGAAGGTCATCGCCACCGGTCCCAGCGCCCGGGTCGCATAGACAATCCCGGCGATCATTGGGACGATCAGCCAGACCGGAAGATGCTCGCCGTCGAAGGCGCCTCCCCAGGTCGTGATATCGAACAAAGAAGCAAGCTCAGACATCGCGGCGCATCACCGTCAATACGCCGCCGGTCAACGCGGCGGCGATCACGTTCCAGCCCGAGGGCAGCCAGGGCAAGGTGACGACCGCGACCAGCGCGGCGGCGGCGATCGGCAGGATCGGGCTACGCTTGCCCGCCTCCCCCGCGACCAGCGCCGCGAAGAAACAGACCATCACCACGTCGAAGCCGAAGACCGCGACATCGCCGATGACATTGCCGGCCAGTGTCCCGATGACCGTTCCGAGAACCCAAAGCGACCACAGCGACAGTCCCGCGCCCAACATGGTGCCCACATCCCGCTCCCCGGCCCGAAACTCCGGCTGACTCTTGGCGAAATTGGGGTCGCTCATCCAGGCCAGGGCCAGAAAACGTCGGCCCGCGGGAATGGCGTTGATCCAGGGGGCAAGCACCGCGCCCATCACCAGCATCCGGGCGCTCGCCGCGGTGACGACGAAGGCCAGCATCGCCCAGGGCACCGGTTCCCGCCAGAATTCCAGGGCGGCGAACTGCGCAACGCCGGAAAAGATGAACGCGCTCATCGCGATCGCCTCAACCGGCATGACACCCGCATCGGTCGCCGCCGTGCCGAAGGCAATGCCGTAGGGAATGGAAAACAGCGCCACCGCGAACATGCCGCGATAGCCGCGCCAGACGCCGTTCAGCGTCAGCGTCATCCTGTCTTGCGTTTGATCCGGGTTCTGAACCATGCGTCCTGATACGGCGCGCGCCCCGCCCCTGTCACGCCGTGACCGTCAAAACGGTCTTGTGACCCGTCCGTTCATAATCCCTCCCCTTCCGCCGGACATTAGGAAACCTTGCCTGGAAGGAGTAAAAGAGGGCATGACCGACACAAGCGCGGATATCGAAACGGTCAGCCAGATGACCGGCCATCCCGACGACATCACCGTCGGCGTGGTCATCGTCGCCTATGGCTCGGAAGATGTCCTGCCGCGCTGCCTCGAAAGCCTCGCGGCATCGACCCATGAGGAAATCAAGATCGCGGTCGTCGACAATGCCTCACCCGACAGCTCCGTCCTGGCGGTACGCCGCCATGCCGCGGCACGGGGATTGAGCCCCGGAAACGGCTTCGCCGAAATCCGCGCCTCCGAGATCCCCGACGGCAAGGGCAAGCCCGTGCCGGACCTCACCCTGATCCGCGCCGGGACCAATCTCGGCTTCGGCGCCGGCTGCAATCTCGGTCTGGACCTGTTGCGGCAGGACCCGGATATCGATCTGTTCTGGCTGTTGAACCCGGATACGGAGGTGCCGCCGGAGACCGCGTCCGTCTATGCCCTGAAGGCCGCCTCCGGGCCGGTCGGTCTGATGGGGGGCCGCGTGCTGTTCCACGCCCCGCCGAACCGAATCCAGTCCGACGGCGGCAGACTCAATCGCTGGACCGGCTTCTGCCGCAACGTCAATTTCGGCAAGGCACCGGAGGCAGCCGAACCGCCCGCTTCCCGGGATATCGATTTCCTGCTGGGCGCCAATCTCGTCGCCTCGCGCACCTTCCTGGACCGGGTCGGCCCGATGCGGGAGGACTATTTCCTGTATTACGAGGAAGTCGACTGGGCCCTGCGCCGCGGCGACCTGCCACTGGCCCTGGTGCCGGAGGCGTTCATCCTCCATCACGGCGGCACCGTTGCCGGAACCGGCTCTCTGACCGGCCGTGCCTCGCCGCTATCGAACTATTACAATTATCGGAACCGTATGCGTTTCATCGCCCGCCACAACCCGGCCGCCCTGCCGATCGCCTATGCGGTTTCGCTCTGGGCGGCTTTCGGCTTGCTACGCGCCGGCGCCCGGGAGGAGGCCGCGGCGGCGTTCCGGGGCCTGCACGCAATGCAGATTGACTGAGCAACCCGGCGCAAGACCCCTTACCGGATCACGACCCGGTTGCGTCCGGCCTTCTTCGCCTTGTACATCGCCTGGTCTGCGCGTTTCAGACAGGCGCTTATATCCGGCTCCTCCTCCGGCGGGCTGACGCAGACGCCGATACTGGCCGTCAAGTGCAGATCCGCGCCCTCGACTTCCGGGTCCATGCCGGCAATGGATTGCCGCAGCCGATCGAAGCTTTTCTGCGCCGCGTCCTTGTCCCGCACCAGGGTGACGAAGGCGAATTCCTCGCCCCCCATGCGGCCAAAGACATCCTCCGCCCGGCCGTGCGAGCGGATCCGCTCGGCGATGGCGACCAGCGCCTGGTCGCCGACATCGTGCCCATGGGTGTCGTTGACCTTCTTGAAATGATCGACATCCAGGATCGCTGTGGCGACATGGTGGCCGTAGCGTTTCGCATAGGCCAGTTGCCGCTGTGCCTGGTCCATGAAACAGCGCCGGTTCGGCAGTTTCGTCAGCTCGTCGAAATAGGCTCGTTTCTCCAGTTCGTAATTCGCCCGACGCAATGCGGCGGTCTTTTCCTCGACGATTTCCTCAAGTTTTGTTTTCAGCAGCTTCAGGTCGTCGTTGCGCCGCGCCAACAGGTCCGCCTGGAAAGTCGCCTGGGTGACGTCGCGCTCGATCGCCGCGAAATGCGTCACCTTGCCCAGCTTGTTGCGCAGCGGAAAGATGCTCAGGTCCAGCCAATAGGGATCGCCGTTCTTGCTGTAATTCAGAATGGTCTCGCGGATCGGCTCGTGGCGCTCCAATCCAACTCGAATCCGTTCCTTGGTCTCGTCGTCGGTGCCGCGCCCCTGCAGCATGCGCGGGGTCTCCCCGATCGCTTCCGCCGCGGTATAGCCGGTCAAATCCTCGAAGGCCTTGTTGACGAACACGATCTTCGGGCCGAACGGCGCGGCAGTCGTATCCGCGTCGGTCACCACCACGATATCGCGGGAATTCTCGATGATGTCCCGATAGGAAAACAGATGCCGCTGATCCGAAATATCGTTGAAGGTGACGACGACGAAACCGTCATGCGGGTCGTCCACATCCGTTCCCGGCTCCATATAGGCATTGACCAGATACCACAGGACTTCATCCGTACGTGGGTCGAACCGCCCGATCACGTGGTTGGTCAGGGGCTTACCCTCTTTCAGCACCATGTTCACCGGGTATTCCTCGACCTTCAGACGGTGATCGAACTCGTCGATGAAGAACCATTTCGGGTCATAGGCATCGGTGCCGATGATCTGGTTGTAGTTCAGGTCCAGCAGCTTCAGGGCGGTCGGATTGGCATAGGCAATCGAGGTGTCCATCCGGTGGATCACCACCGCCACATGGGCGTGTTCCAACAGGCTTTGCAGGTTCAATCGCTCGAAAGCGGGATATTCCATCATCCACCCTCCTAGTTCTGATTTCTCATGAAGCGGCAGGGGGAAACCGGTTCCATTTTTTTCAAAGTGTACGCTAATATTCTGTGGATTGTAAGGGCTTCCCGCGAAGGTGCGCCGCGGGCCGACGGGTGACGGCGGCGCCATCAACGCTGTTCGTATGGGGGACGGCTCTTTATGCTGATCGGAACTGAACATCGGCACTGAGCAGTGAGAGGCCCGCCATGACGCAGGAACGGGAAAACACCGGCGATTCCGCCGCAACGGAAACGATACCACGCACCATGATGGCCATCGTGACCACCGGCACCGGCGGTTACGACAAGCTGGTCTACAGCCAAGTCTCCACGCCGGAACCCGGCCCGGGCGAGGTCCTGCTGCGCGTTCTCGCGGCGGGGGTGAACAATACGGAAATCAATACGCGGCTCGGCTGGTATTCCTCGTCCGTCACCGAGGCCACGGACGGTGCGGCCGCCGCCCAGGACCGGGAGGAAACGGCGATCGCCGACGGCGGCTGGAACGCCGCCACGCCCTTCCCCTTCATCCAGGGCACCGATTGCTGCGGCCGGGTCGTGGCGGCGGGTTCAGGCGATGCCGCGGGCGGCGGCGTCGGTCCGTCCGCGCTGATCGCCCGGCGCGTGCTGGTTCGGGCCTGCATGCGGCCGAACGGCTACGGCGTGATGGACAATATCTGGATGGGTTCCGATTTCGACGGCGCCTTCGCGCAGTATGTGAAGGTCCCCGCGACGGAGGTCTTTCCCGTCGAGTGCGAATGGAGCGACGCGGAATTGGCGACCATACCCTGCGCCTATGGCACGGCGGAAAACATGCTGCACCGGGCCGGGGTCGGGGCCGGCGATCACGTGCTGGTCACCGGGGCCTCCGGCGGCGTCGGCTCCGCCACGGTGCAACTGGCCAAACGCCGCGGCGCGACGGTCACCGCCGTCGCCGGCACATCGAAAATGGAAAAGCTGCGCCGGATCGGCGCCGATCATGTCGTGGAACGCGGCGCCGATCTGATTGCCGCGCTGGGCAAGGAAAGCGTCAGCGTCGCAGTCGACAATGTCGCCGGCCCCGGCTTTCCCCAAATCCTGCAGCTATTGAAGCGCGGCGGCCGCTATGTCTCCTCCGGCGCGATCGCCGGCCCGGTCGTCTCGCTCGACATGCGCGACATGTACCTGAAGGACATCACCCTGATCGGTACCACCGCCTGGGACGAACCGGTCTTCCCCAACCTGATCTCCTATATCGAAAAAGGAGAGATCAAACCCCTGCTCGCGAAAACCTACCCGCTGCCCCAAATCGCGGAGGCCCAAAAGGACTTCCTGAAAAAAGACCATGTCGGGAATTTCGTGCTGGTGCCGGGGGGCTGAATATATTTGGACCGCATTTCCTAGCCAGCTACACTCACCGAGACGCGGATTGACCGAGCACCTCCGTTGCGGTTGGACCGCATTTCCTAGTCAGCTACACTTCAGTCCTATTCCGGTTCGAATTCGGCGGGTTGCGGTTGGACCGCATTTCCTAGTCAGCTACACTCTGAGACATCTTCGCCATCGGCTTCTTCGCGTTGCGGTTGGACCGCATTTCCTAGTCAGCTACACTGGAAGGCTGGATCGACGTACCGGGCGAGCCGTTGCGGTTGGACCGCATTTCCTAGTCAGCTACACTGCGTCCACCTCCTGGCCGTTCCCGTACCTCGTTGCGGTTGGACCGCATTTCCTAGTCAGCTACACTAACTGCTCTAGGTTCGCGTCGAACAAGGTTGTTGCGGTTGGACCGCATTTCCTAGTCAGCTACACTTCCGGCTGAACAAGGTGCCGGCCGAAACGCGTTGCGGTTGGACCGCATTTCCTAGTCAGCTACACTATCCAACGGCGCCACGAAGAACCGGACGCCGTTGCGGTTGGACCGCATTTCCTAGTCAGCTACACTTCAGGCTGTTGAAATTCAGCGTCATGGCGTGTTGCGGTTGGACCGCATTTCCTAGTCAGCTACACTGTCTTTAGCGGAATCACCGCCGCCTTCAAAGTTGCGGTTGGACCGCATTTCCTAGTCAGCTACACTCACCGCAATACGCTGAAGTGCTGTTGGACAGTTGCGGTTGGACCGCATTTCCTAGTCAGCTACACTTGTTTGGGTTGGTAAAGGAACAAAGAGCAGTTGCGGTTGGACCGCATTTCCTAGTCAGCTACACTAGTATGGAGACAAGGCCCAAGCCGCACGTTGTTGCGGTTGGACCGCATTTCCTAGTCAGCTACACTGAGATCCCGATCGGCGTCACGCCCGACACCGTTGCGGTTGGACCGCATTTCCTAGTCAGCTACACTGCTATCCAGAACCGCCTTTGCCATGTGCCAGTTGCGGTTGGACCGCATTTCCTAGTCAGCTACACTAAGCGTTGCGGAGATCGCGGGCAAAGCGGAGTTGCGGTTGGACCGCATTTCCTAGTCAGCTACACTTCGCGGTTTGTACGACCTTTTACCAGTTAAGTTGCGGTTGGACCGCATTTCCTAGTCAGCTACACTACGCAGCTTGGGCCGACGGCCAATCATCAAGTTGCGGTTGGACCGCATTTCCTAGTCAGCTACACTCGACGGCGGCGATCGGTGTTGGTTGGACTCGTTGCGGTTGGACCGCATTTCCTAGTCAGCTACACTTCCGACAACGAAGACACGGCGGCGCCGTTGGTTGCGGTTGGACCGCATTTCCTAGTCAGCTACACTACACCACGGGCACGGATGACGGGACCGGGAGTTGCGGTTGGACCGCATTTCCTAGTCAGCTACACTTGAAGCCAAGTGCTCCATGGGATTGACGACGTTGCGGTTGGACCGCATTTCCTAGTCAGCTACACTGGACGCCTTCTCTTACCTTCGCGACCGCCGTTGCGGTTGGACCGCATTTCCTAGTCAGCTACACTGTCGGGTACTATGTCATTGCCGGCGATACGTGTTGCGGTTGGACCGCATTTCCTAGTCAGCTACACTCACCCGCCCTGCCACAAGTGGGGGAAGATGGTTGCGGTTGGACCGCATTTCCTAGTCAGCTACACTGATACCCAGGGCTTGGATGCAAGTCATATCGTTGCGGTTGGACCGCATTTCCTAGTCAGCTACACTTGTTCTGAGCAGGATTCCCAAACGCATCTTGTTGCGGTTGGACCGCATTTCCTAGTCAGCTACACTCAAGACGTGCATCCTTCACATGGCCGACAAGTTGCGGTTGGACCGCATTTCCTAGTCAGCTACACTTGACGACCAATACGACGAGTTCATCTCGTTGTTGCGGTTGGACCGCATTTCCTAGTCAGCTACACTTGATGTCTTCGTCCCACTGCTCACCTAGACGTTGCGGTTGGACCGCATTTCCTAGTCAGCTACACTTGAGCAGGGAATATCGCTTTGATTTACAAGTGATATTCCCTGTTATCCACAGCACACAACTATTCGCCCAGCCGTCAGAATAAGACGAACTGCTGCGGATTTTTGGGGTTGGACTTATTCGATTTGCCCCGAAAACTGACGATGTTCTCATACTGTTTATCCGAAAATTGCAGGATATCGACTTTGCCGTTCGCTGGAACCTCGTCTTCAATCTTGCGGGTCAATGCGTCCACGGCTTCCTTGCCGGATGTATGCCGAACATAGACTGAAAATTGCGCCTGTTCGAATCCTTGATCGAGCAAGAAGTTTCGAAACCGAGTGTAGGCACGCCTTTCTTCCGGCTCGACCACCGGCAGATCGAAAAGAACCATCACCCACATGATACGATAACCGCTTAGATGCTTCACGCGGCTGCACCGGACAAAGGCAGAAGGCCGTTCGGCAAGTCCAGTTTCCGATCCTTGCCGGTGTAAATCATCGCTAAGGATACAGCCAAATGGTCGATGCAAGACTGTACCGGCCGCACGCCTTTCGGTCCGATAAGGTCGAGTGTCAGGACCGATGCAATGTCGGCCTTCAAATCCCTGTCCAGTTCCCCATCATGGCCATGTTTCGCGACCATCAGGTCCACATAGGGCCGAAATGGCTCCATCAAATCATCAGCAAGCCGAAGCGCGTCACCCCGGCTTTCATGATGGACGGATAGCGACGGATGAAGACCGGCGGCAAGGATCGACCGGGCGGTCGCCGCGCGCAACACGGTGTAGCCATAATTCAGCATTGCATTGCGGCCGCCGGCATCGCGTTCACGGCGAAAATCGTCCCCCATCAATTTGGGCCAGTATCGGCGCGCGGCCTGCGCCTCGACATTGTCCGGGTCACCGGATTTCAAGGATTTGGCCATCTGCGGAAGACGCTCGTCCTTTTGTCCAGAATATTCCAGAACCGTTGCCTGCGCCTTGATTTTGGCTTCCACCAAGTCACGCCAAAGCCGTTTTCTCAAAGGGCGTCCTGCCTCCGCCTGTGCCTGCATGCGGCGGCCTTGTTCAAAGTGCCCTTTGACAGGCCAAATCAACGCATCCGGCGACTGGTTTGCCCCACAGATCACCACCGGCAATCCTGCATCCGACAGACGCGAGCACAGATTTACCGACACCGTGGCCCCATAACCGCGAACGACAAGCGCGGACATGTCATCAACAGCAACTCGCCCCACTTCGTCTCCGGCCACAGAAACGCGCATGAACCCGCGATCCAGAGAAAGATGCGCGCCATCACGGACGACTTCCACCACGCGACCAATCACGACAGGTTGCCTTTGTGACGGATAACGCCCGACGGGCTTGAATGCACCGTCCGACCATTTCGCAACTGCAGGCTTGATGGTGATAACGTCAAATATTTGAAAGGGTCATTCTTGTCTGCGTCCCTCGCCTTGAGGCTTCCAGCTTCATGATGCGCCGCGAGTGTTATCTTTCCTGATGCCAACTTGACGATGCGCATTATCTGGCGCGCGCCGTCGTTCTCTAGCTCAAGCATGTCATTGACGCGCAGCCGCATAACAAGAGGCTCGCCGTCCGTCGAATACCTGTTGGCGGGATTGAACCCCTCCTGGTTCGCTTCGAAGCGAGAGATCACGCGCCCGGTCCACCTTCCCTTCTGATCGGTGAAGATGTCGTAGCAATAGTTCGCATCACCTTTATAGGCTTTGTATGCTTCACCGGCATCGTCGCGGATTGGGATAACATTCAGACGTTCGACAATGCGCACTCGGCGGACAGGCGGACGAAGCGACTCTCCCAGTTCCACGAGGACATTTCCGAGATCCTTGTCGGCGACAGAATGCGTATTCCGCAAAAAATAATCTCTAAGCACGTCGTCCCTGATACGTTCCAAATCCTTCCGTTTCTTGAAGCTGTCCAACGGCACGCGGTGCACGACATCACGCACGCCATTCGGCTCTGCTTTCGGGTCCAGTAGCCCATAGGCCGTATCATTGTGAAGCGCGCCCTGAACACCGTGGTCCGGCTTGTGTGAAACAACGATGTTGTCGACGCATGAGCGGACGTCGTCCCGGAAACCGGGCCATGGATCACCGAGGTTCGGGAGCAAACGAAAATGGTTCTCCGCCTCACGCCGACCGGAGAGTGTCGCCGCCTGCTGCAGCAGCCGACGATCAGTCAATGCGACAACCAGGGCATCAACCGCATGGTGACGGTGATCCAATCTGTTTTTCGACACGTTTCCGGTTTCTTCGGCGTTATGCCCGGGCAGAACACTATCCAGCCCGAGGGCCCATCGAAGGTCGGAAGTCAATTTGCCGGGCGTCACCCAAACGTCGGCCCCTGTCACATCCAGGTAGTCCTTCGCAACGCGTGCGATGTACTGTGTGTCGACAAGCTGACGCGCCAGGAAATCCCGGTCGCCATTTTCGTACCGTTCCATCGCATCCGGTGAAAAACGCCACCTCTTGTTTCCGGGAAGATTTTCAGACCGTGCCAATATCGCTGCCCAGTCGAAACCTTGCGGGCTGTGCGCAAATGCCTCATACGGCGATTGCCTTCCTTTGATGCGGTTCGCGGAACGCATCGAAACGGTCTTGTTTGCTGGGCTGTCGTCCAAGGTTCTCGAAAAAGGCAACAAGTGCTCGATTTCCACCTCATCCGAGAACAGACGCGCGATCGAAATCTGTTCCCCGGTGAAGACGCAGCGGCGATCCAACGGGTCGTCGCGATTCAATTCCTCCCACAACCGAAGACGAAGCCGGTTTGCATAGCTGTCCGCTATACCCTGTTTGGCCAAGATTTCACGGCGTTGGTCGTTCGTTTTCTGATTATCTTTCTGTTGCCGTTCCAGATCCCTTTGCCCTTGGCCCGAGAGCGGCAGTTGCCGTGCGACTTCGACAACGATTTGCGTCGGCCGACCGAACCGCCCGATTAAATCGTTCACGACATGTCGTAGCTGATTCAAGGCCACGTGGACCGTCGGGTTGGCAATCTTGCCGTAACGTTTTTCATCGCTGTCGCCGGGATCTCCCGAACCGAACGCGACATGTCGTTCCAGGACCTTGCCGTAGTACGGCAATCGTCCGGACGGGCTGGTCTCATTCTCGAATGCCGAATGACTGTCATAGCCGGCCCGGCGAACGGCTTCGTCATAGGCCACAACGTCAGCGGTGAGCTCCTTCAACAGCCGCTCTGAAACTTCGATACAGAAAGCACCATGACCTGAAGGCAACGAAGCCCGCGACACCGCTGTCGCCGTTTCCTCCGAGAGGCCGTGTTCTTGTCGCAACCAGCGGATTAAGACCGCTTCGTCCTCCTGGTTCAACAGCCGATGCACAACTGCATTTTGAACGTCGAGAGACAGATCATCCCAACCCTTGCCCCAAAACTTGTTGCTGCGAATTTTCGCTGCCGTCAGGTCACCGTCGAGATGCTTTCTCCGCTCGCTTTCAAAATTGAACCGGGCATTCTTCGGCAATTTCAGCCAGCTGCGCATCTTTTCGAATTCGCATTTCGACTGCTTCAACGCCTTGGCAGCCAACACATCCCGTTCTTCTTTCGTGATCTTGCGCCAAGGCGCACCCGGCATCTGTATTTCCAGATGGTTGAGATCCTGGAAAATTCGTAAATGCTGAACACTCGGAAGGGCTCGCGGCGCACGTTCCTTGGTCGGCTCCAGACGGCACTTGCCGACGGGCTGGGCCTTCAGGGGCCATTGCCAGCTTAATGTCTCACGAAGCGTATTATACGCATCGTCCGTTAGTAGTTCTTCGTGCCACTCCTTTTGGGCCTTCCACAGCAGATCAAATTCGTCCAGGATCATGTCGCGGGTTGGGTAAAAGTAGTAGTGGGCCTTCGCGCCGGTGCCCCGCAATCGCGTTCGTACCTGGGGTGACGGAACCCGCTCTCCTTTCCGCCGACATTCGTTCTCGGCGACGACTTCCAATCTGGACCTGCCCAGCCATTCGCCGAGCGTGCGCGCACCGGCCTCTTCCAGTAACTCCCTGGTTCGGCGTGCCGCATCCCGAATCTTGCCGTTGTCCTCGTCGCCACCATCCGTCTTGCGGTTCGACTTGAACCCTCGGCGTTTCAAATGGAACAAGGCTCTACCGATCTCGAACGGCTCAAGGCGCTCATCCAGGGCTTTTGTCCTCAGGATATATGGATCTTTAGCTTCCAGCGTCGCGCGTAATGCCTGCTCCTCCTTCGTTGGCGGACAGGATTGAATGGGCATCAGCCCGAATTCCTGAAGTTCCCGAAGGTAGCGCGCGTTGCGGTTCTTGGCACGGTCACGGGTTCGCCTCATACCCCGCGGCACACGCCGCTTGGCGGCCAAGGACTGTTTGTCTTTCGGGTTCCTACCATCGGAAAAAATACGAACACCAAGATCCAGGAGTCCGCTGACCCGTTTCTCCCGATCCAACGTGAGCGCCGCAACCCCTATTGAATTCGTGCCCAAGTCAATGCCGAGCCGCCATGTGTTCATGGGAAATTCTCCGTCCCCTTCTTATGACCCCTTCTGATGCCAAGAAAGCCTTGTATCATGGCAAATGATACCGCATATTATTACCCTGAGTAGTAGCTGACTCGGAAATGCGGTCTTTCCGTTAACAAGGTTTAAGACCACAAAATGCGAAAGGCGGACCCAGGGTCCGCCTTTCGTTTATCCGGGATGGGCTCAGGTCCCCCCTACCTCAAAAACTCCACCTCCACGAAGGCGCATTCAAAATCGTTGCCGTTGATGACGTCGTGTTCCACGCCGACCTCGCGGAAATAGGGGACGCCGTTCTGCAGCTGGGCGGTGGTGCGGCTGCCGTCGGGCAGGTCGATTTCCAGCACGCCGTCGAACAGGGGCACCACGACGTAATCGTATTCGTGCCGGTGCCAGCCGGTATTGTCGCCCTTCCGCTTGAACCGCCATTCGGTGACACGGGTGCGGTCGTTGTCGATGAAGACGGTGGGTTGGGCGGTGCCGGGTTTCGCGTCGCCGGTTTTGTCGTCGCTGCACATGGTCTGTCATCTCCGTCGCGTTTGGATGGGCCGTTATTCTGGATGGCCAATGTTCTGGTTGAAAGGGGTATCGACGCCCAGACTAGCGCGCCGCACGCGCCGGACGTATCGCCAATCGCGGGCGTCCGGGCGGGGCCAATTGCGCAGCCGGTCAATCCAGGCAACCGCTTCGTGAGGAATTCTGTTGCCCCCGGGGGGCGCCGGCGCGGATAGTCTGGCCCCTCGACCGGGCTGCGGCTATCGTGCGGTTTCGGTCGTCCGGGTCACCGGGTCGGTTCTCATCTGTGGCGCATTATTCTTGTTCTGGCGCTTTATTCTTGGGGGTTTTCACCATGGCTGCTGCCTTGCCGTCGCAAGCGGATGTCGTCATCGTCGGCGGGGGAATCGCCGGCTGTTCCATCGCCTATCACCTGACCAAGATCGGCATCAACGACGTGGTCCTGCTGGAGCGCAAGCAGCTGACCAGCGGCACCACCTGGCACGCGGCCGGGCTGATGGGGCAGCTGCGCGCGAACCGGAACATGACCGAACTGGCCCGCTACACGACGGAGCTGATGTTCGACCTGGAAAAGGAAACCGGGCAGTCGACCGGCTTCAAGCAGAACGGATCGCTGAGCACGGCGCTGTCCGAGGCCCGGCTCGAGGAATTGAAGCGCGGCGCCTCCATGGCGATGAGTTTCGGGCTGGAATGCCGGGTGCTGACCGCCGATGAGTTGAAGGAGATGCATCCGCTGCTGAATACCGAGGGCGTGGTCGGCGGCGTGCATCTGCCGGGGGACGGCCAGACCAACCCGATCGACACCACCCAGGCCTTCGCCAAGGGCGCGCGGATGGGCGGCGCCAAGATCTTCGAGGAAACCCGGGTCGACCGCATCCTGGTGGAGAACGGCCGCGCCGTGGGCGTGGCGATCACCAAAGGCGGCGAACAGACGGAGATCCGCGCCGGCACCTTGGTGATCGCCGGCGGCATGTGGTCGCGCGCGCTGGGCGGGATGGTCGGCGTCAACGTGCCGCTGCACGCGGCCGAGCATTTCTACATCGTCACCGAACCGCTCAAGGACCTGCCGGGCGACCTGCCGGTGCTGCGGGTGACGGACGAGCATGCCTATTACAAGGAGGATGCGGGCAAGATCCTGCTCGGCTGTTTCGAGCCGGTTGCCAAACCCTGGGGCATGGAGGGGATCGCGGACGACCACGCCTTCGAGACCCTGCCGGAGGATTTCGACCATTTCGAACCGATCCTGGAAATGGCGATGAACCGGCTGCCGATCCTGCAGGAGGCGGGGATCGCGCTGTTCTTCAACGGGCCGGAAAGCTTCACGCCGGACGACCGCTATATCCTGGGTGAGGCGCCGGAGGTGAAGGACCTGTTCCTGGCCTGCGGCTTCAACTCCATCGGCATCCAGTCCTCCGGCGGGGTCGGCAAGGTGCTGGCCGACTGGATCCGCGACCGGCATCCGCCGATGGATCTGATCGATGTCGACTGCCGGCGGATGATGCCGTTCCAATCGAACCGGAACTATCTGCGCGACCGCACGGTGGAAACGCTGGGCCTGCTCTATGCCATGCACTGGCCGGCCTATCAGCCCACCACCGCGCGCGGGGCGCGGCGCACGCCGCTGCACGACAAGATGCTGGCCGCCGGCGCGGCAATGGGCGAGACGGCGGGCTGGGAACGGCCGATGTTCTTCGCCGAAACCGCGGCGGAGCGGGAATTCGGCTACAGCTATGGCCGGCCCTCCTGGTTCGATGCGGTCGGGCGGGAATGCCGCGGCATGGCCGAGGGCGTCGGGCTGTTCGACCAGTCCTCCTTCCCGAAATTCCTGGTCGAGGGGCGGGACGCCTGCACCGTGCTGAACCGGATCTCCGCCAATGAGGTGGATGTGGAAGCGGGCCGCACGGTCTATACCCAATGGCTGAACGAACGCGGCGGGATCGAGGCGGACCTGACCGTCACGCGCCTGTCGGAAACGCGGTTCTGGGTCGTCACCGCCGGCGGCGCGCAGACCCGCGACATGGCCTGGCTGAAGGCGCATATCCCGAGCGATGCCCATTGCGTCGCGGTCGACATCACCAGCGGGTTGCCGATGATCGGACTGATGGGCGCGCAGAGCCGGGCGCTGCTGGAAAAGATCAGCGGGGCGGATCTGTCGAACGGGGCCTTCCCCTTCGGCGCCTCCCGGGAACTGGAAATCGGCTATGCCAAAGTGCGCGCCAACCGTTTGACCTATGTCGGCGAATTGGGCTGGGAGATCTATATTCCCGGCGAATTCGCGCAGAATGTCTACGAGGCGATTTTGGACGCGGGCGGCGATTTCGGCCTGACCCATTGCGGCTATTTCGCCATGGGCGCCTGCCGGACGGAAAAAGGCTATCGCCATTGGGGGCACGATATCGGCGACGAGGATTCTCCGCTGCAGGCCGGATTGGGCTTCGCGGTGGCCTGGGAAAAGCCCGGCGGCTTCATCGGCCGCGACGCGCTTCTGGCTGAGCGCGAGGAACGCGACCGCAAGGGGGCGCTCGACCGGCGGCTGGTGCAAATCATGATACGGGAACAGGGCGAATCCGCGCCGATGCTGTATCATGAAGAACCGCTATTGCGGGATGGTGAGGTTGTCGGTTCGGTGACGTCCGGCGCCTGGGGGCATCGCCTCAATGACGGTGCGGGGGCCTCGATCGGCATGGGCTATGTGAAGAATGCCGACGGCGTCACCGCGGATTGGATTTCGAGCGGCAACTGGGAGGTCGAGGTGGCCTGGAAACGCTATCCGATCGACCTGCAGTTCAAGCCCTGGTACGACCCGAAATCGGAGCGTGTAAAAGCCTGACCGCTGCGGACCGGCGGTCTATTCACCTTTTCTGATCGCGCCGCGATTTCCTCGATTTCCGGGGCATCGCGGCATTGCCAGCGGGCGCATTCTCTATAGAGTCACCGATCCAACAAACGCGCCCAAGGGCCGCCAGATCACAGCCATCCGAATAAGGGGAGGATGAACATGCACAACCGGTTCAAGACCGCCGCAACCGCCATCGCGCTGGCCGCGGCTGTCGGTTTCACCGCCGCCGCGCCCGCTTCCGCGGAAACCCGCGTCACCTACAAATCCGCCAAGTCCACGTCCTCCTACTATCAGATGGCCGTGCAGATCGCCGAGGCGATGAAGGCCGGCACCGACGGCGAGGTGATCGTCACCGTCGAGGAAAGCCAGGGCTCGGTCCAGAACGTCATGGAAGCCAAGGCCCGCGGCGGCGACTACGTCTTCACCACTCCGCCGGTGCTGGTCAAACTGGCCCAGGGCGGCAAGGCCATGTTCGAGGGCAAGGGCGATCCGAAATTCGACGAGATCCGCGCCCTGTTCCCGATCCCGTCGCTCACCATGCATTTCGTCATGTCCGACAAGAGCGGCGTCACCGATTTCGCCGGCATGGAAGGCAAGACCATCCTGCTGGGCAAAGGCTCGTTCGGGGCGAAGGAAGGCGCGAAATATCTCGGCCTCTTCGGTCTGGAGGGTAAGGTGAACCTGGCCGAGATTGAACTCTCGAACGCGGTTCCCGCCCTGAAGAACGGCCAGATCGACGGTTTCGTCACCGCCGGGTCCTGGCCCGCGCCGAACGTCATCGAGGCGGCCGCCACGACCGGCGTCACAGTCCTGTCGCTGAACGACGACCAGATCGCGCAGACCAAGCGCACCAAGCTGGTGATCCCGGCCGGCACCTATACCGGCCAGACCAGCGACATCACCACGACCTCGCTGCCCGTCGTCGCCTATACGACCACCGCGATGGACGAGGACACCGCCTATCAACTGACCAAGACCTATTGGGAGCAGAAGGCCAAGATGGGCGCCGCCGCCGCCTGGTGGAACGGCGTCGACGAAGGTCTGATGGCAAACATCATCGGCAAGATCCATCCGGGTGCCGTGAAATACTACAAGGAAGCCGGCATGGCCCTGACCGACGCGCAGATGTAAGCGCCCGGCACTTGCTCAAACGAACCCGGGCAGGCAGCCGCCTCGCCCGGGTTTTTTCCGACCGACCTTCCCCCTTCAAGACGGCAATACGATGCTGCACCAACGCCCCCTCGACGGTTTTTCCCGGTTTTTCTGGCTGGGACTCGGTATCTGCCTCGTCGTCTTCCATCTCGGCCTGATCTTCTACGGCTTGGTTCCGAACCTGATCAGCCGGCCGATCCACATGGCCTTCGCCCTGCCCTGGATTCTGGTGCTGGCGGCCCGGCCGGGCTGGGAGAGGATCAGCGGGATACTGCTGGCCGCCTTGGGCGTGGCGGCCTGCCTGTGGATCGCGTTGAACCGGGATATGCTGGGAGATCAATACGGTTTCCTGGAGGGCAATCTGCAAATCGGAATCGCGGCCGTGCTGATCCTGGTGGTGCTGGAAGCCGCCCGGCGGGCGATCGGCTGGCCACTGCCGAGTGTGGCGGCAATCGCGCTGCTCTACGGTCTGCTCGGACAGCATATTCCGGGCGAGTTCGGTCATTCCGGCACGCCGCTCGCCAGTTTCCTGGGCACGTTGACCATCGCGGAAGGCGGTTTGTGGGGCAGCCTGACCAGCGTTTCGGTCAACGTCGTCGCCGTCTTCGTCATTTTCGGCGCCTTCCTGAACGCGGGCGAGGCCGGCCAGGGTTTCATGAATATCGCCGCCGCCGCGGCCGGCCGGCTGAACGGCGGCGCGGCCAAGGTATCCGTCCTGTCCTCCGCCCTGTTCGGATCGATCTCCGGTTCCGCCTCCGCCAATGTCGCCTCGACCGGCGCGATCACCCTGCCCGCCATGACCAAGCTGGGCTATCCCAAGCGCCTGGCCGGCGCGGTAGAGGCCGTCGCGTCCTCCGGCGGGCAGATCATGCCGCCGCTGATGGGGGCCGGCGCCTTCGTGATGGTGGAACTGACAGGCGTTCCCTATACCAGCGTGATGGCCGCGGCCCTGCCGCCGGCGCTGCTGTATTTCTTCGCGGTCTGGATCGGCATCAACGCCTATGCGCGGCGTTTCGATCTGGCGCCCATCGCGGACGAGGACAAACCCGCGACGCGCGACGTGATCATCACCGCCGCCTTTTTCCTGGTCCCCTTCGCCGTGCTGATGTGGGGCATGTTCGTGTCCCAGGTCACGCCGCAATACGCCGCCTGCCTCGCGACGCTGGCCGGCGCGGCCATGCTGATCGTCAACGGCAACCTGAAGATCGATCTGGCGCAGACCGCGCAACGCCTGGAAGGCGCCTTCATGGGCGCCGGCCGTCAGGTGGCGATGATTGCCTCCATCATCCTCTGCGCCTCGCTGATCATCGGCGTTCTGTCGATCACCGGATTGGGCGTGAAGATCACCTCGTTGATCCTGTCGGGTTCCGGCGGACTGCTGTGGCCGTCACTGCTGCTGACGGCCGCGGCCTGTCTGATCCTGGGCATGGAAGTGCCGACCACCGCGGCCTATGTGATCTGCATATCGGTGGCGGGGCCGGCCCTGATCGAACTGGGCCTGCAGCCGCTTCAGGCGCATCTCTTCGTCTTCTGGTTCGCCCTGCTGTCGACCATCACGCCGCCGGTCTGCGGCGCAGTTTTCATCGCCGCCGGGATGATCGGGGAGAACTGGCTGAAGGTCGCTCTGACGGCGATGGCGTTGGGGGTCGGGCTTTACATCATCCCGCTCGGCATGATCGCGAACCCGGCGGTCATCGGTCTGGAAGCGGATACGATATCGGCGATCCTGGCCAGCGTGAAACTCGGCATCGGACTGACACTGGTGTCCTACGGCTTGATCGGAGCCCAATCCTGGCCGTTGAGACTGTTTCTTGTCGCAATCGGGCTCGGCGTGGTGTTCGTCGGCATGAATTGGGCCTGAAGCGCGGTTGGGTTTGGCACCCAAATCCAACCTCTCGAAGAATCGCGCCGCCGAATAACCTTTTATTTACCATTGTCTAATACCATCGAAGACATTCAGGCGCGGTAACCATGAACCGCCCCGACCGAACCGGTGCCATTGCACCGGGAGCGATTTCTTTTCGAGGAATTAGAGAATGCTGAACTTCAACAACTGGCCGGTCGGCCGGAAAATGACGGTCGCCGCGATTGTCACGGCCATCGGTATCATCGTGCTTGCGGTCATCAGCCTGCAATCCGTACGGGATCAGATGATGGAAGACCGTCGGACGACGCTGAAAGAACATGTCGCGGCGGTCATCAGCGCCATGGACGCACTGGCCGAGCGCGCGCGCAAGGGCGAAATTACCCGTGAAGAAGCAATTGAACGGTCAAAGCAGGTGGCCCGGGATTCATGGTTCGCTGCGGACGGTTACTTCTTCGCCTATGACGAACAAGGCGTCGGTGCGGTCCATGGTGCCAAGCCGAGCCTGGAAGGCAAGAATCTTAGCGGCGTCAAAGACAGTAACGGCGTCTTCATCGTCAAGGAACTGATCGACAAGGCGAAGGCCGGCGGCGGCTACATTGAATATCATTGGCCTCGCGCCAACAGCGATGTCGAAGCCCCCAAGCTCGGATATGCCGCATGGCAGAAGGATTGGGGATGGATGGTCGGTACCGGCGTCTATATCGACGATGTCGATGCGGTCTTCATGCATGAGGCCATCAAACTCGGGGGCGTCGCGGTTGTAATACTGCTGATCGCTTTCGGCCTATCGATCCTCATCTCACGTTCGGTCACCAAGCCGCTCGCCGACGTGCAGGGCGCGATCAACAGGATCGCGGAAGGCGACCATACGGTTGAGATCAAATACACCGACCTGACCAACGAAATCGGTGAGATCAGTTCGGCATTGCTGAAGCTTCGTCAGGACGTCAAGGAGCGCGACGAGTTGCGCGCCTCCGCCCTGGAGAAGGAAGAAGAGGAAAGCCGCCGCCGCCAGGAAGAGCGTGTCCGGATCGCCAATACGTTCGAACAGAGCGTCGGTGCCGTCGTTTCCGCTCTGACCAACGCCGCCGGCGACATCCAGAAAAATGCGCAGACCGTCAATTCCGCCATTCGCTCCACGAGCAGTCAGGCCGGCACCATGGCGGCCAGCGCCGATCAGGCGTCCGGCAATGTGCAGACCGTTTCCGCCGCGGCGGAAGAGCTGAGCGCGTCGATCCGCGAAATCAGTTCCCAGGTCGCGCAGGGCAGCGCCATCAGCCGCGAAGCGGTCGAACAGGCCGACAGCACGAACCAGGAAGTGCAGCGTTTGAACGAAGCCGCCCAGCGTATCGGTGACGTCGTTTCGCTGATCCAGGACATCGCGGAACAGACCAATCTGCTGGCCTTGAACGCGACCATCGAAGCCGCGCGCGCCGGTGAGGCGGGGAAGGGTTTCGCGGTTGTGGCAAACGAAGTGAAAAGCCTGGCAAGTCAGACCGCCAAGGCGACGGAAGAAATCAGCGAGCAGATCGCGGGCATGCAGGCGGCGACGGCAAATTCCGCCAAAGCCATTGCCGGCATTTCGGAAACCATCAGCAAGATCGACTCGATTTCCGCCGCGATCGCCTCTGCGGTCGAGGAACAGGGCGCTGCGACGGAAGAGATCGCCCGCAACATTCAGCAGGCGTCCGTCGGGACGTCTCAAGTCACCGAGATCGTCGGCAGCGTCGCCAAGTCGGCCGAAGATTCCGGTGTTACGGTCGAAGGCATGGTCTCTTCCGTTCACACGATGGAAGAACAGACCCGCAAGCTGAACGAGGAAGTCTCGCAGTTCCTGGGCACGATCCGCAACAACGCGGTGTAAGACCGGCGGTCCGCCGTATCAGGCGGCCGCGACCCATTGAACGGAGAACGGCGCGGTCGATGGCCGCGCCGTTCTTCTTTTGCCATCCCGCCTTACGCCTGTGCGTGGGCTAAAGCGCGGCAATGACCTTGTCGAAAGCTTCCGCGAAGACGGCGCGGTCCTCCGCCGTGCCGACCGTTACCCGGATGCAGCGATCCAGCACCGGAACGCCGGGCATGCGGATGAAGACGCCTTCCGCGTCCAGGGCCTTCAGTATCGCCCTGGCCTTGTCCCCGTTACCGACATCGATCGCCACGAAATTGGTGGCTGAGGGCAGCGAAATGAAACCGTGGCGATCCGCCAGGGCGGCGATCTCCTGCTTGCCTTTCTCGACCTCCACCACGACCGACTTGACGAAGTCCGGGTCATGCAGCGAGGCCAGGGCCGCGACCTGCGACAGGCGGGTGACTTCGAACTGATTGCGGATCTTGTTCATCCCCGTGATCAGATCCTTGTGCCCGATGGCATAACCGATCCGCATTCCGGCCATCCCGTGCGCCTTGGAGAAGGTGCGGGTCCGGATGACATGCGGGTTGGCGGTATCGAGGGGCGGCGCCGTTCCTTCCGGTGCGAACTCGATATAAGCCTCGTCGAGAACCAGAAGCTTGCCCGGCGTGACCCCGTCGATCATCCGTTGGATCGTGTCCGCGTCATGCCAAGTGCCCATCGGGTTGTCCGGATTGGCGATGAAGATTAACGGGGCGCCTTCGTTCCGCGCCGCCGCAAGCAGGGCTTCTGGGTCTTCCTTGTCGCGGTGATAGGGAACCGTTTTCAGAACACCGCCATTGCCGTTGACCTGATAATTGAAGGTCGGGTAGGCGCCGAGCGACGTCACGACCGGTACGCCCGGCGAGACGACCATGCGCACCACGACACTGAAGATATTGTCGATCCCGGCACAGACGCAGATCTCGTCCATCGATATGCCGTGATGGGCGGCCAGGGCTTCCCGCAATTCATAGTTTTCGGGGTCGCCATACCAGGACGCGTTCGCGATTTCCGCATCGATCGCCGCCTTCGCCTTGGGCGACATGCCGAAGGCGCTTTCATTCGCACCGATCCGGGCACGAAACTTGCCGCCACGGGTCCGCTCCAGTGCTTCCGGCCCAACGAAAGGCGTCGACGCGGGCAGGGCCCTTACGACACCCGTGAAGGGAATATGGTTGTCTGTCATAGGGCGTCCTCCTGGCAGGTCGAATGCGTGCGTCCGGTCGGCCTTGTACGGCGGTCAACTCGGGCGACGGAGGTTATATTGTGCGCTCATGCTCCTGCCAATTCTGCGCTTCGATAAATATCCGGGTCACGCGCGGATAAGCCTGCTTAATTTTCGCCTCGATTTCCGTTACCGCCCGTTCGATCTCAACACTGTCCACGGAATCCTTGAAATCCAGGCTCGCATTCACAAGCACATCCGACGGTCCGACATGCATCGTGAGGATCTCGTTGATCTGCGCCACGGAGGCCTGGTCCGCGATGATGCCCTCCAGCGCCGCCGTCACCTCGGGATGGGCGGCCTCACCGATCAGCAGTCCCTTGGTTTCAATGGCCAGGAAGATCGCCGCCATGGCCAGAATAACGCCGATGACAATCGAAGCGGCGCCGTCATAGACCGGATTGCCGGTTACCTGCCCAAGCCAAATCCCCACCAAGGCGGCTATCAGACCCAACATCGCGGCGCTGTCTTCAAGCAGCACTGTAATGATCGACGGGTCCTTCGCCTCCAACACCGTCCGCAATATCGGCCGCCCTTTTCGGGTCTTGTTGAACTCCCGCGCCGCGACGATCCAAGCCCCCGCCTCGAACACGATCGCACCGCCGAGAACCAGATAGCTGACAAAGACATTCGTGACCGGATGGGGGTCCATGACTTTCAGGACCCCTTCATAGAGGGAAAAGCCGGACCCGACCGCGAATAGCAGGATCGCGACGACGAAGGACCAGAAATACACTTCACCGCCATATCCAAAAGGGTGTTTCTGATCGGGCGGACGGTTTGCGCGATGCAAGCCGTACAGCAGCAAACCCTGATTGCCCGTATCGACGACGGAGTGGATCGCTTCGGAGAACATTGCCGACGAGCCCGTATAGCCCGCCGCCGCAAATTTGGTGATCGCAATCAGACCGTTTCCAGCCAGGGCCGCATAGATTACAAGCTTTGATCCTTGGGCGGCCATCGGCGCGTCTCCATCAGCATGAACTTTGCCGCGAACCCTAGCAGGGAGGTGCCGACGCGGCTAGGATATCGAGATGAGATTGTCATTCCTCCGAATTGCCGCTGTTGCCGCGACGGTCGTGCCGCTCGCGGCCTGTTCCTTGTGGGAAGACGAACCGCCGGCGTCCCTGCCGCCGCCGCCCGTCGGTGTGGTTCCAGGTCAGCCGGGCATCACCGGCACGATCACTGCGCCTGCGCCGCAAACGCCCGCCCGCGCGCCCAGTCAATCTATCAGTCAATCGGCCAGCCAACTTCCCAATCAACCGGGAACCCAAACACCAGCCGCCTCCATCGGCCAGGATACGTCGCAGCCGTCGCTGCAAACCGCGCCGGTCGGCGCCGTGACCACGGGAGAGATCCCGCAATCCACCGACCCGCGGAATTTTGCACCGCCCTACCCGGTTCGAATGGCCTTCATCTGGTATGACGTTCCAGGCATGGGCGGACAGGATTTCTTCGAAACGCGCGTGCAATTGCGGGCCGAGGGAAATTCGACATGGATGAGTTTTCCGCTCGCCTATCTGGGCATCGGCTGCGAGGGCTTGATCCAATATGATTCCGGCACGAACCCAAGCCTGATCGGCGGCGATTTCCGAATCAACTGCAATGACGGGTCGTCGATCCAGGGTGTGATCGTCCCGGTTGTCGGTCAGCCCGCAATCAATGGTCAGGGCGTCGATCAGTATGGGCGCAGCGTCATCTTCGCCATTCAGATGGACGAGGACTGAACCGGTCCCTGGACCTGACCCATGGGACCGCACCGCCGATACGACGAGGGAAACCATGAGCAGCACTGATCCGATCTTCGTCGAATCCGAATGGGCGGATTTGCAGGAATGCGTTTACGGATCACCCCATCACTGGGTGCTGCCGGTTTTCCATGCCGATGCGAAACTACGCGCGCAGGGCGAATTCGGCGACCTTTGGGTCAAGCATCAGGGCCGGGCCGTCAAGGATGTCGCGCCCGACCTGTTCAACGAATTCAGCGGTCAAATTCAGGGCGCCATCGATCTGCTCAGGTCACTAGGCATCACCGTCCATGTGGCCGGCGAAATCAGCAAAGCCAATCGTGCCTTTCCCCGTGGCGAGGACCACGGGGTCGAGACGGGTTGGATGCGTGACCCCTTCGTCACCATCGGTAACAACGTGATCGAACTGGCGCCGCGCAGTCTGTTCCATCGGCGTCAGCGCTTTGCCATCAGGGAAATTCTGGCCAGCACGATGGCGCGCGGCGCACGGTATTTCGCCCAGCCGGACGGCGGCGCGGATGACGAGCGCGAAGGCCCGGGTTGGGGCTATCTGGAAGGCGGCGACGTCTTCGTTCTGGGCGACCGAATCCTGGTCGGTCATTCCGGCGGATGCAGCAACCCGGAAGGCGCGCGCTGGCTGCACCATGCCTTGGGCGCACCTTACGAGGTGACAGTCGTTCCGATCGATCCGATGTTTCCGCATTTGGACTGCGTGCTGATGACCCCGCGGGAAGGGGTCGCCGTGGCATGTCTCGATGCGCTGCCGGAAGGGCTGCCAGAATTCATGCGCGACTGGGACATCGTCGACATTCCCAAGGCTTTGGCAAAGGCGCATATGGGATGCAACAACCTGGTCCTGAACGACCGCACCGTGGTCGTACCTTCCGAAGAACCGCTCGACATCGTCGCCGGGGAACTCAAGACCCGGCAGTTCGAGGTGATCCGCATCCCCTATCGCGTTCCCTGCATGGCCGGCGGATCCTTCCGCTGTGCTCATCAACCGCTGATCCGCCGCACCAACTAGGAGCCCGAGCCTAGATCGGCTTCGGCATCGCGACGCCCAACTCCTTCGCGATCGGTTCCAGTTGCGGCAGGATGCCGGGATAGAGCCTGACACCGTCGGCCAGGGCCGCACGTTTGCGCGCCAGCGCGCCATCGCCCGGCAGGCGGACCGGCGGCTTGCCGTCCGGCACCCGCGCTTTGCGGCAGGCATTCGCGGTATGGGAAACTTCCCGCAGGAAAGCTTCCCTGCCGCCGAAGGCATCCGGGTCGGTCACCTGAACGAACACCGAGGCACCGGTATTGGTCGCCCCGTCGGCCCGGCCGAAGCCGCCGATGCCCGACGTCATCGCTTCGACCATCAAGGCCAGTCCGAAGCCCTTGTGCCCGGCATCCATTCCGCCCAGTGTCAGCAGGGCGCCCGGCGGATCGTCCTTCAGCACGGCCGGGTCGTTGCTTGGATTGCCTTTATTGTCGATGAACCATTGCCCGGACATAGGTTGCCCCAGGCCGATCATCCGATACGACATGCCCAGCGTGGTGATCGACGCGCTGATATCGACCAGGATCGGATCGCCGCCGGCTTCCTCGCCGGTCGGAATGCCATAGGCCATGGGGTTGGGCGTGAAGACCTGCTCCACCGCGCCGAAGGGCGCGACGCCGCTGGCCGCGGGATCGGAACTGAGCAGTTGGATGACCAGCCCCTCATCCGTCGCCAATTGCAGAAAGGCGGCCAGGCAGGCGATATGATGGGACCGTCGGATGGAAACCGCACCGATGCCGAACTGCTTGGCCCGTGCGACGGCTTCCCTGACGGCTTCGTAAGTCAGCCAGACGCCGGACATGTAATTGCCGTCCCAGGTCAGGCAGGGGCCTTTGTCATGCAACACCTGCGGATCACCGGTCGGCGGCATCTCCCCGCTCATCGTATGGCGCAGATAGCGCGGCGCCTGGTTGAAGCCATGGGTGTCATGCCCCATCAGATCCGCTTCCAGCAGATACTTGCTGACGATTTCCGCCCGGTCCTGCGGCATGCCCGCCTCGGAGAACAAGGCTACGCCGAATTCCTCCATCGCCCCGGCGTCATAGCGCGCACCATCTTCCGTCCCCATACCGACTTCTCCCAGTTGTCTGACAATTCGGGAGCCATCGTATTCGATCGGGCGGGAATGCCAATCCGCCGGTTCGCGACAGGGCCAAAAAGGGTGATGTGCCCGATCGGCCGTAATCGATACGCCCTAGTCGATGCGCCTAGTCGATGCACCCTAGTCGAAGCGAAAGGCGTCCATGGCCAGGATCGAATGGGTATAGCTGTGATGCAGGAGTTTGCCCGCCTGCCCTGAACCGGCCCCGATCGCAGCGAAAAGCGGCATGATATGGTCTTCGGTCGGGTGATTGACCGCGCCGTTTTGCTGACGGCTGCGATAGGCCAGCAGGTCGTCCCAACGCGCAGTCTCGATCGCGTCCGCCATCCAGTCGCGGAAATCGGCAACCCAGGGTGCCGGCGGCGCATCCACGGGCTGACCGCGGAAGGCATGAAGGTTATGCGTTATCGCGCCGGATCCCGCCACCAACACGCCGTCCTGCCGAAGACCGCGCAGGGCCTCGCCCAGGCGCCGGTGATAAGCCGTATCGCGTCCCTGCCCGATCGCCACCTGGATCACCGGGACATCGCCATCCGGATAGATCAGTTTAAGCGGCACCCAGGCGCCGTGATCGATGCCGCGCGCGGGATCGACGACGGTCTGAATGCCGGCTTCCTCGAGAGCCGCGGCCACGCGCCCGGCAAGCGCCGGATCCCCCGGCACGTCGTATCGTTCCGCGTAGAGCGCCGGGGGAAAGCCGAAAAAGTCGTGGATCGTCTCCAGCCGCGCCGCCCCGGTCACCGCCGCCACCGGCTGTTCCCAATGGGCGGAGACGCACAGGATCGCCTTGGGCCGGCCGATCGCCGCGCCCAATCCGGCAAGGAAATCGCGCGCCGGACAATCGGTCAGGGTCAGCATCGGCGAACCATGCGACAGGAAAAGGGACGGCATGACGGTCATGGGATCCTCTGATTACCGTTGTTTCAGGAAACAGATATGCGCAAGCCTTCTTACTCACAATGTTCGTGATCCGTTGATATACTGTGCGGAAAAACACAGGAGGAAATCATGCCCGACGGTTCTTGGCGGGATCGGTATAAAAACACTCAAAGCGGCGCACGCCTGACAGAGGCGGAAGTGGAACAGTACCGCCGCGACGGCTACGTCATTCCGGATTTTCGTATTCCCGACGACATGCTGGCGGCGATGCGGCAATCACTGGACGAGCTGATGCAGGCCAACCCGCATCTGGCCGCCGACAACATGCTGTGCCCGCATCTGCTGAATGCCGGCGTGCAGGGACTGAAGGGCGACCGGATCTGGCTCGATTTCGCTTCCTATCCCGACATTCTGGACATGGTCGAGCAGTTGATCGGGCCGGATTTCCTGCTTTGGGGAACGACGGTCTTCGGCAAGCCGGCTTTTTCCGGCAAGGAAGTGCCCTGGCATCAGGACGGTGAATACTGGCCGATCAAGCCGTTGGCGACGTGTTCCGCCTGGGTCGCGCTGGACGACACGACGCCGGAAAACGGCTGCCTGCGGGTCATCCCCGGGTCCCACAAGGACAAACGCCTGCGCAAGCATCATACCGATGACGGCGAGCACCTGGCCCTGAATCAGGCGCTGGATGAAAGCGAATACCGGGAGGAAGACGCCGTCGACTTCGTCCTGAAGGCGGGCCAGGTCTCCTTCCACGACGTCTATATCGTGCACGGGTCCAAGCCCAATCGCTCGCCGAACCGCCGGGCGGGCTATGTCTGCCGGTACATGCCGACGACCAGCCATTTCGACCACGATTTCGGGGCCGAACTACAGCAGAAGTCGGGAATCGTCGATTTCAGCGGACGACGGGTGATCCTGATGCGCGGCAAGGATGCCTGCGGCAAGAACGATTTTTCGCGCGGCGCCGGAACATAAGGGGGCCGCGCCGGGACATCGGGCCTAGCCCGCTTCCCGCAGCAGCTGGCCTTTGCGGCGCTGCCAGTCGCGTTCCTTGATCGTCTCGCGCTTGTCATGGGCCTTCTTGCCCTTGGCCAGCCCGAGGCTGAGCTTGCAGATGCCGCGCTTGTTGAAGAACAGGCTCATCGGCACCAGGGTCATGCCGTCGCGCTTGATCGCGCCGATCAGCTTGTCCCGTTCCTTCTTGTGAACCAGCAGCTTGCGCAGACGCTTGGGCTCATGCTGAAAGGCCTTGGGCGCGTTCGGATATTCGGCGATCTGGACGTTGAAGAGATAAAGCTCCCCGTCCTTGATCCCGGCATAGGCCTCGTTCAGGCTCGCCCCGTTGTTGCGCAGGGATTTGACCTCGGTCCCGGTCAGTACCAGTCCCGCCTCGATCGTCTCCAGAATCTCATAGTCGAAGCGCGCGCGGCGGTTCACCGCGACCGTGCCGTCCGTGAGGTTCTTGTTCTTGCCTTTGTTCTTACCAGCCATAGTGCTTCACATATGGGATAGAAAACGGGCGGGTGCAAATCCCGCGCCCCCGCCCGTCTTCAATTCAGATCTTTTCCGGTCGGCTCAGAACAGGCCGGCGCCCTGCATCGCGGCCTTGACGCGCTGCTTGCTGCTGTCGGCGATCTCCACCATCGGCAGCCGCGCGAAGGCATTCGCCTTGCCGAGCAGACTGGCGCCGTATTTCACCGGGCCCGGGCTGCTTTCGCAGAACATCGCGCCATGGACCGGCATCAACTGGTCGCGGATCTTGCCGAAAGTGGCGAAATCCTTGGCCCGCCAGGCGGCGTGCAGCTTGGCGCAAAGGCCCGGCGCGACGTTGGAGGTGACGGAGATGCAGCCATGCCCGCCCTGGCCCAGGAAAGCGCCGATGGTGCCGTCCTCGCCGGACAGCTGGGAGAAATCCTCGCCGATCGCCAGGCGCGTCAGCACCGGCCGGTTCAGGTCGTTGGTGGCGTCCTTTACGCCGACGATGTTCGGGAAATCCTTGGCCAGTTTCGCCATGGTCTCGACCGACATATCGATGATCGACCGGCCCGGAATGTTGTAGATGATGATCGGGATGTCCGCCGATTTGGCGATCGCCGCGTAATGCGCGTAGAGACCGGCCTGGGTCGGCTTGTTGTAATAGGGGGTGACGACCAGCGCGGCGTTGGCGCCCGCCTGCTTGGCGTGTTTGGTCAGGTGGATCGCTTCCTCGGTATTGTTCGATCCGGTGCCCGCGATGACCGGCGCGCGGCCGGCGGCGGCCTCGATGCACAGATCGACGACCCGCTCATGCTCCGCATGGCTCATGGTCGGCGACTCGCCGGTGGTGCCGACGGGGATCAGCCCTTCGGTCCCTTCCGACAATTGCCATTCGACGAAGGCCTGGAACGCTTTTTCATCGATGGCGCCCGTTTCCGTCATCGGCGTGATCAAGGCCGTCATCGACCCCTGGAACATGGCAGCCATGGTAGATCCTCCCCCGCTTATGCGCCCAGTTAGATATCCGGACGGTTTTCCGCCCCAATTCGGGCGGACATTAACCGCAGGATCGGCGGAAAAACAAGATAAGTATGGGGGGACAGAGCGTTGACGCCAGGCGCACAAAATACCTGTGACGGCACCCCCGGATTGTGCCGCGAGCGATCCTGCCCAAGAGTGGGGAGAAACAACGGGAGGCAAAGATGACGGAACATGCGAATTTCGGACTGCAGGGTAAGACGGCCCTGGTGATCGGCGGGTCGAGCGGCATTGGGCGCGAGATCGCGCTGGGCTATCGCGATGCGGGCGCGACGGTGCTGATCGCGGGCCGGGCACAGGCAAAGCTGGATGCGGTCGCGGCGGAACTGGGACCGCAGGACGGCAGCACGGCGACCTATTCCATGGATGCCCGCGATACCGGTCAGTTGAACGCCCTGCGCGAGAGCATCCGGAAGGATCACGGCCGGCTGGACATTCTGGTGAACTGCCAGGGCACCACCGCGATCAAGCCGGCGCTTGAACTGACCGAGGGCGAATATGACGAGATACTGGACATCAATCTGAAAAGCGTCTTCTTCGCCTGCACATTGTTCGGCGAGGATATGATGGCGCAGAGCGGCGGCAGCATCATCAATATCGCTTCGCTCGCCTCCCATAACGGCTGGTCGCGCGCGGCGGCCTACAGCGCCAGCAAATGGGGCGTGGTCGGCATCACCAAAAGCTTCGCCGCGGAATGGGGCACGGCCGGCGTGCGGGTCAACGCCATCGCGCCCGGATTTTTCCTGACCGACCTGAACCGCGCCAAGATGCCGGAAGAACGCAAGGCCGAAGCGCGGCGGCGCGCGGCCATGAACCGGATGGGCGAGCTACAGGAACTCGTCGGCGCCGCGATCTATCTGGCCTCCGCCGCCTCCGGCTTCGTCACCGGGTCGGTCCTCAACGTGGATGGCGGGTATCTGGCTTCGGGTATCTGAGGCGCGCCGGGCAAACCTACAGAGGCAGGACAAGCCTGGCCGCGCGTTTCGGTGACAGGGCGGCAACCGCTGTCACCGTAGCCACGGAGCCTTGACGAGAGGAACGACAAACGGCCGATCGCCGTATCGGGGGCCGTTCCGTCTCAACCCCCGCGCCATTCCTCCGGGGACATGTCGGAAGCCGTGTTGAGGCATAACAGCAACCGCGTCTCCCCTGACTTGGAAACCGGCGGGGATCTGTGAACCACGCCGCGTTCCTTGTCCTGCGCATTGCCCTTGAAGACAGCGACATCATGGCGTTGAAGCGTTTCGACCGGCCCCGAATACGCCAATTGTTCCCGTATCGCCTCGCTCGCCCGATCGTGGCGCACCCATTGCGTCGCCGGCCCGCGATATGTCGTCAGCAATCGCAAGGCGACGCAGTCGCGATGAAACTTCCAGCAGGCGTCGTGGTGAATGCGTTCCAGCCGCATATCCACGAGGTCATCGCCGGTTATGCCGGAGAATGCCAGTGCAAGTCCGTGAATATCGTCGATCAGAAAATCGCGCATTTCACCGTGGGGCATCCCATGCCTGTCGAGGAACACCCCCAAGGCTTCAGGGAAAATATCAGCGCGGGCCAAAATTCGGAACGAGGGCAACAACGAGAAATGGACACGCTGGATCCAGTCGGTGAAAGCGGGCGGAAGGGACCTCCGCCACACAACAAGATCGACCTCGGGACGGGTTATCCGCCCCAGTCCCGTTCTTGTGTCGCATGTCAGGACCGGCCGATCCTCCGCCAAGGTCCTCATGCTTCCGCCCGCTTCCAAACCGGGAACGGGTCCTTCAGCATTTTCCAGGATCCCGGCCGCATCGCCGTGTCGTCCTTGTTCCCGACAAGGCAGGCATCGAGCCGATCGCGCAAGCGGGCCTCATCCATCCCGGCACCGATGAAAACGATCTCCTGACGCCGGTCGCCGTAGACCGGATCCCAGATCGAATCCATATGCCGGTGCCAGTCTTCCTGTTCGGGCCACCTCTCCTGCGGCACGGCGGACCACCAGATACCCATCGCCTGATGCCGGGTTATCGCGCCCGCCTGGCTGAGTTCCCCGACCCAGTCGGGACGCGAAGCGAGCCAGAAATGCCCTTTCGCACGGATTACACCTGGCCATTCCGAATTGATGAAGTCATAGAATTTCTCCGGATGGAACGGCCGGCGTTCGCGGTAGACGAAACTGCCGACCCCGTATTCCTCCGTCTCGGGTACATGGTCCCCCGCCCCATAGAGCTCCTTGAACCACAGCGGATGCTGCTCGGCTTTGTCGAAGTCGAACAAGCCCGTGTCGAGCACCGCCTCCATCGGCACCTCGGACATGCTCGTTTCAAGCAATCGGGCATCCGGGTTCAAGGAGCGAATGATCTTACGCGCCGCGTCGATCTGGTCCGGCGTCGCCGCATCGACCTTGTTCAGAATGACGACATCTGCGAACTCAATCTGATCGACAAGCAGGTCCACCAGGGTTCGGTCGTCATCCTCACCAAGCGACTCTCCTCGATCGGCGATGAAATCCGTCGATGCGTAATCCTTCAACAGGTTCGCGGCATCCACGACGGTGACCATCGTGTCGAGTTGCGCGATATCCGACAGGCTGTCTCCGGCCTCGTCCCGAAACCCGAAGGTCGCGGCCACCGGCAACGGTTCGGCAATCCCCGTCGATTCGATGAGGAGATAGTCGAACCGGCCGTCCCCGGCCAATCGGCGCACTTCCTGCAGCAAGTCATCCCGCAAGGTGCAGCAGATACAGCCGTTGGTCATCTCGACGAGGGATTCCTTGGTTCGGCTCAAATCGGCACCGCCGTTTCGAATGAGGCTGGCATCGATATTCACCTCACTCATATCGTTGACGATCACCGCGACCCGCCGTCCCTGCCTGTTGTGCAGGATATGATTCATCAGCGTGGTTTTCCCCGCCCCCAGGAACCCGGACAATACGGTAACCGGGAGTTTCGAATTCGCTATTCGTTCGCGCATTTGGGTTTCTCACAGAGTTGAGGCCAGCCGCGCCGAAACTCAGTCGAAGCAGGCCGGCATGCAGGCAATGAGCAAGACAGGTTTCAGACCCGGCGGAGGCCGCTAAATCGCGTCGGTTTGGGTCGAACGCTGACCGATCATTGCCAGGAATTCCTGCCGAAGCGACGGGTCGGTCCTGAACTCGCCGAACAGGCGACTGGTCACCATGCTGACCCCAGGCTTCCGCACACCGCGGGTCGTCATGCATTGGTGCGCCGCCTCGATCACCACCGCCACGCCCTTGGGCTGCAACACCGCCTGAATGGCGTCGGCGATCTGCGCCGTCATGGTTTCCTGAATCTGCATGCGTTTCGCGAAAACTTCGACGACGCGCACAAGTTTCGAAATTCCCACGACACGCCCGGCGGGAAGATAGCCGATATGCACTTTTCCCAGGATCGGGACGATATGATGCTCACAGTGGGATTCCAGGCGGATGTCCCGCAGAACGATCATCTCGTCATAGGAAACCTCTTCATAGGTCGTCGCGAGCAGCTCGACCGGATCTTCCTGGTAGCCGGCGAAAAACTCCTCATACGCCCGCACGACACGCCCCGGCGTCCCGATCAACCCTTCTCTATCGGGATCGTCGCCGGCCCACTCGATCAGCGTACGAACGGCAGCTTCGGCCTGATCGCGGCTGGGTCCTTTCGACGATGCGGGCTTCGCCTCATATCGACTGATTTTATCCATTTCCACCTTCACTCATCAAAAGTCAGGCCGCCGCCCCAACACCGCAAAAGCAGGCAATCGAAACGCCGGACCAATCAATTTTTGCAATGTTATATCATAACATTATCGCCGACAAGCGTTCCGGTGTTCCGATGGATTCATTGGGTTTCGGGGAATGCCTTGGTGCCGGATCTGTCGGTTGGTGTCGCATCTGTCCGGCACCGCCGACCTGCTTTGCAAATGCGGCTTGCCTAACCGCTTGTGGAAAGAAAACATCGGCAAGGAACGGGGGCAGGCGACAACCCCGTCAGACGCGGGAGAGGGAATTAGGGACGGTGCGACAAACCAACATGACCGAAATCGCCATCGCCGGCGCGGGGATCGGCGGGCTTACCGCCGCGCTTTGCTTGCATGAGAAGGGGTTCGGCGTCCGCGTATACGAAGCGGTATCCAAGATCCAACCGTTGGGCGTCGGCATCAATGTGATGCCGCATGCCTCTGCCGTGCTGCACGGGCTGGGCCTGGGTGCCGCGTTGGACGAAACCGCCATCCGCACGCGCTGTATCGAGTACCGGACCCGGTTCGGTCAGGTCATTCAATCGGACCCGCGCAGCGTCGAGGCCGGGTTCGAGGCACCGCAATATTCCATCCATCGCGGCGAATTGCAGTTCCTGTTGCTACGGGCTGTGCGTGAACGGCTGGGTGAGGATGCCGTCATCACCGGCACCCCTGTTACCGGCTTCGAACAGGGTCAACATCGCGTCGCGGTGTTGTTCGGCAACGGCGGGTCGGCCGAGGCCGACCTGTTGATCGGGGCGGAAGGTCTTAGGTCGAAAATTCGCGCGCAACTGCACCCCGATGAAGGTCCGTTGCGGTATGAAGGCACCATGATGTTCCGCGGCGCTGTCGAAATGGACATGATCGGCGACAGCCGGACCATGGTGATCGCGGGCAATCACGACATGAAATTCGTGACTTATCCGATCAGCGGGAAACTCCGCCGTCAGGGCCGCGCGCTGACCAACTGGGTCGCCGAACTGCGGCACAGCGCGCCGCGCCATATCCAGGATGCCGACTGGACCAGGGGTGCCACGACCGATTACGTCACACCGTTCAAGGCTTTCCAATTGGCGGATATGAACGTGGCCGAAATCATTGCCACAACCGACAACGTCACCGAATTCCCGATGATCGACCGCGAACCGGTGGATTTCTGGACCGAGGGAAGGGTCACCCTGCTGGGAGACGCCGCCCATCCCATGTATCCGATCGGCGCGAACGGGGCGAGCCAAGCGATCCTGGACGCCCGCGCGCTGGCCGATGCGCTGTCCATCGATCCCGGCCCCGGCGGATTGCAGGCCTATGAGGCGGAGCGCCTGCCCTTCACCTCAAAGGTGGTCCTGAGCAACCGGGCGGGCGGGCCGGAAAAGGTCCTGGACATTGCCGACGCCCGGGTGACCGGCCCCGATGACAGGATCGAGGATCTGATTACCCGGGAGGAACTGGAAGAAGTGGCCGCCGGCTATCGTTCGGTTGCCGGTTTCCGGAAGAAATCCCCACCAGAATTTCCGGGAGAACTCCCAGGAGAATACTCAGGCGAACCAAACGAACCGGGAGAGAAGGCATGAGCGGCTATTTCACCGAAAAGTCGTCGACCGATACCGTGAACGCCCGGATCGGCGACGACGTGTCGCCCCGTCTACGCGAGGTCATGGAGAGCCTGGTTCGCCACCTTCACGCCTTCGCCAAGGATGTGAACCTGACGCAGGAGGAATGGGAGGTCGCGATCGACTTCCTGACCCGCACGGGCCGGATGTGTTCCGAGGAGCGGCAGGAATTCATCCTGCTGTCGGACGTTCTCGGCTTTTCCATGCTGGTCGATGCGATCAACAACCGCCGCCCGGCCGGCGCGACGGAGAACACGGTATTGGGCCCGTTCCATGTCGGCGGTGCACCGGAACGCGCCATGGGCGATACGATCGTTCAGGACGGCAAGGGCGAAAGCTGCCTCTATGAGGGCCGTGTGCTGGATCTGGACGGCAACCCGATCGAAGGCGCGCGGATCGACGTATGGTGCGACAACGCGGACGGTTTCTATAGCGTCCAGCAACCGGATCTGCAGCCCAAATGGAATAACCGCGGCGTGTTTACCACAGCCGCCGACGGGCTTTACAGCTTTCGTGGCATCAAGCCGGTCAGCTACCCAATTCCGGATGATGGACCGGTCGGCAAGATGCTGGCGGCACTGGGTCGGCATCCCTTCCGGCCCGCCCATATGCATTTCATGATTACCGCGCCGGGCTTCGAGACCATCGTCACCCATACCTTCGTCGACGGCGACCCGTATCTCGCTTCCGATGCGGTCTTCGGAGTGAAGGAATCCCTGATCGCCGAATTCAAACCGCACGGCGGCGATACCGATTGGCACTGCGCCTTCGATTTCGTCATGGTTCAAACCGGTTAGTTTTTGGGAGAGCATCACACAAAGCCGGTTGACCGGCCTCTAATACCGAGATTGGTGGGAACCGATCGAGGACCAGAACCTTTCGGCTGCCGCCCATCACATAGGCGAAAGCGTGCTGATCAATAGTTCCAGCCGGGTAAACACGGTCGAACAACACGCCGGATACGCCACCGGCGATATCGGAGCAAACTACGCGATCAACGACCATTTCACCGTCAAGGGTGTCGTTTACAATCTTCTGGATAGGGAGATCAGGGACGAGTCCCACGGTACGGTTCAAAACGGCCGTACGCTGTGGCTGGCGGTCACGGCGAGTTACTGACAACGAACCGCGGACACGGCGACGGCTTCTCGGCACGAAACCGGGGCCGTTGCCTGTTCCCCCCGCGGCCGGAACACGTAAACGGTTGTCACATCGGGCCGTCGCCTTATGTATCGGTGGGTCAGCCGCACTCGCCGACGCCTGCCACTTAGCCATATAGGATGACCCGCAATGACCCTCAGCCTGAAAGTGATCATCGGTTCGACCCGTCCTGGCCGTAAGGGGCCCGCCGTCGGGACATGGATGACCCAGATCGCGGCGGATCACGGCGGCTTCGGTGTCGAGCTGGTCGATCTGGCCGATTTCGACCTGCCGCTGTTGGATGAGGCGGCCCATCCCGCCCAGGGCAAATACGAGCATGATCATACGAAGCGGTGGAGCGCGGCGATGGCGCCGGCCGACGCCTTCGTCTTCGTGACACCGGAATACGATTACTTCCCGCCGGCGGGCTTGGTGAATGCGGTCCAGTGCCTGCATCGCGAATGGCGCTACAAGCCGGCGGGCGTTGTCAGCTATGGCGGCATCACCGGCGGCATGCGGTCCTCCGGTCAACTGAAACTGTTGCTGGGCGGGCTTGCCATGGCCGCCATCCCGCAGGGCGTCTCGCTTCCCTTCTTCGGCGAACATATCGGCGAGGACGGCGTCTTCGCGCCGCCGGAGCGATCGGCCAACCAGGCGAATACGATGCTGGACGAACTGGTCAAATGGGCGGGCGCGTTGAAACCCTTGCGGACCTGACCGAAACCGACGCCCCGGCAGGACGGACCTTGTGCCTTGGTGCCCCGGCATGCGTTCCGTTATCATCGATGACGCGAGCAACCCCAGCACCACGTCATAGGGCCCTTGGATGTCTCCCCTTGCCGACGGAACCTATCGCCGTTTGTTCGGCGCCCAGATCATCGCCTTGGCCGGTACCGGTCTGACCACCATCGCCCTGGCCCTGTTGGCCTACGAACTGGCGGGCGGCGAAGCAGGGAAGGTTCTGGGGACGGCGCTGGCGATCAAGATGGTTGCCTATATCGGGGTGGCCCCGGTCATCGGCGGGCTGGCGCATCACCTTCCGCGCCGCGCCCTGCTCGTCGCGCTGGATATCGCGCGCGCCTGCATCGTCGGCTTCCTGCCTTTCGTGACAGAGGTTTGGCAGATCTATCTGCTGATCTTCCTGCTGAACGCCTGCTCGGCCGGTTTCACGCCGACATTTCAAGCGACGATCCCGGATATCCTGCGCGACGACGCGCAATACACAAAAGCGCTTTCCTACTCGCGGCTCGCCTACGACTTGGAAAACCTGTTGAGCCCGACCCTGGCCGCGGCGGCGTTGTTCTTCTTCACCTTCGACGCGCTGTTCGCGGCGAACGCGGCGGCCTTTGTCGTCTCGGCCAGCTTGATCCTGTCCGTCCGGCTGCCGCGGGCCACCCCGCCGGACCGCGGGCGCGGGGTATGGCAGAATGTCAGCTTCGGCACCGCCGCCTATCTGAAGACACCGCGTCTGCGCGGTCTGCTGGCCCTGTCGCTGGCGGTCGCGAGCGCCGGCGCCATGATCATCGTCAACACCGTGGTCTATGTCCGAGACATATTGGGCGGCAGCGAAAGCGACACGGCACTGGTTCTGGCCGGCGCCGGTGCCGGATCGATGATCGCCGCGATGCTGATCCCGCGCCTGATAGAGCGCGTGCCCGATCGGGCTGTAATGATCGGCGGCGGCTTTCTACTGGCCACGGGTCTGGCCTCGGGTCTGGCCCTGGGTATGACCGCGCCGGGCATGATCGGGCTAACCCTGATTTGGTTTCTGCTCGGCTGCGGATCGTCGCTGATCCAGACACCGGCGGGGCGGCTCCTGCGCCGGTCCGCCCATGACGGGGACCGGCCCGCGATCTTCGCCGCCCAGTTCGCCCTGTCGCATGGCTGCTGGCTGATCGGCTATCTGTCGGCCGGTTTCCTGGGCGGTGCTTTCGGGCTCGGTGCCGCGTTCACCGTGCTTTCCGCCCTGGCCTTGCTGTCCACCGCAACCGCCCTTTGGCTTTGGCCGGCCGAAGACCCCATGGAACTGGCCCATACGCATGAAGCGGTCGCGCATGAGCACCGGCATTTTCACGACGCGCATCACCAGCATGCGCATGAGGGCTGGGAAGGTCCCGAACCGCACAGCCACCCGCACCGGCACGAAGCGACACGGCACAAACATGCATTCGTCATCGACACACATCATCGCCATTGGCCGGCCTAGGCATTTTGGCCGCGGTTCGTTCGGGCGGAAAAATTTCGTGTCACGATCCCATCAGGTGTGACGGCGATCAGTTGTGGTGATTGGGCATAATCCGCTAATATCCGCGCCATGATCGCACGGATTGCTCTTATTCTTGTGCTTGCCGTGCTCTGGCCCTTGCAGGCCGGCGCGGCCGCGCCGCTTTCCGAACGGGACCGGAAGGAATACGACGCCGCCTTTCGCGCCGCGATGAGCGGCCAGTGGAATGCCGCCTGGCGACATGCGGATCGGGCCACCGACCCGCTGCCGCGCAAGGTGCTGGACTGGCTGTCGCTGATGGATTCCAAGAGCGGCCGCAGTTTTCATGAGATCGCCAAATTCGCGACCGAAAACCCGCATTGGCCGAGCCTTTGGCGGTTGGAAGTGCGCGCCGAGGACGCGATGGCGGATCCCATTCCGGCGACCGATATCCTGGCCTGGTACGAAAATCGCGACCCCAGAACCCTGAACGGCATTCGCCAATTCGCGCGCGCCCTGACCGAGGGCGGCGAGTTCGGACGGATGGAAGCCATGCTGCGCAAGGCCTGGGTCGAACTGGATTTCAGCGCGCGGGAGGAACACGACTTCCGTAAGGATTTCCGTAAGTTCCTGACCACGGAAGACAATGAGGCGCGCTTGGACCGTCTGCTCTGGGAAGGACAGATCAGCGCGGCGACGCGGCAGGCGCGGCGCTTGCCGGACGGATTGAGGCACCTGGCCGAAGCCCGGATCGCATTGCGCCAGATGTCGGGCGGCGTCGATCAGGCGATCGCCAGGGTCCCCGCGGCATTGCAGGACCATCCCGGTCTTATCTACGAGCGGGTGCGCTGGCGGCGGCGCAAGGGCCGGACCGACGAGGCCGCCGATCTGCTGCTGCAGGACAAGATCGATCCGGGCGATTGGCCGGGCACCTGGTGGCGCGAACGCGGATACCTCGCGCGCACGGCCCTGGAAGAAGGCAAGATATCACGCGCTTATCAACTGGCGGCCGGGCATGGCGCGACGGAAGGCTATGCTTTTGCCGAAGGCGAGTGGATGGCCGGCTGGATCAAGCTGCGTTTTCTGCAGGAACCGCGGCAGGCCTTCGAACATTTCCGGGTAATGTACGGCAACGTGTCCTATCCCGTTTCGTTGAGCCGGGCGGCCTATTGGGCCGGGCGGGCGGCGGAAGCGGCGGGCGAGCCACAAATCGCCGCGCAGTGGTATGCCACCGCCGCACGGCACGGCAGTTCCTTCTACGGGCAGATGGCGGCTGCGCATCTTCCGCCCGCGGCCCGCCCGCCCCTGGCGCGGGAACCAAGACCGATCCGGATCGAGCGCGAGGCATTCGAAAAACAGGATCTGGTGCGGATCACCCGCATCCTGTCGGTCATGAATGTCGACCATCTGGTGCGGCAGATCATTCGGCATATGGCGCGGGAAATGAAACGCCCGGTCGATTTCTCGATGCTGGCGCAGTTGGCGCTGGATCTGGGGCGACCGCATGATGCCGTCTATGTCTCAAGGCAGGCGATCAAGGAAGGGGTCGTACTGACTGAAACCGGCTATCCCACACTGCGCCTGGACAAGGGCCTGGGGATCGGCCCCGATATCGTCTTCGGCCTGATCCGGCAGGAAAGCGGGTTTGAACGCACCGTGGTGAGCCGGGCCGGCGCGCGCGGATTCATGCAGTTGATGCCCGCCACCGCCAAGGCGGTCGCGGCACGGCACAATCTGCAATACCGCCAGGAGCAATTGACCGGCGACTATCACTACAATGTCACCTTGGGCAGTGCCTATCTGAAAGGGCTGATCGATCAGTTTGACGGATCGCTCATATTGGCCCTCGCCGGCTACAATGCGGGCCCCTATCGGGCGCGCCAGTGGATGAAGGAATTCGGCGACCCGCGAACGGGCGTTGACGAAGCGCTGGACTGGATCGAGATGATCCCCTTCACCGAGACGCGGAACTACGTTCAGCGGGTGTTGGAAAACATAACCGTGTACCGCGAACGATTGACGGAAAAACCGACCTTGCTTTCCTTCAACAGCCTGACCGCCCCGGTCGCGGCCAACGATCTGTGGACCAGCCCGCCGCGCGCCCCGCGGCGCCCGAAATCGGAGGGTTAGCACCAAGGTGCGACCAGATGGGGGGCTTTCGTCAACGGTCCCTTGACATCCATAACCGCCGTTTACAATCACTCAACCGCCGCGTGTTTAGGTTCGGCCCCTCGTCCGCGTATAGTCCCCTTGGGGGAAGGCCGTTCTGACGGAGGGGCATATGAGGCAACTACTGCTATGTTTGGCCGTGGTCGCGATGGCGATGACGGCAAGTACTGTCCAAGCCGCCGTTGTCGGTGGCTTCAACGGCGCCGATACCAGGGCGAATGCAGATTATTCAATCGTCGACGGCGTCAACTACACGACTCTGCGCGACGCGACGATCGACGCCGGCCATTCGATTTCAGGCCTGACCGGAGCCTTCACCGCCGGTTACCTCAATTCCGTCGATGTCTTCATCACGGGGCTGCTGCGGCTCGACAACGATCCGATCACGCTTTCATCGGCGGAGCAAACCGCATTGACCGCGTGGGTTTCCGCCGGCGGCACCCTTTTCGTGACCGGGGACAATGCGAATTTTGATTCCAACACCAATACGTTCCTGAACCTGTTCGGTCTCAACCTGAATTCCACCAGCAGTTCCGGCGGCACCTGGTCGACCGTTGCCGATCCGCTTCTGGCCGGAATCGTCCTGGGGTCCAGCCTTTCCTTCACCGGCGGCGGCACTCCGATCACCGGCAGCGGCCTGACCGCCCTGGCATCCGATAGCGCTGGTGCGATTGTCGCTTCCCTGCTCTTCGGAAACGGCCGCGTCATAGCCACCGGTGATGCAAACATGTTCCAGACCGATGCACAGAGCATCCAATTCGCCTTGAACGTCTTCGGCAGTTCGACCGGCGTTACCCCGGTGCCTCTGCCCGCCGCGCTGCCGCTGCTCGCCGGAGGGATGATCTGCCTGGGCCTCTTCGCCAGACGCCGGAACCGGGCCGCGGGCTGACAAGCCCGGAGCAGTCGTGACTGTATCGGCCTTCCCAGCCCATCGGGGCGGGCGCTCTCGATTCCGTGTTTGCGAATATCCCGTCCCATGATGGACATTCCGACCCGAACGTGACGCAATGCCCGCCAAACATGCACCTGCCTGCCGGTCGGGCCGACGCAACAATTTGGGGGAAGAGGAATGTCAGAAATCTCCGGTATCAAGGCCTGCGTCTTCGATGCCTACGGCACGCTGTTCGACGTCAACGCCGCGGCCGCGCATCTGAAGGGCGAGTTGGGCGACAAGGAAGCGAAACTGGCGGAGATCTGGCGGCTGAAGCAGTTGCAGTATTCCTGGCTGCGGACCCTGATGGAAGGCTGCTATGTGGAGTTCTGGCAGGTCACCCAGGACGGGCTCGATTTCGCCATGGAAGCGGTCGGTTTGAAGGACGACGCTCTGCGCCAGAAGCTGCTCGACCTGTATTGGAAGTTGGACAGTTATCCCGAGGTGCCGGCCATGCTGCAGGCGCTGAAGGATGGCGGTCTGAAGACCGCCATCCTGTCCAACGGGTCGCCGGCCATGCTGGACGGGGCGGTGCAGTCATCGGGAATCGGCGATCGGCTGGACGCCGTTCTGTCGGTGGACGGGCATCGGTTCTACAAGCCGCGGCCGCAGATCTATGCGATGGTTACCGATCACTTCAAGATTTCGCCGCAGGAAGTCTGTTTCATGTCCTCGAACGGATGGGATGCCGCCGCCGCGGCCTTTTTCGGTTTCCAGGTCTGCTGGGTGAACCGCACAGGCCAGCCGCAGGAACGCCTACCGGGCGAACCGAAAAAAATCCTGAAGGATTTGAGCCAACTGCCGCCGCTGTTGGGACTGTAAGGCATGACGGGAACAGCAGGGTTCGCGGAACGGAGGTTCCGGGCACAGGATGGGTTGTCACTGTATTTCCGTGACTATGGACCGCAGGACTCGGCGGACACACCGGTGCTGTGCCTGACCGGTCTGGCCCGGAACTCGAAAGATTTCGCCCCCTTCGCTGCGCGAATCTCCACACAGGGCCGTCGTGTCCTGTGCCTCGACTATCGCGGCCGGGGCCGGTCCGCTTATGACCCTGATCCGATGAACTATCAGCCGCCAACCTACCTGAACGATATCCGCCATATGCTGGCGGCGCTCGGCCTGCACAAGGTGATCGTCGCGGGATCCTCGCTGGGCGGCATCCTGGGCATGGCGATGGGGGCGGCCATGCCGACTGCCATCGCCGGGCTGATCCTTAACGATGTCGGTCCGGAGATCGATACTGCCGGCTTCGCACGCATCCAGAACTACCTGAAGACGGATCGTCCGCACCGGGACTGGGACGACGCCGTCGCGGACCTGAAGACCATCTTCACGAATAATAGCTTCACCGAAGAGGAATGGCGGGACGTCGCCGACGGTACCTTCGTGCGGCGGGATGACGGTCTGCTGCATTTCGATTGGGACGTGAACCTGTACAAGCCGATCGAGAAGTCGCCCGGCATTCCCGACCTGTGGCCCTATTTCAATAGTGTGCGTCACGTGCCCATACTGGTGTTGCGGGGGGAAAAATCGGATATTCTGGTGCCGGACACCGTGGATCGCATGGTTGAACGCCACCCTTCGATCCGGGCCGTCACCGTACCCGGTGCCGGGCATATCCCGACCCTTAAAGAACCAGAATCAGTAGAGGCCGTTGATGACTTCCTTGGCAGGATCGCAGAACACCGACCGGGACATTGACCCGAACGCTCCCCCTCGCCCGGACGAATTGCCGACGGTCGCGGATGTGAAGGCGGCACGGCAGCGCATCGCGGGCGCCGCGGTGCGGACACCGATGCTGGAATCGATCCTGCTGAACCAGCGCCTGGGCGGCCGCCTACTAATCAAACCGGAATGTCTGCAGAAGACCGGAAGCTTCAAGTTTCGCGGCGCCTACAACAAGCTGTCATCGCTGAGCGATGCGGAAAAGGCCTGCGGGGTCGTCGCCTATTCCTCCGGCAACCATGCCCAGGGCGTCGCCGCGGCTGCGCAGATGCTGGGGATCGACGCCACCATCGTCATGCCGGCGGACGCCCCCGCCATCAAGCTCGCCAATACGCGCGCCTATGGCGCCAATGTGATCACCTATGACCGGTTCACCGAAAACCGCGAAGCGATCGGCAATGCGATCGCTTCGGAAAAAGGCGCGGTGCTGGTCGCGCCCTATGACGACCCTTATGTGATGGCCGGTCAGGGGACGATCGGCTACGAGATCGCAGAACAGGTCAAGGAGTTGGGCGCGGTCCCGGATGCTGTCCTGGTCAATTGCGGCGGGGGAGGCTTGATCTCGGGCACCGCCCTGGCGCTGTCCGACGCCATGCCGGGTCTGCCGGTCTACGCGGTTGAACCGGCCCTGTTCGACGATACCAAACGCTCGCTCGAAAGCGGCAATCGGGAAAAGGTGCCGCCGGAAGCGCGTTCGATCTGCGATGCCCTGCTGGCGCCGATGCCGGGCCGCCTGACCTTCGCGTTGAACAAGAAACTGCTGGCGGGCGGTTTCGGCGTCACCGACGACGAGGTGCGCGAGGCGATGCGGGTCGCCTTCACCGAACTGAAGCTGGTAGTGGAACCGGGCGGTGCGGTGTCGCTGGCCGCCATCCTGTCCGGAAAGATCGATATCGAGGGCAAGACCCTGGTCGCGGTCGTTTCCGGCGGCAACGTGGACCCGGCGCAGTTCGCCGAAATCCTGGCGGAGGGCAGCTGACGTCGGCGGGACCTGATCCCGCCCCTAACCCTTGTTGGCCAGGGCGGCGGGCTTGATGACGTTGCCGCCCTCCGGTTCCGAATCCGCCGGCTTGGCGGCGCCTTCGATACCGACCGGCTTGATCCCGGCAACTTCCTTCTTCGCCTCTTCGCCCGCTTCGGTCTTCGGCGTCAGATCCACGCGTTTGCAAAGCCCCTGGATGAAGGCGCCCGCCTCGATAGCCAGCGCTTCATGGACGATATCGCCGGTCACCTTGGCGCTGGAATAGAGTTTGACGAGGGATGCCTGTATCGAGCCGTTCACCGTGCCCGACACCATCACCTCATCCGCGTAGATCGCGCCGTTCACCGCCGCCTCCGGCCCGATCGTCAGTTTCCCGGTGCGGATATCCCCATCCACATGACCGTCGACCTGGATATCCCCTTCGCTTTCCATGTCGCCGGTAATGCGAAGATTGGCGGAGACGATGGAGGGCGCGAAGACTTTCTTCTCGGCCATCGGCGCTTTCCCGGACCGGGAAGCGTTTCCCTTGGATTTAGAACCGCCGAACATTGATCGGATCCTCCGCCATTGTTGTTTGTCCCGGCTCAACGCCGGATTGGCCGCAAGGTCCAGCTTGAAGCCGGCCCTTGGACCTTGCCCTTGCTAGCCTTTGAACGCCAATCGTCCCGCTTCAAAGAACGGGGCCGGGTCGACCGGCTTGCCGTTCACTATGATCTCGTAATGAATATGCGGACCGGTGCTGCGGCCGGTACTGCCCATCTTCGCGATCTGAAAACGGTGCGGGACGGTATCGCCCTTCTTCACCAGGATCGTGTGGAGATGCGCATAACGCGTCTTGATCCCGCAACCATGGTCGATGACAACGGACTTACCGTATTTGCCGTCACGACCGGCATAGATCACCTCGCCCGGCGCCGTCGCATAGATCGGCGTTTTCGGCCAACCGGCCAGATCGACGCCCTTGTGCATCGCCATCTTACCGTTGATCGGATCGCGCCTCTTACCGAACCGGCTGGTGAAGTGATAGTTGTCGACCGGCGGGATCCAGGGCGCGCAGGCCAATACCTCTTCCAGCAAGCTCCACCGTTCCGCCTTGTCGGAAAGGGTCGCGACATTGACCTCCAGGTCCTGCGCGGATCCGCCCTCGAAATCCAGGGCGAAGAACGGTCCGCCCTGCCCTTCGGAAACCGGCGCGCCAAGCGCCTCCATCTCTTCCGGGCCCAGGCCCGCAAGGGTCAGCATCCGTTCGGCGCGCTTGATCTGCTGATCGGTTTTGTCGATCAGGGCGACGACGACGTCCTCCTGGCTCTTGTGTAGGTCACGGATCGTCGCCAACAGCCGCCGAGTCGTTTCGACCGGGCCGTCCGCGCCTTCTTGTTCCTTCGTCTCGACACCGGCGACCGCGCCCAGTTCCGCCACGACGTCTTCGAGGGTCCGCTCGGCCTCGGCCTTTTCCTCGCGGGTCTTGCGGATATCGTTGAGCACGGCGCTGACCGCCACCTCCAGCGCGGCGACCGCATCGTGCGACTGGGTCAGCTGCGCTTCACCCGCCACCGTGTCGTCCGTTACCTCGTCGATCTTCGAGGCAAGCGAGGCCAACCGGTTCTCGATCCCGGTCTGGCGGTGGCGCGATCCGGCAAGAAGCCGGCCGACTTCGGCCAGCTTGCGGGATGTGTCTTCCTTGACCTTTTCCGCATTGGCCCGGGCGTCACGCGCCTCATCCAGCCGGCGTTCCATCGCGGCCAGATTGATCGCCAACCCGTCGCCGCGGTTGCGCGCCTCCAGCAGGGACTTCTCGAGTACGGCAACACGGGAAGCGAGGCCCTGGCGCGCCTGTTCGATCGTGTCGCGGCCGGCCATGACGGTCCGTAGGTCGGCCCGCGTCTGGCGCAGATCACGGGAAAGGTCCCCGACCCGCGTGCGGCTTTCCAGCAACTGCATGTCCAGTTCCGCCAAGCGGTTTTCCAGCTTGTTGCGCTCACTTTCGACAGATTGTTTCTGCTTGCTCAGCGTATCGACCCGGGCGGCCATTTCCTTGACGCTGACGGCAAGGTCGGTTTCCCGCTCGCGCGTCTCGCTCAAGGCCTGACGCAACAGATCGATGCGGTCATGCAGGACCTGGCGCGAGGCGATGATCCGGGCGCGGTCCGGGTCATCCGTATCCACATCGACATTGATCTGTTCGACGATGCTGCTGAGCTTGATGTTCAGGTCGTCGATCGCGCCCAACTCGTTGCGCAATTCCTGCAGGTCGTGGGCGGACACCGTGCTGCCGTCGCCATGCTTGCTGGCCCGCGCCGCAAGCGACTTGGTCGCGCCGGCAATCTGCTGCTGATAGGTCGTCAGGTCGTCGCGCAGGTCTTCGATCGCCAGTTTGGCTTCACCGATTTCGCGGTGTTTTTCGTCGATCACGGTTTTTTGCCAGTAGGCCGTCCCGCTGACGCCCGCGGCCCAGAACCCGACCGCCAGGCAAATCCCGGCGACGCCCATCTGAAGCCGGCTGGAAAGCCGCATGTAGCGGACGGTGCCGTCCGACCGCAGGATCAGTTCCCGTTCCCTGAACACCCTGCGGAAAAACATACCGAGACGACTGTGCTCGGCCTCATCGTCCTGCCCGAACGAAGACTTCCCGATTGAAGAATCCAAAACCGTCTGCCCCTCAACAACAGCGCGCCGACGCCCCCCATCCGAACGCCGAAACGCAGTTTCCCAAAAACACCAAGAATCCCCACCCGCGAAACGCGCCGCGGTGCGTGGATCCCCATTCATTCGTCACTTTCTTTCGCCGTAGGGGCTTCTAACGGCCCCTGACGGCGGAAAACTACCGGATTTTTACGGAAAAAGCCAGTTCTTACACCGGCGTGCGACCGCCCCGGAGGGCATTGGGAACTGTCTGAAACTACCGGGTTTTCGAGATCGTCACGTAAGGCGACCCTGGCCGGTGGGACGCCAAATTCTTCTGCAGGGTCTGGCGGTGAAGACGACTGCCCCGGTCTCGGCACCGGATCGTGCCGAGAATTCAAAGCACGGGATACCCCATGTCTTCGATGACGCGCTAGATGGCGGATACTTGCTGCCTTTGCTCGCCCAGCCCTTCTATCCCGAGACGCATCGTATCCCCGGGTTTCAAGAAACGGTTGGGTGTCATGCCCAATCCAACACCCGGCGGCGTTCCCGTCGTGACGATGTCTCCCGGTTCCAGCACCATGAACTGGCTGATGTAAGACACAAGTTTCGCGATCGGAAAAATCATGTCGTCGGTGTTGCTGTCCTGCACCCGGTCGCCATTCACCTCCAGCCATAGCTTCAGATTTTGCGGATCGCCAATTTCATCGGCGGTCACAAGCCACGGACCGATCGGTCCGAATGTCGGGCAACACTTGCCCTTCATCCACTGGCCTCCACGTTCGATCTGAAACGCACGCTCGGACACGTCATTGCAAATCATGTAGCCAAAGATGTACCCCAAGGCCTCTTCTTCACCGACATAGGACGCGCGCTTTCCGATTACAAAGGCGAGCTCAACTTCCCAGTCGAGTTTGGTGGATCCTTTCGGCTGAACAACATCGTCATTCGGCCCGCTGATACAGGAAGAGGCCTTGTTGAACAGAATCGGCTCGTCGGGAATCGGAGCGTTGGTTTCAATCGCGTGTTGAACGTAATTCAATCCGACCGCGATAAAATTCCCGGTCCGCGCCATGCATGCTCCAATGCGGGGTTCGCCCGTCACTATTGGCGCGTCATCGACCGCGTCCTGACTGATTCCAATCAGGGAGCCAGAGGCGACGGCCTGCGGATCGATATCGGTCACCAAGGCCGAAATATCCCGTATGGCGCCATCGCTTCCCAGACAACCGGGCTTTTCTTCACCAACAGCACCAAATCGCAAAAACTTCATTTTTCTTTTCCCCTTATATTCAGTCGGCCGGCACTCTCGTCATTGCTGTGTGCAGACGTATTCCAAGCGATAGATTGTCGATTGTGGCGCTCCATTCACACCGAAGGCGATTAATGCGTCGTCCGATAAGACCTGTTCGCACACATGAGTGATCTCTTCGCGGCGTGCCGCCTCTACGAGAATCGCCCAACCCGGCATTTCCGTCCCGCCGTCCCGTTGTTTACGCTCCTTGGTCGGAGTGTCGCTTATCGACATGTCCGTCTCGCAGAGATGAACCCCCGCTATCCCCTTGATCGCTGAAACCGGATCAAGCGCATGCTGCACGAGATCACTCGCGAACCGATCCGCATCGGACGCTTCGCATCGTATTGTGAGTAGATAACCACCCATCCCCGGACCTTTGGAATAACGAACACGCTGGATCGACCGCGCGACGTTCCGAAAGTGTTTAACCGTACTCAAGGTCCAGGGCGTCGGGTTATTCAGGCGCGTGAGATACTCCTTCCCAGCAAGCGCATCCAAATCCTCAGCCTCATACAGGGTGAAGAACTCCGGCGCGCCCGCTTCGGCAATGTAACGACGCCCACGCGCGATACCCTTGACCGCGGCGCGCTCGGGCATGTGCTCATGGAGGTGCCACCAATAGAATTCATCGCGTCCTTCATCGGCAATATCGTGCCAGATTGAGACGACCGCCTTCCCTGCGAACGTCATTTCGCTTCCTTTCATCTTCAGTGCATAGCGGTCAGAAACCGGAGCTACGTCCACCGCCCTGAAGCACACCTTTGTCCAGAAAAATATCCGTGATCTGATCGACCGCGGCGTCGAAAACCGGCGACTTGCGGGCGGCGAGCCCTCGAGGACGCGGCAGGTCTATGGGGATGATCGTTTCCACCCTACCGGGCCTTGGCGACATAACGACGACCCGGTCCGCCAGAAGCACGGCTTCATCAATGGAATGCGTGATGAATAGCACTGTTTTCTTCGTTGCCAGCCACAGTTCTTCCAAATCAATGCGCAATTGTTCCCGGGTCAGCGCATCAAGAGCACCGAACGGTTCATCCATCATCAAGAGCGGTGGGTCGTGGATCAACGCTCTGACGATACCGGCGCGTTGCTGCATGCCGCCTGACAGTTCATGCGGAAACCGGTCCTCGAAACCCGCCAGCCCCACCGACGCCAGCAGTCTTCTGGCTTGCTGTTCATAATCCGCCGGTCGCAACCCGCGCATTTCGACCTGCAGCAATACGTTCTGAAGGACATTCCGCCATTCAAGCAGGACGGCTTTCTGGAAGACGATACCAAGGTTGGTGATCGCCCCTTGAACGGTTTGACCATCGACCGAAATCGTACCATCGGTCGGCATCGCGAGGCCCGCTATAAGCCGCATCAATGTTGATTTTCCGCATCCGGACGGACCAACAATGGCCACGAATTCCGATCGGGCAATCGATAGATCCACCCCTTCCAGCGCGACGGTCTCCACCTTTCCCCGGCTGAAGACCTTGGATGCGCCATCGATTCTAATGCTAATTTCTTCTTCGGACGGGGCCGAGGCCCTGGACGATTCCAGGGGCTCGGCCGCGACTCTCACACTATTCGTCATATTTGCCTCGGACCGCCGAAGTCACGGCTTGGGAAGGAACGCGTTGGTGTAGAAATGCGATGCGTCCTCATCCGTCTTCAATCCGCGGTACTCCTTCAGCAATGAAATCGTGCGCCCCCAGTCTTCAGCCGCGCCATAGCCTATGCCCTTGCCTTTTGACGAGGGAGATTCAAGCAAACCGAGATCGACCAGCAACTGGCCTTTCAGGACGCCGGCATCGACATCGGGCTTGGCGTCCACAGCTGCGGCAATCGCTGCATCCGGGTCCGCAATGGCGGCTTCGTACGAACGCTGCATGGCTTTAACAAAACGCCGCACGAGGTCAGGGTTCTCAGCAACTGTATCGCGATGCGTGATGACGCTCAGACCTACCGTGTTCACACCGATATCGGCGAAATTGAGCGCCGCAGCCTTCACCCCCTTGGCTTCGATCTGAAAGAACTGCGCATCGGCGCTGCCGAGCAAGGCGTCCGCTTTTTTCTCTAGAACGGACACCACTTTTGCAGCCGGGTCGACGAAGATCATGTCAATTTTCCCGGCGTCCAAATCGTTCGATTTCACGACTGCGGGAAAGAGTTGGGTCAGAGCGTCACCGGCTGTTACCGCCAGTTTTTTGCCTTCAAGGTCCTGCGGCGTTCTTATGTTGGCATCCGCGCGAGAGATGATGCCAAAGGGCGATACATTCATCGGCGACATGATCGCCTGAATAGGAATGCCTTTCGACACCGCTATGATCATGGTTCCGGCATCGGCAATTCCAAAGGTATCGCTCTTCGAACCGACGACCTGTGTGGCCACACCGGAACCACGCCCTTCATTGATGGTCAGATTGATCCCCTCGTCGGTGAAATAGCCGTTGGCTTTGCCAAGATAGATAGGGGCATGGAAGCCCACGAGATACCAATTAAGCCTAACCGACACATCGTCGGCGGACTGGGCCGGCGCAGCCAAAAACACTGCCGTCCACATCGCGGCCAGAACGGTGAATATTCTACTTTTTTTCATTTTATCCTCCCTAAGACTGGTTTGTATCAGAAATTGGAAAATCCACCGCGACCGAGCCGAATTGACCTATGCCGTCGGCTGCGGATCGCTGTCCTTGCGTTGCGAGACGTGCCAGGGGATGGCTATTCTTTCGAGGAGCTCGACGGCGTAGTAGACGATCAGTCCGACGATCGACAAAACGATGATCGTCGCGAACACCATGGGGGTTTCGAGATCCCCATTATAGCGCAGCAACAGGTAACCGAGCCCTTTGTCGGACGCGACGAACTCCGCCACGACCGCTGCGGTCGACGACAGTGCCGCGGCGACTTTCAGGCCGGTAAAAATACTCGGTAATGCGTTCGGCAATCGTATCTTGCGGAAGATCATCCAGGCACTGGCGCCCGTCGATTTCGCCAGTTCCATGCTTTCGTCATCGATCGACTTGAACCCGGATATGCTTGAAACGACGATCGGAAAAAATGACAGCAGGAAAACCAGCAAGATTTTCGGGGTAAACCCAAAGCCGAACCAAATGATGAACAAGGGCGCAATGGCGATCTTCGGGACGATTTGCAGGAACACGACGATCGGATAGAACATGCGCTCCATCGTCGGGAAATAGGCGACGAAAACCGCAAGCGGCACGCTGACAGCCACTGCGACCAGATAACCGACGATTATCTCACTCGTGGTAATCCAAGTATTGGCCAGCACATATTCCCAAGTTGACGCAAACTCGGACCAGATCAGCGATGGCGGCGGCAACAGATAGGTCGCAACGCCAAATATCCTGACACCTGCTTCCCAGACGACAAACAGCACAAGAAAACTGATCAGGAACTGACGAAGCCCACCGGCCTTTCGATATATCGACGCAAGGAAGGATGGCTTGGCGGTCTCGATTTCCGATTTATTGCTCATGCGCTTAACCGTGCCTGCGAAGAGGATTGGAAATCCCTGATCGGCCACAAATCCGACAAGCGATCAGCCGCGGCAATCACGCCCGGTCCCCATTCCTGCAATTTCTCGACAGGCGTTCGCACCGTCGGCGCGGCGACGCTGAGCGTACCGACAGCCGGTGCATCCGGCGTGGATCCCTTGATGGCGGCCGCGACGGCGCACATGCCGGGCTCCCCCTCCTCATAGGCGATCCCGAATCCCTGCCGTCTGGTCTTGTCGATCTCGGCGAGAACATCATAGAGTTTTCGCAACGATTTCGGCCCGACCTCCGAAGGGTCGCCGAACCCCTGGCTGGCCACGATCTGCTCAATTCGCTGATCGTCGAGTGTGGCCAGCCAACACTTGCCGGTTGCCGTCGCGGTAAGGTTCACGGGTCGGCCGTAATTCCCGTCATAACGCAAGCCGTGGCGCGCGCCCTGGGCTTGCGCCGCCCAAATCAAATGGTCGCCGTCGACAACGGTCAGCCTGACCAACTCGCCGGTAATGTTGGCCATCTTATCCAACTCCGGCTGGCAGACATCGGTCAGCCCGGTATTGGTGAGGTGACGGAAGCCCAGCACCACCATCTTCAGCGTCAGTCTGTAGCGCTGGCTTTGCTCATCCTGCTCTAGGTATCCGCGCTGCGTAAGCTGGCTCAGCAAGCGATGGGTCGCCCCTTTTGCCAGGTTCAATCTTGTCGCGGTTTCACTGAGCGCCAATCCTTCAGCATGACCGGCATAGAGCTCAAGAACATCCAAGGTTCGATCGATTTGTAATGACATTCAAAGTCCATCCAAAAATTGGAACACCGTTCCGGAACACTGTTCCAACTTTGCACCGATCGCTTTCAGTGTCAAATCCGTGTGGGTTCGATACGGCCGCACAGAGGATCAACGGCGACCATTCTCGTGGTGACCCGGGATGCCGGCGGGGTTGCGCAGGACGCATGGAAAGACACGAAGGATGGAGTTCGGAACACGATCCGCCATCTACCGCCGACCACTGTCAGCCGGCGCGGGAAACGCTCCGCCGTTTTCTTGAGTTTCTTGGCCGGATGGGCCGCCGTATCGTCTATCGCAAGACATCTTGCGAATAGCCGCACGGCTTCGCCTTTCGCTCACCGCCCGGCTTGGGTATTTCTGCCTCAGGCCACCTTGGCCGGCGCGGCGCCGGCGGCTTCGCGGATCCAGTTGCGGAAGGCGCGGACGGCGGGGCGGTCCAGGCGTTCCGGACGGCAGACCAGGAGCCAGCTGTCGGACCGTTCCGCGACGATCCCGAAGGGCGCGACCAAGCGTCGTTCCACATTCAGATCCGGCATGGCGAAGGGTTTGAGTCCCATCGCTACCCCCTGCCCATCCATCGCCGCTTCATAAGCCAAGATATAGCTGTCGACGGTGATCGCCTCGCTTTCCACCGCCGGGGCGACGCCGGCCTTTTCAAACCAGATCGGCCAGTCCTGCGCCGCGGTGTAGATTTTCAGCAAGGGGAACCGGTGCAAATCTTCCGGCCGGCTGATGCCGTTCTTCCCGCCCAGCAGCTTCGGGCTGCAGAGCGGCGTGACCGCGGCGCGGGCCAGGACCTCCCGATGCACGCTGGGGTCGCTCGGCGTCTGCAGCACGATGCCGAGATCGGCATGCTCCGCGTCGAAATCCCAGGAGACCCGCGAGGTTTCCAGCCGCACCTTGATGTCCGGAAAGCGCTGCTGGAATTCATGCAGCCGGGGGATCAGCCAGTTCATCGCCATGGTGATATAGACCTGAACCGTCAATTCCTTCGGGCTTTCCATCGCGCGGACCAGTTCGGTCCCCTCGGCGATCCGGTCGAGCGCATCGCGCAGCACCGGGAAATAGAGCCGCCCGGCTTCGGTCAGCGAAACCGATTGCGGCCCGCGCTTGAACAGCAGCACGCCCAGTTGCGCCTCCAGCGATTTCACCTGGTGACTGATCGCCGAATGGGTGACGGAAAGCTCTTCCGCCGCAGCGCGGAAACTCAACAGACGGGCGGCGGCCTCAAAAGCCTTGGCGGCGCTGAGCGACGGTAATTTGCGGGGCATGGGCCATTAGCTCCCCTTACGCTGGATGTCGATGAAACCCTCCGGAAAGCCCGTCCATGCTGCGATGCAGCATTACACACATCCGGATAAGGTTAGTTGAATTCATGTCGAAGTGAGAATCAATCGTTTGCTGAGGATTCGCGAAAGGGAGGACCTTTTCCTCAATAAACCGTTGCGGTGGGATATCCATATGGCCGACGTGCTGATGCCGGAAGATGCCGGTTCCTCCTCGAAACGAAGGGGTGGCCGCGCCGCCCGCAAGGCGTTGCGCGCCGCGCCGCTGACCGACGACAAGCGCGCCATCCGCCCCGGCCTGGAAGGCGGGCGCTATCAGCCGCTGACCGGACGCGACATCGAAAAAATTCACCAGGCCGCCCTCGACGTGTTGGAACAGATCGGGCTGGCGGATGCGATCCCCAGCTGCCGCGATCTTGTCCTGGCCGCGGGCGGGTCACTGTCGCCTCAGGGACGTCTTTTGTTCCCTCGGGCCCTGGTCGAGGACACGATCGCCAAGGCGGCGCGCAATTTCCCGCTGCATGCGCAGGATCCGCGCCACGACATGGAACCCTGGGGCACCAAGGTCTATTTCGGCACGGCCGGCGCGGCGGTCCATATCGTCGACCCGCGCACCGGCGCCTATCGCGAGTCGACGGCGGCCGATCTTTACGACATGGCGCGCATGGCCGACGCGCTGGACAACATCCATTTCTTCCAGCGCACGGTGGTCTGCCGCGACCTGCCCGACCCGCTGGAAATGGACACCAACACCTGTTACGGCGCGATCAGCGGCACGTCGAAACATGTCGGCACCAGTTGGGTGACGCCGGAGAATCTCGCCGTCAGCATGCAGATGCTGCATGCGGTCGCGGGCGGCGAGAAGAAGTGGCGCGAGCGCCCCTTCGTCAGCATGTCCTGCTGCTTCGTGGTGCCGCCCCTGAAATTCGCCGAGGATGCCTGCCGGACCCTGGAGCTGGGCGTGCGCGAGGGCATGCCGATCCTGCTGCTGGCCGCCGGTCAGGCGGGCGCGACCAGCCCGGCGGCGCTGGCCGGCGCGGTGGTGCAGGAAGTGGCCGAAGTGCTGGCCGGCCTGGTCTATGTAAACCTGATCAGCCCCGGCCATCCCTGCATCTTCGGCACCTGGCCCTTCGTTTCGGATCTGCGCACTGGCGCGATGTCCGGCGGCAGCGGCGAACAGGCCCTGCTGATGTCCGCCTGCGCCCAGATGGCGCGCTTCTACGACCTGTGCGGTGGGGTGACCGCGGGCATGTCCGATTCAAAAGTACCCGACGCCCAGGCGGGGTATGAAAAAGGGTACAACCACGCGCTCGTCGCCAATTCCGGCGCGAACCTTGTCTACGAATCCGCCGGCATGCATGCCAGCCTGCTCGGCGCCTGCCTGGAAAGCATGGTGATCGACAATGACAGCATCGGCGGTGCGCTGCGCACGGTCGCGGGGATCGCGGTCGACGACGAGTCGATCTCGGTCGAGGCGATGCGCGATGTCTGCACCCAGGGGCCGGGTCATTTCCTGGGCCATGCCCAGACATTGCAGCGGATGCAGTCGGAATACGCCTATCCCCTGGTCGGCTGCCGGGCCAGCCCGAAGGAATGGATCGAACAGGGATCGCCCACCATCATCGACCGGGCGGAGAAGAAGACGCGGGAAATCCTGTCGAGCCACTTCCCGCGCCATATTTCGGACGGGCTGGACGCGGAACTGCGCCAACGGTTCCCCATCCGCCTGGACCGTGCCAGGATGTCGCCGTCCTGACGTCAAGAACCAATCCGGAATGTCCAAGAGTTTAGCCAGAGTCTGCTAGGGGGAGAGTTTCATGCGGGATCACGCACGGGTCGTCATCATCGGCGGGGGCATGATGGGCTGCGGGCTGCTTTATCATCTGGCCGAGGAAGGCTGGACCGACTCGATCCTGATCGAGAAAGGCGAACTCACCTCCGGCTCCACCTGGCACGCGGCCGGACAATGCCCCAGCTTCATCGCCGACTATTCCATGGCGATGATCCACCATTACGGCAACACGCTCTATCCCACGCTTGAGGAAAAGACCGGGCAATACGTTTCCTGGCACGGCTGCGGCGGCATCCGCTTCGCGACGAACGAGGCGGAACTGGACTGGTTCAAACATGTGGAAGGCGTCAGCAAGATGATCGGCTTCCGCATGCAGATCATCGGCCCGGACGAGATCAGGAAGATCAATCCCTTCGTCGACACGACCGGCGTGATCGCCGGGGCCTGGACCCTGGATGACGGGCATGTGGACCCGGCCGGCTGCTGCAACGCTCTTGCCAAGGGCGCGCGCGACATGGGGGCGGAGATCTACCGCAACAACCGGGTGCTCGACATCAACCATATGCCGAACGGCGAATGGCAGGTCGTGACCGAACAGGGCACGGTGACCTGCGAGCATGTGGTGAACGCGGCCGGCTGCTATGCCCGCAAGGTCGCCCAGATGGCCGGCGTCGACGTGCCCATCACCAATATGAAGCATCATTACATCGTCACCGACCCGATCCAGGAATTCCTGGATCGCGACGAGGAGATGGTGGTGATGCGCGATCCCTATCCTTCTTCCTATTACCGGCAGGAACAGAAGGCCGGTTTGATAGGGATCTACGAAACCGAAAACGCGGCGGAGGCTTGGGCCGAACGCGGCGGCCATCCGGAATGGGAGTCGGAGAACGAGCTGTTCACCGAGGAACTGGACCGCATCATGCCCTGGATCGAACGCGTCATGGAACGCATGCCGATCTTCGCCAATGCGGGCATCAAGCGGATCGTCAACGGCGCCATTCCGCATACGCCGGACGCCAACCCGCTGCTGGGCCCCGCGGGCGGTTTGAAGAATTACTGGATGTGCAACGGGTCTTCCATCGGCATCGCCCAGGGGGCCGGCTGCGGCAAATATCTGGCCCAGTGGATCGTGCATGGGGAGGCGGAAATCAACATGGCGGGCCTGGACCCGCGCCGCTTCGGCCCCTACGCCAACGAAATCCATGTGCGGGAGCGCAGCTTCGAAGACTACACCCATATGTACGCCCTGCACCTGCCGGGCGAGGAACGGCCCGCCGGACGCGGCGCGCGCAAGTCCAGCCTCTACGACATCCTGAAAGAAAAAGGCGCGCTCTATGCGCCGACCTTCGGCTGGGAGCGCCCGAAATACTTCTCCCCCGACGGGCGGGAGGAGGAAATCACCTTCAAGCACAACAACGCCTTCAACGCGGTGGCGGCCGAGTGCAAGGGCGTGATGGAGGCGGCCGGGATCTGCGACCTCAGCGGTTTCGCGAAGTACGACGTGACGGGCGGCGACGCGGAAAGCTTCCTGGAGCGGATCGTCGCCAACAAGGTGCCGAAACGCGAGGGCGGCATCGGCCTGTGCCATTTCCTGAACGACCATGGGCGGATCGAGGGTGAATGCACCATCACCCGCCTGGACGACGACCGCTTCTATCTGCTGTCCGGCGCCTCGGCGGAAATCCGCGATTTCGACTGGCTGACCCAGCATGTGGGCGATAGCGAGGACGTCAACGTCTCCAACATCACCGACGATTACGGCAACCTGGTCCTGGTCGGCCCGAAGGCGCGGGACATCCTGCAGCAGTTGACCGACACGGACCTGTCCAACGACAAATTCAAATGGCTGACCGGCCGGGAAATCACCGTGGCGGATATCGATGTCCGCGCCCTGCGCGTGAACTATGTCGGTGAGCTGGGCTGGGAGCTTCACGCCCCGATGGAGGACCTGCCGGCGCTGTATGAAGCGATCGACGAAGTCGGCCGCCCGATGGGCCTGGTCGATTTCGGCACCTATGCGGTCAATGCCATGCGATTGGAAAAGGCCTATAAGGGCTACGCGGCGGAGATGACGAACGAGATCACGATGATCGAGGCCGACATGGAACGCTTCTGCCGTTTCGACAAGGAGGACTTCCTCGGCAAGGCCGCCACCCTGCAGCGCAAGCAGGACGGCGTCAGCCAGCAACTGGTCTATTGCGAATTGGAAATCGGCGACTGCGACGCCCGCGGCGGCGAAGCCGTGATGGCCGGCGACCAAAACATCGGCGTCACCACCTCAGGCGGCTTCGGCCACCGGACGGGAAAAAGCTTGGTCTTCGCCTATGTGAAACCGGAATTCGTCGCGCCGGGGACGACATTCGACGTGCTGGTCCTCGGCCAGGCGCGCAAGGCGACCGTGCTGGCTGAGCCGGTTTATGATGCGGGGAATAGTCGGTTGAGGGGGTGATCCCCGCAGACAGAGCCCACAGGGGGATCGTCACAACAATATAAGTAAACTGATGGGGTGGACGGCCCCTGCTGCGGCATCGCTGTGCCAAGGTGGTGTCTGTCAAAGGATCACCAATTGAGGAGACCGTCCATGAGCAGCATAGCAGTAATCGGCTTGGATATCGCCAAGCGTGTTTTCCAGGTTCACGGATCGAATACATCGGGCGCGGTTTTGGAACGCCGTCAGCTGCGCCGTTCGGACATGCTGAGCTATTTCGGTTCGCTTGAGCCGTGTCTTATCGGAATCGAAGCCTGTGCGACGGCGCATTTTTGGGGCCGGGAACTTCAAGCCCTTGGACACGATGTCCGTCTGATCCCGCCGCAATACGTGAAGCCCTATGTGAAGCGGAACAAGACGGATGCGGCGGACGCGGAAGCGATCTGCGAGGCGGTGACGCGGCCCGGCATGCACTTCGTTCCGGTAAAGACGGCGGAGCAGCAAGCCGTGCTGAGCCTCCATCGTATTCGGGACCGGCTGGTTCGCCAGCGGACGATGACGGGGAACGCCTTGCGCGGGCATATGGCTGAGTTCGGGATTGTCGAGGCGCAGGGGATCGCGGGTACGAAGCGTCTGGCCGCGATAGTAGAGGACGGTGAGGATGCGCGTCTCCCGACGCTGGCACGGCGAGCGCTGATGTCGCTGGTCCGCCAATTCTACGATACCGTGGAAAGAATCGAGGAACTCGGCCGGGAACTCACCGCATGGCACAAGAAGAACGAGACGAGCCGGCGGCTTGCCTCGATGCCGGGCATCGGGCCAATACTTGCGAGTGCGCTTGTCGCCAGCGTCCCCGACCCCTCTGTCTTCGCCTCGGCACGGCAGTTCGCTGCCTGGCTGGGTTTAGTTCCGCGACAGCATTCGACCGGGGGCAAGGCGCGCCTGGGCGGGATATCGAAACGCGGCGACGGCTATTTGCGCAGGCTTCTGGTGACCGGTGCGACGGCGGCTCTGTTCCGCTCGAAGGAGGTGCGCACCCGGCCCTGGGTGCGGGAGCTTCTCAAACGGCGGTCGGCGAAGGTCGTCGCGGTGGCGTTGGCCAACAAGATGGCGCGGATCGCTTGGGCGTTGATGCGCGACGGCGCTTATTACGCAAAACCGGCATGACCCAGCCGGAGCCGGTCGAGGTGCGAGGGTAGAACGAAGTGATGGCAAACGGTTGCGACCGAGGGCGCGCTCGAATCCGTACGGTGACAGAGGCTGAGACAAGCCTGCTATACTGATAGGACGCACGCTCGCGGAGACCATCGGGGCCAGCGGTCATAAGACCGCGCGAAACAGCCCGGACATATGACTGCACGCAACGACCGCCGAACCTTCATCCAACCCTTGCTCGAAAGGGGCCGTCCACATATGTCACCGTAATTGCAAACGGCGGTCGGCGAAGGTCGTTGCGGTGGCGTTGGCCAACAAGATGGCGCGGATCGCTTGGGCGTTGATGCGCGACGGCGCTTATTACGCAAAACCGGCATGACCCAGCCGGAGCCGGTCGAGGTGCGAGGGTAGAACGAAGTGATGGCAAACGGTTGCGACCGAGAGCGCGCTCGAATCCGTACGGTGACAGAGGCTGAGACAAGCCTGCTAAACTGATAGGACGCACGCTCGCGGAGACCATCGGGGCCAGCGGTCATAAGACCGCGCGAAACAGGCCGGACATATGACTGCACGCAACGACCGCCGAACCTTCATCCAACCCTTGCTCGAAAGGGGCCGTCCACATATGTCACCGTAATTCACAGCCGTCTCAACAAAGGACCTTGCGGCAGCCACCAGAGCAATCAATCATAGACCCCGTAAATGCCACGGCTACAGAACACCCTATGAGGTCTTCACCAACGCGCGCAGTGGTGCACTTGGAACGTGAATCTGCCACTTCAGATGTAAATCTGCCTTTTGCAATGTCAATTTCCAATATGCTACCGTAGATCGTCTTTTACAGTTCTAAAAACAAAAGGCGTGAGCGATGATGCAGCTTCAGTATAGTTCTTTGGAATCAAATCGGTTCAATATGAATATATATAGAGATGGAGTATTGGATAGCATTGATGCTTCCGCAATTTCAGCGGCTTTGGAAGAAACTAAAGCAGATGTTTATATGTTCCGACTTCCGTGTGAGCGTATTTCTGAACTCAACGAGCTGTCGCAAGTTAAATATCCATACATTGTTGCGGATACATTAGTGTATTACACGTGTCCGTTGATTGACTTTGTGCCAAAGCAAATTCGAAATAAGGATCTAGTGTTTAGGATCGCGTCAGAAGATGACTATGATTTGTTGGGTTTAATGACAGAAAAAATATTTGAAGACTACACCAACCACTATTCATCGAACATACATTTGGACTTGGGTGATATAAATGAAGGCTATAAAGAGTGGGTGCGCTCGTATGTGAAGCCTGCTGGTGCTGAGAAGAATTGCATATTAGTGGAACGGGATGGTTTAGCGATTGCCTACGCGACGGTAAGTTTTGACTATGAAGGCTTGATATCAGAAGGCATACTTTATGGGGTTATGCCAGATTTTTCAGGTGGTGGCGTGTACGGCGATATCGTTCGTCATACACAACTACAATCTATTAATAATGGAATGTTAAAGATGCGAGTGTCGACGCAAGTGCAAAACTATGCCGTTCAAAAAGTATGGGCGCGCGAAGGCTTTAGTATCACCGACTCTTACCTAACGGTTCACATCAATTCTCTTATTAGTAAGAATAGTGTTACCTAAACACTAAACGAATTACGGTGACATATGTGGACGGCCCCTTTCGAGCAAGGGTTGGATTGTACAGAGACGGTAATTACCTGACAGTCGCCGCTCCTTGAGGGGCTAGGTTACGCGGCTTTTTTCGCTGTGTCCTCCTTGTCAAATTACGGTGACAGTTTACTTTATTCATGACCTCATCCGTGGTATTCTCCCTTCATGGCCCGCATCGCACGCATCGTTCTTCCCGGCACTCCGCATCACGTCACCCAGCGGGGCAACCGGCGCGAGCCCGTCTTTTTCGAGGACGGCGATTACGTTCTTTACAAGAACCTGCTGGCGGAGGCGGCCGAACGGGCGGGCACGTCGGTCTGGGCCTATTGCCTGATGCCGAACCACGTGCACCTGATCCTGGTTCCGGAAACCGAAGACGGGTTGCGCGCCACGAATGGACCGGCCATCTGTGGCAAGGCCGGTTCGGCTCCGTCGCCATGGACGAAGAGCACTTGATGCATGCGGTGCGCTATGTGTCGCTCAACCCGGTGCGCGCGCGGCTCGTGCGCCGGGCGCGGGACTGGAAATGGGCGAGCACGCGCGCCCATCTCGCCGGAAAGAGCGACGGGCTCGTCGATGTCGGGCCGGTGCTTGAGCGCTACCCCGATTTTCGCGCGCTGTTGAAGGCGGGTGAAGATGCCGAGATGTCGGCCCTGATCCACAAGGCCGAAACGATCGGCCGCCCGCTGGGGTCGGAAGACTGGCTGAAGGATGTGGAGAAGCAATTGGGCCGCAGAGTCCGACCCGGGAAACGGGGACGCAAGGCGAAGACGGCATAAGGTAAACCGTTACCTTTGCTTGGATAATGCCGTTCTGGCACCCCAATTTTTGTGCACTGCACAATTTTTCTTGCATTCCCATCCAACATCATTATATTCCGCTCATGTTGCAGCGCACAATCGTGACTGCCAGAAACCGTCCGTTGGCGAAACGCGGCGGACCGAAGAGGAGACGTTAGTTGACCAATTTCAATGCTTTCGATTTTTCGAAGAACCCGATGTTCGACCCGAAGAACAACCCGTTCCTGTCCGGCGATTTCGGTACGTCCTTCCAGAAAATGGACTATCCGGCCGAACTGTCCGATTTCTTCGCACCGGTTCGCAAGAACGTCGAGGCGGTTGCCGCCGCCAACAAGATCGTCCTTGACGGTGTCCAGGCCGTGCTGAAGCGCCAGGGCGAAATCCTGACCGGCTACGCCAACGACGCGGCGGTTCTGGTCGAGGACGCCAAGAACGGCGCCTCCGCCGATCCGCAGGAAGTCGCGGTGAAATCCGTCGACGCCGCGAAGGTCTCGCTGGCCGATACCGTCGCGAACACGCGGGAGCTGAGCGAAATCCTGGCGAAGTCCCAGGAAGAAGCCTTCGCCCTGATGACCGCGCGCCTGGGCGAAAGCCTGGACGAAGCGAAGGCTGCCATCGTCAAGATGCAGCCCGCCGCGCCGGCGAAAGCCGCCAAGAAGGCCAGCGCGGCGAAGTAACCGCCCGCAAAGCTTTCCGGTTTCAAAGACCGCCCTGCCGATCCGGCAGGGCGGTTTTGCTTTGCGCTGACGGTGCACCCCCGCCCTCCCCCGGAAATACGCCCTGGTGCAGGCAGGATAAGCTCGGCCTCTGTGTCGGCGTATCGGCGCTACTGGCGGCAACCCGGCAGGCCGAAGATGTCCGGGCACCCGACGGGCGCGGCGCGTAACGCTATTGTAACATCACTGTAACATTTTCTTGGGCTTGCGCCTGGCTCTCCCCTATACTCGGGCACCGTTTGCTGTTTGTCGGGCGGAGAACGGGCTGTGCCGGGTTTACCGGCAATACCGAGAAAAGCCCCACCGCAGGCAATGGCGTCACGATGGTTATGACAGGGGTTATCACAGGGGAGTACCAAGATGTTGTTAAAGAAATCAGGATCCCGGCTGCTCGCACTGGCCGCCGCGACCGCGATGGCTGCAATCGCGGCGACGGGGCCGGCCCGGGCTGAGACCGAACTGGTCGTCTATACGGCGGTCGAGGCCGAGGATTTGCAGAAATACGCGGCCCGCTTCAATGAGGACCACCCGGACATCACCATCAAATGGGTCCGCGATTCGACCGGTATCGTGACCGCGAAGCTGCTGGCGGAGAAGAACAACCCGCAGGCGGACGTGGTCTGGGGCCTGGCGGCGACCTCGCTGCTGCTGCTGAAAAGCGAGGGGATGCTGGAACCCTACGCGCCCAAGGGCGTCGACAAGCTGGACCCGAAATTCGTCGACAATTCCAATCCGCCGACCTGGGTCGGCATGGATGCCTGGGTCGCGTCGGTATGCTTCAACACCGTCGAAGCCGCGAAGAACAACCTGCCGGCGCCGAAATCCTGGGCCGACCTGACCAAGCCGATCTATGAAGGCCATGTGATCATGCCGAACCCGAATTCCTCGGGCACCGGTTTCCTGGACGTTTCCAGCTGGCTGCAGATGATGGGCGAGGACGGCGGCTGGGCCTTCATGGACGCGCTGCACAAGAACATTGCGCGCTATACCCATTCCGGGTCCAAGCCCTGCAAGATGGCCGCTTCGGGCGAAACGACGATCGGCATTTCCTTCGCCTTCCGTGGCGCCAAGTCCAAGGCCGAGGGCGCGCCGATCGAAATCATCGTCCCCGAAGAGGGCGTGGGCTGGGACATGGAGGCAACCGCCATCATCGCCGGCACGGCCAAGCTGGACGCCGCAAAGACGCTGGTCGACTGGTCGATCAGCCGCAAGGCGAACGAAATGTACAATGACGGCTATGCCGTCGTCGCCATGCCGGGCGTCGCCAAGCCGGTCGAGCATTTCCCGCCGAACCTGCTGGAGAAGATGATCCAGAACGACTTCGAGTTCGCGGCGAACAACCGCAAACGTATTCTGGAAGAGTGGCAGAAGCGCTACGATTCCAAGTCCGAACCGAAGGGCTGAGGGTAACCCTTTTCCGGGCGGTGCCGGTCCAGGCGGGCCGGCACCGTTCCATCGGGTCCCGCCACAGAGTCCCCATTACAGGGCCCCGCTCCAGGCTCTTCGCCCCAGGGCCGGACCATTCAGAACTTTGCAGGATTTTTGTACCAGACCATGCCGGACACGACATCGGACCAGCCCTATCTCAGCATCCGCAACCTGACGAAGACTTTCGGTACCTTTACAGCGCTGAACGACATCTCCTTCGACGTGAACGAAGGGGAATTCGTATGCTTCCTGGGCCCGTCGGGCTGCGGGAAGACGACACTGCTGCGCGCCATCGCGGGGCTGGACGTTCAGACCTCGGGCGCGATCCACCAGGCCGGGCGCGACATTTCCGCCCTGCCGCCGGCGCAGCGGGATTTCGGCATCGTCTTCCAGTCCTATGCCTTGTTCCCGAACCTGACGATTTTCCAGAACGTCGCCTACGGGCTTGAAAACGCCCGGACCCCGCGCGCGGAGGTCAAGACGCGGGTCGCGGAACTGCTCGACCTGGTCGGCCTGCCGGACCAGGGCGCGAAATACCCGGCGCAGCTGTCCGGCGGTCAGCAGCAGCGCGTGGCCCTTGCCCGCGCGCTCGCGACCTCCCCCGGCCTGCTGCTGCTCGACGAACCGCTGTCGGCGCTGGACGCGAAGGTGCGCGTCCACCTGAGGCATGAGGTGAAGTCGCTGCAGGAGCGGCTGGGCGTCACCACGATCATGGTCACCCATGACCAGGAAGAGGCCCTGGCCATGGCGGACAGGATCGTTGTCATGGACCATGGCGTGATAGAGCAATACGGCACGCCGACGGACATCTACCGCGACCCGGCCTCGCTGTTCGTCGCCGACTTCATCGGGGAGATCAACCGTCTGCCGGGCGTGGTCGAAGGCAAGGACAGGGTGCGCGTCGGCAAGATTTCCCTGGACTGTCCGACCGACCCGCTGCGGCAGGGGGACAACTGCACCGTCGTGGTCCGGCCGGAGGATATGATCCTGAACGCGGCGGATAGCGCGGACGAGGCCGCTTCAAGTTGCGTCGCGGTCGTCGAGGAGGTCGAATTCCTGGGCGCGATCTGGCATCTGCAGCTGCGGTGCCCCGAGGTCGGGGACGATGCGCTGACCGTCAGCGTTTCGACCAATCGGGCGCGGCTCATGAACATCAACGAAGGGATGCGCCTGTCGCTCAATTTCGTCACCGAGCGGCTGCGCGCCTTCCCGCAGGGAAGCGACCCGCGATGACGGCGGTGGACAGTACCGCGCGGGCGCCCGTCGCCGGCAGGCGGGTGCGCCAGAAGATCGGCGCCGACGATTGGACGATGCGTGCCTTCATGGCTGTGATCGCGGCCTATCTGCTGATCACGCTCGCCTTGCCGCTCTACGCCATGCTGTCGAAAAGCGTCTCGACCTATGCGGTGGACCTCACCGCCTTCGCCTTTCAGGTCGATACCGGCGAGGGCTTCGGGCCGGAAATGCTGGCCGCCGACCTCGCGGCGCAGACCGATGCCTATACGGCCGACGACCTGGCCGGCGGCAGCGACACTCGGCTTTCGCCGATCCCGATGTTTCCGGATTTCAGTTTCCGCGCGCCGACCCGCTACCGTATCCGCATCGTCACCGAGGGGGCGGCCTTCCTTTACGGCAGCGAGCGCATCGCGGATACCGAATGGCACGAATATTCCAGCAACGAGTTCCGGCGGGTCGTGATGCGCCCGGTCGCCAGTTTCGGGCTGGAGAACTATGCGCGCTATTTCTCGACGCCGTCACTCTTCCGATCGATCTACAACTCGCTGCTGATTGCGGCCATCAGCACCCTGATCACGGTGACCGTCGCCTTCGGGCTGGCCTATGCGCTGACGCGGTCCTGCATGCCGTTCAAGGGCGCGTTCCGCCTGATTGCGATGATCCCGATCCTGGTGCCGTCGCTGCTGCCGGGGATCGCGCTTGTCTATCTGTTCGGCAATCAGGGCGTCTTGAAGGAATTGCTGTTCGGCCATTCCATCTATGGGCCGATCGGCATCGTCATCGGGTCGGTCTTCTTCACCCTGCCGCATGCCTTCATCATCATGCAGACGGCGCTGTCGATCTCGGACGCCAGGCTCTATGAGGCCTCGGAAAGCCTGCGCGCCAGCAAATGGCGCACCTTCCGCACGGTCACCCTGCCCGGCGCCCGGTTCGGCCTGATTTCGGCCGGCTTCGTCGTCTTCAATCTGGTAATCACCGATTTCGGCCTGCCGAAGGTGATCGGCGGCCAGTACAACGTTCTGGCGGTCGACATCTACAAGCAGGTGATCGGCCAGCAGAATTTCGAGATGGGGGCCGTGGTCTCGGTCATCCTGCTGATCCCGGCGCTGGTCGCCTTCGCGGTCGACCGGGTGGTACAGCGGCGGCAGGTGGCGACGCTGACCGCGCGTTCCGTCGCCTATCAGCCGAAGCCGAACCGGCGCTTCGACACGGCCTGCCTTAGCTATTGCGCGCTTGTCGGTGTCTTCATCATCGGGCTGCTGGGCATGTGCCAGTTCGCCGCCCTGGTGAAGTTCTGGCCCTATGACCTGTCCCTGTCACTGAACAATTTCGACTTCAACCGCATGGATGGCGGCGGCTGGGCCTCCTACTGGAATTCCATCACGCTGGGGTTCTGGACCGCGGTCTGCGGCACATGTGTGATCTTTTCCGGCGCCTATCTGGTGGAAAAGATGCCGGGCTTCGGGATGGGCCGGAACCTGTTCCACATGATCGCGATGATGCCGATGGCGATCCCCGGCATGGTCCTGGGGCTGGCCTATATCTTCTTCTTCAACGATCCCGGCAATCCGCTGAACGGGATCTACGGCACGATGGCGATCCTGGTGATCTGCACGATCACCCATTTCTATACGGTCGGGCATCTGACCTCGCTGACCGCGCTGAAGCAGATGGATCGGGAGTTCGAATCCGTTTCCGCCTCCCTCCGCCAGCCGGTCTACCGATTGTTCGCCAAGGTCACCGTGCCGGTCTGCCTGCCGGCCATCCTGGATGTCTCGGTCTATCTCTTCGTCAACGCGCTGACGACGGTTTCCGCCGTGATCTTCCTCTACGGTCCCGATACCGCGCTCGCCTCGATCGCAGTGCTGAACATGGACGATGCCGGCGACATCGCCCCGGCCGCGGCCATGGGCATGATGATCTTCTACACCAACGCGCTGGCCCGTCTGCTGCACCTTGCGGTCAGCCGCGGGGTGCTGCGCCGGACCCAGGCCTGGCGTCAGCGGTAACCGCGTCGTTGACGACGGGATTACGGTGACGCGGCATTGGGGTGGGGCGAGGCTGACTGTTCCCTTGAGCCGCTTTCTCTACACCCGATAGCCTGGCAGTCCAAAAATGTCCGGATAACCGAAGAGGGCGGCGCTGCCGCCGGTGTGGAGGAAGACCACGTTGTCCATGCCGTTGAAATACCCTTTGCGGGTCTGGTCAATCAGGCCGTCCAGGCCCTTGCCGGAATAGACCGGGTCGAAGAGCAGGCCTTCGAGGCGAGCGAGGGTCTTGAGCGCTTCCTTCATGCCTTCGGTCGGCATGCCGTAGCCGGGACCGACATAGTCGCAATTGGCGCGCACCGTTTCGCGGTCCACGGCGCCGCCGGTGCCCAGATAATCGATCGTCTTGCAGGCCAGGTCATAGACCATGCCCTCCTGCTTTTCCTTCGGCGCGCGCACGCCGATGCCGAGAAGATGGATATCGCTTTCCAACGCGGTCAGCCCGGCGACCAATCCGGCCTGGGTGCCCGAACTGCCCGTGGCGTGGACGAGGGCATCCAGTTTCAAGCCCAGACCTGCGGCCTGCTCGACAAGTTCCGCCGCGCAGTTCACATAGCCCAGCGCGCCGATGCGGTTGGAACCGCCGCCGGGAATGACATAGGGCCTTTTGCCTTCTGCTTTCAGGTCTGCGGCCAGCGCCTCCATTTCCGCCTGCATGTCCGCCCCGCCGGGACGCTTGGCGATGGTGCTGCCGTGCAGCTGGTCCAGCAGCACATTGCCGTTGAAGTTATAGGCGGTGTCGTTTGAGCCGGTCCGGTCCTCCAACAGGATATGGCAGTCCAGGCCCAGCTTGGCGCAGGCCGCCGCGGTCTGGCGGGCGTGGTTCGACTGGGTGGCGCCCTGGGTGATGACGGTATCGGCGCCGGTTTTCAGCGCATCGGCCATCAGGAATTCGAGCTTCCGCGTCTTGTTGCCGCCCGAGGCTAGACCGGTGCAATCGTCCCGCTTCACCCAGATCCGGGGCCCGCCGAGCATCTCGCTCAATCGATCCATCGGTTCGAGGGGCGTGGGCAGATGCCCCAAGGAAATGCGCGGAAATTTCTCCAGCGCCTGCTTGACCTGGGAAAGCTTCGTTTCGCTGTTCATCGTGCTGCGGGCCTCATGTGTCATGCTGATCGGTGTCTCCCTGGACATAACCTACTGCAAAACGCGGCGAGTGTTTCGATTTTTCCGTTGGGCAGAATGACGAGCACCAAAGGCCCGTTCACTGAGCATAAATGACCATTCCCGAATGCCTTGAAACGTTTTGACTATTGCCACTTAGACAAACACTCTGGAAAGGGACCGTGCTATTCAGCGTGGACAGCCAGGAGTCCAAACCCTTTAAGAAAGATGACATCCCTTAAAGTTAGGATCCTAATCGGGTACCCCTGACCATACGAACTCCCGCGGGCAATCTCGGATAATCCATGTAATGCGCGATCTCTCTGTCGATTCCCTGAAAGGCCTTGCGATCGGTTTCGTCGTCATCGGTCATGCCGTGATAGGGCTTCAGACAAAAAATATCCTCGGAAACGGTTGGGACAGCGTTGTCGCGTTCATTTACTCCTTTCACATGCCACTCTTCTTTTTCTGCTCCGGCTTTTTTATCAGCACGCAAATCGAGAAGCTCAGTTCCATCGGTTTCTTTCAAAGCCGCTTCTGGCGCTTGATCTACCCGCTGGTTTTGTGGACCTACATTTTTCTGGGGATAAAGTATTTGGCGGGCTCCTTTCAGAACACGCCGATCGAATTTGCCGACCTTCTGCGGCTGCCTCTGCCCCCTTACGCCCATCTCTGGTTCCTATGGGCGCTGTTCATCACGCATGTCGTTTTCTATGCATTGTCCAAAGCCGGTCTAACCAATCGTTCATCGAACATTGTACTATTTGTTCTGACCGCGATCATGACGTCCTTGTCATTGTGGGGAAATATTCTCCCGCCGCTTCTGGCTCAGGGGATGGGGCATTTGGTCTTTCTGCTTTTCGGCTGCTTGATCTACACAACCCCACAGATCAGAAGCCGTTTGGATACCGGTTGCGCGGTAGCGGTTTCGGGTGTCGTTTTTGTCGCCCTCGAAATACTCTACCTTCGACTCCTGCCCTATCCCGAAATCAAGTTTCTATGCGCCTTGACCGGTTGCCTGTTCTTCTTCGCATTGTGCCTGTTTATTTCCAGACAGTTTGGGAATGGATCGATTGTCACCCGGACGATGTCGATCATCGGCACGGCATCCATGGCCATCTATCTGATGCACACGATCATATCCGCAGCCTTTCGTGAGAGCTTGGTCCATCTGGGTAACACCGATCCGGTGCTGCATGTCTTGGGCGGCAGTTTGCTCGGGCTTGTGGGCCCCTTGGCGGTTTACATGATGCTGCCCAGGCGAAGCCTGGTTACACGCACTCTCGGCCTATCCTAGCCAGTTCCAGATCATTCGATGAGCTTCGGATTGAAAGCCAGGATTTCGCATCGGGGCGGAACCTGCGCTTTTTTGCCATCCTCCCGCGATTGCCAAGCGCGGCGCGTCTCGCCACTCTGGCCCTATGAGCATTGTCCTCGCCCTTGCCACCTCTCTGTTCGCCGTGCTGGTGCTGCTGCCGCTGTGGCGGCATCCGCATTGGCTGGTGCGGGGGTTGGATTTTCCGAGGCTGCAACTGGGCGTTCTCGGCGTCCTGTTGCTGGCGGCGCAGATCTTTCTGCTTCCCCTGGGCACGGCGCAGACCGTTTTGATCGGGGGCACGCTGGTCTGCCACGGTTGGCTGCTATGGTGGCTGCTGCCCTATACACCTCTATACCCGGTGGAGGTCGCGCCGGCAGCGCCGGAAGACGCGGCGGATGAGGGCCGGCAGGTCAGTTTCCTGACCGCCAATGTCCTGATGACAAATCGTGAGGCCGAGGCCCTGATCGCCTTGGTGCGAAAACATCAGCCGGACGTGCTTGTCGCACTGGAAACCGACGCCTGGTGGGAAACACGGCTGGACGGGTTGCAGGATGAGATGCCCTACGCGGTGAAATGCCCGCAGGACAATCTATACGGCATGCATGTCTATTCCCGTCTGCCGATCGCCGACTACACGGTCGAGCATATCGTCGAGGAGGACGTGCCCTCCATCCATGCGCTGATCGAGTTGCGCAATGGGCGGCAGGTGCGCTGCCATTTCCTACACCCGGCGCCGCCGAGCCCGACGGAAAACCCGGAATCGGGGGAGCGGGACGCGGAACTGGTCGCCGTCGCCCGCAGCATCGCACGCGGCAGCGACAAGCCCGACACGGTTCCCACGGTCGTTACCGGCGATTTGAACGATGTCGCCTGGTCGGCCACGACACGGCTGTTCCGGAAGATCAGTGGGTTGTTGGACCCGCGTATCGGCCGCGGCATGTTCAATACGTTCCATGCGGATTATCCTTTGTTCCGCTGGCCGCTGGACCACCTGTTCCACAGCGCCGAATTCACCCTGCGGTCGATCACACGGCTGCCACCGATCGGGTCGGACCACCTGCCGCTCCTGACACGGCTGGTTTACGCGCCCGGCGCCGGCACGGCCCGGCAGGGACCGATCCCCGACGAAGAGGATCACGCGCGGGCCAATGCCATCGCCGCTGAAAAGGATGTCGACCACAGCGACGTGCCTAAGCCCGGCGGATAGGCGCCTCACGCATCCGGCTTGGCCGGATAGGTATTGTAGGTCGTGGCGGCGAGCCAGCCGGCGTCGATCGGCAGAAGCACGCCGGTGATCGTCTTGGCGGCGTCGGAGCAGAGGAAGTGGATCCCGTCCGCGATGTCTTCTGGCTGGATGAAGGTATTCAGCGCCTGCATGTCCAGGATGGCCTGCGGGTCGCGCTTGCCACTGTCGATGCGTGACTGGATCGCCGGTGTCATTGTATAGCCGGGGGCGACGCCGTTGACGCGCACCTTGTGAGGTCCGAGCTCGGCCGCCATCACTTCCAGCAATCCCTTGATCGCCACCTTGCCGGGATTGTAGGCCGCCAGCGGCATCGGCCGATAGGAGTTGATCGAGCCGATCATGATGATATTGCCGCGCTGTTTTTCCTTCATCTGCCGGCCGGCGGCGCGGGAGCATTGCAGGGTCCCACGATAATTCACCGCCCAGATCCGGTCGTTCTGATCCATATCCATGTTGAGGACGGTTTCGGCGTTCTGCACCAGACCGGCGGAATTCACCAGCACCTCGACCGAGCCATGATCCCGGCCGATGCGGGCGAAGACGTCCTCGATCGCGGCATCGTCGGAAACATCCAGCGTTTCCGCCATGGCCTCTCCACCTGCCGCTGAAATCCGGGCCGCGACGGCTTCGGCGGCCTCCCTGTTGACGTCGGCGACAAACACCTTATCCCCGGCGGCGGCCAGTTTCAGGGCGGTTGCCTCCCCGATCCCACTTGCCCCGCCCGTGACGACCGCTATCCTTTTTCCCGACATGTCGATGCCTCCCACAGTTTGGCGTTTGTTCCCTTGTTGCGGGGAATTCTGACGCCGCGTCGGGAACTCGACAACCGGCCCTGAGAAATACAATGATCTGCCTTCAAGTGTGGAATGGGCGGATCGAAGAAGGGCGAACCGGATACGGGAGGTGAGTATGCAGGGGATGTTGGCGACCTGGACCGATTTCGACCCGGCGGGCGAAGCGGACTTCAACGAGTGGTACAATACCGAGCATCTGCTGGAACGCGCCATGGTTCCCGGCTTCTACAACGCACGGCGCTATGTGGCCGTCCACGGATCGCCGAAATACTTCGCGATGTACGACACCGAAAGTCCGGAGGTCCTGACCAGCCCGGCCTATAAGCACATCCTTGAAAACCCGACCGAATGGTCGATGCAGGTGATGCCGAACTTCAAGAATTTCGACCGCTGCGTCGCCGAACAGATCTATCAATACGGCCAGGGTTGGGCCCAGATCGCCCTCGCTTTTCGGATCTCCATTCCCGCCGAGGAGGTCGACCGGGTGGCAGATCGGTTGATCGAGACGGTGCTGCCGATCGCGACCGAGGCGGCGGGCATCGTCGGCCTGTTCCTGATGAAGCCGCTGCCGCCATCGGGCGGACCGAAACCGGCCGAGACCAAGGGCGCGCCGATCACGCTTTTCCTGAGCGCGTCCTGCCTGGACGAACACGCCGCAAATGACGCGCTGCACGGCGCGCTTGGCCCGCATGCCCTGAAAAGCGCCGACATCCCGGCCCGCTTTGTGAAGACCGGCATGTACCGGTTCGTTTGCGGCGTCGACCGCGCCGTGGTCGACCGCGCCCGCGCCCTGCAGAACAAACCGGCATGACGGCGCGGCCGCCGCTCGCCGGCGTCAGGGTACTGGATTTCTCCACCTTGCTTCCCGGGCCCATGGCAGGCCTGATCCTGGCCGATGCCGGGGCCGAGGTGATCAAGGTGGAACGCCCGGGCAAGGGCGAGGAGATGCGCAGCTATGTGCCGCGCTTCGGCGATACATCCGCCAATTACGCAATCCTGAACCGGGGTAAGCGCTGTATCGCCATCGACCTGAAGGCGGCGGACGCGATTGAAAAGCTGCGTCCCTTGATCGAAAGCGCGGATATCGTCATCGAGCAGTTCCGCCCGGGCGTCATGAACCGGCTGGGTCTGGGTTATGAAACCATGAAGGAAATTAACCCGGCAATCGTCTATTGCGCCATTACCGGCTATGGCCAGAACGGTCCGCTGCGGGACGAAGCCGGACACGATCAGAACTATCTCGCCAATGCAGGCCTGTTGATGCTGGGCGGCGACGATGCCGGCAAGCCGGTGATCCCGCCCGGCCTGATCGCCGATATCGGCGGCGGCAGCCTGCCCGCGGTGATCAATATCCTGCTCGCATTGCGCCAGGCGGAAGCCACCGGCGAGGGCGCCTATCTCGACATCGCCATGACCGACGGATTGCTCGCCTGGAACTGGTGGGCACAGGCGATGCTGTCGACAACGGGCAAGGTCGCCCGGCCGGGCGGCGAATTGCTGTCCGGCGGCTCCCCGCGGTATCGAATCTATGAAACCGCGGATGGACGATATGTCTCTGCCGGGCCGATCGAACAGAAATTCTGGGAGAACTTCTGCGCCATCATCGGATTGTCGAAGGAGATGTGGGACGACAGCCGCGACCCGGCAAGCGTGATCCAGGCGGTCGCCGCCTGTATCAAGGCCAAGGACGCGGCGCATTGGCGGCAGGCCTTCGCCGGCCAAGACATCTGCGCCACCATCGCGCTGACCCTGGACGAGGCGATGGAACACCCGCAATTCAGTGAGCGCGGCCTGTTCGCGCGCACGGTGACGGACGGAACGGCGGAAATGCCGGCGCTGCCGACGCCGCTCGCCCCCGTCTTCCGCAACGCGGATCCGCAAGCCGCCTCCGCCCCGGCATTGGGCGAAGACAATGACGAATTCCTCAAACAAACGCAATCGGGCGAGCCTGCGGAGTAACCGCGCGCCCATCCAATCGAGACTATCAAACACATAACAGGTTCACGGAAGGTCCGACATGAGCAAACTGTTCAGCCCTATTACCCTGCGCGGGGAAACTTTCAACAACCGCGTCGTCGTCTCCCCCATGTGTCAATATGCCTGCGAGGCGGAAGACGGGGTCATGACCGATTGGCATCTGGTCAATATGGGCCAATACGCCATCGGCGCGGCCGGGCTGCTCTTCGTCGAAGCAACCGGCGTCTCGCCGGAAGGCCGTATTTCGAAGCGCTGCACCGGTCTGTGGAATGACGAACAGGAAGCCTCGATGAAGCGCGTGGTCGATTTCTGCAAGAAATACGGCGTCGCCAAGATGGGCATTCAGCTGGGCCATGCGGGGCGCAAGGCCAGCACGCGCCCGCCGGGTGAAGGCGGCACGCCGCTGACGGCGGAGGAAGGCGCCTGGCAGACGGTCGCACCCTCGGCCATTCCCTATGCGCCCGACTGGCACGTGCCGCAGGAACTGGACCGTGAGGGCATGGCGAAGATCAAGCAGGATTTCGTCGACGCCACCAAACGCGCCGACCGCGCCGGTTACGACGTGATCGAAATGCATGGCGGGCACGGCTATCTGTTGAGTCAGTTCTTCTCCCCGCTGTCGAACCAGCGCAGCGACGAATACGGCGGCAGCGTGGAAAAGCGCATCAAATTCCCGCTGGAAATCTTCGAGGCGATGCGCGCCGTCTGGCCGGAAGACAAGCCGCTGGGCATCCGTATCAGCGCCGTCGACTGGGTCGAAGGCGGATCGACCGTCGAGGATACGATCGTCTATTCTAAGGCGCTGCAGGATCTGGGCTGCGATTTCATCGACATCACCACGGCAGGCGTCGATCATCGCCAGAAGATCAGCGTCGGCAAGGGCTATCAGGTGCCTATGGCGGCGGCGGTGAAGGCGGCCATCGACATTCCGGTCATGGCGGTTGGCATGTTGAACGACCCGCATCTGGCTGAATCCGTGATCGCCGAGGGCAAGGCGGATTTCGTGATGCATGCCCGCGGCGCGATGTACGATCCGCGTTGGGCCTGGCATGCCGCGTTCGAACTGGGAGCCGAAGCCGACTATCCGAAGAACTACGCCCGCTGCAAGCCGCAGGCCTGGCCGGAGGCCTTTGGTCTGAACCGGGAACCGCGCGTCACCACCGACCAGCGGGCCTGAGGACAGGCGGCCGACCCGAATGGAGATCACCGCTTCCTCCGGCGAAATCGTCACCCTGGTCGCGGCGCTGCTGGCCGGCGGCGTCGCAACCGGTTTTTTGGCCGGTTTGTTCGGCATCGGCGGTGGCGGCATCGCCGTCATCGTCCTGTTCGAACTGTTCTCGGCACTGCACGTGCCGGACAGCGTCCGCATGCATGTCTCCGTCGGCACCGCGCTGGTGGTGATGCTGCTGACCGCGATCCGTTCCTTCTCCGCGCACAAGAAACGCGGCGCGGTCGACATGGACGTTATCAAGTCCATGGGGGTCTATGTGGTGCTCGGCGTCCTGGCCGGGTCCACCCTGGCCAAGCATGCCGGGGGCGATGTGATGAAAGGCGTCTGGGTCTGCATCGCACCGATCATGGCTTTCCAGATGTTCTTTGGGCACAAGGGCTGGAAACTGGGCGAAGACATTCCGCGCGGATTGTTTCGGCCGATCTACGGCGCGGTCGTAGGCTTCGCCTCCACCTTGATGAGTATCGGCGGCGGCGTCTTCGTCTCCTCCATGATGAAACTCTACAACCGGCCGATCCATCAGGCGATCGGCACCGCGTCGGGATTCGGCCCCTTGATCGGGATTCCGGCGGTGGCGGGCTTCATCTGGGCAGGATGGGGAGCGGCCGACACACCGCCCTTCTCCATCGGCTATATCAACCTGCCGGGGGCAGCCATCGTATCAGTCGCCAGCATCCTGGCCGCGCCCTTCGGCGTGAAGGTTGCGCATGCCCTCTCGCGCCGGGCACTGGAAATCGCTTTCGGATGCCTGCTGCTGTTCATGAGCATCCGCTTCCTGATCAGCATCCTGACGACGTAAGGAACCGGGTCAGGCGGTTCCGAAGGCCTTCCTCAAGGCGGCAGCGGAATCGTCCTGCGCCCGATGGGCGTCATCGACCATATGGGTGAAGGTGTAGAAGGCGTGGATCTGGCCCTTGTATTCCTTCACCTCCACCGGCACGCCCGCTTCCCGCAGCTTCTCGGCATAGAGAATGCCCTCGTCATGCAGCACGTCCAATTCGGCCAGTTGGATGATCGCCGGCGGCAACCCCTCAAAGCTGGAAGCAAGAATGGGTGAGACGCGCCAATCCTCGAGCTGCGCCAAGTCGGCGAGATACCCACGGCGAAAATAGTCGACGGTCTCTTCTTCCAGGATACCGAAGCCCTTGCCGTATTCCTTGTAGGACGGATAGCCGCCCCGGTAGTCGACGACCGGGTAGATCAGCAATTGGAAGGCTATCTTCGGTCCGCCATCATCGCGCGCCATCAGCGCGACCACGGTCGCCAGGTTACCCCCAGCGCTGTCGCCGCCGACGGCGACACGGTCCGCGTCGATGCCGTAGCGTTCGGCCCGGTCGACGAAGTATTTGGTGGCGAAGTAGCAATCCTCCACCGCGCCGGGGAAGGGGTTTTCAGGCCCTTTCCGATAATCGACCGAAATCGCGATACAGTGTGCCTTCTTTGCCAGTGCCCGGACCGCCTGGTCATGGGTGTCCAGATCGCCGATCACATGGCCGCCGCCATGGAAATAGAACAGTACCGGCAGCGGGCCCGCTTCCTCAAAACCTGGCGGGTGGTAAATCCGCACCGGGATACGCCGGCCGGGCGCGTCGATGGCAAAGGTTTCGACCAGTCCCAACTCGATCTCCGGCTCCACCCTCGCCCGGGCCAGACGGCGATGCTGATGCCGCGCCATTTCCGGCGTCAGTGATTCGACGCGCTGCACGCCGGCGGCCTTCATCGCCTCGAACACTTGGACGATCTGGGGATGCAAGCGGGGATCGTAACTCATGAACGGTTCTCTTCTTCGACTGCTTGGACGGATCAGGGTTGCGCCACGAACCCTTTGAAATCCTCGATGACTTCCTTGGCGCATTCCTTCACCAGACGCTCGCCCACTTCGGGAGAGGCGAGGAAACTGTCCGCCCCGATGCGCCCATCGGGATAGAGCATGCGGTAATCGTCTGCGTCGGTAAAGTGACGGACAGGTTTGTCGGCGCGGTCTTCCGGCATCGACTTGATCGCCTCGGGATAGGCATATTGCGTGATCGAGATTTCCGACGGCGTCGCGTGCGAGCCTTCCCGGTCTCCGAAGCATTCCCTGGATATCCGGCGCGCCGAGGGGAAAGTGAACCAGTCCTTGTGTCGGCAGCGGATGCCCGGCTGGTTCGATCCGCGCTGCAGACTGCGCTCGGCATAGATCTCGTCGAAAGCCGCATTCAGCGTCGCGATGTTCCCGCCATGGCCGTTCAGGAAATAGAAGCGCTCGAAGCCGTTGCGCGACAGGGACAGGACATAATCCCGGATCATGGCAATTAAGGTTGTGGGTCGCATCGTGACGCTACCGGAGAAACCTAGATGATGCTGCGCCATGCCGATGCTGATGGTCGGTCCGACGAGGATGCCGGCCTCTTCCCCGACATGGTTCGCAATCACTTCAGGGCATAGCGCATCGGTGCCGATCAGGCCCATGGGGCCGTGCTGCTCGGTCGATCCGATAGGAATGATGATGCCGTTGCAGCCTTTCAGGTAGGTGTCCACCTCCTGCCAAGTCGCCAATTGCAGCCGCATCGTCCTTGCCCTCCGTGATGTTTACAGCCCCGCCTCCGCAGCAGGGATGTCAGGCGTTCTCCTCGACTTCCAGGCCCTCATGCGACAGCACTTCAAGCTTGGGCATCAGGTCGAGCAGATGTTTGGAATACTCGTGTTGCGGGTTTTCGAAAAGATCTTCCGTGGCCGCCACTTCGCAGAGTTTGCCGTTCCGCATCACGCCGACACGGTCGCACATCTGCCGAATGACCGGAAGGTCGTGGCTGATGAACAGCATGGTCAGGCCGAGTTCTTCCTGCAGGTCCTTCAAGAGGTTCAGGATCTGCGCCTGGATCGAGACGTCGAGCGCGGAAGTCGGTTCGTCGCAAATCAGGAAACGCGGCCGCGTCGCGAGCGCGCGGGCGATCGAGATTCGCTGACGCTGGCCGCCGGAGAATTCATGCGGATATTTGACCGCCGCCGCCGCGCCAAGACCGACATGTTCCAGAAGGTCCAGAACGATGCTTTCGGTCTCCTTCCGATCAGATGCCAGGTTATGGAAGCGGATCGGTTCCGCCACGATATCCATCACGCGCATGCGCGGGTTCAGCGACGAATACGGATCCTGGAAGATCATCTGCATTTGCCGGCGGTAGCGGTCCTTGTCGCGCTCGGTCTTGAGCGCCGTCAATTCCCCGCCCGCGAAGAAAATCTTGCCGCCGGTCGGCTTGTAGAGCCCGGCGATCATCCGCGCCACGGTGGATTTGCCGCTGCCGCTTTCGCCGACGAGGCCGAAGACCTCCCCTTGATTGATCTCGAAGGAGACATCCTTCACGGCATCCAGATATCGGCGGTCGCGCGGCAGGATGGCGTTGCGGGTGACGAAGCGCATGTGCAGGTCTTCCAACCGCAGCAACGGGCCTTCCGACGCCTCGAAATCGCGCGCCTTGCCGAGCCAGTGGGTGGAAATATCCAACTCCTTGCGAGACTGGCCGGCACTTTCGATATACTCCACCAGCGGGAATCGCTTCAGCCGCACGTCGGGCCGCGGCACGGCACTGATCAGGCTTTGCGTATAGGGATGGTCCGGATTGCCGAGGATCTTTTTCGTCGGCCCTTCCTCCACGACCTTGCCGTGATACATGACCGCCACGCGATCCGTGATATCCGCGATGACGCCCATATCGTGGGTGATGATGATCATCCCCACTTGGCGTTCCCGGCACAATTCACGCACAAGGTCCAGGATCTGCGCCTGGATCGATACGTCCAAGGCCGTCGTCGGTTCATCCGCGATGATCACTTCCGGATCGGCGCAAAGGGCAAGTGCGATGACCACGCGCTGCCGCATCCCGCCGGAGAACTGATGCGGATATTGACCGATACGGATATCCGGTTCGGGAATGCCAACGCGGGCAAGCAGGTCCACGGCCTTTTGGCGCGCCTCGCTTTCGCTCAACGACAGATGGGTGGTGATCGTTTCCACCAATTGCCGCTCGATCGTCTGCAACGGGTTCAGCGAGGTCAGCGGATCCTGAAAGATCATGCCGATGCGGCGCCCGCGAATCTTGCGGATCGCTTCATAGGGCAGATTGTCGATCCGCTTGCCTTTCAGATCTATCTCGCCATCCGACATTTCGCCCGGCGGCTCCAAAAGGCCGATGACGGCGTTCCCGATGGTCGACTTTCCCGCGCCGGATTCGCCGACACAGCCCAGAATTTCCCCCGGATTCACCGACAGAGTGACATGCTCGACCGCGGTGAAAACGCCGCGGCGTGTCGGGAAATCGACCCGGATGTTCTTGATGTCCAGCAGACCCATACTTTAAGACCTTCCGCTCAACATAGGCCGTTTCGGCCGGTCAGCGCAGTTTCGGATTGAGTGCGTCGCGCAGCCAATCCCCAACCAGATTGATTGCCAGCACCAGGATGATTAGTGCCACGCCGGGCATGATCGTGATCCACCACACGCCGGAGAACAGGAAATCGTATCCAACCCGGATCAAGGTACCGAGCGAGGGCGAGGTTACCGGCACGCCGACGCCCAGGAAGCTCAACGTCGCTTCCGTGATGATGGCCAGTGCCAGATGAATCGTCGCGATAACCAGGACCGGCCCCAATACGTTCGGCAGGATATGCCGTACCAGGATCGTGCCGCGCCGGATCCCGATAACCCTGGCCGCCTGGACGTATTCCTTGTTCTTCTCGACCATGGTGGAGCCGCGCACCGTCCGCGCATATTGCACCCAGCCCGAAATCCCGATGGCGAAGACGAGGACGTAGAGCGCCATTTCGTCATGGACCTCGCGCGGTAGAATACCCCGAGCGACGCCGTCGATCAGAAAGGCGATCAGGATGGCCGGGAAGGAAAGCTGCACATCCGCGATGCGCATGATCACCGAATCCACATGGCCGCCGTAATAACCGGAGATCAATCCCAGGGGGATGCCGATCGCCATGGCGAAGACGACGGAGGCGAAACCGACCAGAAGCGAGATCCGCGACCCATAAAGGATGGTGGAAAAGATATCCCGGCCCTGATCGTCGGTACCCAGCAGGAAGCGCGGGTCGCCGTCAGCCAGCCAGACTGGCGGAATTTCCGAATCCAGCAGGTCGATCTGCGCCAGATCGAACGGGTTCGTCGGCGCGATCCACGGCGCGAAAACGGCGGACAGGACGATGACGATGGATACCACCATCGACACGATCGCCACCGGTGAATGACAGAAACTGAACCAAAGATCGCTATCGAAAAACCGCCGCAGAATATCGGACAGGCCGGTCCGTTCCTTGGCGACCTCTTCATAGACTTGTTCGGTGTTGGTGCTCATGCCGATCGGTCCCTGTTAAGGCGTCAATGACCGGAGCCCGCGCGGTCGGCGCGCAGGCGGGGATCGACGACGAAATAAAGAATATCAACGACGAAGTTGATGAAGACGAAGACGAAGCCGATCACGACCAGATAGGCCGCCATGACAGGGATATCGACTTCCAGCACCGCCTGGATGAACAACAGGCCCATACCCGGCCACTGAAACACCGTTTCGGTGATGATGGCGAAGGCGATGATCGACCCCAATTGCAGGCCGGTGATCGTGATGACCGGCACCAGAGAGTTCTTCAAGGCGTGACTGAAATGGATCGAGCGCGTCAGGATTCCGCGCGCCCGCGCGAATTTGATGAAATCCGTCCGCAGCACTTCCAGCATTTCGGCGCGCACCAGGCGCATGATGAGCGTCAATTGGAACAGCGCCAGCGTGACGGACGGGAGGATCAGGGATTTCAAGCCGCTCGCGGTCAGGAAACCGGTGGTCCACCAGCCGAGATCCACCACCTCGCCGCGGCCGAATGTCGGCAGGACCCGCCAGATGACCCCGAAGATCAGGATCAGGATAATGCCGATCAGGAAGGTCGGAATTGAAACGCCGAGCAACGACCCGGACATGATCATATTGGATAAGATGCCTCGCCTGTGAAGCGCGGTATAGACGCCGGCCGGCACCCCCAGCGCCAAGGCCAGCACCGCCGCGATCATCGACAGTTCCAACGTGGCTGGAAGCCGTTCCACCAGCAGTTCCGAAACCGGACGGCGATGGAAATAGGATTGCCCGAATTCGCCCTGCACGGCGTTCCAGGCAAAGCGGATATACTGCTCGTAGAAGGGATCGTTCAGACCCAGGTTCTCGCGGATCTGCTCACGCTCCGCAGCGCTGGTGTCCTGTCCGACCATGTTGTTGATGGGGTCGCCCACGAAGCGGAACATCGCGAAGGCGATAAGTCCCACAGTCAACATGACGACAATCGATTGAGCGAAGCGCCCGGCGATAAAAGAGATCATTGCTTCCACGAACTCTGCTTGCGGGGTGCAACCGGATCTAGTGGCTTCTTCACGGCCATCCGGTCCGTCCGCAAGGGGTGCATGCCTGCCAAAGGCTTAGAACGACAATCTCCATCCCTGGGCCCGATACTAAGGGGACTGCTCCCCTTAGAAAAGCATGCTGCAAACAGACGCGCAGGGGATGGAAAGAAACCCGAAATGAGAAAGGCCGCCCCGTATCTACGGGACGGCCCTGCTCGGTAACCTTACGGAAGGACGACGTTGCGGAAATCCAGCACGTTGTCCGCGCGCTGTGCGACCACGACACCGTCACGGGTACCCCAGGACAGCGGCTGCTGATGCAGCGGCAGATAACCGTAGTCATCCTTGAGGATCGTGAAGGCTTCGTCGATATAGGCCTGCCGCTTCGCCGCGTCGGTTTCCTTTTCGACCAGCTTGGTGAGCTCGTCGACACGCGGGTTGCAGTAGTTGCCCATGTTGAACAGACCAACCTTGGCGTCGACATTCTGGCACGCGATCAGGTTGCTGAGGACATTGTGGCTGTCGATCGAGCCAGGCGTCCAGCCGATCAGATAGAAGGACGTATCGTATCCGTTCTGCTGCAGGACCTTGGCGAAATATTTCGACTTGGTCTGGGCGAAGACTTCGACCTTCACACCGACCTTCGCCAGCATGCTGGCAACGGCCTGACAGATCCGCTCGTCATTCACGTAACGATCGTTCGGGCAGTCCATCGTGACTTCGAAACCATCCGGATAGCCGGCTTCCGCCAGCAATGCCTTGGATTTTTCCGGATCGAACGCATACGGCGTATTCAGATCGGCGTTGAAGCCGTTGATCTGCGGCGCCACCATCAGGCCCGTCGGGGTCGACGCACCGCGCATGACGCGCTTCTTGATGGTTTCCAGATCGATCGCATGGGCGAAAGCGGCGCGGACACGCTTGTCCTTGAACGGGTTCTTGCCCTTGATATTGGAATAGAGCAGTTCGTCGCGGAACTGATCCATACCCAGGAAGATGGTACGCGCTTCCGGACCGGTCAGCGGGCTGACGCCGTCGGCGTCTTCAAGCCGTTTCCAATCCTGAACCGGAACCGGGAAGACCAGATCCAGTTCACCGGACAGCAGCGCGGCGACGCGCGTGGCGTCCTGCGCGATCGGGGTCATGATGGATTCGGTCACATTGGACTTGATGTCCTTCCAGTAACCGTCGAACCGCTTGAACACCGTGCGGACGTCCTGCGTGTTCTCGGTAATCATGAACGGTCCCGTGCCGTTGGCGTTCATGTTGGCGTAGTTGCCTTCATCGCCGCCCTTCACGTTGGTCGCTTCGACACTGCCGTGTTCTTCGGACCATTCCTTGTCCATGATCTTCAGGAAGACCAGATCCTGCGCCATCAGCGGGTTCGGCGCCGGCGTCGTGACTTCGATCGTGTAGTCGTCGATCTTCTTGATGCCGGAGATCAGCGCATAGCGAACCTTTTGGTCCGATCCTTCGGTGCCCGAACGCTCCCAGGAAAAGATGACGTCATCCGCGGTGAAATCCTGGCCTTCATGGAACTTCACGCCCTTGCGCAGTTTGAAGACCCATTTCGTCGGCTCGACGATTTCCCAACTTTCCGCCAGGGCGGGGATCAGCTTCAGGTTTTCGTCATAGTCGACGAGCCCTTCATAGACATTGCCCAGCGTGCCGAGCAGGAAGGTCTCGTTCAACCCGTGCGGGTCGAGCGTGCTGAGACTGCCCTGAAACGCCCATTTGAAGGTTTTCGCCATTGCCGGCGTGGCAAAAGCGACCGCTGCGACGGCAACCGCCGCCAAGAGCTTTTTACGGTTAAGCATTGATTACATCTCCCAAACTTCGCAGCGTCTGGCCTGTTCTCCGGACGCCTGCATGCGAGCCTTTGATCAAGGAAGGCCGGGCCCGTTTTACGGCCGCGTTTCGAAGCCCCCCTCAATCAGCCTGAGCGAAGCATCATCACTCCTACCCGGCAAGGCAAGCGAGAATCGTCTCCCGGTCCGCACATGAAGGCAATTGCCGTCACGCCCCTGTGAACTACCTCTGCCAAGTACAGAATGCTGTCATGATCGGGGCGACTGTTGACGTGAACGACGGGCTGCATCGTAATGCCGCGCACAAGTCATCATCGAAGCCGCGCTTTCGGCGCGGCGTCTTAATCAAGGGAGAGAAACATGGATCTAGGTATCAAAGGACGGAAAGCGATCGTCTGCGCCGCCAGCAAGGGTTTGGGCAAGGCGTCCGCCATGTCGCTCGCGCGGGACGGCGTCGACCTGGTCATCACCGGGCGCACCATGGAAACGCTGGAAGCAGCCGCCAAGGAAATCGCCGACGCCACCGGCGTCTCGGTGACGCCCGTCGCCGGCGACATCAAGACCCCGGAAGGCCGCGCCGCTACGCTTGCCGCCTGTCCCAATCCGGACATCCTGATCAACAACGCGGGCGGTCCCCCGCGCGGCAATTTCCGCGATTTCACACCGGAAGATTGGATGGAAGCGGTGAACGGCAACATGATCACCGCGATCGAACTGATCAAGGCGGTGGTCGACGGCATGATCGATCGGAAATTCGGGCGAATCGTAAACATCACCTCCGCCGCCGTTCGGCAGCCGATTCCGGAGCTTTGCCTGTCGAATGCCGCGCGCGCCGGTCTGACCGGCTTTGTGGCCGGGCTGAGCCGCGAGACGGTTGAGCACAATGTGACGATCAACAACATCCTGCCCGGCCCCTTCGCGACCGACCGGCTGCTGAGCGGCGCCAAGGATGCGGGCATGGAGGTCGACGCCTATCTGGCCCAGATCGGGTCTTCCAATCCGGCGAAGCGCGTCGGCCAGCCGGATGAGTTCGGCGACGCCTGTGCCTTCCTGTGCAGCGCCAAGGCCGGCTTCATCACCGGGCAGAACCTACTGCTGGACGGCGGGAACTACAAAGGCACGATGTAGACCGGAAACACGGTCGGACAAAAGAAAAGCCCCCGCCTTGGCGGGGGCTTCGTCTTTTCGGAGACCGGCGACGATCAGTCGCTGGTCGGGAAGGCCAGCTGTGCGCCTTCCTTGATGCCCGACGGCCAGCGCGCCGAGATCGTCTTCATCTTGGTGAAGAAGCGGATCGATTCCGGACCGTGCATCTGGGTATCGCCGAACTTGGAGCGCTTGGCGCCGCCGAAGTTGTGGAAGGCCATCGGTACCGGGATCGGAACGTTCACGCCGACCATGCCGATATCGACCGAATTGGCGAAGTGGCGGGCGGTGTCGCCGTCACGGGTGAACACCGCGACGCCGTTACCGTATTCATGATCGTTGATCATGGTCACCGCTTCTTCATAGGTCGACGGCGTCATGACGCTGAGCACCGGGCCGAAGATCTCGGTCTTGTAGATGTCCATATTCGTCGTGACGTTGTTGAACAGCGTGCTGCCGACGAAATAGCCGTTCTCGTATCCCTGCATGCGGGCGCCGCGACCGTCGACCAGCAGGTCGGCGCCTTCTTCGACACCACGGGTGATCAGGTTTTCCACGCGCTGCTGGGCCTGGGCCGTGATCAGCGGGTTGATATCTGCGCCCGGATCGTCGAACGGACCGATCTTCAGCGCTTCGACGCGCGGCGTCAGCTTTTCGATCAGCGCATCCGCGGTTCCCTTACCAACCGGAACGGCGACGGAGATCGCCATGCAGCGTTCCCCGGCCGAACCGTAGCCCGCGCCAATCAGCGCATCGACGGCCTGGTCCATATCGGCGTCCGGCATGATGACCATATGGTTCTTGGCGCCGCAGAAGGCCTGGACGCGCTTATTGTTGGCGCAACCCTGCTGATAGACATACTCGCCGACGCCGGTGGAACCGACGAAGCTGATCGCCGGGACGTCTTCATGATGCAGCAGACTGTCGACCGCTTCCTTGTCGCCATGCACGACGTTCCAGACGCCGTCCGGCAAACCCGCTTCCTTCCACAATTCGGCCAGGAACATCGGGGCGGCCGGGTCACGTTCGGAGCATTTGTTGATATAGGCATTGCCGCAGGCAATGGCCGGCGCGCCCATCCACAACGGAATCATGACCGGGAAGTTGAACGGCGTGATGCCGCCGACGACGCCCAGCGGCTCACGGATCGAGAACAGGTCGATATCGCCGCCGATATTGGAATTGAACTCACCCTTGATCAGATGCGGGATGCCGCAGGCGAATTCGGTGACGTCGATCCCGCGGGAAATTTCACCCTTGGCGTCAGCGATGGTCTTGCCGTGTTCCCGGCCGACCAGTTCAGCAAGTTTGTCGGTGTTCGCGACCAGCAATTCACGGAACTTAAACAGCACAGCGGCACGCTTAGGCACCGCCGTTTTACCCCAGATCTCGGCCGCTTCCATCGCGACCTTCACGGCATCGTCCATGTCTTCCTTGGAAGCATAGGGCAGTTTGCCGATGACTTCGCCCGTCGCCGGGTTGAAGACATCGCCGAAACGGCCGCTTTTGCCTTCCACGCGTTTTCCGCCAATCCAATGATGCAATTGTTCCGCCATGATATCCGCCGCGCGTCAGGCGCGTCCCTCCTGCAGTTGATGTTTTCCGACAGTTGTCCGCGTTGTAGGGCATCCCCGTAAGAGCGGCAAGCCGGAGCCCGCCTTTCGTCCTAGACCGCGTCCTCGCCGAAATCGGCGTCGTCGTAGTCGTCCCCCTCAAACCCGGGTTCGACGATGCCGGCACCGCGCCGTTCCGCGCGCGGGGTGCGCCCGAACATGTCGCGATAGCATTTGGAGAAATGCGACGCGCTGGTGAAGCCACTGGCGAAGGCGACCTCCGTCACCGGCATGGTCGTCTGGGTCAACAGCGTCCGCGCCCGGTTCAGGCGCAGTTTCAGATAATAACGCGCCGGGCTGGTGTTCAGGTATCGGCGGAAAAGACGTTCCAATTGACGGCGGGAAAGCCCGACACGGTCGGCGATTTCATCGCGCGACAGCGCCTCCTCCGTATTCTTTTCCATCTCGGAGATCGCCTTGATCAGCTTCGGATGGGATATCCGCAGCCGCGCCTGAAGCGGCAGGCGCTGATCGTCGTCCCCTTCGCGGATCCGTTCATGCATGAATTGCTCGGATACGCTGGCGGCGAGTTCCGGCCCGGCGACGCGCGTGATTTCCCGCATCATCATGTCGAGACCCGCGACCCCGCCGGCACAGGTGAACCGGTCGCGGTCGACTTCGAACAGTTCGGCGCGGACGTCCAGATCGGGAAATTCCTCGGCAAAACTATCGAGGCTGTGCCAATGGATCGTGCATCGGTATCCGCCCAACAGTCCGGCCCGGGCCAGAACATGCGCGCCGGTGCAGATCGCGCCAACATGGGCCCCTTCCCGCGCCCAGCGGCGCAGCCAGGCAAAGGTCGGCGCGTCATGATAGAGATGGGCGTCGATGCCGCTGCAGACCATCACATTGGCCGGACGCGTAATGTCGTGCATTGCCGTATCCGCCGTCATGGAAAGGCCGTTCGAGGCAATGACGGGCTGTCCGTCGCGGCTGATCGTATACCATTCGAAAAGCGTCTCGCCGGACAGCCAATTGGCAAGCCGCATGGGTTCGACGACGCATGTAAACGCTATCATCGAGAAATTGGGCACCAGAAACAGCCCGATCCTCGCAGGACCGTTCGCGTCCTGACGCTTGAACATCATCGCGTCGTTCGACTGCATGTGAGTCAGCTCCACTCCCGCCGGATCAGGCCCTGTTCTTACCCGTTATCAACTGCCATCGGGTTGTAATATTTGCTCCATTTCCAAGCCTATAGCGGCGATGTCAAGCTTCTTGCCGCCCACGGAAAAAGGATGTCGCCGCACCGCGCATTCCTGTCGCCATGACGGAAGGGTTTGCCACCCGCTTTCCTACATGGTGCGCGCTGCACCGGTTCATCCGCTTGCGCGGCGGTTCGCGTGCCGCCACCATTCGGTTCCGGCATCGGTTTCGACAGGCCCGCCGGCTCCACTCACCACCATCGCGTCGGGAGCGCGTCGATGACGAAATATTCCATCTTCAGCCTGATCAGGAATGCCGGATCGTATCACGAAAACTGGCAGCGCGCCTGGCGCAGTCCCGATCCGCAGCCGGAATACGAAGTCGTGATCGTCGGCGGCGGCGGGCACGGGCTGGCAACCGCCTACTACTTGGCGAAGGAATGCGGCATCCGGCGCGTAGCGGTGATCGAGAAAGGCTGGCTCGGCGGCGGCAATACCGGCCGCAACACCACGATCGTGCGATCCAACTATCTGTGGGACGAATCCGCGGCGATCTACGAACATTCGGTGAAGCTATGGGAAGGGCTGAGCCAGGAACTGAACTTCAACGTCATGTTCTCGCAGCGCGGCCTGCTGCACCTGGCCCATAACGTCCACGACATGCAGGAAATCGGCCGGCGCGGAAATGCGATCTGGCTGAACGGAATCGACAGCGAATTCCTGACACCCGACCAGGTGCAGGAAATGGTGCCGCTGATGAATATCAACGGCCGCTACCCGGTCCTCGGCGCCCTGCTACAGCGACGCGGCGGTACGGCGCGCCACGATGCGGTGGCCTGGGGCTATGCCCGGGCGGCAGATGCGCTTGGTGTCGACATCATCCAGAACTGCGAAGTCACCGGCTTCGACATTCAGAACGGCGTGGTCAAAGGCGTGCGCACCACCCGCGGCGACATAAAGGCGAAGCGCATCGGCGTAGTCACCGCCGGGCATTCATCCGTGATGGCCGAGATGGCCGGCTTCCGCATGCCGCTGGAATCCGTGCCGCTGCAGGCGATGGTGTCCGAGCCGATCAAACCCTGTATCGACACGGTCATCATGTCGAACGCGGTGCATGTCTATGTCAGTCAGTCCGACAAAGGCGAGCTGGTCGTGGGCGCCGGTTCGGACGCCTATATATCCTATGCCCAGCGCGGCGGTTTCGACGTGATGGAACATATCATGAGCCCGCTGGTTGAACTGTTCCCCTTCACCTCGCGCCTGCGCATGCTGCGGCAATGGGGCGGCATCGTCGACGTCACCGTCGACCGGTCCCCCATCCTGTCCAAGACGCCGGTCGAGGGGCTCTATTTCAACTGCGGCTGGGGCACGGGCGGTTTCAAGTGCACGCCGGGATCCGGCCATGTCTTCGCCCATTCCATCGCCAATGGCGAAATGCACCCGATCGCCGCGCCGTTTTCCATCGACCGGTTCCATTCCGGCGCCCTGATCGACGAAGCCGCCGCCGCCGCGGTCGCCCACTAGGAGAGAGAGCATGTTGCAGATCACCTGTCCCTGGTGCGGCACCCGCGAAGGCGTCGAATTCCATTGCCATGGCGAGGCCCATATCGCCCGCCCGGAAAAGCCGGCCGAATTGAGCGACGCGGAATGGGGCGACTACGTCTTTTTTCGGAAGAACCCGAAGGGCATCCATTACGAACGCTGGACCCATGATGCCGGCTGCCGGCGCTGGTTCAACGCGATCCGCCATACGGTGACCGATGAGTTCATCGCCACCTACAAACCCGGCGACCCGATCCCCGACCTGCCGGAAGCCTACCGCGATGCCGCCGCATCCCAGAGCAAAGAGGCCAAGTAACGATGGCGCAGAAGAACAGACTTTCAGACGGCGGGCGCATCGACCGGACGAAACCCGTCCGCTTCACCTTCAACGGCAAGCGTTATGACGGTTTCGCGGGCGACACCCTGGCTTCCGCCCTGCTGGCGAACGGCGTTTCGCTGGTCGGGCGCAGCTTCAAGTATCACCGGCCGCGCGGCATCATGACCGCCGGTTCGGAAGAGCCGAACGCGCTGGTCCAGTTGGGCAAGGGTGCGCGCACTGAACCGAATATCCGCGCGACACAGGCGGAACTGTTCGACGGATTGACGGCCGAAAGCCAGAATTGCTGGCCGTCGGTCGGCTTCGATATCGGCGCGATCAATTCGGTGATGTCGAAATATCTGCCGGCCGGTTTCTACTACAAGACCTTCATGTGGCCGGCCTCGATGTGGATGACCTACGAGCATTTCATCCGCAATGCCGCCGGCCTCGGCAAGGGCCCGACCGAACCCGACCCGGACCGCTACGCGCAGCACCACACGGCCTGTGACGTGCTGATCGTCGGCGGCGGCCCCGCGGGACTGACCGCGGCCCTGGCAGCGGGCCGCAGCGGCGCCCGCACCATTCTGATCGACGAGCAGAACGAATTCGGCGGCTGGCTACTGACCGACGATACGGAAATTGACGGCATGGCGCCGGCGGATTGGGTCGCCGGCACGGTCAAGGAACTGGCCGGGCTTGAAAATGTAACGCTGCTGCCGCGCACGACGGTATCCGCCTATTTCGACCACAATTTCCTGACCGCCGCCCAACGGGTGACCGACCATCTGGGTCCGCAGGCCGACAACCGCGTCCCACGCCAGCGGTTCTGGAAGATCCGCGCCAGGCAGGTCGTGTTGGCCCAGGGCGCCCTGGAACGGCCGATCGTGTTCGCCGACAACGACCGCCCCGGCGTGATGCTGGCCAGCGCGCTGCGCACCTATATCAACCGCTTCGGTGTTTTGCCGGGACGCGAGATCGTCGTCTTCACCAATAACGACAGCGCCTATCGCACCGCGTTGGACGCGAGGAAGGCAGGCGCGGTGGTGCATCTGGTCGACCTGCGGTCGGATCCCGACAGCCCGATCGTGCATCAGGCCCGGCAAGCCGGCATTCAGGTCCATGAAGGGTCAGCCGTCGTCGGCATCAAGGGCGCGAAAAGCATCCACGGTGTTGAGATCGCGCCCTTGTCGGAAGACGGCAAATCCCTGGCGGGGCCCGCCTTCGTCGTGTCCGCTTCCGTCATCGCGATGTCGAGTGGCTGGAACCCCTCGGTTCATCTGTTCAGCCAGTCGCGCGGAAAACTGCGCTTTGACGACACGCTGACCAGCTTCGTGCCCGACCGTACGCCGCAGAAAGCACGGTCCGCCGGCGCCTGTAACGGTACATTGACCCTTGCCGGCTGCCTGGCCGAAGGCCTGCAGGCCGGTGCGGCCGCGGCGGCGGATGCCGGTTTCGGCAACGCGGTCGCCGGCCCGGCCCATGTCGTGAAAGAAGATGCAATCGGCACAATGCGGCAGATCTGGACCGTTCCGACGGTGCACCCGCTGGGCAAAGGCAAACGCAAGCATTTCCTGGATCACCAGAACGACGTTACCGCCGCCGACGTCCACCTTGCCGCGCGCGAAGGCTATCTGTCGGTCGAGCATCTGAAACGCTACACCACGACCGGGATGGGCACCGACCAGGGCAAGACGTCCAACGTCAACGCGCTGGCGATCATGTCGGAACTCCGCGCCGCGGCGATCCCGGAGGTCGGCACCACGACCTTCCGCCCGCCGTATACGCCGACGACCTTCGGCGCCATGGGCGGCCAGGGTGTGAAGGAGTTGTTCGAGCAGCAACGCGGCACCGCCATGCATGCCTGGCACCAGCGCAACGGCGCGGTCTTCGAGGATGTGGGCGATTGGAAACGGGCGCGCTACTACCCGAAACCGGGAGAGGACATGGACGAAGCCGTGTGCCGTGAATGCCGCCAGGCGCGCGAAACCGTGGGCATCATGGACGCCTCGACCCTCGGTAAGATCGACATCCAGGGTCCGGACGCCGCCAAACTGTTGAACATGGTCTATACCAATGCCTGGGATACGCTGAAGCCGGGGCGGGCGCGCTATGGCCTGATGCTGAACGAACACGGCATGGTATTCGACGACGGCGTGACAACCTGCCTCGGCGAAAACCATTATCACATGACCACCACCACCGGCGGCGCGGCCCGCGTGCTGAACTGGCTGGAGGAGTGGCTGCAGACCGAATGGCCGGAGATGCAGGTCTATTGTACCTCCGTCACCGAGCAATGGGCGGTCGCCACATTGTCCGGTCCGAAGGCGCGCGAGGTACTGGAAGCCGTCGCCCCGAAAATGAACCTGGATCCGCAGACCTTCCCCTTCATGGCGATGCAGGAAGGCGCGGTCGCGGGACTTCCGGCGAGGGTCTTCCGGATCAGCTTCACCGGCGATCTCTCCTATGAAATCAACGTGCCTGCTCGCTATGGCATGGCTTTGTGGGAAGCCCTGATGGAAGCGGGCCGCCCGCATGACATCGTGCCCTACGGCACCGAAACCATGCATGTGCTGCGCGCTGAAAAAGGCTTCATCATCGTCGGTCAGGATACCGACGGCACGGTCACGCCTTCCGATCTCGACATGAATTGGATCGTCTCCAAGAAAAAGGACGATTTCCTGGGCAAGCGGTCGTTGACCCGGTCGGACACGGCCCGGCCCGGTCGCAAACAGCTGGTCGGACTGTTGACCGAGGACCCGAACTTCGTCCTGCCGGAAGGCGCGCATCTGGTGAAACAGGTGAAGCCGAAACCGCCGATGGACATGATCGGCCATGTGACGTCCAGCTACTACAGTCCGAATGTCGGCAGGTCGATCGCGATGGCGCTGGTCAAGGATGGGTTGAACCTGAAGGGGCAGTCCTTCCAGGTGCCGCTGATGTCCGGCCATGTGGAGACGGTGACGATCACCGATACGGTATTCTTCGACAAGGAAGGGGAGCGGGCCCGTGGCTAACATCACCGCTTTGGCAAGATCGCCGCTGCATGGATGCGTTCCTTTTCAGGGGGTTCAGACGCAAATCGCCGAACGCCCGTTCATCGGCAAGCTGACGCTGCGCGGCAACCCGGACGATACCGGCTTCGCGGCCGCGGCCGGATCCGTGCTGGGCACGGCGCTGCCGACAGAGCCGAATACGGTCGCCGACACCGGCACCAGTCAAATCTCCTGGGTCGGGCCGGATGAATGGCTGATCTACACCGCCGACGGGGCCCAGGGCCCGTTGCAGGAGCGGCTTCGGACGGCGATGGAAGGCGTGCATTCCGCGGTTGTCGATGTCAGCGACTATTACACCATCATCCGGATCAGCGGCGCGCGGGCCCGCGATGTCCTGGCGAAAGGCTGCCCATTGGACCTGCATCCCAGCGTGTTCGGACCAGGCCGATGTGCGGGCAGTCTGTTTCTGAAAGCAGCGATCCGGATCATCCAGATCGACGAAACACCGACCTATGACTTGCAGGTCCGCTGGACCTTCGCGGACTACCTGTTCAAGCACCTCGTCCGCGGCGCGGAGGAGTGGAACTGATCGATCACTGCGGGCCCGGCGGGACCGGGATTTTGATGGCCCGGACCGTTCCGTCTTCCAAACCGTAAATTACGTATTCACCCGCGCTGCCCGATTGTTGCCCTTGCGGGGGACGGATACGGGCGAACCGGGTCGCAATTCGCGCCTCGTTGGTGAAGGCCGCCAGTTCCACAAACTCTTCCCCGGTCCAGGTGACTACCGTCAGCGTCCTGTGGTCCTGGCGGGGGAGCATTAAGTCGGGGATACCGTCCCCATTCCAATCCAAGGTGATGGAGAGCGCGAGCAGGGTGGACCCGATGCGGTGAGTCGAATATCCGCGAACGCTTCTCTCCAGTCTCAGTACCGGACCGCCGTCCCAGCCGAAATGCTGGATGATTCCGCCGATATGGGGCGTGCGGACAACGGCGATCTCGGTTGCTCCATCCCCGTCGTAATCGGCAACGCCCGCCGGATTGAGCCAGCGATTGGCCGAACCGATCGGTTCCGACTCGGCCAAGGGGGCGAAGACCCCGTCTCGAAACCCGAAAAGGGCAACCGCCGCGCCGGCATTCAGATAGCTCTTGATGGCAATGAATTCAGGGACACCGTCATTATTCAGATCGGCGATCCGAGGCTCCAGATCCTCAAAGACCGAATCGGGGCCGAGCGTGAATTGAAACCGCTCGCCCGCGCGCTCGACAACCAGCGTCTCGGCTTCCCATTCATCACCCAGGACGCCATGGGCATAGCGCGCGGTATCACCCGAATACCAGGCCCGCCAGTCGCCGGACCGGGCGACCCGGCCTCTGCGGATCAAACCTTCGACATGTTCGCCGGCCGGATGAAGCAAATCGGCATAGTCGTCCAATGCCCCCAGCTTTTCGGGTTCCGAGGCGACGGCGGCCGTCCCGATCAATAGAGAAATAAGAAGGGCGGAGAGACGGGATACCATCACCTTGATCCTTCCCCCGCGCGCGAAGGATCATTCCTGGAGCGGTGGTTTCGGCGTGTCGTAACATCCTGACAATTCGGACATATAGTCCTTCATGCCGGCCAGGATGAAACTGTAATAGTGGTTCTGCTTCTTGGTATCCCGTATCCGGATCAACCCGACGGTGCCAGTCAGGAAATCGTGAACCACCGTCAGATAGATGTTCCGGTCCCAGGCCAGATAGTCCGGGTTGATCGCGTTCGAGCCCGGCGAGAAGGGTGGCGGCTGCGCGCCGAACCGTTCTTCGTAGTCGATCGGGTAGCGGACGAAGAAATAGCCGGTCTTGCCGCTTCCCTTGGCCAGGAACCAGTGGATCTGTTCGTCCCGGTCGTCGATCAGATAGGTGACACGGAACGGGTCGGCGGCCTCCCCGATGACCTCCTTGTGCGAGATCATGATCTGCGGGGCTGCCTTGTCGGAATCGCACAGAAAAAACAGGCGTGCGTTGCCGTCGTCGGAGGTGAGCGCGATGCCGGACAACTGGCTGCCGTCCTCCTTGTCCTTGCCGCTTACCTTGGACCAGCCGGCCCAGGATTCCGCGGAAAGGCCCGTCAGCATCAGGACCAAGCCCAAGACGGTGAGACTTCTCATCTGCCCTCGTTCCATCGGTTCGTTTAACACCCAAGCCCTGGAGCGGCCCGGCGAAGCAAAATCCGTAAACCAATGGCGGCCTCTCTTCAATTGCAAGCAAAGCCGCCGGGCCTGTCGGGTGTGCATCAGAACCGCGATTGACGCGGCGATCACGGCGGTTATGGTGCCGCCCCACGCTCAAGAAAGGGCGGAAGACTGTCAGACCGGAGAACAGACATGACGCATATCCCCCGTTTTCGCACCGTTACCCGCCGCCTGATGGCTTCCGCATGCCTCGGCCTGGGACTGTTCATGTCCGCCGAAAGCGGGACGGCACAGACGCTCGATCCGGAAAACACGCTGTATCTGGACCTGGAATACGGCCGTGTGGTGATCGAATTGCGCCCTGACCTGGCCCCGAACCATGTCGCGCGTATCAAGGAACTGGCCCGTGAGGGATATTACGACGGCGTCGTGTTTCACCGTGTAATCGAAGGGTTCATGGCGCAGACCGGCGATCCGACCGGCACGGGTTCCGGCGGATCCGGGCAAAAGCTGAAGGCCGAATTCAGTCTGGAACCGCATGTCCGCGGCACCGTTTCGATGGCTCGCGCCCAGCATCCCGACAGCGCAGACAGCCAATTCTTCATCGTCTTCAAGGAATCCGACTGGCTGAACGGCCAATACACCGTTTGGGGCCATGTGGTCGAAGGCATGGAATATGTCGACATGATCAAAAAGGGCCCGTTGCCGTCGGGCGTGGTCGACGAGCCGGATACGCTGATCCGCATGCAGGTCGCCGCCGACGTCGCGGAATAACCTGATACCGCCAGCCCCGATTCTTGGCGCCGAAACGCACCGGGGCTGGCATTTTCCAGCGTTTTCATGTAAGTATGAGCAATTCGTAGGAGAAGCCTGCGACCGCAAGGGTGCGCGTAGCACCCGAAAAAGACAGAAGGTCTTTTGACATGAGCTTGGAAAGCGTGGCTCTGGCATCTTCGGTGCTGCAAGGCCGCCAGCAAATCTCCATTGCTGCCGTGAAGCAAGCTGCCCAGTCCCAGCAGGCGATCGTTGAATTGATCGCCCAGACGACTGGTTCGCAGCCACTGAATTCTTCCGGCCGTGGGAGCAACGTGAACGTACTCGCCTAGCGGTCCGCCGTTAGCCTAGAGTGTGTCCGGCGTGCATCGTGAGGTGCGCGAACAGAGGGCGAGTCCGTTTATCGCCGCGCTGTCCCGCATCCGTTCCCCATGTGACCGAGGCTTCGGCAATGAAAAAGGGGCGGATGAACACCGCCCCTCTTCCATCAGAATCGATTTGCTGTTGTCCCGCCGCGCGCCAGGGAAGCCCGTCGCGTTCGGCGGTGCGGTCTGCCTACTGCTTGGAAGCGACCTGCTCGCGCGCGACAGCCGTCAGCTTTTGCAGTTCCGTCTCAATCAGATGCTTGGAGATCTCGATCCCCTTCGCATTGAAGTCCGCCAAGACCTTGCGGACCACGTCGTCATGCCCGACTTCCTCGAAATCCGCTTTGACGACCTCCTGCGCATAGGATTGGGCCTCTTCATCCGAAAGCCCCATTTTACCGGCGGCCCAGAGCCCGAGAAGCTTGTTACGGCGCGCGTTGACCTTGAAGTCAGTTTCCTGATCGTGGCTGAACTTCGATTCGAAGGCCTTTTCACGGTCGTTGAAGCTGTTGCTCATACCCTTCTCCCATCCTCGAGATCGTGCCGGGCCGTCTATGTTCGCCCGGTCAATGGTCCGTTGACCCGTTAGATAATCCCTGAAGTCTGTTAGCGCAATGCGAAGTCACGCCCAAGCGCCGCTTCAGCGTGCCTTTTCCAACGATATTACGCCGCCGGCACGGCACCGACATCTGCCCGGCGCATTGCATGACCGGCAAACACCGCCATTCCAGGCCAGTTGTTGAATACCGCGCTGTGGAACAGCGCCTTGGCGAGGATTAGTGCGGTCACGGCCCTGTCCCCCAGCTGATCCGCAAAAAACGGCACGGAATCCGCCGAAAGTGCCTTCACGCCATGTGACAGGCGGGATTTGTTGGTATATGAAGCGCGCATGACGCCGCCTGCCCGGGCGCGCCGACCATATTCCATGCCAATGAGGACCCGATGGCCAGAGGCAGAAAGCTGTATGAAGGCAAGGCGAAGGTTTTGTTCGCCGGCCCCGAACCCGGAACGATCATCCAATATTTCAAGGACGACGCGACCGCCTTCAACAATGTGAAGAAGGGAACGATCACGGGCAAAGGCGTCCTGAACAATCGGATTTCCGAGTATCTGATGACCCGGCTGATGGAAATCGGCATTCCGACCCATTTCCTGAAGCGTATCAACATGCGCGAACAGTTGGTCCGGGAAGTGGAAATCATCCCGGTTGAGATCATCGTCCGCAATATCGCCGCAGGCTCCATGTCCAAGCGCCTGGGCATTCCGGAAGGCACGCAGCTGCCCCGTTCGATCGTCGAATACTGCTATAAATCCGACGAACTGGGCGATCCGCTGATCGCGGAAGAGCATATCACGGCTTTCGGCTGGGCGAGCCCCCAGGACCTGGATGACATCCTGGCCATGTCGCTGCGCGTCAACGACTTCCTGAGCGGCCTGTTCATGGGGATCGGCATCAAACTGGTCGACTTCAAACTGGAATTCGGCCGGGTCTATGACGAGAACGGCGAAATGCGGATCGTTCTCGCCGACGAGATCAGCCCCGACAATTGCCGCCTGTGGGACACGTCGACCAATGAGAAGATGGACAAGGACCGCTTCCGCCGGGACCTGGGCAATGTCGCCGAGGCCTATCAGGAAGTAGCCCGCCGGTTGGGCATCCTGCCCGAAGGCGGACTTCAGGACCTGCAGGGGTCAGAGACCATTCAGTAGCCGCCCCGGGCGGATTGGAATCGAACCGGCGGAACCAAATCACCCCGACGGTTCGACATCACAAGGAGACGGGCACAGGATGAAAGCCACGGTAACCATCACCTTGAAAAGCGGTGTCCTTGACCCGCAGGGCAAAGCGATCGAACACGCGCTGGGGGCCCTCGGTTTCCAGGGCGTCAACGATGTCCGACAGGGAAAGGTCATCGAAATCGACCTGGATGCCGCCGACGCGGCGACTGCGGAAGCGATGGCCAAGGATATGTGCGGCAAGCTGCTCGCGAATCCGGTAATCGAAGACTACAGCATCGAAATCTCCGCCTGATCTGGTTCCGTCCAGACCGGCTTTCGAACACTGTTTCCAGAAGTGAATGAGGACGAGGCCCATGCGCGCCGCCGTTATCGTCTTTCCCGGCACCAACCGCGAAAAGGACATCGCCGAAGCGCTTGAACGCGCCAGCGGCAAAAAGGCCCAATTCGTCTGGCACGGAGATTCCGATTTGCCGGATGTCGACCTGATCGTCGTACCCGGCGGATTTTCCTATGGCGATTATCTGCGCTGCGGCGCCATGGCGGGCAATTCCCCGGTGATGCGCGCCGTGAAGGAAAAGGCCGACGCGGGCGTCCGGGTCCTGGGTGTTTGCAACGGCTTCCAGATCCTGACCGAGACCGGCCTTTTGCCGGGCGTACTGATGCGGAACGCAAAACTGAAATTCATCTGCAAGAAGGCGACGCTGACGGTCGAAAGCAACGAGACGGATTTCTCCAGCGCCTATGCCAAAGGACAGAAGGTCGTCTTCCCCGTCGCCCATAACGAAGGCAACTACTTCGCCGACGATTCGACGCTGGACCGACTGGAAGGCGATGGGCGCGTCGTCTTCCGCTATGCCGACGCGGACGGCCATGTGAACGAAGCCGGCAACATCAACGGATCCCAGCGCAACATCGCCGGCATCCTGAACGAAAAGCGCAACGTGCTGGGCATGATGCCGCATCCGGAAAACGCCACCGACCCGGCCCAGGGCGGCACGGACGGCCTCGGCCTGTTCAAGAGCCTGGCGGAGGTCTTGAAATGAGTGACGTGAAGATGACGCCTGAACTGGTCGCCGAGCACGGCTTGACCGGTGAGGAATACGAAACCGTCCTCTCCATCATGGGGCGGGAGCCGAACATCACGGAATTGGGCATCTTTTCCGTCATGTGGTCGGAGCATTGCTCGTACAAGTCTTCCCGCTTCTGGCTGAAGACCCTGCCGACGGAAGGTCCGCAGGTCATCCAAGGCCCCGGCGAGAATGCTGGCGTTGTCGATATCGGCGATGGTCAGGCCGCGGTCTTCAAGATCGAAAGCCACAATCACCCGAGCTATATCGAGCCCTATCAGGGGGCGGCGACCGGGGTCGGCGGCATCCTGCGCGATGTCTTCACCATGGGCGCCCGGCCGATCGCCAACCTGAACGCCCTGCGTTTCGGCGATCCCAACCATCCCAAGACCCGCCATCTGGTTGACGGTGTCGTCGCCGGGATCGGCGGATACGGCAATTGCATCGGCGTTCCGACCGTCGCGGGCGAGGTGAATTTCCACCCGGCCTATAACGGCAACTGCCTGGTCAACGCGATGACGGTGGGATTGGCCGATAGCGACAATATTTTCTATTCGAAAGCATCCGGCATCGGAAACCCGGTCGTCTATGTCGGCTCCAAGACCGGGCGCGACGGGATCCACGGCGCGACCATGGCGTCCGCCGAGTTTTCCGACGAGACGGAAGAGAAACGCCCGACCGTCCAGGTCGGCGACCCCTTCACCGAGAAGCTGCTGCTGGAAGCCTGTCTGGAACTGATGTCGACCGACGCGATCGTCTCGATCCAGGACATGGGCGCTGCCGGCCTCACCTCCTCTTCCGTCGAAATGGCGGACAAGGGCGGTGTCGGTATCCGCCTGGACCTGGACAAGGTCCCGATGCGCGAAGAAGGCATGACGCCTTATGAATTGATGCTGTCGGAATCCCAGGAACGCATGCTGATGGTCCTGAAGCCGGGCCGAGAGGACGAGGCACGCGCGATTTTCGAGAAGTGGGAACTGGATTTCGCCGTGATCGGCGAAGTGACCACCAGCGGCTGCCTGGAATTGGCCTGGAACGGCGAAACCGTCGGCAACATCCCGGTCAAACCCCTGGTCGAAGCCAGCCCGATGTATGAACGCCCCTGGGTCCCGACCCCGGCGCAGGACGTGCTGGACCCGGCATCGCTGCCGGACGCCGGCAAGCTGACGAACTGCCTGAAGGACATTCTGGCCGCGCCGGACATGTGCTCCCGCCGTTGGATCTGGGAGCAGTACGACCACCTGATCCGGGGCGAGACGCTGCAGACGCCGGGCGGCGATGCCGCGGTCGTGCGTATTCCGGACAGCCGCAAGGCCCTGGCCACGACGGTGGACTGCACGCCGCGTTATTGCCTGGCCGATCCGGAACAGGGCGGCCGTCAGGCGGTGGCCGAATGCTGGCGGAACATGGTCGCGACCGGCGCGAAACCGCTGGCCCTGACCAACAACATGAATTTCGGAAACCCGGAACGGCCCGCCATCATGGGGCAGTTCGTCGGCGCGATTAAGGGCATGGGGGCCGCCGCGAAGGCGCTCGACTTCCCGGTCGTCAGCGGCAACGTCTCGCTCTACAACGAGACGGAAGGCAAGGCGATCCTGCCGACCCCGGTAATTGGTGGCGTCGGTCTCTTGAAGGATTTCGCCAAGATGGCGACATTGGCCTTCAAGACGGACGGAGAAGCCATCCTGCTGCTGGGCGAAACCAAGGGTTGGATCGGCCAATCGATCTTCCTGCGTGAAATTCACGGACGGGAAGAAGGTGCGCCGCCACCGGTTGATCTGGATGTCGAGGCGCGCAACGGCGCCTTCGTTCTTGACCTGATCGACAAGGGGCTGGTCACCGCCTGCCACGACCTGTCGGATGGTGGTCTGGCCGTCGGACTGGCGGAGATGGCCATGGCGGGCGGCGTCGGCGCCACCGTCGACGGACCGAAAGATGACATGCCGGCACATGCGTTTTTCTACGGTGAGGACCAGGGCCGCTACGTGGTAACCTCGACACAGGCCGATGCGGTGATGCATCTTGCCGAACAGGCTGGCGTTCCCGTACAGGTGATCGGCCGGACCGGTGGCGACGCGTTGACGCTGGGGGGCGAGGACACCATATCCCTGGAACTTCTGCGCCGCGCGCATGAGGATTGGCTGCCCGCCTTTATGTCCGGCGAGGACGCGGCGGAGTAAGAAACGAAGGCTGTTAGCGAAAGGGTCCCGCACCATGCCGATGAACGCGAATGATATCGAACGTTTCATCAAGGAAGCACTTCCCGACGCGGAAGTGCAGATCAACGATCTGCGGGGCGATGGCGATCATTACGCGGCTTTCGTCCGCTCTTCCGCCTTCAAGGGGATGAGCCGCGTCCAGCAACACCAGGTGGTCTACAACGCGCTGCAAGGCCGCATGGGCAACGAGTTGCACGCGCTCGCCCTGCAAACGGCGGTGCCGGAAGACGCGTAATCGGCCATCGCGTGAGAGATTCCCGCCGCGGCGTCTGAAACGTTTCGCGGCGGCCCAAACGAAAGGAATTCCGTAATGAGTGAAAATCCGGCTTTGGAAGCCATCGACAGCGAAGTGAAAGGCAACGACGTTGTCCTGTTCATGAAGGGCACGCCCGTCTTCCCGCAATGCGGTTTTTCCGCGGCGGTCGTTCAGGTCCTGAATCACATTGGGGTCAAATTCAAAGGCGTGAATGTCCTTGAAGACGACGGCATCCGTCAGGGCATCAAGGAATATTCCAACTGGCCGACCATCCCGCAGCTTTACGTAAAGGGTGAGTTCATCGGCGGCTGCGACATCATCCGTGAAATGTTCGAGACCGGCGAACTGATGGAAGAACTGTCCACCAAGGGCATCGACGTCCAAATCCAGGCGTAACGCCCGGCCTCGCAGGGCCTTAATTTAGCGTTTCAAAGCGCCGCGCTACCCTTCTGGGGAGAGCGCGGCGCTTTCGTTTTGCGGAACCCTTGTTCTAAGCTGATCGGAGACTTGCGGCTGCGGGGGGCTATGACGGATTTGATTACATTGGCGGAGATCGTCGAGAGCGGTCTCTGCATCGGCTGCGGTCTGTGCCAAAGCATTGCCGGCGAGGACGCCGTCGAGATCGTCATGACGCCCGAAGGCCGCTTGCGTCCGCTGGAAAAGGCACCGGTCGATCCGGCTTCCCTCGCCCTGATTAACAAGGTCTGCCCGGGTCTTGTCGTTACGGGCCCGGATCCCGACGAACTTGCCGAGGGTCATGCCTTCGACGAAATGTGGGGGCCGTTGCGTCAAACGGTCCTCGGTCATGCCGGCGATCCGGTGATCCGGTTCCAGGCGGCCGCCGGCGGTGGATTGACCGGGCTGGCCAGTTTCCTGCTGGAAAGCGGCAGGGTCGAGAGAGTTCTGCATGTCACGGCCGACCCCGACCAGCCGATGCGGTCGCGGGCGACGATCAGCACGACGCCGGAGCAAGTCTTGCGGGCATCCGGCTCGCGATATGGCCCCACCGCCCCACTCGTGGAATTTCTATCCCTGCTGGAGGACGGAAAGCCCTTTGCCTTTGTCGGCAAACCCTGCGACGTCGACGCGATCCGCGCACTCGAAATGGAGGACCCGCGGGTCGCGTCACTCTGTCGTTACAAGCTTTCCCTGGTTTGCGGCGGCGCTTCAGAACTCGGCAAGTCGCAAGACCTGTTGGCGGGACTGGGCGTCGAAGAACCGGAGGTCACCCTGTTCCGCTATCGCGGTTACGGCAATCCCGGCAAGACACGGATCGAGGTTCGGGACGGCCGCGCCTGGGAATTCAGTTACCAGGAAATGTGGGAGGATGAAGGCACCTGGCGGCTGCAGTTCCGCTGCAAGATCTGCCCCGACCCGATCGGCGAGTTGACCGATATCGCGGTGCTGGATTGTTGGCCCGGCGGCGGCCCCACCGGAGAGGATGCCGGTTTCAACGCCTTCATCACCAGAACCGCAGCGGGCGATGAACTGTTCCAGGCCGCCGTCGCGGCCGGAGCGATTGTCGTGGACGGGCCGGTTTCCGCGCGCATGCTGGACGATTATCAACCCCATCAGGTGCGTAAGAAACGGGCCTTGGCCTGGCGCCTGCAAGGCATGCGGGAGGCCGGCGTCCTAACCCCGGCATTCGAGAGACTTCGCCTTGATACTTTCGCCTACGGCGCGGATGATCCCCGCGCCGCCGGAAACCTGGACGGCATAAAGCAACGCATTGCGTCGGGCCGCACCAGAGAAAACCCGGTCAGGCGGGAGGGGGATTGATGACGGCGGAAGGACCTTTCGACATTCTGGAAGAGCCGAATGTCTGGATACCCTTGTCCGACGAGACCCGATTGGCGGCGCGGATTTGGCGCCCGGCCGATTCGGATGGCAAACCGGTGCCGGCCATCCTGGAATACCTGCCCTATCGCAAGCGCGACGGAACCGCCGTTCGGGACGAGAAGAATCATCCCTATTTCGCCCGGCACGGTTATGCTTGTATCCGCGTCGACATGCGCGGCAGCGGCGAATCCGACGGGTTGATGTATGACGAATACGACAAGCAGGAACAGGACGATGCGCTGGAGGTGATCGACTGGATCACTTCGCAGCCGTGGTGCAGCGGCGCGGTCGGCATGATCGGGATATCCTGGGGCGGGTTCAACGGGCTGCAGGTCGCCTATCGGCAACCGGAAGCCTTGAAGGCGGTGGTTTCCATCGCCTCGACCACCGATCGCTACGCCGACGATATCCACTACAAGGGCGGCTGCATGCTGATCGAGAATTTCGGCTGGTCACAGCAGATGCTGTCCTACATGTCGCGACCGCCCGATCCCGACCTGGTTGGCGAGCAGTGGCGGGAAATGTGGCTGCGCCGCTTGGAGAACATGCCGCATTTCGCAGAAACCTGGATGCGTCACCAGCAGCGCGACGACTATTGGAAACACGGGTCGATTTGCGAGGACTGGAGCGCGGTGAAGGCACCGGTCCTGATCGTCGGCGGCCTGGCCGACGGCTATATCAACGCGGTGATGAATATCCTGGAGAACCTACAGGCGCCGAGGAAGGGAATCCTGGGGCCCTGGGTGCATCTCTATCCGAATTTCGGGGTGCCCGGCCCCCAGATCGGCTTCCTGCAGGAGGCCTTGCGCTGGTGGGACCGGTGGCTGAAAGGCATCGATACCGGCGTGGAGAACGATCCCGATCTGCGGGTTTTCCGGCGCGAGGGCGTGAAACCAGCAGCCATGCTGCCGATGGCAAAGGGGCAGTGGATTTCCGAACCCGTCTGGCCCTCACCCAACATTGCCGAGCACGAGCTCTTTCTGGCCGGCAGGCGTCTGGTGCCGGAAGGAACCGCGGACCGGCGGGAACTGGAAATCGATATCAATTCCCCCCAGGATGTCGGCGCCTTCGGCGGCGAGTATTTCGCCTGGATCGGCCCGGACCAACCGGACGACCAGCGCAGCGACGACGCCAAATCCGTGGTCTGGGACACGGTCCCGTTGGACGATGAAGTGGATATCCTGGGCCGTCCGGTCGTCAAACTGCGTCTTCGGGCTGACGCGCCGCAGGCCGCGCTCGCCCTGCGTCTCTGCGACGTGACCCCGGATGGACCGGTGATGCGCGTCTCCTACACCGTCTTCAATCTTTCGCAGAGGAACGGTGCGGCCGCGCCGGAAGCGATGCCGGTCGGTGACTGGGTGGATGTCGAAATTTCCCTGGACAATACCTGTCATCGGTTCCTGCCGGGGCATCGGATCAGACTGTCCGTCTCGACGACCTACTGGCCCTTGATCTGGCCGTCACCGACCCCGGTGACCGTGACGGTCGACAACGGACGATCCTCTCTTGTCCTGCCGTCGAGGACTGACGCCGGCCAACCCCCGGTCCACTTCGCTGAGGCCGAAATGGCGGAACCGGTCGCCCGAACAGAACATCGGGCTTCGAACCTTCAGCGACAGGTGAGCTATGACCTGAAGGCCGGCACCGCGCATATGCAAATCGAATACGATAACGGCGATGTCGAGGACGGCATCCACGGTCTGCGAACGGGCTCCATTCACCGAGAACGGTACGACATAACGCCGGACGACCCGCTTTCTGCGCGGATGGAGGTTCATTGGACACAGACCTCGCAACGCGGATATTGGGATACACGAACGGAAACCGGAGGGGTCTGCCGGGCAACCGCCGACAGTTTCGAGTTGAGCGCCTTCGTGACAGCCTATGAGGGTGACGAGAAGATGTTCGAGCGCCGATGGCAACGAAGCATCCCCCGGAAACTAGTATAATCCCCGGATGACCCGCCTACGATAGTAATGGCCGCGCACAGGCCTTTGCCTGCACAGCGGCTTTCTGTTTCAATGACGGCATCACGTCCAAGGATACACCCAACGCGTTCCGCCGCACGCATCCGGCGGAATGCCAACACCAAAACGTATCTGGGTCATAGAGCGCCACACGCTCGATAGATTTGGGAGAACTTAAGTGACTGATCCACGGAAAAAAACTGAACTCGAAAGCTTGTTCCGCAGCGGCAAGATCAGCCGTCGCGCGTTCATGCAGGGCGTATCGGCCCTGGGCCTTTCCGCCGCTTTCGCGAACACCGTCATTTCCGACGTCCAGGCCGCGACGCCGAAACAAGGCGGCCGTGCGCGCCTCGGCCTCGGCCATGGCGGCACGACGGACTCGCTCGATCCGGCCACGTTCGAAGACGGCTACATGCTGACTTTGGGCTACGCACTGCGGAACCATCTCACGGAAATCGATGAAAACGGCAAGCTGATCGGCGAACTGGCGGAAAGCTGGGAAGCCTCCGACGACGCCACGGAATGGGTCTTCAACCTGCGCCAGGGCGTTGAATTCCACAACGGCAAGACAATGGATGCCGACGATATCGTGGCCTCCATCAACCATCATCGGGGCGAAGAATCGAAATCCGCCGCCAAGCCGATCGTCGCGCCGATCACCGATATCAAAGCGGACGGCAAGAACCGCGTCATCGTCACGCTGGAAGGAGGCAATGCCGACTTCCCGCTGCTGATGAGCGACTATCACCTAGCCATCATGCCGGCGAAAGATGGAAAGGCGGACTGGCAGTCTGGCGTCGGCACCGGCGGCTATACGCTGGAGAATTTCGAGCCGGGCGTCCGGTCCTCCGGTAAGAAGTTTGCCAACTACTGGAAAGAAGGCAAAGCGCATTTCGATGAAGTCGTGATCCTGTCGATCAAGGACTTGAACGCCAAGCAGAGCGCGTTGGCAACCGGCGATATCGACATGATGGATCGCCCCGACCTCAAGACCGCCGGCCTGCTGAAACGCAATCCGCAATTGGAGCTGGAACAGACCACCGGTACGCGTCACTACACCTTCCCGATGCGGACGGACATGAAGCCCTTCGACGACAATAACGTCCGGATGGCCCTGAAGCACGGTGTCGACCGCGAACTGCTGGTTAAGACCATCCTGAAGGGGTACGGCTCCGTCGGTAACGACCATCCGATCGCCCCCTCGAACCCGTATTACGACGCCAGCATCGAGCAGCGCACCTACGATCCGGACAAGGCCAAGTTCTATCTGAAGCAAGCGGGACTATCGTCGCTTTCCGTCGACCTCAGCGCGGCCGATTCGGCCTTCTCCGGCGCTGTGGACGCGGCTGTCCTCTACAAAGAGCAAGCCTCCAAGGCCGGGATCGACATCAATGTCGTCCGCGAACCGAACGACGGTTACTGGTCGAATGTCTGGATGAAGAAGGCATGGTGCGCCTGCTACTGGGGCGGCCGTCCGACCGAAGACTGGATGTTCACGACGGCCTACGCGGCGGATGCGGAATGGAACGACACCTATTGGAAGCATGAACGCTTCAATAAACTGCTCCTTGAGGGCCGTTCCGAGCTGGACACCAAAAAACGCGGCGAAATCTATTCGGAAATGCAAACGATCGTCCGCGACGAAGGCGGCGTCGTCATTCCGATGTTCGCGGCGTATGTCTGGGTACGCGACAAAAAGGTCGCCCACGGCCCCAATATCGCGTCGAACTGGGACATGGACGGCTGCAAAATGCTTGAACGCTGGTGGTTCGCGTAAGAATCACCGCTTTCATGGCCTATCGAAAAGGTCCCGGACAAAATCCGGGGCCTTTTTCTTTTCCTGACGGGATTATACCTAGGGCCCGGATTCCGGACTGTAGAGCGGGTTCCGGGATAGTGCTGCGTCGCGAACTTGGTAAAAAGTGGCCGTATTGCACTTCCTTTTCGAACCCTTATCCTGTTTCATGTTCCGTTAAGGAAAAGATGCTTGGCAATACAAGCAGCAAAGAATGTCCGGAACCCGGTGTTTGCCGGGTGTCGGGCCGAACAGGAACTGAGGTTGAGGACGAGGGGGATTTGCCGGTACACGGACGATGGTCCGGGACGTATCGGCCGACAAAACCATGCATGCGATCTTAAAAATGCTCGTGCAGCGTCTCGGCCTGGGGCTGATTACGCTGATCGCCGTCTCATTCATAATTTCACTGGCCATCGAATTTCTGCCCGGCGATTTGGCTCAGGAAGTATTGGGACAATCCGCAACACCGGAGACGGTGGCGGCCTTTCGGGCGGAACTGGGTTTGGACAGACCATTCCACACCCGGTACTTCGAATGGCTCGGCAACGTCATGACCGGCGACTTGGGCAAATCCCTCGCCAACCAACGTGAGATTTCGGAACTGTTGGGGACGCGGCTGTACAACACGCTGTTCCTGGCCGCGATCGCCGCGGTGATATCGGTTCCGATCGCGATAGCGCTCGGCGTGCTCGCCGCCTTGTATCGCAACAGCCTGTACGACCGCCTGGTCAACATCTTCACCCTGTCCACCATTTCGACCCCGGAATTCTTCGTCGCCTATATCCTGATCCTTTGGTTCTCGGTGATGGTGCGGGTGTTCCCCAGTATTTCGGATATCGGACCAGAACTGACCTTCTGGGAACATGTCTATCGCTCGCTGCTGCCGGCCTTGACGCTGACGCTGGTCGTGATCGCGCATATGATGCGCATGACTCGCGCGGCGATCATCAACCTGCTGGCGAGCCCCTATATCGAAATGGCCACGCTGAAAGGCGTGCCGAAGCGGGACGTCATCGTCCGTCACGCCCTGCCGAACGCGCTGGCCCCGATCATCAACGTCGTGGTGCTGAACCTGGCCTACCTGATTGTGGGCGTCGTCGTGGTCGAGGTCGTGTTCGTCTATCCAGGTCTGGGACAGCTTCTTGTCGACAGCGTCTCCAAGCGGGACATGCCCGTTGTTCAGGCCTGCTGCCTCGTCTTCGCCGTCACCTACATATTGCTCAACCTGACAGCGGACATCCTGTCGATCTTGAGCAATCCGCGGCTGTTGCATCCGCGTTAATCCGGTGGGGAAAAGACTATGAACGATATCGTAAAGCTTCTGAAGAAGGCCCCGCCGACAGCAATTTTCGGCATGGTCGTCATCGCAATCTACATTTTCGTCGCCGTTTTCGCCGACTTCGTCGCGCCGTTCAGCGAGACGGAAGTGGTGGGCGATCAATTCGAACTCTGGGGTGACCCGTACATTCTGGGTACCGACAACTTGGGCCGCGACATGTTGAGCCGTATCATATACGGCGCGCGGAATACGGTCGGCATCGCCCTCGTCACCACGGCGGTCGCCTTCCTGATCGGCAGTTTCTTCGGTCTGCTGGCCGCCACGCTGGGCGGTTGGGTCGACCAGTTGCTGGGCCGCATCGTCGATGTGATGATGGCCATTCCGACACTGATCTTCGCGCTGCTGGTCCTGACCATCGTCGGAACCTCGGTCATCAATCTGGTCCTCGTTATCGGCATTCTCTATTCGACATCCGTTTTCCGACTGGCACGGGCGGTGTCGATGAATGTCGTGGTTCTGGATTTCGTGGAAGTGGCGAAGCTGCGCGGCGAAGGGCTGCTGTACATCATCCGGCACGAAATCCTGCCGAACATCCTGCCGCCATTGGTTGCCGAATTCGGGCTTCGCTTCTGTTTCGTCTTCCTGTTCATCAGCGCGTTGAGCTTCCTCGGCCTGGGCCTGCAGCCGCCGACGGCGGATTGGGGCAGCATGGTCCGGGAAAACGCGACACTGATCACTTTCGGAGATATCACGCCCCTGGTTCCGGCGGGCGCCATCGCCCTCTTGACCGTGGCCGTGAACTTCGTGGTCGATTGGTTCCTGCACCTCACCAGCGGATTGAAGGACTAAGCAAATGGCGGATAACACGGATACCCAACGTGGCACCAAGGGCGATGTCCTTCTGGAAATGAAGGGCCTGAAAATCGCCGCAATGGTCGAAGAAGAGGAAATCGAGATCGTTCACGGTGTCGATGTCACGCTGCGGCGCGGCGAGGTCCTGGGCCTGATCGGTGAATCCGGGGCCGGGAAATCGACCATCGGATTGGCCTCCATGGCTTATACGCGCGGTGGATGCTGGATCAGCGGCGGCACCATCAACTTCGATGGCATCGACATGCTGAATGCGTCGGAAGAGCAGTTGCGCGACCTGCGCGGCAAACGCATTTCCTATGTCGCACAAAGCGCGGCGGCCAACTTCAACCCGGCGCACAAGCTGATCGACCAGTTTACGGAAGCCCCCGTCCTGCACGGCTACTCGAACCGTGCTGCTGCGGAAAAGGACGCAAAGGAACTCTTTGCCCGGCTGCGTCTGCCTAATGCGGACACGATCGGCTACCGCTATCCGCACCAGGTTTCCGGCGGTCAGCTGCAGCGTGCGATGACCGCGATGGCCATGTCCTGCCGGCCCGATCTTATCGTCTTCGACGAACCGACCACGGCCCTGGACGTGACGACGCAGATCGAGGTGCTGGCCGCTATTCGCGACGTGGTCGAACAGTTCAACACGGCAGCCATCTATGTGACCCACGACCTTGCCGTCGTGGCGCAAATGGCGGATCGCATCATGGTGCTGCGCCACGGCAATCTGGTCGAGGAAGGCGACACACGGGAAATGCTGGCCAACCCGAAAGAGGAATACACCCGCCAGCTGCTCGCGGTGCGTACCTTCAAGAAGGAACACCAGCTTGAAATCAACGAACCAACGCCGCTGCTGCGCGTGAACAATGTCAGCGCCGCCTATGGGGCCACACCGGTTCTTTTCGGCGTCAACTTCGATGTACACAAGGGGCAGACGGTCGCCGTCGTCGGCGAGTCCGGCAGCGGCAAGAGCACCACGGCCCGGGTCATCACCGGGCTTCTGCCGCCGAGCGAGGGCACCATTGAATTCAAGGGCCAGGCCCTGCCGCCCGATTACCGCAAGCGTTCGAAAGACGAACTGCGGCAAGTTCAGATGATCTATCAGATGGCCGACACTGCGCTTAATCCGCGGCAACGGATCCGCGAGATCATTGGACGTCCGCTTTCCTTCTATCTTGGCATGTCAGGCAAGCAGCGGGAGGACAGAACCCGCGAATTGCTGACGATGATCGAACTGAACCCGGACGAGTATATCGACCGCTACCCGACCGAACTTTCAGGCGGGCAGAAACAACGGATCTGTATCGCTCGGGCCCTGGCGGCGGAGCCGGAGCTGATCATCTGCGACGAAGTCACCTCGGCGCTCGACCAGTTGGTGGCGGAAGAAATCCTGAAGCTCCTCGACCGCCTGCAGAGCGAACTCAACCTGGCCTATATGTTCATCACCCACGACTTGGCCACGGTGCGGGCAATCGCCGACGAAGTGGTCGTAATGCTGCAGGGCAAGGTCGACGATTCCGGGCCGAAGGACGAAATGTTCGAACCCCCGCATACGGACTACACCGACCTGCTTCTGTCCTCTGTCCCGGAGATGGATCCGGACTGGTTGGACAACCTGTTGGCGGAACGACAACGCATGGCCGAGGAAGGCCGTGTGCTGAAGGCGGCGGACAACTAACCGTCGACACCGCCCCGAATGAGTTAACTTGCATAAGGCCGCGACATGCGGCCTTATCTTTGGGCACGCACCCGAACGGTCTGCGCCGGTTCGGGCCTTGCCTGACATGACTCGGAAACCGCTGCGGGGTGTTGCGGATGGTCTTTCTTCGAAAGCCATCGATATTCATTGTTGGCGCTGTGGTATTGAGCGCCGTATTGCTGCAGGGCGGCAATGGAATCCTGACGATCATCGTCCCGCTGCGGATGACCGAGGCAGGCCTTCCCACCACCGATGTCGGATTCGTCGGTACCGGTTACGCGATCGGCTTCCTGATCGGATGCGTCTTCGCCACAGGGCTTGTGCGCACGGTCGGTCATATTCGCGCCTATGCGGCGCTCGCCGCGGTGATGGGGACCGGCATACTGGCGCTGACCATCGACACCAATGTGTTCCTGTATGCGGGGGTTCGCGCGGCAACCGGTTTCTGCATGGCCGGCCTGACCACGGTGATCGAAAGTTGGATCAACGAACGAACTCCCGCCGAGAGCCGCGGCAACGTGCTGTCGATCTATATGGTCATCACGAAGGGAGCATTGGCGGTCGGGCCTTTGATGCTGGGCTATGGCGACGTCGAAGGCCCGGATTTCCTGATGGTCATCTGTGCATTTTTCTCGATGTCGCTGGTACCGATGGCTCTGACACGCGGCCCAAGCCCGCAACTGCCGCCATTGAAGCGGTTGGGCGTGGTCACCCTCTACAAGATCGCCCCCGCGGCGATTGTCGGCTGTGTCGCCATCGGCCTGGTGAACGGCGCGGTCATCAGTCTGGTTCCCACCTATGCTTCCTCCATCGACCTGTCGCCGGCCACCATCGCCGTGATCATGGCCGGCATGCAGTTGGGCGGCCTCGCGATGCAATGGCCGTTGGGGTGGATATCCGACCGGATGGACCGACGCCTGATCATCGCCTTCGCCGCCCTGGCGGTGACGGTTCTCTCCATCGGGGTGACCCTGGCCGGTTCCCTGCCGGAGGTCGTCCAGATCATCCTGTTCAGCGCCTGGGGCGGGGTCGCGTTTTCCATCTATGCCATCTGCGTGTCGCACGCGGCCGACCGCGCGCCCCTGGACTTGATGGTTGCAATGAGCTCCAGCCTGTTGCTGGCCTGGGCAGCGGGCGCTGTCGTCGGCCCCACCGTCGCCAGCTTCATGATGACGGTGATCGGTCCCGCGGGTCTGTTCTACTACGCATCCTCGGTGATGATCTGTCTGCTCGCCTTCGTGCTTGTCCGCACGCGCCTGCGCCGGGCGGAACCAAAGGAAAAGAAGCAGGACTTCGTCGGTCTACCCGCGTCCAGCCCGGTGATCCAGCAAATGGACCCGCGCATGCATGATGCGATCGATGCCTCATCCATCCATCAAGGCCGCAACACCGCGCGGGACCCTGACGAACAGCCGGATCTGACGGATTATGACGACGGCGGCTACAACGACAGTCCCGCCGTCGACCTGAACCCGGAAACGGACGATCCGGAAAAATAGCAGCCGGGCCGGAAAAATAGCGGCCGGGACCAATCGTCTCATCCCGCTCTCGCGGGTTTCCAATTCGTGCGGCGCACCGCATGATATCCGAATGGCAGGAACCCGGAACGGAGTAGCCATGCATACCCTTCGCGAAACCCCGACGGTTCGATTCACCGGCCCTGCATATTTGCGTATCGCCCTCGCTCTTACCCTTGCCGTCCTGACCGCGGTGATGCGGACCGGACCGGCGGCGGCGGACACGGCGGCGGCCCAAAAGCTGGTCGGCGCCTATGGCTGCCTGCAGTGTCACAGCCTGGACGGCTCAATCCCCGTTCCCGGCGTGCCCCGGCTGGCCGGCCAAAAGGAAAAATACCTGGCGCGTCAGTTGAACCATTTCAAACTGGGCGTCATCGTTTATGACGGAGAGGTCGTGGCGGCCCGCCGGCATGAGGTCATGAACGATCTCGCCAAGCGCCTTTCCACGGTGCAATTGCGCTCCATCGCGCAATTTTTCTCCAGCAAGGCATGCATGATCAATGAGGGCGCCGATCCCCCTCGCCCGGACGGCGTGGAACGGTGCGAAGTCTGTCACGGCGGTGAGCGCGCCAATCCCTGGCGCGACACCCCCTTCCTGAATGCCCAGGACGAGACCTATTTGAAACGGACGATCCATGATCTCTGGCGGGCCCGACAGGGATATGTCACCGACAACGGCCGGCATCATCGTATGGCGGAGGTAATGTTCATCGACGCCGACGAACCGAACCTGGATGCCTATGCGGAATACTACGCGGCGTTGCCCTGCAGCAGGAAATAGCCGCCATCGACGCTGCGTGACGAAGGCTGCCGGACACCATGACGACGTGGCGGGACGACGAGCAATCCGCGATGCCTGATGACTCCAATCGAAATTGGATGTATTTGTTATGTAATGCAGGCACTTAGATACATTGCCGGTCTCATTCTAACAGCCACACTTTTTTGTGGTGTCAATCATGCCAAGGCTGAAGAGAAGCCTAAGCGACAGCTTGTTATTGCTTCGTTTTCCTTTCCCCCGTTGCTACATCTAGCAGAGGACGGCTCATTCTCCGGCACGATGGGAGAGACCGTGCGGGCCCTCTGCGAAGACGCGGATGTCGGTTGCTCATTCAAAGTCATCCCCTTGGCGAGGGCCTATGCGGAGTTGAAACAAGGCAGCGTCGACGCGCTGATCACCTTGGATTTGGGACAGTTCGATGACTGCTGTTCAGCAAGTGACTGGCACTCGGAATGGTCGGCGGGACTGTTTTCGACGAACACGTACAAAGACATACCGTCCAACGAACGGGAAATCCTGGGCCAGGAACTGATCGTCGTGAACGGAATGCGCTCGCCCTACAGTTTCCTGCCGAACATGGATGCGTTGGCGGCGGAAAACAAAATCAAGCTCTTCAAAGCCAGGGATGTCGAAACGGCCGTACTCATGTTCGCCAAGGACAGGGTTGGATTGATGTGGGGCGGTGAGGATTTTCGCTGGTACCTGCGACGCCTCACTCCTGGAAAGCCATACGCCTATCGGCCCTTGTTTCGGAAGAATGTCGTCCTATGGGTCCATCAACAGAAAGCGGATACGCTTGAGGTGCTGAACCAAGCCTACCATCGGCTGGTCAAATCCGGCGTCATCGCGAGGAACGGCCTCCTGGTGCCCTCGACCATGAACGGGCGCTACAAAGAAGCCGCGTTGAACTAGCGGCCGAAGGGAAGCCCCTTCCAGTAAAGAGAATCCCCGGGGTGTCTGGCGTGGAACGGCAACCGAGCCCTCAGCATGCAGTCGTGCGCCAGCGCGCCAGGGTGGGACACGAAGCCTCCTACGACAAGAAGTCGAACTCCGGTTTCTTGAGGGACACTTCAGAAATCTTTTCGATGGCCTTGCTCATAGCTCCACTCCTCTCCGAGGGCCGCGGCGCTTCAGCATAGCCTGTACATGGGCGAACAGCGACATATGCCGCATGTCGGTTCATGGACCTCGAGACGTAAAAAAGCCGGGCACCCTTGGGCGCCCGGCCTTTGAACCGTTGGTAACCGGTCTGGATTAACGCGAGTAGAACTCGACGACCAGGTTCGGTTCCATCGAAGCCGGATAGGGAACGTCTTCCAGCTTCGGCGTCCGGTTGATCGCTGCCGTCATCTTGTTGTGGTCGACGTCGATGTAATCCGGGATGTCACGCTCGGTGCTGCTGGTCGCTTCCAGGACGAGGTTCATGTTCTTGCTCTTGTCGCGGACGGTGACGACGTCACCGAGCTTCAGCGCATAAGAGGGAACATTGACGCGGATGCCGTTCACCATGACGTGGCCGTGGTTGATGAACTGGCGCGCGGCGAAAACGGTCGGCACGAACTTGGCGCGATAGACGACCGCGTCCAGGCGATGCTCCAACAGGCCGATCAGGTTTTCACCCGTATCGCCTTTGCGGCGCGAGGCTTCTTCGTAGTACTTGCGGAACTTCTTCTCGCCGATATTGCCGTAATAGCCTTTCAGCTTCTGCTTCGCCATTAGCTGGGTGCCGAAGTCGGAGGGCTTGCGGCGGCGCTGGCCGTGTTGGCCGGGCCCGTATTCGCGGTTGTTGAAGGGGCTCTTCGGGCGGCCCCAAAGGTTGACGCCCAAGCGGCGGTCAATCTTGTACTTCGCGGAAATGCGCTTACTCATAGGTCAATTATCCCGTTTTATCTTCGGTTGGTCTTCATGTCCCGGTAGTCCGACCCTCTCCCCAACCCTATGAATCCATTGATTCTTCAGTGTTTGGGCGAGGCGGCGTGCGGATAGGCCTCATGACTGAGACTGTCCCGCCACATTCCCGGAAAGCGGCCGCACTATAGGGATCGGCGGCCCATTGTCAAACCCATTTGCCTCGCAAAGCCGCTGAAATCCTGGGGAAAACCCTATTCTTCTTTGCCCCCTGCGCGCTTAAGCGCCTCGGCGATGCCGTGCAGGGTACGCACTTCCTGACTGGTCAGCCCGGCGCGCTGAAACATGTTTCGGATGTTCCGGACGGTCACGGGGCGCAGGCCCGGCGATTTGAAGAAGCCACCTTCATCCAGCGAGGCTTCCAGCCGGGTCAGGAAATTCAGCAGCTCCTCCTTCCCGGCCAGTTCGGAATCCCCGGCTTCCAGCCGCTCTTCCGGTGCTTCGATCCTGTTCTGGTACCATTCATAGGAAACCAGCAACACCGCCTGCGCCAGGTTGAGGGAGCGGAAGGACGGGTTCAATGGTGCCTCGATGATGGTATCAGCCAGCGTCACGTCGTCATTGTGCAGGCCGGCCCGCTCGCCGCCGAACAGAACGCCGTAGCGGTTGCCTGCCTTGTGAACCTCGATGAATTCCCGGCCGGCCGCACGCGGCGTCATCACCCGCCCCACCATGCCGCGCGGCCGCGCCGTCGTCGCATAGACACGCTGCAGATCGGCGACCGCCTCTGCCGTCGTTTCATAGACCGTAGCGTTCTCGATCACCTGATCGGCGCCGGAGGCGGCGGCAACGGCTTCCGGGTTCGGCCAACCGTCACGCGGGGCGACAAGGCGCAGTTCCGCCAGCCCGTTGTTCAGCATCGCCCGGGCGACCATGCCGATATTCTGGCCCAATTGCGGCTGTACCAGGATGATCACCGGTCCGCCGTCGGGCAGGTTGTCCAGCTGTGTCGAGTCGGTTCCGGCCATGCGCCGTGCGGTCCCTTCATCATGTCCGGGCTTGAAATCGGGCGACTGTTTGGCGTCAACACGCCGTCTTGTCAAACCGGCCGGGCCCGAAAGCAGGCAGATGAGAGGCGATTCCCGTTTGACGCCGGGGCCCCATCCCCGTTAGCTGACCGTCAGTCTGGCAGAAGGAGAATAGCGATGGCCGAGAAGGTTCTGGGAGTGGTCGGCGGCAGCGGCCTGTACGCGATCGACGGATTGGAAGATGCCGTCTGGCGCACGGTGGAGGGTCCCTGGGGAAAACCGTCGGACCAGATCCTGGAAGGGCGGATCGGGGACACCAAGGTCTGCTTCCTGCCCCGCCACGGGCGCGGCCACGTGGAATCGCCCTCGACCATCAACTACCGCGCCAATATCGACGCGCTGAAACGCTGCGGTGTCACCGACATCATTTCGCTTTCCGCCGTCGGCTCCCTGCGCGAGGACCTTCCGCCCGGCACCTTCGTCATCGTCGATCAGTTCATCGATCGCACCTTCTCCCGGCAGAAGAGCTTTTTCGGCTCCGGGCTGGTGGCGCATGTGCCGCTTTCCCATCCGGTCTCGAGCTGGATCGGCGATATCGCCGAAGCCGGCATGGAGAAACTCGGCATTCCGCATCATCGGGGCGGCACCTATGTAGTGATGGAAGGCCCGCAATTCTCCACCCTGGCCGAGTCCGAGCTGTACCGCAGTTGGGGCGCCTCGGTGATCGGCATGACCAATATGCCGGAGGCGAAACTGGCCCGGGAAGCCGAAATCCGCTACGCCACCGTGGCCATGGTCACCGATTTCGACTGCTGGCATCCGGACCATGATTCCGTCGATGTCGCGCTGGTGATCAAGACGCTGCACGACAACGCGGACAAGGCCCGCGCCCTGACCAAGTTCATGGTGGAATCCATAAATGCCTGGGAAACGGAGCCGACCTGCGGCACCGATACGGTGCTGGACGCGGCGCTGATCACCACGCCCGAGGCGCGCGACCCCGCCATGGTCGCCAAGTTGGACGCGGTGGCAGGGCGGGTACTGGGCCGCTGACCGGAGACAGGCATGGAAGGATGCCTGCCGAGCCATGCGTCCATCGCGTGGCGCAGGGCAATGCCATGCGATAATACCGTTTCGTCCGAACCGAGCCCTCCCCTATATACCGCGCGCACTATTTCAAGGGAGGGTTAACCCCATGCGTGCGGTTCTTCTTGCAACTCTCGCGGCGATCGCGCTTTTCACCACCCCTGTTTCGGCCCAAGTGGTTCAGGATAAGAAAACCTGTGTCCAGGCGGTCCAGGACGCCAAGCAGGCGACTGCCGATGCATCGATCACGGACAAGGCGCGAGCGGAAGCGAACGACCTCGTCCGTATCTCCGAGCATCTCTGCACCCAGGCGAACTTCGTCTACGCCGAACGGCTGTTGGCGATCGTCCGCGGCATGACCGCGGGGGAATAGCCCCTCCCCGCCCGAAACGGCTTACCTAACGTATCACCGCCCGGCGATCCCTCATCGATGCGCCGGGCGGTAACGTTTCTATGGCGGTCTTGTAGTTCGGACTTTCGCGGATCTGTTCCGCCTGACATCCTTCCGACCGGACAGGAACTGCCACGCAGTCTTGAAGGGGAACGGGATGTACAAACTTTATTGGTGCGCGCAGACGGCGGCTTTCGGACCGCACGCCGCCTTGGAAGAAATCGGCGCGGCCTATGAACTGACACCGGTCGACATCTATAAGGACGAGCACCTGACGCCGGAATACCTGACCATGAATCCGGCAGGCAAGGTTCCGGCGCTAAAATTGCCTGACGGCCCGGTGATGCATGAAGCGGCGGCCATCATGCTGTACCTGGCCGAAGCCCATGACCGGACCGATCTGGCCCCTGCGCCGGACGATCCCATTCGCCCCGAATTCCTCAGCACCTATTTCTATCTCACCAATACGGTGCAGGACGGCCATAAGCAGTTCTACTATCCGGACCGCTTCACGACGGACCCGGCAGCCGCCGGCAAGGTGAAGGAAATGGCGTGCCGTAACATTCCCGAATACTGGAAGCCGATTGAGAAACGCCTGACCGAAGGCGGCCCCTTCCTGTTCGGTGACCGCTATACCTTATGCGACATGTATACGGTGATGCTGATCACCTGGGCGCCGGATGCGAAACAGCTGCTGGCCGATTTCCCGGGCCTGAAACGCTGCTTCCGCGCCGCCCGCGAACGCCCGGCCATGGCAAAGGTTCTGGAACTGCATCAATAGTCCGCCTCCTGCACTTCATGCAGCTCGGCTGCTGCGCCCTGGAGATCGGCGAGACGATGCTAGACCGCCTCGCCCATGTCCCCGACTATATCCGCGGCTTCACCGGCCAGGACGCAACGGCGGAAGAGTTGGAGCATCGTCGGTCGCTGATCCGAATCGGTGCTTGTTACGCACTCCCCGATAATGTGGTAAGCTAACGGATGCATTGGTGGAGGCTGGTTCGATGATCAGCGCGAAAGGCGGATGCCTTTGTGGTGCATTGCGTTACCAAGTCCAATCGCGGCCCTCTCGGGTCACGATGTGTCATTGCCGATTTTGTCAAAGAGCTACCGGCGCCGCGTATCTGGTCGAACCGATTTTTGACAAAGCTGACTTCTCGCTGGTCAAAGGCGAGGCGAAAGTTTATCGGCATTTGTCCGAAGGCAGCGGCAAGTGGGTCTATGTTCATTTTTGCGACGTATGCGGAACAAAACTCTTCCTGACATTTGATCGCTTTAAGGATGTTGTTGGCGTCTATGGCGGCACCTTCGACGACCCAAATTGGTTCGAAAGATCGCCGGACAATTCAAAGCATATTTTTCTGGCGGCGGCTCAGCATGGCACTGTTATCCCGCCCGGCGTGAATACATATGACGAGCACGCGACCACGAACGATGGCACGCCAATCGAGCCTCATGTCTTGTCTGAACCAATGATTGTCAGCAGACCTCCCTAACGCGTTCTCATAACACCAAGACCGCGATGGCCTCGCACAGCGCGAGGTTCAAGAGGGTTGGATCAACCGACCGTACTCTTGCATCACGGCTTTCAGGGCATCGGTATCGATCGCCGCGCAGATCTTGCCCGGTGGCTTGAAGGTGGGACAGGTCTCCGCCGCGACCATGGCATTGATGACGGCTTCGTCCACCGCCTGAACGGCGGCCAGATAGAGCGGGTCGAGCCGGTCGATGTTCAATTCGACCCGACTGTTCAGAAGCGGTGCCGTTTCCGGCTGGTCCTGAACATTCGCCGTCGAGAAGGCGAGGAAGATATCGCCGGAACTATTGCCGCCGGGCGTGCCGGAACGGCCGATGCCGATGGCGGCGCGTTTCGCCAATTGGCGCAGGCTGGTGCGGCTCAACGGCGCGTCGGTACCCAGAATAACGATGATCGACCCGGTTTCCCGGTCCCGAAGTCGGTCGTTTGTCAGGTGTTCGCCGACCGGGACGCCGCAGGTCGTCAACCAGGGACGGATACCGAAATTGGCCTGGACCAGCGCGCCGACGGTAAAATCGTTCCCGCCGCCGAAGGAGACCTTTCTTGAAGAACTGCCGGTTCCCCCCTTGAACTCATAGCAGATCATGCCGTTTCCGCCGCCGACATTGCCTTCCGCCACCGGACCGGACGCCGCGCTGTTCAGGGCGTCCAACGCATCCTGGTCGGTGACGAATTGCGCGTTGATGTCGTTCAACACGCCGTCATAGGTTTCCGCCACGACCGGCATCGCCCAGGAATGTTCCGAGGCATACCATTCAGGCCATCGCTGCATCATCCACCGCGTGGCGCCATGATGGACCATGCCGATGCCGTGCGTGTTGGTGATGCAGACCGGCCCGATGAAATAACCGGCATCGTCGATCCAATGGGTCCCGGTCATCTCTCCATTCCCATTCAACGAGTAATGACCGGCCCAGATCGGCCGCGGTTCGCCTTCATCATCGCGGGGAATGATCGCCGTGACGCCGGTACGCATGTTTTTCGTATCGTCGGTCAGGGTCTTATACCCGACCTTCACCCCCGGCACGTCCGTTATGGCGTTCCACACACCGGTCTCACCCGAAAAAGGCAAACCGAGGTCCCTGCCGCGGGGTTTGGTCATCGGTATTCTCCTGCTTTTATGGCGCTACCTTACGCCTTCCCGGAAAAGCAGATAGGCATAGGCGTCGCGCAGGGCAATGTAGGATGAATCGATGACGTTGGGCGAAACGCCGACGGTCGACCAGCGGTGGCCGTCATGGTCGGCGCTTTCGATCACCGTGCGGGTGACGGCGTCGGTCCCGGTGCTGTCATGGCGCGGCGGCATGATGCGCACTTTATAATCCACCAACTGCATCTGGCTGAGCTGCGGATAGACCGAGGACAGCGCCTCGCGAAGCGCGGTGTCGAGCGCGTTGACCGGGCCGTTGCCCATGGCGACCCGCATGATCTGTTCGCCCTTCACCTGGACCGTCACGGTGGCTTCCGATTCCGTCACCAATTCGCCCTTGGCGTTGCGGCGGCGGTCATCCATGACGCGGAATCGTTCGGTCTGGAAGTAGCGCGGCACCTCGCCCAGCGCCTGACGGGCAAGCAGTTCGAAGCTGGCCTCCGCCCCGTCATAGGCATAGCCGGCGAATTCCTTCTCCTTCACCAAGTCGAGCAGGCGGCGGATCTTGTCCTCATCGGTTACCTCGATGCCCAATTCGGAGAGGCGCGCCAGCACGTTGGCCCGGCCGGCCTGATCGGAGACGACAATGATGCGCTGATTACCGACCAGGGCCGGGTCGATATGTTCGTAAGTCTTCGGGTCCTTGGCGACGGCGGAAACATGCAAGCCGCCCTTATGCGCGAAGGCGGCCTCGCCCACATAGGGTTGATGCCTGTTTGGCTGGCGGTTCAGGCGTTCGTCCAATAGGCGCGACAGATCCGTCAGCTTGGTCAAGCCGCCTTCGGCCAACCCGGTCTCAAAACCCATCTTCAAGGTCAGCGACGGGATCAGGGAAATGATGTTGGCATTGCCGCAGCGTTCGCCCAACCCGTTCAGCGTGCCCTGGACCTGGCGCGCACCGGCACGTACGGCTGCAAGCGAATTGGCGACTGCATTTTCCGTATCGTTATGGGCGTGGATGCCGACCCGGTCGCCCGGGATTTCCTTCACGACCTCGCCGACGATCCGTTCAACCTCATGCGGCAGGGTGCCGCCATTGGTATCGCATAGCACGACCCAGCGGGCGCCCGCATCGATCGCCGCCTTCAGACATTCCATCGCGAATGCGGGATTAGCCTTGTAACCGTCGAAGAAATGCTCCGCGTCATACATCGCCTCACCCTTTCTTTCCTTGGAAAGGGCAATGCTGTCGCGGATCATGGCGACGTTTTCCTCAAGCGGGATCTCCAGCGCGACATCCACATGGAAATCCCAGCTCTTGCCGACCAGACAGGCGGCCGAGGCCTTCGAATTCAGGATCGGTGCCAGACCGGGATCGTTCTCCGCACTGCGGCCCGGTCGACGCGTCATGCCGAACGCAACCAGCATCGCGTGTTTCAGCTTGGGCGGGTTCTCGAAGAAGTCCGAGTCGGTGGGGTTCGCCCCCGGCCAGCCGCCTTCGATATAGTCGATGCCGATCTCGTCCAACGCTGTCGCGATAGCGGCCTTGTCGGCTACGGTAAAATCGACGCCCTGGGTCTGCGCGCCGTCGCGCAACGTCGTGTCGAAAAGATAAACCCTGTCAGCCATCGTCGCGTTCCTTCCCTAACCGCGCCGCCATTCGGTGATGCCGCCGGGCTTGTCTTCCAGCAGCACGCCTTGCGCCTTCAGCCCGTCGCGGATTTCGTCGGCGCGAGCGAAGTTCTTGTCCTTCTTTGCCGCCACTCGCTCGGCGATGAGGGTTTCGATCTCCTCCGCGCTCGGCCCATCGGCGGCGCCCGTACCCTTGAACCAAATGTCGAGATCCTGCTGCAGAAGACCCAGTGTTTCGGTGTAATGCAGTATCCGACCAAGATCGCGGATAGCATTTTTTCGCGCGCCATGGTTCGACGCGCTCTCTATCTTTGCAAGGTTCAGGTTCAGTTGCCGGGCAATGCCATAAACGACGGACAATGCTTCGGGCGTGTTCAGATCGTCCTTCAGCGCGCCATAGAACATATCCAGTGTCTCGTCCGACGCATCAACACTGGGTAGTTCGTCCATCAGCGGCTGGGCTTTTCTCAGCGCCCCATACAGACGGTCGAGCGAAGCCTTCGCCTCCCGGCATTTTTCCTTCGAGAAGTCGAGCGGCTGACGGTAGTGCGTTTGCAGCAGAACGAGGCGCAGGGCTTCGCCAGGAAACTCTTCCAGCAATTCAGCGACGGTGTAGAAGTTGCCGAGGGATTTCGACATCTTCTCGCCCTCGCTCAACAGATAGCCGTTGTGCATCCAGTAGCGCGCGAAATCGGATCCCTTGTGGCCGCAGCAGCTTTGCGCGACTTCGTTCTGGTGGTGTGGGAAAATCAGGTCCAACCCGCCGCCATGGATGTCGAAGGTTTCACCCAGATACTTGCTGCTCATGGCGGAGCATTCGATATGCCAGCCTGGCCGGCCATAACCCCAGGGGCTTTCCCAGCCGGGTTCACCTTCAGACGACGGTTTCCACAGCACGAAATCCGCCGGGTCCTTTTTATAGGGCGCTACTTCGACACGGGCGCCGGCGATCTGTTCGTCCCGGTCACGGCCGGAGAACTTGCCGTAATCCGGCCATGAGGGCACGTCGAACAGAACATGGCCGTCCTTTTCATAGGCGTGGCCGTTGGCAATCAGATTTTCGATGATGTCGATCATCTCAGGGATATGATCGGTAGCGCGCGGCTCCACATCCGGGGCTTCGCAACCCAGGGCAGCCGCGTCCTGGTGAAACGTCTCTATCGTCGTATCCGTCAGTTCGCGGATGCTGATCCCGCGCTCGGCGGCGCGGTTGTTGATCTTGTCATCCACGTCGGTGATGTTCCGGACATAGGTGACATGATCTGCCCCGTATTCATGGCGCAGCAGCCGGGCGAAAACGTCGAATACCACCAGTGGACGGGCATTGCCGATATGAATGCGGTCGTAGACCGTCGGCCCGCAGACATACATGCCTACCCCCTTCCCCGCGGGGTCGAGCGGCTTGAAGTCTTCCTTGGTCCGTGTGGCGGTGTTGTGGATGCGAATGGTCATGACCTGCTGTCCCCGGGCGTGCCGCATGGCAGCGCCCCTGAAAATTCCGATTTACTGTAGAAGTTGAGCGGCTTCCTGGTTCCGTCGGCCGCCGGTCCGCTGTCGAAGGGTCAACAGCACCGACAGCCGCAAATAATGCGGCAGGAGGAGATAATGATGATCGCGGTCAGGGACATGCCCAAACGCCTCGCCTCGGATCGAAACCGGCGGCACTATAGTGAAAGCGGGCCCGGCTTGGCAATGCGGCAAAAGGCTGCCGGAATTCGCCGTACCCACCGAGTTTCAATCTAAATTTGCGTCCTATCATTGTTATTGTGAACAACCGTTAAAACCTTTTGCAAAATACTTCGCGCAAAGTACTGCAGTAAGTGCTAAAAGCACCCTCAGAAAGACAGGTTCCAGCGGTCCAGGGGCGATTGCTTGTTTCCGTCGATTGGCTGAACGCGGGGCGATGCCCCTTTTTATTGAGGTTTTCATGAGTTTTGTTTCTGCGATGGCGCGGACCGGCATTGTTGCCTGCGCGCTTCTCTTGGGTGCGACCGGCGCCAATGCGACCACAATTTTCGATCTCACCGGCGGAACCGGCACCCGGCACGCGAATGGTACGCTTTCCATTCCGACCCTTGAAGGGGGCGTGACCTTCTGGGCCTTCGACCAGGACAAGCGAAACGGTTCCTGGGGCGCCGCGAACCACTCCGTCGGTTATGAAGACGCCGGTATCGGGGTTTGGTCCCGGGAAGAAGAGGCGCGGGATATCGGCCATCCGCTCGCCCCGTATGTCGACAGCTATACCTCCGTCGAATATCTCGTGATGAAACTGCCGACCGCTTCCGCTTGGACGCCGATCTCGGCCACGTTCGAGTTCTTCAACAACCAGAACTTCTCGATCTTCGGTTACAACGACACCGGTGACGGCAGCTTCCTGTCCACCGGCGCGGCCTTCAGCGGCGTGATCGATTTCCTGACGCCGATCGGCGAGCAGCCGACGACCAGCGGCGATACATTCCAGTTCGCCAGCGGGCTGGGAACGTTCGAATTCATCATCTTCACGACGACCACCGGCTTAACCGACCCGAATAACGACAACCGCTTCTTCGTCAGCGGTTTCGAAGGTCAGGCCAGCGTCGTGCCCGTACCGGCAGCCCTGCCGCTGCTGTTGAGCGGCCTTGGCGGGATCGGATTGCTCGGCTTCATGCGCCGGCGCCAAACCGCCTGAGGGACAAACCCTGCGAACACGAAAAAGGCCCCATTCCCGGGGCCTTTTTTAATGTCGGTCTGTCGACCCACTATCCACGCAATCGCTCAGCCGCCCGGTCCCGCCCGATCAGCGGCAACAGGTCGCGCAGTTCCGGTCCATTGTCGCGGCCCGTCAAGGCGCGGCGCAGCGGCAGGAACAGCTGTTTTCCCTTTCGGCCAGTGGCCTCTTTCAGCGCACCGGTCCATGTCTTCCAGGTCGTCTCGTCCCATGCGCCTTCCGGCAGGGCGGCCGCCGCCTGGGTGAGGAAGTCGCGATCTTCGGCGTCGACCGCCGGGTCAATCTCCCCGTTGCAGACCTGCCACCAGTAGGCGGCATCCGATACCTTGGCGATATTGCCGTGGATGGCGCTCCAGAACACCTCGTCCGCGTCGCCTAAGCCGGCTTCCGCCAGCCGGTCCTTTACCACGTCAAAGGACAGATGGTGGATGACCTTGGCATTCAAGGTTTCCAGTTCCGCTGGATCATAGCGCGGGCCCGCACGGCCGAAGCCTTTGATATCGAAGTTGCGCGCCAGGTCGGCCATGGTCTCCGACCCGTCCGGCGCAATCGCGGTGCCGAGATGGGCGAGATAGGCGGCGAGCGCCACCGCTTCGGTACCATCCGCGCGGATCTCGGCCAGGCCGAGGCTGCCGATCCGTTTCGAAAGCGCCTTGCCGTCAGCGCCGACCATCAAGGGCAGATGCGCGAAAGTCGGGACATCATAGCCGAGGGCCTGGAACAACTGCACCTGGACGGCGGTGTTCACGACATGATCCTCGCCGCGCATCACATGGGTGATGAACATTTCGCCGTCGTCGACGACCGAGCTCAGCGTATAAAGCGGGCGGCCATCCTCACGGACCAAAACAGGATCGGAGAGATGGCCCGGCTCGAAACGAACATGCCCGCGGCCGAGATCGTCCCACTCGACCGGTTCGTCGAGCAGACGGAAGCGCCAATGCGGCGTCCGGCCCTGCTGAACGAAAGCGGCCTGTTCCTCCGCGCTGAGGGCCAGCGCCGCGCGGTCGTAAACAGGCGGCTTGCCCTGCCCCAGCAGGATCTTGCGCTTCAGGTCCAGTTCTTCCTGGGTCTCATAGCAGGGATAAAGGCGGCCCTTCTCCTTCAGGCGCTCCATCGCCGCGTCATAGCGATCCTGGCGCGCGGACTGCCGGGCGAAGTCGTCCCAGTCCAGGCCGAACCATCCGAGGTCCTCGATGATTCCCAGCTCGTATTCCTTGGTTGACCGCTCGCTATCCGTATCATCCATGCGCAGCAGCATCTCGCCGCCATGATGGCGGGCGTAGAGCCAGTTGATCAGGGCCGTGCGTGCATTGCCGACATGCAGGGAGCCGGTCGGGCTGGGCGCGAAACGGACGCGGACGGTCTTGCCGGTCATAAAAACAACTTCCTCGACTATGCTTACAGAATCTTCCGGAACGCGTTGGTGATCGGATAGCGCCGATCCTTCCCAAAGGCCCGCGAGGTGACCTTGACGCCCGGGGGGGCCTGGCGGCGCTTATACTCCGCCAGATCCAGCATACGCCAGACCCGCTGTACCGTTTGCGGATCGTGGCCGCGGGCGACGATCTCGTCCACGGATTGCTCTCCTTCGATCAATCCGGCCAGGATATCGTCCAGAACATCGTAGGGCGGCAGGGAATCCTGGTCGGTCTGATCCGGTTTCAACTCGGCGCTGGGCGGTTTGGTGATGATGCGTTCGGGCATCACCGCCCCTTCCGGCCCGAGGGCGCCCGCAGGCCTGTTTTCGTTCCGCCAGCGCGAGAGCGCGAAGACATCCATCTTGTAGACGTCCTTCAATACGGAATAACCGCCGCACATATCTCCATACAACGTGGCATAGCCGACGGACATTTCCGACTTGTTGCCCGTGGTCAGCAGCAAGTAGCCGAGCTTATTCGAAATCGACATCAGGATCAGGCCGCGCGACCGTGCCTGAATGTTTTCCTCCGTCGTGTCGGCAGCCAGGCCTTCGAACAACGGCGCCAGCATCCCATCGAATGCCTTCATGGCCGGTTCGATCGCGACCTCGTCCAAGGTCACGCTGAGCAGTCTCGCGGCCTCCGCCGCATCCTCCAGGCTTTCCTTGCTGGTATAGGGAGACGGCATCATCAGGCAATGGACCTTGTCCGCGCCCAAGGCATCGACAGCAACAGCGGCGGACAAGGCGGAATCGATGCCGCCGGACAGACCGAGCACGATGCCCGGGAACCCGTTCTTCTCCACATAGTCGCGCAGCCCGAGGACCAGGGCCTTGTACATACCCGCCATACGGTCCGGCGGCGGCACTTTCGTGCCGGGTTCGCAATACCAGCCATCCGACCCGCGAACCCAATCGGTGATCAGAACGGCTTCCTCGAAGGCGGGGGCCTGGACGGGAAGACTGCGATCCGCGTTGAGAACGAAGGAGGCGCCATCGAAGACCAGTTCGTCCTGCCCGCCCACCTGGTTCAAATAAGCCAGCGCCAACCCGCTTTCGACGACCCGGTTGGTGACCAGGTGAATGCGAAAATCCGGTTTGTCGACTTCAAACGGCGAACCGTTCGGCACCAGGAAGAACTCCGCTCCGGATTCCTCCAGGCACTCTATGACATCCGGGGTCCAGATATCCTCGCAAATCGGCACGCCGATACGAACGCCCTTAAAACTGATAGGGCCCGGCATGTCGCCCGGGATAAAAACACGTTTTTCATCGAAGACGCCGTAATTCGGCAGATCGACCTTATGGCGGACCGCTACGATTTCGCCGCCGGCCAGCAGAAGCACCGCATTATGCGCCTTGGCATGGGTCTGCTTTTCACCCCGCCAGGGCGCCGTCACCAGCATCGCCGGTCCGTCATCGGCCGTATCCTGCGCCAGCTCGCGCACCGCCGCTTCGATCTTGTCCAGAAAGAAGGGTTTCAGAACCAGGTCTTCCGGCGGATAGCCGCTGATAACCAACTCGCTGAACAACATCAGATCGGCGTCGGCCGCCGCTGCTTCCGCGCGCGCTGCGCGAACCTTCTCCACGTTCGCCGCAATCGCCCCGACGGTCGGGTTCGATTGGCACAGCGCGATCCTCAATCTATCCGTCATCGAAGCTCTCGTTTTTCCTTTATGCGACGCAATGCCTGCGGCGGTTGAACACCGAACAGGGCTGGAGATACCGGCAGCGCGACTATGATCAACGTTACTGGATAATCAAGGCGGGATAATCAAGCTTTGCGCCCGCGAAAGCGTCAAAACGCCGTATAGCCTGTCGTTTTGCCTCGAAAAAACGGGCCCGAACAGCCCCGCCCGGCCCGCTACGTTAACCCTTTCATTAATATATTCTTTACTGCTGTTGTGTTGGTATCAGGGTCGCAAATTTCAACGTATCCCGCCCATTCAGAACGGACGGCGGTGCGGAACGTTTGCACGGGTCACCGGCGGATCCGATCCGTTGGACCGACCCGAGGGGCGGCGTCTCATTCTTCGATGGCGGAGAGGCGGAAGCCGGGGATCACGGGACTGGTACCAGTTTGATCAAACGGCTCGGATTCGCTGTACGTAATGTCTTTGTCCAAAGGAAAAGTGACGGAACTTGGCTGGCGAGACCTTTACCGGTCCAGGTTGGGCCTGCGTCTGGCGGGGATCATTTTCCTGAGCATCATCGTCATCGAAGCCATCGTCCTCGTCCCCTCCTACCTCAATCGCGAACGGGCCTACCGGCAGGAGTCCATCAGAATCGGCGAAGCAATCACCAGCGCGCTGGACAATCTGATCGCGATGGACATCACCGGCTGGTCCCTTGAGCAAGCCGGTGGGCTGTTTGCCTCGGGCGACGATGTCGTGGGCGGAGCGATCTGCAAATCGGGCGAGGAATGCGAGGTAAAATTCGGCGAGGACGTCGGGGAGTTTGGTTCCAAGACGATCGATGACGGCAACTACGACGTTCCGGGTGAGAAGCGTCTTCTGACAGTCCGCACCTTGGCCTATGACGATGCGACCTATCGTATCGTCTTGCGTCTGGATACCGCCTGGATCGCCGACGCGATGCTGAACTATGTCCTGAACATCGTCGGAATTGTCGCCTTTATCGGGCTGGCCCTAACCTTCGTGACCATGGTTTGCGTCGGCAAAATCGTTCTTCAGCCGCTGATGCGATTGAGCAGCAACCTATCGGGTGCCTTGGACAATCCGGAAACACCCGACGACTTTACCGTTCCGCACAGTCGCAGCGATGAAATCGGACAGTTGCTCGACCGGTACAATACGATCCTTCGGAGCAATGCCTCGCGGGAGAAAACGCGCCGCGAAGTGGAACAGCACTCCCTTTGGCTGGCGCGTTTCCCGGAAGAGGATCCGTCGCCGATCATCCGTCTTTCCCAAGATGGCCAGGTCCTCTACGCGAACGACGCGGCGAAGAAACTTGTTGAGTTCCTGGTGACCGGCCAAGCGCGTCGGTCCCTCCAGGCCTCCATCGAGTTGGCGTTGGAAAGCAACGGACCGGTTACGCTGACCCGTCAGGTCGGATCCACCGTCTACCGCTTGCAGCTCGTCCCGATTGAAGGCGAGGACTATTTGAACATCTATGCGTCCGACATCACGGAAATCGTTCAGACGCGCGACGAACTGGCCAAGTCCAAAACGGCATTGGAGGACGCGGTCGTCCAAAGGACCGCAGAACTGCAGACCATTCAACAGCGCCTGACCGATGCGTTGGAATCGATGGATGACGGCTTCGCCTATTTCGGTCCGGACGGCAAACTGGCATTGCACAATGAGAGGTATCAGCGGATCTATGATGACGCCGAAGACGTCATCAAGGTCGGCGCGACCTTGGAAGATATCCTGCGCTACGGCATGGCGAACGGTTGGTATCCCGGCTCAGAAAAAGATCCGGAAGCCTGGTTCCGCACCCGCATGGCCGTCCACCGCAACGCGTCCGGCGAGCCGTGGATTGCACGGGCCAAGTCTGGGCGGTACCACCGAATAAGCGATTATCGCACGAAGGATGGCGGAACAGTCTCGGTGCGTGTCGACATCACCGACCAGATCAAGCAGGCCGAGGAATTCGCTGCCGCCAAGGAAGCCGCGGAAGAAGCATCGCAGGCGAAATCGGAATTCCTGGCCACCATGAGCCACGAAATCCGCACCCCGATGAACGGCGTCATGGGCATGGCGAACCTGTTGCTGGACAGCGACCTGAGCCCGCAACAGCGGACAATGACGCGGACGATCCTGGATTCCGCGAACGGCCTGTTGTCGGTCATCAACGACATTCTGGATTTCTCAAAAATTGAATCCGGAAAGATCGAACTTGAAAGCGGTGAGTTCAGGCCGACCGACACCGTGGAAGCCGCCGTCGAATTGCTGCAATCGCGCGCACGCGAAAAGAACCTCGTTCTCGGATCCATCATCGACCCGGCGATGCCCGAATTGTTGCTTGGAGACGAAGGTCGGCTTCGGCAGGTGATCATCAACCTTGCGGGTAACGGTGTGAAGTTCACTCAGTCCGGTTCCGTGACCATCGAAGCGCGCGTCGTCGGCGAAGAAAAGGACAAGACCCGCATCCGCGTTTCCGTGCACGATACCGGCCCCGGCATCGCAGAGGAAATGTTCGGCAAATTGTTCTCGGACTTTTCCCAGCTCGACGGTTCGCGCAGCCGAACCCATGAAGGCACCGGCCTGGGTTTGGCGATAAGCCGGCGCATCGTCGAATTCATGGGCGGCGAAATCGGCGTCGACAGTAACGAAGGCAAAGGCAGCACTTTCTGGTTCGAAGTCCCCCTGACCGTATTGGAAGGCCCCAAATACCTGGAGAACGAGACGGTACCGCTGCTCAGCATTCTGGTCCATTCGGGCGATGTCCGGACAGATGCGGTGCTTGAACGCCAGATCAAGGCCTGGGGCGCGAAAGCGGAGATCCTCGGCGAGGAACATCGGTTCAAGTCAGGCCTGCCGCGGGATTTCGATGCGGTAATCGTGGAAGCCGACCACCTTGCAGATTTCAATACGGCAAGGGAGTTTGCGATTCTGCAAGCCCACGGCACCGCCGTTATCGTCCTGTCGGTCGGGGAGTTTTCCTCACCCGACATCCGGCCGGACGCGATCATTCTGAAACCGGTTCGGCAATCCGAACTGTTCGACGCCATCATGGAAGTAAACAGGGCGAATAGTGCCGCAAGACCGGAACCGACCGCGGAGCACCGCGCCCGTGAAGAGCAGTCGATCCGGGAGAAATCTCAAGGCATCGCGCCCTCGCGCATTCTGGTCGCCGAAGATAATCCGGTGAACCAGCAGGTGATCCGGATGATGCTGACAAAGATGGGGCACAAGATCGATGTCGCAGGAAACGGCGCGGAAGCGGTCTCGCTTGCGCGGCAAGCGCCCTATGATTTGATTCTGATGGACGTGCACATGCCGGAACAGGACGGCTTTTCGGCAACGGAGGAAATCCGAAACCTGGGCGGGAAGCTGTCGACGATACCGATCATCGCCCTGACCGCGAATGTCGAGGCCGGCGTGGAGCAGCAGTGTTTCGATTCAGGTATGACGGGGTACGTCACGAAACCGGTCCGCGTTCAATCGCTGACCAACGTGCTGCGCGACCAATTGCCGAAGGCGGAACGGCCGCAATATCGAGAGCGTTTCGTGACCACCTGAAGCCCGTCCGGACGAGCCGCCGCCCTGCCGGGCCACTATTTCCGCAAAAGGAATTCGCGTCCGACCTTGACCCGCGCTTCGCCGTTGTAATCGACGATATCGGCCGTCGCATAGGTCTCCCGCCAGACATCGGGCAAATAGCTGCCGCTGCCGACGATATCGATCGGTGCGTCGGCGAGCGCCATCACCTTGCATTTCTCAGGCCCGAAGCCGCTCGACCCGACAATCTTCACCTTCGTGAAGCCCTGCCGGTCCAGGGATTCGCGCATATGCCAGATCGCCGCGGCGGAAACGCCCGGGCCGATCAAATGGCGCAATTCGTCCTCGGTTCTGTATCCACGGATTGCGCGCGCGGCATTGCGGTCCAGAACCGCATAGCTCGCGGCCGGGTCCAGTCCCTCACAGAAACGACCGCCGGGCGTGTCGAGACGCACCGCAAGCCGGCCATTATCCGCCAAATCCCGGAAACGGTCGCAGACGGCTAGGGAGTCGGTGATCTCGTGGCCGAAATAATCGACCAGAACCGTCAAATTCTGATCGGGAAACGTTTCATGATACATTTCCGCCGCGCGGACCGTCGATCCGGCATAGCCGATCAAGGCGTGGGGCATGGTGCCCAGGCCCTTGTCCTGCCCGAAGAAATGGGCGGTTGCATCCGTTGCGTTACCGATAAAACCGATGGCCCCTGCCTTGCGCTTCGCCCTGGCCGATCCGACCGAGGCCGCATAAGCCATCAGCTCCGCCATCTCGGTACCGGCGCAATGCCGGGCATCCATCGCCAGGAAGGACACGTTCGGCAGTTCCATACACATGGAGAAAGCGTTGTAGGCCGCGACACAGGCCGGTCCGATTTTTTGCAGCAGCAAGGTTTCCAGATCGACCAGATTGTAGAACGAGCCATAGATATACATCAGCGGCTCACCGGCACCGACCCAGCGCCCTTCCTCGTACATCAGGTCGATCTTGACGTCGAACCCGCGGTGTTCGGCCACACGGTTCAGCCAGTCCACAGCCAATCTCGGCGCGGCGACCACCGGCCGGCGCATGAAGATCGCATAGGTGACCTGCGTATCGCCGAACTTCCCGATCGTCTGCTTGGTCCGGTTGAAATAGGCGTCGGTCCAGCGGCGTACGTCGTCATTGAACGGCGCCGTGGACTGTGCGTCATTCATCGGAACACATTTCTGAGCGTCGGACATGCCCCTCCCCCGGGATAGGTCTCAGCCTGATCTGAAAGAAAGCCTGACTGGACGGCCTGATCGTCAGGAAGCCTTGGCCAAGGTTCCGGCACCGCCCGACCGCTCCAGCTTCAGCGCTTCGGCCAGCAGGAACGCCAGTTCCAACGCCTGCGACGCATTCAAACGCGGATCGCAATGCGTGTGGTATCGGTGCGACAGATCCTCGTCCGAGATGGCCTGGGCACCGCCCAGGCATTCCGTGACGTCCTGCCCGGTCATCTCGAAATGCACGCCGCCCGCATGGGTTCCTTCGGCCGCGTGGACCTCGAAGAAGGCCTTCACTTCGGCAAGGATACGATCGAAGGGCCGGGTCTTGTAGCCACTCGCCGATTTGATCGTGTTGCCGTGCATCGGATCGCAGGACCAGACGACTTTCCGACCTTCCTTTTCCACGGCACGGATCAGCGCCGGCAGATGCTGGTGGACCTTGTCGTGCCCCATCCGGGCAATCAGGGTCAGCCGGCCGGCTTCGTTCGCCGGGTTCAGCGTATCGATCAAGCGCAGCAGATCGTCCGGCGCGAGCGACGGACCACATTTCATCCCGATCGGGTTCTTCACCCCGCGCAGGAACTCGACATGGGCGCCGTCCAGCTGGCGGGTCCGGTCACCGATCCACAGCATATGGGCGGAACAGTCGTACCAATCGCCGCTCAAACTGTCCTGACGGGTCAGTGCCTGTTCGTACCACAGCAGCAGCGCTTCGTGACTTGTGTAGAACTCCGTCTCCGCGATTTGCGGAACAAGTTCCGCCGTCAGGCCGCAAGCCGCCATGAAGTCGAGCGTTTCGGACAGCCGGCTGGCCATTTCCTGATAGCGGTCGCCCTGCTGGCTGCCCTTTACGAAATCGAGGTTCCAGCGTTGAACCTGGTGGAGATCGGCGAACCCACCCTGCGCGAAGGCGCGCAGCAGGTTCAGCGTTGCCGAAGCCTGATTGTACGCGCTCAACATCCGGTTCGGATCCGGCACGCGCGATGCTTCGGTGAAATCGATCCCGTTGATGATGTCGCCGCGATAGCTGGGCAATTCCACGCCATCGACCTTTTCGGTCGGGGCCGAACGCGGCTTCGCGAACTGACCGGCCATGCGGCCGACCTTCACAACCGGAAGGGAAGCGCCGAAGGTCAGCACCACGGCCATCTGCAGCATGACCTTGAAGGTGTCGCGGATATTGTTCGCGTGGAACTCGGCAAAGCTCTCAGCGCAGTCTCCGCCCTGGAGCAGAAAAGCATCGCCATTCGCGACCTTCGCCAAATCGTCCTTCAAACGGCGGGCTTCACCCGCAAAAACCAAGGGAGGATAATTGGCAAGTGTCGACTCGACGGTTTCGAGTGTGGCCGGCTCCGGGTAATGCGGAACCTGCTGAATATCTTTGTCTCGCCACGTCTTCGGGCTCCATGCAGCAACCATAGCCCTGTCCTCCAAAATAGCCATTCTTCCCGCCCGCCATGGGCTGGGACCGGTTTCTATACGCGGATCAACAACGGTTTTCCACAGGAAAGGTCGCGCAATACTCCCTTTACCGCGGGATTTCCGCCCAAGTGCATCGCCGTTCGCCGTGTTTTGCGCCATCGAAACAGAAAATCCGATCCGTGAACACGGATTGAACACACCTACTGCGGGAATAAGGAAAGCAGGACTAACAGACTGGTCTAATCAACTCTCCCGAAACGCTTTTCCCGTGGATTTCATGTGCCGAGCCGCCTAGTGTTCCTGCACTGGGAGACTTCGAAACCAAACGGAAAATCCGTGGAATTTTCTGCATTCACGAATAGGGAGCGTACCTATGGACAACACTAAACTGAACGAATTGCACAAGCTGGAACGACGGTTGAGAACACAGCAAATCGACCGGCGTTCGTTCATGATGGGGGCCTTGGCGCTGGGCCTGACGGTTCCCGCCGCCAGCGCGATGGTCAGCAAAGCCGAGGCGGCGACGCCGAAGAAGGGCGGCGTTTGGCGCCAGGGCCTGACGGGTGCCGGCACAGGCGATACGCTGGATCCCGCGCAAATTCTCGATTCCTACATGATCAATGTCAGCTTCGGACAGTTGCGCAACTGCCTGACCGAAATCGACTCGAACAACCAGCTCATCCCTGAACTGGCGACCGGTTGGGAAGCCTCCGACGATGCGTCGCAATGGGTCTTCAAAATCCGCCAGGGCGTCGAATTCCACAACGGCAAGACACTGGATTCCACAGACGTGGTCGAGTCGATCCGTCATCACCTGGGTGAAGACAGCAAATCCGCCGCGAAAGGCATCATCTCCGCGATCGAGGAAGTGAAGGCCGACGGCAAGGACACCGTCATCTTCAACCTGTCGGGCGGCAGCGCCGACTTCCCGTACCTGATGAGCGACTACCATCTGGGTATCTGCCCGGCGAAGCCCGAAGGCGGCATCGATTGGCAGTCCGGGGTCGGGACGGGCGGTTATGCCTTGAAGTCCTTCGATCCGGGCGTCCGCACCGTGACGACGCGGAACCCGAATTACTGGAAGGAAGGGGCCGGCCATTTCGACGAAATCGTCACCCTGTTCATCGCCGATGTCGGCGCGCGCACCAGCGCCCTGCTGACCGGCGAGATCGACGGCATGCAGAATGTCGATCTGAAGACGATGGGCCGGATGAAGAAGATGCCGAATGTCGTCGCCTTCCCGACCACCGGCAACCAGCACATCACCTTGCCGATGCTGTCCAAATCGGCGCCGTTCGACAATATCGACCTGCAACTGGCGCTGAAATACGCCATCGACCGAGAGGAATGGCTGAAGAAGATCCTGCAGGGCTATGGTGAGATCGGCAACGACTTCCCGATCGGCCCCGCCAACCAGTATCGGGCCACGGCAGAAGAAATTCCGCAGCGCCAATACGATGCCGACAAGGCGAAGTTCCACCTGAAGAAGGCCGGATACGACAGTATCAACCTGAAACTGTCGATGGCAGCGACCGCCTTCGAAGGGGCCGTTGATGCCGGACAGCTGTATTCCGAAACCGCCAAGAAAGCCGGGATCAATATCGAGATCACGCGCGAGGCGGATGACGGCTACTGGTCGAATGTCTGGCTCAAGAAGCCCTGGTGCGCCAGTTATTGGGGTGGACGCCCGACGGAAGACTGGATGTTCAGTCAGGTCTATGCCTCCGGCGCGGATTGGAACGAAAGCCAATTCGACAATGAGCGCTTCATGAAGCTTCTGGTCGAAGGCCGTGCCACGCTGGAACCGACCAAGCGGCGCGAGATCTATGTGGAAATGCAGCGGATCGTGCACAACGAGTGCGGCTGCGTCATCCCGATGTTCTCCGCCTACACGCAGGCCGTTTCCGCGAAGATCGCCCTGCCGGAAAACATTGCCAGCAACTGGGGCTTCGACGGCGAGAAGGCCGGCGAGCGCTGGTGGTACAAGTAAGGGTTTGCCGGGTCTTCCCGGCGCCATCACGGAAAAGCCCGGCGACGTCGCCGGGCTTTTTCTTTTCCCCCGAGCGGAGGTCCAGGGTCAGACCGCCATGGCGGCGATCATCGCATTGCCATTGCGTTCAGGCGGCGTGTGGAATGGGCCGTCGCGCCTGAAAGTCAGGAAGCTGGGGCCGTCCATCGCTTCCGCCGTGGCGCGGCCATAAAAAACGGCATGGGCGATCGCCCCCGGCGACAGGGCATCGCCCGTTCGTTCAACCGTTCGAATGCCGGCATCGGCCCAATCCGTCTGCCTGTCCTCCAACGCGTCGTAGAGGCCGCTATTCTGTCGTCGCAGACCGACAATCACCAGCGAGCGACAGGGAATCCGTGTTTCACGATCGGTCAGCATATCACCCAGGGTCGCCTCGGCCCCGTCGAAGGCACTGACACATTCAAGGGTGCGGATCGGAACGCCCACTTCGTGCAGCCGTTGATGCACATAGATTTGCTCGTTGGCATTGATGGTCCAGGCAGACGCCCCGCCGGCCGGCGTGACATAGGTAACCGGTTGGCCGGCAGCGGCGATCTGTTCCGCCAACACGCCGCCCATGACGTGGAAGTCGTAATCCAGCACGACAACCGGGCCTTCCGGTCTCGCGCCGGCCGCGAGATCGCTGGGCGTAAAGACATTGGGATGATCCAATACTTCCCCTGCGATTTCCATCTTCGTGAACAGAGCCGGCGCCCAGGCCGCACCGGTCGCAAGGACAACACGCTCAAAACCGAATTCCAGGATCTGTGCAGCGTCCAATTCGCTTCCCGGATAAAGTTCCACATTCGGCATGACCTTGAGCCTGCCGAGCCTGTAATCGATCACCCGTCGCCAGGCCGACAAACCCGGCAAGGCGGATTCGAAAAGAACGCGTCCGCCCATTTCCGCACGGGCATCGGCAACCGCGACGTCATAACCCCGCCGTCCGAGTGTCAGGGCACATTCCAACCCGGCGGGCCCACCGCCGACGATCAGGACACGATCCTTTGAGCCGGCCGGTTTGACCTTCTCAGGATGCCAGCCGCGGCGCCATTCTTCCCCGAAACTGGGGTTTTGCGTGCAACGGACCAGGACGCCCTCGTGCCAATTGGCGATGCACATGTTGCAGCCGATGCATTCCCTGATCTCGTCCTCCCGCCCCTCGCGTATCTTTCGCGGCAGGAACGGATCCGCGATCGACGGTCGCGCCGCGCCGATGAAGTCCAGAACACCACGGCGAACCTGGGAGACCATCGTATCCGGCGACGTGAACCGGCCGACACCGACGACCGGTTTGTCCGTACAGGATTTTACAAAGCCGGCCATGCGTTCATGCGACGCTTCCGGCACGAAGCGGGACGGGCCGCAATCGGTTGGGCTGGAATCCATCTTCACGTCGAATAGATCGGTATGGGGGCTCAAAAGGCTGACGGCTTCATGCGCCTCCGTTTCCATCGTCGTGCCTGGACGGGTCAGCAATTCCTCCAGGCTGATGCGCAAGGCCACGGCGACATTGTCGCCGACCGCGTCCCGCGTTGCTTCCAGCATCTCCCGAATGATGCGGACCCGGTTTTCCATCGATCCGCCATAGGCATCCTTGCGCTCATTGTACTCGGGCAGCAGGAATTCGTGCGGCAGATAGCCCATCCCGGCATAGACATAAATAATGTCGAAACCGGCCTGCTTGGCGCGTTTCGCGGCCGCCGCCTGCCATCGAACCAAGTCCTTCAGATCGGCAGCATCCATGCCGCGGGGTCTGCCGGGAGACATGAAGACGGAATGATTGGACGACCAGCCCTTGCCCGAGGGTGTCAAAGCCGGGAGACGCGTTTGGCGGTTCAACACACCGCCGCCGCCGTGAAAGAGTTCCACGCCGGCCAAGGCGCCATGTTCGTGTACCGCATCCGTCATCAAGGCATGGGCGCGGATATCGTCGTCGTCCCACAGGGTCGCGAAGGGCAAAGGCGCATCGTCGCAGGACGGATGAATGGAACAGGCGCCCGTGCAAATCACGCCCCAGCCGCCCTCCGCCTTGACGGCCCGCAGACCGGCCCGCACCCTGGGATTGGCATTGGTGGCGCCGCTGGCATGGGGTACCTGATAGAACCGGTTCGGCGCCGTGACCGGGCCGATTGCCACCGGATCGAACAGTGTTTTGAACCGGGCGTCGCAATGGTCGATCGTCATGGTGAGAACACTCCGGGAAAGGGACGGGATTTTCTGCCAGCGTTGTAATATTTGGGGCAGCGCTATTGGACACATGTACAATATCACGAGCAAGCCGAGCACGCCAAACGAAAACAGGCAGGAACAATGACGCAGCAGAACGCCACAGCGGAACCGCAGGGCAAGCGACTATCCCCAGAGCAGCGCCGGCGGGAAATTATTCTGGGAACGATCAACGCCCTGGCAGCGCATGGACCGCAAAAATGCAGCCTGCGCCAGGTCGCCCGCGACATGGGCATCGCGCCGAGCCTGCTGACCTATTTCTTCAACAGCTGGGCGGATCTGCTGCTGGAGACCTACCGTTGGCTGGCGGAGATGACCGACAAGGACTTCGTCGCCCTGGCAGAAAAGCGCGGCGGTAAACCGAAACAGGATCTGCAGGATTATCTCGACCTCTATTTCTCGGACAAATGGACCCGCGACGAAGTTGCCGGCGCGTATATTTCCTTCTGGGCCCTGGCCCGGGGTGAAGTCGACCTGAAGACCGAGATGCTGGCTTTCTCGGAAAAGGACCGAGCCCGGGCCCGTCCGTATCTGGAAGCCTATTTGAAGTCACGCGGCATCGAGGAAAACATCGACGCCCTCAACGAAGTGTTTTGCGTCATGCTGTCGGGCATCTGGTATGAAATTGCGGTCAACCCGATCGCCATGAACCGCGAATTGGGCATGAAGAGCGCCTGGACCTTTCTAGATGCCGTGGCCCCTTCCGGGACCTGAATTGAGTTTGTCTTTGTAAACCGTCGATTGCGCCGTTGCGCTGGTTATTGTACACTTGTACAGTAATGATATGCGACGAGGGTCCAGCGGTGAGAAAAAGACAGTCCAACAGGCGAAATCGCAGCGAACGGCCGGTTCGAGTCGCCGGGTCGATCACGCAAAGCGCCTGGTCGCCGGTCACCTATGCCACACCACCGACGGAGTTCCTCAGCGCGGATGCGGTTGAGGCCATTCACGATACGGCGCTGACGATCCTCGAAGAGATCGGCATGAAAGTGCTGAGCGCAGACGCGCGGGCGCTCTACAAATCAGCGGGTTTCACCGTTGACGACTCATCGGAAATGGTCCGGTTCGATCGGCAAGGGATAGAACAGGCGATCGCGTCGGCCCCGCCCACCTTCCCGCTCCACGCACGAAATCCCGACCGCAACCTCATCATTGGCGGGAACAACGCGGTCTTCTCGGTGACCGGTGGTCCGGTCTATTGCATGGATCTGGAGAACGGGCGCCGCCGCGGCACTTACGAGGAGATGTGCAACTTCATCCGCCTGGTTCAGAGCCTGAACGTTCTGCATCAGGAAGGCGGCGGCGGTTTCGAGGCCCTGGACCTGCCGGCGGAGACTCGCCACCTGGACCTGCTCTATGCCCAGGCCACGCTGTTGGACAAGAACTGGATGCCCTGGAACATCGGCGCACGACAGACAATGGATTGCCTGGAAATGGCGGCCATCATGCTGGAAACGGATCTAGAGGGACTGAGGGAGAAGCCGGTCTTCACCGGCGTCATCAACACAAACTCGCCCCTGCAACTGGACATTCCAATGGCAGAGGGGCTGATCACCATGGCCGAACACGGCCAGGCCGCCGTGATCACGCCCTTCACCCTGTCCGGTGCGATGGCGCCGGTCACCCTGGCCGGCGCGCTTGCCCAGCAGCATGCCGAAGCCCTGGCCGGCATCGCCCTGACCCAAATTGTCCGACCCGGCGCGCCGGTGGTCTATGGCGGGTTCACGTCGAACGTGGATATGAAGACGGGGTCGCCCGCCTTCGGGACACCGGAATATGTGCAAGCGGCACAGGCATCCGGCCAGTTGGCCCGCCGGCTGAACCTTCCCTTCCGATCCAGCAACGTGACCACCGCGAACACCACAGATGCCCAAGCCGCCTACGAAAGCATGATGGCCCTATGGGGCGCGATGAGCGGCGGCGCCAATCTCATCATGCACGCGGCCGGCTGGCTCGGCGGCGGACTGACAGCATCCTTCGAGAAACTGATCCTGGATGCGGAAATGCTGCAAATGATGGCCGCCTATAACAAGCCTATGGAAGTCGATCGGGAAACCCTGGCGATGGAAGCTGTCCGCGATGTTGGTCCCGCCGGTCATTACTTCGGCACGGCGCATACGCTGGAGCGTTACGAATCCGCCTTTTATGCGCCGCTGGTTTCGAACTGGGACAACTTCGATACCTGGAAGCAGGACGGTTCGATCACGGCCGAACAGCGGGCGAACACAATCTGGAAACAATTGCTCTCGGAATACGAACAGCCGCCGATCGATCCCGCGATCGACGAGGCCCTGCGCGACTATCGCGATCGGCGCAAATTCGAGGTCCACGGCCGAACCGGCTGACCGGAACGCATCTGCGTCCCTCTGACTACTGGACCCGCGGTTCCGCGCACGGCATATTGCGCGGCCTTGATCCCACCCGCCCGAAAAACCATCTCGGTTAAAGACGGATGGGTCGAAACCCTTCGCCAACGTACCAGGATTCCAGGAGGAACCCATGCAGACCACCGGTAGACTCTTTGACGACATCGCCCGCGTCGCCAGCGGCGCGGCCGGCGCGTTGTCCGGCGTCCGGGACGAAGTCGAAGCCCTGGTCAAACATCGGATGGAACGCATCCTGGCCGATATGGACCTTGTGCCGCGGGACGAGTTCGAGGCGGTGAAGGAAGTTGCCGCCAATGCACGCGCCGAACAGGAAAAGCTGGAAGCGCGCGTTGCGGCCCTGGAAGCGGCGCTGGCCGGAAAATCGACCGCCCGAAAGGCCGCTCCGCGGAAATCCTCGGCCGCGAAATCCGGCAAAACCTCAGCCAAGGAAAGCTGAATATTTCCCGTCCGACGCCGTGGATAGGCGCGCGGAAATTTTCCGGAAGCCTCTGACTCCACAGGTTATTTTGGCCGCCGAAAAGGGGCCGCAAATCACTTTGTTAAAAAAGCGCTAACCCCGATTCCCAGCTTTGAGTCTCTAGGAATCGAAAAGGCTTTTATTACACAGGGTTAGCGAAGCCGATTTTCACGCTCTTGCGGCGCTTGAATCCTGCATGGCACTCTAACCGTGGTGTCGGGGCGGGCAAGAGATCACAAGATCTGGCGCTCTCACCTATATATTGGGCAGCTACGCTGCGGCTTGTTTTTTGCGTCGAGGGGGACGTCCAACTATGGATACAGCGCTTGTTTTTGGCGAAGTCGGCTTCCCCAATCCCTTGGACATCCTGGAAGCGATGTTCACCGAAAACGAATGGCCTTTCGAGCGGCCGGGCGAAGACGAAATTCTGGTCGAGACGACCGGCGGCTGGTGCGACTATCGTTTGTTCTTCGTTTGGCGCGAAGACATGCACGCGCTTTATTTCACCTGTTCCTTCGACATGAAGATCCCGCAGGAAAACCGCACGCGGATCAATGACTTGCTGGCGATGATCAACCAGCGCATGTGGATGGGACATTTCGATTTGTGCAGCGAGGACGGGTCGCCGACCTATCGCCACACGATTCCGACCCGCGGGTTGAGCCATGTTTCGGTGGAAACGCTGGAAGACATGATGGATATCGCGCTCGCCGAATGTGAACGCTTCTTCCCCGCCTTCCAGTTCCTGATCTGGGGTGGACATTCCCCGGAAGAAGCCGTCAGCGCCGCCTTGCTGGACTGCCAGGGCGAGGCATAAGCGCGCACCTCACACGTTTCTATGCTTGCGCATTGGCCGGTTGGACCTAGAGTCCAGCCGCTGATGTAGTATTGTTGCGTAGGGAGGGGTAAATGGCTGAGAAACTCAAACGCCCGCTGCTGCTGGTCGGATGCGGGAAAATGGGCGGCGCAATGCTGGAAGGCTGGCTTGCCAGCGGGATTACCGCCGCAGGCGTCTTCGTCGTCGAACCGTTCGGTGCCGACGCCTTCGCGAGTCGGCCGGGCGTCACCGTCGTTCCCTCCGCCGATGAATTACCGGCCGACCTGTCGCCGCAAGTCATCGTCCTCGCCGTCAAGCCGCAGGCAATGTCGGCGGTGGTCGGCGCCTATACCAAATTCGCCCAACCTGATTGTCTTTTCATTTCCGTTGCGGCGGGAACCACGATCGGGTTCTTCGAAACCCATTTGGGGATCGATGCCTCGATCGTCCGCGCCATGCCGAACACACCGGCCGCGGTCGGCCAGGGCATCACCGTGATCTGTCCAAACGCCAAGGCAAGTGCACAACAGATCGCAGAGGCGGACGCCCTGCTGCAGGCGGTCGGCGAGACGGCCACGATCGATGACGAAGCTTTGATGGACGCGGTCACCGGGGTGTCGGGCAGCGGTCCGGCCTATGTTTTCCTAATGATCGAATGCATGGCGAAGGCCGGCGTCGACGCCGGATTACCGGAAGACCTCGCCGCGCGCCTGGCCCTGCAAACCGTCGCAGGAGCCGGCCATCTGGCCCGGCAGAGCGACGATGCACCCGACCAGCTTCGCCGAAACGTGACAAGTCCGAACGGAACGACGCAGGCGGCGCTGGACGTCCTGATGGCGGATGACGGTCTGCAGCCTTTGATGACCAAGGCTGTCGCCGCCGCCGCGAAACGGGGCCGCGAACTGGCGGGCTGACGGATCCGTGCCACGCGCGTTCCACGAAGCCTGCCCAGATCAGCCCCCGAAAACCCGAAGGGCAGGGCAAACCGGCTTGGAAGCATGAGATGACCTGGCTGCTCACCTGCGACGCACACCGCAAGGCGATTGCGGAAATCGAGCAAACGAAATCCGATCGGGCCACCGTGATCGTCGCGACCTCCGTCGTCGAGAAGGACTTGGTAAAGGCGATCTCGCTTCGGTTGGTCGATGACGAGCGCGAAACGAACATGCTGCTCAAGCATTCAGGCCCCTTGGGCCCGTTCGAGGCAAAGGCGCATCTCGCCTACCTGATGGGACTGATCGACGCCCCCTTGCGGGATGATTTGACCCTGGTGGCCGATATTCGAAACCGGTTCGCGCATCAGGTCGAACCGCTGCACTTCAACTCGCACGCGATCCATGCCCTTTGCGACAAGATCGCCATCGCGGACGCTCCCGCCTATCCCGAAATCCCGGACGAGGGCCTGCCGGCCGAATGCCGCCGCCCCGCCCCGCTACCGCCGGACGCCACCCCGCGAGACCGGTTCATCCAGGCGGTAAAACTGTTCCTGATCGCGTTTTGGCGCGGCAACCACACGGAATCCGCCGGCGACTGGCAGGATGGAACCTGGACCCCGAGAGAGGGTTAGACAAACGGTCAACACGTTGGGATCGGGTCAGGTTTGTGACGACCGGACCTGATTCAGGAACGTGTTTACCGCGCTTCGCAGGGCATCCGCCTGATCCGCCAATTGGTTCGCGGCATTTCCGACACTGCCCGATGCGGAGGCGGTTCTACCGGCCGCATCCCTAACCGTGCCGAGGCTTTCGGTAACGGCATGCGTCCCGCCGGCAGCTTCCTGCGCGCTGCGGCTGATTTCGACCGTGCTGGAAGTCTGTTCCTCGATCGCACCAGCGATCGCCGTCGTCGTGCCGCTGATCTCGTTCACATTGGCGACAATACCCCGCGTAGACTCGACGGCTTTTGCGGAAGCCTGTTTCACGGAGTTCAACTGCGCAACGATATTGTCGGTCATGGTCCGAGTCGCAGTCGCCAAGGACTTCACCTCGTTGGCGACGACGGCAAATCCCTTGCCCGCCTCGCCCGCGCGGGCGGATTCGATCGTCGCGTTAAGCGCCAGAAGATTGGTCTGTTCAGCAACGTCGGAAATCTGAGTAACCACTTCGTCGATCTGGGCGACGGCTTTCGCCAAATCCTCCATCAGTGTTTCCGCGTCCCTGGCACTGTCGACGGCCGATTGAAGTCGGTGTGCACAGGCGTTGATCTGACCGTTTACTTCCTGTACCGCGGCGGAAAGCTCCTCAGCGGCAGCGGCAACCGTCTGGACGCTTTGCGATGCCTGATCGGCGCCGCCCGACGCAACCTCCGTCTGGCTCTCCGACTGCTCCACAGCCGCGTTCAGCTGGCCAGATGTGTTCAACAATTCCGACGCCGCCGACTGCACCATATTGACGATGGAGCCGACTTCCTGATCGAACCGGTCTGCCATCTCGCGCATGGCGCGTTTCTTCTCTTCTTCGGCCCGCCGTTCATTCTCGGCCTGTTCCGCCTCAAGACGGGTTTTCTCGATGGCGCTATCCTTGAATACCTGGACCGCGTCAGCCATGGCGCCGAGCTCGTCCTGCCGGTCTCGGCCCGGAATGTCGACGCCAGTATCGCCGGAGGCCAAATCGCGCATGACCGCGGTAAGTTTGGCAACGGGCCGCGCAATTGATCGGTTCAGAATCGCCGCCACAGCCAGAGCGAGCAGCAAGACGGCAATGCCGATCCCAAGCGAAATGAGGTTACCGGTCGTCACGGCACTGTCCAATGCACTGCGATCGAAACCGATGGCGGCAACGCCGATCACCGCGCCGCTGAAATCCGTTATCGGGGTCAGCATGACTGCATGGGCGACATCATCGACCGCAACTGTCGGCAGGACGGTCGGCTCAGCCGCACCGGCGGCAGACCGAAGCATGCCGTCTTCGAAGACCTGACTCTCAGGGAAAGTGCTGGAGAATTTTTCGATGGCACTGTCGCGCAACACATAAAGTGCGGCTTTTGCGCCTGATCGTTCCGTAAACCGGTCGAAGAAAGGCTGTCCGAACGATAGTCCGAATTCGACGGAGCCTATATGGGCCCCTGCGTGAAATACGGGAACGACGCCCCGCATACCCAGGCCGGCCACACCGCGCTCCAGGCCGGAAATCGGTTGCCGAGTCTCGTTCACCTTGACCACCGTGTGCCGGAACGAGGACAGATCATCGCCGAATTTCTCGGGCTTATGAACGCGTAGGAACGACGTTGCCGGGGGCAGATGGAACTGGAACTGCCTGACGTCTTCGGCCTTCTTCAAATGATCGAAGCCTGACACGTAATACTGCGCCAATTGATCGCGGTCCTGCGCGGCAAAGGCTTCCTGTGCCGCCGTATTGCCCGCGACCGTATTCGCCATAGACAAAGCCCTATGCGCTTCGGCGGCAATTTCGTCAACGAGTTGGGAGCGGAGGCTCGACAAACGTTGGTCGAAGGCGCGTTCGGTCATGTCGCGCGCGACCATGACATTGGCGACTGTCGTAATCGCAACAGCAAGAACCGCCAGCAAGACCAGCGCTAAGGCGAGGCGCCCACCGATACTATTGATTTTGAGAAAGCCTAGCATCGTAACATCGTCCTGAACCAAGTACCCCTTTGTTCAGCATTAATGCTAAATACCTAATACATTACTAATGCCGCATAAAACTGCACCGAAAGATGTCGGCCGCGAGCGAGCAAACCACCGATGAACTTCCATATGGGGGGATCGCGCCCTGGCGTTCTCCCCTTGCCGCGAAAGCAATCCGTGCCACATTAAGGCTATGGCAAAGGCATCGAAAAAATCGTCCCGCGCGAAGAAGCAGCGACCCGACCCGGTCGCCGCTTTCATGACCCTGCTGGCTGAACGCGGCTGGCGCGGTGTCAGTCTGCCCGATGTCGCGGAAGCTGCCGGCATGCCGCTCGACGAATTCAGCCGGCAATACTGGAACAAGACCGATCTGCTGACCGCCTTTCAGCGGCGCATCGACGAACAGGTGCTGGCCGACACCGGTCCGCCGGATGACGAGGAAACACCCCGCGATCGGCTCTTCGATATCCTGATGCGGCGTTTCGACGCGCTGCTTCCCTACAAGGACGCGTTGCGTCGGCTAAGCCGCGATCTGCCCCGGGATCCGATCGCCGCGCTGGTCTGGGCCCGCGGCCTCAAACAATCCATGTCCTGGATGCTGGCCGCCGTCGGCGCCGGCGGAAACGGAGTATGCGGACTTTTCTCCACTAAAGGCCTGATTGTGGTATGGTTATTCGCCGTCCGGGCTTGGCTTACGGATGACAGTCCGGACATGTCGAAAACGATGGCGGCCTTGGACAAGGCACTGGCCCGTGCCGAGGCGATTGCAACAACCATGCGCCGCGAGGAAACAACCGCAACGCGTTAAATTAACGCCAATGGAATCGCCAGCGTTGCCGGGCAATTACAGCCTTGTCTTGGCGGAAAGTGCCCTTCGGGCAACCGGCATGTCTTTTTGCAGTGCACAATTTGCCTTGACGCGGTGCGCTATTTGCCTATATGAGCCCTATTGTGCGACGCAAAATTAGAAACGTCGCTTAGGCACCAATAGAAAACGACATCTCACACGCCCGGAGAATGACGATGACCCAGACCTCTTTTTTCGACTTCAGCAGCAACCCGTTCTTTGACCCGAAGAACAACCCCTTCCTGGACCCGACGAAGAACCCGTTCCTGAACAAGGATCTGGCGGATGTCTTCAATAACCTGAAGGCGCCGGGTCTGGACGTTCAGGGCATGATTGCTGCCCAGCGCAAGAACATGGAAGCCATTGCCGCCGCGAATAAAACCGCGGTTGAAGGTATGCAGGCTGTCATCAAGCGCCAGGGTGAGATCCTGAAGGAAATCGTCGACGAAGCGAACGCGCTGGCTCAGGAAGCCGGCTCCAATGTCGGTTCGGCTCCGGAAGATCAGGCTGCCCGCAACCTGGACGCGGTCAAGACGTCGATCGAAGAAGCGGTCGGCAACATGAAGGAACTGAGCGAGATGCTCGCGAAGTCCCAGGGTGAAGCGTTCGATATCCTGAACCATCGCCTGACCGAAAGCCTGGAAGAAGTGAAGTCCACGATCGCGAAAGCGAAGAAGTAAGCTCGCAAAAAGCTGGCTTCCGGCCGAAAAGCCGTAGGACGTTGATTTTGAAACCGCCTCGGTCATCGGGACCGGGGCGGTTTTGTTATTGCCGCCCGGCCCTCTCTCTTGCTCTTTTCACTCCTGGTTCCGCCTGCTAACCAACCGGGCACGATGGATGCCAGAGCTGGGGAGACACCGATGAGCATTTCCTTCGACGATTTCCTGAAAGTCGATATCCGCGTCGGCACCGTGATCAAGGCGGAGCCCTATCCCGAGGCGCGAAAACCCGCGATCAAGATGTGGATCGATTTCGGCCCGGAAATCGGCGAGCGCAAGACCTCCGCCCAAGTGACCGCCCATTACACGCCCGAAAGCCTGACCGGCAGACAGGTCGCAGCCGTCGTCAACTTTCCGGCCAAACAGATCGGCAAGTTCATGTCGGAATGTCTGGTTCTGGGATTTGCAGACGATGCCGGCGAAGTTGTCCTGATCGCGCCGGACCAGAAGGTGCCGAACGGCCAAAGACTGCACTGACGGATTACCTCAGAGCGGCAGGCGAATCCGCGCCCGCAATCCGCCATGCGGGGAGTCTTCCAGGAACAGTTCACCGCCATGGACACGCGCGATGTCCCGGGCAATCGACAAACCCAACCCGGTGCCGCCGGTTTGCGGATTGCGTGACCGGTCCAGCCGGACGAAGGGACGGAAGGCGTCTTCGCGCTGGTCTTCGGGAATACCCGGCCCGTCATCGTCCACGGTGACCTCGATCGCGTCTCCGCGGCGTCCGGCCCGCACCCAGATGTTGTCCGCGTAGCGGTTGGCGTTGGCGATCAGGTTGTCGATACAGCGTTTGAAGGCATCCGGCTTCACCCAGGTGACGATCCTTCCCTCCACATGCGTATCGATTGACGCACCGTCGCGTTTCCATTGATCCCCGATATCGGAGACCATTTCGGTGAGATCGGTCTCAAGGGACTGTTCGCCCCCCTCCCCGCGCGCGAAGGTGAGGTACCCCTCGATCATCTTCTCCATCTCGGAGACGTTTTCCTTCAATTCGGCGATCTCCGGGTCCTTCCCGAGCATGGCCAGTTGGAGCTTCATGCGGGTCAGGGGCGTGCGCAAGTCGTGGCTCACACCGGACAGCATGTCGGTGCGCTGCCGTACCTGACGCCGGATCCGTTCGCTCATCAGGTTGAAGGCCTGTGTTGCCTGGCGAACTTCCAAGGCGCCTTCGGGTTTCACGTCGGCATCGGCTTCGCGCCCCTTCCCGAAACTATCCACCGCATTCGCCAGCCGACGGATCGGCCGAACCTGATTGCGCATGAAGACCGAGGCAACCGCGAAAAGGACCAGCGACGTGCCGACCATCCACATGATGAAAATGTAGGTCGACGAACTGAACACACGGTTTCCCGGCACGATAACCCGCAACACGCCATCGGCCAGTTGGACGTCGACGACGACCTCCTGGCGATAGGACCGACTGTCGATGCGGAACGGACGTTTCACCCTTTCACCCAGCGCCTTGGCCAGCAGGCTGTGGATCAATCCGTCTGCATCCTCCGCCGGCTCGTTCGGCAGAATCTCTCCGGGTCGTGTGATGAACTCCAACCCCATATTCATCCGCGCGCTATCGAACAGCTCCTGCGTCTTGTCCGGCGCTTCGTACATGCGATCCAAGACCAGGGCGATATCACCGGAGATGCCGCTGACCAGCCGCCAAGTGATGGAATCCCAATGGCGGTCGTAGAAGATCCAGGTCGAAACGATCTGCAGCAGGATCAACGGGGAAATGATGATCAGAAGCGCGCGGCCGTACAGCGTCCGCGGCAGGAAATTTTTCAGCTGGATCCGTTCCACCGCGACTACCCGTCAATCAGGCCGCAGCACATAGCCGCGGCCCCGCACCGTGTGCAGATAACGGGGAATGCGCGTATCGGGCTCTATCTTGCGGCGCAAGCGGGTCACCTGAACGTCGATCGTCCGATCGCCGCCGTTGATATCGCACAGCGCGCACAATTCCTCGCGGCTCATGATCCGGCCCGGTTCGCGCGCAAGCGCCGTCAGCAGTTGCGCCTCGGTCGAGGTTAGGCGCATCGGCTTGTCGGCCCTGCTCAGTATCTGCCTGCCGACATCGAACAGCACATCCCCCATGGCCACCATCATCGGGCCTGCCGGCACCTGTGCGGTCGGCGTGCGGCGCAGGATAGAGTGGATCCGCAAAACCAGTTCCCGCGGCTCGAACGGTTTGGACAAATAATCGTCCGCCCCGGCCTCCAATCCGTCGATGCGGGATTCCGTTTCTCCCATCGCGGTCAGCATCAGGATCGGGATCTGATCGGAGGCCCTTACCGACCGGGTGAATTCAAGGCCGCTTTCGCCGGGCAGCATCACATCCACGATCAACAGGTCGAATTGGAAGGAACCCAGTTTCGAGCGCGCCTCGTCCGTATCCGCGGCGGAGGTAACGCGGAACCCCTCTTCGGTCAGGAACCGCTGCAACAGGTCGCGCAGGCGCGTGTCGTCATCGACAACCAGAATATGCGCCGCATCCACCATGTTGCTCATGTCGCATCAACCGTCTCTTGCACCGGCACAGCCGGAACCAAACCTTTAGGGCCGCCGTTTCGTCACGCCGAAACGCGATCTGTCTTCCTCGTCCGACATGATGCCGAGCATCACCTTGCGGAACCCCTCTACCGCCTCGGCCCCGGCCTGACGATAGGCGCGTGCCAGCCTCTGGCGCTGGGTTTCGGTCAGCTGTTCCTCCAAGGCGCGGCCCTTGTCCGTCAGGGTCAGAAGCCGCTGGCGCCGATCCGACGTTCCCTGGCGCTGAACAATGTAGCCCTCTTCGACCAACTGGCTCAACACGCGGCTCAAGCTTTGCTTGGTGATCTGCAGGATCGACAACAAAGAGGAAACGGTCGAGCCTGGATAGCGGCCGACGAAATAGATCACACGGTGATGGGCACGGCCCAAACCCCGGTCGGCCAGGATGCGGTCGGGTTCCGAAATGAAGTCCCGATACCCGAAGAACAGCATCTCTATACCCTGACGCAGTTCCTCTTCCCGCAGGAAAAGAGGGTTTGCGCCGGGCTTGGCGGGCGACGGCCCCGTTGCGGGCAGCGCGGGGCGGTTTGGAGAATTTATGTCAGCCATGTTGACTTATATGCATGACACTGATACACCGCGCAACCACTTCGATTGTTACTTTGTGACTTTCTGAAGCACTCTTAAGAAAGGTTCTTACCACAGAATCAGGTTCTTGGGTTAGGTCCTTTCGTTCTTGGGTAATCCTTGGATACCGTTCAACGGTGTTCGAAATGGGCGGGAAACGAGTCCCCGATCGGCGCGAAAAATCACCGACGGGACGAGAGATTTGTGGAGCACAAAATGTCGCCGACATTCGACGATCGCGATGGATACATCTGGTACAACGGGGAAATGAAGCCGTGGCGTGACAGCCAGGTCCATGTCCTGTCCCACGCGCTGCACTACGCGTCTGCCGTTTTCGAGGGCGAGCGCGTCTATGGCGGCAACATTTTCAAACTGACCGAGCATTCACAGCGTCTGATCCGGTCCGGCGAACTGCTTGACTTCAAGGTTCCCTATACGGTCGAGGAAATCGACGCCGCCTGCAACGCGGTCGTCAAAGCGAACAACATCGTCGACGGCTATGTCCGCCCGATTGCCTGGCGCGGGTCCGAAATGATGGGGGTTTCCGCCCAGAGCACCCGCATCAACGTTGCCATCGCGGCCTGGGAATGGCCGTCCTACTTCTCGCCCGAAGCCCGTATGAAGGGCCTTCGGATGCAGATTTCCGATTGGCAGCGCCCCGCGCCGACCACGGCGCCGACGGCCAGCAAGGCGGCGGGCCTCTACATGATCTGCACGCTCAGCAAGCACAAGGCGGAAGCGGCCGGTTACAACGACGCGCTGATGATGGACTATCGCGGCCTCGTCGCCGAAGCGACCGGCGCGAACATCTTCTTCCTGATGGATGGCAAGCTGCACACACCGACGCCGGACTGCTTCCTGGACGGCATCACCCGCCGCACGGTGATCGACCTGGCGAAACGCGAGGGGATCGAGGTAATCGAGCGGCACATCCAGCCGGAAGAAATGGCCAACGCGACGGAAGCCTTCCTGACCGGCACCGCCGTCGAGGTCACCCCGATTTCCGAAATCGGGCAGTACAAGTTCACGCCCGGCCAGTTGAGCCAGACCCTGATGGGCGCCTATGACCACGAGGTGCGCCGCACCGACAACCGGGCGGCACTGGTCAGCACCAGCGCCGCATAAATGGCCCGAAGTTCAGGGAGGGCCAGTCGCCATGCCGCTTGAAGTCGCCGATCGATGGTTTGATTTCAAGCGGCTGGACGACGACATAACCCATATTTGGGAACCCCATGTCATACCGCTCATGCGGTGCAATATATGGCATGTCCGCGGGCGCGACCGGGACATGATCGTCGATACCGGGATGGGCGTCGTCTCGCTCCGCGACGCCACCCGACACCTGATCGACAAGCCGGTTTTGGCGGCGGCCACCCACGCCCATATCGACCATGTCGGCTCCCACCACGAATTCGACGAATGCCTCGTTCATCGGCTGGAAGAAAAGGATCTGGCCGAGCCCTATTGGGACAAGGGCCTGTATCTGACCAGCGAGGATCTCGTCCGGCAACTTGCCGATTCCGGATATCACTGCGAGATGGGCCAGTGTTATATCGACGCCCTGCCGCATGCGGACTACGACCCGGGCGTTTATGCCTTACAAGGGACCGTGGCGACTCGTGTCGTCGAGGACGGCGATGTGGTCGACCTGGGTGACCGGCAGTTTCAAATCCTGCACATTCCGGGGCATTCTCCCGGCTCGATCGGCTTATGGGAAGAAGCGACCGGCGTCTTCTTTTCCGGCGACTGCATCTATGACGGCCCTTTGCTGGACGGCTTTTCCGATTCCAACATCGCCGATTACATCACCAGCATGAAGCGCCTCCGCGACCTGCCGGTCCGTGTCGTCCATGCCGGCCACGATCCCAGCTTCGGCCGCGAGCGGTTACTGCAACTGATCGACGATTATCTGAAACGACGGGACATCTGAATCCCCCTCAGACGCCGGTTTCGGTAAGCGTCTTCAGAACATCGATGACGTCATCCAGGCCGTTACAGGGCACGGCACCCATATCGACCAACTCGCGCGTCACATCCACCGGAAGATCTGAGTTTGAGTCCTTCCGAATTTCGTTCAGCCGGCCGCCGACAATGACCGGCAGAGCAGCGCCGCGCGCCTTGGCGGTTTTCAGGACCTGTTCCGTATAGCTGCGCGCGACGCCGTTATAGGTGGAGACGGCGATGAGATCCGCCTTGCCCGCCAGAGCGCGGTCCACCAGAACATCCGGGTCGACGGAAACGCCGCCATCCACGATCTCGACACCCAGGCCCGTCAGCGCCTTCTCAACCAGATACTTGCCGTGTTCGTGAACGTCGCTGGTGCCGATGCAGGCCTTCAGCCCGCGCCGGGCGATGTGGGCGGCATCCGCCGCATGGTCCTCGACCCAATCGGCGGCCTTCTCGTCCAGCTCCCGCGCCCACTCCGCCAGGATCAGGGGGGCGCATTCTGCCGCTTCCCCCTGGCCGGGGCCGAAGGCGGCCTCCAGCCGTTTCGGCCCGAAGCGGCGGATCACCAGCATCATTTGCGCCGGGTCGGCTGTGTCGACGCCGATCTCCTGCAACCCGTTCATGAGGTTCGCGGCGAAGATCCGGCCGCCCTCGACCATGCGGTCCGCCATGGCTTCGACCTGGGCCCAGTCGATCAGTTTTTCATAGGCCGGGGCATGGGCGGCGAGGCGATGAGCGAAGGTCTGGGCGTCGATGATTTCCTCAACATCCGGAATACGGACATTCTCGGTCACCGGCACCGGGTTGATTGCATGGCCGGACGGCCAGCGGCGCTGGGCCACGATATCCGCCAGCAGATAGTTGGCGAGGCTGGCGTAATTGCCGGCCTCCGTCGATTGGTAGGAGACCGTATTGCCGAAAATCATCGTGCCCGGCGTATCGGTCACGCGGGTCAGCGCCGCGTGGAAGGCCATCCGCGACAGCGGGTCGGAGAAGTGGTGCCCATAACAATGGGAGAGCCGCGCGCCGATCAGCGTTTCGACGATATGCTTCTCGACCAGCACCATGCCCAGGCTGCAGCACATATCCAGAAACAGACCGGCGAAGCCGTCATCCAGGTTCGAATGGACCAGGATCTCGGTGTCCTGCGCAGCGATCAGACCGAGGGCGGTGACGGTCGCTTCCGTCGTCGCGACATCGTCGTCCCAACCGGGCAGGCGGAAGGTGAAGTACTGACCCAGGTTGCCGAGGGCGGTGGCTCCGGCCTCTATGGCCGCCCGGGTATTCTCCAGCGCGCCCGGCAGGCCCAGCATGAAATCCCCGAAATGGGTCGCCGCCGGCACGGCCTCGGTGATCCGGCGGAAGTCGCCTGGCCCCGTCAATACGATCCCCGTGCCGCGCGGCGCGTCGGCACGCATCGCTTCCGGATAGCCCATGGACCAGTCAAGCGTGATGCCGAACCGGTCGACAGTAACGCCCAGTTCGGCGCATTTGTCATGGACCTCGCGCATGGCATCGAGCGTCCGGTCCAGATTCCGGAAACCGATATGGGCATGCTGCATGATCCGGCCCGCCGCCGCAGCCTTGTAGGCCGCCTCCGACGCAATATCGGCTTCCCGCATGAAACGGCTGGGTCTGAACGGCGTGTTCTCGGCCAGGGCGCGACCGCGCGCCAGCAAATCGGCGCTGGGTGTCAGACTGTCAGGAACGAGGTCACTGCGGGACGGGTGTTTCATGGGGTCAGTATCCAAGGGTCATCTCACCCAAACAACCAGCAACAAATCGACAAGACCTTTTCCGCGTTTTAGGGTCGCGTCTCCTTCTCGATTTTCACTTCCGAAACACAGGGTGGCGATCATGCATGCATCGACCCAACGGATCGGTTTCATCGGCGTCGGCCATCTGGCCCGCTGCCTGATTTCCGGCTTCCTGAAATCCGGCCTGCCGGCGGAGCGCCTGCTGCTGTCGCCGCGTGGTCAGTCGAAAACCATTTCAAACGAGACAGGTATCGAGGTCGCCGCATCGAATGCCGCTTTGGTCGACGCCTGCGACATCGTCTTTCTTGCGGTACGCCCCGCGAATGCCGCCGATGCCGTCGACGGCCTTCCCTGGCGGAAGGATAAGTTCCTGGTTTCGGCCTGCGCCGGCGTCCCGATCGCCGCGCTCGCCGCCCGCGCACAGGCCCCGCGCATCATCCGCGTCATGCCGGTCACCGCGGCGGAGATCGGGGCAAGCCCCACCGTCTGTTATCCCTCCGCCCCCAGGATTGAAGACCTGATCGCACACCTGGGCCCGGTCATCCCGCTATCCGGCGAGCAGCATTTCGAGACGGCAACGGTCAGTGCCGCCGTCTATGGATGGGTGCAGAAGCTGATCCAGGTTTCGGCCGATTGGTCCAGCAGCCAGGGTCTCTCGCCCGACACCGCGCGACAATTATCCGCTGGGATTTTTTCCGCCGCCGGCCAAACCGTCGCCGCCAGCGACGAACCCATGGAAGAGTTGCTGCACCATCTCGCCACACCGGGCGGCATCACGGAACTGGGGTTGAACCATCTTGAAAACCACCACGTCAGCGAAGCCTGGACGGGTGCCTGCCAGGCGGTGATCGAACGGCTGTCGAAAAACTGAGTAGGGGCCCGCAAAGCGTTCTTGCGCATCGGCACGAACGGCCGTTAGCTTGAACCGTCCGGTGCCCAAACCGTTCCTGCGGGGCGGGAGAATCGGGAACGCGGTGGAAATCCGCGACGTGCCCAACGCTGTAAGGGGGAGGCGCGGCAAGGCCACTGGCCCATCCGTGATACCACGGGTAAGGCCGGGAAGGCGCCGCAGGCCGGTGAACCCGAAGTCAGAAGACCGGCCGGACATCATAATCCCTGTCGCGCGGACGGCGGCATGGGACGGTTTTGCATCGAAGGGGCCTCGAAGATGCAGCAAAACCCTTTGTCCGCCACCCTGCCGAACATGGATGACCACCGCCTGGTTGAGGCCAGCCCCTTTCCCGAAGCGGAAAGAGACGCCGTCTATCGCGCGATCTTCACCCGGCGTGACGTACGCGGCCAGTTCCTGCCGGATCCGATCGACGATGCGGTGCTGGAGCGTATTCTGCTGGCAGCGCACCACGCCCCGTCGGTCGGTTTCATGCAGCCCTGGAACTTCATCCTGATCCGCGATCCGTCCGTGAAAGCGCGCGCCAAGGCCATCTTCGAAAAGGCGAATGCGGAAGCCGCCGCGATGTTCGAGGAGGAGCGCGCGGCGCTCTATTCCGCCCTGAAATTGGAGGGGATCACCGACGCGCCCCTCAACCTGTGCGTCACCTGCGACCGCAGCCGCGGCGGCAAGGTTGTGTTGGGCCGCACCCACAACCGCGATACCGACCTCTACAGCACCGTCTGCGCGGTCCAGAATTTAGTGCTGGCCGCGCGGGCGGAAGGAATCGGAACCGGCTGGGTCAGCATCTTCAACGATGATGACATCCGCAACCTGCTGGGCCTGCCCGATTCTGTCGTCCCGGTCGCGTATCTCTGCCTGGGCCATGTGAAGGAACTCTTCGCCGCCCCCGAACTGGAAGCCAGGGGCTGGCGCAAGCGCTTGGACCTGAAGGAACTGATCTTCGAGAACCGCTGGGGTGGATGATGGTCCCTAGACAATATCGTAGTGGAAGACCTTGGCGATAATGCGCCAACCATCTTCGGTTCGGATAAGCGTCAGAAAGTCCGTGAAGTATCGCTCACCGATCGCGCAATTGACGCGGGCGAAGGCGGTTTTCGGCCCGGCGAATTCGATAGACTGGATCGCATCCCGCCGTGCCTCTCCACGCGCGGCCGGCGGTTCGCGTTTTATCGACGACCGGGAAATACTCTTCCATGCCCAAGTTCACCAGTTCATCACCGATCGCGCAAACGTAACGCGCCTGCGGGTGAAACACGCGGCCCAGCATCTCGGTATCACTGTGATACAGGCCGTCGAAATAGGTCTTCAGGGTTTCCGTCACGCCGTCGAAATCCGGGATCATCACTTCCTCCTGACCGAAAACGGTTTCACGTGCCGTTTGGCGGACCGGGGCCGGCCAAACGCGTTCCGGCAAGACTATAGACGCCCGCGGCATCAAGGCTATTGCTCATATCGCCAGGATTGAGGACTCTGTTCGACAAACGGCCATGTGCCGAAGAAAACACGAGCAAACCGGACAGGAACGAAGGAAACAGACCATGGCGGGAAGCATGCAGGCGGCAGTGATCGGATTGGGATCCATGGGCTGGGGGGCGGCGGTTTCCTTGCTGCGTGCCGGCATTCCAACAACAGGCGTCGATGTGCGGGCCGAGGTGCTGGACAAGTTCAAGGCCGAGGGCGGCGCAACCGCCACGACACCGGCGGGCGCGGCCGGTGATGCGGATGTCGTTTTCGTCTTTGTCGTCAACGCGGCTCAGGCCGAAACAGTGCTGTTCGGCGATAACGGCGCGGCCGCCGCCGCCCGTCCCGGGACGGTCTTCGCACTCTGCGTGACCATGCCGCCCAGCGCCACCATCGCCCTGGCGGAGAAGCTAGACGGTATGGGCATGCTGGTCATCGACGCGCCGGTTTCCGGCGGCTCAATCAAGGCGCTGGCCGGGGAAATGAGCATCATGGGCTCCGGCGCGCCGGCAGCCTTCGACAAGGCCGCCCCGGCGCTGGACGCCATCTCCGCCAAGATCTTCCGGTTGGGTGAAGCGGTCGGAATCGGCAGCCAGGTGAAAATGATCAACCAGTTGCTGGCCGGCGTCCATATCGCTGCGACGGCGGAAGCGATGACGCTGGCCAAGGCGGTCGGGCTGGATTTGCAGACCGTCTTCGACGTCATCTCGGAAAGCGCGGGCAATTCCTGGATGTTCGGCAATCGCGGCCCGCATATCGTGAACGGCGACTACACCCCGCATTCCGCAGTCGACATTTTCGTCAAGGATCTGGGCGTTGTCTCTTCGGAAGCGGGCGCGGCTGCCTGCCCCACGCCGTTGACCGAAACCGCGCTAGATCTGTTCAAGGAAGCCAGCGCCAAGGGGTTGGGCCGGGAGGACGACGCAGCCGTCGCAAAACTGCTGGCCGAAAAAGCCGGGATCAAACTGCCCGGCATGTGATCAACCGGCCAACAGCGCCTTGTAGATCTCAAGGAGGGTCCGGTCGATTTCGGCCCGGGCCCTGCGGCGCCAAACCCCGGCCGCGGCCTCCATCTCCTCCGGCGGGTTCAGCACGACCGCGTCATAGGCCGCCCGCGCTTCCTCATCAAACGCATAGACCGCGACCGCATGCATGCCCTTGCCCGGAACCAGCATATAGCCCGCCAATCCCGCGCCATAATGCATGGTTCCGGTCTTGCCCCAGAAGTTGAGCGCAAGCGGCGGGTCCAGCATCCGCCGTTTCAAGCCCCCGTCCCAACCCGCGGGGGTCAGCATGGCCGGGAAGGGTTGACCATCGACGGTGCGGCCCGATTCCGAAGCGAGCAGAAGGGCCACGGCACGCGGCGTCAGACGCGCTTCCGCATCCAGGCCGGAAAAATTGGTCAGAGCGAAACCGCCGATACCGGGATGTTCCGCCGCAAGCCATACGGAAGGGTCGTGCGCGCCCAACGCCAACCGCCCCAGCATTTCCGCCATCGGATTGCTGGAGGTCCATAGCATTTCCCGCACTAGATCCGTGACCGGCGCGCTTTCATGCCGCGCGATCTCCCCGTCGCAACGCGCATTCCCCGGCGACGGTGTCGGCAGGTCGATGCCCAGCCCGGACGCATAGGCACGGAACAGATCCGCCGCTTGGCGCGGCGGGTCGGGATGGGCGTACCAATCTGTTCCCGGTTCGGCGGGCATCGGCGCGTCCGGCGGCACGGTCCAACCCGTCCCATACTCCGTCCGGTGCCCCCGGTAGGCGCCTTCGGCCACCATCAAGACTGCAAGGCGCGGATTGTACGCGGCTGATCCCGGTTGTTTCGGCTGAATCGATCCTGTTGTCTCCACAGGCGCATAAGTCAGCGCCGTGGCATCAGCCATCGCCACCCGCGCCGTCAGCGCGAGGCCAAACAGATCCTCCACATCGAATGCCGGATTGCCCCCGCCGATCAGGGCAACCGTCTCCCCGTTCCGGCACACCCGTGTGACAAAGGTCCGGTCCGGCGGCAGCTGGTCCAACACCGCCAGCGCCGTGACCAGTTTGGTGGTTGAGGCAGGCAGCACCGAACGCTCGGAGTCGGTGCCGATTTCCTGTTCGAACGAGGTATGTACCGTATGCCAGGCAATGGAAATGGGTGGAGGGCTAACGTCCTGCGGCGACGTTTGCGCGCAAGCGGAGAGCATCTGGACAGCGATCAGGGCAACAAGCCGCCATTTGGGAAATCGCGCCGGCAAAATGAGTTCCCTACCCCTTCCAACGCTCCCGCGCGTCGCGGTCGCTGTCGCGGCTGTCGACCCAGCGGGTACCGTCGCCAGTATCTTCGACCTTCCAGAAAGGCGCCTCAGTTTTCAGATAGTCCATCATGAATTGGCAGGCCGCAAAGGCATCGCCGCGATGGCTGCTGGCGGCTGCGGTCAGGACGATGACCTCTTCCGGGTTCATGGTGCCGTAGCGGTGGATGATGAGGCTGGCTTCCAGGTCCCAGCGTTCGTTCGCTTCCGCCTCAATCCGTTCCAGCATCTTTTCGGTCATGCCGGGATAGTGTTCCAGGGTGAGGGTCGAGACCGACTTTCCATCGTTCACGTCACGGACCAGGCCTGTAAAGGCGCATAATCCCCCGATTTGCGGATTACCCTTGGTCAACGCCTTCAATTCGGCGCCGACATCGAATTCCTCACGCTGGACGCGTACCGCCATGAAGCCTCCTCAACCGCCCGTGACCGGCGGAAAAAAGGCGACCTCGTCACCCTTGGCGATCGGTGCATCGTAATCGGCGAATTCCTGATTGATGGCCACCTTGATGGCGGATGTATCGGCGAAGGCCTTTTCATAGCCACCGCCCTTCGCCACCAGCCAGTCGACCAGGGCGCGCGGCGTCGTGACCTCGGCGGGCGGGTCCACCGCCTCTTCCCCGATGCCGATGCGTTGCCGCAGCCAGGCGAAATACAGAACCTTCATTTCTCTACTATCCCATCAACTCACTGAAAGGCAGATAGGCAACGCTCTGGCCTTTTTCCAGTCGCTCCACATCCTCACCCAATTCCACGAAACCGTCCGCCCCGACAAGAGACGTCAGGATCGCCGCGCCGCTGCGTCCGAATTTTTCGACCACCGGCATGCCCGCCTCATCATAGCCGGAAATCCGCGCCCGCACGAACTCGCGTCGATCTCGCTTCTTCTTATAGTCGAAACCGGCAACGGCCCGCATGCGATGCGGCGGGCGAACCGCCTCACCGGCGAGGCCTTGGAGCAGCGGTCGACCGACAAGAGAGAAGGTCGTGAAAGCCGCCACCGGATTGCCCGGCAGACCGACAACGGGCACGGAGCGTCCATCCGCGGCCTTCATCTGGCCCAATCCGACCGGCCGGCCAGGCTTGATAGCCAGACGCCAGAAATCGACGCGGCCACGGGCCTCGATCGCCGCCTTGATATGATCTTCCTCACCCATCGACATGCCGCCGGAGGTGACGACCGCATCCGCCGCCGCGACGGCCTCTTCCAGCGCGGCGGTGATGCCCGCGCGATCGTCCTTACGAATGCCGAGGTCTATCACCTGTGCGCCCATCGCGGTCAGCAAGGCACGCAGCATCAACCGGTTCGAGTCGTACAGCTTGCCATGGGGCAGGGGCTGGCCGGTTTCGATCACTTCATCCCCGGTCGACAGCAACGCGACCCGCAAGCAGGTGAAGCAGTGAACCTGGATCAACCCCTGTGTTGCCAGCAGGCCGATATCCTGCGGCGTCAGCCGTCGTCCGGCCCGGAGGATCACATCGCCTTCGGCGACATCCTCCCCCGCGGGACGCAGATTGGCGCCGCGTTTGATGCCGGGCTGCAGGGTGACGAGGCCATCAAGTTCAACGCAGTCTTCCTGCATCATGACCGTGTCCGGCCCGCCGTCGTGGCCGGGCCCGCCTCCCGACGGGATCGGCGCGCCGGTAAAGATGCGCACCGCCTTGCCGCGCGGCGCTTCACCATCCAGCGGATGTCCCGCCGCAACGCGGCCAATGACCGGCATGCTCGTCGGCTTGTCGGGCGACAGATCCTCGAAAAAAACCGCATAACCGTCGACGGCGGAGTTCCGATAGGGCGGCACATTCTGGGTCGCCCTCGCATCGAACGCCAGGATACGGCCCAAAGCGTCAGTCAGAGGCACCGGCTCCTGCCCGACGACCGGGCCGACCTTCTCGGAGAGCTGAGCAAGCGCCTGGTCAAGCGGCATCAGCGGCCCGTCGAAAGCGAAGCAATCGTCGCTGAGTTGCGCCATTCTTCCGTCGCCCCGTTAAGAAGCCCGCGCGAGGGCGGTCTGAACCACGATGAAATCGCCGATCGACTGAATATCGGACAGGTCCAGGCGCGGCAGGGTCAGCCCCGGCACCGGTGCATCACTGGCGACCGCGACCACGTTCGGGTCGTCCTGCCACAACATCGGCTTACCGATTTCGGCGCGATAGACTTCCATCTTGGTATGGGCCTCGGTCTTGAACCCTTCAACCAGTAACAGGTCCACCGGCGTCATCCGGGCGATCAAGTCCTCCAGTCGGGGTTCCGCCTCATCGCGCAATTCATGCATCAAGGCCCAGCGATTTGCCGAGCCGATCATCACTTCGGTTGCACCGGCGGCGCGGTGTTCGTAGGAATCCTTGCCCGGCTTGTCGACATCAAAGCGATGATGCGCGTGCTTGATTGTGGAAACGCGCAAGCCCCGCGCCGTGAGATTCGGAATCAACGCCCTCATCAGGGTCGTCTTGCCCGAACCGCTCCATCCCGTGATACCGAAAACCTTCATCCCCGAACCGCCAAACTTTTAATTTTCTTGTCGATTTTTCCCGCCTTGCGCGGCCGGCACTCATTCCGCCGGACTATCCTGCACCATATGCCGGAGGCCCGCGCGCAGATAGTCGAAGCCGGTGACCAAGGTTAGGATCGCGGCAATCCAAATCAAGACCAGCCCGATCATGACGGATGGGATCGCTTCGGGGCTTGCCTCGCCAACCACCAGGAAGCCCAATGCCAGCATTTGTATCGTCGTTTTCCACTTCGCGAGGCCGCTTACAGGCACGCCGACGCGAAGCTCGGCCAGAAATTCACGCAAACCGCTGACCGTGATCTCACGGACCAGAATGACGAGGCCCGGCAGGACGTCGACACCGGTCAAATCACCCCGCGCCGCCAGCATCAGGATGATCGACGCGACCAGCAGCTTGTCGGCGATTGGATCGAGAAATCGGCCCAGCCTGGAGACCTGCCCCATCTGGCGGGCGGCATAACCATCGAAGAAATCGGTGACACAGGCCGTGGCATAGAGTCCGAACGCGGTCCAACGAACGATCGCGCCGTCGAAAAACAACAGCGCGATGATCGCCGGAATCACCACGATCCGCGACATGGTCAGCACATTCGGAATACTGAAAATCATACCACCGCCGTCCCAGCCAACCCGGCACCCCGCCAGCCCCCTTCTTCTTAGCAGTTAATGGGCCCTTCCCTCAATGGTCCGAGGCGTGTGAACAGGGATGACCAGGGCGAGGAAATCGAACCAGAAACCAGTTGTCTCGCGTCCCGCACGCATGCTGGGGTGAGCGCAGGGTTGCGGACGGACAAGGCTTCACGAAACAACAATCGTCATCCTTGCCGCGCGACCATAAATATCACCATCTGGTGACCTGGAGAAACCGATGCCCGTGCATTTCAGCTTGGACGAATATCGAACCCGTGTTGCTAGAACGGTGAAAGCCATGGCGGCCGCAGACCTTGACGGATTGCTGATCTTCGCGCCGGAAAGCCAGTATTGGCTCTGCGGTTACGACACGTTCGGCTTCGCGATGTTTCAATGTCTCGTTCTGAGCGGGGATGGGGATCTGCACCTTCTGACCCGTGCGCCGGACCTTCGTCAGGCGCAGCAGACCTCGACCCTGTCCGACGCGCAGATCCAGATCTGGCGAGATTTGGAGGGCGTCCGTCCGGCAGACCAGTTGCAAGACCTGTTGGCCGAACTGGGGCTGACTGGGAAGCGCCTCGGTATTGAGACGAAGACGCCCGGACTGACCGCCTATAACGGGGATATGGTCCGCGACGCCTTGAAGACCGAGCGCCTGGTGGAGGCGAGCGACCTGATTGCGGGACTTCGCCGGGTGAAAAGCCCCGCCGAATTGGATTGCATCCGCCGCGCCGCAGCGCTTTCCGACGATGCCCTGGATGCCGCCCTGGCGGCGACGCGGGCCGGGGTGTCCGAAGGGGACATCCTAGCCGATATGCAAGGCGCGGTTTTCCGGGGCGGCGGCGACTATGCCGGGAACGAATTCATCATCGGTTCTGGAGAGGCGGCACTGCTTTGCCGCTACCAGTCCGGCCGCCGCGTGCTCGACCCGCAAGACCAGCTCACGTTGGAATGGTCCGGGGCCTGGCGGCGTTATCATGCCGCGATGATGCGCACCCTTGTTATCGGCAAGGCGAACGACATACAGCGCCGCATGCACGACGCGGCGGTCGAAGCGCTGGAGGCCTGCGAAGCGGCAATCAAACCCGGTGCGCCGATGGGCGATGTTTTCGATGCCCATGCGCGAGTCTTCGACGCCCATGGGCTGACGCACGCCCGACTCAACGCCTGCGGCTACGGAATGGGGATCGCCTATAACCCGATTTGGGTCGAGTTCCCGATGTTCTATGAGGGCAATCCGATGATCATGGAGCCCGGCAACGCCTTCTTTTTGCATATGATTTTAATGGATTCGGAAAACGGCCTCGCGATGTGCTGGGGCCACAGCACGATTTTGTCACCGACCGGTGTCGAACGCTTGAGCAAACACACGCTGGATCTGGTCGAATTGTAGGCCGAAGCGCGCGGCGTTAATATTTTTTCCCTGACGGGTGACTTTCTTTGTCACCGTGTGACGACGCTCACTTCGCGCATGCCCCCGCACTGGTATCTCCGACACAGCCAGAAGGCGCCAGAGGAGATATGAAATGTTTTTTGCCAAGTTTTTCAAAGAGACGGTCCTGGCCGCAGCGGTGGCGATCGGTTTTGCCGGCGCCGCGAATGCGACCTCGATCACCGAATTCGATTTCACCGGCTCCCCGATCTCGCAGTCGTCGACCTCTGCATTCGGAGACCCGCTCAGTGCCACATTCTCCGGGTTCACGAACGGCGTAGAAACGTCCAGCGTGACCGCGTTCGGTTTCAGCGAGCGCTTTTACCAGTCCAGTTCGAAAGGGAAGAAGGGCAAGTCCGGCAAGAACGTTCATACCGAATACAATGCGTCCGGCGTGAATTGGAATTCCACCGGCCTCGGCCTGTCGTCCGATCAGGATAACGGCAAGTGGTGGCATGGCGGCGCGGTGGAAGACCAGAATGGCCGCGATTTCCTTGTGCTCGAATTGGGCTCTCCGGACTGGGCACCGATTGATTTGAGTTTCGGATACCTTTCCGGCGGCAAGAATTATGAGGTCTTCGGCTTCAACGGCGGCCTTTCCGCCGGCGATGTCGCCGGTTTCTTCGCCAGCATGAACACTTTCACCCATCTGGCGGGTGACAATGCCGCCAATTTGGTTTTCGACACGATCGAGAACTTTCAGTACCTGATTCTAACCACCCGGAACGACAACAAGAAGGATTACTTCCGGGTCTCCGGCTTCAGCGGTGATCTGGCCTTGGTGTCGGCGGTTCCGGTCCCGGGCGCCCTTCCCCTGCTGCTGACGGGGCTGGGCATTTTCGGCGCCGCGCGGTTCGGCCGGCGGCAAAAACAGACCCCGGCCGTAGCTTGATCCCCTGACAGATCATACCGCCCGCGGGGCGTAGTCATTGAAATCAAGAAATTTAAACCCGGACCGGTTCTCTTCGGAATATTTCTCCCGCGGAGAGCCGGTCTTTTCTTGGCTCAACTGTCGTGGAAGTGATCGTAGATCTTCCTGGCCACGGCTGAGGATATCCCCTCCACCGCTTCCAGGTCCTTCAACCCGGCCCTGGCTACCGATCGCGCTGATCCGAAACGCAACAGCAGCGCCTTTTTCCGTTTCGCCCCGATCCCGGCGATCTCGTCCAACGGTGAGGCCCCGATCGCTTTGGCCCGTTTCTGCCGGTGCGTTCCGATCGCAAAACGGTGGGCTTCGTCGCGCAGCCGCTGCACGAAATAGAGAACAGGATCCCGCGGCGGCAGCAGGAATGCTTCTTTTCCCGGAAGGTGAAACCGTTCGCGGCCGGCTTCGCGTTCCGGCCCCTTTGCGACACCGAGCAGCGCGACATCGTCGATTCCCAGTTCCGCGAAGACCTCTTCTGCCGTGCTCAACTGGCCCTTACCGCCGTCGACGATGACCAGGTCCGGCCACTGTCCCCTGTCCCTGTCGGGGTCTTCCTTCATCGCGCGGGTGAAGCGGCGGGTCAGTACTTCCCGCATCATGGCGTAATCATCGCCCGCGCTGGCGCCGTCCCCGTCCTGCGAGGTCTTCACCGCCGTCTTGATGTTGAATTTGCGGTAAGCGTTCTTCATGAAGCCTTCCGGCCCCGCCACGATCATTCCGCCGATCGCATTCGTGCCGCCGGTATGGCTGTTGTCGTAAACCTCGACCCGCTCCAAGCGGTTCTCGAGGCCGAGTTTCTCGGCCAAACCGTCGAGTAATCGACGTTGCGTCGCGCTTTCCGACATCCGGCGTCCCAGCGCTTCCCGCGCATTGTCCAAGGCATGCGCAATCAACTGGCGCTTGGCGCCCCGTTGGGGCATCAGGATCGTGACCTTGCGGTCCGCCCGGATGGAAAAGGCTTCCTCCAGCAGGTCCGCTTCATCCGGTTCGATACTGACAAGGATTTCCTTCGGCGGCACGCGCCCGTCATAGAACTGCCCCAGAAAAGCCGCCAGGATCGCGGGCGGCTCCTGATCCTTGTCGTGGCTCGGAAAATAGGAACGGTTGCCATTGTTGCGCCCGCCGCGAAAGAAGAAGACCTGGACACAGGTCTGTCCGCCTTCCGTTTGCAGGGCCACGACATCCGCGTCGCTGACCCCTTCGACATTGATATCCTGATGCGTTTGAACCGAGGCCATCGCTCGGATCCGGTCACGCAGCGATGCCGCCCGCTCGAAATCCAGCGCCTCTGCCGCCGCCTCCATCTGGGCGGCCAGATCTTTCTGCACGGCCTGACTGTTGCCGGTCAGAAATCTCTTCGCCTGCTGGACCGAAGAGGCGTAGTCCACTTCCGAGATCTTGCCGACACAGGGCGCGCTGCAGCGCTTGATCTGATACTGAAGACAGGGGCGGGTGCGGGTGGAGAAAATATTGTCCGAGCAATTCCGCAGCAGGAAGGCCTTCTGCAGCGCCGTCAGGGTCCGGTTCACCGCGCCGGCGGACGCATAGGGTCCGAAATACTCACCCGGCCGGTTGCGGGCACCGCGATGTTTGACGATTTGCGGAAAATCGTGGTCACCGCGGATCAGGATATCCGGAAAGCTCTTATCGTCCCGCAGCAGGATATTGTAACGGGGCCGAAGCTGCTTGATGAGGTTCGATTCGAGAAGCAGCGCCTCCACCTCGGTATGGGTGGTGACGAATTCCATCGATGCGGTTTCGGCGACCATCCGCTGCAGCCGGATCGGCAGCCTGTGGGGATGGGCGTAGGTCTGGACGCGCTTCTTGAGGCTGCGGGCCTTCCCGACATACAGCACGTCGCCTCGCGGGTTCAGCATCCGGTAAACGCCCGGTCCCAGCCCAAGCCGCGGCAAGTATCCGCCAATGATACTTGCGCCCGTCGTCAGGCTCGGTCGGGCATCATCGAGCTCAAGACCCGGGTCCGTGTCGTTCTTGGTATCGGAAGGCGTCATCGTGCCCTATCATTCCCTATGCCGCGTGCCATCGGCAACTGATCGCCGCCAGCCGGTGCGCTAACTTCCTGAAATATCACGGCCTTCATGGATTGATTCGTCTATCCACCAAACCTGTGGATAAGTTTGTTGGTAAAACCGACATGCGGGGCCCTTCGCCCCGGAATCCATGGGTTTGGACCAGTTTGCCCAATTTTTGGGCAAACGCTATAAGCTATTGAAAACAAACAATTCAAATCGTCCAAAATATGAATCTGATATGACGCACAGGTTGATTATCGACAAGCGTTAAAGAAAGTCAGGGGCTTAGCCGGGCTGTGCAAAAGATTTCACGAGTCAACAGCAAAAATGCCGAATCTCATAAAATTACGCTGCTTCTGTCCTCGCCATGACTTGCGATGAAATCATCCCAAATCGTGAAGTACCTAGATAAGTTTCCGTAAAGGGAAATTCCCAAATGCACGAATTCTATTGGCTGCGATGTCGAAGATGTTGAGCGAGTACTTGTGCGGGCCGTGTAACTAATACATCAGCAAACACGGATCAATCCCGGCAAAAAAACCGATCCCGGCGGCCCTTCCCTGGCAAGGCGACCTGCAAACGCAATCGTCTACCGGTCGGGCCTCATTTCTTCACGCGAACGATTTCGTATCCCACGGCGGCGCAATCGCCGTAGACATCGAGTTTACTCGTCGCCACCCGGACGCCCGCGACCTGGTCAGGCTCCAAGCACTTGTCGGCAATCGCTTCTGCGAGGGTCTCCTGCAGGTTGATATGGCCGCTCTGGACGATTTCCTTGATCTCCTCGCGGACGAAATCGTAGTCGAGCACATTGTCGATATGGTCTTCGATCGGCCCATTGAAGGGCCGTAGATACAGATCCACGTCGATATTGACGCGCTGCGTGCGCCCGATTTCATGAGCCATGATGCCGATATTCGCGTCGACAACGAAGCCGCGCAGAAACAGGCGGCGGCATTCCCCCTCCGACCGGAGACGGTCATTCAAGGAACGCGAGAGGAAATCAACATCGTCGGGCACGGCCCATCCTCCACAAAAATCCGGCAAGCAGCTTGCCTCAATCCAACAAATAGGATGCACCTATATATAAGGTGTCCTAATCCCCACTTCCCTTGGCACCATTGCCGGAACGAGCGTTCTTGGGGGAATCCGCGTCCAGGAACATGATATCGCGATCCATTGCGCTCAAGCGCTGACCACAATCCACCGGCAGGACAGCCCCTGTGACCGCCGTCGCGCGCACCAGATACCGTACGGCATCGACTATGTCATCAATCGTCGTACCACGTTCCATGGGGGTCATTGCATGCACCTGAGCGAACTGTTCTTGCGATTGGTCGCCACTTCGAAGCGTCAAACCCGGGGCAACAGCATTCACGCGGCATTTCGGCGCCGCTGCCTGGGCCAGCATTTCCGTCGCCCCTTTCAGTCCAAGCTTGCTCAACGTGTACGTATAAAAATCGGGATTCAGATTGAACAGTTTCTGGTCCAGCAGGTTTATGACGCAGCCCTCGACATCCTCCGGAAGGTCCTCGATCAGCCGTTGCGCCAGGTGCAGCGGCGCACGCAGGTTCACGGCCATGTGCCTGTCGAAAGACTGGATCGTCCAATCCTCCGCAAGGTCGTATTCAAACAGCGAGGCGCTGTTGATCAGGCATTGGGCCGGCCCCAGGCGGGTCTTGATATTCGCCATCATGGCTTCGATATCGCCGCCGACACCCAGATCCGCGCGAAAAGCCATCGCCTTGGGCCCCATTGCTTCAACGGCACGGACCGTTTCTTCAGCCTCCTCTTCGGAACTCCGATAGTGGACCGCTATGTCGAAACCATCTTCCGCCATCGCCAATGCGAGGCCCCGACCGATACGTTTCCCGGCGCCGGTTACGATTGCAACGGGCATCAGCCCCCTCCTAGAAAAAGTTAGCCGTCCCTGCCGTCAGCGCCGGCCGCCGCGCCGTTTCTTCGCGCCGCCCTTCGCACCACGCTTCCCTTTTGGCAGGACTTCCTTCGATACGTTCTTGATCGTGGCAGCGATATCCCCGTTCAACGGCGCCGCATGGGCCGGCATATCGAGATCATAGGCCTCGAGCCGTTTGATTTCGTCGCGCATGCGCGCCGCCGTCTCGAATTCCAGGTCCGCCGCCGCGGCCCGCATCTGGTTTTCCAGCTGCTCGATATAGGCTTGCAGCGACAGGCCGACGAGGTTGTTGGCCTCGCCCTCGCCTGCCTCGACGGTCATATGGTCCCGCTCGTAGACGCTGTCCAGAATCTTGGAGATGTCCTTGCGGATGCTTTCCGGCGTGATCCCGTGTTCCAGGTTGTAGGCCTGCTGCTTTTCTCGCCGACGGTTCGTTTCGTCGATCGCGTATTGCAGGCTGTCGGTCATCTTATCCGCATAGAGCAGAACCCGACCGTCGACGTTTCGCGCCGCCCGGCCGATCGTCTGCACCAGCGAGGTGCGGGATCGCAGGAAGCCTTCCTTGTCCGCGTCCAGGATCGCGACAAGGCCGCATTCGGGAATGTCGAGCCCCTCGCGCAGCAGGTTGATGCCGACCAGGATGTCGAACGCCCCCAGGCGCAGGTCGCGAATAATCTCTATTCGCTCCAACGTGTCGATATCCGAATGCAGGTAGCGCACCTTCAAACCCGCTTCGGACATATAGTCGGTCAGATCCTCGGCCATTCGCTTGGTCAACGTCGTCACCAAAACGCGCTGGTTCTTTTCCGCGCAAATCCGGCACTCCGCCAGAAGATCGTCCACCTGTGTCTCCGTCGGGCGGATGATACAGACAGGGTCGATCAGGCCGGTCGGGCGCACGACCTGCTCGACGAAGACGCCTGCGGTCCGTTCCAATTCCCATGTCCCCGGCGTCGCGGAGACATAAACCGTCTGCGGCCGCATAGCGTCCCATTCCTCGAACCGCAGCGGTCGGTTGTCGACGCAGGAAGGCAGCCGGAAGCCGAATTCAGCCAGGGTCGACTTGCGCGCATAGTCGCCTCGGAACATGCCGCCGATCTGCGGCACGGTCACATGACTTTCATCGACGAAAAGCAGGGCGTTGTCCGGCAGGTATTCGAAAAGCGTCGGCGGCGGCTCGCCCGGTTTGCGCCCGGTCAGATAGCGCGAATAGTTCTCGATCCCGGCGCAGGACCCGGTCGCGTCCATCATCTCCAGATCAAAGGTGGTGCGTTGCTCCAAGCGCTGCGCTTCCAGCAGCCGGCCGTTCCGGTTCAACTCGTCCAGCCTTACCTTCAGCTCTTCCTTGATCTGCTTGGCGGCCTGCATGAGAGTCGGGCGCGGCGTCACATAGTGACTGTTGGCATAGATGCGCACGCCTTCCAGATTGCCTGATTTCTCACCGGTCAAAGGGTCGAATTCCTGGATCGCCTCCACCTCGTCGCCGAAAAAGGAAATGCGCCAGGCGCGATCTTCCTGGTGAACGGGAAAAATTTCGAAATTGTCACCGCGAACACGGAAGGTGCCGCGAATGAAATTGTTGTCGTTGCGCCGGTATTGCAATTCAACCAGCCGACGCTGCAGGTCGCGGACGTCCAGCCGCTGCTCCACCTTCACATCGGCGACCATCTGGCTGTAGCTCTCGACCGAGCCGATGCCGTAGATGCAGGAAACCGATGCGACGATGATGACGTCATCCCGCTCGAGAAGAGACCGCGTCGCCGCGTGACGCATCCGGTCGATCTGCTCGTTGCGGGAGGATTCCTTCTCGATATAGGTGTCCGACCGCGGCACATAGGCTTCAGGCTGATAATAGTCGTAATAGGAGACGAAATATTCGACGGCGTTGTTCGGAAAGAAGCTCTTCATCTCCCCATACAATTGTGCCGCCAGGGTCTTGTTGGGCGCCAACACCAGCGCCGGCCGCTGCAGACGCTGAATCGTATGGGCGACCGTGAAGGTCTTGCCCGATCCCGTCACGCCGAGCAGGACCTGGTCGCGCTCACCCGCGGCCAACCCTTCGGTGAGTTCCGTGATCGCCTGAGGCTGATCGCCGGCGGGTTCGAAATCGGATTCGATCTCGAACGCGATCCCGCCCTCGGTCAGGGGACGTTCCACCCGGCTCATTGCAGAGGGAAGCGCCCCCACCGTCAGGGGATGGCTTGCCATTGAATCCGATAGGCCCATGATTTCGATCTGCCGCAGTTCAAACGCCGGACGCGGCCGCCGCGCCGGTGCCTTCGAATATAGGGCTTGAGGACCAGCTTACAAACGCGACCTGCCGTCCCTTCACCGTGCCGAGGCTACATCCGCCGGATCGCTCAATTCCCTGCTCGTTTCCCTGGCGGCCAACAGGACGTATCGGAGCGAGCCGCCCGGCTCGAGACCGTTGAACGGGTAGCAGGTCACCAAGACCAGGGGTGCCTCGCCGTCATCGGCGACAATGGCGATATCATCCTGATCGCGCACCGCGATCTCACGCACCCGATAAGCGACCGGGGGGCCGTTTGCGGTCTGGACAAGTAGACGGTCGTCGAGGCGGATCTCCTGAAGAAAGGAGAAATGCGTGTCCCGATGACCGAACATCACATGAACGCCGCCAGGACTGGACAGCACGGGGCCGAAGGCGAGCGCCCTGCCATTCGCGCCCTCCAGAATGAAACGCTCCACCTGCAAGCGCGGCACCTGCAGGTGCAGGACGGGTCGCGTATCGGCCCAGGGCCAGGGCGGCGGCGCCGGCCCGCCCGCATCAACGGCCGAGGCCCAGGCCCGCTTGATCAGGATCGGGGCGAGCCAGGCTTTCCCCAGATGCAGGGCCGCCCCGCCGCCGACCCAAACGAAAACGGACAAGGCGACAGCCCCGCATATCAACAGAAACCCGCGGGACCGCGCCGTTTGGTGAAACCGGCGACGCTTCATACCGGGTTCACCTGCCGCCGCATTGCCGCCCAAAGGCAGACCATTGCAGCGATGCCGGCCGCGAGGGCGACCAGCAGATCACGCAGCCATCCGACCGCCGTCGCGGGCCCCGCGACCTGAACCGACGCGAGCGTATGCATGCCGGATTTTCCAGATCCGTCGCGACGCGCTTCTTCCGTCGCCGCCCCGTCGCCGCCGATCCGGTCCGAGGTTGCCCGCGGCATTTCCCTCTCGACCGCGACGAAGCTCGTATATTTCCCGGCGATACCATGGGCCAGGGCAATCTCGATCGATTCCGTCCGGATACGGTCCGAATCTGCCCCCATGCGGCGCAAATCATCCAGGTTTTCCAGTTTCTCCCGGGCCCAGAGTTTCGCCAGCCCAGGTGCTTCACGGGCGATATCCGTATCGATCGCGGTCGCCCAGGCTTCGCCGTTCAACGTTCCCCCCAAGCTCAACTCCTCGACCTCGACATTCGTGCGCATCACGAAATAGAGCGGCTCGCCCGCATAGAGGTCCGGCAGGTTCCGCGGATAGATCTCTGTTTCCGGTCCACTAGACAGGGAGGCCGTGCGCACGGCGACACCCAGATCCGTCAACTGGACGGCCTGCAACTTGCGATAAAGCGCATCGATTTTACCGCCCGCTTCATCGACGCGGTCGATATTCAGGAACACACCACGTCCGGTTTCCGCAGCCTTGCGCATGAACCAGCTGTTCGGAGCCGGCCCCAAGCCGATGGTGAACAAACGCGCATCCCCGATATTGGCCGCGGTCATCCCGAACAGGGCGGTCTCGTTCGATACCGCACCGTCGGTCAGGAAGACGATCTGGCGCAAGTTTCCGTTTCTTTCCGCTGCCGGTCCCGGCAGGGCGGCGCGCAGCGCGGGCGCCATATTCGTGCCGCCATCCGATACAAGGCCGGCGACATAGCCGCGCGCCAATCGCAACGTATTGCCGGAAACCGGCACCGATTCCCCGAAGAGCCGGTGCATCTCCGAATTGAACTGGATGATTTCAAACCGGTCCTGCGGGCGCAGGCCGTCCAGCGCGCTGAGCAGGGCCGCCTTGGCCTGGTCTAGCGCGTCGCCATGCATGGAGCCCGAGGTGTCGACGACGAAACGGACGTCCCGAGCCGGCACCTTCGTTGCGGCGGGTTTTAACGGGGAAAGCACCGCCATGTAGTAGTGCTGCCCGTTCAGAGCCTCATGGAAAAGCATCGCGGCCGGTTCCGCTGTTTCGGCCAGCCGCCAGCGCAGGACAAAATCCCGGTCCGCCGGCACGTAGCGGTCACGCAAGGCGATGTCGGCAATGTCCTCATCCTCTCGCCGCACCATCAGGTCATGGCTCGGGCTGTCGATCGAGGCGATGTCACCGCCGGCTTTGAGCCGAACGACGAAGGCTGCCGGGAAACCGAAGGGCGCCTTCGGATCATTTGTCTCCAGCACCGCCCCATTGTCGGCCAGTTCCGCCATCAGCGTGTCCCAATCCTTGATAGCGGCGGAAACCATATGCTGCTGCGGCATGAAGCGCGGCGTGATGACTTGCGGCAAGCGCAGTTCGAACACACCGTCCTTCGGCTTCACCGTCGTCTGGTATTCCAGATCGACCGAGACCAGCTCTCCGCCCGCGATATTGGCGAGATCCGTCGTGAAGATGTTCGGCCGCAGGGATTCGACGAGGCCCGCCCGTTTTCCGGCCACCCGCGCCCGTTCGAAGGTTTGCCGGGCTTCCACTTTCTCCTTCAGCAACCCTTCGATCCATTTATCCCCAAACCGGATATTCAGTTTGTCTACTGCGGCATCGTCGGGCAGCGGAAAGAGATAACGCGCATCGACTTCCGCCGGGGCCTCGTTCACGAACACCTGCCGGATCCGCGCCCGGGCAACCGCACCGGATATTTCGACGGCGGCATAGCTGGCCAGCAACCGTGCCTGCCAGGCCTGGGCCGCCTCCGACTGGTCCATCAGCATCAGCCCGAAGCCGGTTTCCTGTTCAAGTTCAAGGACGCCGGGGCTGCGATCCGGGGTGACGGAACTTTGGGCCAAGGCCCGGTCCGCCTCGAAAAGGCAGATCGCCGCGAACAGGGTGCAAAAGGCCATTCCCGTCACCGTCTGCCCTTTTTGAAGCCAGCCCAATCTGGATGGCGCGGTGTGAAAGCGAATGGCACCCCAAACTGAAATTCTATCGATGATCATGGTCGTCTCCCTGGTCCGTTTGGCTCAGTCCGCCTGTTGCGCCTTTCAAGGAGAACACTGCGATGGGGCGAGACTGGGGCCGGAATGGGGCCAAGTCGGGGCAATTTCTGGGCATCTCCGCCCCTATTCCCCTGCTTTCACTGGGCCATAGCGGGGTAGGTTTCGTTTGATCAGACCCGCCCGGGGGGCTACCGTTCGCCGCACGACAAACCGGGCGCCGGGGATGGCGCCTCAGACAATTGGGGGAACTCCGCGATGTCCTTTCTCGCCGACCGGCTGGACCTGATCAAACCTTCGCCGACGGTTGCCGTGAACACCAAGGCGAACGAATTGAAGGCCGAGGGCCGCGACGTGATCGGCCTGGGCGCGGGCGAACCGGATTTCGACACGCCCGAACACATCAAGGAAGCCGCCTATGCGGCGATCCGCGAGGGCAAGACGAAATACGCATCGCCGGCCGGTATCATCGAATTGCGCAAGGCGATCTGCGACAAGCTGAAACGCGACAACGGCCTGACCTACACGCCCGACCAGATCCAGGTCGGTTGCGGCGGCAAGCAGACGATCTACAACGCCTTCATGGCGACGGTTAACCCCGGCGACGAAGTCATCATTCCGGCACCCTACTGGGTGACCTATCCGGACCTGACCATGCTGTGCGAAGGCAAACCGGTCGTCGTCAACTGCACCCAGGACAGCAATTTCAAGCTGACCCCGGAGCAGCTTCGCGCGGCGATCACGCCGAAGACCAAATGGCTGGTACTGAACAGTCCGTCCAACCCGACCGGATCGGGCTATTCCAAGGAAGACCTGCGGGCACTAGCCGACGTGCTGCTGGAGCACGAGCATGTCTGGATCATGACCGACGACATGTACGAGTTCCTGGTCTATGACGGGTTCGAATTCGCGACCATCGCACAGGTCGAACCGAAACTGTATCCGCGCACCTTGACCCTGAACGGCCTGTCCAAGGCCTATTGCATGACGGGTTGGCGCGTCGGCTACGCGGCCGGTGACAAGGACCTGATCAAGGCCATGAACAAGCTGCAATCGCAGTCGACCACCTCGACCTCGACGATCAGCCAATGGGCCAGTGTCACCGCGCTGAACGGCGACCACGCCTTCATCGAAGAAAACAACAAGGTCTTCGTGCAGCGTCGCGATCTGGTTGTTTCCATGTTGAACCAGGCGGACGGGATCGACTGTCTGACACCACAGGGTGCCTTCTATGTGTATCCTTCGATCAAGGGATTGATCGGCAAGAAGACGCCGGACGGAAAAGTGATCGAGACCGACGAGGATTTCGTTACCTATCTGCTGGAAACCGAAGGCGTCGCCGCGGTGCATGGAGAGGCCTTCGGCCTGTCGCCGCATTTCCGCATCTCCTACGCCACCGCGACGGAACTGCTGGAAGAGGCCTGCATGCGGATCCAGCGCGCCTGCGCCGCCTTGACCTGACAAAAACCAAATCAACGGATTTCGATAGTGAGTGAGACTGTGCCCATGAACTGGAGTGCAAGCGCGAAAATTCTGGCCGATGCGCGGCTGAACGATGTTCGACTGGACGATCCGCCGCGGCCCGACCCGCAGAATACGGAGGAAGCCTACACACTCCAGGAGGCGGTTACTTCGGAACTCGGTTTTGAGATCATCGGCTGGAAAGTTGGTGCGACCAACGCCCTCGCCCAAGCGGCGCTGGGCGCGAACGAACCGTTCGCCGGTCCGATCTTCAGGGAAAGGACGTTCGAAGGCTCGGCGGAATTGAAAACCGCCGCCGATGCCCTGCGGATCCCTGAGGCGGAATTTGCCCTGATGCTGAAAGCCGATCTTCCGGCCCGCAGCGCCGCCTATGGAGCGGATGAAGTGGCCGCCGCCGTCGGCAGCGTTCATCCGGCGATAGAAGTCGTGAACAAGCGGCTGGCCGGGGATTTCGGAGACCACGTGAACCGCGTGATCGCCGATGGCGGCGCGAACCACGCCTTCATTTACGGCAAGGGAACGCAAGACTTCGACCCGAACGCGTTGTCGAGCCACCCGGTCAAGGTCACCGTTAACGGTATGGACAAAGCGGCGGGCAGCGGTGGAAACGTCATGGGGAGCCCGCTGAACGTTCTTGCCTGGCTGGCCAACCATATGAGCCGGCGCGGCCTCGGCCTGAAAGCGGGACAATGGGTGAGCACGGGACTGACGACCGAGGTGTTTCAGGTTCGACGGGGCGACACGGTCCTTGCTGATTTCGGGCCTTTCGGCTCCGTTTCGGTGAAATTCCTGGATTAACAGGCAACCTTTTCCACCGTACCGACGTTGATGAAAGCGGGGCGAATTTCGCCCCGTTTTTGCTGCAAACTCAGCAATCTATTTCCTTGCATTTTACGATACATTTCCTATCTCTGTATTGTTGATTAGAATATTTCTAAAATCGTGTTTCCGGAAGAATCTGGTCAAACGGAACACGCGCGATTTGACGGAACCAAAGGAGGTCACAGATGGAAATCAACATCGGAATCAACCAGGCCGACCGAAAAGAGATTGCCGATGGCCTGTCGCGCCTGCTGGCGGACAGCTACACGCTTTACCTGAAAACGCATAACTTCCACTGGAACGTCACCGGACCGATGTTCAACACGCTGCACACAATGTTCGAAGGCCAGTACACGGAACTGGCGACGGCCGTTGATGAGATCGCGGAACGTATCCGGGCCTTGGGCGAACCCGCCCCCGGCAGCTACGCCCAATTCGCGGAACTGACGGTAATTTCGGAAGAAACCGGCACGCCAGCCGCGGAGGACATGATCCGCCAGTTGGTCGAAGGTCAGGAAGCGATCGCCCGCACCGCGCGCTCCGTCTTCCCGGCCGCCGAAAAGGCCGGCGATGAGCCGACCGCGGACCTGCTTACTCAGCGGATCCAGTTGCACGAGAAAAACGCCTGGATGCTGCGCAGCATGTTGGCGTAACCGGGCCGCCGGAAGCCGATAAGCGGTGATACAAGCCAAAACAGCCCCGTCGGGATATACCGGTGGGGCTGTTTTTTTCGTGCCCAGGTCGGGTCTCTCACGCCTCTGTGACTGGGCCGGAGGGCAATGCCCCTCTAAGTTCTATGGCGTTGAGGCCGACAGATCGGCCGCAAACCATTGCCGAAACGGCCCCGGGAGGAAGAAGACATGCTGATCAAGAAGCGTCGTGGATGGGAATTGCCTGAACGCACGGCGACGCCGGAAGCAACCTTCCTGAACCGTCGTCAATTGGCGAAAGGTTTGGCGGCAGGATCCATTCTGCTTGCAGGCGGGTCATTGTTCGCCGGCCGTTCAAACGCGGCCACGGAGGTTGATCCGACGGCCGACCTCTATCCGGTAAAACTGAATGGCAAATATGAGATCGACCGGATGCTCACCGAGCCGAAATATGCGCTCACCTACAACAACTATTATGAATTCGGCACTCATAAGGGGATCGCGCAACTCGCCCAGAAACTGGAGATCCGACCCTGGACCGTCCTGATCGACGGTATGGTCGAGAAGGAACAGATGGTCGATGTCGATACGCTGATCCGCGCCATGCCGCTGGAAGAGCGTCTTTACCGGCACCGCTGTGTCGAGGCATGGTCGATGACCGTTCCGTGGAGCGGCTTTCCCCTCGCCGCCTTGGTCGACTATGCGAAGCCCCTGTCCGGCGCCAAGTTCATCCGCATGGAAACTGTGGTTCAGGAAGAAACCATGCCGGGCCTACGTTCCAGCTGGTATCCTTGGCCCTATGTCGAGGGATTGACCATGGCGGAGGCAACGAACGAACTGGCATTCATTGCCACCGGCCTCTACGGCGCGCCGATTGCGAAGCAGAACGGGGCACCGCTGCGCCTGGTGACCCCATGGAAATACGGTTTCAAATCCATCAAGTCCCTCGTTCGATTTACCTTCACGGACCAACGCCCGGTTGGTTTTTGGGAAGAAATCCAGGGGTCTGAATATGGGTTCTGGGCGAACGTCAATCCGGAAGTCTCGCATCCGCGATGGAGCCAAGCCCATGAAACGGTCCTCGGCACCAACGAAAAGGTGCCGACCCTGCTTTTCAACGGCTATGGCGACTATGTTGCGGATCTCTACAAGGGCATGGAGAACGAGCGTCTGTATATGTAACCCGTCGCAGGCCACTACGCCGAAAATAAACGCCAGAATCAGCACAAAACACCGTTATACAGTGTGAACGGGGTTGATTTTGCACGCCATCTAAGTTCTTTCCCTCTCCCCGCGTAAATTGTTAGAATCCCAATAAATTGTGGCGCGACAGGGAGAGTCGCCTTTGTCATACAGCTATGATGTTCAGACCCGCCAAGGAAAAGATTGGCGGGCGGTTCAGAGCTTTCAAAGCCGGACCAGCGCCTTGGTGCGTGCGAACGCGCTGATCGACTCCAAGGAATCGAAGGCCGTCCGGGTCGTTCATATTCGCCGCCGCCCCAACGATACGATCAAAGAAAAAACGATCTTCGAGCAGATCGTACCGGAGCAGAAGGAGAAACCGATTGCCGCGCAATCGGTTGAGGAAGCGGCCTATTGCGAGGAAGCGGGCGATATTTTCCGTTTGGACGCCCGGGTCACCATCTCGAAGGTGATGAGCAAGTATTTCGAGCGGAAACTGATTACCGCCTGCGAACTTATCACCGATCCCGGCAACCTGATGATGCTCGCAAGCGACAAGCCGCTGTTGAAGCAGGCCTTCACTTTCGCCGGGGTCGTCCAGGCAAAATCCCGTGGCGAAGATCAGCAGGCCCGCATCGCAGAATTGGATTCCCTGTTCAAGGATGTCAGGAAGCTCGCCGAAGAGGTTGCGGAGGGCCTTGAGCCTTTCATCGAGATCCGGGAAACGTCAGGTCTGGACGCTGCCATCGAGGCCTTGAACGCGCTTGAGGAACCAACCCGCCGCGGCACGATGCTGGCGTTGATCGGAGACCGGTTGCGCGAGGAAGGCGACCCTTCCTTGAAAGTTTTGTCCGTGCTCGGTTTCCTGGATGATCCGAATCCGGCGACCTCGGACGAAGCGCTCGAACTGATCGACAATGTTGTAGCCGAAATGTTGAGCAGCACGGACACCCTGCGTGTCCTTCTGGGCCGCCGAACCGATTTGGGGGAGGCGCTCTCCACCGCCGCCTCCATCGCATCAGGAAAATGGCAGCCCGACAGAAGCGCGTCCGGCGCCCTGAGCAAGCTCAGCGAGGAACTGGCCAAGCACAGATTTCAGCTGTCCAAGCAGGCTTTGAACCGCTGGGTGGCGAAGGGGTTGGAATCCACGACGCCGTTGACCCGGGAAGGGCAACCCGCCGAAAGGAAGACGTTCGCCCGGCTGCTTGACGGCATGCTCGGCAATGCAGGCGTCTATGGCGGCGTGCATAGCGCGCGATGCCTGACCCAGAGGGCTCGCAGCGCCTTGGCCGCCAATTCCGATGACCAGATGCTGGAACCCGCAATCGAACGCCTAGCGGATATGATCGAGGAACCCTCTGCGAAGCTGGGCTTCCTGCTCGATCTCTCTGCCAGCTCTATCATAAACCAGGGCAACGCGGTCACGGTTTTGCGGAAACTCGCGAAGACCCTGAACAGCTTACGCAGCCTGAGCGATTTCGTACCCAGCGCGAAGGATGAGGAAGAGGCGGAACTGGTGCGGACCCTGGTCCTCGGCAAGATCGGTGCATCGACCCTGCCGGCGGAGGTCCTGCAGGGTCTGGAAATGCGGATCAAGTCCTTGAAGCTGACCGCGGGCAAACAAGGCAAAGCCGCTGCGACGGCGCAAGAGGCGGAGAACGAGACAGAAGGCGCAGCCGCGCCGGAGCAGAAAGCTTCGAAGGCAGAGGAGCAAAAACCGAAATCCAACTTGCGCGCGTTCAAAGCCGGCGAAGTGATCTACACGCCGAATGACGACGCCAAGGAGGCCTATATCATTCGATCCGGCCTCGTGAAGATCGTCCATCCCGGGGTTGCCGGGGAAGAACTGGAGAGATCACTGGGCCCATCTGAGGTGCTGGGGGAACTATGTCTTGCGGGTGTAGCAACACGGAAAGCCACCGCGATCGCCGCCAAGGACACGGAAGTCGTCGTCGTGCCCAAAAGCGCCTTCACGAAGCGGTTGAAAGGTATCGCCGACAACGATCGTATGATGGCGATCCTGCTGAATGCCGTTCTGAAGGAAATGCGTAGAATGGGCGAGTGAGCGGGCCTAACGCCGCTCGTGCCTCGCTTAGCTGTTTCCAACAAAGATGCAGACAGTCTTCTACTCGGTTATTGTCCTTGTCGCGGAGGGGGTCCGCGCGGGGTCGGTTCGGTCGTGTCCGGCCCACCGGATGGGGGAAGTTCGGTAGCTGATGAACGCTAGTTTCGAAGTACAAATGGATTTGGACGGGCGTTGGCAGACCCGAGAAATCGCCGACGAAAAGGAATTCGCGCTGGCGCGGGCCAAGGCCCTTGCGGACGAAGGGCAATGCGACGGCGTACGAGTGATCGAGACGCTGCCGAAGACGGACGGCACCAGCGCCGAGAAGACCGTGTTCGAGCAGAAGGTCACGAAGAAAAAGTCCAAACCGATTACCGCGCTGCAAGTCGACTTCTCACCGCTATGCGAAACCGTCGATCAGGTATTCGAACTGGAAGGCCGCCTGACGGCAGGCCGCATTCTGCGTGGTTATCTCGATGAAGAAGGCCTGACGATTTCGGAACTGATGACGGATTCCGGACAGCTTGCTCTGCTCGCCCGACACGAAACCATGCTGTCGCAATCGATCGGCGTGGCGTCCTCGGTGCAGGCGAAGCTGTACGATGTTCCCCAGCGCCTTCGGTCAGACAAGCTCTACGCCTTGTTTGAAGAGGTCAAAGGCATGGCTGGGGCACTTGCCGAAAAAATGCCGGCCTTCAAGACGGTTCTGGCCGAACAGGGGATTGAGGCGCTCGCGGCGGGTGTTTCGGCTTTGCCTGAAGAGCAGCGTCACGCCATGGCGGTCGCCGTCCTAGCCTCCTTGACACGGGAGGAAGGCGAACCCGGCCCCAAGGTAGAAAAACTGTTGGATCTGATTCCGCCGAAACAGCCCCTTGGCGGCCCGGCCCACGATCTGCTCGATGAAATGCTGTCGGAGATTTTGGACAGCAGCGACGGTGTTCGGGCAATCCTGGGTCACCAGCCGGACCTGGCCTCGGCCGTGACCGTCGTGTCTGGCCTCGTCTCCGGAAACGCCAGCCCCTCGGCGATGGCGCCGCCGGTGCAGGGCCGATTGCACAGCCTTTTCCGGATCCATCCCTTCCCCGCTTGCCGGGCCTCCCTGAACCGTTGGATCAGCCTTGCGCTCAACTCTCTCCAACCGCTGACACGCGAAGGCGGCGAGCAGGAAAAATCCGCCCTGGTGGATGTGTTGTCGTCGATGTTGATGGATGACGGTCTCGCCGGCGGCGCGACCACGAGCGAGGCGATCACGCAACGAGCCCGCAGCGTTCTGATAGCGGATCCCAGCAATCAGCGGGTGGAAGACGCCATTGACACCCTTCTGCAGCTCATTCCAGCGAAATCCGCGAAGCTCGGCTATCTCGCCGATGTTTCCACGACTGATGAGGTCGGAGAACGCGGTGCGCAAAGCATCCTTCAAAAACTGGCGGAAGTGATGCGGGACATCCGTTCTCTTGGCGACCTGGCCCCGCCCGGTGCGACCAGGAAGGAAGCCGAGGCCATACAACAACGCTTGATCAGCAAGATCGACGCCGCACCGCTGCCCGAGGAGATCAAGCAAGGATTCTCCGCCAAGATCGAAACGCTGCGGCCTGGCGGGGGAAGGTCCATGGCCCTGTCGCCGTCAACGCCGAAGCCCGGCGACAAGCAACGCAGGGTCAAAGCCGGCACGGTCATCTTCAAGGAAGGGACCCGCGGCGAAGAAGCCTTCATGATCCGCAAGGGCTCGGTCGACATCACCGTCAACTTCGAAGGCAAGGCGATGACCATCGCAACACTGGGCCCGGGCGAGATTTTCGGTGAAATGGCGCTGATCGATAATTTGCCCCGTGCGGCCGGCGCCGTCGCGGCGACCGATACGGATCTTCTGGTCGTCCGCAGTCCGCCCTTTCGCAGGCGCCTCGATGCGCTCAGCGAAAGCGATCCCGTCTTGCGTCACCTGATCGACATCTATGTCAGCCGTCTTCGCACAACGATACGAAAACTCAATTAGCAGCTGCATCAGCTGCGAGGTGAATGATCCGACCCACAAACGCTGGACCGTCTGCCCATAAAAAAAACCGCCGGTAAGACAAAGTCTTACCGGCAAGTTGAACAGGGAGGCTTCACGTCTGGGAGACGTAAATTCCGAGGGCTGGTGTATTAACCAGCGTCGGAGGGTTGTTGCAGTGCAACAACTGAAGCACGTGTTATGTATGCTCCCGCAGACTCAATTTCCAGCATCGGAATTACAACGCAGCTATGCGAAAACCGCATGGCTTAACACAAAAGCTCTACCAAAGTTTCATTTGCTTTTGATGCAAATGTGATCCTATCGGCCGCCTGTCGGGTCAGCCTACGCTGTAACGCGCGCGCGCCCCGCGCTCGATCGCCGCGGCCGTCAACCGGTCGATCTCCAGATGGTAGCGCAGCATTTCGAGAATCCGCAGTTCTTCCTGCGCCGCGTGCAGATCGGCGGCGGCGACATCAACGGCCAGCGCGTAAGCGGTTTCACGCAAGGATTCCGGCAAGGCGGCATGAACCTGATTCAAGACGGTCTCCAAACCGTCTTCTTCACCCAGCATTTCCGCGCATTCCGCGGCGACGACCGGCAATGTCTGCTCGTCGAACCCTCGAAACGCGGGAAGGTGGCGCACGACGTCACCGATGGTCTGCAACTCCGCATCGGTCATCTCCTGGTCCGCCGCCGAGGTGATAACCATGGTGTAGATCAAGGCGGCATGCTTGCTGATCATTCGCTTATTGTCCTTCCGAAAGGTGTGGATGGGATGGAGGCGACCAGAAAACGCCCGCCCTACCCTGACTTCATTTGACGTTCGACCACCCTGGTATGGTCACGGACCCGGCGATCGTCAAGGGAATGCGGGTGCGTTGCGCCCATCGGACCCCCGAGATTTCCGCTCCGGAGCGGAGGAATTCCGCCGTTATCACGCTGCGTTCTCCCGGGACGGCAACAATCGGCTCGACTAAGCCCGTAACAACAAGTATGGCAACTGCATGCTCGCCGTTGCCGACCCCTCCATGCTGGACGTTTCCCTGCCGGTATTTGCCATCATTCTGATCGGCTATATCTGCGGCCGTTTCCGCCTTTTAGGGGAAGGCGCCGCCACGGCGGTCAACGGATACACCTACTACGCCGCAATGCCGGCCCTGTTCCTGGGCGCGATTACCTCATCCGGCTTTTCGCTGGCGGATCACCTCGACTACATATCCGTAATTGTCGGCGCACAGCTGGCGATCTTCGGCATATCGATGCTCAGCGCGACCATCCTGTTCCCGGGCAGTCTCGGCGCTCATTCCTTGCACTCCCTGTCGGCGACTCTGACCAACAGCGGCTATATCGGCATCCCGATGATGGCGCTTGCCTATGGGGAGCCGGGCGTTCTGCTCGCCATCATCGCGACCTTGGTGAACGGAGTTGTCTTCCTGACGATCGGTTCGATCTTACTGGAACTGGACAAGGCGGACCACAAAGGCGTCGCGGCCATGGCCCTCGTGACCCTGACAGGCGTGTTGAAAAGCCCCCTTGTCCTGGCAGCATTGGCGGGCGTCATCCTATCGGCTTTCAACCTCGATCTGCCGGGACCGGCCCGGTCGGTCGTCGACCTGCTGGGCACGACGGCGGGGCCCTGCGCGCTGTTCGCCATCGGTCTGTTCCTGGTCGGACAGAGGATCACCACCGGGGCTGCCGAGGTCGCCTGGGTGACCTTCGTCAAACTGTTGTTGCTGCCGCTGGTGACCTGGGTGATCGTCCTGTTCCTGATCCCGCTGCCGCCGATGGAAACCGCCACGGCCGTCCTGATGACGGCGATGCCGACGGGAAGCCTTGTTTTCGTGCTGAGCGAGCGCCACGGCGTTTTCGCGGCCCGTTCCGTGGCCATCGTCCTGGTAACGACGGTCTTTTCCTGCCTCACCGTGTCAGGATTGCTCGCGGTTTTCCTTTAGGTCGCTTGGGGCCAGGAAGGCGCGTGTCGCCGCGACCGCTTCGGCCAAGCCGACACGTTCGACCGACACGCCATCCGGGAAAGCGCCGAGCAGCCGCGTCGGCATCATCGAGTCCAACATGACGAACACGCCACGGTCGTCGGCCCGGCGCACCAGCCGCCCGAAAGCCTGTTTCAGGCGCAAGCGCGTCACTGCATCGTCGTAATTCTTGCCGCCGAACACGCCACGCCGGGACTTGTGCAGGATGGTCGGTCGCGGCCAGGGAACACGGTCGAAGACGAGCAATCGAAGAGACCGTCCCGGCACATCCACCCCGTCCCGCATCGCATCGGTGCCCAGCAGACTCGAATCCTCCTCCGACCGGAAAATCTCCGTCAAACTGGTCAGGTTCAAGTTGTCTATATGTTGAGCATAGAGCGGCAGACCGTCCTCTTCCAACGGCTGGACGATCCGATCGTAAACCGCACGAAGCCGGCTGATCGCGGTGAACAGTCCCAGTGCCCCACCGCCGGAGGCCCTGAACAACTCCCGATACGCCCCCGCCACCTGCTCCAGACTGTCCTTGCGAACATCGTTCACGATCAGGACACGGGTCTGTTCCGGATAGTCGAAGGGGGACGACACACGGACCCGCATGGCCGGATAATCCAGATGGACCGCGCCGGTCCGCGCCTCCGCACTGTACCAGTCCGCGTCGACATCCCCGGAACCATCGGTCAACGTTGCCGAGGTGATCAGCACCCCGTGCGCCGGCTTTGCCACGACATCCGAGAACGGAATCATCGGATCGACCCAGTGGCGGTACATGCCGATATCGATATCCCGACCGTCCGTGCGGCTGACGGCGAACCAGTCGACGAAGGCATCAGGCGTGCCTTCACCCAGCGCCACCAGCATGTCCATCCAGGCCTGTACCGTGGCAAGACAGCGATGCTCCAGCGACCGCACCGCCGCTTCGATCCGGCTGCGGGTCGCTGTGTCGAGTTCTTCGGATTCCTCGTCCATTCGCGCCGCAAGCGCCTTGGCCAGCCGTTTCGCCGGCAGCAGAATGCGGTTCAATGCCTCGTGCAGATCGCCGGCCGCTTCCAACAGGCCGGGGACGGGACCGCCCGTCTCGACTTCCAGGTCATAGGGCCCATCCGCCCCACGCGCCCTGGCATAAACTTGTTGGCGGATACGGGACAGCAACGCTTCCGCCGGGCCGGCCGGCCGGCCTTCGGTCACGCGCTGCCGCCACCCCTCCGAGGGCAGAGACGCGGCGGCGGCAAGGATATCATCCAAGGCCTCGCGCGCCGGTCCTTCAGTCGCCAGGTCCTCGATCCGTGTCTTCAGGCCCCGCGCGCGGCCCCGTCCCTGGGTTTCGGCACCGCGCAGCCAGCGTCGTAGCTCCGCCGTCTCCAAGCCGGACAGATGGGCGGAAAAGGCACCGTCCGCGGCATCGAAGACATGATGACCTTCGTCGAAGACAAAACGATTCACCCGGCCCGCAGGATCGACGCCACCGCGCGCCGCCTGCACCATGACCAAGGCGTGGTTCGCGACCACGAGGTCGGCCCGCCGGGCGCGGCGGATTCCGTGTTCGATGAAACAGCGGGAGAAGTGGCTGCAGGCGGAATAGATGCATTCGCCGCGGCGGTCCGTCAGGCCGAGCGTCGCGCGCATGCCGAGGATATCGCTGAGCCAGGAAGGAAAATCCCCGCCGGTCATGTCGCCGCCGCGGGTCGCCGAGATCCAGCGGGCGATCAGTCCCAACGGGATTGCGCCGGCGCGGTTCACCGCGACCGTCCTCGCCGCCTCCTCATAGTTCAGCAGGCAGATATAGTTCTCTCGTCCCTTGCGGATAACGACTCTTTCCGACTTCAGCCGCGGGTCCGGCACCAGGCGGGAGAGTTCCTCGTCGATCTGCTGCTGCAGGTTTCGTGTGTATGTAGACAGCCAGATCGGGGCTTCGTTCTTCTCCGCCCAAATGCTGGCCGGCGCGATATAGCCCAAGGTCTTGCCGACGCCCGTTCCCGCCTCGGCCATCACGAAATTCGGCGCGCCTTCATGGTCGCGCGGCGCGAAGGCGTGGCAGACCGCCGAGGCATAGTCCGACTGTGCCCGCCGTTCCTCGGCCCCGTCGCCCAGCAAGCTCGCCAGCCGGAACCGCGCCTCGTCCGGCTGCACCGGCCTGTCACCGGGCGGCGGCGGCGGCGCCTGTTCACGCCATTCCGGCAGACGCTTCCATACATCCAGACCAGAGGTCGGCGCCCGCAGCCCGTCATCCTGTTCCTGCCCGAGCGCGGCCAGCACGGACGGTCCCCAAGGCCATCCGGCACGCGCCATCGCCATCGCAATACGCGGGACATCCGGGCCGTGCACCTTGTCCTTCAGATCGGACAGGATTCTGGTCAGGCATCGGTACAGCACAGCGGGTGCGTCTTCGACCGTCGCCGGCGGCGGCAGCCCCAGTTCCTGCGCCAACCCGGCCGGCGTCGGAATGCAGAAACGCGCCGGATAGACGAAGGCGAACAATTCCAGCAGGTCGAACGCCGGGAAGGGATCGATCCGGATCCGACGCGCGACAGACGGGCCATGACACAGGATTGGCGGGCGTTCGCGGATCAGTTTCGCAACCGCCTGCGGCGCGCGTCGATCAAGCAGACGGACCGTCTCCAATTCTCCGTCCTCGGTCAGCCATGCGGCCTCGACCGGCGACGCGGCGAGGACCGGGGCGGAGGGCATTTTCAAGGACGAGGCGGAATCAGCGGGCATGACGCCGCGATCATAGCCGCGGATTCGCGACCATACACGTCTTCAAACCGGCATCGGTAAAAGGATGCAAGAGCGCCCCGGGATCAGGCGGCCTTGCTTCGGAAACGCGCATTCGCTTCCTCGAATTGGCGCTGACTTTCCTGGAAGTCGAAAGGACGTTCGGTGAGGTCTTCCGGGTTCCATTCGCTGCGCCCGTCGTTGAAGAAATCGCCGCCATAGATATGCAGAGCCGCGGTCAGCTTGCCCGTCGGGTTAATGACCGAATGGATGATGTCCTTGCCCAGGGGTGCGGCATCCCCGGTCATCAGGGACGCCGCGCCGGCCGCTTCTATTCGGTCACCCTTGCGGCGCCAGAAGATATTGTCCTCGCGCCCGCCATAAACGCCGATCACGGCCCAGATATTGTTGTGGTTATGCGGCCTGAGGACGATCTCCGCCGGCCATATCACGTTCAGGATGGTCAGCTCGTCACCATGATAAAGCTTCTGGAGGCTCCCTTCGGTCGGTTCGCCCAGGGCCTTCAACAGCGCGGCCGGATCGGCCATCGCCCTGGCCGTCACTTCCCGAACAGCCTTATGGCTGTCGTCCTCGGCCACCGCCGCCCGGCATTCCTCGATAAAGCGATCCACGTCGAACATACTTGCACTCCCCGATAAGCTTGTTGCCGAAAACAGTATCGCAGTTCTGCAACCAACGCCATAAATCGCATCGCCGCCATGCACCGAAAGCCGCGCGCCAGTTGACCTGCAAGCCGCCCGCGCCTAGGTTCCGCGCCTTATCGGAGCGGCCGCCGGCCGCTCGAAAACCTAAGGAATAAAGGACATGTCGGAGTACAGCGAACTTACCCAGAATGCGAAAGCTTGGCCGTTTGAAGAGGCCCGCAAGCTTGTCAAACGCATTGGGGGTAAAGCGCCGAAAAAAGGCTATGTCCTGTTCGAAACCGGTTACGGCCCGTCGGGCCTGCCGCATATCGGAACCTTCGGCGAAGTGGCCCGCACGACCATGGTGCGCCATGCCTTCGAAACCATGTGCGACGTGCCGACCCGCCTGTTCGCTTTTTCCGACGACCTGGACGGTCTGCGCAAGGTGCCGGACAACGTGCCCAACAAGGACATGCTGGCCAAGCATCTGCACAAGCCGCTGACAGAGGTGCCGGACCCGTTCGGCACCCATGACAGCTTCGGCGCGCATAACAACGCCAGGCTGCAGGCATTCCTGAACCAGTTCGGGTTCGAATTCGAATTCAAGAGTTCGACCGAATGCTACAGAAGCGGCATGTTTGACGAGGCGCTGCTGACCATGCTGCGCCATTACGAGCAGGTCCAGGCCATTATGCTGCCCAGTCTGCGTCAGGAGCGACGCGAGACCTACAGCCCGTTCCTGCCGATCTGCCCGGAAACACGGCATGTGCTGCAGGTTCCCGTGATCGAGACCGACGCCGAGGCCGGCACGATTCTGTACCGCCGGGAGGACGGCAAGGAAATCGAAACCAAGGTCACCGGCGGCCTGTGCAAGCTGCAATGGAAGCCGGACTGGGCGATGCGCTGGTTTGCGCTGGATGTCGACTACGAAATGGCCGGCAAGGATCTGATCGATTCAGTGAAGCTTTCCGGCAAGATCACCCAAGCCCTCGGCGGCCGCGCCCCGGACGGTTTCAACTATGAACTGTTCCTGGACGAGAAGGGTCAGAAGATTTCGAAGTCGAAAGGCAACGGCCTGTCGATGGAAGAATGGCTGACCTATGCGCCGGAAGAGAGCCTAGCCTTGTTCATGTACAACAAGCCGAAAACCGCGAAGCGCCTTTTCTTCGATGTCATTCCGCGCCATGTCGACGACTACCTGACCTTCATCGAGAAATATGGCAGTGAGGAACCCGCGCGACAGATCGAAAATCCGGTCTGGCACATCCACAGCGGCAATCCGCCCGAACATGCCTCGCCGCTCAGCTTCGGCCTGTTGCTGAACCTCGCAAGCGTTTGCAACAGCCATGACAAGTCGATCCTGTGGGGTTTCATCACGCGCTATGTGCCTGACGCATCGCCGGAAACGGAATCTTTCCTGGACAAGCTGGTCGGGTTCGCGATCCGGTATTACGAGGATTTCGTAAAACCGAACAAGAATTACCGGCCCCCAACTGCGGACGAACGGGCCGCGATCCAGGAACTGCATCAGGGACTCGGCGAACTCTCGGCGGAAAGCACGGCGGAAGATATTCAGAATCTGGTTTATGCCGTCGGCAAGAACCACGATTTCGAGAATTTGCGGGACTGGTTCAAGGCGCTCTATGAAGTGCTTTTGGGGCAGGAGCAGGGGCCGCGCATGGGCTCCTTCATCGCGCTCTACGGCATTGGTGAAACCCGCAAGCTGATCGAAAAGGTACTGGCGGGCGAAGACCTGAGCGCAGCCTGACCATCGGCAATCGGTGTTGGGAACAGAAAAAGGCCGGCAATGCGCCGGCCTTTTTCACGTTCGCATCAGAACGGTCACCGTAATCAGCGCCCGCCATGCTTGTGGGAATAATCCCAGTACAGGTCGCGGGCGCGCTGGTACATCGGGCCCGGCTGCAGGTCACGGTCTTCGAACCGATTGACCGGCATGACCTTGCCCCAGTTCCCCGTATTGAAGATCTCGTCCGCTTCCTGGAGGTCCTGGGTCGTAACCCGGCCTTCCTGCACTTCAACGCCGTTTTCCTGGAACAGCTTGATGACACGCTGGCGCGTGACGCCGTTCAGGAAAGTGCCGTTCACGGCAGGTGTGCGAACAACGCCGTTCTTGGCCATGAACAGGTTGGCGGTGGCGAATTCGGCGACATTCCCGATGGGGTCAAGCACGACGGCATTGTCGAAACCCTTGGCACGGGCTTCGTGCAGGGCGCGTCCGGCGTTGGGATACAGTCCGGCGGACTTGGTATCCGTCGGCGCCGCATCCGGCATCGGCCGGCGGCGCGTGGAAATGCAGGCGGAGAAACCGCCGTCGCCCGGCATCGGGTTTTCGGTCACGGTCAGGGCAAACCGGGTCGTTTCGGGATCCGGCGCGACCCAGCCTTCCTCCGCCCAGAACATCGGGCGGATATATAGGGCGCTGTCCGACGGAAACTTTGCGACCCCTTCCCAGGCGATTTCCATAATTTCTTCCATGGTCTTCGTTGCCTTCAAGCCCAGATTGTTCGCGGAACGGATCGCCCGGGCACAATGCAGGTCCAGGTCGGGCGCGACACCTTCGAAGAACCGAGCCCCGTCGAAAATGAAGGAGGACAACCAGACACCCTGGGAGTTCACACTAATCATCGGGGCCTTGTCGTCGATCCATTCCCCATCGAACCAGGTCAAACCTGCCATGTCTCTCGCGCCTCCTGCGCCGGAAAATTGTATAGCTGGAAAGCCGCGACGGTCGCGCGGGAGAGAGGGGATGTCAAGCCGCGCCCCCTGCCCGAAAACACCCCAAGTGCCGCGGCAAAAGGACCGGGAAGCCTGGTTTCCCTGCCCTGTTCCGTTCACATCCGCCCAAACGATCACAAGCCCTTGATCCTTGTCCCGGAAACCGAACTATGGCCTAACCGAGAGGAAGTGGATCGGAAACGGCCTTGGGCGCGATGGCGGCAACGCAGGAAAAATCACTGTTTTTGGCCAATCTGGATACGTTGAAAGCCGCCGGTCTTTCCGGACCGGCCACCGCGGTACTGCGCATCGGCGAACCGGTCATGACGCGCACATCCGCCGAGGAACCCGGCGGCCCCAATCTGCTGCAAGGCGGCGCCCCGCTCTATACCCCGGATGCGGCACAAGCCGCGTTCGCACAGGTGGAAAGCTATCTGAAGCGACCGGTCCGGCATCTCTCGACCTTCACCGGCGTGCCGGAAAAGACAGAACTCCTCAGTCATGAGGCGATCCGCAAGGTCCTCGGCGGCATGCAAGGCCAAAGCCTGAATCCCACCCCGGACCCGGAAACGGGATATCTGGTTTGTTTCGGCCTCGGCCTCGGCCTGCATTTGCCCCTGTTGCAGCAGGCGCTGCCCTTCCGGACCCTGGTGGTTGTAGAGGAGAATCCGGAATTCCTGTTGCACAGCCTTCACACCGTGGATTGGACCGCCCTGGACGCCGCTTGCAAAGCCCGTGGGGGCCGGCTGCATCTTATTTTGAGCAAGGACGCGCAATCCGTCGCCGATACCCTGCTGCGTGAAATGCGCGGCCCTGAATTCCCGATGATCGACGGCAGTTACATCTATCAGCACTACACGTCGCCTTTTCTGGACAAGTCGATCGACGCGTTGCGCGAGGCCATGCCGATCATCGAGGCCAATGACGGTTTCTTCGAAGACGAACAGATCATGCTGGATCAGGCTTGCCGCAATTTCCTGCGCAACGACTTCTTCCTGCTGACCGAAGCGCCGACGCCGCGGCCGCTGAAACCCATGCCGGTCTTCGTCGTCGGGTCCGGACCTTCGCTTGACCGGAATATCGAGGATATCCGCCGCAACAGGGAGAATGTAATTCTGATGTCCTGCGGCACCAGCCTGCGGCCTCTGCTGGAGGCGGGAATGGTGCCGGACTTCCATAGCGAGATCGAGAACGTGGAGGATATCGGAACGATCATCGGCATGCTGTCGCGGGAGCATGACCTGAGCGGCATCCCCCTGATCGCCGCGAATACGGTGAAACAGTCGGTTCTGGACAAGTTCGACCGCAAGATTCTGTATTGGCGAGACACCGTCGTTCCCACCCGATTGCTCGCCAGTCAGGAAGATACTCTGTCGATGACCGGACCAACAGTGACCAATCTTGCGATCCGGGCCGCGATCTCCATGGGGTTCTATGAGTTCTATCTGTTCGGGATAGATCTCGGCTCCCCGGACCCCGACCGTCATCACGCCAAGGCCTCGGTCTACAATGCAACGGATGACGAGTATTGGAAGAGTGGCGCGGCGATGGAACCGTTCGTGATCGAACAGCCAGGTAATATGGGCGGAACCATCTACACCAATCGGCCCTTCCTGCTGACCAAATTCTTTTTCGAGACACTGTTCAGCCGCTTCCCCAACCATCATTTCTTCAATTGCTCGCACGGGGTGCGGTTCGAACATGCAACACCGATTGTCTCCTCGACCCTGGAAGCGATGCCGGCGGAAATACCGGGACCCGAACTGGTCGACAAATGTCTGGGCGAGTTGACCGACGTTAAGGCCGGCGGGCTTGTGCCCGTTGAGCGCCTGGAAGAGTATCGGTCGGCCCTCGTCGAACGGTTCGACAATCTCGGCGCCCTTTGCGAGAGGGCGTCTGAGACTGATTTCGACACCTTGCTGGCGGAAATCCGCAGCATGATCGCGCCGGTTTCCTATCGCACCGAATACTCCACCAAAAGCGCGGTGGATACGCTGATCTCCGGCACCATCACCACCATCCTGCATTTCGGCTATTTCATGGTCCGCCGAATACCGAAGGACGACCGTCCCCGATTCATGTCACTCTTCACCGAGGCCCTGCATGACGCAGTCGGCGCTATGCGGGTGCGCGCCCTGGCCCTGACGGATGAATTGATCGAGGAGCGTCGCGCGCAATAGACATGACAAGCGGGACGAGACGGTAGGAACAAATGTGCGGGATAGCCGGTTTCATAGGCCCTTCGCCGCCCGCCCGTAGCGACGCGGAAGACACGTTGGCGATGATGCGCCAGCGCGGTCCCGACGGGCTTGGCCTGTTCCAGGACGATCTTGGCGAAAATCGGGTCATGCTGCTGCATTCACGGCTGGCGATCATCGACCTGCAAACCCGTTCGAACCAACCCTTCATCGACGACGGCTGCGTACTGATCTTCAACGGGGAGATTTACAACTACGTCGAGGTCCGTGACGAACTAAAAACCCTGGGGCAGTCCTTCCGGACAGATTCCGATACCGAGGTCATCCTGCGCGCCTATCGGCAATGGGGCGAAGGTCTGGTCGACCGGTTACAGGGCATGTGGGCCTTCGCCCTGTTCGACAGCAGGAACGGCAAGCTAATCCTGAGCCGCGACCCTTTTGGCGAAAAACCGCTGTATTACATGGAAACGCCGGATGGGCTGTTCTTCGGATCGGAGATCAAGTTCATCAGGCAGTTGAGTGCCCGCACGCCCCGTATCCGGCATGAAAAGGTAAGGCGCTTCCTGGCCCATGGATACCGCGACGTCTTCAAACACCAGGACTCTTTCTTCGAGGACGTCAAACCGCTTCCGGCCGCCAGTATAGTCACACTGACGAATAGCGAGATGCCCCGCCCGCGATCCTATTGGACTCCGCATTTCAATCCCCAGCCGATGAGCGAAGGGGAAGCCATCGAAGGGGTACGGGACCGCCTGTTCGACGCGGTGAAGATCCGCCTGCGGGCCGATGTTCCGATCGCACTGACCTTGAGCGGTGGGATCGATTCGAATGTCGTGGCCGGAATCGCGGTTCACCATTTCCAGCAGAACCTTCACACTTTCTCCATGCTGGAAAGCCGGGAGGATTACGACGAACGGCAGTTCATCGCCGCCGCGGTTCGCGGACTCGGCGCGCCGCACCGGGAACGCCCGGTACAAAGCCGCGGCTTCCTGGAACGGCTGGGCCGGATGGCGCATCACTACGAAGCGCCGGTATTGAGCGTCGGCATGTTTCTGGAAGGTTTCCTGACGGAAACCGTTGCGTCGGAAGGCTTCAAACTGGCGATCAACGGCAATGGGTCGGACGAGATCTTCGCCGGCTATTACGATCATTACCTCTACTGGCTGGCCGGCCTGCACGGCACGGCGGAATTCGAACCTGAGGTCGCGCGCTGGCGGGAATCGATGGGCAAGTTCGTGCGCAACCCACTGTTCAAGGATCCGATGCGCTTCGTCGACACGCCGGACGAACGTCGGCATCTGCACCACAACGCGCCGGAGATCGACCAACTGATGGTGCAGCCCGCCGCCGACCCGTTCGAGGAGGAGTCTTTCTGCGACGATCTGCTGCGCAAACGCATGCTGAACGAGCTGACCCGGGAATCGGTGCCCGCGACGCTATTTTGCGGCGATCTGAATTGGATGTACCACTCGATCGAGAACCGGACAGCCTATCTGGACCGGTCCTTGATCTCCTTCCTGTTGACGGTTCCGAGCAACCTGCTGATCCGCGAAGGGTTCAGCAAGTATCTCCTACGCAAGGCGGCAGAAGGCTATGTGCCGGACGAGATATTATTCTCGCGCCAGAAATTCGGATTCAACGCACCGATCACGTCGCTCCTCAACCGCGAGGATCCCGACGTGATTGATTTCATGATGATGGACAGCCCGGTCTTCGATCTGGTTCGCAGGGACAAGGTCGAGGCCATGATGCGCCCGGATGCGGACCTGGCAGGATTGGACAATTTCCTGTTTTGCGTCGCTTCGGCGAAAATGTTCTACGCCACCCAGTCGGGCTGGTAGCTCATCCCAGTTCCCTGCCCTCGAATGGGTTCTCACCCGACCGTGTCTCTATTTCGACGACCCAGATGTCCGGGTCGCGATCAATGCTCCGGGCGACATAGGCATCCGCCTTCTCGTCCGGCACCGGGTCGGAACCCAAGGGCGGCAGCCAGCCGAGATTGCCGTCCAGGTCGCGCGTTTCCGTCAGGATCCGGCTGGTTCCGTCCAACAGGTTGAGCCGCAGCACCAGCGACCCGCTTTCCCCTTCGCCCTTGTTGATGACCGCGCCGAAGCCCCCTTGCGCATTGACACTGCGCAAGGTCGCGGAAACCCACATGGCGCTTGGAAGGCGGTCGCGCGGCACTGGCGGGAAACGGGTCCGCCGTTAGGCGAGACCCAACTCCTTCAGGATCGCTTCGCGATGCTCATCAAGATCGGGAACATGACCGCGGGTCGACGGGTCGGCATGCGCCGACATCTTGATCGGATTTCCGGCCATGCGGAAATGACCTTCCTGCGGGTCCTCGATGGAGACGACCATGTTGCGGGACAGGATCTGAGGATCGGTCATGACCTGCTCGACATTGTTGATCGGTCCGCAGGGAACGCCGGCCTTCTCAAGCTCGTGCATCCAATGCTCGGTGGTGTTCGTTTTCAGGACCGCTTCCATTTCTTCCTTCAGGACGTCGACATGCTCGGCCCGGTCCTTGTTGGACAAGTAGCGCGGGTCCTCCGCCATTTCCGGTTTGCCCAGCGCCTCGGCCATACTGGCGAACAGCTTGTTGTTGCCGGCCGCGATGATGATATGCCCGTCGCCCGACTCATACGCCTCAAACGGCGTAATGGATGGATGCCGCGCCCCCAGCGGCCCCGGAATGGCGCCTGACGTGACATAACGCGCAACGGCGTTTTCCAGGATGGCCAACTGACAGTCCAGCATGGAGACATCGATCATCATGCCCTTGCCAGTCTTGGTCCTTTCCAGCAGCGCCGCATTGACCCCCACCGTCGTGAACAGGCCCGCGGTGATGTCGCCGACCGATGTGCCGACACGCGTCGGCGGGCCGCCTGGATGGCCGGTGATCGACATGATTCCGCCCATGCCCTGGACGACCATGTCGTACGCGGCACGGTTGGCATAAGGGCCGGTCTGACCGAAGCCGGATGCCGCGGCATAGATCAACTGCGGGAAATCCTGTTCCAGCCGGTCCCAGCCGTAGCCCAGTTTTTCCATGGTGCCCGCGCGGTAGTTTTCGACCAGCACGTCCGCCTTGGCGAGCAAGGCTTCGAACACCTTCCGGTCTTCGTCATCCTTCAGATTGAGCGCAATACTTTCCTTGCCGCGGTTCAGCGACATGAAATAGGCGGATTTTCCGTGCTTGGCATAAGGACCGAAATGGCGGGCGTCGTCGCCATGACCTGGAGTTTCGACCTTGATGACCCGGGCGCCAAGGTCATGCAACAGCATGGTGCAGTATGGGCCAGCCAAAACGCGCGTCATATCGATGACGGTAATACCATCCAACGGTCCCTTGGACATGCAACCTCCTCAAACTTACCCTTGCCCCGAAAACATTGTTGGGCCGGAGTCTTTATTCTGTGATGTTGCGCATGCTACGCACGTACACAACATAGGCAAAGAGCAGATAATCCAGGACGCAGTGAAAGTCACGGTCAGGTCAGCAAAATGAGCGATGTAGCAGCCCAACCTCAGGAAACACTCTGGACACGTACGGTTAACAGTGTCCGCCGCGTCTGGCAGGATTTGGGCGCGACGCTGGATAGCGACGCCATACCCGCCAAGCTGGACGGCAAGGCCGCGGACCAATTGTTGGACCGGATGCGGGCCTGCATCGATTCGGAAGGCGGGGAGGTTTCCGCCCGCGCCCGCGCGGCGCAGTTGGGCCAATATTACATGGGTCTCGACAGCGTAGGCCGGAAAAGATTCCTGGAGATCCTCGCAACCCATTTCGGACCCGACGAAGAGGCTGTGGAAAAGGCGATCGGCGCCTATCACAAGGCCCCGGCCGACAAGAAAGCCCGCGCGCGGCAAGCGCTGCAGGACGTCCTCACACCGCCTCGGCAATCGCTGTTGACCCAGTTCAACGCCTTGCCGGAGGGCGTGAAGTTCCTGGTCGACCTGCGTGCCGATCTGTTGCGACATACGAAGGATGCGCCGGATCTCGCGGACCTGGATCACGACCTGGAACGTCTGCTGGTCAGTTGGTTCGACATCGGCTTCCTGGAACTGCACCGGATCACCTGGAGCAGCCCTGCCGCCTTGTTGGAAAAGCTCATCGCCTATGAAGCGGTGCACGAGATCCGGTCCTGGACCGATCTGCGCAACCGGCTCGATTCCGACCGCAGGCTGTTCGCCTTCTTCCATCCCCGGATGCCGATGGAGCCGTTGATCTTCGTCGAGGTTGCCCTGGTGAACGGGATCGCCGGATCTATTCAGACCCTGCTGGACGAAGACGCGCCGATCATCGATCCAAACGCCGCGGATACCGCCATTTTCTACTCGATCTCCAACACCCAGCGGGGTTTGCGGGGTATCAGTTTCGGCAACTTCCTGATCAAACGCGTTGTGGAGGAATTGAAGAGTGAATTCCCGAACCTGAAAGCCTTCTCCACCCTTTCGCCGATCCCGATGTTCAGGCCGTGGCTGGAAGGTATTATCGCGGAAGGCGACCCGAACCTGCTGACCGCGGAAGACCGCAAGAGGTTGAAGAAGGCGACTGGTGACAAATTCGGCAAAGGCGACCTGCTGCGCGCGGTGACCAACGGGGACTGGGCCAAGGATGGTGAGTTTTCCGAAGCTTTGCGCCCCGCCCTGCTGCGGCTGTGCGCGCGCTATCTGGTTCAGGAGAAGCGCAAGGATCGGCCGGTAGATCCGGTCGCGCGTTTCCATCTGAGCAACGGCGCACAAGTCGAACGGATCAATTGGCTGGGCGACGTTTCCGAAAAGGGCATGCGCGAATCCGCCGGCATGATGGTCAATTATCTGTACCGGCTGAACGATATCGAAAAGAACCATGAACGGTTCGCGAAGAACGGGTTCGTGGCGACATCATCGGGCGTACGCGGACTTCTTTAGGGCGGCGCCCGCCGCCGGCGAATAGGGAAGCAGTGGAAAACATAGTGTTTCCCGCTGCCGTCGCATCAATGATTGAACGCGTTCCGCATCGGCCTAAACTACGCCCGCTCCGTCATCTGTAGCGCCGGCCCAGGGCCGGGCCGGCAAACAACTGAGGACAATCCCGGATGTTCACGACGCGTCCAGAGATCATCGGCACTTTCGGCGCCGCGGCTTCTACCCATTGGCTCGCGAGCCAGTCGGCCATGCGAATCCTGGAATTGGGCGGGAACGCCTTCGACGCCGCCTTCTGCGCCGGCATGGTGCTGCAACTGGTCGAACCACATCTGAACGGACCGGGCGGCGACGTCCCGATCATCTTCCACGATGCCTCAAGTGGATCGACGCATGTGATCTGCGGTCAGGCCCCCTTCCCCGCGGCTGCCACGATCGAGGCATACCGGAATCTCGGCATCGACCTCGTGCCCGCAACCGGGTTGCTTGCCGCGACTGTCCCGGGCGCCTTCGACGCCTGGATGCAGATGCTGCGCGACCAGGGAACGATGCGTTTCGGCGACCTGATGAAAGTGCCGATCCGCTATGCCAAGAAGGGTTATCCGATCGTCAAGGGCGCGACGGATGTCATTGCTTCCGTCGAACCCTTGCTGCGGGAACATTGGCATGCCTCCGCGGAGATTTACCTGCCGAACGGTGCCGTCCCGATACCGGGGACCCTTTTCAAGAACAAACGCCTCGCGAAGACCTGGAAGCGCTTGGTTGCCGAGGCGGAGGCGGCCAGTTCCGATCGGGCCGAGCAGATCGAGGCAGCCCGGAACGCCTTTTATAAAGGCTTCATCGCCGAGGAAATCGACCGGTTCTGCCGCGAGGAAACAGCGATCGACCAGACGGGCCGGGAGAATGGGGCCTTTCTGCGCGGCGACGATATGGCGACGTGGAGAGCCGGTTACGAAAAGCCGGTGACCTATGAATATCACGGTCACACGGTCTGCAAATGCGGTCCGTGGAGCCAGGGACCGACACTGCTCCAGAACCTTGCCGTGCTGAAAGGCATCGATATCGCGGGCATGGATCCATTGGGCCCAGATTTCGTCCATACCGTGGCGGAAGTGATCAAACTGGGCTTCGCGGATCGGGAAATGTTCTACGGCGACCCGAATTTCGTCGACGTCCCGATGGATACCCTGTTGAGCGACGCCTATGCGGAACGCCGGCGCGCCCTGATCGGACCCGATGCAAGCCTGGACTTCCGCCCCGGCGAGATAGAGGGCCATGGCTGGGCGTTCGATTATGCTGCGGCCGTCGCGCGGCAGCCGAAACCGGGCGATGCCTTGTCGAAATCCGGCGGTGGCGAGCCCACGGTCGGCGTCGGCGGGTTTAAGGCAAAGCTTCACGCCAAGGACACCTGCCATATCGACGTGGTCGACAAGCACGGGAACATGGTTTCCGCGACGCCGAGCGGCGGATGGCTGCAGTCGTCGCCCACCATCCCGACCCTGGGCTTCTGCCTGGGCAGCCGCGGACAAATGGCCTGGCTGGACGAAACGAGCCCGTCGGCCCTCGGCCCGAACCGCCGGCCGCGTACAACATTGACCCCGTCCTTCGTGCTGCGCGACGGCAAGCCTTACATGGCCTTCGGCACGCCGGGCGGAGACCAGCAGGATCAGTGGCAATTGATCATGCTGCTACGCCATATTCATCACGGCATGAACCTGCAGGAGGCGATCGACGCCCCGTCCTTCCATACGGAACATCAACCCTCTTCCTTCTTCCCGCGTCACGCGTCGCCGGGTAGGCTGATGGCGGAGGGTCGTTTTTCGCAGGACACGTTTGACATATTGAAGTCGAAAGGACACGACCTGGTCGTCGGCGAGGATTGGTCGGAAGGCCGGCTATCCGCCGTGAGCTGGGACGACGGTATTGTGAAAGCGGGCGCGAACCCGCGGGGCATGCAGGGATATGCAGTCGGACGTTAGCGCGCTGCCGGAAAAGCGATGAGCGCCGCGGCACGGGCCGGGGCCGCGGGTAATCCGCGCCTGGGGTTCGGTATCGTCTGTGCGTTGATCAACAACGTGCTGGTCGGCGTAGGATCTGGCATCTATTTCCCGCTGCTGCCTCTGCGCCTGGACTTGATGGGGGAAAGCCCCGCCTCCGTCGGTTTTCACGCCGTCGCGAGTTCGATTGGTGTGCTTCTGGTCGCGCCCTATATGAGCACCTGGCTCTCCCGCCTGGGTGCCCCCTGCGTGATCGCCATTGGATGTGCGGCGTCGGCCGTTCCGGCAGCGCTCATGCTGTTGGAAGACAGCTACTGGCTCTGGTTCTTCCTGCGCTTGGTGATGGGTTGCGGTTTGGCAATCCATTGGGTCGGGTCGGATGCCTGGCTGAATCAGGCGGCGACGGAGAAGATTCGCGGCCGCATTCTGTCCTTCTACGTGGTTTCCTATATCGGCGGCGTCTCCGGCGGCTCCGCCCTGCTGAATACATTTGACCTGGGCGGCGATGCCCCCTTCATCGCGATGTCATGCTGTTTCGGCTTGGCCCTGCTTCCCCTTTTCGCGGCGTGGCGGTCCGGACCGGTCTTTCTGCCGTCCTCCAAGGAAGCTTCACTGCGCATGTTCAGGGTCGCACCGGTCCTGATGACCGTCGGCGTGCTGATCGGGTTGGCCGACGGCGCGGCCTTCGCCCTGATCCCGCTATTCGCCGTTCTCGCCGGGATGACCGACCATCACGCGGTCTGGGTGATGACCTCCTTCCTGCTCGGCGGATCGCTGATGCAGTTTCCGATCGGCTGGCTGTCGGACGTCATGGACCGACGTCACGTCCTGATCCTGCTGGCCGTCGTCGCGGTCTGTGTCACACCCATCCTGCCATTCGTGATGGACGGAAGTCCTTTGACCTGGATTCTGTCCGGGATATGCGGCGCGGCAGTCATCGGGTTGTATGCCGTGTCGCTCGGCATCATCGGCCGACGCTTCACCGGTGGAGACATGGCCGCGGCCAACGCGGTGTTCGTGTTATGTTATGAATTCGGCGCCTTGACCGGCGCACCAGTCGGCGGTGGCGCAATGGACATAATCGGCGCCCCCGGTCTGCCGATCGTGATGGGGGTCGCCTCCGCCCTGGTGCTTATCGCCGCCATCCTGCGCGGCCGCCGCTGGATCCCGAAACCATGACCAAGGCCGGGCTTGGGTTGTCTAGCGGTTGAACCGCTCCACCAGGAAATCCACGAAGACCCTGACCTTGGTGGACAGGTTCCGTGCATGCGGAAAAACCGCGTGCAGGCCGACAGGCTCGAACCGGAAATCCTGCAGCGCGGGGACAAGCCTTCCCGCGGCCACGGCTTCCTCGCATAGAAAGATCGGTGATTGGATGATGCCGAGGCCGGCTTCCGCGGCGCGCAGCAGGATTTCCCCATTATTCGCGTTCATGCTGCCGCCGACACGGACCGCGATTTCACCGCCATCCGGGTCATGCATGCGCCAGGTCCGGCCACTCGCAAAATAGGCATATGTCAGGCAGTTGTGATCGCTCAACGCCGAGGGATGTTCCGGCATGCCGTTTTTGCGCCAATAGTCCGGTGACGCCACAATCAGACGGTTATAGTCGCGAATTCGGCGCGCAATCAGGCTGGTATCGGTCAAGGCACCGATCCGCACCGCGACATCGATCCCCTCATCCACCAGATCCACCTGATGATCTGTCAGCGATATATCCACCTGCAGATCCGGATATCGCCGCATGAAGTCCGGCAGAATCGGGGCGATGTGGGAAATGCCGAAGCTCACCGGGGCGGAAACCCTCAATGTCCCGCGCGGTGTTGCTTGAAGTTGTGAAACCGCGACCCGTGCCTCCTCCACTTCCTCGACCACGCGGCGGACACGGTCATAGAAGATAGCGCCCGCCTCGGTCAGGCTCATTCGGCGCGTCGTACGGTTCAGCAATCTGGTTCCCAGACTGTCTTCAAGCCGGCCGATCTGCTTGCTGACCGCGGACTTCGACTCCCCCAACCTCTCGGCGGCGGCCGTGAAACTGCCTTCCTCGACGACGCGGGCGAAAACCAGAAACGCGTTTATGTCATCCATCACACGCCCCATTGTCCACAATTAGAAACAATCAGGTTCCAATTACCCGAATTGTTTTCCCAAGTCCATCCATTACATCAGAACCAACAGACAATTCGGCCGCAGCGGCCATTTCCAAGGAGCGACTTCAATGACCAAGGTATTGGTTCTTTATTATTCGATGTATGGCCATATCGAAACCATGGCCCAGGCGGTGGCGGAAGGCGCACAGTCGGTCGACGGCATTGAGGTCACCGTCAAGCGCGTGCCGGATACGATGACGGCAGAGCAATTGGCGAATGCCGGCGCGAAGACGGATCAGGCGGCGGACTTCGCCTCACCCGCGGAACTGGGCGACTATGATGCGATCATCTTCGGCGCGCCCACACGCTTCGGCAATGTCCCGGGCCAGATGCGGACCTTCCTGGATCAGACCGGCGGCCTGTGGATGAAGGGCGCCCTGGTCGGAAAGGTCGGCAGTGTCTTCACCTCGACGGGCACCGGCGGCGGCAACGAGACCACCATCCTGTCGCTTTGGCCGACGCTGGCCCATCACGGCATGGTCATCACCGGCACGCCGTACACGATAGACGCGATGACGGATATCTCCGAACCGCGCGGCGGATCGCCCTACGGCGCCGGAACGATTGCCGGACCCGACGGATCGCGCAGCCCCAGCGAGACGGAACTGACCATCGCCAGACATCAGGGGGCGCATGTCGCGACCCTGGCAAAAAAACTGGCCGCCTGACTTCAGGCAACGACAAAACCGAACCAGGCACAGAGGAGCGAGACAATGGGATTGCTGGTTGAAGGCAAATGGGTGGACAAGTGGTATGACACGAAATCCACCGGTGGCCGCTTCGTCAGGAAGGAATCCGTCTTCCGCAACTGGGTCACCGCCGAGGGGTCTGCCGGCCCGACCGGCGAAGGCGGCTTCAAGGCGGAACCCGGCCGTTACCACCTGTATGTCTCGCTCGCCTGTCCCTGGGCGCACCGAACCCTGATTTTCCGGGCGCTGAAGGGGCTGGAAGACATGATCGGCGTTTCCGTCGTCAGTCCGCTGATGCTCGACAACGGCTGGACATTTCAAGACGACTTTCCGGGCGTAATCGGCGATCCGATCCACGGTGCGGAATTCGCCTATCAAATTTATACCGCCGCCGATCCGGATTATACCGGCCGCGTGACCGTACCGATCCTTTGGGACAAGAAGACCGGCACGATCGTCAGCAACGAATCCGCCGAAATCATTCGCATGTTCAACAGCGCCTTCGACAGCGTCGGCGCGAAACCCGGAGATTACTATCCGGCCCCCCTACGCCCGGAAATCGATGCGTTGAACGAGCAGATCTACAACGACGTCAACAACGGCGTGTACAAAGCGGGTTTCGCGACCGCTCAAAATGTCTATGAGGAAGCGGTCACCACCCTGTTCGACACGCTGGACCAGTTGGAAGATCGCTTTTCCCGCCAGCGCTATCTGATCGGCGACCGTATCACCGAAGCCGATTGGCGCCTGTTCACCACACTTGTCCGGTTCGACCCGGTCTATGTCGGACATTTCAAATGCAATATCCGGCGCATAGCGGACTATCCGAATTTGTTCTCCTATGTCCGGGAACTGTTTCAGATCCCGGGGATTGCCGACACGGTGAATTTGGACCATATCAAAAATCACTATTATCGCAGCCACGCCACGATCAATCCGACAGGGATTGTCCCGGCGGGGCCGGATTTGGACCTTGGCGCACCGCATGACCGCGACCGCATCGTGGGTACGGCCATGGCCTCCTAGCGACTGGCGGTGTCCTGCCTCGAACAGTATCGACGGGCGCCATATGTGACCGGGAAGTTGAACGTTGGTTCTGAACAGGGATTCGATCAAGAACGGCATCGTTGAGAAGCTGCTGCAGGAAGGGTGCCGCAAGGGACTCATTGATCGATGGACCGCTGAACAACGATTGGAATCCCGTAACGAGGTATTGGCACGCCGGCCGAGCGATGACATCTGGGTCTTCGGATACGGTTCGCTGATCTGGAATCCGGCTTTCCATTTCGAGCGCTCGGCACATGCCCTGTTATACGGCTATCATCGCGCCTTCTGTCTATGGACGCCGCTAGGCCGCGGATCACCCGACAATCCCGGATTGATCCTCGGGTTGGAGCGCGGCGGAAGCTGTCATGGCATGGCGTTCAAACTGCACAAAGACCAGATCGAAGAGGAACTGGATGTCGTTTGGGCGCGGGAAATGCCAACCGGTTCCTATAAACCGACCTGGGTAAAGCTGCGCAGCGGCAACGAAACTGTCGATGCGATCGCCTTTGTCATTCAAAGGGATCAGCCGCGCTACGCCTGCAAGATCCCGATCGAGAAGGTCGCCCAAAGCATAGCGACCGCCGAAGGCCCGTTGGGCACGTGCGCCGACTATCTGTTCAACACCGTCGAGGCATTGGACAAAATGAACGTGCCCGACCGTTATCTGCATCAGGTCCGGAAACGCGTCATTGCCCTGCAACGCGAAAACGGTGGTCCCAAACCGTAGTATTCGGACGAACCTGCGAAAAATAGCAATATTTCAGCACTTTATTGGCATGCCCATCCAAGAAAGTGTGGCAGGTGTTGCAGGCTACCCCAACATTCTTTATGAGCATGTTATAAAAGGTGTGTGATCTGACGGTCACAATCACTGTAAAACAAGTGCGTTTGGGAGAGTTTTGGTTATGCCGCGGCCTCGCAGTTTTGACGAGTTGGCCGTTCTTAGGACTGTCATGTTTTTGTTTTGGCAGGGGGGATATTGTGCAACCTCCATGGATGAAATCGAAAGCAAGACGGGGGTCCTGAAGCCCAGCCTGTATCGTTGTTTCGGGAAGAAGGAAGACCTCTTCCTCAAATCATACGACCTTTACGAGACCGAGTTGCTCGGGCCACTCATGGCGCGTCTCGATGAAGGCGACGGGCTCACAGGTATCAAGAACTTTTATCATCATCTGGTCACACGTCTGAACGACGACAACTTTCCGAAATCCTGTTTTTCCGTCCGGATCGTGAGCGAGTCGCCGCCGGTCGAAAGCATTCGCCGGCGCGTGGCCGTAACCGCCGCCACGGTCGAGGATCATCTCTACAAGACAGTGCGCCGCGGGCAGATCGACGGGTCCATCACCGCCGACCTGGACCCGCGGGCGACAGCCAGAATGCTGATGAGCGCACTGTTCGGGATCACGACGCTGGATTCCGTCTCCGACGACGGCGGGGTGCTGCGTGACGCCAGCACGACGCTAACGGCAATTTTAAGTGCCGGAGAGACGAAGGCGGCGTAAAACAAGGTGAATGCCGGTAGGGGCCGTGCCCCGCGTTGCGCGAAACGCAAGCCGGCCGGCCTCATTTTTCGCCGCGGAGAATCTCATGTTCAGCAATTTCAAGAAATCGTCTTCGGAAAGCGCACCGGCCGACGGCCGCCAGGACAAGGTCGTGAAGACCGATGCCGAATGGCGCGCACAGCTGACGCCGGAACAGTACAAGGTCACCCGGAAACACGGGACCGAACGCGCCTTCACCGGTGAATACTGGGACAACAAGGAGGCTGGCACGTATAATTGCATCTGCTGCGGCCAGCCCCTCTTCAGGTCCGAGACGAAATACGATTCCGGTACCGGATGGCCTAGTTTCTACGCACCGGTAGACGAAAGTGCCGTGACGGATAAAGACGATTTCAGTTTCCTGATGCGTCGAACCGAAACATTGTGCAGCCGGTGCGACGCGCATTTGGGCCATGTCTTTCCCGATGGTCCGGAACCGACCGGATTGCGGTATTGCATGAACTCCGCCGCGTTGGACTTCAAAAAAGACGAATAGAGCGGCCCTTGACCAAAGCGCGCCGCCCCGAGGTCACCGAGGGAGAACCATGGCCCTGAACCGCCAGCAGCGGCGCGCGAACGCCAAAGGGAAACAGCAACAGAACACCCCGCAAATCCAGGCGGTCCTGAACGCCGCCCTCGCCCATCAGCAAAAGGGTGAATTTGCCGATTCCGAACGGATGATCCGGCGTGTCCTCGAGGCATCCCCGGGCAATCCGGACGCCCTGCATCTGCGCGGCGCGCTGGCTTATCAGACCGGTAACCTTCAACTTGCATTGGACAGTCTGTCCGCCGCGGCGGCGAAGGCCCCGAAAGCCGGTAATATTCTAGCCACATTGGCGCTTGCCCAAGACGCCGCCGGCCTGAAAGACGTTGCGGAACGCTCCTACCGCAAGGCACAGCGTCTGGAGCCGCGCAACGCGGAGATCCGCAACAATCTGGGCGCCCTGTTGAAGTCACAGGGCAAGGTGAGGGAGGCGGTTCGGCAATTCCGCGATGCGTTGAAGATTGATCCCAATTACACGCAGGCAGTGATCAATCTAGGCGGTACGCTGTTCCGGACCGGTGAAGCTGAAGAGGCCGAAGACCTGTTCAGACGCGCCCTGGCCCTGGAACCCGACAACCCGGATGTCGCGACCGACCTTGCCGTCATCCTGCAGCATAACAAAAAGATCGAAGAAGCGGAGGAACTCTTCACCGTCGCGCTGGCCGCGCAGCCCGACAATGTGCCGGCGCTGATCAATCTGTCCTCGCTGCATTTCCAGAATGGCAGTTTTGTCGAAGGCGAAGCCACCGCGCGCGAGGCGATCCGGCTGATGCCGGGGCACCACGCCGCCCACAACAATCTCGGGAACAATTTGCTCGGACAGCTCAAATACGCGGAGGCAGAGGAGGCTTTCCAGAAAGCACGCAGTCTGCTCCCCGACGGGTCGGAAGCAGCCGGCAACCTGGGACATCTGAAAATGCGCATAGGCGCGCCAGCAGAGGCAGAGGACTATTTCCGTGCGGCACTTACCGCGGCCAAGGACGGGGCACGTCACGATTTCGGCCTGTCGCTGGCGCTCTTCGCGCAAGCCGCGCAGAAGGACGGCGATTTGACTGAGGCATGGCGCCGATATGAGGCAGGTTTCGATTGCGGGGAGCGACGGCCGGACCGACGCAAAACGGCCAAGCCGTGGAATGGCGACCCCCTGTCGGGCAAGACCCTGTTGATCTGGCCCGAGCAGGGAGTCGGTGACGAAATCCGCTTCGCCGAGAGCCTTCCCGATTTTCTGGATGAGCTGGCGGCCGGCCCCTTGGCGGGTGGGAAGGCGGTCGTCGAATGTGACCCGCGTCTTGCCGATATCTTCGCCCGCACATTCGCGCAGCAAGACGGCGTACAAGTAGCCCCCGCCATGTCCACGGCAATCAGCGGCGTCGATTTTCAACTATCTCTCGGTCAGATATCCGCCAGAATGCGACCGACCATTGGGTCCTTTCCTAACCGTCCCGCCTTCCTGGCCGCGGATGACGGGCTACGGATGAAATGGCAAGAGCGCCTCGACCGGCTGGGCACGAAACCGAAAATCGGTATCGCCTGGCGTAGTGGGCTGTCGACGGCGCGGCGGGCCGAGACCCTGTCTCACCTGGATCAGTGGCACGATTTTCTGAGCGGCCTGCCGGCGGAATTCATCGCGCTGCAATACGGGGACATCGATGCCGAGGTGAGGGGCCTGGAACAGGATACCGGCATTTCGCTTCATCGTTGGGATGATATCGACTTGAGGGACGATATCGACGACCTCATGGCCCTGCTCTGCGGGCTGGACGCGATTGTCACGGCACCGACTTCATTGATGGATATGGCCGGCGCCGTCGGCGCGCGGGCCTTCACGATCGTGCCGAAGAACGAATGGGTACTGCTGGGAACGGACCGCCACCCATGGTATCCGTCCGTCCACGTCACGACCCGTACGGTTGAGGAGGACTGGCGTGCTCCTCTCAAATCGATCGGTGACAAATTGCGAGACTCGCTGCAAGTTTGAGCGTGTACGCAGGCAAAGAACCTTGAATTCTCAATTTGTTGCAGATTTGTGAAATTGCGCAAATCCGCTTATGAAAGCGTATGATTTCGAAGATCGATATCGGCAACTTGCTATTCCCGTCCAAGAGCGTGAAACAGGTTGCCGTCCTGCCGTTCGTGGTGATTGGGGAGGAAGCGAAACTGCTGCTTCTGACGTCGCGTCGCCGTGGCCGCTGGATACTGCCAAAGGGCTGGCCGGAAGATGACATTCCTCTCAACGCCACGGCAATGATGGAGGCGATGGAAGAGGCAGGGTTGGCCGGCAATGTATCGAACCGGGCGATCGGCGCTTATACATACAAGAAACGAATGAAGGGCGGTTACGACATCACTTCGCATGTCTCCGTCTACCCGATGCTGGTCACGCATCATTCGCTGGACTGGCGGGAGCGCGGGCAACGGAACTTCGGTTGGTTTTCACTGCAGGAAGCGCAGGAACTGCTGGACGACCAGGGCGCAGCGCGGCTGGTCGGCTCCATCGGTTCGAAAACGCTGGATCACCTGCTCGCGTATTTCGATACCGGCAACGAACGCGCGAACCGGGCACCGGCACCGTCGTTCGTCCGATCCCTGGCCAACATGGTTGGCTTGTAGGACAGGTAGGCCGTGTCCCGTTCTCCCCTGATGCCTTTTTCCTGGCATGGCAGCCGCAGTTGCCGACATGTCTGCTGAACCGGAACATCCCTCCAACCGGGGCAACGTCGAGTCCGGCCCACGGAAAGGCAGCCTGGACAAGGATCTCGAAAAGCTCACGCATATCGAGGCGGCTGCCAGGTCGTTGAATTCAGGCACGGCGCCGCCCGCTCTGGCATTTCTGTTCCTGGTTTTGTCGGGAACGCTGGCCCTGTTCTACACCGGCATCGGCACCAGCAATGTCCTGATTGTTACCGCCGCGGTGATCGGCGGTTACATGGCCTTGAATATCGGCGCCAACGACGTCGCCAACAACGTCGGTCCGGCGGTCGGTGCACGAGCCATTTCCCTGCCAAGCGCGCTTTTGATCGCCGCCGTCTTCGAGACCGCCGGCGCCATGCTTGCGGGCGGCGACGTCGTGTCGACGATTTCCACGGGAATCATCGACCCCGCCAAGGCGCCCCATGGCGACGCCTTCATATGGGCCATGATGTCGGCCCTGGCGGCATCCGCCCTTTGGGTAAACCTCGCCACCGTACTCGGCGCGCCTGTATCGACGACCCATACAGTCGTCGGAGGCGTCATCGGGGCGGGTATCGCCGCCGTCGGATTTGGATTGGTCAATTGGCCGACAATGGGTGCGATCGCCGCCAGCTGGGTAGTCTCCCCGATCCTTGGCGGCATGATCGCCGCACTAATCCTGGCCTTCATAGAACTCAATCTGATCTACGTCCCCGACAAGATCAAAGCGGCACGCAAATGGATACCGGTGCTGGTCGCCGTGATGGCGGGCGCTTTCGCCTATTACCTCGCGATCAAGGGTTTTCAACGGATCTGGAAACCGGACTTGTTATCGGTCTCTGTGCTGTCGGGCACGATCTTCGTTCTGACATGGGCCGTAATGAAACCGGTGGTTCGCCGACAATCCGAAGGTTTGGAAAACCGCAGCCAATCGCTCAAACGCCTGTTCCGGATTCCTCTGATCTGCGCGGCCGCCCTTTTGTCCTTTGCCCATGGCGCAAATGACGTGGCCAACGCGATCGGTCCCCTGGCGGCAATTCTGCACGCAACCCAGTTCGGCGACATTGACCGAACCGTGGAGATCCCCCTCTGGGTCATGCTGATCGGCGCTTTCGGGATCAGCCTGGGGCTGTTCTTGTACGGTCCACGCCTGATTCGAATGGTCGGCATTCGGATCACAAAAATGAACCCGATGCGGGCCTATTGCGTGGCGCTTTCCGCAGCCCTAACCGTCATCGTCGCTTCCTGGCTTGGATTGCCGGTCAGTTCAACGCATATCGCGATCGGCGCCGTCTTTGGTATCGGGTTCTTTCGCGAAGCCTTCACCGGAAGAAGCAGCAGAAGAAAAGCGCTCGTCCGCCGTTCCTACCCTGACGAGGACTATGTTTCCTCCGCCGAACAGAGGCGCCGGAAGCTGGTCCGCCGGTCCCATTTCCTGACCATCATCGCCGCCTGGATCGTCACGGTGCCCGCGACCGCCTTCATCGCGGCGATTCTGTATCTGACGATCCAATTGGCCCTGTAGATCAGCCGCCCGCCCGCGGCCTCACGTCCGGAACATGTCCAGGTTCAGGTCCAGCATCTCCCCCATCCAGATCGTATGGGCGGTGTGATCGATCAGATCGTCGCCGGTTTCCGGATGGATGAAAATGGTCAGGCCATTCCGGTTCAGCGACAGCCATGAAACCAATGGTCCGAACTGTTCCGGCGAAAAGGCGACCTGATAGCTCCAACGCGGATGCGGGCCGACCAGCTTTTCATGCCAGCGTCCCATTTTGATATCGAACCGCTCGGAGATCGCGGTCCGGAGCTTGTCGGCCTGAACCGCCTTCTCCGGATCGAAATAGACATGGGCATGCCACCCTTGAATATCGTTCGCGGACCTCGCCTCGATCCCCTGCTCTTCTGCAGACAAATCAGCAATTCCTTTCCATTTCATCGGTGTTCACCCGTCCAAAGCAACGTTACACTCCGCCCCCCGCTGAGGGAAACCGCCCACCCCAGCCGACATGGGTTTTTGGCGGAAAAGACACGAAATCTTCGCACAGGTGTTTGCAATGACTGTATACGGCAACGTTCTTCAGATGATCGGCAATACGCCGATGGTCGAAGTCACAAAGATCGATACCGGCCCCTGCCGGCTGTTCCTGAAACTGGAGAGCCAGAATCCGGGCGGATCGATCAAGGACCGTATCGCATTGTCGATGATCGAGGCGGCTGAGAAGGACGGTCGTTTGAAGCCCGGAGGCACGATCATTGAGGCCACTGCCGGGAATACCGGCTTGGGCCTGGCCCTCGTCGCGGCGCAAAAAGGCTACAAGCTGATCCTGATCATCCCCGATAAGATGAGCCTGGACAAAATCTATCACCTCAAGGCGCTCGGTACGCAGATCGTGATGACGCGGTCCGATGTCGGCAAGGGCCATCCCGAATACTATCAGGACATGGCCGAGCGGATGGCCTCGGAAATTCCCGGTTCCTTCTGGGTCAATCAATTCGCCAACCCGGCCAATCCGAAAGCCCATGTGGAAACCACAGGGCCCGAGATTTGGGAACAAATGGAACATGACGTGGATGCCGTCGTGGCGGGCGTCGGTTCCGGCGGCACGATCAGCGGATTGGGCCGTTATCTGAAATCCGTGCAGCCGAACCTGCGGATGGTGGTCGCCGATCCCGTCGGATCGATTGTCGGCCACGCGGTCGAGACGGGAGAAATATCGACCGATGTCGGTTCCTGGCTCGTGGAAGGGATCGGCGAGGATTTCATTCCGCCGAATTGCGATCTTTCGGTCATCGACGATGCCGTCTATGCCTCCGACAAGGAGGCCTTCGCCGCGGCCCGTGAATTGTTGGCCAAGGAAGGAATTCTCGGCGGCACATCGACCGGCACGCTTGTGGCCAGCGCATTGAAATGGTGCCGCGCGCAGACCGAGCCGAAGCGGGTCGTCACCCTGGTCTGCGACACAGGCAACAAATATCTGGCCAAGGCCTATAACGACGCCTGGCTGATCGACAACGGGTTGCTCGACCGCGAACAGCATCACGACCTGCGTGACCTGATCACCCGTCGGGCCGACAAGGGCGATGTGGTCAGCGTGCGTCCGGAAGAGACCTTGAACGTCGCCTATGGGCGCATGCGCATGTTCGACGTCTCCCAACTGCCGATCCTGAACGAAAAGGGCGAAATCCAGGGCCTTGTGGACGAATCCGACCTGCTGTTCGCGGTGCAGGAAGACCCAAGCCTGTTCAAACAGCCTGTCCAATCGATCATGACGGTAAATCTGGAGACGGTGGCGCCGAACACACCGCTGGAATCCCTGGTCCCGCTGTTCAAGCAGGACAAGGTCGCGCTTGTGGTCGGCGACGGCACCTTCTATGGACTGATCACGAAGATCGACTACATCAATGCCATGCGTCGACGCGCGTCCTGACGCAAGCCGACGGAAGCGGGCCGGCAAGGACCGGCCCGTTGCAGCATTCAGCAGAACAAGAGGACCCCGCCATGCAGCGCCCCCTTCCCCGCAATCGCCAGGGTCTGTCGACCCGCGCCATCCATGCCGGACAGGCGCCCGACCCGACAACTGGCGCGATCATGACACCGATTTACGCGACCTCGACATATGTCCAGGACAGTCCCGGCGTTCACAAAGGGTATGAGTATTCCCGCAGCCAGAACCCGACCCGCATGGCCTTTGAGCGCTGCGTCGCCGATTTGGAGAACGGGTCGAGCGGTTACGCCTTCGCCAGCGGATTGGCGGGTATGGGGACCATCCTCGAATGCCTGGACAGCGGCGCCCATGTGGTCGCCATGGACGATCTTTACGGCGGCAGCTATCGCCTGTTCGAGAATGTCCGAAAGCGCTCGTCGGGCCTGGACTTCACCTTCACCGACCTCAGCGATCCAGCCAATCTTGAGGCCGCAATCAAGCCGGAAACGAAAATGGTCTGGGTGGAATCGCCGACCAACCCGTTGCTGAAACTGGTCGATCTGGCGGCCATCGCCGGGATCGCGAAGAAACACGGGTTGATCGCGGTCTGCGACAATACCTTCGCGTCCCCCATGGTGCAGAACCCGCTGGACCACGGTTTCGATATCGTTGCGCATAGCGCGACCAAATACCTGAACGGCCATTCCGACATGGTCGGCGGCATCGTCGTGCTGGCTGAAAATGCCGAACTGGAACAGAAAATGGCCTATCTGCAGAACGCGGTCGGCAGCATTCTGGGCCCGTTCGACAGTTTCCTGGCCCTGCGCGGGTTGAAGACCCTGGGCATCCGGATGGAACGCCATTGCGAGAGCGCCCTTGCCGTCGCCCGCTTCCTGGAGGCTCATGACAAGGTCGAACGGGTGATCTATCCGGGACTGGAGAGCCATCCGCAGCATGAACTGGCGAAACGCCAGATGACCGGGGGATACGGCGGTATCGTGACAGCGGTGCTGAAGGGCGGCCTGGACGAGTCGCGCCGTTTCCTGGAACAGACGGAACTCTTCGCGCTGGCCGAAAGCCTTGGCGGGGTCGAGAGCCTGATCGAGCATCCGGCGATCATGACCCATGCGTCGATCCCGCCGGAAATACGCGCCGAGCTGGGAATCAGCGACAGTTTGGTCCGTCTATCCGTCGGTGTCGAAAACATCGAGGATCTGCTGGCCGAACTGGAAGCGGCGCTGGCCGCCGTCTGACGACCGCCGTCGCCGGCAAGACAGAGGCCCTCCCGCATTCGGGGGGGCCTTTTTTCTTCAGGCCGTCAGATCGGACTGATGCTTCGCGGCGGCGCGTACACGCGCGCGGTGGCCGAACAGGGCCAGGCCGGCGGACGTGAACATCGGTGCGATGATCGCGACCGTCCAGGCTTGCATCGACGTCAGGTGCTCGGCGCTGAGATACAGCACCGCGCAGAAGGTGATGTAATTGATCATCGTCAGCCGCGCCGATTGGATGGTAGCGGCCGCGAAGGTGGCTCCGAACAGCCGCGTCATCATCCACATGGTGGCGCAAATCGTTGTCGGGAACGCGAAGGCCATGCCCGCGATATAGGGGCCGACGATATTCGCGAGTGTCGCCGCCGTCGCCACGATCAAACCACCGACGATCGCCCGCCCCACCATGAAGTGGAACGGGAGCCGGGCGAATTTGGGCGCGCTGTGGAAATCGAATTGCCGCGAAAAGATGACCGCGACCACGGCCCCCGCTCCGGTCAGGATGAAGGCCCAGGTCAGGGTCAGATCGATTTGCGCGATGATCCAAGCGCCCACGGACCAGGATGCAATCCCCGCCAGCACCGGCAGGACGAAGCCGCCCCAGCGGCTGGCAACGTGGACATAGGCCGGGATGAACATGAAGACCGCCCCCGTACCGGCCAGGCTGGGCAGGGCGCCTGCGGCCATGAATTGCGGCTCCTCCGTCAAGGCTAGGAAGAAGTAACCCGGACCGGCATTCATCGGGAACGCCATGACGATACTGGCCATGAACGGACCCAGCCGCTCACCGACCTTGGAGACGAGCAGCAGGACGATGGCCGTCACGCCCGCTTTCCAGACAATCCCTCCGATGATCGGCAAGACGCTTTCCATTCAGTCAGTCCTTCCGATGCGGTGCTAGGTGGAACCAGATATAAGCTACGATTTGAATGACGAGGAACGATCCGAACGCTGCTTGGTAAGCTTCCGGTGCGTAGCCGCCCTGATCCGTCACCTCCCATTGATCGATGATCAGGCCGATACCGTACTGGGTCAGGAAGACCGACAGGAAGGTCATCAGGTTCAGCGCCGAATTGGCGCGTCCGGCGAGTTCGACCGGAAAATGGCGCGACATATGGGCATAGGTCAGATTACAGACATTGCCGATAAAGCCGAAAAGCAACCACGGCATAATCGATTGCGGCATGACTTCGAACACCACAAGGATCTGGGCGCCAAACAGGACCGGCAGAGCAAGGGCCAAAATCTGGACGGTGGTTATGTTCCATCGTCGCAGAAAATCCGCCACGGTTCCGGTTAGGAAAAAACCGGCCGTCATCGCCATGGTAAGGCCGAGCAATCCACCGGCAACCGCGCCGCGATCGAACCCGGCAACATCGCGCAGCCACGGTCCGGCCCATAGACTCTGAATTGCCATGCTGTTGGAAAGGCTCGCCGCGGCGACCGGCGCGATCCGCCAGAAAAGCGGATCGCGATACACTTGCCCCAATCCGCGCAACTGATCGGCGAGCGTCTGCACCGTTTCCGCCTTCGCCCGTTCGGGGACGATCGCAATGATCGAGCCGGAGGAGACCAAGGTAACCCCGGCTAGTACCAGGAAAACCCCGCGCCAGTCCAAGTACTGAAGCACGGCCTCGGTCGGCGCCGTCGCCGCGATCGCGCCGAGGCCGCCCATACCCAGGAAAAAGCCGTTCACCATGGCCCAGCGTTCCCGCGGGAACCACATCGTGATCGCCTTGAACGAGGCCATCAGCCCGCCCGCGAGGCCGAAACCGATCAAAGCACGCCCGACAAGCAACGGTTCGATGGATCGCCCAAAGGAGAATACGACGGCCCCGAGTGCCGCACTGAGCAACAATGCGGATTGCACGCGTCTTGGTCCGAACCGGTCCAGCAACAAGCCCAACGGTATTTGAAACGCCGCGAATGTCAGGAAAAAGGCTGAGGTCAGAAGCCCCAGGTCAGCCGCAGTCAGTCCTACTTCGGAAACGAGTTGCGGCGCAATGACGGCATTGATCGACCGAAACAGATAGGAAAGGAAGAAGGCGCCCGCAAATGGGACGAACACGGTCAGAACCGCGCGCGCTATCGTTACTTCCCCGACAGAATCGACTTTGCCGATCCGGCTCGGGGCCGATGCCTTGGACATTTCTTCCCACCAATACTTTTAAGGGTGCCATACCGCCTCTTTCACACACTCACAATCTTCTGACGGGAAATGCACAATTCCCACGACGGACCAGACCGAAAAATCGGCGAAAAACCTGGGGCCTCGGCATATTGCAATGATAACTTTTGCCATTCGCCCTCTTTTCATCCGGGAAAGGCCTGTTAGCTTTTTGCCTTCCAACGGACCTGCAAGCCGACGAACCGTCTCCGGCAACGATAAAGAACGAGAAAACGATGCCTTTTGATTTTGATGAGCTGATCGACCGCCACGGAACCCACTCAACGAAATGGGATGATATCGGCAGAGTCCTGCAGGATCCCGCGCCGGATACTATTCCGATGTGGGTGGCCGACATGGATTTCCGCTCGCCGCCTGCCGTCAACGAGGCGGGCAGTGCGCTGGCGGATCACGGCGTCCACGGCTATTTCGGGGATGACAGCGGCTACAAGAACGCCATGGCCGACTGGCTGGCACGGCGCCATGGATGGGCCGTCGATACGGATTGGATGACCCATACGCATGGCATCGTTTCCGCGCTGGCGCTGTCGATTCAGGCTTTTTCGGAACCGGGTGACGGTGTGGTTGTCTTTTCACCCGTCTATCACATGTTCGCCCATATGGTGCATGCCAACCAGCGCCGTTTGATCGAAAGTCCCCTGAAGCAGATTCAGGGCCGGTATGAGATGGATCTGGATGGGTTGAAGGGGCAGATCGACAAGGCCACGAAAATCGTTCTGCTCTGCTCGCCGCACAATCCGGGCGGCCGGGTGTGGTCCGCGGCGGAGTTGCGCGCCCTCGCCGATTTCTGCCTGGAAAACGATTTGATCCTGGTCTCGGACGAGATCCACCAGGATCTCGTCTTCGAGGGCGCCAAGCATCAGGTCACAGCCACGGTTGCACCGCAGATCATGGACCGATTGATTACCTGTGTCGCCGGAACGAAGACCTTCAACATCGCCGGCGCCCTGACCGGGACGACCCTGATCTCGAACCCGGAAATGCGGGAAGCCTTCCGCGCGCGAAAGATGGCCGCCGGTCTTCCCGCCAACAACCGGTTCGGCATGGTCGCCTGTGAATCCGCCTATCGTGAGGGCGGCCCCTGGCTGGATGCTCTGCTGCCTTATCTGCAGGGAAACCGCGACCGGTTCGATGCCTTTGTGGCGGAAAACCTGCCCGGCATACGGTCCATGCATCTGGAGGCGACCTACCTAGCATGGCTGGATTTCAGCGGTACCGGTTTGCCGCAACAGGAAATCTATGAGCGGATCGAACGCAAGGCGCGGATCGCGATCAACCGCGGCGACAAGTTCGGGACGGGAGGGGAGAATTGGGTCCGTTTCAACTTTGCCTGTCCGCGGGCCCGGCTGGATGAAGCACTCGACAGACTGGCCGAAGCCTTCGCATAGGATCGAGTTCTCATCCCGGCATTGACTTCACCAAAGCGGCGACCATCTCGATGGTATAATGGTACGTCAGCAGGAAATACCTGCGTCTTTAGTCAATTGCCAGGGAGGAACCGACAATGACGACGCTTTCGTTCAGCAGACGTTTCTTGATTGCAGCAGTGGCCGGCGCGACGCTGCTGGGCCATGCGGCATTCGCATCGGACAGCCACCGCACCGCGGCACCGGCCGGCGCGGAAGTATATTTCATACAGCCGCAGGCCGGCGAATCCCTCAGTAGTCCTGTCATCGTGAAATTCGGCCTGCGCGGCATGGGCGTCGCCCCGGCAGGCGTCGAAAAGGAAAAGACCGGCCACCACCACCTGTTGATCGACATCGATTTGGAGGATTACGATTCACCGATCCCGGCGGATGAAAATCATCGGCATTTCGGTGGCGGGCAGACCGAAACAAGTGTGGAACTGCCACCGGGCACGCATACGCTTCAACTACTGGTCGGCGATCACAATCACATTCCGCACCAAGCCCCTGTCCAATCGGAAAAGATCACTATCACGGTGAAATAAACAATCGACTTGGCCTTTGGAAACGAGTTACGGCCGCGGTGAGATCAAACACCGCGGCCGCCGCACGTTTAGGCGAGACTACTCAGCCGCCTGGCGGCCGAGCGCGGCCCCGAGATCGCGCTTGTGGAACGAACCATCTTTCATCACGACCAACAGACGGTCCTTGTCCTGCAGGATCTTCACATCCTTGGTTGGATCGCCGTCGACAAGCAGAAGGTCGGCCAGATAGCCTTCCCGAACCTGCCCCAATTCGTCGCCCATCATCATGATCTGGCCGCCCAGCTTGGTCGCCGTCGTCAGCGCTTCGGCCGGTGTGAAGTCAAGATGCTCAACGAAATATTCAAGATCCCGCGCGTTGGTGCCGATCGGGTTCCAAGCGAAACCGTAATCGCCGCCGGGCAGGATGCGGACACCGCGCTTTTTCAGTTCCTTCATCACCGGAATCGCCCTGTCCCATTCCTGCGGCAAGCCTAAGGATTCCGCGACCTCGTAGGTGATGCCCCAGTCGCCAGCCTCATGCATGGTCGTCCAGGTCACTCCGAGTGTCGGAGAGACGAAGACGCGGTCCTTCGCTTCCTCAAGCATGTCCATGGCTTCTTCGTCGCAAAGCGTCGCATGGTAGATGATCTCCACGCCATGCTTCACGCAAAGCTTCACTGACTCGGCGCTGCGGCAATGGCCTGCAACGCGCTTGTCCCGGGACCGAGCCACCTCGCAAACCGCGGCGATTTCGGCCTCGTTCATCACGGTCTGATGCGCCCGGGCAAAGGGCACGAACTCATCGCCCGACGGATTGATCTTCAGCGTGTCGACACCCTCGCGGCACATCTCGCGGGCGACCTGCCGGAATTGATCCGGTCCATCGCAAACGATGGCGAAGGTCTCACGATGCAAATGCTGCAGCCGGACATCCCCGAGACCGCCGGTGACGGTTAGTTCAGGCGACGCGGCAAGCATGCGCGGTCCCGGAAAGGTTCCGTCATTGATTGCATTGCGAACAACGACGTCCAGCCTGGGTTTGGCGGCAGCCGCGCTGTTCATGCTGGTGAAACCGGCATCCAGGAACTTCTTGGCGTTTTTCATCGCCAGTAGGGTGTGTTCCTCGGGTGGGACTTCTCCCAACGCTTCGAGATTCGCCGTGTCCAGAAAGGTAACATGCGCGTGGGATTCGATCAGGCCCGGCATCAAGATGCCGCCACCGCCGTCGATCACCTCCGCGCCCGGCGCGGCGATCGATTCACCGTCACGGGCGATCTGCTTTATCCGATTGTCGCGGACAAGGACCTCGCCGCTGAAAGGATCACCGCCTTCGCCGTCAAAGACGCGGACATTCGTAAACAATACGTCACCCATCGTTTCCTCCCCGGGTTTCAGCCTGTGACGTCAATCAAGGCTCATGGGCGGCACGCTTCTGTCATAGAATTTTTTGTCGCGTTACCGTCCTATTTCAACGCAAGAACATACATACCATCGTAAGTTATCATTTTTTCGTCGGGAATGCCGAATCCGTCAGCAGACTACATCCCCCAACGCAAAGCGGCTGTGTGCACGGGCGCATCCCATAGGCTCTTCATCTCGTCATCCAATACGGCCACCGTGAAGGAACACCCGGCCATATCGAGCGAGGTCACGTAATTCCCCACGAGAGACCGCGCGACGGTCAAACCGGCCTTTTCTGCCAAGGCACGCGCGGCATTGTACATCAGATAGAGTTCCATGGCGGGGCTCGCGCCGAAACCGTTTACCATCAACAGGATGTCGCCTTTCGCCTTGCCGCCCAAATCGCTGAGTATCGCGCCCATCATTTCTTCCGCGATCTCGCCGGCGGGGGCGAGTTTGACGCGGCGCCGTCCCGGTTCGCCATGAATGCCGACACCCATCTCCATTTCATCCTCACCAATGTCGAAGGTCGGCTTGCCCGCCGCGGGTACGGTACAACTGGTCAGCGCCACGCCCATCGACCGGGTCGAAGCATTGACTCTGTCGCCAAGCGCTTTCAAGGCTGCCAGATCCTGGCCCGCCTCGGCCGCCGCACCGACGATCTTTTCGACGATCAGCGTTCCGGCAACACCGCGCCGACCGGTCGTGAAGCTGGAATCCTCAACTGCGACATCGTCATTGGTAAGGACGGAGAGATTTTCCTTGTCGGTCATCTCAGCGCCCATCTCGAAGTTCATCACATCGCCTTCATAGTTCTTGACGATGAACAGGACGCCTGCGCCCGTATCCATGGCATCGGCAGCGGCCATCATCTGGTCAGGGGTCGGTGAGGTGAAGACCTCTCCCGGGCAGGCAGCATCCAGCATACCGTGCCCGACGAGGCCGCCATGGAGGGGTTCGTGTCCACTGCCGCCTCCGGAAATCAGCGCAACCTTGCCAGGCTTCAGGACCTTGCGCTTCACGAAGCCTTCGCCTTTTTCCACGATATCGGCATGTGCCGCACAGAAGCCTGCAAGGCTTTCATCCAGAACCGTATCCACACCATTGATGAGCTTCTTCATTTCACATCCCCATCCTGTTTGTATCCGCCGGCTCTCTCCGGCCTGTTCGTTTCCTATTCGATCCCGTCAGTTTTCGTCGTCGCCCCCGGCCGCTTGCGATTCCGACATCATGCGCGCCATACGCTTGACGACATCCTCAACGGCCCGATCAAACGCCTTGTTCGCGGCAGCGTCACCAAAGTCCGGAACGTCCAGCGACAGGCTGCGCAAACCCTTCGTTTCCAAGGCCTCGCCGTACCGACGCGGATGCGCTTCCCGATAGGCGTCGAGGAAGGCCGTGCGTTCTTCAGGGGCGAAATGACAGACCTCCAAAATTCGGTCCACATGCTCGGCGGGGATCGGCGTCGGGTAGGACGGGTTCGATATCTGCGAAACAAAGCTGCGGTTTTTTCCAATGGCCTGCGCCAAACGCTGACGCATGCCGGAAGGCCGTCGGTCCAGCGCATCCTTGAGGAGCTGCTTGTAGACAGCGACCGGATTTCCGGCGCCGGCTTGTGTTTCCTCGCTCACGCCGCATCCTCCCCATGCCGCGCGATGACGCCCTTCACGCGCGCCAGGGCCGTCGGCGCCATTGAGAGCGCATCGATGCCGCAATCGAGAAGCTTGGGAACATAGGCAGGGTCGCCCGCCATGTCGCCGCACACACTGACCTCCCGTCCCTTGGAGGCGCCGAAACCCGCGACATGGCGTATCAAGGAGAGAACCGCGGAAGCGTCCGGGCGCGCCAGATGATTCAGCGCCGGATTGTCCCGGCCGCACGCCGTGACGTACTGGACGAGATCGTTACTGCCGATCGAATAAAAGTCGCAGTCGAATTCCTCCACCGAGATCGCCGCGGAAGGCACCTCCACCATCATTCCCAGTTGATAGGAACCTATGGCTTTGCCCGCCGCCCGCAATTCGCTTGCCGCCTCATCGAGCATGTCCCGAACGGCCGCCATCTCCGACGGAGCGGTTACCATCGGCACCATGATCTTGACCGGTCCGTGAGCGGATGCACGCAGCATCGCCCGCAATTGCTGCTTGAAGAAGGGGGGATCCATCAGGGAAAGACGGATGCCACGCACGCCCAGGAACGGATTGCTCTCACCATCTATCGTGACACCTGCGATGGGTTTGTCACCGCCGGCATCCAGGGTTCGCAAGGTCACCGGCCGTCCATCGGCCCAATCCACGATCCTTCGGTAATCTTCGTATTGCTCGTCCTCAGTCGGCAGAGCGGCACCGTCTTCAAACAGAAACTCGGTCCGGACCAAACCGACCCCGTCGCAATGGGCGGGGTCCAGTGCCTCCAGGTCGGCGGGCTGTGCACAATTGATGTAGGTCTTCACCCTATTTCCCGCGGCGGTCAGCGCCGGCTTGTCGAGATAGACCCGGTCTCGCACAGCCTGTTCCCGTGCGCCTTTCCAGTCCTGTTCGAAACGGCGCCTGGTTTCGGCGCGTGGGGAGACGATCAGAACCCCATTCTCCGCATCCAGCAGCCCGTCCCCTGCGACGGGCGCGTCCGTTCCGTTCAGCCCCACGATCATCGGCACACCGCGGGCCCGCGCCAGTATCGCCACATGCGCCGTCGGACTGCCGCCATGTAGCGCGACCCCGCAGCCGGACCAATCCGTCGTCAGGAAACGCGTCGGGGAAAGGTCATTCGCGACCACGATGGTGCCGGGGCTGATTTCGGTTTCTCCGATACCGGCCAGGGCGCGCAACACCCTGTCGCGCATATCCACAAGATCGGTGGCGCGTTCCGCGAAGTAGGAATCGTCCGACGACCTATAATCCTCAACTGCGGCATTCATGCAATCACGCCAGCCTTCATGGGCGGACTTGCCGGCAGCGATCGCCGTCAGCGCCGGGCCGAACAATTCCTCATCCTCCAGCATCGCGATTTGGAATTCGACGATACCGGCCGCGTCGTCATCCTCCAAGCCGTCCAGAAGCAGGGTGAGGTCCTCACCCGCCCCGGCCAGGGCGGCTTTCAATTTCCCGGCCTCTTCCTCCGGGGTCCCGGTTGACGCGGTCGACTGCATATCGACTTCGGCCAGGACGTGTATCGGCCCGGCCGCATAACCGCGGGACGCAACATATCCCTTGATGTGCCGTTCACCGACCATCCCGATTCTTATCCTGCGGCCTTGGCCGAAACGTCTTCGAAATCCGCATTGACCAAATCAATCAAGGCGGCCACCGCATCAACGGCATCCTCGCCCTCTGCTTCGAAATACAAAGTGGAATGCTGTGGGATCTTTGCACCCATCACTTTGGCTACACTCTTGGCGTCGATCCAGGGGCCCTCCTCGGATGCGGAGAGCCGGATAGCAGCAGAGTATTTTTTGGCCAGCTTGGTCAGTTTCACGGAAGGACGGGCATGAAGCCCCACTTCATGGGTCAGCACCACATGTCCGGTTTGGCGGTCACTCATGGCTTGAGCCTTTCCTGATCATCGGTGACGCCGCCTGAAGCGACGCCGCATTACAACATTCGTTCCCGCCCTGAACGGCGACCTATCAAGCCGCCAAATACTCTTCAGCCGTCTGTTTAACATCCTGCAGGCTGGCCCCGCCGGATGCTTCCGCGGCGGCCATGACCGCCCCTTCCACAATCGGCGCATTACAAATCACGACCTTTGCCGCCTTCTCCGCCGGCAACATCTCGATCGCCATTTCGCTGTTGGTTTCCGCTCCCCCCAAGTCAACCAGTATTGCGACCCCCTTCTCCGACCACGCCTGGTCTATCGCTTCCAGGATCGCTTCGACATTGCTGCCGAGGCCGCCGTCGGGATCCCCGCCGCACCAGGCGACGGGAACCTCCTCTCCTGCCATCTGCCGCACCATATCCGCGGTTCCGCGCGCGACCTCGGGGGAGTGGGATACGATAACGATCCCGACACATGTAACATCAGACATACTCAACTGCCCTTCTCCAGAACGTCGCACACGGCGCCGATAATCAAACTGCTGGACCGCGCGCCCGGATCCATATGACCGATACTGCGTTCCCCCAGGAAGGAGGCCCGCCCCTTGGTCGCGAGCATGGGGATGGTCGCCTTTGCCGCGTCATCGGAAAGCTGCCGGATCGATGCAAGATCAGAATTGCCCGCGACCATGCTTTCATGGACCGGCACCAGAACGTCCAGCATCGTCTTTTGCCCAGCCTGCGACTTACCGCGCGCCATCACCGCCGTGATCGCCGCACCGAAGGCCGCCGTCACCGAGTCGCTGTCGAGATCCTTGCCGGCCAGTTCCTTTCCGATCGTCATCAACAAGGTTCCATATAGCGGGCCCGACGCGCCGCCGACCTTCATCACCAAAGTCGTTCCGGCCGCCTTGATGGCATCCGGCAGGGGTTTCGCCGACAGCTCTTCGACCTTCGACAAGACCTCCTGGAAACCGCGTTTCATATTGGCGCCGTGGTCACCGTCACCGATCGCCTGATCCAGATCGGTCAGTTCATCCGCATGATCGATGACGCAGGTCGCCACCGCCTCGATCAACGCTGTCATCAATGCCTGGGTATCGGACATCCTGCTTTCCTAACGATTGGCGGCGACGATACGCCGGCCGCCCTTGTCGAAATAAAGGGGATTCTTCAGTTCCACGCCAACCTGCTCACCCACCTTGAGGTCGGATATCGGATCGACCAGGGTGACTAGCCGATGGTCCTGCAGGCTGATGTGCAGGTGGTTCTGATCGCCCAAATGCTCGATCCACTCCACCTTCCCTTTCGGGCCCGATGTCAAAGCCCTGTCGATCAGCAAGTGCTCGGTCCGCGCGCCGATCGTATGCACTTCGTCCGGCATCGCCGCATGTGCGAATACCTGCCGCGGCAGAAGGTTGATCGACGGGCTTCCCAGTTTTGCCGCAACATAAACGTCCTTCGGCGCCTCATAGATTTCCCGCGGCGTGCCGATCTGCACCAATTCGCCGTCATGGATGACGCCGATCCGGTCGGCCATGGTCATGGCTTCGATCTGATCATGCGTGACATAAAGGATCGTCGCGCCCAACTCGCGCTGTATTCGCTTCAATTCCAGGCGCAATTCGGCGCGCAGTTTTGCGTCAAGCGACGAAAGCGGTTCGTCCATCAAATAGATGGCCGGACGCCTCACCAGGGCACGACCAATGGCGACGCGTTGCATCTCACCGCCTGACAGCTGGGTCGCCTTGTTGGACAGTTTGTGGTCGATGTGGAGCATACGCGCGACGTCCGTCACGCGGGCCTCCACCTCATCCGGCGGCAGTTTTCGCGCCGGAGAGCGCAGGGGAAACGCCATGTTGTCGTAGACGCTCATATGCGGATAGAGCGAATACTGCTGGAATACGAACGTGACGTCCCGGGCCGAGGGCGGTTCCCCGGTCATGTCGACCCCGTCGATCAGAACCTTTCCTTGATCCGCCTTTTCCAACCCGGCGACCAGACGCAGGGTCGTCGTCTTCCCCGCCCCCGTCGGGCCGAGCAGTACCACGAATTCGCCATTCGCGATGTCGAGGGACAGATTGGAAACGGCCGTCAGTTCGCCGAACTTTTTGGTCACGCCGGAGATCGAGATATCAGCCATGGGCCCCCTCCCTCCGGTTTTGACCCGATCGATCGGGCGTCAGGTACAGATCGCTTTTCAAGGCACGACCCTTTTCACCCTCGAAAACGACCAGCCGCTCGGACCGCAATTCCAGGCCGACCGTTTCGCCCACCGCGACGTGATTGTCCGACGGCACGCGTGCCTTGATCGTGCCGTGATGGGTCTGGATGGTCAGAACCTGGGTCGTGCCGAGATATTCCATGCCGAAGATTTCGCCCCGGAAATCCGATGCGTCGGACAGGGTGACATGTTCGGGCCTTACACCGAGGACCAGTTCGCCATTGGCGCGGCCTTCCCGCAGCGTCGGCACCGGGATCCGTGATCCGTTCATCGGCACGCTGTTCTGGCCCGGCTCCACCGCACCTTCGAAATGCAACATGCTCATCGAAGGGCTACCGATGAAATCCGCGACGAACATGGTTGCCGGCCGGTCATAGATTTCCTGCGGCGTCGCCAGTTGTTCGATCACGCCATGGTTCATGACCATGATCCGGTCGGCCATAGACATCGCTTCCAACTGGTCATGCGTGACGTAAAGCGTGGTGGCACCCATCCGGTTGTGCAGGCCGCGCAGTTCCTCGGTCATCAACTCGCGGAATTCCGCATCCAACGCGCCCAATGGTTCGTCCATCAGGAATGCCTTCGGACGGCGGACGATGGCGCGACCCAGCGCGACACGCTGGCGGTCGCCGCCGGCAAGGCGGGAGACGGGCTGGTCGAGAAGATGATCAATCCTCAGCAGCGAGGCGGTTTCTTCGACCCGCGATTTGATTTCGGCCCTCGGCGTTCCCTGACAGCGCAGCGGGAAGGAAATGTTCTGCCGCACATTCATATGCGGGTAGAGCGCGAAGAGCTGGAACATGAAAGCTATGTCCCGCTGGGAGGCCCGCTTGAAAGTGACGTCCTCCCCATCCAGCAGGATCTCACCTTCGGTCGGCAATTCCAGCCCCGCGATCATCCGCAGGGTCGTTGTCTTGCCGCAACCGGACGGTCCCAACATCACGAAGAATTCCCCGTCATGGATGGTGAAGCTGGATTCCCGCACGGCGATGAATTCGCCGAACACCTTTCTGAGTTTTCTGACTTCGATTTCCGCCATGTCCTCTACTCCGGAAAATGGCTGACGATGATGAACCCGACGGTCCCGACCAGGATCACACCGAAGGAATAGGTGTAGAGCTCTATGGCGAAGGGCTGCATCAGCATGATCACGCCAAGGGCGATCAACGCGGTCGCGGTGTTTTCCCACGGGGCTCGGCGGAAAATGCGCCGAAGCAGCGATTTCGGCTTTTCAACCTTGATGTCCGTTTCCATCGTCATTTCCGAACCGCCCCGAATGTGATGCCGCGCAGCAGGTGTTTCCGCAGCAGCACGGTGAAGACCAAGATGGGCACCAGGAAAATCGTCGTTCCCGCGCCGACCGCCGGCCAGTCCATGCCGCCCTCCCCGATGATGGTCGGGATGAAAGGCGGCGCCGTCTGGGCCGTGCCCGAGGTAAGCAGCACCGCGAAGGCGTATTCATTCCACGCAAAGATCAGACAGAAGATCGCCGTCGCCGCGATGCCGGTGGAGGCCTGCGGCAGCACCACCTTCCAGAAGGCCTGCAGGCGAGTATAGCCGTCGATCAGCGCCGCCTCCTCGTATTCACGCGGGATCTCGTCGATGAATCCCTTCAGCAGCCAGACCGACAGCGACACATTGACCGCCGTATAGAGCAGGATCATGCCGAGTTTTGTGTCGGACAGCCCCAGTTCCCGATACATCAGGTAGATGGGGATGGCGACGGCGATCGGCGGCATCATGCGGGTCGACAGGATGAAGAACAGCAGATCGTTGGCCAGCGGCACCTTGAAACGGGAAAACGCATAAGCCGTGATCGTGCCCAGGAAGACCGCGCAGAAAGTCGACCCGAATGCAATGATCAACGAGTTGATAAAGCGCGGCACATAGTTCGACGGCCCCGCAATCACCATGTTGCGGTTAAGAGTAATCTCCTCGCACAGGGTTTCCGGCTCTCCCAGGGAGTCGATGTATTCCTGGGTCTGGCGGGTGCGCGTCGTGAACAGATTGCAGTATCCTTCAGCGCTCGGCTCATAAACGATCTTGGGCGGATAGCTGATCGAGTCCGGCGGCGATTTGGTTCCCGTCGCGAAAATCCAGAACAACGGGATCATCGTGACGATGGCATAGGCGACCACCAATACCGCAGCCACGCGCTTGGCGTTGCTTGTGGGTTCGACGACGGAATGCGCGGTGTTCATGCTCATCGCTCCTTCACCCTGTTCAACGCTTTCACATAGATGTTCGCCAAGCCGAAGACGGCAACGAAGAGGATAATTGCAAACGCGGAGGAATAACCCGTCCTCCATGCCTCGAACGCCTCGCGCTTGAGAGTGATCGACGCGACCTCGGTGATCGAACCCGGCCCGCCCCCGGTCAGCAGTATGACCATGTCGAACATCTTGAAATTCTCGATCCCCCGAAACAGCACCGCCAGCATGATGAAGGGCAGCGCCATGGGCAGCGTGATCGACCAGAACCGGCGCCAGGGCCCGGCACGGTCGACCTCGGCCGCCTCGTAGATATAGTCGGGAATCGACCGCAAGCCGGCGAGACAGATCAGCATCACATAAGGCGTCCACATCCAGGTATCGACGATAACGATCGCCCAGGGCGCCAGGTCGACATCCCCCAACATCTGGAACGAGGATGGATCACCGCCGGTAAAGAAGGTCACGATGTAATTGAACAGACCGATCTGGGGTTGATACAGAAAGCGCCAGAAATTACCCACGACCGCCGGCGACAGCATCATCGGGATCAGGATCACGGTGGTCCAGAAAGCATGTCCACGAAATTTTCGGTCAATCAGGTAGGCAAGGGCGAAGCCGATCACGGTCTGCAGCACGATCGTCCAGATCACGAAATGGGCCGTCGTCTGCATCGACAACCAGATATCCTCGTCCGTCAGGATCCGCTCATAGTTGCGCAGACCGACATCCTTGATCTCCGCATTCGGGCGGTTGGCCCGGTAATTCGTAAACGAGAGCTGAATGGTCCAGATCAGCGGGAAGATGTTGATCGCCAACAGCAGCAGGATCGTCGGGCTGACGAACAGCCAAGCCACTGCCCTGTCCGACAGGCCGCGGATGCGCCGGGCAACCCCTTCGGGCGTGGCTTTGGCGGCACGGTCGGCGCTGCGATCGAGTATGTTTTCCACTGAATTCGTCACGGAAACAAACCTATCGTTTCATGCCTTGGGCGGCGTATTGCCGATCGGCACGGTGCGTACAAAAAACCAGGGATCGGGCCGGGTCGGCTTCCCCGCTCCGGGCGGGAAATTTGGTACAGGGAAGCCGTACCGCGGCGCGACAAGCGAGGTGATCTTAGAGTTTACCTTCGTCCTCGAAGACCTCGGTCCAATCCCGGATCAGCTTGTCGAGTGCCTCCTTCGCGGTGCCCTGATCGGCGACCACATAGTCATGCAGGCGTTTCTGCATGGCCTGTAGAAGCTGCGCATAAGCCGGTTCCTGCCAGAAATCCTGCACGCCGCCCATGGCCTCCAGGAAGTCCGCCGCGAACGGCTGTGACGACTTGAAGGACGGGTCGTTCAGGACCGCGTTGTGGCAGGAATAACCGCCCAGCGACCACCATTTCTTCTGCACATCGGCTTGGGCGAACCATTTCACGTATTCAAGCGCACCTTCCATATTGTCCGTATTCGCGACAACCGAGATGCCCTGTCCGCCGAGTGTGGAAGCCGCGACCTTCTGAGCCGGATTCACGAAGAAGCCGATCTTGTCGCCGCCCACATTCTCATCCTTGTACATGCCGGGCCAGAAGGCGAACCAGTTCATCATCATCGCCACCTGACCGGATTTGAACGCGTCCAATCCCTCGCCCATATAGCTGTCCGTATAGCCGGGAGGTGTGCAGCACTCGTAGATGGCCTTGTACATCTCAAGCCCCGCGACCGCGTCGGCTGAGTTCACCGCCCCTTCCATATCGTATTTGCCGGGTGTGTTCTCGTATTTGAAGCCGTAGGAATAGAGCGCTGAACTGGCCCCCATGGTGATGCCTTCGGACGCACGTTCGGTGAAGATCGCCGCGCCATAGACCTTTTTCCCATCGATTTCGCGTTCCTGGAAGAACTCGGCAACCTGCTTGAATTCATCCCAGGTCTTCGGCGGCGCCAGGTCGCGGCCGTGCTTGCTCTTGAACTCGGCCTGCAATTCCGGCTTGGCGAACCAGTCCTTGCGGTAGACCCAGCCATTCGCGTCACCCATTGCGGGCAGAGCCCAGTAATTGGGCGTTCCCTTCGGCCAGGTCGAATAGGCATAGACGGTCGCCGGGGCGAAATCGTCCATGCTGATGCCTTCCTTGTCGAAGAAATCGTTCAGCTTCACGTAATAACCGTTCTCCGCCGAACCGCCGATCCATTGGCTGTCGCCGATCAACAGATCGCAGAGCTTGCCGCCCGAATTCAATTCGTTGAGCATCCGGTCGGCGAAGTTCGGCCACGGCACGAACTCGAAATTCATCTTGATACCGGACGACGCCTCGAAATCCTTTGACAGTTCAACAAGCGCATTCGCCGGGTCCCAGGCGGCCCAGCACAAGGTCAATTCACCATCCGCCGCCTGGGCGTTTCCGCCGGCGGTGAGACCGGCCGCCAATGCGACGGCCCCCACAACTGATGCAAATGATTTCCGCATTTTTTCCTCCTTGAACCTCTTCGGCGGTTTCGTCCGCCCGAAGCATCGTCCGGTTCGCCTCCGGCTCTTTTGCCCAGCTCGATGGGCCGGGTTCCCCCTTATCCATTTTGCGGGAACCGTTCCGCCGGCATTTCCCGGTCTTGCACGGAATTCCGGATTACGGCTCCCAAGCCGCCATCGCTTCCGGCGGCCGAACCCAATGTTTAGTGAACTGGGTTTAGTGAACGATTTCACTAAACAATTTCAGAGTCAATATGTTTTCTTTATTGGCATTAATAGGTAATTAAATATCGCAATGCGGTATAATTGTAGTCTTATTGGTGCAATGCACCAAATTCGGCTAAATCTGTTGTTTAGTGATTTGTTTCCAGATGTTTAGCGATCCGTAGACCGCACAGGCCGGACGGCACGCACGGTTCGCGCGCGTTGGTCGCGAAACAAGTCCACGACGTCAGGTCACGACAAACTCGCGACCGGAGACAAAGAAAATTCGGGGGTGATGAATGGGTCCGAAACGGACCTTGGAAAGCTGGCTGGGGCGGCTGGATTCGAACCAGCGCATGCCGGTACCAAAAACCGGTGCCTTACCGCTTGGCTACGCCCCAACAGCGGGCCGCAATCTAGGGATTTCACCCGCCCGCGGCAAGCCTTTTGATCTCATTTTTGCCGGCGGGCGAAACCGCCCGTATTTTTTCCATCCGCCACCTCAGGCGCGTTCCGGCATCGCCAGCGCCATGGCCTTCACCCACCAATGATCCGGCGACTGGAACATCTCGGCGGCGTGTTCCGCGGCGGCGCGGTCATCGAAAATACCGAAACAGGTGGCGCCGCTGCCGGACATCCGCGCCAACCGGCAACCCGGCAATTGTTCCAGGGCGTAAAGCGCGTCTTCCACGGCCGGGCATAGTTTGACGGCGGCGTCGGTCAGATCGTTTGCGCGATTCTTCAAGAAACTGACCAGCAAAGGCACCTTTTCCAGATTGGCTTCGATATTCGACCCGTCCGGCGTAAAGCCGCCTTTACGCGCCTTGAAGACCGAGGCGGTGGCAAGCTTGATACCGGGATTGACGAGGACGATGCCCGCTTCGGGAAGAACAGGCGCTGCCATCAGGTCCTGGCCGATGCCGGAGGCGAAACACGGCCGACGGAATAGACAGGCCGGCACATCCGCGCCAAGTCCGCGGCTGGCCGCGAAAAGGTCCACCTTGTCCTTGGTATCCACTTGATAGAGCCGCGCAACGGCCCACATCGCGGCGGCTGCATCCGCCGACCCACCGCCGATCCCCGCCGCGACCGGAATATTCTTCGTTAACGTGATTTTGGCACCGCCGACAAAACCGGCCGCCTCGCGCAGTGCACGCACCGCATGAATCACCAGATTGCCTTCCTTGTCCGGCAATTCGGAAGCGTATGGCCCATCCGCCACGATTTCGAATTGGTCCGCTTCCTCTGCGGTAATGGTGTCGCCGTAATCGGTGAAGGCTATCAATGTATCCACTTCGTGGTAGCCGTCGCCTCTGCGACCCACGACATGAAGATACAGGTTCAGCTTCACCGGCGCCTGTATGGTTACTTGTGTCACGGAGGCCCCTCCCGCTGACAACGCCAACCGGCGGTCGTTTGAAAATTTTAGTTGGAGATCTCGATGATCTCGGGCTCACCCATTCCGTTCTTCAGCTTCTCACGGATTGTCGGGATGACGTCCTCCTCGGGTTCCAGGTTCAAGGCACGGTCCCATTGGAAACGGGCCTCGTTACGTCGTCCGACCCGCCAATAGGCGTCGCCGAGATGATCGTTGATGATCGGGTCCTGCGGGCGCAGCTGCACCGCCCGCTCCAGATAGCCCACAGCTTCATCGAATGACCCGGTGCGGTACAGCACCCAGCCAAGACTGTCGACGATATAGCCGTCCGTCTGGCGCTGATCCAAAGCCTTCCGGATCATTTCCTTGGCTTCCGGGATATTCACGCCCTGCTCCACCCAGGAATATCCAAGGTAGTTGAGAACGAACGGATCATCGGGTTTCAGGTCAAGCGCCTTCAGGAAATCCGGCTCCGCCTTGGCCCACTGTTTCGACCGCTCATACGCGATGCCGCGATTGTAGAACAAAATCCAGTGCCGCGCTTCGGGGTCGCCGTCGATTCTCGATATGGCGCGATTATAGATCTCGACCTCATCCAGATAGCGCTTATCCGCCCGCAGAACATAACCGATCTTGATCAACGGATCGGTGCTGTCCGGACGCTCTTCCGCCATGCCTTCCAGCAGGTCGACCGCCTGGGTCTTCTTGCCCTGATCGACATAATTGTCGGCGATGCTGAGACGCGCGTCCCAATAATAGGGAGAATCCGGTTGGATCTTGTCCAAGGTCGCGACAGCGTCGGAGAACCGGTCGCGGTCCTCCAGGATGTTGCCGACAAGCAACAAGGGCAGGTCGTGCGACGGATCGAGCATCGAGGAAAGCCGGCCGAAGACCAGCGCGAATTCCTCGGACTGTTGCTGCACCCCGGAAGCGAGATGATAGAAGCCGTCCGAAACCCCTTCCGCCGGGCCGATCTCCTGATCGATTCGTTTGCCGTCTGCCAGGGCGGAAAGGTCCTGTTCGACGATCACGGTGCCGGGGAACCGATCAAGATAGTTGCGAAGCAAGTCTTCCGCATCCTGCGTCCGGCCTTGCAGTGCGTAGAGCTTCGCTACTGTTCGAACTTTCCTCAACGGGGCGGTAGCGACATCCTCACCTTCCTCCACCAAGGCGGCGAGTGCGTCATCCAAGCGGCCGGCACGTACGAAGATCATTCCTTCATGCAAGCTGCGAAGACGCCGAAAACCGGTTTCGTCCGTCAGTTCGCCAAGCGCGGCGATGGCGTCATCGGTCCTATCCAATCCCGCCAGAGCCCAAGCCTTGACCATCGGCTTGGCGTATCGGGCCAAGCTGTTGTCCGGGACCTGCTCAGCCATCGCCAAGGCTTCTTCCCAGGCGCCGTCCCGTAAACTACCGGCGACGACAGTGAATTGGGCCATCATCGGGACGTTCACATCCTGTTCGGAAATCGATTTGGCCAAGTCCAGCGCACGGTCGAACAGGCCGGCGCGCAGATTCGCATAAAACGCGCGCACTTTCAGTTCCGGATCATCGGGACTGTCTTCCAGAAGACGGTCCAGCAAATAGGCCGCAGTTGAAAAATCGCTTTGTTTCTCGGCAAACCAACCGGCGAGATACGCACCCGCATGTGAATGTGCTTCAACCGGTTTCGACTCTGCGTTGCCTTCCGCCTGGGCCGGCCCTGCGCCGGAAACCGCGCCCGTCCATCCGGCAAGTGCCAGGAATCCCACAGAAGCGGCCAGGGTTCGGAAGGAAGGAACGAAGTCAGTCATCGATGCTCCACGCCATAGTTTCAGGCAACAGTTTCGAACGGTCTTAGTTATTCCTAGTTATGTAGACCGACGGTCAGTGTAAACCAACGAGGCGCCCCTTGCCACGCAGGATAACACTGCATACCGGTTCGCCGCGTCGCCTTGTCGATCGGACATTATCCTAGTCGCGAACAGTAACTTCCGTGTGAGACGTCGATTTATTGGCTTCTGAGATATAATAATCCCTGAAATGCGCGCCATATGCAGCCCCGCAATCGGGGAAACAGACGCCAGGAGGAAGCCGTGCCGGACATGGAACCGGACGTGGAACCGGACGTGGAAACAGAGGCCGGAAAGGGTGACGACGCCGCCGGCGAGCAAACGCCAAGGCCCATCAGCGACATCGCCTTCACGCCCGCTGTGAAAAAGCAGCAGGAGAAGAACGGCTCCCGCCGCGGTTACGCCCGGATGGAGGCCGGCCAGGGCTGGTCCAATGAAATCGACGAAAACGTCAAAGCCTATGTCGAGAGCCGGACAAGCTTTTATCTGGCGACGGCGAATGCGGAGGGTCAGCCTTATATCCAGCATCGCGGCGGTCCCGCCGGTTTCCTTCGCGTTCTGGACCCGAGAACACTGGCATTCGCGGATTTCGCCGGTAACCGGCAGTATATCTCCACCGGAAATCTGACCGAGAACGGCAAGGTCTTCCTGTTTCTGATGGACTATCAGAACAAACAACGCATCAAGATCTGGGGCACCGCCGAAGTGCGGGAGGATGACTCCGACCTTCTGGCGCGTTTGATGCCGGAAGGATACCGCGCCCGCCCTGAGAGGGCCTATGTCATTCGCGTGGAAGCTTGGGATGCGAATTGCCCGCAGCACATTCCGGTGATGTATCCGGAGGATCAGGTCGTGGAGGCAATCGGCCTGCTGCAGAACAGAATTCAAGGATTGGAGGCGGAATTGGCCGCGCTACGGGGGCTTCCCGAGGCAGATTAAATGTCTTCTACATAGACACCGCACGCCACCAACAGGTTACCGATCCGACGTGCATAGGTGCGCTTCAACCGCATCTCACCGTCGGAAGGGCGCGGCCAGTAATACTCCACAACGCCCGTTGCCCCGTCCGACGCCAATTGGCCCATCAGGTCTTGCATATAGGCATATCCGTCGACATCCGTCGCGCCGGAGACGTTGACACCGATGGCCCCGCGGTTCGGATGAAAGACAATATCGCCGCGTGTGTTCATGATGAAGACATACAGATCTTCTTCGAGACGAATCCATGTTTCGGGAGGAACGGCGACCAGCGCGCCCGGCCAACCGCTTTCGACGATCGCTTCGACCGCACCGTTCACCATCTTTCTTGCGTCATCCAGGCCATCCTGGGCCGCACTCGGTTTCGGCGGCGTTAGCATCAGCACGATGGCGGACAAGCAGATCATGACCGCACTGAAAGCGGTCCGGTGAGGCAATCGTTTCATTCCGGCAGACTAGCACGAAGCGGATCGGATGATACCGCGCTCTTCACCCGTCCAGGCTTACAGATCAGGTACTTTCAGAAAATCGACCTGGAATATGACCCTGCGGATCTTTTCCACCCGATGCGGGACTTCCGGCACGATGAAAGCGGTCGAGGTCGAATCCAGGGTGAAACTCTGAATGCTCGGCGCCATCACTTCATAAAGCAAATTCCCTTCCAGCACGCGAATACGGCCCCAAACACCGGGTTTGGTGCTGTGATCCCGCCGCAAGGCTTTCGGAATCGTCAATTCGGTGAAAATCGGTGTCGACTTGTACCGCACCGCCCTTTCCGGCGGTTCCATGCGGTCGCAGAGAGGGCAATCCAGCATCTGCCCGAGCGCCTCGGCCCGCCCGTCTTCGCTTTGCGTCCAAGCCCTGTCAACGAATGGCGGTTGGTGTCGGACGTGCTGACGGTGGCCGCAGGAAAGCAGGGCCACCCAATGCCCTTCTTCGTCCCTGTCGAAACCGGTGATCGGTCTGTCCATCAAGCGCCCCTTTCCAAATCAGGCATCAGGACCGAAACGAGGCCCTGACGGGATTTCAACAGGTCCGCCAGGGTGAACCGATCCAACACGGCCATGAAGGCGGCGAGGGCTTCGTCCAGCACCATGGGAAGCGTGCAGCAAGCAGCGATCCGGCATTTATTGGTCTTCGGATCGAAACATTCGACAAGCCGCATGTCGTCCTCGCAGCGGCGCACGACGTCCCCGATCCCGATATCGGCCGGAGACCGAGCCAGACGAATCCCGCCCTGCCGTCCGCGGATCGTCTCAATCAAACCGTTCCGACCCAGTCGGTGCACAACCTTCATCAAATGGTTCTCGGAAATTCCATAGCGGTCGGATATTTCCTTGATCGTTGCCAACTCGCCCGGCGACTTCAGGCCCAGGAACATAAGGACGCGAAGGGCGTAATCCGTGTGGCGGGTGAACCGCATGACAGGCACTTTCATTGATTTTGAAATAAGGTGCATTTTATATATTGCTTTGACGCAACGCCGCAACATATAAGGTGTGTAGAAAATGCATCTTATTTTTTGGAATCAGCAACGGAAGGCTCGGTCGAATGTCGCAGCCAATCACTGACACCGATGCCGGAGGACCCTCATCGCGCCGGCGGCCCATGCATCCCGATATCGATGAGACGGTTATCGAAGCGCTGGTCCGGGATTTCTACGGCAAGGTGCGTGCGGATGACGATCTCGGACCGATCTTCGACAGTAAGATCGAGGATTGGGAACCGCATTTGCGGACGATGATGGATTTCTGGTCGTCGGTCACCTTGATGACCGGTCGGTTCAAAGGAAATCCGATGATGAAACACCGGTTGTTGCGGGACGTTGAGCCTGCGCATTTCGATCGCTGGCTCAGTCTATTCGGCGAGAGTGCACGGAACGTCGCCAGCCCGGGTGCCGCCGCGGTTTTCATCGCTTGCGCGGAACGAATCGCCGGCAGTTTCAAGCTCGGCATGTTCGGCGTGCCGGGTCTGGGCCCGATGGCATTTCCACCGGGCGGCCCCGCCCAAACGAACTGACGCCGGGGACCATCCCCGGCGCCGTTTCACGTCTACATGTTCGGGTAGTTTGGCCCGCCGCCACCTTCCGGCGTCACCCAGTTGATATTCTGGGTCGGGTCCTTGATGTCGCATGTCTTGCAGTGGACGCAGTTTTGCGCGTTGATCTGCAGGCGCGGATTGGATCCATCGTCTTCCCGGACGATTTCGTACACCCCGGCGGGGCAGTAGCGCTGTTCCGGGGCATCGTATTTCTCTAGGTTCACAGCGATCGGGACGCTGTCGTCCTTCAAGGTCAGATGCGCCGGCTGGTCTTCTTCGTGATTGGTGAAGGAGAAGGAGACGTTGGTCAGCCGGTCGAAGCTGATTTCCCCATCGGGTTTCGGATAGTCGATCGGCTTGAACTGCGATTTCGGCTTCAGGGAACCATGGTCGGTCCCGTGATGCTTCAAGGTCCAGGGGGCGTTGCCCTGCAGAATGACCGTATCCAGGGCACTGTAGAAGAAACCGCCCCAGAACCCGTATTTGAAGGACGGGCGAATATTACGGACCTTGTAGAGTTCCTTCCACAGCCAGGTGTCCTTCAACCGGTCGGCGTAGTCGGTCACTTCACGGGGCGCCTCGCCCTCACCGGTCAGAACGTCGAAGACCGCTTCCGCGGCGGTCATGCCGGACTTCATGGCCAAATGAGTGCCTTTGATCTTCGGCACGTTCAGGAAGCCCGCTTCGCACCCGACCATCATGCCGCCGGGGAAAGTCAGCTTCGGGATCGATTGGAACCCGCCCTCGTTCAGGGCGCGGGCGCCGTAGGAAACCCGCCGGCCGCCTTCCAGCACCGGCTTGATCGACGGATGGTGCTTGAAGCGCTGAAATTCCTGATACGGCGAGAGATAGGGGTTCTCGTAATCGAGCCCGACGACGAAACCGATGGCGACCTGATTGCCGTTCAGGTGGTACATGAAGGACCCGCCATAGGTCTTGCTGTCCAGCGGCCAGCCGGCGGTATGAACGATCTTACCCGGTTCCGACTTGGCGGGGTCGATGTCCCACAATTCCTTGATGCCGATCCCGTAGGTCTGGACGTCGCTGTTGGCGCGCAGATCGAACTTTTCCATCAGCATCTTGCCAAGCGACCCGCGACACCCTTCCGCGAAGATGGTCTGCTTGGCATGCAATTCCATGCCGGGCTGATAGTTAGGGCCCTTCTCACCGGTCTTGGTGATGCCCATGTCGCCGGTGGCAACGCCTTTGACGGAACCGTCGTCGTGATAAAGCACCTCGGCGGCGGCGAAACCGGGATAGATCTCGACACCCAGCGCTTCGGCCTGTTCCCCCAGCCAGCGGGTGAAGTTCCCCAGGCTGATGATGTAGTTGCCGTGGTTGTTCATCTGCGGCGGGGTCGGGAAACGGATATGGTTCGCTTCCGTCAGATACAGAAAGGCGTCTTCCTTGGCCGGGGTATCCAGCGGGGCGCCCAGTTCCTGCCAGTTGGGGAACAACTCGTTCAGGGTGCGCGGCTCCAGAACCGCTCCGGACAGGATATGCGCGCCGACTTCCGACCCCTTTTCCAGAACACAGACGCTGAGTTCCTTGCCCTGTTCCGCGGCGAGTTGTCGAATGCGGATTGCCGCGCTCAAGCCCGATGGGCCGGCGCCGACGACCAGCACGTCATATTCCATAAATTCCCGTTCGACCACTTCGTCGGACATGACCGTCCACCTTCCTGCCTGACTGTTGCCTCGTCCTTCCCAAAGGCCCGGCTTGTGCCGCGCCGCACCTGTGCTAGACATTATTAACTACTCTGACAAGACAGCCGCCCCATGAACAGAGACGACCAAAAGCCGGACGGAAGCGACCTGGACGCCATGGCGGCCCTGTCCGCCTTGTCCTGGCAGGTCGCCATGGGCGCCGACGAAGCCATCGCCGATCTGCCGCTCGACCGGTACGCGGCAACAGCGGCGAAAGCGGCTCAACCCGCGCAATCGGCGCCTTCCCAGAAGCCGCCGCTGACGGAGCGGATCCGATCGACCCCGCCGCCGGCCCCGGCCTCAACCAGCGCCAAGGTGATCGGGGCGGAAGAGGCCATCGCCGATGCCCGACAGGCAGCGGCGGCCTGCACCACGCTCGACGACTTGCGGGCCGCGCTTGAAAAATTCGAGGGCTGCCCCCTGAAAAAAACGGCGACCAATCTGGTCTTCGGGGACGGCAACCCGGAAGCGGGCGTGATGTTCATCGGCGAGGCGCCGGGCGCGGACGAAGACCGGCAGGGCCTGCCCTTCGTCGGCGTCAGCGGACAAATGCTGGACCGTATGCTGTCCTTCATCGGACTGGACCGTAGTCGCTTCTACATCACGAACATGTTGTACTGGCGGCCGCCCGGAAATCGCACACCGACCGATGCGGAAGTCGCGACCTGCCTGCCTTTCCTTGAGCGGCATATCCAACTGATCAATCCGAAAGTCATCGTGCTTGTCGGTAACCGGTCGGCCAAGAGCCTGTTACAGACAAGCCAGGGCATCACCAAGCTGCGCGGTAAATGGGACGCGGTCTCGATCGGTTCCATCGACCCGCCGATTCCCGCGTTGCCGACGCTTCACCCTGCCTATCTGCTTCGCAATGCCGCGCAGAAGCGCTTTGCCTGGCGGGACGCCTTGATCCTGCGGGAACGCCTCAACGAGCTGGGTCTCGCCACTTCACCCCTCGACACCGGATCCGACGCCGATTAGTTGCCTGGGCAACCGTAGGCGCCGCAGCATCTCGACCAATCCTATTCGCTGCGTATAATATGCGATTGAGCCCTTGGGCCGCGCCGTATCCAAAATTGCGCGGACGATGGGGAGGGGAGGCCTTGCCGGGATGTGAGTTCCTGCGGCACGGCTTGACGGACAAGGGCGGATTTCCGCCGAAAATGCGAGGTTTTCGATGCGACGTTCTTTCAACGCCGCACTAGTTGGTGTTGGGTTCGGTCTGGCGCTGGCCACAAGCGGAATGGCAAACGCCCAGGACGGCAGGACCGGCAACAGCCAGATCACGACCGAAACGGCCGCTTTGACGCCCGGTCCCTTCGAGGATAGCAGAGGGGTGGAAACACCGCGCCTGCCCGCCACGCCCAGCCCGCTTTCCGGGCGCGATGCGGACCTTTACGCCAAGATTTTCGACTTGCAGGAAAAGGGCGACTGGCGCGCCGCCGACAAACTGATCGAGGGTTTGGACGACCGCCTGTTGATGGGACATGTCCTGTATCAGCGGCTGATGCACCCGACGGCCTATCGGTCGACCTACAAGGAATTAAAGGCGTGGATGGGGCAGTATGCGGATCATCCCGGCGCCGAGAAGATTTACAGCCTGGCGCTGCGCCGCCGCCCCAGCAATTGGCGGTATCCTCTACAGCCGCAGAACCCCGTGCCGAACGATCTTGTGCTGACCGAAGACCAGGGCAGGAAAAGCCCTGCAGACAAGTCGGTGTATCGGCCGCGGCGTTCGGCGGAAGTTCGCAAGATCATGCGCCGGATCGACGCGTGGGTTCAACGCGGCAGCGTCACGAAATCCCTCGAATATCTGTCCCAATCGCATATCCGTCGGATCTTCGACCCGGTCAGCTACGGGGAAAGCCTGGGGGTCATCGCGCGCGGATATTTCCGTTATCACAAGGATGCGGAAGCGATCAAAGTTGCGCGCGAAGCGGTCAAACACGCAGGCGACAAGACATCCAACGCCGCCTGGTGGGGTGGTCTGGCCGCTTTCCGCGCCGGCAACCACGCCTCGGCCGCCAAATTCTTCGGTATCCTGGCAGACAGTCCGGCCGCGGATGAGGAAGACAAGGCCGCTGGCGCTTTCTGGGCGTCGCGGTCCTATCTGATCGGCGGCGAACCGGACAAGGTCACGCCGATGCTGATCAAGGCGGCGGAAGAGCCGCGCAGTTTCTATGGCCTGCTGTCGATTCGGGCCCTGGGACTGGAACCGAATTTCGACTGGTCTCTGCCGGTGCTGGGACCGGAGCATGCGGATATCCTGCGCAGGATTCCGGCGGCGAAACGGGCCATGGCCCTGGTTCAGGTCGGTGAAACGACCCTTGCCGAGGCCGAGCTGCGCCGGTTCGCCCATGTCCTGCCGCCCCGGGTAGCGCAGGTCCTGGTCGCGATGGCCGACCGGGCCGGATTGGCGGATCTCGCTTATCGCCTCGGCGCCAGCCTGGAACGCAATCAGGGCATGCGGCTGGACGCGGCGATGTATCCGGTCCCCGGCTTCGAGCCGGATGGCGGCTTCACCGTCGACCGTGCCATGCTCTATGCCTTTATCCGCCGGGAAAGCCGGTTCCGGCCCACAGCGAAAAGCCCGGCCGGGGCCCGCGGCCTGATGCAGGTCATGCCGGCGACGGCCGGATTCGTCGCGGGCCGTTCGTTCAGGGGAAACCAGCGCGACGAGTTGCTTGATCCGGGCCTGAACCTGCAGATCGGACAAAAATACATCAAGATGCTGATGGACGACCCCAAGGCGGGCGAGAACCTGTTCTACACAGTCGCCGCCTATAACGGTGGGCCCGGAAACCTCCAGAAATGGCGCGCCAAGGTCGATTATGCGGATGATCCGCTGCTGTTCATCGAAAGCCTGCCATCCCGGGAAACCCGGAACTACGTCGAAAACGTCTTGGCCGACATGTGGGTGTATCGCCACCGATTCGGGCAGGCCACGCCGACTCTGGACAACCTGCTGGCCGGATATTGGCCCGTGTATACGGCGCTGGACGATGGCGGCGCAGCGGTTCGCACCGCCCGCACGGGCGCGGCACAGTAACGCAGCACACCGACCAGGAGGGCAATCCGCCCCGCCCGGCCTTGCGGAAGCGAGGCCGCGGGCATAGGTGTGGCAGACCATCAAAGCGCAGGTGACGCCATGGCGATCGACGAAAAAATCCCTTTCAAACCGGTCCATATCGCAGTGATGACCGTTTCGGACACGCGGACGCTGGAAGATGACAGATCCGGTCAGACGCTGGTTGATCGGCTGCAATCGGCCGGCCATGTCCTGGCGGACCGCGCCATTGTCACCGACGACACGGACAAGATCGCCGCCAAACTGACCGAATGGATCGATAATCCCTCCATCGACTGCATTATCACCACGGGCGGCACCGGCGTCACCGGCCGGGACGTCACGCCGGAAGCCTTCGCCAAGGTCTGTGAGAAGGACATCCCCGGTTTCGGCGAACTGTTCCGGATGCTGAGCTACCAGAAGATCGGAACCTCGACCGTGCAAAGCCGCGCCATGGCCGGCGTGGCGCGCGGCACCTATCTGTTTGGTCTGCCCGGATCGACGGGGGCCTGCAAGGACGGTTGGGACGACATCCTTTCCACCCAGCTTGATATTCGCTGGCGTCCCTGCAACTTCGTCGAATTGATGCCGCGGCTTCGGGAACACGAAAAAACCGCCTGAATGGGCAATAGCCGTCCCATCTAGACCATTGCGCCGGACAAGCGTTCCGGCGCATTCTGTCGACCATGTCGATAACGCGGATCGATCAAGCCAATCTGGGCTTCGTCGTGCTGGCCTGTCTTGTTGCGCATGCAGTGCCGGTCGAAGTGCTATTGTTCAGCTATGCGATCTTTGGTCCGGCCCATTATTTGACAGAATTGTCCTGGCTTCACGATCGCCAGTATTTCACCAAGCGCCGTTACGATTTCGTGCCGCTTGCCGTCCTCGGTTTCGGAACGATCTTCGCACATGACGTCCTGCGCATGGATATGGGACATGCCTATATCGGCCTGGTCCTGACCTTCTTCCTGGCAATTACCATGGCCTTCGTCACCGACTGGCGGTATCGCGCGCCGATCGCAATCGGGACGACCGCCGTGGGTTTGATGCTGTTCATGTTCACCCCGGCGGTCTGGTTCTTCATACTGCTCGCCAACATGGTGCATCTGGTGCTGTTCACATCGGTCTTCATCTTGCTCGGCGCGCTGAGGAACAACAGCATCTATGCCTTCGGCACGCTCGCTGCGCTGATCCTCTTCAGCGCGACGTTTTTCATCCCGGGACTGCCTTCCATCCCGGCCAGCGAATTCGCCTTGGGATTCGGCTATGATCTGGCCCCTGCCTATCAAGGCTTCTTCTCCCTGATCGGCGTGGATGCCGACAACCCGAATATCGAGAAGCTGCTTGGCTTCGTGGCTTTCTGGCACATTTACCATAACCTCAACTGGTTCAGTAAAACCGGGGTCATCCGCTGGCACGAAATCTCCAAGGGCCGGACCGTATTCCTGATCTCCGCCTATCTGGGTTACATCGGCCTTTACGCCTATGACTACACGTTGGGTTTCCAGGCCTTGATCTTCCTAGGCTTCCTTCACGTCGTTCTGGAATTTCCGCTCAACGGGCTCAGCTTCGCCAATACCGGCCGCCTTCTGGCTGGACGCCTTCGCAGTGTGTGAGTTTTTCATCCGTGCCCAACCTCGACATCGATAACCAGGGTTTTGCCCAATCTCTTTGGAGCGCCACCGCGACCGCGCCTGCCGAATTTCCGACCCTGGAGGGTGTAGAAAAAGCGGATGTCGCCATCGTCGGCGGTGGCTTCACCGGTCTTTCGACCGCCCTGCATCTTGCGGAACGGGGTGTCTCCGTCACCGTACTCGAGGCCCGGGAACCTGGCTTCGGGGCGTCCGGCCGCAATGGCGGCCAGATCATTGCCGGGTTCAAGCACAACGAAGTGCCGGTCGGGCCGGGCCTTGATCCCGACCGCGCGGCCCGGATGGATCGGTTCGGTGACGGAACCGCCCAATTCACCTTCGATCTGATCAGCCGGCTGGGCATTGATTGCGATGCGAAACAAGGTGGCTGGGCCCAGGGGGCGCATGGTGACGTCGCCATGCGCGCCATCGAACGCAAGGCCGAGATCCTGGGCCGGCGCGGTGTCGACCTGGAGATACTGTCGGCCGCCGAAACGGAACGCCGGCTGGGCACGAATTGGTATCCCGGTTCACTATGGGATCCACGAGGCGGAACACTTCAACCGTTGAACTATGCGCGCGGTCTGGCGGAGGGTGCCCGCAAGGCGGGCGCGACAATCTTCACGGAAAGCCCGGTGACGACCGTCGCCCGTGAAGGCCGGGGGTGGAAATTGACGACCGCTTCCGGCGGTTCGGTCATCGCCGAAAAGGCGCTGTTCTGTACCAACGGATATTCCGATCTGTTCAATCCGATCCCGTCGCTCTCGAAATCGGTTATCCCGTTTTTCAGCTATCAGATCGCTACCGCGCCCTTGTCGGACAATATTCTGAAAACACTTCTCGCGGACGGTGTCGGGGTTTCGGAATTCCGCCGCCTGCTGGGATATTTTCGCGTCGATGCCCAAGGGCGGTTCATCATGGGCGCGCGCGGGGCGTCGGACGGGTCGATGGAACCGCCTTCCTTCGACTTCGCCCGTGCCCGGATCAAACAGCTCTTCCCCGCCTTGGCTGAGCAGAGGATGGACTATTTCTGGAACGGCAAGGTCGCGATTACCATGGACTACCTGCCCCGGCTGATCGACCAGGGTGAAGGTCTGCATGCCGCCGTTGGCTGGAATGGACGGGGAGTAGCGGTCACGACCGCATCCGGCCCGGTGCTGGCGGATTGGATGATGGGGACATCGCCGAAAGAATTACCCCTGCCCGTGACCCCGCCGCGGCCGATTCGGTTCCATGGCCTGAAACGCAAGGTCTCTTCGGTCGTCGCGCTTTGGTACGACCATCTCGACAAGAAGGAACGCAGCAAACCTGCCGCGTGACCGCGTACCGGCTTTATTCAAACAGACTTTCATTTATTCCTGTTTTGTTCTATATAGTGGAACGGAAAGGAACAAACCATGAATATTGAGCCGGTCGAACTGGGGCCCCGAAAAGGTCGGGGCGCCGTCACAAACAAAGTCGGGCGCTTCGAAAGGCACGATCGAATCCTGACCGATGACGGTTGGGAGGTTCATGATCCGCGGCGGGGCGATCCTCCGCCCAAACTGCGCACCACACTGGGAATCGATACGGCAAAGACCGTCATCGCCCGAAACAAGTCGCCCGACATTCCCTTCGATCAGTCGATCAATCCCTATCGGGGATGCGAGCACGGCTGTGTTTATTGCTTCGCACGGCCCACCCATGCCTATTACGGCCTGTCGTCCGGCCTCGATTTCGAGACGCGTTTGTTCCACAAGCCTGACGCCGCCAAAGTTCTTAGGCGAGAATTGAGCAACCCGAAATACGTTCCGAAGCCGATCGCCCTCGGCACGAATACGGATCCTTATCAGCCGATCGAGAAGGCGGAGGAGACCACGCGGCAGGTTCTGCAGGTCCTCGCCGAATTCAATCACCCGTTCACGATCGTCACCAAGGGCGCGCTGATCACCCGCGACCTGGATATCATCGGACCGATGGCGGAAAAGGGCATGGCGGCGGTCTGGCTGTCGGTGACGACCCTGGATCGAAAGCTTGCCAATGTTATGGAGCCGCGAGCCTCGACACCGTCGAAGCGCCTGGAAGCGGTCAGCACCCTTGCGGCGGCAGGTGTCCCAACCGGCATCCTGATGGCGCCGATCATCCCGGCCATCAACGACTGGGAAATCGAACGCGTGCTGGAAGCCAGCAAGGACGCCGGCGCAAACCGGGCTGGATATGTCCTTCTGCGCCTGCCACACGAAATCAAGGATCTGTTCACCGAATGGCTGGAGGCGCATTTCCCGGATCGGGCCGCGCGCGTGTTATCTCTCGTCAAGCAAACCCGGGGCGGCCGGCTTTACGATTCCACCTGGGGCAAACGTCAGCGCGGCGAAGGCCCAGTGGCGGATCTGATCGCCAAACGGTTCGGTGTCGGGGTTCGGAAACTACGCCTGGACGGCCCGCGGCCGGACCTGGACCTTACTCAATTCACCGTACCCGGCCGGGCGGAACAATTGTCTCTGCTATAGGCACGACCCGTATCACGACAGCGCAAGTCATTGTAGCAATGGACTTTTAATCGGGGACGAACGGCTCATATCCTGTATCATGTAGATTGCCGGAATTGATCGGTGATTAAACAGGGATACGGGAAACCATGCATGGAGCCGCCGATCTAACGGGCGTTGCCGTCGTGATCGCGGCAGCGACATTGTGCGGCATGTTGTTCGTGCGGCTGCGACAGCCGGCGATCGTCGGCTATATCATCGCGGGCATCATACTGGGCCCTTCCGGCCTGGGTCTGGTGGCCAACCGTGAGATCATTTCTTTCTTCGCCGAGCTCGGCGTTATCCTGCTGCTTTATTTCATCGGCATGGAACTGTCGCTACGCAGTTTCCGACACATCTGGAGGGTCGCGGTCCTGACCACGGCGTTCCAGATCGGGATCAGCGTCGGCGCCACGGCCCTTATCGGCCAGGTCTTCGACCTGCCGACGTCCCATGTGGTCCTGTTCGGTTTCGCCCTTGCACTTTCTTCCACCGCCGTCGCGGTGAAAATCCTGGACGATATCGGCGAATTGCGAAACCGGGCCGGACGCGTCGCCATCGGCATCCTGATCGCGCAGGATCTGGCCGTCGCGCCAATGCTGCTGTTCGTCACCTCCTTCGCGGGTGAGGGTTTCAACCCGATCGTATTGGTCGAGGTCGCAGCCTCCATCGGTGTGCTGGTCGCGGTGATCCTGTACATGACGCGCCGCCAGCGGATTAATCTGCCTTTCCACCAAATTCTCGAAGCGAAGAAGGAAATCGGCACGATGGCGTCCCTCGCCCTGTGCTTCCTCTTCGCCACCCTGGCCGGTCTCTTTGGCATGTCGCCCGCCTTCGGTGCATTTCTGGCTGGGCTGATTGTTGGCAACAGCGGCCAGCGTCAGGTCATGCACGAAAACGCCGAGCCGGTTCAGGCGGTTCTGCTGATGATCTTCTTCCTGTCCATCGGCCTGCTGATCAATCTGGAATTCATCGCGGATAATATCCTTCTCGTTCTAGCCGTCGGAATATTCGTCACCTTCTTCAAAACGATCATCAACATCGTCGCCCTGCGCGTTCAGGGCGAAACCATGCAGACGGCTTTCCTGGCAAGTCTGACCATCGGACAAATGGGGGAATTCACCTTCGTTCTGGCCGGGGCCGCGTCGAATGCGCGGGTCATCGACGATGAAGTATACCGCCTGTTGGTCGGCGTAACGGTTCTATCCCTGGTGACCAGTCCGATCTATGTTGACCTCGCCCGGCGCTTGTCCCATCGCTCCCTTCGTAACGCGACTTCATTGGGCAAGGTCTTCCGCCTCGTCTACCGACAGGAATGGCGCTTCACCAAGGCGACCAGTCTATGGTTCTGGCATGTTGCCCATGATGCCGTTGAAACCTTTGAAAACATGACCAGCGGCGTAAAGGACAAGGCGAGAACGCGGATCGAAGAAATCAAACTGACGAAAGCCGCGGCGGAAAAAGCGCGGGCGCAGGCCTCAAAACCCGCCGCAGAGGCAAGCAATGCCCCAGCCGCCGACGAGGAAGAACCAACTGTTTCAAAAGCGGAAAAGCAACCGTCCCGGTTCAGCCGCCTGAAACAGTCCGACCCGGAAACCGGCAACGACTGACCCATGCCCGATTTTGTCCTGGAAACAGAAATGCGCGCCAAACTCGGCGCAGGCCGTGATGGCAAGATAACAATCGCCGGGGTGGACGAAGTTGGTCGCGGACCTTGGGCGGGTCCGGTCGTGGCCTGTGCGGCCGTGTTGGATCAGACGACCTTTCCTGCCGACCTTGCCGCTGTGTTGGACGATTCCAAGAAGCTTTCGGCGAAGAAACGAGCCGCGCTGCTTCCCCATATCAGGGCAGCGGCCGATTTTGCTATCGCGGAAGCCAGCGTCGAAGAGATCGACCGCCTCAACATTCTTCAGGCCAGCCTTCTCGCCATGCGGCGCGCCGTGGAGGCGCTGCCCCAGCGACCTGACGCGGCGCTGGTCGACGGCAACCGGGACCCGGGCCTCCACTGTCCGACGACCCTTGTCGTGAAGGGGGACAGTCGATCGCTTTCAATCGCCGCAGCCTCCATCATCGCCAAGGAACACCGCGACAGTCTAATGGCCGAACTGGCCGCCGAATATCCTGAATACGGCTGGGAGCGAAATGCAGGATACGGCGTGAAGCTTCATCAGGAAGCCCTCAACCGGCTGGGCCCAACCCCCCATCACAGGCGCAGTTTTGCGCCGATTTCCCGACTTATCGGGTAATTTTTGCTGAATATTGCGGTATTCCGGTATTTTCGCCTGTCACACTATATCTGGCGTCCAAAGACAGTATAAGACTCTATATTTTGAATAATGAATAAGTACTTCTTTCTTTTATTGACGCGGAATCTCCCATGAATCATGATTCGTCCCAATAAAGCGACAAATAGATCGCTTAGCTTACACAGAGGACACCATGAAGAGACTTCCACTCGACAGAATTGTCGAGGGCGATTGCATTGAACTCATGCGATCCTGGCCCGAAGAATCGGTCGATATGATCTTTGCAGATCCCCCCTACAATCTGCAGCTTTCCGGCGAACTGCACCGCCCGAACAACACCCGCGTGAGCGGCGTGGAGGAAGCCTGGGATCGCTTCGACGATTTTTCTGCCTATGACCGTTTTACCTTCGACTGGCTGAGCGCGGCGCACCGTCTGCTGAAGCCGGACGCGACGCTATGGGTGATCGGCAGCTACCACAACATATTCCGCGTCGGTAAGACGCTGCAGGATATCGGCTTCTGGATCCTCAACGACGTGATCTGGGTGAAGACGAACCCGATGCCGAATTTCCGCGGCAAGCGGTTCACCAACGCCCATGAAACCATGATCTGGTGTTCGAAATCCCCGGACAGCAAATACACCTTCAACTATGACAGTATGAAGGCGTTGAACGACGACCTGCAGATGCGATCCGACTGGACGATGCCGATCTGCAGCGGCGGCGAGCGCATCAAGGGCGCGGACGGCGCCAAGGCCCATCCGACGCAAAAGCCGGAAGCGCTGCTGCACCGTGTGGTCATGGCATCCAGCAATCCGGGCGATGTGGTGGTCGACCCCTTTGCGGGCACCGGCACGACCGCGGCCGTCTCAAAACGGCTTGGCCGACGGTTCATCGGCATCGACCGGGAAAAGGATTATCTGGCCGTGGCGCGAGAGCGTGTGCGCCAGACCCCGGAAGCCGCCGATACGGAGGCCATCTCGCCCACGCCGTCCAAGCGCAAGGAACCGCGTGTTCCGTTCGGTTCCCTGGTCGAGCGTGGCTTGCTGTCACCGGGCGAGATCCTGGAAAGCCCGTGCCGTCGTTTCACCGCTAAGGTACGTGCCGACGGCACGATCATCTCCAGCGCCCATCGCGGCTCGATCCATCAGGTCGGCGCGGCGGTCCAGGGCGCGCCGAGCTGCAACGGCTGGACCTATTGGATGCTGAAAACCGACGGCGGCAAGAAGGTGCCGATCGACGTCCTGCGCCAGAAATTGCGGTCGGAAGCGGTGCACGCACCGGCCTGACCGGCCGCGCCGTTCCCCGTTACGCGTTCGGCCAGGTATCGGCCAGTCGATATCCTTCCGGCCAGGGGTCATCGGGATCCAGCATATGCTGATGGGTCCCGGTCACCCAGGCACGCCCGGTAATCGTGGGCACGATCGCCGTCGTGTCGCCCAGCCTGGTTTCCTTTTCGATCCTTCCGACAAATTCGGAATCGATGATCGAGACGCCCTGCAAAATATCGCCGACCTGCATTTGGCCTTTCGCATGCAGGACCGCCATGCGGGCCGAGACGCCGGTGCCGGTCGGAGAACGGTCGAGCTTGCCCGGCTCGATCGCCACGGTGTTGCGGCCGATCAGTCGCCCATTCTTGCCGGCGACCGGGCAAGCGAACTGGCAGAAGGAGATATGCGACCAATCGGGGTTTTCCGGATGGCGGAAGCCGAGTTGTTCATTCGCGGCGCGGGTAATCTTCATCCCCAATTCGGTCAGGGCCGCCGCCTCGCTCGGCTGCACCGAAAAGCCCAGGGCATGCGCGTCGACGATCACGAAACTGTCGCCGCCATAGGCGGTATCTACCGTGATCGTGCCCTGCCCCGGCACCTCCAGCGGCACGTCCAGCTTATCCGCGAAGGACGGAACATTGGTCACCGTGATCCGTTCCGCTTTGCCGTCCTTGCAATGTGCGCGGACCTTCACCAGCCCGCCGGGCGCTTCCAGGGTCAGTTCCGTGACCGGCTCCTGCATCGGCAGAATGCCGCTGTCCAACAGGGCGGTCGAAACGCAAATGGAATTGGATCCCGACATCGGCGGCGTATGGATCGGTTCCATGATGATGAAGCCCATATCGGCGCGCGGGTCCTTCGGCGGCACCAGCAGATTTACATGCCGGAAGACACCGCCGCGCGGCTCATTCAGCATGAAGTTGCGCAGGGTCTCGTCCTTTGCAATCCAGCGGGACTGCTCCCACAGCGTATCGCCCGGCGGCGGGGCGACCCCGCCGACGATCACATCTCCGACCTCCCCTTCCGCGTGCACGGAAACGGTATGGATGACCTTCCTGGTCCGCATTGCGGTCTACTCCCCCCAAGATGGCGCCGTCAGCGCCCCTTCATGGCATGGCGAACGATCTTCTTCATGACGGTCGGCAAAGCAAGATCGCCAAACCGGTCCGGCAGCACCCACCGGCCCTCGTCCGGTGCGACGGTTCCCGCATCCGTCCGACAATGGTGAACGTCCAGTTCCAGATGAAAATGCGTGAACGTGTGACGCACCATCCCGGTCAGCGGCACCCGCTCAATGACGGCGACGGGCGGCGTCGGGTCCGGCACCCCTTCCGTTACCCAATCGCTGGACGGCGGCTCCATCATGCCGCCCAAAAGCCCCGATTCAGGACGGCGGCGGAACAGAACAGCGCCATCGGGCCGGACGATCCAGAAGGCGACGCCGCGCCGGGTCGGTTTTGTCGGTTTCGGTTTTCGCGCCGGCAGGTCTTCCGCAATATCCCGCCCAAGGCATAAATCGACGATCGGACAAATCGTGCATTTCGGGCGTTTCGGCGTACAGACGGTCGCCCCGATATCCATCACCGCCTGGGCATAGTCACCGGCCCGTTCCGTCGGCGTGCAGGTATCGGCGAGGGCGGTCAGCGCCGGCTTGCTGTCCGGCAACGGTTTGGTGACCCTGAACAGCCGCGCCATCACCCGTTCGACATTGCCGTCCACCACCACGGCGCGGCGGCCGAAGGCGATGGCGGCAACCGCAGCGGCGGTGTACCGGCCGATCCCCGGCAAGGTCAGCAGGGCTTCTTCCGTTTCCGGGAAGACACCGGCATGATCCACCGCGACGGTCTGCGCGCATTTGTGCAGATTCCGGGCCCTGGCGTAATAACCCAGGCCGGCCCAGGCATGCAGAACATCGTCCAGGGGCGCTTCGGCCAAGGCCTCCACCGTCGGCCATTTCTCCAGGAACTTCTGAAAGTAGGGCCCGACCGTCGCCACGGTCGTCTGTTGCAGCATGATTTCGGACAGCCAGACATGGTATGGGTCCGGACGATGCCCGGGATCGGACCGCCAGGGCAGCCTGCGACGCGACCGATCGTACCAGGACAACAGACGGTCGGCCACCGAACCGGGCGTGTCGGGATCGATCCGATCGGATGGGGAGGGCAGGTCGATTGCGGACATGTTCATGACGTTTACTATAGAAAGCCCCTGACAACGGGAAAGCCCGAATGCCCGAGCCAAAAACAAAGAACACCGATTCGGACGGCGCCAAGGAAAAGCGCCGCGGCGGCATGCGCGTCGCGGGCAGTCTTGTCGGCGCCCTGACCAAGAAAGCCCTGGGCAAGCGCGGATTCGCCAGCGCCGCCATCATCACCGACTGGGCGACCATTGTCGGCCCCGACCTCGCCAAGCATACACGCCCGCAAAAACTGACCTTCCCGAAAGGCAGGCGGGACGGCGGGACGGTCCATATCCTGACCAGCGGTCCGATGGCGCTTCAACTGCAGCATCTGGCGCCGATGATCATCGACCGCATCAACGGCTTTTTCGGATACGGTGCCGTTTCGGACATTCGGCTGGTGCAAGGGGCGTTGACGCAGGGAGATCCGCGGAAAAAACGTTACCCGACGCGCCAATTGACCCCGGCGGACGAGGAGCATCTTGCCACCGTCGTCGACGGCATTACGGATGAAGCCCTGCGCGAAAGGGTCCGCCGGCTTGGCCTTGCGGTCCTGCGCCACAGTTCCGCCACAAAGCCGGTCTAAGCATCGGAAGAACGTACCGCCGGCAAACAAAGCTGTGGATAACCTCGGAAACGTGATTGCACCACCGGGTCGTTTCCGCTTGATTCCGCGCTCTTGATTGCCAGGTCAGAATCGCTCGTATAGTCGAAACAACCTCTAAAGGAGGCGCTTTCATGCGGATTTCCGCCCTTTTCGCCGCTGTCACCCTGGCATTCGGCGCGACCGTTATCCCCGTCCTCGGCCAGCAGGCCCTGGCCGAACCATTGGCCACGGAAGAAGCTCTGGCGGAACGCGTCATGGGCGATGCCGCCGCGCCGGTCGAGATGATCGAATATTCGTCCCTGACCTGCCCGCATTGCGCCGCCTTCCATGCGGAAAAGCTGCCGGAACTGAAAAAGAAGTATGTCGAGACCGGCAAACTGCGGATCATTCAGCGGGATTTCCCCTTCGATCGGTTGGGCGCCATGGGGGCGATGATGGCCCGCTGTGCGAACCCGATGCGCTATCACCAGTTCATTGACGTCCTGTTCAAGCAGCAGAGCCAGTGGGCCCATTCGGACGACCCGGTCGGCGCCCTCGTGCAGATCGGCAAGCTGGGCGGTCTGTCCGAACAGGATTTCCAGGCCTGCATGCAGAATGAAGACTTGCTGAACGGCATCCTGAAAATGCGTCAGGAAGGCGTCTCGGAATACGAGATCTCCTCCACGCCGACCTTCATCATCAACGGCGAGAAGGTCGTTGGAAACCAATCCCTGGAAACCTTCGAAGAAGCCATCGAAAAACACCTGAACTGATCGCCACAGCCGGCCGTCAGCACTGTGTGAACGGCCGCCTTTCCACCGGGCCGGAGCATCGCCAGAGTGCATTTCTCCAAATTGAAATTGAGCGGCTTCAAGTCCTTCGTCGATCCGGCTGAACTGGTTATCGACGGCGGGATCACGGGTGTGGTGGGCCCGAACGGCTGCGGCAAGTCCAACGTCATCGAGGCGCTGCGCTGGGTCATGGGGGAAACCTCGGCCAAGCGCATGCGCGGCAGTGAGATGGACGATGTGATCTTCGGCGGATCCTCGCAGCGCCCGGCGCGGAACATCGCCGAAGTCTCCCTGCTCCTCGACAATTCGATGAAGGACGCCCCGGCGCCCTACGATACGTTGGAGGAGTTGGAAATCACCCGCCGGATCGAGCGGGGAGCCGGATCCAACTACCGGATCAACGGCAAGGAAGTCCGGGCGCGTGACGTCCAGCTGCTCTTCGCCGACATGGCGACGGGCGCGAATTCCACCGCCATCGTCAGCCAAGGCCGGATCGGCGCCATCATCGGCGCGAAACCGACCGAACGCCGCACCCTGCTGGAAGAAGCCGCCGGCATCCGCGGCCTGCATTCCCGCCGGCATGAGGCGGAACTGCGCCTGAAGGCCGCCGAGTCCAATCTGGAGAGATTGGACGACGTCATCGGCGCCCTGGAAACGCAACACCAGGGTCTGCAGCGCCAAGCCCGGCAAACAAACCGTTACCGTCGGCTTTCCGACCATATCCGCCGACATGAGGCGATTCTGCTCCACCTGCGCTGGCAGGACGCGAAACGCGCGATGGACATTGCCCGCCAACGCCTGAACGAGGCCGAGGCCCTGGTCCACGAAAAAGCCCAAAACGCCGCCACCGCAGCACGCGATCAGGCCGATGCCGCCACTGCCCTTCCGACCCTGCGTCAGGCCGATGCGGAAGCCGCGGCCGGTCTGCAGCATCTGCAACTCGCTGTCAGGGAGTTGGAGAACGAGCAGGAACGGATCCTGGCCGCGCGGGACGCCCTGGCACAGCGCCTGGCCCAGATCGCCGCCGACCGGGCGCGCGAGGACTCGCTCTTCAACGATGCGAAACAGGCCGTCGAACGCCTGACCGCCGAAGCCACGACGATCGAGGAGGCCCGCGCAGCCGAAGGCGAAACCCTGGAACAGGCCCGGGTGGAAGCCGACGCCGCCGCCAAGGCCGTCGAGGAAAAGGAAGCGGAACTTTCCGAACTGACGGAACAGGCCGCCGGTGTCGAAGCCCAGCGCAATGCCCTGCAACGGCAACTGGCCGAGAGCGGACAGCGCGTGACCGTCCTGGAGAACCGGCTGCGCGGCCTGGACGAACAGGAAGCGAAGCTGAAGCAGGAAACGGAAAGCCTCGCCGAGATCGAAACCGCGGAAGCACGTGTCGCCGAATGCGAAGCCGCGGTCTCCGCCGCCCGTGACGCCGCGACGGCCGCGGAAGCCGCCCTTGCCGAGTGCCGGGAAAAGGAAACCGCCGCCCGCAGTGCTCTACAGGAATCGGAGCGATTGGCGCGCGATCATCTGGCGGAGGTCCAGTCGGACGCGCGGGAAACCGTGGAAACGGCGGAGCGCGCGGCGCGCGAGGCCGTCGATGCGCTTGAGCAGCAATACCGCGCCCTGGACGCCGAGATTCGCGCCCTCGCCGCCCTGGTCGATACCCAGGACGATGCGCTGGACCCGGCATTCCGGCCGCTGATCGATTCCCTTTCCGTTCAACAGGGCTATGAAGCCGCCCTGGGCGCGGCGTTCGGCGAAGAACTTGACGCCTCCACCGACGGCAAGGCCCAGATCCATTGGACCGAACTGCCGCCGCTTTCCGCCGCGCCCGGTTTCCCGGCCGGTGTCGAACCGCTGTCGAATTTCGTCGACGGGCCGAAAGCCCTCGCCCGTCGTTTATCGTTCATCGGTGTCGTCCCGGACGGCGCCGACGGCGATGCGCTGCAGAGCGAGTTGGCGGCGGGCCAGCGTCTGGTTTCCCGTGACGGCGGCCTGTGGCGTTGGGACGGCTACAGCATGGCGGCGGGCGCCCCGACGGCGGCGGCCAAGCGCCTAGAGCAACGGAACCGGCTGGCGGAAATCCGCGAAGAATTCGCCAAGGTCGAAAAGGATCTGACGGAAGAGCGGGAAGCTGCCGACGAGCGGCTGGAGGAAGCGCGGGCCAAGGCCGAAGCCAAGGTTCAGGAAGCCACCCGTTCCACCGAAGCGAATCTGGCCGAATTGCGCATCCAGGCACAGGCGGCGGAGGCGGAAGCATCGGAAAAGGCGGCCTCACAGAAGACCGCGTCGCAGGCCTTGCAGGACGCGTTCTCCGCGCTCAACCGTGCCCAGCAGGCGCAATCCGCCCTGGCCGGCAAGGCCGCCGATCTGCGCAGCAGGCTGCAAGGCATCTCGGAGAACAGGGAACGCCTGCAGGCGGATGCCTCGGAAGCCCGCGACCAGATCGAGAGTGCCCAAAAGGCGATGGACGTCCTGGAAGACCCATTGGCGGCGCGGGAGCGGATCAACGCTTTGCGCGCGACGGTCGCGGAACTACGGTCGACCCTGATCGACAAGCGTGGCGCGGTCGAGAGGTTTCAGCGCGAGTCGCAGGCCCGAACAGCGCGACTGGAAGCCATCGCGCAGGAACAGGCATCCTGGCAGCAACGCATGACCGGGGCGGACGGCCGCATGAAATCCCTCGCGGACCGGGCACAACAGGCCGAAGAAGAGAACGCCGCGTTGGAGAGCCGCCCGGCGGAAATTCAGGCCCAGCACCATGCCTTGAACGACAAGATCGTCGTTGCCGAGGCCAAGCGGAATACCGCGGCGGACGCTCTTTCCGAAGGCGAGAAGAAGCAGCAGGAATCGGACAAGGCATTGCGCGAAGCCGAGGCTGCACTGGCGACCGCCCGAGAAGACCGCGTGCGCCGAGAATCCGAGGTGGAACAGGCCGATCAGGCCGCGCAGACCATTCGCGAACGGATCGCCGAGACGCTCGATTGCGCGCCGGATGCCGTCTTGAAGGCCGGCGGCGTCGAACCGGACGAGGAACTGCCGCCACGTGACGATATAGAGAGGAAGCTGGAGCGCCTGACGCGGGAACGCGAGAATATGGGCGCCGTGAACCTCCGCGCGGAACAGGAAGCGACCGAGCTGGAGGAACAGATCACCTCCATGCACACGGAACGCGAAGACCTACTGGCCGCGATCAGCCGCCTGCGCCAGGGAATCAATGCCCTGAACCGGGAAGGGCGGGAGCGCTTGCTGGCCGCGTTCGAGCAGGTGAACGCTCATTTCAAGGACCTTTTCGTTCGCCTGTTCGGCGGCGGAGAAGCGCATCTGACATTGACCGAGGCGGACGACCCGCTCGAAGCCGGTCTGGAAATCATGGCAAGCCCGCCCGGTAAGCGGATGCAGATCATGTCGCTGCTGTCCGGCGGCGAGCAGGCATTGACCGCGCTCTCCCTGCTGTTCGGGGTTTTCCTGGTCAATCCCGCACCGATCTGCGTTCTCGATGAGGTCGACGCCCCGCTCGACGACAGTAACGTCGACCGGTTCTGCACCCTGCTGGACGAAATCGCGCATACGGGCAAGACCCGTTTCCTCGTCGTCACCCATCACCGCATGACGATGGCCCGGATGGACCGGCTTTTCGGGGTGACCATGGCCGAACGCGGCATCAGCCAATTGGTGTCCGTCGACCTGCGCGAGGCGGCGCGCATGCGGGATTCCGCATAACCCTGTCCCAGGAATCCGCCTGCCCCCCGACGGCAAAGGGCATGGCATTGAGTTTTCAGCCTCATTTGCGTCCTTTCGCCGCCCGATTCGGCCCGAATCCGGCTTGACGGTCCGAGACCGCCCCCCTATTTTCCCCGCGACTTCGGCAAGGGTGGTGGATGGACTCCCCAGACTCTGGTTCCTCGATGCAGGATCTCGACCGTCGCCTAAAGGCGGCGAAACAGAAGCACGAGCCTAAGAGACCGGCAGGGGACCAGCCGCGCGACATGTCCGGGGTCGGCGTGGGTCTGCGGATCGCGGTCGATTTGGTTGCCGGCGTTGCTGCTGGGGTGCTGATCGGCTTCTATCTGGACAGATGGCTGGAAACCAAACCTTGGCTTCTGCTGCTGTTCACGATCATCGGGTTCTGCGCGGGCTTGCTGAACGTTTATCGGACGGCACGCCAGTTGGAAGAAAAGAAGTCGCAGGCGGATGCGACCGCGGGCCCTAGGGACGACACCGACCAAGGTGGCGCCTGAAAGGGTCTGTGACTGTTCGCCAGGGGTATTGAGAGGACGGACGCCAGGGTTTGGCGGACGGCCATGGGCCAAACGGTAGGATCCGGGCGGCAACGGATTAAGTCGGGGGATTGAACGTGGCAGCTGATCCACTTCAACAGTTCAAGATCACCAAGATCGCCGAGATCGATTTCGCGGGCGTCGATATTTCGTTTACCAATTCCTCCCTGTGGATGGTCATCGCCGTCGTGGTCGCGACCCTGTTCCTGACGCTCGCCATGCGCCAACGGGGCACGATCCCCTCGCGCGGGCAAATGATGGCGGAAATGCTATACGGCGCCGTGGCCAATATGGTCAGAGACAATGTCGGCAGTGGCGGCCAGGCCTATTTCCCGTTCATCTTCACACTTTTCATCTTTGTGCTGTTCGGCAATCTGCTGGGCATGGTCCCCGGCAGCTTTACCTTCACCAGCCATATCGCGGTAACCTTCTCCATGGCGGCGATCATCTTCCTCGCTGTGACGCTGATCGGTATCGCCAAGCACGGTTTCAAGTTCTGCTCCCTGTTTTTCCCGCATGGAGCACCGCTTTGGACGGCCGTGATCCTTATTCCGATCGAGCTGGTGTCTTATCTGTCCCGGCCGATCAGCCTGTCCGTTCGTCTTTTCGCGAATATGACGGTCGGTCACGTCATTCTTAAAGTTATCGGCGGCTTCGTCGTGGCGCTCGGCGTCTTCGGCATTGTTCCGCTGGTGGGCCTGGTTGCGATCACGGCATTGGAGTTCATGATCGCTGTTATTCAGGCCTATGTCTTCGCCATCCTGTCGTGCATCTACCTGCATGACGCCCTGCATCTGCACTAAGAAGGGGCAGATCCGGCGTCGGGGTGCGAAATAGTTTCGGCTTTCCGGTAATCCTTCCGGCAGTCGAATTGGTGTCAACTTTTGTACGCATATTTCTTGCGAACGTAACGAAGAGGGTGAGAAACCATGGAAGCTGATGCAGCCAAACTGATTGGTGCGGGCCTTGCGGCGATCGGCATGATCGGGGCCGGTATCGGTGTCGGTAACGTCTGGGCGTCCTACATTTCGGCGATTTCCCGGAACCCGGCCTCCAAGGGCGAAATCGGTGCCAACATCTGGATTGGCTTTGCCGTTACCGAGGCGATCGCGCTGTTCGCGCTCATCGTCGCCCTGATGGCGCTGTTCAGCTAAGCCTGAGTTCGGACGGGTTTCGGGGCGTGAATGCCGCTTAGGCGGTTGGCGCCTCGGATCCAACCGAAGTGCCGGTTAAGGCTTGAACGGCGAAAGCTGTTGCGGCGGTGATGAGCAGTGCTCAGCATCGGCCGTCCTTTTTTCGGCATCCTGGTCCGGGAACGGCTTGGTCGGCACCGTCGACCCAATCGTTCGGACTTTGGCTCAAGGACTTAGGCTCTCAAGGCCGCAGCCAATAGGGCCGCTGGGATTAGGGCAACTGGGGAAGCTTAATGCCTCAATTTGAACAGCTCGACACATTCGCCAGTCAGATTTTCTGGCTGATCGTCACCTTTACGGTGCTGTACATCATCCTCTCCCGGATGGTGCTGCCGCGGATCGGAACGGTGGTGACCACACGCCAGAAGAAGATCGACGACGATTTGAGCCGTGCGGAAAGCCTGAAGCAGAAAGCCGCCGCCGTTCAGGAAGCCTACGAGGAATCCCTCGCCAAGGCGGCCGAGGACGCACGTGCGGTCCACAAGCAGGCAGCCGAAGAAATCGCGGCGAAAAGCGAAAAAGAACATGCCAAGCTGGGCGCATCGCTGGCCGATGACGCAAAGCAGGCGGATGAACGGATTGCAGCGTCCAAGACGACTGCGCTTGAAGACCTTCAGGCCAGTGCCGTCGAGGTCGTCCAAGCCGCCACCGAACGGCTGATCGGCGTTTCCGTCGACGAAGGTGCCGCGCGCTCCGCTCTCGAAGCCGCCGGAGGGTCGAAATAATGCAAGAAGTCCTGCAAAATCCGTCCTTCTGGGTTGGCGTTTCCTTCTTCATTTTCCTGGCCATCGCCTTCAAGCCCGCCAAGAAAGCCATTCTGGGCGCCTTGGATTCGAAGATCGCGGAAATCAAGGATCAGGTTGAAGAAGCCGCCCGGCTGCGCGACGAAGCCCAGGCTTTGCTTGCCGAATATGAGCGTAAGCAGCAGCAGGCTTCGAAACATGCCGAGGAAATGGTCGATGCCGCCCGCAAGGAAGCCGAGGAATCCAAGGCTCGTGCGGAAGCGGACCTGAACGCCAGCCTCGACCGGCAGCGTAAAATGGCGCTGGAGCGGATTTCGATGGCCGAAGAAAAGGCGCTTCGGGAAGTTCGTGCCGCGGCCGCCGAAATGGCGATTGCAGCGACTGAGAAACTGGTCGCGGAACGCGTTGCCGGCGCGGATGGCGATAAGCTGGTCGATCGGGCGATCGAGGAATTGGGAACGAAGCTGCACTGATAAGCGCAAGCTTTTACCCAAATGCCGAAAGAATTTAGGGGCCGGGACTTTCCCGGCCCTTTTCTTTTTTGCTAGTGCTTTTAGCGAACTAGTTGGATCATTCTTGCATGCCATATGTATCGCGCGACGAGAACGGCCGGATCAACGGCATCAGCGAACGCCAGACCAGGGCCGCTGCGGAATTCCTGCCGAGCAACGATTCGGAAGTGCAGGCCTTTGTCCGCGGTGCCTCACCCGATACGATGCGCCAGCGGCTTTCCGGGACGGATACGGAAATGGCCCGTATCACCGAGGATTTGATCGACGTTTTGATCGCCCGAAACATCATCAATTTCACCGACTTGCCGATTCAGGCGCAGAAGAAACTGGTGGCGAGACAAAAAATCAGGCGGAACCTTTCCGCCCTGTCCAACCTGGTCGCGGATTCAGACGATATTTTCTGACTTGCCTGCCGAGGCATCGATACGTTTTTCCCTTCCCCCTTGCTCTAGGCAACCGCCTCACCTAGGTTGTTGGCATCTCAACGGGGTGCTTCCTCGAACCGATCGGATCAAACCGGCGGTACGGGCGGAGCTGAGAGGCGAAGAGCCGACCCGTCGAACCTGATCCGGTTAGGACCGGCGTAGGAAATTGAGATGCCAGCGCAGAAAAGAAACCTTCTCGCCGACACCCCGATCCCGCCGAACGCCACCTGACGGATCCCGATTTGAACGGGAAACGATGGTACTTGAGTCAATCCTTTCCGCGGATGCCTGCCTCACAAGCCTGGAACGGTTGAGGACGGAGCGCCCGCGTATCCACTGCATCACCAATGCAGTTGCCGTGAACGTCGCCGCAAACACCCTGCTGGCACTCGGCGCCCATCCATCCGTGACCCATGACCCGCGTGAGGTCGAGGCCTTCACGGCGAGCGCCGCGGCGCTTGCCGTCAATATCGGCACACTGGACGCGGACAGGCGCGACGCCATCCCCAAGGCGGTGCAAGCCGCCCGACGGGCAGGATTGCCATGGGTGCTCGACCCGGTGATGGCGACACGTTCGGCCGCGCGGCGCGAAATGGCCGAAAACTTGATCGCCATGTCGCCAACCGCCATCCGCGGCAATGCTTCCGAAATCGATGCATTGGGATGCACGGGATCATCTGACCGGGTCGTGGCGAAAACCGGCCCGACGGATCAGATCACGGATGGCGAAACCGTAATCCGGATCCATAACGGCGATCCCTTAATGGACCGGGTGACGGCGATGGGTTGCGCGGAAACAGCGATGGTCGGGGCCTTCCTGGCCGTTGCCCCTTCGCCCTTGGCCGCGGTGGCGCAAGCGGTCCTGGTTTTCAACATCGCGGGTGAAATGGCCGCTGCGAAAAGCAATGGCCCGGGCAGTTTCCAGGCCGCCCTGCTGGATGCCCTGTACACCATCAGCGACGCCGATATCCAAGAACGGAGCAAGGTCGAATGAGTGGAAAGATCTTCAACGCCCTGACCATCGCCGGATCGGACAGCGGCGGCGGCGCCGGCATCCAAGCCGACCTGAAGGCCTTTTCCGCCCTCGGCGTTTACGGGGCCAGCGTCATTACAGCCCTGACCGCGCAGAACACGCGCGAAGTCCGCGGCATATTGGACATATCGCCCGACTTCATTCGACAACAGATCGAAACCGTCTTCGACGATATCGACATACATGCGGTCAAGATCGGCATGCTGAGCCGGCCGGAAGTAATCGCAGCCGTGGCCGATACGCTTGCCGAGAAAGCGGCCTGCCCAATTGTCCTGGACCCGGTGATGGTCGCGAAAAGCGGCGACAAGCTGCTGGGTGACGATGCCGTGGACGCTTTGCGGACCCGCCTGCTGCCCATGGCCGACCTGATCACCCCGAACCTACCGGAAGCCGGCGTTCTGCTCGACCGACCAGCACCGGCCAATGAAGGGGAAATGGCGGAAGCCGCCCGCATGCTTCTGCAGCACGGCGCAAAGGCCGTTCTGATGAAAGGCGGCCATCTCGACGCCACCACCCTGAAAGATGGGCAATTGGTCGACCTGCTGGTCACGGCGGAGGGGACCTTCCGCTTCACTTCAAGCCATATCACGACAAAGAACACGCATGGGACCGGCTGCACCCTCTCCTCTTCCATCGCCGCGCGCCTGGCGAAGGGCGACACGATGGAAAAGGCCGTGGACACGGCGCGGCGATACCTCAATCGGGCCATCGGCGCCGCCGACGAGCTTTCGGTCGGCCAAGGTCATGGTCCCGTTCATCATTTCCACGCCTTGTGGGGAAAGGATTGATCGATATGAAAAACGGCAAAAGCGATAGACGCAGCTTTCTGACGGCCGGTGCCGGCGCCGCTATCGGCGCCCTGGCCGCGCCCGCGATCGCCAAGGCGCAAACCGGCTTGAACTGGCGCATGGTAACATCCTGGCCGCGCAATTCCCCGGGGCCCGGTTGGACCGCTCAACGCCTGGCGGACAAGATCACACGGATGAGCGGCGGCGAACTGACCGTGACCCTTCATGCCGCCGGCGAAATGGTGCCGCCGCTGGAAGTCTTCGATGCCGTCGGGCAGGGCACCGCCGACATGGCGCATACGGCGTCGCTGTTCTGGAGCGGAAAAGCACCCGCTGCGGCACTGTTCACAGCCGGCCCTTTTGGCCTGACGGCGGTCGAGCACAATGCCTGGATCTATCACGGCGGCGGCCAGGCCCTTTGGGACCGGCTGTATGAACCATTCGGCATCAAGCCGCTGATGGCCGGCAATACGGGCATGCAGATGGGCGGCTGGTTCAAGAAGGAGATCAACAGCCTCGACGATCTGGTCGGCCTGAAACAGCGAATGCCGGGCTTGGGTGGCGCCATTCTGAGCAAACTGGGCGGGACACCCGTTACCCTACCGCCCGGTGAGATTTTCGGCGCCTTGCAGTCCGGCCTTGTCGACGGCACGGAATTTCTGGGGCCCTGGAGCGATAGTGCCTTCGGCTTTTACAGGGTCGCGCCTTACTACTACTGGCCGGGCTATCACGAACCCAATGGAACGGGTGAATGCCTGATCAACGCGGAGCGGTTCGCGGCCCTGCCGGAAAACCTGAAAGAAATCGTTACGACCGCCTGTGCCGCGGAAAACTCCATCTCTCTCGCCGAATCGGAATGGCATAACGCGGAAGCGCTGAAAAAGCTGGTGGAGGAACGCGGGGTCAAACTGCGGGCTTGGCCCGAGGATATCCTGGCGGCGGCGCGCGAGGCCGCGGGCGAGGTGCTCGACGAACTCGCCGCCAAGGATGCCTTGAGCGGCGAAATCGTCGCCTCTTTCCGGGCGGCCCGAGACCAGGCCGAATCCTGGGGTCGTGTGGGTTACGAATCCTTCTACAAAGCGCGCGGCGCGGCCTGAGCCTCGATCCATGCAGTCGACTTTTCCGGACTCGCAGATAGCGCCGTCGGTCATACTGACCGGCGGGCATCTGCGTTTTGCCGGAAAGGAAGTCTTCCAGGACCTGAACCTGACCGTCGCGGCCGGCAGATGGACATGTCTGCTTGGCCCGAGCGGTGTGGGGAAAACCAGCCTGCTGCGGCAATTGGCAGGTCTTCGCGCCGAAGACGGTGAGATGGAGGGCACGGTTGCCGCCGGTGACGGTGCGCCACTGACCGGCCGTGTAGCCTATATGGCGCAACAGGACCTGCTGCTGCCATGGGCGACGGTTCTGGACAATGTGTTGATCGGTCGGACGCTTCGCGGTGAACCCGTTCGGCCACGGGATCGCGACAAAGCCCTGGCGTTCCTGGACGAGGTCGGGGTGGCCGCGGAAGCATCGGCCCTGCCCGCGACCTTGTCGGGCGGCATGCGCCAACGCGTCGCCCTGGCGCGGACCTTGTTCGAGGACAGGCCCGTCATTTTGATGGATGAGCCTTTTTCCTCACTGGACGCGATCACCCGCAGACGCCTGCAGGACCTGGCCGTACACCTGCTGGCCGGACGGACCGTCCTGTTGGTGACCCACGACCCGATGGAAGCCTTGCGCGTCGGCGATGAAATTCTGGTTCTGAAAGGCAGTCCCGCGCGTATCGAACCGCCGATGACGCCTGCAGGCGATGCCCCGCGGCAAGAAGTCAGGGACGGGTTATGGCCGCTTCATGCAGACCTGTTGCGCCAATTGGGCGCCGACGGGGTGTCGGCTTGAGGGCCGTACGCCTTTCCATCACGGTCGTCGGTCTGCTCGCCCTATGGCAGCTGATCGTCATCGCGACTTCGGCGCCGCCCTATATCCTGCCCTCTCCGATCGACGTCGCTGTTTCCATTGGCGAACGTCCCGGTTTGTTGCTCGAACATGCCTGGGTCACCTTTGCGGAAATCATACTCGGTCTTTTCTTCGGCACGTTTCTCGGGATCGTCAGCGCATTGACCATCGCGCTCTATCGGCCCGCAAAGCAATGGCTGCTGCCGCTGCTTGTCATCAGCCAAGCCCTGCCGGTTTTCGCTCTTGCCCCCGTTCTGGTCCTGTGGCTCGGCTATGGGATGCCGTCCAAGATCGCGATGGCCGTGTTGATCATCTACTTCCCGGTGACCGCCGCCTTCTATGACGGATTGCGCCGCACCGATGCCGGTTGGCTGGACCTGGCCCGCACGATGGGCGCCACGCGCGGCGCGATGCTGCGGCATATCCGTATTCCGGCCGCGCTGCCCGCCTTCGGCAGCGGCCTGCGTGTCGGCGCCGCCGTCGCCCCAATCGGCGCGGTGGTCGGCGAATGGGTCGGCTCCAGCGCCGGGCTCGGTTACCTGATGCTGCATGCGAATGCCCGCATGCAAGTCGACTTCATGTTCGCCGCACTGGTCCTGTTGGCCTGCTTCGGCCTTGCCCTTTATTTCGCCGTCGATGCCGGGCTTCGCCGCCTGACCTATTGGCAGCGAGAACAATCCCCCTTCGACGATTGATCGATACAATGAGGAGATCCCAACCATGCGCAAACTGATCGCGACACTCGGCATCGCCGCCGCGCTCGCCTTCCCGAACTCGGCCTTCGCCCAGGAGAAGCTGACCCTCTTGCTGGACTGGTTCATCAACCCTGATCATGGGCCGTTGATCATCGCGCGGGAGAAGGGTTTCTTCGCGGCGCAAGGGCTGGAGGTCGAGATGGTCGAACCCGCCGACCCCAGCGCACCGCCGAAGCTGGTGGCCGCGGGTCAGGCCGACCTCGCCGTTTCCTACCAGCCGCAACTGCATGTCCAGGTCGCCGAGGGCCTGCCCCTTACCCGGATCGCAACGCTTGTGGCGACGCCCCTCAATTCCCTGGTCGTGCTGGAGGACGGCGGCGTTCAGTCCATCGCCGATCTTAAGGGAAAGAAGGTCGGTTTTTCCGTCGGCGGCTTCGAGGATGTCCTGCTGGGCACCATGCTGCAGAAACACGGTTTGAGCATCGACGATGTGGAACTCGTGAACGTCAATTTCAGCCTGTCCCCCTCGCTGATCTCCGGCCAGGTCGATGCGGTCATCGGCGCCTTCCGCAATTTTGAACTGAATCAGATGGATATCGTGCAACGCCCGGGACGCGCCTTTTACGTCGAAGAGGAAGGCGTGCCGACCTATGACGAACTGATCGTCGTAGCCAAGACGGGAACCGAGGGTAATCCGGCCTATCGGAAATTCATCGACGCCGTGGAAGCGGCGACCAGCTATATGATTAATCACCCGCAGGAAAGCTGGGAGATCTTCAAGGCGACCGACGCCAAGCTGGACGACGAATTGAACAAGCGCGCATGGGCCGACACGCTGCCGCGTTTCGCACTGCGTCCCGGCGCCTTGGACAAAACCCGCTACGAAGCCTTCGCTGCTTTCCTGAAAGACGCCGGTATGATCGAGAGCCAACCCGCCCTCGACACCTATGCCGTCGAACTGCCGCGATAGAGGTCGGGATGTTCGAACGCCTGAAGGAAAGCTGCCGCGCCGACTGGGATGCTTACGTCCAGCATCCTTTCGTGCGCGGCATGGCAACCGGCGACCTGCCGAAGGAATGCTTCCAGCACTACCTGAAACAGGACTACCTGTTCCTGATCCATTTCGCGCGCGCCTACGCCTTGAGCATCTACAAGGCGGAAACGATCGCCGACATGCGCTATGGGATGGGGGCGGTCAGCGCGATTCTGGATACGGAACTGGAACTCCACATCGCCTATTGCCGGGAATGGGGCATAGACCCCGAGGAGCTGGAAGGACTGGAAGAGGCGACGGCGAACATGGCCTATACGCGCTATGTGCTGGAACGGGGCATGTCCGGGACCGCCGTTGACCTGCATGTCGCACTGTCACCCTGCGCCATCGGCTATGCGGAGGTCGCGGACTGGATCATGAAGCAGGAATTCACCGTCCTGGAGGGCAATCCCTACCGCAGTTGGATCGATATGTATTCCAGCGAGGACTACAAGTGTGTCGCCGGCGGTGCCATCCATTGGCTGGAAGAGGTCGACGCCCGGCTGGGTCCGGGTGAGTTCGAGCGGCATGCCACGACATTCCGCGACGCGACGCGCCTGGAAATCCGTTTTTGGCAAATGGGATTGGACCTTTCCGAGTGATCGGAAAGGCCCGTCCCGGCCAGGCCCTTACTCGGCCGCTTCCATATAGGCTTCCAACGGCGGGCAGGAACAGCTGAGATTCCGGTCGCCATAGACGTTGTCGACCCGGTTCACCGGCGACCAGTATTTCCTGACCTTCAGCCCCGGTACCGGGAAGACGGCCTGTTCCCGGCTATAGGGATGCGTCCAATCGGCATCGGTCAGATCGTCGATCGTATGCGGGGAATTGCGCAGCACGTTGTTTTCCGCATCCGCCTTCCCGGCCTCGATCTCGGCGATTTCCTGACGGATCGCGATCATCGCGTCGCAGAAACGGTCCAGTTCCGCCTTCGACTCGCTTTCCGTCGGTTCGATCATCAGCGTGCCCGCGACCGGCCAGGACATGGTCGGTGCATGGAAGCCGTAATCGATCAGGCGTTTGGCGACATCCTCGTTCGTGATGCCCGTCGCTTCCGCATAGGGGCGGATATCGACGATGCATTCATGCGCGACCATGCCGTTCGGCCCGGTATAGAGGATCGGGAAATAGTCCTTCAGGCGGGTAGCGATATAGTTCGCGTTCAGGACGGCTGCCTCGGTCGCGTGGCGCAGGCCCGCATCGCCCATCAACTCGATATAGGCCCAGCTGATCGGCAGGATGGCGGCACTGCCGAACGGCGCCGCGCTGACCGGGCCGATCCGGCTCTTGCCGTCCTTCAATTCGCGATGGCCCGGCAGGAAGGGTGCCAGATGCGCCCCGACCCCGATGGGCCCGACGCCGGGACCACCGCCGCCATGCGGGATGCAGAAGGTCTTGTGAAGGTTCAGGTGGGACACATCCGACCCGAACTTGCCCGGATAACAAACGCCGACCATCGCGTTCAGATTGGCGCCATCCAGATAGACCTGCCCGCCATGCTGATGAACGATGTCGCAGATTTCCCGGATCGCTTCCTCGAACACGCCATGTGTCGAAGGATAGGTGACCATCAGGGCACCCAGATTGTCCGAATGCTCGGCGGCCTTCGCCTTCAAATCCTCAATATCGATATTGCCCTGATCGTCGCAGGCGACGACAACGACCTGCATGCCGGCCATATGCGCCGAAGCCGGGTTGGTGCCATGCGCGGAACTGGGAATCAGGCAGATCTCACGATGCGCCTCACCGCGCGATTCGTGATAGGCGCGGATCACCAACAGCCCCGCATATTCCCCCTGCGACCCGGCATTCGGCTGGACCGATACGGCGGCGTAACCGGTAATGACCGCAAGTTTCTGTTCCAGATCCTCGATCATTTCCCGATACCCGGCGACCTGTTCGACCGGGGCGAAAGGATGGATATTGGCGAATTCCGGCCAGGTGATGGGTATCATTTCGGTCGTCGCGTTCAGCTTCATCGTGCAGGAGCCGAGCGGGATCATCGCCTTGTCCAGCGCCAGATCCTTGTCCATCAGGGACCGCATGTAACGCAGCATTTCCGTCTCTGACCGATAACTGTTGAAGACCGGATGACCGAGATAACTGCTGGTACGAACCAGATTGGTCGGCAGACCGCTTTCGGCGGATGCATCCAGCGCTTCGATATCCGCATTCTCGGCGCCGAAAAGCGACAACAGGTCCGCGACATCCTTCCGGGTGGTGGTCTGATCCAGCGATATCCCGAGATGCGCGTCATCGACCTGACGCAGGTTCATGCCCTTTTGCTGGGCCGCCGCGACGATCTTCGACGTATCCGCCCCGGTCTTCAGGGTCAACGTATCGAAGAAGGTGTCATTGACGATGTCGACGCCCTGCTTTTTCAGCCCTGAAGCCAAGGCACCCGTCAGCCGTGCGACTCGCGTTGCGATGGTCTTCAGGCCCTCCGGGCCGTGATAGACCGCATACATGCCGGCAATGACCGCCAACAGAACCTGCGCCGTGCAAATGTTGCTGGTCGCCTTTTCCCGGCGGATATGCTGTTCGCGCGTTTGCAGGGCAAGGCGGTAGGCGGCCCGGCCCCGACTATCCACCGACACACCGACCAGCCGGCCCGGGATGGACCGTTTGTGTTTGTCGGAGGTCGCGAAAAAGGCGGCATGAGGCCCGCCATAGCCCATGGGCACGCCGAAACGTTGGCTGGAGCCGATGACCACATCCGCGCCCAATTCGCCCGGCGGCGTCAGCAGGCACAGCGCCAGCAGATCGCTGGCCACAGCGACCATGGCGCCGCTTCCCTTGATCTTCTCGATCAAGGGGCCGATGTCACGAATCCGACCGTCGGTCGACGGATACTGGATCAGCGCACCGAAACAATCGACGCCATCGAAATCGGCGTCCGGATCACCGACAACGACTTCATAATCAAGGGCCGCCGCGCGGGTTCGGATAACATCGATCGTCTGCGGATGGCAGTCATCCGAAACGAAGAAGGTCATGCTCTTGGACTTGCCGGCCCGCTTGGCGAAAGTCATCGCCTCCGCGGCCGCCGTCGCCTCGTCCAACAGGGAGGAATTGGCAAATTCCATACCGGTCAAATCGGCGATCATGGTCTGGAAGTTGATCAAGGCTTCCAAACGCCCCTGCGACACTTCCGGCTGATACGGCGTATAAGCCGTGTACCATCCCGGATTCTCCAGAATGTTGCGCAGAATGACCGTCGGCAGGTGCGTGCCGTAATAGCCCTGGCCGATATAGGACCGAAATACGGAATTCTTGCCGGCCATGTCCCGGAGCCTGCCCAGAACTTCGACTTCCGTGCATCCGTCGCCGATCCCGAGCGGATCATCCTGGCGGATCGCCTTGGGCACGACCTTGTCCATCAGGTCGGACATGCTGGACAGGCCCATCGCCGCCAACATCTCCGCCTGTTCGTTCGGCCCCGGCCCGACATGGCGGCGCACGAAATCGTTCTTCCGCTCAAGACTGCTCAACGGCTCACGGTCCATTTTTTGCTCACCTTCTCTGGAGAATATCAAATACTCACACGTAGTTTTATGATCAGCCGTTGTCGTCGCAGAACTTCTTATAGGCGTCCGCGTCCATCAGATCGTCGAGTTCGGAGGCGTCGTCCATGCGCAGCTTGAAAAACCAACCGTCTCCTTCCGGATCGCTGTTCACGAGATCGGGCGTCGATTCCAAATCTTCGTTCACGTCCACCACTTCACCGGAAAGCGGCGTATAGACCTCGCTGGCGGCCTTCACCGATTCGACAACCCCGGCATCGCCGCCCTGACTGACCTGCGCGCCGACATCGGGCAGATCGACGAAGACGACATCGCCCAGCTGCTCCTGCGCGAAATTGGTAATTCCGACCGTGGCGATATCGCCATCGACAGAGACCCACTCATGATCTTCACTGAATTTCAGATCGCTCATTCACCTCAACTCCCCTGTTTCCGCGTCGACACGCGGCGTTCAACTCAACCTCGATAATAACGCTGCTCAACGAAAGGCAATTTGCGGACGGATGCGGGCAGGAGCTTGCCGCGCACCGAAAGCTGGACCGGGGTCCCCGCCGCGGCATGATCCGTGGCGACATAGCCCATGGCGACGGGACCGCCGACCGAGGGACCGAAGCCGCCGCTGGTCACCGCCCCGATGGGTTCTCCGTCGGCGGACAGAATTTCGGTACCCTCTCGCGCCGGTGCGCGCCCTTCCGGCAGAATCCCGACCCGTTTACGGGCGACGCCGTCCTTGATTTGTGCCTGGACGATCGCCGCGCCCGGAAATCCGCCCTCCGTCCGGCGGCGCGTCCCGATCGACCAAAGCAATCCGGCCTCGATCGGGGTGGTACCCTCGTCGATATCATGTCCATAGAGGCACAGGCCCGCCTCCAGCCGCAGGCTGTCGCGGGCACCGAGACCGATGGCTTCGACTTCCTCGCAGCCCAGCAGCGTTTCGGACAGGCCGAGCGCGTCGGCTTCCGGGATGGAAATTTCATAGCCGTCCTCGCCGCTGTAACCCGACCGGCTGACGAGGCAATCGACCCCGGCGACGGAAATACGTTTCGCAGTCATGAACGGCATCGTTGCGACCCCGTCGGCGAATCGCGACAGGACATCCGCGGCCTGAGGCCCTTGCAAGGCTATCAGGGCGCGGTTCTCGATCCGCTCAAGGACGGCGGCGCCTGCAAGAGTCTTTTCCATGCGGGCGAAATCCGCATCCTTGCAGGCAGCGTTCACGACGACAAACAACCCATCATGCCCCATCGGCTCCCCGGCCCGGGTCACCATCAAGTCGTCCAGAATGCCGCCCTGGTCGTTCAGGAATTGGGTATAGCGCTGCTGGCCGGGTGCAAGCCCCTGCAGATCCCCGGGCACCATCCCTTCCATCGCCGCAGCCGGGTCGTCACCGGTCAGCCAGGCCTGCCCCATATGGGACACGTCGAACAGGCCGGCGGCGGCACGGGTGTGCAGATGTTCCTTGAGAATACCGAGCCCATACTGGATCGGCATGTCATAGCCGGCAAAGCCGGCCATCTTGGCACCCAGACGCTGATGCAGCGCGTGGAGCGGGGTTTTCTTGAGATCGGTCGCTTGGTCTTCGGTTTCGGCGCTCACGGGTCTTCGGTCCAACAGTTAGAGACAGTACAGCGCCGCCCCTCGCGAAGCGGCAAAGACTACCCCCTCTGTCATCTGACCATTGATACCCATCCGTCAGGATGAATTATCGATGACGGTCGAACCTGAGAGTGTGACCGGCCGGGAATTCCAACCAGCTTACCCCTTCGGTGAGGCACCGATTTGCGCAGTTCACTGCACGGACCGGCCCCTGCTTTCCAGAGCGCCCTTCACCCGCGGTCCTTTTGCCTGAGAGATTTCGAGGCGATTGCTCCTTCGGCGCCGATCGAGTGATCGGTCTCTCCCACGGGTTTCACGAGGCATTTTCGTTCGACGCAAGGCTAGTGAATTCACCTTCCTTGTCAACAGAAGCAGTATCCGATTCGGAGAATTCGCGGAAACCCTTAGGAACCCTGCGCCCGATTGAACTCGACTTCCTGGCGCGTCAATTCGAAGCCCATGAAGATCAGAAACTGGTCGCCCGTCTGCTCTTCGGTTTTCGGGATATCGATCTTCAGGCGCTCAAAAAAGGTTACGCGGGAACGGTTTCCGGAAAAATCCACGGCGCCCTGAACGCTGCGGCGGCTCAAGATATTCCGTTTCCGATCGGTGACCGCGACAAAGAAGGAAAAGGTCCCCTGCTGAACAGTAGAGGCCGGCCCCTGACGGGCGGTGATCTTCACCAAGGCGGCAACCTCGACCTCGTCGTCATCCACCGAGCATTCGCCACGGACTTCCTCGAACTGGGCTTCCATCACCACATCGGTGATATCCCGCCCGTCTCCCGGCCCGAACCGCGTGAGGTTCCCTGTTTCGGAAGGGACACGCACGTCCGGACAACGGACGACCTGGGTGTTGGAACTGCAGGCGGCGACCAGCAGCAAACCGGCCACGGCAATGAAGATACGCATTTTCATCTTGGTCAGAAGCCGATCCTAAAGCTTTGCATGTGTGCCGTCGCAGAGCGGCTGCCGCGCGGTATGTTTGCATCCGCAGAAAAAGACAGTGCGGTCCTTTTCGGCCGTATACTTGACGGGCGAGAAATCCGTCCCCGCATGACTTCCGTCACAGAACGGCTGTTTGCCCGATTTTCCGCAGGCGCACCAGAAATAGGCTTTGCCTTCTTTCACTTCCGTCGAGAAGGGTTGCTTCGCGGCGATGACGGGTTCACTCATTTTCTCAGTTCCTCGACCGCCCTGGGGATTGGACATCCATGGTTTGTCCGGCACAGGCGCCCGGTTGTAAAGGATTTGAGCGCAGTCTAAAGAATGGCCAGCAGGGGAACAAGAACGGGGTTGCCGGACCGTCGGGCCCCGATTCGGACCGAATGGAGTGCATGGTGGCGGCGCCACGGGAATTGAGGATATTGCTGGCCGGACCGCGCGGTTTCTGCGCCGGTGTCGACCGTGCGGTACTGATCGTCGAAAAGGCCCTGGAACGCTTCGGTGCGCCGGTCTTCGTCCGGCACGAAATCGTCCATAACCGCTTCGTCGTCGAATCGCTGGAGACCAAGGGTGCCGTCTTCGTGGATGAACTGGACCAGGCACCTGATGACCGCCCGATCGTCTTCTCCGCGCATGGGGTTCCCAAATCCGTGCCCACTGAGGCGCAGCGCCGCAATATGATCTACGTGGACGCGACCTGCCCGCTGGTTTCCAAGGTTCATCGGGAAGCGGAACGCCACCATCGCGAAGGCCGCCATGTGGTCTTGATCGGCCATGCCGGCCATCCGGAAGTGGTGGGAACAATGGGGCAATTGCCGGCAGGCGCAATGACCCTCGTCGAGACGGTCGACGATGTCGCCAGGCTCGATTTCAGCCCCGACCTGCCCCTCGCCCACGCGACACAGACGACACTCTCGGTCGACGAAACGGCCGATATCCTGGCCGCGCTGCGGACCCGTTATCCGGATATCCAAAGCCCCAAAAAGGAAGACATCTGTTACGCGACGACCAATCGCCAGGCCGCCGCGAAAAAGATCGCCCAACAGGCGGACGCCGTCTTCGTGATCGGCGCGCCGAATTCATCCAATTCCAAACGGCTCGTCGATGTGGCCAATCAGGCCGGCTGCGCGAAAGCGATGCTTATCCAACGAGCTCACGACATAGACTGGAGCTATTTGGACGGGGTCCGGACCTTGGGGATCACGGCCGGGGCTTCAGCCCCGGAAGTTCTGGTTACCGAAGTGATCGAGGCCTGCGGAAAGCATTTTGACGTCACCGTCGAAGAGGTGGTAACGGCCGTCGAAGACGTGGAGTTCAAGCTTCCCCGCGTCCTGGTCGCGTAACCGGGAAAGGCAGCGGATTTCATGGCGGTTTACACGGAAGTCAGCGACGAGGACTTGGTCGAATTCATCGCCCAGTACGACATCGGCGAGGTCGTATCCTGCAAAGGGATCGCCGAAGGTGTGGAGAATTCCAACTACCTGCTGCACACCACGAAGAGTGCCTACATCCTGACCCTTTATGAGAAGAGGGTGCGGGAAGAAGACCTGCCCTTCTTCCTGGGGCTCATGGAGCATCTGGCGAAAAAAGGCATCCACTGCCCGCAACCGCTGGCCGCACGCGACGGTGAGGCCCTACGGCAGCTTTGCGGCAGGCCGGCGGCACTCACTACCTTTTTGGAAGGTATGTGGCCGCGCAAGATCCAGCCCTTCCACTGTGAGCAATTGGGCGGCGCCCTAGCCAACTTCCATCGCGCCGGCGCGGATTACGAACTGTTCCGAGCGAACAGCCTGTCGCTGGACAGTTGGCGGCCGCAATTCGACCAGTGCCGCAACCGTGCCCACGAAGTGCATCCGAATCTAGCCGATACGCTTGCGCGGGAACTCGACTTCCTGGAGGCCAACTGGCCGCAAGATCTGCCCTTCGGCGTCTGCCACGCGGATTTGTTCCCCGATAACGTCTTTTTCATCGGCAAGGAATTGTCGGGTCTGATCGACTTCTATTTCGCCTGCAACGACGCCTTGGCCTATGACCTGATCGTCTGCATGAACGCATGGTGCTTCGAGCGGGATGGCAGTTTCAACGTCACCAAGGCCCGGATGCTGCTATCCGCCTATGCACGGGAACGGGTCCTGTCACGCGCGGAATTGGACGCATTGCCCATTCTGGCGCGGGGCGCCGCGATGCGGTTCCTGCTGTCACGCCTCTACGATTGGCTGAACCATCCGGAAGGCGCCTTCGTGAAGCCGAAGGACCCGCTGGAATACCTGACGATCCTGAGCTTCCACCAATCGGTTCGGGATGTCGGCGCCTACGGGTTGGAGGAAAGCGCGCTTCATGGCTGACACCCAAGGCGTTGATACCGAGAACGTGGTGGAAATCTTCACCGACGGGGCATGTTCCGGGAATCCCGGCCCAGGCGGCTGGGGGGTCGTCATGCGGTGGCGCGGCAATGAACGCGAATTGTCGGGTGGCGAAAAGGAAACCACCAACAACCGCATGGAGTTGATGGCCGCCATCGCCGCGCTGGAAGCACTGAAACGCCCAATGGACGTGGTGCTGACGACCGACAGCACCTATGTGCGCGACGGGATTACGAAATGGATCCATGGCTGGCGCCGCAACGGCTGGAAGACCGCAGCCAAGAAACCCGTGAAGAACGCCGATCTTTGGCAACGCCTGGAACAGGCCATGAAGCCGCACAGCGTCGAATGGAAATGGGTGAAAGGCCATGCCGGCCATGACGAGAACGAGCGGGCGGATGCCCTCGCCCGGGACGGCATCCCGTTCTGACGCACCCCTGATCCAGGGGCCTGCCGCAAACAAAAACCCCCGCCGAGGCGGGGGTTTTATCATTTCGGCTGCTGACTTTAAGTCTTAGAGCGCCTTCAGGATCGCGTCGGCGGACGAAACCTCGAACGCACCGGGCTCCTCGACCGCCAGATGCGTCACGACACCGTCTTCCGCGATCATCGCGAAACGCTGTCCGCGGATGCCGAGGCCCGCCGCTTCCAGATCGAGAACCAAGCCAAGCGCCTTGGTAAAGGCGGCGCTGCCATCGGCCAGCATCGTCACTTTGCCGTCGACGCCCTGGTCTTTCGCCCAGGCGCCCATGACGAAGGCGTCGTTGACCGCCAAGCACATTACTTCGTCCACACCCTTGGCCTTGATTTCATCGGCTTTCTCGACGAAGCCCGGCAGGTGCTTCGCGGAACAGGTCGGCGTGAACGCGCCCGGCAGCGAGAAAATCACCACCTTCCGGCCGGCCAGCTTGGCCGCCATATCGACCGCTTCCGGACCATCCGCGCCCATCGTCTTCAGGCCTTCGGTCGGCAGTTTGTCACCTACTCCAATCATGATGCTTTCCCTCTCCCAATGTGTGCTGAAAAACCGGCGGCGCCAATCGGCCGCCGGGCAATTGCCATGCGAGAACCGCAGGAACTGACCGTCACGACCCTATGTAAAGCGTTCTGCTAAGGTTTCCAGTGTTTTGTGTTCTGGGATTCAGCGCCGAGCCAGAACAGACCCTTGCGCAGCCGTGTCGACAGCCTCGAGCACGGCCGTTTCGGTAAGCAGTTCAGGCAAGGGAATTCCCTGCTCCGCGCCGGGCCCGTAGACCACATTGAAGGGGATGCCGTAGCGCCCAAAAGCAGCGAGATAACTCGCGATATCGGCATTGGGCCGGGTCCAGTCGGCCCGCATGGCCACCATACCCGGCGCCCCCAGCAACGAGGCCACCTCACCGGCTTGAAGCACTCGTTTCTTATTGAACTGGCAAGTGATGCACCAATCGGCGGTTACATCGACGAAGACGACCTTGCCTTCCGAGACATGGCGGGCGATCTCCGCCTGGCTGAACGGCACCCAGCCGACATCGATCGAGGGCGCCTGGATCGGCGGGGCCCCGTCCCGGACAATCGGTGCAACGACAGCGGCCACCCCCAGAAAGACGGAAAGCGGCAGAGCCATGCGGCCGAGCCGGGATCCCTCGACACGCTTCGTGGCGGGGATGACCGCGGCCAGAACGGCCAGCGCCAAGACGACCGCCACGGTTTCCATGCCGGTGATCGCGCTCATCACATAGGCGAGCCACAGCGCGGTGCCGGCCAAGGCGACCCCGAGAACCCATTTCAACTTGATCATCCAGGGACCCGGGCGCGGCAGGGCCGTCGCCAAGCCGGGGAAAGCGGCGACCATCAGATACGGCCCCGCCAAACCGAGGCCGAGCGCGGCAAAAACCGTGAGGATTTCGACACTTCCCCGGCTCAAGGCGAAGCCGACGGCGGTGCCCAGGAATGGCGCGGAACAGGGCGTTGCCAGCAACGCGGCAAAAGCGCCGGTCAGGAAATGGCCGAGGACACCTTTCTGCTCGCCCGCAGAGTAACCTGTATCGGCCACGAAACGCGGCAGGCTGATCTCGAACAAGCCCCACATGTTCGCGGCGAACAGCGTCAGGATGACGATCATGAAAGCGAGAAACGCGGGCTGCTGGAATTGGATACCCCAACCGATCGTCTCACCGGCCGATTTCAAACCGACAAGGACAACCGCCAAGGCCAGAAACATCGTCAGGATGCCGAGCGACGCGGCGACGAAGCCCCGGCGCACGTGGCGTTTTTCCCCGCCCCCATGGCTGGCGACCGACAGCAGTTTGATGGACAGAACCGGCAGGACGCAGGGCATCAGATTCAGGATCAATCCGCCCAACACCGCCAGAAGGAGGATCGGCAGCAGACCGGCAACCGAAACCGCTCCACCGGCGGCAGGTCCCGTGCCAACGGACGGCGAGACCGTGGTCTCCGCCGATCGTGGGCCGTCGACGACGGTCAAGGTCAGGGCCTGCCGGGCGAGATCCTCGGGCGCTGAACCGGCTCCTTTCAGGGTCAGCCGCGCCAGTTTTCCGCCGTTGGACAAGGCAAGCTCCGGCTTGCCGAAGAACACGCCGACCGGTCCTTCGACGAATATGTCTGGCGAGACGAATGCCTCCGGGCCGGCGATATCCACCTGCAAGGTCAGATCGTCCGGATTGCCTGAGACCGCGGCGCGATCGACGGTCAACCCGGCAGCTTCCGGGGCGCCAGGCACCAGGGCGGCATATTGACCGATGGCATGCACCTTCGCCGAGGGTTGGGCCGGTCCGGCCGGCACATCGACTGAAACCTGCGCTTCCCCGGGGATGCAGATATCGCTGCAGACCAGATAGTCGACCTTGCCGGTCAGACTGATCGCTTCACCCGGCGTTTCGGCCTTTACCCGCAAGGGAAAGATGACCTCACCGGAATAGCCGTAGGTTTGAAGTCCGAATATCTCGAATCGATGGGGTGCGGGCCATGACATTTCGACCGAGGCGACATTCGTCGATCCCGTCCAGTCGGGTTTCGGCGGGAAGCCGGCATCCCCCGGCGACCGCCAATAGATCTTCCAGCCGTCCTGCATCTGGAATTCCAGACCCAGGGTCAGTGTTCCCTCCTCACCCGTCCCGGTCACAGAGGATACAAGCCGGACCGAAGAATGCTCCGTGTCGGACCATGCGCCGGTGATCGCATGGGCGGGCACGGACGCACCGGCAACCAACGCGCAGACCAGCGCCGCAACGGCGCAAATCACGTATTTCGACAGGAAGGAAGACGTCTTCATCTCACTCTTAACCGCCCGCGCCGCATGTCGCGGCGGGCCCTGGAACAAAGAACCGGCCGCACGCGCGGCACCGGAGCGTATTACATAGCCATTCTGGCGGATATTAACAGCGGTTGCGGCCCTAAGTCCCATCACCCGCCGTCACATCTTTGTGCCTGTCGACAGGCCGAACCGGGAACGCGGTCTGGCTTCTATGCAGAAGATACTGATACACTCGGCTCGTTGGCTTTTTGTTGGACCCGTTGCCCATGCTGCGAGAACGTAACTTTTCCGGATATCTTAGCGGCCAATTGCTGGTTGCCATGCCGTCGATGACCGACCCCAGATTCGAACGCAGCGTCATTTACATGTGCATCCACAACGAGGATGGCGCCATGGGGCTGGTTCTGAACAAACTGATGGATTCACTGACCTTCGGCGAATTGCTGGAACAGCTGAACATCAATCAGAACCGCGCCGACGACAATCTGCGGATTCATTTCGGCGGACCGGTGGAGACCGGACGCGGTTTCGTGCTGCATTCGTCGGACTATTCCGGCGAAGGCACCGTGATGATGGAAAACGGTGTCGGCCTGACCGCAACGGTCGATATCCTGCGCGACATCGCCGAAGGCAACGGCCCGCGGGAAAGCATGCTCGCGCTCGGCTATGCCGGATGGGGTCCGGGTCAGTTGGACGACGAAATCCACCAGAACGCCTGGCTCAACGTTCCGGCGGATGAAGAACTGGTCTTCGACGATCTGCTAGACACGAAGTGGGAACGATCAATCGCCAAGCTCGGCATCGATCTCAGCCTGCTTTCCGGCGACGCGGGGCACGCCTAACACGTGCCAACCGAATACCGTCAGGTCGGGGAACGCGGCAGAATGGGCCGTGCGTCCTGCCGCAGGATGGCGAAGGTGTCGTGATCCTGCCACTTCCCGGCGATGCATAGATACTGACGCGCCCGTCCCTCTCCCTTGAACCCGCTTTTCTCCAACAGGCGCTTGCTGGGGGTATTGTCGACGAGGCAGGCCGCCTCGACGCGGTGCAGGTCGAGGTTTCGGAAACAGAAATCCAGGCAGAGCTGAACCGCCTCGAACATATAGCCGTTCCGCTTATGCGGCTCGCCGATCCAATAGCCGATATTGCCCGCCTGAATGACGCCGCGCCGTACATTGGTCACGGTGATGCCGCCAAGCAGGGAATCGTCCCGGCGCGAGAAGATGAAGAATGCGTAGCCGAGGCTTGCCTGCCAATCCGCATGCGCCCGGCGCATCCGCCGTCGATAGGCCGCGGGTGTCAGGGCATCCTTGGGCCAGGCGGGTTCGAAGGGTTCCAGGAAATCCCGGCTGGTGCGACGCAGATCCAGCCATGCCCGTTGATCCGCGGCCGCAGGGGGCCGGATGTAGACCCGCGGTCCCGTCAGCTTCAAAGAGGGGAATTTCGGCCGAAAGAAATCGAACATGGCGGCGTCACGCGGCAAGCCGCCCGCGAACCCCGTCATAGGATTCCAGAGATCCGAGCGGCCCGATTCCGGCCAAAGTCAGCGGGCCCGAGAATATCCTGCGCGCCAGCCCCGCGACCTCATCCACCGTCAGGGCGTCGATCCGGGCGATCTGCTCTTCCACCGGGACGGGACGTCCGGCAAGCAGCATCTGGTTGCCCAGCTGCTCGGCCCGGGCCGCGGTGCTCTCAAGCGCCATGACCGTGCTGGATTTCATCTGCGCCTTGGCCCGCGTCAATTCCTGTTCGGTGATCGTCGCCGGCAGCTTCCTTATTTCCTCGCACAGGACGGGAACGAGCTCGGCCGTTTCCTTCTCCCCCGTCCCGGCATAAATGCCGAACAGGCCGGCATCGGAATAAACAGAAGAAAAGGAGTAGACCGAATAGACCAGCCCCCGCTTTTCCCTCACTTCCTGGAATAGTCGGGACGACATTCCCCCGCCGAACAGGGTCGACAGGACGGAGGCCGCGTAATGCTGGTCGTCGGCGATCCCGACACCGGGAAATCCCATCAGGAGGTGGACCTGTTCGGACGGCCGATTTTCCGTGAACAAACCGCCGGTATAGCGGGACGGCGGGCGCTGCGCCGGCGCCCCCGCCGGCAGGGTGGCGAAGAACTCCTCCGCCAACGCCATCAATTCCGCATGGGTGATCTTGCCGGAACCGACAAGGATCATGTTCCCACCGTGATATCCGCTTTCCATGAACGCGGTCAGCTGGTCCCGCGTCATCGCCGTCACGGTCTCCGGCCGCCCCAATGTGGGGTATCCCATGGCCTGGCCTTCGAAGGCGGTCTCCTGGAAATGGTCGAAGAGTATGTCGTCCGGCGTATCCTGGACCTGTCCGATCTCCTGCAGGATGACGGACCTTTCGCGCTCCAGCTCTTCCTGATCGAAGCTGGGATTCTGCAAAATATCCGACAGGACATCCACGGCCAACCGGGCATCCTCTTTCAGAAGTTTCACGTAATAGGCGGTGCTCTCGCGGCTGGTATAGGCGTTCATGTGCCCACCAACCGCCTCTATCTCCTCGGCAATCTGTATGGCTGAACGCCGCGCGGTTCCCTTGAACGCCATATGTTCCAGGAAATGGGCGACGCCATTATTCGCCGGCGTTTCGGAGCGTGTTCCGGTACCGACCCAGACACCGATGGACACCGTCTCGACGGATAAGACGGTATCGGTCACGACCCGCAGGCCGTTGGGGAGGACGCCGACCGACGGCCCCGTCATCCTGCGCCCCCAGCCGTTCTGCTGTTTTCGCGGACATATTGTTCAATGGTCTGCAAGCTCGGCCCGATCTTGTCGAACCGTTCCTCCCGCTCGAAAAGATCCGCCATATGCGCCGGCAGCGGCGGGCGTTTCCCGGTCGCCTTTTCGACCGCGTCCGGGAATTTGGCGGGATGCGCCGTCGCCAGGCAGACCAGGGGAACATCCGGCCGCCGGCGCGCTTCCATGCCGGCGACGATTCCGATCGCCGAATGCGGATCGATCAACTCACCCGTCGATTTGTAAAGCGCCCCGATCGCCGCAAGGGTTTCCGCATCGTCGAGCCGACGCGCGTCGAAGGATTCGCAGGCCAGGCTCCAGCGTTCGGCCCCGACCGCAAGTTCGCCCGAACGACGGAAGTCCTGCATCACGGCGGCAAGCGCCGCTCCGTCCCGGTCATACAGGTCGAACAGAAAACGTTCGAAATTGCTGGAAATCTGGATATCCATGCTGGGCGACAGGCTGGGCACGACGTCGCGTGTCGACATCACGCCGGTCGCGAAGAAACGCGTAAGAATATCGTTGCTGTTGGAACCGACGATCAACTGATCGATGGGAAGGCCCATTTGCCGGGCCGCATAGGCGGCGAACACGTTTCCGAAATTGCCGGTCGGCACGGCAAAGGAAACCGGCCTGTCCGGCGCGCCGAGCGCGACCGCCGCATGGACGTAATAGACGATTTGCGCCATGACGCGGGCCCAGTTGATCGAGTTCACCGCGCTCAACCGCATTGAATCCCGGAAGGGTTCGTCCGCGAACATGGCCTTCACCAGATCCTGGCAATCGTCGAAGGTTCCATCGACGGCCAGATTATGGACGTTCGAGGACATCACCGTTGTCATCTGGCGCTGCTGCACGGGGCTTACCCGGCCCTGCGGGAACATGATGAAGATGTCGATCGCGTCGCGGTCGCGACAGGCTTCGATCGCGGCCGAACCGGTATCGCCGCTGGTGGCCCCGACGATCGTCACCCGCTCGCCACGGCGCGTCAGGATATGATCGAACAGCAGGCCGACCAGTTGAAGCGCGTAATCCTTGAAAGCGATCGTGGGGCCGTGGAACAGTTCCATCAGCCAGAAATCGTGACTCAACTGCTTGAGCGGCGCCACCGCATCGTGGTCGAAACCGGCATAGGCACGGGCAACCAGTCGTTCGAAATCGTCGTCCGCGATGGAATCACCAATGAACGGCTTCATCACGCGGACGGCAAGTTCGGGATAGCTCAGCCCCCGCATGGCGCGTAGGTCGTCGGCCGAAAATTTCGGCCAATAGGCGGGCACGTAGAGCCCCCCGTCACGCGCCAAACCGGTAAGCAGGACATCCTCGAAATCGAGAACCGGTGCATTTCCCCGCGTACTGACGTAATCCATTCTTACAGCCTTCTCCCGCCGGCTTGCGGAGCCGTGACCACGGCTCCCCTCCCATGCAAAGATATTTTCGACATGCAGTCTTAGAAGCGGTCAAACGGAAGGGCAAGGGGCGGGGAACCCGCCGCCGGCCGCCGTCACCCTACCATTGCCCCTCAATGGGGCAGGTAGCGTTGCCGCAGATGGGCCTCGAAGGCTTTCGGATCCAGGCTGTGGCCCGTCGCATGGGTTACGATTTCATCGCTGCTGACGGAGGAGCCGAGGCCGTGCACGTTGTCCTTCAACCAGGCCCGAAGGCTGGAGAAGTCACCGCTGGCGAGCCCCGGCAGAATGTCCGGTTCGGCCTTGGTCGCCGCACGGAACAATTGCGCAGCCGTCATCGCGCCCAGCGTATAGGTCGGGAAATATCCGAAGGATCCCGCATACCAATGAATGTCCTGTAGACAGCCGAGCCTGTCATTGGGCGGCGTGATGCCAAGCAGGCCTTCCATGCCTTCGTTCCAGGCCCCCGGCAGGTCGTTCAACGGCAGGTCGCCCGACAACAAGGCCTGTTCCAGGCGGAAGCGCAGGATCACATGCGCAGGATAGGTTACTTCATCCGCCATGACCCGTATGAAGCCGGGTTCGACCCAATGATAGATGCGCAGAAGATTCGCTTCCTCGAAAGCCTCCTGCTGCCCATAGGCCTCGCGGAACAGGGGCGCCAGAAAACTGACGAATTCCGGGGTCCGGCAAGCCTGCATTTCGATCAGCAGGGATTGGCTTTCATGGATCGCCATGCCGCGCGCCCGACCGACCGGTTGGCCGGTCCATTCAGCAGGCAAATTCTGTTCATACAGGGCATGGCCGGTCTCGTGCAGGGCTGCCATCAGCGCCAGGATCGGATCATCGACATTGTAACTGACCGTGATCCGCCGGTCGCCGGCATAGCCCGTGGAGAAGGGATGGGCGCTGACATCCATCCGCCCGGACGAAAAGTCGAACCCGACCGTTTCCGCCAGGCGGCGGGCCAGGGCTTCCTGCCGGTCGACCGCGAAGGGCCCCTGCGGAACCGTTTTTGGCCCGGCCTGTTTCTGTTTTTCCAGCACCTCGCCGAGGAAACCGGGCAGGAACGCGGCATAATCCTCGAATATCGCCGCAATCGCGGATGCGGAGGCACCGGGCTCGTATGTATCGATCAGGGCGTCATAGGCCTGAAGCCCCAGTGCGTCGCCGAGAATGGCGCCTTCCTCCCGGGTCAGGTCCAGGACTTCCTGCAACAAGGGTGCGACCTTGGCGAAATCAGCCTCCTGCTTCGCCGTGCGCCAAACATGCTCGCAGGCGGACGTCGTTTTCGACAGCGCTTCCACCAAGTGCTGCGGCACGGCGGAGGCGCGCCTGTAGGATCGTCGGATTTCATGCAGGTTGGCGGCCTGCCAAGGGTCGAGGGCGGCACTCTCCGCCGCGCCGATCAGATCACCGACCTTCGGGTCGGTCAGAAGTTCATGGCTGATGCCGCGCAAGGTGGCCAATTGATCCCCGCGGGCTTGGGACCCGCCGGCTGGCATCATCACCGACGCATCCCAGTGCAGGACGGATAGTGCGTCGCCGATCGTATTCAGTTTTTTGAAATGCGCTTCCAGGTCACGATAGGCATCGAAACCGTTCACGGCCGTTCCTCCGCTGCAGTCTTCCTATGGTAAATCACATAGATGACCAACAATCCCAGAGCGAGACTGTACCACGTAATTGCATATTGCAGGTGATCGTTTCTGACATCGAGTGTCCATTGCCGTCCACGCGGCAACATACCCCGTTCGCTCTGGTCCGATGACAGGATGTAATATTCCGGCAAGCTCGGTACATCGGCCTGCTTTGCCATCGCAGCCGGATCTATGTTGAACCAGGCATTGTTCTGCGGTTCGTTCTCCGGGACGACCCAGGTCTCGATCGTGGATCGCGGTTTCACGAAACGCAGCAGCCCCGTGACCGTCTGTTCACCTGCCAGCAGCCCTTCGGCGCGAAGCGCCTTGTCGCGCATTTCGAAAGGGACCCAGCCGCGATTGACCAGGATCGTTCTACCGTCGTCCATCTTCAACGGCGTCACCACATTGATGCCCGCCTCGCCGTTGAGCGCGCGGTTTACAAGATGGAACTCGTTTTCATGGTCATAGACGCCCTTGACCTGGACCGGCAGGAATTCGTGCTCATCCGCCGTTAAAGGGGCGGCGGGAATCGCGCCCGGCGCCTGCGCGGACCGCACCTGCAGCATTTCGATCAAATCCTGTTTCCATTCCAGACGCTGTACCTGCCAGGTTCCCAGAAAGATCATGACAAGAAAGGCCGGGACGGAGAAAAGGGTCGGGATGAGTTTCGGACGAAACCCCATTGGCTTGCTCCAGTGATGCGAATTCGTGGCGGCCATCCCGCGCTTGGCGCCGGAATAAGGGCAGGCCTACTAACTGTTTTCGTCGAACGTATTGGTGCCGGTATCCCCGGCCTTGTTCAAATACTGCAGGGCGATCAACAAGCCCTTAACTTTCGGCAAAAGGATCAGAACGACCGCGGCGACGACCGGAAAAGCAACCACGATCGGCGCCCAGACCCCTGTGTTGAAAGCGAACATGACCCAGACGCCGATACCGACGCCCAAGGTTCCCGCGATGATGATGATGAAGGGAACGGCACCGTCGCCGGCATCTTCCTGGCTTAAATCCAGGCCGCAGACGTCACAACGATCCGTGACCTTGAGGAAGGAACTGTACAGCGACCCTTCCCCGCAGCGCGGGCATTTACCGCGAAACCCGGTCTGCCAGGCAGACCGGGTTGGATGCGAAGGTGTGGACATGATGTCGTCCTGCCTTTCAGCGAACGGTTATCAGCCGCCCCACCAATAGACGCAGACGAACAGGAATAGCCAGACGACGTCAACGAAGTGCCAGTACCATGCGGCCGCTTCGAAGCCGAAGTGGTGCGAGGGCGTGAAGTCGCCGCGATTGGCGCGAACCAGGCAAACCGCCAGGAAGATCGTCCCGACCATCACGTGGAAACCATGGAACCCGGTCGCCATGAAGAAGGTGGAGCTGTAGATGCCATCCGTGAAGCCGAACGCGGCGTGGCTGTATTCGTAAGCCTGCAGGCAGGTGAAGATGAAGCCCAAAGCGACCGTCAGGGCGAGACCATGAACGACCTGCTGGCGCTTGCCTTCCCGCAACGCGTGGTGAGCCCAGGTAACGGTGCAGCCGGACAGCAGCAGGATCAGCGTGTTCATGAAGGGCAGATCGAATGCCGCAAATGTCTCAACGCCGACCGGCGGCCAGGTGCCGCCCGTATGCTCTACGCGGGCGAACAGGATTTCCTGGTCCGCGAAGAGGCTGGCATCGAAGAACGCCCAGAAGAAGGCCACGAAGAACATCACCTCGGAGGCGATGAACAGGGACATGCCATAGCGCAGGCCAAGCTGCACCACCGGCTTATGATCGCCCTGATGGGCTTCCCGGACGACGTCCCGCCACCAGACATACATGGTGAACAGAACCATCAACAGGCCCGGAATGATTGCCCATGCACCAACGGTTTCCAACCCGATGACATCGGGATGCAAGTAAACCACGGCGCCGAATGCCAGGACGAAACCGGACAAGGCGCCTAGCGCCGGCCACGGGCTCGGATCCACCAAATGGTAATCGTGGTTGGGTGCGTGATGTTCAGCCGCGCTCATACCCTTTCCCCCTTCGTCACGGGTCGCTGTCTCGAACAAACGACCCCAAGAATTAACCTACCCAATCCGCCGCCCTATTTAAGGGACGCCAGTTTTCCCTTTTCATTGTCCCCGTCCGCCGTCTCCGCAGGGAAGAAGGTATAGGATAGGGTAAGGGTCCGGACCTCATCCAGGTTCGGATCCTCGTCAATTTCCGGATCGACGTAGTATACCACCGGCATATCCACGCTTTCTCCGGGCTTCAGCGTCTGCTCCGTGAAACAGAAGCACTCGATCTTGTTAAAATACAAACCGGCCTTCAACGGCGTGACGTTGAACGTCGCCGTCCCGGTGATCGGTTTGTCCGAATTGTTCGTCGCCCGGTAATAGGCAATGGCGCTTTCGCCAACCTTCAGCGTCACTTCACGCTGTTCCGGCTGGAAGGTCCAAGGCAGCTTGGGCGACGTGGTCGCATCAAACCGAACCGCTATTTCACGGTCGAGAATCTTTTCCGCCCCCTGTTCGGCCACCTGGGTCGTCCCGCCATAGCCGGTCACCCGGCAGAACAGGTCGTAGAGCGGGACCGAAGCATAGGCCAGACCGACCATGCCGCAGACGACGCCGGCGACGGCCAGCATCGTTTTCCTGTTTCGACTGTCAGCACGAATGCTCATGGGATCAACCACCGCTCATCCGGACCAGGGAAACCACGTAAACCAACAGGCAGAACCCGCTGATGGCCAGTGCCAGGGCAATGTTCTTTTTGCGCTGACGCTTGTGCATGTCGCTACCGCCATGCGTCGGTGTTTCTTGGGTCTTCTTGTCTTCAGCCATGACCGTCATGATTGTTTCCCGCCCTTTCACCGATCAACCGGCCGAGGCGCCGAACAGCGCCAGGCTGTTGGAGTCGACGATCAACATCGCGAAAAGGGCGAACAAGTAGAAAATGGAGTAGCCGAACAGGCGTCGTGCCGCCTTGTCGGAGTCGTCGAGCCAGACAGCGACGGCCCCCGCCAGGAACAGCAGGCCAAGCACCAGGGCCGTGGCAGCATAGGCCAATCCGGCGATGCCGACCCAATACGGTGCCAGCGCCAAGGGCAGCAGGAGCACCGTGTAGAAAAGAATCTGTTTCTTGGTTTCGCGCGGGCCCGCGACGACGGGCAGCATCGGCACGCCGGCCTTGGCGTAATCGCCGCAGCGATACAGCGCCAGCGCCCAGAAATGCGGCGGCGTCCAAAAGAAGATCAGCGCGAAGAGCAGGATCGGTTCGATCGTGACGTCGCCGGTAACGGCGGTCCAGCCGATCATCGGCGGGAAAGCGCCCGCCGCGCCGCCGATCACGATGTTCTGGGGCGTCCGCCGTTTCAACCACATCGTGTAGACGAAAACATAGAACAGGGTCGCAGCGGCCAGAAGCGCGGCGGCGGCCCAGTTGACCGCGAGGCCCATCAAGGCGACCGAGAATGCTGCCAGAACGATGCCGAAGCTGAGCGCTTCCGCCGGCGGAACCTTGCCCATCGGGATGGGGCGCCCGCGCGTCCGGGTCATGACCGTGTCGATATCCCGGTCATACCACATGTTGATGGCGCCGGAAGCACCGGCACCGACGGCGATGCAGAAGACCGCGACCGCCGCCAGAACGGGATGGATTTCACCCGGCGCGACCAGCAGACCGGCAAGCCCGGAGAACACGACGAGCGACATCACGCGCGGCTTGAGCAGAGCGATATAATCGCGAACCTCACCCGAGGAGGTGAGGCTGCTTTCCATCGCTGTATTGGTGTAACTCAAATCCGACACGGATGCTGCTTTCCCGAAAGTGTAGGTGATACGTCTTCAATCGATCTCCCCGGCGGGCGGCGGCCGAATTCGCCACCGCCTGCGGGGAGCCACAAATCAGCGGACCTGCGGCAGATCGTTGAAGGTGTGGAACGGCGGCGGCGAACTGACCGTCCATTCCAGGGTCGTTGCGCCTTCGCCCCAGTAGTTGTCGCCGACGCGCTTACCGGCAACCAGGGTGTAGATCATCATGCCGACAAAGAAGAGCGTCGACGCGAAGGCGATATACGCACCCCAGGAACTGATCGCGTTGAAGGCGGCAAAACCGTCAGCATAGTCGATGTAGCGGCGCGGCATGCCGGCCAGCCCCAGGAAATGCTGCGGGAAGAAGGTCAGGTTCACACCGATGAAGGTGGTCCAGAAGTGGAGCTTCCCGGCCCAATCAGGGATCTGCCGGCCGGACATTTTGCCCATCCAGTAATAGATCCCGGCGAAGATCGAGAAGACCGCGCCCAGCGACAGCACATAGTGGAAGTGCGCGACAACGTAATAGGTGTCGTGCAACAGCAGATCCATGCCGCCATTGGCAAGGACGACACCGGTAACGCCACCCACCGTGAACAGGAAGATGAAGCCGATCGCCCAGAGCATCGGGACGGTAAAGCGGATGGACCCGCCCCACATCGTCGCAATCCAGCTGAAGATCTTGATACCCGTCGGCACCGCGATGACCATCGTGGCGGCCGTGAAGTACGCCCGCGTATCGACGTCCAGACCGACCGTGTACATGTGGTGCGCCCACACGATGAAGCCGACGAAGCCGATGGCGACCATGGCGTAGGCCATCCCGAGGTAACCGAAGATCGGCTTGCGGGAGAAGGTCGACACGATATGGCTGATGATGCCGAAGCCCGGCAGGATCATGATGTACACTTCCGGGTGACCGAAGAACCAGAACAGATGCTGGAACAGGATCGGATCGCCGCCGCCTTCGGGCTTGAAGAAGGTCGTCCCGAAGTTACGGTCGGTCAGCAGCATGGTGATGGCGCCGCCGAGAACCGGCAGAGACAGAACCAGCAGGAAGGCCGTGATCAGCATGGCCCAGGCGAAAAGCGGCATCTTGTGCAGCGTCATGCCCGGCGCACGCATGTTGAAGATCGTGGTGATGAAGTTGATCGCCCCCAGGATCGACGACGCGCCCGCAAGGTGCAGCGAGAAGATCGCCATATCGACCGCGGCGCCCGGATGGCCGAGCACCGAACTCAACGGCGGATAGATCGTCCAACCCGTACCGGCGCCGCCGCCGATCAGGGCGGAAAGCAGCAGCAGGATGAAGGCCGGAACAATCAGCCAGAAGGAGATGTTGTTCATGCGCGGGAACGCCATGTCCGGCGCGCCGATCATCAGCGGCGCGAACCAGTTCCCGAAACCGCCGATCAGCGCGGGCATGACCACGAAGAAGACCATGATCAGACCGTGCGCCGTGATGACGACGTTCCATTCGTGACCGTCTTCCATGAACTGCACACCGGGTTCGTGCAGTTCCATGCGCATGTAAATGGAGAACGCGCCCCCGATCAGCCCCGCGATGACGGAGAAGATCAGGTACATCGTTCCGATGTCCTTATGGTTGGTCGAACAGACCCACCGCTTGAAGAAACCCGACGGGGCGCCGTGATCGTCGTGATGCGCGCCGGCAGCCGTACCAGTTGCCATGGTTCGTCTCCTACTCTCTGCGCCCGTTAGCGGGTCAGAACGTTGCTGTTGACGGCCGCGTCGGCGCCTTTGGCGGCAACCTGGACCGGGGCGAGGGACGGAGCGGCAGCGAATTTCTCCTGCGCTTCCTTCACCCATTTCTCAAACTCGGCTTTCGACACGATCTTCACCGCGATCGGCATGAACGCATGGTCGATGCCACAAAGCTCGGAACAGAACCCGTAGAAGGTTCCTTCCCGCGTCGCCTGCATCCAAGTCTCGTTCAAACGCCCGGGAACGGTGTCGAGGCGCACGCCGAAATCGGAGATCGACCAGTTATGAAGAACGTCGTTGGAGGTCATGATCAGCCGGATCTTGGTGTCGACCGGCAGGACCACCATGTTGTCGGTGTCCATCAGGCGGGCAACGCCGAGTTCCTTGGCTTCCTCTTCCGTCCGCGCCGCGATGTAGGCGTCGAAGGTGAAGTTGCCGTGGTCCGGGTACTCGTACGACCAGTACCACTGGTTCCCGATGATCTTCAGCGTCATGTCCGCATCTTCGACCCGATCGGAAGCGTACAGCAGCTTCATTGACGGGAAGACGATCGCGACCAGGATCAACACCGGAATGCCGGTCCACAGAACTTCCAGCAGGGAGTTATGCGTGGTGCGCGACGGCGTCGGATTGGCCGATTCCCGGAACCGGACGCAGACATAAATCAGCAACCCCAGCACGAAGAGCGTGATGATCGTGATAAGCCACAGCAAAAGCGTGTGGAAATCGTAGGCCAGTTCGGCAACCGGCGAGGCCGGATGCGGCAAATTCAGCTGCCAAGGCTTCGGCTCGGCGGCGAGCGCCGGCGTAGAAACAAGGGCAAGCCAGCCCGCGGCCAGCGCCATGATACGGTTGAACACCGCTTTTCTCCCGTTTCCCAAATTCCCCGCGTCACCCCACATCTGTCGATGAGAGGAGCCGCTTCGTCCCAACCGGCCCCGAACAACCGGAACCGACATCTTGTATGCGAGGGTATAAAGCCGCTTTTGCCATCCCCTGGCGTATGGCGACCGGACCCGTCCACGATTGGCAGGCATTCTATCGTGACCGCCATCCCAATCAAGCGGCTCGGATGCGCTTTACTGTCGCATGAGTCAAGTAAAATGAAACAAAATCCAGGACTAAGGTCTTAAGATTCAATCGGAATGTTGCGTCTTTTCCAGTTTCATGCGGTACCGGTGCAGGCCGTACCAGACGGCCCCGACGACCACCGGCGTCGCCACCGCCGTCACCACCGTGGTGCTTACCTCAACCCCGAGCGTGGGCAGCCCTTTCACGAGATACGCGATCAAGCCCACCGCATAGTAACTGATGGCCGCAACAGACAGGCCCTCGACCGTTTCCTGCAGCCGCAATTGCAGCCGCGCACGGCGGTTCATGCTGGAGAGAAGGTCCTGGTTCTGGGCCTGAATCGTTACGTCGACCCGTGTGCGCATCAAGTTCGCCGTTCGGGTGGCGCGCCGTGAAAGGTCCGAGATCCGTGCCGCCACCGATTCGCAGGTCCTCATCGCCGGCGCCAATCGGCGTTCCAGGAACTCATCGATCGTCTGATATCCTTCGACCCTGTCCTCGCGCAGTTCCCGCACCCGCGCTTTCACCAGGGCGTAATAGGCATCCGCGGCGCCGAACCGGAAGGCCGTCATGGTCGACAAGGCCTCGATATCCGTCGACAATCTGGTCAACCGCCGCAACAGATCCGCTTCGTGCTCAACGCCGAGGCTCTCGCCGTTATGATCCGCCAGTTGGCCCATGCCCAGCGTCAGATGGGCCAGGGACCCGTCGATCGTCTTCAGACGGCCGGACACCTCCCGGGCGATCGGCAGGGCGATCAGAGAAAAAAGGTAGTAGGTGCCGATTTCGATCAGCCGCTGGATCAGGCGCCCCGCCTGATGCGCGCTCATGTTCCTGTTGTGGACGAGAATGCGGGCGTGACCATCCTCATGCAGGCGGAAATCGGTCCAAACCTGGCCCGCGCCGCGTGCAATCTGGCTCACCACCAGGCCTTCCGGGTAAAACAGCCGCTCGATTTCCCCCTCGCTGCGTGTCGGGGTTTCGGTTTCCACATAGGCAATGTTCAGCGCCACGACGAGGGTGCCGGAGATCGCTTCGAGCCAATCCCGCGGCAGTTTCGTGCCGGGCGCCTCCGCGAAAGGCTGCTTGAACGGCGCCTTGCTGAAAAAGGTGTAGCTGGAGAATTCCGTGTGCAGTTCCCATTTGACCCGCAGATTCCCGAGGTCCGCGGTATGGTGGCTGGCATCGTCGGGCGGCGGCGTCGCGCCGAAACGCCGGCAGAGATCAGCGGCATGCTCACGCGCCCGCAGGCCGTCGCCATCGCCGTCCGCGTGCTGGAACGCATAATGCGTCACCTGCATCGGACCTTCGCAGGGCTGGAAGGGTCGGGCATGCAGCTCGTTTACGAGCTCGTATCGCTTTGCGTTGTCGCCGATTGCAAACATCTCAACTCCCTGCCAGATTTCATCAAACATCAGAACAAAAAAACATTTTGGGGGAAACACGGGAATCGGCGGCGCGCATTCCTATATTGGTCGTAAACGACTTACAGCCCAATCATCACCCACTTCTTAATCCCTTACGAGGAATACGATACAGAATCATGTCGAAACTTGCGGAAACCGATGAGCTTTTCTTCCAACGCGCCGGTCTTGATCTCGACAAGACACAGGCCATTGTCGATGACGGATTGACCGGCGCCGACGACGGGGAACTGTTCCTCGAATACCGTCAGTCGGAAGCCGTCACCTATGACGACGGCCGGATCCGCAATGCCAGCTACGACACGGCGCAGGGCTTCGGCCTTCGGTCGGTCGCCGGCGAAGTCAGCGGGTACGCGCATGCCACGGAATTGTCCGAAGCGGCGATCAAACGCGCCGCGGAAACGGTTCGGGCCGTTCATTCCGGTCATGGCGGCACCTTCGCCGACGCGCCGCGCGGTACGAATGTCGATCTGTACGGCGACAACAATCCGCTCGCCTCGCTGCCTTTCGAGGACAAGGTCGCGCTGTTGGAGGAAATGAACGCCTATGCCCGCGCCAAGGACAACCGGGTCCGTCAGGTCACGGCCTCCATCGTCGGGGAGTGGCAGGCGGTTCAGATCATCCGGCCCGGCGGCGAGCGGGCAGCCGATATCCGTCCCCTGGTGCGGGTCAATGTCGCCGTGGTCGTCGAACAGGACGGCCGCATGGAAACCGGCAGCCACGGCGCCGGCGGCCGGGTCGACTTCACCGAATTCGTCCAGCCTTCCTCGTGGAAAGCGCAGATCGACGAAGCGCTGCGGCAAGCGCTCCTGAACCTGGAAGCGGTCGACGCGCCGGCCGGCGAGATGACTGTGGTCCTGGGTCCGGGCTGGCCCGGCATCCTGCTGCATGAGGCGATCGGCCACGGGCTGGAAGGCGATTTCAACCGCAAGAAGACCTCGGCCTTCGCCGGCCTGATGGGACAGCGCGTTGCCTCCCCCGGCGTCACCGTGGTCGACGACGGCACGATCGGCGGTCGGCGAGGCTCGCTGACCATCGACGACGAAGGCACGCCGACCTCGAGCACCACCCTGATCGAAGACGGAATCCTTGTCGGTTATATGCAGGACCGGATGAACGCCCGGCTGATGGGGATGGAGCCGACCGGCAACGGCCGACGCCAGAGCTTCGCGCACCATCCGATGCCCAGAATGACGAATACCTATATGCTCGGCGGCGACAAAGATCCGGCGGAAATCCTCGAATCCGTTCAGAATGGCCTTTACGCAGTGAACTTCGGAGGCGGACAGGTGGATATCACGAACGGCAAGTTCGTTTTCTCCTGCACGGAGGCTTACCGTATCGAGGACGGCAAGATCGGCGCACCGGTCAAGGGAGCGACGCTGATCGGGAATGGGCCGGATTCCTTGACCAAGGTCTCGATGATCGGAAACGACATGCAACTGGATCCCGGCATCGGCACCTGCGGCAAGGACGGTCAGGGCGTGCCGGTCGGCGTCGGCCAGCCGACACTGCGCCTGGACGGCCTGACGGTGGGAGGAACAGCCGCTTGACCGGTTACCGCAAATTCAAGGGCCCGGCCGCCTTCGTCGCGGCCGGAATGCTCTTGATGGCCATGCTTGCCGGGTGCGACGACGCATCGAATGGGCAGGAAAACGCCGCCACGCAGGTGACGCCTGAGCTGACACCCGGCGCCAGCGCGGAATCCGTAAAAGCGAAGAAGCGGGCCGACCTGGTTCTGGAGGTCGAGTCGCACGGCTATCTTTTCATCGAGGGCCGGCACCGCTTCACGCAGACGCGCCACTTCACCGAGTCGGCCGGGGTCGGCGTCACACTCACCAATGGCAAGGTCTGCGTCAGCTTCGGCAAGGAGTGCGTGGAGGCCGAGGTCGCCTACCGCGTGGACGCGGGCAAGCGGCTGTCGCTGCAGCAGCATTACGTCGCGACCGAGACGCTGCCCGACGAAGCCGTCATCGAGTATTGGGGGGTCGATGACAACGGAAACCCGGTCTCGGTAAAGACCGGTATCCAACTTGAACTCCCCAAGCAGGAAGTCCGCGATTAGTCGCTTCTCGACGACCAAGGACCAACTTCACGAAATACGTTCAGGGGAGAGAACCATGACTGCAGCGCTGCCTCTGGCCGGCAAGGTCGCGATCGTGACCGGGGCCGGCAAGAATATCGGACGGACAATCGCTTTGGCGCTTGCCGAGGACGGAGCCGATATCGTGGTGAACGGCCGGTCCGACACGGCGCTGCTTGATGCGGTCGCCTCTGAAATCGAAGGAATGGGTCGGCGTGCCCTGCCGGTGACAGCGGATGTCTCCAAGGAAGAGCAGGTCAAGGATCTGGTGGCCAAGACCGTCGACCAATTCGGCGGGATCGATATCGTCGTCAGCAATGCCGGCCTGCGGCGGCAGACGCCGCTGATCGACATGGATTATGCCGAATGGCGCGAGATCATGTCGGTCGCACTCGACGGCGCCTTTCTGCTCGCCCGCCATGCCGTGCCGGAAATGATCAAGCGCGGCGGCGGCCGTTTCGTCGGGCTGAGCGGTGTCTCCCATCACGCCGGTGTCGCGAACCGGGTTCATGTCAATGCGTCCAAGGCCGGGCTTGAAGGTCTGATCCACGGCATGGCCGGCGAGTTGGGACAATACGGCATAACGGCCAATGCCGTTGCGCCCGGCGCCATCGATACCGCCCGCGGCGCATCCGCCGGCGCGATGCCCGCGGCCCTGGGACTGGACGGCATCCCGCTGGGCCGTCTGGGCCTGCCGGAAGAGATCGCGGCGGCGGTGCGTTATCTGGTCGGGCCCGGCGGCGGCTACGTCACCGGACAGACCCTGCACGTCAACGGCGGCAAGGTTGTCAGCTGATCCGCGGATCCGAAGGCCTTAGTCTTCCCGGTATCTTTCGAGGTAGTCGACCGCTCTTTTCGGCGGTTCGGGGAAGGCCAGCTCCATCCCGCGGGACAATCCGCGGTGGATCGCCTTCAGTGCATCCAATCTGGAACGCCGTTTTTCATTCGCGTCGATGCGCTGCCATTTGGCATGCTGCGCGGAGGTCTTCTTGATCATGTCCGAATAGGCTTCGCCATACGCATCCCATTTGCCGCGATTGCGGATGTCCTCTTCGGTCAGTTTCCAGCGTTTGGAAGGGTGGTTCAGACGGGACTGAAAACGCTTCAACTGGGTTTCCGGGGTGATATCCAGGAACAGCTTCACGATCCGGAAATCCTCGGCCAGCAATTGCTGCTCGAATTCCCGGATTTCACGATAGGCCCGTTTCCAGGCATCCTCCTCGGCGAAGCCCTCGACCCGCTCGACCAGGACACGGCCATACCATGATCGGTCGAACACGGCGATCTCGCCGGCAGCCGGCATTCGGCTCCAAAACCGCTGCAGCCAATGTTCCCGCCTTTCATGCGCATCGGGCGCGCCGATCGGGTAAACGCGAAGCGTGCGCGGGTCCATTGCCCAGGCCAACCTGCGGATAAGCCCGCCCTTGCCGGCCGCATCCCAGCCTTCCAGCACAACGACGCCACGTGTGCCCTGCGTTTTATAGCTGGTCTGAAGCAGCATCAGGCGCTGCTGCAACGCGTCATATTTATCCTGGTATTCTTCGCGTTTCACGTCGATCTGCGTCTGCCGGTATCAGGCTTTTGGATCAGTAACGGCACGCATCGTAGATCGGATCGATCCGGCGTTCCCACTTTTTCTCGTAATCTTCCAAGAGATCCTGCGCGAAGGTCTTCCCGGATGCGACGATCGATTCCAGCGGTTCGATATACTGCTGTTCGTCCAGGCCGCTCTTGGCGCTGATCTGCGCCCGGCGCTTCAAGCCGTTCCGGGAAATCTCGACGACCTTGCCCGCAACGTCCATGACGGTCCCGTCCCGGAACGGAACGTTGAGCGCCTTGCCCGGAACCGCATCCCGCAAATCAGACATTTCCTCGACCGTCCAATCCGCGATCAGCGCTTCCGCCTCGTCCAGCGCCGTCCCGTCATAGAGCAACCCGACCCAGAAGGCCGGCAGAGCACAGAGATTGCCCCAGGGTCCGGCATCGGCGCCACGCATCTCGATATATTTCTTCAGCCGGACTTCCGGGAAGGCGGTGGTCATGTGATCCGCCCAATCCTCCATTGTCGGCAACTGGCCTTCGAACCCTCCCAGCTTGCCCGCCATGAAATCGCGGAAACTCTTCCCCGCCACATTGTGGTAGGTATCCCCGCGGTGCACGAAATACATCGGCACATCCAGGATGTAGTCGACCCAGCGCTCAAAGCCGAAATCTTCGTCGAAGACGAAAGGCAGCATCCCGCAGCGGTCCGGATCCGTGTCGGCCCAGCAGGCGCTGCGCATGCTCAAGAACCCGTTCGGCTTGCCTTCGGTAAAAGGAGAGTTCGCGAAAAGCGCCGTCGCGATCGGCTGCAGCGCGACGGAGACGCGCATCTTGCGGACCATGTCCCGCTCGGACCCGAAATCCAGATTCACCTGGACCGTACAGGTCCGTATCATCATGTCGATGCCGTGCGAGCCGCGCGTGGGCATGTAATCCCGCATGATCTTGTAGCGGCCCTTCGGCATCCAGGTAATGTCTTCGCGCCGCCATTCCGGGTCGAAACCCAGCCCGACCATATCCGCACCCATGGGTTCGCAGACCTGCTTCACCTGATGCAGATGGGTGTGAACCTCGCTGCATGTCTCGTGAATGGTGCGAAGCGGTGCGCCGGACAGTTCGAATTGGCCGCCCGGTTCCAGGGTGATCGAGCCTCCCTTGCCGTCAAGCAGGGCGATGATGTTGCCACCCTCGTAGACCCCCTGCCAGCCGAACTGCTGAAGACCTTCCAGCACGGCCTTGATGCCGGGTGTCCCCTCATAGGGAAGCCGCCGATGCGTCTTGGCATCATAGGCGAATTTTTCGTGTTCGGTCCCGATCCGCCAATCGGCGGCAGGCTTACAGGCGGACTCGATATAGGAAACGAGCTGCTCTTTCGATTCGACCAAGTCGCTCGACTGACCCGATGGGCTGCTCATTGGCGCGCATCCTCACTCACTGGCACTGTCTATTGGCCCGGTGACCCGCGCCGACTGAAATTTTCGCTACAAGACGTGGTTTCGTTTTTGAATGCAAGCAATGCGGCGGAAAAAGCCGCCCCATTCAAGGTCAAAAGTTCGGTACCGTTCAGGCGCGCTTGGGCGGCGATTCCGCCCAATCCCCGGCCAGGGCCTGCCACACGGTCAACGCCGCCAATCCGGCCGTTTCCGCACGCAGAATCCGCGGCCCCAGTCCCGCGAAGCGTGCATTCGTGCGATTTTCGAGCAGAGCACGTTCCTCGGGCGTGAAACCGCCCTCCGGTCCGACCAGCAGGGTTACAGGGGCACCAGGCGGCAGTTCGGATACGACCTCGGCGATCGGCCGCGCATCGCCGAACTCGACACATGCGACTAATGTCCTACCTTCCGGGTGATCGGCCAGCGCCCTGTCCAGGCGAACAGGCTCGCAGATTTCGGGCAGGTCCAACCGCTCACATTGTTCCGCTGCCTCGGTCACATTCGCCGACAGGCGGTCCCCCTTCACGCGTTCGACAATCGTTCGCTGGGTGACGACGGGCTGGATCCGCCGCACCCCCAACTCGGTCGCTTTCTGGACCAGGAAATCCAGACGCGCCCGTTTGATCGGCGCAAAGTAAAGCCAGACATCGGGGCAGGACGTCTGCGTTCGCAAATGGTCCCCGACGGCGAGCGACGCCCAACCCTTGCCAATGCCGTCGATCCGCGCACTCCATTCCCCGTCGCGGCCATTGAAGAGGGTGACCCAGCGGCCGGGCTCCAAACGCAGGACCGAACGCAAGAAATGGGCGTGGTCGGGCGACAGGCCGACAACCGCCCCCTCCGCGAGGTCGCTTTCGACAAAGAGACGCGTGGCCGGTTTTTCCGACATGACGAATGCCCCGCTACAGATGGTTTCGAAGACGGTCCTACAATGTTATCAGCGGGGATGCTACGCATCGCCGCTTGATGCGAAAACAGATTTCACACAGGTCGGGACACCCGGCCCGATCATGGACCGTCTTCGAATGGCCAAGACCAAAGAAACCGCGGATGCTTCCGACATCGTGCAGGATAGTCTGGTTCTCCGCATTCTGCCGGACGCCCTGCGGCCCTATGCGCGGCTTGCGCGGCTGGATCGTGCGATCGGAACCTGGCTGCTGCTGCTGCCCTGCTGGTGGGGGTTGAGCCTGGCCTGGATCGGCCATCCCGCCCTGCCCTTGCCGTCGGCGTGGTACTTCCTGCTTTTCGGTATCGGCGCGGTGGTGATGCGCGGCGCAGGCTGCACCTGGAACGACATCACGGACCGGGATTTCGACGCAAAGGTCGCCCGTACCGCGACGCGCCCCATCCCGGCCGGCGAGGTTTCGGTCAAGATGGCGGTCGCCTTCATGGTGGCGCAGGCCTTGCTCGGGCTTTGGATCCTGCTTCAGTTCAACCGGGAGACGGTCATCGTCGGGGTCGCGTCGCTTCTACTGGTTGCGGCCTATCCCTTCATGAAGCGGATCACCTATTGGCCGCAGGCCTGGCTGGGCCTGACCTTCAATTGGGGCGCCCTGGTCGGCTGGTCGTCGATGCAGCCCGGCATCGCCGCGCCCGCGCTTGTCCTCTATGCCGCCGGTTTCTTCTGGACCCTTGGCTACGACACGATTTATGCGCATCAGGACAAGGAAGACGACGCCTTGATCGGGGTTAAGTCGACCGCTTTACGGCTGGGCGGCGCAACGACGAAATGGCTGTGGGGGTTCTACGGCATCACCATCCTGTTGATCGGCGCGGCCGGTTGGCTCGCCGGTGCGGGTTGGGGCTTCTGGCCGCTATTGGGTCTTGCCGCCGCGCATCTGGTTCGGCAAATCCTGACCGTGAGGATAGACGATCCGGCGGACTGCCTCGCCCATTTCAAATCGAACCGGGATTTTGGATTTATCATTCTGGCCGCCATCATTGCCGGCGGCCTCACCACGGGGTAACGGGCCATGATGGCTTCCGACGTCGATATCATTCTGGAAAATACGCGCGTGACGGCGCCGCGTCTGGTGCCGGAGATTCAATTGCATCTGGCCGACGAGGATCGCGCCCTCTATCGGGCGGGAGAAGATGAACTTGATTCACTCGGCCTCGGCACACCGTATTGGGCCTTTGCTTGGGCGGGCGGCCAGGCCCTGGCGCGCTATATCCTGGACAACCCGAAAGTGGTCGCCGGCCGCCGCGTTCTTGATTTCGGCGCCGGATCCGGTCTCGTCGCCATTGCCGCGGCCAAATCAAACGCGTTCGACATTACCGCCGCGGATATCGATCCCGTCGCCGCGCAAGCCATGTCCTTGAACCGGACGATCAACGATGTCTGGTTCGAAATCGAGATGGAAGATGTGGTTGGCACGGCGGGCGACTGGGAAGTGCTGCTGGTCGGCGACGTCTGTTATGACAAAGAAATGGCCGACCGGATGCTGCCTTGGTTGAGGGAGATGCATCGCAAGGGCCGCTCGGTCCTGTTTGGCGATCCCGGCCGTTTCTACCTGAACGGCATGGGATTGGAACCGCTGGCCTCCTACCATGCCGAGACCACCGGCATCATGGAAGACAGTGACCTGCGGAACGCACGGGTCTGGCGCTTCGCCGATTGATAACCCTCTGAATCCGGCTTTTTGACGGCCAATTCGGCCAACGGACATAAATCCGCCATGCCTCCTTGTTATATTCTAAGGAATGTTTATATTAATCGATAACATTCCTTGGAATATATAGGAGCCTGCGATGTCATTGTCCCGACGCAAATTCATTCGAACGATTGGCGGAACCGGTATCGTCCTTGCCGCCGCCGGTATCGGATTGACCCAGTGTGACACCATGCCCGCATCCGCCGTGGAAGGCTGGACGGCGCCGGGCGCAGGCCGTGCGGATATTCGCGAATGGGTGCTCTCGCATGCCCTGCTCGCCCCGAACCCACACAATATGCAGCCCTGGATCGCCGATCTTCGGGAACCCGATGTCATAACATTGCATGTCGATCCCGACCGCCTGCTGGTCGAGACCGACCCTTACGGGCGTCAGATCCTTATCGGCCACGGGACGTTTCTGGAGCTACTGGATCTGGCCGCGCAGCACGCCGGATACCGGGCCGAAATGGACTACTTCCCGCAAGGCAGCGCGCCGGAACAAAGCGATGCCGGGGAAATCGCGCAAAGCCCCGTTGCCCGTATCACCCTCGTCAAGGATGACAGCCTCGCGCCGGATCCGTTGTTTGCCGCAATCCCGGTTCGGCGATCCTGCAAGGAACCATACGACGTGGACCGGCCGCTTTCCGAAAGCCACGAGCGGGATTTGCACGCCGCCCATATCGACCCCTTAATCTCCTTGGCGATATCGCGGGACGGGTCACTACCGGCGCAGCTGCGCGATCTGACCCGGGATGCGATGGTCCTGGAAATGGAGACACCGCGGACCCTGTGGGAGAGCATCAAGGTGACGCGGATCGGTGCCGAGGAAATCGAGGCAAATCCGGACGGTATCGATCTGCATGGACCGATGTTCTGGTGGCTGAAACGACTGGGCCTGATGACCAAGGAAAAAGCCATGGAACCCGGTACGATGGCCTATCAAGGCGGCATCGATTACGCGCTCGGATGGTCCGGTGCGACCCCGTCCTTCGGCTGGATTACCACCAACGGCAATGACCGCGAGATGCAAATCGCCGCAGGCCGGGCTTATGTCCGAATAAACCTGCAGGCCACGGCATCGGGCGTCGCCATGCATCCGGTCAGCCAGTTACTGCAGGAATATCCGGAGATGCAGGATCTGCAACGGCGGTTCTACGAAGCCGTGGCAACGCCGCGCGAAAAAACCATTCAGATGCTGTTCCGGCTCGGATATGCGGAAAGTCCCGGCCCAACCCCGCGCCGGCCACTCGACGCCTTGCTGCGAACCTGATCTGATCCTTCGCATGACGAATTCATTGACGGATAGTTCGGCGATCGATGCGGATGCGCCGGAAGAGGGCCCCGACCTCGCCCTGGGTTTTCGCATCGTTACCTGGATCGGGATAATCGAGCAGCTTACCCGAACCATGGCGAACCGGGATCTGTCGGCAATCGGGCTGCCGTGGAACCAGTTCGTGCTGCTGAACCACTTCAGCCATCGCCCGGCGGAGGGCAAGACGGTCACGGGCGTCGCCCGGGCGATGCAGCAGCAACAGCCGGGTATCACCAAGACCATGAAATCCATGGTCGAAGGCGGGCTTCTGCGGATCGAGGCCGATCCGAAGGACGGGCGCATAAAGTTTCACTACATGACCGATCACGGGCAGCAACGGCATAAGGAAGCCGTCAATCGGCTTTTGCCGCGCCTTCATGATCTATTCCGGGACTGGTCGCGGGAGGAAATGGATCAAACCTTTGCCTCGCTCGACCGCATGAAGGTCTGGTTGGACGACAACCGATAGGGCACGTCAGGACAGACGTCGGGTCCTATATCCAAAGGGGATGGCCGTCGGCGCCAAGGTTGCCTGTATCGCCGCCCTTCTGTCCGAATCCCCGACCATGGTATGGATGAAGTCCTCCGGCCCCTGATCGGCCGCGTGCCGCAGGCGGACCAATTCCAGTGCTTCGGCGGTCGTCATCGAACGAAAGCGCCTGCCTTCGCAAGGCACCGTCGCCAGGGCAATGGCCCCGCCTTCATCATGTTCGAGATGGCCGCGCGTTCCGACATAGGCGAAGGCGGTCGTATGCACCTGGTCGTCGGAAAGGTGAAGGGTCACGCCATCCAGGGCCGCGAAGAAGTAGTTGGCCGCCCTCACCTCGCTATGATGCATGATTTCCAACTGGTGACCGTCCAGCCAGGTCACGGCCAGTTCGACGGACGCGCCTTCCGAGACCTGCAGCATCGCCGGCACGGCGCCATAGCTTGTGATATGCGCGGAAAAGACGACGTCGAAATCCTTCAGGCGTCCCCGTTCAACCGGAATGACGTGGCCGTCGGCATTCCCGAATTTCTGCCGCAACCGTTCCGGCGATTGGTTCGATCCGAAAGCGAGTACCGGCGTGCGCCCCTGTTTCAAGGCGGCATCGAAGGGAGCTTCCTCACCGTTACGGTAAACGAAACTCCGCCGCGGAAAGGCGTAGGGATAGTTCCTGGCACGCGCCAGTACCGCGCCAGAGTCCGATTCATCAAGCGGCGAACCCGCCATATCAGCCCCTACAGATGGTCGATCCGGTAACGCGCATAGGCATCGTCGACATTGGCGGAGGATTTCTGCCACCAGACCTTCCGCGCTTCTTCATACGTCCCGAAGGGGCCGACCCGTTCCTCTTCGCCCTTGGCGATGGTCTTGAAATCGGTACCCGTATAAATACCGCCGACGACCCACCATTCGTCGTGTTCTTCCTTCTCGATATGGAAACGGGCATAGGCTTCGTCGACATTCTCCATGCTCTTGGCCCGCCAGACGGCCTTGGCCTCGTCATAGGTGTCGAACGGACCGAGGCGCGAGAGGGTTTGTCCCGGGGCAACGGTATTGAACTCGGTGCTCGTATAAACGCCGCCGACGACCCAGTATTGTTCCGACATCGCTTGCTCCTGCCTAATCCAAAGGCTTCAAATCAATCGTAATCACCATAATGCATGCGGCGTATAACGGCTCGCACCTTTTGCCTCAACCCCCGCATGGGGGTATTGCACAGCCCAACCTTCTAGCGCGATGCCGGGGTTGACGATAGCGCGGTGAAACCGCTTGATCGACGCCACCGGACCAAGTGGAACCCAGTCATGCCCTATGCCTCCCTTCGTGATTTCATGGACCGCCTCGAACGGGAAGGACGTCTCGTCCGGACCAAACAGGCGGTATCCCCCTTTCTGGAGATGACGGAGGTACAGACCCGCCTGCTGGCCGAGCGCGGGCCGGCGGTGCTGTTCGAAAACCCGGTGCGGCCGGACGGCACGCCCTATGACATGCCGGTCCTGACCAATCTGTTCGGCTCCGTCGAGCGTGTCGCCTGGGGGATGGACCGGACACCCGATCAATTGCGGGAAGTGGGGGAGACGCTGGCCTTTCTGCGTCAGCCGGAACCGCCCGGCGGCTTCCGCGAGGCGCTCGGCATGTTGCCCTTGGTGAAGACCGTTCTGGCGATGAAGCCGCGTACGGTCGGTCAGGCGCCCTGCCAGGAAATCGTTTTGGAAGGCGACGACATCGACCTGAACCGCCTGCCCATTCAGACATGCTGGCCCGGCGAACCGGCGCCGTTGATCACCTGGCCGCTGGTCGTGACCCAGGGCCCCAACCCGCCGAAGGGAAGCAAGGGTGACAAGACCGACGTCTTCAACCTGGGCATCTATCGGATGCAGGTGATGGGCAAGGACAAGACCCTGATGCGGTGGCTGAAACACCGCGGCGGCGCACAGCATTACCGGAAGTGGAAGAATGAACGGCCTGACCCGCTGCCGGCCGCGGCCGTGCTGGGCGCCGATCCCGGCACCATTCTGGCGGCGGTTACACCTGTTCCGGATACGCTGAGCGAGTACCAGTTCGCCGGCCTGCTGCGCGGAAAGAAAGTGGATCTGGTTGATTGCCGGACGGTGCCGCTGAAGGTCCCGGCCGAGGCCGAGATCGTCCTGGAAGGCCATGTCATGCTGGACGAGTTCGGCGACGAAGGCCCTTATGGCGACCATACGGGCTATTACAATTCGGTCGAACCCTTTCCCGTCTTCAAGATTTCCGCCATCACCATGCGGCGGAAACCGATCTATCTGTCGACCTTCACCGGACGCCCGCCGGACGAACCGTCGATCCTGGGCGAAGGCTTGAACGAAGTCTTCATTCCGCTGCTGCAGCAGCAGTTCCCGGAGATCGTCGACTTCTGGCTGCCGCCGGAAGGGTGCAGCTATCGCATCGCCGTCATCTCCATGAAAAAGGCCTATCCAGGGCACGCCAAGCGCGTGATGCTCGGCGCGTGGTCCTATCTGCGGCAGTTCATGTACACGAAATGGGTGATCGTGGTGGATGACGACATCGACGCCCGCGACTGGAAGGATGTGATGTGGGCCCTGTCGACCCGGATGGATCCGGCGCGGGACATCACGATGATCGAAAACACGCCCATCGACTATCTGGATTTCGCCTCGCCCGTCAGCGGCCTTGGTTCCAAGATCGGGCTGGATGCGACGAACAAATGGCCGCCTGAAACCAATCGCGAATGGGGCGAGCAGATCCGCATGGAACAGGATGTCATCGACAAGATCGACAGGCTATGGCCGGACCTGGGCCTGCCCGGCTCCGGCAAAAGCATCTGGTAACAGTGTCCAGGAAACCAAGACATTTACGCATGGGCTTTTAAGAAACTGAAAGCCGCCTATTCGCTTTTGTCGATACAATTGCGAACTCTTCGCATGTTAGGGTGAGGCCATAATAAAAACCCCTTCACCCCTGTTCGACTGAAACCATGACTGCGATCACCACGGATACCGAAGACGGAACGAACCGGCTGCCCTATTGGTTCAGCGCCGGTCATCTCTGCATCGATTGGCCCTTCGGCGCGATGTATCTCCTGGTCCCGTCGGCCGGTATCTATTTCGGCTGGTCCCCGGCACAGGTCGGCCTCATCCTGACGCTGCAGAGCGTCGGCGCGGCCTTCGCCTATCTGCCCGCCGGCCTGATGATGGACCGGTTGTCGGAACGCGGCCGGCTGTTGGCCGCGACCTTCTTCTGGGTGGTCCTGGGCTATATCCTGGCAAGTTACGCCGGCAGTTTCTGGCCCCTGGCCCTGCTGATGGCCTTCGCCTCACTGGGCGATGCGGCCTGGCATCCGATGGCGACCGGTATCCTGGTTAAAATGAACCCGCATCAGCGCGGCCGGGTGCTGGGCATCCATGCCATCGGCGGCACCCTGACCGGCGTCTTCTCCCCGCTGGTGGCCGGCGCCCTGTTGGAATTCATGGACTGGCGCGGCGCGATGCAATTCGTCCTGATCCCCACCGCCATCATGGGCTTTGTCTTTCTTTTTTATGTTTCCCGCAAGATCCCGCGGGTGGAGGTCGCCCATGCGGATCGGCCCAACCTGAAACTGTTGCTGCGGCAGTGGGGAACGCCGATCGGCGTGATGACCGCGGTGACCATGATGCTCTACAATCTGGGCCTGATCGGCGCGACCGCGATGGCGCCCCTGTACCTGCGCGATGCGATCGGATTGGATACTTTCCATGTCGGCCTCGCCTTTTCCGGCGCGATCCTGGTCGGCGCCCTGATCCAGCCCACCGTGGGACGGCTGTCGGATCAGGTCGGGCGCTGGCCCGTCATCATCATCGGCGCCTTGCTGGGCGCCGGCGGAGCGCTGACACTGGTCCTGTCCAACGACCTGATCTCGGCCCTGATCGGTCTCGCCGGCTGTATCGGCGCGCTGAACGCGGTGCGGTCCTGCGTGCTGGCCTGCGCGGTCGATATGTCGGGCAAAAGCGAGGCGACGACGCTCGCCATCGCCTTCGCGGTCCTGGACGGCATCGGCGCCTTCGGCGCGGTCGCGGCCGGTTGGCTGGGCACGGCGGATATCTCCCAAGCCTTCGTCCTGACCGTCATTTGCAGCACGGCGGCGGCCATACTCTCGCTGATCCTGATCAGGGTCTCTCACAAGGTTGCGATGGCCCGTTGATGCCGGCCGGCCCCGGGCCTACCTTGTTGAGGGAGATGAACCGCCAGAAACAGGTGCAGCCATGTTCTTCATGACGCCGAAGCACAAACTCGAAATGCCGTCCCCGCAGGACGCCCTGCCCGGACGGGACCAGCCCCTCGATACGCCCGATACGCATTTCGTTTCCGGTGCGCGGATCAAACCGCCATTCCCCGACGGCATGCAGACCATCGTCTTCGGCCTTGGCTGCTTTTGGGGTGCGGAACGGGTCTTCTGGCAAATTCCGGGCGTCTATGCGACCGCCGTCGGCTATGCGGGCGGCCATACGCCGAACCCGACCTATGAGGAGGTCTGCAGCGGCCGGACCGGTCATAACGAAGTTGTCCTGGTCGTCTACGACCCCGCCAAGGTCGACACCGCCGAAATCCTGAAGACCTTCTGGGAATCCCACGACCCGACCCAGGGCATGAGGCAGGGCAACGATGTCGGCACGCAATACCGCTCGGGCATCTATGTCTCCACGGAAGAGCAGCGCTTGCTGGCCGAGGCATCCAAGCAGGAATACGAAGCAGCCTTGGGCAAGCACCGCATGGGCAAGATCACGACGGAGATCCTGGAGGCCCCGCCCTTCTATTACGCGGAGGACTATCACCAGCAATATCTGGCCAAGAATCCGAACGGTTATTGCGGACTGGGCGGCACGGGTATCAGCTGTCCGATGCCGAGGCCGGTCGGCACCGCCGCGGAATAGAAATCTTCTCCGCCGAGAATTCCGTTCAACCGCCCAGCGATTCCGGCGGTTGGTCCACTTCGGTCACGTTGATGGCCATTTCCCGCGCCGCGGCCTTTTCAAGCGCGATATTCTTCTTGGCGTTGACCCCGTCGAAATCCTCGACACCCTGGCTCAAGGCATAACAGGCCAGGCTGATCGAAAGCGGGATCTGGACCTTCTTCCCGTCCCGCTCGCCTTTTTCGTAATACTGCAACACCCGCCGTTTGAGGCCCAAGGCATGCGCGGCATCCTTTTGTGAGAGCCCCATCTGCTTTCGCCAACGCTTGAACTGCCCCGGTGTCACTTCAACCTCATGATTTTTCTAATATTCGGCAGCGCAACAAGTGGTTGAACTGCCTCAATAATCGGCCTGCGGACTGTACAAAGACTTAATTTGTGGATCAAGAAAAAGCGCACATCGTGCACATTTCTCCTTGATAAGCGCACGGCGTGCGCCTATTTTCTACATGAAAGCGCACGAGGTGCGCAAGGCGGAACATGAAAGACCCGATATGGAATGACCCTGCCGGGGCACTTGTGAGATCCGTCCGAGCAAGAGGAGTACAGTACAATGGCACATACGCTCTTTGTCTGGCGCGAAAAAGCCTATGACGGCGAAATCGCGTTGGCGCGTAAAGGTCATCTGCTCAACTCCGCTGGAGCACGGAGGGCCAGTACGCTGGAAAACAAGCCGAAGCTTGTGTTCCGGGTACGCCACGACGACGCGGAAGAGCTGGTGACGGATCCGGTGGAAGTCTACCACCTGACCCACAAATACCCGCAGAGCACGGTTGATATCCTGCCTGTCGTCGCCTGACGCCACAGCCATCCCGGGCCGGGCTTCATCCCCCTAAGCCGCGACCAGGGATGCCGGGTAAGTGATGCCCGGGACGAACGGATAGTTTTACAGCGAAGCCTCCCCCAAAGCTTCGCCATATCGAGGGGCCGGCGTTTGTGTGGAGCGCCGGCCCCTTTTTCGCCCGTATTCCCCCTTGACCCCGCCAAACGACGACAGTACCGTCCCGGCCATGAACCTGAAGCCGACATATGGGCGCGACGGGCTACTGCTAGCCCTACGACTTATCGGCCCGGCGTCCTAACGCCGGGGGCCGCAAGGCCGTGCTTTGCCGGGCAAAGCCACCTTCAGAAGGGTAAACCTTCCGCTTCAGTTACGATAAGCCAGGTTCCAACCATGACTTCGAACCAATTTGACGGCACCCGCATCACGGGGCCAGGCATCGACACCGCGATGGAATTCTTTCCGAGAACGGGTCTTCGGGCTCTCCTACCGCGACTTATTTCCGGTCGCCGAACGACAAAGGCCCGTCGGTGACCGTAGCGAGCGCCCGCTTTAGCCCCCCAAAGCCCCCTCAAGGACCTTCCGGGGCAAATGAGAACAAGGATACACGCCGAGGCTGAAGGCCCGGCGATCGAGGAGAGAAACCATGGCAACCACGATGCCATTCGAGAAATACCGACCCTTCCCGCCAATCGACCTGCCCGACAGGACCTGGCCCGGCAAGACCATAACAAAGGCGCCGACCTGGTGCAGTGTCGATCTGCGGGACGGCAACCAGGCCTTGATCGAACCGATGGGCCCGGAACGCAAGATGCGGATGTTCGAGACCTTGGTGAAAATGGGCTTCAAGGAAATCGAAGTCGGTTTCCCGAGTGCCTCGCAGACCGATTTCGACTTTGTCCGGAAGCTGATTGACGAGAACCGGATCCCCGAGGACGTGACGATCCAGGTTCTGACCCAGGCCCGAGACCACCTGATCGCCCGGACCTTCGAATCCGTGAAGGGCGCGAAGCGGGTCATTCTGCATCTGTACAACTCCACCTCCACGCTGCAGCGCCGCGTCGTCTTCAAGGAAGACCGCGAAGGCGTTCGCAAGATCGCCGAGGAAGGCGCGAAACTGGTTTTGCAGCACGCCCGGAATCAGACCGACACGGAATGGGTGTTCCAGTATTCTCCGGAAAGCTTCACGCAAACCGAATTGGACTACGCGCTGGAAGTCTGTGAATCAGTCATGGATATCTGGGAAGCCAGCCCGGACAACAAGGTCATCATCAACCTGCCGGCGACGGTGGAAGTGGCGATGCCGAATGTCTACGCCGACCAGATCGAATGGATGGCCAGGAACTTCAGCGACCGCGACCGGGTCATCCTGTCACTGCACCCGCATAACGACCGCGGCACCGGCGTCGCCGCCGCGGAGTTCGGCGTGATGGCGGGTGCGGACCGGATCGAAGGCACCTTATTCGGCAATGGCGAGCGGACCGGCAACGTGGACATCGTCACGCTGGGCATGAACATGTTCAGCCAGGGCGTGGACCCGACGCTGAACTTCTCAAACATGCGGGATCTGGTGAGTATCGCGGAATACTGCAACCAACTGCCGGTCCATCCGCGTCACCCCTATGCGGGCGATCTGGTCTTCACCGCTTTCTCCGGCAGCCACCAGGACGCCATCAACAAGGGCCTGAAGGCGATGGAACAGTCGAATAGCGGGTTGTGGGAAGTCCCCTATCTGCCAATCGACCCAAGCGATGTCGGCGCCACCTATGAAGCAGTCATCCGCATCAACAGCCAGTCGGGCAAGGGCGGCGTCGCTTACATCATGGAGGCGGATCACGGTTTCAAACTGCCGCGTCGCCTGCAGATGGAGTTCTCGCAGGCTGTTCAGCGATTGGCGGACGATACGGGACAGGAATTGAGTTCAGACCTGATCTTCAACACGTTCAACGAACAGTATCTGTCGAACGAGACGCCCTATTCCTTCGTCACCCATACGACCGTTCCGGACACTCATGCCTCTGAAATGCGACGCATCGAAGCGAAAGTGAAACGAAACGGCGAGGACATCACGGTTCACGGCAAAGGCAACGGTCCGATCGACGCCTTCGTTCACGCCCTGAAGGACGAGGCCGGGATCGAGATCAAGGTGATCGATTATTCGGAACACGCGATCAGCGCCGGGTCCGACGCCCAGGCGGTCGCCTATCTGGAGGCGGAAACCGGAGACGGTGTCCGACTGTTCGGTGTGGGCCAGGATCAGAACATCGTCCGGGCCTCGCTGAAAGCGATCTGCAGCGCGGTAAACCGGGCGGTCGGCATGACGAAGGCCTGATCCAGAAACGTCGATCGACAGCAAAAAGGGGAGGCCACGCGCCTCCCCTTTTTCATTTCCGGTCTGCCTGTCCCTATTGCGACATCTGCTTCAGGTATTCGAGAACATCGGCACGGTCGGCGTCGTCCCGCAGGCCGAGATAGGCCATCTTGTTGCCTTTGACGACCGATCGGGGCCGACGGATGAATTTGTCCAGGTTTTCCTCGGTCCAGACCAAACCCGACGCACCGGCTTTCTGAAAGGCGTCGGAGTAGCCGAACCCTTCCGCCGCACCCGCCGGGTGACCCCAGATCTTATGGAGAGACGGACCGGTCCGATGGCTGCCCGGTTCAACGGAATGGCATTGGGCGCAGATGCTCTTGAACAGGATCTCCCCGTTTTCCGCGTCCGCGGCGCCCACCGGCCCCGACATCAAGGAAAGGCCGAACGCGAAGACCGACGCGACGGTCCCGACTGCAATTTTCATTCGTCTACTCCTTTGCCCCTGCCGGAACCTACGTTTCCGCCATCACTTCCGATCATTTCGTGCCGGATACTTCCGTCACTTTTTGTCCAGCCGATTGATATGGGCCATCGCATCCGACAGATGTGGTACGTAGGACTCCCCATAGCCGAGTGCAACCGCCTGGGCGAAGGCCTGATAGACGCCGCTGCCGACAGGCGAGGTGATTCCGAGGCTCTGAGTGAGGGATTCATAGTATCCGACATCCTTGTGCGCATTCGCCAGAGCGAATTTCAAACCGGATCCATCGCCTTCCAGCGGATAGCGCATTACCGCCTGGAACATGCCGCTGTTAAGGATCCCCGCCGAAACCAGTTCGTGGAGCATGGCCACATCGACACCGGCCTTGCGCGCGGTGGTGATGGCCTCGCACGTCGCCGAGGCTATCGTCATACCGAGGAAGTTGTTCAGCAGTTTAATCGTATGGCCCGCGCCCAGCGCGCCGACATGGAAGATATTCTCGCAATAGGTTTCGAGAACCGGTTTCATATCGGCGAACAGGTCGGCATCCCCCCCGACCATCGTGTTGAGGCGACCTTCCTCTGCCTCAACCGGCGTCCGCGCCAAGGGCGCGTCCAAGAACCGGACACCCTTTGCCGCCAAGGCTTCGGCGATTTTCAACGTTGATGACGGATCCGCCGTGCTGGTATCGACCACAACCATGCCATCGCTTGCCCCTTCGGCAACACCGTCGCCGCCCAAGACGATTTTCTCGATCGTCGGGGAATTGGGAAGACACAGGAAAACGATGTCGGATGCTTCCGCGACCGCTTTCGCAGACTTCACTTCGACCGCGCCCTTGGAGACCAAATCGTCTACCGGTTCGCGATTCCTGTTGCCGAGGATGGTCAGCGGATGCCCCTTCAGCATAAGGTTCTTGGCCATACCATGGCCCATCAGTCCAACCCCGATAAATCCCACTTTCCGTTTGTCGGACATTTAGCTCTCCCTGTTTCGGATATGTCAGGCCGAATGGCCTTCATACTGTTGGATCCGGTACCAGACTAACCCGCGGACTGGCCGGTATCCAGATAGGGATAGCATCTGCGATACTAAAATTTTAGTAGGAAACGGACGATTTTCCGGGTGCGTTCCGAAAACAGGGCAGGCGTGAAGAAACTGCCCGCCGCGCGTTTCGATACCTCGCCCAAGGTCGGATAGGGAAAGGTCAGCCCCGCGATGGCACCAATTTTCTGCTTGCCGGCAATCGCCTGAACCCAGGGCATGATCAGTTCACCCGCATGTGGGCCCGCGATCGTCGCCCCTTTGACCCGGCCCTTCTTGTCGGTGACCACCTTGATCAATCCATGTGTGGCGTGTTCCGCCTGGGCCCGGTCGTTCTCGGCGAAACTCCAACGCAGCAGGCGGACGCCGCCTTCTCCAAGCGCCTCGACGGCCTGCGCCTCGGTCATGCCGACATGCGCCATCTCAGGGTCGGTATAGGTGACCCAGGGAAAGGCCGACTGGTCCGTTTTCGCCCAGAACATCTTGAACAGTGTCTGACGAATTATGATGCCGGCATGATAGTTCGCCATATGAGTGAATTGCAGCCCGCCCGCCACGTCGCCAATGGCGAATACATGCTTGTTCGACGTTCGAAGGCCGGAATTCACCGTTATGCCTCTGGCCGTATGCTCGATGCCCGCGGCCGGCAGATCGAGGTCTTCCACATTCGGTTTCCGACCGGCGGCAATGAGCAGATGCGTGCCGGACAATTCCGACCGCTCGCCGTCGCGCTCGACCGATACCGTCACACCGGAACCGTTTTCGGAGACCGAAAGAACTTTCGTCCCTTCCAGCAGGGTCAGGCCCTCCGCTCTCAACCGCTGCTTCACGATACCCGCACATTCGGGATCGTCCCGGCCGAGAATGTCGAGCATCTCGACAACCGTGACCTGGGCCCCGAGGCGGCGATGGGCCTGAGCCAATTCCACGCCGATCGGTCCACCGCCCACGACAATCAAATGGCCGATTGGATCGGCGTTGTCGAAGATCGTCTCATTGGTGAAATGCGGTGTTTCGGAAAGGCCGGGAATTGGCGGCACCAACGGGCGGGAGCCGGTGGCGACAACGAAATGCTTTGCGCGGACGACCTGCCCCGAGTCCGTCGTCACCTCGCGCCCGCCGGTGAACCGCGCGGACGCCTGCAAGACGGTAACGCCCAATCCTTCGAACCGCTCAACGGAATCCATGGGGGCGATGGAGGCAATCACCCCTTTCACATGATCGCGGACGCGGCCCATGTCGATTGCCGGTTCGGCGGCGGAAACGCCGAACTGGTCGGCCGTCCGGATGGAATGGGCGGCATGCCCCGCCGCGATCAGCGCTTTGGACGGAACACAGCCCGTATTCAGGCAATCCCCGCCCATCTCCGCCCGCTCGATCAAAACGACCCGCGCGCCCATTTGCGACGCACCGGCGGCAACGGACAACCCACCCGAACCGCCGCCGATGACACAGATATCCGCTTCAATGGTATCCGACACGTTTGCTCTTCCTGTGACTGGACCTATTCCTATTCACGGGTCATCCCGTCGTGCTCACCTAGGTCCGTCCAAAGGCGGCCACCACGCACATCGCCTCACAAAGCCGTTAACAGGGACAGATCGCAAGGGCCGGATCACAGGGATTTGGACGCGATCTCGAAACTATCCTTGCTGAGCACCGGCACAGCCACGATACGTTCGAGCGCCGCCCGCATCAGCGCCTGGCGATCAGCGTCATACCGCCGCCAACTGCCCAAAGCGCCGACCATACGGGCCGCCACTTGCGGGTTAAGCGAATCCAGTTCGATGACGCTATCGGCCAGGAACGTGTATCCGCTGCCGTCCTTGGCATGGAAGCAGACCGGGTTGGCCATGGCGAAGGCGCCGACAAGAGAGCGGACCTTGTTGGGATTGCGGATGTCGAAACAGGGATGCTTGGTCAACGCCTTGACGCGACTGAGCGTATCGGAGCGGGAGGACATGGCCTGCAGCGCGAACCATTTGTCCATTACCTGCGCGTTGTCCTTCCATTTCGCCTCAAAAGCTTCCAATGCCGCGGTACGCTCCGGCCCGTCGGTTTCGATCAGGATCGAAAGGGCGGCGACCGTATCGGTCATGTTGTCCGCCCGGTCGAGACAGTCCTTCGCAAGCCGTGCGGCCGCCGGACCGTAATCCGCGGTGAGATAGGCGAGCGCTACATTCCGCAAGGCACGCCGCCCGGCCTGTTCCGCCGTCGGAGAAAAAGCCTCGCGAACCTCGTTGGCCGCCATGACCTCCTGTAATTCGGCCTTCAAATCGCTGCCGATCTTACGGCGCAGTTCCGACCGGACGGCATGGATTTCGTCGACATGAACCACCGGCAGCTGTTCGCCCACGAATTCCTCGGTCGGCAAGGTAATCGCCAGTGCCTTGAAGGCGGGATCAAGGTCGTTGTCCCGCAGAATGTTCCGGACCGCCCCGACAAAGGCATCCTGTCCCGTTCCGTCACTCTGTGCGCCCCCCGTCATGGCCGCAACGGCGGCCTTCATCAGCCGCGTCCCGTATTGCTGGCCGGCTTCCCAGCGCGCAAAGGGGTCGCTGTCATGCGCCATCAGAAAGGCCAGGTCCTCGTCGGTCTGATCTGTGTTCAGGATGACAGGCGCGCCGAAGCCTCGATTGGCGGACAGCACGGGTCGATCGCCTATGTCCTTGAAGGTGACCGTCTGGCGACGTTCCGTCAGGTGAATCAATCCGCCGTCGTCCAACGCCGGCGACTCGCTGACAAGCGCTAGATCGCCGCCATTCGCACCGAGGAGCCCGATCCGCAAGGGAATATGCAGCGGGTGCTTTTCGGCTTGGCCGGGTGTCGGCCGCGTCGTCTGTTCCAGCGTCAGTGTGTAGGTTCGATTGATCCCGTCATAGTCGGTGCTCACCGTTACCTCGGGCGTGCCCGACTGCGAGTACCAGCGTTTAAACAGGGACAGATCCTTGTCGTTGGCATCCGCCATCGCCGCGACAAAATCGTCGCAGGTCACCGCTTGCCCGTCATGGCGTTCGAAATAAAGCCGCAACCCGGCATTGAAGCCGTCCTGGCCGAGCAGGGTCTGCATCATGCCGATGACTTCCGCGCCCTTTTCGTAAACCGTCGCAGTATAGAAATTATTGATCTCGATATAACTGTCCGGCCGGACCGGGTGGGACAGCGGGCCGGAATCCTCCGGGAACTGTCGGGCGCGCAGCGCCCGCACATCCTGGATCCGCTTTACGGGTCTGGACCGCTGATCGGATGAGAATTCCTGATCCCGAAAGACGGTAAGGCCTTCCTTCAGGCTCAATTGGAACCAGTCACGGCAGGTGACCCGGTTGCCGGTCCAGTTATGGAAGTATTCGTGCGCGACGATGGATTCGATATTCGCGAAATCCGCGTCGGTAGCCGTCCCGGCGTCGGCCAGGATGTATTTCGCGTTGAACACATTCAGGCTCTTGTTCTCCATCGCGCCCATGTTGAAATCGCTGACGGCGACGATGTTGAAAATGTCCAGGTCGTATTCCAGGCCGAACCGTTCCTCATCCCAACGCATCGAACGGATAAGGGAATCCATGGCGTACCCGCAACGGTCCTCATTGCCATGCTCGACGAAGATTCGCAGCGTGACGTCGCGTCCGGACATGGTCCGGAAATGATCCTCGACCATCGCCAGATCGCCGGCGACCAGCGCGAACAGATAGGACGGCTTCGGGAAAGGATCCTCCCAAACCGATTCGTGGCGGCCATCACCGAGATCGCTTGTCGAGATGTTGTTGCCGTTGGAAAGCATCACCGGGCAGGCAGTCTTGTCGCCGCGCAGCGTCACCCGGTACTTGGCCATGACATCCGGCCGGTCCGGGAAATAGGTGATGCGTCGAAAACCTTCCGCCTCGCACTGCGTGCAGAACATGGTATTCGACACATAGAGCCCCTCCAGCCGCGTATTGGCCTTGGGGTTTATCGCGGCACGGACCGCCAGGGTGAAATCGTCGGGCGCATCGAAGACGGTCAGGGATTCTTCCGTGACCTGATAGCCGGCCGGCGGCACCGCGGTCCCATCGATCGAAAGGTCGAGCAGTTCGAGGTTCTCGCCATCCAGAACCAGGGGATCGCCCGATGCCCCGCCCGTGCGGCGAAGGCGCAGGACCGATGAAACGATCGTCCTGTCGGGTTCGAGATCGAAGGTAAGATCGACCGTGTCGACCGAAAACACCGGCGGTTCATAATCGGCGAGCCGAATGGTCTGGGGAAGATCGGTTTTCATGGATACGCACTACTCCTGGTGTCGAGAACCAGGAAATTAGCGCATTTTCCAGCCTTGGAAAGCCGCACGATCATCAAGGGCCGGCAAGGCTGCCCGATATGTCTATTCGGATGGCTGTTGGTTCGGCGGCCGTGCCTCGACGGAGCCGGGCCCGTTCTTGCGGGCCTTTTCCAGATACCATTCTGCATCGGCGACGAGACCCGCAAAATCCTGCTTCTGGTTGTCGTATTCGACCGCACTGACACAGATGTTCACATCGATCATCTGTCCGGCGTGCTGCAGTCCGCTTTTGCCGAGGCGATCACAGATTCGGTGCGCCACCGGCATCGCCTGCTCCAGATTCGTCTCAGGCAAGACCGCGATGAAGCGGCCATCCTGGATCCGCGCCAGCGTATCGACGACACGCAGGGAATGACGCGCAATCTCGCTGACGAACTTGATCACCGCATCGCGGTTTTCGCGCCGGTCCTGCGCCAGCAATTCAAGGATATCGAAGCGCAGAATGGAGAACGGCCGCTTGTAACGCCGCGCCATTTCGACCGCCTCGGTGCCGCGCAGTTCCGCGTGGGACCAATTGCTGCTGCTGGTCAGTGGATCCATGTGACTGAGGCGGGTGAGGTCGTCCTCCACCTTTCTGGTCTCGGTAACATCGCGCACGACGGTCAACCGTCCGCCGTCATCCATTTCATATTGCGCGACGATGATAACCTGCCCGCTCGGCAAGGCCTTTTCCAACCCGTTGCTGGTCACATGCTCATGCGCGAGGATGTTTCTGGCTTCGAAACGCAGGGAATCGAAAATGATCGTTCCGTCCGCCGCTTCGATCCGGACACCGTCCGAACCGATCTGAAGCGCACGCTCCAAAGCCTCGATGCGCGCCTCCATGTCATTCTTTTCCCGGTCAGTCACTGGAAAGCTTCCCTGATCCGTTCTCTGGAGTCTTTTTGCAGATTCCATCATTTTGGTCACGATTCATCATACCCGAAAAGCTGTCGTTCCTAATACTCATGCCATCGGGTTCTATTCGGACCTACCGGAATTCGCTGTGACCGACGGCACGATTCACTAGAATTTGGGTAAAATGCCAGACGATGGCAGGCAGGGGCCGGAGGGCTATCGAAGCGTATGCGGCGGCAGTTCGGCGGTGAAATCATGGGGTTCGGTATCCCGTACGGACGGACGCTCGCAGACCCTGCCCCAGAACCCGCATAGCGCGGGATAGTTCCGGGCGAGGTCCGCCGCAGCCGGCACGCGCAAGCCGTAATCCAATATCGGCGCCAGGACGAGGTCGGCCAATGTCACGCCATCCCGATCCCCCGGACCGAGAAGGGAGTCGATGACCGAGAAAGCCGTATCGGTAACCTGGAGAGATGCATTCACTGTATCGGGATCGGTCGTCCCGCCCTCGACGGGTTTGCGGAGGACCTCCACGAACAGCCCCCAGACAAGAGCCTTGTACAGGTAGCTGTCGCAGATGCCGATGATCTGGTTCTGACGGGCTCGGCCCAGAGCATCCGCCGGCTGTAGCGGGGGGCCTTCGAACGCCTCGTCGACATAGCGAATGATGGCCTGGGTCTCGATGATCCGCGTTCCGTTATGGAAAAAGACCGGCATCTTGCCGAAAGGATGCAGGTCACGGTTCGGGTCAGGTGGGTTCTCGGCGAAAGGGTTCAGGGGAAGCAGATTGTAGGCAACGCCTTTTTCCGCGAGCGCGAGGCGGGCGATCCGCACATAGACGCTGAAGTCCATGCCATGCAGTTCGACCGGTTCGGACACGCTTCCCTCCGCAGTTCGACCTGGCCCTGCTCGCGCGTCACGCCCCGTCGAGCGCGTTCCAGATGTTTTCGACCCGTTCCTTGATCATCAGGGCTTCTTCCCAACGGTCGGACATTTCGTAGCCATCCGGCCCGGTGATCGCATATTCGACCGGCCCCAGTTCGCAGAGGAAATTGACCACTGCATCGTCCGCCGCCCTGCCCCGCCAGGACCGCAGACCGTCTTCCCACCATTTCGCGAACTGATCGAACCATTTCTGGTGCTGCGGAAAGGAAATCTGAACCTGAACCTGCTCGCGGCTGGCCACGCGCCCTTGAAATGCGTCGGAACGGGCCAGAATCCGCTGGATCAAGGCGTCGTCCTCGGCAGAGATCGGATACCAGAACTCCCTGTCGACAAGATAATGGGAAAGATCCGCGCAGAGCTTCATTTCGGGGATCGCATCGATCAGCTGCAGCGTTGCGAACAGATCGTTGGTGATGCAGTTCCGATGGGTTTCGAACAGGATCGGGACCTCTTCCTCGCCGGCCATGTCAATCCAGGCCCGGATCACCGGGATCATCTCCTCGACCGTGATCGGCATGACCTGCCCGATTATGTTGACATAGCGGGTGTCGAATTGTTTCGACATCCGAAGGACCGGCCTCAGGTCTTCAATGGTCTGCGGGAAAGCGTTGATCAGGCAGCCCAGCCCGTGCCGCTCGAAATGGGGTCGCGTCGCCAGGGCCTCCTCATTGTTCATGACGCCGAGATCGATCGCCATGCCCGCATAGCCCGCATCGGCGACCATCTGGAAATTTTCCGCGACCGGCCGTTCGAAACCGTCGGGCCGCCGCAACTCCATCGCCCAAAGCGATTGGAAAACCTCCAGACGCTGCATCAGGCAGTCTTTGCCGTCGCCGGCAGATCATCGGGAAGCCCGTCGGCGATCCATACCTGATCCATCGGATAATCCGCCTCCGTCCGGCCGTTCATCAGGCGGCGGATTGCTTGCGCCTGGAAACCGAAATAGGTCATCGAGTAGGGTTCCCGCCCCCATTTCTCCACGATATCCCGATGCAGTTCGGGCAACAGGTGGAACGGCACCGACGGGAAGGTGTGATGTGCCGTGTGATACTGCATGTTCCACGCCATCCACCGCATGAAGGCGTTCGTGCGCAGGGTGCGGGTATTTTCCAGCGTGTTCGGATTGTGGCTGAGCCCGAGATGCTCGCTGGAATTCTGTAGTTGATGAACGCATTTCGTCAGCATCATGGGTGCGAGCCAGAAAATCACCGCCGCCCAGCTTTCCAAGACGAGCGAGACGACCGCGATCCCCAGATACAGCAGGAAATGGACCCGGCCCTCGAAGATGACCGTCGCGTGTTCCTTTTCGCGGATATATGGCTCCACGACGATGCCGCGCGTGAAACGCAGGATCCGTGCGATCCGCGTCTGCCAATAGACGATCCCCGACAGCCAAAGCAGATAACTTCCCAGCGTGAACGGGTCCCGCGCCAGTTCGCCGTCCTTTTCCCAGTCCTGGGTATGGCGGTGATGGGCGAAATGCTGGATCTGATCGAAGTCCCGCGGATAGAGTTCGATGAATCCGACAAGGCGTCCGAACCACTCGTTCAGCCATTTGGTCTGGAAAACCGTGTTGTGGCTCAATTCATGCTGCGCGGCATAAAGGAAGTTCAACAGGACGCCGTGCAGAATGAAGACCGGGACGGCCCAATAGCTGCCCCATGTCTGCCAGAGCAGAGCACCCGTGGCGCAGATCGCGCCCAGATGGCTCAGCATCTGCAGCCAGCCCTTTGCGTCCGACTTGGCGCTCAGCACCTTCAGACGCTGCGGGTCGATCAAACCGCGTCTGCCCACGAAATCATCGACGGTCCGTTGAACCATTGTTCAGCCTCCTCACTCAGGATGTCTGTCCGACAACTCCTCCCTGAGGCGATTCTTGTTCTTTGTTTCCCAGCCTGTCTAGCACGGGTTAATCGTTAAGGGCGGTCAGATTTTCTCGCGCCTTCGTAACCATGGCGACGAAATCGGTATAGACCGTCACGAACTGGAAGCCCTTGGCGATCCAGTCCTTCGCCATTTCGACCGATCCGCAGTGAATGCCGGCAACGACACCGCAATCGCGGGCCCGGCGCACGATCTCCTCGATCGCGCCGACCACTTCGGGGTTCGTCGGGACGCCGGCCGGCTGATGGCCCAGACTCAACGCCAGATCGCTCGGCCCGACATAGATGCCGTCGATACCATCGGTCCGGCAGATCGCTTCCAGATTGCTCATCGCTTCCCGGGTCTCGATCATCGCCATGTTGATGATGGTTTCGTTCGCCTTGGCGGCGTAATCAGCACCGCCGTAGAGCAGGCCGCGCTGGGGTCCGTAACTGCGTTCGCCCTGGGGCGGAAACTTGCTGTTCTTGACCAGCATCGCCGCATCGTCCGGGGTGTTCACCATCGGACAGATGATGCCGTAGCAGCCATCGTCCAGCACACGCATGATCTTTGCCGGATCGTTCCAGGCAACGCGTGCCAGCGGCGTGCAGTCGAAGCGGCTCACGACCTGAAACAGCTGCCGGGCGGTCAGTTCATCCGCGAAACCGTGCTGAAGGTCGACGGTGCATGAATCCCAGCCGACACTGGCCATGCCCTCGGCCGCCATGGTCGACTCCAGCGCCAGCCAACCGTTCTTGACGACCCCACCGGATGCCCAAATTTCTCTTACCTTGTTCGGCCGCACCGCCCGTCCCCTTGAGCTTTGTGATTGTTTTGAATCGGGGCTGCCGCCCCGGCGCGGCAGCATCGCGCGGAAGCGACCCTGCTTCAAGGAATATGCAGTCCCCGAACACCCTGGAAATGCCGGGTCAACGGTGCTGTTCCGAAACGCCACTGATCGGCGGCGAGGGGGCCGGTCGCGGTCAACTGTTGCCGCGGCGTCCCATGCTCATGGCCCAGTAATGGGTATAGACCGCCCTGCCCCGGTCCAGGGACAGAAAACGGTAACCGATGCCGACATCGCGTATGTCCCGATTCAGCATGGCTTCGCGATGGCCGGTCTTGGATTCGATCCATCCCTTTACCGCGGCGGCGGGACTGCCCATACCGGCGGCGAGGTTTTCCAGGACAAGGCCGCGATAGCCGACAGCGGCCGCCCGGTCTCCGGGCCCCTTTCCGCTCGGCGTTTCATGCGCGAAATAGTCCCGATAGGCCATATCGTCGGCATGGCGTTGCGCGGCTTCGTTCAGCAGGGGGACAAGGCGCAACGGCGGCAATCCGTGCCGGGCACGGAACGAATTCACCTCCCTTAGAACGCCCTGGCGCCAGTTTCTAGCCGCCGGCTTCGGGGGGTTCCCAAGCACCAGGACCCAGTATTCCAACGCCCCGAACTGAGGATCTTCCACCCGTTCGACGCCGACACCGGCATTGCCGAAACGGCTGTTCGTGACGGTGCGTCGGGTTCGCGTGTCGTCGAACCACCCCGTCGCGACCTCGCCGAGGGCGGCCTTGGTCCCGGCCGAGGACACAACACCGATATCATTGCACGGAACGCCGGCATCCTCGATCAGGCGGCAATAGTCGACGTCGCGTCCGGGCTTGGCGGAATAGCGCGCGATCAGTTCCGCTGCCTTGGCCAGGCGCCTGTCGAACAGCAACGGCGACAGGACCCGCTTTTCCCGGGCTTGATTGACCGCCTTCAACAAATCCCCCTCCCGGTCCTCCACCGCGAAAGCCGGCGCCGAGCAGATCAGGAGCAGAACGTGAAGAAACGCGAGTATCCGAGCCATACGACAATATTAGGCGAAAACGATCGAGGAACGAAATTCTTAAAGCGGGGCCGCCATGCGCCGGAGGACAAAAACGCCCGACGGTAGTAGCGCCGCCCCTTATTACAATCATTTGTCAAATAACGGCGACGCCCTCTATAAACGGCACCCAGGGATTGAGCGAAAATGGATCAACAAGGCTGCCTGACAGATGCCGGATACTCGAGGCAAGGCCGAACCCCGCGCCGGGGCAAGAGCAGGACGGATCCTTTACAGATCGGGCCCGTTCTTGATTTTGGCGCTGATGGTGGGTTCGCTGTTTTACTGGCTGTCCGGCGGCTTCTTTCAGGTTCCCCCGGGCCAGGTCGGGATCAAATGGGTTCTCGGGACCGTTGTCGGCACGTCGGAGGCAGGGCAGGACTTCAATATCCCCGTTCCGTTCGGCAAGGTCACCCTGCTACCTGAAAAACTGCAATTCGCAACACCGATCGGTGATAGCGTCGCGAGGACGTCGGATGAGCCGGCAAACGATACCGGAACGCCCGAGGTGGAAAGTCTCTACTTCACAAGGGACGAAAACATGGCGGTGGTTGGCGCGGTCGTGTTCTGGCGGATCGCCGATACTACTGCCTATTTCCAAGGGCTCGAAGACCCCGAGAATACAGTCTCATCCCTAACGGAGGCTGCGTTGCGACAGGCCATCGCTTCGGTTGACTTCCTGGACTTGATGTACCGCGAGCGAGGCAGAATACCCGACAAGGTCCAGCCCGCCGTTCAATCAACGCTGATCGGCCTGAACGCCGGCATCGAGATCCTGGCGGTCCAGTTACAGAACATCGACTACCCGCCGGATGCGCAGAAGAGCATGCAGAATGTCGCAAATGCACGTCAGGAATTCGAGCGTGGCTTGAACGAGTTGAACCAGAAAAAATTCGAACATTTGGAGCAAACAAAAAACAAGGCCCGTCAAATTGTCGAAACGGCACAAAAGAACGCCGATGAGCGGCTTCAGAAGGCAAAGCGCGATGTGCACGTGATGTCGTCCCTATATGCCGAATACCAGGCAAGCTCGGATGTAGTCGAACGGGCTGGTTACCTCGCCGCCATCCGCGAAATCATGGAAACACGGTAACGGGAACGGGACCATGTTCACCAAGGTCGGCTATTTGCTCGTTCTCATCCTGCTAACCATGGTGCTGGTCGTGATGCATTACGGCTTCGTGGTGAATATTGGCGAAAGCGTCGTCGTCTACCGAGAAGGACAGGACCCCAAAGTATTCGGCAAACCCGGCGTCTCCTTCACGTTTCCCCAGCCTGACAGGCTTGAGCGCATCGACAACAAGATCCGAAGCCGATTGGGCGCTCCCACCGAATACTACACCAACGACCAGCGGGTTCTTATTGTTCGGACATTCGTTATCTACCGGAAGGCGTTTCCCGCCGCGGTCGCTGCCGCTTTGGACACTGCGGCGGAGGCGGCATTCATCGACGGCACGGTCGAGCGCCACCTGAAAAAAGCGGTCGGAACGCGGGGCTTGTATAAGACTTTGGCCGGCGGTCTCGACGAGCTTGCCGCCACAGTCGAGGAAGAGGTAGCGAAGGATCTGGCCGCATCCTCAATCGAGGTCCTTGCCCTGCGCCTTCCTCTTATGACGATACCGGAGGAGAATCGCGCAGTCGTTGAGCGAAGAATGGCAACGCGGCTGGACCAGGATCGGCGGAGGATACTGGCCGAACTCGAAATGGAACGGCGCAGGGTCGCGGTTCTCAATGCGAAAGCGGAGGAAACTCACCTGCCTCCCGCGCAACGGGACGCAGATGTCATCCGGTTGAAATCGACGGTGCAGGCCAATGCTCTTTACCTGAACGTCCTGGAGGGAATGCCCGAGGTGTCTCTGGACTGAGGATCCGGCCGGCGACATCGCGCGGCCGGATCACACGAGATTTCCATTACCGAATGACGATCGTCACTGGATCACGATCTTCGGGGCCGCGCGCGGGGCGTCCAGGGTTTGCCCGGAGAGCTTCTCCCAGACCGCCGTCGCGATCTTTTTGTAGACCGTGGCATGCGCGCCGTCCGGATCCGCCTCGACGATCGGGTTGCCGCCATCCGCATGGGTACGGATCTCGATATCCAGCGGCACTTCGCCCAGGAAATCGACGCCCAGCTTGTCGGCCTCCGCCTTGGCGCCGCCATGGCCGAAAATATGCGCCTCATGGCCGCAATTCGGGCAGACATAGAGGCTCATATTCTCGATGATGCCGAGAACCGGCACATCAACCTTGCGGAACATGTTCAGGCCCTTGCGCGCATCGATCAGGGCGATGTCCTGCGGCGTGGAAACGATGACCGCACCGGCCAGTGGCACGTTCTGGGCCATCGTCAACTGCGCGTCGCCGGTACCCGGCGGCATGTCCACGACCAGCACGTCCAGGTCGCCCCAGTTCACATCCGACAGCATCTGCTGCAGCGCGCCCATCACCATCGGACCGCGCCAGACGACCGGCTGGTCTTCCGCGACCAGAAAACCGATCGACATCGCCTTGATGCCGAAATTCTCCATCGGCTCCAGAATCTTGCCGTCCGGACTTTCCGGTCGACCGGAGATACCCAGCATGCGCGGCTGGCTGGGACCGAAGACATCCGCGTCCAACATGCCCACCTTCAGGCCGAGTTGCTTCAGCGCAAGCGCGAGGTTGACCGCCGTGGTCGATTTGCCGACACCGCCCTTGCCGCTGGCCACGGCGATGATATGCGCAACCCCGGCGGGTCCCGACTTTCGGCCCGGCCGCGGCGGTTGACCGGCGTCCTGCGCGGGGCCGCCCGCTGGTTTCGACGATTGCCCGGCCTTGCTTTCCGCGGTCAGTATCGCCGTAACGGACAAAACATTCGGCACGGCGTTTACCGCCGCTTCCGCGGCTTTGCGCACGTTTTCCATCTCGTCCGCACGGGCGGGATCGATTTCGATCGAGAACTGAACGTTCCGGTCCTTGACCGCCATGCCGGAAATCATTCCCAGGGCAATGAGGCTTTCACCGTCGCCCGGGACGATCACCGTCGCCAGTGCTTCCCGTACCTGCTGTTCCGTCACATCCGCCATGTCATGGTCCTTCCACTCGCCTTGAACGCTTCCCAAGTTGTGCCGGATCAGGTCGAAAGCCAGCCCAAACCGCTAACTTTTGCCGACTTTCCCGACCCGGGCCCTTTGCTATTCGGGATGACTGCACATATATGTTGCCCGCGATGCACGCAAAGAATTTGCGGGCCGATACGATGCTTTTCCCGAAAGCACGGTTATTTGCCGTGTCGCCGGAGGGGCAATCGCCGGTCCGGACAATTGAGAAGAACGGCAAGGGAAGCAAGACGGTATGCCTTGGCAGAATAATTCCGGTGGAGGTGGACCCTGGGGTGGTGGCGGTGGCCGCGGTTCCGGTGGCGGTGGCGGACAAAGCCCATGGGGACGCCCGTCGGGAAGCGGCGGCGGCGGCAATCGACCCCCGCCGGATGTCGAGGAAATGGTCCGCAAGGGGCAGGAGCGCCTGAAAGGCATGTTGCCCGGCGGCCTCGGCGGTAAGGGCGTCTTTTTCGTCGGCGCGCTGGTCGTTGCCGGTTGGCTTCTGACCGGTTTCTATCAGGTCGAGCCGAACGAACAGGGTGTCGAACTCGTTTTCGGCGAACTGTCCGAAACGACGGGCCCGGGCCTCAACTACAACTATCCGTCCCCGATCGGTACGGTGCTGAAGCCGCAGGTCACGGACGTCAACCAGGAACAGATCGGCTTCCGCGCCAGCGGTGGCGGAACGCGCGCCAGCAGCGTACGGGACGTGCCTGCGGAAAGCCTGATGCTGACCGGTGATGAAAACATCATCGACATCCAGGCCGTGGTGTTCTGGCAGATCAATGATGCCGGTGCATTCCTGTTCAATATCGACAGTCCGCAGGAAACGGTGCGAAACGCGGCGGAAGCGGCAATTCGCGAAGTGACCGGCAAGACGGACTTCGAATTCGCCCGTACGGCCGGCCGCGGCAGGGTCGCGGCACAGGTCCAGGAACTGATCCAGTCGATCCTGGACGACTACAAGTCGGGTATTTCGATCACCAACGTGCAGCTGCAGAAGGTTGACCCGCCCTCAGCGGTTATCAACGCCTTCCGTGACGTTCAGGCCGCCCGCGCCGATGCGGAAAAGGCGATCAACGAAGCGAACGCCTACATGAAGGAAGTCACGCAGCGCGCCGAGGGTCAGTCGCAGCAGATCACCCAGGCCGCCGAAGCCTACAAGCAGGAGCGGATCTCGGCCGCAACAGGTGACGCGCAACGCTTCCTGTCGATTTACAATGAGTATGTGAACGCCAAGGATGTGACCAAGCGTCGGATCTATCTGCAAACCATGGAAGAAATCCTGCGCAACATGGACAAGGTCCTGATCGAGAATCAGGACGGCGCGGGCGTTCTTCCCTATCTCCCCCTCGATAGGTTGACCGGTGATCGGGAACGGCGTGTCACGCCGCCCAACCCGAATACCGTCGATGGCCTGACCGGTCAGTAAGGGAGGAATGAGATCATGAAGAACACCAGTGTAGTCGTAATCCTCGTTCTGCTGGCGGTAATGTTTGTCGTCGGTTCCTCGGCCCTTTTCACGGTCAACGAGACGGAGCAGGTCCTGGTCCGTCGTTTCGGTGAACCGACCCGGGTCATCAAGGAACCGGGCCTCAACATCAAGGTGCCCTTCGTCGATACGGCGACCTATTTCGACAAGCGGTTGCTGAACTTCGACGGCGATTCCCAGGAAATCCCGACCAAGGACCAGAAGCAGTTGATCGTCGACGCATTCGCGCGTTACCGCATCGTCGACACCCTGCGCTTCTTCCAGTCGGTCGGCAGCGTTGCCGGCATGGAGGCGCGCCTGCCCAACATCATCAACTCCGCCCTGCGTCAGGTGCTCGGTGAAGTCGACATGTCCAGGATTTTGACCGAGGAACGCGCGGTCCTGATGCGTAAGAGCACCCAGGTCGCGACCGAAAACTCGAAGGAATTCGGGATCGAAGTCGTCGACGTTCGCATGAAGCGCGTGGACCTGCCGGACGAGAACAGTCAGGCCGTCTTCCGCCGCATGCAGACGAAGCGTGAAGAAGAGGCTCGCGACATCCGCGCCGGCGGTGACAGGGAATCCCGGACGATCCGCGCGAAGGCCGACCGTGACCAGCGCGTTATTCTGGCCGAAGCCCGCAAGACCGCGGAAATCCTTCGCGGTGAAGGCGACGCCCAGGCACAGGCGATTTACAACGACGCCTATACCAAAGACCGCGAATTCTTCGACTTCTGGCGCTCGATGCAGGCACTGGAACGCGGTTTGGGCTCCGACTCGACGACCTATGTGGGGCCGCCGAGCGGCGACTTCTTCCGGTATTTTAATACCGAAAGCGGCACTCGGGAATTGAGCCGCGATTAAAGTCTGCGTATCGGCCCCATGGAGGACTTCCCCACGGCGTTGCTGACTGCCATCGGGCTGGTCCTTGTGATTGAGGGGCTCATGTATGCCGCCGCCCCCGAAGCGATGCGGCAGGCCATGCGGAAAATCTTGGAACTGGACCCGGCGCTTCTGCGCCGGGCCGGTGCCACCGCGGTCGCCATCGGCGTCTTTCTGGTCTGGCTCGCACGTGGCTGACAGGTGCCCCGACCATACCAGCGCACCGCAACACATATCCCTTTCGGAAAATCCCGACGAACCGTTTTCTTTAGGCCATATTTTTGCCACAGTTTGGGCAACATTATGGAATTATCCAATCCGGCATTGCGTTCCGCACGTAGCAACCCACATCGGTTCCAGAACTTTGTTCGAAGGAGATTTTCGTGGACCGGCGTGCGATTTCTGCCTTTCGGGCACGTCTGTCCACCGGGTCGTGATTTCAACAGATCGCGGGTATCCGGTAGGGTGACCGCTTGATCTCTCTATAAGGAGGACAACCGTGTACTCGGCCAAAGTGAAACATATCCTCGCCCCGGCGAGATCAAAGGCCGTCTCGCTGGCGGTCGGCATGTTCGCCGTTACCTTCGTTGCCGTGGGGCTGGCGATCACCGGCGCGGGAAGCGCGGTGGCGCGGGGCGCCCCCGACAGTTTCGCAGATCTGGCAGAGAAACTTCTGCCTGCCGTCGTTAATATCCGAACGACCGCAACGGTGCAGGCCGGCGTTCATTCCGGTCCTGAATTCAACCTTCCCCCGGGTCTGGAAGAATTCTTCGAGCGCTTTAAGGAAGGTCAGCCGGAACAGCGCCGGCGGGCAACTTCGCTCGGTTCCGGCTTCATCATCGATGAAACCGGTTTCATCGTGACCAACAACCACGTGGTCAAGGATGCCGAGGAAATCTTCGTCGTCCTGCACGACGACTCGGAACTGGAAGCGGAAATCGTCGGCATCGACGACAAGACCGACATCGCCGTCCTGAAGGTCAACCCGAAGAACCCGCTGCCGGCGGTTTCGTTTGGGGATTCCGACGCGGAACGCGTCGGTGACTGGGTAATCGCGATCGGTAACCCGTTGGGCTTCGGCGGCACCGTTACCGCCGGAATCGTTTCCGCGCGGGGCCGCGACATCAATTCCGGACCGTACGACAACTACATCCAGACCGATGCGCCCATCAACAAGGGCAATTCCGGCGGCCCGCTGTTCAATATGGAAGGCGAAGTGATCGGCATTAACACGGCCATCTTCTCCCCCAACGGCGGTTCGATCGGAATTGGTTTCGCCATCCCCTCGAACCTCGCCAGCAAGGTGGTGTCGCAGCTTCGCGAATACGGTACGACCCGCCGTGGGTGGTTGGGTGTGACCATCCAGCAGGTGACCGACGAAATCGCCGACAGCATGGGTCTTCCCGAAGCGTCCGGCGCGCTTGTCTCCACCGTTCACGAGGACAGCCCCGCCGCCGCGGCCGGCATCCAGACCGGTGACGTGATCACCACGTTCAACGGTCAGAAGGTCCCGAATTCCCGCCGCCTGCCGCGCATGGTTGCGGACTCCTCCGTGGGCGACACCGTCCCGGTCGAGGTCTGGCGCAATGGCGAAAAGGTCGCGCTGAACGTCCAGTTGGGTCAATTGGAGAAGGTCGATCTCGCCTCTCTGCGCGGCGCACCGCAGCAGGACCAGGAAACGCCGCGGTCTCTGGAATCTCTCGGCTTGGCGCTGGCGCCGATCGGCAGTGCCGTTCGCCAGGAATTCGGTCTGACCGACGATGTGGAGGGTGTTGTCATCACCAAGGTCGATCCGTCCAGCGACGCCGCAGAAAAACAGTTGCGGCCGGGCAATGTGATCGTCGAGGTGAACCAGGAGAAGGTTTCCTCCCCCGATGACATCGCAAAGCAGATCGAAGCCTCCAAGGCGGCCGGCAAGAAATCCGTGCTGATGCTGATTAATCAGAACGGCGCGCTCCGCTTTGAAGCGGTCCGCTTCAAGGACGGTTGATCGGCTCGTCCGACAGCCCTGAAGAAAGAAAAGCCCCGGCCTTGGCCGGGGCTTTTTTCTGTTTCACATCCCAAGGATGACTCACACTCCGGAATGGACGGGGGACGCGTCTTACGCGGATTGCCCGTCCAGCCAGCGGCGCAGGATGTCATTGAACTGCGCAGGATCCTGGACATTGCAGAGATGGGCGGCACCCTTCACCGTCTCCAGCGTGGAGCCCGGCAGATTTTCATGGATGACATCTGACATGGCCGGCGGCAGGGCCGGGTCCACTTCGCCCGGGATAATAATCGTCGGCGTCTTTATGCCGGCCAATTGGCCGGTGTAGTTCAGGCGCGAAATCGCCTCGCAGCAACGCGAATACCCGACCACGGAGGTATTCACGATCATCGCGCGAACCTCGGCCACACGGGCCGGATTGGCGGCGATCCAGGTATCGGTAAACCAACGCTGGACGGTGACGTCGCCCATCGCTTCCATGCCCTTTTCCTTGACGGTCGCGATCCGGTCGACCCAGGTCTGGTGCATTTCTTGCGGAATGGCGCTGCTCGTGGCGCAAAGCGCCAGCGACTTGAAAGCATCGGGATGATAGATGCCGACCGCCTGGCCGGTCATACCGCCGATGGACAGGCCGCAGAAATGGCCGCCCGTGAAACCGAGCTCGCCGGCAAGCGCCACGACGTCGTCTGCCAGCGTCTTGATTTCGATCGGCTCGTCCTTGGCCTCGCTCTTTCCATGGCCGCGACGGTCATAGCGCAGGATCCGGTATTTGTCGGTCAGCGCCGCGATCTGCTCGTCCCACATGTGCAGGTCCGTCGCCAGCGAGTTGCAAAAGACCAAGGGTATGCCGTTTTCCGGCCCGTCGATCCTGTAGTGCAGCCGCACGCCGTTGGCTGTTACATCGCCTTCCATTTCCGCGTCTCCCCATATTCGAATTCAATTGGAGCGGGGAGAGTAGACAGAAGCCGGCGGACGGGGAAGGGGTCAGGCCCCGGCAAACTCGTCCCGACTATATCCCTGGTAGAAAAGCAGTGTGGAAAGGTCCGTATGATCGATCCGGAACGCGGCTTCCGCGCGCACGATGGGCTTGCCGTAATAGGCCACGCCCAAACCGGTTGCACGCAGCATGTCGAGGTCGTTCGCCCCGTCGCCGACCGCACACGCATCTTCCAAGCCGACATTCTGCCTTTCGCAGAGTTCGCGAACCGTTATGAGCTTGGTATCACGGGCGACGATCGGTTCCGCGACCTTGCCGGTCAGCGTACCGTCATCGATTTCCAGAATGTTCGCGCGGTGTTCATGGAAGCCCAGTTCAGCATGGACGGTTTCCGTGGTGAAGGTGAAACCGCCGGAAACAAGGGCGCAATAGGCGCCATTGGCGCGCATCGTTGCCACCGCAACCTTGCCGCCCGGTGTATAGGTGACCTGGTTCATGACGGTTTCGATCGCATGATCCGCCGGATACCCGGCCAGCATCGCGACCCGTTCCCGCAGCGCGGCCGCAAAATCCAGTTCGCCGTTCATCGACCGTCTGGTGATTTCCGCGATCGCCTCGCCCAATCCCAGTTCCGCCGCCAGCGTGTCCAGCGTTTCGATCTCGATCATGGTCGAATCCATGTCCGCGACCAGAACCGCTTTCCGACGGGCCCCGAGGAAGGTCACCGCCCAATCCAGGTCCTCGAAATCCAGGACCGACCGAATGCGGCCGGGATCGACCGCCTCAAAGGGGATATCGGCGGCCTTGCCCGGCTGCAGCCAGGTCGGGGCGTCCGGCGAGGCGCCGAGATTGTCCAGCGCGGCCTGCGCTTCGGAAAGATCGGTCTCGCCCAAGGGGCGGGATGCCGGGGCGACAAGTGTCAGATATGCGTTCATGGGCGTCCTGTAGCGATGCCGTCCGGTTCCTGCAAGCAGCAAGCCGGTATCTGGCGCTTGTTTCATCGAATTGCAACGGGACGGCGCAGAGCACAGGTTGGCCAACCGGTACATCCTCGGTTATGACCTTAGCCGAACTACAAACACAGCAAAAAGGGAGGACCTGTCATGTCCGGCCTGGAATGGACCGTTTACCTATCCGGAGAGATCCACACCGACTGGCGCGAGCAGATCGAGGAAGGCACCAAGGCACTCGGCCTGCCGATCCACTTCGTCTCCCCCGTCACGATCCACGAAGATAGCGACGATTGCGGCGTGGCCATCATGGGCGAGGCGCCGAACGACTTTTGGAAGGATCAAATGGGCAGCCGGATGAACGCGATCCGAACCCGCACCCTGATCGAACAGGCCGACGTCGCCGTCATCCGTTTCGGCGACAAATACAAGCAATGGAACGCGGCTTTCGACGCCGGGATCTGCTCGGCGCTCGGCACGCCCTACATCACCTTGCATGACGAAGCGATCAACCACGCGCTCAAGGAAGTCGACGGCGGCGCCCAGGCCGTGGCACGCACGCCCGACCAGGTTGTCCGGACCCTGCAATATGTGACGACCGGCGTCCTGAAACGGGCGGCGGGTTAACGCCGCGCGCCCCGGTTTCAGGAAGCAGCATCGTGGCATCGAGCGGGACGCGCCCCGTCCTCGTCATCGCCGGGCCGACTGCCTCGGGCAAGTCGGCTCTGGCGTTGCGGGTCGCCCAGGAATGCGACGGCACCGTGATCAATGCGGATTCGATGCAGATCTATGCGGATCTTCGCATCATAACCGCACGCCCGATGGAAGCAGACGAACGGGCCGCGCCCCATCGTCTTTATGGCGTGCTCGACGCGACGGAAGTCTGCTCGGCCGCGCGGTGGCGCGACATGGCGCTGGCGGAGATCGACACGGCGCATGCAGCTGGGCGTTTGCCAATCCTGTGCGGCGGCACGGGGCTGTACCTGAAAGCCTTGATGCAGGGGCTCGCCCCGATGCCGGACATCCCCGAGAGTGTCCGGTCGGAAATCCGGGCCCGCTGCGATCGGGAAGGGCCGGAAGCGATGCATGCACTTCTGGCCGAACGGGACCCGGAAATGGCTGCCCGTTTGAACGCGACCGACAGCCAGCGCATCTGCCGCGCCCTGGAGGTTGTCGTCGCCACCGGGCGAAGCCTCGCCGACTGGCAAAGAGAAATGCCGGAAGGCCCGCCTGCGCATCTTCGGTTCCATACCATCGCCCTCCTCCCCCCTCGGGACGAACTCTATGCCGGGATCGACAGACGCTTCGACAAAATGATCGAAATGGGCGCCTTGGATGAGGTGCGTCGTTTGGACGAGCGACATCTAGACCCGAAATTGCCGGCCATGAAGGCACTAGGCGTGCCCGAGTTGCGGGCCCATCTGCACGGTGATCTGGCTTTGTCCGACGCGGTCACCGCGGCTGCGACAAAGAGCCGCCGCTATGCGAAAAGGCAAAATACCTGGCTAAGGGGACAGATTATTATCGATTTTTCCCATCCGGCGAAATATTCTGAAAGTTTATGGCCTTCTTTTTTTGCATTTATTCGTGAAAACGGGTTGACCAGCTAAAACACGGCCAATATGGTGCGCCCGCGCGGGCCGGGAGGCCCGTGTTTCATATCTCGGCTGCAATTCACGTCCCGCGGTCGGCGCCCATCCGGCGCCGCGCTTGGCATCGCCGCCGGGGAGACTGAAAAGAAACAAGGAACGACGTTATGAGTACGATATCGATGAACGGTGCCCAGATCATCATCAAGTCTTTGGTGGATCAGGGTGTAGATGTCGTATTCGGCTATCCTGGCGGCGCGGTACTCCCGATCTACGACGAGCTTTTCAAGCAGAACAAGATCCGCCACGTCCTGGTGCGCCACGAACAAGGCGCGGTGCACGCCGCCGAAGGCTATGCCCGGTCCACCGGCAAGGTGGGGGTTGTGCTGGTGACCAGCGGCCCCGGCGCGACCAATGCGGTGACGGGCCTGACAGATGCGCTGATGGATTCCATCCCGATCGTCTGCCTGACCGGGCAGGTCCCGACGCATCTGATCGGCAACGACGCCTTCCAGGAATGCGACACGACCGGCATCACGCGCCCCTGCACCAAGCACAATTACCTGGTGAAGAGCGTCAACGACCTGTCGAAAACCATGCATGAGGCTTTCTACGTGTCGCGCAGCGGCCGTCCCGGCCCCGTCGTCGTCGACATTCCGAAGGACGTTCAATTTGCCGCCGGCCCCTATTCAGGCCCGGAAAACGTCCAGCACAAGACCTATCGCCCCAAGGTGAAGGCCGACCGCGACAAGGTGGAGCGTACGGTGGATCTGCTGTTGTCCGCGAAGCGGCCGGTGATCTATGCGGGCGGCGGTATCATCAATGCCGGCCCGGCGGCCAGTACGCTGTTGCAGGAATTCGTCCGGATGACGAACTTCCCGACCACCCTCACCCTGATGGGGTTGGGCGCGTTGCCGGCCAATTCGCCGCAATTCCTGGGCATGCTCGGCATGCACGGCACGTATGAGGCCAACTGGACCATGCATGATTGCGACGTCATGCTATGCCTCGGCGCGCGGTTCGACGACCGCATCACCGGCCGGTTGGATGCCTTTTCGCCGAACTCGAAGAAGATCCATGTCGATATCGACCCCTCGTCGATCAACAAGAACGTCCAGGTGGATCTCGGCATCGTCTGCGATGTCGCCCATTTCCTGGAAGACATGATCAAGGTTTACAAGAGCCGTCAGCGCCAACCGGATCAGGATGCCCTGGCCGCCTGGTGGCGGAAGATCGACGAATGGCGCGACATCAACTGCCTGAGCTTCTCGACCAATGACGAGCAGATCAAGCCGCAGCAGGCGATCCGCCGTTTGTTCGAAATGACCAGGGATCGCGATCCCTACATCACGACCGAGGTCGGGCAGCATCAGATGTGGGCCGCCCAGCATTTCGACTTCTTCGGACCGAACAAGTGGATGACCTCCGGCGGCCTCGGCACCATGGGCTACGGCCTGCCGGCGGCGATCGGCGCCCAGATCGCCCATCCGGACGATCTGGTTATCGATATCGCCGGCGAGGCGTCGATACTGATGAACATCCAGGAAATGTCGACGGCGATCCAGTACCGCCTGCCGGTCAAGGTCTTCATTCTGAACAACAAATACATGGGCATGGTCCGCCAATGGCAGGAACTGCTGCATGGCGGCCGGTATTCGGAAAGCTATTCGGAAGCCCTTCCCGATTTCGTCAAACTGGCGGAAGCCTATGGCGGCAAGGGCCTGCGGGCGACCAAACCGTCGGAGCTGGACGCCACGATTCAGGAAATGCTGGACTATCCCGGTCCGGTCATCGCCGACATCGCGGTCGACGCCAAGGAAAACTGCTTCCCGATGATTCCGTCGGGCGCGGCCCATAACGACATGCTTTTGGCAACCGATGCGAATGCCATCGACGACAAAGGTAAAGTTCTGGTTTGACGGCTTGTAGCATTCGCTTCCGTCAACAATGATGGCGCCGCCGCGGATCCACTGCGGCGGCTGCCTGAAAACTCCGAGGAAAATCTCATGGCATCCAATGCGACAGCCGGCCCGCAGCAACCGGGGGCCGCGTACACATTCCAGGATCAGGACAAGGACCTGCGCCGCCACACCTTCGCGGTGATCGTGGATAACGAACCCGGCGTCCTAGCCCGGGTCATCGGCCTGTTCTCGGGCCGCGGTTACAACATCGAAAGCCTGACCGTCTCCACCGTCACCGAAGACGAGTCCGTCAGCCGGATCAACATCGTCACGACCGGGACGGCGATGATCATCGAGCAGATCAAGGCCCAGTTGAACCGGCTTGTTCCCGTTCATAACGTCCATGACCTGACGATCGAGGGACCTTCCGTCGAGAAGGAGTTGGCCCTGGTCAAAGTCCGCGCGACCGAGCATCAGCGCCGCGAAAGTCTGCGGATCGCCGATATTTTCGGCGCGACGGTTGCGGACACAACCCTTGAATCCTTCGTGTTCCAGATCAGCGGATCGCAGGACAAGGTCAACAGTTTCATCGAGCTTATGCGCGCCCTGGGGGAGACCGAGGTGGCGCGTTCGGGCATCGTCGCGGTTTCGCGCGGCGCCCAAATCACAACGGTCTAACTTCCGGACCACACACCAAACGAACCGAACCACAGCAAAGAGAGGGTAGGATATGCGCGTCTATTACGATCGCGATGCGGATGTGAACTTGATCAAGACCAAGAAGGTCGTGATCGTCGGATACGGCAGCCAGGGCCACGCCCATGCCATGAACCTGCGTGACAGCGGCGTTGCCGATGTTCGTGTCGCTCTTCGGGAAGGCTCCGCCACCCGCGCCAAGGCCGAAGCCGCGGGCTTCACCTGCATGACGCCGACGGAAGCGGCCGGTTGGGCCGATGTCGTGATGATGCTGACGCCGGACGAATTGCAGGCCGACATCTATCGTGACGAGTTGCACGGCAACATGAAGGAAGGCGCGGCGCTTTGCTTCGCGCACGGCCTGAATGTCCACTTCAACCTGATCGAGGCCCGCAAGGACCTGGACGTCTTCATGATCGCGCCGAAGGGCCCGGGCCACACGGTCCGTTCCGAATATCTTCGTGGCGGCGGCGTGCCGACCCTGGTCGCGGTGGATCAGGACGCGTCCGGCAATGCGCTGGAAATCGCGCTCTCTTACGCCTGCGCCAATGGCGGCGGTCGCGCCGGGATCATCGAAACCACCTTCAAGGAAGAGTGCGAAACCGACCTGTTCGGTGAGCAGGTCGTCCTGTGCGGCGGCTTGGTCGAGTTGATCCGCGCTGGTTTCGAAACCCTGGTCGAGGCCGGATACGCGCCGGAAATGGCCTATTTCGAGTGCCTGCACGAAGTGAAGCTGATCGTCGACCTGATCTATGAAGGCGGCATCGCCAACATGAACTACTCCATCTCCAACACGGCGGAGTATGGCGAGTATGTCACCGGCCCGCGGATCATCACGCCCGAAACCAAGGCGGAAATGAAACGCGTCCTCAGCGACATTCAGACCGGCAAGTTCACCCGCGACTGGATGCTGGAGAACAAGGTCAACCAGACCAGCTTCAAGGCCACGCGCCGCCTGAACGACGCGCATCCGATCGAGGAAGTTGGCGAAAAATTGCGCGGCATGATGCCGTGGATCTCGGAAAAGGCTCTGGTCGACAAGACCAAGAACTAAGCCTTCCCGCCCGCCTGTATCGCGGGCCACTGGTTTTTGCCGGGCGTCATCTTCGGATGGCGCCCGTTTTCTTTGTCGCGCGCAGCCGTACCGCACAAGAGTCTATCTTTCTGGTTTAATTGAATATTCCTATGTTCGTTGCTAAAACAACGTTTTGATTTTGAAAGTTTCTTGCTTTTCCGGCCGAATAATTACTTGGATATTACATATCCCTTATCAAAACACCGCAGCCGTACCGACCCGGCGGCCTGGAAATCCGCAGACTTCCGGGATAATTTGAATATAGTTGCCTACACAACAAAATAAGTTGGCCTTTTACCGAATTTTAAGAGTTCTGGGACAAACATCATTGCCTACGGCACTGAATGCCAGTAAATTCCGTCGAAGTTCGATGGGACTATTGGTTTACTACTTTAATTATTGTCGATTTGCCGTCTTTTCACCGGCGGATGCTCTTCGATCACTTCAAATGGGTCGAAATGCAGGGCCTGAATGAAATAGGGCGGGTCGACAAGCGGGGGATGGCCCGCGATGGGGCGGAAAGTAGAAATCTACCGGCAGATCGCAGTGGCCGCGCCGCGGCCCGGAGGGACAGGAGTCCCAAGAGCATGCTTTGCCCCTTTCTGCATTTCCGCAGCCGATACCCACGAAACGGCCCCCACTAAAAAAGAAGGTTATTGACGACGATGTTCTCCCGACTCCTCGGCTTTCTGTCCGCCGACATGGCGATCGATCTTGGGACCGCGAATACCCTGGTTTATGTGAAAGGCCGGGGGATCGTGTTGAACGAACCGTCGGTCGTCGCGATCGCGGAAGTCAAAGGCAAGAAACAGGTCCTTGCCGTCGGCGATGAAGCGAAGATGATGCTTGGCCGTACGCCGGGCAACATCCAGGCCATCCGCCCGTTGCGCGACGGTGTCATCGCCGACTTCGAAGTCGCCGAGGAAATGATCAAGCACTTCATCCGCAAAGTGCATAACCGCCGCAGTTTCGCCAGCCCGCAGGTCATCGTCTGCGTACCGTCCGGATCGACGGCGGTGGAACGGCGTGCCATTCAGGAATCTGCGGAAAGCGCCGGTGCCCGCCGTGTTTTCCTTATCGAGGAACCGATGGCGGCCGCGATCGGCGCCAATCTACCGGTCACCGAACCGACGGGCTCGATGGTCGTCGATATCGGCGGCGGCACGACCGAGGTGGCCGTCTTGTCGCTTGGCGGGATCGTCTATTCCCGGTCCGTCCGCGTGGGCGGCGATAAAATGGATGAGGCCATCATCGCCTATATCCGCCGGAACCATAACCTGCTGGTCGGGGAAGGGTCCGCCGAACGGATCAAGAAGGAAATCGGCTCCGCCTGCCAGCCCACGGATGGCGACGGCAAACTGATGGAAATAAAGGGTCGCGACCTGATGAACGGTGTTCCGAAGGAACTCGTCATCTCGGAACGCCAGATTGCGGAAAGTCTGGCCGAACCGGTCGGCGCGATTGTAGAAGCGGTGAAGGTCGCCCTGGAACAGACCCCGCCGGAACTGGCGGCGGATATCGTCGACAAGGGCATCGTCCTTACCGGCGGCGGCGGCATGCTGTCGAACCTCGATTTCGTCCTGCGGCACGCGACCGGCCTGCCGGTCTCCATCGCCGACGACGCGCTTTCCTGTGTCGCCCTGGGTACCGGGCGCTGCCTGGAGGAAATGCGGACTCTGCGTAACGTTTTGATAAGTATGTATTAACCTTTTGAGTGGTAGAAGTGCCGGAATGGGTCTTGCGGTACCCGCATAGCCCCAAACGGCAAAAGGTCAACGGTAGAAGTTATGGCGCCACGGTCAGGCACGACGATGATGAGAATTGCGGTTCCCCTGCGCTCCTTTGCGCAGCGGTTCGCGTTTGTCCTGCTTCTGACCAGCGCCGTGGCCATCATGCTCGTCGGCAAGGCCGACCCGCTCGCTTTCGAGCGTGCCCGGACGGAAGTGACGGATTTCGTCACCCCCTTGCTGGACGCGATCGCGCAGCCGGTCGCTACCGGCGCCCGTGTGATTGAAGAGGCCGAGCAGCTTATCGCGCTTCGCGACGAAAACGCCCGCCTGCGGGAAGAGAACGCACGCCTGAAGCAATGGCAGGCTGCCGCCCTGAACCTTCAAAGCGAGAACGAACAGCTGCGGGATTTGCTGTCCTATGAACCAAAGGACTCGGTGCGCTATGTCACCGCCCGCGTCGTCGGTGACCGGGGCGGCGCTTTTGTCCGCAGCATCCTGATCAACGAAGGATCGGAAGCCGGCGTCAAGAAGGGGCAGGCCGCCGTCGTCGGCGACGGGTTGTTGGGCCGTGTTGCCTCCGTTGGCGAAAACTCGGCCCGTGTACTGCTGATCACCGATTTGAACAGCCGCATACCAGTCATGGTGCAGGAAACGCGTATTCGCGCGGTACTTGCCGGGGACAACTCACAGAATCCCCGTCTGGTCTTCCTGTCCGCCAATGCCACCTTGAAAAAGGGACAACGTATCGTGACATCCGGTCACGGGGACGTTTTCCCGCCGGGCCTGCCGGTCGGCGAGATCACCGAAGTCGGCGAAAGCGGTGTACGCGTACGTCCCTTTGCCAGCGAAGATCGCCTGCGTTTCATCCGCTTGGTCGATTTCGGACGGGACGGTATTCTGACCCATACCACAGCCGGTGCGACCGAATAACTCCGGCACAGGCGATTTACGGCTTCGGCGGCGCGAGGTCATGATTTGACCCAAGGTTTTGCAATGCAGATGACGCTCCTGCAACGGCTGGATCACTATCTCCGGTTCTCGCTGCCGGTCGTTCTGACGATTCTGCTCGCCATTCTGGGCGTCGTTCCCCTGCATGCGCCCGGATTCGCGCCGGTCTCCCCCATGCTCGTTCTGGCTTCGCTGTATTATTGGGCCATCTATCGCCCGCAAATGATGCCGCTGATCCTGGTTTTCCTGGTCGGCCTGTTCCATGACATCCTGACCGGGGCGCCGCTTGGCGTGAACACATTGGCCTATCTGGTGGCCTATGGGCTCGTAGCCGGTCAGCGCAGGGTTTTTCTGGGCAAGTCCTTCGGGGTCGTCTGGTGGGGGTTCATGTTGGTTGCCGGCGCCGTGGAAGGCCTGCGTTGGATCCTGATTTCCGCATTGGGCGGCACCGTCCTAGACCCGCTTCCCGGTTTCTTCGCCTATGTCTCGTCCGTCGCGGTCTATCCGCTGCTGTCCCTGCTGTTCTCGCAGGTTCACAAGCTGATCCCGGTCCCGGAGCACTGAGCCGTGAAACCGGAACGCACCCGCTCCAAAGTCTTCACGCGGCGCGCCGCCCTGCTGACCGGCGCCAAAATGGCCTTGCTGGGCGGCCTGACGGCACGGATGTACTACCTGCAGGTTGTCGAGTCGGAACGCTACAAGATGCTGGCGGAAGAAAACCGGATCAATTTCCGGCTTCTGGCGCCGCCGCGCGGCTTCATCGTCGATCGCAACGGCGATTACCTGGCAATCAACATCCAGAACTATCAGGTCACGCTGGTCCGCGAACAGGCGAAGGACGTCGAGGAGGTCCTCGCGCGCCTCGCCCAGGTCATCGACCTGGAAGAACATGAAATCGCCAAGGTCTTGCGGGAAACCCAACGCCGACGCAGCTTCGTGCCGATCACCGTTCGCGACAACCTGACCTGGGAAGAAGTGAGCCGCATTGGTGTCAACGCGCCCGATCTTCCGGGTATCAGCATCGATGTGGGCCAGTCGCGCCACTATCCCTACGGCCCCGACATGGCCCATGTCGTCGGCTATGTTTCCTCCGTCTCCCAGGAGGACCTATCGGACGACCCGCTGCTGGAATTGCCGGGCTTCCGGATCGGCAAGAACGGCATTGAAAAACGCTATGACCTGGCCTTGCGCGGCCAGGGCGGCACCAGTCAGGTCGAGGTCAACGCACTTGGTCGCGTGATCAAGGAAATCGACCGGCAGGAGGGGCAGCCGGGCCGTGAGTTGAAGCTGACGCTGGACATGCGCCTGCAACAGATGATCGCCGAGCGGATCAAGGACGAGAAATCGGCCGCCGTCGTGGTGATGGACGCCAAGACCGGCGCGGTAAGGGCGCTGACCTCCATTCCCGCATACGACCCGAACACGTTCAGCGAAGGACTGAGTTCCAAGCAATGGAACGAGTTGGTCAACAACCCCTATGCGCCCCTGACCAACAAGGCGATCGCCGGACAGTACGCGCCGGGCTCCACCTTCAAGATGGCGGTCGCCCTGGCGGCCCTGGAAAACGGCATATCACCGGATCACAGCGTCTTCTGCCCGGGACATATGCGGTTGGGGGACCGCCGTTTCCATTGCTGGAAGCGCTATGGTCACGGTCATATGGACTTGGTCGATGCCCTGCGCGAATCCTGCGATGTCTGGTTCTATGACGTGTCCCGCCGGATCGGCGTCGACGAGATCGCCAAGGCCGCGAACAAGCTGGGCCTCGGCGCCCCGACCGGTATCGACCTGTTGGGCGAGCGCAGCGGCTTGATCCCCACCAAACAGTGGAAACGCGACAAACGCGGTCAGCCGTGGCATGCCGGTGAAACTCTGGTCGTCGGGATCGGCCAGGGCTATGTACTCACGACACCGCTGCAATTGGCCGTGATGACCGCCCGTATCGTCAATGGCGGGAAAGCCGTGTCGCCCTTCCTGTCCGTCGACCATATCGAGGGGCGGGACGTTTTCGGTCGGGCGGAAAAGGAAATGGCCTCGCTGGATATCGATCCGGAGCATTTGCGCATTATCATGCAGGGCATGGACGAAGTCGTTAACAGCCCGCGGGGCACGGCCCGGCGCTCCTCCATCGACATCCCGGACCGCGCCATGGGCGGCAAGACCGGCACGGCGCAGGTTCGCCGGATCAGCAAGGCGGAACGCGATTCCGGCGTGCGCAAATCCGAGGATTTGGAGTGGCGCCTGCGGGACCATGCGCTTTTCGTCGGCTATGCGCCCGTCCACGATCCGCGTTTCGTCGTTTCCGTCATCGTCGAACATGGCGGCGGCGGGTCCAGCGTGGCCGCGCCGATCGCGCGCGATGTGCTTACCGAAACGCAGCGCCTGTTCTTCGACGAGGACGCGAATGCCCCGCCGTCCACCGAAACGGGCGCGACGGATGCGGAAGGGAGGACCGGCTGATGCGATCGGGCATGAGCGAATTCGGCGTCCCCGAACTGACCCTTCAGCAGAAGATATTCCAGATCAACTGGCTGCTGATCCTGCTTGTCACCTGTATCGCCTGTATCGGCTTTGCGATGCTGTACTCCGCCGCCAACGGCGATTGGTCCCCCTGGGCGATACGACAGGCCACGATCTATGGCTTCGGCGTTTTTCTGATGTTGTTCATCGCGCTGGTCGATATCCGGCTGTGGCTGCGATACGCCTATATCCTCTATTTTATCGCCCTGCTCGCCCTGGTTGCGGTGGAGTTCGTCGGCGAGGAACGCAAGGGCGCCCAACGCTGGATCAGTCTATGGCTGTTGGATTTGCAGCCCTCGGAACCGATGAAGATCGTGCTCGTGCTGGCTTTGGCGCGTTATTTCCACGGCATATCCATAGAAGATATCGGCCGACCGTCGATCCTGATCGTGCCGCTGATGATGATCGCGGCGCCGGCTGCGCTTATCCTGCGCCAACCGGATCTCGGCACCACCGTGATGCTGGTGGCGGGCGGCGGCATCATGTTCTTTCTGGCCGGCGTGCGGATCTGGAAGTTTCTGGCCGTCATCGCGGCCGTTCTTGCCGCGATTCCGTTTCTGTGGAATTCGCTGCATGACTACCAGAGGCAACGGGTCTTTACCTTCCTGGATCCGGAACGGGATCCGCTCGGGGCCGGGTATAATATCATGCAGTCGAAGATCGCCATCGGGTCGGGCGGTTTTTCCGGCAAGGGCTTTCTACAGGGCACGCAAAGCCATTTGAACTTCTTGCCCGAAAAACAGACGGACTTCATCTTCACCATGCTGACGGAGGAATTCGGGTTGATCGGCGGCGGGCTCGTCCTGGCGCTGTATGGGGCGATCATGCTCTACGGGCTGATCATCGCCATGCGGGCACGCACGCAATTCAGCCGCCTGCTCGCCATGGGCGTGGTGTCGACCTTGGCGCTCTATGTCTTCGTCAATGTCTCGATGGTCCTGGGATTGATCCCCGTCGTGGGCGCGCCCCTGCCGCTGATTTCCTTCGGCGGCACCGCGATGCTGACGGTGATGATCGGGTTCGGCTGGCTGATGAATGTCTATATCCACCGGGATACGCGGATCGGCCGCCGCTGGGACGAATCCGCGCCTTAGCCAGTTCCCCCAAGATTGACTGTGAAGGAGCGCGATTACGGGCTTGGCAAGCCAAACCGCATTTGCTATGACGCGCGCCTGCCCGGAACGGCCCACCAACGGCCACCCTCCCGGGCCTATGCCGCCAAGGCATTGGGTGTATAGCTCAGATGGTAGAGCAGCTGACTCTTAATCAGCGGGTCCAAGGTTCGAGTCCTTGTACACCCACCAAAATCTTCATTGTCCGACCCGGCCTGCGACGTTTCGATTCATTCCCGTGCCGCATTGGCGGGGATTCAAGTAAAGCTGCGGATTGTCGCCAAGGCGCCGTCTAGGGCTTCGCCTTTTTCGTCCGCTAGGGCCGCTTCGCGCAGGCGGCGTACCCAGTCGGCGGCGTCCTGCCTTCCCGCCACCAGATCCGCCCCTTGCAGTACGCGGTCGAATTTCGAATGCCCGCGCGCATGGGTGTCGGAATAGCCCTTGATCAGGCGTCGGCATCGCAGGAGTTCGACCGCGAGATCGTAGTCCGTCTGCAAATTTGCGCGGCACTTTCCAAGCCAATGCTCAAGATGTGACTGTTCCTCGGCATGGCGCAGCGTGCGCCGGCGCCAATTGCGCCGCCCCCCCAGAAAATACAGAATTAGAAACCCAGCCAGCCGGTCCGTGCGGACACGTCTGCCGCGGTTGAAGCATCGGTCGATCAGTCGCATCCAGCCCGCGCTTGCGGATAGTCTCCGGCCCAAACCGGCCGGCAACATGCCGACAATCTCTTCCGCCCGCGGATGCATGAACTCCGTCAAATGCAGAAGCTTATTTTGCTCCGCCTTCATTTCCCCGTGGATGCGGGCAAAGCGGGCGGAGCGGGTCTTCAGGTCTGCGACCCGGATCACATCGTCATAGGCCATGGCATTGGCGATGTATTTCGCCGCTTCGCGGGAAAACAGCCAGTCGCGGTCCGCATGGTCATCGGCCAGGATTGGTTCCACCCGGCCGATATATTCATCGCCATAGTCGAGGTCCTGGAAGTCGACAACCTTGCGCAGGCCGAGACGCGCATATTCGGCCACCGGCGCCGGCATGGCATCGACGCGCGCCTGCAATGCGTTCCACCGCGCGAGCAGATCAGACGGGCCTGACGGATCGGCCAGTTGGGACTCTCGGGTCTGGGACGCAGCATCGACAGGTTCCTTCGTCGCCACCGCGTCATACCCGGCGCCAAAGGCCCGCAGACTGGCCTCGACTCCCTTGCCCGATGCCCGGATCGCGTCTTCGAACGCCTGTCGCGAGAAGGGCAGAACACCGGCCCTGGCCAAGGCCCCGAACAGGGATGCCGAAATGACAGATCCGTTTTCCCGGGCCAGCTTTTCCATATCGCCCTGGATAAACCTGGTTGCGGCGGTTTCCGCCGCCGCGCGCACTTCCGCAGCCGAGGCAATGCCATCGCCAGGGACGGTCTTTTCCGAAACCGCCAGAGCCCTATGGGTGGACGCGATCAACGTGGTACGATCGGGCGTCACGAAGCCGCGCATGATGGCGCGACCCGCCTCCATCATCTCAGCGGCGATGAGGATGTCGACATCCCCGGCCGCGGGCGCCAGTGAGAATATCGGCGCTTTGTTATCCGGCGCCGCTTCATCCTTCGGCGCCATTTCGATGTAATAGATTGTGGCACCGGTCCGTTGCGCGACCCCGGCGACCGACGTCGCCTGACAGGCATAGCCCTGCCCGCGCGCCAATGCCTCGATCCAGCCCGTCAGAACGCCGCCGCCCTGCCCGCCGACGGCCATGATCGCCAGCTTGATGATTCCATCCAGACGCGGATCCGGCACCTTCGGTGTCAAAATCGCTTGTTCCGTCATGGCCGCTGCTCCGCAAAATTCAATCGCCGCGACTCACGTCTTTTCTGCAGCCAGCCGGTCACGCGGGCGGAAACACCCGCCCACCACTTTTCCAAGCCCCCTGGATTATGAACCAGATCCGCCCGGTAGAAGCTTGGACAGAGTACGGCCGCGTCGGCCACCTCACCGCAATTCCCACAGCCGACGCAGCTTTCGTCGATGCTGGCGACCGGATCGTCCCGCAGTGGATCGTCCAATTGTTTAAGGGACAGAGAGGGGCAGCCCGACAGGCGCATGCAAGCATGATCCCCAGTGCAGATATCCTCGTCGACACCAAAGCGCGGGGCTTCGACCCTTCGGCCGCTCTCGATGGCCCTGGCGCGTTCCGGCTTTTCCCGCCGTTGCCGGTTCAACATGCATTCCGAGGACGCGACGATGACCTTCGGCCCCTTCTCGTCCGTGGTCAGCGCTTCGCGGAGCACGTCCCGCACCCGTGACACGTCATAGGTTCGATCGATCTGCCGCACCCATTTGACGCCGACCCCCCGGATCGCGTCCGCGATCGGATGCTGTGTCGCCTTGGTCGGGTTCGATGCCCTGGAGGACAACACGTCCTGACCGCCGGTCGCGGCGGAATAATAATTGTCCACGACCACCGCGACGCTGTCGGATTTGTTGAAAACCATATTGCCGATCGAGGAACTGAGCCCGTTATGCCAGAAGCCGCCATCCCCGATGATGGAAATCGCGCGTTTTTCTCCGCCGCCGTCGAAGGCGGCGTTCGATGCCGGGCCCAAGCCATATCCCATGGTCGAGCCGCCTATTTCGAAGGGCGGCAGGCTCGCAAAGAGGTGACAGCCGATATCGCCGGTTATCTGATGCGCGCCCAGATCCTGCTCGACCAGTTTCATGGCGGCGAAAATCGGACGTTCCGGACAGCCGGTGCAGAAGCCCGGCGGCCGGATCGGCACCGTCTTCGACAGATCAGGGATCTGGGACAGCGGCGCGTTCGGCGCCCGGACCTGGCCGGGCAGCAGCGCCGGGGCGGCGGTTTTCAGAAAAGCCGTCACGCCGTCCAGCATGACCTGCCCGGTATATTCGCCCGCCATGGGCAGGACATCCTTGCCATGCAATTTGGTCTGCATGCCCGCGCGATACAGAACCGCCGCCAATCCCTGCTCGATGAAATCGGGCTGCCCCTCCTCCACCACCAGAACCGACTTCTTCCCCTTGCAGAAGTCTTCCACTTCGTCAGGCACCAAAGGGTAGGTTACGTTCAGGACATAGACCGGCACCTCCGTCTCACCGTGGATGTCGGCAAGGCCCAGTCGCTGCAGGGCGCGGATAAGCCCGTTATACATTCCGCCCTGGACGATGATCCCCACCTCACCCGCCGCCGGACCGAAGCGTTCATTCAATCCTTCCTTTTGGATATAAGACTGCGCCGCCGGCCAACGCTGATTGATCTTGTCCTGTTCCTGCACGTAGGACATCGGCGGCAGGACGACCCGATTGAAGTCGCGGCGGGGATTGGCCAAGGCATCCCCCACGGTCAGGGGCGGACGCTGATTGTCCCGTGCTTCGAAACTGCCCGTGACGTGGCAGGACCGAATGCGGACCATGAGCATGACCGGCGTGTTCGTCGCCTCGCTCAACTCGAAGCCGTCGCGTACCGCCTTGACGATGGACGGCAGATTGGGTCGCGGATCGAGCAGCCAGAACTGCGATTTCATCGCGAAGGCATGACTGCGTTCCTGCATGATCGAGGACCCTTCGCCGTAATCCTCCCCGACGATGATGAGGGCCCCGCCATTGACGCCGGAGGACGACAGATTCGATAGCGCGTCGGATCCGACATTCACGCCGACGACGCCCTTGAAGGTCACGGCCCCGCGGATCGGATAGTGAACCGACGCCGCCAGCATGGCCACCGCCGCGGCCTCGGACGCGTTTGCTTCGAACCGGACACCCAATTCCGACATCAGTTCTTCCGCGTCGGACAGGACATCCATCAAATGACTGATCGGCGCGCCCTGATATCCCCCGACATAGCCGACGCCGCATTCCAGAAGCGCCTTCGTGATTGCCAAAATCCCTTCGCCGGTGAAGGTTTCCCCGGCGCCGATCCGCAATTGCTGAACTTCCCGCTTAAAGGATCTTTCGGCCATGACGTGGTGCTTCCGTTCCGTTGTCCGTCTTTTCTTCTCAAGCCTTAGGGGAAACTCGATGCCCGGACCGTATCCAAAATCTGACGCAGCCCCTTTAGCATGCGCCCTTTGCCAACCTCCCCCAGGTCGGCCACGGCCCGGTCGTAATGGCGTAACGCGATGGGCAGGGCGAGCCGGTAGGTTTCCCAGCCCTTGTCCGTCATCGTGATATTCACCACCCTGCCGTCCTCTTCCGAGGTTTCCCGCCGCACGAGACCCGCGGCTTCCATCCGGTCGAGCGCCTTGCTGAGCGTCGATTGACCCGTGATCGTATAGACCGACAATTCGTTCACCGTCGTTCCCCGCCCAGCCGCAAGCACCGCCAGGACCCGATAGAAGGGCAAGGGCACCCCGACCGTCTTCAAATCCGCCGTCAGGTCGCTGTTCAAGCGATTTACGATCCTGTTCAGGAGATAGGGCAGGAACCCATCCAGACTGAGGCCAGGCGCCATCTCACCCGGCTTGAGGTCATCCGGCCCGAAATCGGCCCAGTCATCCTCAATCTGTTTTTTGTTTTTCCGGTCGGACATTCCCGCCCCCTATCGCGACATCTGTTCCGGAAGCCACACGGCGATTTCCGGGAGGAGGACGATCATCGCCAGCACCAGCAGTTCGAGGACGATGAAGGGATAGGTTGCGCGATATACGTCGCCGATCGTGATCGACGGCGGCGCCACCCCTTTCATGACATAGATCAGCAGGCCGAAGGGCGGCGTCGTGAAACTGATTTCCATCACCACCAGCATCAACACGCCGAACCAGATCAGATCGAACCCGAACCCCTGCGCAAGCGGGATGAAGAAGGGCAATGTGATCAGGATCATGCTGACCTGGTCCATGAAACAACCGAGGAAGAGAAGGACCAGCAACATGGCGAGGAGCATGGCGAACGGCGTCATGCCGAAGCCGTCGATCCAACGCAGCAGGCCATTGGACGCCCCGGAAAACGCAAGAATCTGTGCAAAGGCGAGCGAGGCCCCGATAATGAACAAAATCATCACCGCGATCTTGGCGGTTTCGCGCAATGCCTTGGACAAGGCTTGCCAGGTCATACGGCCATAGAGAACGCAGGCAACGAACGCCGCGCAACTACCCAAGGCCGCGGATTCCGTCGGGGTCGCCCATCCGGCGAGAATACTGCCGACCACGACAACGAAAATCGAGAGCAAGGGCAGGACATAGACAAGCACGGGCATTATGCGCTCGCGCAGCGGCGGCAGTTCCACATCATAGGCCGGCGCGACACGGGGATTGATCAGGCAACGGCCCAGAATATAAAGCGTGAATACCGCCCCCATCAGAATTCCGGGAATCACGCCGGCAATCAGCAATTTAGAAATCGAAATTCCCGCGAGCGAGCCGAGCAACACAGCAAGCGCGGAAGGCGGGATCAACATGGCGATCGACCCCGTAGCCATGATCGGCCCCATGGCGATGGTGGGATGATATCCGCGCTTCAGCATATCGGGCAGCAAGGCGCTTCCCAGCACCGCCGTGTTCGCGATGGTCGACCCGGAAAGAGACGAAAAGACAACGCCCCCGACGACCGCGACCAGGGAAAGCCGCCCCGGGACCCGGGCGATCAATTTGTCGATCGCTTCGATCGCCTTGAAGGCCACCCCGGTATGGAAAAGAATTTCACCCATCAGTAGGAAAAGCGGGATCGGCGCCAGGGAGAAATTGGACAACGCCGCCATGGTATTGCGCGCAACCTGATCAAGCCCCGCTTCCCCGCCGAGGAAAACCATTCCGCCGAGAAGATTGACCACGAGGAACCCAATGGCGACAGGCACCCCGAGCGCCATCAGCAACACCAGGGTCCCTAGCAACAATGCGAGTGCGGCGCCCCATAACATGGCTTAGAGCCCATCCTTCAAGCCGGCGGATTGATCGTCCGGGACCGATGCGGGCATCGCAAGTCGGCGGGCAAACTCAACCGCAAGCAACGCGCTCCCCAAGGGCACGAACATCAACAACCACCATTCCGGAATGACGAGTTCCTTGAAGATCAGCTCTTCCCGGACATAGGCGGCTTCCGTCACCCGCCACCCGTACCAACACAACGTAGCCGTGGAGACCAGCCCGACCAAATCCGCCAACATGTTCATGATCCGGGCGGCGCCCGCCGGCAGGTTCGCCACAAGAACGTCAACGCGCACATGCGCCCCTTGATGCAATACGGCGGGCGCGACCAGAAACGTGACGATGAACAGCGCGTATTCCACGACTTCCAGCAGCCACGGCATGCTTGGCAGACCGAGATTGCGCAGAACGACGTCCGCCCCGACCATCAAGGCCATTGCGCCGAAAGCGAAGCCGCCGCTGAGGCCGAGCAGCGACAGGAAATTGTCATATAGCCGAGAAAGCATGACGCACCGATGTTCCGCGAACAGGCGGGCCGGCCCGCGCCAAAGCGGACCGGCCCGAAATCGCATCTGTTACTTGCTGAGAAGTTCCCGGATCTTTGGGCCGTTTTCCGGATTGTTTTTGACGAATTCGTCCCAACCGGATTCATAAGCCTTGCTGAGATAGGCCTCCCCATCCGCACCGGCGAAGCTGATAACCTCGATCCCCGCCGCTTCCTGCCGTGCCAGTTCTTCGGCGGATTGCGCCATGTCGTCGGCACAGGTTTGCTCAACCTCTGTCGCAGCGTCTTGAAGGACCTTCTTCTGCGCATCGCCCAGTTTGTTCCAGGCATCCAAATTCACCAGGAATTCGACGGAGGCGCGATAGAAGGGCGGATCCACCCGGTACTTCGTGACCTCGGCCCAACCGAGATCGAATACACCTTGGCTCGGCCAGCCGTATCCATCGACGGTGCCACGCTCCAGGGCGGTGTAGACATCGCCCGGCTTGGTCTGAATATTCGTCGCCCCCATGGACGCAAAGAAAGCCCGGTAGATCGGCGTGACCCTGATTTTCAGACCGGTCAAATCCGCGTTGTCGATGGGTTTGGTCAGATAGAGGTGGAACGGCACGCAATCCTTCTGCCGGGCAAGATGATAGGCATTCATCTTGTCCTTATGCAGCTGGTTCATGAATTCCCAGGCACCGTTGGCCCGTTCCTCGGTGATCGTATAGGCCGACAGTTTCGCGGCATCGATCTCGGGTACCAGTTTCGTATAAAATGCGCCCGGCAGGTTGCCGATCTGAACGACGCCGGAACGAATGGCGTCCCCCAATTGGAACGGGTTCATGACCTTGCCGCCGCCGCCCTTGTAGTCGATCTGCACCACGCCTTTCCCGGTCGCGTTCACGCGCTCGATAAAAGATTCGAATTTGCTCGAGAAATTCGTGCCTTCGGCGAAGGCGCTGACTGCCGACAGGGTGACTTCCTCAGCAGAAGCCGAGTTTGCGAAAGCAGCCGCGGCAAGAAAGCCGGCGGCCGTAACCGACACTAGTTTTTTCAATTGAACCTCCCTCTTGAGAAAACGCCCCTATTCAAGCGCCCCAATTTTTCTCTTCTGTGCTTCCAAGCACTGTGATGTAACGTTTCTTCGTCACTATATGAATTTTCATATAAATTTTCGAGCGCCGTCAAGGCGTTTAAGGACGCGACCGGCTTCCGTTTAGCACAACAACTCATGGCCACTCGCCCCCGTTGCCTGACGACGGACCGGTTGTCGCCGACTTGCCGAGCTGACGTCACGCCGACAACAGCAGGCCAGCCTCACATCTTGTGACCTCCAGGAACCGGAAAGCGTTGTTCGTGAGGCGGCGATTGGCCGGCTTTGGCCTTACTCGATACAGTCCGCGTTGGCCCTGCGGTAGTTCGTGAATGTGCTGATGCTAACGACGGCGAAATACGTATCCAAATCGATCAACACATAGCCACGCTCGTATAGCGCACGCCTCAACAACTCTATGTCGTCGGCATAGACCCGTCGCTGTCCCATCAATTGGCGCACAAGTTTCGCCGGGATCCGGTATCGGCCCGACGCCTTTCCCCCGAATGCTTTCGAATACAACTCGGCGAGCCGGTCGGCAGATGCGTCGTAGTCAGTCATTTTTCCCTCAGCAAATATTTTTTATCTATAGACAATTTTTTATAACCCATGTAAAGGCCGCTCTTCCAAGAAACGGTGACGAGATGACACAGCCCGAAGAGACCAACGGCCCGGACGTCGAAATCGATGAGATGGGACGTTTGGAACAGGCCCTGGAGGCCGGCGATGCGGTAGCGCTCGAGGCGTTGCTCGATCCATTGCCGTTGAGCGAGGCGTTGAGGCTTCTGCTGAACCTCACGGCGGAAGAGCGGGATTCCGTGCTGTCCATGATTTCCGCGGACTTCGCGGCAGCGCTTGTCGAAGAGGCCCCGCATGCCGTCGCAACCGAACTGGTCGAACGCCTCGATGCGGTAAAGGCCGCCGAAATCATCGACGAACTCGATTCCGATCTTCAGGCCGACCTGATCGGGGATCTCGACGAAGAAGACGCCGAAGCGATCCTCGCGGAACTCGACGAAGAGGACGCTGCCGACGTCAGACGTCTGGCGGAATACGAGGACGAGACCGCCGGCGGTCTGATGGTCGCCGAAGCATTTTCGTTTCCAGAGAACTCCACGGTGGGCGCCGTCCTTCGTGGACTTGCCTCGGACGAAACGGATTTCGAACGCTACCGCGGCCAGCATCCTTATATCGTCGACACGGAAGGCCGACCGATTGGCGTGGTTTCCTTGCGCGCGCTTCTGACGGCCAAACGCAGCGAGAAGCTGACATCGATCATGGTTCCGCCGATCACGGTATCGGTGAATACACCCTTGGATGAGATGCAGGATATCTTCGACCTGTATCCCTTTCTGGGCCTTCCCGTGGTTGAATCAGACGGCAAACTTGTCGGCGTCGTCTCCCGGGCGGCGATCGACGCCGCCCTGCTCGAGCGATCCGAGAGTGAGAACCTGAAACGGCAGGGGGTCGTTGGAGACGAATTGCGGTCCATGCCGGTCGCCATTCGCACCCGCCGGCGTTTGGCTTGGCTTTCGGCAAACATCATTTTGAACATCATCGCCGCGAGCGTCATTTCGGCCTATGAAGAGACCTTGGCGGCCGTTATCGCCATCGCGGTCTTCCTGCCCATGGTTTCGGACATGAGCGGATGTTCCGGCAACCAGGCGGTCGGGGTCACGATGCGCGAATTGTCATTGGGCCTGGTCCGTCCCGCAGACGCCATGCGCGTATGGCTAAAGGAAGCCTCCGTCGGTGCCATCAACGGCATTGCGCTGGGAATTCTGATCGGGATCGTCGCCTGGGTTTGGAAGGGCAACCCCTGGCTCGGCGTGGTAATTGGCACCGCTCTTGCGCTGAATACATTGATCGCGGTTTCCATTGGCGGTGTCGTGCCGCTTGCCCTGAAACGCTTCGGTCAGGACCCGGCTGCGGCCAGCGGACCGCTTCTGACCACGATTACCGATATGGCTGGATTTTTCCTGGTGCTCAGCCTCGCCAGTTTAATGATGCCGATGCTGTTATGAAACAGAACACGCTGGAAAAGCTGAAGCAGGATCACCGCGCTCGCACCATGGTGATCGGTTGGCGGGAATACGCCGGTCTGCCCGAACTTGGCCTGGAAAAGATCCATGCGAAGATCGATACCGGGGCCCGGACATCCGCCCTGCATGCGGAAAACATTCGGCATATCACCTTCGACGGGGCCGCTTGGGCGGAGTTTGAAATATCCGCCTTTCCCGGCGCGGAACCGAAAACCGTCAGATTGCCGATCAAGGATGAGCGGTCGATCCGGAACACCGGCGGTGTTCCGGAACTGCGCACGATCGTCCGGACGAAACTGGTCCTGGCCGGCCGGCGCTGGAGGATCGATCTGTCCCTCGCCGATCGGCAGGAAATGCGGCATCCGATCATCCTCGGACGCACCGCGATTCGTGGCCACGGCCTGCTGGTCGACTGCGGAAAATCCTATCTGACATCGAAATCAGATGACTATGAAACCTCACGGAGGCGATCATGAAAATCGCAATGCTTGCCAGAAACCCCAACCTGTATTCGCATCAGCGCCTGAAAGAGGCTGCCGAAGAGCGGGGGCATGAGCTGGACATCATCAACACGCTTCGCTGTTACATGAACATCGCGTCGCGCCGCCCGGAGGTTTACTACAACGGCGAAAAACTGCCCCTGTATGACGCGGTCATTCCGCGCATCGGCGCCTCCGTCACCTTCTATGGTTTGGCGGTTTTACGTCAGTTCGAAATGATGGGCGTGTATCCCTTGAACGAAAGTGTCGGCATCGGGCGCAGCCGTGACAAACTACGTTCCATGCAGCTTCTGGCACGCGACGGGATCGGCCTGCCGGTCACGACCTTCGCCCATGACCCGAAGCAGACGGAAGAAGTCTTGAAGCTGGCCGGCGGCGCGCCGCTCGTCATCAAACTGCTTGAGGGCACACAAGGTATCGGCGTCGTTCTGGCCGACACGGACCGTTCGGCGAAATCCGTCATCGAAGCCTTTCGCGGCGCCGGCGTGAACATCCTGGTCCAGGAATTCATCAAGGAGTCGGGCGGCACCGATATCCGCGCCCTGGTCGTCGGCGGCAAAGTCGTAGCCGCAATGCAGCGGTCCGGCGCCGAAGGGGAATTTCGGTCCAACCTCCATCGCGGCGGTTCGGCCAGACCGATCAAGATCAGCCCGGAAGAACGCTCCACGGCGGTTCGTGCCGCCAAGGCGATGGGCCTCAATGTGTGCGGGGTCGACATGCTGCGCGCCAATCACGGCCCCGTCGTCATGGAAGTGAATTCCTCACCGGGACTGGAGGGGGTCGAGAAGGCGACCGGCATCGATATAGCCGGCAAGATCATCGACTATATCGCGAAGCATGCTAAACCCGGATCGACCAAGACCCGAGGAAAAGGCTGATGGCACCGCGCGCGGCATTTCAAATCGGAGAGGAACTCGTTCAGGCCGGACAGCGCAAGACCGTCGATTTGCCGGTGTCCGTCCTGTCCGACCACACCCCGGTGACGATGTCCGTGCATGTCATTCACGGCCGCCGCAACGGCCCGACGGTTTTTGTCAGTTCGAGCGTCCATGGCGACGAGATTATCGGTGTTGAAATCGTTCGGCGGTTGCTGCGGACACGCAACCTGCAAACGCTGCGCGGTACCCTTATGGTCGTTCCGATCGTGAATACCTTCGGGTTCATCAATCATTCCCGATACCTCCCCGATCGTCGGGACCTGAACCGCAGCTTTCCAGGCAGCAACAAGGGATCGCTTGCCGCCCGGCTGGCCAACCTGTTTCTGACGGAGGTCGTCGAGCGATGCGAACTGGGTTTCGATCTGCATTCCGCCGCGATTCACCGGACAAACCTGCCGCAAATCCGTGTTTCCCCCAAGAATCCGGAACTCCTTCGCCTAGGCCGCCGGTTCGGCGCACCGGTCGTCCTCACCTCCCCGATCCGTGAAGGGTCCCTCAGAGCCGCGGCGGCTGAGAAGGGCGTCAATGTCCTGCTCTATGAAGCCGGCGAAGGGTTGCGGTTCGACGAGTTCGCGGTTCGCGCCGGTGTCGCCGGTATCCTCAGGGTGCTGAACGAGATGGGTATGATTTCGACCAAGGGAATAACGAAACCGAAAGCGGCTTCCCAAATCTGTTCGTCGAGCCGATGGATTCGCGCGCAGGCCGGCGGACTGTTGCGATCATTCCGGCGCGAAGGCGATATCGTCAAGAAGAACGAACTTCTGGCCGCCATTTCCGACCCATTCGGCGAGGTAGAACTGGAAATTCGCTCCCCATCGAACGGGCTGATCATCGGCCGAACCGTGCTGCCGATCGTCAATGAAGGCGACGCGATCTTCCACCTCGCCTCGGTACGGTCCGAAACCACCGCTGAAGCCGCGCTTGAAGATATCGCCGCCCATCTCGAGGCCGACCCGCTCTTCGACGAAGACGAAATCATCTGAAATCGTCGTTCCAGCGAATGCATGGCATCCGCTGGTTGGACGGCGTTCTATTTCCGCTTTTTCAGATGGAACGATTTCGGCCGGGTCAGATTGTGGAACCCGATGACCGACAGCCCCCCGCCGCGGCCGGTATCCTTGCATCCGGTCCAGCACAGGGCCGGGTCGAGATAATCCGCCCGGTTCATGAAGACGGTGCCGGTTTCGATCTGCCGACCGATAGCCTCGGCGCGTTCCAGATCGGCGGTCCACAAGGATGCCGTCAACCCGAAGTCGCTATCATTCATCAGACGGATCGCTTCGGCGTCGTCCTTTACCGGCATGATGCCGACCACCGGACCGAAGCTCTCATCCCGCATCACGCGCATGTCGTGCGTCACATTCACCAGAATTTGAGGCATCAGATAGGCACCGTCATCTTGCGGAAAGAGAGTTGGGTCGATCAGCGGTTTCGCCCCCATGGCGACGGCTTCCGCCGTCTGTGCCCGGACTTCGTCCGCGAAACGCGTCTGCGCCATCGGGCCGAGTGTGGTTTCCGGGTCGAGCGGATCACCCAGCTTATAGGCGCTGACGATCGAGACCGCCTTGTCGACAAATGCATCGAACAGGCTTTCCGCAACATAGATCCGTTCGATTCCGCAGCAGCACTGACCGGAATTGAACATCGCCCCGTCGATCAATGTATCGACCGCGGCGTCCAGGTCGGCATCCTCCATGACATAACCGGGATCCTTGCCGCCCAGTTCCAGTCCGACGCCGGTAAAGGTACCCGCCGCCGCACGTTCAATGGCGCGGCCGCCGCCGACCGAACCGGTGAAATTGACAAAGCCGAAGGACTTTGCCGCGATCAGATCCGTGGTCGTCTGATGATCCAGGAATACGTTGATGAAGACGTCCTCGGGCACGCCGGCGTCATGGAACGCCTTTGCCATCCGCTCTCCAACCAACATGGTCTGGGTCGCATGTTTCAGCAGAACCGAATTCCCCGCGATCAGCGCCGGCGCGACCGTGTTGATCGCCGTCATATACGGGTAGTTCCAAGGCGCCACGACCAGCACCACGCCGACCGGTTCACGCGTAATATACCGTTTGAACGCGTCGCTATCCTCAACCTCGATTGGGGCAAGGGCCTGATCCGCAATGCTTGCCATGTAGGTGGCGCGTTCATTGAACCCGCCGAACTCACCGCCATAGCGGACCGGCCGCCCCATTTGTTTCGCCAGTTCGGGGACGATGTCGTCGTTCATCGCACCGACATTCTCGACCCCTTTGGCAACAAGGGCGACGCGTTCGGACAGGGGCCTCGCGGCCCAGGCATTCTGCGCGGCCTTTGCACGGGATGCGATTTCCTTCGCCTCCGGCGGGGTCAGTATCGGACGTTCCGCAACGATGGAACCGTCAATCGGAGATATGCATTTGAGAGTGGCCATTGTTATCTGTTCCTGAGAAAGAAACCGAACCCATAGGAAAGGCAGACGGACCGGCGGGTCCTTAAACCTTCACACGCTCCATCCTAGGGTCATAAAGCGGGGCGAGACTGACGCTGCAGGGGACGCGTACCGTTGCTACTTCAAGCTCGTAGGCGCCATCTTTGACATAGTCCCTGGTAACCCCGTCCTTGTTGCGCACATACCCCATCCCGATGGACTTTCCAAGCGTGTGCCCATAACCGGCGGAAGAAAGATATCCCACTCTTTCGCCATTGCGATAGATCGTTTCGCGGCCTGACAGGATGACATCGCCATCGGCGACGAAAGTGGCCAGCATTTTCTTGACCCCGCCCGACCGTTGGGCCTCGACCGCCGAACGCCCCTTGAAATCGATGTTCTTTTTCAACTTTACAGCCCAGCCCAGCCCGGCTTCGTCCGGCGTGTAGTCGGGTCCGATATCCGACCCCCAGGCCCGGTAGCCCTTTTCGAGGCGCAACGTTTCGATCGCGCGGTATCCTGCATTTCGCAATCCATGCGCGGCGCCGGCCTTGTGCAGAGCGTTGTAGACCGTGGTCGCATATTCTACCGGCAGGTGGAGCTCCCAACCCAACTCGCCGACATAGGTGACGCGCAGGGCATGAACCGGGCACCCGGCAATACCTATGGTCCGCGCGGTACCGAATTTGAACGCGTCGTTGGAAACATCGTCGCGCGTGACTTCCTGCAGTATGTCCCGCGCCTTAGGCCCCATCAGGGACAGGACGGAATAGGCCGACGTCACATCCACCAACTGGGCATTCATGCCTTTGGGAATGTTCCGGGAAATCCAGTTGAAATCATGGGTCGCGAAACCGGTGCCGGTGACGATGTAGTATTCATCCTCCGCCACGCGCACACAGGTCAGGTCGCATTCGATGCCGCCATGATCGTTCAGCATCTGGGTATAGATCAACGAACCGACCGGCTTGGCGACATCGTTGGACGCGATCCAGCTCAGCGCGGCCTCTGCATCCGGTCCCTTGAGGCAGAATTTCGCGAAGGATGTCTGGTCGAAGAGGACGGCCGCTTCCCGTGCGGCCTTGTGCTCGCGGCCCACGGGCGCGTGCCAGTTCGGCCGTTCGAAGGTGTAGATATCCTTCGCCGTCTCACCGGCGGCAAGGTCCGCGTACCAGTTCGGACGCTCCCAGCCGAGCTTCTCGCCGAAGACCGCACCGTCGGCCTTTAGGACGTCGTATAGCGGGGATTTCCGGCACGGTCGGCCGCTGTCGTGTTCCTCGGACGGCCAAGCCATGGTGTAATGCTTGCCATAGGCCTCGATCGTACGGGTACGGACCCAGTCGGTGTCGAAATGCGGACGACCAAAACGTCGAATGTCGACGGGCCAGAGATCGAAGGGCGGCTCGCCTTTCGCAACCCATTCGGCAAGCGCCATTCCGGCCCCGCCGCCGGCGGCGATGCCATAAGCATTGAACCCGGCGCCAACGAAGAAGTTCTTCAATTCCGGCGCTTCACCCAGAATGAAATTGCCGTCGGGCGTGAAACTTTCCGGCCCGTTCACCAATTCCTTGATGCCCGCCGTTTCCAACGCCGGCACCCGACCCAGCGACAATTCCATCAGCTGTTCGAAATGGTCGAAGTCACTGTCCAGCAGCGTATAGTGGAATCCTTGCGGAATGCCATCGACCGCCCAGGGCTTCGGATTGGGTTCGTAACCGCCCATGACCAGGCCGCCGACTTCCTCCTTGTAGTAGGTCAGCCGGTCCGGATCGCGCAGCGTTGGCAGGTTGGAGGGAACGCCCTCGATCCTCTCGGTCACCATGTATTGGTGCTCCATGGAGGCAAGCGGCACGTTCACCCCGACCGACTTCGCAAACGCCCTGGTCCATTGTCCGCAGCAGGCGATGACAACAGGTGTTTCGATCCGACCCTTTTCCGTCTCGACGCCTTTGATCACGCCCTTGTCGATGTCGACCGACAGAACTTTCGTATCCTCGAAAAGCCTGGCGCCCGCCATACGCGCGCCCTTGGCCAAGGAATTCGTGATGTCGGACGGGTTCGCCTGGCCGTCCGTCGGCAGGAAAGCTGCGCCGACCAGATCGTCGATATTCATCAGGGGCCACAGATCGAACGCTTCCTGCGGGGTCAGGAGCTGCATATCGAGACCGAAGGAATGCGCCGTCGTCGCCTGGCGCTTCACTTCGGTCCAGCGTTCTTGGTTGCAGGCAAGACGAAGGCCGCCATTCATCTTCCAACCGGTCGCCTGACCCGTTTCCTTTTCCAATGTATTGTAAAGGTCGACGGAATAACCAAGAAGCTGCGTGATATTCGCACTGGACCGCAACTGACCGACAAGACCTGCCGCATGGAAGGTCGTCCCGGAGGTCAGCTTCTTGCGTTCCAGCAGGACCACGTCCCAGCCGAGTTTCGCTAGGTGATAGGCGGTCGAGCAGCCGACGATACCGCCGCCAACGATGACGGCTTGCGCTGATTTCGGGAAATCGCTCATTTTAGGCCTCTTTGGGGAAAGATGTTCGTTATTGCCCGTTCGTAACGGGAGAGGTTTTCGGCGGTATAGGCGCCGTAATCGAAATCGATTTCGGAGGTGATCTCCGACACCATGCTCCACATGGTTTCGCGCAGCAGCGACCCGCATTTCATCGCGTTGTAACTCCGCAACAGAGCCGGGTCCGGGTCGGCGCCGAAATAGGTCTTCAGCAGCAGGTGTTCGGCTTCTTCCGGAAGGCTGCAATTGGTCGCGACGCCGCCCAAATCGAAGAGCGGCGAATTGAAGCCGCCATACTCCCAGTCGACCAGCCAAAGTCGGTCCTCGGCCTGCAGGATATTGGCCGGCAGAAGGTCATTATGGCCGAGCACGAGATCGATCTTTCCGACCGAACGTTCCAGCGCCGAAGCTTCGTCGAGCAACGCTTGCAGTTTCGGAATATGGACTGACCCGTTCTCCTTCAGGAAGGCCGCATAATCGCGAACCACGTGGAAGACCCAGAATGTGACGATCGGGCCGCGGACGATGTCCGTTACATTGGTATGGACGTCCCGGATAAGCTTTGCGACCGATATCAGTGTCTGGTGATCATGCAGGTCTTCTTCCACCATCGCGCGCGACTCGACGTATTCGAGGACCAGTGCCCCCGGTTCCGAATAGTGGATCCGCGGCGAGATACCGGCGGCCTCCGCCGCGCGGCTGATCGCCAGTTCGTTGAACCGAAGCACACTGTGCTCCGGAATGTCCTGCCCCAATCGGACGACATATTTCTTCCCCTGATCGGACAGGGTGATGTTGATGTTGGTGATGCCTCCACCCAGCGGTTCCGCATCCTGCGGATCCGTCCAGCACGGTAAGGAACAAGCCCTGGTGATCGCCTGGTCGATAGCGGTCATTTCAATCCCAACCTTTCCTGCGAGGTTCTGGCCAGTGCGGTGACGATCCTGTCCGCGATGATCGCGATGAAGGCAACGGCGAGACCGGCCACGATGCCCTGCCCCGTATTCGCCTTGGTCAGCGCGATATAGACCTCCTGCCCCAGGTCCCGTGTCCCGACCAGCGCGGTGATCACCAGCATGGAAATCGCCAGCATGATGGTCTGGTTGAGGCCGAGCAGCAGGGACGGGGCCGCCAACGGCAATTTGATCCGCCACAGGATTTGCCGTTCGGTACAGCCGAAGACCTTTCCGGCCTCGATCAGTTCCACGTCGATCGACCTGATGCCATGGGCCGCATATCGAACCGCCGGCGCAAGGGCGTAGAGAACAACGGCGATCATCGCGGAGAAATCGCCCACCCGGAACAGCATGACGACCGGAATCAGGTAGACGAAGCTGGGCAGGGTCTGAAGCGTATCGATAAAGGCGCCGATGACCGAATTCGCCCGGGCGCTTTGCCCCGCCCAGATGCCGAGCGGGATGCCGATGATGCTGGCGATCAGGACCGAGGTCGCACAGAGGTAGACGGTCGTCATCGCCTTACCCCAAAGCCCCGATGCGGCAACGAACAAGGTCAGTGCGGCGGCAAGCAGCCCCAGTTTCCATCCGCCGACGCGGCCGGCGGCAAGCCCGATGACGATGATGCCCCAGACCCATGGAATACCGCCAAAGAACTTCTTGATCGGAACCAGCAGGAAGGTAAGAAGCTGGGTCTTTATGAATTCCAGCGTGTCGAAGAAATTGACGTTGATCCACTCGATCGCCGCGGTCCAGAACGGTCCGGTGGTGATCGTGTAGTCTTCCGGATAGACCTGGAAAGCCGGAACATACAATCCGGCGAGGGTCGTCGCCGCCGACAGGATCAAAACTCCCGTCAGCAATGGACGCCTTCTGTGGAACGGCAGGGACCGGCTTCGCGGGGCATCGAAACGCCGTACCGCAAAGGCCTGGCTCAACCGATCCAACGCAATCGCCATGACAACGATGGCCAGGCCGGCCTCGACGCCACCGCCGATATCAAGCCGGCGCAGCGCGGTCAGAACGTCATAGCCCAAGCCGCCGGCCCCGATCATGGAAGCGATGATGACCATGTTCAGCGTCAGCATGATGACTTGGTTGACCCCAACCATAAGCGACGGTTTCGCGGTCGGGATCAGCACTTTCCACATCAGTTGCCGCCGCGTGCAGCCAACCATGCGGCCTGCTTCTATCAGTTCCAGCGGCACGGTCTGCAGCGCGACCGTCGATACGCGCACCATGGGGGGCATAGCGTAGATCACCGTTGCCACCAGGGCCGACACCGGGCCGAACCCGAACAGGAACAGGATCGGAACCAGATAGGCGAAGACCGGCACCGTCTGCATGAGATCCAGGACCGGCCGCATCATCCGCTCCGCCAGGGGCACGCGATAGGCGAAGATACCCAGCGCAAGACCGCCCGCCACCCCGATAGGCACCGCGATCAGGACCGATGCCAGCGTCACCATGGCACTGTCCCATTGCCCGAACATCGCCAGATAGATGAAACAAAGGCCGGCTACCAGGACGAGGTTCCGTCGACGGGCATGATAGGCGAGGGCCAGGATGATCCCGACCACCGCGATCCAACTCAGGGACGGCGCGACCTGGACCGCCTGCTGCCCCTGCCCAACGGCGAACCCCTCGATCAACAGGGACCGGACGATGTCGTAGGGCGCTTCCAGCAACGCGGAGATGAAGCGGGTCAAATCACGGAAGGTGAAAAGACCGAAACTCGCATCCTCCACCAACCAGGACATGGCGTCCGATATCCACTTATCCAGCGGCAATTCGTATTTTTTGGGAAAGCGAATGATCCAGCGCGCGTCCAACGCCTTGTACAGATCGAACGACCACGTCGAGAGTGCCCAGGTAACACCGAGAAGCCCGAACCAGAAAAGGGCCGGCCCGCGCGTCAGACGTGACAGGATCCCGCTCATCAGGTGCGTCGGCCGATCATGACATCGACGACCGTGCGTCCGTTGATCGTTCCCACGGGAACACCGTCATCGTCCAGCACCTTGAACGGTTTCGGCGCCGCTTCGACCTGGTCGACCGCGTCGGCAACGGTGACGTTGCCCGGCAGCTCACCGGCGTATTCGCCTTCGGGGACGCCATGCGACATGACAGAGCGCAGTTTGACGACCTTCGCCCTGGGAATATGCTGGGTAAAGTCCTCGACATAGGACGTTGCGGGGTGGAGGACCAGTTCCTCCGGAGTCGCGACCTGTTCGATCACGCCGTCCTTCATTACCGCGATCCTATCAGCCAGTCGGATCGCTTCGTCGAAATCGTGCGTGATAAAGACGATCGTCTTGTGCAGCATCGCCTGCAGGCGCATGAACTCGTCCTGCATTTCCCGGCGGATCAAAGGGTCCAGCGCGGAAAACGGCTCGTCCAGGAACCAAAGGTCGGGGTCGGCGACGAGCGAGCGTGCAATACCGACACGTTGCTGCTGTCCGCCGGACAGTTGACGGGGAAAATGGTCTTCGCGGCCGGCCAGACCGACGATTTCGATCATCTGGCGCGCGCGCTCCTCGCGCGTCTTCTTGTCGACACCTTGAACTTCCAAAGGAAATGCGGCGTTTTGCAGAACGGTGAGATGCGGCAACAGGGCGAAGTGCTGAAACACCATCCCCATCTTCTTGCGGCGAACCTCAATCAGTTCCTTTTCCGTCATGGAGAGAAGGTCCCGCCCTTCGAAACGGATCTCGCCGGCAGTAGGCTCGATCAGCCGCGACAGGCAGCGAACGAGCGTCGACTTGCCCGATCCGGACAGCCCCATGATGACGAAGATTTCGCCTTCCCGGATTTCGACATTGGCGTCCCGGACCGCACCGGTCATCCGAGCCTCGGTGAGATCATGGGCCGAGGGCGCGCCGTTGTGACGTTTCAGGAAGCCGTCCGGGTCCGGACCATAAATCTTCCAAACACCGCGGCAGTCGAGTTTTACGGGACGTTCCATTGCGGTCTCGTAGCGTGGTTTGAATGCGCCAGCGGTTCATAATAACCGTTTGAGGCAGGCGGAGGCGCCTAATTCGGCGCCTCCGTGGGGTCCCGCAGGGGTCTCATTTTTACCCCTAACCGAGGATATTTGGCCTTATTGGATTAAGGCCCTTATTTGATCCAGGAGGACCACTCGGCTTCGTTTGCTTTCATCCACTCGGCGACAACGTCCTCAATCTTCGCGCCGTCGAGATCGACTTTGCCGACCATGTCACCCATGTCCGCATTGCTGACCTTGAACGCCTTGATCGCTTTGGCGGCGCCCGGCCATTTCTTCTCAACACCTTCCCAGGCGACCTTCCAGATCGGGCCCGTCGGCTTGCCGCAATCATAGGCGGAGTCGGGATTGCTGCCCCAGGCGGGGTCATTGTAGCACTCGGGCGTATAGGGCGGGAACTGCACGAAGCTGCCCTTGTACTTGGCCGGCGCCCAATGCGGCGAGTACAGCCACAGGACGATCGGTGCCTTGCGCTGATAAGCGGATTCGAGCTCGGCGAAGAGCGCCGCATCGGTACCCGCATGGACGACTTCGAAATCCATGCCGAGGGCTTCGACGCGCTCATCGTCGTAACCACCCCAGGTCACGGGCCCACCGAGGTAACGGCCCAACGGTTCCGTTTCCGGCGTGGAGAATTCCTGCGCGCAATCGTTCAGCGCCTTCCAGTCCGGCAGGCCCGGGCAGACCTCTTCCATATAGGCCGGGTACCACCACTCCTCGATGGCTTCCATACCGGTCTCACCCATATTCACGACCTTGCCGGTGGCGAAGGCTTCGTCCATGGCGTCGCGGCCGGTGGTTTCCCAAATTTCCATGGCGACATGCAGATCGCCGGTCTTCAGGCCCGCGAACTGGGCGATGTAATCCGCCTGAACGTATTCAATGTTGTATCCGGCCTTCTTCAACACCTCGCCCATGATGGTTGTCGTGACGATCTGACCGGTCCAGTCATGGGTGGTGATCTTGATCGGATCCTGCGATTCGACGCCCGCGAAGGCGCCGGTCGAGACAAAGGCAGTCAGTACCCCTGCAAGAACAGACTTCATTGGTTTCATATTCAGCCTCCGAGCTGCTGCGGTTTCACGCGTCTATCTCAAGCCGCGAGTGACCTGACCTGCGCGCTGACCATAAATGTCTTGGAAAAACCCACAAAACGCAACGGATAAATTGGCATTTTGATAGTTTTATGTGGCTTTTTGGGGGATTTGATGCCCTAATACCAATGCTGATATGTAAACAAAAATTTCCTCCTCCACACAGCACGCCCAAGGATGGAGAAAAACATTGGAACCGCGTTCGAACCATCGACAAAACGAGATCCTGGACCAGTTGCGCCGGTCCGGCGGGTCGATGCGCGTTCATGCCATCGCCCAGGCCCTTCAGGTTACCGAGGAAACCGTGCGCAGGAATGTGAAGGCGCTGGTCACGGATGGGTTGGTCGAAAAGACGCATGGCGGCGTGCGCCTGATCCGCCTCGAGGAGGAGGTGGATTTCCATCAGCGTTACCGGGAAAACCCGGATGCCAAACGGCGGATCGCGCAGCACGTTGCGGGGATGATCGCCGACGGCACCTCCCTGTTCCTCGACATCGGCAGCACGACCGCCCATATCGCGGATGCACTGCGCGACCATAAACGCCTTCTGGTCGTCACGAACTCGGTCTATGTGGCTTACCGACTGGCGACCCGGAACGAAAACCGGGTATTCATGGCAGGCGGGGAGTTACGCAGCCACGACGGCGGCGCCTTCGGGGCGGACGCCATGGCTTTCGCCGCGAATTTCAGCACCGACTATGCCATTCTGTCCGCGGCCGGGATAACCGCAGCCAACGGCTTCATGCTGTTCGATCTGGAGGAAGCCCAATTCTCGCGTCTCATCATGGGACAGGCATCGACACGGATTGTCGCCGCGGATTCGAGTAAATTCGGCCGCGAGGCGCCGATTACGGTGGGCGACCCCTCCCTGGTGGATGTATTGGTGTGCGACCAGCGCCCGCCACAAGATATTTGCACCGCTGCCAAGCAATGGAATATGGACGTACAAGTGGTTTCCCAGGAGTCGTAATGCCCACGCCGATCGATCAAATCCGGGATGCGGCCATCCGCATCGCCGAACAAGCCAGTGCCGTTCCGATGTCCTATTTCCGGGCGGCTTTCGAGGTCGATGCGAAGGCGGATGAAAGCCCCGTGACGATCGCGGACCGGGAAACGGAAGCCTTTATCCGGAAGGCCCTGGCCGAGGCCTTTCCCGACCACGGCATTCTTGGCGAGGAATACGGCATCTCCGGTTCTCTCGACGGCGAAACCTGGATTGTCGACCCCATAGACGGAACCCGATCCTTTATCACGGGATATCCATTGTTCGGCATGTTGATGGGCTTCCTGGACGGCGGCACGCCAAAGCTTGGCCTGGTTCGGATGCCGGCCCTGAACGAAACCTTCATCGGCATCCCAGGGCAGGGCGCGACCTTGAACGGTACTCCGATCCAGACTCGCAAGACGACCGATCTCGGCGAGGCCTCGATCTATATCAACGAACCGGACGGCATCCGGCGCAGTCATCCCGAACTGTTCGAGCGCATATGGAATGTCGGCGGCACGCGGCGCGCCGCCTATGATTGCTATCCCCATGCCCTGGTGGCGAGCGGACAGATCGATATCTGTGTGGACTTCGGCCTTCAACCTTATGACTATCTGCCGTTGATCGGACTGATCGAAGCAGCGGGCGGCATCATGACCGATTGGGACGGCAATCGATTGGACATGAAATCCGAAGGTCATGTGATCGCGGCCGCCACCCCCGAACTGCACGCGGCGATGTTGCCCCACCTGCAACGCTAGGGGACGGCAGGCCGTGTCAGCCCGCCTTTACGGCGGCGACATGTCCGGCAAACGCCGGATCCTGCATCAACGCCTTGCAGCGGTCGAAGCGACCGGTAGCATAGGCCCAGAAGTCTTCCGCCGGATTGCCGTCAGCGAATTGGATCAATCCCCATAGGGTCCAAAGCAGGTCGCACATGGCCTTGTAGATCACGACCCTGCCCTTCTCGTCCGCTGTCGGCTCGCGGCCGAAATAGCCGCGCAGTAGTTCCGCTTCCTCTGTATCGTTCATGCCGGCCTCGACGGAAAGATCGCCCAGATCCCACAGCGGGTCGTTCATGCCCGAATACTCCCAGTCGACGATCCACATGACCTCGCCGTCATCCAGGAAGTTCTCGCATAATGGATCGCAATGGCAAGGGGCTAGCGGGGCCGGGTTGGCTTGCAGCGCCCCCTTCACCGGGTCGGCGGCCTTGACGATATCGTGGTATCCATCCGGCAGGGCGACATCCTTGGTGGAAAGGATTTTCAGATAATCCTCGATCATGGAAAAGAGCTCAAATCGGAAATCGAAACTCTCCCCGGAATTGTGGAGCTTCGCGAGTGCCTTGCCGGCGCGTTCCGGCGAACCCGGCCTTTCGGAAAAGAGGGCGGGCGTCATCGTCACGATATCGTCGATCGCCCTTGTGATCATGACGCCCGACGTCGGATCAGCCCAAAGCACTTCCGCCGAGACACCGGCCTTCCAGGCGGCTTTCGCGTTGGTCAGTTCCACCTTCCGGTCGATATACTCTTCCGTACCGTCACCTGGAATGCGAACAATGACGCGATCTGCGCCGGTATCGACAAGATGCACAAGGTTCGTCAGGCCACCCAGTCGGGTCACGGAACAGTTCTCTTCCGTTACTCCCTCGAACCCCGACGCGTTCTTTAATGCCGCGACGGCGGCCTGAACATTCTCCTGCATATCGACCCCTCGTTCTGTCTCAAGCTTTCAGCTTCTTGTTCTCCGCATCATAAAGCGGCCCTTCGACCTTGGCGACCGCGTGCCTGTCGCCGAATACCTCAATCTCGAAACCGTCTCCATCCCAGTACGGTTTGTCGAGATAGCCGAAAATGATCGTCTTGCCCATCGTGTGTCCGAAGCCAGCACTGGAGGCCAGGGAAACAACTTTCCCATCCAGCAGGATTGTTTCGCCGCCATATAGCGGCAGCCTGGCCTCCGTCGTGAAGGTACAGAGTTTTCGGGTCGGGCCATCAACCTTCTGTTTTTCCAACACGGGGCGGCCAATGAAGTCGCCGCCGGATTTCAGATGTACACGGAAACCCAGGCCTGCCTCGATCGGCGTCGTATCGGGCGTAATGTCGCCCGACCAATATAGATAGCCCTTCTCCAATCGCAGACTGTCGATGGCGCGATACCCGACATCCTTGATGCCATGTTCCGCGCCAGCTTCCGCCAACGTCCTGTAGAGATGCGCACCGAATTCCGTCGGCACGTGAAGTTCCCAGCCCAGTTCCCCGACGAAGCCGATCCGGACGGCGCGTACCGGTGCGGCGCCGATGATGATCTCCCGCGCCGTGCCGAAGGGAAATGCCTCGTTGGAAACATCGTTCTCGCAAACCGACTGCAGAACGTCGCGCGCCTTGGGCCCGCAGATATTGATAACCGCGCGGGCGGAAGTCATCTCGATCAAGTGGACGGATCCGTCCTTCGGCATGTGGCGACGGATCCAATCCGCGTCGTGGGTACCGAAGCCGGATCCCGTGACGATGTAGAAATGATCCCGGCCCAGGCGCGTGATGGTCAGGTCAGCCTCGATCCCACCGGCTTCATTGCAGAGCTGGGCGTAAATGACGGTGCCGTCGGGCTTGTCCATGTTGCAGGCGGACAGCCGCTGCAGCAGCGCAAGGGAACCGGGGCCGATCATTTCGAACTTCGCGAAGCTCGACTGATCGATCAAGGCAACGCCCTCGCGGACGGCCTTGTGTTCCTCCTCGGCATATTTGTGCCAGCCGGGTTCTAGGAAATCGAGCTGATCAACCGGCTCGACGCCTTCCGGCGCGAACCAAAGCGGCCGCTCCCAGCCGTTCTTGGAACCGTAGACGGCCCCTTTCGCTTTTAGAATTTCGTAAAGCGGCGACAAGCGCAGTTGACGCGCTGTCTCATGCTCCTGCCCCGGATAACGCATCTTGTAGTGATGCGCGTAATGCTCGACGGCACGGGGATACATGAATGCCTTGGCCCCATGATGCGGACCGAAACGTCTGCAATCCAACGGCCAAAGATCCAGGCTAGGCCGCCCTTCGGTGATCCATTCGGCAATCATTTCCCCGGCCCCGCCGCCGGCGGCGATACCGTAGAGGAAGCCGGTCGCCATCATCAGATTGTCGAAGCCGGGCATCCAACCCATGACAAAATCGCCGTCCGCCGAATAGGGGATCGGCCCGTTGATCACCTGACGGATGCCGACTTCTTCGAGAATCGGTGTCACCTGCGTCGCCAGTTCGGCCAGGGGACCGAACCGGTCCAGATTGTCGGGCAGCAGCTGGCGCACGAATTCACCCGGAATTCCTTCATCCCCGAAAGGAAGGGTTCCTTCCTCATATCCGCCGATCACCATCCGGCCGCCCGCGTCCGGCTTATAGTAAACGAGACGTTCCGGGTCGCGCAGCGTCGGCAAACCTTTTACGAGGTCCACGTCCGGCAACGGTTCGGTGACGATGTATTGATGCTCGACCGCACAGGCGGGAACCTGAATCCCCAATTTGGCGCCCAGTTCGCGACTCCACATGCCTGCGGCGAACACCACCGTCTCGGCTTCGTAGTCACCGTCCGAGGTCAGCACCCTGGTTATACGTCCGTCGCTGACGTCGAAATCGTCCACCTTCACGCCCTGACGGATCTGCGCGCCATGTTTGCGAGCCCCGGCCGCGATCGCCTGGCACAAACTGGCGGGATCTACGTGCCCGTCGGAGGGGATGAAGGCAGCTCCCTGCAAGCCCGTAGCGTCGATATAGGGAAACAGGCTCTTTGCCTCCTCGGCGCTGATCATCTCCATTTCCAAATCGAAACTGCGCGCCATCGTCGTCAGGCGCTTCGCTTCCAGAAGACGTTCGCGGGTGGAGGCGAGACGGAGGCTACCGACCTTCTTCCAATCGAAAGCCATCCCGGTTTCCGCTTCGAGACTGTCATACATCGCGACCGAGCGTTTCAGCATCCGTGTCGTATTTCGCGACGACCGCAGCTGCCCGACCAGCCCGGCCGCATGCCAGGTCGCCCCCTCGGTCAGGGCCGCTTTCTCAAGCAGGACGACGTCCTTTTCCCCGTTCTTTGTCAAATGATAGGCGATTGAGCAGCCGATGATACCGCCGCCGATGATGAGGTGTTTTGCCGAATGGGTGGCCATATCCGCATCCTTTGAAAATCTCGGGGCAGAGTGGCAGGAATACCACAAAAAACAATACACTTTGTTGGGTTATGCGATACTTATGTAGAAAAATGCTGAAACCATGATGATTTTTCCAACAAAACACCACAACTCCACATAATTGCATCATGGCCCGTTCAATCACACGCAATGCCCTGCGACACTTTGCATCCATGGTTCAGGCGTATCTTGTTGAACACTGAACCCGGCGTTAGCGTGACAGTAACAACGATCCGGTAGCACACGGATTTCTGCCGGAAGACAAAAACACGCGGGTGCTTCATGCGTATGACCTTCTGCGGGGCGGCCGGAACGGTCACCGGTTCGTGCTATTGGCTGAAAACCGACCAATGTCAGTTCTTGGTTGATTGCGGCATGTTTCAGGGTACCAAGACCCTGAAAGAACTGAACTACGGAACCTTCCCCTTCGATCCGAAGGAAATCGATTTCGTGCTGCTAACCCATGCGCATATCGACCATTCCGGTCTGTTGCCGAAGCTGGTCAAACAGGGGTTCAAAGGTCCGATCTTCACAACACCGGGCACGTTCGATCTGCTCGGGTACATGCTGCCGGACAGCGGCTACATCCAGGAAATGGAAGTGGAAAGGCTGAATCGTCGCAACGCGCATCGCGGTCGGCCCGCGGTCACACCGATCTACACAAAAAATGACGCGATCAACGCGTTGAACAGTTTTTCCACCGTCGAGTACGAAAGCTGGCGTGACGTCGGACGAGGCGTGCGAGCCCGATTCTGGAATGCGGGCCATATATTGGGCGCGGCCTCGATCGAGGTGGAGGTCACCTCGAGCCATCGCGATCAGCGCGTCGCGCGCATTTTGTTTTCCGGCGACATCGGCCCTGAACACAAACTGTTCCATCCGGATCCAGACGCCCCCGAAGACTGGGATTACATCTGTTGCGAAGCGACCTATGGCGGTCGCGAGCGTGAGGACGCAACCCCGGAAAAACGAAGAGCGATCCTTGAAAAAGAAGTGAACGCCGCCCTCAAGAAACGCGGCAATCTGCTGATCCCCGCCTTCGCCGTCGAACGGACCCAGGAGTTGCTGCTGGATTTGACCGTCCTGTTCGACGCCGGACGCATCCCGGAGGTGCCCGTCTTTCTGGACAGCCCGCTTGCCATTCGGGCTACGGAGGTCTTTGCGAAAAACGCCCACGCTTTGGAAGATACCGATGCCGTCGCAAACTTGTTCAAGCGACACAACATCCGTTTCACCGAATCCGTCGAAGAGAGCAAAATGATCGCCCGCGTAACCGGCGGCGCGATCATTATGGCCGGCAGCGGCATGTGCGAAGCGGGACGCATCCGTCACCACCTGAAACATAATCTGTGGCGCACGGAGGCCACGGTCATGCTGGTCGGCTATCAAGCACGCGGCACGTTAGGCTCCCTGCTGGCCCAAGGCGCTACAGCGGTAAAAATCATGGGAGAGTCGATCAAAGTTGGCGCGACGATCCGCCAGATCGACGTCTATTCAGGTCACGCGGACGGCCCCCAGTTGGTCGAATGGGTGACGGAGAGGCTTCCAGTCAAATCAGCGATTTTCTTGACCCATGGGGAGGAAACGTCTCTGGCGGCGCTCCGTGACGACCTCGAGAAGTCCGGCGTTCCCTCGGCAAAAGTCATCGTTCCGCAGTTGGACGACGTCGTCGATTTGGTCGACGGCCGCGGCAAGGTTCAGTTCCGGCGCAAACCCCACAGATTGCCGAAGGAAATGGTGCGGGAGCTGGATTGGCACAATGAACTGGCGGATTTCACATTGCGCCTGAGGGAACAGTTGGATGCGGCGGCCGACGACAAACGCCGCAAGGTTATCCTCCGCCGGGTGAAGCGGGCCCTCGATGCCGGCAAGGGCGGTTGACCGTCACGTATCCTTCGCCGCGTAGAACTCGGAAATGACCCGCCAGGCTTCCTCCGGCGTCTGCACAAAGGTGAAGATGTCGAGATCTTCAGGCGAAATGACGCCTTCCTCGACCATCCGGTCGAAATTGATGATCGACTTCCAGTAACTCTCCCCGAACAGCAGCACGGGAATGGGTTCGATCTTCTTGGTTTGAATCAAGGTCAGGGTTTCGAACAATTCGTCCATCGTCCCGAAGCCGCCCGGGAAGATCACCAAGGCCCGCGCGCGCAACAGGAAGTGCATCTTGCGTAACGCGAAATAATGAAACTGAAAGCAGAGTTGCGGCGAAATATAGGGGTTTGGAGCCTGTTCGTGCGGCAGTGAGATATTCAACCCGACACTGATCGCCCCTTCGTCATGGGCGCCGCGGTTCGCCGCCTCCATGATCCCCGGTCCGCCGCCCGTCATAATCACGTAATCCCGCTCGGCATTTTTCTGGCCCGCTTGCGAGACGATCCGGGCAAAGTTTCGGGCCTGTTCATAGTATACGGCATGCCCCGTCCCGGTATGGGTACCTGATTGCCCCTCGACCGGATTTGCGCCGTTTGGCGCCGGCGTCCGCGAACTGCCGAACACCACGATCGTCGAATGGACGTTCTGTTCCCGCAGGCCCAGTTCGGGCTTCATGAGTTCAAGTTCCAGCCGGACGGCCCGCAATTCGTCTCGATTGAGGAATTCAGGGTCTTCGTATGCCAGTCTGTAACAAGGGTGCTGGGTTTGATCCTTCGTCATGGTTTCCTCAAACCTGGGCTCAACAATCGATGAAGAGACAAAGCCTTCGCCGAACCGCCGCCCTCGGCCCGCGAGCAAGCGGCCTTCTCCACCCTTCACCTGTTTTGGCGACACCGCAAGATTTCAACATGGCCGGTGCATTGTGCGAGACGCCTCGCTGAGAGGGCTGCTATTGCCTAGAACGGATAACACAGCCACTCTTCCGGGCAGATACTGCACTAACGTATCCAGGACATACGACTGGTCACCGCAGGCCCGGTACGCTCAAATAGCGTAACAGCAGGTGGATAGGGATGGACAAGAAAGCGCATATAAACGTCTGGTATTTCGTCGCGGCGATGCTCTTCGTCCTGGCCTTCCAGTGGTGGATGGCCCGCCAGCAGGTCGAAACCATTTCATACAGCGAGTTCCAGACCCTTCTGAAGAGCGGGAAGATCGCCGAAATCGCGATCACCGATAACAGTATTCGCGGCGAACTTCGACAACCCATGCCGGATGGCCGCCGGTATATCTATACCGTCCGGGTGGAACCGGATTTTGCCGAGGATCTCGCAAAATACGACGTCGAATTCACCGGCGTCGTCGAGAGCAATTTCATCAACAACCTGTTGTCCTGGATTCTGCCGGCCCTGATGTTTTTCGGGCTTTGGTATTTCCTCATCCGCAAGGTGGCGGAAAAGCAGGGCTTCGGCGGCGGCTTCATGGCGGTCGGCAAGAGCAAGGCGAAAGTCGCCGTCGAAAAGGATATCCAGGTCACCTTTGACGATGTTGCCGGTGTAGACGAAGCCAAGCAGGAACTTCAGGAAGTGGTCACCTTTCTGAAGGATCCGGACCAATATGGAAGACTTGGCGCACACATTCCCAAGGGTGTCCTGTTGGTCGGTCCGCCGGGCACGGGCAAGACACTGCTGGCCCGCGCCGTCGCCGGCGAAGCGGGCGTGCCGTTCTTCTCCATCAACGGTTCGGAATTCGTCGAAATGTTCGTTGGCGTCGGCGCCGCCCGCGTACGCGACCTTTTCGAGCAAGCCCGCAAGAGCGCTCCCTGCATCATATTCGTGGATGAAATGGATGCCCTTGGCCGGGCCCGCGGCATTAATTCGATCGGCGGCGGCGCGGACGAAAAGGAACAGACGCTGAACCAGTTATTGGCTGAGCTCGACGGGTTCGACCCTTCGACCGGAGTCGTGCTTCTTGCCGCGACGAACCGACCGGAAGTCCTGGATCCGGCCCTGCTTCGGGCAGGCCGGTTCGACCGGCAGATCCTGGTCGACCGTCCCGACAAGGTGGGTCGTGCGCAAATTCTGAAAGTCCATTTGCGGAAGATAAAGCCGGGCCCGGATGTCGAAATTGAAGACATTGCAGCCCTGACCGCCGGTTTCAGCGGCGCCGACCTGGCCAACCTTGTGAACGAGGCCGCGATCATGGCAACCCGTCGTGACGGCGAGTCGGTCTCCATGGACGATTTCACCCGTGCATTGGAGAGGATCATCGCCGGGCTGGAAAAGAAGAGCCGGGTGCTGAGCCCCGACGAAAGAAGAACCGTCGCCTATCACGAGACGGGCCACGCGCTGGTCACTTTGGCCCTGCCCGGCACCGACGTGGTTCACAAGATTTCCATCATTCCGCGGGGCATAGGATCGCTCGGCTACAATATTCAGCGCCCGACGGAAGACCGCTATCTGATGACCCGCAGCGAGTTGGAAAACAAGATGGCCTGCCTGCTCGGCGGCAGGGCCGCGGAGGTTCTCGTTTTCAACAAGATCTCGACCGGTGCCTCCAACGACTTGGACAAGGCGACCGAGATCGCCCGCAGCATGGTGATGCGATACGGAATGGACGACGGTTTGGGGCTGGCCATCTATGACGAAGAGCGCCCATTGTTCCTGGGCGGTGCCACCGTTCCGCAGCCGCAGACGCGGCGTTACAGCGAGCAAACAGCCGCGCAAATCGACGATGCGGTTCGACGTTTACTGAACAAGGCGTTTGATCGGGCCACGGCGATCCTTACCAAGAACCGGAACCTGTTGGACAAGACCGCCGCGACACTTATGGAAAAGGAAACGTTGACCGCCGAAGAGTTGCCCCGCCCAGAGGGCGAGACACCGCCGGTGCCGGCAACGACACCTTCCGCAGCCAACGCCTGAGCGCGACGATGTTCCGCCGTTCTTGATTACAGGCCGCGAACGAAGGCGGCGATCCTTTCCGCCCCTTCACCCAGCACGTCCTCAGGCTGACAAAGCGCGATCCTTACATGGTGGTCAAGACTGGGGTCGAACGCGCCCCCGGCCAGGACGGAAACCTGCTGCGCCTCCAACAGATCCTCGGAAAACTTCCTCCCGGTAACACCCAGTTCGGACAGGTCCATCAGGCAGAAGATGCCTGCTTCCGGCCGTAGGATGGAGATGCCTTTCACACCGGAGAGGTGCTGCAGGAAAATGTCACGCCGCCGGCGATAGGCTTCGCGCATTTCCGCTTCGGCCGCTTCCTCGTTGTTCAGCGCATGCGCCGCGGCATGCTGGATGAAGGCGGAACCGCCATATTGCATGCTGTTCAGAAGATTGCGGGCATGGATGCAAAGCTGGTCCGGCCCGACAATCCAGCCGACCCGCCAGCCGCTCATGGCGTGCGATTTGGACATGCTGCGGATAAGCACCGTCCGCTCCGGTCCGCCTTCCATGGTGTAGGGCGATGTGAAGGGGTGCTCGTAACACAGATCGGCATAAACCTCGTCCGAATAGAGCCAAAGATCGTTTTCGCGGCAGATGTTCAGAACCGCTTCCACGCTTTCCGCACTGGCTACGGCACCGGTCGGGTTGTGGGGCGAATTCAGCAGCACCGCCTTGGTTCTGGGCGTGATCGCCTGTTTCAAACCTTCCAAGTCAACGGCGAAGCCGTTCGCCGCATCCAACGGCACCGTCACAGGCACGGCCCCGCAAGCGCGGATCACCCCCTCGAACATGATATAGGGCGGGGCCAGGATGATGACCTCGTCGCCCGCCTCCAGCGTGCAGCGCATCGTGACGTAAAGCGCGTTCTGTGCGCCTGCCGTAACGGCAATGTTTCTGCGCGGCACCGGAATGCCGAGGCGCTTCTCTTCCCGCGCGGAAATCGCGTCCAACAGAACCGGAATGCCGCCTGCGCCGGAATACTTCGTGGCGCCGGCCTCCATCGCGCGGGTACATGCCTCGACCACGCCGGGCGGTGTTGCGAAATCAGGGTCGCCGACGCTGAGCACGATTATCGGTTCGCCGCGGGCCTTCATCTCCAGCGCACGGGTGTGCACGGCCCAGGCATCCGTTCCCGAAGCCGCCAAACTATCAACGAAACCGGCGTATTTCATGGCAAGACATCCACTCTGCAGCAGAGAAAAAAGAGTTGGGGCGGTTCTAGATCGAATGGCTTGAGGGCGGCAAGACGCAGTCGGATGAAAAATTCCGATGTCTCGGATCAGCGGAAGCACGGCCGATTCCGGGACGTCAGAGCAACGGATGCGCAACCGTATTCATGGATCCGTGCAGAAGACCGGCGCCGATTGCGGCGACCACGCCGCCGCCCAGCAAGGCCAGACCCGCCGCCACGGGCGCCATGGGAACCCCGCCGCTTTCCGCCAGGCGCGCGAGCGGAAACTTCATCCCGTGCGCCGCCATGGCCAGCCCCGCCACGGTTATCCCCGTCCCGATCGACATCGCTACTACCGCCGCGACACCGGCCAGCAGCATGCCCGTGCTATAGGTCAGAACCAGGACCAGAATGGCGCCGGAACACGGTCGTATGCCAACAGACAGAGCGACCATCGCCGCCTGGGAGAAGGAATCGGCCTTGGCGACCTGCTCAACGCTGGGCCCGTGACTGTGACCGCAGCATGCGTCCCCGTGGTCATGGATCTCGTGATCATGGCTATGACCATGGTGATAGTGATGCTCTTGATCGTGGGAGTGGACGTGGCCCGCCCCATGTCCGGCCGGGCGGCGGATCAGGCGGAGGACCTGCCGGCCGCCTTTCACGATCAGGTACAAGCCAACGAGCATGACCGCCGCATAGCTTACCGGCTCCAGATAGTCGTCCGCCGCCAGGGCGGCGCGGCGCATGCTGCCTTCCACGAGCAGGGCGATGCCCACCACCGCACCGATCGCCGTCAGCCCCTGTACCAGGGCCGACGCAAAGGCAATCACCGCGGTACGCCTCAGATGAGTTTCATGGGTGACCGCATAAGCAGAAATGATCGCCTTTCCATGACCGGGTCCGACCGCGTGAAAAACGCCATAGGCGAAGCCTAATCCAATCAGGCCGAAAAACGGCCCGAGATCCTGCGCCTCCGACAAGTGGGTGACGCTACGTCCGAAATCCTGGGTAAAGGCACGCTGCTTTTCCTGCGCATAGGCCAGCACCACGTCATACCAGGAACCCGGTTGCATGGCGGTGACAATCAGCAAGCCGGCAGCGACCACCAGCAGCATACTGATAATGAGCAGAACCGTTCGGGTATCACGCATCGTTACAGGTCACGGCAACGACTTCGGCGAACAATCTACCGATCCCGGCGGGCCCCTGTTCGTTCTTGCCCAGACTTGCTGCAAGACCGACGGTTTCCGCATCCGGATCCGGGCTGGCGATCGACGCAAGGCATTCCCCGGCGCCGGGACCGGCGATCGTCACCAAATCGTTCTCCACATGCAGGATCTCGACATAATAGGACGGATCGTAAACCGCGTATTCGAAACCGTTCGTTTTCGGGTCCACCGGTTCGGCGAGGGAAACCACGAACCGCATGACCAGGCGCTTGTTCTTTTCCGTCATCGTGCCGTCGCGGGCCTCGCCCAATGCGACGGGCTTGCCGTCATACTGTGCTTCGACGAAGTAGTTGTAGTCGCGAAGCGCAACCAGGTTTTCCACCGCAAGCGTCGCCAGGGCCTCTTCCGTCACCTCGCCCGCCCGCGCGATATCCTCCAGAATGAATGCGGAATAGAATTCGTCAAAGCGCCATTCGAGGGTCAGGGCTTCGACCTTGCCCTCGGCGTTCAGGATCACACCGCTGCGCAGATCGATCCAAGCATGGGGATGAGCCTTGGCGGAAGTCGCCGTCGCGAAGAGGGCAATAATCCCGAACAGACAAGCGGTGAACAAGCGTATGTGACGGATCATCTTTTATTCGTCCTGCTGCGGCATGTCGGATGTGGAATGGTCCGTCGGTTGCGGCGTCATCGTCATGACGGTAACGCCTTTCGGCGCCTGGAACTTGTGCCAGCACCCTTGCGGAACGATCGTGACCATTCCAGCGGACATTTCCAAATCGACACGACCATCCTCAGTCAAAACGGAGACCATTGCCTCGCCGGCCAGGATTTGAACCAGTTCGTCGCCGTTCCGGTGCCGTTCCCAGGCACTTTCCCCGACAAAACTGCCGGCAAATATGCCGGTACGCCCCGTATCCGCCAAAGTCGCGAAGACAGGGGCCATCTCTTCCCCCGGGGTGTGGGGCGTCCGCCCTTCAAGGACGGGGCGCCCTGCGAGGGATTTCTCAATACTGACAGCTTTTGTCATACCCCCACATCCTCCGTCGTCGGATCGGCACCTACAAAATCATTTTGATGCCTGTGATGGCCAGAAACAATGCGAAGCAACGCCGCAAGGCCAATTTCGGCATGGCATGAGCGAATTTGGCCCCCAAGGGCGCCGCAAAGACAGTCACGCCGGCAATGATCAGCCCGGCCGGCCAATTGACGTAACCGATGGATCCGAACGGCAGACCGTCGAGGCCCCAACCGGCCCAAACGTAAAAACCGACCGCCGATGCGGCAATCGCGATTCCGAAGGAGGACGCCGTCCCGACTGCGTTATGGATGGGAAATCCGAACATCGACAGGACCGGTACCGACAGGGTACCGCCGCCGATCCCCATCAACGCGGAGAAACCGCCCACGACGTATGAAATCAGGCCGTTGGCGATCCGCCCCTTCGGCAGGGAGTCGGAGATGACCCACATGTTCTTCCGCACCATGGTCACCGATACGATCAGCGCGATCACTCCGAAAATCAGGCGCAACGCCTCGCCATTCAGATATTTCGCGGTCAAACCGCCGCAGGCGGCCCCAATCGCGATCCCGGGAAGCCAAAGGCGCAACAGGGCGAGGTCCACGACCCCTTTGCGATAATGCGCCCTGGCCGAAGAGATCGATGTGGCAACGATCGTCGCCAAGGATGTCGCGACGGCGATATGCATGGAAAGGTCCGGATGCACCTTGAAGAAAGGGGCCAGCCAAAAAAGCACCGGTACGATGACGATACCGCCGCCGACGCCGAGCAACCCCGCCAACACACCGGCGGAAAGACCGGTGAACAGCAACAGAACCACCGTCAGAACAAGAAACTGAACATCCATATCCACGCGCAGGCACTCCACCTCGTTTGGTGCTGGATTACAGGGAAGTTGCGGATTAGTCGACAGATTGTCGTATCAAAAGATCGGTGACGATAGCGGGAGGCGAAAACGCCGGTGAACGCAACGACGGCCGAAGTATCGTCACTCGCCCGCTTCCACGACCAATTGAATGCGGTCACCGGCGAATTGACTGACGTTGAGCGAGATCGGTTCACCGTTCGAATCGATATCCACACCTTCGGTTTGCAGAATCGGACGGCCATAGGGAATTTGCAGATGACGGCTCAATTCAGCCGTCGGCGCGATCGCCGAAATCCTGGTCGATGCCCGCGTATAGTCCTCGATACCGAGCCGCGCCAACGCCACCGTGATCGACCTTGTCTCTTTGACATGAGGAATCAACCCGGCGAAACGATCCGCGGGAAATTGACTGACCCCATAGCTTAGCGGTTTTCCATCCACCGCGCCCAAGGATTGGATGACCACTACCTTGCTGCCGAGCGCGATTTTCAACGCATCCGCGGCTTCCTGATCGCAACGAACGATTTCCGCCCGCAGGATTTCCCTGTTCGGCAAGCGGTGCGCTGCCGCAACGCTTTGCGTGAATCGAACACGTCGCCCGACCGGATATTCCACCGTCTGCTCGCGAACGAAAGTGCCCCGTCCCTGGTCGACCCGGAGACGGCCCTGGTCGACAAGCGAGGAAATGGCACGCCGCACCGTGTGGCGGTTCACACCGAAACGCGTCGCCAACTGATGTTCCGTCGGTAATTGGTGGCCTGGCTCATATGTCCCGGCCGTGATGTCCTTCAGCAGCGCCTGTTCGATCTGCTTCCAGATCGCAATGCCTTTAACCATGTCTGCAGTCCACCGTATTTTTTGCAGTGCCCGACGCCGCGGAATTCGAATGCGTCACGAAAGTTTAATCGGGTTTCGCTTTCTTTCTTTTTCGTTCCGATCTAGGTTAAGCATAGAAAAGATATAGACGTCTATATAATTTTTGAACTTGTTTAGGACGCGCGGAAGGAAGTGGCAATGACGGTAGATCTGCACGCGGCCGCGACGCAGAAATCGCGGGAAGGCATCCCGGGCCAGGAACCCTTGCGGAAACGGCAAAATTGGATGGCCGTCCTTGCCAAGTCCGACCCAAAGGATTTGGCCGAGAAAACCGCGACCCTGCGAGACCTGCCGCGTTATGCGGTGATCCGTCCCGCCGAAACGGGATCGGTCATGGTTCGCGGGCGGGCGGGCGGCACGGGGTCTCCCTTCAATTTGGGCGAAATGACCGTCACCCGGTGCGTCGTGCAACTGACCGGCAGCGACGACAACTCGGTCGTCGGACATGCCTATGTTGCGGGGCGGGACAAGGGCCACGCGGAAAATGCCGCCCTGATGGACGCACTGCTGCAGACATCGTCCTGGCATTCCGAGGTCCGGGACAACGTCATCACCCCATTGGCCCAGGCTGCGAAGGACGCAAGGCTTGAGCGCAGCGGCAAGGTCGCCGCAACGAAGGTCAATTTCTTCACCATGGTCCGAGGGGAGAACTAGACAATGGAAGGTGCCATGCCCCACAGCACCATACCGGATGCAACCGGCCTTTGCCGACCTTTCCAAGACCCTGTCGGCGACGCGTCGCGCATGTTTCGCGCCATTCTGACCGCCATGTCGCATCCGGGCCGTATCGTCACGGCGTTCGGACCCGCGGACTTCCCCGGGACGATCGGCACGACCGGGTTCGGCGCGGCCCTGACGCTTCTCGACACGGACACACCGGTCTTTCTGTCACCCCGCATCGGCGACGCCCGCACTGTGGCAAACCTGCGTTTCCATTGCGGCTGCCCGGTCGTGGAAAATCCACAGACGGCCGCTTTCGCAATCATGTCTTTGGCCGAGGCGGACGTCATCCTGCCAAGCCTGCCGATTGGAACGCCCGATTACCCGGACAAGTCCGCAACAGCCATCATCCTGGTTGATGGCTTTACGAACGAGGACAGCGTTCGCCTGACAGGGCCCGGCATCTTCAAATACAAAACACTTGGCATGAAGGCGCCCCGCGAGTTTTGGGCGTCGCTTCGGGAGAACAGCGACCGTTATCCGTTGGGCTTCGACACGCTCTTCATCGCAGAAGGAGAAATCGTCGCCCTGCCCCGCAGCACCAAGATCGATCCAACCGTCACCGTGGAAGAGTGCTAACCCATGTATGTCGCCGTAAAAGGGGGGGAGAAAGCCATCGACAACGCCCACCGCCTGTTGGCGGAGGACCGGCGTGGCGATCCCGATGTCCCCGAACTCACAATCGACCAGATCCGGGAACAGCTGAAACTATCGATCGATCGCGTGATGACGGAAGGGTCGCTCTACGATCGCGATCTGGCCGCGTTGGCAATCAAACAGGCGCGCGGCGATTTGATCGAAGCGATTTTCCTGATCCGTGCCTATCGAACCACATTGCCCCGTTTCGGTTACTCACAACCGGTCGAAACATCGAACATGGTCCTGGACCGACGCATATCCGCCACGTTCAAGGACTTACCCGGCGGTCAGGTTCTGGGGCCGACTTTCGACTATACCCATCGTCTGCTGGATTTCATGCTGGCGGCCGAAGGCACGCAGGTCGATACGCCTGAGACGACGGAAGTCTCTCCCGAGGAGACCCCGCGGGTTCTGGAGATCCTCGCCCGCAACGGCTTGATGGAACCGCCGGACGGGATAGAAACCGAAGGCAGCGAGGAAAAAGATTCTGAGGATGTCGGCGACCTGACACGCGATCCGCTCTCCTTCCCCGCCAACCGGGATCTGCGCCTTCAAAACCTGGCGCGCGGCGACGAAGGTTTCCTGTTGGCCATGGGATATTCGACGCAGCGCGGATACGGGCGCAACCACCCCTTTGCCGGTGAAATCCGACTCGGCACGGTCGATGTCGAGTTCGTACCTGAAGAACTCGGTTTCCCAATCGAAATCGGGGAAATCGAATTGACAGAATGCGACATGGTGAATGCCTTCAAGGGATCGGCGGAGAAAGCCCCTCAATTCACACGCGGCTACGGCCTCGGCTTCGGTCATTGCGAGCGCAAGGCCATGTCCATGGCGCTGGTCGATCGGGCGTTGCGGTCGCAGGAACTGGGCGAACCGGCGGATGCGCCAGCGCAGGACGAGGAATTCGTTCTGTCCCACAGCGACAACATTCAAGCGACCGGTTTCGTCGAGCATTTGAAACTGCCCCATTATGTCGATTTCCAATCGGAACTGGCGATGATCCGCCGGATGCGGTCGGCGTTCTTCGACGAAGACGCCGGTCAGGAAGCGGAGGCCGCGGAATGAAGGACGATATGCCCACCGGCGAAAAGAATTCCGGAACAGATAGCGGATACAATTTCGCTTATCTGGACGAAGGCGCCAAACGGATGATCAGGCGCGCCATTCTAAAAGCCGTGGCCGTGCCCGGCTATCAGGTTCCGTTCGCCAGCCGGGAGATGCCTATGCCCTATGGCTGGGGTACCGGGGGCATCCAGGTAACCGCTGCGATCCTGAAGCCGGAGGATACCCTGAAGGTTATCGACCAGGGGTCGGACGACACCACAAATGCCGTCTCCATTCGCCGATTCTTTGCCAAGACGGCTGGGGTGGCGACGACCGAGAAAACCGAAGACGCGAATATCATACAGACCCGGCACCGCATTCCGGAAAAGCCCCTGGCCGAAGACCAAATCATCGTGTTCCAGGTCCCCATTCCGGAGCCTCTACGGTGGCTGGAACCGCGGGAAGTCGAGACACGGCGAATGCATGCGCTTTCCGACTATGGGGTCATGCATGTGAAGCTCTACGAAGACATCTCACGACACGGCCGGATCACTACCAGTTACGACTATCCGGTACTGGTAAATGGCCGGCACATCATGTCGCCTTCCCCCAACCCGAAGTTCGACAATCCGAAAATGGGCGACATGCCCGCCTTGCAGCTGTTTGGCGCCGGACGGGAAAAACGGATTTACGCCATTCCGCCGCATACGGAAGTAAAAAGCCTCGACTTCGAAGACCACCCATTCTCTGTACAAACATGGGAAGAGCCATGCGCCCTTTGCGGCGCGGAGGACGTATTCAAGGACGAGGTTATCCTGGATGACGATGGCGGCAGCATGTTCGTCTGCTCCGACAGCGATTTCTGTCAGCGCCGGCGGGATGCCGGTCATACCGGGCCCGGCGCCGAGGAGCACGAAGGATGAACGCGTTGCTTCAAGTTGAAAACCTGACCAAGAGCTACGGCCGCCAACGTGGATGCACGGATGTTTCCTTCGCTTTGTGGCCGGGCGAGGTTCTGGCCATTGTGGGCGAAAGTGGATCGGGCAAAACGACTTTGTTGAATTGCTGCGCCGGCAGGCTGGAACCGACAAACGGTACGGTTCGCTACGAAACGCGCCATCACGGCCATGTCGACATTCACCGAATGAGCGAGCCGGAGCGACGCCTTTTGATGCGGACGGATTGGGCCTTCGTTCATCAGAACCCGCGCGACGGCCTACGCATGAACGTGTCGGCCGGCGCCAATGTGGGCGAGAGACTAATGGCGGTCGGCGCGCGTAATTACGTCCAGATCCGTGAATCGGCCCTGGACTGGCTTGCGCGCACGGAAGTTGATCCCGGCCGGATCGACGACCTTCCCACCACATTCTCCGGCGGCATGCAGCAGCGTTTGCAGATAGCGCGCAACCTTGTGAGCGGGCCACGATTGGTTTTCATGGACGAACCGACCGGCGGCCTCGACGTGTCGGTGCAGGCGCGTCTGCTCGACATGCTTCGGGATCTGGTCGATCGGCTCGGCCTTTCGGCAATCGTCGTCACCCACGATCTGGCTGTCGCCCGGATGCTTTCCTCAAGATTGATGGTGATGCAGCAAGGACGTGTCGTGGAAACGGGCTTGACCGATCGTGTGCTGGACGACCCGCAACACGCCTATACGCAATTGCTCGTCTCCTCGGTGCTTCAGCCATGACTTACATGCCCCTGGAAAAAGGAACACCGTCATGAATACAGGCACGGAAATGCTGCGCCTCGACGGCGTCACCAAGACCTTCACGTTGCACAACCAGGGCCACCGTACGATTCCGGTGGTGACGGATGTTACATTGACCCTAAATGCCGGCGAATGCATGGCGCTGATGGGCTCCTCCGGATCGGGCAAGAGTACCTTGATGCGCATGATCTACGGCAATTACGGATGTGCCGGGGGCCAGATTCTGGTTCGGGAAGAGAATGGCGATTGGACGAATCTTGCCCAGGCCGACCCGCGCGAAGTGATCCGGCTTCGGCGCCATCGGATCGGCTATGTCAGCCAATTCCTGCGGGTCATACCACGTGTACCCGCCATTGATGTGGTGGCCGAGCCGATACGCCTGGCCGGGGCATCCGATGAAGAAAGTCGGGATCGAGCCGCGGAGCTTTTGGCGCGTCTGAACCTTCCCGAAGGACTTTGGGAATTGTCGCCGACGACGTTTTCCGGCGGAGAGCAGCAACGGGTGAACATCGCACGCGGTTTCATTCATCCGTATCCCATTCTGCTGCTGGACGAACCCACGGCGTCGCTCGACAAGGTGAACCGACAGGTCGTCTTGGATTTGATCATTGAGGCTCGTGACCGAGGCGCGACCATTCTGGGCATATTCCACGATCACGAAGCGCGCGAGGCCGTCTGCAATCGATTGCTGGACGTCGAGGAATTCAAGGCTGCTGCTTGATACGGGACAGTAAACCGGCGCAAGCCTCAGCTTTATTACTTTATTTGGGATAATATATCATGCAGGAGCATGTTTTCACCAATTGCAGGCTGGTCCTTGCCGACGAAGTCGTTGAGGGGACCCTTGTCGTCCAGGACGGCGCGATAGCGGCAATAGACCATGGCGTCTCTTCCACTCCCGGCGCGACGGACCTGGAAGGAGACCTCCTGATTCCCGGCTTGGTCGAGTTGCACACCGACAATCTGGAGCGGCACCTGCTGCCGCGCCCAAAGGCTCATTGGCCGGCCATCGCGGCCGTAATCGCCCATGACTCGCAAATCGCATCCTCCGGCATCACGACGGTCTATGATGCGATGGCGATCGGTGACATCCAGTCAGGCAGCATGCGCAAGAAGCGGCTGGAAGACATGACGGCCGCACTTCGCGAAGCGAAAGAGCATGGCGTTCTGAAAGCGGAGCACATCCTGCATTTGCGCTGCGAGGTAAGCGATCCCGCCATGCAGGAAATGTTGGAACCGTTACTGCACTCGCCGGATCTGGGGTTGCTCTCCGTGATGGATCACACCCCCGGCCAGCGGCAATTCGTCTCCGAGGAAACCTACCGACACTACTATCAAGCCAAGTTCAATCTGACCGACAACGAAATGAACGACTTCATCGCCGCACGGCGGGAGGATCAGAAGATCCATTCCAAGCGCAATCGAAACTTCGTCGTCGAACAGGCCCGGCAGCGGAAGGTTCATCTGGCAAGCCATGACGACGCTACCTTGGATCATGTCGAGGAAGCGGTGGAAGACGGCATGACAATCGCCGAGTTCCCGACCACCGTCGATGCCGCGAAAGCCTCCCATGAAGCCGGGCTGGCTGTCATGATGGGTGGACCGAACCTGGTGCGTGGCGGCTCCCATTCCGGCAACGTCTCTGCCCGCGAATTGGCGGAGCACGGCGTGCTGGACGTGATTTCCAGCGACTATGCGCCGGCCAGCCTGCTGCACGCCGCCATGCTTCTTGCGGACACCGTGGAAGACTACGACCTGCCCCGCGCCGTCGCGACAGTAACCAAGACGCCCGCGGCCGCCGCCGGCCTGACAGATCGCGGCGAAATCACCATCGGCAAGAAAGCGGATCTCGTCCGCATCTGGGGTTCCGCCCTGCATCCGATCATCACAGGTGTATGGCGGGACGGGGAACGCGTCGCATGACCAACGGGCTGCAGGATGCCGTTCGTACCCCGTTCGCCGACGGTCTGGAAGCCGGCAGACTGGTGTTGGTGGTCGGCCCCAGCGGCGTCGGCGTGGACACGCTCATCGACGCCGCCCGACGGGAATACGGATCCAATCCCCGTTACCATTTCGTGCGACGCACGATTACGCGCCCGGCCGGGTCGGTCGGAGAAGATCACGACCCCATCGATATAGACGCCTTTCGCAGACGGCGCGACGAAGGTGATTTCGCGTTGGCCTGGGAAGCCCATGGTCTGGGATACGGCATCCCACTGTCTCTAGAGGACAATCTGCGCGCCGAACAAACGGTAGTCGTCAATGCCTCCAGAACCGTTATTGAGGAAGCGCGTGTCCGCTATCCTCGATTGACCGTCGCCTCGATCACGGCCTCTCCAACTGTACTGGCGCAACGGCTGGCAGGGCGGAAGCGAGAAAGCGCAGAGGAAATTGAACGCCGGCTGAAGCGGGCCGGACTCGGCTTCCCGGATGGCGGCGACGTTGTCACCATAAACAATGACGGCGCATTGGAAGAGAGTGTGACGCTGTTTCTGGAGCTGCTGCGTTGAAGGCATTTGGTTGCACCAAAGCACGTTCGCCCCAATATGATTGTTCGGATCAACCAATCAGAGCATCACTATGTTCCATCGCTTGCCATCCTCGGTTCTGACCGCCGCCGTTTTCGCCTCCTTCCTGGGTAATGCCGCTTATGCCGCGGACGAGAGCCTGTCCGACAAGGCTGCCAGCTGGTGGGAAAGCGTGAAGGAGTATTCGGCCGAAAAGGCGGAAGAAATCTCCGAAGCGACCAGCGAAATGATGGACGACATGGCCGACGAGATCGAAGAGTTGAAGGAAGCGTCTGCCGAATTCGCCGACGAGTCCTCCGATGCTGCGAACGAGGAACTCGAAGAGCTTCTGAAGAATGCCGAGGAGGCCTCAGAAAAGCTCAAGAAAGCTTCCGGCGACGCCTGGGAAGACGCCAAGGAAGAGTTCGACGAGGCCTATAAGGCTTTGGAGGAAGCCGTTGAGAACCGCAAGGAAGCCGTAACCCGCGAAGGACGATCCTAAACGGCGCCGACGGGTATCCGTGCGACGATACGACAGGATTCCCCTTCCCCCGGGTCGCCGAAAATGCACAGATCAGCCAGGGTGACCGGTTCTTCGAGAACCGGGGAAATCACGTTCGACAAATACGCCTCTACCCGGGCGAGGTCCGGCTCATCAAGCGATCCCGTAAGCGTCAGGTGGAAACGGAACTGGTCGAGCACATAAGGGTAGCCCCATTGAGTCAGCAGGTCCTCCTGCCGTGCTGAGAGACCAGCCTTCCGACGCCGTTCGGTTTCTTCCGGTGGTGCGGGCGCACGAAACCTGTCCAATTCCATGACACAGCGCCCGGCGAGATCCTGCAATGCGGTCGAGTGCCTTTCGGGGATCAAAGCGAGGAAACGGCTCAGACGCTTCAGGCGCAAGCGCCCGATTTCGACCGGGTAGAGGTCCTTTGCCAGAGCGGCCGCAGCCGCCTGCAAGTCGTCGAAATTCGTTCCTTCCCGCAGCCGGAATGGCGGCTTCAAGGTGCCGTGAAAACCATAGCGCCTAGGCGCCTGCGTGAAACGTCGCAGTTCAGCCGGATCGATATCGGCGGCAACAGGCTGCGGAACCGGTTGAGCGATATCCGAATCCCAGCCAAGCCAAGATGTACCGAAACCATGAAGCGCGCTGTCCCGGCGCGGCGCGAAATAGACTGCGTATCTTTCCATGACAAACGGGTCAGTCGACGGTGACGCCGATGACGCCCAAGGTATCGCCGAAGGCGACAATTCCCGGGAAATGCCGTCCCATGAAGAGGCCACCGACACCGGCAACATGGTCGACCGGGTCGGAGCCGGTTCGTTCCACGTCATGCACGCGCGCGATGACGTCGCCTTCCTGCACTTCGTCGCCCAGATCTTTCATCCACTCCACAAGCCCCGAAGCCTCGGCCCGCGTGTAGCACCGCCCGTCCGGCATATCCAAACGCAGGCTTTCCGGCCCCTCGACCGCCCCCGGGACAATACCGGCATGGCGCAGAATATTCGTGACGCCACGTTTGGCGATGGAAGCCGTCTCGGCGGATGAGGTTCCCCCGCCCCTCAACTCCGTCGTCACGAATACCTTGCCGAGTGATTCCGCGGCGGTGTCGTAGGTGCTGACCGCGTCCAGCTCCAGCAGCATCACCGCATATGGAGCGCGAAAAGCCATCATCGCTTCAACGCAAGCCTTTTCCTGGGCCTGGTTCGGCAGGATATGGGCAGCCGCGAAGGGCAGGAAATCCAGCGTGCGGCCACCGGAATGCAGATCGACCACGATATCGGCCAGGGGCAGTAGAGCGGACATGAAATAGTGAGCGATCTTGTCGGTCGGCCCGCCATCCGCCCTGCCCGGGAAGGAACGGTTCATGTTTCCGCCATCCAACGGCGAGGTCCTTCGACGCGCCCGGAACGCGGGATAGTTCATGGCCGGAACGATGATGACACGACCAGCCACTTGGTTTGGGTCGATGGTGCGCGCCAGATCGAACAACGCAACCGGCCCCTCGTATTCGTCGCCGTGGTTGCCGCCGGTCATCAGCACCGTCGGCCCCGACCCGTTCTTCACGACGCAGACGGGGATCATGATCGATCCCCAGGCCGATTCGTCATGCGAATGGGGCAGTACCAGGTGCCCGTGCTGAACGCCTTCCTTATCAAAGTCGACCGTGGCGCTGATGGGGGTTACCGCAGCAGTCATTCTTCTAGCCCTTCACCGTCAGTTGGCGGGGTACCGTCGCAAGGCATTCAACGCCGTTTTCGGTTATGGCAATACTCTCGGTGATTTCCATGCCCCAATCCTCAAGCCACAGACCGGTCATGAAATGGAAGGTCATGCCAGGTTCGAGGACGGTCTTGTCACCGGGCCGCAGGCTCATGGTCCGCTCGCCCCAGTCGGGCGGATAGCTGACGCCGATGGGATAGCCGGTGCGGTTGTCCTTTTCGATCCCGTGTTTCTTCAGAACGGCGAAGAAGGCCCCGGCGATGTCCTCGCACAGATTGCCGGGCTTCGCTGCTTCGAGGCCGGCATCCATGCCTTCCAGCACCGCCTTCTCCGCATCCAGGAAATGCTGGGGCGGCGTGCCCAGAAACACCGTCCGAGAAAGCGGACAATGATAGCGCTTGTAGCAGCCGGCGATCTCGAAGAACGTTCCCTCGCCGGATTTCATCGGCTTGTCGTCCCAGGTCAGATGCGGTGCCGCCGCGTCCGAGCCCGACGGCAGCAGCGGGACAATCGCGGGGTAGTCACCGCCATCCTGTTCCGCCCCCAAGATACCCGTTCGGAAAATCTCGGCGACCAGTTCGTTCTTCCGCAAGCCCGGCTCCACCATTTCCGCGATCCTGGCATGCATGTTCTCAACGATCCGCGCCGCGGTCCGCATATAGGAGAGCTCTGTCTCGGATTTCACCGCACGTTGCCAGTTCACCAGTCCCGTGGCGTCGACGAACCGGGCATTGGGCATATGCTTCTGCAGGGACACGAAAGCCGCGGCGGAGAAATAGTAGTTGTCCATCTCCAACCCGATCGCCGCCGAACCGAAGCCCTTGTCGGTCAGGATGCCGGAGAGCAGGTCCATCGGGTGGCGTTCGGTGGACTGAACGTAGTGGTCCGGATAGCCGATAATATTTTCCGCCGCCATGTAGACGGTGCGGAGCGCCCCATTCGCGTCCTGCCCCCGCCCATACCAGATCGGTTCGCCGGAAAGCGGAACCAGGACGCATTGATGGACGTAGAAAGACCAACCATCATACCCGGTCAGCCAGTTCATATTCGACGGGTCGGTGACCAGCATCAGATCGATGCCGCGTTCGGACATCGCCTTGCGGGTCTTCTCCAACCGCGACGCGAATTCGTTACGAGAGAAATTCAAGGCAACATCAGGCATCGCAGGCTCCCCCTACCGGATGGTCGATCCTAACCATATCCAGGCACCGGTTGCGAGCCGTTCATGACGCAGAATGTGCAATTTGTCGCCCAGCGACATGATTTCCGTCGGAACGCGACTATCGATTAATCGTCCGACGGAAGATCCTGTGAATCCTGATCCGATCTCGGTTTCTTGGCCGCGGCGGTTTCCTCCGTTTTCACAGCGGAGGGCGCCATATGGATGACGCGCTGCGGGAATGGAATCTCGATTCCCTCTTCCTTGAACCGTTTGTCGATCTCGTGCCGCATGTCGCTGGCGGTCAGCACCAGGAACATCACGTCACCCGTATAGGCACGAAGCTCGAAATTCAGAGAACTGTCGCCAAAGCTCTGAAATACGACGAATGGCGCCGGAAAACTCAGCACCCGCTCATGGCCCTTGGCGATCTCCAGCAGGATCTCCTCAACCTTGCGGGTGTCCGTCCCGTACGCCACGCCGATCGGCAAATCGATACGGCCGTATTTGTCCTTGTAGGTCCAGTTCGTGACCGAATTTGAGATCAGGTCCGCGTTGGGAATGATGACCGAGGCGCGGCGGAAGGTCTCTATTTCCGTCGACCGGACATTGATCTGCTTCACCATTCCCTCGGTGGACCCGACGATGACCCAATCGCCGACCTTGATCGGCCGTTCGATCAGCAGGATCAGGCCGGATACGAAATTGTTCACCACATTCTGCAAACCGAAACCGATACCGACGGACAGGGCGCCCGCAACAATCGCGATCCCGGAAAGATCGACGCCCATCACCAGGACGGCGATCGCCGCCGCCGCGACGAAGCCGACATATCCGATGCCTTTGGATATGGAATCCTGCAGACCCGGATCGATCCTCGCCTGGGAAAGAACGCGTGTCGCCAAGGCGCCCCTGAAGGCCCGCACCACCGCCAGGATCAGGAAGAAAACGAATATGCCGAGCAGGATATCGGCCGGCGAAAGCCGTACGCCGCCGACCTCGAACCCCTGGAATGCCACAGTGATCCAGAGCCACAATGTTTCAGCAGGCAGCCCCCAGGCCGGTAGAACGGCTGCAGCGAGGCTGGGCAGCAATAGGATGTCGAGCAGGATGCGCAATCCGATTTTTATCCGGCTGCGCAGGCCATAGTCCCATCCGACCGTATCGCGCATCAGATGGCTGCCGAGGAAAAGACCAATGAGTTCCCTGAGCAGGCCGCGCAGGATGTACATCACGCCAACCAGGAAGCCGGTCGACAGCAGGTTGCCGATCAGATAATTCGCCAGGCCCGCATAACCGGCAAACGGCGCGAGAATGGCCACGACAGCCAACAGTACGAGGATGATGCGCAGGCCCTTCCAGAAACCGCTGCGACCCACCGCTGCCGGGCTCGCCTTGTCGTCGGATTCCGAGGCATCGTCCGCTTCCGGCTCTTCGAACTGCCAGCGGCTTGGGCGCAGCAGGAACAGGATCAACAGCCCCAGCGGGGCGGCCACCAGCACATTGTAAACCGAGACCACGGCAGGCGTGATCAAATCGGGCGCGACCGCGAATGACGATTTGATGCAGAAATCCGACGCGGCGAAGACCGCCGCCAGAACCCGGATCTGACGAACGAGCGCGGCGGAGGAAGCCGCCGTCAATGCCGTCAATCGCCAGTCCGGATGGTCGGGGGACAGCGCCGCGCGCGGAATCTGCACTCCCAAAAGATAAGCGATCAGCGCCATGCACAGATTGGCGACCACGACGGCAAACGGCCCGGATATCAACGCATCGTCAGACGTAGCTCGAAAATAGATCATGCCCAGGATCGCGGCCGGGACGAGACCTCGGCCGACCCCTTCCGCGACGGCCGCCAGAAGCCGCCGCGAATAACTGGGATCCTGAATTTCAGGGCGGATGCCAAACCGCGTCAGCAGTACGCGCCGGACGGCCCATGCCACCAAGATGGTGACCAGCAGGATGCCGAGAAAGGCCAGGATGGTCTTGACGTTCTTGCGGTCCTCCGGAATGTCCCGCCACCAGACCGGTGCCGTTTCCAGAACGGCTCGCGCCGCGCCAAAAATATTCTCGAGCCCTTCCGCCAGCACCGCCCCGTCGAACGGCAGCGGATACTCCTTGAAAATTCTCTGAACGAAACGTTCCCGGTCCAGCGCCGTCAGATCCAGCTGCACCGCATCGACCCGGGCCAGCGTTACGTCGGCGAGGGATTGGCGCGCGCGATGCAGCGATATCTGTTCGTTCAGGCGTTCGCGCTCTTCCGCAATTTCGTCGGATTCCGGCGGTGCTCCTTCCTCCGGCGGCGGGCCGAGGGCTTCCAGCCGGGGTTCTAGCCCCTCCAGCACCTCGCCGCCGCGCTGCGACACCTCCAGCGCAGCCTGTCGAATCTTGAGTACCTGATCCCTGTATTCGTTGGTTTGTTCCGGGCTGTGCTGACCGCTCTCAAGATAGTGTTCGACCGCGTTCAGGGTTCGGTTCCAATTGGCGGCAGCCAATCCGAAAGCATTGCCATCCAAGGATGTCTGGGCTGCTGCCGCCGGCGCGAACAGAGATGCGGCGCAAAGCGACGCCATGACCACAAGGATGCGCAGGGTTCGGAACAGTACAGCCAAATTCATGGTATCGAATCCCAACAATTAGCCCGGACGTGAGCGACCAGCACGGCAATGTCCAGCGGAATTGACCGCCCACGGCCGACTTGGCGAACACTACACAAGCTCGTCGCGTGCCGAAATGCCCATCTCAAGTCACGGCGGTAGATGCAAATGAAAGACACCTCAGCTCAAGTAAAAATCGGGTAATACAGCCTGCCGCTGCCCAGGCATCGTTTCGATAACGTTTATAATCTCTTAAGTTTTGTATATTAATCATTCGGTTCGGTCAGAAATTCGACCTAACGCCAATGAAAAATTGCGAAGGCCGATTTGGAGATGGATGTAAAAGACGTGCCGCGTGAGGTCACCGCGCACGGTATTCCCGATCCCACGGTATCGGGCCAAGAAGCGCAGGAAAGCTGGGGGGGTGAAGACCGCCGCCTGCGTCCTCGTCTGCGTTCGCTTGTTCTCATCAGCTTGGTCGCCGCCTATTTCGCAAGCCTTTTCCTGATTTACATCGAATTCTCGCTGATCCAGGCAGGAGAGTATTCAAGTATCGTGATTCCGCTGGCCCTCGTCGCGGTCGGATTGGCGGCCGTTCTCGCGCTTGGATATGTCTATATCAGCCGTCGCTTCATCTCGCCGTTGGAAACCATGGTCGCCCGGCTTCGATCCGCTCCGGTCGACGTTATTGCGCCCAACCTCGCCCTCGACGAGGAAAGTGCCGGAGAAATCGGCGCGATCGGACGCTTCATCAATGCCCGTTCCCGATCCGTCCGCGAGGCGCAAACCGCCCTGGAGGAGGAGATTGCCGAGCGCACGCGCGCGGAGGCCCTGCTCAGAAGCTCCCGCGAGCATTTGCGGGCGATTTCGGACACCGCGCCCGACGCAATCGCCTGCACCGATGCGGAAGGCGGCATCATCACATGGAATCCTGCGGCTGAGGCATTCTTCGGTTGGGACCATGACGACGTCTTCGGCATGCATCTCTCGGACCTTTTCGAGGACGGCGCCTTGGCGGGAGAACTGGCCCGGGCGGAAGCGTTCCTGGCCGGCAAGGACAACCAGTATCACGGCGAATTGGAAACGGTTTCCGCGAAGCGCCAGGATGGCGGCTCCTTCCTGGCAGCCCTCACCCTAACCGGGTGGGCGTCGCCCAATGGCCGTTTCGTGATCGCCTTCATCCGGGACGTTTCGGCGCAGCGGCTCTCGGAAGAGCGTATCCGGTTCCTGGCGCATCACGACCCTTTAACCGAATTGCCGAACCGGACCCTGTTCAATGACCGGCTGTCGCAGGCCATGGCCCTTGCCCGCCGCAACGGCGGGCGTGTCGCGCTGATGCTGCTGGATCTGGACAATTTCAAGGACATCAACGACACGCTCGGTCACGGAGTGGGCGACGAACTTCTGCAAACCGTTGCCGATCGATTGAACGATCATAGACGGGACACGGATACGGTCGCACGGCTTGGCGGAGACGAATTCGCCATCGTGCTGCCTCAATTCCGGTCTGCCAGCGACACCCTTACCTATGCGAAACGTATTATTGAGATCGTCGGGGAACCGATGACCATCCAGGGGCACGAGGTCCAGGTCGGCACCAGCATCGGCGTGGCGCTGTTCCCAGACGACGGTCAGGACATAGAGCATATGGTTTCCCATGCCGACATGGCCATGTATCAGGCCAAAGCGGATGGCAGAAACACCTTCCGGCTGTTCGCCGAGCAGATGAACGCGGAAGTGAAAGACCGGAAACAAATGCTGACGGACATGAGGGATGCGTTGGACAGCAACGGCTTCCAGTTGGCCTTCCAGCCGCAGGTCCGGATCGCAGAGGACGCCGTTGTCGGGTCGGAAGCGCTGTTGCGCTGGCATCATACGGAACGCGGTCACGTATCGCCTGCACGCTTCATTCCCGTGGCGGAACAGGGCGGATTGATCGTCGATCTCGGGGAATGGGTCATCCGCGCGGCGTGCGAGCAAATCGCCGCCTTTGACGCTGTCGGCATGCCGCCGCTGAAAATAGCTGTGAACATCTCCTCCGTGCAGTTCCGGCGGGGCAATCTGGTCGACAGCACCCGTGAAATACTCGAGCAGACCGGCGCCAGCCCCGACCGGTTGGAATTCGAGATCACGGAAAGCGTCGTCATGACCGATGTCGACAAGGCCATCCAAACGATGCAGGAACTGGACGCCCTGGGGATACGTCTCTCGATGGACGACTTTGGAACGGGATATTCCTCGCTCAGTTATCTTCGGCAATTTCCGATTCAGAAAATCAAGATCGACAAGAGCTTCGTCCAGGACATCGAAATCGAAGAAAACAGCATGGAGATCGTCAACGCGATCATCGGGCTGAGCCGTTCACTGAACATCACGGTGGTGGCCGAAGGCGTTGAAACGGAGGGTCAATTGGCCAAACTGCGCGAAGCCGGCTGCGAATTGGTTCAGGGTTTCTATTTTGGCCGCCCGATGGCGGCACCCGACTTCGAGAGCTGGATGGGCGACTGGCGATCGAAACCGACCCTGATCACCTCTACATCCTGACCAGAAAAAGGGCGCCTCCAATTGGAAGCGCCCTGTTTCCCGGCCAAATCCGGTTCAACCGGATCCTGAACTGTTCCGTTACTGAACTATCCTGTTACTGAGCTATTCTATTACTGGGGCAAGCTGCCTTCCACACCCTGGACATAATAGTTCATGCCGAGCAGGACGCCGTCATCCAGCACTTCACCTTCCTTGGCGACGATTTCCCCGGCCTGATTGACCACCGGTCCCTGGAAGGGATGCAGTTCGCCGCTCTTGATCTTGTCGAGCGTTTCCTGCGCGAGCGCGGCAACGTCATCCGGCATGTTGGTGAAGGGCGCCATGGCAACCATGCCCGGCTTCAGGCCGTCCCAGGTGTCTGTACTTTCCCAAGTGCCGTCGAGCACCGCATTGGCGCGTGCCACATAGTACGGGCCCCAATCGTCAATGATTGCCGTCAGCTGCGCTTTCGGCGCGAACTTGATCATGTCCGAGGCCTGACCGAAGCCGAGCACGCCGCGGTTTTCCGCGGTCTGCAGCGGCGCGGGACTGTCGGTGTGCTGGGAAATGATATCCGCGCCCTGGTCGATCAGCGCTTTTGCGGCGTCGCCTTCCTTGCCCGGGTCGTACCAGGAATTGACCCAGACGACTTTCACCGTCGCGTCCGGGTTGACCGAGCGCATACCGCGAATGAAGGAGTTGATGCCGCGGACCACTTCCGGAATCGGGAAGGAGGCGACATAACCCGCAACATTCGTCTTGGTCATCTTGCCGGCGATGACGCCCTGAATGTAGCGGCCTTCATAGAAACGGCCGGAATAGGTGCTGACATTGTCCGCGCGCTTGTATCCGGTCGCATGTTCGAACTTCACGTTCGGGAACTTCTTGGCGGCCTTCAGCGTCGGGTTCATGTAGCCGAACGACGTCGTGAAAATCAGGTTGTGGCCGCTGCTGGCCAGCTGGGTGATGACGCGTTCGGCATCGGCACCTTCGGAAACGCTTTCCACAAAGGAGGTCGCGACCTTGTCGCCCAATGCGTTTTCGATCGCGAGACGGCCTTCGTTATGCCGATATGTCCAACCATGGTCACCGATCGGACCGACATAGATGAACCCGACTTTCAGGTCCTGTGCCTGGGCGGTGCCCACAGCGCCAAAGGCGGCGGCAAAGGCGGCCGCGCCGGCGATCAATCCTGTCGCAAGGCGACGGCTTATCGGGAATTGCTTCATACGTGAACTCTCCTCGACTCTCTTGTTTCGAACTTTTCTTGTTAAGGGATTCCCAATCGTCGGAACACACGGGCTCCGATCGCAACATTGATATCAAGCCGCCCGCGCGCCACCCTGCCGCGCTGTTGGCGCAAGCCCCCGTGCAGAAGGCCGGCCAAAGGGGGAACCGGCCTGCCCTGTCGGGTCATTGTGCCGGATGGAAAACCTTGCCAAGGCAGGCGGGGGCATTCAACCGAATCTTCGCCCGGTCGCCGGAAATGATCACCAGAACCAGGATTGTGGCCAGATAGGGCAGCATGGACATGATTTGAGACGGCACGCCCCAGCCGGCACTTTGCGCGTGAAGCTGCAGAATCGTGATGCCGCCGAAAAGGTAGGCGCCGGCCAGCAGACGTCCCGGACGCCAGGTCGAAAACACGACGAGCGCCAAGGCGATCCAACCCCGCCCGGCAGTCATGTTCTCTGCCCAAAGCGGCGTATAGACGAGAGACAGATACGCGCCCGCCAGCCCGGCCATCGCGCCGCCGAACAACACCGCGAGATACCGGATGCGAATCACCGAATAGCCGATCGCATGGGCTGCTTCGTGGCTATCCCCAACGGCGCGAAGGACCAGTCCCGCCCTCGTCCGCGTCATGAAGACATAGACGGCCAGGACCGAAAGCAGGGATAGGTAAACCAGCGCGTCCTGACCGAACAATACAGGCCCCAAAAGCGGAATTTCGCTCAGAGCCGGAATGTGCAGTTTGGCGAGCGGCTCCACGGCTATCCCGACATAGCTCTTGCCGATCAACGCGCTCAGACCGATGCCGAAGATCGTCAAGGCCAGCCCGGTCGCAACCTGATTGGCCAGCATCGTAAGGGTCAGAAAGGCGAAGACCAAGGCCAGCCCCGCACCCGCGGCGGCGCCGGCCGCAACGCCCGCAGCAGGATTACCCGTCGAAACGGACACGGCGAAGGCACATACCGCCCCGACGATCATCATGCCCTCGACACCGAGATTGAGAACACCGGACTTTTCGGTGATCAATTCCCCGACGGCAGCCAACAGCAGCGGCGTGGCCGCCGTCATCACGGAAAGGATCAAAAGGGTCAGAGCATCCATGTTCCGCCCCCTAACCGATCGCCAGATTGCGCCCGAAGCGCAGGCGGTAATTGATCAACACGTCGCAGGCCAGCAGATAAAAAAGCAATACGCCCTGAAACAGGCCGGTTACCGCCGCCGGCAAACCGATTTCGATCTGGGCCGTCTCTCCCCCGATATAGGTCAGCGCCATGGTCAGGCCGCCGAGCACGACACCTGCGGGGTGCAACCGCCCCAGGAACGCGACGATGATCGCCGTGAAACCGTAGCCGGGAGAAATCGTCGGGATCAACTGGCCGACCGTGCCGGAGACCTCCACCACGCCTGCCAGACCGGCCAGGCCGCCGCTCAACAACAGGCTAAACCAGACCAGCTTTGGCTCACGATATCCGGCGAAGCGAGCGGCGCGCGGCGCATCCCCCAGGATCTTCAACTGGAAACCCAGCATCGATCGCGACAGCATCAGCCAGATTGCCCCCGCCGCCAGCAAAGCGAACAAAGCACCCCAATGCAGCCGCGTGCCGGAAATCAGCGTCGGCATCGTCGCTGCATCGTGGAAAAGGCGCGATTCCGGGAAATTGAACCCGTCAGGATCCCGGAGCGGCCCATGAACCAGATAACTCAGGAGCAACAGCGCGACATAAGTCAGCATCAGACTGACGAGAATCTCATTCGCGTTGAACTTGACCCGCAGGAAGGCGGGGATCGCCGCCCAGGCCATGCCGCCCAAAACGCCCGCGATCATCATGCCCGGCAGCAGAAGCGGTGTTTCGACCTCATAGAAGGCAAGCGCCAAGGCGCCACCCGCGATCGCGCCCAGGGTCAACTGCCCTTCTGCCCCGATGTTCCACACATTCGCCCGAAAACCGACCGACAGACCGAGGCCGATCAGGATCAACGGCGTCGCCTTCACCCCCAATTCAGACGCGCCGTAGGCGGTCGTGAAGGGTTGGATGAAATAGGCATAGAGCGCGGGTCCAGCCGGCTTCCCCATCAACTCGAACAGCAAAGCACCGGTGCCAACGGTCAGTACCATGGCAAGAACCGGCGAGAGATAGGAGAAGAGGCGCGAGGACTCGCCTTTCGGTTCCAACCTGATCATGGGGCGGCCCCCGCTTTTTCACCGTGAATGCCGCCCATGAGCAACCCGATTTCCTCGATCGTGATTTCGCCGATGGGTTTAGGCCGTGAAAGCTTGCCTTCCGACATCACCGCGATTCGATCCGCGATCGCGAACAATTCGTCCAGGTCCTGCGAAATCACGACCACCGCGGCGCCGTCGGCGGCCAGGGCCAGAATGGCTTCCTGGATCGCGGCGGCGGATCCCGCATCGACGCCCCATGTCGGCTGGTTGATCACAAGGACGCCCGGTTGCTGTGCGATTTCACGACCGACGGAGAATTTCTGCAGATTTCCGCCGGATAGGCTTTTCGCCGCCGCGCCGATCCCGCTTGCCTTGACCGAGAAGCGTCGGATGACCTCATCGGCGAATTTGTCCCGCGCCCGCGACAGAATCCAACCGCCGCGGGTCAGCCCCATGCGGCGGTCGGCGCTCAACAGACCATTGTCGGCCAGCGGCATGTCGGGAGCGGTCGCATGACCGTTCCTTTCTTCCGGAACGAAACAGGCCCCGGCCTCGCGCCGGCGTCTGGGGCCGAGGCGGCCGACGGGATGTCCATCGATACGCACCGCTTCCGGATAGGTCAGCACCTCCCCGATCAGGGCGGTCATCAATTCGGGTTGCCCATTGCCCGCCACGCCGGCGATACCGAGCACTTCACCGCCGCGGACGGAGAAACTGATATCCTTCAACGCGGTCCCGAAGGCCTTTTGCGCCGGCAAGGACAGGCCACGGACCTCCAACCGGTTCTTCCTGTCCAATACTCGGCCCGCCGGGCGTTCCGGTTTCAGGGGCGTTTCGCCGATCATCATGCCTGCAAGGCTCTGCACCGATTGCTGACGCGGATCGCAAGTGGCCACCACCTTGGCGCCGCGCAGGATCGTCGCGGTTTCGCAGAGATCGCGAATTTCCTGCAGCTTATGGCTGATATAGAGGATCGCGCAGCCTTCGGACGCCAACCTGCGCAATGTTTCGAACAGGCGCTCGACTTCCTGCGGCGTCAGAACGGATGTCGGCTCGTCCATGATCAACAATTTGGGATCCTGAAGCAGGCAGCGGACAATCTCGATTCTCTGCCGTTCCCCGACCGAGAGGTCCAGAACCGTCCGCCGCGGGTCGAGCGGCAGGCCGTATTGCGTCGAAACCTCTGCTATTCGATCCGGTAATTCCGATCGATCGAAGCCGCCGGCACCTTTGGACGGCAGGGCGAGTTCGATATTCTCTGCAACACTCAAGGCCTCAAACAGGGAGAAATGCTGGAACACCATGCCGATGCCCAGATCCCTCGCAGCGGATGGGCCGGCCAGTTCAACGGGTTTTCCCTGCCAAAGCAGCGTTCCCTGATCGGGGCGCAGCACCCCATAGATGATCTTGACCAGCGTCGATTTGCCGGCCCCGTTTTCACCCAGCAGTGCATGAATCTCGGAAGGCTTGACGGACAGGGACACGTCGTCGTTGGCGACGACGCCCGGGAAGGCTTTTCTGATGCCGCGCAATTCAAGCAGCGGCGGCGTCGGATCGCTTTGATTTTCGCTCACGAACGGGCTCGACCGTTATGTCCCCCAAGCGTTCGTTTTTGGCGTATGCGGCCCTGTCCGGCAAGCCCCGCCCGCGGCCGCAGGGGGCAGAAATTTGTGCATGGCAGCAAAAAAGTCTGGTCGCCTGGCACGCAAATCCTTAAATGCCCGGGTGTTTCCATCCAATTTCGAGGACACCGGCAAGATCATGACTTCCCCGCGATGCCGACACGACTGGACCCTGACCGAAGTTCGCGCCCTTTTCGACCTTCCCTTCATGGACTTGGTTTTTCAGGCTCAGACGGTCCATCGAAGCGCCTTTGATCCGAATGAAGTGCAACTGAGTTCACTGATGTCGATCAAGACAGGGGGCTGTCCGGAGGATTGCGCTTATTGTCCGCAAAGCGCCCATTACGAGACGGGCCTCGAAAAAGAGCGCCTGGCCGAGCTTGATCGCGTCCTGGCCGAGGCACGGGCGGCCAAGGAACGCGGCGCGTCGCGTTTCTGTATGGGGGCCGCCTGGAAACGCCCGAACGGGCGTGACTTCCCGCTTGTGCTGGACATGGTCCGCGGTGTCAAAGACCTGGGCATGGAATCGTGCGTGACCTTGGGTGCCTTGGACAAGGAGCAGGTCGCCGCGCTGAAGGATGCGGGGCTGGACTACTATAATCACAACCTCGACACATCGCGTGAACATTACGAGAAGATCATCACCACGCGCAGTTTCCAGGACCGACTCGACACGCTGTCGCTGGTTCGCGAATCCGGGATCAATGTCTGTTGCGGCGGCATCCTGGGACTAGGCGAAGCGGAGGAAGACCGCGCCAAGCTGTTGATGGAACTGGCGAACCTGCCGAAACATCCGGAAAGCGTGCCTATCAATCTTCTGGTCAAGGCCGAGGGAACACCGCTGGAAAACGTCGCCGACGTGGACCCGTTCGATTTCGTCCGCGCCATTGCGGTGGCCCGCATCCTGATGCCGACCTCCCATGTCCGCCTTTCCGCGGGCCGTGGCGGCATGGATGATGCCTTGCAAGCCCTGTGCTTCCTGGCCGGAGCGAATTCCATCTTCTTCGGCGAGAAACTGCTGACGACACCGAATGCCGGGGCCGAACACGATATGGATTTGCTGGCCCGCCTGGGCATGACAACCCAGCAGGTAGAGGAACATGCCGCCGCGGCGGAGTAACTGGCCAGGCCAAATTCGGTTCGCCGGCCTGTCCGCCCGATCAGGTCAATCGATGCCTGCCGCGATTGGTTTCTAGGAACCGGCGGATAGGCCCGCTCTTGTTACGGCCTTAGGCACCCGCATCATCAAGGACACGCTCGATCTTGTTCAGGATCTCGTCCAGCGTGCGGCGCTCTTCCGGCGGCAGGGGCGCCAGCAGGTCGGCTTCCCAGCCAAGCGCCACCGGCGCGATTTCCTCGAAGACATCCTTACCGGCCTTGCTCAGTCGCAACTGACCGCGCCGCTTATCCTGTTCGTCCGTATCGCGTTCGATCAGTCCCGATTTCAGAAGTTTGGAGATCGCGCGGCTGACCTTGACCTTGTCCATGGAACTCTTGTCGACGACGTCGCTGGCGGTCATCGGCGCGAACCGGGCAAGATTTGCGATCACACGCCATTCGGGGATGGTGATGCCGAACTGTTTTTCATAGGCTTTTGCGAGATGTCGGCTGATGCGATTCGTCAGGACGGAGAACCTGTAGGGCAGGAACTCCTCCAGGCACAAAGCGTCCGATTGCGCACTGGCGCGCAAATTCTTTCTGACCGACATTCAGCAATCACCTCCTAGACATTAGTTTCAAATGAAACTATTAACTTTGCTCAAGGTCAAGCGCACCGCGCAACTGGGCGGCTCAACGGGGCCGCTCAACGGGTCAGGGTAACTTACCTGTCCGGCGGGTGCGCCCGTACATCCAGGGAAGGACACGAGCCATGGCTAATTTCGCCTCTACCGCAGACCTCGAAGAAAAGAAGATCACTTTCGAGGAAATCGCCGAAAACGTCTATGCCTACACCGCGGAAGGCGACCCGAATTCAGGCGTGATCGTCGGCGACGACGGCGTCTTGGTGATGGATGCCCAGGCGACGCCTGTCCAGGCGCAGAAACTGATCGACTGCATCCGCGGCGTCACCGACAAGCCGATCAAATATGTCGTGCTGAGCCATTACCATGCGGTTCGCGTCCTGGGCGCCTCGGCCTATGGCGCCGAAGCGATCATCGCCAGTTCCCTGACCTACGACAATGTGGTTGAGCGCGGCCAACAGGACTTCGACAGCGAGGTGGGCCGGTTTCCGCGCCTGTTCGATCAGGTCGAGACGGTACCGGGCCTGACCTGGCCGACCATCACCTTCGAGAAGAAAATGTCGATTTGGATGGGCAAGCGGGAGGTGCAGTTGCTGCATCTCGGCCGCAGCCATACCAAAGGCGATATCGTTGCCTGGATCCCGGACTGCAAGGTCTGCTTCGCCGGCGACATGGTCGAATACGGCGCGACCCCCTATACCGGCGACGCCTATCTGAGCGACTGGCCGACGACTTTGGACAACCTGATGGCACTCGGCGCCGAGAAGATGATCCCGGGCCGCGGTGAAGCCCTGAAAACCCCGGAGGAAGTAAAGGCCGGCGTTGGCGGAACCCGCGATTTCCTGAGCGACCTGTTCGAGACGGTCAAGAAATGCGTGGCCGACGGCAAGGACCTGAACGCGACCTACAAGGAAACAATGACTGTCCTGCGTCCAAAATACGGTCATTGGGTGATTTTCGATCATTGCATGCCGTTCGATGTCACCCGGGCATACCAGGAAGCCAGCGGGCAGGAGCATCCGCAGATATGGACGGCGGATCGCGACCGCGAAATGTGGGCGGCGCTGGAGCGGGATCAGTCGGCGGCTTAACCCCGCCGGCACCGCCGACGTCACCCTGGCCGTTCAAGCAATTTGGGTGAAGTGCCGTGCTGAAGAGCTTCAAATATCCCCATTATCCGTTCCGGCGGACAACAGACCTTGCGGCGGCAACGCCCAACAGGCACGAGGTCGTCATCGTGGGCGGCGGGCCAGTCGGTCTCGCCGCCGCGTTGGACCTTGCCAAGCACGGCAGGAAATGCGTCGTCCTGAATGCCGCAGAAACGGTTTCCGTAGGATCCCGAGCGATCTGCTGGTCGAAGCGGACACTCGAAATCTGTGATCGGCTTGGGATCGGCGCCGCGGTGACCGAGAAAGGCATCACATGGAAGAACGGACGGGTCTTCGCCGGTGAGGAAAACCTGTACAATTTCGACCTGCTGCCGGAAGCAGGGCATCAACACCCTGCCTTTGTGAATCTGCAGCAATACTATTTCGAACTGTTTGCCGTCGAAGCCGCGGAGGCGGCAGACCTGATTGACCTGCGCTGGCAGAGCAAGGCCGTCGCGATCGAAGACAAGGGCGACCATGTCGTCCTCGATGTAGAAACGCCGGAAGGCAGCTATAAAATCGAAGGGGATTTTGTCCTGGCCGCCGACGGCGCGCGCAGCGGCATCCGCCGGCAAATGGGGTTGGACTTCAAGGGACAGGTCTTCGAGGACCGGTTCCTGATCGCCGATGTCATCATGCGCGCCGATTTCCCAACCGAGCGTTGGTTCTGGTTCGATCCGCCCTTCAATCCCGGACAATCCGCGCTGTTGCACAAGCAAGCGGACGATGTTTGGCGCATCGACCTGCAATTGGGCTGGGACGCGGATCCGGACGAGGAAAAGAAACCGGAAAAGGTCATCCCGCGCCTGAAGCGAATGCTCGGGGAAGACGCAGAATTCGATCTGGAATGGGTCAGCGTCTATACCTTCCAATGCCGCCGGTTGGAAAAATTCCGTCACAATCGGGTCATCTTCATCGGCGACAGCGCGCATCAGGTTTCGCCTTTTGGCGCACGCGGCGGCAATGGCGGCATTCAGGACGCGGACAATCTGATATGGAAACTGGACCTCGTGCTCGCCGGCAAGGCGCCCGAAAGCCTGCTGGACAGCTACGACCAGGAGCGCATCCATGCAGGTGACGAGAACATACTGAACTCTACCCGTTCTACCGATTTCATCACGCCCAAGAACAAGGCGAGCCGACGGTTCCGTGATGCCACGCTGGCATTGGCCCGCAAACATGCCTTCGCCCGGCGGATGGTAAACAGCGGGCGGCTTTCCTTGCCGGCAACGCTGAATGGTTCCCCCCTCAACTCACCGGACGCCGACTTCTTTGCGCAGGGGCCTGTTCCGGGCACCCCCTGCCCCGACGCGCCAATCCAAGTTGATGACCGGCAGGACTGGCTGCTGCGCCACTTGGGCGACGCGTTCACGCTGTTGGTTTTCGGTCCCGTTGAAAATGCCGAAAACTTCTCGGGTTTTGACCTGCCGATTCGGCGTGTAGCCGTCGGCTCGGGCCCTGCCGACTGGGTGGTCTTGACCGATCCGGACGGGCTAGTCCGGGCAAGGTTCGATGGGAAGCCGGGCACGGCCTATCTGATCCGGCCGGACCAGCATGTTGCCGCTCGCTGGCGTCAGGCAACCCCGGAAAAGGTCCAAAAGGCACTGCACCGCGCATCTGGGAAATGATGACATGATGACCAAAAAAACCAGGACAGGCGGACTGATCACCGAACCGAACATTCCCGATCCCGATGGGTTCTACGAAAAACTGATCGCAGCCCATCGCAATCTGGACGACGAGCAAAGTGCCGCACTGAACAGCCGGCTGATCCTTCTTTTGGCGAACCATATCGGCGACCAATCCGTTTTGGTCGAAGCCATTGAAGAAGCCTCAAAGGAATGAAACGCGCAGTAGCGGCGCGGCTCCTCAAGGCGCATTGACAATTGCGTCGCTGAAAATCTCGACCCGTTTTGGAGGCACCGGTGCCTCTCTCGCTTGGCGGGAGGTGTTTGCCTGCTAAACTCTACCAGCAGATTAACCGGAGGGGGTGAGGCGTGGCGCGCAAGATTACCGTGGGCGGGGCACAGCTGGGGCCGATCCAACGCGCGGATTCGCGCAAAATCATTGTCCAGCGCTTGATCGACCTGATGGAAAAAGCCCATCGCCGGGGATGCAAACTGGTGGTCTTCCCCGAACTGGCACTGACCACATTCTTCCCGCGCTGGTACGCAGAAGATATCTCGGAAATGGATATTTATTTCGAGCGTGCAATGCCCTCGGCAGAAACCCAACCATTGTTCGATACCGCCCAAGAGCTCGGTATTGGTTTCTATTTAGGCTATGCGGAGCTGTTCGAAGACAACAGTGGAACCTTGCATCGCTTCAATTCCGCAGTTCTTGTCGACCAGACGGGCACCATCGTCGGCAAGTACCGAAAGGTCCATTTGCCCGGCCACAAGGAATACGACGCCAGCCTGACCCGGCAGCATCTGGAAAAACGCTATTTCGAGCCGGGCGATCTCGGTTTTCCCGTTTGGCGAAGCATGGGCGGCGTGATGGGGATGTGCATCTGCAACGACCGTCGCTGGTCCGAAACCTGGCGCGTCATGGGCATGCAGGGCGTGGAACTGGTTATGTTGGGCTACAATACGCCGACCGGGAACCAGCATAGCGGCCCAAGAGGCAGTCTGGAGCCGCCGCATCAGCGCATGTTCCACAACCATTTGAGCATCCAGGCCGGCGCCTACCAGAACGCCACCTGGGCCGTTGCCGTCGCGAAGGCCGGTGTGGAAGACGGGCATGAATTGATGGGCGGATCCTGCATCGTCTCTCCACAAGGGGAGATCGTGGCACAAGCCAGCACCGTGGAGGATGAGTTGATCGTGGCCGATTGCGATCTCGACCTGTGCAATTTCGGGAAGAGCACGATATTCAATTTCGCTGCCCATAGACGACCGGAACATTATAAGATCATCACCGAACAGACCGGCGCGACGCCGCCGTCGGAAGACTAGGCCGAGGAGATTTCCAGTGAGCGCGCGTATCCTGGTCATCAACCCGAACAGCACCCAGGCCGTCACCGACGGTATCGCTCAGGCTATCGCAGGGCTCGCCGTTCCCGGCGGCCCACAGATCGATTGCCTCACCTTGGCCGAGGGTCCTCCGGGGATCGAAAGTCAGCAGCATGTGGACGGCGTCGTCACCCCCTTGTGCAATCTGATCCGCCGAGAGGCGGCGGACGCCTATGTCATTGCCTGCTACAGCGACCCCGGTCTGCACTCAGCGCGCGAGGTGACGGAGCAGCCTGTCCTGGGAATTTCCGAATCCGGATTGCTGACCGCCTGCACGATGGGTGAACGCTTTGGCGTCGTCTCCATCCTGGCGAAATCCATCCCACGACACCTGCGCGCGGTACGGCAAATGGGATTGTGGGACCGCATGGCGGGCGATCGCGCCCTGGGCTTGGGCGTCGTAGAACTCGCCGATCGCGGCCGCGTCTTCGACCGCATGGTTTCCGTCGCCATCAATCTGCGCGATCAGGACGGCGCGGATGTCCTGGTGCTCGGCTGTGCAGGCATGGCCTATCTGCGCGCGGATCTCGAAGCGGCCGTGGGAATACCGGTCGTCGATCCGACCCAGGCAGCGGTTTCGATGGCTCTAGGTCGGGTTCTCCTGGCGCAAGCCGACACCGTCGCCAAGCAAGCCGCGGAATAACAGATCAGGCGTGGACCGGCGGCCTCTTTTCCGCCCAAGGCCGTGCGTCCTCCAACTGGGCGGCCAAACGGAACAACAGCGCCTCGTTCCCATAGGCCGCCGCGAACTGCGTCCCCTGCGGCAAACCTTCTTCCGACCAATGCAGCGGCACGGACATCGCCGGCAGGCCCAAAGCGTTATAGAAGGCCGTATACCCAACCGATCTCGCGATTCGCTCTCGATAGGTCTCCACCGTCTGCATCATGTCGAGATAACCCAGCTTGGGTGTTTCGATCCCCTGCGTCGGTGAGAGGATGACATCCACCTCCGTAAGAAGATGACCGACCTTGCGGCCCATTTCTTGAACCGTCTCAATCGCGTTCTGAAAATCAACGCCAGTTATCGCCCGCCCCATTTGCGTGAAGGCAAGCGTGCACGCCTCCAAATCGTCCGGGCCCGCCGAGCGCCCATTCAGATCCTCGAGCCACCCCACTAGCGCGGCGGTATGCACGTTGATGATGGTGATAACGGCATCGGTGAAAGCCTCGCCATCGATATGCAGATTCAAGGGAACGAGAGTGTGTCCCAATTCCTCACACAATGCTGCGGCGTCCTTAAGATTCCGGGACAATGCGGCATCGCCCTCAACCCCGCTGAACGGCATATCCGTCATCGCGATCTTCAGCGATCCGGTCGGTTTCCCGACCTCATCCAGGAACGGCCCCGCCGGGCTGGGTGCTGCGTAGGGGTCGCCTGGTGCCGGCCCCTGCAGAATGTCCAGCAGGGCGGCGCTGTCGCGGACTGAACGCGAGAGCACCCCGCTTGTCGCGAAGCCGCTCCAAGCGTCACCGATATAGGGGCCCGAACTGACCCGCCCGCGCGAGGGTTTGAGGCCGAACAGGCCGCAGCAGGAAGCCGGAACCCGGATCGACCCACCACCGTCGCTGCCATGCGCGGCCGGCACAATTCCGGCGGCGATCGCCGCGGCCGCGCCGCCACTGGATCCGCCGGCTGAGTATTCGAGATTCCAGGGATTCCGTGTCGGTCCGTTCCGAACAGGCTCCGTCGTGGTCGTCAAACCCCATTCCGGTGAGTTCGTCCGGCCGGCGATGACCAGACCCGCCTCCTTGAAACGGCGTACGGTTTCGTCATCTACCGGCGGTTCGCCGGGCGGATTGAAGCGGGTGCCGTTGGTCACCGGCAATCCGACACAGGTCGCGCCAAGGTCCTTCAGCAGGAAGGGGACACCTGTGAATGGCCCGTCGGGCAGACCGTTTTCTATGGCCTTTCTGCCGTAGTCCAATCCGTCGACCGTCACTGCATTGATCGTAGGATTAACCGCCTCGATTCGTCGGGCCACCTCATCCAACAGTTCCGTTGCCGTTACCTCACCGGCCCTGACGCGCTGCGCCAGTCCCATTGCGTCGTTGGTATCAAAGAAATCCATGTCGTCCCCCACTCCAAACCGGCAAGCTTCCCGGCCTTGCCGGTACCGACTACCTCCTGCACTCTTCGCAAGATTATACGCAGGCCGTTGCAATGGGGAGGTCACGATGTCGGAAAACTTCGATCTGGTCGTTCGAAACGGAACGGTCGCCACCGCAAGCGATGTTTTCCGCTGCGACATCGGCGTTCGCGACGGACGGGTCGTCGCCATGGCGGAAAACCTGGGGCCCGGCGCGAAGGAATTGGATGCCACTAACAAGCTCGTTCTTCCCGGCGGCGTGGACAGCCATTGCCATATCGAACAGGCTTCCTCCAGCGGCGTGATGACGGCCGACGACTTCTATAGCGGGACGGTCTCAGCCTGCTTCGGGGGAACGACCACCGTCATTCCTTTCGCCGCCCAGATGCGTGGCCAGTCGCTGCGCGAGGTGGTCGATGCCTATCATGCCTGCGCCGGTCCGAAAGCCGTGATCGACTACGCTTTCCACCTGATCATCTCCGACCCCACGCCGGAAGTGATGGGTCAGGAACTACCCGCCCTGATCGAGGACGGCATCACCTCCTTCAAGGTCTATATGACCTACGACGCATTGAAACTGGACGATTATCAGATGATGACCGTCCTGGAGGAAGCCCGCCGACTGGGCGCGCTCGTCATGGTCCATGCGGAAAACCACGACGTCATCCGCTGGCTGGCGGAACGGCTGCTCGACCAGGGCCACCGCGCGCCGAAATATCATGCCGTCGCCCATGCCAGGATCGCGGAAGGGGAAGCAACCAGCCGCGCCATCCAATTGGCAAAGCTGATCGATGCGCCGCTGCTTATCGTCCATGTCTCGGCCGAGGAAGCGACGGATGCCATCCGCAGCGCACAGACCGAGGGACTGAAAATCTATGGCGAGACCTGCCCGCAATACCTTTTCCTGACAGCGCAGGACCTGGACCGGGACGGAATGGACGGGGCGATGTTCTGTTGCAGCCCGCCACCACGCGACACGCAAGCCCAGGAAGCGATCTGGCGCGGATTGAAAAACGGCACGTTCCAGGTTTTCTCCTCGGACCACGCCCCCTATCGCTTCGACGAGACAGCCAAGCTGAAGCACGGGCCGAACGCGCATTTCAAGCAGATCGCGAATGGCGTCCCGGGCCTGGAGCTACGCCTTCCGCTGTTGTTCTCCGAAGGGGTCGGGAAAGGCCGGATCAGCTTGAACGAGTTCGTGGCGTTGACCGCAACCAACGCCGCCAAGCTTTATGGTCTGTTTCCGCGCAAGGGCACCATCGCCATCGGCGCGGATGCGGATTTCGCAATCTGGGACCCGGACCGGGAAGTCACGATAACCTATGACATGCTGCACGACGCGGTCGGCTATACCCCCTATGAGGGCCGTACCGTCACCGGCTGGCCGGAAACCGTGGTCAGCCGCGGGCGGATCGTCGTCAACGATGGAGCGTTGAATGCCGAACGCGGCAGCGGCAGGTTCCTGCACTGCGAGAAACCGGAGTCGGCACGCCCTCTGGGCCGGTTGGAGCCGGAAGTCGACCCGTCCCGGAACTGGGGGTTCCGTCTTTGACACCAAGTCTGACGGCATCGGCACGGCATGGACAGAAACAGATCTATTCTGACCGGTGATCTGGCGCGTCTCGGCGGCTCTGCTATTCTCTCGCCCGAAACAGACAATAACCGTTAATGGGGAGTGAGATGATCGGGTCATCAGCAGCAGACATCAAAACCATTGGGATCATCGGGGCCGGCACGATCGGTTCCAGCTGGGCCGCTTATTTCCTGGCGACAGGCCGCGATGTTCATGCCTGGGACCCGGCTGACGGTGCGGACAAGAAGATCCGCGCCTTCGTGGAGAATGCCTGGCCCGCACTTGAAGCGCTGGGGGTTACCGTCGATGGGGCCTCTCCCGACCGATTGACCGTTCAAAGTACGTCGGCGGCCGCGGCTGAACCTGCCGATTTCATTCAGGAAAGCGCGCCGGAACGGCTGGATGTCAAACTGGCGCTGTACAAGGACTTCGAACCGGCGACGCGTCCAGAAGTCGTGATCTCGACCTCCACCTCGGGGTTGTTGATGAGCGATCTTCAGAAAGACACGCAGCATCCGGAACGTTTCGTTCTGGGCCATCCCTTCAACCCGCCGCATCTTATCCCGCTGGTGGAGGTGCTGGGCGGCGCCAAGACGGACCCGGCGGTCGTCGACTGGACGGTCGATTTCTACAACGCCATCGGCAAGAAGGCGATCAAGCTGTTCAAGGAAGTGCCCGGCCATGTCGCCAACCGCATGCAGGCCGCGATTTGGCGCGAAGCCATCCATCTGGCCCAGGAAGGGGTTGCCAGCGTCGCCGATGTCGACGCGGCAATCGCCTATGGCCCCGGCATTCGCTGGGCCCTGATGGGGCCTAACCTGACCTTCCACCTGGCCGGCGGTGAAGGCGGCATGGAGAATTTCGTTGAGCATCTGGGCCCGCCGACCGCCAGCTGGTGGGCGGATTTGGGATCGCCCAACTTCACCGATGCGGTCAAGAAACTGCTGATCGAAGGCGTCGCTGAAGAAACCGAAGGCAAAAGCGTGAAGGAACTGGCCTCGATCCGCGACAAGCGGCTGCTGGCGGTTCTGAAGGCGCTGAACGAAACCGCTTAAGGGGAGGCATTTATATGAGCGATAGACCAGTAATCGTCGTCACGGGAGGAAGCCGGGGCATCGGCGCCGCCGTCTCGATAAAAGCGGCCAAGGCCGGCTATGATGTTGTCGTCAATTATGCGGGTAACGCGGAAGCGGCACAAAACACCATGGCCGCCTGCGAAGCGGCGGGTGCAAAGGCGATCGCGGTTCAGGCCGATGTCGCGAATCAGGACGGTGTCGATACCGTCTTCAAGGCTTGCGACGATACCTTCGGCCGGCTTGACGCCGTGGTGACCAATGCGGGCATCACCGGCGTTTCGGGCAAGCTGGTCGACGCCGACCCGGATATGATCAAGAGCGTGATTGATCTGAACGTCACTGGTGCGCTGCTGACGGCGCGGGCCGGGGCCGCCCGCATGATGACAAGCCGGGGCGGCAAGGGCGGTAATATCGTCAACCTGTCCTCCGCCGCCGTCTGGATCGGCAGCCCCAATGATTTCGTCTGGTATGCGACCAGCAAAGGCTCGATCGACGTGCTGACGCTTGGCCTGTCCCGCGAATTGGCGGGCGAAGGCATTCGCGTCAACGCGGTGGCTCCAGGCCTGATCGACACGGAAATCCACGCCTCGGCCGGTATCCCGGACCGAATCGAACGGCTGGGATCCTCGGTTCCCATCGGGCGCGCGGGATCGGCCGACGAAGTGGCCGATACCATCATGTATCTGATGTCGGACCAGGCTTCCTATGTCACGGGAACCGTGGTGAAGGTCGCCGGCGGCCGTTAAATTCCGGGGAAAGGTCGTCCCGCGCCGCCTGAAATTTGGATCAGCGAGGCCCTAACGGCTCATCGCGACCAGATCGAGGATGGTGCGGGCGACCCGAAACCCTGTACTGCCCGCCCGCAGAGCCGGGTCCTTGCTCCACCTGTTCGCGGAGCGGAGATTGTGCAACGGACTGCTCCACGATCCGCCGCGCACGACACGCTCCGCGCAATCGGACGTGTCGACGGCGAACGACGACCTTGCTTTCGGTGCGTAGTAGGGCCAGTAGCAATCCTCGACCATTTCCCAAACATTCCCATGAACGTCATGGACGCCGAACCCGTTGGCAACGAAGCTTCCCACCGGGGCGGTATGGGTGAATGGATCGCGACACCTGCCGCCTCGTTTTTTGAATGGCGTCTCCCATCCAGCCGAGTTGGCATAGTTGCAAAGCTCGGCGTATAGCAGATCATCCCCAAAGAAGAACCGTGACGTCGATCCCGCGCGCGCCACATATTCCCACTCGCTCTCGCTCAACAATCTGTAGATCTGACCGCTCTTGCGGCTTAGCCAATCCACGTAGGCGTGGGCATCATGCCAGCTCACACACACGACAGGGTCGCGGTCGGTTTGACGGAATCCGGGGTTCCGCCAATTGTTGGCGGCATTCCGTTTCAGATCGGCCCCATGATAGGTTGTGCAGGTATTGCCGGTATCGTGCCCTGTTTCGGCAACGAATTCCGCGAATTGGGCACGGGTCACTTCAAAAACGCCGACTGCGAAAGGCACGCTGATTCTTACAATATGCGCGGGTCCTTCATCGCTGGAACGGTCGATTTCCCCCCGTTGAGCCCCCATCAGGAACTGCCCTTTGGGCACGACCACCATCCGGGGGCATGTCTCACAGTCCTGGAACACGGTGCCCGGTGTCAGTGCCTTGGGCCCGACATCGAGACTTTCGCTTTGGCTGGACTGCGCCCAGCCCGGTTGGGACAGGCACAGCAGAACCACGCCGAGCAGAAAGAAAAAGTTCAGGCACAGTGTCGCCGATTTCACGAACCATCCCTCCATTCAGCCTCACCTGCCACGGCTACTCCCTTGCGACTGAGCTTGGCGCGAATGGATCAAATCCCGCCCGACGGATCGTAGATCCACATCGGTTTCGTACCCTCAGCCAAGGTGAAGCCGAGCTTCCGGTAGAAAGGCTCGGCATGGTCGTCCGCGATCAGGACCTGTTGATGGATATCCGCGTATCGTTTCATGGCGCGGTCCATCAGGGCTGACCCAACCCCTTTGCCGTGATAGTCGGGATGTACGATCAGATGCGGGTAGTAGACGACGAGATACCCGTCGGACAATGCATTGACCAAACCGATCAACCGCCCGCGATGGCGCGCCAGCACAAGGCTGTGACTTTTTTCCAAAGCCTTGCGCACCAGATCCGATTTCCTGCCGGAACTCCAGCCGTTGGCCAAATACAACGTGGCTATTTCCTGAACTTCCGGAAGCGGCCCAGTGCTGAATTCAACGCCTGAAATCATAGGGCTCGAATCCCTACCCGTTCACCTGCGTCGCCAACGGTTTGCCGGCGAAATGCAGCGCTAGGTTTTCGACAACAAGGTTGCCCATTGCCGCGCGGGTTTCTTCGGTTGCGCTGCCGACATGGGGCAGCAGCAGGGTCCGATCCGATTTGATGAAAGCCGCCGGTACGTGCGGCTCGTTCGCAAACACGTCCAGGCCGGCCCAACCGATCGTTCCATCGGCCATCGCGGCGAGCAGTGCTTCCTCGTCCACGCAGGACCCGCGCGAGATGTTGATCAACGACCCTTCGGGACCCAATGCCTTCAGGACCGCCGCATTGACGATATGGTGGGTGGATTCGCCCCCCGGACAGGCCACGACCAGATAATCCGCATCACCCGCCATGCGCACCACGTCATCATAGTATTGGTAGGAGACATCCGGCTTCGGCCGGGGACCGTGCCAGACCACCGTCACCCCGAAGACCTCCAGTTTCCGGGCGATATCCGCACCGATCCGGCCCAAACCGATAATCCCGACAGTCTTGCCCCTTACCGCGCGGGTCAACGCCATATTGCCGTCGCTCACCCATTTGCCCGCCCGCACGTAGCGGTCCGCCTGAACCAGGTCCCTGGACACGGCGAGCAGCATCATGACGGCAGTATTCGCGACATCATCCGTCAACACATCGGGCGTATTGGTAACCGGAATGCCCCGTTCCGTCGCGGCCGGAATGTCGATCGCATCGGTGCCGACCCCGAAACTGGAGATGATTTCCAGGTTCGGAAGGGCGAAAATCATCTGCCTGGATGCACCGTAATGGCCGGTCGTCGCAATTCCGCGAATCGTGTCAGCTACTTCAGCAAGCTTCTTTTCCTTGTCCTCGAACGTCCAATAGCGATGCAGAACATAGGCATCTTCCAACGCTTGCATGATTTTCGGCGGCAATTGGCCTACCACCAAAACGGCAGGTTTCGTCATCACGGACTCCAGATTTTTGCTTGGTCTTTTCGATCAGCCGTTGACGGCATCCAGATACGCACATCCTTACAATGGTAAAAAAGCCGTGTCAGGACAAGCGCTTATGCGCCAGCCGTTCAGCAGCCATAGGCAACACAGAATTTACCGCGAATTTTAGCGGATTTTGCAGTGGTTTTGAGCCTGATCCGAAGGACGGAAGATTGTTTCATCCATTTGGATTTTATGGATAATTTTAGTTTCCTCAATTTTGCGGAATTGCAGCGATAATCCCGAACGATACTCGTTGAGAGAAATCTAATTTGGCCGTTCTCTTCAGTCATCACGACGCGGCACAGCACAGTCTCGTCGCAGCGCTAGCAAGAGGAGGTCACCAAAATGATCACGCGCAACAAGTTGATTTCGTTCTTCAAAGATGAATCCGGCGCCACCGCCATCGAATATGGCCTGATCGCGGCTCTCGTTTCCGTCGCGGCAATCGGCGCCCTTCAAGCCATGGGTGGTTCGTTGGAGCAGATCTTCACGAACGTCTCCGGCACGCTCGACAGCGCCGTCACCAGCGGCACGACGGATGGCGGCGGCGAAACCGCGCCCCCGGCCGAATAAGACAACCGCGTAACTGACCGGTTGCTGCGCTCCAGCGTTGCAGGGCTGACGAAGCGGACTTCTCCCCTCGCCATCCGCAACTCACCTTGCAACCTGGAGCGCCGGTCGGCCGGCAAGAAAGTTTCAAGACAAAGACAATGAACGTACAGGCGGCACATCCGGAAATCTTCTTCCTCGGCACATTCGCCATTTTGGTATCGGCCGCCGCCCTCAGCGATATCAAATTCCGTCTAATCCCCAATTCCCTGTCACTGATCATCGCCGCCCTTTGGCTTCCCTATGCGATCTTCACGACCGGCGAGTTTCTTTATCCCTTTATCACCGCATTCATTATCCTGACCCTGGGCATTGCCGCTTTTTCCCGCGGCTGGCTGGGCGGCGGCGACGCGAAGCTCCTCGCGGTCTGCGCCCTCTGGATGGGACCTGCGGAAATCTTTCCCTTCCTGTTTCATACCGCATTGGCGGGCGGCGCCATGGCTATTCTGTGGCGCTTTGAAGGCCCGGTGCGGTTTGCCCTGGCGCGCGGCGGTCTGGACGTTCACCTCGCCGTCACCCGCGAACTTCCCTATGGACTTGCCATTGCCGTCGGCGCGTTGCTCGCCGCCGCGCGCATGGCCGGTATTTCCTGATCGAAAGGAATAGACAATGCGCGTAAGAACGATAGTCCTGGCAGTGGTCGCGGTCGGCGCGGCGTTCGGCGCCGCGACATTGGCGCGCGATTGGCTGGAGGCCCAGCAGCAGGCGCTTCAGGCGCAACTCGCCGCGAACAAGCCGGAACCGGTAAAGGTCGAAACCGCCAAGGTTCTGGTGGCGCGCGACGATCTGCCGGCGGGCACCTTCCTGCGCGAGGATAATGTCCGTTTCGCCGATTGGCCGAAAGACGGCGTTGCCGAAACCTATTTCATCAAGGAAGAAACCACGCTGGAAGACCTTTCGGGCGCCGTAGTTCGGTCCGGCCTGACGACGGGCGAACCGTTGACGGTTGGTCGGATCGTCCGTCCCGGCGATCGTGGTTTCCTTGCCGCCGTCCTGCGCCCCGGCATGCGGGCGATCTCGGTCCCGATCAATGCGACAACCGGCATTTCCGGCTTCATCTTTCCGGGCGACTATGTCGACCTGCTGCTGACACAATCGTTGAAGCGCGGGGACACCACCCGCCATGCCAGCGAGACGGTGCTTCGCGAAGTTCGCGTCCTCGCCGTCGACCAGCGGGTCAGCGACCAGGAAGGGACGCCTGCCGTCGCCAAGACGGCCACGCTGGAAGTCACCCCGAAACAGGCCGAGGAAATCGCGGTGGTCATGGAAATCGGCCGCTTGTCCCTCGCCCTGCGCAGCCTGCCGCAGGAAACCGAAACCGGCGATGAGATCATCGAACCGTTCGGCCCGACCCTGACCTGGGACAGCCAGGTCAGCCGCGTCCTGCAGGCGCCGGCGTCGGTCAGTTCCGACGGCAAACCCGCAACCACGGAAGTGAAGGTCGTGCGCGGGTCGGAATCCCAAACACTCGCCTTCCGGAGGGTCCAATAATGACGACACTTCATGTCATGGGCCGTGCGCCGAACGCACCGATGAGCAATCACTCGATGATGATGAGCCGCGCGCCCTACAAGCGCCGTATTTTCCGCCGCACATCCGGCATGTCGCCGATCAAATACGTTCTGCTGTTCGCGTTCCTGTTCGCGGCCGGCGCCGCCGGCGCCGTTCCCGTCCTCGCCGCGAACCTGGAATTGGCGGCAGCGCCCGGACAGCCGATGCCCTACACGGCAACGGAAGGGCCGAGTTCGGCAATCGCTTTGGACATCAACGCGGGCACCATGCTGCGCCTGCCGACAGCCGCCAATGCGGTCTTTGTTGCAAATCCCGAGATCGCCGACGTTCAGTTGAAATCCCCGAAGCTCATGTTCGTGCATGCGCGCCAACCGGGTGAGACGTCGATCTTCGCCGTCGACAAGAACGACAACATCATCATGAGCCACCGGGTCACGGTCGGACACAACCTGACCCGGCTTGGTGAAGTGATGCGCCAGGTCCGTCCGGACGCGAATATCCAGGTGGCGTCGCTGGGCGACTCCATCGTGCTGACCGGCACAGTCGGCAGCGCGCAGGAATCCGACGACCTTCGGGGACTGGCGGCGCAACTGCTGGGCAAGAACGGCCAGATCATCAACCGACTGTCGATCGCCAAGCCGCAACAGGTGAACCTGCGCGTTCGCATCGCCGAAGTCAGCCGCGACATCACCAAGCAATTCAATATCAACTTGGGCATCGCACAGACCATCGGCGACCTGACGCTGAACGGCGCGACAGGCCTGTTCGTCAACGGTGGCGCCGCGACCGGAACACAAGTCATCCAAGGCGCGCTCAACTCAGGCAATACCAGCATCGACTTTCTGCTCGACGCGCTGGATCAAAACGGCCTGATCACACTGCTCGCCGAACCGAACCTGACCGCGCAGACCGGCGCCGAAGCGAATTTCCTGGTCGGCGGTGAATTCCCGATCCCGATCCGCGACGACGACGGCGACCTTGCCATCATCTTCAAGCAGTTCGGTGTCAGCCTGGGCTTCATCCCCATCGTGCTGGAAGACGGTCAGATTTCGATCAAGATCCTGACCGAAGTGAGCGAGCTGTCAGCCGCCGGCGCAATCACGATCGACGCGCTGACGATCCCCGCCCTGTCGACCCGCCGCGCGGAAACCACGGTCAATCTGGGAAGCGGCCAAAGCTTCGCGATTGCCGGCCTGCTGCAGAATACCACCAACAATGCCTTGGACCGTTTTCCGGGCCTCGGCGAGTTGCCGATCCTGGGCACCCTGTTCCGGTCCACCGATTTCCAGCGTTCGGAAAGCGAGTTGCTGGTCATCGTGACGCCGTATCTGGTGCGCCCGGTTTCGAACCGGATTGCGGACCCGACGGATCGCTATCAACCGTCCAAGGAGTCCGACCGCATCCTCATGGGCAACCTGACCAAGAGCATCCCGGCCAATGTGACCACCGCCGCTTTCGACGGCCAGGGCCGCCGGGGCTATGTCGGCACAGCCGGTTTCATCCTGCGCTGAGGACAAATCTTATGCTGAAGAAAACAACAATACTCGCGTTTGTCGCCCTGGGTCTTTCCGGCTGCTTCACCGGACAGGAGGTGACGAGTATCGAAAGGCGCCCCCAAGCGCAGGTCGAATTCACCCAATTCACGCATGTCGTGTCCGCCTCGGATCAGACGCAGGTCATTGCCGGAACGGACGGCTTCCTGCGTGCGTTCCGGGCCCGGTATGGCGACGTGGTCTTCGTCAGCGGCGGTGCCACCGGACAACGAAGCGATTTGGCTGCCTACTTGCGCCGTTCGCATCCCGCGCTGCGTATCGTTTTGCGCGATGCGGCGGACCCGCAGCCCCTCACCCTGGTTCTGGAACGCGCCGTCGCTTTCACCGCAGAATGCGATTATTTCGCCCGCTCCGTGACCGACGGAGCCGATCAGGCGCCATTACCTGGTTTCGGATGCGCCAGCGACATGAGCCTCGCGCAAATGATTGCAGATCCACGCGACCTCGTGACCGGAAAAGCCGGCGGCGCGGTCGACGCGGAACTGCCGACCGACATCATTCAAGCAGTCCGGGAGGAGCGTTTCTCGATCACCGTCGAAGAAACGACCACCACGGGAACGTCCGAGAACTGATCGGAAGCAGGCGGAGAGTCCAGATGAATACCCCGCAGGAACGCACCTTAAGCCTTGTCGCCGTCAGTGACGACGCGATGCTGACCGACGTGCTCGCGCGCATGGTCGATGGCGGCTTCAACGCCGCGGCGGAAGTCCTGCCCCGTTCCGCCCTGCCGGAACAACTGTCGGATTGGCAGGCCGATCTGATCCTCTTGGACGTCACCAACGACATCGATCCGGTGGACAGAATTCAGCGGACCGCCATTGCCTCCCACGGCCGGGTCGTCGCGATCGGGGACGTGAATGACGTTTCCATGTATCGGGCGGCGATGCAGGCAGGGGCGGAAGACTACCTGTTGATGCCGCTGGACGAAACGACGCTGACAGACGTCATTACACGGGCCCGCACCCCGGCCGCGCGCCCTCCCGCAATCGAGGAAGAGCCAGAAGGCAGCAGCTTGCATCTGGTGATCGGCGCACGAGGCGGTGTCGGGGCGACCAGTTTCGCGGTTTCGACGGCATGGCTTTCCGCTGAGACCTTCGAACGCGAAACAGCTTTGATCGACCTGGATTTGCATTTCGGCAGCTGTGCCCTCGCGCTCGACCTGCTGCCGGGCTCCGGCCTGCGCGATGCCCTGCAACATCCCGAACGCATCGATTCGTTGTTCATCGGCAGCGCCATGATCAACGCGACGAGCAAGCTTTTCGTGCTGGGGGCGGAAGAATCCCTCGACCACAACGTGGATCCTTCGCCGGCCGCGATCGCGACCCTTTACGAAGCCATATCCGCGACTTTCAAAACCGTCATCGTCGATCTTCCCCGGCATGCACTTCATTACGCGCATTCACTGATCGAAGCGGCGGACAGCATCACCATCGTGACCGATTCCTCGATCGCCGGATTGCGCGACACGGTGCGCCTGCAAGAGGTTCTGGCCGATGGCATGAAATCGCGAAACATTCAAATCGCGGTCGTCGAGCGGCCCAAGCCGCAGCAGCAGGTCACGGCCAAGGAAATGGAGCAAGGCCTGGGCAGCAAGGTCCACGCCTGGATACCGCATGATGCGAAATCGGCCGCCGCCGCGGCGACACAGGGCAAATCCCTGCCGGAAATCGCCGGGCCGCGCAGCCCGGTCACCAAGGCGCTTTCCACATTGGCGCGCGATTTCGCAGGCATTTCTGATGAGAAGGCGAAAGGGAAAAAGCTATGGCGCTGGTAGACAGCCTCCGCGCCCGGCGCGGCGACAAGTCGGAAGTCGAATCCGCCACTATCGCGCTTCGCCGTTTTCGGGACGACATGACGCCGATCATCGCCGATGCGCTGGCCGCGCAGGATCCTCGCTTCGCCAAAAGGGGCGACCTCAGCAAGGTCATCAAGGACACGATCAACAGCGAAGCGTCGAAACAGCGGATCACCTTGAGCCTGCTGCAGGAACGCAACCTGATCACCGAACTGCTGAACGAATGGATATCCACCGGCGGCAAACCGGATGCGGCCTTCACACCGGACGAACCGGCCGCCCCGTCCGACCCTGTACGGCCTTCGATCCGTATCGGCGGCCAACAGATTCCCGCCCGGCCGGCCAGCCAGGTCCAGGCACCGCCGATCCGGCCGGAGCAAGCCCTTGCACCCGCGCCGACCGATGGCGAGACGATCCCCGGAACCCGTCTCTCGGATCTGATGTGGGATGCCGAACCGGAAGCAGCGCCGGCGAAGCAGGAGAATATGGGCCGCGCGACGGTCGAGGCCGCCGCCGAAGTGGTCCGCGGGCCGCTCACGGAACAGATCGATGTCAGCGCCGCAGCCAAATTGTCGCGCGGTGAACTCGCGAAACAGATTACCGAAATCCTCTCCGATATCCTGCGCGCCAAGCAGATCCAGCTGAACTCCATGGAACAGCGGGATCTGGTGACGTTGCTGATCAACGATATGCTGGGTCTGGGGCCGTTGGAAGCGCTGCTCTCCGACGAGAGCGTGACCGATATCATGATCAATGGCCCTTATCAGATCTATGTCGAACGAAAGGGCAAGTTGACGCTGACCGATATCCGGTTCCGCGACAATCAGCACCTCATGGGCGTTTGCACCAGGATCGTGAACCGGATCGGCCGACGCATCGACGAAAGTTCGCCGATGTGCGATGCACGTCTCGAAGACGGCAGCCGTGTGAACATCATCATCCCGCCGCTTGCCCTCGACGGCGCCTCGGTCTCGATCCGAAAGTTTTCAGAAAAGAAGATCACGCTGGAGGTCATGACCTCCCAGAACAACATCTCCAAGCCGATGGAGACCGTACTGAAGATCGCCGGGCGCAGCCGGCTGAACATTCTGATCAGCGGCGGTACCGGGTCGGGTAAGACCACCCTGCTGAACGCATTGAGCCGAATGGTCGATACCGGTGAACGGGTGGTGACGATCGAGGATGCCGCCGAACTGCAACTGCAGCAGCCCCACGTGGTGCGTTTGGAGACACGCCCGCCGAACCTGGAAGGACGCGGCGAGATCACGATGCGGGACCTGGTCAAGAACGCGCTTCGTATGCGCCCCGATCGGATCATCCTTGGTGAAATTCGTGGCGGTGAGGCCATCGACATGCTGCAGGCCATGAATACCGGCCATGACGGCTCGATGTGTACGATCCACGCGAACAATCCGCGCGAAGCTCTGACCCGGCTGGAAAACATGGTTTCCATGGCCGGCTTCAATCTGCCGGCAAAGGCGATGCGGCAGCAGATCGCGTCCGCCGTCGACTTGATCGTTCAGGTCAGCCGGATGCGCGACGGCAAACGCCGGATCACCAGTGTGACCGAAGTGGTCGGCATGGAGGGAGAGATCATCACGACGCAGGAACTGTTCGCCTATCGCTTCAAGGGCGAGGATCAGGAAGGCAATCTGCTCGGCGATTTCGAACCGGCGGGCCTGCGCCCACACTTCGCGGAGAAGGCATCCTATTTCGGCCTCGAACGGCCACTGCTGGAGGCCATGTCGTGACGGAGTTTCTTAAACTTCTGACGCCCGACGTGATGTTCGCGGCGATCGCCATTCTGGTGGCGGTGGCAGTACTTGCCGGCGTCTACGTTCTGGCTTCCATGAACCTGCGGGAGCGCGGCCACCGCCGCGGCCGCCTGGAACGCGCGGTGTCACGGCGGCGCGGACCGAAGCAGGCGGATGAGGTTGTTTCGCTGCGCCGCGCCGATCCCACCAGCCGCTTCGACAAGTTCTTCGGGCCCCTGTTGCCGAAGCCGGACCAACTTCGCATCCGTTTGCGCCAAACCGGCCGAAAAATATCGCCCGGCCAGTTTGGATTGGGAATTCTTCTGACAGTGGTCGTGGTCTTCACGATGATGTGGCGGTTGGGCGGCCTGCCGGCGACGACCGCGATCGTTATCGGTATTGCCGCCGGCTTGCTGGTGCCGAACTTTGCTGTCTCGACGATGATCCGCCGCCGCCGCGATACGTTTGTCGACAAACTGGCCGATGGTATTGACGTCATGGTCCGCGGGTTGAAGGCGGGATTGCCCGTTTCGGAAACCGTCGTTGCCGTGGCGAATGAAGCCAAATCGCCGGTGAAGGAGATCTTTGCCGAGGTCGCGGACCGGGTTCGTGTCGGCGCGCAGGTAGACGACGCCTTCGCCCAGGCTGCGGACAACATTGCCGCACCGGAGCTGAAATTCCTGGCCATCACCCTGTCGGTGCAGAAGGAGACCGGCGGCAATCTGGCCGAGACGCTGGAAAATCTGTCCGAAATTTTGCGGAAGCGTCGCCAGATGAAACTGAAGATCAAGGCGGTTTCGTCCGAAGCACGGGCCAGTGCGACCATTCTGGGGTCCCTGCCCTTCGTGATGTTCGGCATCCTGCTGCTCGTAAACCCCAGCTATGCGACCGAACTTTTCCACGACCCACGCGGTCATATGCTACTGGCCGCCGGATTGGGCAGCATGGCGTTGGGTATCGGCGTGATGATGAAAATGGTGAGGTTCGAGATCTGACATGACATTCGATGACCTTCTCCCCACCGGATGGTCCGCCGCGGATCTGGTTTTCGCTCTGGCTTGGATCGCAACCTTCTTCGCAGTCGTCGCCATCTGGGTGCCGCTGCTGGAGCGGCGCCCCAGCAGCCGGCGCGCTGCCGCCATTCGCCAGCGCCGCGCCGACCTTTTGACCAAGGCCCGCGAGCCCAAGGGGCGTGGTCTCGGCAAACAGGGGATCGGTTTCGCCAAACAAGTCGTTCAGCGGCTGGAATTGCTTGGCAGCGGCCAGCATGAGGCAGCGCAGTTGAAGATGCTGAGGGCCGGCAATCGATCGAAGGATGCGGTTGTCCTTTTCCTTTTCATGAAGTTGGCAATGCCGATCATCCTCGGTAGCGTCACTGCCATCCTGCTTTACGGGACCGGCCTGTATCCGATGCCCCCGATGATAAAGCTGGTCGTTTCCCTGACGATGATTCTGGTCGGCTTTTACCTTCCGGAAATTTATGCCCGGAACGCGGCGGACAAACGCAAGGCCGTTTTGTCAAAGGCCATGCCGGACGCGATGGACCTTCTGGTGATTTCCGTCGAAGCGGGCTTGAACCTGGATTCAGCACTGATCCGTGTAGCGCGCGAGCTTCGCCTTTCCTGCCCCGAACTGGCGGACGAACTGGAACTCACCGCAGTTGAACTTGGTTTTCTGCAGGAGCGTCGTGAAGCGCTCCGCAACCTCGAAATTCGAACAGACCTCCCCTCGGTCACCGCCTTGGTCGGCACGCTCGCCCAGGCGGAAAAATACGGCACGCCCCTGGCGCAAAGCCTGCGTGTGCTGGCCGCCGAAATGCGGACCGAACGTTTGATGAAGGCGGAGGAAAAGGCGGCGAAACTACCGGCGACGCTGACCGTGCCGATGGTGGTATTCATCATGCCCGCCCTGTTCATCGTGCTGATCGGCCCGGGCATCCTGCGCACCGTTGATGCGCTCGGCAATCTCTAGAAAAGGCGGCTCGTCGGACGGTGTTCAGGTCGTCCGGCAACATCGCTTACTATGTAAATTCAGGATTGCGGCGGTTGGCCGTTCGCCATGAAAGCGCGGATCGAGTCAAGCCGGCGTTTTGGGTCCTGCAGTCCACGAATGGTCCGGAAGTATTCAAGGTTCCGTTCAACCGAAGCCGGATCCAGATCGAACGAGGCCCGCTCTCGGGCTTCCGCTTCCTGACCGGATAATGCCAAAGCCATGACCAATGTCTGCCGGTGCTGCGTCGATGCGCCGGGCGCAGAAGCGACCTTTCGCAGTCGGGCGATGCCTTCCGCTTCTTCGCCTGCCAGGAATTGACTGAGACCGAGATTGTGCTGCAGGTCGATATTGTCGCCCGCCTGGGCCAATCCGGATTGATAGGTCGACTGCGCCGCCTGGTGATCGCCCGTCATATCATAGGCAGCGCCTAGACCGAGATACGCGCGATAATCCGTCGGGGCGGCTTCGACCGCCGCGAGATAATGCGGGATCGCCAATGCGGGTTCTCCGATGGAGAGCAGGGCATTGGCCAAGCCGCGTCGCGCTTCCACATCCTTTGGCGCCCTGGTCAGGGCCGCGCGGTAGGCATCGGTCGCTTCCTCTGGTGCACCGCCCAGCGACAGAGCCAGCCCAAGCTTGGCCAACGGTTCCGGTGCTTCAAGATTCACCGAATGTGCATTGCGGAACAAAGACGCCGCCGCAGCATAGTCTCCGGCTTGCATCTTCTCTTCGCCAGCGTTCATGACGGCTTCGAAAGTCGCGGTCGACGGCGCCGAACCGGCCAGTTTCGCCTGTTCACCCGTCAGCATGCAGCCCGGCAAAGCCAAACACGCCAAAACGGTGCCCGCCTTAAGATGCCAGCGCAAACGCCTGCCCAATCGCGTGCGCATGATATGATCCTTATGTTACCAGATCTTGCCGCGACCCTACCCGATGGCCTGAGCACAGGCATTAAAAAAAACGCAACATTTCAATTGATTGCCAGCTTTTCGCCAAGCGTCCCTGGATACCTTCCCAACCATAGTCGCTGAAAAACCGGCGCCTGATGCGATAAGATGGCATTCCGATGGTCATGACATTGGATATATTCGCGCCTGTTCAACGGCCAAAATGACATGACCGAATACGCGTTTTGATATCTGTACGGAACGCTTGGACGGTCAAGACGCGGCCGGGAAATTCGCTGGCTAGTCCTTGACCGTCGTCGCGCCGGAGTCCCCGAGGGCATTGATCTCAGTCTCGTCCATGCCGAGCAGTTCCTGCAGAACCTCTTCGGTGTGCTGCCCCAGTGTCGGCGGCGCATGCCTGTACTGCACGGGCGTGCCGGACATTTTCACCGGATTGGCGATAAGCGGGACGGTGCCTTCGCCCGCGGTCGGATGCGGCAGATCGATACGCATGCCGCGAGCCTGGACTTGCGGATCCTCAAACACCTGCTTGATGTTGTTGACCGGACTGCAGGGCACCCCACGGCTGGCGAGCCCGTCGACCCATTCCGATACGGTCTTCTGTTTCATATAGGCCGGCATTGCCGCGTAGAGATCTTCGCGGTTCATCACACGTTTCGAATTCGTCTCGAAACGCGGATCCGCGGCGAGATCATCGGCGCCTGCGAAATCGCACCATTTGCGGTACTGACCATCATTGCCGACCGCCAGGATGACATGTCCGTCGGCGCATTCGAAAACCTTGTAGGGAACAATGTTCGGATGCTCGTTGCCGCGCGGCTGCGGCACCTTGCCGGAAACCAGGTAGTTCACGCCTTCATTGATCAGCCACGCCACCTGGGTATCCAGAAGGCAGCAGTCGATATGCTGGCCCTCACCCGTCCGATCCCGGTGCCGCAAAGCGGCCAGGATTGCGGTCGACGCATACATGCCGCACATGACATCCGCGATGCCGACGCCGACCTTCACCGGCTCGACGCCCGGCGTGCCTGTGATCGACATGATCCCGCCCAGGCCCTGGGCCAGGAAGTCATAACCCGCGCGCGGGGCATAAGGACCGGTCTGACCGAAGCCGGTGATCGAGCAATAAATCAGAGACGGGTTCTCTTCCTTGAGATCTTCATAGGACAGGCCGTAGGCCTTCAATCCGCCGACCTTGAAGTTCTCCACCAGGATATCGCATTCCTTGATCATCCGGCGGGCGAGCGCCTGTCCTTCCTCGCTGGCCAGGTTGATCGTCACGGAACGCTTGTTTCGGTTGGCGCAGAGATAATAGGCGCTTTCAGTCGTATCCTCGCCGTCATGGCCCTTTACATAAGGGGGGCCCCATTTCCGCGTATCGTCGCCTTGGTCCGGGCGCTCGATCTTGATCACATCCGCACCCAGATCACCAAGATATTGCGTGCAGGTCGGCCCGGCCAGAATTCGGGTGAGGTCGAAGATGCGAACGCCTTCAAGCGGCATGCCTGTCATGATTTCCCCCTTGCCGAAAAATACGGCGACATTTGGTACGAGGTATCGGGTTTGATGACCTTAAGGGTTAAAGCCGACCGTCATATGCCTTGCGATCGAAGGTGCATGCAAGCACCGTAAAGGTATCGGCGGCCAATGCTTCCTGCATCGCGGAGGCCAATGCATCGCGTGAGGCCACCGTCACCCCGCGCCCGCCCAGGGCCTGACCGACGGCAGCGAAATCCGTGCCGTCGAAATCGACGGCCAGGTTCTTCAACCCGACGCCGCGCTGCTTCAATTCGATCAGGGCCAACGATTTGTCGACGAAGACGACGACGGGAACGGCAAGTTTCAGATCCCGCAGCGTGGCCAGTTCCCCCAGGATCATTTCCAGCCCGGCATCGCCGGTGAAACAAACCACCGGCCGGTCCGGTTCGGCTACCTTGGCCCCGATCGCAAGCGGCAAGGCGCAGCCCATCGTGCACAGACCGGTCGACTGCAAAAGTTGTCTCTCGCCGAAGCAGGACCATACCTGACTCAAGAGTATTCGATGCGCACCGCTGTCGACGGTGGCAACGCCGTTTCGCGGCAAGGCGGCGCGGACCGTCTCGACGATCGCCGCCGGACCCCAGGCCTCGTTTTGTCCAAATGCACCGGCCAGCGCTTCCTTTGCTGCCGCCGGCGCTCCGTTCGTCCAAGTCGCCGCGGCGGACACCCCGTCGCCGAGCGCGCGCAGACCGGCAGCAATATCGCAAACGAAGCTGATCGTGGATTGGTGCATGTAATGATCGTTCGTCGCCGCGGCGATCTCCACGACATTCTGATGCCGCGGATCCCAGACGTTGCGCCAGCCCGTTCGCATTTCGATGGGGTCATAGCCTGCAAGCAGGATGAGGTCCGCGTTCTTCACAAGAGGCAGCAGAGACTTGTCCGCCGTCGGTGAAAGCCCAGCCCCACCTAGGGCGAGTGGCGCGTCTTCCGGCACGATGCCCTTGGCCTTGTAGCTGGTGATAAGCGGAATGTTGAAGCGTTCGCAAAAAGCTGCAACCTCGGCCGCGCCACCCGGGCTGTTCAGCACGTCCAGCCCCGCGATCATGATCGGACGCTGTGCCGCGGCGAGCCATTCCTTCGCTTGTTCCAGTTCAGGTCCCGACGCAGGCGCAGTGGCACTGTTGACGGCGCGCGGAGCGGCGCCGACGCAGGCAGCGGGCTTGTTCTGCCGGGACATGGGAAGGTCGATATGGACCGGCCCTGGACGGTCGTCGAGGGCCAGCCGGACAGCGCGATCGGCCAGCACATCCACCGCTCCGTCGCCGAGGGCAAAACTGCCCTTGGTGACCGGCTTCAAGACGGCCATGTGATCGAAGACCTGATGGTTATAGGTCAGCGCCTCCTCGGGATCGACCGACCCCGTCAGCACGATCAGCGGCACGCGATCCTGTTCCGCATTGGCGACAACGTTGAAGCCGTTGGCCAGGCCCGGACCGACCGTCGTCACCAGAATGCCCGGCGCGCCGGTCAAATGGTAAACACCTTCGGCCATGAAGCCGGCATTGTTTTCATGCTTGGTCAGGATGAAGCGGATCCCCACCCGGTCCAGGGCGTCGATCATCGCGATCACTTCTCCGCCCGGGATTCCGAAAGCGAACCGACATCCGGCGTCGTAGAGGCGCCGTGCAATGATATCCACGGCAAGCATGCCGGATTTGTCTTCAGCCATATTGGTCCAAACCGGTTGGAAGGCGCCGATCGGCGACCTTGTGTTGTCTACGGTATGTTGTCTGCGGTTACTCGGCGGCCGCCTTGGCGGCGCGCTGTGCGAGGCGGTCGTAACCGTCCCGCGTCTGCGGCAATTTACGGCCCAGCAACCGGCTGGCAACCACCGTGCGGAGGATTTGCGCGGTGCCGCCGCCAATTGTGAACATCCGTGCGTCACGCACCATGCGTTCCAGCGGCAGGTTTCGGGAATAGCCGCGCGCGCCGAAAAGCTGCAATGCGTCATTGGTGACCTTGATCGCCATCTCAGACGCGAAGACCTTGGCCTGGGCCGCCAATTGCACATCCGGGAAAGGCGCGGCGCTGGCGGCGGCGCGCCAGATCAACAACCGGGCCGCGTCCAATTGGGTAGACATATCGGCCAGCATCCATTGCAGGCCCTGGAATTCGGCAATCGGGCGACCGAACTGCTCACGCTCCTGAACAAATTCAAGCGCATGTTCATAGGCCCCGGCGGCGACACCCATGGCCACTGTGGCGGCCCCGACGCGTTGGGAGTTGTAAGCGTCCATCAATTCGGCAAAGCCTCGTTTGAAGCCGCCCGGCGGCACCAGAACCATGTTTTCCGGCACTTCCAGGTCCTCGAAATGAACTTCGGTTTCGGGAATGCCGCGCAGCCCCATCGTCGGTTCGCGTTTGCCGATGCGAAGCCCTTTGGATTCGTCGCGTACGGCTAGGAAGCCACCGATCCCCTGTTCCTCGCCATTCTCGTCGAAGACACGGGCGAAAATCAGATGCAGGCGGGAAACGCCGCCGCCGGTGATCCAATGCTTCTTGCCGTTCAGCACATAGGTATTGCCGCGCTTGTCGGCCCGGGTCGTCATTTCGGTCGCCGCCGAGCCGGCTTCGGGCTCGGTGATGCAGATCGCCGGCTTGTCGCCGTTCAACACGAAGGGGGCCGCGAACTTCTTCTGTTCTTCGGTGCCGTAGCGAAGGACGGCGGAAATGCCGCCCATATTCGCCTCGACCACGATCCTGCCGGTCACGCCGCAGACCTGGGCGAATTGTTCGATAACGATCGCCGCGTTCAGGAAGCAATGCCCCTGCCCGCCGTAGGCCTTCGGCACCGTCATACCGGTGAAACCGTTCTCCTGCAGGGCTTGGACCACTTCCCAGGGATATTGCTCCGACCGGTCGGTCTCGGCGGCACGCGGCGCAACGAAATCCCGCGCCAATTCCCGCGCACGCGCCTGCAACGCTTTTTGCTCCGGGGTTAGATCGAATTGAATTGCCGCCTGGATACCGGTCGTCATTGGATCGCCTTTGCCTGCTTGTTCATTGTCTCGCTCACAAGTTTGTGATGCTTTCACTCTTCAAACAAACGAAATATATTGAAGAATAACTTCAACTTTCTTGGTATTAAATGAACCTCCGGCATCTCAGGACCTTCGTCACGATTGCGGAAACCGGAAGCTTTCAAGCGGCTTCCGAGCGACTGTTCCTGACCCAATCCGCCGTCAGCATGCAGATGAAAGCCCTTGAGGAGAGCTTGCAGGCGGAACTCTTTGACCGCGGCAAGCGCCCGCCGGTCCTCAGTGCTTTAGGCCGCGCGTTGTTGGACCGGGCCAGGGATCTGGTCGATCAGGTGGACAGTTTTCGGCAGGCAGCCGCCGGGGGTGAGGAACTCCTCGGATCCCTCACCTTGGGCGTCATACCCAGCGCCACGACATCCGTGCTGCCCAGCGCGTTGGCCCGGTTGCGGGACGAACACCCGCGGATGCAGGTCAGGATCGAAGGGGGCCTGTCCGCCGGCCTGGAAGATCTGGTCGCCGGGGGCGTCATCGACGCCGCAGTCATTACGGAACCGGCACGATTGCCGTCCGGTTTACGCAGTCTGACCATTTTTTCCGAACCCCTGCTGATCGCCGCGCCGAAAAACGCGGAGGGGGAAAGCGGGCCGGACATGCTGGAAACCCTGCCTTTCATTCGCTTCAACAGGGGTACGGGCGTGGGACGCATCATCGAAACGACCCTTCAATCCCGCCATATTCGCGTGGCCGAGACGATGGAACTGGATTCCATTGAGGCGATCCTGATGATGGTGTCCCGCGGATTGGGGGCGGCGGTCGTTCCGCACCGCAGCTTGACCCCGCAATTCGCCGAAACGGTTCGGACCTTTCCGTTCGACGGACCGGCGGTCATGCGGAATGTCGGCCTGGTGGTTCGCAGGCGGCAATCGGAAACGCCGCTGGTCACGGCACTGTACAGCGCATTATGCTTCGCCGCTCGGGACGCCGTCCGACAGACACGGGAATCCGCAACGGTCCAGAAATGAAATTGCCGGTTCGGCGCAGACAACAATCACAATCGTAGTAGGCCCGCTCGCAAAGACGGGCCGGACAAGAGGGGATGAAGACCAGAATGCACGTAACCGACCTGCCGACGCCAAGCCTGCTGCTCGATAAGGCCCGTCTAACTGCGAATGTAGGCCGCATGCTGAAGCAGGCAGAAAAGCTGGGCGTCGCCCTGCGGCCGCACCTGAAGACCGCCAAGTCGGCGGCGGTCGGCACCTTGGCGACGGACAAATTGCGCTATGGCATTACGGTCTCGACGCTGAAAGAAGCCGCCTATTTCGCCGATCACGGTTTCCTGGACATTACCTATGCGGTCGGAATCGTACCCGGCAAGCTGGACGAGGCCGCGGCCCTGATGCAGCGCGGCGTGGAACTGAAGATCATCACCGACAGTCCCGATGTCGCCCGCGCGGTCGCCGCCCATGGCGCGCCTTTCGACCTGCTGGCCGAGGTGGATTGTGGCGACCATCGCGGCGGCGTGCAGGCCGATGGTGATGACCTGATGGAAATCGCCGCCGCCTTCCGGCCCGTCGCGGAACCCGGCGAAGCGCCGCGGCTTGCCGGTGTGCTGACCCATGCGGGACATTCCTATGGCGTCAATTCGATCGCCGAGATCGAACGGATCGCGGAAGAGGAGCGCCTGGCGGTCGTCGGCGCCGCCGATCGCTTGCGCGCGGCCGGACACAGGATCGACATTGTCAGCGCGGGGTCGACCCCGACTGCCCTTTATTCCAAGGACGCCACCGGCCTGACCGAATACCGGCCGGGCGTCTTCGTCTTCTTCGACCTGGACCAGCAGTCCCGCGGGGTCTGCCAACGCGGCGATATCGCGCTCAGCGTGCTGGCCAGCGTGATCGGGCACAACAAGGCGGCGGGCAAGATCCTGCTCGACAGCGGGGGATTGGCGCTCAGCAAGGACCGCGGCGCCAATGCCTTCCGACCGGAAGTCGGATATGGCGAGGTCTGCGACCCGGAGACCGCAGCCCCAATTCCAGGCCTCTACGTCACCGGCGTCAGCCAGGAACACGGTCATGTCAAAGTCACCGATCCCGCCGCCTATGAGCGCCTGCCGGTCGGGTCAAAGGTTCGTATTCTGCCGAACCATGCCTGCATGACGGCGGCAGCATATGACGATTACGGCATCCTGGAAGGCACGGAAGTGACGGAACGCTGGGACCGCGTAAACGGCTGGTAGGACATAGCGCCGCCCGTATCCGTTCAGGTTGGACAGGCTATACCCCCTGGCGGTATAAGGGCATCGCTTTCAGGTGAGGAGAATTCGAATGGCCGACTTCGAGAAAAAGACACTCAGCGACTGGGAAGCCATGGTCGAAAAGGAGACCAAGGGCAAGACCGCCGCGGACCTCACCTGGACCAGCCCGGAAGGCATCGCGGTCAAGCCGCTCTATACGGCCGAAGATCTCGACGGCTTGGCCCATATGGACGGCATGGTGCCGGGGGCCGCACCGTTCGTCCGCGGACCACGCGCCAGCATGTATACCCAGCGCCCCTGGACGGTGCGGCAATATTCCGGTTTCTCCACGGCCGAAGAATCCAACGCCTTCTACCGCCGCAACCTTGCGGCGGGACAGATGGGCCTTTCCATCGCTTTCGACCTCGCCACCCATCGCGGCTATGACAGCGACCATCCACGCGTGATCGGGGATGTCGGCAAGGCCGGCGTCGCGATCGACTCTGTCGAGGATATGAAAATCCTGTTCGACGGCATTCCGCTCGACAAGATGTCCGTCTCCATGACCATGAACGGCGCGGTGCTGCCGGTGTTGGCCATGTATGTCGTGGCGGGCGAGGAACAGGGTGCGACGCAGGCGCAGCTTAGCGGGACCATTCAGAACGACATCCTGAAGGAGTTCATGGTCCGCAACACCTATATCTATCCGCCGCAGCCTTCGATGCGGATCGTCGCCGACATCATCGAACATACCGCCAAGCACATGCCGCGGTTCAACTCCATCTCGATCTCCGGCTATCACATGCAGGAGGCCGGCGCGACGCTGGTTCAGGAACTGGCCTTCACTATCGCGGACGGGGTCGAATATGTCCGCGCGGCTGTCTCCAAGGGGCTCGACGTCGACTCCTTCGCCCCGCGCCTGTCCTTCTTCTTCTGCCTGGGCATGAACTTCTTCATGGAGGTCGCGAAGCTGCGCGCGGCGCGCTTCCTGTGGGCGAACCTGATCAAGGACAAGTTCGACGCCAAGGACCCGAAGAGCCTGATGTTGCGCACCCACTGTCAGACGTCGGGCGTCTCCCTGGCTGAGCAAGACCCGTACAACAACGTCATCCGCACGACGATCGAGGCGCTCGCCGGCGCACTCGGCGGCACCCAGTCGCTGCACACCAATTCCTTCGACGAAGCGCTCGGCCTGCCGACCGACTTCTCCATGCGGATCGCCCGCAATACGCAGCTGATCCTGCAGGAGGAGACCTATATCACCAAGACGGTCGATCCGCTGGCGGGCTCCTACTACGTCGAAAGCCTGACCGCCAGCCTGATCAAGGAAGCCGGCAAGCTGATCGACGAGGTCGAAGCCATGGGCGGCATGTCCAAGGCGGTCGGCGAAGGCATGCCCAAGATGCGGATCGAGGAAGCCGCCGCCCAGCGCCAGGCCCGCATCGACAAGGGCGAGGAAGTGATCGTCGGGGTCAACAAGTACCAGCCGACTAATCCGGAACAGGTCGACGTGCTGGACATCGACAATACCAAGGTGCTGAAGGCCCAGGTCGAACGCCTGCACAACATCCGCAAGACGCGGGACGAAAACGCCTGCCGGGCCGCGCTGGACGCGATCTCCAAGGCGGCGGAATCCGGCGAGGGCAACCTGCTGACACTCAGCATCGAAGCGGCGCGCCACCGCGCCACGGTCGGGGAGATTTCGGACGCCATGGAGAAGGTCTTCACCCGTCACCGCGCCGTCGTACGCTCGATCTCCGGCGTCTACGGCGCTGCCTACGAGGACGACGAGGGCTATCAGCAGATCAAGGCGGAAATCGACGCTTTCGCCGAGGCTCAGGGCCGCCGCCCGCGCATGCTGGTGGTGAAGATGGGCCAGGACGGTCACGACCGCGGCGCCAAGGTGATCGCCACCGCCTTCGCCGATATCGGCTTCGACGTCGATGTCGGCCCGCTGTTCCAGACGCCGGAGGAAGCCGCCACCCAGGCGATCGAATCCGACGTTCACGTTATCGGCGTTTCCAGCCAGGCGGCCGGGCACAAGACCCTTGTGCCGGAACTGATCAAGGCGCTGAAGGCCGAAGGCGCCGGCGACATCCTGGTCGTCTGCGGCGGCGTCATCCCGCCCCAGGATTACGACTTCCTACTCAAGGCCGGCGTCGCCGCCATCTACGGCCCCGGCACCAACATTCCGAAGGCAGCGTCCGAAGTCCTCAAACTGATCCAGGGCCAGACGGCGCAGGCGGCGGAATAACCCCGTAGAACAGGGAGAACATTTTTTGGCAAACTTTGCCAACCTTGGTATTGTCGGTCCAGGAGGACCATGATGGCCACGATGAATGTTTCCCTGCCCGACCCGATGAAGGAATGGGTCGAAAGCCAGGCGAAGAGCGGGCGCTACAGTAATGCCAGCGACTATGTCCGCGACCTGATCAGGCGCGACCAAGAGCGGGCGGCACAGATCGCTCACCTCCAACGTCTGATCGACGAAGGCGTGGAAAGTGGCATCGCGGAAGATTTCAGCATGGACGCGCTACAAGCCGAACTCGACCAGGCCTGATGGCGCGCTTCCGCGTCAGCCGGAAGGCCCAAGCCGATATCAGGGATATTGGCCGCCACACGCAGCGGGCTTGGGGCATTGACCAGCGGCGCAACTACCTGGCGGGCCTGGAGGCACAATTCACACTTCTCGCCACCAATCCCAATCTTGCACCGGAGCGGACGGAGTTTTCGCCGCGCGTGCACTTTTTTCCCTACCGTCAGCACATGATCATCTATCTGTCCGACGATGATGGCGTTCTGATACTCCGCGTTCTTCATCATCGAATGGACGTTTTCCAGCACCTTGGACAATGAGGTGCCCCGTTCCCCTCACCGCCGGTAAAACCTGAGTGAAACCGCCGTATGGGCTCTATGCGGACTGACGGTGTTCGCCTACCTGTTAGGTCAAACCGAGGAAGCTTTCGGCTTCCCGCCAACCCGACCGACAGGAGACACATCCATGCGGAAACTGTTCGCCCCCGTCTTTGCCCCTTTCCTCGCCGCGCTGATCGGCGTGTCGCTTTTCGCCGCCGCCCCATCCCAGGCGGCCGAAGACCCCGTTTACCAAACCTTCTTGGGCACCGCGATCAACGGCTATGACCCGGTCGCCTATTTCACCGAGGGCAAGCCGGTCGAGGGCTCGTCCGATCATGCCTATGAGTGGAACGGCGCCGACTGGCATTTCGCCAGTGCCGGGAACCTGGAAAAGTTCAAGGCCGATCCGGAGAAATACGCCCCGCAATATGGCGGTTACTGCGCCTATGCGGTTTCCGAGGGCTATACCGCCAAGACCGAGCCGGACGCCTGGAAGATCGTCGATGGCAAGCTGTACCTGAACTACAACAAGGAAGTTCAGGATCTGTGGTCGCAGGATATTCCGGGCCGCATCGCCAATGCCGACAAGCAATGGCCGAAGGTTCTGGGGAACTAACGGCGCCCTTTGTACGTGCGCAAAAGCATCCGCCTGACGGCTTCGTTCCGGTGTTCCGTCACCGCGGCGAAGCCCCAGGCGGCTGCGATACAGATCGCGAGCGCGCCCCCCATCTGAAACCAACCCCCGACGCCGCCCCAAACCGATTGCAGCACCGCCACGGTCAGCAGCAGCACCGGATAGTGAATGGCATAGAGGGAATAGGACATGTCCGCCAGATGCCCGAACAGGCGCGGCGCGGGCGACCAGCCGATCAGCCCGGGGTGGAGCAAGGCCAGCGCCAACCCGCCCGCGACCATCCCGTCGGTCAGCATCACCGGCGCCACATGCAGTCGCGACAGGACGAAACCGCCCGCCACCGCCGCCAGTCCCGCCGCCGACAGAACCGCGACCCATCTGCCCCGGCACCGGGGCGCGACGGCCTTGGCCAGGGCGCCGAGATACCAGAAGCCCAGCCAATACCAGAGCGTATGGGCGGGCAGGACGGTGATCAGCAGGCCCGCGAAGACGGGCACGGCCAGCAGCCAACAGAAATTCCGTAGAACCAGCACCAGCAGCGCCATTGTGCAGGGCGCCAGCAGATAGAGGAACCATTCATAGCCGAGCGACCAAAGCGGCGGGTTCTCCACCACCACGGAACAATAGAGCCCCTGCAGCCCGGCCAGATGGCAGGCCGCCAGCGCCAGGCTGAACGGGATAACGGGGCGGCCCTCGGCAATCGGCGTCGCGGCCAGCGGCCCGCCGAGCAGAGCGGCGACGATCAGCGTCAGCGCCAGGGCAGGCAGGAAGACGACGAAGATGCGTGAGAACCGCGCGATCAGATAGCCCCCGGCCTGGAAACTTCCCGCCGTCAGGCGCTCCCAAACCGCGCCGCCGACCAGATAGCCGCTGATGACGAAGAAGAGGACCACCGCCTCGTGCTGCAGGCCCGACAGAAAGTAGAGCGCCATGGTCGCCGGCCCGGCATCGGTCACTTCCTGGAACGAGGGCATGAAGAAATACCGTGCATGGCCCAACAACACCAGAAACGCCGCCCCGGCCCGGACCACGTCCAGGAAGGCATAATGCGGCGCGGCGTGCGCGGTCGAATAAGAGGTGCTGTCAGTCAGATCCCGCTCCCCGCGGAAAACCAAGATTTTGCAGGCCTTCTACAGCACGCCGACTCGTATGTCGTTACAAGATCAACCGTACGAGCCGGGCCAAATTTGACATCTGCCCCGCCCCCGGCGTATCAACCGCGCCGCGCGGCGGCTGATCGTCTGCGCATAACGGTTATCGGGGATGGGGCTATTACCCCATTTGATATTCGCCCGTAACGAAAGGAAATCGAGATGTCCTTCTCCGCGCAGGACGCAAAGCGTCTTCTGCCGCCCGTGATTGCCATGGGCCTTGTCATTCTGCTCTCCAACATCGCCGTCGGTTATCCGATCCAGCACACACTCGGCGGGATCGACCTTGCCGAATTGCTGACCTACGGCGCGTTGACCTATCCGATCTGCTTCCTGGTGACGGATACGACCAACCGCCTGTACGGCGCGGCAGGCGCCCGCAAGGTCGTCTATGTCGGCTTCGCCCTCGGCGTCGTGCTTTCGCTGGTCTTTGCCGATATGCGGATCGCGCTTGCCTCCGGCTCGGCCTTCCTGATCGCCCAGTTGCTGGATGTCCTGATCTTCGACAAGCTGCGCCGCGGCGTCTGGTGGCAGGCCCCGGCCATTTCCAGTTTCTTCGGCTCGGCCGTCGATACAGGCATCTTCTTCTCCCTCGCCTTCGCGGGCACCGGCCTGCCCTGGATGAGCTGGGCCGCCGGCGATTTCGTCGCCAAGCTGGCCATGATCGCCGCCCTGCTCTACCCGTTCAAACTACTGGTGGCGCTGTTCCCGGCGGATCTGCGGGAAGCGAGAGAGACCGCTTAAGCCTTCAGATGAAAGTAGATCTCTTCGACTTCGACCTGCCGGCCGAGTTGATCGCGCAGCACCCGGCGGAGCCGCGCGACGCGGCCCGCATGCTGGACCTGACCGAGAACAGCATGACGGACCGGATCGTCTCCGCCCTGCCCGACCTGCTGCGCCCGGATGACGTGATGGTGGTGAACGACACCAAGGTCATCCCGGCCCGGCTGATCGGGCGGCGCGGCCAGGCGAAGGTCGACGTCACCCTGCACCGGCGTGTTGACGGCAGCCGTTGGCGCGCCTTCGCCAAGCCGGCGAAGAAGCTGAAAGTGGGCGACGATTTCGTCTGCGAACTGGGCCTGGTCGGCGAGGTCGTGGAGAAGTTCGACGGGGGCGAGGTGGAACTCCTCTTCCCCTATACGGGCGAGGCCCTGCTGGACCAGATCCGCATGCAGGGTGTCATGCCGCTGCCGCCCTATATCAAGCGGCATCACGGTTCCGAAGAGGATGTCGAGGAAGACAAACAGGACCGGGACGATTATCAGCCAATCTTCGCGCGCAACGAGGGCGCGGTGGCGGCGCCGACCGCCTCGCTCCACTTCACCGACCGTCTGCTTGGCAATCTGGACGCCAAGGGCGTGACGCGCGAAACGCTGACCCTGCATGTCGGCGCCGGCACCTTCCTGCCGGTCAAGGTTTCAGACACCGACGACCATGTGATGCATGAGGAAATCGGCATCCTGAGCCAAGAGACAGCGGATCGCCTGAACGCTGCCAAAGCGGCGGGCCGGCGCATCGTCGCCATCGGCACCACGGCCCTGCGGCTGCTGGAAAGTGCCGCGGACGAGAATGGCGTCATCCACCCCTTCGATGCGACGACCGACCTGTTCATCACGCCGGGCTACAGGTTCAAGGCGGCCGACCTGCTGCTGACCAATTTCCACCTGCCGAAATCGACCCTCTTCATGCTGGTCAGCGCCTTTGCCGGGCTGGACCGCATGAAGGCGGCCTATGAACACGCCAAGGCGGAAGGCTATCGCTTCTATTCCTATGGCGACTGCTGCCTGTTGGAGAGATCGGAATGACCGAATTCGGCTTCGAGTTGATGGCGACCGACGGCGCGGCGCGGCGCGGCCGCGTGACGACGGCCCACGGGCAGATCGACACGCCTGCCTTCATGCCGGTCGGCACGGCGGGCACGGTGAAGGCGATGCTGCCGCAATCGGTCGCCGGGACCGGCGCGCAGATCGTGCTGGGTAACACCTATCACCTGATGCTGCGGCCGGGCGCGGAGCGCGTCGACCGGCTGGGGGGCCTGCACAAATTCATGGACTGGCCGGGGCCGATCCTGACCGATAGCGGCGGGTTCCAGGTCATGTCCCTGGCGGAGATCCGCAAGATCACCGAGGACGGGGTGCGCTTCCGCTCCCATGTGGACGGCAGCTATCACACACTGACGCCGGAACGGTCGATCGAGATCCAGAACCTGCTGGACGCCGACATCACCATGGCCTTCGACGAATGCACGCCCTATCCGGCGACGGAGAAACAGGCACGCGACAGCATGGAACTGTCCATGCGCTGGGCCAAGCGCAGCAAGGACGCGTTCGAGGACCGGCCGGGCTGCGGTCTCTTCGGTATCGTCCAGGGCAGCGTGTACGAGAACCAGCGGCTTGAATCCGCGCAGGCGCTGAAGGAGATCGGCTTCCACGGCTATGCGGTCGGCGGACTGGCGGTCGGCGAGGGCCAGCAGCTGATGTTCGACACACTGGACTATACCTGCCCGGCCCTGCCGGCGGACAAGCCGCATTACCTGATGGGCGTCGGCAAGCCGGGCGATATCGTCGGTGCCGTCGCGCGCGGGATCGACATGTTCGACTGCGTCCTGCCGACCCGGTCCGGCCGCAACGGCCAAGCCTGGACCCGGCGCGGCCCGGTCAACGTGAAGAACGCGCGGCATGTGGACGACCCCCGCCCGTTGGACGATGCCTGCCCCTGCCCGGCCTGCACCCAGTTCAGCCGCGCCTATCTCAACCACCTTGTAAAGGCAGGCGAGATCCTCGCCATGATGCTGATTACATGGCATAACCTGACCTATTATCAGCAATTGATGGCGGATCTGCGGTCGGCGATCGAGGGCGGAACGTTCGACGAATACGTCGCCCAGTTCAACGCGCTCAACGAGGAAGGCGATATTCCGCCGCTGTAGCCGTCACCGGAATACGGGGCTATGGACGAGCCGAACCTGAAACAGGCAATCGAGGACAAGGCCCGCGAGATCGGTTTCGACGCGGTCGGCTTCGCGCCCGTCACCCTGACGGAACGGGAGGGCGCGCGCCTCCGCCAGTTCGTCGCAAACGGCGAAAACGGCGATATGGGCTGGATGGGCGAGCGGCTGGAGCATCGGTCCTCGCCCCAAGGCCTGTGGCCTGACGTTAAATCCGTCATCGTGCTGGGCACCAATTACGGCCCGGACCACGACCCGCTCGACGATCTTGAGCACAAGGACCGCGCCGCGATCTCCGTCTACGCCCGCAACCGGGACTATCACGACCTGGTCAAGAAACGCCTGAAGCAACTCGCGCGCTGGCTGGTGGAAACCCAGCCAAGCGAGGTCAAAGTTTTTGTTGATACGGCCCCGGTGATGGAAAAGCCCGTCGCGGCAAAGACGGGCGTCGGCTGGCAGGGCAAGCACACGAACCTCGTCAGCAGCGAATTCGGGTCCTGGCTCTTCCTGGGCGAAGTCTTCACGACCCTTGACCTCGCCCCCGACACGCCCCACAAGGACCAATGCGGGTCCTGCACCGCGTGCCAGGACATCTGCCCGACCAACGCCTTCCCCGCGCCGTACCAGCTCGACGCGCGGCGCTGCATCTCCTACCTCACCATCGAACATAAGGGGCATATCCCGGAGGAATTCAGGGAAGCCATCGGCAACCGCATCTACGGCTGCGACGACTGCCTCGCCGTCTGCCCCTGGAACAAATTCGCCAGCCGCACCAAGGAGGACGCCTTCCTCCCCCGCGCCGAACTCACCGCCCCCCGACTCGCCGATTTTCTGGACCTCGACGACGCCGGCTTCCGCGCACTCTTCACCGCCAGCCCGATAAAACGCATCGGCCGCGACCGGTTCTTGCGGAACGTGCTGATCGGGATCGGCAACAGCGGCGATGCGTCGGTTTTGCCGAAGGTGACGCCGCTGCTGGAAGACGAGTCGGAATTGGTGCGCGCAATGGCCGTTTGGGCAGTGGAAAAGTTAGAACAACGGTCACAATCATAGCCTATCGCTGAAAAACTGTAATCCTTGTGGCCCGGCGACACAGACCAATTGAGCATGCGCATCGAAGCCGATAACGTATCCGCATAACGGCGGCGGGCTGAAATGGGTTGGCGACCATGGCTGAGAAATGCGTTCTGATAACGGGTGCGAGGGTTTTCACGGCCAACCCGGAAGCCCCTTGGGCCGACGCGGTCGTGGTCCAGGGCGACCGCATTATCCATGTCGGGGATACGGACGGAGCGGTATCGGCGGCAGGCCGGGATCCCGAACGGATCGACGCCGCGGGCGGCCTGGTCGTGCCGGGCTTCGTGGACGGTCATGTTCACCTTGCCATGACGGGTGCCGCAATGCGCAAGGCGCAGTTGCGAGGCGCCGGAAACGTCGATGAAATCCGCCGCCGGGTCCGGCAATGGGCGGACGAGAACCCGGATGCGCCGCGCGTTCTCGGCACCGCATGGGTCCATGGCGATGTGCCGAACGGCCGGCCCGACAAGTCGATGCTGGACGATATCGTGCCTGACCGACCGGTCTATCTGGATGCGTTCGACTTCCATTCGACCTGGGTCAATTCGGCGGCGCTCGAGGAACTCGGCATCACTGCCGAGACGCCCGATCCCGTCGGCGGGGAAATCGTGCGCGATCCGGCAACCGGGGAGGCGACCGGATGGCTGCAAGAGACAGCGACGACCAACATGGTTTGGCCGCTGCTGAGCAACGTGTCGGATGATGAGCTCGATTTGCAGGTCTCCGCGGCGCTTGAGGCTTTCGCCCGGGCCGGAATCACATCTGTCGTCGAAATGGCTCTTGAGGAACAGGCGCTCGAATCCGTGGCGCGGTTGCACGCGGCGGGTAAACTCTCGGCGCGCGTCATCGGCCACATCATCATGTGGCGAACCGGTGACTTGGAGGAGGAGTTGGCGCAGGTCGCACGCGCGGCGGAGCTGGCGAAGCAGTATCAGGGAGACATGCTGCGGGTCACCGGCATCAAATTCATCGGCGACGGCACGATTGACGGCTGTACAGCCGCGTTGAGCCAGCCTTATACCGACGGCAGCAACTGCGATCCGATCTGGCCGGACGACGCGCTGACGCCGATGGTTGCGGCAGCCGACAAGGCCGGTCTACAGGTCGCCATTCACGCGATCGGCGACGCCACCATCGACGATGCCATCAATGCGATTGAGAACGCCGCCAAGGTCAATGGCACGTCCGGCCGGCGCCACCGGATAGAACATTTGGAATATGCCCGGGAAGACCAGATCGAACGGATCGGCCGGATCGGTATCACCGCGTCGATGCAACCGGTCCATGTCGATCCGGCCTATCTTGCGAACTGGTTGGAAAAGCTCGGCGCCGAGCGGGGAGCCAACGGATTCGCCTGGCCACTCTACCTGAAGGCCGGCGCGCCGCTGGCCTTCGGCACGGATACGCCGACCGCCCCCTATGAGGCGCTCCCGAATATGTATATTGCCTCGACACGGAAATCGCCGAGCGACGAGACGATCCAGCCGCACCGCCCGGACTGGGCGCTCCCCATGGAGGATGCGATACGCCACGGTACGCGGGAACCGGCCTGGGCCGCCCATCTCGACGGCGTCACCGGCACCTTGAAGGCGGGCATGGCCGCCGACATCGTCATCCTCGACCGCGACTTTTTCGCGGAAGGCCCGGCATCGCTCCTGAAGACCGACGTCCGGCTGACGATGATCGACGGCCGGGTCGTCTATTCGGCTTAGGGTTCGGACGTAGCCGCGCGATGCGCTGCAATTGGGCCTGTTATGATGCCGGGCAGCTGACATGGCCGTAACTTCGGCAACCCGATAAAACGCATCGGCCGCGACCGGTTTCTTCGGAACGTCTTGATCGGGATCGGCAACAGCGGTGACGCGTCGGTCCAACCGAAAGTCACCCCGTTGCTGGAAGACGAGTCGAAGCTGGTGCGGGAAATGGCGGTTTGGGCGGCACGGAAGTTGAGTGAAGTGTTACTGCAAAAAGCCTGAGATCAATCCTGTCGCAACCGCCGCGAAGAAGGCCAACAGGAACCACCTAAGTCGTTTCTCCGCCTCGTGCTCGAGAACTTTTTCACGTCTCCGCCTGTCCTTCACCCATTCGTGGTGATCAAACATTTCTCTTTCCCGAGTCGCTTCTCTCCACGCCCAGTATTTCGAGAAGGCGAATGGAAAAAGGAAGAGGCAGAAGGTTCCCGCCAAGGCTGATACTATCGAAAGAATTTTCGGCAACACCGCTTTGACCTCTGGACTGTGTCGACGCAATAAACTTGTCCCGTGACAGTTTATTCTATTCCTTCTGTGATCGAACCTACCCCGGCATCGCCGCCGCCAACCCGCCGTCGACAATTAGTTCCGTGCCCGTGACGTGTCCGGCCTCTTTCGAGACGAGGTAGAGGATGGCGTTGGCGACGTCCCAGCCGGTGCCGGCCTGTTTCATGGGGATTTGCTTCGCGCGTTTTTGGATGAGGGCTTCGGCGTCGGCGGCGCCGAGCTGGGCGACGAGGCGGGCTTCGACCAAGGGCGTGTGGAGCAGGCCCGGGATGACCGTGTTGCAGCGCAGGCCCTGGGCCGCGTGCTGGATGGCGATGGAGCGGCTGAGCGCGATGACGGCACTTTTGGTCGCCGTATAGGCGCTATGCACGCGACCTTCCCCCATGCGGATCGCGACGATGGAGGACAGGTTCACGATCGCCCCGCCGCCCCGCTGCAGGATATGCGGAATAGTGTATTTGCAGCCCAGATAGGCGCTATTGAGGTTGAGGGCGACCTGCCGGTCCCAGACGTCTTCCGCCATCTCCACCACGCCGCCAGGGACCGAGCCGCCGACATTATTGACCGTGATGTCGATGCCGCCGAAAGCCTCCACGCAGGTCTTCACCGCGGTCTGCACGCTGTCCGACGATGTCGCGTCCATCACGAAGGCCTGGGCCGTGCCGCCTTCCGAGGCGATGATGTCGACCGTTTCCTGAACCGCGTCGGCTGAGATATCGGTGCAGAAAACTTTGGCCCCGCGCCTTGCCAACAGCGCTGCCGTGGCCTTCCCATTCCCCCAACCGGGCCCGACGCTGCCGGCGCCGCCGACAAAGGCGACCTTGCCGTCGAGGCGGAAGAAGTCACTCGGATCGGGCGCGCCGGCCAATTTAGCGTCACTCATTTCACCCAGCCCCCGCGGTCGTCCTTGGCGTCGATATGCAGCGCTTCGAGAACGCGGGAAACCATGTTGTAACCGGCGATGGTGACGGTCAGTTCCAGCATCAGCTTGTTGTCCAGATGCTGTTTCACCTCGGCGAAAACGGCGTCATCCACATGCACCTTGCGGGTCATCTGATCGCAATAGGCGAGGATGGCGCGGTGTTTCGGGGTATAGACGCTGGAATTCTGCCAGTCGGCCAGTTCGTCCACCTGGGCTTCGGTCAGTCCTTCCTTCAGGGCGATGGGGCGGTGCTGTTGCGCCTCATAGGGTGCGCCGTTGATCAGGGCCACCTGCATGATCACCAGTTCCCGCAGATCGCCCGGCAGCGTCCCCTTCTGGCGCACCGCGGTGAAAAGCTGCAGCCAGCCGTCGGTGATTTCCTCGCTGTGAAGCAGCATGGCGTAGAGGTGCAGGACCTCCCCCCGCTGGGCCTTCACCCGTTCGATAAGGGCGTCGTTCTTCACGTCTTCCGGTGATGCATAGGGAATGCGCGCCATGGGTTCCTCCTGCTTGTCGCTGTTTGGCGGCAAGCTTGCACCGAACCGGCATGGGGAGGGGAGTCCTTAACGCAGCGGCGTCAGGAACAAGCGCATTCACGCCGGGGAACAACAGGCGTTGAAACGGCCCGGAAACGCCGTGGCCCGGGCAACGAAAAAGGCCCGCCGAGCGGCAGGCCTTCCCCAAACTCTTCGAACCGATCCCCCGATTTTAGGGGGCAGGCTCAGGCGTCGCCCTTAGGCGGCAACCTTGGCCATCCGGCGCGAGATGCGCTTTTTCAAGCGCTGCGCTTCTTCCGGCAGCTTGCGGTTCGGCGTCTTCAGCAGATACGCGTCCAGGCCGCCGGCCTTTTCGATGGTGCGGATCGCACGCGTCGTCAGGCGCAGGCGGACCTGCTCGTTCAGCGCATCGCTCATCAGCCGCGTCGACTGCAGGTTCGGCAGGAACCGGCGACGGGAGTGATTCATGGCGTGCGACACGTTGTTGCCGGTCATGACGCCCGTACCGGTGATCGTGCAACGTCTGGACATGGTACAAATCCTTTTTCAGCGCCTTTTCGGGCGCCGGCTTTTAGAAACTGGCTTTCCCAACTGTCTTTTTGCGCGTCGGCCGAACCGCCCGTCCCCAACCTGGAATTTCAGTGAAAATTCCCGCAAGAACCCATACGATCCGCCGCCCAACCGGGTAAACCCGTGCGCGAAGCGCTGTCTTCTAGTGCACGGGGCTGGACCCGTCAAGCGCGGAAACCCCAGAAATGTGCAGGAAAAGCACAGGAAAAAGGCGGGGAACGGGCGGCGCGCACTCTGGTATCCGCCCCGTCCAGGCGACCGTCGCCTTCGCGCCACATTGCCCGGCCAAATTGCGGCAAGGGCTTGTCCCGCAACGGTCTTTCGCTATCATGCGCGGAATCTGCTGCACACAGTCGCTGTATTAGGGGGAGTACGCTTGATGCTCAAGCGCGTCATGATCATGCGTGGGGCCGCTTTCGCCTTGGCCGCCCTGTTGTTCGGGGCCGGCATCGCATCCACCGCACAGGCCGGGGGCGATCCCGCCTTCATCCGTTTCGGCGCGGGATATTACGATATCAACGACGACGAGGACGCGGGCGAATTCCATCTGGAATACATCTCCGACCTGGATTGGTGGATCTTCACCCCGATGGTCGGCGTGATGGCGACAACCGACGCGGCGGCCTATGTCTATGCCGGGATCCGCGCCGACATCTATCTGGGGCGGCGCTGGGTGATCACCCCGCAATTCGCACCCGGCCTGTATCATGACGGGGACGGCAAGGATCTGGGCCATATCATCGAATTCCGCTCGGGCCTGGAAGTCGCCTATCGGTTCGACGACCGCAGCCGGTTGGGCCTGACGCTCTATCACCTCTCCAATGCCAGCCTGGACGACAACAATCCGGGTACCGAGGTGGTGACGCTGCACTACTCCCTGCCGATGAACAGCCTGTTCAACGACTAATCGGCCCTATTTCCTGACTTGATTTTGGTCGGCAGCCGGTATCCGCCGGTTGCCGACCCGTGCCCGAATCGCGGCAGAGTGATCCCCTTCCCTCTTCAGAGCCACCGGGGACCGGCCGCGCCATGAACGCCATCTTCTTCGCCATCGTCCTGATCGCCTTTTCCGTCGCCGCCTTCCGCCAGATCACCTGGGTCGCGGAGACGCCGGAGGATGTCAGCCCGATGGATGCGCTGGGCATCGGCATGATCGACACGGCCGAAGCCTCGGTAACGCTCGCCATCGGCCTGGTCGGCGTGATGGCCTTGTTCCTGGGGCTGATGAAGGTGGCCGAGCATGGCGGTCTGCTGGTGATCATCGCCAAGCTGCTGCGCCCCCTGATGAAACGCCTGTTCCCGGACGTGCCCGCGGACCACCCTGCCATGGGCGCGATGATCCTGAACATGTCGGCCAATGTCATGGGACTGGGCAATGCGGCGACGCCCTTCGGCATCCGCGCGATGCAGGAACTGGACAAGCTGAACACGCAAAAGGGCACCGCGACGAACGCCATGGCGCTGTTCCTGGCGATCAACACCTCCAGCGTCACGCTGTTGCCGACCGGGGTGATCGCGATTCGCGCGGCGGCGGGCTCGGACGACCCGGCGGGGATCGTGCCGACGACCCTGGTCGCGACGATCTGTTCCACCACCGTCGCGATCATCATGGCCAAACTGCTGCAGCGGTATTGGGCCGCCTCCTCGCCCGCGCTGCCGGATGTCGGCGCTTCCGATGGGGTGGAAACCGCACCCGAAGAGGCCGCGACAGACGCGCCGGACGAGGCCCGGGACCTGTCCAAGGCCGACGACTCCTATTCCGCGACGGCCTCGATCATCGCGCTGCTCTGCCTCTTCGCGCTGGTGCCGCTGACCGTGGTCTACGGCAAGGAAATCGCCCCCTGGATCATTCCGGGCCTGATGATCTCGCTGCTCGCCTTCGGGGTCGCCAAGAAAGTGCCGGTCTATGAAAGCTTCGTGGAGGGCGCGAAGGACGGGTTCAACGTGGCCCTGCGCATCATCCCCTATCTGGTGGCGATCCTGGTCGCGGTCGGCATGTTCCGGAACAGCGGGGCGATGGACCTTCTGATCATACCGCTTTCCGCGATCACCGGGCCGCTCGGCCTGCCGGCGGAAGCCCTGCCGATGGCGTTGCTGCGGCCGCTTTCCGGCTCCGGCGCCTATGGCATCATGGCGTCGATCATCAACGACCAGGCGATCGGCCCGGACAGTTATACCGGCTATCTGGTCAGCACCCTGCAGGGCTCGACGGAAACGACATTCTATGTGCTGGCGGTCTATTTCGGGGCGGTGCAGATCAAGCGCATCCGCCACGCGCTGGCCGCCGCGCTCAGCGCCGACCTCGCCGGCATCGTCGCCGCCGTCGTCATCTGCTCCATCCTGTATGGCAGCCTGGCGTGAGGGGCATTGATTCCCCTAGTGCCTGGTATGCGGGCCGGGTACCGAACGGCTGTTTCTCAAGCTGCATCAACCTCACAACGCCGAGGGAGAGATTGACCCTGGCTCGCCAAGGTCCGTCGTCGACTTCCGGATGATCCAGCCGGAAATGGCTGCACCTCGCTTCTAGTCCACGATATGCCAGGCCCCGTCTTCCTGCAGACAAGCGGTACCGTATGCCTCTTCGGTCTGCCCGGCTATGGTCACTGTCTGGCGGAACTCCCGGCACATATGGCCGCCCGCATCGACCCCCTCGCGCAATGCTGTCGCGGCCCCCGAAGCGCCGTCCGCTTCCCAAACGATCGCTTCGCCCAGCGGCGCCGTCGTCGCCTCGATTTGCGCTTGTTCATGATAACGCACCTGATCCTCGCTCATCCGATCAAGCAGGGTTGGCGTTATTGCCGTCAAAGCGATCCAGCGGGCGGCTTCCTTGTCGCGATAGTAAAATCCATATCCAAATATGGCCGGGCCGTGGGGTCGATAGACAACCAAAGGGCCAACCGCGCGGCGCCGCGGTGCGACACCCGCCGGATGCTTCACGACCGTCTTTGGCCGCACCACGAGCCGATGCCGGTCCGGCGCCTTCCAGACGATTTCGGGCCCGGCGGATCGGACCCCGCGTGGTCTTGGATCGCCACGGTCCTGAGCAGCAGCCATTGGTGCGAATGCGCCGGCGGCCACTAGCACAAGAGCTGCCAGAAAGAGGATCCGGTTTCGGTCCATTGTTGCGACCGCAGTTATTCGTTTAAGCATGGGGGAGATACCATTCTGTCATGTTTGCCTATGAGGAGGACGCGATTTCGGTCTTCAACCTGTCCTAAACCTGTCCTCGCGTGGGAGGGCCCGTCGCAGGAAATCCCGAATAGTCCGACTTCCATCCATCGGGGGTGTGTCGCCGACCGAAAATGACGATCATGGACGCCTCGGTCCTGCGCCGTTGAAGATCAGTTCCGGCCTTTCCAGAAAGCTGTCATTGTTCTTGTCCAACCCGTTAAATTCCTGACGCAGTTGCGCATCGAATTCACCGTGACTGATGACGCCGTCCAGGTTTCGATCAAATGATCCGAAGGAGGGCAGTGCGCCCGCCGTGCCAAGCGCCGAACGCGCCCACTCATCGAACTCGATCGCCCGAACCGGTCCGGACTGCTCCAGTTTCCGCCATTCGCGGTCGAGCCCATTCTGAAATTCCGCGGCGTCCACGAGGTGATCGCTATTTGCGTCAAGGCCGGTCAGAAACAATGCGATCGGTTTTGCAACCGGTCCCGTTTGTCCAACGGGTGACATGCGTTCGGCGCCAGGTTTTTGCGGACGCCGATCCGGCCCGCCCGCGCACGCGCTGAGCGCGATCGCACTGACGGTGATCATGACGAAGGCCATCCAACGTGATCCTGATTTGATGGTCCTGTTTGGGTACGATGGCATAATTTTTCCTCTACTTTGGTTTCCCTTCCCCTGAACGTTGGGGGACATCCGGGAAGGCGGTTCGTCCCATTTTTCGGACGGGAGCGCGCAAATGTCAGTTATGGTCGTCGCGGGGGAATGGATGCATCGCATGAAGTCGAGTCGTTCGGCAGGACACAGCCCGACTGTGCCGCGAGGCATCCGAGAATGGCGTTCGAGCCAGCCTCACCGGCGTGATAGTGATACGGCAGGTCTTCCGTTTCATGCCCGTTGCACATGTCGAGCCCTTCCGGGACCCGACCATTCGCCATCAGATGCGTGAAGATCGCATGGCCATCCATCGCAATCCCAATTTGCCCGCCATGCGATTTGACAAGGTCCGCCTTCGTCGGGTCCAAGCTTGTCTCGTTGCCGGATACGCATCCCGTCACCGCATGATAGTGATAACCCACATGGGTATTCACATGGCCGCCGCAGTCGTCGAACGGGGCAATCGTGTAAGCTCCGAGAATGGCGTCCACGGGCGCCGGGCCATCCAGTCGCACGCCGTTCGCAGCGATGCCGGAACCGCTGTGATGCGTCGGCACCGGCCGGGCGACCGTGACAGGTTCCAACGGAATGACGTAGGTCAGTCTCGTGTTTTCCGGCATGTATTCCGGCAAGCATTGGACGCAATAGTTTTGATAATTCGGGTCGACATCCGGGCGCGCTGCGGCCTCGCACGCTTCCAAGGTCCCCGTGAAACGAACCGCGCCCGTTTCCGGGTCATACAGTTTCCATTTCGTATCACCAAACGTCTTTGCGAGACTTGTGATGAAATTCCCGTCGACATCCACGGTTTTTCCGTCAAGGAACCAGATCCCGCCAGCTTCGGGGCCGTCCGTTATGGCTGTGGGGCACCAGGGACCGGGTTCGTAGTCGCCGGGGTCGGGGCGAACCGTGATTGAGAAACAGGTGGTTTCCGCGCCACCGGACAGTTTGCACTCCGTCAGTGCGGGCCCCCGCACGACCTGCGCAGCCGAAAAGAAATTGGCAATGCGGTCAAGATCAGGCTCTGCCGATTGGGCGGATGCGCTGCTGATCAACGCAACGACCGCACCGAACAAGGACGACAGTGAATTCGCAAAAATCTTATCGGCCATAAAGAACTCCGTTCAGTTGAGGAATAGTCGAGATTGCCTTGCAATATTTCATTAGATAGTATACTAATTATTAGTATGCAATCAGATGCTCACAAATTTCATGGACTGCTTCACAGTGCTGCGCTCGTCGAGGGGATCCTGCGCCGGGAATTGGCGCCGCTCGGCATTTCGCCGCGGCAGGCACGCGTCATAGAGGCAATGGGCCGAACGAGCCCGGTCTCGCAGGCAGATCTTGCGGCGGCATTCGGGATCACATCCGCCAGCATGAGCACCATGACGGACCGATTGCTGGTCAACGGATACATCACACGGTCCACCGATCCGACATCACGCCGGCAGAACGTTCTCGAATTGACGGACAAAGGACGTACCTTGCTTTCCGGAATCGATGAGGCCTGGGCGGCGATCGACGACGTGATTCGCGTCGCACTCGGTGAAGACGCTGCGGCGTTCTTCTCACTTACCCTAAGATTGCGCGACACCTTGGGCGGCACGGTGCCAGACACAAGGACAGTCTCCGGCGCGGCCCCGGATCTTGCGGGAACCCCCGCGTTAGCCACGGCATCGGACTGAATCGGTTCGCCCCGCACACCATGCGCCCCTCCACTTTTGAAACTAAACGGCGACCCGGCCTCAATCGAGACTTTGCCGCAGCGGAAGGGTCTGCTATTTCACCACAGGCCGATTGAAATAGTGCGCCCGTAGCTCAGCAGGATAGAGCACAGGATTCCTAATCCTGGGGCCGTGGGTTCGAATCCCGCCGGGCGCACCAAATTCGTACTACAAAGCATAGCGGATACGGTGCGGCTGAAGGCACCCATGCCAAGAGCCGTGCATACCGACAATTCTCCCAATCCTAGGAAGAAATGACTCTGTGGTATCGGGCTAACATCTGATTCCACCGAACCTGTGCCATTCTCCATTCTATTCATCGATAGGTTCCGTTTTTCACGATGACGATTTGAGCAGTTTGAACACAACTACAGCCAATCAATGAGTGATCGGATGACTGGGAATCCAGTTGCATAGGAACGAGCAGTGTTTCCTTCTCTTGCCGTGATCGGGGATATCCAATCTCAAACCCCGCCTCCATAAGACCAGAGGAGCACTGGTTCATTTGACTGAAAAATCAGGCCGTACGGCTCATGCCCCTCGCGCCGGAAGCGCTATCCATCCAGAGGGCTTTGCCGACAAACCATGATGACTGCACAGGCAAACGAGCCATTCGCCTTTTGTATAGAGTATCAAGGACGCGCCTCGTTGCCGAAACAGTGGGCAGTCAGAATGGGTAGAATCGGATCAAGCCGGCTTGCGGCACTTTTGCCACGTCAGGCGGGATTTCCGCGATCCCAACAGCTTCGACCAACCCGGATACCTTGGCGGAATGCGTGACCGCCGCGCAATGAACGACCGTTCGGCCCAGCCCGTCGAAACCTTCAATTCGCGCCAACCGAAACTCACTGCGCCCTGTTGGGTGGGTGAGGCACGTCGCCGTAATCGCGGGAATCGCCATGCGGCGCGCTTTGGACAAACCGGCAAGCGCGTCATGGATCGGGACCCCAAACAAGGTCCAAGCGACCAAAGCAGCATAGGGATTGCCGGGAAGGCCAAGCCAGCAGGTTCGGCCGATTTTCCCGAAAGACACCGGCTTGCCGGGTTTCATGGCTACGCCGGAGAAGACAATATCGCCGCCTGCGTCCAGGAGGGCCGCTTTGACAAAATCCCTTTCCCCGACCGAGACCCCGCCGGTCGTGACGATCAAGTCGCTTATCCCGGCCAATCGTAACAGTTCATTCGCCATTGCCCGCCTGTCGTCCAGGACGGAACCCGTATCCACGATCTCCGCCCCGACAGATTGCAAGGCGGACCGGAGCATCGGCGAGTTGACGTCCCAAATCCCGGACCCGTCCAGGGCTTCGCCGGATTTACGCAACTCATCGCCGGTGGCTAGGACCGCGACACGCACCCGCCCCCGGACCGTCACCTTGCGATGGCCGGCCGCAGCCAGGGCGGCAATCTCCGAGGCCCCCAGGCGGGAGCCGCCTTTGATGACCGGCTGTCCTTGCTGCAAGTCCTCCCCACGGTATCGAACATGGCTTGCTGCTATCGGTCGGGACGAGAAGACGGCGAACCCGTTCGCGAAGGTCACATGCTCCTGCGGCACGACGGTGTCCGCGCCGTTCGGGATGGGCGCACCGGTCATAACCTGTGCAACCGATTTCGGATGAAGGCCGGTGCCGTATCCATGACCCGCCGCCAAATTGCCCGACACGGGAAACGTCCAGGGTCCATCGCCCCGGAAGTCCTGTATCCGGACAGCAAATCCGTCCATCGCCGAATTCGCGAAAGGCGGCACCGGAGCCGCAGCATATGCCGTATCCGCAAGGACACGTCCGCCAATTCGCTCAAACGCCAGAGTCTCCATCCGCTCGACCGGCCCTACCGCCGAGGAAACGATAGAGACCGCCTCATGCACCGGAATCAATGATTTCCTTGGAGCGAGATCGTCACAGCAACAGTTTTCCGGCAGTATCGGTCTGAGGGCAGTCATTTGCCTTCTCCTTCTTCGAAGATGCCGCGCGACACGGTGCAATCGAGGTTCCGCAACAGACCATCCTTCAAACCATAGATCAGCCCGTGCACCTTTACCGGTTCGCCCCGTGCCCAAGCGCGCCGCAAAATCGGCGTTTCCGATACCCGGCGAACTCCTTCGACAACATTCAACTCGGCCAGCTTATCGCGCTGTTCCTCCAACGACGCGCATTGCGTCAAGTCGATGGCGTAAGATCGCGACAACCGCCTGATCGGTTCCAGCCAATGATCGGCGAGACCGTGCGGCAAGTCCTCCGTCGCGGCGCGCACACCGCCGCACCCATAATGCCCGCATACGATGATCTCCCGAATGCTCAGGGCCTCCACCGCAAATTCCAGAGCGGACAACAGGTTCATATCCGACGAATGGACGACATTCGCCACGTTGCGGTGGACGAAGACCTCACCGGGATCCAACCCGGCGACGACGTTCGCAGGCACCCGGCTGTCGGAGCAGCCGATCCAAAAGAATTCCGGCGACTGCCGGGTGGCGAGACGCGCGAAATAGCCCGGTTCCTCGGATATTCGCGTGGCGGACCAACCGCGATTGCGCGACAAAAGGTCGTCAAGCATTCCAAAACCTTCCCATTGCACCGGTCTTCCGGCGTCTGATCATGTTCCGATGCATGGCCTCCAGATCTTCCTTGGACAAACGCGCACGGGCGATCGGTAAGATTACCGCATTCTCGAAAATCAAATGCCGGCGTGCGTGCCCCGCATAGACCGAGAGCACCTCGCGAGCCCCGTCGTCGATCTCACCGTCCAGTTCCTGCATGATGCGCAGGATCTCCAGCACAGCCTCCGTGTCATGACCCGAATAGGCGTGCTCGGCGAACAATCTCTCGATGGCGCGGTCGATCTCGTCGTCGGGCTGGCATCTGGCCTGCATGCGCGGGAACAAATCTTCCTCTTCGTCCAGAAGGTGCAAAGGCAGCTCGACCGCCAGGAATTCGATGATGTCAGCGAGATCCTCCGGCGTCACGTTCTTGGCGTCCGGCCCCGCCAACTTGTCCAAAAAGGTGCAGACTTCGCGCTCCGCCAGGTGATGATCCGCGATGCAGTCCAGTGGATTTTCGATACGCCGCATTTCCGCTGGTCGAGACAGGCAAGAATCCAGGAATGACAGTGTATAAATGCCCATTGAACTTACCCCGCGTCACCCGGACGACAGCGGCGCCCCGGTTATGTTGGCCGCCTGGACGAGCCCGCGAACGAATTCGCGTACCGCTTGCGCCCATGCCGCCTTCTCCATGGCAGCCGATATTTTTTCGCGAACAGCATCGAACGGCAGGACCTGTCCCTCCGCCGCTGCTTCCAACCGGATGATGTGAAACCCGAACCGTGTGGCGACAGGCGCGGTGGATATCTGCCCCGGAACCATCGCACGAAGAGATACCTCGAATTCCGGCACCATGTCCCCCGGGCGCATCTGTCCCAGATAGCCGCCAGCAGATTTCGAGGAACAGGCGCTCTCCCGGCCAGCGACCGCCTCGAATTGCGACGGATCGCTCAACAACGTTCGGGTAAACGCGCGGGCCCGTTCGTGCGCCGCGTGCCAACCTTCCTCATCCTCCACATCGCAGGCAATGAGGATATGGGAGACATCCCACAACGGCGGCGACTTGAAACGGTCAGGGTCCTTCTCCCATTCCCGCCGAACCGCCTGCGCGTCGGGCGGACTAACGTCGATTGCTTCGTCAAGCAACTGACGAACCAACGCCTCTTCCTCGGATTCCAACTGACCGGGGGCAACCTCTTGCGGGTCGGGTCGCAGCCCTCTGCGGGCGGCCTCCTGCAACAGCACCGCGCGGACGGCGATCGCGTTCGCGGCCTTCTTCCATGCCGTCCCCGGAACACCTCGAGGGCCGACATGGTTCTGGGTCTCGGCCGCGACAACCGAAAACGGAATGGTCTGCCCATTAACGACGATGTCTTGAAAAAGCTGCGTGCCCATGATCGTCACTCCGCCGGGCCCGCATTCGGACGCGCCGGGAGGCGACGCGACCGGCGTGACCGAACGACCTGATATCCGGGTCGGAGAAGGAACCGCAGCGGCACTGACAACATGTGCACCAGTCGGGTGAACGGGAAGACAAGAAAGATCGTCAGGCCCAGGAACAGGTGCAGCTTGAAGATCAAGGCAACGTCGGCAATGTGGCTCGCCGCATCGGGCTGGAAAGTGAAAATCCCCTGCGCCCAGCTCATGAACTTCACCATTTCATGTCCATCGAGGTGGCCAAGCGATACGAAAACCGTCCCTAAACCAAGCACCAGCTGCGCCAGCAGCAAGGCCAGAATGGCAATGTCGGCGAAGCTCGATGTCCTGCGAATGCGCGGATCGAACCAGCGGCGATGAAACAGCATGGCGCCACCGATCAGCGCCATGACGCCCGCCACCCCGCCCGCTACAACGGCCAGCAACTGCTTTGCCCCGTGGCTGATCCCGATGGCGTCAAAGATCCAGATAGGCGTCAACAGGCCGACCAGATGACCAAAAAAGATAACCAGAACACCAACGTGAAATAGGACGGATCCGACGACCAACTGCTTCCTCCGCAGCAATTGGCTGGAGGAGGACTTCCAGGTGAAAGGGTCCCGTTCATAGCGGGCGATCGAGCCGACCGCGAGCACGGCCAAAGCTATATAGGGGTAAATACCGAACAGGAAGTTATGCATATCGGCCTCCATCATTCAGCCGCAACGCCCGAAACGGGCTTGGGGGTGTCGGAAACGGGTGTATCCATTCGGGCGAGCATGTCGCGGACCTGCGGACATCCTGCATTCGGATCCGGTCCAAACAGGATTTCACTCTCTTCCCAAACCTCGTCGAGTGCATCGAGGTCGTTGGGATCGTCATCCGGCGCTTCCAGCAATTCCGCAACGGCTTGCCGATCGGCTTTCACCTTGGCCAATTGCAAAAGCACCCCGAAAACCGCGCCATAGGAACTATCGCGGCGTGAGAGCCGGGCGTAGATCGCCTCGAAAATATGCGCTGCATCGGCGAGCACATCGCGTGCCTCGGCAGCAGGTCGGGTCGCCAGAAATTCGAGCAGAACCGGCAAATGGTCCGGAAGCTCCGTTGTCGCCGGCTCGAAACCCCCTGCCCTGTAGGTTTCAACCAGCGAGACCATCGCGCCGCCGCGATCCCGACTTTCGCCGTGAACGTGTTCGAACAGGTTGAGCGAAAGCGTCCGAGACCGGTCGAACAGCATCACATAGGCTTCTTCCAGGTCGTAGATGTCCCGTTGCGACAGTTCATCCATCAACGGACGCAGCGCCCTTCTAGCGGCGGCGGTCAGGCGGTGGTCGGCGGCGAGGACGCCGCTAATCTCCGGCATGGCTTGTTGCAGCTCGACGGTCGGATAGCTCAAAACCAGGGACAGTGCTTTCAGGGTGCGGTCCATCACGATACCTCCTGCGGCATTTTGAGCGGCTTCTTTTTGCCGCCGAACAAGGACGTCTGGCTGATGCCGTTGGAACAGCCATTGCCGTCGGTGAAACCGCAGCCGCCGCGCAGGTCGTAGGCTTCCTCGACCTGTTCGCGATGGGTCGTAGGAATGACGAAGCGGTCTTCGTAATCGGCCAGCGCCATGATTTTGTACATGTCCTCGATCATCGCGCCGGTCAGGCCGACACGCTCGGCGATGCTGGTATCGATCACGCCTTCGATGCTCTTGGAGCGCATATAGGCGCGCATCGCCAGCATGCGTTCCAACGCCTTGACGACCGGCTCCTCGTCGCCTGCGGTCAGCAGGTTGGCGAGGTATTTGACCGGGATGCGCAGGCTACGGACGTCGGGCATGCCGCCATCGGTGCCGATCGCACCGGCTTGCGCCGCATTCTGGATCGGCGATAGCGGCGGGATGTACCAAACCATCGGCAGCGTCCGGTATTCCGGATGCAGCGGGAATGCGACCTTCCAGTCCATCGCCATCTTCCAGATGGGACTTTCCTGAGCCGCTTTGATCCAATCCTCCGGGATACCGTCGGCACGCGCGGCGGCGATTACTGCTGTGTCCTTCGGGTCGAGGAACACATCCAACTGCGACCCGTACAGGTCCGTGGTCTGTTCCGCATTGGCGGCTTCCTCGATCTTGTCCGCGTCATACAGGATGACGCCAATATACCGGATGCGCCCGACGCAGGTTTCCGAGCAAACGGTCGGATTGCCGGATTCGATCCGCGGATAGCACAGCGTGCATTTCTCGGATTTGCCGGTGGACCAGTTGTAATAAACCTTCTTGTAGGGGCAGCCGGACACGCACATCCGCCAGCCGCGGCATTTCTCCTGATCGATCAGGACGATACCGTCTTCCTCCCGCTTGTAGATCGCGCCCGACGGGCAACTCGCAGCGCAGGCCGGGTTCAGGCAGTGTTCGCAGAGCCGGGGGAGATACATCATGAAGGTATTCTCGTATTCCCCGTAGATCTCCTTCTGTACGCCCTCGAAATTATAGTCCTTTGAGCGCTTGGCGAATTCCCCACCCAGGATCTCGTCCCAGTTCGGCCCCTTCTCGATCTTTTCCATCCGCTCGCCGGTGATCTTCGATCGCGGACGCGCCGTCGGGAACGCCTCCATCTCGGGCGCCGACTTCAAGTGGTCGTAGTCGAAATCGAACGGCTCGTAATAGTCGTCGATTTCCGGCAGGTCCGGATTAGCAAAGATGTTCGCAAGGATACGCCATTTCGCGCCCTGCTTGGGCTGCAGCTTGCCGGACTTCGTCCTGACCCAGCCGCCGTTCCAGCGGTCCTGGTTTTCCCAATCCGTGGGATAACCTGTACCGGGCTTGGTTTCGACATTGTTGAACCAAGCGTATTCGACACCGTCGCGGCTGGTCCAGACGTTCTTGCACGTCACCGAGCAGGTATGGCAACCGATGCATTTATCCAAATTGAGGACCATGCCTATTTGCGCGCGTACTCTCATTTTGCGGCCTCCTTCTCGGACGCTTCGCGGTCGAGCCAGTCGACCTTTTGCATTTTCCTGACGATCACGAATTCGTCGCGGTTCGATCCTACGGTTCCGTAGTAGTTGAAGCCGTAGGATTGCTGCGCGTATCCGCCGATCATGTGCGTCGGCTTCAAAACCGCGCGCGTGACCGAGTTGTGGATACCACCCCGCTTGCCGGTCCGTTCCGAACCGGGGGTGTTCACGATCTTTTCCTGGGCGTGATACATGAAGGTCGTTCCGTCCTTCATGCGCTGGGACACCACCGCGCGCGCCGTCAGCGCCCCGTTGGTGTTGTAAAGCTCGACCCAGTCGTTATCGGCAATGCCGGCCTTGCGGGCGTCGTTCTCGCTGATCCAGATTACCGGCCCGCCGCGGTTCAACGTCAGCATCAGCAGGTTGTCGGTATAGGTCGAGTGGATGCCCCATTTCTGGTGCGGCGTAATGAAGTTCAGCACAACATGGGGCGACCCTTCCTTGGCATCGCGGTTCACCTCTTCGGTGATCGTCTTCAAGTCTACCGGCGGGCGGTAGGACATGAAGCCTTCGCCGAAGGCCCGCATCCACAGGTGATCCTGATAGAGCTGCTGGCGGCCGGTCAGCGTGCGCCAGGGTATGAGTTCGTGGACGTTCGTATAGCCGGCGTTGTAGCAGACCTTCTCGCTTTCCAAGCCCGACCAGGTCGGCGAGGAGATGATCTTCCGCGGTTGCGCCGCGATGTCCCGGAACCGGATCTTCTCGTCTTCCTTGGGAACGGCGAGATGGGTGTGATCCCGCCCGGTCGCCTTGCTGAGCGCATCCCAGGCCTTCACGGCGACCTCGCCGTTGGTTTCCGGGGCGAGCATCAGAATGACCTCGGTCGCATCGATGTCGCTGACGATCTTCGGGCATCCCTTGGCCGGCCCGCCTTCCCAGGCGCCGTTCAGGTCCCGTAGGGCCTGAACCTCGTGCTCGGTATTCCAGGTTATACCTTTCCCACCGTTGCCGACCTTGTCCATCAGCGGACCGAGGGCGACGAACCGGTCGTAGATCGCCGTGTAATCGCGTTCCACGGGTATGTAGTTCGGCGCCGTCTTGCCGGGGATCAGGTTGCATTCGCCCTTCTTCCAGTCCTTCACCTGGTCCTGGGCGATTTCCGCCGGGGTGTCGTGCAGGATCGGCAGCGCGACGATGTCGGTTTCCTTGCCCAGGATTTCCGGCGCGACTTCCTGGAACTTCTTGGCAATGGCCTTGAAGATTTCCCAGTCCGACTTGCTTTCATAAGCCGGATCCACCGCCGCCTGCAGCGGGTGGATGAACGGATGCATGTCCGACGTGTTGAGGTCGTTCTTCTCGTACCAGCTGGCCGTAGGCAGGACGATGTCCGAATAGACCGCCGTCGTGCTCATCCGGAAGTCGATCGTGACCAGTAGGTCGAGCTTTCCGCGCGGCGCGTCCTTGTGCCATTTGGCTTCCTTCGGCAGGCGATGGCCTTCCTCTTCAAGGTCGCCACCCAGCACGCTGTTGTCGGTGCCGAGCAAGTGACGCAGGAAGTACTCATGCCCCTTGCCGGACGACCCCAGCAGGTTCGACCGCCAGACGAAGAGATTCCGCGGCCAGTTTTCCGGCGCGTCGGGGTCCTGGCAGGACATTTCCAACTCGCCGGACGTCAACTGTTCCGTGACATAGGCCGGGACTTCCTTGCCTGCCGCCTTCGCCGCCTTGGCGACCTCCAGCGGGTTCGTCTTCAACTGCGGCGCGGAGGGCAGCCACCCCATCCGCTCGGCGCGGATGTTGTAGTCGATCAGGTTGATGTCCCAATCGCCTTCCGGCGCCGTCGGCGACAGGATCTCGCCGGCGGTCAGGGTCTCGTACCGCCATTGATCCGTATGGGCGTACCAGGCGGAGGTGGAGTTCATGTGCCTCGGCGGCCGGCCCCAGTCCAGCGCGAAGGCGAGCGGTTGCCAGCCGGTCTGCGGGCGCAACTTCTCCTGCCCCACATAATGCGCCCAGCCGCCACCGGACTGCCCCACGCAGCCGCACATCACCAGCATGTTGATGACGCCGCGGTAGTTCATGTCCATGTGGTACCAGTGGTTCATCGCCGCGCCGATGATGACCATCGACTTGCCGTTGGTCTTCTCGGCATTGGAGGCGAATTCCCGCGCGACATGGATGATCTTCTGCGCGTCGACGCCGGTGATCTTTTCGGCCCAGGCGGGCGTGCCAGGCATGTCCTGACCGTAGTCTTCAGTCACCCACTCGCCGCCCAACCCACGATCCAAGCCATAGTTGGCGCAGAACAGATCAAAGACCGTGGCAACGAGTTCCTCGCCCTCGGCGCTCTTGATCCGCTTCACGGGAACGTTCCGGGTCAGCACGTTGGGGAAGGCGTGATCGGCCGCGAAAGCCTCGGTCGCCGCGCCACCGAAGTAAGGAAAGTCCACACTGATGACGTCGTCGTGGTCTTCATCCATGATCAGTGACATCTTGAGTTTGGTTTCCGAGGCCGCCGCGCGTTCCTCCAGATTCCACTCTCCCGCCTCCCCCCAGCGGTATCCAATCGATCCATTGGGCGAGACCAAGCTGCCGCTGTTTTCATCGTAAGCGACGGTTTTCCAGGCCGGGTTGTTTTCTTCCCCCAGCTTGTCGTCGAGATCATCGGCGCGCAGGAAGCGGCCCGGAACGTATTGACCGTCCTTCTCCTCCAATCTGACGAGCATCGGGAAGTCCGAGTATTTCCGGCAATATTCCTCGAAATACGGCACTTGGCGATTCAAGTGGAACTCCCGCAGGATGACATGGCCAAAGGCCATGGCGAGCGCCGCATCCGTTCCCTGCTTCGCATTCAGCCAAACATCGCCGAATTTGGCGGCCTCCGAATAGTCTGGGCAGATAACGGCCGACTTCGTCCCCTTGTAGCGGGCTTCGGTATAGAAATGCGCATCTGGCGTGCGCGTCTGGGGGACGTTGGAACCCCACAGAATCAGATAGCCAGCATTGTACCAATCTGCGGATTCCGGCACGTCCGTTTGCTCGCCCCAGGTCATGGGCGAGGCCGGCGGCAGGTCACAATACCAGTCGTAGAAGCTCATGCAGACGCCGCCAAGCAGGCTGAGATAGCGTGATCCCGCGGCGTAACTGACCATCGACATGGCCGGGATCGGGGAAAAGCCGAAGACACGATCCGGACCGTATTTCTTGACGGTATAGGCGTTGGCGGCGGCAACGATCTCCGTTGCCTCATCCCAACTCGCCCGAACCAAGCCGCCTTTGCCGCGCGTTTCCACATAACTGGCGCGCAGGATCGGGTCGTTCTGCAGCGTCGTCCAAGCTTCGATCGGGCTCATGGTTTCCCGCAGCCGCCGCCATGCCTTCATCAGGCGCCCGCGCACCAGCGGGTTCTTCACACGGTTAGCACTGTAGAGATACCAGCTGTAACTGGCGCCTCGGGCGCAGCCGCGCGGTTCATGGTTCGGCAGATCGGGCCGGGTTCGCGGATAGTCCGTCTGCTGCGTTTCCCAAGTCACGATCCCGGATTTGACGTAGATTTTCCATGAGCATGATCCGGTGCAGTTCACACCGTGGGTCGAGCGAACGATCTTATCGTGGCGCCAACGGTTCCTATAGGTGTCCTCCCAGTCGCGGTTCTCGCGCGTGACCTGTCCATGTCCGTTCGAGAACTGCTCCAACTCCTTTGACTGGAGGAAGTTCAATCTATCGAGCAGATGGCTCATTGTACTGTCCTTTCCTTAAGTCGGCTTCCGGGCGGCGCCGTCGGCCGCCCGACTTGCTGTTTCAGGCGTCAGACTGGCTGCCGGACGGCCTTGTCGACTGTTTGTCGGTGTTCCAGACCGTGCAGGAGCGCTCCCGGCCGGGTGTAATAGAACCAAGTGATCACCAGGCAGATCGCGTAGAAGACCAGGAAGCCCCACAGGGCACCGACGGGTGACCCAGTGAGCGCGATCGAGGTGCCGTAGGCCTTCGGAATGAAGAAGGCTCCATAGGCGGCGATGGCACTCGTAAAGGCGATGATCGCGGCGCTTTCCCGTTCCGCCTGGCGGCGTTGGGCATTGCCCTCAAGCTCAGGCATCAGGCGCGGCACCTCACGGCCCATGATCGCGGGGATCATTTGGAACGTGGAAGCATTACCGATCCCGGTCAGCAGGAAGAGCGTCATGAAAGCGGCAAAGAACCCCATGAAGCTGCCGGCGCCTAGTGAAGCGATAACCCCGAACACGGCGGCAATCATTCCCGCAAAGGTCCAGAAGGTAACCCGCCCGCCGCCGAAGCGGTCGCTGATCCACCCGGTGCCTGCCCGGCTGAGCGCGCCGACCAGCGGCCCCAGGAACACGTATTGCAGCGCATTCACTTCCGGGAAGGCCAGTTTCGTCAGCAGCGGGAAGCCGGCCGAATAACCGATGAAGCTGCCGAAGGTACCGGTATAGAGGATGCACATCAGCCAGTTGTGCTTACGGCTGAAAATGATCGCCTGTTCGCGGAAGCTGGCCTTGGCGTCGGCGATATCGTTCATCCCCAACCAAGCCGCCACCGTGGCAATCACAATGAACGGCACCCAGACGAAGCCAGCATTCTGGACCCAGAGTTCACCGCCATCCGCAAGATTCTGCGACGTTCCGCCCATCGCACCGAAGACGCCGATGGTGATGACGATCGGGACCAGGAATTGCATGACCGACACGCCCAGATTTCCAAGACCGGCGTTCAACGCGAGCGCGTTGCCCTTTTCCGCCTTCGGGAAGAAGAACGCGATATTGGCCATGGAGGAGGCGAAGTTTCCGCCGCCGAAGCCGCAAAGCAGAGCCAGGGTCAGAAAGATCAGATACGGCGTTTCCGGATTCTGTACTGCATAGCCGATACCCACTGCCGGTAACAGCAGGCTTGCCGTCGACAGAGTCGTCCACAACCGGCCGCCGAATATCGGCACCATGAAGCTGTAGAAAATCCGCAAGGTCGCGCCAGACAGCCCAGGCAGGGCCGCCAGCCAGAAAAGCTGCCCTGTGGAGAAATCGAATCCAATCGCCGGCAGGCGGGCAACCACCATCGACCATACCATCCAGACCGAAAAGGCGAGCAGCAGCGCGGGTATGGATATCCACAGATTGCGGCGCGCGATCCTGCGTCCCTTCTCCGCCCAGAATGCCTGGTCTTCCGGTCGCCAGTCTTCCAGAACGCGCGGCATGTCGGTTCGGCCCGGCACATGGATGTCCTGCAACTCCGGCACGGTCGGCAATTCATCCAACGCCTTCCCATGAACCGCTCGTTCCATGGCGCGGATCGACAAATGCATCCAGATCAGCGCGAGAGCGACAAGGCCGAAGAGAATGGCGAAGCATGACGTGTAGATGCCCGTCAGATCGAGGGCCGCACCGAAAATGATCGGCAGGATGAAACCGCCGAGACCGCCGATCATGCCCACGAGCCCCCCGACGGCCCCCACGTTCTTGGGATAATAAACGGGGATATGTTTGAAGACCGCCGCCTTGCCCAGGCTCATGAAAAATCCCAGCGCGAACAGGGTGGCGACAAAAGGCCAAAGGCCCATCGAGGTCGAGAAGGCAATCGGCCCGTCTTTCCCGTGAATAATGTAGTCCGTCGGCGGATAAGACAGCATGAAGAGGAATATCAGGGCAAAACCGAAGGTCCAGTACATGACAGCGCGCGCACCGAACTTGTCGCTAAGATGTCCGCCGTAAGCGCGAAACAGGGAAGCGGAGAGACTGAATGAAGCCGCCGCCATACCAGCCGTTTTCACATCGATGCCATAGACTTCAATGAGGTAATGCGGCATCCACAAGGCAAGCGCCACGAATGCGCCGAACACAAAGAAATAGTAAAGTGAGAAACGCCAAACCTGGATGTTCTTCAAAGGTGCGAACTGTTCCGCCAGATTTGGAGCGCGGATGCCTTTGGCGCGGCGCTCCACAAGTTCCGGATCGTCCTTCGCGAAGAGAAAGAAGAGCACTGCGATAACGGCGAGACCTGCGGCCCAGACATTGCTGACACCATGCCAACCGAAAGCGACCATCACGAATGGCGCCACGAACTTGGTCACAGCCGCGCCGACATTACCGGCACCAAAAATCCCTAGGGCCGTGCCCTGATGGTCGGCATCGTACCAACGGCTGACATAAGCCACGCCGATGATGAAAGATCCGCCGGCAAGGCCGATACCGAGCGCGGCTATCAGGTACATCACGTAGCTGTCCGCAAGCGTAAGCGCCCAGGTCGCCAATGCCGTAAGAAGCATTTGTCCCGTAAAGACCAGACGCCCGCCGTACCGTTCGGTCCAAACACCGAGGAACAACCGTGTGATCGAACCGGTCAGGATCGGAGTAGCAACGAGCAGGCCGAACTGGGATTCCGTGAGGCCCAGTTCCTCTTTGATCGCGACACCGATGATTGAGAAAATTGTCCAGACAGCGAAACATGCCGTGAAGGCGATGGTGCTGAGACCCAACGCTTTTCGCTGGTCCGAACGAGTGACTCCGCCGAGTGTATGCATCTTATCCCCCGTACAATGGTACGTTCTGGAGCATCGACCGCTCCTGGGAATACACACTCGGCGCCTAGCATGAATGCCGCTTGATCCAGATCAAGAAACCAAAGAAATTCCTGTAAAATAAATCAGTTACGGAAATCTTTCGGCCATTCGATTGAGTAACTTGAATGTGACAAACGATGAAGGTCAACCCAAACATTGACATTTATCAAATCAGTCGATGATATTTTTCAGTGACTGGAAATGAGGCGGCACGCGGCGATGTTGGACAACGGCTTTCCAGAGATACGGCAACTTGATCTGTTTGCCGCGATGGACGAAGGAAAATTTCAGGCGTTGATGCGTGGCGCATATGTACAGAACTTTCCGCCGCAAATCGAAATGATCACCGAAGGGGACACCAGCGATTTTCTCCATATCGTCCTGACGGGATCCGTGGAACTCTACGCTACATGGAACGGGCGTGAGACGAGCATGTCTCTGGTTTATCCCGTGTCGACTTTCATCTTGGCGGCCACGATCAAGGACGCTCCCTACCTGATGTCCGCACGGACATTGGAGAAAAGCCGGATCGTGCTGATTCCCAGCCAGGATGTACGCTCGGTCTTTGACACCGACGCGAACTTCGCCCGGGCCATTGTAACCGAACTGGCGAAACGGTACCGGTCCGTCATTAAGTCGAAGAAGGATCTGAAGCTGAGGACATCCCTCGAACGGCTTGCGAACTATTTGCTGGTACAGCAGCGGGAATCGGATGGCGTTCAGAGCTATGAACTGCCGACGGAAAAACGCCGGCTGGCCTCACTCTTGGGCATGACCCCGGAGAATCTCAGCCGTGCTTTCAAGGCGCTGCAACCTTATGGCGTCTCCGTTGACGGTAATCTGATCACGATCGGCGACCAGGCCGATCTTGAGAAGTTCGCAAAGCCCAGTTCTTTGATAGACGATCACACAACCTGAAGGCAGGGAGGAGGAAGACGCAATGAATAGAACCATGCCCGGCGCCGCAGGCGATCTAGCCGAGACCTATCCGGATGTCTGGAAAGGTTACTCCGCACTTGGCGAAGCCGTTGCCGGAGCCGGCCCGTTAACCGAAAGCGAACGTCGTCTGGTAAAACTCGCGCTTTCCATCGGGGCCGGTTCGGAAGGTGCCGTCCATTCCCATACACGGCGGGCCAAAGCAGAAGGGATAGAGATGGCTGCGCTGATGCAGGTTGCCCTGCTTTCAATCGGCCCTCTCGGTCTGCCGCGTGCAGTCGCCGCAAAGACCTGGATCGAGGATATAAAGGATTAGCGGCGGTTAGGCCCCACTCCCTTTCTCGTGATGCGGGCGGCACAAAGCCGGGCCGTATAAGACGGCGAAACCGCCGAAAGCGGCGATCCATCCGGCTGCCGATATCATATAGAGGTAGTCGGGCGCCACTGGGAGCCAGTCGACCAACGCCCTAGACACCGCTGCGGCAACTACGCACATATAAAGCACGGTCGTGCCAGTCGTCGCCGTCAGAGGCTGACCAGTATGCCCCTGTGTCGCCCGGGTCATCACGGCAAGAACCATGATGCCCACGGCCCCTGCCATCCATAGATGTTGCGCCGCCGCCGGTCCGATCCGGGTTCCCACACTGTCCGGCCAAATCAGAGCCGCGCCCAAGGCCAAAGCCCCGAGCGGCAGGAAGCCAAAACCGACATGGAGAATCCAGACGAGCGGTTCCCCCGCGGTCTGAAATCCTTGCCAACGCACCAAGCGGAAGGCCTGCAGCACACCCGCGATGAAGAGCGCCATCCCGGCAATACGCGCATCCGGCCATACGACCCACATCGACAATGCTGCCACCAGAACTGCTAATGACAGGACGTCATAGCGGGCCATCGGCGGCGCGGGAAGCCGGTTGCCGCCTTGCTTGATCAGCCAGTTCCGGGTGAAAGAGGGCACGATCCGCCCTCCGATCAACGCGATCAATATGATCGCGGTACCGAGTCCGAGCCGCATCCCATAACCTTGCGCCGCGTATTCCCCTGACGCAGCTTCCCAGTGAAAAACCGCGTTGCCCACCGTCATGAGCGCGACCAATGCCAAGACCGGCAGGTTGCGCCAATTGCGGCCGATCGCGACCTCGCGTCCAATCGCCGCCAGCAACAACAACGGCATTGAAAGATCAATCACGGCGGCGGCGAGCGGCGGCCATGAAGCCGAGTACGCGATAGCAACGCGACCGAGGCCCCAAAGCCCGAAGAGCAGGGCAAGAGCGTATCCCGCAATGGGCAAGCGCCCCGTCCAGTTCGGAACGGCGGTCAGCAAGAACCCTGCAATGATCGCCCCCAGAAATCCGAACAAAAGCTCATGCGCATGCCAGGAGACCGGATCGAATGCCGTCGGCACGACCACATGCCCTTCCAGCATGCCGATCCACAAAAGCATCGCCACCGCGGCAAAGACCGCGCCTCCCAGAAAGAAAGGACGGAACCCGTAGCTGAACAAGGCTGGCCCAGTCCATTCACGGACCGTATTCATTGATCCAGACATGTCGGTTTGACTCGCTACCCACGACGGTTCCGCGCCTAAATGACCAAGAACCGTGGCCTAGTTAACCCCCCATGCGGTACCGACGCTTTTCCCAAGGCGGAACCGCCGAACACGGATAATAGGATGTTGTCGATTTTCGATACGCACAAGTCGGTCGCCGAGGCATTGATGTGACGCAGCCATTCATTGTGTTCTTTCAATCTTCTCGTGACACAAGGCGACTCCCTCTCTTTCTCATCGACAACCGTCGTCACTTTGCCCACGAAGATCTCTTTGAAGTTCATCAAGGAACGAAGAGTTCCTGCAAGTTAGTCTTCCCGCGCTCAGCCTGCCTGTCCGACCAGCGATGGATTTGCATCATCCGCACCGTATGTTTTGGAACCCTAGGACTGGCTATGAGAGTCGAGAAGTAATGAGCTAAGAGCAACGTTGAGGTCCGAGGGTCGACCTGGCCGATCTGTCGGCCAATTTTTTACTCCAGGCGAGGATTTTAAGACGCTCATCCATGGTGTCACACTCCTTCCAAGGCACCTCCGCTCTCTTTGCAAAGGCCCTATTGTGTAACCCGTGTGTCCAGTATGAAGTGTCACCTATCTCTCGGGAAGGACACAATGGGTTAGAGATATAAGGGTCAGCGATTTTACAATACATTCGGGCTAGGGCCATAGCTGCAACGCATATTCAGCGGACATCACCTTGATGTCGGCCGCGTTCCGCCGTCAGCATTCATGGGCCAGGGTGAGGTGATTGGGATCCCCTTCGCCCTCAGTGTACCGGTCAGTAGGGTGCCTCGCCCACGATTGTGCAACGGCGCATGACCCGCTTCGTGTTGGCAGTGTCGTAGGCCGTGGCCCTATGAAGCAGGCAACGATTATCCCAAACCATGCATTGGCGTGGCCGCCAACGGTGTCGATAAATACGATCTTCCGGCGTGGCCATGGCATTCAGCGTTTCGATCAGTTCACGGCCGGCCTCGTAGTCCATTCCCTCGATGCTCTCCGCATGATCGCCGAGGAAGATCGCGTTGCGGCCGGTTTCCGGATGGGTTCGGACGACCGGGTGGGCGACAGGTGGGATCTTGTTTCGTTGTGCGTCGGTCAAGGGATCTTCCCCGTGTCTGCGCGTCCTGGAGAAATCGAGGTTATGGACCGCTTTCAGTCCCGCGATCCGATCTTTCCAATCCTGTTCCAGAGTGTCCCAAGCGTTGTACATGTTGGCGAAATGGGTTTCTCCGCCGTTGTCAGGAACAATCTCGGAATACATCATCGTGGCTTGGCCCGTTCTGGGTTTCCACGATCCGTCGGTGTGCCAATGCATGGTGCCCTTGTCCGGATGCGCGCCGGTCGGATTTCCATCGCTGTCCAGATTTGTCAGGAAGTATATTTCCGGATAGCGGCCGCCATAGGCGTGATATTGATCCATAACGTGGATCTGGACCTCACCGAATTTCCGGGCAAAGGCGACTTGTGTTTCCGGCGGCAGGTCCACGTCATCGAACAGGATCAACTGGTGCTGCAGGAAAACTTGGTAGATTTGTGGAAACACGTCTGGCCCAACGGCTTCCTCCATAGTGATACCGACAATTTCCACGCCCAACGCGTCGGATAATGGACGTGTGGTGAACGGCCTGTTTGCGGGCACGTCGTCAGCTACGGATACGTCAAATGAAGCCATCTTTGGGATATCCTCGTTGCGTGGGATATCTGCCAGGCTACAGCGGCGGCTATAGGCCGAGCAGGTTCCCGCACAAAGTGTAACCGCACCGAATTTGAAATCAATATTCCCATTAAGCGGTCGTGACTTGGGCTGTGATACAGCCACTCCTGGAGTCTGCAAAACCAGCCTGCGAAACCAATCTGCTCGCCAGCGCTGCGCGTAATCAGCCGGACATGAGGACGTCGAAAACCGCGGATTTCTGCGAACCTTTGGCTGAACACTTCCTGCAGGGTTTCTCCGCCCCGACTAAAAAATGCCGTTCAAAATGTGCGGCCACCGCGGAGGTCCTGTTACTGCAGAACGAGGCTAGATCCATGCGCATGACTCATGACGAAGCCCAGAAGCAGTCCAGCACCCGCATCGAAGCTTTGCAAGACCGCCTGATCAAATACGCGAATGAAGAGAACGCCGGCACTCATGAGCCCCTGGCCCCAGCCGAAGACCGTTTCATTATTTGGACGCGGGAACAGATTCATGCCCGAATCGCGGATCAGAATTTCGGCGTCCGCGAACTATCCGCAGCCCTGGGAACCAGCGAAAAGACATTGGGGCGGCGGTTGAAGCAGTCTCTGGGCATGACTCCGGTTGCTTTCATTCGTCAGGAACGCCTGAACCGCGCCAGGGATCTGATCCTCGTTCGCCAATATAATACAGTCGCTGAAACAGCCCATGCGGTTGGTTTCTCCAGTACAGGACATTTCGCGAAACTATATCGCGAGGCATTCGGTGAGACACCAAATGCAACCCTCAGGGCAGCAATACGCGCAACCCAGGAATAGAGGTGTTCTTCCAGCCGCTCTCGACGACGATGGCTTTCGAGTATTCGGACCCAGTTACACGCCCAACCGTGAACTTCCTGCATTCGTGTTGAATGCGCCTCCGTATTCCTCCCGCCGCCTTATTCGGATCGCCGGGAATGCCTTTCCGCCATTCTTCGCCGAGACAGGTGCTGTACCGATGCTCGCGATAACCGGCGACACAGGGCAATGACTACTCTTGGCTTGTCAGATCCAACTCGACTTCACAGGCCAGACGATCACTTCGGTGTATCGTTGTACCCATCATCACGGCTTGTCCTGCTTCGTCATAATAACGCATGGCGCGCTGCATCATCGGGTCTGTGGGGTTGACGACCAACAGGGTCGCGAGTTCCGGGCCGGCTAAGCGCGCGGTCATCGTCCAACGAGCCCGAACGATCAAAATAGCCTTGCGTAGTCTGGCAATTATTGAATCTTTTGCGGTCATCTCGTTGAAACCCGCCTTACGGGCTAGCGAAATCGGCATCACGCGTTCATCGAGGGCCGCCGGACTTCCGCCAACCTCGCGGACTCGTCTTAGGACCAAAACCTTTTCCCGTGCCTTTCCCTGCATTTCCAGTGGCAAAGTGGAAACCTCTTCCTCGGTCGGTTGCCGCTCGGTCACGGAGAGGACCGTTGCGGTCATCATCTTTCCGGCTTGCGCATATTGCTGATCGATGTCCAAGGCGGGGGTAAGGCGCTCTACGAAAGCACTGTCGGTCACAAAAGTCCCTTGCCCGCGACGGCGTGTGAGAAACCCGCCGCTGACAAGTTCCTCAATCGCCTGCCTTATCGTCATTTTTGAGACACCGAAACGCTGGGTGAGTTCCATCTCCGTCGGGAAGCGGCGATCCGCTTCCGGCCATGCCAGAATTTCGCTCATCAGCTGCTGCCGAATCTGAAGGAACAAAGGCAGTGGTGACGCACGATCCAGCACCGTTTCTTCCGGCATTTTTGATTCTGATCCCATACGGGTCGAATTCTCCTATCGACTAATTAGTCTAATTAACTATACTATTATGCGTGAGGCGCAGGTTAGCGCCTTGCGGCGGGTTTGCGCAACCGGGATGTAGTCTTTACGCATCCGCCAGGAAATCAAGAAACGGGACAGAGGAGCGCGGCAATGGAAGCCTCGATGCTGGAAGAAACGGTTCAAAACCCCAACCCCTATCCCATCGTCGCCGAACCACATTACGACGATGTCTGGCATCTTTGCCATCAAGCGCGCGACCTTGCCTGGGACCCTGTAAAAGATGTGGACTGGGCAGCCCTAAAGGAGCAGACCGCAGACCTACCGGAAAATGTGCGCCAAGCCGGGGCTGAGTGGTGGTCACTTCGCGCCTGGATGGAACATGGCGCAACGCCCTATGGGGCCGAGCGGCTCCGGCAAGCCATTTTCGAGCACCTACCATTCGAAATTAAGCAACATGTCGCCAATTTCATCATGGAAGAATTGCGGCACCACGAAGCCTCCTTCCGCATTGCCCAGACGCTTGGCACCTATCAACCAAGCCCCACCAGCGACTATTTCCAGATGGTTATTCCCCGTTTTCACAACGAGGCCGAAGAACGCCAGATGTCCTTCTATGCGGGCATGGCGGTCAACACGTTGTTCGAACAGCTATCGGGTGAATTGCTTACCGCCCGTTACAAGAATGCGCGGTTTGAACCGATCAAGGTCGCGTGTCAGTTGATCCTGCGTGACGAAGCAAGACACATCCAATTCGGACGTATTCTTATGCGGCGCTTCTTTGAACAGATATCGTCCGAAGAGAAGGAACTTTTGGGTGCGAAATTCGCGAAAAAACTACGCGGCAGTCTGCTCAACGGCGTCTATTCAGTTGTTAACCTCCCCAAGGACGAACGCAAACGATCTGCGGAAGCGCGTGCACTTGCAGCGGATTACGGACTTGGCGCGACACATCCGGACGAGGAAGTCGATATCATCGTCGCCGCCTTGAGTCAGATCCGGGAAGATGTCGCTCCGTACGACGTGCCGATCCCGATCATTCCGGAAATCGAGGGTGACGGGCCTCGTACCAGTACATTAGCGGCTGAGTGACAATCGCCTAAAGTTTCGACCCTGAGTACCCCTGTGCGTCGAAAAGGGCCGGGCAAATTGCCCGGCCCTTTTTCTACGTCCCAAAAAACCTGTTCTGTTGCCTGTACGGCACCTAAGCTTTCGAAGCGACGATATCCACCTCGACCTTGAGCTCCGGCTTCACCAGGCCCGAGACATAAACCAAAGTGGAGGCAGGCCGATGGTCACCAAGATACTTGCCGCGCACCGGCCCGTACTTCGAGAGATCGGCGGGGTCGGTTAGATATGCCGTCATTTTTGTAATATCGCTGATATCCATATCCGCGGCTTTGAGAATTTCCACAAGATAGGACCAGATCAGCTCTGATTGTTCGCCGGCGTCGCCCGGAATGCCGCCGGAAGCGTCGACCCCCACTTGCCCGGAGACTTGTATTGTACGAGCCCCGGCCGGATTTTCGACCGCATGCGCGTATAGACCGAGGGGCGCCGGAATCGTATCGGGGTTGATAGGCTTGTTCATGGATCACACCTTCCGGGTCTCAGAGGTTCAAATATGGCTCCGCCCCTTCGGTTGGGCGGCGCATATGCTCAAGAATCACGCGTATTTCATCAGCTGACGCGAGACGCGGGTTGACTTTGACCTGTCCCGATTTTGATGCTCCTTCCGCAACCCTGTCGCGCGCGGCGGCGTCGGGGACGTGATCGTCCAAACTGATATCAAGTCCGACTGCATGGCGCAGACGGGACAGGCCGGTGGCCGAATTTTCGGCACCGAAAATACCCGCGACCACGTCACCTTTCTCTCCCATGGCTGGCGCGTTGAAGGCCATCGTCCATGGAAGCGCCAAGGCGTTGGCAAGGCCGTGCGGGGTATGGTGCAATGCGCCCATTGCCCCGGCAATCGCATGCGCCAAACCGAGATGCGCGCTGTTGAATGCGATACCGGCTTGCATTGAACCGATCAGACAAGCGCCACGGGCGTCGAGATTGCCGGGTTCTTGATAAGCGCGTTCAAGATTACCCGCGAGCAATTCCATCGCCGACTTCGCAAAGGGGTCGGTCATCGGGCCGGAAACCTTGGAGGTGAACGCTTCCACGGCATGGGTCACTGCGTCATATCCCGCAGTCGCCGTAACCGATGGGGGCGCGGAGACGGAAAGTTCCGGATCCAGCAACGCGACACGTGCGCTCATGTTCTGGTTCCGCAGCACCATTTTGTAGTCGGTACCCGTCTTCGCAACAATCGCCGATTCTGAAACCTCACTTCCGGTACCTGCCGTCGTTGGGATACAGACGAAGAGAGAGTCATGCGGGTTCATCGGCCGCCCCATCGGACCGACAATGTCGTCGATCGGGCCCGGATTGCTGATCAGCATTCTAGCCGCCTTGGCGGTATCCATCGCTGAACCGCCACCCACGGCAATGACCAGATTGGCGCCGCTTTCCTCAAGTGTCTTTCGTGCGGCATCTACGGAATCGGTATCCGGCTCGTGCTGAGGGACACCGTGAAACACGGGGCTGTAGTCGCCGAGGATCTCCTCCAATCGACCATGGACTTGCCCCCCGAGAAAGAAGGCATCGATCAAGACGCAGGCGCGGGTCGATTTTGCATCTTTCGCAATGTCTGCAAGGGCGGACAGGCAGCCGGCGCCATATTGGATACGATGCGTAGAATGATAAAAAGTAAAAGGGGCCAAGTCAGTCATGACATGAAATCCAGTCTTTCCGGTTTATGGTGCAACGAAACGGCCATTCTCCAACTCGTCGATCAGAGCGAGGACTACCGGCAGGGGGCGGCAATCACGCAAGAGCTCCACGGCGGCATTGCGGTGCGGCGTTTCGCTGCGGATGGTATCGAGAGAAAGCCCGGGGAAGCCTTGGGCGTTCAAGGCTTCAACCACCATGGTCATGATCTCCTCACGCATGGTGCCATCCCGAAGACGTTCTTCTTCGGGAAAAGCGGTGAACCCCTCCGGTGCTTTGTTCTCCCGCATTCCACTTCCCTCCTAAGCACGGTAAACGTCACGACCCTTGCGACAAGGGCCGTGACGCCGTGGCACTATTTTACGTCAACAATGGCCTGGATCTTATCCATTCCACCCACATTCGGCGCATATGCTTGCCAGAAGGGCTCCATAGCCTTCTGCCAAACCGCACCATCCACATCGTGTACGACTGTCCCGCCCTCGACTGTCTTGGCCAGCGACGCCTCTTGTTCCGCTGCGGCCAAATCGTTGAAATAGGGAATAGCTATCGCAGCTGCTTTTTCAAACGCCGCCTGCTGCTCGGATGTCATGCCATCCCAGTAAGGCTTGCTGAGGTAAACCGCGCCCAACGCCCAGATATGGGCGGTCCGGGTGAACTGCGGAACGACTTCGAACAGCTTCAAGGCATGGTACCCGGACATGGTCATATCCATGTAGTCGACTACGCCCGTCTGAAGTGCGTTGTAGGCTTCCGTGATCGGAACTGGTGTCGGATTGGCACCCAACGACTTCCACAGCTCGATATGCAGCGGGCTTTGCAACACGCGCATCTTCTTACCGTCAACATCTTCGGGCGAAATGATCGGGTCTTTGGAAATGACGTGGCGGGCACCGTAGGTAATGAAGCCAAGGACCTTGAAACCTTGCGCCTCTGCGAGCTGTTTGTATTCATCACCCGGCGCAGCCGCCATTACCTTGTCGATATGATCGGGACCACGGAACATGAACGGCATATCGAACAGCGCCCCTTCCGGAATCCAAGTGGTCAAATTCGCAAGAGTAGACAGCGCGCCGTGAATCGAGCCGAGCCGTACGCCTTCCGTTGTTTCCTTTTCACCCCCCAACGCGCCGTCGGTGACAATATTGAAGTCAAACTGGCCGGGGATTTCCTTCTCAACTTCTTCGGCGAACTTCTTCCAGATCAAAGCCTGCGGTTTTTGCGGACCGTAGATCACTGAGACCGTAAACGGCTTCCCTTGCGCAAGCGCGGCTCCGGTCGCCGCAAATGTCATTCCCGCCGCCACGGCAGCAATCGCGAGCCGGCGAAATACCGGCAATCGTTTTGTGTTCATCGTCAAAGCCTCCTGTTTCAATCGCATTTGTTTGCACTCCTCTTCCCGTCCTTCGAACAATTTTATTTTCCAGAGAGGAGCCATCCCGGGCCGAGCGATATCGCAGGTACGAAGCTGACCAGCAGCAACGCCAGGATCAGTGCACCCAGCATCGGGTACATCGCTCGAAAGACTACATGGACGGGTGTTTTGGAAACCGTGCCGGTGATAAAGGCGAGCATCCCGACCGGCGGCGTCAATCCGCCGAGGATCAGATTCACCACGATCACGAGGCCGAAATGAATGGGATCCATGCCCAGCGATACCATTACCGGCATCAATAGCGGCGTCAGGATCAGTATGGCCGCCCCGATATCCAGGAACATGCCAAAAAGCAGCATTAGGACATTCACGAGAATCAGCACGACATAGAGATTGTCGGACAGGCCGGTGACAAACTGGGTCAAGGCCTGCGGAACGTTTTCGGTCACCAGCACGAAGGCGAAAGGCGCGGCGGCGCCTATCAATAGGCCGACAAGCGCAGACTCGATGGCAGCGGTGCGCAGGGTTCGCCAGAGATCCTTCAAGGCATAGGCCCTGTACACGAAAATGCCCAGGAACATCGCGTAGACAACCGCCAGCACGCCCGCTTCCGTCGGGGTCACGACGCCGAAACGGATCCCTCCCAATATCAGAACCGCGAGGCCGAGGACCGGCAGCGCCTGAAGAAATGCCGACCCGCGCTCATTCCAGTCCGCCTTGCTGTTCGCTGTACCGTAACCGCGCCTACGGGAGATTATGTAAATGCAGATCATCAGCGCGAAAGCCATGAGCAAACCCGGACCAACCCCCGCAAGCCATAAATGCCCGACCGACAGATTGGATGCCGCCGCAAGGATCAACAACGCGATCGATGGAGGAATCACATTGGGCAAGGTCGCGCCGGCAGCGGTTACCGCACAAGAGAATCCAGGCGCATAGCCGTGGCGGATCATTTGGGGCACCAACAGCTTTGCGCCGAGCGCTGCTTCCGAATAACTGGAACCGGAAATACCAGCGTAAAAGAGACTTGAGACGATGTTGACCTGGGCGAACCCTCCTCTGAAATGACCGACAAGCTTGAAAGCGAAATCCATCAAGCGCTCGGTCAATCCGCCGATATTCATCATTGCACCGGCGGTAATGAAGAAGGGCACCGCCAGAAGAAGAAACTTGCTCGACCCGTTGACCATATTCTGCACGACGGCGGCCGGCGGCATCATTTGCCCGGCCTCGTTGGCCAGGAAAGTTGCGAACAGCATCGCGAACGCAACCGGCGCACCAAGAGCCATTGCGACGACGAACCCGATCGCCATCGTCGCGGCCGGCCCGATACCCAAAATCGTGATCAGGTTCCCATCATTCATCGCCCAGTGCAGGGCAAATCCGACAACGACGGCCAAAGGCGCACGCCAGGGCTGCACATTCTCGTCAATTCCTCTTAGGAACTGATACACCAGCGCGAGGATACAACTGACCGGAATGATGATGAATTTTACCCAAACCGGCAGCGCCAGGACGTAGTTCGTTCCCCCCATCACCTCAATCAGATAGGTACCGCCGAAGAGAAGAGAAATCGTCGTCCAGGCAAGAATGACATCAGCCAGGAAATCAACCAGCGTCCGCGAGCCGCCGCTTAGCCGGTCAACCAGCATGGTAATTGAAAGGTGCATGCGGGATCTGTGCGCTAGCGGCACAGCAAGAAAGATGACGCCAACAAACAACCATTGAGCGGCCTCGGAAGCCCATGTCAGCGAATTGTTGAAAACGTATCGGCCGATCACATTCGCAAAGACAATGACGATGAGAGACATCAAAGCGATCGTGGCCACGCTTCCGATGACACCATCCAAGAAACCGAGCAGGCGATGCACGGCCCTGCGCATTGGGGCTATATCGCCCTGTTCGGGGGAAGGGTCTCCAGAAATCGCATTTCGGTATTCCTTACCGGCCGATTGCATAGCCCAACCCTCCCCTCGGGTTTGCCGCGGCCCGCAAGGTACCATCGGAGCGGCGCGATACCGATGTAAGGCGACCTTCGGTCCATTCGCCTGCGACAGCGACGTCGTGTCCGCGCCGACGCAACTCGTCCGCCACATCCGGCCCGAAACGGCTCTCTATCACCAGCTTGCCTGGACTGGCTGCTCGAGGAAAAAAGCTGTTCGGCCAGTGTTCCGAATGGAAGGCCGGCGCCTCGATGGCTTCCTGCATGCCCATGCCATGAACCAGATGACGGATCAGGAAAGCACTCTGCCACTGATCCTGCTGATCTCCGCCAGGTGTCCCACAAGCGAGGCTGGCTTGGCCGTAGCCGTCCAACACCAATGTAGGGGAAAGGGTCGTTCGCGGACGCCGACCCGGACCGAACTTGGATGGCGCGGATTCGTCCAGCCACATCATTTGGGCCCGCGTGCCGAGAGGAAACCCGAGTTCAGGTATGGCCGGGGAGGATTGCAACCATCCTCCCGACGGGGTCGCAGAAACCATGTTGCCCGCGGCGTCCACGACATCCAAATGGCACGTATCCCCGACCGCCGTTGCGCCATAACCGGCCTTGCGTATTTCCTGAACCGTCGGTTCGCCCCCGCCATAGGCCGCTAAAAGGCCTGCCTCTTTCTTGCGCCGGCATGCCTCCGCAAAGTCAATCTGGGCACCGAAACCGGGGATATCTCCCGGCCGGAAGTCATTGCTTGCCTTATCGCCGATGAGGGCCTGACGAGCGGATGTGTATGTCGGATCCAAAAGCCGGTCGATCGGAACGTTGGCCAGTCGATCGTCACCGTAGAAGGTTTCCCGATCCGCAAACGACAACTTCAGGGCTTCGACCATGTAATGGACAAAATCCGCCCCCTTCGGATCCATCGTCGCCACCTCATCCGCGGGCAACAGGGACAGACATTGAAGCAGGGCAGGCCCCTGCGTCCAGGGACCGCATTTCGCAATTTGGTGGCCCGCATAATCCAACAGAATCGGCGGTTCGAATGTCGCCCGCCAACCGGCCAGGTCCTGACCGCGCAGAAACGCACCATTCATTTGGCCGGACACATCCATGACTTCGGTGTGACGACAAAAATCGTCAATGGCTTCCGCCACGAAGCCGTCCGACCAACACCGCCGGGCTGCCTCTATTTGAGCGACACGGTCGCCGCCCGCGCTCTTGGTCTCGTCGAGGATTCGCGTCCAGGTTCGGGCCAGAACCGGATTGGGCAGGAATCCGCCGACGGGTGCGGCCGCCCCCTCCGGCATGAATATTTGGGCCGATGTCGGCCAATACACATCGAAGATGGATTTGCTTGCCGCAAGCGTCGCATTCAACCTGTCGTCGACAGGCGCCCCCGCGATCGCATAGCCGAGTGCAGGTTCCATCACCGTCGACAGACTAAGCGTCCCTTTTGCAGCCAATAGCATCATCCAGGCGTCAAACGCCCCGGGGATGACCGCGGGCAATAGACCCGTGCCGGGGACAGCTTGCAGCCCTCTGGCACGGACAGCATCGATTGTCGCAGCAGCCGGCGTTTCCCCCTGCCCACAAACCGCGAGCGTTTCCCCACCCGATGCATCGTGTATCAACATCGTGACGTCGCCGGCAGGACCGTTAAGGTGCGGACACAAAGCCTGGAGGGCCATACCGGCCGCGACAGCACCATCGAAAGCATTGCCGCCGATCTCCAGCATCCGCATCGCAGCCGCGCTTGCCAGCCAATGACTGCTGCTGGCGACTCCAAACCAACCGACTATTTCCGGGCGCGTCAGGGCTAGGGACACTCGGACCAACCTTTCATGGACCAATATGATATTGGATTACTATTATTGATCCAATGTTCCAGAAAAGGTTCAGCATGTCAAAGGGGAACAAAGTCAGATGAGCAGTAGGTTGCGCCGGACGTGCTGCAGATGTTCGAGAATGGCTTCTTCCGCCGCCAGCCCATCCCTCATGACAAGCGCGGCAACAATTTTCTCATGATCGGCTTGGTACAAACGGCGACGGTCATCAGTCATGCCCCGACGGCTCAATCCACTCCAAGCCTGGGACCGTCTTGCTGAATGAATACCTTCAACGATTTGAATGAGATACATGTTCTTACTGGCTGCGGCGATCGCGCGGTGAAGCCGGTTGTCCCAGTATTCGAATTCACTCATCGTGGTTGCCTTGGCGCCTTCCCGCACAAGCGCCTCAAGCCCCTCCAACTCCCTTTCCGTCGCCCGGGAAACGATAAGCCGCGCCATCATCGGCTCAATCAACATCCGGGCTTCCATTACTTCTTCCGGATTAACGCTGCGCTTGTCGAAAACAGGTGCTTTTCCGTCTGCCAGAGTGTTCGTTTCCCCTATCCCGCACACAAAGGTTCCGCGCCCGACATGGCGCTCAATAAGCCCTTCATCTGCGATGGAATCCAAAACCCGGCGAACTGTGTTTCTACTTAGGCGGAACTGCTCTGAAAGATCGCGTTCAGTTGGCAATCGGGAGCCTGGCGGCATTGTCCCCGAGCGGATCCGCTCCACCAAGTCGTCGCGAAGTGTCTGCGCATTGGTCTGCGCGCGACGGCGCTGATTCATCCCGAATACCTTTGATGTTGTTGCGATCCAAACATAGTCCAATTTGGTTCACAACTTCAAGATTGGCTTTTTGGAGAAACACCAAGCACTGGGAGAATGCGGAACTCTTATGACTAGTCTGCGACGGAACTGATCGGGAACGGTCGCGACAAACCAGTCTATTGAGGTTGAAACATAAAATTTCCCCCGGAACGTACGGTCCCGGGGGAGATAGTCTCGTATTCTCGCAATGCCGTAGGTTTGGCCGACAGGCTTTCCTAGCCTTTGAAGCGGTTCTTCGGGGTGAAGCCTGAGTCTTTCGCCTCGCGGGGGTCCCGCACCCAGACTTCGCGGTTCGGGTGCAGACCGCCGCCCCGGGTTGCGGGAACGGCCGAGTGTCTGGCTCTTTGAAGAAGCCTGGTATCCGCGATTCCGCAATTCGGATGGGTACCCCCATTATCGGCAACCTGCTTTTCCCACGCCGCCCGTCGAGCGGCCAGCGTCGCCTGATCATCCAGAGCGAGGCAGTTCACCGTGTTGGAGTTGAGGTCGATGACGATTTCGTCGCCGTTCTCAATGAACGCAATCGGTCCGCCAACTGCGGCTTCCGGTCCGACATGGCCGATCACCAGCCCGACCGAACCGCCGGAAAACCGCCCATCGGTCATCAGGGCGACGACAATATCCCGCTCCCGGCACAGCGTCGTGATGCGGGAGGTCGAATCGAGCATCTCGGGCATTCCCGGCGCACCGCTGGGCCCTTCGTACCGGACGATGACGATATCGTTGTCCTGGAAGCTGTCGGGCGTCTTGTCCAATGCTTCCAACAACCCGCTCTCGCCTTCAAAGACGCGCGCCTTGCCGTTGAAGACATTGTTCTCGAGACCTTTTTCCACGCCGGCAAGCTTCAGGATCGCCGAGAAGTCCGGCGACAGGTTGCCGCCAAGGATGCGCAGGCCGCCGGTCGGCTTGTATGGCTTGTCGACCGAATAAACGACCGTACCGTCGGCGCGCGGACTTCCCAAACGCGCCACTTGTTCGGCCAAGGTCTCGCCCGTACAGGTGAGCATGTCGCCGTTCAGGAGACCGGCATCCAGCAGCTCGCTGACGATGACTTGGACACCGCCCACATTGTCGATATCCACCATCGAATAGAGCCCATAGGGCCGCGCATCCGTGATGACCGGGACGACATTTTGCGAAAGGTGATTGAACTCCTCCGGCGTCATGACCTCCTTCCAGAAATCCGCATACCCCGCGGCCCGGGCGATTTCCGGTGCATGCAGGACCACGTTCGTGGACCCGCCGATGGCCATTGCCACGATTACCGCGTTGCGGATGGAGTCCCGTTGGACGATATCCCGTGGCCGCAGCCCCTTGGCCATCATGTTTTCCAGGTGGGCGACAAGTTCCTTGGGGAAGTCCTTGGTCCGCCTCGCATCGTCGGATGCCGGCGCCACCATGTGCAGCGGCTGCATACCGACCACGCCAATGAAGGTTTGCATGGTGTTATAGGTGAACATGCCGCCGCAGCTGCCGATCCCGGGACAGGCATGGAAGGCAATGTCGTATTGGAGTTCCGCATCGGGATTGCCGGCAACCTGATAAGCGCTGACGAGATCTATGGCAGCGCCGGTCCTTGGGTTCTTTCCAGGATGGATCGGCCCGTCCGACATGATGATGGCGGGTTCGTTATGCTCAAGAATGGCGGCAAGCGTGCCCACCGGCGGCTTGTCGCAGGCGACGACCGCGATGATGCCCGCAAGTCCGCTCGCCGCGAAATGTTCGCACAGGGCGTCGTTCGTAACCTCACGGCCGATAAGCGAATAACGCATCTCAGGCGTGCCGTTGCGAATGCCGTCGGACGTCGCAATCGTATATTCTGGCTGTATCAGCCGCATCTTGAGGTGATTTTCATCCGCCCCGATACGGCTTTTCAGCTGTTCGTGGATGGCATCAACCTTATCGACGACCCCCAGATAACATTGGCTGTCGCCCTTGGTTCCGACAACACCGACAGGCGGTTCATGAATCAATGACGGATCAGTGCCCAATTCGCGGGCAATTCCGAAAGTTTGCGCCGAACGACCAGGGTGTCGGTCAATTTTAACGATGTTGCTCTTACTCATGGGTCGACATCCCTCCACGATCTCTTCATTAACAGGCACACAGTTTGGTTCTGCTTGCGGCCAGCCTTATCAGTTTTCAGCCCGAGAGCGTAGATAGGATGAGACCAACATTGCAATTCCCGCATTTCGCAAAACTCTATTCTTTCGCTGCGGAATATGCGGAGCACATCACGAATCTGCGCTGCCCTCGCATCGGCGGGCAACAGGCGGGCCGCAGATTGTCGCGGAACCGTATAAAACGCCATCGAAATCGTGCAATAACGTAGGATCTGGTTCACCACCCTCGAGCGGAATCCCGCCGGACCGGCTCGCCAGTTTGCCCCAGCAATGGTCTTGAAGCGCTGGAAGGCCCGTCAAGAGGTCAAGGCGAATTGCCTTTCCGCAGCCTGCATCACGTCGGCCCGCGGCGCTGTCAGATTGGGAACCGGCAGGGCATGCGGGCCTCCTGCCTCATTCGCGAACACGCTTATCGCAGCGGCCGGAACAAACGGACCAATTTCGATTCCCTACAACAGGCACGGCCGAACCCCTCACTTCCCGGCCTCGCCCTGGTGCGCCGCACCACCGAGGGTTAGTCCCACATACTGATTCAATTTGATCCGACGATGTAATATCCGAGGCTGCGGTTCCGCAGGTCTCTATCCGCGTGCCCTTGTCCGCGCGGCTACAGGGCCTCTGCGGGCAAGCGTGACGACGCCGCCACCTTACAACCGTTCTCCATACCAACCGCGTTGGCCGTTCGGGAAGCCTCTTGGAGCAACCCCACCCTCTCGGGATTTCGCAGGACGATAATGGCCGGGCCGGCGATGTTCTTCGCTTCCATGACATCGGGAAACTCGCCGAGGCAAGTTTGTATTAGCCTTTGGTTCCGCATACCCACACAGCTCATGACATCAACGCGAAGCGCCTTCGGGTGGCCTCCGTTTAAAAGATGCTTCCGTATTTCCCGCGCTTCGCCGACCCCCATATAGATCGCCATCGTCGTGCCCGGCTTCAGATGCTCGTTCCAATCGACCCCACACACCCCATCCCGCTTCCGGCCGGTAGTCAGAACCAGCGTATCGGTGATGCCCCGCTCAGTGAGCGACTGCCCGGCCGCCGCGGCGCCGGCGGAAGCGGCTGTCACGCCGGGGACGATTTCCCAGGCCACACCGGCCGCGTCCAGACAGGCAATTTCCTCCGCCGCGCGTCCGAATATGCCCGGATCGCCGCATTTCAACCGCACAACCCGTTTGCCCTGCTTCGCGGCGGACGCGATGACGCCGTTGATCCGCTCCTGCGGCCAGGCATGGGCGCCCGGTGTCTTACCGACATAGACGCGTTCCGAGTCCCGACGGGCAAGCTCAAGCAAGTCAGGGTCGATCAGCCGGTCGTAGAAAATGATGTCTGCTTCCTGGAGCCGTTGAACCGCACGCAAGGTGATCAGGTCGCGGCTTCCGGGCCCTGCGCCGACCAAACTGACGAAGCCGCCGTCAACTTTTTCTGTGGGTGCACCGCCCCTTTCGATCGCTTGCTTGATCGCATCGGCAGCGTCCCTCTCCGCACCCTTGGCATGGGATTGCCGGGGAGCCCCGTTGAAGACCCAGTTCCAGAACGCACGGCGGGCGCGGGGCGCGATCTTCTCCGCGACGCGAGGGCGAAGACGTCCCGCCAGGGCAGCCAACTCACCCAATCGGGGTTCCAACGTAGTTTCGATCCTGCTCTTGATTTGACGGGCGAGCAGCGGCGCATTGCCTTCCGAACCAACGGCAACGACAACCGGGTCGCGGTCGACGATGGAGGGAATGAAGAAGTCGCACAGGTCCGGCTGGTCCACCGCATTGACCAAGGCGCCGGCAGAACGCGCCATCTCTGCTATCTCGAAATCGCTCGGCCCGCCGCGTTCGTCCCCGTCACGGGCGATGATCACGATGTCTCCCGGCTGGAGGCAATTGGCCGATATAGCCTCACGGTGCTGTCCTATACGCCCGGACAGGACCAATCCCTGCAGTTCGGGATCCAATCGGTCCGAAACCACGGCAATCGACGCTTCCGTCTTCAGCATCAGACGGACCTTGGCTGCCGCCTGTCCGCCGCCACCGATGACGACAACACGCCTTTCCGACATTTTCACAAATAGTGGGAAAGTTTTCATAACCCTCTCTCCCTAAGCCGCCTCGGCGCTGTTTCGCACAGCCCATAACCGCCGGACCATCTCCTCCGCATGCGGAAGGTCCGGTGTCCTGCCTGCAGACCAAAGGGCGACGGCAGCGGTACCGAGAACGATCGCCTCGGCAAAAGGGTCTCGGCGATCACCCGCCCATAATGCCGACAGGTGTTCGATATCCGGATTCTCATCGGCAAGCCTCCGCGCCACCTCCAGCAACGGGGATGCGATCACTTCGATCGCACCGCCTTCCCGAAGGCCGAAAACTTCGACGGACTTGCCCGGATGCCGTTCAAATTCCCCACCCCCGCCTTTCAGGACGGACAAGGAGGGCTGGCCCAACAACCTGCCGACATCCTGCTGCAACGTCCTGTATGGGGGATGAAACACGCCCTGCACCGATGCGGGAGCCATGGAGGGGTTAAGCACCCGCAGCGTGGTGTTGACTGCGGAACGAAGTCCCAGCACGTCCCTTAACCGCAGCAGATCCAGAAGCTTCGGCGACATTGCCTCCAGCGGGACATAAGTGATACCGCATTCAACCAGGGCAGACGACGCTTCCTGTGGGCTTTGGGATACCGATATCCCTGCCAGCGGCAAGGCCTTCCTTACGTCCGCGGCTTGCCCTTGATGTGAATTCCAGCCGTGCAGCAATACGGGGATGCCAGCCTGTGCCACCAACCGCGCAGACAGCAGGAACCAAGGCAAGCCTCGCGACCGGCCGGCCGCATAGCTCGGCCAGTCGAGTACCGCAGGGAGGTCCACCCAGGCCGCTACCGTCGGCCGGATAGCATCGACAAAACCGGCGACCTCCCCGGCCGTCTCACCTCGATAACGCATCAGCATCAGCAAGGCGCCGACAGCTTCCGGCGCGGCCTCCCCCGACAATATTTCGCGCATCGCGTCGGCCGCTTCCTCCCGCGTCAGATTTCGGCCCCGGGAAGGTCCCCGCCCCATCGCGTGTATGTAGGGAGCAAGGCTCATTCCGCCGCCGCCTGCAAGGACGCGCGGGAGATAAGCGCCCGCAGTTCCGGACGGCAGGATCCGCAATTCGTCCCTGCCCGCACGGCTTCGCCTACGGCCTCGACATCCGCGAGACCGCCTTCCACGATCGCGGACATGATCGTATTCACGCCAATGTCGAAACAACTGCAAACGGTCGCCCCCGGATCCGATATCTGCCCGCCCGGCCTTCCCGCCAGCAGATCATCTACTCCATTGCCGGCGGCGACGAGGTTGAGGACGTGTGAGCGCGCGAGTTCTACCGGTCCCGGCGATGCAAAGAACGCCCCGGCGACTTTGCCGTCCTCTATGAAGGCAGCCCGGACAATCCCCCGAGACGGGTCGATCATCGTGATCGCATCACCCGCCTCGATCCGAAGCAGTGAGCGGGCATGGGCCTCCCAGTCCGACGGCGCCTTATCGGCAGCAAGCTCAACTTGCCACCCGGAAGCGAAACGCGACCGCGACCAATATGCGCTGTCAGGTTTCATCTCCCGCTTACCGACCGCGAAACCATGCCAGGCCGCTTCGAAGGCCACGACCCTGGCGACAGACGCTTTCAACTCCGGCTGCCCCGAAACCGGATCCACCACCGCGCGAACAAGGTTGCCGACGCGGCCATTGGCTGTCCAACGGTTGGTCCAGTGCATTGGGACGAAAACGGAACCTAGCTGAACGCGATCGGTTACGATCGCTCGAACGATGATGGATCCATAAGGATTTTCCACACGCACAAGACTGGCCGCCGCGATACCGAACCGCAGCGCATCGGCGGGATTGATCTCCGCATAAGGTTCCGCCATGTGGCGGCTCAATCTGCCGGATTTTCCCGTGCGGGTCATGGTGTGCCAATGGTCTCGCACTCGGCCGGTATTCAGCCGCAGCGGATACTCCGCGCTGATAGCGGATTCCGGCGCGCGGTGGCGAACTGCCAAAAGCCGCGCCTTGCTGCCCGACGTAAAAAAGCGTCCATCGCCAAAAAACCGGTCGCGGCTCTTCCGTTTCTTGGAGACAGGCCAGCGAATTGGCTGAAAGGCCTCGTAGGCTTTGTCATCGATCTCGGCCAACCCGGTTATATCGAAATCGAGACCGAATCGATTGCTAACCGCCGAAAGCGCGGCATGTTCCCGGAAAATCGCAGCCGGGCCGTTATAGTCAAAGGCGTTCTTCCACCCCATCGCCGCAGCAACATCGCAGATGATCCGCCAATCGGGGCGCGCTTGCCCCGGTACCGGCAGAAAGGGGCGCTGGCGACTGACGGTACGGTCCGAGTTCGTAACGGTACCGGATTTCTCTCCCCAGGCGGCGGCGGGCAGGACAAGATCGGCCAATTCCGCCGTGTCGGTCTCGGCCATGATGTCCGACACCACAACGAAGGGACAGGCTTCGATCGCCGCCCTGACGGATCCCGCTTCGGGCAGGCTCACCGCCGGGTTGGTCGACATGATCCAGAGCGCCTTGATCCTGCCGTCGGCGCAGGCCTTGAACATGTCGACCGCTTTCAAGCCGCCCTGCACGCAGATCGTCGGCGATTGCCAGAATTCCTGAACGGCGGTCCGATGCTCCGGATTCTCGATATCCAGATGCGCGGCGAGCATGTTGGCCAATCCGCCAACCTCTCGTCCGCCCATGGCATTCGGCTGACCGGTGACGGAAAAGGGTCCCATTCCCGGCCTTCCGATCCGTCCGGTTGCCAAATGACAGTTGATGATTGCATTCACCTTGTCGGTGCCACTGCTCGATTGATTGACGCCTTGGCTATAGACAGTGACGACCTTCTCGGTCTCGATCCAAGCCGAGAAGAATGCCTGAAGATGATCGGCGGAAAGCCCGGTTACCGCGGCAACGTCTTGGAGAGAGACCTCCGCAGCGGCGTCCAAAGCCTCGTCCAGTCCGACTGTATGCCGTTCAAGGAAGTCGTGGTCCAATGATCCCGTTTTGGCGATTGCGTCCAGAAGCCCGTTGAACAAGGCAACGTCCGATCCCGGCGCAAGGCGCAATTCCATATCCGCGATGTCGCTTGTCGCTGTGCGCCGCGGGTCAACAGTGACGATCCGCATCTGCGGCCGGTCCTTCTTGGCCGCAGCGATGCGCTGGTAGAGTACCGGATGACACCAGGCCAAATTGGACCCAACCAAGACGACCAGATCCGCGAGTTCGAGGTCCTCGTAAGTACCGGGAACCGCATCCGCACCGAACGCGCGTTTGTGCCCGGCGACGGATGAGGACATGCATAGCCTGGAGTTCGTGTCGATATTGGCGGAGCCGATGAACCCCTTCATCAGTTTGTTTGCGACATAGTAGTCCTCTGTCAGCAACTGGCCGGAGACATAAAAGGCCACACTGTCCGGCCCATGCTCTTCAATCGCCTGAGAAAACTTGTCCGCCACCATGGCTATAGCGCGGTCCCATTGGATTTCGGCCCCGTGCAGACGCGGCTGTAGCAACCGGCCTTCCAAGTCGATAGTCTCGTCCAGTGCCGATCCTTTGGAGCAAAGTCGCCCTTCATTCGCCGGGTGGCTCGGGTCCCCGGCGATGGAGACGCCATCCTCTTCCACCCGCGCCAGCACGCCACACCCCACCCCGCAATAAGGACAGGTCGTACGAACCGCCCCCTTTTCCAATGCCGGGTCCGCAGTCATTCAGCCGCAACCCCCAATGCGAAAGCTGCCCGATCCAACAGAACGCGGCGGTCTTCTATCCGCGTCCTGATCGTCGGCACCGAACCGCTATCGGCACCTTGGGCTTCACCGGTGTCGAGGGCGATCACCCAGTTATGAAGCGGACAGGTAACCGAACGGCCATGCACGATACCTTCGGACAGCGGACCGTTCTTGTGCGGGCATCTGTTGAGAAGGGCAAAAACCTCATCCCCGATCGTGCGAAACACAGCGACGCAGCCGATCGGCGTTTTCACCTTGCGCGCCCCTCGAACGGGGATCTCGTCCAAGGCGCCGATATCGATCCAGTCCGAAACGATTACGTCCATCATGCGACCTCCGCGATCGGCTGGAACTCGTTAGGATGCACAGCGCCGCTCGCACGCTCCGACCATGGATCGGTCTGGGCGAATTTCTGTGAAAAGAAAAAGCGCGCCGCCAGAGACTTCCTGCTGGACTCGTCATCGACCACACGCGCAGTCAGATGATCGAGCCCGACCTGATCGATCCATTTGTAGATCCGATGCAGATACTGGGCTTCTTCCCGATAGAGCTGAATGACCGCCGCACAATATTCGATTGCTTCCTCTTCCGTCTTGACCTTGCAAAGAAGCTGCGTCGCCTGAACGTGAAGGCCAGCCGCACCACCGACGTGGATTTCATATCCGGAATCGACGCAAACGATACCGACATCCTTGCAGGTCGCCTCGGCACAATTCCGGGGACAACCGGAGACGGCCAGTTTCAATTTGTGCGGTGTCCAGGACCCCCAAAGCGCTTTTTCCAAACGGACGCCAAGGCCAGTCGAGTCCTGCGTGCCGAACCGGCAATGGTCCGTTCCGACACATGTCTTCACCGTACGCAAGCCTTTGGCATAGGCTTGACCGCTGACCATCCCGGCGGCGTTCAGGTCCGCCCAGATCGCGGGCAGATCTTCCTTCTTCACCCCCAGTAGGTCGATGCGTTGCCCGCCCGTCACCTTGACGGTCGGCACATTATATTTCTCGGCAGCATCGGCGATGGCGCGCAACTCTTGTGGATTGGTCAACCCGCCCCACATCCGCGGCACGACGGAGAAGGTGCCGTCCTTCTGGATGTTCGCGTGAACCCGCTCGTTGATGAAACGAGACTGGTAATCGTCCTCGTAGTCGGCCGGCCAATCCGACAGCAGATAGTAATTCAGGGCCGGGCGGCACGCTTCGCAGCCGCAAGACGTTTTCCAAGCCAGTTCCTGCATGACTGCCGGAATGGATTTGAGTTCCTTGGTCTTGATCAGACGCCGGACCTCCATATGCGTGAGGTCCGTACAGCCGCACATGGATTTGCTTTGCGGGACCGCGAAATCGTCTCCCAAGGTCAAGGCCATGACCTGTTCGACCAATCCCGTACAGGTCCCGCAGGAGGATGAGGCCTTGGTATGAGCCTTCACCTCATCAATCGTGTCCAATCCCTTGGCGGTGATCGTTGAGACAATCGTCCCCTTGCATACGCCGTTACAGCCGCAGATTTCCGCATCATCCGGCAAGGCTGCAACGGCCGCCATAGGGTCCAGCGGGGACCCTCCCGCATAGGCCGGCCCAAAGATCAGCGTATCCCGCATCTCCGAGATATCAGTTCCGTCCTTCAGCAGGCCAAAGAACCAGCCGCCGTCCGCAGCGTCTCCATACAGGACGACTCCGACGATCTTGTCGCCCTGCAATACAATTCTTTTGTATACACCACGCGTCGGGTCCCGGAAAACGATCTCCTCACGGTCATCGCCTTCGGAGAAGTCTCCGGCGGAGAAAAGGTCGACGCCCGTAACCTTCAGCTTCGTCGAGAGAGCCGACCCTTCGTATCCGGCCTCTTCTCCAACCAAGGTCTTGGCCGCCACCTTCGCCATCTCGTAGAGCGGCGCGACGAGCCCGTAACACATGCCGCGGTGTTCCACACATTCGCCGACGGCCAGAATATCCGGATCGGCGGTAACCATTGCATCGTCCACATGAATGCCCCGTCCACAGGCGAGACCGGCGCCAACCGCCAAATGCGTGTCCGGTTTGATCCCCACGGCCATGACGACAATGTCGGCCTTGTATTCGGTGCCGTCATCCAGACGAACCGCCTCCACCTTATCGGAGCCGACGATTTCGTGGGTATTCGCACGCAGGTGAACGTTGATCCCGCGCGCCTCCAGTTCCTTTGCCAGAAGATAACCCGCGGCCGGATCCAGTTGCCGTTCCATCAGATGCGGCATCAAATGAAGAACCGTTACATCCACGCCCTGCATTTTCAGACCCGCTGCAGCCTCAAGGCCGAGCAAGCCGCCGCCAATCACGACCGCTTTCGCACCTGGTTTCTGGGCCGCGTCGAGCATTTTCTCAACATCGTCCAGATCCCGGTATGTCAGCACACCGGGGAGGTCCTTGCCCGGCACCGGAATGATGAATGGTTGTGATCCCGTTGCAATCAGCAACTTGTCGTAGGATGTCTCGCCCTGGTCCGTCACGACGGTTTTGCGGTTGCGGTCAATGGCCGTGATACGCTCGCCAAACCGGCATTGCACCGAATGCTCCCGGTACCAGTCGGCGTCATGGGTGACAATCTCCTCATAGGTCTTTTCCCCCGACAGAACCGGCGAGAGCATTATGCGGTTGTAATTCCCGCGCGGCTCTGCCCCGAACAGGGTGACGTCATATTCACCCGGTGCCTTCTCGAACAGTTCCTCGAGCACGCGGCCCGATGCCATTCCCGCACCGATGACAACCAGCTTTCTTGTCATTCATCCAACTCCATCTTACGCCCCCGCCTGTAGCGCCAAGCGGGTGGGCCTAGGCCGCTTCGTCGGTTTCAAGTTCAGCGTCTTCCTCCACAGGCTCAGGCGCTTTCCGGTTTCCGTGTTCGTATTCCTCGAGGAAGGACAGCAGTTGCTCGCGGTATTCGTAGTAGCCGGGATGTTCCAAAAGGGCTTTTCGCGTGCGCGGGCGCGGCAGATCGACATCCATGATCTTGCCAATTCGCGCGTTCGGCCCGTTCGTCATCATGACGACCCGATCCGCCAGCAGGATTGCTTCGTCGACATCATGGGTGACGCAAATCGCGGTGACCTGCGTCCGCGCCCATACTTCCATGAGGACTTCTTGCAACTCCCAACGCGTCAGGCTGTCCAACATGCCGAAAGGCTCGTCCAGCAGGAGCAGTTTCGGCGAAAGAGCGAAGGCCCGTGCGATGCCGACGCGCTGCTTCATCCCGTTGGAGAGTTCGGAAGCAGGCCTGTCCATCGCATCCGCCAGGCCGACGCGCTCCAGGTAGAAATCGACGACGTCCTGTCGCTCGGCCAGACTCGCTTTCGGATAGACGCGGTCGACACCGACTGCGACATTCTCGCGCGCCGTCAACCAAGGGAACAGGCTCGGCGCTTGGAATACGACCGCGCGCTCCGGGTCGGCCTCGACGACATGGCTGCCGTCCAGGACGATGGCGCCCTTGGAAATTTCGTTCAATCCCGCCGCCATCGTCAGAACCGTCGATTTACCGCAACCGGAATGCCCGATCAGGGAAATGAACTCCCCTTTATGCACCGACAGTTCGAAATCTTCGACGACGGTCAGCGGACCTTTTGGGGTCGGATAAACCTTATGCAGCTGAGAGAATTGCAGATAACGGTCGGTCACCGGCGAATCTGCCGCGTCGGCATAGGCTTTCGGCATGCCGTGGATCGGAGTGACATTGGGCAGCACGCGCGACCCCTCCACCCGCGAAGCGACCCCAACATCCATGAGATAGTTCGTCACCTTGCCGCGAAGCGCCTTGAAGACCTGATCATGGTTCATCGCCGTCCGGTCTCTCGGGCGTGGCAGGTCCACCGTGAACTGCTCGCCCAGGGTGCCGTCCGGATTCAGGGAGACGATACGGTCGGCAAGCAGGATCGCCTCATCCACATCATTGGTAATCAGAACAACGGTCTTGCGGTCCGCTTCCCAGATGCGTTCGATTTCGTCCTGAAGATTGGCCCGGGTCAATGCATCCAATGCCGATAGCGGTTCGTCGAGCAGCAGCACCTCCGGGCTCATCGCCAGGGCGCGCGCAACAGATACCCGCTGACGCATACCCCCGGAGAGTTCCGCCGGGCGTCGGTCCGTCGCATGCGACAGGCCAACCATGTCGATGTAATGCGCAGCGATTGCTGCCCGTTCGGATTTGGGCTTGTCCTTGTGAACCGTATCAACCGCCAGCCGGACGTTTCCGGCAACGGTCAACCACGGCATCAGAGAATAGGACTGGAAGACAAGGCCGCGTTCCGGTCCCGGTCCTTCAATCTGTTCTCCACGAAACAGCGCCTTGCCGCTATCAGGGTGAACAAGACCGGCCAACAGATTAATCAGAGTGGACTTCCCGGTGCCGGAGAAACCGAGGATCGCGACGAACTCACCTTCCTCGACGTTCAGGTCAATCCCTTTCAGGACTTCCTCCCGCGCTGCACCTTCACCGAAGCCGTTGCTGCAATTCCGCAGTTCGAGAATGTTCATGGCCGTCACCGATTATTCGAGTAAGTGAGAAGCGTCTGGATGGCGTACATCATCCTGTCCAACAGGAAGCCGATGATGCCGATCGTGAAGACGGCTACCATGATCTTGGCCAGGCTTTGGGAGCTGCCGTTCTGGAATTCATCCCAGACGAATTTTCCAAGGCCCGGATTCTGCGCCAGCATTTCCGCCGCGATGAGAACCATCCAGCCGACACCAAGGCTTAGGCGCAGCCCGGTAAAGATCAGCGGTTGCGCCGACGGCAGGACCAGTTTCGTGATTTTGGTCCAGGTAGACATCTTCAGCACACGGGAAACGTTGACGAGATCCTTGTCGATGCTGGCCACCCCGTGGGCCGTGTTGATCAGTGTCGGCCAAAGCGAACACAACGTTACTGTAATGGCGGAATTCAGGAACGACTTGGTAAACCAACCGTCATTCGTTTCGTAGGTTGCGGAAATCACCATCGTGACGATCGGCAGCCACGCCAGCGGCGAGACCGGTTTGAATATCTGTATCAACGGATTGAATGCCGCGTTGGCGGTCTTCGATAGGCCGCAAACGATCCCGATCGGCACGGCGACCAACGTCGCCAACAGGAAGCCGAAGAAAACGGTCGTGATGGAGGTCCATATCTGGTCGTAGTAGCTGGGCGCGCCCGTAAATTCGCGCCACTTCACGCGGTCTTCCTTGCCGGCAGCGACAAGCTTCGCGTTCCGCTTTTCCTGGCGCTCATAAAAATCCGCCGCAGATTGCGCCTTTCTGGCCGCGTCTTCGTCCAGCGCGACGACCTGTTCCCAGACCTGCATTGGGCCGGGGATTGCTCCCAACGACGTCTGAACCGTCGGTGCCAGTTGTGCCCAAATGAAGAGGAAGGCGAGGATCGCGGCCAGCGGCACGCCAAGTTGAGACCACAGCTCCCTCATCTGTGCCCTGGGACTGTCGCCCGCGATCGCGCGCAGGATCGGCGTCACCCAAGGCAAGCCCACAACCTTCAGGTAGGTGTCCGCCTTGTTGATATTCGTGAACAGCTTGGCCCGTCGGGCTTCGGCGGCGTCATCGTCTCGCGGCGCGGAGTCGGTTATTGCGGTCATCGCGGCTCTCTCTCGTCCAAACAGGGGATTGGTGTATTCTTGGGGGATAGGGCGGCTGGGCGCCGGCCATATGGCTGGGCGCCCGGCTTTGGCTTCGCTTATCCTTCCACCGCGTTGCCGACGACCTTCTGCTCACCCTTCAACCCGATGGGGAACTTGTTGAGATAGTCATTCGGCTTCCGGCCATCGAAGGTGATCCCGTCGATGAACTCGGTCTGCGGTGCGCGATAACCGTCCGTCTCCCAAGGGAAGTCCGCCTCGTTCGACAGGCCTTCCTCGACCAGCAGCTTGGCGGCGGAGAGATAGATGTCCGGGCGGTAGACCTTTTTCGCGACGTCGTCGTACCAGGCATCCGCCTTGGATTCGGCGATCTGGCCCCACCGGCGCATCTGGCTGAGATACCAGACGGCGTCGGAGTAATACGGATAGGTCGCGTTGTAGCGGAAGAAGACGTTGAAGTCGGGGACCTCGCGCTTGTCGCCCTTCTCGTATTCGAAGGTGCCGATCATGGAATTTGCGATCACGTCATAGTCGGCACCGACATATTCCGGACGGGATAGGATTTCTACGGCTTCCGGACGGTTGGCGTTATCGTTCTCGTCCAACCACTGGGCCGCACGGATCAGAGCCTTGGTGATCGCGAGCGTGGTGTTCGGATATTTTTCGGCGAATTCGGCCGTGATACCGAACACCTTCTCCGGGTTGTTCTTCCAGATCTCGTAATCGGTGATAACCGGAACGCCGATCCCCTTGAAGACGGCCTGCTGGTTCCAAGGCTCACCCACGCAATAGCCATATATGGTACCCGCTTCCAACGTGGCCGGCATCTGCGGCGGCGGCGTCACGCTCAACAGCACGTCAGCGTCAATCTGGCCGGTTATGTTTTCTTCACTGTAGTAGCCGGGTTTCAGACCGCCGGCGGCCAACCAGTAACGAAGTTCGTAATTGTGGGTAGAGACCGGGAAGACCATGCCCATGTTGAACGGCTTGCCTTCGGCCCGGTACTTCTCGACAACGGGTTTCAGAGCCGAGGCCGATATGGGGTGAACCGGCTTGCCGTTTTCGTGCGGAATGTACTCCTTCATTTGCGCCCAGATCTCATTGGAAACGGTAATGCCGTTGCCATTCAGATCCATGGAAAAGGGCGTGATGATATGCGCCTCGGTGCCGAAACCGATGGTCGCGGCGAGCGGCTGTCCGGCCAGCATGTGCGCGCCGTCCAACTGACCGTCGATCACGCCATCCAGCAGAACCTTCCAGTTGGCCTGCGGCTCCAGCGTGACGAAGAGGCCCTCGTCCTCGAAATAGCCTTTCTCATAAGCCACGGCGAGCGGCGCCATATCGGTCAGTTTGATGAAACCGAACTTCAACTCGTCCTTTTCGACGTCGAGCATTTCGGCGGATGCCGTCGATGCTGTGAACGCCAGGGCGATACCGGCGATGAAACGACGAAGGTACATGACAGGTCTCCTTCAAGTCGGCCCTGCCATCCCTCTCGGTTCAAAGGCATCGGGCCAAATACGAAAAGCCGCTCAGCATGCCGCGCGAATTTCGCGCGATTGCTTGAGCGGCTCTGCTCAGAACTCTCCGCATGGAGAGAATTTGGTCCCGGACGCCGTTGTCCAGATGAAGTCATTTATAACATGCTGCGGTGCAATATCAAGAGAAAATTCTGCCAGGTCCGATGCGGACCCGGCCCGCGGCTCACACGTCGCCAGCCGGTGCCAACCCCCGCCGACGACGCCATTTCATGATCAGCGGCATCAACCAGATTGAGATCGTCACGACGCCTAGGACGCCGGCCACCGGACGCTCGAAGAAGGTAATGAAATCGCCGTCGGCCTTGATCATGGAGGTCATGAACGAGTCTTCCAAGAGGCCGCCAAGCACGAGGCCGAGGATCGCCGGAGCGATGGGAAATCCGTTTTCCTCCATCAGATAGGCGACGAGACCGAGCACCAGCATGATGCCGACGCCGAAGACGGTGTTATTGATGGCGAAAGTGCCGACGACACAGAACATCAGGATGATCGGCATCAGAATGTTGCGCGGCACGCGCAGCAGCTGCTTCGACGACTTGATCGCCGCATAACCGAGCGGCAGGAGTAGCAGGTTCGCGACGAAGAAGGAGATGAACACCGCGTAGATCAACTCGGGCTTGTCGAGAAACACTGTCGGCCCTGGATTCATACCCTTGACGTAGAGCACGCCGATGACGATCGCCGTGATCGAATCGCCGGGGATGCCGAAGACAAGCGCCGGCACCCAGGTCCCGCCCAATCCGGCATTGTTGGATGAGCCGGCATCGACAATGCCCTCAACATGGCCGGTTCCGAATTTCTCCGGTTCCTTCGAGAACTTCTTCGAAACGGCATAGGAGATCCATGCTGCGATGTCGGAGCCGGCGCCCGGCAGGGCTCCGACCAGCGTGCCGATGACACTGCCGCGAAAGAGATTCAGCTTATACCTATAGAGTACACCGCCGAGCCCCGAAAAAATGTTGCCGATGGACGACTGCTTGACCTCGGGTGGTGGGCGGATAGCGGTCACCGAGCGCAGCACTTCGGCGAGGGCGAACATTCCGATCATCGCCGGAATGAAGTTCACACCTCCCATCAGTTCGATGCTGCCGAAAGTGAAGCGGGCCTGTCCCGACATCGGGTCGAGCCCCACGGTCGCTATCAAAAGGCCGACCAACAGCGACAACGCGCCCTTGACCGGCTGGTCGGTTGAGATGAAGGCGGCGCAGGTGAGTCCCAGGCAGGCGAGCCAAAAATATTCGTAGGACGAGAAGTTGAGTGCGAATTTCGCGAGCACGGGCGCCGTGAAGGTCAGCACCACGGCACCGAACAGACCGCCGACGACAGCACTGGCGAGCCCGGTCCCCAGCACCAGTTCCGCTTTGCCCTTTCGGGTCATGGCAAAAGCTTCGTCGGTATACGCTGCCGATGCCGGTGTTCCGGGAATGCGCAGGAGCGCGCCGGGCAGGTCACCGGCGAAAATCGCCATCGCAGTCGCCGTAACCATGGCAGCCAGCGCCGGAACCGGCGGAATGAAGAAGGTGACCGGCACCAGCAATGCCGTCGCCATCGTCGCCGACAAGCCAGGTATTGCGCCCATGAACATGCCGAACAGGCCGGAAAGGACGATCACGACCAACACATAGGGGTCGAAGACCAGCGGCAACGCACTAATGAAGATTTCCATGGCCAATAACCTACCAGGACCAGGGTTCAAGGATGCCCCAAGGCAAAGGCACCCGGAGGAATTGACCGAAGAACTGCTGGATGACGATCACCGCCACCACCGCAATCACCGCTGACGACAGCCAGTTGCGGCCACCGCGCAGCCAGAGAAGCAGACCATAAAGTGTTATGAAGCCGGTGATGACATAACCGAGAATGTCCGAAACCAGGATGTAGAAGACCAACGCCACCAAAACGAGGGCGAAGTTGGCGACATGGCGGGGCGAGCGCATCCATTCCAGAGCCTCGGCCCATGGCTTGTCGCCGCGCTCACGCACGCCCTTGAACACCAACGACGCCCCGAGGAGCGCCATCACCACGGCGATGGACCGTGGAAAGAAACCAGCACCGTAGTTCTGCCCCGGCATGTCACGGAACTGGCTGGTAAAGACAAAGATCAGTGCTGCAACGCCGATGAACAGCGCACCGGCAATGGCGTCATTGACTTTCACGACGAAATGGCCCCCCGGCTATGAAACGACCGCCGGCCCGGCAACGGCTGCCGGACCGGCGTATCAAAGCGAAGCGTATCAGTTCTTCAAACCGGCCTTTTCCATGACCGCGCCGAAATCGGCGTCGGCCTTGGCCATGAAGGCTTCCGCCTCGGCGGACGGACGCCAGACCATGCCGAAGCCGCGGCCTTCCATGAACTCTTTATACTCGGGGGAGTCATAGGCCTTCTTCAGGGCCGGAATCAGCTTGTCCATGACTTCCTGGGGCATCCCTTTGGGACCCGCGACCATCCGCCAGGCGCCAACCGTCCAGTCGGAACCGGTTGCTTCCTTCAGTGTCGGCACGTCAGGGAAGATGGCAAGCCGTTCATCGCCCATATTGGCGAGCGGACGGACTTCTCCGGCTTCGATCAGCGCGCGTCCCTCGGCCAGCGAAGAGGTAACGAAATCAACTCCGCCTGCGACCATATCCTTCAACGCCGGCGCGCTGCCCTGGCTGGGGACCCACGGCGCGACGTTCGGATCGACGCCTTCCGACAACATCCAACCGGCATAACCGAGATGCCAGATGCCGCCTTGGCCGGTACCTGACCCTTTGAAGGTGCTGGCGGGCAATGTCTTGATCGCTTCCAGCAGTTCCGCCGCCGAATTATACGGTGACCCTTTGGCGACCATCAGACCGCCCGGATCGAGGTTTACCTGTGCCGCAACCGAATAGTCCTTGTAAGTAAGGTCGGTCAGACCGGCCCAGTGCATCATCACGATTTCGACGGTAATCACACCGATCGTGTAGCCGTCCGGCGCCGCGGTGGCGATGGACGAATGCCCGACCACGCCCGAGCCGCCGGTACGATTGACGACGTTGAAGGGCTGGCCCAGTTCCTTCTCCAGAAGGCTGGCAAGGATGCGACCGACCGCATCCGTACCGCCACCGGCGCCCCAGGGCACGACCACCGTGACCGGACGCTCCGGCCACTCCGCCTGCGCGGAAGCAACGCCGAAAGTGCTGATCGCCAGGGCGGCTGCAACAACTCCGGCAAATTTGACAAAGGTTCGTCTAAGCATGCGTTTTCTCCCAGGTTTCGCGTAGACACCGTTTCGGCGTCTCAGCGCCGTCGCTCGCGAATTTTCTTTGATGCCCTGCTGAACGGGCAAAGCACGCAATCCTGCCACTCATTTTCCGAAAGTGGCTACCCGCTTTCTTGAGGCAAATGAGATGCCTCTGCGTCATCAAAACACCCGCATGACGATTATTGCGATGAGCAAAATGGCATAGGATTACCGGGTACTGAGACGGTCACCCAACGCAGGACGTCGCTTCCGATCGCGTCGGCAACCGATCAGTCCGGGTCGGTCGAATCGAACACCTTTGCATCAAAGAAGGTGTCGGGTCCCAGGAACATGTCGCCCGTGGAAGAGGCGACCGGCATGCGCGCGGACAGGGACCCTTCCAGTTTCTCCGACGCGCCCGGCATATCGACCCCGAGCGCGGAGAGATATTCGCGATAAAGATCCGGTCGGAAACACCGTCGCGCGATGGCCGCCGCCTCAGCCCTGTCCAGTCCGTTCCGACGGGCCAGCCGGTTGGCGATCCATACCGCCTGACTTCGCCAGGGGAATGTCGCGGCCCCATCCAGGAACTCGATGAATCTGGGTGCTTCTTTTTCCTCGCTGGTCGAAGAGACGAGAATGCGGCCAAGCAAAGTTCGCTCTATGACTTCCGGCGCAACGTTCAAATAGGATTCCCGGGCCAGGATTTCAGAGGCGGTCATCGGACGCGACGGGTCGGACAGCCAACGGGCCGCCCGCCAGACCGCCCGCATCAAGGCGGCGGTCGCTTCCACTTCGCGTTCCGCCCACCCGCGTCGGACAGCTAGAACTTTTTCAGGGGCGAAGCGCCAGATTGCGCAGCACGGCAGTATCAGTTCCGCCACGCCCTTTTCCACCGCGACGGAGCCCCACGGCTCGCCGACACAAAAAGCGTCGATCTCCCCGGCCGCCATGGCTTCCACCATCAATGGCGGCGGCACGGTTCGCACATCCAGTTCCTGCGGCGCGCGCAGACCAAGAGCCTCTAGCCAGTAGTAGAGAAGCTCGGCATGCATGGAGAACGGGAATGGAACGCCGATCCGAAGCGGGCGCGGACACACACCGACCAAGGCCCTGCCGATCCGTTCCGCCGCCATGAAATCATTCGGCATCCCGTTATCCCGCATCTTTTCAGCGAGTTGACGGGATACGCCGACGACATTTCCGTTCACGGACAGCACCATCAGGGCGTCCAACGGCATTGCCATTCCGCCCAATCCCATCGACATCGCGATGGGAACCGGGGCCAACATATGCGCCGCGTCCAACCGCCCCAGCGCCAGCTTGTCCCGGATCGCGGACCAGGACCGTTCAACATGGAGTTGAAGGTCCAACCCCTCCTCGGCGGCGAAACCAAGTTCCCTGGCAACCACCAAGGCGGCACTGTCCACCAATGGGATGATCCCACAATCGATCCGACGCAGGCTCACTTCAGCAGCTCCGACGCGGTAATCAAGGCACTGGCGACTTCCGAGATCTTCTTGCCCTGGTCCATGGCGGTTCGGCGCAACAGCGCGTAGGCCTCGTCTTCCGAAAGACCGCGGGCATTCATCAGGAGCCCCTTGGCCCGGTCGACCATTTTACGTTCGGCCAGGGCAGCCTTCGTCGCATCCAATTCCTTCCGAATTCGGCTGACCATGGAAAAGCGTGCAATCGCGGCATCCATCACCGGCTTGATGCGATCCTTCTGAAGTCCGGCAACCACATAGGCGCTGACGCCGGCTTCGATCGCATCCTTCATCAAATCGGCATCGCTGCGGTCTACGAAGATGGCAACCGGCCGGTCCAACGGTGTGGAGGCCAGCGTCAATCCTTCAAGGACGTCCCGGCTCGGGTTTTCAAGATCAATCAGGACAACATCCGGGTTCAGGGCCGCCAGTTTTCGCGCCAAACCGGTTTCGTCACCGATCACGGAAACATCGAACTCGCCGGCATCCTGCAACCCGTCCACGATCAAAAGCGCGCGCTCGCGATCTCGTTCGACCACGGCGATCTGCAATTTGACATCCCGGTTCTTCGTCATGCGCGCATGTTGCACCGCAACATGAATTCCTGCAAGCGGCATCACATCCAACGGACGCAACTGTTCGGAAGCGTACCCGGGAAGCCTTGAAACCTGATCCATGACCTGGCTGGGATCGGTCTCAGGCGAAGCCTGCAGGGGAAAGACTAGGGAGCAGGACCTGGGTGATGGCAGGCGACACGGTGGCCGGCCGCCCCAATTTCGGTAAGGTCCGGTGAGGCGGTTTTGCACTTGGCACTGGCACGCGCGCAGCGTGTATGGAATCGGCAGCCCGAAGGCGGGTTGATGGGAGACGGCAGGTCGCCGGTCAATTTAATTCGCCGCCGCGACCGCTCGACGCGCGGGTCGGGACGAGGAATGGCGGATATCAATGCCTGCGTATAAGGATGCTGGGGGTCTGCATACAGTTTCTCAACCGGTGCCAGTTCGACAATCTTGCCCAGATACATCACCGCAACACGATCGGATATATTCCGAACAACGCCGAGATCATGAGAAATGAAGAGATAGGCGCAGCCGAGTTGGTGCTGCAACTTTCGCAGCAAATTCAATATTCCTGCCTGCACCGAGACGTCGAGTGCGGAGACCGGCTCATCAAGGACAATGAGTTTCGGGTTAAGCGAGAGGGCCCGCGCGATCCCCACTCTTTGCCGCTGTCCGCCGGAGAGTTCATGCGGATATCGATCAACCATATCAGCCGGCAGTTGGACCAGACCGATCATTTCCGCGATACGCGCGCGAAGGTCCTGCGGCGGCAACTCGGCCAACAGCATGCCTTCCGCAAGGATTTGTCCGACCGTCATGCGCGGGTGCAACGAAGCCATCGGATCCTGAAAGACCAATTGCATGTCGCGCCGAAGTGCCCGCAACTCGGCGGCATCGGCCTCGGTCACGTTTCGGCCATCCAGGGTGACCTGCCCTGCGCTTGGTTCGATAAGACGCAGAATGCTGCGGCCCAGGGTCGACTTGCCGCAGCCGGACTCACCGACAAGTGCGAGCGTTTCCCCCGCGGCGACATCGAAGCTGACATCAGACACTGCCTGCACCACGCCGACCTGCCGGCCGAACACCCCGCCACGCAGAGGGAACTCCTTGTTCAGACCGCGAACGGACAGAACGGTTTCTGTACCATGCGTACGGTCTTTGGCACCTGCCGTGGCCGGAACCGTGGTCATTATTGTGCCTCCGCCTGATACGCACCGTTCATGGGGAAATGGCAGGCATTGGCCGTCGCACCACGAAGCTCCAATGCCGGATCATCGGACCGGCACTTGTCCTGGGCACGTTTGCAGCGCGGAGCGAAGGAACATCCCTGCGGGCGCGCAAAAATCGAGGGCGGTGTGCCCTCGATCGGATCCAGCGGCTTCGCCTCCTCAATCGTCGGGACGGCGCCGATCAGTGCGGAGGTGTAGGGATGGGCCGTCTGATAGAAAATCGGTTCCGTCGCGCCCCGTTCAACCACGCGGCCGCTATACATGACGGCGATCTCGTCGGCGATCCCCGAAACGACGCCAAGATCGTGGGTAATCAACACGAGCCCGATATCCAGTTCCTTCCGCAAATCGGCCAATAAATCGAGGATCTGCGCCTGAACCGTCACATCGAGCGCCGTTGTCGGTTCGTCGGCAATGATCAGCCGGGGGCGGTTCGCCAGGGCCATGGCGATCATCGCACGCTGGCGCATCCCGCCGGAAAATTCATGCGGGTACTGCCGAACCCGGCGCGCGGGTTGCGGGATAGAGACCATCTCCAGCAGACGCTCCGCTTCCTTGATCGCGTCGCGCTGAGATATCGAGCGATCATGCAGGCGGATCGCTTCGGCGATTTGCTTTCCGATCGGGATGACGGGATTGAACGCGGTCAAAGGATCCTGAAAGACACATCCGATATCCTTGCCGCGGATCCGGCGTATCCGCGACGGGTGCATGCCGATCAGCTCCTCACCCATGAACCTTGCATGCCCATCGACGCGGGTACCGCGCGGCAACAATTGCAGAAACGCCATCATGGCAACCGATTTACCGGAACCGCTTTCCCCCACGATTCCAAGAACCTTTCCCGGTTCCAGGGAAAGATTGATCCCGCAGACCGCTTCAGCCCATCTATCGTCAACCCCCTTGAAGGCGACGCGAAGATCCTTCAGTTCGAGCAGGGGCGTCGTCATGTGCTTCTCCGGTCGAAGACATCGCGCAGCCCATCCCCCAGAAAGGAGGTCGCCAGGACGACGGACAGAATCGCCATGCCCGGGCCGAAGGCAATCCACCAATTGTAAAAGCGGGCGGCCCCTTCAGATATCATGCTGCCCCATTCCGGCGACGGCGGGGTTGCACCGAGCCCGATGAAGCTCAACGACGCGGCCAGCAATACGACTTGCCCGAAATCCATCGTCGCGTTGATCAAAGTGGGAGTCCAGCACAGCGGCAAGACGTGAATGGTAAGAACGCGGAACGGACCGGCGCCGCCGGCAACCGCGGCTTCGACATGGTCGCGCTCGCGCATTTCGAGAACCTGCGCGCGCATCAACCGTGCATAGATCGGCCACCACACGATCACCATGGCGATCGAGGCATTGGCCAAGCCGGGCCCGAGCATCGCGGCCACCGCCATCGCCAGCAGGATCGGCGGGAAAGATACGGTGACGTCGACAAGCCGCATGATGATCGAATCCCACCAACCGCCGAAGAAACCGGCGATCGCGCCCATTGCGGAACCGATGACGACCGCGCAGAGCACGACCACGAAGGCAATCGGAATGGACCAGACCGACCCGTGCAGGGTGCGCGACAGGACATCCCGGCCGAGCGCGTCCGTCCCCAGCCAATGATCCGGCGATGGCGGCTGCAAGCGGCGCCCGACCATGGCAAGCGGATCGTCGATCGGCCACAGGCTGACGGTGAGCACGGCCACAATCCAGAACAGAAGAATGACAGCGCCGATTTTCGACGTCGGCGGCAATCTGCGCATCAACCATTTCAGACCGCTGAGTTTGGCGGCCTTCGTGGTCTCATTTGGAGAGGCGATATCCGTCACTTAATGCACCCTGATGCGCGGGTTGGCCCAGGCATAACCGATATCCGTCAAAAGGTTCGCCAGCAGGAAGGCGACGGAACCGACAATCGTCACCCCACCGATCGCCGGATAGTCCAAGGACGCCGCCGCGCGAACCGCATAGGACCCAATCCCGGGCCAGGAGAATATAGCCTCGGTCAGAACCGCGCCCGTAATAAGGTAGGCAAAGGTAAAACCCAGAATCGTCAACAAGGGTATCATCGCGTTCGGCAAGGCATGATTGATCAGCACGACGCGCTCTGGTGCCCCTTTGGCGCGCGCCGTCCTGGCATAATCCTGCGCCATTCCTTCGATCAGCGAGGAACGCACAAGCCGGGTGATAATGCCGGTAACCGCCCATCCCAGGACGAAAGCCGGAAGGGCCAAATGCGCGAGCGACTGAAGAAACAGCGACAGATCTCCGGCAATCAGCGAATCGATGGTGTAGAAACCTGTAACATGCGTTGGCGGTTCGACCCTCGCGGGCAACCGTCCGGTACCGGGCACGACCGAGAGGCGAACGGAAAACAGATAAAGCAGAATAAGGCCGGACCAGAAGATCGGCAGGGAGGACCCGACCAGCGCCACCATGCGGGCCAGACTGTCGAAAACCGATCCCCGGTACTTTGCCGACAACAATCCGAGCGACAGGCCAAGCGTAGTCCCCACGATCATCGCGGACACGACCAGTTCCAATGTCGCCGGCAGGCGCTGGGCGATATCGGCCGCCACCGGCCGGCGGGTTGCGAATGATGTGCCGAGGTCGCCCTGTACGAGATTACCCAGATAGACGGCGTATCGGACCGGCAGGGGTTTATCGAGTCCCCACTCGGCTTTCACCGCCGCGACGACTTCAGCATTCGACATCATCCGTTCGGGAACAAGGGCGGCCAACGGGTCGCCCTTGGTCATTTGCGACAACATGAAAGACACGCTCGCCACGCCAAGAAGCAGAAAAGGTATCGCGATCAACCGCTTGATGACGTAGGCGAGCATGTAACACTACTTCCGAGAGATTTCGGCGAGCGGCAGGTTGCAGCAAGCCGAATAACGAACACCGCTGATATCGCTACGATGTGCCAGCACGAGGTTCGGCGACACAAGCGGAATGATGATCGCGTCGTTCATCATTTCCTTGCCCAACTGGGTATAGGCCGCTTCGGAATCGGCGCCGGAGGATGCCAGCGCTTTCGCATAGAGCGGGGCTTCTTCCGAGTTTACCACCAATTCGTCTTTGCCGACGCCGGCGCGCTTCACCCAGGGATACCCCTCGATCATACCGAAATAGGCGATGTACTGGCCCGAACCGTAATAGTCCGGTGCATAGTAGACGGCGGTCACGGGCCATTCACCCGCGCCCAACTCATCGCGCCAGACGGCCCAGGTCAACGGCTTCAATTCCATTTCCACGCCGATCGCGGCAAAGTCCTGCTGCACCTTCTGCATCATGATGTTGAAATCGACGCCGTAAATGTTGTCGTTGGGATACCCGGCAACCAGCTTCAGGTCGGATTGTCCCGCCGCCGCCAACATTTCCTTGGCCTTTTCGATGTTCTGTTCCCGCGGGCTCAGAGCGGCGGTACCCGGAAAACCGTTCGGAATCGGGGCCGCCTGTTTCGCGCCGTTACCGCCAACCGTGAAGTCCAGCATGCCATCATAATCGATCGCCAGAGCAAGCGCCTGACGAACGTCTTTGGTCAGCACATCGGCCATGCCCTTGGCGCCGGGAATGAAACCGATATAGGTGAAGTTGTAACTGGGAACGACTTCGGTAACGACGTCCGATGACCGGATCGACTGAGCCGTATCCGGATCGATCTGCATCGCGATATCGACTTGTCCGGTTTCCAGCGCCTGCGCCTGGCTGACGGCATCCTGGATCTGGGTAACAACGACTTCCGCGAAGGCGGGCGCGCTGCCCCAATAGGAGTCGTTGCGGGCCAGACGAAGCTCAGCTTCCGGCGAATAGAGCTTCAACATGAACGGTCCCGAGCCGGCCGAGTTTTCCAGGAACCAAGACTCGGCCTTGTCCGCTTCCGATGCATTGTCTGCGGCGGAAGCGCCGGCAGCCTCGGCAACCTCGGCATTGATAATACCGGTATAGGGTGCGGAAACCTTGTTGAGGAATTCGGAGTTCGGCGCATCGACAGTGAATTTCACGGTCTTTGCGTCAACGGCCTCTGCGCTTACGAGACCGTCCATCAGGAAAGAGGGCGATCCCTTGACGTTCTTCAAACGATTGAAAGTCCAGATAACGTCGGACGCTTCGACCGGAGAACCATCGGAGAAACGGGCGTCTTTCAAGCGGAAGGTGAATTCCGTGAAATCACCGTTCACGTCCCAGCTCTCGGCCAGATTCGGCACCAGTGTCTTATTGTCCGGCGCCAACGTTACCAGCGTTTCATATACAGCCGTGAGATAGAACTGGCAGGTGTCGCAGAAAGCGCGGGACGGATCGAGCGAATTGACGTCCATCGACCTTGCGATCACCAATGTGTCCGTTTCGTCGGCGACCGCCGGTTGGGCGAATAGCGCGCCACCGGCAAGGACAAGGGCCGCGACCCCTTTGTTAATTCTGAAATGCTTCATGACTAGCTTCCCTGTCGGCGCAACGGTTGATGATTCAAGATCCGGTCAGCGCCATCACCGTGGTGGATGGCTGTAAGGACGCCCGGTTTCTTTTTATCTCCTCGAAAGCTGCGCCGGTCGCTTCGAGGGTTTGCGCAATGTCCGCTTCGGTCATTGCGGCATTGGTGAACATGTTGTGATACGGGGACAGATAGACGCCGCGCTTCATTGCAGCGCGGCAAAAGCCGTAACCGACCCTGAAATCGGGATCGTCGTCGAATTGCAGCATCGGAAGCGTTACCGGGCCCGTGCAACGGATACCGATGCCGAATTCCTCGGCCTGTGCGTTCAGGCCATCGCGAAACGCTGTGCCGATCCGACGCATGTCTTCCAGGTACTCGGTTTCCCGAATGATGCGCATCGTTTCCAATGCCGCCGCCATCGGTACCGCCGCGAACCAATATGATCCCGTCGCATATATTCGCGATGCAGCATCACGCGCCCGATCGTTGCCCAGCAACGCGGAAATCGGCTGCCCGTTTCCGAGAACCTTTCCCCAGGCCGACAAGTCGGGCCGCACGCCGATGGTTTCCCAGGAACAATCACGGGCGACGCGGAAACCTGCCCGCACATCGTCCACGATCAACAAGGCATCATGCTCGTCCGCGAGATCCCTGGCGGTTTGGGCGTATTCACGATCCGGTGTGGATTGATCGGCAAAAACATCGTGCCGGTACGGGGTTGCGAATATGCCGGCAAGATCGCCGCCCGCGGACGCCACCGCATCCTTCAGGCTCTGCGCGTCGCCGTAGTCGAAATAGATGATATGTGCCCGATCTTCGTCCACGACGCCGGCGGGGCGCGGCGTGCTCCAGGGCATCGAACCGTGATACGACTTGCGCGCCACCAGAACCTTGCGCTTGCCGCGATAGGCCCTGGCAATCATCAGCGCCATCATAGTCGCGTCCGACCCGTTCTTGCAGAACATCGCCCAATCCGCATGCGAGACCATGGACACCATGGCCTCCGCCAAATCGACGATCAGCGGTGTCGGTCCGGTCGCCGCGTCGATCCGCGCTTGCTGATCGGCAACCGCCCGCATGATATCGGGATGATTGTATCCGAGTAGATTGGGACCATAGGCGCACATGAAATCGATATAGACATTGCCGTCCGCATCGGTGATGCGCGTGCCGTCGGCCTTCGTGAAGAACTGCGGCGTGTCTTCCGGCATCAGCGCCACAGACTGATGGCCGTACATGCCCCCTGGAATGACCTCGGCCGCCCGTTCGCGCAACATGCGATCATTGGCGTTGTTCCACATGAGGGCCTCCAGAGACGTTTGAACACTGTTGATTTAATAGAAGGTTAGTGACGGAAAATTTGACTTTCAACGAGAATTCATACGCAGTTGGTTACAATATTCGACGGCACCCGGCCGTATGCGGGCTTCGGCAAGATAGATATTTTTTGGTTTTATTTTAATGATTTCTCTACATTCAGCGAAAATGAGCTGAACGCTGTTCTGTCCGGAAAAACAAAAAACAGCATATTATTAATGATATTTTATTTTGTTAACTCAGTCGTTCGACATCGACTTTAATGGCAGGTCTTCCGGCAGGTAGGTGCGAAGATAGGCAACGGAGGCCCGCCAGGCTTCCATAAGATATCGATCCGTGATGTGGCCATGCTCCGCGTAGGAAATGGCCCAAATCCCATCCATCAAACCGAAGGTTACGGCGAGCCAATGCCCAAGATCGGTCAAGCCCGCACATTCGAACCGCGCACGGAACTCCTGGGCCCTCGTTTTCGACGCGGCCGTGTTCCCCCGGAGGTCGAGTGTCCGCACCTCGACACTGACCCCCGCCCCCATGAATAGACGCAAAGCCGCAGGATTGGCGTTCAGGTAATCGCGGCCCCGCGTCTGCCGGATCAAGACCAGGTCCTGCCAACGGCTTGGCGGGGGCGTGATTTCCATACGGGACAGTTCCGCGAGTTCCTGATGGTAGCGCCGAGCCAATTCCACAAAGATTGCGTTACGGTTCGGAAAAAAATGGTAGACGGAGGGTAGCGGCACCCCGGCCCGATCGGCCACCATGGCCAGCGTCACATCCGTGTCCATATGGTCGGCCAGGATGTCCGCAGTCGCATCAAGCAGCTGGGAGAACCTTTCCTTGCCGCGCACGCGTTGGGGTTTCCGTGCTTTGGACAGCGGAGAATTCTGACTAGCCAATGCTCACCACCTCTTTACCAACCCGGCCCTTTTTTGCTCAACCGATTCCAGAGAGGAAGCCCCGCGCGACCTCACACAAACCCGGCGCATCAAGCTTGTAGGCCGCATACAGTGCCGCGGGCGGCCCGACTTCCACGAACCGGTCAGGCACACCATGCCGGAAGAATGGAATACGTGGCAAATCGACCAGAACATCTGCAACGGCTGAACCGAGCCCACCGGTAAGATTATGCTCTTCCACCGTCAGGATGGCGCTTGTCTCCCGTGCCGCCGCAATAATTTCATCACGGTCGAGGGGACTGATCGTATGCATGTCGACGACCCGAACGGACACGCCATCTTCGGAAGACAGAATTTCCGCGGCATCCAGCGACGCACGAACCTGGCTGCCGGTCGTTATGATCGTCAGGTCACGTCCTTCCCGAAGACGGATGGCCTTACCGATTTCAAGGTCGGGCACGGTCTCGTATACGACCGGGTCACGCCCGCGTCCGAGGCGTATGTACATCGCCCCCGGATGATCCACGGATTTCCGCAGCACCGCACGAAGGTGATTCGCATCCGTGGCGCAGATCACGGTCAGGTCGGCGACAACCCGCAGCATGCCCAGATCCTCCAACGCATGATGCGACGATCCATAGAACCCCATGGACATGCCGGAATGCGTTCCGATCACGCGCACAGGCATGCGTGGATAGGCACAATCGGTGCGGATTTGTTCCGCACCCAGAATGGAAGCAAAACTGGCGAAAGTGGCGACATAGGGAACGAACCCGCAGGACGCCATGCCGGCCGCGGCAGTAATCATGTTCTTTTCGGCAATCCCGAAATCGAAGAACCTGTCCGGGTGTACATCCCGAAAGTCATTCGTTCTGTTGGCCGAGGCCAAGTCGGCCGTCGCAACGATGATGCGCGGGTCCGTCTTCGCCAGTTCGGCCAATTCCTCCCCCAGGATGAAGGCGGGCATACCGGCCTTCGGCGTCCCGCGAACGGACCGGTGATCCCGAAGACTTGTCTTGCCTTCGGTCGTGCCGCGAAAAATTTCCGCTTCGTTCTGCATCTCTGTCGTCATGCTACCGGCTCCGGTTCATAGGGTTGCAGGCCCGCTTCGAGCTCGGCCATCACGTCGTCATAGTCTTCGCCAACCAGGTTGCCGACATGCCAGTCGAGAGACATTTCCATGCGCTTCACGCCGCGTCCCTTGACCGTGTCGCAGACGATCGCTTGCGGCTTGCCGGTCGTTCCTTCAGGCAGATTTTCAAACGCGCCGAGTATGGACGGGAAGTCATGTCCGTCGATCCGCTGAACGTCCCATCCGAAGGCGGCCAGACGTTCATGCACCGGTTCGATTCCCATGATGTCTTCCGTGTGGCCGTCGATGCACAGGCCGTTCCGGTCCAGCAGGATGACCAGATGGCCAAGTTGGAAATGGCCGGCGGCGATAACGGCCTCCCAAATCTGACCTTCGGATATCTCGCCGTCACCGAGCATTACATACGTGCGGTAGTCACGCCCAGCGACGCGACCGGCCAGTGCCATGCCGAGCCCGACCGAAAGGCCATGCCCCAAGGAGCCGGAGGAGAAGTCCAGCCCGCGAACCTTCTTCATGTCGGGGTGATCGCCATACTTGGAGCCAAGCCGGGTGTATGTGTCCAATTCGGTAGGATCGAAATAGCCGAGATCGGCCAGCACGGGGTAAAGCCCGATCGCGGCATGCCCCTTGGACATCACGAACCGGTCCCGGTCTTCCCAGGATGGGTTCGAAGGTTCGATGCGCATTTGTGAATAGTACAGAGCCGCAAGGATTTCCGCGCACGAAAACGTGGAGGAATAGTGACCGGCGCCGGCGATGCGCGTCAGACGAACGGTTTCCGTCCGGATGAACTTCGCATAGCCCTCAAGCACCGCATGGCTGACATTTGAACGATCTGACAAGGCACCCTCCTGGAAGCAGCAAGTCCGGGCTTCATTAATCATTGAAAATTCTATTATCACCCAACTCGTATTTGACTCAGACCGTTTTCTGGTGTGTTTGGCAATAGAAAATTTTGTTAACTTGTCATAACCGATCCTTGAGATCGGTATCTGGTTACCCTTTTTCAGGTTCGGAGAGGCCCATCATGGGTACAAAATTCGGCATCGTATCGGACGATTTTACGGGCGGACTTCTGGTGGCCAGCTATCTCGAAGAGGCTGGCATCGAATGCCCCGTCTATTTCGATCCCAATGCCGCGATTGAGGATAACTGCACCGCGCCGGCCATCGTCATCGCGGGCCGCACGCGGCTCACGCCGGTCGCCGAAGCGCTGACCGAAACGTCCCGAGCGTTGGACGCGCTGGACCGGCTTGGATGCCCGTCCGTTGGCTACAAAGCCTGCGCCAGCTTCGATGCGACCGAGGACGGCAATATCGGTCCGGTCGCCGATTTGCTGGCCGACCGTTATGGCGACCTGCCCATTCTGATGAGCGCCGGTTTCCCGGAATTTCGGTGCACGGTTCATTTCGGACATCTGTTTTATCGCGGCACACTGGTGAATGAGTCCGCAAAGAAACTGGACCCGATTACGCCGATGCAGGACCCGAATTTGGTCCGTTTTCTGTCGCGGCAAACAAGAACGCCGCTAGGCCTTTTGACCCATCTGGACATGATCGACGGACTCGATCCTGCCCGCAGGACGCTTCAGGCACTAACAGCCGAGGGGTATCGGCATGTCTTGCTCGATTGCAGCGACATGCAGGACATAACGGTCAGCACGGATCTCGCCCTCAACCGACGGGCAATCGTGGCCAGTGACCCTTTGATCATTTCCCTGGCGCTGGCCCATACCGCCGGGCAGGGAGGAACGGCACCGGCGCCGGTACATTCGTCCGGCCCCGCAGCGGTCCTCGCAGGCAGTGTCGGGCCGGTGGCGGAGGCTCAAATCGAAGCGTTTCGCGCGATTCATCCTGTTTTGACGATCGACCTGCTTTCGGACAAAGCCGAGGAACAACAGATCTCGGCCGCCCTCGACTGGAGCGCGAAACAGGATGGACATCCGCTCGCAGTGACCACCTTCGCGGACGAGGCCGGGGTCAAGGCAGTCCAGGCGAAACTCGGCATGATGGAAGCCGCCCGGAAGGCGGAACGGATTTTGGCCGGCATCGCGAAGGGTTTGCACGCGCAAGGTGTCCGACGCTTCATCGTATCAGGGGGCGAGACCTCGGGTTCCGTGGTGTCCGCGCTCGAAATCAAGAATGTCCGCTCCTTCGCGCGCGGCCCGAACGGGGGCGGCTATTGCGTTACGGCGGGGCCGGACCCGGTCTCGCTTTTCCTGAAGAGCGGAAAACTCGGCGGCACGGATGCTTTCCTGACCGCACTGGACGACATGAAACCTTGAAAGGGCTCCCCATGGTCAATGAAACCGAAATCCGCGAGACCCTCGTCGAGTACAGTCGCGAAGCCGTCCAACGCGGTCTTTCCGGCGGCACTGCCGGCAATATGAGCATGCGCTTCGGTGACCGGATGCTGATCACGCCGTCAGGAATCGCGCCCGACATCATGCGGCCGGATCAGATCGCCGAGGTGGATTTCGACGGCCGGTTCGACGGAGACTGGAAACCCTCCAGCGAATGGGCCCTGCATGCGAAGCTCTATAAAACCCGCCCCGAGGCGCAAGCCATCGTGCACGCCCATCCGGACTATTGCGTCGCCATTTCCTGTATGCGGCAGGCGCTGCCCTCGTTCCACTATATGGTTGCTGCCTATGGCGGCAACGAGGTGCCGTGTTCACCATACCGTCTGTTCGGCAGCGTGGATCTGGCCGATGCCGTTACGCAAACCATGGGGGAACGCTATACAGCCTGCCTGATTGCCAATCACGGCATGATCGCCATCGGTGATACATTGAGGAAGGCGTTCACCCGGACCGAGGGGCTGGAAACGCTCGCTCGGCAGTACTACCTCGCCCGCACAATGGGGGAGATTTCACTCCTGGACGACACGGAGATGGAAGAGGTACACGGAGCCTACAAGTCGTACCGATACGGGGAGGCGTCGCGTAGCGCCCGTTGACGCATCAAGTCTCGTATCTTTTCTGATCCGTGACCTCGAAATCCCATTGGGTATCCGGGAAGTATTTGCGCAGCCGCCAATCACAGGCCCGCGCATGACCGTCCATGCCTTCGGCGCGCGATATCCGTGAACCGACGGCGCTGAAGGTCTTGTTGGCCTCGGCATCGAGTTGTTGATAAGTCAGAATCTTAAGGAACTTGTGAACGCTCAAACCACCGCTGTATCGGCCTGCGCCCTTGGTGGGAAGAATATGGTTTGTTCCGGAGCATTTGTCGCCGTGGGTCACCGTACTGCCTTCCCCGAGAAACAGCGATCCGTAGTTCCGCAAATTGGCTTTCCACCACTGCAAATCTTCGGCAATGACCTGGACATGCTCCGGTGCGTAGCGGTCGCTGATCTGAACAGCCTCCTCGCGATCATCGCACAGAACAATGTCCCCATAATCACGCCAGGCGGCCATCACGACATCTTCATTCGGCATATCCGCCGCTACCTTCGGGATCAGGTCGGCGACCTTCTCTCCAACCGTTCGTGACGTCGTGAACAGCCAAACGGGCGAGTTCGGCCCATGTTCCGCCTGGGACGTCAGGTCCACCGCGATCGTCATCGGATCCGCGCTTTCATCCGCGATAATCGCTGACTCCGTCGGGCCGGCGAACACATCGATCCCGACCCGGCCGAACAGGACACGCTTGGCTTCCGCAACATAAGCGTTGCCGGGGCCGACAATAATGTCGGCTTCGCGACCGGTGAATAGGCCATTCGCCATCGCCGCCACACCTTGAACTCCGCCGATCTCCAGAATGACATCCGCCCCGGCCAAATCCATGGCATAGGCAATCGCCGGATGGATTGCCCCCTTGTATGGCGGAGAACAGGCGACGACGAAGGGCACGCCGGCGACTTTTGCCGTGGCAATGCTCATGATCGCGGAAGCGATATGCGCATAGCGGCCGCCCGGCACATAACAGCCGGCGCATTGCACCGGCATGACGCGCTGGCCCAGCCGCACGCCGGGTTCCGTTTCAATTTCGAATTCCGCCAGACTGTCCCGTTGAGCCTCCGCGAAGCGGGAAACCTGGCGATGGGCGAACTGAATGTCCCGACGCAGACGCCCCGGCACTTGTGCGATCAGGTCAGCACGCTTCTCGGCGGACAGCACCACATCGCCCGTCCAGCCGTCCAACCTCTCAGCGAATTCGAGGGCCGCGGCCTCCCGGCGCTTTTCGATTTCCGTCAGCATGACATCCACCGTTTGCCGGATGGAACGGTCGACGGACTCGTCCGGTGCAGGCGCCTGCTTCAGATATTCCATGGAGCACTATCCCAATGCGTTACAGATAAGCACGTGCTTCGTCGAAGAACACGTAAACAACGAAACTCCTGTTCACGCGGACCCGCGGACCAAAACGGTTACGGTAGGTTCTTTCGGACCACCGCTGCTCACCGACAGAAGTACAGAAACACCCCTATTCCCCTGTTCAAGTGAGACGATTTGGATTTTATCACTCGGCTCATGTTTCAGGCATATGCATCTTCGAAATCAAAGTTGCGTATTTTTGAAACTATACGGTCACACGTTTCCCCTGAATTTCCTGACATTAGAGTTTCGGCTTTTAGGTCTTTCTGCCCATGACCTCCGCCTCGACTTTCAGACAAGCAACCGCGTGCCCGTGCCCGACGGGGGCCAATTCCGGACGGGTTACGGCACATTCATCGGTAGCGATCGGACAACGCGTTCGGAAACAGCAACCGCTGGGAGGGTTGATCGGGCTCGGCACATCGCCGGTCAGGATGACCCGCTCGCGCTTTGCGGTCGGGTCAGGCAGCGGAACGGCGGAAAGCAGAGCCTTGGTATAGGGATGCTTGGGGGCGCGGAACAGCGTATCCCGGTCCGCCGTTTCAACGATCCGGCCCAAATACATGACCGCGACCCGGTCGCTCATATGTTCAATCACGGCCAGATCATGCGAAATGAAAAGCATCGTCAGGCCCAGATCCGCCTGCAGCTTCATCAACAAATTGATGATCTGCGCTTGCACCGAAACATCGAGGGCCGAGACCGCTTCGTCGCAAACGATGATATCCGGGTTTGATGCCAGGGCACGCGCGATGCAGATACGTTGGCGCTGACCGCCGGAAAACTGGTGCGGCATCCGCGCCATGTCCTCGCGGCGCAATCCGACCCGCTCGAGTAGGTCACCGACATATTTCCGGCGTGCGTCCCGGCCCTGGACGATCTTGTGATTGCGAACCGGCTCCGAAATCAGCGCTTCGACATTCATACGCGGATTCAGGCTGGAGAACGGGTCCTGAAACACGATGCTGAGCCGCTTCCGAACAGGCCGCATGTCCTTTTCGCCCAGACCGTCGATGCGCTGCCCGTTGACGAATATTTCCCCGGCGGTGATATCCGTGAGGCGCGTCAAGCACCGGCCCACCGTCGACTTCCCGCAACCGGATTCGCCGACCAGCGCCAGTGTCTCTCCCTTTGCGATTTCAAAGCTGACACCGTCCACCGCATGCACCCGCTGGACCACCTTGCCGAACAATCCGCCATTGATCGGAAAGTGTTTCACCAGGTCGCGCACCACGATGATCGGTTCCCGGTGCGCTTCGTCCTGCATTGTCGCTGCTGTCCGACTAGTCATGGGCCACGGCGTCCTTCGGAGCGAAATGGCACGCGGCCAGGTGACGGGGCGCCTTGGCTTCCAGGGCGGGATCTACCTGTCGGCAAACCTGTTCGGCGCGAGGGCACCGCGCGGCGAAAACGCACCCTTCGATCGGCTGACTCAGATCGGGCACCCGACCCGGTATCTCCACCAGCGCCGCCGCTTCACCATTGTCGCGCGACGCGCCAAGCCGGGGTACGGCGCCCATCAAGCCTTGTGTGTAAGGATGACGTGGGGTGGAAAATAGGTCGGTCACGCTCGCTTCCTCGACCTTGCGGCCGGCATACATGACCAGAACCCGTTCGGCGAATTCCGCAACCACGCCCAAGTCATGCGTGATCAGCAGAATGGCCGCGCCCGTCTTCTTTCGAAGGTCCTGCAGCAGTTCCAGTATTTGCGCCTGAATCGTGACATCCAGCGCGGTCGTCGGTTCATCCGCGATCAACAGCGAAGGATTGCAGGCAAGCGCCATGGCGATCATCGCGCGTTGGCGCATGCCACCGGATAACTGATGCGGATATTCGTCGACCCGCTTTTCGGGGGAAGGGATTCCGACGAGCCTGAGCATTTCCACCGCTCGTTCACGCGCCTTCGCGCGCCCAAGTCCCTCATGAAGGCGAACAGCTTCACCGATCTGCTTGCCGATACTGAAGACCGGGTTGAGCGAGGTCATCGGCTCCTGGAAGATCATGCTGATACGGCCGCCACGCAGCGCGCGCATCTCCGATTCCGACTTCTCCATCAGGTTTTCGCCGTTGAAAGAAATGCGACCGGCAATCTTACCAGGCGGCGTCGGTAGCAGGCGCAGGATCGACATCGACGTCACCGACTTGCCGCAACCGGATTCGCCGACAATCGCCAGGGCTTCGCCGGAATTGACATCGAAGGACAGGCCGTCGACGGCCCGGTTGACCGCGGTGGCCGTGCGGAAATGAACCTGAAGATCGCGAACTTCCAACAACGCCATGGGTCAGACCCTTTTCGCCAGGCGGGGATCGACCGCGTCACGCAACCCGTCGCCCAGCAGGTTGACCGCCAGCACGGTAATCGAAAGGAAAAGCGCCGGGAAAAACACGATATTGGGTTTGACCTGCCAGAGGGCCCGTCCCTCCGCCATGATATTGCCCCATGACGGAACGGAGGTCGGTAAGCCGGCGCCTATGAAAGACAGGATCGCCTCCGTGATCATCGCGGACGCACAGATATACGTCGCCTGCACCGTGATCGGGGCCAACGTATTGGGCATGATGTGGCGCCAGATGATGCCGAACTTGGATGTGCCGCAGGCAATACCCGCCTCGACATAAGCCAGTTCGCGGACCGTCAACACGGCGGAGCGCGAAAGCCGCGCCACCCTCGGTATCTCCGCGATCGTAATCGCGAATATGACATTGAAGATCGATCCGCCGCGCAGCAGCGTCATCAACGCAATGGCGAGCAGGATGGCAGGAATGGACATCATCGCATCCATGATGCGCATGATGATGTTGTCCGCCCAACGGGTGAACCCGGCGACCAGACCTATGGCCAGACCGACGGCCGTCGCGAACGCGGCAACGCCGATACCGACGATAAGGGAAACCCGCGCGCCGTAAACCGTCCGCGCGAAGATATCCCGTCCCATCATATCGGTTCCGAACAGGGCCTCCGGCGATGGGTCCTTTACCCGCATTGCCGGATTGAGCGCGGTCGGGTCCGCCGATGCGATCAACGGGGCGAATATCGCCATCAGGACCACGCTGAACAGCAGCACACCGCCGAGCCACATGGTCGGGTGCTGCCGGATGGACCGGACAATTGGCGGAAGCTGCGGCGGCGGCGTGAGGATCGCAGGGCGGCGTTCCGCCGCGGGAAGGGCCCTGAAATCCGTGGGACTGTCACTCAATAGCGGATCCTCGGGTCAACGAAAGTGTAACTCAGGTCGATCAACAGGTTGATCAGGACATAGACGAAACTGAAGACCAGGATGATTGCCTGGATGACCGGGTAGTCGCGGCGCAGGATCGAATCCACGGTCAACCGGCCGAGTCCGGGCAGCGCGAAGACGCTCTCGATCACGACGGCGCCGCTGATCATCAGGGCGATACCGATCCCGATAACCGTTATGATGGGAACGGACGCGTTGCGCAGCGCATGGATGAAGAGCACGGCCTTCTCGGAAACGCCTTTGCCCCGTGCGGTGCGGATATAATCCTGCTGAAGAACCTCCAGCATGGTTGCCCGCGTGATGCGCGCGATGATCGCGATGTAAAAGGTCGCCAAGGTCGTCGCCGGCAACAGCAGGTTTCTGAGCCAGGGCCACAAGCCTTCCGAAAACGGCGTATAGCCCTGCACCGGCAGCCATCCGAGTTTCAAGGCGAGGGACCAGGCGAGCACGTACCCGATCACGAAGACGGGCACGGAAAACCCTAGAACGGCGAACAGCATGATGCCCCTGTCCAACAGGGAACCGTGTTTCCAAGCAGCCACCACGCCCAGCGGGACCGCCACCGCGATAGCGATGAAAAGGGTGACGACCATCAGCGATAACGTAGGCTCGACCCGCTGCAGCATCATTTCAGATACCGGCAACTGCGTGAAAATCGATTTTCCGAAATCACCGTGCAGGATACCGACAGACCATTCGACAAAGCGGACCGGGAAACTTCGGTTCAGGCCAAGTTCCTCGCGGATCTCTTCGATCTCTTCCTGTGTCGCCTGATCGCCGGCCAGGATCGCAGCCGGGTCGCCCGGTGTGATGTAGAGTAGACTGAAGACGAAGATCATCACGAAGGCGACGACCGGAATCGCCGCGAGTACACGATGCAGTATATAGGCGCCCATCGTCGGATCGTTCGCTTCTAGATGTTCCCGGTAAATAGGTCGGCCTTTCGGCCGCCGACCCGCCCCATCCGCGGCACCGCTGCGCCGCGAATGGGGGTCGGATCAATGATGTATTAGGCCCGACGGATGTTCCAGAACATATCCACGGAACCCTGGAGCGCGCCTTGAAGGTCGGCTCGCACCGCGCCCGTCCGGAAGGACAGCCCCAGAGGCGCCGTCGGAACCATGTCCATGGCCCGTTTCTGAACGTCCAGGAAGAGCTTGTCGGCTTCGTCCTTGCTGCCGGCAGCGAGCCAATCGACGACGAGCGATTCCATTTTCTCGTCCTCGTACCAGCCCCACCAGCCGCTGTCGCCGAGGCCGCGCGTGGTCGCGTTCGTCGCGGGGTTGTTGATGGAGATCGCCGGCCAGTTGGTACAGGCGATGTTCCATCCGCCGTTTTCGACCGTTTCCTTGGAAACGCGGCGTTGAACGACCGTTCCCCAATCTGTCTCCACAAGATCGACATTGAAACCGATCTTCTTCAGCAGGTCGGCGGCGAGCAGCCCGTGCGGGTGGATGGAAGCGATGTCCGTCGGGTTCAGAATAACGACTTTTTCACCCTTGTAACCCGCATCCATCACAGCCTTTTTCGCGGCTTCGATATCGAGCGAACCGATGACGCCATTGCCGACCTCTTCGACCCCCGGCGTACCACAGGGGAACAGGGACATGCAGACCTGCCGGTCCGCCTCATTCGCCGCCACCGACTGCAGGAACGGTGTCTGGTCGATCGCCTTCAGCACCACGCGGCGCAGTTCGACATTGTCGAAGGGCGGGATCAAATGGTTGAAGCGGATCACATGCATCACGCCGAACGGATCGGTCCGATGCATCGTCACGTCCGGATGCGCTTCCAGCACCGGCTGCAGGTCCGTCAGTACGGATCCGAGCCAATCCACTTCGCCGGACTGGATCGCCGCGATCGCCGTGGCGGCGTCCGGAATGATCTGCCATTCCAACCTGTCGAAATGCGCGACCTTGCCGCCGGTGGTCCATTCGGCCTGCTCTGCGCGCGGCACATAATCCTCGAACTTTTCGTACACCACACGATCGCCGGAAACGTATTCATCCGCTTTGAAACGGTAGGGGCCGGACCCGACCATTTCAGTGATCTGCGTCTTTGCATCCGTGTTCGCCAGGCGTTCCGGCATCATCATCGCCGGCCGTGAATGCGGCTTGCCGATAGCATGCAGCAATGGACCGAACGGGCGGGTCAACTTGATGGAGATCGTCTTGTCGTCCGCAGCCCCCCAGGACTCGACGGCGGCTCCGAGCGCCTGCCCGAAGGGGTCCCGTTTCGCCCAACGCGCAAGACTGGCCGCACAATCCTGTGCGCGGACCGGCTCACCATCGTGGAACTTCAAACCGTCACGCAGTGTGATGCGCCATTCCAGCCCATCTTCGGAAACCGTATGGCCGGCCGCCATCTGCGGCTTCGGTTGCTGGTTTGCATCCACACCATAGAGTGTATCGAACACGCAATAACCATGCGTGACCGAGACGGCAGCCGGCGTGAAAATCGGGTCGAGGACCGTCAGGTTGGATGCAGGCACGTAACGTAGCGTCCTGGTACGGCTGGCCAGACTGACCGCAGGCATTGCCAGGATCGGCGCTGCAGCTGCGGCGCCTAGAAGTGTGCGGCGCGTAATCATAATGCGAGTCTCCTCTTCGTTGATCGGCCTAGTACGCCAGGCCTCCCCCTCCTGGCCCTATTCGATGGGCTCAGGTGTTTCCATGTCGTCCGCGGGCCAGAACGGCCTTCTTCTGTTTTTCCAGGCGACATCCTGGAGCCGCAGCGGCGTTCCGCCGGGCCCATGAATCGCGATGAACTCCACCCCCTCGCCGAGAAGCTTCTTGTAGTTCATCAGGTTCTTGAACGTGGCCAGCCGACAGGTTCGAATGTCGATTCCGCAAGCCGCGTAATGTTCGTCCGTGTGCTCGTATACGGCATGGCTGGCAACCAATATCCGCAAACCGCTTACCCGCAGCACGGCAGACGGCCCCAACGTGGTTTCCACCGAGGCCAGCGGCCCGCCCCGATAGGTAAAGCGGCCATCATGCAAACTTTCCACGCGCGCCTTTACCGTTACAGGTTTGAGCCAGCGGGTATCCAACCAGGCCCCGATCTGGAATTCCGCTTCCGCCCCGACACCGATTTCATGGGCTTTTGCGGCAGCTTGGGGGTCGTAGATACTGACGGCGGAAGGATATTCCGGCGCATGGTTCAGGATAGCGGCCAGCAGGTCCGGTGAATCTCCGGCGGACCCGCCGCCGATACTATCGGGGGCGTCAATCAACAGGACGCGATCGGCATCCAGTTTCAACGCTGCCTGCACGGCCTCATCCGCGGTCAATGACGGTAGTTCGAATTCCCAGCGGCGCGCATACATGTCGTCCACGATTTCTGTCGCGGCTGCTTCCGCGCCCGGCAGGTCACCATCCGTCACCGCGACGCCCGTAATACCGACATCCGCCATATCCAGCCAGGGCTGAACCGGGAAATAGCTGACCGAGAGGGCGCGCCCCTGCTCTTCCAACTCGCGCGCATGGGCGGCGACCTTCGTCATCGGCGCATCGCCGACGGTCGCACCCCCCAGAACCGGCACGATCGCATTGTATTTCCGGATACCGGTGACCGGCCGTATCTCACCGCGCATGGCCCGGACAAGGAGATCCGCCGCCTTCACCGCTGTTTCATAGGCATCCACATGCGGATAGGTTTCATAGCCGACCAGTGCATTCGCCGCCCGCGCCATCTTTGCCGTAACATGGGCATGCAGATCCAGGCTGGCCGTGATCGGGACATCCGGGCCGACGACCTCCCGCAGGGCGGTCAGCAACTTGCCTTCGGGGTCGTGTTCCGTTCCGGAAATCATCGCGCCATGGAGGGCAAGATATATGCCGTCCACCGGCATCCGCGCGCGGACACCGTCTACGATTTCCTGAATGGATTCTTCACAGAACCCGTCTTCGACATGGCCACCGGCACCGCCCTTCGCAGCCAGGATGGGGACAATTTCCACCTTTGCAGCAGTGAGCGTATCAATACCGCCGGCCAAAGCGGTCTTCTTCCCTTTGGCCGCTGTCAGAATCCGATCGCCGCGGTACAGCCCCTTGCGTTCAAAGTCCTCGCGTCTCTCGACACGTAAGGAGAGACTATTGCCCTCATACTCGAAACTCGCGACAGCCGCCCGCACCGTACCTAACCCCGCCCGTTATTTCCGAAGCCATCGCGTGCTACCGTTTTACCGTGCCCGTCAATGTTCCGACAAAAACCGTAGCACTGCAGTTTTGTTTCAGGTATACGCACTATCGAAATGAAAGTTGCAGAAATATGAAACTTTGAAAAATGGCTCGCAGGGCATTTCTAGGCAGGATCGGTGATGCGGATATCCGCTTACTGAGGGTATTCAGCACAGTTGCGGCCTGTGGCGGATTGGCGGCCGCCGAAACCGAATTGAACATCAGCCGTTCAACCATCAGCCGGCATATCAGCAACCTGGAAGAACGGCTCGCAGTACGCCTTTGCGAACGCGGCGCCGCCGGATTCGCCCTGACCCAGGAAGGGGAGCGGGTGCTTGAGGCGGCGAGTCGCCTGCTCTCCTCGCTTAATAGTTTCCAATCGGACATCAACGAAATCCACGCGAAGATGACGGGCCACCTCTCCGTCGCGATGTTCGACAAATCGGTGACCAATCCGGCAGCCCATCTGCCGAAGGCCATCGCCATGTTCAACGAAGTCGCGCCCGACGTGACCCTCGGCTTCTACGGAGAGCCGGTCAACACGATTGAGAACGGGATACTGACGGGCAGATTGGATATGGCAATCGTGCCGGTCCATCAGAAGTTCGGTACATTGACCTATTCGAAACTATACCCAGAACAGATGTATCTGTACTGCGCCGCCGGACACTCGCTTTTCGACAAACCCGACGACTCGGTGACCAGGAAAGACGTTCAAGCCTGCAATTATGCGGGGATCGGCTTTCAATCCCCAAATATGTTGAATAGCCACAAGTTCGAACTTGAGCGCAAGGCGGAAGTGTATGACGAAGAGGCGCTTGCCGCCCTGGTCTTTTCCGGACGATTTATCGGCTTCCTTCCGGAGCATTTCGCGGAAAGGTTCGAGACCCGCGGCACATTGCGAAAAATCCGACCCGACATCTTCACCTATGTCAGCGACCACTGGGCTATCGTGCGTCGCGCCCCGAAGCCTTCCCGCTTGGTGATGACCTTTCTCGACTGCCTGCACAAGGCACATGGCCTTTCCGCGAGCGGCCACCGTTAGTCGGAACGTAGAACGGCCATGAGAAACAACTCACCCTGCCGCTAAGTGTTGCCCCGTCACACGCAGCCAAATCACCTCTCTGCGAAGGTTTTTCTGACCGGGTTCCTAACGGCGACGCGCATCAACCGCTGAAATTTCGGACATTCAAGATGACTGGGGGCCGCACAGTCGGCGGCGTGGCGCAGACCATCGCGCATGGCGGTCAATTTCTTGATGCGGGTATCGAGTTCGTTCGCCTTGGCCTGCAATTGATCTCGGTCGATCGTAAGACTGCCGTTTTCGGCGAACATCGCACCGATTTCGTCGAGGGAAAAACCGGCATGGCGGCCGAGTGAAATGAAGGCAATGCGGTCCATGACACCGCTGGGGAACAGCCGCCGCAACCCGTTTCGTCCGATGGACCGGATCAGCCCCTTTTCCTCGTAATAGCGCAATGTCGAGGCGGGCAGGCCTGATTTCTCGGCCACTTCGCCTATATCCATCGCAGCCATCATCTTTTCCTCTTGACCTAAAGCCGACTTGAACTTGTAGCCTGGATCCCGCATCAGGATCAAACCACGATAAGGGAGCGCCCCATGGAGCCGGACTTCTGGCATGAACGCTGGTCGAACAACCAAATCGGATTCCACGAAGGGGAGACCAACGCGCTGCTGAAGGCGCATTTCCAGGCGCTCGATCTGGCGGAGGGCAGCCGGATTTTCCTGCCGCTTTGCGGCAAGACGCGGGATATCGCCTGGCTTTTGGGCCGGGGGCATCGCGTCGTCGGCGTGGAACTGAGCGCGGACGCGATCCGGCAATTGTTCGAGGAACTGGGCCTATCGCCCGTTGTCACGGAAACGGGCCGGATGAGCCGGTACACCGCCAACGGCATCGATATCTTCGTCGGTGACTTCTTCGACCTGACGGAAGATCAGCTCGGGCCTGTGGACGCGGTCTATGACCGGGCGGCGCTGGTGGCCCTGCCGGGCGAAATGCGCGCCCGTTACGCGGCACACCTGACAGCCATCTCAAAGGCGGCACCGCAATTCCTGATCACCTTCGCCTATGACCAGAGCCAAATGGAAGGACCTCCTTTTTCCGTTCCCGACGCAGAGGTGCGCCGCCTGTATGAGGATCGGTACGAGATAACCGATTTGGTTAGCAAGGAACTCTCGAACGGCTTGAAAGGTCAAGTCGCCGCGACCGAAGATCTCTGGCTGCTCACGCCGCGATAGGGCGGTCAGCCATAGCGGCCGGTGATGTAATCCCGGCAAATATCTGTGTTCGGCACCGGCGTAACTCGCGGTCAAACCAGGCTGTGCTCTTTCGACGCCACCGCTTCCCGGATCGTGTTCAAGGTCACGTCGATCCGGATCGGCTTTGTGAGGTAGGCGGCAAAGCCGGCTTCGAGACCGCGCTGGACCTCGGACGGCAGGGCCGATGCAGTGACGGCGATGACGGGGACATGTCGGCCCTTTCCACGCGACCGCAGGGCCTGCAGTGCCTTAAAACCGTCCATGCCCGGCAGGTTAATGTCCATGAGGATGACGTCGGGGTCGACCTGCGCCGCGAGTTCCAACCCCTCTTCCGCATTCGGTGCGGAAATCATGGTGAACTCATCTTCCTTGTCGAGGATAAGTTCCATCAGACGGATATTGTCGAGATTGTCTTCGACGTAAAGCAGCATGCTTTTCTTGCCATTCTCGCTCACCGCGATTGAGTCGGTGCCATCCCTTCCGTCCAGTATGGCGGCCGGCGTCTCTTCGTGCGAGCGAAGATCCAAAGGCATATCGACCCAGAAGGTGGACCCTTTTCCGGCCACGCTTTCGAAACCTATCCGCCCACGCATCAATGTTACCAGTTTTTTGGTAATGGTCAGACCGATTCCGGTTCCTTCGATGGATGAGGATTCATGGCCCAAACGCTGAAATGGTTCGAACAACAGGTGCTGTTGGTCGGCGGCAATGCCCTTGCCCGTATCGGCCACGGTCAGGCGCAGGTATCGGCCTTCCACGACATCGCAATCCAGGAAGACCTTTCCGCCGGCAGTGTTGTACTTGATGCCATTGGTCATCAGGTTGAGGAGGACCTGCTTGAACCGGGTGCGATCGGCCCGGATGACCGTATCAGCGGCGACATCCTTCTGCAGTTCGATGGTAACGTCATGCTTCATCGCCATGGCCGACGCGATGGCGAAGCAGTCACGCATCTCGTCCATCGGCTTGAAGGATTCGACATAGACGCTGAGGTTGCCGTCCTCGATCTTGTTGAAATCAAGCACCTGGTTGATGAGGTTCAGCAGATGCTCACCGCTGTTGTTGATATAATGGATGGCCTGGCGCTGCTCGTCATCCATGCCGGTTTGGTCAGAGTAGTCGAGCAGCTGACCGAAGCCCAGAATGGCGTTCAACGGCGTCCTCAACTCATGGCTCATCGATGACAGGAACTCCGATTTTACACGGCTCGCCCGTTCGGCGGTTTCTTTCGCGCCTTGCAGTTCCTGCGTCCGTTCCGCGACCAGGGCCTCCAGTTTGTCGCGGTGCATCGCGATTTCCGCTGTCTTCTCATCGACCAGGGCCTGCAACCTGTCACGCGAGATCGCTCCATCGTTCAGCCGTTCCGCCATGATATTGATCGACTTGGCCAGATCGCCGATTTCGTCCTTGCGGTCGATTTGCAGCTTGAAATCCCAATCACCGCTGCCGATCCGGTCCGCCGCCTCCCGCAAGGTCTCGATCGGGGCCGCCACCCTTTGCCCGAAAAGAATGGCCGCGAATATCCCGGAGACGAGCGCCAGACCGAGGACCACCGACTGCTTGCGGATAGTGGACCAGATATTGTTGTTGAACTCCTCCATCGGTACCGCGGCGATGACATAGCCGAGCACCTCTTCATTGCTCAGAACGACAGGCGTTCCGGCCCATAGATTCGTTTCATCCGCTTCCGTCCTGACCGCGCCGCCGGCAAGCAGCCTGTCGATAAAACCGATTTGCGGGCGCCTGTTGCGCAACGCGGGGCGGGGCGACCCATCGGTCAGCAACCGCCCCTCCGAATCCAGAATCCAGACCAGGTCGACCCGCCGACCTTCGATGATGCCGGTGGCGATCGATCTTAATTCCCGAATATTGTAGTTATAGAGATGGTTTTCGGCATGAAAGGCGGTCTTGCGAACCGCTTCCACCATTTCGGCCGTCCTTATCTCCTGAAAGGTCACGCGCTGTTCATAGGCGACGACGCCGAACAGGCCTGCCCCGATGAAGACGACGATCGCCGACGCGATCAGCGCAACCTTGAAACCCATACCGTAACGGGGGGCGCTCATTCGACTTCCCGTTTCGTCAGCTTGTCCAGACCAGGCGCCAGCGTCTCGACGTTCTGAAGCAGATCGGAGGGAATTTCGTCGAACATGATCGTTTGCTCGAATCCGTCCAGCATATGCGCACCCAGCTGACTGTCATGCGCGTCCAACAGTACCGCCCGTATGCGGGAAACCAGAGAATCCTTCAAATGATCGCCATATACAACCACATGGTATGGCACGGCAGGCGACGTGTGGAGAATTCGCAGGGGAACAAGGGCGGAAACGGCAAGCGATCGGAAATCGTTCTCGGCCATTGCCGCCGCGGCGACCTGATCCCGCTCCACCCAGGTCATCTGCGTCTCGCTGTCATAGCCCATGACATATCCCACAGACCCGGCAGGCGGTGTTTGCGCCGTTCCGTCCAACGCAACCAGCGTCAAACCCGCATTCGTCAGCGCCAGGGCGGGAAGCACATAGCCGGCGGTCGAGAAAGGTTCCTCGAAGGCGATGGTTTCGCCCGTCAAGTCCGTCAAGGACGCGAAAGCGCTGTCCCGGCGCACGACAACGACGCTGCGATAGGCCTCCCGGCCGTGCTTCCAGCGGCGCAGCAGAAACTTCGAACCGGCAAGCTCGTTGACCATCAAGGCCGTGACCGAGCTGTCGATGAAGATATCCACCTCGCGCTTACGGATCATTCCCGCCATACCACCGATTGAATTGGCGACGGCAACCTTGGCCCCTGTTATGCCGTGGGACGTCAGCTTCCCGGCAAGGTAATCCGCGAACGGTTGGAAAACGCGGGTTTCGCCCACCGGGTCGAGGCTGATCGATCCGATGACGAGGACTCGGGCAGCCGCGCCGCCGCTGCCACCTATGCAGACCGCGATAATCATGACAATCGCGGCAAGGCAATCGGTCAGGCGAATCGTGCCCGGAAAACGAGATACCAAGTACGCCATTCGGCCACCCTTCATCCCCCCCGGCACAGCCAAACCCCCATGCAATCACGCCGCGTCATGATAACATAAAGCGGCAATAAGCATCAGACGGCAAGTTTCCGTCTGGGAATGGGAGCGTTGAACACACAGGCCGGTCCAAGGCGCGCTAACGCGACGGCGATTTCCGCACCGCATGCTGGACCGCCACGCGCCCCGCCTTTTCGCGGGCAATGACCAGTTTCATGATCTGCGCGGTGCCGTCGCCGATCTGCAATCCGAGTACGTCGCGCATACGCTGTTGATGCGGCAGATCCCCGCTATAACCATAGTGACCATGAGTCAGCAGGCATTGCTGAATGACCTCATGCGCGACCTTCGGTCCGTACCATTTGCACATGGACGCTTCCGCCGTGTGCGGCTGCCCCCGGTCGCGCAAGTCCAGCGCGTAGTAACAGAGCTGACGCGCCATGGTGAGATAGGTTTCCGATTCCGCCAACGGAAAACTGACTCCCTGATATTGCGCCAGCGGTGCGCCGAAGGCTTCCCTCTCCTGGATATAGGCCCAGGTCTCATCAAGCGACGCCTGCGCCGCAGCAATGCATTGCAAGCCGATAAGGGCACGACTGTAATCGAAACCCTGCATGACCTGGACGAAGCCCATATTCTCGTCGCCGATCATATGGTCGTCCGGCACGAAGACATCGTCGAAGAACACCGATCCCCGCCCAACGAGCTTTGAGCCGATATCGCTGAACCGCGTTGTTGTGACACCGTCATCCTGCATGCCGACCATGAAGGCGGAAACCGCGCGTCCACCGTCCTCTAACGGGCCGGTCCGCGCGAAAACCACCGCGGCATCCGCCCCACCGGCGAAACTCATCGATGTCTTTTCACCGTTGAGCAGATATCCGCCCTGCACCTTGCCGGCCCGCAATTGCAGGTTTGCCGCGTCGCTGCCGCCGCGCGGTTCCGTCAGGCCAAGCCCGACAATCGCTTCGCCCTTCACGATGCGCGGCACCCATTCCCTGGCCAGATCCGCGTTGGCGTTGCGGACAATGATCTGCCCCAGAAGGGAACCCAGAAGCGGCACATAGCAGACATTCATATCACCGTAAGCGATGGCCTCGGCGATGATACCGGTCGTCACGCCGCCAAGACCCAAGCCACCGAGTTCCTCAGGCAGGTCTGGCCCGATCAGGCCGAGCGCCCCCATTTCCCGCACCAAATCCCGATCGAGCCCGTCATCCCGGTCGCGTTCCATATATAAAGGCGCCAGTTTCTCACGGGAAAACCGCTCAGCGGTTTCCTGAAAGGCCTGTTGTTCCTCCGTTAGGGAAAAATCCATCGGTCCATTCCTTAAAAGGCAGCGGCATTAGCCGTGCATGGTCAATCCGCCGGACACACTGATGACTTGCCCTGTGATGAAACCCGCATCGTCACTGGCCAGGAAAGCGACGATACCCGGATAGTCGGTCGGCTGCCCAAGCCGCCGCATCGGGATGGCCCGTTTCAAGCCCTCCGCGACTTTCGCGCCGGACTCGCCTTGAGAGAATTCTTCGAACAGTGGCGTATCCGTCGGCCCGGGACAGACCGCGTTCAATTGGATATTCGCCCGCGCCAATTCACGTGCCACGGTCTTGGTGAAGGAAACGATACCCCCTTTGCAGGCCGCGTAGACCGCTTCGCCCGACGATCCGACACGCGCCGCGTCGGACGCAATATTGACCACCCGCCCGGCCTGCCGTTCGACCATATAGGGTAGGACCGCGTGGTGCATGTGCAGCGGACCGTAGAGATTCAGATCGACGATTTTCTTCCAAAAATCCGTGTCGGTTTCGAGGAAGGCGATGGGTTTGTCCCAACCCGCATTGTTGACCAGGATATCGATCGGTCCACCTGCCGCGAAAGCGGCAACCGCCGCATCGACCGAAGCCCGATCTGTAATATCGACCTTATGAGCGGAAGCCTTGCCGCCCGCTTTCTCGATGAGGCCCGCTGTTTCGCGCGCGCCTGCTTCGTTCAGATCGAAAATGCCGACCTCGCTGCCTTCCTCACCGAACCGCTTGCTGATCTCACGTCCGATGCCGCTGGCACCGCCGGTGACGATCACGCGTTTTCGACCCAAACCACGCATCGCTGTTTCCCCTGATCATATTTTATTTTTTTATTATACCCTGGTGCGCCGTTCTAGACGGGGCAGTCCTTCCGGAAGACCGGCTTGCGTTTTTCGCGATGTGAGGCGACGCCTTCCTTTACTTCATCGCCCGCGAAACCCAACATCTCCAGCGCGGTCGACGTATCGAAAATCGGCCCGGCCATACGCAGCCAATTGTTCAACGCATATTTGGTCCAGCGGATCGCGCTCTGCGCGCCATTCGCCAAATCGGTCGCGACCCCTAGCGCGGTGTCCATCAGTTCCGCATCCTCGACGCAGAGGGAGACGAGGCCGATCCGTTCCGCCTCCTCGCCGCTGACGGGCTTGCAGGTCATGAGGTAATATTTCGCCTTCGCCATGCCGCAGAGCAGCGGCCAGATAATCGCCGCCACATCGCCCGCGGCAACGCCGAGCCTGGTATGCCCGTCGACGATCTTGGCGGATTTCGCGGCAATTGAAACATCGGCCAGGATACCGACGACAAGGCCGGCGCCGACCGCGGGTCCATTGATCGCGGATACGATCGGCTTGTTGCAGTTGACGATATTGTAGACGAGATCCTTGGCCTCTTTCCAAACGCGCATGCGTTCTTCCTGACTTTCGATCATATCCTCGATCAGATCGAAATCACCGCCGGCGGAGAAGGCCTTTCCGGCACCGGTCACCAGGACGACGTTGATATCCGGGTCGGCATCGATCGTGCGCCAGATCTCCACCAATTGGCTGTGTGTCTCGCTGTCCACGGAGTTATAGGTTTCCGGCCGATCGAAGGTAATCCGCAGAACCCTCTCGGCGGGATAGTCGATTCGAAGTTTCGTATAGGCGGCATAGCGGTCGCTCATCGTTTCCTGCCCTGTCTTGTTTGTGTCTTTGGACTAGAGACTAGTCGATCCTTTGACGGCAAACGACCTTAAATTTACATTTACGTAAACGTCAACGATGCATCCGCGGCGAGTATCCGAAACGCAGCTTGAAGGCTGTCGAGAAATGCGCGGAACTCGCGAAACCCGTTGCGAGGGCAATTTCAGTGACGTTCAGCACGGATTGCTCCAGCAGATTGCGCGCCTTTTCCAACCGCAGACCGCGATAGAACGCCATGGTGCTTGCCCCCAGTTTCTCCCTGAACAGCCGGTTCAATTGCCGGGCCCCAAGACCGCTCAGCCGCGCAAGTTGATCGAGGTTCAAAGGATCGGCGACATGATTTTCCATCATCTCGATCGCCTGGATAACCGCCGGGTCCGATACCCCGTATCGTTCGACGAGGCCGGCGCGCTGCGGCCCGCCGGATGGCCGGACTTCCGTATGCATGAACCAATCGCTGACTTTGCGGGCGAAGGCCGCTCCGTGCTGCCGGGTGATCAAAGCATGCATCATGTCGAGGGCGGCCGTGCCGCCGGCACAGGTCAATCTGTCCCGGTCGATGACGTAAAGAGATCGCTCCACCAGCAAGGTCGGTGTGATCTCGGCAAGCGTTTGCGCATGTTCCCAGTGAACGGTCATCCGCCGCCCGCCCATCACCCCGGCCCGCGCCAGGATGACCGGACCACCAGAAACACCGCCGATCTGCACGCCCCGGCGCGCCATCATGCGCAGCCATTGAAATACCCGACCGTCGTCGAACCGTGCCGGGTCCCCGCCCGCGACGACCAGGACCAGATCGAAATCGCGATCACCATCCAATGCCGCCGTCGCTTCGATCACGGCGCCGCTACTGGAAACGGACCTTCCGCCTGATACCGGGATATGACGCACATCGTAGAGCTGCTGCCCAGCCAGGTGATTGGCCGCCCGCATCGGTTCCGCTGCGGAGGAGTATGAAAGCAGCGCAAATCCGTCGATCAGCAGGAAGCCGACACGGAAGGGAGCAGTATGAGACGCGTTCATGGCCGAATATTGAAAGTTTCCGACCATTTTTAGCAAGTCAATCCAGGTCACCGCCTTCAAATATGGCACTGACTTACATAAGGGGATGGTCGACATGCGGTATTCGGGGCTTCGCGTCCTGTGGGAAGGGCTGACAGGCAACAAGGGCTGGCAACCCGCCTGGCGGGAGCCGGAGCCGAAGCAATCCTATGACGTCATCATTATCGGTGGCGGCGGCCATGGTCTTTCCACGGCCTACTACCTGTCCAACAAGTTCGGCATCACCAATGTGGCCGTACTTGAAAAAGGCTGGCTCGGCTCCGGCAATATCGGCCGCAATACGACGATTATCCGGTCGAACTACCTGTTGCCGGGGAACGAGCCTTTCTACGAACTTTCCATGAAGCTTTGGGAGGGCTTGGAACAGGATTTCAACTACAACGCCATGGTTTCCCAGCGCGGCGTCCTGAACCTGTGCCATTCCGACGCGCAACGCGACGCGTATGCCCGGCGCGGCAATTCCATGCATCTGGCGGGTGCCGATGCGGAGCTTTTGGACCAGGACGGGGTGCGGGCGCTTTATCCGTTCCTCGATTTCGATAATGCCCGCTTCCCGATCAAGGGCGGCCTGCTGCAAAGGCGGGGCGGGTCCGCGCGCCACGACGGCGTTGCCTGGGGTTACGCCCGCGGGGCCGACCGGCGCGGGGTCGACATCATCCAGAATTGCGAGGTGACCGGATTCAAGATCGAAAACGGTATCTGCAAGGGCGTCGAGACGACCAAAGGCCCGATCGCCGGCAAGAAGATCGCCGTTTGTGTCGCGGGTTCGTCCGGGCGCGTCATGGCAAAGGCGGGCATGCGGCTGCCGATCGAAAGTCACGTTCTGCAGGCCTTCGTCTCCGAAGGATTGAAACCCGTCATCCCGGGGGTGATCACTTTCGGCGCCGGCCATTTCTATATCAGCCAGTCCGACAAGGGCGGCCTCGTCTTCGGCGGCGATATCGACGGCTATAACAGCTATGCCCAACGCGGCAATCTGCCGGTCGTGGAAGATGTCTGCGAAAGCGGCATGGCCTTGATGCCGATGATCGGCCGGGCACGCCTGCTGCGCATGTGGGGCGGGGTCATGGACATGTCGATGGATGGCTCACCCTTCATCGACAAGACCCATATAGACGGCCTCTATTTCAACGGCGGCTGGTGTTATGGCGGGTTCAAGGCGACTCCCGCCTCGGGCTATTGCTACGCGCATCTGCTTGCCAAGGATGAACCGCATCCTGTCGCGACCGAGATGCGGCTGGACCGCTTCAAACGCGGCCACATGATCGACGAAAAGGGCGCCGGCGCCCAACCGAACCTGCATTGAGGAGGCGCACGGCATGATTATCAATCACCCCCTGCTGGGCCCGCGCGACGCCGCCGAATTCTATTATCTGGGCGATGCCTCGCTGATGGACCGGCCGGATTGGCAAGCATCGGACGCCGCCGAGCAATTCTACGAATACCAATACCTGCGCGACAACGTGGCGGGCGAACACCGGGAGCTCTGGTATCACGAACATGGCGACCGGTCCTGGCTGGTCGTAACCCGCGATACCCTGACGCATGAGATCACCAAAGTGGAACTGGCCCGCGACGTCGCTCTTGCAAAAAAGGCCGGGGCCGCCCCGACCGGCGGGGAGGGTTGAGCATGACACAATCCATGCGCATCGACGGCGGCATCGTCGACCGTTCCAAAGCCGTTTCCTTCAGCTTCGACGACAAGCATCTGCAAGGCTATGCAGGCGATACGCTGGCTTCGGCCTTGCTGGCCAACGACATCCGTCTCGTCGCGCGGTCCTTCAAGTACCATCGGCCAAGAGGCATCTATTCGGCCGGTCCGGAAGAGCCGAATGCGATGGTTCAATTGCGGCGCGGTCCGTTCCAGGAGCCGAACACCCGTGCCACCGTGGCGGAACTCTATGACGGCCTGCATGCCGCCAGCCAGAACTATCGCGGCAGCTTGAATTTCGACTTGATGGCGGTGAACGACCTGTTCTCCCCCTTCCTCAGCGCCGGCTTCTACTACAAGACCTTCATGTGGCCGAAAGCCTTCTGGGAAAAACTCTACGAACCCGCGATCCGCGCCTCGGCCGGTCTGGGCCGGCTTTCGGGCAAGGATGACCCGGACCACTACGACAAGGGTTTTCTGCACTGCGACCTGCTGATCATTGGGGCCGGTCCAGCAGGATTGATGGCCGCCCTGGCAGCGGGCCGGGCCGGTGCCAGGGTGATTCTGGCGGATGAGGATTTCCGCATGGGCGGCCGGTTGAATTCGGAAACGCATGAAATCGCCGGCAGCGATGCCGGTAGCTGGACCGCGGCCGTGCTGGGCGAATTGAACGGCATGCCGAATGTCCGCCTGATGACGCGGACCACGGTTTACGGCGCCTTCGACCATGGTGTTTACGGCGCCCTCGAGAGAAAGACCGATCATCTGCCGACCAGCGACGGCAAGCCGCGCCAGGTTCTATGGCGTATCTATTCGAAGCGCGCGGTGCTTTGCGCCGGCGCGACCGAACGGTCGATCGCCTTCGGCAACAATGACCGGCCCGGCATCATGCTGGCCGGTGCCGTGCGGGCCTATGCCAATCGTTGGGGTGTCGCGACCGGTAGGAACGTTGCCGTCTTCACCAATAATGACGACGGCTGGCGCACGGCAACGGACCTGACGTCGAAGGGCGTATCCGTTTCCGCCGTCATCGACACGCGCTCGATCGCGGCACCGTTCGAGGTTCCGGGCGCAACGATCGCCATGGGCGCATCCGTCGTCGACACGAAAGGACGAAAGGGCGTTTCGTCGCTGACGCTTTCCAATGGTATGACCGTTCCGGTCGACTGCCTTGCCGTCTCGGGCGGATGGAGCCCGAACGTGCATCTGACCTGTCACCAGCGAGGCCGTCCGGACTGGGCGGAGGACATTGCGGCTTTCGTCCCCGGCAAGGACCTGCCGGTCGGCATGACGGTCGCCGGGGCGGCGAAAGGCGCCCTGACTCTGGCGGCGGCCTTGCGCGACGGAATGCAGGCCGGCGTGCAGGCGGCAAGTGATTTAGGGTTTTCGCCAACAGCGATGGACCTGCCCGAGGCGTCCGACGAAGCGGCGGATATCACGCCTTTCTGGTATGTGAAGGAAAGCAAGGCGCGCGCCTGGATCGATTTGCAGAACGACGTGACCGCGAAGGACATCAACCTGGCCAAGCGGGAAGGCTATCGCTCCGTCGAACTCCTGAAGAGATACACGACGTTGGGAATGGCGACGGATCAGGGCAAGACGTCGAACGTTCTCGGCCTCGCCGTCCTGGCCGAAGCAAGCGGCAAGTCGATCCCAGAAACAGGCACGACGATTTTCCGCCCGCCCTATACACCCGTCCCGATTGCCGCTTTCGCCGGCCGAAGCCGGGGTAAAGAGTTCCGACCCACCCGCCTGACACCCGGCCATGAATGGGCGGCGGATCAGGGGGCTGTCTTCGTCGAGGCCGGGATGTGGCTTCGTGCTCAGTGGTTCCCGAAACCGGGCGAAACCCATTGGCGTGAAAGCGTCGACCGGGAAGTCCTAGCGACCCGAAAATCAGTCGGCATCTGCGATGTGACCACCCTGGGCAAGATCGACATTCAAGGGCGCGATGCGGCGGAATTCCTGAACAAGGTCTATGCGAACGGCTTCGCGAAACTGCCGGTCGGCAAGGTTCGCTACGGGCTAATGCTGCGGGAAGACGGCATGGTTATGGATGACGGCACGACCGCCCGTTTGTCCGAAACCCATTTCGTCATGACGACGACAACGGCCAATGCGGTCGGCGTGTTCCGGCATATGGAATTCTGCCGTCAGTGTCTGTGGCCGGAGCTGGACGTGCATCTGATATCCGCGACGGAACAATTCGCACAATACGCGGTTGCCGGCCCGAATTCCCGCAAACTGCTGCAGAAGATTGTCGACAAGGATTTCGACATCTCCAATGACGCCTTCCCCTTCATGGCCTGTGCGGAGATCACGGTTTGCGGCGGCACGCCTGCGCGCCTGTTCCGGATTTCCTTCTCCGGAGAACTCGCCTACGAAATCGCGGTACCGTCCCGTTATGGGGATGGATTGATCCGCGCCTTGATGGAGGCGGGCAGGGAATTCGACGCCGTCGCCTACGGTACGGAAGCCCTCGGCGTGATGCGGATCGAAAAGGGACATCCCGCCGGGAACGAGTTGAACGGCCAGACGACGGCCCGGGACATGGGCATGGGTCGGATGGTGTCCAAGAAGAAGGACAGCATCGGCAGCATCCTGTCGGAACGGCCCGAGCTCAACCGGGAGGACGGCCTCGCCCTGATCGGGTTCAAACCGATCGACAAGAACAGGCAGTTGAGATCCGGCGCCCATTTCATCGCCAAGGGCAATGCACACTCGCTGGAGAACGACGAGGGCTGGATGACGTCGGTCGCGCATTCACCGACGCTTGGCCATTCCATCGGCCTCGGCTTCATCAAACGGGGTTCGGATCGGATCGGCGAAACCGTCATCGCCGCCGACCCGATCCGCGGCGAGAGCATCGAAGTCGAAATCGTCTCACCGCATTTCTTCGACCCGGAAGGGGAACGCGTCCGTGCCTGACATGACTTTGCAGCCGAAATCACCGCTGAACGGATACAGCGAAACATTCGACGGGACGGAGCTGGCCGAAGCGACCGGTTTGGGATTGGTTTCGATCGCGACACCGCGCGACGGGGCCGAGGCCCTGAACGCCGCCCTGCAATCGGCCTATGGCTGCGGCCGTCCAGATGCCGGGACCAGCACCGCATCCGGCGACGGCAGCATGCGGCTGCTCGGCTTGCAGCAGGACCAGATTTTCGCCCTGTTCCCCCATTCCGGCGACAGGGCGGTCACGGAGATCGCGACAGCCCTGGGCGAGGTGGGTTATTACACCGACCAATCGGATAGTTGGGCCTTCCTGCGCCTGAGCGGTCCGGCCGCGATCCCCGCCTTGCAGCGGATCTGTACCCTGGATCTGGACGTAACAGCCTTGCCGGTCGGATCCGTGGCGCGCACGGCGATGGAGCATATGGGGGTGATCCTGCTGCGGGAGGGAACGGACGCCTTCCTGCTGATGGGCGCCCGTTCCTCCGCCGGGAACTTCCTGCACGCGGTCGAACAATCGGTCCGCAACGTGACCTGAATGCCGGGCCTGCTCTAACCCAGGACCGACACGACCGCCTTGCGGGCGGCATCGACGATCTTGTCCGCCTCGGTCCGGTCGAGGCAGAGCGGCGGGGCAAAGCCCAGGATATCGCCCTGCGGCATGGCGCGGCCGATCACGCCTTCCTTCACCAGCGCGGCGGCCACATGCGGCCCGACCTTGTCGGCGGCATCGAAGAAGACTCGCCCGTCCTTCTGCTTCACGAATTCCACCGCGCAGAGCATGCCTTCACCGCGCACCTCGCCGACATTGTCATGGGTCGACAGCGCATCCTTCATCGACTGGGTCAGATAGGCGCCGACAACGCGGGCATTGTCGACCAGATCGAGTGCATCGATCAGGTTCAGGTTGGCGACGCCCGCCGCCGCCCCGATCGGATGCGCCGAATAGGTCCAGCCATGGCCGATCGGCCCGAGTTCGTCGGTACCCTGTTCCAGGACCTTCCAGACCTTGTCCGAAACGATGGAGCCCGACAGCGGCGCATAGGCCGATGTCAGCCCCTTGGCGATGGTGATGATATCCGCCTCGATCCCGTGATGGGTGGTTCCCATCATGCTGCCCAACCGGCCGAACCCGGTGACCACCTCGTCCGCGATCAGCAGGATGTCGTGTTTGGCGAGCACTTCCTGAATGGCTGCCCAATAGCCTTTCGGCGGCGGTACGATGCCGCCGGTTCCCAGGACCGGTTCGCCGATGAAGGCGGCGATGGTATCCGCCCCTTCCCGCGCGATCAGCGCTTCCAATTCCGTGACGCAGAAGGCGACGAAATCCGCCTCCGTCATATCGAGATCGGGACGGCGGAAATAATACGGCGCTTCCGTGTGCAGCACCTTGTCCAGCGGCAGATCGAATTTCTTGTGGAACAGTTCCAGACCGGTCAGCGACCCGGTCATCAGGCCGGAGCCGTGATAGCCGCGCCAGCGCGAGATGATCTTTTTCTTCTCCGGCCGGCCCAGGACATTGTTGTAGTACCAGACCAGCTTGATGTTGGTTTCGTTCGCATCCGATCCGCCGAGGCCGAAATAGACCTTGGACATATTGTCCGGCGCGCGGTCGACGACCATCTTCGCCAACGTGATGGAGGCTTCCGTCCCATGACCGACATAGGCGTGATAGTAGGACAGTTCCTTCGCCTGTTTCGCAATAGCCTCGGCGATTTCCTGCCGCCCATAACCGACATTGACGCAATAGAGGCCCGCGAAACCGTCCAGGACGCGATTGCCGTCACGGTCTTCGATATAGACGCCGGATCCCCCGGCGACGATACGATTCGGACTTTCGCCGCGCGCGTGTTGTGCCAAATGGGTCGATGGATGGAAGAAATTCTCCCGATCCCACTGGTCCAACTGATCATTGGTCAACATGATACCGATCCTTTCTTTACAGCCGGCCGGTAAAACCCGGTATTGGAAAGACTGTCACCCGCAGCGTTCCAAAGGAGCGGCGCACAGTAATTCGTGCGCAACTGGGATCGCTTGATAGGGGCGCACGCCAGGCGCCGCTGCGAAGACGATGCGGCGCATCGTCAAGCGGTGACAACGCAGTGTGCGGCCCTATCAAGCGACCGGGGCGGCGGGGTTAGCGACTTTCTGGATCGCGTCAGCGGACGCTTCCGATATCCCTGCATCGCTACGCGCCCGCTTCCTAACCAGAAAGACGTTAACCCCGTCCCAGTGGGCACGAATTACTGTACGTCGCTCCCCGAAAGAAGGACCTTTGGGCAGTCCGGCAAGGGCGCCGGCTTTCGCCTATGCTTCGACCGTTACCCCCGCGCCGGCTTTTGTCGCGGCGGCGAAGGCATAGGTTGCTATCGCGGTATCCTGCGCGCCCGTTCCGGTCAAGTCACACAGCGTGATATCCTGGTCCGATTTCCGGCCCAAGGACGGGTCCAATACCACCTGGCCGAGCTCGGGGAGGCCTTCCGTCGTTTTTACGGTTCCCGCCGCCAGGGCCGAGCGCAATTCACCGAGGATCTCACATTGACTGATGCGGTCCGGCACATAGGCCGCCAAGTGCGGGAAAACGTTCGGATCGATCTCGTTCTTACCGGTCTGATCCGACCCCATGGCGGTGATATGCAACCCGGGATGCAGCCAGTCCGCCTTCAGCACCGCTTCGGCGGAAGGTGTCGTCGTGACAACGAGCTGGCTTTCCGCGACGAGCTGCGCAGGATCGGTCTCCGCGACGGCCTCGACACCCAACCTGGCCGCGATGTCGGATGCACAGGCCCGCGCCTTTTCCGCATCCCGTCCCCATACCAGCACCTTCTTGAAAGGCCGAACCAGATGGGCCGCCTCAATCTGTAAACGCGCCTGGGCGCCTGTGCCCATCACCCCCGCCGTGTCGACCACGCTCGGCGCCATGAGCTTGGCGGCAAGTCCGCCGGCCGCGGCTGTCCGGACATCGGTCAGGTACCCGTTGTCCAACAGAACGGCTTCCACCACCCCGGTCTTGGCTGAGAACAGGATCATCAACCCATTGGTGCTGGGCAGGCCGATCTTCGGATTGTTGAAGAAACCGGGGCTGATTTTCACCGCGAAACCGTCGAAGCCTGGGATATAGGCCGTCTTTACGTCGACCTCGCCATGTTCCGACGGTATGTCCATGGAAAGGATCGGCGGCATGATCACCTCACCGCCTGCCAGGCTTGCGAAGGCCTTCGCGACGATATCGATCGCCGTCTCGTCGACCGAAACGAACCGGCGCAGTTCAGCCTCGGTCAGGATGTGGATATCACGCGTCATAACCCCGCCCCTTTATTGTTGTATCCCCGAGCGTCACGTCCCGGCCCTGCATAATGTCCGCATGCACCGTCATATCGATGTTTCGGCCGGTGATGATCGTCGCGACGGGACCGTCAAGGGCCGGCAATTTGCCGGCCTGGAGCGCCGCAATCCCGACGACGCAAGCCCCTTCGCATACCAGCCGGTCCTCGTAATAGATCGTCTGAAGCGCGCGGTAGATCTCGTCCTCGGTCACCAAAATCACATCATCCAGATAGTCGCGGCAAAGCGGGAAGGACAACCTGTTCTGGAGTCCGATCCCGCCGCCAAGCGAATCCGCCAGGCTCGCCACCTCCTCGACCTCCACCGGCTGACCGGCCTGAAGTGAGGCATGCATCGCCGCCCCGCGATTCATGGAAATCCCGATGACGCGGATATCCGGCCGCCGGCTCTTCACCGCCAGGGCAATACCGCCCGCCAGTCCACCGCCGGACAGCGGGACGAGCACGGTCGCGAGGCCGGGGCATTGTTCGAGCAGTTCAAGCCCGATCGTTCCCTGCCCGGCAATGACGTACGGGTCATCAAAGGGCGATATCTCGACCAGCCCTTCCGCTTCAACCAAGCGCACGCTTTCCGCCATCGCATCGTCCTGGGAGTCGCCGACGATGCGGACCTCCGCACCGAGCGCCTTGATACCGTCCACCTTCGCCTTCGGCACCAGGGAGGACATGCAGATTACCGCCCGCAAACCACGCGCCCGCGCCGCATAGGCCACCCCCCGGCCGTGGTTTCCGGTCGAGCAGCAGGTCACGCCGCCGATATCGTTCGGCAAGGCGAGGATGGCATTCGCCGCGCCGCGTAACTTGAACGCTCCCATCGGCTGGGTCAGTTCCAGCTTCAACAGAAAATCGGTTCCCGCAATGCCGCTTAGGTAAGGCGACGGCGCCAAAGGGGTTGCCGCCGCCATGCCGGCAATCCTCTCCCGCGCTGCGCCGATCCAATCCGCCGTGAAATCCGCATAGTCGATCATGCCTTCGCCCGACTTGCGGCACTCATAAACCCGTCCAGGACGTTGACGGTGTTGATGCCGATTTCCTCAACCGCATATCCGCCTTCCATCACGAACAGTGTGGGCAGGTCAGCGCCGGCGATGCGTTTGCCGTAATCGGTGAAATCCTGACTGCGCAGTTTGAAGAAGCTGATCGGGTCCTTTTCGAAGGTGTCGACGCCGAGCGAGACGACCAAGGCATCCGCCCTGAAATCGGCTATTCGACGCAGTCCCTCGTCCAGCGCCGCGCCCCATACTCCATAGTCGGCGCCGCGCGGCAGCGGGAAATTGGCGGTATAGCCTTCGCCGGCACCCGATCCCGTTTCGTCCGCATAGCCCAGAAAATGGGGAAAGGCGTCCATCGGGTCCCCGTGCAACGAAACGAAGAGCACGTCGTCGCGACCATAAAAGATTTCCTGGGTTCCGTTTCCATGATGGAAATCCACATCGAGGATGGCGACACGCGCCGCGCCTTTCCCCCGCATGTGGTTTGCTGCGATCGCCGCATTGTTCAGGAAACAGTAGCCGCCGAACTGGCTGGTGGCGGCATGATGCCCCGGCGGACGGCAAAGCGCGAAGGCGGCGCCTTTATCCGCCAAGACGATATCGGCGGCGGTCAGCGCGACATCCTTCGAGGCCAGTGCCGCTTCCCAGGTCCCTTCCGAGATTGAGGTTTCGGAAGCCAAGGCGTAATAACCGAGCAACCCGTCGATATGGTTCGGAATTTTATCGGAGCGATAGGAACGAGCCGGCCAGACGGTCGTTATCGCCTCTCCCTCGTATCCGCTGTCGATCCATATTTTCCAGGCCTTGGACAAGAAATCGACAAAGCCGGCATCATGGACGGCCAGGACCGGGTCCATGCCGTATTCCTTCGGCTCTACGAAATCCCCGAGGCCGCGCTTGTTCAATTCCCCGGTGATGAAGTCCATCCGCTCGGGACACTCGAACGGCCGCACCAAGGTGCCACCGTACAGTTCCGTCTGCGAATTCCGCAAACGATGCCGTTCCGTGAAAACCGTCTTCATACGCGTGAACCCCTGAAGCAATGCCGGTAAAGGCCTCGACCGGCGGGACTGAAAATCATTTGCGCAGTCTGGGTCACAGAGGCGCCGGTCCGCAAGCCATTCCCGTTCCCATGGCAGGCGATTGTGACAGTCCGGTTATTGATCCCTCCGCTTCTGCTTCAACGCTTGGCTTACAACCCGTGAAACGTCTAGACTGCCGCCCGCAGCAGGAGCAGGCAGGCACCGGGACCGCTCTCCTAAACATGATAATTCTGTTGCAGGCGAAGGAAGACATAATGCGCTTTTCTACAATGATTGCGGCTTTGTTTCTCATTCTTGCCGCCATCCCGGCAGCCCAGGCCCAAGACGGCACGCAAAAAGTCCAAGTCGAATTGAACAAGTTGGAGCCCCAGGCGAATGCCTGCCGGGCCTATCTGGTTCTGCAGAACGGAACGGAAAGCGAGTTCTCGTCCTTGCGCCTGGATCTGGTTGCCTTCGATACGGATGGCATCGTCGCAAAACGTTTGGCCGTGGAAGCGGCGCCGCTTCCCCCCGGCAAAACCAGCCTGAAACTGTTCGACATGTCGGAACTGGCCTGCGACGGCATCGGTCATCTGCTGCTGAATTCCGTTTTGGCGTGCGGTGATCAGAATGGCGAACGCGCGGACTGTCTCGATCTGATCGACGTCACCGCGAAACCGGGCTTGAGCCTGATCAAATAACGACGCGGGTCATCCGCTTCTCCATTCTTAACGAGCACAACCGTCGACATGGCGCAGCCCCGTTGGATCATGGCCGGCGGATCGCTTCAGTGCGTTCCGCTCCTTGGTCTAGGGCAATAGGGCGGAAGTCCCCGGCAGCCGGCCCCGATGCGGTGAATTCGTCTGTCCGCTCAGGCAGCAAGCCCCTTACTTTCTCACATTTCTGCGGTCTCTGCCCGGGCATCCGGGACCATGGTCATTCCACACCGGCACCGGAGGGGCATGGGCAGGGCTTCTTTCCGGGGTGACAAATACGCATCTTTCTATTATTTTGAATGAGCACTCAAAAAAACATAGGTTTGTCATGAGCGAGATCGAAGAGCAACGGAAGGTGCCGGAGGATTGGGACCGAAGCGGTTTGGCGCCGTGGACCTATCTGAACGACGAATTGGCCGAACTGGAGAAGGACACGCTGTTCCGCCGCCATTGGCAGTTGGCCTGCCACGTCTCCAACCTTCCCGAGCGCGGATCCTACATCACCTTCGACATGGCCGGTGAACGCGCCATCGTGATGCGCGGCGAAGACGGAGAAATCCGTGCTTTCCATAATTTGTGCCGCCATCGCGGGTCCCGCGTCCTGGCGAAGAAGCGGGGCGTGTGCAAGAAGGTCATGGTCTGCCCCTTCCATGGCTGGGGCTATAATCTGGACGGCACCCTCCGTTCGCCGACGGTCCCTGAAAGCCTGCCGAAACTGGACAAGCAGGAGCACGGCTTGAAACCGATCGAGATGGATATCTGGATGGGCTTCGTCTTCCTGCGTTTCCTGCCGGGCAACCAGCCGAGGATCTCCGAATTGCTGGCCCGGCACGTGGAGGAGGTTGCGCCCTATCAGGCGGAAGACATGGTTCCGGTCTATGGCGGTTTCTGGAGCCAGGAGATGAAGGTCAACTGGAAAGCGGTGCGTGACGTGGACAACGAGGGATACCATGTGCCCATGGCGCATCCGGGCCTTCAGGATCTCTACGGCAAGAACTATTACGACGAACCGATTGTTAACGGTACCAATCGCTCCTTCGCCAAGCTGACGGACAGCCCCGGTCATTTGTGGAGCGTTCGGCATTACAAGAAGATCCTGCCGGATTTCCCGAATTTGCCGGCTTCCAGCAAACGCGCCTGGCTTTATATCGGCATTTTTCCCAACACCGTGATTTCCTTTTATCCGGAAAGCGCGGCTTTTTATCAGGAGTTTCCCTTGGCCGCCGGACAAACCCTGCAGCGCGGGGCGACATACCGGTATGCGGAGGAGAACCGGGCCATGCGCCTGTCACGCTACCTGTCGGAACGGATCGACCGGCTTACCGTCGAGGAAGACACGCAATTGATTGAATGGACCTGCGAAGCGATGGAATCCAGCGCTTTCGACGGGATCATCCTGTCCGACCGGGAATACGGTGTGAAAGCCTATCACGACAAACTTCGCGATCTGCTTCCGGTGATGTCCATGCCCGAAGCCCCGGCGCCGGGCACTGTCGCGGCGGTCAATGCCGAAATGTCGGCGGCGCGCGCCGCCGCGGCCGAATAGAATAGAAATCAGGAAAGCGGCTTGATTGCCCTGAAGTGATGCGGGCAATGCTCGCCGCTTTCCAAGACGACCAACATTGCCCGCCACGTCGCGATCTGGGAATCCAGTTCACCCGGCGGCAGCACGGCTTCGAAGGCCGCACGGTCTCCGCCTTCCAGGCGCGCGAGTTCTTCCCTGGCGATTTCCCTGTACCAAGGATTTCTGTTGCGAAGCGATACATCGACGAAACCAGCTGCCGCCAGAGCCTTACGGTACCGTTCCGGTGACGCCATACCGAAATTGAGATCTTCCTTCGCGATATACTCCGCCATCTCAGGCGAAGGGTCGCCGTCATGGGAAATCAGCCAATCCGAGGCCACGAACATGCCGCCGGGTTTCAGGACACGATAGGCATCCAGGGCCAGGGCTTCCTTGTCCGGAATGTGCACGATTGAATCCTTGCTGAACACGATATCGACGGATTCTTCCGGCAGGGGCATGGGCCCCGGTTCCACTTGCCGGATTTCGATCCGGTCGGACAGCCCCGCTTCCTCAGCCCGTTTCCGGGACAGGGCGCAGACCGGCCCTTCAACATCCAATCCAATGACCTTCGCAGCGCCGTAATCCCGGGCAAGGGACACCGTGATGCCGCCGGCGCCGCAGCCGATATCGACCACGGTCTTTCCCGCCAGATCCACGCCATCCAACAGGCGCGCGACTTCCTCGGGCCCGCCGGGCGAGAGGAAACCCTCACCCCACAATTCCTCGAGGAACGTTATTGCATTCGTGTCATAGAGCACGTCACCGGAATGCACGGATCACCTTCCTTCCCTGCGCGCCGCGTCGCTAGTCCTGGGCGACGCGTGCCAATTCACGATCCCGCTGGCGCTGTTGTCGCATCAAGATAATCCCGGCAATCGCCACGCCGATGGCTACGGTCAAGATAATGATGGTCGCCAGGGCGTTGATGTCGGGCCGGAGGCCGAGACGGATACGAGAATAGATCAGGATGGGCAGCGTATTCGATCCCGGTCCGGTCACGAAGCTTGCGATCACAAGGTCGTCAAGCGACAGGGTAAAGGCCAACAGCCATCCTGCCATCATCCCCGGCGCCAATCGCGGCAGGGTGATATCCGTCAGCACGCGGAACGGTTTCGCGCCGAGATCCTGCGCGGCCTCTTCCAGGGTTTCCCCCATGCCGACCAGACGCGACTGGATAATCACCGCGACATAGGCCAGCGAAAAGGTGATATGGGCGATCGTGATGGTCGTGAAACCGCGTTCGGCCGGCCAGCCGATCAAGTCCTGCATGGTGATGAACAGCATCAGCAGCGACAGACCGGTGATGACTTCCGGCATCACCAGCGGCGCGGCCAGCATGCCGCTCATCAGGGTCCGCCCCTTGAACCGTCCGAACCGCACCATGGCAAGCCCGGCCAAGGTGCCCAGCATCGTCGCGAAGGTCGCGTTGACAACGGCAATCTTCAAACTCAGCAACACCGCCGCCCAAACCTCGGGGCTCTGGAACAGTTCGACATACCAGCGGACCGACCAGCCGCCCCAAACCGGAACCAGCTTCGACTTGTTGAAGGAATAGATGACCAACAGGATCATCGGGACATAGAGGAACGCCATGCCCAGTACGAGCATCCAGGTCAGGAATGGAGAACGCCCTTGGGACATGATCAGCGCGCCTCCGCTTGCTTGGCCTGATAGTGCTGATAGACCATCATCGGTGCGACCAGCAGAATCAGCAGGGCGATGGCGACCGCGGCCGCAACGGGCCAGTCGTGGTTCGCGTGGAACTCATTGTACAACAGCCGTCCGATCATCAGGACGTTCCCGCCCCCCAGCAAGTCGGGAATGACGAATTCCCCCGTCGCCGGAATGAAAACCAGCAACCCACCGGCAACGATCCCGGGGAATGTCAGCGGCAAGGTGATGGTGAAAAAGATCGATGTCGGCTTGGCGCCGAGATCGGCCGCCGCCTCATTCAAGGTATTGTCCAGCTTTTCCATATTGGCATACAGCGGCAACACCATGAAGGGCAGATAGGTATAAACGATCCCGACATAGACCGCGAATTCCGTATACAGCATGCGGATCGGCGTTTCGATCAATCCGATATCGATCAGCAGGTTGTTGATCGTCCCCTGGTCCGACAGCAACCCCATCCATGCATAGACCCGCAGCAGGAATGACGTCCAGAATGGCAGGATGATCATGAACAGCAGCAAATTCTTCGTCGTCGGCGGGGATCGTACAATGCCGTAGGCGATGGGATAGCCGATCAGCAGACAAAGAATTGTCGAGATCGTGGAGATTTTCACCGAGTTCAGATAGGTGGTGACGTAAAGATCGTCCTCAAAGATATACAGGAAGTTCTCAACCACCAGCCGGATCGTCAGAATCCCTTCATCGGTCCATTCCAGAAATGACGAGAAGGGCGGACTGGCAATCAGTGCTTCCGCCACGCTGATCTTCGCGACGATGACGAAGGGCAGCAGAAAGAAGACCAATAGCCAGGCATAGGGCAGAAAAACGACAACGCTTTTCCAACTGGATTGTATTTTGCGTGAAATTCTGACGCCCAACGGCGGGTCCTGCAGGGAAGGCTCGGCATTTGCCGCCGGGTTATCGAGGGGCGTATCGGTCATTTCGTCAACAAAATCGGGCTCGAGGCGGACCAGGAAAGGTACACGTCCTCTTCCCATGTGATCTTATGAGTCCGGTTTTTTGGTCGAACGAGGTTCGGGGCGGTGACATCGACCAGGGTGCCATTGTCCAGGCGCACTCTATAGATCGAAACATCGCCCAGATAACCGATATCCTCCACCGTGCCCTTCGCCTGATTGGGACCGGCGGCGGTCGGCGCTTCCTTCGTCAGATGGATCTTTTCGGGACGCAGCGCGATGAAAACCCGCGCACCGACCTGAACCGACATGCCGTGGTCGATCAGGATCTCGCCGGCTTCCGTATCGACCCTCACGTGATCGCTGGATTCTTCGGTGACGCGCCCCTCGAAGATGTTGGTCGATCCGATGAAATCGGCGACGAAACGAGATTCGGGGAATTCGTAGATTTCCGTCGGCGTCCCGATCTGGGAGAATTGGCCCGCATCCATGACCGCGATCCGCGTCGATAGCGTCATCGCTTCTTCCTGGTCATGGGTCACCACGATAAAGGTGATGCCGACCTTATCCTGAATGTTCATCAACTCGAACTGCGTCTGTTCCCGCAGGCGTTTGTCCAGCGCGCCTAGCGGTTCGTCCAGCAACAGCACCTTCGGTTCCTTCACCAGGGCGCGCGCCAGGGCGACGCGCTGGGACTGCCCGCCGGAGAGCTGGTGGGGCTTGCGTTTCTTGAAGTCCTGCAGTTCGACGAGCTTGAGGATGTCGTTGACGCGTTCCTCGATCTCCGCCTTCGGAACGCCGCTCTGTTTCAAGCCGTAGCCGACATTCTTTTCAACCGTCATATGCGGGAAAAGCGCATAACTTTGAAACATCATGTTGGTGGGGCGCTCATAGGCGGGGACCCCCGCCATTTCCACGCCATCGATGGATATCGTGCCGGAGGTCGGCTGTTCGAACCCGGCGAGCATTCTGAGCAACGTGCTCTTGCCGCAGCCGGAACCGCCCAAAAGGCAGAAAAGCTCACCTTTGTAGATATCGAGATCGACGTTGTTCACCGCGGTGAATGCGCCGAATTTTTTGGTGATCCCCCGGACCTTGATGAAGGGCACGGCATCGGGATCCAACCATGGCGAGTCGCTATACGCCTTTTGTTCGGTCATGAACCCTCCCACATCCGGTTGCGCATGGATGACCACGTCATGACGAAAGTCCAAGAAAGGGGCCGGCAACGTTATCGAACGCTGCCAGCCCTGTTGGATGACTTAGTTTCCGGCCTTGAAGTCGGTCCAGACCCGGGTGCGGACCCTTTCGATCTTCGGCTTCAGCGGCGTCATGGTGTACATCTTTGCGACCGATTCCGGCGGCGGGTAGGAAGCCGGGTTGCCGGTCACTTCCGGATCGATCAACTCGACCGCATCCTTGTTGGCGGACGCGTACCAGGTGAAGTTACTGTCACCCGCGGCGACATCAGGGCGCATCATGTAGTTCAGGAATTTATGAGCGCCCTCGACATTCTTGGCATCGGCGGGAATGACCCAGCCGTCGACCCAGAGCTGCGCCGCGCCTTCACCCGGCGGCAGGAAAAAATCAAGCACGACACCCGTATTGGCTTCCTTCGCGCCGGACATCGCCAGCAGGCCGTCCGGACCCCAGGTCACCGCGACGCAGAATTCCTTCTGCGGCATGCGCTGGTAGGCATAGTTGTCGAAAGTCTTGATGTAGGGGCGGATGGCGAGAAGCAGTTCCTTCGCTTTTTCGTAGTCGGATGCCTTGTTCGAATCCGGCTCCAAGCCAAGATAGGCCAGCGCCATCGGGATCACGTCGCCCGGGGAATCCAGGAAGGAGACACCGCATTTCGCGATTTCCTTCATGTGCTTCGGATCGAAGATCATGTCCAACGAGCCGATTGGCGCGTCCGGGTAGGTTTCGAGCACCAGTTCCTTGTTATAGGTCACGCCATGCGTTCCCCACATATAGGGAACGATATGCTTGTTGTCCGGATCCCATTTGGCGGCGATCTGACTCAGGATTTCCGGCATGCCGTGCGACAGGTTCGGAACCTTGGACTTGTCGATTTCCTGCAGGATTCCCGCCGGGATCAGCCGGGCGATCTGGCTCGAGGAATGCGACACCACGTCATATCCGGAACCGCCGGCCAGAAGCTTGGAATCGATCGCTTCGACCGAGTCGTAGTTATCGTAGATAACCTTGATTCCGGTTTCCTTTTCGAAGTTCGCGATCGTCTCCTCGCCGATATACTCGGCCCAGTTCGTGACGCGAATTACTTCTTCCGCCTTGGCCGCGCCGCCCAGCGTCGCGACAGCGGCGGCGCCGAGCAGAACGCTTCTGAGAAGCTTCTTGACCTCTAACATTCACATCTCCTGTTCGGTTGTTTTTTATGTGGTTTTATTGACGCCCAAAACGGGCCTTTGCACAAGGGGTTCGTTGCACTGCAGTAGCGCCTTATGCCTCTCCTGTTTCCTTCGCCAGAATATCGATGGCCTTGGCCAGGATGTCGAACATATCGTCGATCTGCGCGCGGGTGATGATCAGGGGCGGCGAGAAGACGCACATGTTCAAAAGCGGCCGGACGATCAGGCCGAGTTCCTCGCATTTTTCGTCGATTCGGCTGCCGAATTTCTGGTCGAGCGCGAGCCGGCTTTCGTCCCCCGCAGTCAACCGCCCCTCCACGCATCCGACCAGACCGACGCCCCGTGTATCCGCGACAATCGGCGAGGCCCGCAAGGCGTTGAGCCGTTCCAGGAAATACGGCGACACGTCGCGGACATGCTGCAGGATGTTCTCCCGTTCCATGATCTCGATGTTCTTCAGCGCAGCGGCGCAGGAAACCGGGTGTCCCGAATAGGTGTAGCCGTTGGAGAACATCACGCCTTCCTGCCCTTCGCCGGTAATCGGCTCCAGGATTCGGTCCGAGATCAGGCAGGCGCCGAGCGGCAGATAGCCCGACGTCAGGCCCTTCGCGCAGGTAATCATATCCGGGACGATGCCGTAGACGTCCTCGGAGGCAAACCAGTGCCCGAGCCGGCCGAAACCGGTGACGACCTCGTCCGAGATGTACAGCACATCGTGCGCCCGGCAGACTTCCAGGCATTTCTTATGATAGCCCGGCGGCGGGATGATCACCCCACCCGACGCCAGGATCGGTTCGGCGATGAAGGCGCCGACATTGTCCGGCCCCAACGCCTTGATCGCGTTTTCCAGATCCGTGACCTTCATGTCGCACCACGCTTCCAGATCCATCCCATCGGGGCGCAGATTCGGATTCACGTCCGGCAACAGATGGGTCAGGTCGTTGTCGACGTCGAACCAGCTCTTGCTGCGTTCCTTGCCGGTCACCGAGGCCGCGAGATAGGTCGAACCGTGATACGCTTTTTCGCGCGAAATGACGATTTTCTTATCAGGTCGACCGAGCCGGTTGTTGTAGAAATGCACGAAGCGTAGCGCGGTATCCACCGCGGTCGATCCGCCGGTCGTGAAGAAAACGGTGTTCAGATCACCCGGCGCCAGTTCCGTCAATTTCTTCGCCAACAGGGCGGACGGCTCGCTCGCCGTGTTCCAGGGCGAATGATAGGAAAGCTGCATCACCTGCTCGGCGATGGCATCGGCGATTTCCTGCCGCCCATAACCGATTTGCGTGCACCACATGCCGCCCGGTCCGTCGATCAGTTTCTTTCCGTCCTGATCGTATATATAGATCCCTTCCGCCCGGGCCGAGATGGTCCGGTCCGCGCCGTCCGCGTCCCACATCGCCTCCCAGGGATGCATGTAGTGCTTGTTGTCGTATTCGCGGATCACTGCCGCGGAATTGCTCAAGCCTGTCATCACGCCTCCTTACACCTCTACGCGTCTTCTCCGCGCATCATCTGCGGATCGATCCGTATCGGGAACCGTTCCCGAATGCGTCGGTTCAGCGCCGGATCGATATGATCCGGGAAATGGGTCGCCAGCAGCGCGTCGGCCTTTTCCGCAGCGCGCTCCAGCATGTCCGTGGGTTCATCCGCCGCCCAAACCTGGGTCGAGCGCCGATCCGCGAGATCCGGATAGTGGTATTCCGTTTCCATCGCCGCCAGCGTTTCCGCCGCGCCGAGATAGTGGCCGGCCCCCAGGGCGGCGGCCTTGATCCCCTCTAATCCCAGCGTTTCGTCGCTCACCTCGACGCCGCGCAGGATGCGCTGCGCCATGCCCAGCATGTCGTTGTCGATTACCAGGGCCTCGAAGGAACAGCCCATCAGGCTGCCCAGCATGCCCGCCGATTCGAGAACCCGGTTGGCGCCGGCCAGCCCCGCGACCACGGCGGATATCCCCTTTTCATAGCCCGCCTGGGCATCCGGCAGCTTCGAGTCCGACATCGACGCCGCGACGGTCGTCGGTAAATCGTAGAACCGGCCGATCTGGGCGGCGGCGGCCGATGCCACCGCAACCTCGCCCGACCCGCCGGAAAAAGACCCGGTCCGCAGATCGACCGCGAAGGGCCAATTGGCGAAGGACATCGGACAACCCGGCCGGATCAGGTTCACGATACAAAGACAGGCCAGCCCTTCCGCCGTCACCTGCGCCAGGGTGCCCGCCAGACGCGCCGGCGCGGTGGCGCCCGCCTGCGGCGCGATCGCAATATCGTTGATCATGCCCCGGCGCGACGTCTCGACCAGGACGTCCAGATTGTCATGCGCGAACCGTAGCGGCGAGACGATCGGGCAGCCCCCGAACGAGACGAAGGGGCGTTCGGCGAATTTTCCCTCACCGCCGGCCACCATATCGAACAGCTCAATCGCCGGCCCGATATGCTCGGCGCTGTTGAAGGCCATCTCACAGGGCTTTTCCGTCCCCGCCATCAGAGCATAGGCAACATTGATATCGTGCTCGAACAAATCTTCCAGATCGGTCGGCACGACGGTTTGGCCGAACTGATGGATGTTATCCAGGCTGTCGACCACACGGGCGAAGTCGTACAGGTCGCGGATCGTCGAAGGTCTGAAGGCACGGGATTGCAGATCCAGGACAGAAACCGCTTCGCCCGAGGTCGCGAAATTGACCGATTTGCCGCCGACCAGGATATCGTCGAACCGCGGGTTGCGACTGAAGACCGTATAGGACCGCGCCGCCTTCGCGATGACATCCTCGACCAGCGCGCGGGGAAAGAGCAAACGGCCGTTCTCGTCCAAGGAGCATCCGCCCTCGCAGGCCAGGGCGGCGACCTGGGGCGTCGGGTCCGCAATCCCCACCTCCTCCAGGATGGTGAGCGCCGCGTCGTGAATTTTGGAGAGGTCGCGATCGCCCAACGGTTTGTAGGCGCCGCCGCTCAACCCTGCCCAAACCGCCTTGGGCCGGCCTTCCGTCGCTGCCCGCATCGCCTTGCGGGCGGACCGGCCGCCATTGCGGCGCCGGGCGGAAGCAGTGCTGCGCGGGTGGCCGACCGTCATCTCAAAACCGTCCCGGCGGCGTCGCGGTACGCCGATCATTCTTGAAGAAAGGCCGCTCGGCGATCTTGGCCCTTGCCATGACCTTCTCCCATTTCCCTTCCTTCGGGTGATAGATCTCGACCCAAAGATCGTCGGTTATCGACACGCCATAGGGCGCGCGCAGTTCCGCGAGGGCCAGATTGCGTTTACAGGTCGGCGACCACAGTGCCGACGTGATATGCCCGGCTTCCTTCTTCTTGCCGTGATACACGAAAGCGTCCTGGGCGGGCTTGTGCCCCTCGATTTCCAATCCGACCAGCATCGTCCGGGGGCCGCGCCGTTTCGCTTCGAGCAAGGCGCGACGGCCGTTGAAGTGTCCCTTGTTGAAATCGACCAGCCAATCCAAGCCGAGCTCGAACGGCGTGCGGCCACGGGTCGGGCGCTGAGCATCGTGGATCGGCTGAAAATCAACGCGTGCCGCGATGAAACCCGCCTCGATCCTGGCCATATTCAAGGCGTCGCCGCCGATCGGCCGCAATCCGTAATTCCGGCCCGCGGGCCAGAGCCGCTCCCAAAGCTCGTCCGCCTTCTCGGCATCGACCCAGAGTTCATAACCGAGGTCTCCGGTAAACCCGGTACGGGACAGTTTCAGGCCCGGCGACAGTTCCACCACGTCGAACGGTTTCAGCTTGTCGATGCCCGAGAAACCCGCCGCCTGCAGAACCGAGAAACTGGTCGGCCCCTGCAGGGCAAGCCCGGCAATGGATTCGCTTTGATCCTCGATAGAAACGTCGAACCCCCAGGCAATGTCATGCAGCCAGGTATATTGCGGTTCCTGACAGCAGAGCTGGAAAGAGGTTTCGGAAAACCGGAACAGAGTGCCGTCATCGATGACCGAGCCGTCCTCGTCGCACCAAACGGAATAGCCGACACGGTTGTCGCGCATCTTCGCGGCGTTGCGCGTCAGCAACCGGTTCACGACCTTCAGCGCGTCCTTGCCGGTGATGGCGTATTTATGCATCGGCGAAATGTCGAACAGGGTCGCCTGATTCCTGATGGCGAAATACTCGACTTCCACCGTCTCAAAGCGCCGGGCCGACACGAACCCGGCCCAGGGGACCCAATCCTCCGCAATGCTGAAAGGACGCAGGTGACGATCGAAAGGCGTTTCAACAAGCCCGCGGCGCACCGGCAAACCGTCGCGCAAGTTCGGCCAATGACCGGTCATGCCGCAGCCCTCCCCATTTTAGCCTGCAAGGAAGCCTTCGCCGCGTTGCAGCCGGGAATTCCCGTGACGTCACCGCCCGGATGGGTCGACGCACCGCAGAGATAGAGACCCTCGACCGGCAAAGCGTAACGTTCGATTCCGGGGGCGGGCCGCAGCATCAGCATCTGGTCGGCGATCATCTCGCCATGATGCCAATGCCCGCCGGGCGCACCGGTTTCGGCTTCGATATCCACAGGCGACAGGACCTGACGGGCGATGACGGAGGCTTTCAACCCCGGCGCGAACTGATCCAGACAATCCACCACGATATCCGCTAATGCGTCCCGACTTTCGGCCGTCCAACCCGTTTTCAAGGCATAAGGGACATACTGAACGACAATGGACATTACATGCCCTTCCCCGTCGACGAGGCCGGGGTCGGAAAGGCTGGGAATCGTCGCTTCAAAAACCGGGCTTGTCGGAAGCTCACCGTACTTCGCCCGATTGAAGGCCTTTTCCAAATCCGCGAGAGACGGGGCGTGGACGAGCCGGCCGCGATGGAGTTCGTCGGACAAACCCGCAAAGACCGGCGCAGCGGCCAGCGCCAGATTGACTTTCGCCGTACATCCCTTGGCGCGGATGTTCCGAGCCCGGCGGATCATTTCCGCATCGAAGTGCTCAACACCGGCAAGCACCATGGTCGTCCGGGGATCCAGACTGGAAAGAACCTTCGCTCCCGAAATTTCAGTTCCATCGGCAAGAACGACACCAACGGTCCGGTCTTCCTCGACAAGCATCCTGTCGACAGCAGCGCCGTAACGGATTTCCGCCCCAGCCGCTTTGGCCGACGCCTCGAAGGCGCACATCACCGCCCCCATGCCGCCGCGCGGCAGATGCTTTGCCCCGCCATTGGCCAGACGGTACATCAGGGTCAACACCGTCCCCGGTGACCGGGGCCCGATATGACCGCCCAGGACGGAATCAAGCGCGAAGGCGCCGGCCAAGGGCCCGTCTTCCACTTCATCCAGGATCGTATCGTAGGAATTCGACAACAGGACGCGAAGGAATTCGCGCGTATCCTCCTTGCCCATCCGGCGAATGCCGAGGGCGAGCTTTCCGAGAGCGAGCGCTTCCCGCAAATCGATGCTGCTGAGACCGGGCGGCGGCCGGCGTTTCAGTTCCGCGAGTTTCCCCGCGAACCGGACGAGACGCGCGCGCAGGGCGAGGAATTCCTGTTCCCCAACCAGCGGCGTGCCGTCCGAGTGCCGCACACCTTTCGACTCCAAGACGACATGCTTTCCCTCCGGGCAAAGCGACACCGTCGGCAAGTCGGTCTCCGCAAGAGAAAACCCATGTCCGTCCAATCCGAGGGTCGCAATTTCGGCCCCATCCAGGTTGGACAGCAGATGCGCCATGGCAGGGCATTCAAAGCCCGGCGCGATCGTCGTATTGGCGGCCATGCCACCCGGCATGGTGTTCTTTTCCAGCACCACGACCTTCCTGCCGGCGCCGGCCAAGGTCGCCGCGGCAGCCAGGCCGTTATGCCCGGCCCCGATTACGATGGCATCGTATTGCGTCATGCCGCCCTCCCGTACCCTTGGCGGCCCAAATCGCTCAATACTTCGCGCGCGGCATTTGCACCCGGCGCCGCCATCACGCCGCCACCAGGATGGGCGGAGGAACCGCACAGATAGAGCCCCCGGATCGGGGAGCGGTAGTCCGCGTAGCCCGGGACCGGCCTGTTGAAGAGAAGCTGATCAAAGGTGAGCTCGCCCTGGAAGATGTTGCCCTCGGTCAGACCCACTTCACGTTCGATATCCCAGGGGGTGCGCACTTCCTTGTGCAGAATCAGATCCTTGAAATCGGGGCTGTAGCGGGAAATCTTGTCGATCACCGTATTGGCGAAGGCTTCGCGGTTCGGGCCGTCCCAGGATTCGCCATTGGCCAGCTCGTAGGGGGCATACTGAATGAACAGGGTCATCATATGCTTGCCCGGCGGCGTCATCGTCGGATCCACATGGGTCGGGATCAGCATGTCGAAATAGGGGTCTTCCGACCAACGCCCTTCCTTCCAAGCGTCATAGGCCCGTTCCAATTCATCCAACGACTCGGAAGCATGGAGGTCGCCGCGCAGGAAGGAGGCGTTTTCCGGAACCGAATTGAAAGTCGGTGCACCGTCCAGGGCGACGTTGATCTTGCCGGACGAGCCCCGGATTTTGAACCGCTTCACGGCCTTCACGAAATCGCCCGGCAGTTCGCCGTCTTCAACATGGTTCAAGAAGGTGCGCCGCACATCCATGTTCGAGATGACGGTATCGGCCGTGTACGTGTCGCCATTGTCGAGCACGACGCCCTGCACCCTGCCGTTCTTTATCAGGAAACGGTCCAGGCCGCTGCCGGCCTTGATCGTACCGCCGGAGGCCTCGAACGCTTTTCCCAGTGCCTTGGAAACACCGCCCATGCCGCCGCGGGTAAAACCCCAGGCCCCGATACTGCCGTCGACCTCGCCCATATAGTGGTGCAACAGCACATAAGCAGTACCGGGCGAGTAGACGCCAAGCCCTGTTCCGATAATGCCGGAGCCGGCGAGGTGCGCCTTGATCACATCGCTCTCGAAGAATTCCTCCAGGAACTCACCGACCGACATGGTGTAAAAGCGCAACGTATCAGCCATGTCGCGCGGCCCCAGATCGTGGAACCGTTTGCCGAGATACAGCAGCTCCTGAATATCCTTGGGCCGGAAACGGACAGGGTCGGGCGGCGTGCGCAGCAGCAACGGCTTGATGAAGCGGCATTGCTTGGTGACGAATTTGGAATAGCGGTCGTAAGCGTCGACATCCTTCTTCGAATGCCGCGCGATTTCCCGACGAAGGGCGTCATGGTCGGAGTAGTAGGCGAAATGATCGCCGTTGGACATGAAGGTGGCCCCGCTTTCATAGGGGATCACCTGCAAGCCATGACGCGCGAGGTCCAGGTCCCGAACCACTTCGGGTCTTAGAAGGCTGCATACATAGGAACAGTTCGAATAGGTCCAGCCGGAATACAGTTCCCGGCTGACCGCGGCCCCCCCGATATAGTCGTTCCGCTCAACGATCAGCACCTTCAAGCCGCTCTTGGCCAGATAGCACCCCGTTGTCAGACCGTTATGGCCTGCCCCCACAACGATTGCGTCGTACCGTTCCGTTTTCATTGCGCCAACCAAACCCGAAGAAAAGCAAACCCAACTCGACGCAAACCGATCAAGCCATTCCACCGGAACGCACCCGCAAACACCCCGCAGGTGTTTCTCGGCGACGTTGGGCCCCGACCCTCGCGTCACCAATCAGGCTATTCGAAGCAAAATCCTTCGTCCATATTTTTTAAATAGTTAGTTAAATTAATACTCGACAGATGCGCGGAACGGCGTTACCCCGTATCCTCAGGTTCGGTTTGGGGAATTTTCCGAATGACGGAACAGACGAACAAGAAACCTATCGGACGGCCCAAGGGCGAACAGGTCGAGAACGCCGCGCGTCGGCGCAAACAGCTTGTCGAAGCCGCCATCGATTCGATCGTCGAATTGGGAATGTCCGCCACGACGCTCGCCACGGTCGCCAAGGCGGCGGGCCTGTCGCAAGGCGTCGCGGTCTTTTACTTCAAGACCAAGGAAAACCTGCTCGTCGAAACTTTGAAGCATCACTATGCGGAATATGATGCGTTCTGGAAAAAAGCGATCGACGATGCCGGCAGCGACCCGATCGACCGGCTGACCGCCCTGGTCTTCGCGGATATCGACAGTGATCTGTGCACGGCACGGAACCTTGCATTGTGGAACTCATACTGGGGGGAAGCCGCCGCGCGCCCCCGATTCGCCGCGATCTGCGATGACCACGACCGCACACGCTATGAAGTGCTCACCCAGTTGTGCCGGGAAGTCTCTCATCTGATTACCGGCAATATCTGGACGCCGGTCTCCGTGGCGGACGCCTTGGACAGCATGACGGACGGGATGTGGATTCGCCTGCACATCACACCGGACTTCATGGACCGCCGACAAGGCCGGCGCATCCTGGCCAGCTTCATGGCAACCGTCTTCCCCACCGAAGCTGCACGGATTCTGCGCCGCGCCGAGTCTTACGAATAGATCCTGACTTTCCAGAAAATACCCAATGGGCGGTGACAATGCGCGACCCACGCTATGATGTTTTGTTCGAACCGATCCAAATCGGCCCGGTAACGGCAAAGAACCGCTTTTATCAGGTGCCGCATTGCACCGGCATGGGCTGGCAGCGGCCCGACATGCTGGCGGCGATGCGGGGGATCAAAGCGGAAGGCGGCTGGGGGGTGGTCTGCACCGAATACTGTTCCGTGCACCCGACCTCCGACGACAGTTACTACCCTTATGCCCGCCTGTGGGACGAAAACGACATTCGCGACAATGCAAAAATGACCGAAGCGGTGCACGCGCATGGCGGCCTTGCCGGCGCGGAGTTGTGGATCGGCGGGAATTACATCGCGAATATGAGCACAAGGCTGCCGCCGTTGGGCCTCGTCAGCCGGCCGCCGACCAATCCCGATATCTATCATCCGGTGCAGAGCCGCCGCATGGACAAGGCAGACATCAAAGATGTCCTGACCTGGCAGGCCGATGCGGCGCGGCGGGCGATCCAGGCCGATTTCGATATCGTCTACGTCTATGCGACTCATGACTATCTGCTGTCCGAGTTTCTCAACCCCGTCACCAATCCGCGCGGCGACGAATACGGCGGAAGTCTCGAGAACAGAGTCCGCATTGTCCGCGAATTGATCGACGTGACGCGGGACGCAATCGGCGACAAGGCAGCTTTGGCCTGTCGGTTCTCCGTCGATCTGGCGGACAGCGAAAGTTATGACGTATTCGGTTGGCTGGCCGACCTGCCCGACCTCTGGGACCTGGTGGTGCCGGACTACGGGATCGAGATGGGAGCCTCCCGCTTCGTGAAGGAAGCCGCGCTGCAGGACAGCGTCGCCAAGGCGAAATCCCTGACCTCAAAACCGGTCGCCGCGGTCGGGCGATTCACCTCGCCGGACACGATGGCACGGGTTGTCCGCGACGGCACGCAGGACATTATCGGCGCGGCGCGCCCGTCCATCGCGGACCCGTTTCTTCCGAAGAAAATAGAAGAAGGCCGCATCGAAGACATTCGCGAATGCATCGGCTGCAATATCTGTTATGCCCACAACTCGTTGGGCGTGCCCCTGCGCTGCACGCAGAACCCGACGATGGGCGAGGAATTCCGAAAGGGCTGGCATCCGGAACGATTGCCGCAAGCCGCAAAGGCGGAAAAGGTTCTGGTCGTGGGGGCCGGACCGGCGGGGCTCGAAGCGGCTCGGGTCCTGGGCGAACGCGGCTTCGACGTCATGCTGACGGAAGCGACCCGCGATCTGGGCGGGCGCGTAACCCGCGAAAGCCGGTTGCCGGGTCTTTCGGAATGGGCACGCGTGCGCGACTGGCGTATCGGCCAGATCGAGAAACTGCAGAATGTCGAGATCTTCCGGGAAAGCCGGATGGGATTGAACGATATTCTGGCCGTCGGCGCCGATCATGTCTTTCTGGCAACGGGCGCCAGCTGGACGACGGACGGTATCGGCCGACGCCGTTACACCGAATTCGCGATTGGCGAAGGGGCAAAGGTCATCAGCGCAGACACGGTTCTGTCGGGCGAAGAAACGCCGTCGGGCCATGTCGTACTGTTCGACGACGATCACTATTATCTGGGCCCGGTCCTGGCCCTGAGCCTGGCCGGCCGGGGCAACAAGGTCACCCTTGTGACGCCGTCGGGCCGCGCCGGAGCCTGGACGCGCTATACAAACGAGGAATATGCGACCGCCGCCGCCCTGATCGACGCGGGGGTCGTGATCGTCACCAATCGCAGCGTGGAACGGGTCGAGGCGGGATCGGTCGTCACCTCCTGCATCTTCAGCGGCAGGGAAACGACGATCGAGGCGGATTGGTTGCTGCCCCTGACACGGCGCGAACCGACGGATGATCTTTACCGACCCTTGCGCGACGCGATGGAGGAACGGCGCGACGGCACCCCGGCGGGCCTGCATCGAATCGGCGATTGCGATGCGCCGGGCATGATCGCCGCGGCGGTCTATTCTGGCTACAAAGCCGCCATAGAACTCAGCTGACCCCAGTACTCAGCTGACCCCGGTACTCAGCTGATCCCGGCCGGATCAGTATTCTATGGTCGCCAGCCGCCGCAGCTCATCGGGCGTCGTCTTTGGATATCCGAAAAACTCCAGATAGGCCGGGATCTGTTCGAACAGCATGTCGGTACCGATCTGGGTAACGCAGCCGCGGGCCTTGGCGGCGGCCAGGAACGCTGTTTCCTCACGTTTCATCACCACTTCGCCGACAAAGGATGAGGACGAAATCCGATCCGTATCCATCGGCATCGGGTCTCCCTCCTTCATGCCCAACGGCGTGGCATTGACGACGATGTCCCATCCGTCCGGATCGTTCGATCCGACGGTGACGGAAAGGCCGCTGTAATGCGTGATTAGGCTTTCCGCGAGTTTCTCCGCGGATGCCGGATTGACGTCGAACAGCCCGATCCGCGTCGCCCCTTCCTTTGCGAGTGATGCCGCAATCGCCGAGCCGACACCGCCGCTGCCGACGACGAGGGCCGACGCGCCGGCGATCGCCCGTCCTTTACGAAGCACGCCGCGAACGAAGCCTTCACCATCGAACATGTCGCCAATCAATCTACCTTCCGAATCACGCCGCACGGCGTTGCAGGAATTGCAGACCTTTACCGTAGTGCTTACCTCGTCCAACAGCCCCACGGTCGTCACTTTATGCGGCATGGTGACCAGGGCACCCGCGATATTCCGCAGGCGGAACACAAGACGTAGGAAGTCCGGATAATTCTCTGCCTCACATCCCATCGGCACGACGACGGCATCGATTCCCTTGGCATCGAACCAGGGGTTATAAATCATCGGCGCCTTGAAGGTCTCTGTCGGCACGCCGAGATGAGCGAGAATTTGGGTCCGGCCGGTTATCATTTGCTTCCCTGACTAGTGTGGTTCTTTGTTGTCCCTGTTTTCGCGATGCCGCAGCATCGCGCGCAGCATCGTTGCAAATGGTTCTCAGCCGGGCAATGCTCATGCGCAACGAAGTGGGCGCCGACAGGGACAGAAAATGAAAACAGCGATCGCAACCGTCTCCATTGCCGGCGATTTGAGCGAAAAATTGGCGGCCATCGCCGAGGCCGGTTTCGACGGGATCGAAATTTTCGAGAACGATTTCCTGACCTTCGATGCATCTCCGCGCGAGGTGGGCGAGATGGCTCGGGGCTATGGGTTGGAAATTTCCCTGTTCCAGCCCTTCCGCGATTTTGAGGGGATGCCGGAACCCCAACGCTCCCGGGCCTTCGAGCGTGCAAAACGCAAATTCGACCTGATGAACGAAATGGGGACGGATCTGGTATTGGTCTGTTCCAATGTGTCGCCCCTGTCGCTGGGCGGGATCGATCGCGCCGCCGCCGATTTCCGGGAGTTGGGAGACTTGGCCGCGGAACATGACATCCGCGTCGGCTACGAAGCACTGGCTTGGGGCCGTCACATTTCGGACCATCGCGATGCCTGGGAAGTTGTCCGCCGCGCGGACCATCCGAATATCGGCCTGATCCTGGATTCCTTCCACACCCTGTCGAAAGGCATCGACCCGGACAGCATCCGGTCCATTCCGGGCGACAGGATATTCTTCATCCAACTTGCCGACGCGCCGAAAATAGACATGGACCTGCTTTATTGGTCCAGGCACTACCGCAATATGCCGGGCGAAGGCGACCTGGACGTCACCGGTTTCATGCGCGCCGTGGCGGCGACCGGTTACGACGGTGTGATTTCTCTCGAGATCTTCAACGATCAGTTCCGAGGCGGCTCGCCCAAGGCCATCTCGATCGATGGGCACCGGTCGCTGGTCTATTTGATGGATCAGGTTCGCAGGGTCGAGCCGGACATCAAGATCCAGGTCGACGACATGCCCGACCGCATCCCCGTCGGCGGGATCGAATTCGTCGAGTTTGCGGCGAACAAGGCGGAAGCCGACTCGCTTGGGACCTTGCTGCGCACGCTGGGATTCGTTCGGACAGGACGCCATGTCTCCAAGAACGTGGACCTTTGGCGGCAGGGCGACATCAATATCGTGATCAACACGGAACGAACCGGTTTCGCCCATTCCTCCTACATCGTCCACGGCACGACGGTCTGCGATATCGGCCTGCGTGTCGAAGATGCCCAAGCGACCATAGAACGGGCGGAAGCCCTGGGCGCGACCCTGTTTTCGCAGGAGGTCAAACCGGGTGAATTGGACATTCCGGCAATCCGCGGCGTCGGCGGCGGCGTGATGCATTTCATCGACGGCAAGAGCGACCTGGCACGCGTCTGGGATATCGAATTCCGCGCGATCGAAGAGGATGGCGGAAAACCGCTCGATGCCGGCCTGACCCGCATCGACCATATCGCCCAGACCATGAACCTGGAGGAGATGCTGACCTGGATGCTCTTCTATACGAGCATTTTCGAAACCCATAAGACGCCCATGGTCGATGTGGTCGATCCCGCCGGCCTGGTTCGCAGCCAGGCGGTCGAAAACCAGGACGGCAGCTTGCGCCTGACGCTGAACGGGGCGGAGAACCGGCGGACACTCGCCGGCCATTTCATCTTCGAGAGCTTCGGTTCGGCGGTTCAGCACATGGCTTTCGAGACGACGGATATTTTTGCCGCGGCGGAAGCCCTGCGGCGCAACGGCTTTTCCGCGATCACCATCTCACCGAACTATTACGACGACCTGGACGCCCGTTTCGGGTTGGAAGACGACATGCTCGACGCGTTGAAATCGAACAGCATCTTGTACGACCGGGACGGCGACGGGGAATATTTTCAGATCTACAGCCCGATCTATCGGGAAGGGTTCTTTTTCGAAATCATCGAACGGCGCGGCGGGTACAACGGATACGGAGCCGCCAACGCGCAATTCCGGATTGCCGCCCAGAAACGCCATCTACGGCGCAGCGACATCCCAAAACGCTAAACCCGTTGAGACGTCAACCGCCGACAATCCGGCGCAGCAGGACCACCTCGCTATCCGGTTCGATCGGCTGGAACCAACTGTCGTTGTATATCCGACCGTCTATCGAGACCGAGACCCCGCGGTCCAGTTGCGGACGGATCGCCGGATATTTCTCCGACAATCCGTCCAGCAATTCCTTCAAAGTCCTGGCCTCGATCTCGACTTCCGCCTTGCCATCGGTAGCCGATGTCAGCGACCCCCAGATCTTCACCATGACCATGATTGGCGCCTAGCCTTTCTGCATCGCCGCCAGAACCTTGGGCGGGGACATCGGCAGGTCGGTCATCCGCACGCCGGCCGCCTCGGAAACACTGTTCGCGATGGCGGCGAGCGGCGGCACGATCGAGGTTTCCCCGACCCCGCGCACCCCATAGGGATGGCCCGGATTGGGAATTTCCAGGATCACCGTATCGATCATCGGCAGGTCGGAGGCGACCGGAATCCGGTAATCCAGGAAGCCCGGATTCTGCAAACGCCCATCCGCGCCGTAGATATATTCCTCGTTCAGCGCCCAGCCGATACCCTGCGCGGCGCCGCCCTGGAACTGCCCTTCGACATAGGCGGGATGGACGGCTTTCCCCGCATCCTGGAAAACCGTATAGCGAACCACCTTCACCGATCCCGTTTCCGGGTCGACCTCGGTATCCACCATATGGGTGGCGAAGCTGACGCCGGCGCCTTCCGCGTTCACCTCGAAATGTCCGGCGACCGGTCCGCCGGTATTCGATGCAATCGCCGCAATCTCCTTCAGGCTCATCGGCGGGAACTTGCCCGCGTTGTCGCCGGCCGGACGGGCACAGCCGTCTTCCCAGACGACCGCGTCGGCATCAATGCCCCAGACCATCGCGGCCCGCTCGCACAGCACCTTCTTGGCATTGCGGGCAGCCTTGATGGTCGCCAGACCGACCGCGAAGGTCACCCGACTGCCGTCGGTGACCTCGTTCTGGCCGAGCGCCCCCGTATCGGCGATGACGGTGCGGACCTGATCATAGGGAATGCCCAGTTCCTCGGCGGCCATCATCGACATGGACGCGCGCGACCCGCCAATATCCGGATTGCCCTCCGTCAGGGTCACGGTGCCATCCGGCGTGATGTTCAGCGAGACGCAGGTATCGCCGCCGAAGTTGAACCAGAAACCACAGGCGACGCCGCGCCCCTGATTCGGCCCCAACGGCGCCGTCCAATGCGGATGGTCCTTGGCCGCCTTCAAGGTGGCTTCCAATCCGATCGCCGGGAAGGTCGGTCCGTAGGAGGATTTGGTTCCCTCCCGCGCGGCATTCTTCAACCGGACGTCCAACGGATCGAGGCCGAAACCCTTGGCCAGTTCATCGACCACGCTTTCGACCGCGAAAGCCGCCATCGGCGCGCCCGGCGCACGATAGGCCGCCTGTTTCGGCCGGTTCGTCACCACGTCCCAGCCGACCGTTTTCACGTTTTCCAGATCATACGGCGCGAAGGCGGTCATCGCCCCCATATCCACCGGCGAGCCCGGATAGGCACCGCCCTGATAGCGAAGTTCCGCCGAGGCAGCGGTGATCTTGCCGTCCTTCTTCATGCCGATCTTTACGTCGATCGAGGTCGACGCTGTCGGGCCCGTGGCGCGCAGAACCTCTTCCCGCGTCATCGTCATCTTGACGGGGCGGTTCGCCTTCTTGGACAGGGCCAGGGCCACCGGTTCCAGGAAGACGGTCGTCTTGCCGCCGAAGCCGCCGCCGATTTCCGACGCGGTCACACGAAGCTTGCCCTGGTCGATCCCCAGGATCGCGGCGCAGGTATTGCGGACCATGTAATGCCCCTGGGTGCAGACCCAGAGATCGGCGATACCGTCGGCGCCCATCGTGGCGAGACAGGCATGCGGTTCGATATAGCCCTGATGCGTCGCCGCGGTCTTGAAACTGCGCTCCAGGACCGTATCGGCTTCGGCAAAGCCCGCCTCAACATCACCATGGCCGAACTGCACGCGATGCACGACGTTCTGGGAGACGCCTTCCGGCACGGTCTCGTCGCTCAGCCCTTCATGCAGCACCGGCGCGTCCGGCTTCATCGCCTCGTCCACATCGGTGACATGAGGCAGGATCTCGTAATCCACCTCGATCAGTTTCAGGGCCTTGCGGGCAACCGCCGCGCTGGTGGCGGCGACGGCCGCGACCGCGTGGCCGTCATACAGCGCCTTCTCACCGGCCATGCAGTTGTCGAGGATATCGGCGACGCCTTCATCCGGCGCCCCGAAATCGGCGCGCGTCACGATGGCCTTTACGCCCGGAAGGGCTTCCGCCTTGCTTGTGTCTATTCCCCGGATTTTGGCGTGGGCATGGGGACTGCGCAGAATGCGGCCGATCAGCATGCCCGGCGCATTCATGTCCGCACCGAACCGCGCACGCCCCGTCACCTTGTCTATCCCGTCCGGACGGATCGGCCGGCTGCCAACAACTTTGAACTGCCGGGCCTCCCCGGTGCTTTGATCGTCGAGCGGCATCAGGAAGCCCTCCTCATCTCTTCGGCCGCGTCCATCACGGCGCGGACGATCTTGTCATATCCGGTACAGCGGCACAGGTTTCCGGCCAGCCAATAGCGCGCCTCTTCCTCCGTCGGCGACGGATTCTTTGCCAGCAAGGCCTTGGCGGCGACCAGGATTCCCGGCGTACAGATGCCGCATTGCAGGGCCGCGTGTTCCAGGAACTTCTGCTGCAACGGATGCAAGGTTTCGCCATCGGCCATACCTTCGATCGTATCGATCTCGCTCCCTTGCGCTTCCGCGCCCAGCATCAGGCAGGAACAGACCAGCCGGCCATCGACCGTGACCGAACAGGCGCCGCAATCGCCCGTCCCGCAGCCTTCCTTCGCCCCGGTCAGCCCCAGACGATCGCGCAGAACGTCCAGCAGCGTCTCTTCCGGATCGCAGAGATACTCCGTGGTATCCCCGTTGATTTTGGTCGTAACGTGTATCTGGCTCATGACAAATCCCCCACTCAGCCTTGGGCCCGCGCGAGGGCGATTTTCGCGGCGCGCTTGGCCAACACGCCCGCAACATGGGTTCGGAACGCCACGGTTCCGCGTTTATCGTCGATCGGCTTGCAGGCCGCGGAGGCCGCGGAGGCCAGTTTTTCCAACGCGGCATCATCCACCTTGGTCCCGATCAGGGCAGCGGCGGCATCTTCCACCAGCAATACCGTCGCGGCCACGGCGCCCAGCCCGACACGGGCCGCCGTGCAGGTGCCGTCATCATCCAGGGTCAGCGAGACCGCGCAACCGACAACGGCGATATCCATTTCCGTGCGCGGAATGAAGCGCAGATAAGCATCCCCCGACTTCGCGTCCCGCGCCGGCAGGAAAACCGAAGTAACGAACTCACCCTTGGCAAGGGATGTCTTGCCCGGGGAAACGGGAATCTCCTCGACCGGAACGTCGCGTGTCCCGTTCGGTCCGGCGACTTGCACTATGGCACCCGCGGCGATCATGGCCGGCACACTGTCGGCGGCAGGCGAAGCATTGCAGAGATTTCCGGCCAAAGTGGCCCGCCCCTGAACCTGGGTCGACCCCACGAGTTCCATCGCCTCGACGACGCCGGGCCAGGCGGCGCACAGACCGCCATGCTCCCCCATTTCAGCGCCGGAGACCGCGGCCCCGATGCGCCAGCCGCCATGTTCCTGCGTGATCGATTTCATGCCGTCGATACGCTTGATGTCCACGATCAGGTCGGGTTCCTGTACACCGGATTTCATCTGCACCAACAGATCGGTGCCCCCCGCCAGGACCTTTGCGGACCCAGGCTCTCCCGACAGCATTTCGACGGCGCTGTCCACCGTTTCCGGTACTTCGTATCTCATAAATGCCGCACCATGGTTTGGATGTTTTCGGACCCGGCTCCCGGATCGTCTTCCGGTACGCGGCGGCCCTTCCCGTATGCCTTCAAAGGAAACCATAACCGGCTGTTTCAGAATCCGCCAGCACCGGAATCCGACCATAGGCCGAGGCAAATCGACCGGGCCTGTCGCCATGCGAAGCGGGCTTTTCAGACTGCGATGGTGGTCAGTCCGGTCACGCCGGAAAATCGTCTACATCGATTTTCTCGAGGAATCCCCGCAGCGCATTGTCCAGCTGTTCGCGTTCGGCATCGGAGAGATCGGCGAGAAGCTTTTGTTGCGTCTCGACATGCGCCGCGACGGCTTCGTCGATAAGCGTGAACCCCTTTTCGCTCAATCCGATCAGGAAGCCCCGACCATCTTCGGGATTCGGCGTGCGTTCGACCAATCCAGCCGCGACCAATTTGTCGATCCGATTGGTCATGGTGCCGGACGTGACCATGGTCGAGGCGATCAAATCGCCGGGCGACAAGCGGTAGGGCGGGCCAGACCGGCGAAGGGTCGCCAGGACGTCGAAACTGGCCGGGTTTAGCCCGAAAGTCGCCCAGGTTTTCTCCATTTCCGACCGGAGAATCAGGGACAGGCGCGATATCCGCCCAATCAACCCCATGGGCGCCACATTCAGTTCCGGGCGTTCCCGGTTCCATTGGGCAAGAATTTTGTCGACGCGATCCATGGCGGGAGACTCAGACATTTTTATCTTGACGTCAAGACAATTGAATATATCTTGACGTCAAGATATTTATCAGGAGGACGCCATGAACCGCGCCACGGACATTCTTTTAACCGCTATGGCCCCGGCGATCTGGGGTAGCACCTATTATGTAACGACGGAGTTTCTGCCGGACGGATACCCGGTGACGGTTTCCATGTTGCGCACCTTGCCGGCCGGCCTGTTCCTGTTGCTGCTGGTGCGTCGACTGCCGCCGCTTTCCTTTATCGGGAAGGTCTCGCTGTTGGGCGTTCTGAATTTCACGATTTTCCAGAGCATGCTGTTCGCGGCCGCCTATCGACTCCCCGGCGGCGTTGCCGCAACGGTCGGCGCGGTTCAGCCCTTGTTCGTCATCCTGATCGCCTATCTCGCCATCTGCACCAAGATCAGGACCCTTTCCGTCATCGCCGCCGCTGGGGGAATTGCCGGTGTCGCGCTGTTGGTCCTGACGCCGGAAGCCGCCCTTGACCCGATCGGTATCGCCGCCGGCCTGGCCGGCGCCCTTTCCATGGCAGGCGGAACGGTACTCAGCCGGAAATGGAAACCCGATGTCTCTCCCCTGGCATTCACGGCATGGCAGTTGACCGCCGGCGGTGTATTGCTGGTGCCGCTCGCGCTCTGGATGGAACCGCCCCTGCCCCCCCTCAGCGGCACGAATATAATGGCGCTTTCCTATCTTTGCCTGATCGGTGCGGCCTTCACCTATGTCCTCTGGCTTCGCGGCGTCGGGCGGATGGAGCCCTCCGCGGCCTCCACGCTCGGATTCCTGAGCCCCGCAACGGCACTCGTGCTGGGATGGGCGCTGCTCGAGCAGCACGTCTCGCCTCTGCAGGGGTTGGGAATCCTCGTCGTGCTCGGCAGCGTCTGGCTTGGGCAGAATCCCGGCAGCCGCGCACAGCTCGCTGCGGCAGCATCCTGAACACATTCCAAAACACATCGATACAGAAAGGAAATTCCAATGAAGATCATCGTTTTCGGCGCGCGCGGCGATGTCGGCAGCAGGATCGTCGTCGAAGCCCTTCGCCGCGGGCATCAGGTAACCGCGGCGGTACGGTCATCGGCGCAATCGACGGCAGCCCTCGCAGGGGTGGAGACCGTCGTTGCGGATGCATCCGATACAGCTGCTGTTGCCGATCTGATCAAGGAATACGATCTCGCGATCAGCGCGGTCCGCCCACCCGATGGCAAAGAAAGCGACCTGGTTCCGTTGACCGCTTCCATATTGTCGGCCGCCGCACGGACCGGGACCCGTATCCTGATCGTCGGCGGGGCGGCCAGCCTGCGCCTGCCGGATGCGCCGATCCACACTGTTCTGACCGCTCCCAATTTCCTACCCGAGCCGGTCGTCCCCATCGCCCGAGCCAGCTTCGCACAATATGAGACGGCCATGGCGGAAGTGCAGGCCGATTGGACCTATGTCAGCCCCCCCGCCATGCTGGTCCCCGGGGAACGGACGGGCCAATACCGCGTTGGAGGCGACACCCTGCTGGTCGACGGCAAGGGACAGTCGCAAATATCGATGGAAGACTTTTCGGTCGCGTTGCTCGACGAAGCGGAAAACCCGCATCATCGGCAAGCACGGTTTACCGTGGCCAATTGAGAGGGCGTTGGTCGCTCACTCTCCGAGAACGTAGCTGCCCGGCGCATCGCAGAGCGCCGGGTAGCCTGCCTCGGCATTGCCGGTCACCCGCGCCTCGACCGAACCGCTGGTCCAACGCGTCAACCAAGCCTGCCATGCCGGCCACCATGACCCTTCCGACACGGGTGCCTGCTCGTACCAATGATCCGGCGCGACGTAGAGGTCGCGCTCCTTCTTTTCCACCATGCGGTAATGACGATGCGGATGGCCGGGTTCGCTGATGATGCCGGCATTGTGGCCGCCGCTTGTCAGCAGAAACGTTATATCCGTGTCGGATAACAGATTGATCTTGAAGACCGACTTCCACGGCGCAACATGGTCCCGTTCGGCACCAACGACGAAGACCGGAACGTGAATATCGGTCAGGGCAACAGGTTTATCGTCGACGGTATAGCGCCCTTCCGCGAAATCGTTGTTGAGGAATAGAGAGCGCAGATATTCGGAATGCATGCGATAGGGCATCCGGGTCGCGTCCGCGTTCCAGGCCATCAAATCCGACATCTGGCTGCGTTCGCCCATCAGATAGTCCTTAATCAACTTGGACCAGATAAGATCATTCGATCTGAGCAATTGGAACGCGCCGGCCATTTCCTTGGTGTCGAGATAACCGCGATCCCACATCAAGTCTTCCAGATAGGCGATCTGGCTGTCGTCGATGAACAGCATCAACTCCCCGGCTTCGGTGAAATCGGTCTGCGCCGCGAAGAGCGTCATCGATTTGATCCAGTCCTTCCGGTCCCGGCAGATCGCCGCGGTCGCAATCGAGAGCAATGTGCCGCCGATGCAATAGCCCACCGTATGCACAGGAATCTCGCCGACGATGCCGCGAACGGCCTGCAGGGCCTCGGTCACACCCAAGTCCAGGTAATCGCGAAATCCCAGGTCACTGTCATCCTCGGTCGGGTTCTTCCAGGAAATCATGAAGACCGTATGGCCCTGATCGACGAGGTATTTCACCATCGAGTTGGCGGGTGAAAGGTCCAGAATGTAGTACTTCATGATCCAGGCGGGGACGATCAGCACGGGTTCGGTCCCGACCTTCTTAGTGGTCGGCTCGTACTGAATGAGTTCGATCAACCGGTTCCGATAGACGACCTTGCCCTTTGTCACCGCGACATTGCCGCCGACCCGGAAGGCTTCCGTTCCGACGGGCGGCCGTTGCAGGACCGATCGCTCCCAATCCTCCAAAAAATTCTGCGCCCCCCGGACGAGGTTCATACCCCTTTCATCCAGTGTCCGGCGCAGCACGGTCGGATTGGTCAGCGGAAAGTTGGACGGCGAGAACATGTCCAGGATCTGGCGCGCCAAGAAGGAAACGACATCTTCATGATGCGGGGTCACGCCGCCGATGCCGACGGTTGCGTTGTACCACCACTGCTGCGTCAGCAGGAAAGCCTGATACCAGCAGGAAAAGGGGATGGTCTGCCAGTCCGGCGATTGAAAGCGCCGGTCCTGCGGCAGGGGTTCTATACAGGGCTCCACCTTTCGGCCCAGCAAGGCCTGTTGCGCAAAGGCCGCAAAGCGAAGGTTCTTCCGCACGGCTTTTTCGACAAGCTCCGCCTGTTTCCCCGGGGAGTTCGCCAAATGCACGACCCAGTCGAGATAGGCCGCCATTATCGATGCCGGCGAGAGTCCCGCCGTCGCGCGCGCCTCCGCCGCATGGAGGAACCGGTCTATGGGATGAATTTTCCCGCCGTGGGCCGTGCTTCTAGCCATGAAGAACCTGTCTGCCGCGTTGAATACCAGCAAGATGCCTGAACGATAGACACCAATAGCAAATGGACGTTGCTGCGTCGTGACGCTCTTAATGCCACGGGGCGACCCGCCCCGGCATTGACGCCGGTCAACCTGGCAAGAATCCGGTCGGGAAGGAGGCCTGGACCTCCCTCCCCCGGAAGGATCACTCGGCCGGAACCGGCTCCGCCGCCCGCTTGCGGCTGGGGATCAAGCGTCGAACGACGACAAAGAACAGGGGCACGAAAAGAACGCCCAGCACGGTTGCCGAAATCGTTCCGCCGAGAACGCCGGAACCGATGGCATTACGGCCGCCGGATCCAGCCCCGCTGCTGAGAACGAGCGGCAGAACACCCAGCGAAAACGCGACCGACGTCATGATGATCGGACGGAACCGCTGTCGCGATGCCTCCACCACGGCGGTCAACAGAGGCTCGCCCGACTTTTCCTGCCGGTCGCGCGCGAACTCGACGATAAGAATGGCGTTCTTACCCGTCAGCCCGATCACGGTCAGCAGCCCGACCTGGAAGAAGACGCCGTTTTCGAACCCGCCGAGTTGCGCGCCCAGCAGGGCACCAAGCGCACCGATGGGCATGGCCAACATTACGGCAAACGGGATTGCCCAGCTTTCATAGAGGGCGGCAAGGCAGAGGAAGATCGCCGCCAGCGACAGGGCATAGAGCAAGGGCGCCTGATCGCCGGATTCCCGTTCCTCATAGGACAGTCCGGTCCAGGACAATCCATATCCCGGCGGCAGTTGCGCAACCAGCCGTTCCATTTCAGCCAATGCTTCACCGGACGAGACTCCGGCGGCCGGCGTCCCCTGCAACTGCATTGCCGGCACACCGTTGAACCGCGCCAAGCCCTGCGGACCGTAGCGCCACTCACCCTTGGCGAAATTCGAGAACGGGACAAGATCGCCATTCGCGTTCTTCACGCGCCAGCGTTCGATATCCTCCGGCGTCGCGCGGGCCGAGGGCTCGCCTTGAATGTAGACACGCTTGATCCGGCCGCGATCGATGAAATCGTTCACATAGGAACCGGCCCAGGCGATCGACAATACGTCGCGAACGTCGTCGGCGTTGATGCCCATCGCCCCCGCGGCGCGCCAATCGACATCCATACGGAACTGCGCAGCGTCCTGCAGGCCGCTCGGCCGGATCGAGCCAATTAGCGGGCTCTGCTGCGCCATTCCCATCAATTGATTGCGGGCCTGGAGAAGCTGTTCATGCGTCTGCCCGGCGCGGGCCTGAAGGAACATGTCGAAGCCCGCGACGTTGCCGAGTTCGCGAACCGAAGGCGGCACGACCGGGAAGACCAAGGCATCGCGAATTTGCTGGAAGGCCCCGAAGGCGCGACCGGCGATGGACTTCACATCCTCTCCGGGCGCCTCGCGTTCGGACCAATCCTTCAAGCGAACGAAGCACAGCCCCTTGTTCTGTCCCGATCCGGTGAAGCTGAATCCTACCACGGAGAACATGGACGCCACCGTCCTGGTCTCATTCTGTAGAAAATGGTCTTCGACCTGCTTCATGGATTCCAGCGTCCGACCGGCCGTCGCCCCCGTCGGCGCCTCGGCAAGGCAGAACATGATGCCTTGATCTTCTTCCGGCAGGAATCCCGTCGGCGTATTCATGAACAGCCAAGCCACGCCGCCGGTCAGCAACAGATAGATCATGCCGATTCGCAAGGGACGTTTCACGATTCCACCGACCGCCCTGGCATAGCCGTTCTGTGCCGCACCGAAGCCGAAATTGAACCAACCCAACGGACCGCGCTTCGCGCCGTGAGAGTCCTTCTGTTTCAACATCGTCGCGCAGAGCGCGGGCGTCAAAGTCAGCGCGACCAGCACGGACAAAGCCATCGCCGATACAATTGTGATCGCGAACTGCCGGTAGATGACCCCTGTCGACCCGCCGAAGAAGGCCATCGGTACGAAAACAGCGGACAGGACCAGCGCGATCCCGACCAGCGCGCCGGTGATCTGGCCCATGGACTTCCGGGTCGCCTCCCTGGGGGAGAGGCCCTCCTCCTCCATGATGCGCTCGACATTCTCGACCACGACAATGGCGTCGTCGACCAGCAGGCCGATCGCCAGTACCATGGCCAGCATGGTGAGGGTGTTGATCGAAAAGCCGGCGGCCGCGAGCACGCCGAAGGTGCCCAGCAGAACGATCGGAACCGCCAGGGTCGGAATCAGGGTCGCACGGAAATTCTGCAGGAACAGGAACATGACCGCGAAGACGAGCACGATCGCCTCAATCAGGGTCTGCACCACTTCCTCAATGGAAATGCGGACGAAAGGCGATGTGTCGTAGGGAATCACGTATTCGATGCCGGGCGGGAAGAATTTCGCGAATTCCTCCGTCCGCGCCCGCACCGCATCCGCCGTTTCCAACGCGTTCGCGCCGGAGGCGAGGCTGATCGCCATACCGGCCGCCGGCTGACGGTTGTAACGCGCGATGGTCTGATAGGATTCCGCGCCGATCTCGACCCGCGCGACGTCTTTCAGGAGCACCAACCCGCCATCCGTCTCCGCCCGCAAGACGATCTGCTCGAAATCCGTCGGCGTCTGAAGAAGCGACTGCGCCGTGATCGTCGCGTTCAGCTGCTGGTTCTCCACAGCCGGCAGATCACCGAAGGAACCGGCCGAAATCTGCGCGTTTTCCGCGGAGACCGCGTTCACCACATCACTGGGGTCCAGGTCAAAGGAAGCAAGTTTCGACGGGTCCAACCAGATCCGCATCGAGTATTTGGACCCGAAGACGCGGACTTCGCCCACACCTTTGATCCGGCTGAAATCATCGACCATGTTGGATGCCAGATAGTCGGAAAGGTCGACCTGGTTGTAAGTGCCATCCTTGGAAATCAATGCGACGACCATCAGGAACCCGGCCGAGGTCTTACGCACGGTCACGCCCTGGCGCTGCACCGGTTCCGGCAGCAGCGGCTGTGCCTGGGACAGTTTGTTCTGAACCTGCACCTGGGCGATATCCGGATCGGTTCCGGTTTCGAAGGTGATGGTCGTTTCGGAACGGCCGGCGGATGTCGAATTCGACGTGATGTACCGCATGCCGTCCAGGCCGGTCAGCTGCTGCTCGATCACCTGAGTGACCGTATTCGCAACGGTCTCGGCGGAGGCGCCGGGATAGGTCGCGACTACCTGCACGGTCGGCGGCGCGATCTGGGGATACTGCGCCACCGGCAAGACCAAAATGGCCAGAACCCCAACCCCCATGATCAGGATTGAGAGCACCCAGGCGAAAACCGGGCGGTCAATAAAGTAACGAGCCATGAGCCGGCGTCCTGAAAATTAGATGTGTAAAAACTTATTCCGCGGCAGGGCGCGCGGCGATTTCCGCGGGCGCCTCTTCCGGAGCGACTTTTGCCCCGGGAGCGATTTTCTGGAGACCTTCAACGATCAGGCGGTCGCCTTCCTGCAGACCGGCACTGACAACCCAGGACGATCCCTGAGCCTGGACGATTGAAAGCTCCCGTTGTTCGACCACATCGCCTTCCCCAACGACATAGGCGAAGGGCTCTCCACGACGGTTGCGCTGAACCCCCTGTTGCGGAGCCAGGACCGCGTTCCGGATGATGCCTTGCGGCATTTCCACCTGGACATACATGCCGGGCAGCAGCAGGTCGTCCGGGTTGGAGAAGGTCAGCCGCAGCGTCACCACACCCGTGGTTTCGTTGACATAGGGCTCGGCCGCCGTGACTTCGCCCTTGTGTTCGAAAACCCCGCCATCGGCAAGGATCAGCGAGACGGAGGTATCGAGACCGGCGAAACGGCCCTGCATCGTTCCCCGCCGCCAGGCCAGGATCTCGGCCGCGGATTGGGTAACGTCGACATAAACCGGGTCAAGGGTACGGATCACCGCCAGCGGGCTTTCCTGAGCGGCGGTAACGAGCGCGCCGCGAGAGGCGAAAGACCGGCCGATCGTGCCCGACAGCCGTGCCCGGATCGTCGTCCGGTCAAGATCGATTTCCCGCGCCTGCAATTCCGCCCGCGCAACCTGAAGGGCCGCCGCATCCGCGTCACGCTGGGCGACCGCTTCTTCCAGGCGCTGTTCGCTGACCGTCCCGCGGCCGATCAATTCCTGGGCCCGCTTCGCATCCTTGTCCGACGCCTTCAACCGGGCGTTCGCTTCCGCCACCTGGGCCTTCGCCGCCGCGACCTGCGCTTCGTAACTGGCCGGATCGATCAGGTAAAGCGGGTCGCCGGATTTGACCTTGCTGCCTTCCTCGAACAAACGCTCGACAATGATCCCGTTCACCTGCGGGCGCACTTCCGCGACCCCTGAGGCAACGACGCGCCCGGGGAGCTGGCTGGTCAGGGTCACGTCCTGGGCATTCAAGGTAACGACGGTAACGGGCTGAGGCGGCCGTTCCCCGCCCTGCTGGCCCTGGGCGATCGCGTTACCCGCAAGCAATGCCCCGCCCGCGACCGCGGCAATGGCGACGAGAGATCTGAAGGAAGTTCTCATTTTTCGAATCCATATTGGGCGCGTGGCCCTTATCGCATTTTACAAAACCGGCCGGTTTTGTTAATGGCTGCGCCTGCGCGGCGCAAGAGATTTCGTCTTCGCACCCGCAAAAAGATGGGAGAGAATGTTTGATTGGCAACACCCTTGGACGATGTTCAGCAAAAAAGCGCGGCCGGCCGAAGGAGTTGAGCACCGAGGAGCGGGAGACCGCGATCCTGGATGCAGCGGAGGTTCTGCTGGCGGGATCGGGGCTCAAAGGCGCCAGCATGGCCGCCATCGCCAAGGCGGCCGGCATGTCGAAACGGACCCTTTACGAAGTGTTCCCCTGCCGCGCGGCGCTGTTCGAGGCCTGTATCCGGCGGATTCGCCTGTCCTTCGTCAGACCCCTGGACGGGAAGGATCGGGACCGCCCGTTGCGCGAGCGTCTACTGGCATTGTTCGATCCGGAAGCGCGAACCGCGGATATGACGGTCGCTCTCGGCATTCTTCGAACGATCATCGTCGAAGCACGCAATCATCCGGATCTGGGTCAGATTTTTCTGCGTGAAGGGCCGTCCTTCTCCCGCGCCATCGTGCGCGACGAATTGATCCGCGCCCAGGAAGCCGGGGAAATCACCTTGCGGGACCCGGGCCTGAGCGCGGCCATGCTGTGCGACATGGTTTTCGAGAATCCGCTGGACCGCCTGATCGACAGCGACCGGAAACCGCAAAGCGTCGAGCAGGCAAAAGACCGGCTGCAGATCGCGATCGACACGTTCCTGGGCGGATGCCGGCCCTAGCCCTCGCGCTCGACAAGCGCATCATCCCGCAACACGGCGTCAACAATGACATGGCGGAACCCTCCGGTACAGGGTTCCACACGCGCCGAGACCTTGTAGACGTCTCGAAGCATTTCCGGCCGCACGACCTCTATGCTTGGGCCGCAGGCATAGAAGCGGCCGTTCAGAATCACCAAAACCTGATCCGTATGACGCAACGTCAGATTCAGGTCATGAAGCGCGGCGATCACAATCATTCCACGCTCAAGCGCTAGTTTGCGCACCAAGGTCAACACATCGATTTGATGATACAGATCCAGCGCGCTGGTCGGCTCATCCATAAGAAGAATCTTTGGCTCTCGGACAAGGCATTGGGCGATGCCGGCAAGCTGCCTCTGGCCGCCGCTCAAATCTCCCAGATAACGAGACGCGAATGACAAAAGATCGAGGTCGTCGAGTGTTTTTTCAACACGATCCAGATCTGCCGCGCCGAGACGCCAACTACCGCTTTGTTTGCAGGCCAGCAGCACGGATTCGAAAACGGTGATCATCCCGCCCATACCGGTGTCCTGCGGCAAGTAGGAAAATGCGTTATCGCAAGCCTCGGCCCCGTCAATGACGACCCTACCATCGCCGCGCATCATACCCGCCATGCGCCGCAATAGGGTGGACTTCCCGGCAGCGTTAGGGCCGAGGACGGCCACCACTTCGCCGGAAACAAATTCGGGCGTCGTTATCCCGTCCAGAACCCGTATCGCGCCATAGGATGCGCCGAGGCTTTCCAGGCGCAGATTTACCATGAGGACTTTCCGTTCCGCAGAATCAACACGATGAAAAAGGGAATCCCGACCAGAGCGGTCACAATCCCGATTGGAATTGTCGCTCCCGGTAGGACCGTCTTCGCGACAATCGAGCTGGCGGACATGATCAGTGCTCCACACAAAGCCGTGGCCGGCAGCAGAAAACGCTGGTCCTCGCCAATCAGCATGCGGGCGATATGAGGTCCCACCAGTCCAACGAACCCGACCGTGCCGACAAAGGCGACCGGGACGGACGCCAGCATCGCAACCAGGATAAGAGTTTCCAGCCGCAGGCGCCGGACCGGCACCCCCATGCTGGCGGCTTTCGCGTCACCAAGACGCAGCGCGGTGAGCTGCCAGCGCCGGGCCGCGAATACCGGCACGGTTGCCGCTATGACGGCACACGTCACGGCAAGCTTCGGCCAGGTTGCCTTGGTCAGACTGCCCATGGTCCAGAAGACGACCGCCGCGAATGCCTGGTCCGTCGCCAGAAACTGGACCATGGAAAGGAGCGCGTTGAAGGTGAATACCAAGGCGATACCCAGCAACACGATGGTTTGTACACCCGCCCCGCGTCTGAGACTGAGCCCGTAAATTATAAAGGCCGTCGCCATGGCAACGATGAAGGCATTGATCGGTACCATGTAGTCCAGCGCAGCCGGCACCAGAACGACGCCGAAGGCAAGCGTAATTGCAGCCCCAAAGCTGGCGCCGGCGGACAGGCCAAGCGTATAGGGGCTGGCCAACGGATTGTTCAGGATGGTCTGCATCTGCGCACCCGCGACCGCAAGCGACGCACCGACGGCCAGCGCCATCAGCGCGGCGGGCAAACGGATAGACCAGACGATCGCGCTCAACTTCGGATCCTCGGGTCCGGCCCCGAATACAGCGCCCGCAACATCCCACAAGCCATAGCGCGCCGGCCCAGTGGACAGATCCACCAGCAGACTGATCAATAGCAGAACCGCCATGCCGAACAACAGCAGCAGACGGCGGCGGACCAGGGTGGCATAGTCCTGCCGCGGCGAAACTACCTGGGTCACAATGGACGACGGCATTCCTATTCGTCCACCAGAGATACCCAATAACCGCTCCGGTACGACACTGGCAGAAAGCGGTCATGGAAGTTGCGAAAGGTTTCATCAGGATCAAGGTCGGTAAACAGCGTGGGATGGAACCACTTCGCAAGTCGCTGGATTGCTATGAAGTCGAAAGGGCTGTTGTAGAACTGATGCCAAATTCCATGAAATTTTCGTTCTCGCCCTGCCCGCGTTCCCGTATAAGCCGGACGGGTCAAATACCATTCAAGCTTATTCCGGGCCTTGTTGATATCTGCGTCCGGCCCCAAGGGGATCCATCTGCCGCCAGGGACATAGGCTTCCCATTCCGCGCTGGTCACCACGACATGTGCCGGATCCGCGGCGATCACGAGTTCCGGGTTCACCTGCCCGAACGTCGATGGGATAGCGGATTTAGCGATATTCTCCCCGCCCGCCAGCTCGACAAACTTTCCGAAATTTCCATCGCCGAAAGACAGACAGCAATCGTCGGTATAGCCCCCCACTCGTTCGATGAAGACTCGCGGACGCTCCGGATCATGCGCGTCGACCGTCTTCGTCACCCGGTCAATTTCGCGCTTTCTGAAGGCCACGATTTCCGCCGCCCTTTTTTCCTGATCGAACAGCCGACCCAGCAGCCGGATCGTAGGCTCCGTATTGCGCGCGGGATCATGCCGGAAATCGATATAGAGCAGGGGAATTCCGACGGCCGCCAGTTTTTCCTCCAGACCGGCATCTTCCATCGCAGGCCGGGCATCAACGTTCAACAAAACGGCATCCGCATCGAGTGCGATGGCCGATTCAGGATCGAGCAGGCTGTCCTCTTGCCCCGAAAATCGTGGCAAATTCTCCAGGTCTGGAAAGACTTCTAGATACTGGCGATAACTCGCAGGATCGGCTTCTATCAGGTCGTCCCGCCAGGCCGCCACATGGTCGAGGGGATTTTCCCCGACGACCGCCGCGACAAGGTGTAGAAGCCGTCCCTCGCCCAGCAGCACGCGACGGACAGGCAAATTGATATCCACGCGCCGGCCTTCAATATCCACGATGGCCTGCACCTGTGCCCAGGCCGGTTGCGGCACTGTCAGGGCAACCGATCCGACAACAAGCAGAAGGCCGACCAATACCTTACGCATATTGGGTAATATAAGCATCTTACCCCCACCCTTTCATGCCGATTGGACAGCGGCGAAGGTTTCACCGCTGTCCATTTTTGCCATTCAATCGCCGTTAATACTGTTGCCGGTTCCCTAGAAATCCGTCGTTACGGAAAGTAGAAACGTGCGTGGCGTACCCTGTGCCAGGGTGCTGAAACTTGCCACGCCGGCCCAGTAATCCGTATCGAGCAGGTTCTGCACGGAAGCTCGGATCAACGCCGGCTTCCCGGCCAATTCGGTTTGATACCGCGCACCGAGGTCGAACCGCGCAAAGGCAGGGATATCCTGGGTATTTTGGTTGTTCACAAACTGGTCGCTGACCGCGACCAGATTTCCGGTCATCGTGAACCCGCTGAGGAACGGAGTATCCCATTCGGCACCCAGATTGATCTGGCCCCATGGGATGCCTACCGGCGTCTTGCCTTCTGTCGCCGCGCTGGCGGTGTCCGTCAGTTCTCCATCAATCAGGGTCACGCCGCCGATGACACGAACCTGCGGGGTGATTTCGCCGAAGGTGGATATCTCCAGCCCGCGGTTTCTCTGTTCGCCGGTCTCCGAGAAGACCAGTTGTCCATTGACCGATTCCAACTGGCCGGAAGGCTTTTCGATCTGGAACAGGCTGACCGTCGTCGCGAACCGGCCGAAATCGAATTTCGTGCCGATTTCGAACTGGCGCGTCTGCGCCGGATCCAGGGTTTCGCCAGCATTGACCGCAGTGCCCGGCGCTGTGTCGCCGACACTGAGCCCCTCAATATAATTGGCATAGACCGACACGCCCTGCCAGGGTTTCACAACGATGCCGGCAAGCGGAGAGAAGACGGCCTCGTTCGACGAAGACGTGACGAGGCCAGTGGTCGCGCTGAAGTTTGTTGTTTCCACCTGCTGGCGGCGAATTCCCAAGGTCACCTGCACCCGATCTTCATAGGCGGAGAGAGTATCGGCCAGGGTAAATCCGGAGAACTCGTTCTCCGACACGCGTGGTGCACTTTCGGGATCAGGAATGTCCTGCGCCAAGCGTGTAACCGGATTGAAGATGTTCGACGTCTGCGCCGTCCCATTCCTGTTTCCGCGGTCCAGTGTCTCGTGGAAATAGCTGCCCTGCAGCGTTAGCTCGTGGGCGATCATGCCTGTTTCGAATGCGCCGCGAATGCCGAGATCGGCCGTCTCGCGGTTCACCTCGAAAAGGAAGTTCTGCGGAGTGATTGTCACGTCACCCAAGGAGTTATTGAGCACTGGCGTTCCGAAAATCCGGCGTACGACCGTCGACCCGGCGCCGCCGCCTGCGAAGATCATCACATTGTCCGACAGATCCACTTCGACACGCGCCGCTGTGGAAACATCTTCAATGCGGGAATTCTCGAACGACTGCTGAAGGTTCGACGCATTATCTGGCGCTTTTGGAATGGCTATGCCCGCCACCGGGAAAATCGGCCTCAAAGGCGCCTCAAAATCCTCGCGCTGACCGATCACGTCCAGCGTTGCACGAACTGTATCGCCCGCATAGTCCAGCGCGAGCGCACCAACAGGGGCCTCGCGCCTCTGGTTGTCGATGGCCGTTTCGCCATTGGAGTAGCTGATATTCGCCCGCATTCCAAAGGCTCGGTCATCTCCGAACCGGCGGCTGAAGTCGATGTGGCCGCCGCCTTCGGCCACAGATGTATATTTCGGCGTGACCCTCAAGATGTCCTCATCACCGGCCCGTTTGGGCACCACATTGATCGTGCCGCCGACGGCGCTATTGGGCGAGACGCCGTTCAACAGCGCCGTCGGTCCCTTGATGACTTCCACCCGTTCCGCGTAATCGGTGAATAGGCGGAACGTCGGGCCGATACCATACATGCCGTTGAACGCGACTTCCCCGAAATTGCCTTCGTTCAATGGAAAGCCCCGGATATAGAAGGAATCGAGAATACCGCCCGCCGGATGCGTGACACTCACGGATGGATCGCTGTTCATCACATCGGCGACCGTCCGCGCCTGGCGGTCTTCCATGGCCTTTGCTGTGTAACTTGTTTGGTTGAAGGGCGTATCCATGAAGTCGCGGTTTCCAAGCAAGCCCAGCTTTCCCCGACGCGCGACCTGCCCACCGGCATATGGCTCCGATCCCGCGCCGATTTCCGATATGCCCGCGCCCGCAACTGCCTCTACGTTGATAGGGTGCAATTGCGTCGCGTCCGATCCTTCCTGCCGGATGCTCTCAAGCACAACCGTGCCGTTTTCCACCCGGTAGGTAAGCCCCGTGCCGGAAAGCAGCACCTCCAACCCCTGGCGCCAGTCCATACTGCCCTGGACCGCGTGGCCCTTCAGGGTCTCCACACGCGCCATGTCGTAAAACACCTGGACGCCCGAAGTCTCGGCGAAGGAAAGCAGCGCTCCGTTCAGGTCCTGCGCCGGGATATCGAAGGTCAGGACGCTTTTGTTTTCTACCGGAGCAACCGTATTGGCCGGCTGTTGTGCCGATACCGGCGAAATTCCCGCAAACCCGCTTGCAACCAACGCGGTCAAGCCGACCGACGCAAACAACAAGCCTCGACCCCGCATCACGGCATTGCCGTGCTGCATTCTCGTTCCCATTCCCATTAGAACATCCCCCAAATCAAGCAGCTATCTTAGTAACGCGAATGCGACGCATTTGCGTTGTCTATTCTATGAGACGGCGGTGGGTGGGAAACCGGTAAAAATTTTTCCGGCACTCAATCGCGATCGGTTGACCTGTCAGAACAACAAGGTGACGAACGGCGGAAGCGCCGTCGTTGTTGCGCGCAATTCGCGCGCGATCGCGTGAAGAGCGTGATCCAGTTCCGATGTATTGAAACTGCCGCTGACGGTTCGGACCGCCAGATCGGGATTGGCAATGACGATTTTGCCGCGCCGGTACCGGTTCAGAACCGCCACGACTTCCGCGAGCGGCACCCGATCAAAGACCAAACGGCCATCTCGCCAACCTGTCGCGCGCGCCAGCGAGACGCGCTCCACCGATTGTATCCCGCTCCGCGCGCTGTACCGTACCGAGTCGCCCGGATGAAGGATAACTTTTTCAGACACGCCTGTTTCCAACGGCAGTGACACCTCGACATCATGCTCCGCGACGGTGACGCGAACCGTATCGTCAAGCACCTCAACCATGTATTGAGTGCCGAGCGCGGTGGCAGCCCCGCGTCCCGCATTCACCCGGAACGGTCTGAATGCCGGGTCGGCTGCGGTTTGCGACGCTGTGACATACGCAATGCCTGACAAAAGGTCGAATCCGCGTCGCCGCCCGTCAAAACGCAGAGCGAGGGCACTGGATGGCCCGAGCATGACCTGGCTTCCATCCGCGAGGTCGATCAATCGGGTTTCATCCGGCGCCGTGCGATAATCCGCCGTCAGCAATGTGCCCGGATCGCCTTCCCAGATTGCCGCTAACCCGATCGCCAGAATAAATCCGACAGCAAGGCAACTTACGCGCATCACCCGACGGAGCACGGAAAGGTCAGCCATACGCTTACGGGCGGGAACTTGCCGCTGCACAGCTCGACGCGGTTGCGTATCCACGCCAGCCATGCGCGCTCCGGCTGGTCCGGCGTCCGCTCTATTGGCAGTATCAGCCGCGAGGGACGTATCGTTTCGCAATGCGCCTAGATCACGCCAAGTGGCGGAAGCAAATTCAAACGAGGTCCGATGCTCTACGGAGGCGTCAAGCCACGCATCCAGTAAATCACGCTCCGCAGACGTGAGTGGACCGTCTTCGAGCCGTATCACCCAGTCGGCCGCAATAGCGTCGATCTCTTCCTTAGACACGCCCGGTTCTTCCGTCTTGGTTGCGTCCCGCGTTGTCATGCCCGACACCGTGCAATTCGCGATCGGGAATAAGACGTCCGACGGTGACGAAACCGGTAATTCCGGATGAATATTTCTTGGTAAATCATCGTTGCACTCGTTGCATGACATGCTGGAGCGCCATCGCTAGATGCTTCCTGACCGAGCTTTCGGAGATCTTGAGCAGTTCGGCAACCTCCTTCTGCTTCATACCTTCCAACCGGGAGAGGATGAAAATCCGCCGGGTTCGGTCGGGCAGATCTCCAACCGCCTGGCGCAGGACGTCCAGTCGCTGCCGGGAAATCGCGGCATCTTCCACCGAAGGAGTGTCATCCGCCAAGCGGTCAAGAATGTCGTTTTCCACCGCATCCGTGCGCTGACGCGCCTGCTGCCGGACATGGTCGATGGCAAGATTCCGCGCGGTCCGATACAGATATGACCTGACATGTTGAACCGCGCCCGAGGCGTCCTCGATCTGACGGGCGTAACGGAGGAAGGTTTCCTGGGTTAAATCGGCGGCGAGTTCCGGGTCACGAACCGTTTCGGTCAAGTAGGCCTGCAGTTCCCGGCGATGATCCCGGAACAGCCCTTTCAGATCTTTCCCCAATACAGCGCCCTCACTCGACCGGCCAATGGTTTACGCGCCCGGCAGGAGGACAATATTACTATTGATAATCATTCGCAATACGGAAAGTACAGTTCAGGTTCCCTTCGCCTTGCCGAACAATTGCGACAGGATCATCAGCAGGGATGTCACCAGAACCATGATGGTGGAAATCGACGCGATCGTCGGATCGATCTGATCCCGCAACGAGTTGAACATGTTCCGTGTCAGCGTCGCATTGTCTCCGCCGGAAATGAACATCGCCACCACGACCTCATCGAAAGAGGTCAGGAAGGAAAGCAGGGCGCTGGTGATCACGGCGAAACGGATCTGCGGCAGAGTCACGGTCAGGAAGGCCTTCCAACGAGGAGCCCCGAGGCTGCGCGCCGCCATTTCCTGATTCATGTCATAGCTCTTCAACGCCGACCCTATGACGATCAGCACCAGGGGTAGAGCCAGCAGACTGTGTGCCAGGACCAGGCCGAACAGACTGTAGACGATCTTCACCTTCACGAAGACGTAGAAGGCGCCGACCGCGACCAGGATCAGCGGCACCATCATCGGCGTGATCAGCAATACGAAGACCAGTCGGATATACGCCATGCTGGACGTATGCAGCCCATAAGCGGCCAGGATGCCGATCGGCGTCGCCAGCAACATGGTCAGGAAAGCCGCCTTGAAGGATGTCGCGGTCGCGGCCATCCATTCCGTCGAACTGAAATAGTGATCGTACCAACGGGTCGACCATGTCTCCGGCGGAAACTCAAGATACTGCGAATCCGAGAAGGACATCGGGATGACGATCAATGTCGGCGCGACCAGCAGGATCATGATGATCGTGGCGAGTGCATATAGCCAAAGCCGACCGCCATGGGTGATCTGCGTTTCGGACGCCGGTTCCTGCAGCCAATTGCGCATCAGTGTCCGCCCCCCACGATCTGTTCCAAACGCACGAAGCGCGATGCGATCCACAAGACGCCGATGGTCAGGACCAGCAGAACGACACCCAGGGCGCTGGCGGCGCCCCAATTGACGAAAAGCTCGATATTCGATGCGATCTTCATGGAGACCATGATGACCTTGCCGCCGCCGAGAACCGCCGGCGTCACATAGAAGCCGAGACAGAGCACGAAGACGATCAACATCCCAGCGAACAGGCCCGGTGTCGACAACGGGAAGAACACGGTCCAGAACGCCGAGACCGGATTGGCGCCGAGATTCGAAGCCGCTTTCATGTAATCGCGATTGACCGCCTTCATCGAGGCATAAAGCGGCAGCACCAGGAAGGGCAGCATGATGTGAACCATGCCGATCAGGGTGCCCGTCATGTTGTGAACGATCTTGATCGGTTCATCCCACAGACCGAGCTCGATGGCGAAAGTGTTCACCAGGCCCTTCTTCTGCAGCAGAACCAGCCACGCATAGGTGCGCACCAACAGCGATGTCCAGAACGGCAACAGGACCGTGATCATGCAGATATTCGCGATCCGCGCCGGCAGCTGCGACAGAAAATAGGCGAGCGGATAACCGATCAGCACGCAGACCAGCGTCGTCAGCACGCTGACTTCGAAGGTCGTGATGAAGATCCGCATGTAGGATTTCCGGCTGATCATGCGGGAATAGTTCTCCATGGAGAACTGTCCGTCGGCACCGATGAAAGAGACGTAGGCGAGCCAGCCCGCCGGGATCACCAGGATGATCAGAACCAGCAATATTGCCGGGGAGCAAAGGCCGAACAGTTGCAAACGCTCGAGAAAGCCGTCCTTTCGGAGCCCTTCCGCGTTCAGACCCGTCGCATCGAGAGCCGCCATCTCAGCCCTCCTCGCCGGAAATGATGACGGTATCGTCCGCGGCGACGCCCAGCGTCACGGGATCACCGGCAGCCGGCAATTGCGCGACCGTGTTGCCGCGCACCACACCGCGCAGGCTTACTTCGATCCCATCGGGAAGCTTTGCATAGAGCAGGAAGCTGTCGCCCTGATAGACCACGTCCTGCACAATGCCCTGGAAGGTGTTAATTCCTTCCGCAGAGGATTGATCCACGATCCGGATACGTTCCGGCCGCAGAAGCAGGAACAGGGAGGGTGCCTCCGGCACCGGCTCGGACACGTTCAGCGGTGTGCCCGCATAGTGAAGAGTGCCGCCTTCCCGGGTGACGGGCAGAAAGGTGGACTCGCCGATGAAATCGGCGACGAAACGATTCGATGGTTTTTCGTAGATCCCGACGGGATCGTCCAACTGCATGACCCTGCCGTGGTTGATGACGGCGATGCGGTCCGACATGGTCAGCGCCTCGCGCTGGTCGTGGGTCACATAGACCGTCGTCATGCCGATCTTATCGTGCAGATGGCGCAGTTCGATCTGCATCCGGTCGCGCAATTTCTTGTCCAACGCCGACAGCGGTTCGTCCATGAGCAGGATGCGCGGTTCGAACACAATGGCGCGTGCAAGCGCGACGCGCTGCTTCTGACCGCCCGAAAGTTGATCGATCCGTCGGGCGCCATAACCTCCCAGTTGGACCGTCTCCAGCGCGCGCTCGATCCGTTCAGCCGCTTCGGCCTTTGGCACGCGGCGCAGGCGCAGCGGATAACCCACATTGCCGGCGACCGTCATATGCGGGAACAGCGCGTAATTCTGAAACACCATGCCGACATCGCGCAGATGCGGCGGCTTTCTGATGACCTCATCCTCTCCGAATTTCAGGCTGCCCATGTCCGGGCGCGTGAAACCGGCCAGCACCATAAGCAATGTCGTCTTCCCGGAACCCGATGGACCCAACAGCGTCAGGAACTCGCCGCTGCGAACGTCCAGGCTGACATCGTTCAAGGCGAAGACATCGCCATAGGTCTTGGTGATATTCCGGATCGTGATTGGCAGGGCGTCGGAGGAAGTCGTCATACAATATACTCGGCTGGGTCTAACGTCGTTCTGATCAAGTGCAAGGAATGAAGGCGAACCAATCAAGACCGGTCCGCCTTCACCCTAAACGCATGCTACCCTATTCGGTCAGCATTTCCTGATACATTTCAGCCGCGATGGTTTCCCATTTCGCGTACCATTCGATACTGACCGGAACCTGCAGCTTCGCATTGTCCGGATGGGACGGCAGCGTCTTCGCAACTTCCTTGTCGATGGTCGGATAGTCGTAGGCCGCCTTATTGGTCGGTCCATAGGTGATGTATTTCGGCAGGTTCGCCTGATACTCGGCCTTCGAAATCTCGGCCAGGAACTTCATGGCCGTATCCTTGTTCGGCGCACCTTTCGGAATGGCGAAGCAGTCATAGTCCAACAGCGCCTGATTGAAGCTGTAGGCAACCTTCGCGCCATCCTTCTTGGCGACGTCAAAACGGCCGTTCCAGCCGGTGGTCATGTCGACTTCACCGTCCTTCATCAGCTGCGCGTGCTGGGCGCCGGAGCTCCAGAACACATCGATATGCGGCTTGAGTTCGCGGATCTTGTTGATCGCGCGTTCGATGCCTTCTTCCGAATCCAGGACCTTGTAAACATCTTCCGGAGCAACCCCATCGGCCATCAAGGCCGGTTCCAAGGCGCCGGCGACTTTGCCGCGATAGGCGCGCTTGCCCGGGAACTTTTCGACATCCCAGAAATCGGCCCAGCTCTGCGGTCCCTTGTCGCCATAGGTCGCCGTGTTCCAGGCATAGACGGTCGAGAAGACATCACCGCCGACGCAATACTTCATCTTCAGCGTCGGATAGAAGGTGGAGACGTCGATGATGCTGTAGTCGAGTTCCTCGAGCAGACCTTCGGCACCCGCGCGAGAGGCCGAGCCGGACCCGCTGGCGACGATATCCAACGTCACGGCGCCGGTCTGAACCTGCAGGCGGACATCGGACATGCCGCCATAGGTTTCTTCCTTCACCTCGATCCCCGTCTTCGCCGCGGCGGGCTGGAACAGCGCCTTGCTCTGCGCTTCCTGATAGGACCCGCCCCAGGACGCGATCGTGACCGATTCAGCCTTCGCGCCGGTAACACCGAATGCCACGACGGCGGCAACGGCGGTTGCTAATAGTTTCTGTCTCATTCCTGTTCTCCTTGTTGTATAGGCCTTGAAGCCTAGTTCCCTTTCGTTACGCCCCTGCGTCGCATCAAACGCCCGCCGCAGCGGCTTTCTCCCCGGCACTCGGTAACATCACGCCAAACTCACCCCCGAGTCCCCAATGCCTTCCGGCATTCCTGCTGGTCCCGCCAGCGATACCAGGAGACAACCCACGGCAGGAACCATGGATTGCCGGTATAAAACGGGCGTGTCGGGAACAGCATGCCGTCAAAGCCCGTCTTCCCTTCCGCCAATCCCAGAATTTTCTGCCCCGTGCGCATGCCAAGATAGCTCGCCATGGACACCCCGGACCCGCAGTAACTCATCGCGTAGTGGATGCGTCCCCGCGACCCGATATGGGCAAGCTCGTCGAAACTATAGGCGACGGTGCCCAGCCAGGACCGTGAAATCCGAACATCCTGCAATTGCGGGAATATCCGAACCATATCCTTGTGCAGCAGCGGACCGCTAATCCGCGGGTCGACCTCGTCCGCCGAGACCCGCCCGCCGAAGACGATCCGCTTCCGGTCGGGCGACGCCCGGTAATAATAAACGACGCGGCAGGTATCACTGGCGATGCGATCGGTCGGGAACAACTCGTCCACAAGCTCGCGCGGCAGTTCCTCGGTCGCGATGATGTAGCTTCCGATAGGGATGATCCTGCGCTTCAGCCAGGGCGTCAGGTTCGTCGTATAACCGTTCGTCGCCACCACGACGTCGCGGGCTCGAATCTCACCCTTGGCGGTGATCACGCGAACGCCGTCCGCCTCCTCGACCAGACCCGTCGCCGCACAATGGGGAACGAGTATGGCGCCGGCCTCGGCAACCTTGCCCAACATGCCGCGATGATACTTGGCCGGATGGACGGAGGCGTGACGGGTATAGACGACACCGCCGAAATAGGAATCGGTTCCCAGTTCCCGCCGCTGTTCCGAACGCGGCACGATGATGGAGTCGATGCCTTCATCCTTCTTCACCTGCTCGGCCGAGCGGGCGAGGGCCTCGTAATGCCCGGGCGTATGGGCGGCGTGGAACCGCCCTGCCCGTTTGAAATCGCAATCGATTTCTTCCGTCCGGATGAAGTCCTCAATCCAGTTGAGCGCGTTAACCCCTTCCTGGCGAACGGCGCGTGCCTTTTCGGCGCCAACCATCTTCGTCAAAGCCTGAAGGGTCGGCTTGATGCTGGTGCTGATCTGTCCGCCGTTCCGGGTACTGCAGCCATGCCCCATGTCGGCGCTGTCGATGACCACCGTCTTGCGCCCGCCGCGCGCGGTTTGAAGGGCAGCGCTCAGCCCGGTATAGCCGGACCCGATTACCAGCACGTCGGTGCTTTCCGGCAGGTCGCCAGCCACGGCGGTGAACGGCCCGAGGTCGTCCAGCCAACTCGGCGCTTCCCTGTAGTCGTCGGAAAACACTCCGCGCCCCGCCAACGGACTTACCGGATCCACTGGCGACGCATCGCCAGTTCGCTGCCCGGCCACCGGGCCGGATACCCCCACAACATTCACGATGCTCTCGCCGCCTTGTTGATTTTTCTTGAATACTGGAGTGGAAGCGTTAGGTGGGTGACGAATAAAGTCAATTTAAATAGAGTTATATGAAATTTCGATTTCCTTATAACGAAGCTGACACCAATGAGGCTGGCATGCGCGTCAAGAGAAGGCATATGGAGGTTTTTCACGCTTTGATGGAGGCAGGATCCGTCTCCCGGGCAGCGGAAAGACTGAACCTGACGCAACCGGCAGTCAGCCTGGCTCTGTCGGCTTTCGAGAAGGAACTCGGCTTCCCCTTGTTCCATCGCTCGAAAGGGTTTTTCGCGCCCACCGGCGAAGCTCATGCCTTACACGCGGAAACCGAGGTGGGGTTACTGTCTCTTGCGCGGATCGAAAGGCGCGCGGCCGAGATCGCCGCCGGCCGGGTGGGCAGTATCACCATCGCCAGCAACGGGGCCGTGGCGATCAACCTGCTGCCCTGGCTGATCGCGGATTTTCAGAAACACTATCCTGAGATTTATGTGGACCTGAAGATCCGCAGTTCCCGTCAAATCGCCATGTTCGCAAGCGGTCGCCAGGTGGATATCGGCCTGATTGATGCCCCCGTCCCGGTCGGCGGCCTGGACAGCATCATATTCAAACTGCCCTGTGTTTGCGTCTTCCAGGAAGGGGACCCGCTGGGCAAGGAAGACGTCATTCGTCCCGACATGCTGGACGGCCGGTCTATCATCGCCATCACGGGCGACCACAACGTGGACAAGGAAGTCGATGCCCTGGCGGCCGAAGCCGGTGCGCGAATAGAACGCCGGGTATCCTGTTCCTATTTCGCCATAGCCAGAAATCTGGTGCGCGCCGGTGCCGGCATCGCCCTGATCGACGCTTTGAACGGCACCCGAAAACTGGAGGACGGAACGGATTGGCGGCCCTTCGAACCGCGCATCCATTTCGAACTGGCTTTGATCGCGCCCGCCGACCAACCGATGGAAACCGCCGCAAGCACCTTCCATTCCGTGCTGGTCGATTACCTGTCCGCCTTTACCGAACTTTCAGAACCGGGCGACCCGGGCAGTTTGTTCCGGTCCGCAGGCCCCGGTTAGCAAGCCCCGGTTAGCAGGCCCCCGGCGGCCTATTCATGCCGCAAGGCTTCGATCGGGTTCAAATGCGCGGCCCGCCGCGCCGGAAAATAGCCGAAAGCGGCAGGACGAACCGAGATAAATCGATCTGGAACAGAGAACCCTGCAAACAATCGGCACGCCGCTTGGCTCGAGTGTGTTACCCATGTCTAAGGTACGTTCTGTTACCCATGTGTCCGGGTCGGACAAATCGGGAGGATGGTGGGCCCGGCAGGACTCGAACCCGCGACCAAACCGTTATGAGCGGTCCGCTCTAACCAACTGAGCTACAGGCCCCCATCAAAGGACGGTCCGGGGCGTGCCCGGATCCGTTTCGCGTATAGCAAAGCCGCACCGGCTATGCCAGTCAAAGCTTCGCGGAACCCGATACAATATATTACCGGGTTTCCTCGATCCGCCGTATGAAGTCGCGGACGATGATTCGCCAGAGCTCCTCCTTCAGCAGTTTGTCCTCGACCCCGCCATCCAGATTGGGGTTGTCGTTTACCTCGATCACCACGGCCCGATCGTCGATCAGCTTGCAATCGACGCCGTAGAGCCCCTTGCCGATCGGTTTCGCGGCGGCCAGCGCCACATCGAGGATCGCCGGCGGTACCTCCTCGATCGGAACGGTCGAAAATCCGCCTTCGTCCGGACCGCCCTTGGCGGCGTGATTGACGATCTGCCAATGACCGCGCGCCATGAAGTATTTGGAGGCGAAAATCGGCGTGCCGTTCAGGATGCCGATACGCCAGTCATAGTCGGTCCGCATATATTCCTGGGCCAGAATCAGGTCGGAGTTTTCCAACATCTCCTTGGCCAGGGCTATCATCTGGGTCTGATCGTCAGCCCGCTTCACCCCTTTGGAAAAGGCACTGTCCGGTACTTTCAAGACAACCGGATAGTCGCTTTCCTTGGCAATCCGCTCCAGGTTTTCCTTGTCGATCACCGCAGTCTTGGGCGCCGGGATATTGTGGGTGCGGAACAGCTCAGCGAGATAGACCTTGTTGGTGCAACGCAGGATCGAGACCGCGTCGTCGATACAGGGGATACCTTCCTGCTCGGCCCGTTTGGCGAAACGGTAGGTATGGTGATCCAATGCCGTTGTCTCGCGGATGAAAAGGGCATCGTATTCGGCGAGCCGCGCCAAGTCCCGCTGGCCGATCGTCTCCACTTTCACGCCGAGTGACGCGCCTGCACGGATCAGACGCTCGATGCCAAGCTTGTTTGTCGGCGGCATCGCCTCCTTCGGGTCGATCAGAACGGCAATCGTGTATCGGGGCGGGCGGGCTTGGCCGGCCAGCGGTCGGCTGCGTTTGGTATAGGCATCAAGCCCGGTTTCGAACAATTCCCGGTCCGTGCCGCGCAAGGTGCGCCAGTTGGGGACCGTGACGTCGCGAATGCGGAAGATGGGCTTGCCGCGCTCGGTCTCCGCCTTTTCGAACTGAATCTTCAAGATCGGGCAGCGGAAGGCATCGAAGGCCGCGCGCGCCAGATTCTTGAAGCGGGGGTCGGCCGCCTGACCAAAACAGACGGTCACCGGGCCCTGCTGTTCCAATTCGGCATCCTGGTCGCTTTTGCGCCGGGCCATGGCTTTTGTCAGCAGTCGCTCCAGGTCACCCAGCGCCCGACGGTAGATCCGTTTCCACCCCACCCAGAGCATCGCCTCGGCGGATGGCATGATCTTGTCGCCCCGTGCTTCCGCGGTTAGGGCGCAGTAGTATCCCTTGCTGAGATAGCTGTAATCCGTGCACAGGTTCACCAACCGCGTCCGCTTGGAGAAAGGCTTGTCGCGGCCAAGGTATTCGCGGGCGGAAATGGTTTCCCGCCCGGGACCGGCAAACGGGAAGTCCTTCGGGTCGTCGAGAATGAAGACGGTTCGACTCACAGCCTTTCCTCCGATCAGGTATTTTTAATGACAATCGCGGCGCGCTGCTTGGCGCGGCCGTAACGGGACATGCGCTCAAAATCCTCGCGCGGGATGGGAAGCGCCATACGGTCGGTTTGACTCTGGATCACGTCAGGATCGACGAAGGGATCGTGCACATAGACGAAACGGTCATCCAATCCGACGACCACGACCCAATGCGGAACTTTTTCCCGGTCGAGCGCGTAGGTGGAGATGAGGACGATGGGCACCCCGCCCGACGCCACCACGGCCTCCAATTCCTTGAGCGACAGGGGCCGATTCTTCACCGGAATCTTCCTTGTCTTGAGCTGGGCGCGGTAGTCGTCCTGAACCAGGCGGATGATCTCCTTCTTGGCCGGGTCGCGCACCGAGTCCACGAACATGACATCCGGGTCGTGGACATTCAGGCTCACCTCGAACCCCCGATCGGCGGCGGCCAGTGCCATACCATATGGCGAACAGCCCGCCGGCCCGCGGGTCATGAAAACGGTCGTCGCTTCTCGCCACAGCCGCAACTCCTCGATACGCGATGGTTTCATCTTCGGCTGCAAGGCCGCAAACGCCATCAACAGGCAGGCAGGTCCGCAGGTAAAATCCAAACTTTGCGCATAATAGGGAAACCGTTCCAAACCACTCGGCGGCTTCCCGGCTAGCGCCTTTTCAAAGCGCAGCGCGTCGCCGCCATCCTCGTAGTATTCCGGAATCCGGCCGAACGGCCTATACCCCGCCTGGCGGTAGAGTTCGATTGCACGGTCGTTGTTTGCATGAACTTCAAGCCGCAGGAAGGCCGCTTCGTCCGCAGCTGCATCCTCGGCCGCCGAAAGAAGCCTGCGGGCATAGCCATGACCGCGCTGATCCGGGAAAACGGCGAGGGAATACAGCCTGGCCAATGATGTTCCGCGATGGAACAGCACCATGGCATAACCGATGATACGGCCCGCCGGATCGCAGAGAACCCGTGTCGCCTGGTGACCTTTGGTCAACAGGTGCCGGAAGCTGCGGCGGCTGATCCGGTCGGTCTCGAAACATGTCTCTTCGCAAACGACCAGGCCGTCCACGTCATCGGGTGTCGCGGGTCGAATGTCGAAAGAGGCCAGGACGCCGTCCATTCTTGTTACCTTCGGATCGGGTCATTCGCGCCGTCGCGATGCCAGATCCGGAAATCAGACTGCGCGCTATAATACCATTTCCGCCCGCAGGATAGCGGAAATCCTCTGCGTGTTCTGCACAGGCGCCCCCGGGCGATTGCATGGCTTCGCGCCAATAGGATATGGCCCCGCCCGGGTCATTGTCCAACCGCCTCCAGCGTTACCGCGACAGCCTGCTGCAAGGGGTCTGGCTGCGCCGCGATCCCGAGACCGACCGAGAAATGCCCCTGTTCGCGGGTCCACCAATTCCCGGCGGGAATATCCCAGCGCCTTACCAGATCGCGTCCCGAAGTGAAGGGTGTGATTTCATCCATCGTGCCCAGCGCGACACAGATCCGGTTCGGTGCAATGCAGGGCGCGTCTGCGGCATCCAGCAGACGGGCCCAATGGGACACCGTATCCTCGGTCCATCCCGCGGCCTTCAATCGGTCCGGAACGCCCATCTGCCCGGTCAACGATCCGCGGAACGCGACGTCCACCAGGGATGCGGCCGGCGCGATCAACAGGGCGCTGTCCGGTCGCGCCTGCACCGGCCAGCTTCCCGCCCAGCTCAGCAACTGCATGGCAGTCAAAGCGCCGAGGCTGGTCCCGACCAACAAGACCGGGCCCGGTTCGCCCCCCGCCGCGACATCCCGTGCGCGGGCCCAGGCGATCAGGCGCCCTACCTCGCGCACATGGGTCCAGGAATAATCGAGCAAACCACCGACGCCGCGACCCAGGATCGGTTCGCCGCCATAGCGGCCGGGCAAGGCGCGCCGCGTGTGCCAAGGCCCATGCGGCTCAATCACGCGGAATCCTTGGTCCAAAACCCAATTGGCGATGGCCGGATGCTCGCCCCATTGCTCGGTTTCCATGCCGATGCCATGCAGGAACAAGACAGTGGCCTTCGCCGTTGACCCCACCCGTTCGATCACACGGGCTTCCGCCGGATGGAGATCCTTGCCGCCCATTGGCGCATCGAACCGCAGCCATCGAAACTCGGTCGTGCCGGCCCGGACGGCACGGCTTTCCATGACCGGCGTATCCAGGTCCGGCTGAAATCCACCATCGGGGTCGGACAATCGCGGCCGATGCCGTAGCGATACGACCTCCTCGTCTTCAACGGCGAACCGGGCTGCCGGAAACGAGCGTTCCAGATGTCCCGGCAGGAAACCGGCGCGCATGCCCATAAAGGCGCGCGCATGCCTGAGCCGCACCCGTTCCAAACGCGCCGGCTGGTCACCCGGATTGGCATCGATATCGCCGAACAGACCCTCTTCCCAACGCGACAGCGCTTGCGCGTATCGTTCCCCGGCCTGTGCGGTCAGCCGAAGCAGCCCGGCGGGAACCGCCCGGCGAGATTGTCCGTCGTCGAGATTGGCCCGGAACCGGTCGGGATCTCCGCCCGACACAGACGCGGCGGCCCACGCCGCCGAAAGAGGAAAAAACAGGCGCGCGACCGCTGGCGTCGCGACCCGGTCGAACCAGGGACGGGAAATGAAGGAAACCAGGGATCGTTCGACGGGGCTAAGCACAGCGATGTGTACCGCCCCGTCGTTCATGGATCTCGATCCGGCCGGATCAGTAGTCGAGGAAGCTGCGCAGTTTCCGGCTGCGTGACGGATGCTTCAGCTTCCGCAGCGCCTTGGCTTCGATCTGGCGGATACGTTCACGCGTCACCTTGAACTGCTGACCGACCTCTTCAAGCGTGTGGTCAGTGTTCATGCCGATGCCGAACCGCATGCGCAGGACGCGTTCTTCACGCGGCGTGAGCGAGGCCAGGACCCGCGTCGTCGTTTCCCGCAGGTTGGACTGGATCGCCGCGTCCGCCGGCAGGATCGCGTTCTTGTCCTCGATGAAATCGCCGAGATGGCTGTCTTCCTCGTCCCCGATCGGGGTTTCGAGGCTGATCGGCTCTTTCGCGATTTTCAGGACCTTGCGGACCTTTTCCAGCGGCATGTGCAGCTTTTCGGCCAGCTCTTCCGGGGTCGGCTCACGGCCGATTTCGTGCAGCATCTGGCGCGAGGTGCGAACAAGCTTGTTGATCGTTTCGATCATATGGACCGGGATACGGATCGTCCGGGCCTGGTCGGCGATCGACCGTGTGATCGCCTGCCTGATCCACCAGGTCGCATAGGTCGAGAACTTGTAGCCGCGGCGGTATTCGAACTTATCGACCGCCTTCATCAAGCCGATATTGCCCTCCTGAATAAGATCCAGGAATTGCAGGCCGCGGTTGGTGTACTTCTTGGCGATCGAGATCACGAGACGCAGGTTTGCCTCGACCATTTCCTTCTTGGCGCGCGCGGCTTCGCGCTCACCCTGCTGAACGGTCGAGGTGATGCGGCGGAATTCGCCGATCGGCATGGCCGCATCTTCGGTGATCTCAGCCACCTCGTTGCGGATGTTCTCGATCTTGCGGCGGCTGCGTTCGACGAAATGCGCCCAATTCTTGTTGATGCCGGCGACTTCGTCGATCCAGTTCGGGTCCAGTTCGTTGCCGTAATACTTTTCGAGGAAATCCTCGCGCTTGACCTTTGAATCGAGCGCCAGGCGTAGCAGCTTGCCTTCGGCGGCGGTCAGACGCTTGTTCAGCTGATAAAGTTCCTCGACCAGCTGTTCGATCCGCATGTTGTTCAAGCGGACGGATTTCAGCAGTTCGACCAGGTCCTTCTTGTGCTTTTCATAAGTCCGCTCGGTCGATGCGGAGGGCGCCTCGCCCTTTTGCAGGGATTGCAGGCGCTTGTCCTGCGCCCGCTGCAGCTTGGCATAGGTCGAGGCAATTTGTTCGAAAGTTTCCAGGACGGTCGGCTTCAACAGCTGTTCCATGGCCGCGAGGGACATGTTGTTTTCTTCACTGTCCTCGTCCGACTCCTCGCCGTCTTCGTTCTCGCCCTCGGCCTTTTCGGAGGTTTCGTCCTCCTCCTCGTCCTCATCGGACTCGCCTTCTGCGACTTCGCCTTCCGCGACCATCTCACCGTCACCGTCGGGACCGCCGCTCATCGTGGCGTCCAGGTCGATGACGTCGCGGAGCAACATCAATTCTTCGACGAGAGAGTCGTGCCATTCGGTAATGGCGCGCATGGTCAGCGGGCTTTCGCACAGCGCGCCGATCATTTTCTCACGGCCGGCCTCGATCCGCTTCGCGATGGCGATTTCGCCTTCACGCGAGAGCAGTTCGACCGATCCCATTTCGCGCAGATACATACGGACCGGATCGTCGGTGCGGCCGACATCGTCATCCGCGATGTTGCCGGCGGCGGATTGGTTCGATTCCGTCTCGTTATCGTCGGATTGTTCCGAGTCATTGTCGGACTCTTCCGTATCGACGACGTTGATGCCCATTTCGGACAGCATCGTCATCGTATCTTCGATCTGTTCGGAGGAAACCTGTTCCTGCGGAAGCGCCTCGTTCAGCTCGTCGATGGAGATGAACCCCCGCTCCTTCGCTTTCGCGACCAGCTTCTTGACCGCTTGTTCGATCACGTCCAACAGGGGACCGTCGGTCTGTTCATCACCGGATTCGGAACGATCTGTCGCTTCTGCTTTTGTTGCCATTGGCTATATCCCTACCGCCTAACCGCCATGCGATATTGACGCATAATCCTTTTAACAGGCTGGAGCCCGGCCGTCCGCCAGGCTTTCAACCCTACCGTTGCCGCCCAATCCGTCATTGCGGCAGGCGGCACACAAAAACCTAACGTGACGACACTCTAGTGAGTGTCGTCATCTCCGTCGCACAAATCCCTTTCACCGTCCGAGAACGTGTCGTGAAAGGCAACCACCCGAGCTTCGGCCACTTCATCACTCGCTCCGCGAGCTGCCGTTTCCAACTCACTCTGAAGAGTTTCCTGGGAGCGGAGGCGCAAGATGTGTTCGATCAGCGATCTGGCTTCCGCGTCGGGCGCGTCCGCCCGTGCCTGCCGGGCCAAGTCCAGGACCTCACGATTGCGGACCAACCGCAAGAGCTGCTCGCTCCCATTGTCAGCGAAGTGGTGGTTAATGGCCTCGACGTCAAGATCTACCCCGATGGTCGACATGTTCTGAAGGGCCTGCAATAGCTTGTCAAGATCGGCATCGAACTCCACCAGATGCAAATCCTCGTCAAAATCGGGCAGCAGGGATGGATGATTCAGCAGCGCCGCGAGAAGAACCTGTTGGCGGCGGCGGGACATGCCGGGCTTGATCCGCATGATCCGCTTTGACTGCGGCGGCTGGATCGGCCGGCCATTCGCGGTTCGACCGATGCCGCGGCCGCCGCGGAATCCGTCGTTTCGCCCTTGTCCGCCCTGCCCCCCGCGGGCCTGCCGGAAAGCCGCCCAGGCGCGGTCGTTGAAGGTTCGGAAATATTCGCGGCGGACACCCTCGTCTTCGATCTGGCCCGCAAGTTTCTTCAAACGGTCGTCCAGGGCGGCCCGCCGCTCCGGCGTATCGACGGGCTGGCTGCCCGCTTCGGACCGCCAAAGCACGAGATCCAGCGGCTCCGCCGTATCGACCAGCGACGTGATGGCTTTCGGGCCCTGGCCGCGAACCAACGTATCGGGATCCTCACCCGCCGGCAGGAAAGCGAATCGAAGGCTTTTGCCCGGTTTCAGCAGGGGCAGCGCCCGCTCCGCCGCGCGCAGGGCCGCCCGCAAACCGGCATCGTCCCCATCCAGGCACAGAACCGGCTCGTCCGCGAACCGCCACAGCAACTGCAGTTGATGCTCGGTGATGGCGGTGCCGAGCGGGGCGACCGCCGCCTCCAGGCCGAATTCCGCCAATGCGATGACGTCCATATACCCTTCGACGACAAGCACGGTCTGGCCGTCATGGGCCGCCTGCCGGGCGTTTTGCAGATTATAGAGCGTCCGGCCCTTGTCGAAGAGGGCCGTATCCGGGGAATTGACGTATTTGCCGACACCGGCGGCCTTGGCGTCGCCCATGAAACGCCCGCCGAAGGCGATGACCCGGCCGCGGGAATCCAGGATCGGGAATTGGATACGGTCCCGGAAAAACGGATATGGGCTGCCGCCCCTGTCGGAGCGACGAATGAGGCCTGTTTCCAACAGCTCCTGTTCCCGGACGCCCGCCTTTGTCATGGCATCCTTGAAAGCCCCGCCATCTCCCGGCGCATATCCCAGCCGAAACGCCGCGATCGTCTCGTCCTTCAAGCCGCGTTCCTTGAGGTAGCGCAGGGCCTCCCGCCCCGCGTCGGAGCGCAGCGCGCGCTGAAAAAAGCTGCAGGCCGCCTCGGCCGCGTCAGTCAGTCCGCCGCGACGCTCATCCGCCGCTTTTTGCTCCGGGCTGCGCTGCGGCATGTCCAGACCGGCATCGGCGGCCAGCCGCTCCACCGCCTCGGGGAAGGTCAGACCTTCCGTTTTCATCAGCCAGGTGAAATGGTCGCCATGTTCGCCGCTGGAGAAACAGTGGAAATAGCCCTTGTCTTCGCGGACATGGAAGGAGGGCGATTTTTCATTCACAAAGGGCGACAGGCCCCACCAATCGTCCCGGCCACGCTGTTTCAACTGGACGCGCCGACCGACCAGGCCGCTCAGGGAGACCCGCGCTCTCACTTCATCCAGGAAACCCGGGGGAAACGCCATAACCCATGCCTTCGCGGCTCATCCGGTCAACACGTCCTCGCGCGGCCGGCCCCGCGATTCAAATCTGTCCAGAGGTGGCCCGCCCTGCCGCCGATCCGCGACTGTCGTCCGTCGGTTCGTGCAGTGGGAAGCCAAGCCACAGGGAACGGGGATAAAGTACCGCCAAATCGCGGACCTTCCAAGCGGCCGCTGACTCACTCGACGGGAATGCCCCACCGACCGATCGCGGATCAGGAAAGGCTCGCCTTGACCAGGCCGGCCGCCTTGCCGAAGTCCATCTGACCTGCGTAACGAGCCCGCAATTCGGCCATCACATTGCCCATTTCCTTCAGGCCCGACGCGCCGATCTCGCTGATGATCGCGTCGATCGCGGCCTTCATCTGGGCTTCGTCCATCTGTTTGGGCAGGAACCGTTCGATGACCTCGATTTCGCCCCGCTCGCCCTCGGCCAATTCCAGCCGGCCGCCTTGTTCGTACATGGTGATGCTTTCGCGCCGCTGCTTGATCATCGTCTGCAGCATCAGCAGTAGCTCATCATCGCCGATCCCCTCGGTCGCGCCTTTTCCGCGCGCCGCGATGTCGCGATCCTTGATCGCCGCCAGGATCAGCCGCAGCGTTCTTGTCCCCACGGCATCCTTGGATTTCAGCGAATCCTTGAGCGCCTGATTGATGGAATCCCGCAATGACGACATGTCCCCTCCACACTATTCCCGTAAGCGGGCCGTCATATCCCTGCCCGGCAGGCGAGAGACCCTAATGGAAAGCGTCTGGCCTCGCAACCATTGCCGATCCTGTAAGCATCTGAAATAGAATGATAATTTTATTTCGTGGCGTCTTGATTTTTATGCTCTGCTGACATATGTGTCTCCCGCGACGCGCTAAAGGACTGATTTCGATGACAGACAATGCTTCCGGGATGACGCCTCCTCCAGGCGCCACAGCCGTTCTCGTGCTTGCAGATGGGAGCGTCTTTTGGGGACGCGGTGTAGGTGCCGCGACCGCCAAGGCCGGCGAGGTCTGCTTCAACACCTCGCTCACCGGGTATCAGGAGATCATGACCGATCCGTCCTATGCGGGACAGATCATCACTTTCACCTTCCCGCATATCGGCAATGTGGGCACGAATCTGGAAGATATCGAGACGACGACGCCGGCCGCCCGCGGCTGCATTCTGCGCGCCGATATCACCGAACCGTCCAATTTCCGCGCCGTCAGTCATCTGGACGGCTGGCTCAAGGCACAGGATCTACCGGGCATCGCCGGGATAGACACCCGCAGGCTGACCCGGCGGATCCGGGACGGCGGCGCGCCGAACGGCGTCATCGTTCATGCGCCCGACGGCGCTTTCGACATCCCGGCCTTGCTGAAGCAAGCCCAGGAATGGCCGGGGCTGGAAGGCATGGATCTGGCCAAGGAAGTCAGTTGCCTGCAGACCTACGAGTGGTCCGAAACCGCCTGGACCCTTGGCCAAGGCTATGGCCAGTTGAAGGATCCGAAGTTCCATGTCGTGGCGGTCGACTACGGTGCGAAAAGGAATATCCTTCGCTGTCTGGCCGATCTGGGGTGCCGGGTGACAGTCGTCCCCGCGACCTCGACGGGCGACGACATCCTGCGACACCAGCCGGATGGCGTATTCCTTTCGAACGGCCCCGGTGACCCGGCGGCCACCGGAACCTATGCGGTCCCGGCGATCAAACAGGTCCTGGACAAGGACATTCCGGTCTTCGGGATCTGCCTCGGCCACCAACTGCTTGCTTTGGCGCTGGGTGCGGAAACCAAGAAAATGCATCTTGGCCATCGCGGCGGGAACCATCCGGTCAAGGACCTGGAAACCGGAAAAGTCGAAATCACCAGTCAGAACCACGGCTTCGTCGTGCGGGACGACAATCTGCCCGAGGGTGTCGAGAAGACCCATGTCTCGCTGTTCGACGGTACGCTCGAGGGGATTCGGGTGAAGGGTCGTCCGGTCTTCTCGGTGCAATATCATCCGGAAGCCTCACCGGGCCCGCAGGACTCGCATTATCTGTTCCTGCGGTTCGTCGAACTGCTGGAAGAGCGCAAGGTTCCGGCCTGAGCCGATCCTAGTCTTCCTGGTCGTCGCGGCCCGAGACACGCGTCCGGGCAAGTCCGCTCAACAGGGCGACGACCAGCAATTGCGCCGAAACCCACCATCCCTGCCACGCGCCGAAGCTTATCGACGAGATGGTCAGGGCCGAAACGATGAAGGCGATCCCGGGCCCCAGCAAACCGGCCGGTTGTAGCAATCTGGCGAACCGATAGGCGGCGACCGACAAGGTCGCGGCGACCAGCACCATCCCGATCAGCCCCATTTCCAGGAACACCTGCAGAAATGCATTGTGTGGATGCAGCGGCAGGGATTCCCCTTCTCCCTCCACCGTCCCGTCCGGACGGAGGAACACCGCGCTCGTATCCCCGCCGGGAATCGACCGACTGGTTCCAATACCCCACCCCATCACGGGCTTTTCCACCGCCTTTTCGGCGCTGAACGCCCAGATGAAGGCCCGGTGCCTGATACCTGCATCAACCGTCGTGCTAAGCGACCATTCCCGCAGATCATTGTGGATCACCGCCAGCCCCAGCGGCTGCGCCACGGTAAACACCAGGATAGCGGCCACCACGAGGTGCGGCCCGAACCGGCGCAACGCCATGTAGACAATCCACGCACCGAGCCCAAGCACCAAGGCCAATACCGACGCCTTGTTGGAAAGCAGCAGCACGGCGGCGACCGACAGGGCAACAAGCGCAACCGATACTTTCCGCCCGAAACGCCCATCGATCAGCGTGATCGTCGGCAGCAGCAGGAGAACGAGAAGGGGCCCCGTCCGATCATAGGGATCGCCACCTTCCTTCAAATGCGGCCCGATCGAGAATCCGATGGCCGCGTCCATGACGATCAGACCGGAAGCGCAAAAGATCGCGCCTGCAATGATCAGGACCCCTCTCTTGCCCACCCTGATGCCCGGCAGGACAATCGCCACCACCGCGGCCAGGGCAATCATCAGGAACAACCTGAACGTCCGCTCCAGGCTCAATCCCGGGTCCAACGACCACAAGACGCTGGCGAACGCCCAGGCCAGCAGGGCGGCGGCGAGACCGATCGGCAGAAGGCCCTTCCGCGCGAGGCGAAAATTCCGCCAGTTCAGAACGGCGATCCCGACCGCGTAGAGCATGACAAGGGGCGCAATGGCTTGCGGCGACAGAACCGCCGCCGCGAAACTGCCGGCAAACACAACGACGGTGAACACATTGCCGTAAATTCTAGCGTTTTCGATCACTCGGGCCTCGACAGGAGGGTCGTCAATCTGGATCACCCTCATCGGCCAGGGCCCGGATCGACTGCGGGCCGGCGCGACAGGAGCGGTCTGGCCGGCAGGTCCGGCCCGACAGGTCCGTACTCGGCGGCGCATTGAATTGCAATGCCGACTGGTCATATCCGGGCCCATACGATAAAGGAAGCGCCGACTGCGGGACCGGTCCATTCGGTTCGCCAAATTCTCACAGTTCTCGGGATTTCATCATGCCTAAGCGGGAAGACATTGACGCCGTCTTGATCATCGGGGCCGGACCCATCGTCATCGGCCAGGCTTGCGAGTTCGATTATTCAGGTACCCAGGCCTGCAAGGCGTTGCGTGAATGCGGCTACCGCGTCGTGTTGGTCAATTCGAATCCGGCGACGATCATGACCGATCCGGACACGGCGGACGCGACCTATGTCGAACCGATTACGCCGGCCACGGTCGAGCGCATCCTGGAGAAGGAACGCGTCGCGTATCCGGACGAGAAGCTGGTCGTCCTGCCGACCATGGGCGGACAGACCGCGCTGAACACCGCACTGGCGCTGGACAAGTCCGGCGCCCTGGACCGGCTTGGCGTGGAGATGATCGGCGCGAAGGCGGACGTCATCGACAAGGCGGAAGACCGGCAGCGCTTCCGCGAGGCCATGGACAAAATCGGTCTGGAGAGCCCGCGCTCGCAGATGGTCGCCAATGTGGACGAGGCGTTGGCCGCGCTCGACACCGTCGGTCTGCCCGCCATCATCCGGCCGTCCTTCACCCTGGGCGGCACCGGCGGCGGCATCGCCTACAACCGGGAAGAATTCACCAACCTGATCCATACCGGCCTGCGTGCCTCACCGGTCGGCACGGTGCTGGTGGAGGAATCGGTCCTGGGCTGGAAGGAATACGAGATGGAGGTCGTCCGTGACGGCGCGGATAACTGCATCATCATCTGCTCGATCGAAAATATCGACCCGATGGGCATTCATACCGGGGATTCGATCACCGTCGCGCCGGCCCTGACGCTGACCGACAAGGAATACCAAATCATGCGGAACGCATCGATCGCCTGCCTGCGGGAGATCGGTGTCGATACGGGTGGTTCGAACGTTCAATTCGCCGTCAATCCGGAGAACGGCCGTTTGGTGGTCATCGAGATGAACCCCCGCGTTTCCCGGTCCTCCGCCCTGGCGTCGAAGGCGACCGGTTTCCCGATCGCGAAAGTGGCCGCGAAACTCGCCGTGGGTTATCGCCTCGACGAATTGGACAACGACATCACGAAGGTCACGCCGGCCAGCTTCGAGCCGTCGATCGACTATGTCGTCACAAAGATGCCGCGTTTTACCTTCGAGAAGTTCCCGGGCGCCGAGGCGTTGCTGAGCACCTCGATGAAATCGGTCGGCGAGGCGATGTCGATCGGTCGAACCTTCAATGAAAGCCTGCAGAAAGCCCTGCGGTCCATGGAGACCGGCCTGACCGGTCTGAACGAAGTCGCCATTGAAAACGCGGAAGATCCGGATTCGATCCGTTATGCCTTGTCCAAGCCGACGCCGAACCGCCTGCTGGTGGTCGCGCAGGCCCTGCGTCACGGGGTGTCGGAAAAGGACATTCACAACGCCTGTAAGATCGACCCCTGGTTCATCGACCGGTTGAAGGAAATCGTCGATGCCGAGGAGGAGGTCCGGAAGAACGGCCTGCCGACCACGAGCCAGAGCTTCCTGCAATTGAAGAAGCTCGGTTTCTCGGACGCCCGTCTCGCGGAACTCGTCGGGGGAACCGAGGAGGATGTCGCCGCGGCACGCCGGGCGCTTGACGTCCGCCCGGTCTTCAAACGGATCGATACCTGCGCCGGCGAATTCCCGTCGCCCACGCCCTATCTGTATTCCTGCTACGAGGGCAACGGCCTGGAACCGGCCGAAACGGAAGTCGAACCCACCGATCAGAAGAAGATTTTGATCCTGGGCGGCGGACCGAACCGAATCGGCCAGGGGATTGAATTCGATTATTGCTGTGTCCACGCGGCCTACGCGCTGTCGGAAGCGGGTTTCGAGACCATCATGGTCAACTGCAATCCGGAGACCGTGTCGACCGATTACGATACGTCGGACCGGCTTTATTTCGAACCGCTGACCGGCGAGGACGTGGTTGAAATCGTCCATGCGGAAATGGAGAAGGGATCCGTCCTCGGCGTCATCGTTCAGTTCGGCGGTCAAACACCTCTGAAACTGGCCGCCGCGCTGGAGCAGGCAAACATCCCGATCCTCGGCACATCGCCGGATGCCATCGACCTGGCCGAAGACCGTGAGCGGTTTCAGGCCCTGCTGAAGAAAATTCAGTTGAAGCAGCCGCCGAACGGCACCGCGAAATCCGAGGAACAGGCGGTGAAGATCGCATCGGAAATCGGCTATCCGGTCGTGCTGCGTCCGTCCTATGTGCTTGGCGGCCGGGCAATGGAAATCGTACACGATGAGCAGGACCTGCGGCGCTACATCAACACGGCCGTCAACGTATCGGGCAAGAACCCGGTCCTGGTCGATTTCTATCTGCGCGATGCCATCGAGGTCGATGTCGACGCCCTTTGCGACGGCGAGGACGTCTATGTCGCCGGCGTCATGGAGCATATCGAGGAAGCGGGCATTCATTCGGGCGACAGCGCCTGTTCTCTTCCGCCTTACTCCCTCAAACCCGAGATTGTTGCGGAAATGGAACGCCAGACCCGCGAACTGGCGCGTGGGCTGAACGTCGTCGGTCTGATGAACGTCCAGTTCGCCGTTCAGGACGGGCAGGTCTTCATCCTGGAGGTCAATCCGCGCGCAAGCCGCACGGTGCCCTTCGTCGCCAAGGCGACGGGCGTCCCGATCGCGAAGATCGCGTCCCGGGTCATGGCAGGCGAAAAGCTTTCCGCCTTCAGCCTGGGTGCACGTCCCGTGTTCAACCATGTCGCCGTGAAGGAAGCGGTCTTCCCGTTCAGCCGTTTCCCGGGCGTGGATGTGATGTTGGGCCCGGAAATGAAGTCGACGGGCGAGGTCATGGGCCTCGATTCCGATTTCTATCGCGCTTTCGCCAAGGCACAGTTCGGATGCGGCGCCGACCTGCCGACCGAAGGCAAGATCTTCATCTCGGTAAAGGATTCCGACAAGCAGGCCATGCTGGAACCGGCGAAGGCGCTGTTGGAGCTGGGCTTCGCCCTGGTCGCGACGCGGGGAACCGCGGGGTACCTGCGCGAACAGGGGCTTGAGGTCGCGGAAATCAACAAGGTCCTGGAAGGCCAGCCGCATATCGTCGACGCGATCATCGACGGCGATATCAAGCTCGTCCTGAACACCACCGCGGGCAAGAAGGCGATCGAGGACTCGTTCTCGCTGCGCCGGGCGGCTTTGACGCGGTCGGTCCCCTATTACACGACGGTCGCGGGTATCCGCGCTGCCGCGTTTGCCATGAAGGCCGTCGCCAAGGGTGGGCTTGAAGTTGCGTCGCTTCAGTCATATTTTAAGGATGCTTCCTGACATTTTGGAAGATTCTTCCGGGCCGGCTTGACCGGCTCTGTCTATTTTATGGAGGGGCGCACGGCCGATTGGGCAACGAGAGCCGTGCACCGCTATAGGTGGGACGATGGAAAAAGTACCTATGACTTTGGAAGGCTATGAAGCCTTGCAAACCGAATTGAAGATGCTGAAGGGGACCGAACGTCCCGCGATCATTCAGGCGATCGCCGAAGCGCGCGAACATGGCGACCTTTCCGAGAACGCGGAATACCATGCCGCCCGGGAACGGCAGAGCTTCGTCGAAGGCCGCATCGCCGAGTTGGAAGACAAGACCAGCCGTGCCGAAATCATCGACCCGACGAAACTGTCGGGCGATCAGGTCATGTTCGGCGCCACCGTCGTCATCGCCGATTGCGATACCGACGAAGAGAAAAAGTATCAGATCGTCGGAGAATCCGAATCAGACATCGCCGGCGGAAAGCTGGCGGTTACCTCGCCCATGGCCCGCGCGCTGATCGGCAAGTCGGTCGGCGACGTGATCGAAGTCCATTCGCCGGGCGGCACCAAGGACTACGAGATCGTCAGCGTCGAGTTCAAATAGACGCGATCAAGCACGTCTTTTCGTGACGGATATGGAAAGAGGCGCCTATTAAGAAGCGCCTCTTTGCCTTTTTGACAGGATACGGATCATGTCCCTGGACTTCTTGGACAGTTGGGTTGCCTGGGTGAATGCCGCCACCGGCGTCGAGTTCTCCCTGCACGGATGGCTTGCGTTCATTCTGGGCGCGATCGGAGTCCTGGTTCTGAATGTGGGACTGATGTTGCTGGTGATCCGATCCAACAGGCAGGGACATGACGAGGTGGCCGACGAAGTCGGCCGCACGACAGGTCATCACAAGGTTGTCGGGGATTGAGGTAGATCCAGCGCCCGGATCCAGCCCTTATTCCTGCGGGTCGGGACTGGTATCGATCGGCACGCCGAATGCCTGTTTGGAATGGCGGATCGTGATCGCCGAGCGGACATGCGCCACATTCGGGGCGGCTGTCAGCTCATTGGTCAGGAACTTGTTGTAGCTGGCCAGGTCCTCGGCGACGACCTTCAGCAGAAAATCCGTTTCCCCCTGAAGCATGAAACACTCGCGGACGAGCGGCCATCCCGCCACGCAATCCTCGAATTTCACCAAATCGGATTCTGCCTGGCTGGTCAGACCGACAAAGGCGAATACCGTCACGCCGTATCCCATCAATGCCGGGTCGATATCCGCGTGATAGCCACGGATATATCCGGATTCCTCCAAAGCACGGACGCGCCGCAGGCAGGGGGGGGCCGAAATCCCGGCCCGGCTTGCCAGTTCCACATTTGTCATCCGGCCGTCGGATTGCAGGTCATCCAGGATTCTGCGGTCGATTTGGTCCAGCTTTTCGCGGCGCACGAATGGTCCCCTTGGCGATAAAAAGTAAATGTTCGGGCCACTACTTGGGCCGACCGACGGGTTTCCGCAAGTGTCCGCGACCCGTTCTGGCTGGCAACGTCGTATTACAGAAGGGGGTAATTTCGCAAGATTATTATCAAATTTTCCGCCAGGAAATCACTCTCCAGCCGGTTGAACCTCGCCCCGCCGGAGGGCCTTCGGAATGGCACTGTGCCTGCAAGTTTGTTAGACCGGCTATCAGCCATTTCACCCCTTTCCCAACTGGTGCGGAAACAGGCATATGCCAGCCGACGACAAGACCAAGCAGACCACGCGCATGGAGCCCGATGCCCAAACCGGCAACAGGACCTGCTGGGTCATCACAGACGACCGGGCCGGCACGATCGCCCAGGCGATCGGTCTTGCCGAAGCCGTAGGCTTTCCCTTCGAACATAAACAGATCGTCTTGCGGCAGCCGTGGCGCAGCCTGCCGCCCGCCTTGTGGCCGGCCGGTATCTTCGGGCTTAACGCCGCAGAGAGCGCGGCACTGACCCCGCCCTGGCCCGATCTGGTGATTTCCTGCGGGCGAAAAGCCATCGGCCCGGCATTGGCGGTCAAGCGGGCCAGCGGGGGCAAAACGAAGGCTGTTCATATCCAGCACCCGCATATGCCGCTGGGGCGGTTCGACCTCGTGGCCGTCCCCGGTCACGACAACCTGTCAGGACCGAATGTCATCGTCACGACCGGCGCGATCCACCGTGTTTCCAGGACAAAGCTGGAGGATGCGCGGCACCAATTCGCCGGCCGCTTCGATCACCTGCCCCGCCCATTGATCGCGGTGCTGATCGGCGGCAGCAACAAGGCCTTCACGATGACGCGCGCCATTGCGGAACGCATGGCCGCCGACATCACGCATTTGGCCGACCGGCTGGGCGCCAGCCTGTTGATTACCGCCTCGCGCCGGACCGGGGCGGAGAACGAAGCCATCCTGCGCAACGCGATGACCGGTTCAAACGTCTATTTTTGGGATGGGTCGGGTGAAAACCCCTATTTCGGGTTCCTGGCCCTTGCCGATGCGATCCTCGTGACGGGCGATTCGGTCAATATGGTCTCCGAGGCGGCGAGCAGCGGTAAGCCTGTTTTCATCATCCCCCTGGAAACCGCGCCGGGTGCCGAGCGGGCGGCCGGCAAGTTCGAACGGTTTAGGCATCAAATGATCGATCAAGGTGCGGCACGCATGTTCGATGAGAGGGTCGAGATCGACGCCCCGGCCGCACCGCTTGACGAGACGGCACGTGTGGCCGCTGCGGTCAAAGCGCTTTTTCCATAGCCGATATCCGGCCGGAATGAGGAACTTGCACTGGCGGTAATGCAATCAAGCCCCTAAAGTTCCCGCACCAGGACGGTATTCCAACCGGGGTGCCCGCTGGGGGAGAAAACTCAAAAGGCCAAAATCCGAGTTGGAGCGGACATCATGCCGATGGACTGGGACAAGCTTCGTGTGTTTCACGCCGTTGCGGAAGCGGGCAGCTTCACGCATGCGGGTGACACGTTGAACCTGTCGCAGTCTGCCGTCAGCCGCCAGATCAGCGCGTTGGAAGAAAGCGTGAAGGCGCCGCTTTTTCATCGCCATGCCCGCGGATTGATCCTGACCGAGCAGGGCGAGTTGCTGTACCAGACAGTAAGGGACGTCTTCCACAAGCTGTCCATGGCCCAGGCGCAGTTGGCGGAAAGCCAGGACCGGCCGACAGGCCCGCTGAAGGTGACCACCACGATCGGGTTCGGGTCCACCTGGCTGACGATGCATATGAAGGAATTCATCGAGCTCTATCCAGATGTGGACGTGACGCTGTACCTGACCGACGAAGAGGTCGACCTGGGCATGCGGAAGGCCGATGTGGCCATTCGCATGAAGGAGCCGCGCCAGCCCGATCTGATCCAGCGCCCGCTGATGAATGTCCGGTCCACGATCTGGGCCACGAAGGAATATCTCGACCGGCGCGGGCGCCCGCAAACACCGGAGGACTTGGACGATCACGACCTGATCGTCTTCGGTGAGGATACGCCGCTGCCGGTCGCAAGCATGAACTGGCTGCTTTCCCTCGGCGCCAATCCGCAGACTCCCCGCCGACCGGTTCTGCGCATCAACAACTCCTACGGCATATTCCGGGCGGCGAGAACGGGCCTGGGCATTGCATCGGTTCCGGAATACATGGCGCGCACGGCCCCCAACCTGGAACGCGTGCTGCCGGAAGTAGACGGACCGCAAACCAAGACCTATTTCGTATATCCGGAAGAACTGCGCCATTCACAGCGCATCACCGTTTTCCGCGACTTCCTGCTTCGAAAGATTCAGGATGAAGGACTGTCGGAGCGCTGACCTCGCGCCCCTCCGAAAAAGACCAAACAATCACGCAACCCTGTACGGGAGGAATACTATGGACAAGGAAAAATTCGACAAAGGACTTGAGACTCGCAAGGCCGTTCTGGGCGATGCCTATGTGGACAATTCGCTGAGCAAGGCGACTGATTTCACCATGGCATTCCAGGAATATGTCACGACCTATTGCTGGAACGACTGCTGGAACAGGGAAGGCCTGGACCGCAAGACACGCAGCATCATCAATCTGGCGATGTTGAGCGCCCTCAATCGCCCGAACGAGTTCAAGGTTCATTGCCGTGGCGCTGTAAACAACGGCGTCACCAAGGACGAAATGCGGGAAATTTTCCTTCAGATCGGCACCTATTGCGGCGTCCCCGCCGCCCTGGAAGCCTTCAAGATCGCCCAGGAAGTGTTTGACGAGATGGGCGTCTGAGCATGGCGAAGCAACATGTCGGGCTGATCGGCCTGGGCAAGATGGGCGCGCCCATGGCGGCGAATATCGCCAAGGCGGGCTATCCCCTTTCAGTCTTTGATTTGAATGAGGCGGTCAAAAAGGACGTTGCTGCCGCGACCGGGGGCAAGGCGGCGCCCGATGCCATTTCCCTGGCGCGGGACTGTAACATCGTCATCACCATGGTCCCGGACGGCAAGGCCGTACACGCCCTTCTGATCGACGGCGGCCTTGCGGATGCCGCCGCGGCCGGAACGATATTCATCGATATGAGTTCGTCCGACCCGACCGGCACCCGGGAACTCGGCAAGGAGATGCAGGCACGCGGCCTTAAATTCATCGACGCGCCGGTCTCCGGCGGCGTGAAAGGGGCGGAGAACGCGACCCTTTCCATCATGATCGGCGGCGATCCCGCCGTCATCGATGAATGCGAGGACCTGCTGTCCACCATGGGGAGTCAGTTGTTCAGAACCGGTGCGCTTGGCTGCGGCCATGCCATGAAGGCACTGAACAATTACGTTTCGGCGGCCGGAGCGGTCGCCGCGATCGAAGCCCTGCGCATGGGCGAGGCTTTCGGCCTCGACCCGACGCATATGGCCGATATCCTCAACGTCTCCACCGGCCGCAACAATACGACCGAGAAGAAGTTGAAGCAGCATGTCATCCCGCGGACCTACGCTTCCGGCTTTTCTCTCGGGTTGATGACCAAGGATATCGCAACCGCCGTCTCCGTCGGAAAAGCCACCGGCCAGGACATCCCTTTCGCGGAATCCTGCCTGGCCTATTGGGCCGATGCCTTGGAGAAAATCGGGCCCGATGCCGACCACACCGCCGTGGTCGACAAGCCCAAATCCTGACCGGCAATACCTGCGAAGGGGTCAGTCCAGTCGGACGACGATCCCTTCCAGGTCCGGCGATTTCGCCGGATAGAGGTCCATGACCTGGGGGTCGTGCCCCGGTATGATGTGATCCCGGCTGTCCGCCAGTTCGGCCAAACGGTCATATCCGGCAAGCACCGCGGCGGAATCGAAATAGTTCGGGAAGACCACCCTGCGATCCAGATGGGCGTAGAGATGCGCGGCATCGGAGGCCAGGACCACCCAACCCCGCCGCGTATTCAATCGCACGCATTGCAGCCCGGCGGTATGGCCGCCCAGGTGATGGACACTGATTCCGGGGGCCAGTTCCTCGTCCCCGTCATGGAAGACGACACGGTCGCCATAGATATTCCGAACCATGGCGCAAACCTCGTCCGGCTCGAAGAAGTGGCGCTTGCGTTCGTCCAGCATATGGCGGCCGGTCGTATAGGCCATTTCCGAATCCTGGAGATGGAATTTCGCATTCGGGAATCCGTCGAAATTTCCAACATGGTCGTAATGCATATGGGTAACGATGATGTCCTGGATAGACTCTGGCTCAACGCCCATCAACCTCAGCCCTTCCATCGGCGTCCGCAGGATCGTCCGCTTGCGCCTTTCCCCGACGGGCGGACTGATCCCGATATCGACGAGAAAGGTTCGCTCACGGCCGACACAAAGCCAGACGTAGTAGCTGATGGGTAGCGGCCCTTGATGCGGGTCGCCGCCTTCCATCATGTCCGATTCCATCGGTCCGGCGAGCGAGCCGTAGCGAATGGCATAAACCTCGAACATATCCGACATGTCGCGAACATTCCTCCGTGATTTCTTGTTCTTATGATCCCGGTCCGACGACCTGTCAGACCAGCCCGAGTTCCTTTTCCAGCCCGCCGCAGAGCATTTGGCCCAGCGTGATATGCATTTCCTGGATTCGAGCTGTGGTGTTCGAAGGAACGATCAGCAAGGGATCAGCCAATCCCACCATGTCGCCGCCGTCCCGGCCGGAGAGACCGGCGGCATGCAGCCCCATCGCGCCGGCCGCCTTCAACCCTTCGATAACGTTCGGGCTGCGGCCCGAGGTTGATATCCCGATCGCCAGATCGCCCGGGCGCCCAAGGGCGGCGATCTGCCGCGCGAACAAGGCATCGAACCCCATGTCATTTCCGATCGCCGTCAAGGCGGAGGTATCGGTCGTCAAAGCAATGGCCGCGATCGGCGCACGATCCTTGACGTAACGAACAGTCAGTTCCGTTGCGATATGTTGTGCATCACCCGCACTGCCACCATTACCGAACAGAAGTATTTTTCCACCGCCCTGAACCACCTCAACACTGAGTGCCAGCAAACGCGTGAAGTCTTCCCGCACCGAGGCGCGCGTCGCATTCGCGACGGCCATATGTTCATCAAACTCGGATTCGTAGAAGGTAGACTGTTCAGTCACATCGGCACTCCGGTCAGTACAATCATTCAACGGTCTCGGGACCGCTTCTGTCCCGACGTCGTGCCAGTATTCGGTCGAACTCGGCAAGTGTCGCCTGAACCCGCCCATAGATGCTGTCGGCGGGATAGTTACCCTCCGCATCCCGCTCACCGACCGGCATCCCCAGGAACAAGGCAAGGGCGTCCTCAATCGTATCCACACTGTAGACATGGAAACTGCCGCCTTCGACGGCTTCGGATATCTCGGACCGCAATACAAGGTTTCGCTCATTGGCCTTCGGGATGACGACGCCCTGCTTCCCGGTGAGGCCGTTGTCCTTACAGGTTCGGTAGAAACCCTCGATCTTGTGATGGGCGCCGCCGATGGCCTGCGCCATGCCGCGTTGGTTCACCGAGCCCGTGATTGCCAAATCCTGGCGTACGGGCAGGTTCGCGAGGTCGGAGACGATAGCGATCAGTTCTGCCAGCGACGCGCTGTCCCCTTCGACCCCGCCATAATTCTGTTCGAAGGTGATGGAACAATTGAAGGAGACCGGGGCCGTGCGTGCAAAGATTCCCGTCAGGTATCCCTGCAGGACCATTGCGCCCTTCTGCTGGATGGGGCCGGACATTTCCACATCGCGTTCGATATTGATCACGCCGCGCCGCCCGATGCTCGCCCGCGCCGTGATTCGGGAAGCGCTGCCGAAGGTATGATCGCCAACATCACTGACGGTCAGGCCGTTGACCTGGCCCACAACCGCGCCATCCGTATCGATCATGATGGTTTTGCAGTGAACGAGTTCCTGCAGCCGGTCCTCGACACGCGCATTGCGCCGGCGGCGGCGCACGACAGCATCCTTCAGCACCTGGGCCGTGATCACACCTCCCGCGGAGGCGGCGATATGCGCCGCCTCGGTCAAGACGTCCTCCACAACTTCCGCCTGCGCAGTTACCTTCGTGCGGTCGCCCGCCCAACGGGAGCACTGGCCCAGAAGCCGCTGGACCGCGTCGTCCTCAATCGAGGCCGCGCCGACGCGTTCCGCCGTTTTCCTGATGATGGAAGACAGGGCCGACAGGTTTTGTGCCGTGGCGTCCATATCGGGGTCGATATCGGCCTTGACCTTGAAATGGGTCCTGAATTCCGGATCGATCGAGAAGAACGCATAGTACCAGCGCGGCGCCCCCACGATCACAACCTTCACATCCAGCGGGATCGGTTTCGGATTCGGCGATCCGGTGATCTGAATACCGCCTTGTCGATGCTGTTCCTCGATGCGGATCTCCCGATCGCGAAGCGCGCCTTTCAGGAAGGACCAGCTCATCGGGTGAATACCGATCGCCTCAGCCCGGAGCACCAGGATACTGCCATTCGCCTTATGCAGCGCGCCTGCCCGTATCAAGGTGAAATCGGTATCCAGATAACCGCCGGAGGAACGATATTCGATGCGGCCAAACAAATTCTCGTAGAACGGGTTCGCCTCCAAAACGGGCAGGCATTCCGTATCGTCGCCGTGGTCCACCAGCAGGTTCACCATATAGCGACGCTCCGGCGGTTCACGCGGCTCGACCGGAAGCCCCGGCATGATCGGTTGCGGCGGCGCGAACAGGATCAAATTGTCGAGGATGTCTTCCCGGAGGGAAATGAGCCAACGGTTCAGACCGCGGAACTTGCCGAAATCCTGATGCAACGGTTCCAGCATGGCGCCGACCGCATGATCCGCCGCCTGCCGACGCAATTGATGAATGTTTTCCGCCAACTCCCCTTGCATCGCCGCGGCGCGCCGCAGAATCTCGCCCAGTGCCGATCCGATCCGCTGCGCTTCCTCCTGCACTTTCGCCCGCCGGTCCTCCGGCAATTTGTCGATGCCGATGGGTTTTTCTTCTTCATCGAGCGCGGCGACCATGAGGCCGTTCGACGTCTGCAGGATCGTCAATCCGTGCTCCCGCGCGTCCTGGCGCAGAGCTTCCACCTCTTCTTCGATCTTGTCGTGGACTTCCTTGCCCGCCCGCTCCATCGCGGTATTGAATTCCTCGCCCCCGAAAGCTTGGGCAAGTGCGTCGCGCAGATTGGGGATCATGCGTGCCATGGAATCGCGGAAGGCACGGCCGGTCCCGGGCGGCAGGCGGACCGGCTTGGGGCGGTGGCTGCGGCGAAAATTGTTCAGATAAACCCAATCATCCGGAACCGGTTTGTCTTTCAGGAAATCGGTCAGGAAAGCCAAGGTCTGGGTCATCCTGCCGCTACGGTCTTCGCCGACGACGAAAATATTGAAACCGGGCGCCTCCATGGTCAGTCCGGTTTCCAGGGCCTCGCGCGCGCGCTCGTGGCTCGACAGCTCGAACAGCGTTCCCGTCGCCGTCCCGTTGGGATCGAATTTCGGTACGCCGACCTGTTCCGCGGACAATTCGCGCGACGCCATCACTACCCCCGCCTGACACCTGCCGTTTTCGACAGCTTAGCCTTTATTTGCCGCACCGGAAAACCGGCAAATCGCGGACTTTCCGAAATGGAACGCTGCGTATACTGTGCGGCCATGACGATCTCGATTGCCGATATTTGCCGTTATCCCGTCAAGGGATTGGCGGCTGATCACCCCTCCTCCGTGACGGTTGCAGCGGGGGCGGTGATTCCGTTCGACCGGCGTTTCGCCTTGGTCCACGCATCCAGCCGCGTCGACAAGGCACAACCCGATTGGGCCCAAAAGAACGAATTCCTGATGCTGGCGCGTGACGAAAAGCTCGCGCAATTGGGGATCGAGTTCGATGCCGATACCGCGGATCTCACCATCACCCGCAAGGGAAAATCTGTCAGCCGCGGCGTGTTGACCGACCAAACCGGGCGAACCGTTCTTCAGACCTTCCTGGCCGCATTCATGCCGGACGGACCGCGCGGAAAGCCGGTCATCGTGGAGGCCCCGGAAGAAAAGAGTTTCTCCGACGTACCGGCCAACCTGATTTCGATCATCAACCTCGCGACCGTCAAAGATATCGAACGCGTGGTCCGCGAACCCGTGGATCCCCTGCGCTTTCGCGGCAATTTGTACCTTGAGGGACTTCCAGCCTGGCAGGAATCATCCTGGGTGGGAAAAGACATCAACATCGGAAACGGCGTCGTCCTGCATGTGCAGGAGCCCATCGGGCGATGCGCCGCGACGAATGTCGACCCGGCCACGGGGCAGCGGGACCTGAACATACCGCTGACGCTTCGGAAAGGCTTCGGCCATACGAATTGCGGCGTCTACGCAAAGGTGAAAGCCGGCGGCACGATCTCGATCGGCGATACGGTTTCCGAACCGGGCTGACGACTTTTCGAGCCCCCACCGGGAGCAAAGAAAAAGGGGAAGCCAATCGGCTTCCCCTTTTCACATTCATTCGCGAGGAGCTACGCGCTCAGTCGGCGGCACTCTCAGCAGCGGCAGCCAGTTCGGCCGGTGAATTCGGCACCTTTGCGCGCGGCGTGCGGCGGCGGCGTTGCGGCACCCGCTTTGCCGGCTGTTCCTCTTCATCGGTGCCGGCTTCAGCCTGTTCGGCCTTCTGCGCCGCCCCGTTGCCGCGATTGTTCGATTCGCTGGACGATTCGTCATCGTCGTTTTCGTTGCTCGCGCTGCCGGTGACGGTCACTTCAACGGCAGATTCCTGCTCGTTATCGTCTTCATCCGAATCGGCCTCGGCTTCCGCCTGCATCTTCGCCATGCGGGCCTGACGCGCTTCGGCATCCTGATTCAGAATCCGAAAATAATGTTCGGCATGCTGCAGATAACTTTCCGCCAGAACCCGGTCGCCGGACGAAGAAGCGTCGCGCGCCATGGTCAGGTATTTTTCGTTGATCTGCGCGGCTGTCCCGCGGATCCGTACGCTCGGCCCATTCGAATCGAAGGTCTGCCGATGACTGCCGCCACCGCCACGCCGATTGTTGTTGTTGCGGTTGCGGCCACGTTTCTGGCCCTGCGACTGATTGTTTGGTCTCATGCTCTTCTTCGCAAGATAGTGATGCACCATGCGCACCGTGACGCGAGTCACGTGGGCACTCCCCTCGGGCGACGGAAACCCTTCCGCACCTGCCTTACTGTCGGAAAGTTTGGTCCAATCCCTCACGAGGGGATCGGTCCGGTCCCTTCCTTCGTCCTAATGACGGAGGCCCGGTAAACATCGGGAGCACACCATCCACGGCTGCAGGCCACTGCAATCGATGCTCTTCTCAATGTCCGGAACACCTTCAACCTAGCCGCCGAGGCCAGGATTTCCAAGTACTTTTTGCATTCGCACCTATCCGGGCCAAACCGCCGAAACGCAACGCTCAATCCCGCCAAGGTCGCGGCGTACCCGAATACGCGAAAATCCCTCCCTCACGCAGAAGGAGGAAACATCAGCCGCCTGCCCTGCCCCAACCTCCAGGGCCATGACACCACCCGGTTCCAGGTGCCGCTTTGCGCCCGGCACGATCACCCGATAGCAGTCCAGACCGTCATCGCCGCCGTCCAAGGCCCGCATGGGATCATGGTTGCGGACCTCCCGGTCCAACCCCGGGATATCGCCGCTCGGGATATAGGGCGGATTGGACACGATCAGATCGAATGTGCCCATCACGCCATCGAACCAGTTTCCCACCGACACCTCGACCCGATCCGCCATCCCGAACGCACGCGCATTGGTCAATGTCGCATCGACCGCCCCTTGGCTGACATCCACACCAAAGCCCGACGCGCCGGGATATTCCCGCAGCAGAGACAAGAGCAAGCAGCCGCTGCCGACCCCAAGGTCGAGTATACGAGAAACACGCGACCGTTCCGGCAAACGGTCCAGAACATCCTCGATCACCGTTTCCGTATCCGGTCTGGGATCCAACGTGTCGGGGCCGATCAGGAAGTCATCCTTCCAAAACGCGCGCCGCCCCAGAATGCGTGAAACCGGTTCGCCCGAAGCCCGCCGTTCGACAAACGCGATTGCCCGATCGACCTCACCCACGATCCGTTCCGGATAGGCTATCAACGTCTCAGCCGCGACGCCTTCTGCATGCGCGAGCAGAATCCGCGCTTCCCGTCTGGGATCGACATTACCCGCCTTTCGCAAAATGCGGGTGGCATCGACCAGAAAATCAGCGACCGTCGTCACGTCCGTCATTCGTCACCCGCGGCCCATCCGCCCACCCTGGTCAGGCAGCGTCTTCCGCCAAGGCTGCCAACCGCGCCGATTGCTCTTCCAATATGAGTGCGTCGAGCACCTCGTCCAGCGCCTCGCCCTCGAGCACCTTGTCGAGTTTATAGAGCGTCAGATTTATCCGGTGGTCGGTCACGCGTCCTTGCGGGAAGTTGTAGGTCCGGATCCGTTCGGACCGATCGCCGGAGCCGACCTGGCCTTTCCGGTCGGCGGCCCGTTCGGTTTCCTGGCGCTCCCTTTCGTGTTCGTAGAGCCGCGCCATCAACACCTTCATCGCCTTGGCGCGGTTCTTGTGCTGGGATTTTTCATCCTGACACTGAACCACGATCCCGGACGGCATATGGGTGATGCGAACCGCACTGTCGGTCGTATTGACGTGCTGCCCGCCCGCCCCTTGCGAGCGGTATGTATCGACGCGCAGATCCTTTTCGTCGATATGGATATCGACCTCCTCCGCTTCCGGCAGAACGGCAACCGTCGCGGCGGAAGTATGGATACGGCCGCCGCTTTCCGTAACGGGAACGCGCTGCACCCGATGCACACCGGATTCGTATTTCATACGGGCGTAGACATCGTTACCGCTGATCGAAGCGACGATCTGGCTGAAGCCGCCGATATCGGTTTCGCTGGCGTCGATCACTTCCATCCGCCAGCCGTTCAGGGCGGCATATTTCTGATACATGCGGAAAAGATCGCCGGCGAAAAGCGCAGCCTCGTCACCACCGGTTCCGGCCCGGATTTCGACGATGACGTTCCGCGCATCCGCCTCGTCTTTCGGCAACAGCATCAATTGCAGCTGGTGTTCGATTTCCGGCAGGCGCTCCTTCAGGTCCGCGACTTCCTCGCGGGCAAGATCGCGCATTTCGGCATCCGTTGACTTATCCGCCAACAGTTCTTCCAAATCAGCACGCTCCTGCTCGACGGAATGAAACTCCTCAATCTTTTCAACAATTGGGGAAATATCGGCATATTCCTTGGAAAGCGCAGTGAACTCCTGCGCATCAAGATTGCCGCCCGCCATTCGGTCCGACAATTCCTGCGCCCTGGCCGTCACCCGGTGCAATCTATCACGCCAACTCATTCAATAGATCCATCGTCATTTCGGCTCCCACTCGATTGCCTGCCTTCCGCCGTTCCGCCACCGATATCTTCGGGGCGCAGATCGAACAGCCGCGCAACTACACGGTTCACCGTTATCGTATCCCGCAAATCCGCCACGCCGCCCTGTGCCGCCACATCGCGCAGCACCTTGCTGGGCGAATGCAGCAGATGGTTGATCAAGAGCCTGGTGGCTTCCTCCGCATCCGCGTTCGCATGCTGTTCGATGACATGCCGCCGGACGTCTTCGAAATGCTGCCGAAGGGCGACGAGTCCCGGAACCCCTTCCTGCGCCGCAAGCGATTTCTGAAAGCTAACCACCCTTTCGTCAACCATTCTCGCGGCTTCCTGTGCCTGCTCGTGTCGCCCGAACTTACCTTCGCGCGCCATGCGCTCCAGATCGGCGAGCGTATAGCGGAAAGCGCCGTCGAGGTCATCCAAGGCAGGGTCGATATCCTCAGGACTGCCGCAATCGAAGAAAATGATGGGCATGCCACGCCGTTGCCGCAACGCACCGGCGGCAAGTGCGCGGTCGATCAGATACCGGCCGGTGCCCGACGCCGTTATCACCGCGTCTGCTTCGGCCAGAGCATCCGGCAAGCCGTCAAACGGCGCGAAATGACAATGCGCGCGCGCCGCGGCCCGCTCCGTCCGCCGCGACGGCCCTGTCAGAACGCATTCCTGCGTGCCGGCAAGTCGGAACTGTTCCAGCAGCAAGGCGCCGGTGTCACCCAAGCCGATGACCAGCAGGCGGATCTTGGCCGGATCGCCGTGCAGGTCACGGGCGATCTGCACGGCCGCGGACGCCACGGTAACCGCGCCCTCGCCGATTCTGGTTTCCGTGCGCACCTGCTTCGCGAGCGAGAAGGTCGCCTGATACAGAGTGTCCAGATCGGTGCCGATCATCTCCACGTCGCGCGACTGCGCAAAAGCGTGTTTCACCTGACCAAGAACCTGACTTTCGCCCAGAACCTGGCTTTCGAGCGCGCAGGCAACGCGGAAGACATGGCGCACCGCGTCCTGGTCGTAACGCCGGAAAACCTGCTCCTCCACAACCGCACGCCGTCGACCGGTACGGTCGGCGACGACTTCCTCGACCACCCGCACGCCCTGCTCGGGATCGGCCACGGCGAGGTGGAATTCAACCCGGTCACAGGTCGAGAGGATCACAGCCTGGGAAATGCCGCCCTGCTGCAAACTTTCGAGCAATCCGGTCCGGGCATCATCATCGACAAACAGGCGATCCCGAAATGCCGCATCCGCGGTCTGGTGGCTGGCGCCGACGACCGCGTAGCGGGGGTTTTCCCGGAATCCTTCTGCATCCGTCATGCGGGCAGTATCCGCCCGGTCACATCTGTGGCGCAAGCCGTGCCGCGAGACCGTCCATCGGGGATTCAACCTGATCGCCGGTGGTAAGATCCTTGACCTGCACAACGCCGCGCGCGAGTTCATCCTCGCCCAGAATCACCGCATGCGTCGCATTCACCTTGTCCGCCCGTTTCATCCGTCGCTTCATATTGCCGCCGAAGGCGATATCAACCTGAATGCCCGAACGGCGCAGCGTTTCGGCCAGTTTCAGCACCTGGCGTTCCGCCGCCTCGCCCATCGGCACCAGCGCGACGGGACGGGTCTGCCCTTCCGGTTCATCCGCCAGCATCGAAAGCCGCTCGATTCCGGCGGCCCAACCGACGCCGGGCGTCGGGGCGCCGCCCATCATTTCCATCAACCCGTCATACCGGCCGCCCGCCATCACGGCGCTTTGTGAGCCCAGTTCCGTCGTCGTGAATTCAAAAGCCGTGTGGCAGTAATAGTCCAAACCGCGGACAAGACGCGGATTAAGGCGATAACCGATGCCGATATCGTCCAGTCCCTGCCGGACCGTGCCGAAGAAATCCTGGCTTTCTTGATTGAGATAATCGGAAAACACCGGCGCATCGGCGATCAAGACCCGGTCGCCTTCATCCTTGGAATCCAAAATGCGCAGCGGGTTCCGATCCAGACGGTCCAGCGAGTCCGCCGACAGCCGGTCTTTATGGTCGCTGAAATACTCGACCAGGGCATTTCGATAATCGGTCCGGCTGGCGGTATCGCCCAGCGTGTTCAGTTCCAACTCCGTCCGGCCGAGGATACCCAAGCGGTCCAGGATGGCCGCACCACAGGCGATGACCTCGATATCCGCAAGCGGTTGGGGCGCGCCGATCAGTTCGATCCCGATCTGATGGAACTGGCGCAGCCGGCCTTTTTGCGGCCTTTCGTACCGGAACATCGGTCCGCCGTAGAAATACCGGACCGGCGCATGCTGGGCGAGGCCGTTGGACATATAGGCCCGACAGACGCCCGCGGTGTTTTCCGGACGCAGGGTGATCTCATCCCCGCCCTTGTCGGTGAAGGTATACATCTCCTTCGTGACAACATCCGAGGTATCGCCCAGCGTGCGTTTGAAGACCTGGGTGAATTCGAAAATCGGCGTCGACATGAACTCATAGCCATAGAGCGACGACACCGCAGCCGCGGTGTCGATGACATGGCGGTGGCGCCGGTGATCTTCGGGCAAGAGGTCATGCGTGCCACGGACAGGCTGCAACGCCGCCATATCAGTACTCCAACTAGTTTTCTGGTTTCCGGTTATTCCGCCGCGGCCGCTTCCTGCCGCTCTTTCTCAATTTCCGCCGCCTTGGTTTCGACGAGGCCGACCAGATGGTCGACGATGCTTTCGTCTTTCAGGCGATGGGCCGGCTGTCCGGCGATATAGACCTGGTGCGTCCCTTTGCCGCCGCCGGTGAAGCCGATGTCGGTTTCCCGCGCCTCACCGGGACCGTTCACAACGCATCCGATCACGGAGACCGTCATGGGGGTGGTGATATGGGCAAGACGCTCTTCCAACACCCGAACGGTTTCAATCACATCAAACTGCTGGCGCGCGCAGGACGGACAGGAGATGACATTCACGCCGCGATAGCGCAGGCCGAGCGACTTCAGGATGTCGAACCCGACCTTCACCTCCTCCACAGGATCGGCGGAGAGCGAGACGCGTATCGTATCGCCGATCCCGGCCCAGAGCAGGGATCCGATCCCGATCGAACTCTTGATCGTGCCGGTGCGCAGCCCGCCCGCCTCGGTCACGCCGAGATGCAGCGGGTAGTCGCAGGCTTCCGCCAGCCCTTGATAGGCAGCGGCGGCCAAAAACACGTCAGAGGCTTTGACGCTGATCTTGAAGTCGAAGAAGTCGTTGTCTTCCAGAATCTTCGCGTGTTCCAGCGCGCTCTCGACCATGGCTTCAGGGACGGGTTCGCCGTATTTTTCCAGCAGGTGGCGCTCCAGCGAGCCGGCGTTGACGCCGATCCGCATGCTGCAACCATGGTCCTTCGCCGCCTTGACGACCTCACGCACCCGTTCCGCGCTGCCGATATTGCCCGGATTGATCCGCAGGCAGGCCGCACCCGCCTCGGCCGCCTCGATGGCGCGTTTGTAGTGGAAATGAATATCCGCAACGACCGGCACCTTCACCTGCGGAATGATCTTGGCCAGGCCTTCGGTCGATGCCTCATCCGGGCAGGAAATGCGGATGATATCGACACCGGCCTCCTCGCACCGGCGAACCTGCGCGACCGTGGCCTCGACATCGGCCGTCAGCGTATTGGTCATGGTCTGCACGGTGATCGGCGCGTCGCCGCCAACGGGGACGGGTCCGACCATGATCTGGCGGGATTTTCGGCGATAGATATCGCGATAGGGACGCACACTCATAGCGCTGACCTGTTCGGTGATTTTCCGGTCCGAAGTCTTCTCCGCCGACGACCGCACGCCCGGGGATAACCGGAAGGAAAGCGCGACGCGGCCGGATCAGCCGGACGGTGGGGAAAATGCGTGCAAGACCTCAAAAGATCAAGGGCCCCAGCGACCATGCGCCGAAGAGACCATCGATCAACAAAACTGTGAAACGCTCATTGCGCCTGCAGCAAGGCGTCCGGTTCCAGCAATACGTTCCGACGGACGTCGCCGATATCGCCGATCCGCGGGGCGATCTTGCCGTCCACTGTGAATTCGAGCCCGCCGGCACTGCCGGTCACCAGCGTGATTCCGGGTTGATCCGGCACATTGAACGTGTCCCCGACGCGCAGCAGACGGTTCAGCAGGACATTCCCGTCCGGGGCCGTAATTTCCACCCATGCCGGCGACGTCGCCTTGATGACGATCCGCGATGCACCGGCCTCCGCCCCAAAGGCGGCAGGCTGCGAGCCACCGACGGTCGGAAGTTCCGTATCTGTTTCCGGAACCGCGGCCTGTTGCACGGGTTCCGTGACGACCGGGGCCGCTTCGGTGGTCTGCTGCATTGAGGCGGCCGCCTGCGTCGCTTCGCTGCCGGACGCCGGCGCGGCTGCCTCCGTGGTAGCCGTCGTGGTCTCGACCGCTGCCGGCTCCGTTGCAGGAACCTGCTCCGTTACAGGGGCCTGCTCCGTCACAGCGGCAGGGGCCTCCACGACCGTGGTCGGAACCGACTGTTCCGGCGTTGTGGTTTCGGTTGCGGATTGAACTTCGGCTTCGGCCGGTGTTTCCGCCGTGACGGCGGCCACTGTCTCAGAGACTGCCTGGCTCGTCGTTTCAGCGGCCTGGCGAACCTCTTCCTGCGCTGCTTCGGTCACCGGCGCCGATGCGATCGTTTCGTTTACGATGGTCGGCTGTTCCGCCGCCTCGGCGGGCGCCTGCGCAACCGTCGACGTTTCCGTTTCCGCGGCAGCCGGAACAGGCGCGACGGTCGTTTCTTGGGTCGAAACCTGTGCGGTTCCCTGTGCCTCTTCCGAACTCGGTCCCGCGGGCGCCGTCTCGACCGTGGATTTCGACAGCAATTGCGTCAGCGCCTCGGGCAAGGGCGGAACCAGTTCAAGCGTGTCGCGGTCCTTGTTGGACACATAGATCCATCCGCCATAAGCGCCGATCAGCATCAGAACGGCGATCATGATGACCGAGGCTGTCGGGCCCCGGCTTCCCGGCATCGGCTCCGGAAAGACCAATTGGGTCCGATCTTCGAACTCTGCCGCTTCCTGTTTGAATTTCGAGACGATCTTGGGAACATCAAGATCCATCAGTTCGGCATAGGTCCGGACGAAGCCGATCGCGTATGTCGATCCCGGCAGGTCGCCCAAACGGCCGTCTTCGATCGCTTCGATATAAGCCCGCCTGATCCGCAACTGTGCGGCGACATCGCTGTAGTCCATGTCGCGGGCGATGCGTGCCTCGGACAGGATCTCGCCGACGGTGCGGTTGTCCACAACCGTCTTCAGTTCCGCTCTATGAGTATCATTCGCGGCTTCTTTCGCCGCACCGCCTCTAGCCATCGTACTATCCAATCGTCAGTCCGACGAACGGCCAAATTTGGATCGATCCAAGCTGTGTGCAAAGGATAGCCAAGTCGTCGCCGGCACTTGCCAAGATATCGTCAGGACAAAACGTGAACCGCCATTAACCGAACACTCGATCAACCACTAACACAAGAAGTCTATTAAAAGCAACGCACTAAATGTGAACATTAAGTTTGAATCTTATGGTCCTTTGCATAAGACGCCAAGTAACTGCGTAAAGAATGATGATGGCTATTCATTATGCTATCGACAAAACCGGTCAATTTATCGCAACGAACACTACGAACCATTGCCCGAACGGGGCCCACAGAACTTGCGTTCATTGACAATCTTCTGAACCCGAGACCGATCAGAGCAAGTGCCTCCAATGGAGAGCCCGCCATCTCGCCGCACAGGGACAGCGGCACGTTCGCCTCGTCGCAAGCATCGACCACCGTCTTCAGCATCCGGAGCATGCCCGGTGCCAGCGGGTCGTACCGTCCGTCGAGCTTCGGGTTGCCGCGGTCGCTGGCGAACAGGAATTGCTGCAGGTCGTTCGAGCCCACCGAAATGAAATCCACCCGCGCCAAAAGGGCCGGCAGTTGGAAAATCAGGGCGGGAACCTCCAGCATCGTTCCCACCATCAAAGACGATGGTAAAGCGACCCCATTGGCCGCCGCCCGTTTCAATTCCAGGTCCAGGACCGCGCGGGCGGCATCGAATTCGGCGACTTCCGCGACCATCGGAAACATCACATGCAAGGGCCGCCCGGACGCGGCAGCAATCAGGGCGCGGAGCTGCTGCCGCAACATGTATGGCCGGTCCAGTCCGATCCGAAGCGCCCGCCAGCCCAAGGCCGGGTTCTCTTCCTCGGATTCACGGACATAGGACGGGATCTTGTCGCCGCCGATATCCAACGTCCTGAAGACGACCGGCTTGCCGCCGGCCTGGTCCAGAATGTTCTGATACAGCTTCTTCTGTTCATCCACGTTCGGGAAGCCGGACCGGACCATGAAGGGCACTTCGGTCCGGTAGAGCCCGATTCCCCCCGCGCCGCTTTCCTGCAGATGCGGCACATCGATCAAAAGGCCCGCATTGATGAACAGATCCACATCGACCCCATCCAGGGTGACGGACGGCTTGTCGCGGTCGCGCGCATAGGCGGCGCGCTGTGCCGCGTAGAGGTCCATGGATTCAGTGAAGACGCGCTGGAAGTCTTCGCCCGGTCGAATGAAGCAAACGCCGTTCTGCCCGTCAACGACGATGCGGTCGCGTGTTTCGATACGCGACACCGCCCCCCTGACACGCCCGACCACGGGAATGTCGAGGGCGCGGGCGACAATGGCGACATGCGAGACGACGGACCCTTCCTCCAAAACCACGCCGCGCAGCTTCGAATGTTCGTAGTCCAACAGTTCCGCCGGCCCCAACTGCCTGGCGACCAGGATGGCGTCATCGGGAAGGTCGATACCGGAGGGCCCGATATCCCCGGCAAGATGCTGCAGCAGCCGGTTGGTCAGTTCTTCGAAATCCGCCAGTCTTTCCCGGATATAGGGATCCTGGATGACCGCCATCCGCGCCCTGGTATCGTTCTGGACGCGGGCCACCGCGGCTTCCGCGGTCAGGCCGGTGCCGATGGCTTCGCGGATCCGCCTGATCCATCCCCTGTCCTCCGCCACCATGCGGAAGGTCCGAAGAATGTCGATATGGTCGCTCGCCGTTTCCCCGTCGAACCGTGCGATCAACAGGTCGAGCGCGGAATGCATGTCCGACATCGCCTCGTCGATACGGCGGAGTTCCACCTCCTCGTCCTCGGCGATCGGGTCGGTGATGGTGATGGTCGGTTGATGCAGGACGGCATTGCCGAGCGCCAGGCCGGGCGAGATCCGTATCCCTTCCAGCCGCAGCGGTTTCAGGGCCAGGCCGTCGACAGGCTGCTGTTCCTGCGCGCTGATCACCTCGCCGGTCGCCAGCATTTCGGCGACGACCATGCCGACGGTTTCCAGCGTTTCTATCTCTTCTTCGGCATATTCGCGCTGGGTCCGGTTTTGGATGGCAAGCACGCCGAGAACCCGGCCGCCGCGCAGGATCGGCACACCGAGCATGGATTGGTAGATTTCTTCCCCGGTCTCGGGACGATAGGCGAAGTTCGGGTGTTTCTGGGCCTCGGCCAACGCGATCGGCCGGGCGGATGCCGCGACAACACCGACGATACCCTCGCCGAACCGGAAACGGATCTTGTGGACGGCGTCCGGGTGCAGCCCTTCCGTCGCGAAGAGTTCGATGACGTCACCGGCGCGGCGGACATAGATCGAGCACACCTCGGCGACCATGTCGCGGGCAATGATCTGGGCGATGCGGTCAAGGCGCTCCTGTGCGCTGCCGGACCCCGCCATGACGTCCCGCAATCGCCGCAGCAACAGGCGTGACCCCGCCCATGTCGCCCTTTGCGCCATTCATCCCTCCAAACGATGCTCCCCCATGGAGCGCCGCGAAACACCAACCGCCCGAATCAAACACGGCGGCGCATGGCAAATCGTATTGCCCATGCCCGCCCCGGCCGATTCAACTCGGCTCACTTTGCTTTAGCACGGCCCCTTTTTGCGCGCCGTAACGACATCCTGTCCGCCGAAAACGTCTATGACGCCTATTGTGCGTCCAAACCGTATGCGGTGTGGAGCGCGCGCAGGGCGAGTTCGGTATAATCCTCGGCAATCAATGTGGAGATTTTGATCTCACTGGTCGAGATGACCTGTATATTGATTCCCTTTTCGGACAGGGTCCGGAACATTGTCTGGGCCACGCCGGCATGACTACGCATGCCGACCCCGATGACGGAGATTTTCACGACATTGTCGTCCGACAGAAGGTTTTCGTATCCGATCTTTTCCCGGTTCGATTCCAGGACTTCGATCGCACGGCCCAGATCCGTCTTGCTGACGGTAAAGGTCATATCAGTCCGCTCACCATCGGGAGAAACGGACTGAACGATCATGTCCACGTTGATCGAGCCGTCGGACAGCGGGCCGAAGATGGCAGCCGCAACGCCGGGCTTGTCGTTGACCCGGACGAGCGTGATCTTCGCTTCGTCCCTGCTATATGCGATACCGCTAACGACCTGCTGTTCCACGATTTCGTCCTCGTCCACCACCATTGTGCCGGGGGTATCCTCGAAACTGCTGCGTACCTGCAGCTTCACCCCGTAGTTCATTGCCACTTCAACCGACCGCGTCTGCAGGACCTTCGCCCCCTGTGACGCCATTTCGAGCATTTCCTCGAAGGTGATCATATCGATCTTGCGGGCCTTCGAAACGATGCGCGGATCCGTCGTATAGACGCCGTCCACATCCGTGTAGATGTCGCAACGATCGGCCTTGAAGGCCGCGGCCAACGCGACGGCGGTCGTATCGCTGCCGCCCCGGCCGAGCGTCGTGATTCGGTTGCGCGGGCTCAAGCCCTGGAACCCGGCGACAACGGCAACCTGACCTTCGGCGAAGCGTTCGATGATCAGGTCGGTGGAGATGTCCTCGATCCGCGCCTTGCCATGCACTTCATTGGTCTTGATCGGAATCTGCCAGCCCATCCAGGACCGTGCGGAGATGCCCATCGCCTGCAGGCGCAACGCCATCAGACCTGCCGTGACCTGCTCACCGCTGGATACGATGGTGTCGTATTCGCGGGCATCATACATCTTGCTGGTCTGATCGACATAGCCGACCAGTTGATTGGTTACACCGGCCATGGCGGAAACACAGACAATGATCTCGTTCCCTGCCTCGACCTCGCGGCGGACGCGTTCGGCCGCATTCGCGATGCGATCCAAATCGGCAACCGACGTGCCGCCGAATTTCATGACGATCCGGGCCATAACAACCTTCGTACCTTCAAGGAGACCGACACTGTTTCGCGGCGCCGCCGAGTCGCCCGGGACGGGCTATTCCGGTGAAACCGCTTCTCTACTGGCCACCGGGTCTAAAGCCGCGCCGCGCGGACGGGCATTGTCCCCAGGGGCCGGGGCGCGCTATCCATACTCGGACAGAAACAGGCACGCAAGCTGAGGAACGCAACAAGCCATGGCACAGTCCGCAGAAACGCTCTCTTCCAGCGGCTATATGGACAAGGAAACCCCGAAACCGTTCGGGGGAACCGTCGACGATGCGGAAATCGCGAAATTCGCGGCCATGGCAGAGGAATGGTGGGATCCGGACGGCAAGTTCAAGCCGCTGCACAAATTCAATCCGGTGCGCATCGCCTTCATCCGCGACCGCCTGTGCACCCATTTCGAGCGTGATCCGCTGGCCCCCGAACCGTTGAAGGGCCTCGCGATCCTGGATATCGGCTGCGGCGGCGGATTGTTGTGCGAGCCACTCGCCCGGCTCGGCGCTGAGGTCACCGGCATCGACGCGACGGAACGCTCCGTCCATGTCGCGGCGGCACATGCGGAGCAGATGGGTTTGGAGATCGACTACCGCTTCACCTCCGTCGAAGACCTTGCGCAGGGCGACAAGCGCTTCGACGCGGTGATGAACATGGAAGTGGTCGAACATGTCGCCGATGTGGACACATTCCTCCGCGCCTCGGCGGAATTGGTGTCACGGGACGGCATGATGTTCCTGGCGACCCTGAACCGGACGGCGAAATCCTACGCATTGGCCATTGTCGGCGCGGAATATGTGCTGGGTTGGCTGCCGCGCGGCACTCATGACTGGAAAAAGTTCGTGAAACCGTCGGAGCTGGCCGCCGCGCTGCGCCCCGCCGGCATGGAACTGACGGAACTGACGGGGGTCGCCTACAACCCGATCCGCGATCAATGGTCGCTTTCGCCGAAGGACTTGGCGGTGAATTACATGGGAATTGCGAAGCGCGGCTGACCTAAGCAAAGGACCTGCCGTCAGTGTTCCTTGGGTTCTTCCATCCAGGGGATGGGGGCGACGGGGATTCCTTCTTCAGACAATTCCTTGGCTTCGTCGACGGTTGATTCGCCGTAGATCCCGCGCTCTTCCTTTTCGCCATAGTGAATCTTGCGAGCCTCCTCGGCGAAGTCGGACCCGACATAGTCGCAGTTTTCCTTCACCAAATCCCGCATCTTGGCCAGCATGACCTTTTGGTCCTGGACCGCCTTCTGCATTTTTTCGCGACGGGCGGCATCCCGCGATTCACCGGTGGCGATGTTGGGCGCGCTCAAGGCCTTCTGGATTTTCCGGTTGCCGCAGACAGGGCATTCGATACGCTTCTTGGCGCATTGTTCGTCGAAATCGGCGCTGTTCGGGAACCAGCCTTCGAATTCATGATCGTTCTTGCAGATGAGATTGAAAGAAATCATCTCAGTCCAAGTCCTTGTACAAACGGCACGTATCGCCTTTTCGGCACTTTGTACCCATCGACCTTACCAAATCGTTTAGCAGCTAAAACGAGGGAGTGCCAAACAAGATATAAATAGGCACATATGCTGGGAGCGCAAGAATCACAGGCCTCGGGAACTTATCCATGACGAACGATAAAAAACCGGCTTCGCATCCACCATCGGCCCCGATGCCGTGGATCGCGTCGCGGGCGGGCACTGCCAAGGCGGAGCAAACCGTGCTGGATCTGGCCTGCGGCGGCGGGCGGCACGGCCGTGCCTTTCTGGCCCAAGGTTGCCGCGTCACCTTTGTCGATATCGATGTAGCAGGTGTCGCAGACCTGGCGGACGACCCGAATTGCGAGATTATGCAGGCGGATCTGGAAAATGCACCCTGGCCGTTCGACGGTCGGAAGTTCGATTTCGTGGTGGTAACGAACTATCTGTGGCGCCCCATCCTGCCGTCGATTTTGGATGCTGTCGCTGCTGGTGGAGAGTTGCTGTATCAGACCTTCGCGCAGGGAAACGAGCGTTTCGGCAGGCCCAGAAACCCGGACTTCCTGCTGAAACCCGCCGAGTTGGAATCAACCGCCGAAGCAGCAGGCTTCGACATTCTGGACAGTTTCGAAGGGGAAATCAGCGAACCGAAGCAGGCCGTTGTTCAACGGGTTCGCGCCCGGAAGCCCTAGCCCCCCGAGCCCCGTCAATCGCCGGCCTGGGCGAGCCCCAGCGGCGCGGGCGGCGCGTAGTCCCGGCCATTCCGCAAACTGGGCACCATCCCGCGTACCGTATCGACGCGGGTTAGGTCCAGATCGGCCAGGATAACTCCCTGTTCGGGACCGGCATCGGCCAGCACCTCGCCCCAGGGATCAATGATCAGGGAATGGCCGTAGGTCTTGCGGCCGTCCTCGTGCTCGCCGCATTGCGCTGCGGCAATCACAAAACAGCCGTTTTCGATGGCGCGAGCCCGCAGCAGCACATGCCAGTGCGCCTTGCCCGTCGGCTGGGTGAAACAGGCCGGCATGGTCAGGACCTTCGCCCCGGCGCCGGCCAGATCCCGAAACAGCGCCGGAAAGCGGACATCGTAACACACGCCCATGCCATAGCCGCCCCAAGGCGTCTCGGCCAGGACGGCACGGTCGCCGGGCCGGTAGGATGCGCTTTCCCGATAGGATTCAGCATTCTCGAGATCCACGTCGAACATGTGGATCTTGTCGTATTTCGCCCGGATCCCGCCGTCCGGCGCGATCAAAAAACCGCGGTTCGCCAGTCTGTCGCCCTCTTCCGGACGAATAGCGAGCGACCCCGCATGGATCCAAATGCCCAATTCCGTGGCCAGGGCCCGAAAGGCGGCAAGGGCGGGATCCTCCGCCTCAGTCCGCACCTGTTTCTGCTGTTCCCCGCGGTTCTTCTGCACGAGGTTGCAGATTTCCGGCAGACAGACCAATTCCGCGCCCTTGGCCGCGGCTTCCCGGATCATCGGGTCGATCAGGGCGATATTATCCTCGATACGGGGCTTGCCCGTGATCTGGACGCAGGCGGCGCGGAGCGTATCGGTCAAGCGGCCTGTCCCTTCAACAATCCGTCGAGCTTACCCTGCTGTTCCAGTTCCATCAGATCGGTGCAGCCGCCGACATGCATGTCGTCGACGAAGATCTGGGGCACCGTACGACCGCCCTTGGAGCGTTCCGTCATTTCGTCCTTTCGGCCCGCATCGGTCCAGATATTGTATTCGGTATAGGTAACACCCTTCTTATCCAGCAGCTTCTTGGCTTGATAGCAGAAGCCGCACATCGGGCGGGTATAGAGTTCGACCTTGGCCATAACGACTTTTCCGTCCTTTCAATCCTATCACGGCGCGAATGCAGCCTTGGCAACATCCTGACCGGCAAATTGTTTTCATTCCAGTATCGAGATATGGCGTATCGGGTACCGGAATCAAAGATGCGCGCTATTCACAGGTTCATCAACTGCAGCGAAAGGGCCGTTTCGCGGAAATCTCGGCCGTCGCCACCTTAATGCCGGGGCTTCAGAACCCGCGCGACCGTGATCACATCGACCGCCGCGACCCCATTGCGGCGCAGGATGCGCGCGCATTCCTCAACCGTCGCGCCGGTGGTGAATACATCATCGACCAGCAGCACCCGTTTCCCGGCCACCAGATCCTTATGCTTCGCCCGCACCGCGAACGCACCGCGTACGTTCCGCGATCGCGCCAAGGCGGACAAGTGGCCCTGGGACGGGGTCGCACGGATGCGTTCCAACAGATCCAGAATGGATCGTTCTTGCGTTCCCCGTACCATCCAGGCGGTCAAAAGGGCCGCCTGATTGAACCGGCGCCGGAACAGGCGGCTGCGATGCATCGGGACCGGCGCGACGATATCCGCCTGCGTCAACAGATCCGCCGCGGCACGGCGAAGCCAACGGCCAAGCAGGGGCGCCAGGTCCGTTCGGTCGCCATGCTTCAAGCTGAGCAGCAACGATTTGCTGAAATCATCATAGGCCAGAACCGCCCGTGCCCGATCGTATCGCGGCGGCGACGCCTCACAGGCCGCGCATAATGTGTCTGGCGGAAGATCGATATCGAAAGGCAATCCGCAACAGGCGCAACACGGTCCCGCCAGAAAATGCAGATTGCCCCAAGCCTCGGCAGAGACGCCCTGCGCGCCGGCGATCAGGGCGCCGGTCTCCGGACAGCGCGGCGGCAGAAGCAGGTCCAGTCCCGCGCGCGCCGCTCGGGCAAGCGCGGCGGATAGAGCAACCGACGAACCGGTTTCCATCCGCCGTTCCATGCAATCAGGCCGCCGGGAATTGCGGGAAGATCATGGTCTGGTCCCGCTCCAACTGCTCGACCAGCGCCACCTCCCAATCGAGATAGGCCTTCATGGCCTGTTCGATGCCGTGATCACGGTCGTATGGCCGGAAATACAGGTCCTCCGCCGGCAAGGGCGCGATGGTATTTTCCAGCCCGGTTTCCACACCGTTGCCGGCTTCGACCCAGGCGTCGTGCCCGCCCTCGAGCACGCGGACGTCCTGACACCCCAGTGCAATGAGGTCGCCGGCGGCCAAGCGCGACAGGACATCGTTTCGGCTGCTGATGACGATCGGCGATGTGCCCGCCGCCGGCAGGTCGATATCGCGGGCCAAGGTACTGCGGATCGCCCATTTGGACCCTGGAATGTGCCCTTTGCGGTGCTGCACGCTGGTCGACAGATCCAGGATCAGGACGTCGTCCAATGCCTGCAACCCGTCCACCGTCACGGTCTGCACCGATACGCTGTCCGCTTCCGGCACGACAGCGATGTCCGCACCGCTTTCGAACGGCCCGTCGCCGAGCCCGCCCTCCAGGACGTAGACTTGCCGCCACCCCATCTGGATCAACCAACTTGCGGTCATCCGGGCGCGAACCTCCACATCGTCGACCAGGACGATCCGTGCTTTCTGAACGCCGATATAGGTATCCGTCGCCTGAACCAATTGCCCCCCGGGCGCATGGGCTGCCCCCGGCAGATGGCCGGCCGCGTATTCTTCCGGCGAGCGGACGTCGATCAGATAGGTCGTGCGTGACGAATCGGCCAACCATAAGTCCGCTGTGGCGCGGTCCACCGTCTGGACGCCGAACCGGGACGAAACCCGCTCTGCGGCCTCACGCGCCCAGGCAATGGTTTCCGCCGAGGGCGCCGGGATGGTCCGGGTCGATCCCTTTTCCAGTTTCAACCCGGCCAGATGCCAGCCCATCGTGCCGTCCTTCAGCGCCATCACCTTGTTCGGCAGTCCGGCATTGACCAGCGACTGGCAGCCGATGATCGACCGGGTGCGACCGGCACAGTTGACGATCACCAAGGTGTCGTCGCTGGGGATCGCATCCTTGGCGCGGTAAACCAGTTCCGCCCCCGGCGCATCGATCCCGCCCGGAATGTTCATGGCATTGTATTCCGGCATCGGACGGCTATCGAGGACGATCAGGTCCCGCCCCTCATCCATCAGTTTCTTCAAGTCCGCCGCCTCGATCCGGGGCGTGTCATAGGTGTGTTCGACGAACTCCCCGAACACCTTTGACGGCACATTCAAGCCGCTGAACAGTTCGAATCCGGACTCGCCCCAGGCCTCCGATCCACCGGGCAGAATGAAGAGGTTGGTGTATCCCGCCGCCTCGGCGATCGCGACCGCCTTGTCCAGACGGTCCGCGTCGTCGTCCATCAGGACGAACCGAACACCTTTATTGGGAATCAGTCGGCGCAGGTCGATTTCGAAATGGGAAAGCGGAATATTTACCGCCCGCAGGATATGGCTGGCGCCGTACAGGCCCTCCTCCCGCGTGTCGACCAGGGCAATTTCGTCTTCATCGAGCAAAGCCGCCCGCAACCAGGGCGCATCCACCTTTATGACCGTCATTCTTCCTCCCTTGCCCTCATCGGGGCCCCTCGGGGCCTCGTCGGGCCGATCCGTGTCGCTTTTCGTGCGAGCACTCTATGGCCTCAGCAAATCGCCGACAAGAAACTCGGCCGGATATCGCGTTAGGGTTTGCCGACCAGGGGCCATGATCCATATAAGGCGGCATGAGCGGGCCCCAAACAGATCAGATCACCGTCTTCGACCGGCGACAGGTCCGGCGCAACCGCGACCGCGCGGCAGGCGGTTTCGGCGATGTCGACTTCCTTGTCCGGGAAGTGGCCGACAGGTTGGCCGACAGACTGCAGGATGTGTCCCGGCAGTTCCCGAATGCCCTGGACCTCGGCTGCCATTCGGGCTGTTTGGCGGATGCCGTGGCCGGGATGAACGGGATAGAAACGCTGATCCAGGCGGACCTTTCCCACGCCATGGCACAACAGGCCGCGCGGCCGGGCCTTCCCGCCGTCGCGGCGGACGAGGAATGGTTGCCCTTCGCCGAGGAAAGCTTCGATCTCGTCCTCAGCAATCTATCGCTTCACTGGGTCAACGATTTGCCCGGCGCCCTGATCCAGGTAAACCGCGCCTTGAAACCCGACGGACTGTTTCTGGGTGCAATGCTCGGCGGCGAGACGCTGAAGGAGCTGCGCGAGGTACTGGCGCTGGCGGAGGTCGAGTTCCGTGACGGATTGAGCCCGCGCGTCTCACCCTTCGCGGACCTGCGCGATGCGGGCGGTTTGATGCAGCGCGCGGGTTTTGCCTTGCCCGTGATCGACAGCGACACGATCACGGTGACCTACGGCAACCCGCTGACCCTGATGCAGGAATTGCGTAAAATGGGTGAAGGCAATGCGGTAACGGAACGCAGCCGCAGCCCGCTCGGCCGCGATATACTGATGCGGGCGGCGGAATTGTATCAGGAGCGCCATGCCGGCCCTGACGGACGGGTGCCCGCCACCTTCCAGGTCATCTATCTGCACGGCTGGGCCCCGCATGAGACGCAGCAAAAACCCTTGCGGCCCGGGTCGGCGCGCAACAGATTGGCAGCCGCGCTGGATGCGGTAGAACAGTCGGCCGGGGAAAAGCCGAACAGATTTCAAGGTCCGTGATGCCAAAACTCGCCGTCGCTTCGATACTGACAGACGCCATCCGGACCGTCTGGGCCGAAAAAGGGGATTTCGCCCGGATCGGTGTGATTCCGGCGGTCGCCCTGGCCTTCAATGTCATCGCGCTGCAGGTGTTTCAACTGTCCGCCCTCATGGGCAGCGGCATGACGATGCCTTCACAGCCGTCCATCGAGGACGCCCATGACCTCGCCACACGGCTTCTGAACGAGAATGCCGGTTTCTTCGGCGTCGTTCTGTTGTTCATGTTTCTGGGCTTCGTGATTGTCTCGTTTTTTGCCTGCGCCTGGCATTACCGGATCCTGCGGCCGATGCAGGGAAGAACGGTCCGCGAGGCGTTGCGCTGGGACAGCGCGAAAGGCCGCTTCATCCTGATGGCGATCCTTCTCGTCGCTATCGAAATCGCCGTTCAGTTCGGCGCGTCCATTGCATCGGGCATGGCGGGCATGGCGGTACTGGCCATGGTTCCCGGCCTTGCCTTCGCGGTCGTGCCGATTTTGATCGTCGTGCCTTATGGCGTCGCGATCTATGTGATGCTGCGTTTCGCGATGGTCTTGCCGGCCGCCGCGGTTGGGGACGATCTGACACTTCAGGATTCCTGGAAACTGACGCAAGGAAACGGCCTAGCCCTATTGAGCCTGGCGATACTGATCCTGTTCGGCATCATCGCCGCGATGGTCACGGTTTTCATCCCGGTCAGCCTGGTGTTTTCCCTGCTGGCCTTCATATCACCGGGTCTGCTGACGATGATGTTCCTGATGCAGTTGGTGCTGTGCAGTCTGTTCATGATGGGCGCCGGGGTCTGGGTCACCGCCCTATCCCTGGCCTATCGGCAACTGAGCGATCCGAAGGCCACTGCTTAAACATACGCGGCGACCGCGCGCCTAAAGCAAATCACGAAGCATCGCGATCAACGGCACATCGGCCGGCGGCATCGGATAATCCTTCATCCTGACCGGCCGAACCCAGGCCAGTTCCTGCCCCTCCTTGGGAACGGGGTCCCCTTGCCAGACGCGACAAGCGTAGAGCGGCATCAACAGGTGCATGTCGTCATAGGCGTGACTGGCGAAGGTAAGCGGCGCCAAGCAGCTTTGCCGCGTATCGATGCCCAATTCCTCCTTGAGCTCGCGGATCAGCGCCTGTTCCGGCGTCTCACCGATATCGACCTTACCGCCGGGAAATTCCCACAACCCCGCCATCTTCTTGCCCGGCGGTCGCTTGGCGATCAGAACCCGGCCGTCGACATCCACCAAGGCAACGGCAACGACCAGCACGACCGGCTTTTCCGCCGCGTCCTCGACCCGTTCGCCCGCCTGCCAACATCCGCTCTCCATCATGCTTCGTTCCTTCGTGCCGCCCATTCGTCACGGCTCAGCGTGCGCGCGATCCCATCGACCATACCGCCACGCGCCGGGGCTTCGAGTTTCACCGGCCCTCGATCGACGAAACCCAACTTGCCCAGGACCCGCGCCGACGCCTCGTTTTCCCTGAACGCATCCGCGCGCACGAGGTTGAACCCCAGCGGCCCGAATCCATGATCGAGCGCTGCGGCTGCCGCCTCCGTCATATATCCATGTCCCCAGAATGAACGTCCGAGATAATAGCCGATTTCCGCCTGTCCCGGCTCGCTCTCGATTTCGAAGCTGACGGCCCCGATCAGGGTTCCGTCCTCCTTCAAGGTTATCGCCAGAGACAGGCTTTGCCCTTCGTCCCGCAACCGATCCATAAGCTGGAACCATTCTTCGGCCATCTTCCGTTCATAGGGATGCGGAATCCGCGCAGTCCATTTCGCAACGGCAAGGTCGGAAACCAGATTGAAGACGGCGTCCAGGTCCGAAAGACGGAAACGCCGCAGTCGAAGCCGGGGCGTTTCCAAGTCGGGCACATCGGTAAATGTCGGCGGCCAGTTCACGCGCTCACGACGCTCAACTGCGGTAGTCGGCGTTAATCGAGATATAGCCGTGGGTCAGATCACAGGTCCAAACACGCGCCTCTCCCTTACCGAGGCCCAGATCGATCTGGATATGAATATCCGTGCCCTTCAGGTGTTTGGCGACCGGCGCCTCGTCATAATCCATCACCCCTTCGCCCTTATGGGCAATGGTGACACCACCCATGGCGATCGAAAGCTTGTCCCGGTCCGCAGGCTCCCCGGACTTGCCGACGGCCATCACGACCCGGCCCCAGTTGGCGTCTTCGCCCGCGATCGCGGTTTTCACCAACGGCGAGTTGGCGACAGCCAGACCGATCTTGCGCGCCGACTTCTTGTTGACCGCGCCGGTCACGTCGATGGTGATGAATTTGCTGGCGCCTTCGCCATCCTTCACGACCTGGGTAGCGAGATCGGTCAAAACATCGTCCAGCGCCGCCTTGAATTCTCTCAGCCGCTTGTCCGACGGCGACGAGGGCGGTTTGTTTCCCGCCTTGCCCGAAGCAGCCAGGATCAGCGTGTCGCTGGTCGAGGTATCGCCGTCGACCGTGATCGAGTTGAACGAGCGATCGGCACCGTCCTTCAGAATCTTCTGCAGGATGACCGATGGGATATTCGCGTCTGTGAAGACGAAGGACAGCATCGTCGCCATATCCGGTGCGATCATGCCCGATCCTTTTGCGATCCCCGCAATCTTCACCGTCTTGCCGTCAATTTCCGCCGTCGCGGTTGCGGCTTTCGGGAAGGTATCGGTGGTCATGATCGCATGGGCGCTGTCGGTCCAGTTGTCCGGCCCCAGATTCTCGATCAGTGTCGGCATCACGCCGCTGATCCTGTCGCCCGGCAGCGGCACGCCGATGACGCCGGTGGATGCGACCAGCACCTGTTTCGGTTTGCAGCCCAACGCTTCCGCCGCGGCGGTTACCATATGTTTCGTGCCTTTTTCGCCGATCTTGCCGGTAAAGGCGTTGGAATTGCCTGAATTGACGATGATGCCGCGTGCCTTGCCCTTGGCGAGCACGGTCCGGCACCAATCAACGGCGGAGGAGCATGTCTTCGATTTCGTCAGGACGCCGGCAACCTGTGTGCCAGGGGCGAGTTCAGCCAGGAACACGTCATTCCGGCCCTTGTACTTCACTCCGGCGGCGGCGGCCGCGATCCGGATCCCGTCGATTGCCGGCAATGCCGGGAGGTTTTTCGGTGCGAAAGGTGACTTTGGTGCGTCCCCACCCATGTCGATCCCCTAATCCATCGTTTCCCGGCGGACCGCAGGCACCACAGCAGCAAACCCGACCCCACCGTATTTCGGAGCTAAGTAATCGGGCGAACGCCGCTTCGCGTCAATGGGTTCCGCTATTCGGAAGACGCCGATCCGGCCGGAATCGGAATTCCGGCCGGGATAGCGTTCCGGATAACAATCGCAGCGCGATTACTGAGCCGCCGGCGCCGCCATGGGATTGCCGGACAGATCGAACCGCTGAACCGCCGCCTTGGCAGTCAGGTCCGCGGCGATCTGGCGCGCCATCTGTTCGCCCACATACCGGCCCAGGCTGGGGCGGAGTTGTTCAAAACTGGGCGAATCACCAGCGCGGCGCTCTTCGACCAGAATGACGTGCCAGCCGAACTGGGTCTTGACCGGATCCGCGGAGAACTGGTTCGGCTGCAGCGCGAAGGCCACATCGGCGAAGGGCTTCACCATGCTGCCACGATCGAAGAAGCCAAGATCGCCGCCCTGCGAGGCGCTGGGGCCGATGGAATGCTTTTTCGCCAGCTCGGCGAAATTCTGACCGTCGGTGACCATCTTGATGATGTTCCGCGCTTCTTCCTCGGTCTCGACGAGAATGTGGCGGGCCTTCACCTCTTCTTTCGGCGGATTCTGCTTCAACCACGCATCATAGGCCGCGCGCAGATCCTTTTCCTCGATCTTCGATTCAACGGCGCGGCGCAGATACAGGTCGCGCACCAATTGCGCCTCGACCAGTTCCATGCGCTTCTTGATTTCGGGATCTTCCTGCAAGCCCTGCTCCAGGCCGGTCTGAATGACGACAAGCTGCTGGATCAAGGATTCAAGAATGCGCGGGTAAAGGGTCTCCTGCCCGAGTTGCTGGGTCTCCGGCGGAAGTCCCTGGAACGCGTCCATGAAATCGGAACGATACAGTTTCTCGCCCCCGACTTCCGCGATGACCTGATCCGACCGCGCCTGATCGGCGCTCTGTGCAGCCGCGGGGGTTGCGGAAATCATGGCGCAGCAAAGCGCGCCACACGCCAACAGGCCCAGGTTCTTGTAGGTGCCAAGGATTTTCCCGGCGGAAATCCGGGGGGCAGTCATGTACATCAAGTCAACTCCAGCGCCATTCGAAAAATGGACGCCAAGAGACCACAGCGGGCCGCCCGGAACAAGGGAATAGCCGGACGTTCGGACCACCGTCGCACGCCACTAGCGGAGAAGTGATGCCCAGGTCTTCTCTTGGGCCCCGCCAGGCGGTCCGTCCAAGAGGACGGCTAGGCGACGAGACTGACCCCGCCATCCGCGCCGGCGGCCCCGTCGGCGGCTTCATCCGCACCATCCACCAAACCCGCTGCTGCTTGCGTGAAGATGGTGGTCGACAGGTCCAGTTCGATCTGCCGCGCTTCCAATTCCGTCGAAACGGCCGATGCTCCGAAAATTCCAGCCAGACGCTTCGTCACGTCGGATGCGGTTTCCCCGTCCGGTAAGGAGAAAAGCGGGATTTCCGGCGCGACGGCAAATCCCTCGCTTGTGGAGACCCTGCCGTCGATCTGAACCGCCTGCAGGGAGAACTGCACCTGGTCCAGGCGCAGGGTCGATACCTTGCCCTCCTCGACAACGGAGAGGATCGTGGTGTCGACCTGCAGCGAGAAACTGATTTGACTGAGCGAGAATTCCGTCGACCGAAACGACCCGCCCAGGCCGTTGTCCAACCGCCCGAATATCCCATCCGCCACATCGCCGAAGCGACGGTCGAAGTCGTCGGTCAATCGCCCAATGCGCCGTGCGACCCTTTCAATGTCCCGCTCGGACGCCCCGAGGTCCCGGGAGAACCCTTGGAAAAATTCACCGAAGCGGCGGCGTGCAGGTCTCCCCAGCCGTGCCGCATTGAAGTCCCGGGCGAGTTCGAGGGCACGTTCGGATCCGCGCAGGGCCTGCCGCGCCCCGTCGGACAGATCGACCGATGCTTCACCCGCGAATGCTCCACGCCGGACACGATCGTCATTCCGTCCGTCGCCGAGGTCGGACCGCAATCGGTTTTTTGATTGTTCGAGAAGTGCACCTGGCCGCCTGACGAAAAGATCCGGCCGTATTTCGGACGCATAAGGTACCATCGTCGCCTCCTTCTGTCGGCTTCGTGGCATGATTGCCTGTGTTTCGGCCGCTTCCCACGGCCTGCCGGACACCATTCTGGCGGCCGGAACGGGCGGTATGCTACTACTTTATTGGCCGAAAGTCTTGAGGAATTCCGCCTTTGACGACGTATCGTCCGGCCATGGGATCGTTGACAGGGCTTGGACCGCCCCTTATCTGACTTGCGGGACTTTCAACCGAACCTGCGATCAACCATCGCAATCTGCTCTTCCATCGATTTATCGCAAAGGCCTTCATTCATGCTGGGCGGACTTTTAAAACGTGTCTTCGGCTCGGTTAACGACCGGACCGTGACGGGACTGCGCAAACGCGTGGACGCGATCAACGCCCTGGAAGACCAGATTTCCGCGCTGGACGACACCGCGCTGAAAGCCAAGACCGACGAATTCCGCGACCGGGTGAAGAACGGCGAAACGCTGGACGATATTCTGGAAGAAGCTTTCGCCGTGGTGCGCGAAGCCTCCAAACGCACGTTGGGCATGCGGCATTTCGACGTACAGCTGATCGGCGGGATGGTGCTGCATTCCGGCAAGATCGCTGAGATGAAGACCGGTGAAGGTAAGACGCTGATGGCGACCCTGCCGGTCTATCTGAACGCTTTGGAGGGCAAGGGCGCCCACGTCGTCACCGTGAACGACTATCTGGCCCGCCGCGACGCCGCCTGGATGGCGAATGTCTATAATTTCCTGGGCCTCACCGTCGGTGTGATCGTGCCGCAGATGCCGGAGCAGATGCGAAAGCAGCAATATGCCTGCGACATTACCTATGCCACGAACAATGAGCTGGGCTTCGACTATCTGCGCGACAATTTGAAGTTCCGGCTGGAAGACATGGCCCAGCGCGAACCGAATTTCGCGATCGTCGATGAAGTCGACTCGATCCTGATCGACGAGGCGCGGACGCCGCTGATCATTTCCGGTCCGGCCGAGGATTCCTCGGGCCTGTACCGGCAGATCAATCAGATCATTCCGCAGCTGACCGAGGCGGATTACGAAAAGGACGAGAAGCAGAAGGCCATTTCGCTGACCGAGGAAGGTCAGGAGCGGGTCGAGGTGATCCTGCGCGAGAGCGGTGTCCTGGAAAACGGCAATCTCTACGACATTCAGAATGTCAGCCTTGTCCATCACGTGAACCAGGCCTTGCGCGCCCACAAGATGTTCACCGCGGATGTGGACTATGTGGTGAAGGACGACAAGATCGTCATTGTCGACGAGTTCACCGGCCGTCTGCAGGAAGGCCGCCGCTATTCCGACGGCCTGCATCAGGCCCTGGAAGCCAAGGAAGGCGTGCAGGTCCAGAACGAAAACCAGACCATCGCGTCGGTCACTTTCCAGAACTATTTCCGCATGTACGACAAGCTGGCCGGCATGACCGGGACGGCGATGACCGAAGCGGCGGAGTTCGAGGAAATCTACGGACTTGAAGTGGTCGAGATTCCGACCAACAAGCCGATGATCCGTATCGACAACGATGATGAGGTCTACCGAACCGCGCGCGAAAAGGAAGCCGCGGCAATCGAACAGATCAAGATCTGCCATGAGAAGGGCCAGCCGGTCCTGGTCGGCACGATTTCGATCGAGCGGTCGGAGCAGATTTCCAAGACCCTCACGCAGATGAAAATCCCGCACAAGGTGCTGAACGCACGGCATCACGAGCAGGAAGCTCATATCATCGCGGATGCCGGCGTTGCGGGCGCGGTGACGATCGCGACCAACATGGCCGGCCGCGGCACCGACATTCAGCTGGGCGGCAACCTGGAAATGCGGATCCAGCGCGAAACCGAAGGCATGGAGGACCAGGCCGCGATCGACGCCAAGGTGGCGGAGATAACCGCCGATATCGAGGCGAAGAGAAAACAGGTCCTGGACGCCGGCGGGCTGTTCGTTCTGGGTACGGAGCGCCATGAAAGCCGCCGCATCGACAACCAGTTGCGCGGCCGTTCCGGCCGGCAAGGGGACCCGGGCGAATCCAAGTTCTATGTCAGCCTGGAAGACGACCTGATGCGGATCTTCGGATCCGAGCGGATGGACGGCATGCTGCAGAAGCTTGGCCTGGAAGAAGGCGAAGCGATCATCCACCCCTGGGTGAACAAGGCCCTTGAAAAGGCGCAGCAGAAGGTCGAGGCCCGGAACTTCGAAATCCGGAAACAACTGCTGAAATTCGACGATGTCATGAACGACCAACGCAAGGTCATCTTCGAGCAGCGCAAGGAATTGATGCGCGCCGAGGACGTTCACGACACCGTTCTGGACATGCGTTACGAAGCGATCGACGACGTCGTCGACCGTGCCATGCCCAAGGACGCCCTGCCCGACCAATGGTCGATCGACAGCTTGCATGAGGAATGCCTGCGCATCTTCGGCCTGGACCTTCCGGTCCATGACTGGGCCAAGGAGGAAGGCATCGCGGACGAAGAGGTCCGGGAACGTATCCGTGAGGCGGTCGACCAGAAAATGGCCAAGAAGGCGGTCGATATCGGGCCCGAAATGATGCGCTACGCGGAACGTGGGCTGTTGCTGCAGTTGCTGGACCACGCCTGGAAGGATCACCTTCTGAACCTGGACCACCTGCGACAGGGGATCGGCCTGCGCGCCTATGGGCAGCGCGACCCGCTGAATGAATACAAGTCGGAAGCTTTCGAGCTGTTCGAATCCATGCTGGACAACCTGCGCAGCACCGTGACCCAGGTGCTGTCGCATGTGGAGATTAGAGCCGATCAGAACCAGGATGCCCTGGAACCGGAAGCGCCCAAGGATCTGGAAGAGTCCGGCCCGAGCGACGAGAGCGACGCACCCGCGATGACCTCGCGGTCGACGGCGGCGCAATATACCGCTGATACCGCGCCCCCGGGCTTCGTCTATCATGAAGGCTTGCGCCGCTGGCTGCACCCGAACGACCCGGAAACCTGGGGCAAGGTATCGCGCAATTCGTTGTGCCCCTGCGGCTCCGGCAAGAAATACAAGCACTGCCACGGCAATCTGTAACCGGGCCTTTCCGCTACGCCTTCCCGCTTAGCTTCCTGGGGCCGGACTTAACCCGGTCCGGGCATGCGCTTCGGGACGACACGCGCCATCCAATCCAGCACGGCCCTGACCCGTGCGCTCTTGCGCAGTTCCGGATGCGTCAGCAGCCAGAGGTCCGTGAAGGTGTTTTCGGGCGCATCGGCGATGCGGACCAGGCCCTCTCCCAGATAGGTGGGCAGGCAGGTAACCCCCATACCGCCCAGGCAGGCATTGCGGAGGATCAGAAAAGAGGTTCCCCGGAGCACGATGCGGGAGTTCTGGGTCTCCTTGCTGAACCACGCCCCGGCGGCGGTTTCCGCAATGCGCCTGTCCGGCGCCAGGATCGGCGCGTTCCGCCAATCCACTCCCTCCGCCCCGGTCTCGTCTTTGTCGAAGCCCTTCAGAGCCGGGGACCGGTACAGGGCGGTTCTCAGCTTGCCGACACGGCGGCCGACCATCGCATCGCCCGGATTGTTGGAAGGACGCAGGGCGATATCCGCCTCGCGCCGGGACAGGTTGGCCCATTGATAATCCGTCGCCAGTTCGATGGTAATGCCCGGATGCTTCTCGGTGAATGACGGTAGTGCGGGTCCCAGAACCGCTTCCGCCAGCGAGTCGACCGTGGTCACGCGGACATGCCCCGCCAAGCGGACGTCCTGGCCGGCCAGCAACAGGTCGAGCGCCAGGCTCTCCTCCTCCATGCGCTCCACATGATCGAGCATTTCCTCGCCGGCCGAGGTCAGGGAATAGCCGTCTGACCGTCGCTCGAACAAGCTCGTCTGCAATTGATCTTCCAGGGCGCGAAGGCGGCGCAGCACCGTCGCGTGATTCACCGACAGGGCCCGCGCTGCGCCGGAAAGCGTGCCTTCCCGGGCAACGGCGAGGAAATATCGGTAGTTATCCCAATCGGTCATCTGTGCAAATTCGCACACATGTTGATGATTTTCAAAGAATACAAAACACTCTACGCACAAATTAATTTACAGCCAAGCGGACAGGATGTCCGAGCCCGGTGCACCCCACCGGTTGAATTCGAACCACTTGGCGGAGGTTTTAGTCATGATCGATACCCGTACGGCCCCTTACGCGGCCCTTATTCTGCGTCTCTCGCTCGGCATCATGTTCGTGATGCATGCCTATTTGAAACTGGCGGTTTTCACCATGGACGGCACGGTCCAGTTCTTTGAATCGCTCGGTTATCCAGGCTTTGTCGCCTATTTGACGGTCGCGGCCGAATTGGGCGGCGGCATCCTGCTGATCGCCGGTGTCTATACCCGGTATGTCGCCGCGGCGCTGGTTCCGGTGCTGATCGGCGCGACCCTGGTCCATGTCGGTAACGGCTGGGTCTTTTCAGCCCAGGGCGGCGGTTACGAATATCCGCTTTTCCTGATCGCGGCCTCCGCCACGCAGATCCTGCTCGGCGACGGCGCCTATGCCCTGAAACCCGGCAACCTGCTGGGCGAATACCGGGCCTCCGGCCAAGCGTCCGCGTAGGGTTATTCGCGGTCCGGAAAGGGAGACGGGGGCCTTGGCCCCCGTTTCTGTTTGCACGCTTCCGCAGCGGACGCTGGATATGAAAACGGCCCGCCGGTCATACCGGCGGGCCGCTAATCACTGCAGGCGGGCTGTGCTGCTTAGTGCAGCTTGGCCCAGAGCCGCTTCTTGTTGGCGATCGCCAGTCCCAGGAAGACGAGCAGGAACAGGAAGACTTTGACGCCCATCGCCTTGCGGTCTTCCATTTCCGGCTCCGCCGTCCAGGCCAGGAACATCGTGATGTCCTTGGCGGCCTGTTCGAGGGAAGCGGACGTACCGTCCGAATATTCCACCATGCCGTCCGAGAGGGGCGGCGCCATCGCGATTTGATGGCCGGGGAAGTACTCGTTGTAGTAAGCCCCGTCGGAGATCTCGACACCGGCCGGTGGAACGTCCTTGTAGCCGGTAAGCAGGGCGTACAGGTAATCCGCGCCGTTCATGCGGGCCTTGACCATCAGGCTGAGGTCCGGCGGCGCCTTGCCGCCATTCGAAGCCGCAGCCGCCTTTTCGTTCTCGAACGGCGACACGAAACGGTCGGACGGCAAGCCAGGACGCGTGAAGTAATCACCGTCGTCGTTGGGCCCATCCGTCACCTCGAACTGGGCTGCGAAGGACTTGGCCTGATCTTCCGTATAACCGAGTTCAGTGATGTTACGGTAGTACATCAGGTTCAGGCTGTGGCAGCTGGCGCAGATTTCCGTGTAGATCTGAAGACCGCGCTGTGCGGAGGCCTTGTCGAACTTCCCGAATACACCGTTGAAGCTCCAATCCTGGCTCGGCGGGACGATACCCTCCGCGGCCTGGGCGGCGCTACCGCCGATCATCAGGGCCATGGCGGCACCCAACAGGGTGCGACCAATGGCGCGGGATTTGATGGAGATGCTCATTCTTCTTCCTCCCCTTACTCGGCTGGCGCCACGGCCGGCTTGCTGATGCTCGCAGGCAGTGGTTTCGGACGTTCCATCCATCCGACGAACGGCGTCAGGATGAGGAGGTGGAAGAAGTAGTAGAGCGTGGCCCACTGAGCGACGACGACGTACCAACCCTCGGCCGGCTTGCCGCCGACATACCCAAGGATCAGGAAGTCGATCACAAAGAGCCAGACCAGCCACTTGTAGACCGGGCGATACTTGCAGGACCGCACGCGGGACGTATCCAGCCAGGGCAGCAGCGCCAGCAGGACCAACGACCCGAACATGGCGAGAACGCCGGCCAGTTTCGCGGACATGCCCCACCATCCCAGGAAGACCTGGAAGAACCACCAATCGGCGACGAAGGAGCGCAGGATCGCGTAGAACGGCAGGAAATACCATTCCGGCACGATATGCGGCGGCGTCACCAGCGGGTTGGCCGGAATATAGTTGTCCGGATGGCCCAGGAAGTTCGGCGCGTAGAAGACCAGCCCGGCATAGACCAGCAGGAACACGGCGATGCCGATCATATCCTTCGCGGTCATGTAGGGATGGAAGTTCACCGTGTCCTGCGGGCCTTTCGGATCGATGCCGTCCGGGTTGTTGGAACCCGGAATATGCAGCGCCGCGACATGCAGGAACACGACCGCGAAGATCACGAAGGGCAGCAGATAGTGCAGAGCGAAGAACCGGTTCAGCGTCGCGTTATCCACAGCGAAACCGCCCCAGAGCCATGTCACGATCGGCTCCCCGATGATCGGGAAGGCGGAGAACAGGTTGGTGATGACGGTGGCGCCCCACAGGCTCATCTGACCCCAGGGAAGAACATAACCCATGAAGGCCGTTCCCATCATCAGAACCAGGATGATCACACCCAGAATCCACAGCAACTCACGCGGTTCCTTGTAGGATCCATAATAGAGGCCGCGGAAAATATGGATGTAGACGACGATGAAGAACATCGACGCCCCGTTCATGTGGATGTACCGGATCAACCAGCCATAATTCACGTCACGCATGATGCGCTCGACGCTGTTGAAGGCCAGTTCGGTGTTCGGCTGGTACTGCATGGCCAGGAAGATGCCGGTCGCGATCATGACGATCAGCGTGATCGAGGCCAGAGCGCCGAAGCTCCAGAAATAGTTCAGGTTACGGGGCACCGGAAATTCCCGGTACTCCTTGTGCATCATTGTGAAGATCGGCAGGCGCCGATCGATCCACTTCACCACGCCCGAAAATTCGGGACCGGGTTCGTTGCTTTGCATCGTCTCGCTCCCTACCCGATCTTGACGAGCGTATCGCTCAGATATTCGTAATCCGGCACCGGCAGGTTCTTCGGCGCCGGGCCTTTGCGGATACGGCCGGACGTGTCGTAGTGCGACCCGTGGCAGGGGCAGAACCAGCCGCCGAAATCACCTTTGTTATCGCCAGCCGCCTGGCCAAGCGGGATGCAACCCAAATGGGTGCAGACACCGACCATGATGAGGAATTCCGGGTTCTTGACCCGAGCTTCATCGGCCTCCGGATCACTCAGTTCGTCCAACGGAACCGCCTCGGCTTCGGCGATCTCTTCCGGCGTGCGGCGGCGTATGAACACCGGCTTTTTGCGCCAGATGATGGTAATGGACTGGCCGACTTCCATCGCGCTGAGGTCCACTTCGGTCGACGCCAAGGCGAGGACCTCCGCAGACGGGTTCATGCTGTCGATGATTGGCCATGCGAACGACGCAGCGCCGACCGCGGCTGTCGCCATGGTCAGCATGCCCAGGAAATCGCGCCGACTGCCTCCGTCTTCGGAAGCATGCCCGGTTTCGGTCGATTCCGACATGTATCCCTATCCCCTTCTAAACCTCTCCCGGTGGCGGCTTTTTCAATGTTTTCCTGCCTATAAGGCCCAAAACACCAGCCACCCGCCGGCAACTAACCGGCTGATCCCGCACCGTTTAACGCGCGTGCCGCATTCCGTCAAACAATGCCGCATGCGGTCACGCCCCCACGCGACACTTTAACGCCGGTGGTCACGAACCGCTAGCGTCACAAAGTCGCTTACCCCGATTTGGCCACCAAGTCGATTCCGGTGCCCCCGCCCGCATCCTACCTTTCCCGTGCCAGGGATGAACAAGCCCTACCAAAGAACCAAAGCGGCCGGAAATCCGTCCTGTTAAGAGCCGCTGACGCTTGCTGGCTTGTTGAAAAACCGGCTTCGACGGAATACCCACAAGCGAATTCACCCCCACCGCCGCAGCCCGCGGCGCAAATGGCAGAAATCCATGCGGCTTGCGCTCTACCAACCGGATATCCCCCAGAATGCAGGGGCCGCCCTTCGGCTCGCGGCCTGCCTCGGCGTTGGGGTCGACATTATCGAACCCTGCGGTTTTGTCTGGTCCGAACCGAAAATGCGGCGGGCGGGCATGGATTATCTCGAGAATGTCGACCTGAAGCGCCACAGCGGCTGGACCGCCTTCCGGGGCCAGGCCGGCGGCCGGATCGTGCTGTTGACGACCGCAGGGGCCGACCGGTTCGACGATTTCCGGTTCCGCGCGGACGATATTTTGCTGGTCGGCCGGGAAAGTGCCGGCGTACCGGCCGAGATTCACGAAGCGGCCGATGCCCGGCTGCTCATACCCATGATGCCCGGCATGCGCTCCTTGAATGTCGTCAACGCAGCCGCCATCGTGCTGGGCGAAGGCCTTCGCCAAACAAAGGGATTTCCGACATGAGTTCAGGTGACAAGCTGGAAAAGCGGGCGATGATGAGCAAGGTGCGCAAACCGGATGCCGATCCGACCCCGCCGAGCGAAGCCGTTATCGAGGATCGGAAGGCCGCCGCGCAGGCCTGGTTCCGCCAATTGCGCGACGATATCCGCAATGCATTCGAGGCGCTGGAAGACGATGGCGGCAGACTGCGCGACGATCTGTCGCCCGGCCGTTTCGAGGAAACCGCCTGGGAACGCAAGAACGATGACGGCACGCCCGGCGGCGGCGGCGTGATGTCGGTGATGAAGGGCAGGGTCTTCGAGAAGGTCGGCGTCAATATCTCAACCGTCCATGGCCGGTTTTCCGAACGGTTCGCGAAGGAGATACCCGGCGCGGAGGAAGATCCGCGTTTCTGGGCCAGCGGCATTTCTCTTGTGGCGCATATGCAATCGCCAAAGGTCCCCGCGGTTCACATGAATACCCGGTTCATCGTCACCAGCCGCTCCTGGTTCGGCGGCGGCGGCGATCTGAACCCGCCGATTCCGGTCGCAGAAGACACGGCGGACTTTCACGCCGCCTTCAAATCCGCCTGCGACGCCCACGACCCGGCCTATCACCCGATGTTCAAGGACTGGTGCGACGAGTATTTCCATATTCCGCACCGCAATCGCGCCCGCGGCACGGGCGGCATATTCTATGACTACCTCAACACGGGCGATTGGGCGGACGATTTCAGCTTCACCCAGGATGTCGGACGCGCCTTCCTGGAGATTTACCCCAAGCTGGTGGCGCGCCGCATGAATGAGGCCTGGGACGAGGCGGACCGAGAGACTCAACTGATCTATCGCGGGCTTTATGCGGAATTCAATCTGCTCTATGACCGAGGAACTCGGTTCGGCCTGATGACCGGCGGCAACCCGGAGGCGATCCTGATGTCCCTCCCGCCGGAGGCGAAATGGCCTTAGGCCGGAAACGGACGAATTTTCTGCGGAGACGGTCTATGTCCAGATTTCTTCCCTTGATGCTGGCTTTGCTTGTCGCTTTGCCAGCCGGCCTCTCGAGCACCGCCGCGAAGGCGCAGGGCGTGGAGAAGTTCTTCGGCCATTTCGAGGGGTCGGGCATTTCGGAAAACGCGGATAGTATTTATTTCGCGGTCTCCGTCCGCGATCTGGACGTCAAGTTTTCCGCCGCGCCGAACGGCGGCTTTACCCTCGATTGGACCACGGTCACCCGAGAGAAGGGCGACCCGAACAATCCGAAGGTCAAACGCAAGCAAGCGGCATTAACCTTCATGCCGGCCAAGAATCCCGGCGTTTACCGCACCGAGTCGGGGGGCGACCCGCTGGACGGCGCGCCGATCTGGTGGAGCCGGGTGGACGGAAATTCCCTCTATACCTACCGGATGCAGATCAACGAAGACGGTACCTGGCAGGTACAGAAATATGTCCGCACCGTCAGCGGTTCCGGCATGGAGCTCGTCTTCGAGAGTATCCAAGACGGAGAGCAGGTCCGCCAGGTCAAGGCTCGGCTTATCAAGGTCGGTAATTAGGGGCGGGTCACGCGTTTCCCGTCTTGGTTATCAGCGATCTAGCGTAGGCCAGGCAGTCGGCCCGGTCCGGTTCGAACCCGCTACGGACCCACCAGTCCTCCACCGTGTTGAGCAGGACGCCGATCTGCTCACCCGGCGCCATGCCGGCATCCAGCAGGTCCCGACCGCGGATCGGAAAGGATTTCGGCATCCACTTGTCGGCGGCGGATACGACGATCCGCCAATCCTCTGCATCGCTGCCATCCTTGCCGTCAGACCGGGCAAGCGCCAAATGCCCGGCGCACCGGGCCCGATCCGCTCCGTGCCGATAAAGATACGCACCGACCTCGTCTGCCGGAGGGGGCGCGTCCCGTGCCAAGTCGCGGACGCCGCGCAGGAGTGAAGCCTCCTTGCCGGACAGCCGCAATACGGCGGCAACGGTATCCACATCGATCCCACCGCCCAACAAGGCCGCCAAACGGGGAACGGGATCGGTTGTCTGCCCTTCGAGGCGGATGAAAGCCGCCAAAGTGGGAAGATCTACATCAGGGATGCCAATTTCCGGCCAGATACCCGCCGCGGACATCCGCTCCAGGGACGGTATCGGATCGTCCGCTTCCAATAGCCGCAGCAATTCCTGGCGTATCCGCTCGCCGGAAAGCGAGGGCAGCATATGCGCCAATTTCACGCAGGCTGCATAGCCTGCTTCGTCCGGTTCTCCCCTGCCGTAATGGGCGTGAAACCGGAAGAACCGCAAAATCCGCAGCACATCCTCTCTAATTCTCTCCTCGGCCTCGCCGACGAAGCGGACGCGGCCCGCACGGGCATCTTCGATCCCGCCGAAATAGTCATGCACCGCACCGTCCCGGTCCATGGACATGGCGTTCATCGTGAAGTCACGGCGAAGCGCGTCCTCGCGCCAATCCCGGGTGAAGGCGACGACGGCACGGCGCCCATCCGTTTCGACATCCCGGCGCAATGTCGTGACCTCGACTGGTTGGCCCTTCGCCACCAGCGTTATGGTCCCGTGTTCGATGCCCGTGGGAACCGCCTTAATCCCGGCCTGACCGGCGCGCGCCATGACCGCGCGCGGCTCCAGGTCCGTCGCGATGTCGATGTCGCGGATCGGCCGGTCCAGCAGGGTGTCCCGCACGCATCCACCGACGAAACGGGTCACCCCGTCCGACAACGCTTCGAACACCGCGGTCACGCCGGGTGTCCGCATCCACTCCTGAATGGCGATCCGCATACGGCCCTACCTGCCTGAAAGTGCGCCGAACTGCCGCCAAACTGCCATGCGTGACGGATGGATGGCAAAAGCAAAGCCGCTTCCGGCGCCTGTAAGGTGGGTTTGCGTCAGTCCTTGAAACCGCCCGGGACGATCTTACCGTCTTCCATATGCGGCGGGATATAGGCGCCAGGGTTCTTCTCGTCCCCCGGCAGGCCCAGCAAGGCAATGGTAAGCGCGGTCAGGGCCGCACCGGTGCTGACCAGGGTAACCCAGGGCCAACGGCGCCATTCCGGAAGCCTACGGCCCTGCAATTCGTCCTCACGGTTCTTCGCCGTGAAGTACAGATACATCATATAGGCGATCGTGGGCGCCAGCAGCGGGATCGCTATCGTCAGAATCTTTCGGATCATGGCCGAACGCGCTCCGTCATCAAAACATCGGCAAGGTTGACCAGCATTCCCGCCGTCGCCCCCCAGATATAATAGTCGTTATAAGGCATTGCATAAAAACGCCGGGTAACGCCTTCCAACTCGTATGAGTGCTGTTGCCGATTTCCGGGCATCAGGAAATGCCGCAGGGGCACTTCGAATACTTCCGCCACCTCGAACGGGTCGGGGTTGATCGTGAAAGGCGGGTTCACGAAACCGACGACCGGGGTCACCGCGAAACCGGTCCGCGTCACATACCGATCGAGAGAGCCGACGACCTCCACTTGAGTCGGGGCAAGGCCGACCTCCTCCTCCGCCTCCCGCAAGGCGGTCGCGACCGGGTCTTCGTCATGTTCCTCGATCTTGCCGCCGGGAAAACTGATCTGCCCCGCATGGTCGCGCAAATGATCGGTCCGCTGCGTCAGCATCACCGTGAAACCGGCCGGACGCTCCACCAGCGCGACCAAAACGGCCGCCGGCGTCAATCTGTCGCGCACCGGCTTCATGCCCGGGTTCAGGTCGTTATCGCCCCGGCTGGCGATCGCGCCGCCGCCGGACGCCGCCATCACACGCTGACGGATCGCCTCCCGCGATTCGATCTCCTCCGTGTTTCCCGCACCCGATGTCATCTCAACTTATCCAAACCGCAAAACCAGATACTCCGGCTACTCCGCCGGTCCCAAATCGAAACACGCGCCGCCGCTTCGGACGCAGAGGCGCCTCCCTTCGGTGGTCTCAACCTCTTCCGCCAGATCGGCCAATTCATAAAAGACGGACCGCGCGATCAGCGCGTCCAACCCGCCCCTGAAACGTATATAGGGCGACGGTTCGCCGGTGTCAGGATCGTGACTGACCGAAATCGGGTGATCCGCGTCCGCCGTGACCCAATGGTCCAGATTTGTGCGGAACATCAGGGTTTGGCCCGCTCCACCGTGTTCGGCACCGTTTTCGACCTTCATTTCAACCGCCACGAAGGGCGCGTCATCGACCGAGATGCGCCCCCGTTCCACTGGTGTCACCAACCAGAAGACGCCGTCATCGTCACGCTGCAGCACGGTAGAAAACAACTGGCAAAGCCGTTTTCGTTCGATCGGATCACCGCGGTAGTACCAGGTTCCGTCGCGGGCGATGCGCATATCATAGTCCCCGGTCTCCCCAGGCCAGGGAAAACCGGTCAGGGCACCGCCGTTTTCGATCAATTCGGCGAGACGGGAGGGCGTGCTGGCTTGCGTGGACATCGTATGCGCATCATCCTTCAAAATCACGGTGCCGCCAAGCGGCGGTGCCCCGGTAGAAATGGCGGTCGGAACGGCGGATCGACAGGCGGTAAAACGCACAGAGACGAATTTCCGCCCGATCCGGCATTGTTGGGGTTCATGCAACCGACCGCCGGCATATATAGTAACGGTGATAGATGTCGATTGGATCGATGTCCCGTAGAAGCAAGGGAGCAGGATCTTGGCCGGAACCGAAAGCACCGCTGCAAGCGCACAATCAGATGACGGGGACATCGCCGCGCATGTCGAACGCACCGTCGCGCAACTGGCGGAGGCGCGAAGCCGTGTCGGCCGCGTCATATACGGTCAGGAAACCGTTATCGAACAATGCCTGATCACCTTGCTGGCGGGCGGTCACGGCCTGCTGGTGGGCGTGCCCGGCCTGGGCAAGACGCTGTTGGTCGAAACGCTGGGCTCGGTTCTGGGATTGAGCGAGAAGCGCATACAGTTCACGCCTGACCTGATGCCGGCGGACATCCTGGGATCCGAAGTTCTGGAGGAAAGCGGCGGCAGCCGAAGCTTCCGCTTCCTGCCCGGACCGATTTTCACCCAGCTTCTGATGGCCGACGAAATCAACCGTGCCAGCCCGCGCACCCAGTCAGCGCTTTTGCAGGCGATGCAGGAAAGCCGGGTCTCCATTGCCGGGGCCTATCATGCGCTGCCTCAGCCTTTCCATGTGCTTGCCACCCAGAACCCGATCGAACAGGAAGGTACCTATCCGCTACCGGAAGCGCAGTTGGACCGGTTCCTGATGCAGATCAATATCGACTATCCCGAAGCCTCGGCGGAGCGGGAAGTTATCATCAAGACTACCGGCCTGACCCGCGCCTTGCCCGAACAGGCGATGACGGCGGATGAACTGGCGGAGGCGCAAAAACTGGTTCGCCGCATCCCGGTGGGCGATTCGGTCGTCGATGCGATCCTGTCCCTGGTCCGCGAAGGCCGGCCGGAATCGACCTCCAGCGAAATGGTGCGGAACTATGTCGGCTGGGGCCCGGGTCCCCGCGCCAGCCAGGCCTTGATGCTGGCCGCGCGGGCGCGCGCAATGCTGACCGGCCGCCTGGCGCCGTCGATCGACGATATCGTCATCCTGGCCCGACCGGTCCTGCGGCACCGCATGGCGCTGGGCTTCGCGGCGCGGGCCGAAGGCATCACCATCGATCAGGTCATCGACTCGCTGACCGAAACGCTGCGTTGAAATACAAGGTGAACGGAAACAGGCGGCCGACTTGCATGACCTAGGACCCACCCCCAGCCCCTCCCTGGATCTCGAAAGGGCGAAACGCGCCGAATCGGAAGCGGAGCTGCTGGGTGAACGGCTCGAAGCCCTGATTGTTCACGCGGAACAGGTCGCCCTGACGATTGCCCAGGGCGTGCATGGCCGGCGCCGGATCGGTCCCGGTGAAACCTTCTGGCAGTACCGTCCCTTCGACGAACGCGACAGCGCCCGCGACGTGGACTGGCGACGCTCCGCACGATCGGATGCGCTGTTCGTGCGCGATACGGAATGGGAAGCGGCGCAAAGCGTCTGGCTGTGGCGCGACGCCTCCCCTTCTATGGATTTTTCGTCCGATCGGCGCCTTGCCACAAAAGGCGAACGGGCGGACCTGTTGACGATTGCCTTGGCGGCGCTGCTGCTGCGGGGCGGTGAGCGCGTCGCGCTGATGGGCGGCGAATCCCGTCCGGCATCGGGACGCGGCGTTCTGACCCGACTGGCCAGCCATTTGCTGTTCGGGACCGAAGGCGGGAACAGCCTGCCCGACGCGATCAATCTGCCGCGCCATTCGCAGGTCGTGCTCATCGGCGACATGCTGGCCGACCCGGATGAGTTGAGGCACCGCATTGCCGCCTATGCCGCCCGCAACGTGCGCGGTGTGATGTTCCAGATCCTGGACCCGGCGGAAGAAAGCCTGCCCTATCGCGGGCGCATTCATTTCACCGGGATGGAAGGCGAGGGCGAGGAACTGCTGAACCGGGTCGAATCCTTGCGCCCCGGGTATCAGAAAAGACTCGAGGCGCATCGGGACGCCCTGCGCCAGATAGCGCGGCTGACCGGATGGACCTATCTGATACATGTGACGGACAAACCGCCGGAGCATGCCTTGTTGAGCCTTTTTGAGGCTCTTGAACATGGTCAGCAACGGATGCGCCGATGAGCCTGGACCTGCTGCAGACATTGAGCTTCGCATCGCCCTGGATGTTGGCGGGACTTCTGCTGCTGCCGGCATTGTGGTGGTTGCTGCGTGTCTTGCCCCCGGCGCCGCGGCGCCTCGCCTTCCCGGCCCTGCGCCTGCTGATGGGGCTGCAGACCGATCAGAAAACACCGAACAGCGCGCCTTGGTGGCTTGTCCTGCTGCGCCTTGCGGCGGCGGCGGCGGTCATTCTGGCGCTGGCCCATCCACTGTTGAACCCGACCAAGACATTGCCGGGAAGCGGACCGCTGATCCTGGTTGTCGATGACGATTGGTCTTCGGCCGGCGGTTGGGACGCCCGAATGGACTATTTGATCGGCCTGACCGAGGAGGCCGACCGCGCGGACAAGTCCGTCTTCCTTGTTACGACCACATCGGAGGATGGAACACCGCCGCAGGATCGGGGCGTATTGCGGCCCAATCAAGCCAAGGCCGTGCTGCAATCCCTGAAGCCCAAGTCCTGGGAAGGCGACCGCATGGCGGCGCTTCGCGTGGCCGAAGGCTGGCGCTTCGACGGATCGGCGAACGTATTCTGGGCATCCAACGGCCTCGGCGGCGAGGACTATTCAGGTTTCGCGGAAGGCCTGCAGCGCCTTGGTTCTCTGACGGTGCTGGAACCTGATGCAACCGACGGACCGGTCGCCGTATCCGCACCGGAGAAGGGCGGGGCGGATCTGCGCTTCAAGGTGAAACGGTCCTACGGTGAAGCGCAGGAGAGGATCGCCTTGATCGCCCGCGCGATCGATGGCCGCGCCTTGGCCCGCGAAGAGGTGACGTTCGGCGCTGACGCCTTGGAAGCGGAAGCCGTCTTCACGCTGCCCGCGGCCTTGCGGAACGAATTGGCGCGGGTGGAGACGGAACTGCCGCGCGGCGCGGCGGCGGTGAGCCTGATCGACGAGCGCTGGCGCGACCGCCCGGTCGGTCTGATCGACGAAAGTGCGCTGGACACCGTCCCCGCGCTTCTGTCGGAAGCCTATTACGTCCGCCGCGCCCTTGAACCGCTCGGCCAGTTGAGCTTCGGACCGCTCAATATCCTGATGAAAGGCGAGCAGGCCGTCATCGTCGCCCCGGACAGTACCAAGCTGACCGACCAGGACCGGGAGATGCTGTCCGGATGGATTGAGGAAGGCGGCGTTCTGGTGCGTTTCGCCGGGCCGAGATTGGCGCAGGATATAGACGACGGCTTGACGCCCGTTCGCCTGCGTCGGGGCGGCCGCGTGCTGGGCGGCGCGATGCTGTGGACCGAGCCGTTGAAATTGGGGCCGTTCTCACAGACCAGCCCCTTTGCCGATCTCGCACCGCCGCAGGATGTCGTCGTCATGCGCCAGGTCCTGGCCGAGCCCAGCCTGGACCTGGACACCAAAACCTGGGCGCGGCTGCAGGACGGCACGCCCCTGATCACCGCGGCCCAGCGCGGTCAAGGATGGGTCGTTCTTGTGCACACGACGGCCAACGCGGATTGGTCGACGCTTGCGCTGTCCGGCACTTTCGTCGAGATCCTGGAGCGGTTGATCGACCTCAGCAACGGCATTACTTCGAACGTGGAAACCGCCGACACACTGTTGCCCCCTGACCGCATCCTGGACGGTTTCGGCCGCCTGGTGGATCCCGGCGCGACGGTGACGCCCCTGTCCGGCGAGGATCTTTCCGCAACACCGCCGAATGCCAAGAACCCGCCGGGCTTCTATGGAACGGACGATCTTCGCCGGGCCTATAACCTGGCCGAGAAGGTGTGGGAGTTCAGCGCCCCGGATGTTTATCCCGCGGGTGTCGCGCCGAAACGCTATCAGGCGGCGGCGACGGTAGACCTGAAACCCTTCCTGTTGACCGCGGCGATGGTGCTCGTCCTGATCGACGGCCTTGTAACATTGTTCCTGCGCGGTTTCGTGAATCCGATGCAGCGCCGCCAGGCGGGCGGCGTCGCGGCATTGCTCGTTCTGGGTCTTTTTGTAGCGGCGCCGGACCCGGCGGCGGCGCAGAATGAGGACATCGCCACCATAGAGGCCCTGGATGGAACGGTGCTCGCTTATGTCAGGACCGGCGATGCGGAGGTCGACCGCGCCAGCCAAGCGGGTCTCTACGGATTGGCCCTGGTTCTGAATCGGCGAACGGCGGTAGAGGCTTCGAACCCGGTCGGCGTCGATATCGACAATGACGAACTGGCCTTTTATCCGCTGCTTTACTGGCCGATCACCGCGAACCAGCAACCCCTGAACGCCGCCACGGTGGATCGTCTCAACGAGTTCATGGCATCGGGGGGGACCATCCTGTTCGACACGCGGGACCAGGCAACCGGCGGTGTCGGCGGCGATCAGACCCGAATTCTGCAGCGGGTCGCGCGCGGCCTCGACATCCCGACGATGGAACAGGTCGGCCCTGAACATGTCCTGACCAAGAGTTTCTATCTGATGCAGGACTTCCCGGGCCGTTGGACCGGATCTCCCGTCTGGGTCCAGGCCGGCGGCGAAACGTCGAACGACAGCGTCTCCCGCGTGATCGTCGGCGGCAACGATTGGGCCGCCGCCTGGGCGGTCGACGAATTGGGGCAGCCGCTCTATGCCGTGGTTCCCGGCGGCGATCGCCAGCGTGAAATGGCCTATCGGTTCGGCGTCAATCTGGTGATGTATACCCTGACCGGTAACTACAAGGCCGATCAGGTCCATGTCCCGGCCATTCTGGAAAGGCTTGGGCAATGAGCGAACTGGCCATAAATTTCGCCCCGCTCATCCCCTGGTGGGCCATCGCCGTCCTGGCCGGCATAGGGGTGCTGATCGCGGCCTATGGATTGTTCATGGGCGCCAGCGGGTCGTTGATCCGCCTGGCCGCCGCGGCGGTGCTGGCCCTGGCGCTTGCGAATCCATCGGCGATATCCGAAGACCGCGAACCGCTCAAGGACGTAGCCGTCATCCTGGTCGATGAGACACCGAGCCAAGGCCTGGCCGACCGGTCCGCGCAAACCGAAGCCGCCGTCGCCGAACTGACCAAGGAATTGGACCGGCATGCCGCGACATTGGAGACACGGGTCGTGCGCCTGTCGCATTCGACGGTCGAGGAAGCCTCCACCGGAAGCCGTCTCCTTCGCCCGCTGCGTGATGCGCTCGCCGACGTACCGCCGCGGCGGGTCGCCGGAGCAATCATTGTCAGCGACGGCCAGATCCACGATCTGGATCAAATAGGCAGCGGTGACCAGGCGGCTCCCTTCCCCGCGCCGATCCATTCCCTAATCACCGGCAAGCCGGGCGAGGCGGATCGGCGGTTATCCGTGCTTGAAAGCCCCAGCTTCGGCCTCGTCGGGGAAAGCGCGGATCTGGTTGTCCGTGTCGACGACCCCGCCTCGGAAGGCCAGGCCGTGCGCGTGACCATCAAGGTCGACGGCAACTACATCCGGCCCGTCAGGGCGCAAGTCGGTGAAGACACGAAAATCAGCGTACCGCTGGATCATCGCGGCGCAACGGTCATCGAATTGGCGGTTCCCGAAGGACCGCAGGAACTGACGCTTCAGAACAACGAAGCCGTGGTGACGGTGAACGGCGTGCGCGACCGGCTCCGTGTCCTGCTGGTATCGGGCGAGCCGCATCCGGGCGAGCGAACCTGGCGCAATCTTCTTAAATCCGATCCGTCGGTGGACCTCGTCCATTTCACCATTCTGCGTCCGCCGGAAAAGCAGGACGGCACGCCGATCCACGAACTCTCGCTGATCGCCTTCCCGACCCGTGAACTGTTCGAGGTGAAACTGCACGAGTTCGATCTGGTCGTCTTCGATCGGTTCCGCCGGCGCGGCGTGTTGCCGTCGTTGTATCTGTCGAACATCGTTGACTATGTGCAGAAGGGCGGTGCCTTTCTGGAAGCGAGCGGACCCAGCTTCGCCGGCCCTTACAGTCTTTTCCGCACACCGCTGGGACGGTTGCTGCCGGGCGAGCCTACCGGCGCGATCACCATGCGCGGTTTCAAACCGGACGTCACCGATGTCGGCAAACGCCACCCGGTGACCAGTCGCCTGCCGGGCGGCCCCGAAAGCTCCGCCAACGGCGAACCGCAATGGGGTCGCTGGTTCCGGCAGATCGAGATCGCGAACCCGACGGGCAATACCTTGATGCGGGGGCTGGACGGCCAGCCGCTTCTGGTCCTGAACCGGGCCGAAGAAGGCCGTGTCGCCCAGTTCCTGAGCGATCAGATCTGGCTATGGGCGCGCGGCTTCGAAAGCGGCGGCCCGCAGCGGGAACTGCTGCGCCGGCTGGCCCATTGGCTGATGAAAGAGCCCGATCTGGAGGAAGACGACCTGCGGGCGGAACTGCAGGGCGGTTTGTTGACGATCACCCGGCGTTCCCTGGAGGAGCGAGCCTTCATCGCCAGCGTGACCGATCCCGACGGCGTCGAGAAATCCGTGCCGCTGGAACTTGGCGAGGACGGCATTCATCGCGGAGCCCTGCCGGTGACGCGTGCGGGCGTTTACCGCATCAGCGACGGCACCCTGGTCGCGATTACGGCGGTCGGCGACTTGAACCCGATCGAATATAGCGAGGTTGCGGCGACGACCGAAAATCTGGCCCCACTGTCCGAGGTAACCGGGGGAAGAACCGAATGGCTGGTCAACGGCCTGCCGCGGATCCGTCGAACGGATCCGGACCGGCCCGCGAACGGACCGGGTTGGATCGGCCTGCGCGAAAACGGCGATTTCGTGGTGACCGGCATTTCGGCGACGACGCTGCTTCCGGCTGCACTGGTTCTGGCTTTGTTGCTTGGGTTGATGTCCCTGGGTTGGTGGCGGGAAGCGAAATAGGCGCGGCCCTGACGCACGGTTCTTCGCATCGCCGGCCCGTGAAACACATCCGAATACCCTGCATCACGGACCATTCATGAAACAGTGCGCCCCGTGCGCATGTGCCGCTTGCGGTGCGGGTTCGGAAGCTGGCAAAGTAATCGCCCTGATTTCTCAGGAACCTCACAGGTTTGGCACATACCGGGACATCCATGGACGTCGAAGAGCGTAACAGAACAGAAGTTTCGAACCCCTCCAACGAGGTGACCGAAAAGTTCGGCCGGCCCCTGCGTGAGCAGTTCTTCCTGGAACCGGAATGCACCTACCTGAACCATGGATCCTTCGGCGCCCTGGCGAAACCGGTCGCGGCGGCGGCGGACGCCCTGAGACTGCAAGCGGAACGGCAGCCGTCCCGATTCATGATGGACGAATTGCCGGATCTGATCCGTGATTCAGCCGATAGTCTCGCCAAGTATCTGGGTGCGCGCGGTCGCGACATCGTCTTCGTCGATAATGCGACGACGGCCGTCAACGCGGTGCTCCGGTCGCTCGCCTTCCTTCCGGGCGACGAGATCGTTACGACTTCCTTCTGTTACAACGCCGTCCGCAAGACCCTGGAATTCGTGTCGGAACGCGCAAACGCGCGCTTGGTCACCGCCGAGATGCCGTTTCCGCTGATCAGTCCGGCGGACACGGTACAAGCCATCGCCTCCGCCATGACCCGTCGGACCCGTCTGCTGGTTGTCGATCATGTCACGTCCGAGACCGGTCTGGTTCTACCGATCAACGATATCGTCCGGTTGGCGCGAAGCCGGAACATCCCGGTCCTGGTCGACGGGGCCCATGCCCCGGGCATGCTGCCGGTGAAACTGGAGCAGTTGGACGCGACCTGGTACGCCGGCAATTGCCACAAATGGATGGGGACGCCGCGGGGTGCCGGTTTTCTATGGACCTATCCCGACTTTCAGCCGCGGGTCCGGCCGACCACGATCAGCCACTATATCAGCAACGGATACAATGCCGCTTTCGACTGGCCGGGAACCAAAGATTTCACCGCTTGGCTCAGCGTGCCCGCGGCGATCGATTTCCGGGCAGGACTGGGCGAGGCGGAGATTTACGCCTATTGCCGGCGTCTGACCGCCCGCGCCGCCCGACTGCTGTCCGACACATGGCAATCCGATCTCGGCTCCCCCCGCGGGATGATGGGTTTCGTCGCCACCGTCGCGCTGCCGTCCTCGGCAAAGGCCACGCCGGCGGCGGCCGACAAGATCCGCCGGACCCTGCGCACCGAGCACAATCTCGAGACCTACGTAAAGGCGATCGACGGTCGTTTCTGGGTGCGGGTCTCAGCCTATGTTTACAACGACCTGAGCGAGTTCGAACGGCTGGCGGAACTGGCGCCAAAGGTCGCCGCCGACCTGTAGGCCAACCAATGAGCCAACCAATGGGCCAACCTTTCGGCATTATCGGAAACCTGAAAATCCAGAAGAATGGAGACGCCCGATGAAAGGGTATTGGATCGTCCTTGGAACGGCTGTCACCGATCAGGCGGCGCAAGAGGAATACGGTCGGTTGTGGCGTCCGATCGCGGAAAAGTATCAGGCGAAGGTCAATCCGTCGAAAGTGCCGCCGGTTCTAAAGGAAAGCCGCAACACGGCACGCGTCATCATCGTCGAGTTTCCGACGTATGAGGCGGCTGTCTCCTGTTACGAGGACCCTGCCTATCAGGAAGCAAAAAAGGTCGCCAATACCGCTGGCCAGCGGGACCTGCTGATCATCCAAGCGGAAATCGAATAGCGAACCGGACCGTCGCCCCTGTCAGATCTACCACTTGAACAAATCGGCGGCATGGGTCGGTCGCGCGCCGTACTTCCTGGACAACGCGTCGATACCCTGCGCGGTCACGGGCCGGTCGATTTCCTCGCCATGAATGCCGCCCAGGATCAGGAGCGAGTCTATCCCTGCGTCGTTCGCCCCCTTGATATCATGGATCAATGAATCGCCGACGCCGATCGCGCGGTCCAGCCCGCCCGCGATTTCGCTGCACATTTCATACACTTCCCGGGTCGGCTTTCCGTGCCAGCGGACTCGACCGCCGCGTTTCTCGTATACCTCGGCGATCGCGCCGGGGCACATTTTCAGGCTGCCATCGGGCTGAACGCTTACCCGGTCGGGATTCGCGCAGATCATCGGCAAGTCCCGAGCAAGCCCTTCCGCCAGGGCGGGTTCGTACCATTCCAGATCCTGGTGGTCGGTGCCGGCGCACAGAATGAAGTCCGCCTCCGCGATTCGCTCGACTTCCTCGAATCCGGTTCCCTCGACGATGCCCCGGTTCGGGTCCCAGGCGAAGATCAGGAACTTCGGGCCCAGGGCGGCGTAGAACGGATCGGTCCGGGTCGACAGATTCCGGTAGACCAGTTCGCCGGATGTGATGATTTCCAGATACAGCGACCGATCGACGCCGAGACTGTCGAGACGACCATGCGAGTCGGATGCGCGCTTGCCGGAATTCGAGAGGATGATGGTTCTCTTGCCCGCATCGGCAAGGCGGCGCATGGCATCCAGCGCACCGGGATGAAGCGTCACCCCGTCATGAATGACACCCCATTGGTCCAGCAGATAGGTATCGTACTCGTCGGCAAGGTTTCCGATTCCGTCAATAATTCGCACTGCGTGCGCCGATTGTTCGGCCATCTGCTGCTTCCCGTTTTCCTTAGATGTTAACGAAGGGCCGGCCTTCCGACGGTCATCCCGCCTGCCCGGCCGATCCTTTCAGCCCGGGATCCTTGCTGGGCCGTGGCTCACCGAACAGATATCCCTGCCCGTAGTCGATATTGAAGTCCAACAAATCAAGCAACATGCGCTCGCTCTCGATCCGTTCGACGATCAGGTCGATGCCATGTTGATCCAATTGCTGTTTCAGGGACCGCACGGCGGCACCGTTGCCGGATTCGATCAATTCCAGAAGCATCTTTGCCGCAACCTTTACCGATCGGAACCCCTTCTCGGCCAGGTCGGGCATGTCGAGGTCAAGGTCGCTGACCCCATCCATGGAGAAGCGATATCCCGCGTCCCTCAGCTTCGTGAAATACTCGTCCAACCCCTCCGGCGCGTTCACCAGGTCGGATTGCGCCACTTCCAACACGACATTCGACGCCAATTCCTTGTGTCGCTGCATGTATGTCACGATGTCGCGGACGAAGTCGTCATCGCTGAGCGTATTGGCGGACAGGTTGCAGAAAAATACCGCCGTCGCGTCCCGGCGATGCAGCTTGCCGAGCAGTTGCAGACACCGGAACAAGAGGATGTTGTCGATCGATGTCAGCAGACCGGCGCTCTTGGCAGGACCGATATAGGTCCCCGGCCGCAACACCGCCCCATCGGCATCGCGGACGCGGCTGTAACACTCGAAGAACCGGCGCTTGCGTTGCGGCAGGCTGACGATCGGCTGCAGATAGAGATCGACACGGTCCTGTTCCAGGCTTTCGCGCAACAGGGCAAGCGGATCCGCCGGGGCGCCGCCGTCCGCCGCACGTCCATCGACGCCGCCGACCACCCGCAAAGGGGCCCGGCCGGACGACGGCACGGGCGCATCTCCGTCTTCCGGTGTCAGCCCCTTCGGCGGGCCGACGGTCTGCAAGGTATCCAACAGACGCTGCAGGACCAGGATCTCCGCGGCGTCGGCATCGCCGTCCCGGGAGAGGGATGGTTCGGCCCGCGCCGGGGCCGTGTCTCGGCCGGCATTGGCCGGCATGTCGTGTGCCGCTGCGATTTGAGCCTGCCGACCGGCCGGCGTTCCCACATCCTGCTTCCTGTCGCCGGGATTTCCTTCGCTGATTTGTACGTCGATCTCCACCGGGCGCGGCGGCGGCGCTACTTCGTCCTGCAAGCGGTCATAGGCGCGTTTCAGCGCCGTCATGCTGCGGACCAGCCGGTGTTCCGTCATATGTCGGGTAACGACCTCATGCGCCAAGGCACATAGGAGGAAAAGCACCAGGGCGATGAGTACCGGCGGCTCGCCGAACAACGCATGCGCCACGTAACCCGCGCCCGCGGTCAAAAGACCGTAGGTGACAACGATTACACCATGGGCGAAAGGGGTCATCGGCAGCCGGAACCTTCGTCAAAATCCGCTTCAGGGTACGGCGGCAAGGCCAGGGCAGCAAGAGAGAGCGGCACGGATCTGCGCATCGCGCCCAAGGTCAGCGATGGTCGGCACCCACCGCGGAGCCGATCCGCGTGAAACCATCCGACACCATGGCCGCCAGCAGGTCCCGCTTGATCGTCGCCACCAGTGCGGGCCCGTCATAGGCAAGCGCCGTATAAAGCTGAACGAGGCTGGCCCCGGCACGGATTTTCGCATAGGCATCCGCCCCACTGGAGACGCCGCCGACCCCAACCAAAGGCACGCGGCCTTCGGTTCGGCGGTAGAAATCACGAAGCACTTCCGTCGATCGCGCGAAGAGCGGCCGGCCCGACAGACCTCCCGCCTCACCGGCAACCGCTTTATCCTTCAAGTCATCCGGACGGGTGATCGTGGTATTCGATACGATCAGACCGTCGACGAGGCCGTGCTCCTGTCCCGTCAGCGCGAACGCCGACAGATCAGCGATATCTTCATCCGTCAGGTCGGGCGCGACCTTCACCAGGACCGGCGGCAGCACACCAGACAAGCCCGGTTTTTTCGCGGCCTTCACCGCCTCGATGATCCGCAGCAATTCATCCGTGCTCTGCAGCGCGCGAAGCCCCGGTGTGTTGGGTGAAGAGACATTCACGACCAGATAATCGGCAAATTCCGACAGTTTTGCAGTTCCGGTCCCATAGTCGGCGGCGGCGTCCTCGCTGGTCTTGTTCTTGCCCAGATTGACGCCGACGATCGCACCCGGTTTCGACCGGTCACCGCGCCGCTCCAGGTTCATGCGCGCCGTCTCGGCGCCATCGTTATTGAAACCCATGCGGTTGATCACCGCCCGATCGGCCGGCAGGCGGAAAAGCCTCGGCCTCGGATTACCAGGCTGAGCCAAGGGCGTAATGGAGCCGACCTCGACGAAACCAAGCCCGATCCGGCCCATGGGGCCGTAAACCTCGGCGTTTTTGTCGAATCCGGCGGCCAGACCGATCGGGTTGGGAAACTCCATGCCGAGTACACGAATCGCAAGACGCGGGTCGTCCTGATCGGCGGCGGTCGGTCCAAAGCCGCTTTTCAGCGCACGGATCGTCAACCGGTGCGCGGTTTCCGGATCAAGGCGCGCCAGAAAGGGTCGAATAATTGTGTCGAAGAGCATCATGATGGGGTCTTGCTGTATCAGTCCGAAATGCTCCGCGCACGCCTTTCTTGCGACGTTGAGGAGGAGATTGCGGATTCCAAGGGCTGGCACTATTGTGCGCCGCCTCTAAATACAGTGTTTTCAGGGAATGTTTGCCGGCCGACCGGTGCCGGGACAAGCTGCCCATAGAAGAATTGGAATACCGACCCGCGATGACAGATATCGCCCGAATTCGTAACTTCGCGATTATCGCCCATATCGACCATGGGAAATCCACCCTGGCCGACAGGCTGATTCAGCAATGCGGCGGCCTGACCGACCGCGAGATGAAGCAGCAGGTTCTCGATTCCATGGATATCGAGCGCGAGCGCGGCATTACCATCAAGGCGCAGGCGGTCCGGCTGAAATACACGGCCAAGGACGGCCATGAATACACGATCAACCTGATCGACACCCCCGGGCATGTGGACTTTTCCTATGAAGTGTCCCGCAGCCTGGCGGCTTGTGAGGGCTCCCTGCTGGTCGTCGACGCCAGCCAGGGCGTGGAGGCCCAGACCCTGGCCAATGTCTATCTGGCCATTGAGAACAATCACGAGATCATTCCCGTCCTGAACAAGATCGACCTCCCTGCCGCCGAACCGGAACGGGTCAAGGCCCAGATCGAGGACGTGATCGGCATCGACGCCAGCGACGCGCTGGAAATTTCCGCGAAGACCGGTATGGGGATCGACGCGGTGCTGGAAGCGATCGTCACACGGCTGCCGGCACCGAAGACGTCGGACGAGCCGAACCCGAAACTTCGCGCCTTGCTTGTCGACAGTTGGTACGACGCCTATTTGGGCGTGGTCGCGCTGCTCCGCGTCCGCGAAGGCGTGATCCGCAAAGGGATGAAACTGCGCATGCTGTCGACCGGCGCCGCCCATGAGGTGGACCGCGTCGGCGTGCTGACGCCGAAAGGTCTTGTGGTAGACGAATTGGGCCCGGGCGAGGTGGGCTTCATCACCGCCAGCATCAAGACCGTTTCGGATTGCAAGGTCGGTGACACCCTGACGGAAGACCGTCGCCCGACGGACCAGCCCCTGCCGGGCTTCAAACCCTCGGTCCCGGTCGTCTTCTGCGGCCTGTTCCCGGTGGACAGTTCGGAATTCGAGACACTACGCGAAGCCTTGGGCAAACTGGCGTTGAACGATTCCAGCTTCCATTACGAAATGGAAAGCTCCGCCGCCCTGGGATTCGGCTTCCGTTGCGGCTTCCTGGGCCTGCTGCATCTGGAGATCATTCAGGAACGGTTGAATCGCGAATTCGACCTGGATCTGATCTCCACGGCACCGTCGGTCGTCTACCGAATTCATCAGAGCAACGGGAAGATGATCGAGCTGCATAATCCGGCGGATTATCCGGACCCGACGATCATCGAGAGCATTGAGGAACCCTGGATCAAGGCGACCATCATGGTGCCGGACGACTTCCTGGGCCCTGTGCTGACACTATGCACGGAACGGCGCGGCGAGCAGATCGAACTGACCTATGTCGGCTCGCGGGCAATGGCGGTCTATCGCCTGCCGCTGAACGAAGTCGTTTTCGATTTCTACGACCGGCTGAAATCCGTCAGCCGCGGTTACGCCTCCTTCGATTACGAGTTGGACAGCTACAAGGAAGGCGATCTGGTGAAAGTGTCGATCCTGATAAACGGCGACCCGGTCGACGCCCTGGCCATGATCGTGCACCGGTCCCAGGCCGAGTTTCGGGGCCGGGCGATCTGCGGGCGGCTGAAGGACCTGATTCCGCGCCAGCTGTTCAAGGTGGCCCTGCAGGCCGCGATCGGCGGCAAGGTCATCGCGCGCGAAACCCTGGGCGCCTTGCGCAAGGACGTGACGGCGAAATGTTACGGCGGTGACGTTTCGCGGAAGCGGAAACTGCTTGAAAAGCAGAAGGAAGGTAAAAAACGCATGCGGCAGTTCGGCAAGGTCGACATCCCGCAATCGGCCTTCCTGGAGGCGTTGAAAATGGGCGACAACTGACGCCCCTTCTATTCCGGATTGCTCTCTGCCCGATTGAAGCCGGCGAAACGCGTCACTCGTTACGGAAGCTGTGACGCCGTCTCGGCCGCCTGGCAATAAGGGATACCAGCCCGCCCAGCACCATCAGCCCGATGAACAGCCAGAGAATGCTCTCCCAAGCTGGCCGCTGAAGCAGATAGGGAACGATGGCGTCGTCCCAGAGGGCAGGCAGATGCAGGTGCCGCTGCACGATCACCTGGGCGAGGTTCAGACTGCTTACATCCAAGGCGTACCATAATGCGCCCGCCGCCTTCGTTATGTCCTCACCGGCCAGCCACAGCCAGATACCCAGGCCCAGGAAAACGAAGGCCAGCAGGAAGAACAGCCATTGCACAATCCTCAATACAACCATGTGGAATCCCGTACCCGCTTACTAACGCCCCCGCATGAAAATTGGCGCCCCGCAAAATAACGGGGCCGACACCCGCCGGGTATCCGCCCCAACCCAGTCCCCCCCGGACGGGTTTTTGCCTCCCTGAGGAAGCTCTGTTTCCAAAAGAGTATCATGGGGTTGGCAAAGATCAAAATCCCGTCCATCGAAACGATGCGCTAAGAGACATAAGCGCCGACCACACGGCGCGAAACGGCGTTCCGCACCCCAATTGCCGGGGAATGACGAAATCGATGCGAGGAAGGCTTGATCACCCCGTCACGGTCGGTTAGGTTCCGCCGCCGTCGCGACAGGGGAAACCCTTGGAACGCGTCCACACCGGGGAGAGATGGCCGAGTGGTTTAAGGCGCACGCCTGGAAAGCGTGTTGGGGTGGAAGCCCCTCAGGGGTTCGAATCCCCTTCTCTCCGCCACTTTTCCGCACATTCAAGAACTGAACTTTGGGGTTCGCGCCGTTGAAATCGGCGGGCGGGCGCTGCTGATGCATTGCCGCGGGCCGATACATGCCTTGTGGCCCGGATGCCCCCGCTTGAGGGCATCATGATCCTCCCCTTAATTTAGCTTTTCCTGTTAACCTTATGGTAAGCCGCATTGGTCTAGGAATAGGCTCAAGAATGGTACACCCTGCCAATTCTTATTCTGAAGGACCCGTTTTAGTCATGGAATCGCTCAGCGTTACAGGCGAGGCAACTGAATCCCCACCCTGGGAGGTTCTGATCGTGGATGACGACAAGTCAGTCCATCAATCGACCCGTTTCGCCCTGGACGACTTCGTTTTTGAGAACCGTAGAATTGAGTTGATCAGCGCCTACTCGGTCAAGGAAGCGCAGGATATTCTGCGGCAGCGCGGCGATACGGCGGTCATTCTGCTGGATGTCGTCATGGAAACCGAGAATGCCGGCCTGGACTATGTTCGTTGGGTTCGCGACGAACTGGCCAACAGCCGGGTTCGCATCGTCCTGCGGACCGGACAACCGGGCTATGCGCCGGAGCTGGAAGTCGTTCGAAACTTCGACATCAACGACTACCGCGAAAAGAGCCAGATGACGGTCGGCAAGCTGACCGCGACCCTGTATACGGCGCTGAGGTCCTTTCGGGACATCGTCCGGTTGGAGGACCAGTCCGAGAGATTGCAGGACGCACTGGTCCTGGCGGAAAAGGCGAGCAAGGCAAAAACAAACTTCCTTGCCCATGTCAGCCACGAATTCAGAACCCCGTTGAACGGCATCATCGGCCTGTCCGAGATGATCGCCCTGGAGGCCCTCGGCCCGGTCGGCACGAAAAAGTACAAGGAATATGCCTGGGATATCGTCACCTCAGGCAGGCACCTGCAGGAGATGGTGGAACGGGTTCTTCGCTTTTCCGAAAGCGGCGGCAGCCGGCCCATGGTTCACGAAGCTTTCGATCTGCGTGCGCTTATTTCCGAACTGTCCGGTTTGGCAACCGGCGATCAGCTCGTGAAATCCAGCACCAGGAAAGATGCGAAGAAAACAGGAAGCCGTGCCGGCCTGATGCTTCACGCCGATCGGGAAGCGGTCCAAAACATGTTGTCGAACCTGATCTCGAACGCGGTGCAGCACAATCCATCGGGTTGCAAGGTCCGGGTAACCGCGCGCCCGACCGGGGAGGGAGGATTGGTCCTGACCGTTATCGATGACGGGGTCGGGATCAGCCCGGAGCTTCTCGAACAACTCAACGACCCACTCGCGGTTCCGGACGATCCGTATATCGCGGGGCGCGGCGGTTTGGGCCTCGGCCTAGTCATGACGAAAACCCTCATAGAGGCGCATGGCGGCAGCCTGGAAATCGACTCTTCCGAGGAAAGCGGTACCCGGGCGCAACTGATTTTCCCGCCGGGGAGCCTCACCAAGACAAATTGACGCCTAGGGCAGGAGCCCAGGCGTCATTCAATAATAAATTCATAGCGGTGGACAAGAATGACGAAACTGACCCTTGGCAAATACGCCTTCCGTTCTTTTGCTGTCGCGACACTGTCTCTCCTGGCTGCCTGTGGCGACCCGGAGCCGATCAAGGTGGGTATCGTCGTCGGGTTGAGCGGACGCTCCGCAGACCTGGGCGAAGCCTCGCGCAATGCGGTTCAACTCGCCGCCGACGAGATCAACCAGGCCGGCGGGATTGACGGCCGCCCGATCTCACTTATCCCACTCGATGACGAAGGCCGTCCTGAAACCGCGGCTGAAGCGGCCCGCAAGGCCCATGAGGAAGGCGTCGTCGCCATCATCGGGACGAACCTGAGCTCGACCACCGCAGGTCTGCTTCCGGAGATAAACCAACTCAAACTCGTCACCATTTCGCCGACGGCGTCGTCCTTGGAATTCGTCGATCTGGATGATTACCTGTTCCGGATAAACTGGTCGACACGCGACAATGCACGGATCTATGCCAAACATTACTATGACTTGGGTATACGTCGCGTCTCGGCGGCGGTCGACGCCAACAACCGGGTCTTTTCCGAAAGCTGGCTCAACGAGTTCAGATCCGCTTTCGAAGCCTTGGGCGAGGTGAGCGTCCAGCCGGTTCTGTTCGACGCCAATTCCGATCAAGGTTACTCCAGCACGGCGCGCAAGCTGACGGAAAACAGTCCTGACGCCTTCCTGCTGATCGCCAACAGCGTCGATACCGCGCAATTGACACAGCAAATCCGAAAACTGGATACGGATACGTTGATCGTGGCGGCGGAATGGGCGGCTTCTGAGCGTTTGCTGCAACTGGGCGGCAAAGCGATCGAAGGGATCGAGATGGTCCAATCCTACGACCGGAACAACCAGTCGGAGCGGTATCTGAAATTCAAAAACGCCTACGAAGAACGATTCCAGCGTCCGCCGGGCTTCGCGAGCGTTGCATCCTACGACGCCGCGACCATGTTGTTTGCGGCCCTGGCCAAGGATGAGGACCCGGAAGAACTGAAGAACAATCTAGTTCGACTACCGGTTCTGGACGGTCTGCAACAGCCGTTGAAATTCAACAAATACGGTGATGCCGAAAGGCGGGCATTCTTCGTGACCGTCAAGGATGGAAGTTTCGTCCAGCAATGAGGCTGCTACCCGAATTGAGGCTTAGAACGTCCGTCGTTCTACTTCAATTTAGCACGATCATCATCACCTTGGCGGTCGTCGGGTCCGCCCTGCTTGCGTATGTCATCACCGAATTCTCCCGCGAGAACCTGCAATACGCGGGACGCGCCAGCGAAACCATGGCGACGCGCGTGGAAACCTTCCTCGCGGACCTGACCCGGGAGGTCATCCTGATCGGTGAGTATTACGAGTCGAACCCGGGTAATAACATACGCCCCTTTTTGCAAACGGCGCTGCAGTCGCGATACAGCGCGATCTTTATCGTCGGGTCGGATTCCAGGCTGAAACTCGCCACGCTCGCGGGCGCCAATGTCGAACGCGAAAATGAGTTGGAGGGCGTCGATCTTTCGGCCTACCCCCTTCTGAAAGCTGCGCGTGCGGCATCCGGACCGACCTGGAGCGACAAACATATTTCGGCCATCACCGGTGCCGTGACCGTGGGACTGGCCATCCCGCTCGACGGCGAGGAAGCGATGATCGTGGAAGTGCCGTTGGACACCATCGTCGCGGTCGGAAACGTCTTTCGCGACAAAGGGCATCTCGACTACTGGATCATCGACAGCAAGGGCGAAGTCGTCGCCGATACCTCCGGCACGACGTCCCAGTTGATGAACCTGGCGAACCTGGAAATCGTCCAAGCGGGTTTTGCCGGCGTCGAACAGCCTGAACAGATGACACTACGCGGAAAGCTGTACAACGTATCCGCAAGTTATTCCGACAAGCTTGGTTGGCTTTTTGTCGGACGCGTTCCGGCAGGACTGGCCAATCCCGATCTCAGGGAAATCATCTACACGGTCCTGGCTTTCGCCCTGGGTACCGCAGTCTTCGGATTGCTGTTGGCGCCCTTCTGGGTTCGTCGTATTTCAAAGCCCGTCGGGCGCGTGACCGAATTGGCCAGACAAATCGCGGCGGGAAAAAGACCCACGCATTGGCCGCATGGCGGGATCGAGGAACTGAACACGCTGTCCGACCATTTGAAGGCGATGTCCGACGCCATATCGAAACGGGAAGAGGAATTGCGCGACCTCAATGAAGGGCTGGAGGCACGCGTCGCCGACCGCACGGAGGAACTCACAAAGGCCAACGAGGACCTTAGGAAGGCCGTCGTTGAAATCGAGCAGGCGCGCGACGAACTGCTGCAATCCGAGAAGGTGGCGGCGCTGGGCCGCATGGTCGCGGGCATTTCGCACGAATTGAACACCCCGCTCGGTAATGGTCGCATGGCCGTCAGTACCCTTGCAGCCAGGCTGGAGACTTTTCAGGAAAGGCTTGCCAACGGAGCCCGGCAACAGGACCTGGACAAGTTCCTGGAAACCGTCGCGATGAGTGTGGAAATTGCGGAAAACAATCTGATCAGGGCGAGCGATCTGGTCCGCAGCTTCAAGGAAATTTCGGCCGACCGGACGGCATCGCGCCGTCGCAAGGTTGTCCTGAAGGAACTGCTCGACGAAGTCGCCCTGACATTGACCCCGTTGCTGAAGAAGAGCCCCGCGACCCTGGAAATCGACGCGCCGACCACGATTTGGGTCGACAGCTATCCGGGCGAGTTGGGGCAGATCGTTTCCAACCTTGTCGAAAATGCCACCATCCATGCGTTCAAGGAAAGGGATAGTGGTAAAATCACCATCAAGGTGGAACAGCCCGCGGACGATACGGTCACGATCCTGGTGAAGGACGACGGCAACGGCATGACGCCGGAGGTAGTCCGAAAGGCCTTCGATCCGTTCTTCACGACCGCTCTCGGCCAGGGCGGAACAGGCTTGGGCCTGTACATCGTTCACAAAACGGTCGGAACCGTTCTCGGCGGGACGATCGCGCTGAAGAGTAAATCCGGTCAGGGCACCGCCTTCACGATCCGAATTCCGGTCGTGGCGCCTGCGTCTGACACCAACAGTTTCGGCGAAATTTTGAAGGTGGGTTGACGACGAAGTCAGCCGAGCGGCGTCCAGAAACACCGGACATACTGAAAATAGTCGAAGCCGTCCTTGTTCCCCTTGCTACTGAAGATCACAAAGTCGAGCGTTCCCAGGGCGCCGGTCTGCTCCTCATTCGGCGGTTTCGGTGCGCTGGCAAGGAACAGGCCCGTCGCCCGACGCAGGGCCGCGGGGTCCTTCCGGATGGCGGCGAGCATCATCGCCCCCTTCGCCAGATTGTGCCGTGCGACCCGACGAATAGTGGCCCAGCGCAAGGCGGGTCCCGCGGTAAGACTTCCGAACAATAGCATTCCCGCCGCGGCCAATCCGGCCAGCGCGATTGCGGCCAAGGCCGGGCCCTGATCCGCGGCGGTCAACGCCAAGGCGTTCTTGTTTTCGGCGAAACTGGCATAGCCGAAGGGAGCCGCCGGAAGCTCGATCATCTCCATTTCCCGGGTTGTTGTATTCAACCACGGGATTTTGTATTCGCGGATCACGCCGGGCTCGCCGGTTATGGGTCGCATCTCCCAAGACCATGTAACTTTTGTGATCGGCCCTTTTTCCGTCAGGATCAGTTCCCGCTGCTCCGGCGGGGAAAAGGTGATCAGCCAATAGGCCCGCATCAGCGGTTGCGGCGGCACCAGTTCAGGCACGACGCCCAACGCGGATAGAGTCACCGTGCGGGTCACGGTATCGCCGTCCCCCAAGGTGGACGGGTCGTCGCTCCACTCGTCGCTGTACTCCAATAGCCTGGCGGAAAAGGGCCAGGCATCCGCCCCGCCGGGATAGGGCGAGACCGAGAGGGTGATCGGTTCCGCCTTGATGTCCATCTTGATGCGCCCGCCGGCGCGGGGTTGGACGGTCAGGCGATGAACGAAGGGCCCGACGGTGAGGTCCCCTGCCTCTTTCGGGAACAGGGCGATCCGGCGGCGCATGACGCTCTTTTCCTTGCCGTCCACCTGTTCCCGGCTCCAATCGTCGTTTTCGATCTGAACCCAATCGAACCCTTCGACACGCGGCAGTTCCATTTTTTCAAGTGTGATCACCACGTCGTAGACGCCGCGGATCGTCAACAGGACCATCTCGCCGACCACGGGCTTCCGGTCCGGTTCCTCCAACTCGATGAAGAGTTCCGCCGTGCCGTCCTGCGCCCAAGCCGGTAGCGACCATCCGACGGTGAGAAGAACCATCAGGGCGATCGAAAGGAGGTACTCCGAGAATTGGTTCGGACGCGTCACCATCCATGCCCCCATTCGCGCACGACCTGCCCGAGGCCCTTGCGCCGGTCGTATTCGGCCTCCAACCGTTTTTTCAGATACTCGCCCGGCTCATCGGAAAGCGTTTCCAGCCATTCGTCGCTGGCGATCGTGCTCCGTGCCCGGGTCTTGCGGCGGACCTTGTATTGGTTGGCAAGGCCGGGCAGCACGTCGTCTTCCGGATGCTTCTTCCTTCTGGCGGCCAGGGCGGCAATTCGGCCGGTCCCCCGTCCATCGCCAATTATCGGCGTCAGCATGGCACCGACGATGTCGCGGTTTTCCTCCGCCTCCTTATCTTCCGGACGGGCAAAGAGAACGGCGTTGAAATAGGCGACGGAGAGCTTGTAGTTGCCGGTAGCCGCCAGCGAGAGGCCTCGGTTATACGTCACGGACCGGCCGGCTTCCTCGAACGCCGCGTCCGCTTCCTCGTAACGGCCGGCGCGATACAGCGCCACCCCTCGGGCACCCGGTTCTTCCAAGAGCTCCGCCGCCAGAGAATGCTGCCCAAGCAACAGAGCGATCTTGCCAAGCGACTGCGGACCCGCCACCCAGAGTGAGGCAACGCACAGCACGATCAGGGCCGGCAGGAAAAACCGCCGCATCACCGCCCCCTCCTGAACAGAAAAAGAACAGGGATCATTGCAAAGAGCACGAGATATCGTCCCAGATCGTCAAACAACAGCGGTGCCAGTTCCGATTTCGCCAGATGTTCGGTCCGTGATCCCCGCAGTGCACCGGACAGATCGGGCAGACCTTTCATGTCGATCGCCAATCCACCGCCAGCGTCGGCCAATTGCTCCAAGGCCTGTTCATCGGGTGGCGGCATTTCCGGATTGGCATCGGCGACCTCTGGCGCGGGCGGTATGAAGATGGTCGAAACCCGTCCGCCTTCCTTGGCGATGTCGATGGTTTCCTGCAATGCGGCCGTGTTCAATCCACCACCGTCGGAAATCAACACAACGTCGCCGGATAGGATACCTGCTTCCTTGAAAAGGCCACGGGCCATGCCGAGCGCGCGTTCCGGCCGACTGCCGACGCTGGGCATGGTTTCCACATCAAGAACGGCGATGGGACCTTCCAGCGTTGCGGTGTCGATGGTCATTGCACTGACCAGGAAGGGATCCCCGGTATAGAGGATCAAACCCACGGGCCGCGCACCAACGCGCTCCAGCAGGTAAGCGGCCGCGGCTTGCGCGTCGTCCAGATTGCCCCCTTTGGCAACTGACGGCGACATATCCATCAGCAGCATGATGCCGTCCAGATTCTGAAAAGAGGGTGCGTCGTCATTCTGTCGGGCAGGCCCGCTCAAGGCGAGGCAAAGAAGGGCCGCGGCAGACAGCGGCGCCAGATGCCCCCAACGGGATTGCGGATAGGCCACGTGGCCCAGCGCCGTCAGTACCGGCATCAGGGCGGTATCGATCACCGCATTCCAGCCGGCGAGCCCGCCGCGTTTGTGCCGCAGCCACAGGAACAGCAGAACCAGAACAGGCAGGCCCGCCAGCCAATAGACCCGCAGCAGCCAGACATCCTGGAACAGGTCGACAGCCCCGCTCATTCCACCGTCCTTCGCATGAAGGCGATGACCACGGCCAACATCAGGGCGGCGGTCGCCGGGATCGTCCAATATTCGTGATGGATTTCGAGCGGCGGCTGCAAGGTCGGGCTAGGCTCCAATGCATCGAGGGCGTCCGCCACCGCGGTAAGGTCGCTCATATTCTTGACGCGGAAGCTTTGACCGCCGCTTTCCTCCGCGATCTCCCGCAATGTTTTCGTATCGACCGCATCGCGCGTTTTGGGGGCGGTCTCAAGGTCTTCTGGTCCGAGCGCGATGGTATGGACCCGTATCCCGTGTCTCTCGGCAAGCCCCGCCACATCGATGGCGGAAACGGTTCCCTTCGTATCCACCCCGTCGGAAAGCAGAATGACCACCCGACTGGGAGCGTCTGATTTCGCCAGACGTTTGACCGCCAGGCCCAAGCCGTCACTGATCGCCGTGGATCGGCCTGAGATACCGATGACCGCTTCCTCGATCGCACGGGCGACCGCAACGGTATCGAAGGTCAGGGGCGAGCCGTAATAGGCGCGGTCGCCAAAAATCACCAATCCGATCCGGTCACCGACGCGACGGCGGACGAAATGCGAACTCACTTTTTGAACGGCCTGCAGGCGGGTCAGGGTCTGCCCGTCCAGGCTGAAATCTTCCTTCTCCATGCTGCCCGAAAGGTCGAGCGCCAAGACGATATCCCGGCCCGAGGATGGAATAGCGTCGCTGGTGCCCAGCATGCGCGGCCCGGCCAGGGCAAGAACCAAAAGAACCCAGAGGATTGACGGGAGAGCCCGTCGCATATGGGCGGCATAGCCGGTATTCCCGGCCTCTGCCATGGCGTTGGCGATGGCAGCCGGCACGAAGACGGCGCCGCTGTCCCGCCGGCGCGGCGAAAACAGAAACCGGGCCAGAAAAGGCAGGGGAAGCAACAATAGGGCGAGCGGTTCGGCCAGGCTCCACATGCTAGCGGCCCCGTTTTCCGGCCAAACGCAGGATTTCCGCATCCAGCGCCTCGTGGTCGATATCCGCGCCAGGTTTGTACAGATCCTGCCGCCAAACGGGGTTGGTATCCTGTTCGTCCGGCACGGCGGCCCGCAATTCCGACCAGAGCCGCGCCTGTCGGACGAGTCTGTCCGACGCGGACAGGGTGCGAAGCGATTCCAGCTCCCGGCCGATTTGTTCACGGACCGTCATACGTCGGGCGAGAAACGGACGCAGAAGAAGATACAGGATTATACCCAGCGCTAGCCCGATCCCGAAGGCCGCGCATCCGTCCTGCCAGGTCAGTTCCGCGAACGCGGTCGGCAGACGCGGTGGATGGAGTTTGTCGACGATTTCAGCGGGCGTCGGCATATAACTCCTCCGCCACTTCTTCCAACACCGTATCCGAGTCGATGACTCGAACTGTCGCCCCGATATCACGCAGGGCTCGGATCCGATTTTCCGTCGATTTCTCGTCTTTGGTAAAAGCGCCCCAACGCAGCACGCCGTCCTCGGAGAAATACGGCAGGTTGCGTTGCGGCGGGTCCCGTTCGAAGGCATCCCGGATCAGGAATATCTCTACGCGGGCCAGACGCAGCAGCGGTCGTATGGCTTGTTCTGCAACGCCCTCGCCGTCATCCAGGCCGGTTGCCAGGACGACGGTCGCGCCGCGCGGGACAAGCCGCGCGACCCGATCGATATGCGCTTCCAACCCAACCCCAGCGACACGGTCCCCCGCCGCCAGGGCATCCAATGCCTGGCGGTGCGCCTGTGCGAGCGACCCCGCAATGCGCACCATCGCCGTATCCCTTTCCCGCGGCGGTTGGAAGACGGAGTCGCGGTCGGAAAAAGCGAGCATCCCGACACGCCCGCCGGCACTCAGCATCCGCCATCCGGCGAGCGCCGCCAGTTCCGCGGCAAGAACCGACCGCAGCCGCCCCCTGGTTCCCCAAAGCATGGTGTGTCGGAAATCGACCACCAACATCGCCGTGCGGTCCTGGTCTTCATGAAACGTGCGCACATGCGGTTTACCGGTCCGGGCCGTCGCCATCGCATCCATGTGTCGGAAGTCGTCACCATCCGCATAGGGACGGATATCGCGGATGTCCAACCCGCTGCCGCGCTTGCGGCCCGCATGACTGCCGGGCCTCCCGGTTTCGGCGAGACGCGGCAATGACGATTGCGCCAAGGCGCGAAGCCCGATCAACCGGTCCGCATCTACCGTGGCGCCGGGGTGGCCATGCCAGTCCATAGCCACGTCCCCTCAGATCGGTTTCACATCTTCAAGCAGGCGGGCTACCAGACTGCGCGCCGTATCGCCGTTCGCCGTCGCCCGCCACGTCGGGATGATCCGATGCGCCAGGACGTCGGGCGCCAATGCCTGGACATCTTCCGGCACCCCGTAGTCGCGGCCATGCAGATAGGCCCGGGCCCGGACAGACGCCGCGAGAGATAATGTCCCGCGCGGCGAGACGGCATGTTCGATCGCATCGCTGACCGCCGGAATTGGGGAACCTTCCCGTGTCGCCATCACCAGGCGGACGATGTAGTCCTTCAAGGCCGGGGAAAGATGAACGGTCTCAACCTCCTTCCTGGCGGCGAGAATATGGTCCGAATTCGTCAACGCTTCGATTTTCAGCGGTTGGGTCGCCTCGCTTTCGACGAGGTTCAGGATCGACATTTCGGTCGTTGCATCCGGCAGCGTCAGCAGCACATGCATCAGGAATCGGTCGAGCTGCGCTTCCGGAAGCGGAAAGGTCCCCTCATGCTCAATCGAATTCTGGGTCGCCACCACCATGAAGCAGGGCGGCAGGGCTTGGGTCGCGCCGCCTGCCGTCACCTGCCCTTCGGCCATGGCCTCCAGCAGGGCGGATTGCACTTTCGGCGGGGCGCGGTTGATTTCGTCGACCAGGACCAGCGCATGAAAGATCGGCCCCTTCACGAACTCGAAATCGCCCTTGTCCGGCCGAAAGACCTGGGTGCCGGTAACGTCGGCCGGCATCAGATCCGGCGTGCATTGAATACGCGCGAAACTGCCTTCCAAACCCGACGCCAAGCGCTTCACCGCCCGCGTCTTGGCAAGTCCCGGCGGTCCTTCGATCAACAGGTGCCCACCGGTCAGCAGACCGATCGCCAGCCTTTCGACCATTCCTTCATAGCCGATCAGACCGGCGCAGACATTCCCGACCAGTTCGTGGATCGGCCCAGCGGCGTTCATCGTCGCCGGCGTCGTCTGCTCCGAGACGGGTGCGCCGTTGGGTGCGGACGTATCCAACGCATTTCCTCCCCTGATCCCGCCGCTGGTCTTTTCTTATCTGGTGTAACGGCGTGGATTTATTCGCCCGGCCGACACCGGGCGGAAGTCTTTCATTCAATCTGCCTTTTCAGGTATCGCCTGATTCTGCCAACAAACGATTCGGGCAAGAGTAGCATAATAGGGGGCGGCTACGACCCGGGCCAACACCGACTTTCGAACGATACGGCCGGCGGCGAAGCGCACCGCCGGCCACGCCGATTCACTCCGCCGCTGCGGCCGGTCTTTCCGATACCAGATCGAAGCGATCATCGGTCGCGCGAGCGCCGGGGTCCCGTTCGACAGGCGGGCCATAACCGCCACCGCCCGGCGTCAGCATCACCAAGGCATCGCCCGCGGGGACGATCTGCTTGCCCTTGCCGCGCAAAGGCGGACCGGACCGCAGGGACAGTATCCCCGCCGCACCGATTTCACCGCCGGCACGGCCCCGCGGCGGGTTCTGGATACGGTCGAACAAGGCGAAGACCGCGAAGGGCGCGCCTTCCGCATGTTCGATCTCCATGGCTTGGCCGAGGCCGCCGCGGAACTTGCCGTCCCCGCCGGACCCGGCCCGGTATTCTTTCCGGCGGAAGATGACAGGTGCGATCGTCTCGGTAATTTCCACCGGCGTACATCGAACCCCGGACGGGAAAGCGGTTGCCGACAGCCCGTCCCGGCCCGGCCGCGCGCCGGTACCGCCGGAATGGAAGATCATCGCGGTAAACGGCGTCGCATCGCCGTAATCGGCGTCGCCGACGATGCCGTGCCCGCCCGACAGCATCGGGTTCCAGAGCGAGGAACTGCCTTCGGCCGGAGCGTATCCCGGCTTCGCCTTGTCGAGGCAACCCAGCACCACGTCCGGCAGCATCTGCCCGGTAACATGGCGGATGTTCACCGCAGCCGGCCTCGGCGCATTCAGAATGCAGCCTTCCGGCGCGGTGACATGGATAGTCCCCAGGGACCCGGCATTGTTCGGCACTTTCGGCCCGACGACGACGCGGACCCCGAAGGTGGCATAGGCCTGGGTATAGGTCAGCGGCACGTTGATCCCAAAGGCCGACATTGCCGACGTACCGTCGAAATCGACAGTCAGCCCGTCGGGGCCGGCCGACAGTTTCGCCTTCAGGGTCAAGGGATGGTCATAGCCGTCGACCGTCATGCTGTTTTCATAAACACCGGCCGGCAGATCACGGATCGCCTCCAGCATGGCGGCGCGGGAGGTATCGATGATGTGATCGGCAATCTCCGCCAGATCGTCGAGCGCGAAGTCCGCCATCATCTCGTCCAGACGACGACAGCCGATCTCGTTGCAGGTGGCGAGCGAATAAAGGTCGCCGACGACCTGAACCGGCTCGCGCACATTCGCACGGACGATCTCCATCACCGGCTCGCAGACCTCGCCCTTGTCGAAAAATTTCATGATCGGGATGCAGAGGCCTTCCTCGAAGACCTGGCCGGCATCCGGTCCGAAACCGCGGCCACCGATATCGACGACATGAACCGTCGACGCGAAAAGCGCGACCGCCTTGCCCTTGCGGAAGGCCGGCGTCACCACCGTGAAATCGAACAGGTGCCCGGTGCCGAGCCAGGGGTCGTTGGTCAGATAGACATCCCCTTCCTGCATGGTCTCGATCGGGTATTTCTCCAGGAAGAAGGAGACGGAGGCGGCCATTGCGTTGACATGCCCGGGCGTGCCGGTCACGGCCTGCGCCAGCATGCGGCCATCCGTATCGAAAATGCCGGCGGAAAGGTCCCCCGCCTCGCGGACCGAGGTCGAGAAGGCAGTGCGAATCAGCGCCTGGGCCTGTTCCTCGACGACCGAAATCATCCGGTCCCACACGACTTGGCGGCGAATATCCTCCGCCAAATCGCTGGCCGCTCCCCCGGCATCCGCATCGCGGGTGAGGACGATATCGCCCAAGGTGTTGATAGCGGCGGAGAAACCGGAGGGCACGATGGTTGTCGTCTGCTCCTCCACCAAGGCCGCCGGCCCGGAAAGTTCGGATCCCGCCGACAGATCTGTCCTACGGTACAATTCGGCCTCCGCCGGCTTGTCGCCGCGGCCGGGCTGCAACAGGCCGCGTACACCGTACGCGTTCACAGCCATGGAAGCTGGACCCGCCTCCGCCGCGGCTATGGACAGCTGCGTTTCCGACGGTGCGGAAAGCGTCAGGGTCCAGGTCAGGATTTCGACCGCCAACCCCGGCACGACACGGCCGTATTGCTCGCTGTACGCCTTTTCGAAACCGGCACGCAGCGCCTCCGCATCGCTGGGCTCGAACGGCCTGTCGGGCAGGGCAACCTTGATTTCGTGCCCCTGGCCCACATAGCGCATGAAGGCGTGTCGTTGCGCCGTCAGCGTCGCCTTCGGCGCCCCCAGGCGTACGACGTCCTCGGCCTCCGCGTACATCCCGTTCATGAGGTCGTTCGCGATGCCGGCGTCGAAATCGGAGAGATGCATGTATCGGCTGCGGACGACCTCATAGGCGACTGGCGCCAGCAGGAAACCGAAGGCGGAGCCGACACCGGCATTTCCGGGAATGACGACCTTGTCGATGCCGAGTTTCTCGGCGACCCGGGCCGCGTGCAGCGGCGCCGCCCCGCCGAAGGCGATCATGGTCCGGTCGGCGATTTCCTTGCCGCGTTCGACCGCATGGACGCGGGCAGCGGAGGCCATGTTCTCGTCGACGATCTCGATCAAACCCAAGGCCGCACCAGATGCGCCCATCGACAGCGCGTCGCCCAAATCCCGCTTCATCGCGGCTTTGGCAGAATCGACATCAAGCTGCATGCTGCCGCCGGCGAAATCCTTCGGGTCGATCCGGCCCAACAGCAGATTGGCGTCGGTCACGGTCGGTTTGTCGCCGCCACGGCCGTAACAGGCGGGCCCCGGGTCGGCGCCCGCGCTTTCCGGACCGACTTGAATACGGCCCAAGGCATCGACGGAGGCGATCGACCCGCCGCCGGCGCCGATTTCGACCATCTCGACGACAGGAATCTTTACCGGTAGACCGCTTCCCTTCATGAAACGATGGGTCCGGTCGACCTCGAAACTGCGAGACAGCAACGGCTCGCCATCGTCGATCAGACAGATCTTCGCCGTCGTTCCGCCCATATCGAAGGACAAGACGCTGTCTTCACCCAGGGCCTTGGCGATCGCGGCGGCCAGGATGGCCCCGCCCGCCGGGCCCGATTCGACAAGGCGGATCGGGAAGTCGGCCGCGGTCCTGGCGGTAACCAGGCTGCCGCCGCTGGTCATCATCAGGAAGGGGCAGGTGAAACCGCGTTCCGCCAACCGCTTTTCCAGATCCGCGAGATATCGCGCCATCAGCGGCTTCACATAGGCATTCGCAACAGTCGTCGATTGCCGGTCGAATTCGCGAACTTCCGGACAGACCTGGGAAGAAAGCGACAGGGGCAGGTCCGGATAGACCTTGGCGATGATTTCCGCGACGCGTTCCTCATGCACCGGATTCGCATAGGCATGCAGCAAGCCGATGGAAAGGCTTTCGATACCCTCCGCCTCGATTCGCGGCAGCCAAGCCTCGACACTGGCTTCGTCGAGCGGCGTCAGCACATTCCCATGCCAGTCGAGCCGTTCGACGACCGGCCAGCGAAGGTCGCGCGTTGCCAAAGGTGCGGGACGTTCCGCATAGAGGTCGTATTGGTCGAACCGGTTTTCATAGGCGATCTCCAGCGAATCGCGATGACCTTCCGTCACGATCAGCGCGGTCTTCGCGCCCTTGCGTTCGATCAGCGCATTGGTGGCCAGGGTGGTGCCGTGGATGATCAGGTCGACTTGTTCCGGCGCGATCCCCGCGCGATCCAAGACGGCATTCGCGCCGGTCATGAAACCGTCGGCCGGATTGGACGGCGTGGTGAGCACCTTTTGCGTCCAATGGCCGGACGGCGCCTCAAGAACGATATCCGTGAAGGTCCCCCCGATATCGACCGCCAAACGAACCCGGCTCTGCGCACCCATAACAATCCCTTTCAATATGGGGGACCTGCGTCCATGGCGCCCGATCCACCCTTTGACCTGTCTGAATCCGAATACGCGTCACGGCCGGTAACGTCTTGCATTCGTCCCGCCGACACGCATCCCGAACTGTTGCATTCAGAGCCTTTCACCGACAAGGTTGAAGCAATGGATTTTCGCGAAAAGGACCGATGATGAATATCCGCATGCTGCCGGTCGCCGGCTTGATCGGCGCCCTGGGGATGGCCCTGATCGGCCAAACCGTCTTGGCACCGCAGGCGGTAGCCGCTTCGGTTACCCTGCAACCGCATCAGGCGCATTACCGCCTGGAGACGACCGAGGTCCGCATGCCGGGCGCCGGTGCGTCGCTGCCAGGGGAATTCATCGTTCGGCTCCAGAAACGCTGCACCGGTTGGGTCCTGCTGACACAGCTGACACTCGGCCTGGAGGTTTCCAACGGCCAGATCCTGGAAATCGAGTCCATCGGGGCCGCGGAGGAATCGCTCGACGGACGCGGCATGAGTTTCGAGTCCAAGCTGCGGATGAACAACGAACTGATCGAATCCCTCAAAGGCACCGCCGCCCTCAACGCGGACGGCACCGGGGTCGTCAACATCACTGTCCCGGAAGCCCAGACCCTGCCCTTGCCGAAAGGTACGATTTTTTCCGTTTCCGCCTTCCACGATACCGTCGGAAAGATCCTGGCCGGCGAGAAGATCGTGAATTACATCCTCTTCGACGGCTCAACGCCGGAACCGATCCGGGGGACCGATGTGGTCGTGGGCCCGGCCAAGCCTATGGATGAACCGCCGGAAGGCGATGCGGACCTGATCGAAGGACCCGGCTGGCAGGTCGTCACATCCTTCTACGGATTGAACGACACGGATGCCCACCCATTGGTGACCAACACCGCGCATGTCTTCGCGAACGGGATCACGACACGGATTTCGTTGGATATCGGCCTTGCGGTCACCGACGGTACCTTGACCTTGTTGCAAGCCCTGCCGGAACCTTCCTGCCCTTGACCCTTTCCCTGTTTCAGACCGGCCGGATCATCCGGCCCCATAACGATGAGAACCAAGAGAGCCGCCATGGATTGCTTTGCCGCGAAAGCCAACAAATCGACCGTCACCCTGATCGCCGTCAACGAGGACGGATTCAAGGATTGGATCGCGCAGAGGCCGGCACCCGAACAACACTGGATCGACGCGAACAAGTTCAAACCCACACCGGGAGCGGTTCTGATGCTTCCGGGCGAGGCCGGAAAGCCGGGCGAAGCCCTTGTCGGCGTCGAGAACAACGGCCCGGATAAATGGAGTTGGGGCGCCGCCGCCACGCGCCTGCCCGAAGGGCGTTACGCCCTTCCGAAAGGAATGGAGACTGAGTACGCCGAGGCGGCGGCTTTGGGTTGGGCGCTGGGCAGCTACCGCTTCGACCGCTATGCCAAGAAGGGCGGACCGGCATCGAAACTGGTCCTGCCTGATTCCGCAAACCGGAAGAGCGTCGAGGAATTCGCCAAGGCGATCTACTTGGTGCGCGACCTGATCAATACGCCGGCCTCCGACATGGGTCCGGGCGAGTTGGCGCATGAAGCGCGGAAACTGGCCCGTCATTTCAAATGCGATATCGACGTGACTGTCGGCGACGATCTGCTGTCCGAGAACTATCCGATGGTCCATGCTGTCGGACGGGCCTCTACCCGCGCGCCACGCCTGATCGACATGTCCTGGGGCAAGTCCAAACATCCGAAGGTCACCCTGGTCGGCAAGGGCGTATGCTTCGATTCCGGCGGATTGGACCTGAAGACATCCGGCGGCATGTTGATGATGAAAAAGGATATGGGCGGTGCGGCGCATGTCCTGGGGCTGGCCCATATGATCATGGCGGCGGGCCTGCCGGTGCGCCTGCGGGTTCTTATCCCGGCGGTCGAAAACAGCGTGTCCGGCGACGCCTTCCGCCCCTGGGACGTACTGTCTACCCGCAAGGGCATCACCGTGGAAGTCGGCAATACCGACGCGGAAGGCCGCCTTGTCCTGGCCGATGCGATTACGGCGGCCTTGGAAGACGAACCCGAATTGCTGGTCGACTTCGCGACCCTGACCGGGGCGGCCCGCGTTGCCGTCGGGACGGAAATTGCCGCCTATTTCTGTTCCGACAACGCACTGGCCGGGGAACTGGAGGGCGCGGCAACCAGGGAAGACGATCCGGTCTGGCGCCTGCCGCTGCACGCCTCCTATCGAAAGCTGCTTGAAAGCAAGGTCGCGGATATCAGCAGCACCGGCAGCGGCGGCTATGCCGGGGCGACCACAGCCGCTCTGTTCCTGCAGGAATTCGTCGGCGAAAAGACCCCCTGGATCCATTTCGACATCATGGCATGGAACACCGGCACGCGCCCCGGCCGGCCGGAAGGCGGCGAAGCGATGGGGATCCGCGCCGTGTTCGATACGATCAGGCGGCGATTCTCCAAGCACTAGGTATCCAGGTGACGCGGCGGGCCGGATTCGCCCGGTCCGCCCCTTGTCATCGCTGCCGAGTCATTGGATAGTCGGAACATTCGGAACGGATACGAAACAATTTTACCGACCCTGCCGCCAAATTCGAATTTGAGTGCGTGACGGGTTTCTGAATCAACCGCCAGCGATTGTGATGGATTTGACGCCCAATCAAGCCTTGGAAATCTGGCGCGGCGCCATTGTCGAAAGCGTCCGTCGCGATTCTCCCGATCTCTCGGCCCGGCAAATGGCGGTGCTGACGACGGTTTATCTGCAGCCTTCCCCGCATACGGTCCGGGGGCTGGCGGAAGCGTTGAACGTATCGAAACCCGCCGTGACGCGGGCACTGGACCGTCTCTCGGAACTGGGGCTTGTGAGGCGCAAGCCGGATGAGGAGGACAGGCGGTCCGTTCTGATCCAACGCACTGTCAAAGGCTCCGTCTATCTGACGGAATTCGCCGAACTGATCATCGAGGCCGCCAAGGCGGACTGACCGCCAAGCCCGGACCCGACCGCCACAGCTACATCGAGACAACGCCTGATTCGACCGCTTCCATCCGGAAGGCAGCCGCCATCAGCGCCTGTGTGTAAGGTGTGCCGGGATTGTCGAAAATCTCCTCAGCCGGCCCGTATTCCACCACCTTGCCGTCGCGCATCACGAGCACCGTATCGGCCATGGCGCGAACCACTTTCAGATCATGGCTGATGAACATATAGGCGAGCTTATAACGTTCCTGCAGGTCTTTCAGCAGGTCCACGATCTGCGTCTGGACAGACATGTCGAGCGCGGAAGTCGGCTCGTCCAGTACGATGAAGCGCGGCTTCAGGACCAGCGCGCGGGCGACCGCGATACGCTGCCGCTGGCCGCCGGAGAATTCATGCGGATAACGGTGGCGCGATTCCGGGTCCAGGTTCACGTCGCGCAAAGCGTCGATCACCAATTGTTCGCGGCCCGCCGCATCGCCGCCCAGGTCATGCACCTTCAGCCCTTCCTCGACGATTTCGCCCACCGACATGCGGGGGCTCAGGCTGCCATAGGGATCCTGGAAGACCACCTGCATTTCCCGCCGCAAGGGCCGCAACTGCTTGTTGGACAATCCACGCAGATCCTGCCCCTCGAAGGATATGGCGCCTTCGGACTGCTGCAGCCGTAACAGGGCCATGCCGAGTGTCGTCTTGCCGGACCCGGATTCCCCGACCACGCCCAAGGTCTGTCCCTCGCGGATCGTCACGTCGATACCGTCAACCGCCTTGATATAGTCCACCGTCCGCCGAAACACGCCGGATTTGATCGGAAACCAGACTTTCACCTGCTCGCCGGACATCACGATCGGGGAGCTTTCCGGCACCTGAGCTTTTCGCCCCTTCGGCTGGGCGGCGAGGAGGCGCTTGGTATACGCGTCCTGCGGTTGGTCGAAGACCTTCGTCGTCGCCCCCTGTTCGACGATTTTCCCGTCATTCATCACGCAGACCCGATCCGCGACGCGCCGGACAATTCCCAGATCATGGGTAATGAAAAGCATCGCCATGCCGAGTTTCTCCTGAAGGTCCTGCAACAGCTTCAGGATCTGCGCCTGGATCGTCACGTCCAGGGCCGTGGTCGGTTCGTCCGCGATCAGCAGTTCCGGATCATTGGCAAGCGCCATGGCGATCATAACGCGTTGTCGCTGCCCCCCGGAAAGTTCATGGGGGAACGAGTTCAGACGCTTCTCCGGCTCCCGGATTCCGACCATATCCATCAGTTCCAGGACGCGCGGGCGCGCTTCGGTGATCGACAACCCCTTGTGGATCAACAACGGCTCTCGAATCTGCTTTTCCACCGTATGCAGCGGATTGAGGGACGACATCGGTTCCTGGAAGATCATCGAGATCCGATTGCCGCGCACCTTCCGCAGGTCAGGCTCCGCCGCGCCCATCAGTTCAGCACCGGCGAAAGTGATGGAGCCGGATGGGTGATAGGCCGCCGGATAGGGCAGCAATTGCAGGATAGACAGCGCGGTCACCGACTTGCCCGATCCCGATTCGCCCACCAGCGCGACCGTCTCCCCTTTCTTAACATCGAAGGAGACGTGGCGTACCGCTTCGATATCGCCATCCGATCCGCGGAAATTCACCGACAGATCGGAAATCGAAAGAAGGGGTTCGGTGGCGGCGGTTTCGGTCATTTTGTCATCTCGCTCATGCACCTTCATTCCTGGATCTTGCGCGGATCGAACGCGTCGCGCACAGCCTCGCCAATAAACACCAGCAAGGTCAACATCGCACCCACGGTCACGAAGGCGGTGATGCCGAGCCAGGGCGCCTGCAGGTTTTCCTTACCCTGTTTCAGCAATTCCCCAAGCGATGGCGACCCCGGCGGCAAACCGAATCCCAGAAAGTCCAGCGATGCCAGCGAAACGACCGCGCCGCTCAACACGAAGGGCAGATAGGTCAGGGTTGCGACCATGGCGTTGGGAAGGATATGCCGCGCCATGATGACAAGATTGGAAACGCCCAATGCGCGGGACGCCTTGACGAAATCCAGATTCCGCGCGCGCAGGGTTTCGGCCCGGACGAGCCCGACGAGGGCGGTCCAGCCGAAGGCGACCATGATCAGCAGCAGCCACCAGAAGGTCGGCGTCACGATGCTGGCCAGGATGATCAACAGATAAAGCGTTGGCAGGCTGGTCCAGATTTCGATGAAACGTTGCCCCAGCAGATCGTACCAGCCGCCGAAAAAACCCTGACTGAGGCCGGCGGTTATCCCGATCACGCTGCTGATGCCGACAAAGGCAAGGCCGAAAAGGACCGATATCCGGAACCCATAGAGGGTGCGGGCAAAGACATCCCGAGCCTGATCATCCGTCCCCAGCCAATGGGTCGAATCCGGCGGCGTCGGCGCCGGCTGGCCCAGGTCCAGAACCTGCGTGTCATAACTGTATTCGACCAGCGGCCAAATCATCCATCCCTTTTCACGGATCAGGGATTGGACTTCGGGATCTTTGTATTCGGCCTCCGTCTCGAAGAAACCGCCATATTCCGTTTCCGGGACGAATTGAAGAACTGGCACATAATATCGGCCGTCATAGGAAACCAGGACCGGTTTGTCGTTTGCGATGAATTCCGCGAACAGGGAGACGATGAAAAGAACCAGGAAAATCCAGAACGACCACCAACCGCGCCGGTTACCCCGGAAGGCGTGAAGCCTGCGCCGCGTTATCGGCGACAGCCCAAGCCCGCGTACCTGCATCTTGCCCCCCATGCAGGCCTACCGTGCGTCGAAATCGATCCGAGGATCGATGACGGTATAGGTGACGTCGTTGATCAGGTTCAGGACCAAACCGATCAGCGTGAAGAAATAGAGGGTTGCGAACATGACGGGGTAATCGCGATCGATCGCGGCCTGGAATCCCAACAGGCCCAGCCCGTCGAGGGAGAAGATCACCTCGGTCAGCAGCGCCCCAGTAAAGAGAATGCCGATGAAGGCCGCCGGGAAGCCCGCGATGACGATCAGCATCGCGTTGCGGAACACGTGCCCGTAGAGAACAGCCCTGTCGGACAATCCCTTGCCGCGCGCCGTGGTGACGTATTGCTTGCGGATTTCCTCCAGGAAACTGTTCTTGGTCAGCATCGTCAGCGTCGCGAAGGCAGAAATCAGCAGCGACAGGACCGGCAGAACCATATGCCACAGGTAGTCGAGGATCTGTTCCCCCGTCGATAGATCGTCCCAGTTCTCCGAGACGAGGCCGCGGAGGGGGAACCAATCCAGATATCGCCCGCCGGCGAATACAACGATCAACAGCACGGCAAACAGGAAGGACGGCACCGCATAGCCGATAATAATCGCCGTGCTGGTCCACATGTCGAAGCGCGAGCCGTCGCGGATCGCCTTGGCAATGCCGAGCGGAATGCAGATCAGGTAGGTCAGCAGCGTCGTCCAGAGCCCGAGTGAGATCGAGACCGGCATCTTGTCGAGGACGAGATCCACCACCCGGCGATCCTGGAAATAGCTCTCCCCGAAATCGAAACTCAGATAGCTTCCCATCATTTTCAGGAAGCGTTCGTGCAGCGGCTTGTCGAAGCCGAACTGCTTTTCCAGCTTGGCAATGAATTCGGGGTCAAGCCCGCGGGCGCCGCGATAACGCGATTGCTCGCCCTGTGCGCCGCCCTGCCCGGTTCCCGGGCCGGCCGCGAAATCCCCGCCTGCCCCTTCGGTGACGCGGGACAGGGCACCGGCTGCTGTCCCCTCGATCTGGGCCAGGATCCGTTCAACCGGCCCGCCGGGCGCCGCCTGAATGATCAGAAAGCTCAACAGCATGACGCCGAAGAGGGTCGGGATGATGAACAACAGCCTTCTGATGATATAGGCCAGCACGGTTCTTCCGTCGCTTGTTATTCCAGACCCGAAGGCGTGGTCAGTTTCCCTTGCCGCGCGTCAACGCGGCATCCTTTTCGGGGTCGACCCACCAGGCATCCGGCACCACGCCCCGTGCCGGAATGATATCCGGCAGACCGAAACGGTTCCAGTAGGCAACGCGATCGGTGGCCCCGTGATACATCGGGATCATGAAGAAGTTCCACAGCAATACCCGGTCCAACGCCCGGGTTCGTGTGACCAGACTATCCCGATCCGGCGCCGCGATCAGCAATTCGACCAGTTCGTCGATCGCCGGGTCGGTGATCCCCATCAGGTTTCGGCTTCCTTCCCGGGCCGCGGCGGCGGATCCCCAGTAGTAGCGCTGTTCGTTTCCGGGCGAGACCGATTGGCCGAATACGGCGACAACCATGTCGAAATCGAAAGTCTCGGTTATGCGGCGATACTGCGCATCGTCGACGATGCGAATCCGCGCCTTGATACCCAGCCGCTCCAGGCTTCGCACCAGGGCCTGCGTGTGTGGTTCCAGCTGATCGTTTCGCAGGACGATCTCGAAGGTGAAAACCTCGCCCGTTTCCTCGTTGGTCAGCACCTTGTTCTTGATGCTCCATCCGGCATCTTTCAGCAGCATGGCCGCCTTTTTCAGGTTCTGGCGGTTATTGCCGCTGCCGTCGGTTTGCGGGGGAACGAATTCCTCGGTGAAGACCCGTTCCGGGATCTGGCCGCGATAGGGGTTGAGGATTTCCAGCTCCGCCGGGGAGGGCAGACCGGTCGCACCCAATTCGTGGTTGTCGAAAAAACTGTCGGTCCGCTGATACGCGCCGTACATGATCGTCTTGTTGACCCATTCGAAGTCCCAGGCATAGGTCAACGCCTCGCGCACCCGGATGTCTTGGAATACCGGCTTGCGCAGGTTGAATGCGAAACCTTGCATCGGCGCCACGCGCTGGTTCGCGAATTCACGCTTGATCATTGCCCCCGACTCCACGGCAGGGATGTCGAAGGCGGTGGCCCATTCCTTGGCGCTGTTCTCAATCCAGATGTCGACGGCGCCCGCCTTGAACGCTTCGCGCGAAATCGTGCGGTCGCGATAGAAGTCGTACCGTATGGTCTGAAAATTGTTGAAACCCCGGCTGACGGGCAGATCGCGGCCCCAATAATCTTCCACGCGTTCCAGAGTGAGCGAGCGGCCGGGTTCGACCTTCGAGATTTTGTAGGGGCCCGACCCCAGCGGCGGTTCCAAAGTGGTCTGGTCGAACGGCCGGTCCTGGTAATAGTGCTTCGGAAGCACCACCAATTCGGAGAGAATCAGCGGCATTTCCTTGTTTTCGCCGGGGTAGAGGACAAACCGCACGGTGTGTTCGTCCGGCGTCTCCACTTTCTCCACCGCCGCATAGTAGTACTGGTAAGTGGGGCTGCCTTTTTCGCGCAGCGTATCGAAGGTCCAGGCGACATCCTCGGCGGTGATCGGCTTGCCGTCGTGGAACCGTGCTTCCGGGCGCAGCTTGAATTCGACCCAGGACCCGTCTTCCGGCACCTCGATGGTCTCCGCGACCAGTCCGTATACCGCGCTGTCCTCGTCGCTGACCTGCTTCATCAAAGTGTCGTAGATCATTGCCGTCTGGAAAGCGGCATTGCCCTTGATGATGAAGGGATTGAGGGAATCGAAGGTGCCCGAACCTTCCTCCACCACAAGGCCGCCCTTCGGCGCATCCGGATTGACGTATTCGAGATGTTGGAAATCGGCCGGGTATTTCAGCGCGTGATTCAGGGCGAAGCCGTGCGACGGGCCATTCGTTCCCGAAGCCGTTGCCGTACCCGTCGCAACGGTCAGTCCCGCGATGAAGAACACGGCGCCGAATGCACGGCGCCAACCCAAAGCCCCATTAAGACCCGAGATGACTTCTGTCATTTGATCGTGAATCCACCCGCTCCCTGTTGCCGGGGTCCGGTTCGTCCCCGCTTGAGGTCTACCTTGCCACTAATGAAGACCGACGGCACCGGCAATCAAGCCTTGCCACAAAAATGCCTCATTCCCAAGCCCGAGCGCGGTAACCACATGCGTTGGCCGACGCTTGCCGCCGATTCAAGCCGCCGGACCCAATAGCCGGACGGCCGGGTCATGGACGCTTTTCGACGCCGCCCCCAGGAACGTATCCCCCGATGTCAGGGTGAGCGGTTCGCCGGACCAGGTCGTCGCAGTGCCTCCCGCCGCGCGGATGATCGGCGCCAGGGCCATGTAGTCATAAGGCTTCAGCCCGCATTCCACATGCAGGTCCACGCAACCGCTGGCGATCAGGCCGGTGGAATAGCAATCCCCGCCATAGCGGGGCATGTCGACCCGGTCGTAGAGTTGATAGAATGCCTTGCGCCGCGCCTCGGAATTGAACAGGTCCGGCCCCGTGGTGTACAGCCGCGCGCGGCCCAATCCGCCGCAGTCACGGGTATGGACAGGGCCTCCGTTGAACGTCGTACCGTGGCCCAAGGCGCCCAGCCAGCGTTCCTTCAGGATCGGCTGATCCAAAACGCCCAAGACCGGAACACCCTGATCCGCAAGGGCGATCAAGGTGCCGAAGACAGGCATGCCGGCAATAAAGGCGCGGGTTCCGTCGATCGGATCCAGGACCCAGACATAGCGGGCGTCCAGACGGACCTGGCCGTGTTCCTCGCCAAAGATGCCGTGATCGGGGTAGTGCTGCTCGATCAGCGCGCGGATCGCGGATTCCGCTTCCCGGTCGGCGATCGTGACCGGACTTTCATCCTGTTTCGCGATCACATCGAAAGGCGTGCGGAAATGGCGTGCAACAACATCCCGCGCCGCGTCGGCCAGGCGATTCGCGAAAGCGATGAATTCAGAAGGAACCGTCGTGTCGGGCATCGCCCCCTCCGGTCATGAAAAGGGCGGCCGAACGGCCGCCCTTTTCAGTTTTCACGCGAACCGCGCCGTTAGGGCAGCGGAACGGGATTGTCGCTCAATGTCCGCAGATAGGCGATCAGGTTCGCCCGGTCCTCGGTCTTCGACAGGCCCCTGAAGGCCATGCCCGTGCCGGCGATGAAATCCTTGGGCTTGTAGAGGAAGTGATTGAGATCCTCGAACGTCCATTCGCCACCCGCGGCCTTCATCGCATCGGAATACTTGCTGAACCCGTCGGCACCGGCCTTGGGACGACCGACAACGCCGTAAAGCGCCGGCCCGACACCATTGGCGCCGCCCTGTTCGAATTTGTGACAGGCGGTGCACTTCTTGAGCAGCTTTTCGCCTTTCCCCAGATCGGCAGAGGCCAGAAGCGCTTCGATCGGTTCCGGACCGGTATCCTCGGCCGGGCCCGGGGCAGGTCCATCATCCTGAACCTCGATCACGAACGCATTCTCTTCCGGAGTGGTCGGGTGATAAACGAACGTGGAGATGAACCCCGCGGTCATGGCGATCAGCCCAGCCGTCAGAACAGCGGCCGCCACCTTGTTGATCATAAGCGGATCTTCGTCATGCATAGCGTATTCCCCAAACGCTCCGTGTGTCCCACGCCGCAAGGTGATGCCCCTTGGACATGTCACAGGTGATTGAATCCGGGGGATTCTAGCGGGGATTCGCCCAGCATTGCGAGCCTTGCCCCACCCGTATCTTTTCCCCGGTGCCATTGGGGTATATCGTGTCGCCACGCGCGAATCAACCACGCGAAATCAACAGTCTAGCGCTCGGAATTCGGTACCGTTCCAGCACAGCCACGGCCTACGCCACGATAGATACAACCAAAGTAGACCCTGAATCGCCCATGAATCCCATTGTCCTGATCCCCGCGCGCCTCGCGGCCTCGCGGTTTCCCAACAAGCCGCTCGCCGATATCCACGGAAAATCGATGATCGTTCACTGCGTCGAACGGGCGCAGGAGGCTGATCTTGGACCGGTCTGGGTGGCCGCCGGGGACAATGAGATCGTCGATGCGGTGGAACAGGCCGGCGGCAAGGCCGTCTTGACGGATCCCGCCCATCCGTCCGGTTCCGACCGGATTTGGGAGGCTGCCTGCAAGATAGACCCCGACGGGAAGTACGATGTCATCGTGAACATGCAAGGGGATCTGCCGGCCATGGAACCCGGTATTCTGCGCGATGTGACAAAACCGCTGACCGACAGTCAGGTGGATATCGGCACGTCGGTCGCGGTCATCACCGACCCGGAGGACCGCGCGAATCCCAATGTGGTGAAAGCGATCGCCGGGTTTGAAGACGGGGCTCGGCAAGCCCGCGCCCTGGCCTTCACCCGCGCCACCGCCCCCTGGGGGGACGGGCCGCTGTACTACCATTTCGGTATTTATACCTATCGCCGGAGTGCCCTGGAGCGATTTGTCGCACTGCCACCGGGCGTTCTGGAAAAGCGGGAAAAGCTGGAACAGATGCGCGCACTGGAAAACGGGATGCGGATCGATGCGGTGCTGATAGACACTATTCCGCTGACGGTCGACACGCCGGAAGACCTGGAACCGGTTCTGGAAGCGCTTCGCTGAGGCAAAGATGCCGCCAAGCGTCGATCTACACCTGTTGGACGGGGAATACGCCGTCACCCTGCTGCCCCCCGGCGGCGCGGTACCCGATTGGGTTCGTGGCCCGGGTTTCGTCAATGTCAGCTATTGCAGCGACGAGTTGTCCATCGTCACACCGGCGGAAAGGGTTCCCGGCGGGATCGCCGCGGACAGAGGATGGCGGGCCGTAAAACTGACAGGCAGTTTCGATTTGGACCAACCCGGTATCGTTCTGTCTGTCGTCCGCCCGATCTCGGAAAACGGATTGGGCGTGTTCGTGATTTCCACCTATCACCGGGATTACATTCTGATCAGGGCCGAGACCCTGGACCGGGCCCGGACCCTATTGGCGAAAGCCGGGCACCGCTGGGTCTGAACCGGCAGCTTCAACCGCTCATTTTCCCAGCGTATTGTGCGCCAGAATCGCATCCTTCCAGCCGTCGACCTTCGCCATATATTGGCCCCAGACCGTCTCGAAACTCTTGTCCTGTTCCGTATCGACGGTGATCGTCGCGGTCATGCCGGCTCGAAGGGCCGGGCGGTCGGCGAATTCCAGGATCTCGATCCGGACCGGCAGACGCTGCACCACCTTGACCCAGTTCCCGGACGCATTCTGCGGCGGCAGGACCGCGAATTCCGCGCCGGTCGCGGGACTGATGCTGCCGATCGTCGCCGGCCAGGTCACGCCGGGATAGGCGTCGATCTCGACCTCCACCGGCTGACCTTCGCGCATATGCGTCAGCTGGGTTTCCTTCAGGTTCGCCTCGATCCAGAGCCCCTCGGTGGAAATCACGCCGAATATGGGGTCGCCTTCCTCCACCCATTCCCCCGCCTGAAGCCGCATTTGGCTGACGATACCATCGGCAGGGGCGAGGATTTCCGTATATTCCAGCTTCAATTGGGCCTGATGCAATTCGGCCTCGGCCTCGGTGAACAGCGGGTGCAACTCGGCCGCCTTCAACGGATCGCCGCCAAGACTGGCCAATACGGTCTGGCTTTTCTGGCGCAGGGTGTTCACGGATTGCTTGGCCGTCATCAGTTCGAACTGCGCTTCGTCCAGACTGGCCCTTGTCGCGACACCACGGCTGGCCAAGGCCTGCTGGCGTTCGAACTCGGTCGTGAAATAGGCGACCCTCTCCTTGGCCTCCTCGATTTCAGCCTGAACCTGACGGAATTCCGCGCGCCGACGCTCGATTTCCTGACGGGCCGCGTCCAGCTTGGCTTCGGCCTGATCGACAGCGATCTGATGCGGCCTGGAATTCAGCCGGAACAGTACATCGCCCCGCGCGACCCGTTCGTTGTCCGAAACCAGGACTTCCACGACGCGGCCGTCGATAGACGGACTCACCGCGATGATTTCGGTTTTGACATAGGCGTTTTCGGTCGAGACGTAGCGGCCGGACGTCATGAACCAATAGGCGCCCGCGAGCAGGACGCAGATCGGGACGACCAGCAACAGAAGCGCCCGTGTCGTGCGTCGCATAAACCGACGGATCGGCTTTTTCTTGGTGGCCGACGGGGACTGTCCCACATCCGCCGGCGCGTCGGGCGCACGGTTTTCCGACGGTTTCGCTTCCTGTGTCTGACCGGCTTCATTCGCCGGTTTCACGGGCATCGGCGCGGGTGGCGACGAGGCCTCTTGCGTCGGTTGGACGCGATTGGGTCCCGTCGGCATTTCGCGTTGGGCGGCTGTTTCACTCATCTTCCGCCCTTCCCTAGTCGTCGCCTGCCATGGCGACCGGTTCGGCAACCGTTTCGCGGCCAAGGGCCAGAAGGTTGCCCTTGATCTTCATCAGCGTATCCACGAACCGGTCCTGCTCGTCCCGATCGATTCCCGCCATGGCACTTTCGCGAACACCGGCGCCGATACCGCGCAAGGCGATCATCAGCTCCAACACCTCACCGGTCAGATAGACACGGCGAATGCGGCGGTCCTGGCCATCCGCCTCGCGCCGGACCCAGCCTTTTTCTTCCAGCTTGTCCAACAGGCGTCCCATCGTCGCGCGTTCCACTTCGCACTGATCCGCCAACTCGGTCTGGGTCGCCCCTTCATAAGCGTAGACGAAATTCAGGACCCACCATTGCGAACGGGTCAGCTGCAGCGTTCGACTGCGGCGGTCGAATTCAGCGCGCATCAAACGCGCCACGTCATGCAGCAGAAAGCCGAAATTCCGTTCCAGATCCGAGCGGTCCATGCCGCCTGCTTTTGGCAATTCGCCATCCATGGAGGTGCGTCGTCCAATCACCGATTTTTGTTGCATTGCTTACAATTGCATAGACTATAATTGCATTGCCAACAGAATCCAAGCGCACGTAATCAGACCAACCCTTGCGGTCAGGCCCGGGAAGCGGTCATCCTCGGGATACGGGCATTCAAGAAAACGCGGTCGACAGAACCGCGGCCGCCAATCCGGCAAGCGAGGGCGGCACCTCAAACAGGGTGGGAGCAAATCGCCATGCGCATCACGTCGATCGAGACATTGCGGCTGGAGGAGTTTTCCAACGTCCTTTGGGTCCTGATCCATACGGACGAGGGCGTTACAGGACTGGGCGAGACCTTTTTCGGATCCAAGGCGGTCGAAGCCTTCATTCACGAAACCGCGGCGCTGAAACTGATCGGCGAAGACCCGTTCCGAATCGAATACCTCAATCGCGAACTGCTGACCTATGTGGGCTTTTCCGGCCAGGGCGCCGAGGAACGCGGACGGTCGGCCATCGACATCGCGCTGTGGGACCTTTTCGGGAAGGCCATGGGCCAGCCCGTCTACCAGCTGCTCGGCGGTTTGTGCCGCGACAAGGTTCGCACCTACAACACCTGCGCCGGTTATCGCTATGTCCGCAGCCGCCCCACCTGGGGCACGGACGATTGGGGGCTGGAAAAGAGCGAGGGCCCTTACGAGGACCTGGACGCCTTCCTGAACCGCGCCGACGAACTGGCCCACAGCCTGCTTGAGCAGGGCATCACGGGGATGAAGATCTGGCCCTTCGATACCGCCGCGGAAAAGACCAAGGGCTACGACATTTCCTCCGCCGATCTGAACGCGGCCCTGGTCCCTTTCGAGAAGATCCGAAAGGCGGTCGGGGACAAGATCGACATTCACGTGGAGCTGCATTCACTGTGGCGGATGCCCGGCATCCTCAAGGTCGTGAAGGCGCTGGAACCTTTCGACCCCTATTGGATCGAAGACCCGATCCGGATGGACGGATTCGACGATCTGCGGGCCTTGTCGGAAAAGACCAAGGCGCCGATCTGCGCCAGCGAAACCCTCGGCACGATTCGGGATTTCCGCAGCCTGATGGAAGCGCAGTGTGCGCATATCGTAATGCCCGATGTCGGCTGGTGCGGCGGCATTACCGAAACCCGAAAAATCGCCGCCATCGCGGAGGCCTATCAACGGCCCGTCGCGCCGCATGACTGTCAGGGGCCGGTGGTTCTGGCGGCATCGGTCCATATGTCCCTCGCGCTGCCCAACGTACTGGTTCAGGAATCCGTCCGCGCCTTCTATGACGGTTGGTATGGGGAATTGGTGGATACCGTGCCACGGCCGGTCGAGGGCTTCTTCCATCCGCCGGAAGGACCCGGCCTGGGCCTGAACCTGCTGCCCGACCTGTGGAAGCGGGACGATGCGACCCAGAGGATAACCAGCGCCTGATTATCGCCTATTTGGCGCACAACGCGGCCCTGCGGGGCCGCGGCATAAGTCGGCATCAGATATGAACGGGGCAGGACGAACTATAGCTCCCGCTGCATATAGATCGTGTCCAACCAGCGATCAAACTTGAACCCAACATTCTTCAGGACCCCGGCATAGAGAAACCCACAGGCCTTGTGCACGCCGATGGAGCCGGAATTCTCTATATCCCCGATAACCGCGATGATCTGCCTGAAACCGCCGGCGCGGGCATCCTCGACCACCGATGACAGAAGCGTACGGCCGATGCCCCGCCCCTGGACGGAAGGGTCGACATAGATCGAGTCCTCAAGCGTGAAGCGATAACCGGGCCGGGGCCGAAACCAGTCGGCAAAGGCATAACCGACGACCTCGCCATTGTCCTCCGCCACACGAAAAGGAAGCTTCTGATCCAGCATTCGTTCGACCCGGGACGAGATGTCCTCCAGGCTGGGTGCCTCCAGGGAAAAACTCGCGGTTCCCGTTTCGACGGCCTCGGCATGAATTCGATGGATGCCCGGCGCGTCCTGCAACAACCCCGGGCGTATCGTCATGCCCTTCATGATCAAAAGCCCCCCAGTTCGGCGGCATAGCGTTGCAGCCATTGCAGCCCATGCGGGGTTGGCTGCTGGGCCGGCGCCCGGTCATGAACCTGGTCGAGCGACAGGCCCATCCGCAAGGCGGTGATGCGTTTGCCGTAACACAGGAAATTCTGCACCGACTGCATGCAGAAGATGATGACGGGAAGGATCTCACGATAGATCGATTCCATCTCCTGCTCGCGTCCCGCTTCGAAAGCCTTGTAGAGATCGATCTGTCTATCGAAGCAATCGGGGGCCGGAATCATGCCGACGCAACCGCCGCGCAGATTGTCCGGGAATTCCAGACCGCCGCGCCCGTTCAGGACACGGAAGACACCGTCCGTCGCATCGACCAATCCGGCGATTTCGATGGCGGGACCCTCGCCCTTCAGCAGGGCGACATTCGGGTGATTCCGGTTCAGGGTCTTCAACCCGTCTATCGAAAGTCCGACACCGATATAGGCCGCGGCATTCTGGATCGCGACGGGGATGGAGACCTTTTCCGCCACGCTGCCGAAGAAGCGAACATATTCGCCCTCGGCCAATCCTGCGACCGGTGGCGGCTGAAGGATAACGAAATCGACGCCAAGTTGATCCGCGGCCTTGGCGAAATCCACCTGTCCCTCGACCGTCGGTTCGGCAATCGTGATGGCGATGGGGCAGGCCCCGTCGACATCCTCGACCAGCCATTCCATGACCTGACGCCGTTCGGCCGTCGACAGTTTCGTGACCTCGGTCGCCAGTCCCAGGGCCGCGATCCCATGCGGGTTATGCTTCACGCAGGCCTGGGCCTGCTGCCGCATCAGATTACGGTCCAGCGCCCCCGTCTCGTCGAAAAACGCATAGAGGATCGGGTAGACGCCCCGAACCTGTGACGGATCGATTCCCATGGCTACCCCCGAAAATGACGTTCCCGATCAGGCCGGCAGGACCTTGCCCGGATTCATGATGCCTTCCGGGTCCAAAGCGTTCTTGATCATGCGCATGACGCTGACCGCTTCCCCGTGTTCGGCTTCCAGGAATTTCCGCTTGCCGGCGCCGATCCCGTGTTCGCCGGTGCAGGTCCCGTCCATGGCGAGGGCCTGATAGACCAGTTGCTTGTTATGCTCTTCCGCCTTCGCCAGCTCTTCCGGATTGTTCGGGTCGACGACGTAGCCGATGTGGAAGTTACCATCGCCGACATGCCCGACGATGGTGCCCACCAGTCCCTGCTCGTCCATGGTTCGTTTCGCCTCGGTGATGACTTCCGCCAGGCGGGAGATCGGCACACAGACATCCGTCGCCCAGACCTCGCATCCCGGCCGAAGAGCCCGTGTCGCGTAGTGACAGTTATGACGCGCGGTCCACAGCGTGTTGCGGTCTTCCTGTTTGGTCGCAAATTTGAAATTGGCGCCGCCGAAATCCGCCGCGATCGCCTGGACGGTTTCCGCCTGTTCCTTCACACCGGCTTCGGAGCCGTGGAATTCGAAGAAAAGATGATCCGCCGCCTTGAATCCATCAAGTTTGGAATAATCGATGCAGGCCGCCATCATTTCCTTGGAGACGAGTTCGACACGTGCGACGGGGACGCCGGACTGGATGGTCAGGATGGTGGTGTTCACCGCGTCTTCCAGACTGGGAAACTCGCAGACGGCGGAGGAGATCGCCTCCGGCACGCCGTACACTTTCAGCGTCAGTTCCGTGATGATGCCGAGCGTTCCCTCCGATCCCACGAATAGGCGGGTCAGGTCGTAGCCGGCCGAGGATTTTTTCGCCCGGCGCGCGGTCTTGATGACACGCCCGTCGGCCAGAACCGCGGTCAGGTTCAGGACGTTTTCCCGCATCGTGCCGTAACGCACCGCGTTCGTGCCCGAGGCCCGCGTCGCGGCCATACCGCCCAGCGAGGCATCCGCGCCCGGATCGATCGGGAAGAAGAGACCCGTGTCACGCAGGTATTCGTTCAACTGCTTGCGCGTCACACCCGCCTGAACGGTGACGTCCAGATCCTCGGCATTCACCTTAAGCACGTTGTTCATTTCCGAAACATCGATGCAGATACCGCCAAAAGGCGCGGTCACATGGCCTTCCAGCCCCGTACCCGTTCCGAAGGGAATGATCGGCGCCTTGTGCTTGGCCGCGATCTTGACCGCTTTGGCGACATCATCGGTCGAGCGCGCAAAGACGACCGCATCGGGCGGTTCGGCCTTGTGATAGCTTTCGTCGCTGCCATGCCGCTCCAGCACGGAGGCGGAAGTGGACACCTGGTCGCCGAAAACTTCCTTCAATTCGCTGATCAGGCTGTTCATCTCGGGTTCGACGAGCCGCGCCGTTACTGAAGCCATGTCATCTTCCTTTTTCTGAAAGCGGCCGTGGCAAGGCCCGGGTCGCTGGGATAGCGTGTTGCCGGGGTCGTCCAGGGGACCGTGTGCGTTTCCTCTACTGCCCATACAATACCATTAGAATTGCGCCTGCCAACGGGCCAGCAGCTATCCAATTCGTACCGGGGGGAAAACGTTCATGGACGGAAACACACTTTCGGACGCGGCCGATGCCTTGGCCGAGGCTAGGATTTCAGCACAGGCCCTGGCCCGCCTGCCGCTGGAACCGGAAGCGCTCGATCTGGAAACCGCCTATCGGATTCAGGACCTGCTGCACGAACGATTGGCCGCGCGGTTCGGCCCGATGATTGGTCACAAGATCGGCTGCACCACAAAGGTCATGCAGGAATACCTGAAGATCGGCCATCCCTGCGCCGGCATGGTCCCCGAGACCATGGTGCATCAAGGAACGGGCCGCTACCGGCGCGCCGACCTCGTCCGGCCGGGCATAGAATGCGAAATCGCCGTCATGCTGGCAAAGGACATGCCGGCCCTGGCGGACGGATACGACCGGGCGTCGGCGGCCGATGCCGTGGGCGGCGCGATGGCCAGCATAGAACTGGTCGATGAACGCTGGACCGATTTCCGGGACAGGCCGACCTCTTCCCTCGTCGCCGACGACTTCTTCAATGCCGGCTGTGTCTTCAGCGCCCCGGTCGAGACCGATCCCCTGGCGATGGACCGTTTGACCGGGAGATTGCGCATCAACGGCGCGCTGATCGGCGAGGGCATCGGCGGCGACATTCTGGGACACCCGATGGACGCGCTGGCCTGGCTGGCGGAATTCCGGGCCGGACGGGGACAGCCCCTGAAGGCCGGGGAATTCGTCACGCTGGGCAGCATCGTCAAGACCGAGTGGATTGAAGCGGGCGATGAGGTCGTCACCGAAATCGACGGGCTCGGGACCGCGACACTGATCGTGGAGTAACGGCCCGTCTAGTGGGCCAAATCCTCCAGGATCGGGCAGTCGGGGCGGTCATCCCCGTGGCAGCGGTTGACCAGGGTCTCAAGCGTCGAACGCATCTGCTCCAATTCATCGATCTTGGCGGCGATACGATCGATATGCTGCCGGGCCAAGGCCTTCACATCCCCGCTGGACCGGTTCTTGTCCTGATACAGGGAGAGCAACACCGCGCAATCCTTGACGGAAAAGCCCAGGTCGCGGGCCCGTTTCAGAAAACTCAGCGTGTGGACATCGGCCTCGCTATAGGACCGATAGCCGGCGGCCGTGCGACCCGCCGGCGCGATCAAGCCGGTTTCCTCGTAGTAACGGATGGTCTTTGCCGGAATGCCGGACTTCTTGGCCGCTTCACCGATATTCATCGCGCGCTCCTTTCCTGCAGTTCGGGTTTCCAGCGCCGCAACAGCAGCGCATTGGTGACCACGCAGACCGAACTCAATGCCATGGCTGCCCCGGCGATTCCCGGGCTGAGATAACCGAGCGCTGCCAAGGGAATACCAATGGTGTTATAGGCGAAGGCCCAGAACAGATTTTGGCGGATCTTCGACAGGGTCCGCTCGGAAATATCGAGCGCGGCCGGAGCAAGGCGCGGATCGTCCCGCAGCAAGGTGATGCCGGCAGAATTGACAGCGACATCGGACCCGCCGCCCATGGCGATGCCCAGATCCGCCGCCGCCAATGCGGGCGCGTCATTAATACCGTCGCCGACCATGGCAACGGATCTGCCTTGTTCCTGCATCGACGCGATCTTGGCAGCCTTGTCTTCCGGACTGACCTCCGCAACCACGGTGTCGATCCCGACCAATCCCGCCACCCGTTCCGATTCGGGGCGGGCGTCGCCCGACAGCAGGGTGATCGATCGGCCCGACGCGTGCAGCGCGGCAACGGCGGTGATGGCTTCATCCCGGATCCGGTCGACGATATCGACGCGCGCGGCACATTTGCCGTCGACGGCCAGCCAAACATGGGTGCCGACATCACCGTCGGATTGAACGGACAACGCGTCCGGTACCTCGATGCCATCCGATGCCAGCAGGTCCCGCTTACCGATCAAGACCGGCTTGCCGTCAACCAGGGCGGCAACGCCCTTGCCGGTAACGGAACGCAGATCGGTCGCCTGCAGTCCCGAGAATTCAGATGCAACCGGAAGCTCGCGGAAGGCGCGGGCAAGCGGATGGTCGTTCTGCTTTTGAACGGCGACGGAAGCGGCGAGCGCGAAACCGTCCTCCTTTCCCTCGGCCCAGGCGATGTTGCGCACGACGGGCTGTCCCGCGGTCAGGGTTCCGGTCTTGTCGAAAACGACGGTGTCGATCCGGCCCGCGCGTTCCAGCGCCGCGACATCGCCGACCAGGATGCCGCTCCGCGCGGCCGCTCCCAATCCCGCCGCAATGGCGGCCGGCGCGGCCAGCCCCAGGGCACAGGGGCAGGCGATGACCAGGACCGAGACTGCGGCGATGATAGCCGCCTCCACCGATTGGCCGAAAACCATCCAGCCGATGAAGGTAAGCGCCGCGATGGCGACGATCGCCGGAACGAAGACGGCGCTGATCCGGTCGACCAATTTTTGCACCGGCGCCTTCTTGGCCTGGGCGGCGCGCACGAGTTCGGCGATTTTGGCAAGGCGCGTATCCTTACCGATCTGGGTTGCGCGAATGGTCAGCAGCCCGGTCAGGTTCGTGGACCCGGCGATGACCGCACCGCCGTTCGAAACGGTGACCGGCATGCTCTCGCCCGTCAGCATGCTCTCGTCGATATCGGCGCTGCCCTCCGTGACTTCGCCGTCCACCGGCATGGCTTCGCCCGGGCGCACCCGAATCAGATCGCCGACCGCGACACGGGTGATGGGGACGTCCTTTTCCCCCTCGTCGGTCAGCAAGCGGGCACGGGCCGGGCGCAAGGCCAACAGAGCCTGCAATGCACTTGTCGCGCGCTGCTTGGCGCGCGCTTCCAGATATTTGCCGAGCAGCACCAGGGTTATGATGACGGCCGCCCCTTCGAAATAGAGCGACCCCATGGCCGCACTGCCCTGGGTTACCGTCAGATACGTGCTGTAGAGAAAGGCGGTCGAGGTCCCGAGCGCGACCAGCACGTCCATGTTACCGACACCGCCGCGCAAACTGGCCCAGGCGCCCTGATAGAAACGCCACCCAATTACGAACTGAACCGGCGTGGCGAGCGCCAGCTGTATCCAGGGCGATAGATGGAAGGGGATGCCGAACGGCATCAAAAGCATTTCCGCCACCAGGGGCAGGGTCAACAAGGCGGAGGCGATACAAAGATACATGACCGCCTTATCTTCCGACGGGCCCGTATCCGCGAAATGCGCCCCGAACCCGGCCTGTTCGGCGGCGAAGGTAATCGTTTCGGCATTTATCCCTTCCGACGCCTCGACCCGCGCACTTTCCAGCGCGAAATTCACACTGGCCTGCGACACGCCGGGCACGGCGTTCAATGCCTTTTCCAGCCGCGCGGCACAGCCGGCACAGGTCATACCACTGACGCCGAACTCAAAAACGGCGGTTTTCTCGGCTTCCGGGACGGAGACGGGGGCAAAATGAGCAGTCGCTTCGGACATGGCTTGGTATCCTTTCCCGCCCCATATAGGGATTCCAGTGACTGGAAGGTCAAGGGGTGGAGAATCTCCATTTCCACAGGCCGATAGCGTATCCATGCGTTTTTTCCATCGTCGGGACGCGCTATAGAGAAGGAGAAGAAAACGGCCAGGGGCGTTGAACATGGGGATCGACAAGAAACCGCTCGCCATCACCATGGGCGACCCTTCCGGGATCGGTCCGGAAATCGTGGTCAAGACGATGACCGCGCGCGTTGTCGACCGGCCGGTGGTCGTGATCGGTGACCCGGCGGTGATGGAACGCGCCGTCGACTTCACGGCGGCGGAACTGTCCTGTCGCATTCTTGGTGACCTGGACGAATTCGATGAAACGGGGATCGGCACGACAATCGACATTCTGCCGGCCGTCCGAATGGCGGCATTGCCGGAAATGGGAGCGGTCTCAGCCGCCAGCGGGCAGGCGGCCTATGAGGCCGTGGTCTCCGCCATTGACCTTGCCAGGAGTGGTGAAATCGCCGGCATCGTGACCGCGCCGTTGCACAAGGAAGCGCTCTCGGCCGCCGGCATTCACTACCCCGGTCACACGGAAATCCTGGCCGACAAAGGCGGGGCCGACCGCGTCGCGATGATGTTGGCGAATGACGAACTGCGCACGGTCCTGGTCACTATTCACTGTTCCCTCAGGGACGCGATCGACCGGGCGGACTTCGATGCCCAGATGGCCGCGATCCGGCTTGCCCATCAGGGCTGTCTCGCCATCGGGATCGACAAACCGCGCATCGCCGTTGCCGGGCTGAACCCGCATGCCGGCGAAGGTGGGTTGTTCGGCCGGGAGGAGATCGAGATCATATCGCCGGCCATCCGCGCGGCGAAGGAAGAAGGCATGGATGTCACCGGCCCCTGGCCCGGTGATACGGTCTTCATGCAGGCACGACAGGGGCGTTTCGATATCGTCGTCGCACAATACCATGATCAGGGATTAATTCCCGTAAAATACATGGGGCTCGAAAAAGGCGTCAACGTCACGCTGGGCCTGCCCTTCATCAGGACCAGTCCGGACCACGGCACGGCCTTCGACATCGCCGGCACCGGCACGGCCGATCCCGAAAGCCTGCGCACCGCCCTGCGCTATGCGGCCCGCATGGCGGATGCACGGGGGCTGTGAGGAAGAAATGGCGCTGACCTTCATATTCATGCTGACCCATAACGACAGGACCGTCGCCGACGCGCGCGACTGCCTGGAAGAAGTGCTGGGCGCGGGATGCCGGCATATCGGCTTCAAAGATGTCGGCCTGCCTTTCGATGAATTGACCCGACTGTCCCGGGATATCCGGTCCGCCGGCGCGACCGTCTATCTGGAAGTGGTCAGCCTGACACGGGAGAGCGAGCTGCAATCGGCGCGGGCCGCACTCGACTTCGAAGTCGATTATTTGCTGGGCGGGACACGCGCCGAAGAGGTCGCGCCGCTTCTGCATCAATCCCCGATCCAATATTATCCATTTCCCGGCCGGATCGTCGGTCATCCCAGTATCCTCGAAGGCACGGCGACGGAGATCGCAGCCAGTGCGGGGAGCCTCGCCGAACGCGACGACGTCCATGGACTGGACCTGTTGGCCTATCGCTATGCCGGCGATGTCCCGTCCATGATGAAGCAAGTCTGCACGGCGGCGGGAAAACCGGTCATCATGGCGGGCAGCATCGACCGGGAAGAAAAGATCGCGGATGTCTTTACCGCCGGTGCATCAGGATTCACGGTTGGTACCGCCGCGTTCGACAACCGCTTTCCCGCCCCCTTCCCTGGTCTACGCGGGCAGGTGGAGGCGATCCGTTCCCTGGCGGAGAAACACGGCGGCGCGGACTAGATCAGGCGCGGCCATATTCTCGATCCCGCAGATCTCGCCGACGAATTTTTCCGGTCACGGTCTTTGGAAGATCTTCCTCGAAGACAATCTTGCGCGGATATTTGTAGGGCGCTGTCGAGGCTTTAACGAACTCCTGCAATTCTTTTACCAGAGCATCGTCGCCCTCAAAGCCCGCATTCAACACGACATAGGCGCAGACGATCTCTCCGCGATCGGGATCGGGGCTACCCACCACCGCGGATTCCTGTATCGCAGGGTGTTCGATCAGGGCGTTCTCAACCTCCATCGGTCCGATTCTATAGCCGGCCGATCCAATCACGTCGTCGTCGCGCCCTTCATAGAACAGGTATCCGTCAGCGTCCTGCCGCGCCCGGTCCCCGGTGACGAACCAGTCGGATCCGTCGATATGGATGATCGAGGCAGCGGTCCTTTCCGGTTCCTGCCAATACCCCAGCATCACCTGCGGATTGGGCAGTTTCATTGCCAGCCGTCCGGCCTCACCGGCCTTCGCGAACCCGCCCCCGTCATCGGACAGAACCGCCATATCAACCCCCGGCAAGGGGCGGCCCATCGACCCCGGTTTCACGGCCATGGACGGATAGTTCAGCACCGTCATCAGGGTCTCGGTTTGTCCGTATCCGTCGAGCAGTTGCGCGCCCGTCAAATCAGCCCAGCGGGTGACGATTTCCGGATTGACGGACTCCCCCGCCGAGACGGTAAGCCGAAGATCCGGCAGCCCATCTTCGGGCGGGGCCTCGTTCACCAGCCGCCTCAACTCCGTCGCCGCAGCGCAGAATACCGACACGTTGTATTTTGAAAGAAGTCCGAACCTTTTGGACGGGTCAAACGGGCCGTCGTAGAAAAGTACCGCGGCGCCGCAGCTCCATGGACCGAAAAGAATGCTGGTTCCGGCCTTGCTCCATCCCGTATCGGCGGTGCACCAAATCGTGTCACCGGGACGCAGATCCAGCCAGTACCAAGCCGACCCGCGCCATGTATAGATCGATCGAGCGCCATGGGTGACACCTTTCGGATTCCCGGTCGAGCCGGAGGTGTAATAAAGGATGGCCGGATCGTCCATCGCCATGGGGACTGGACTGAAGAGCTCGCTGGCCTTGTCCATAGCGCCCTCGTAGGACGTCCAGCCGTTCGGAACCGTGCCGCCCGCGCACACCGCTAGACGCAGGGTCAAATTCCTGTCCGGATCTATCTTGCCGCAATTCTCCGCGGTGGTGATGACACCTTTCGCCCCGGCATGGTCCAAACGGTAGTCCAGGTCCTTGCGGGTCAGCATGGTGATGCAGGGGATCGGCACCACACCCAGCTTCATGCAGGCGACGACGGTGATCTGCCAGGCAGGAATCCGCGGCAGGACCACCAGCACCCGATCGCCCTTCGTCAGGCCGGAGGCCTGCAGGACATTGGCAACTTTGTTGGATTGAAGGGAGATATCGCGGAATGTGTAGCGTTCTTCCGCGCCCGTCTCGCTGCACCAGATGAGGGCGAGTCTGTCCGGGTCACGCGCCCAGATATCAACCACATCACCGCCGAAGTTGAACCTTTCGGGCAAGTTCCATTGAAAAGCCGCATGAGTCTTTTGATAATCCGTCATCCGGTCGGGAATGGGAACCGGAAGTGTTACATCCGCTGCCGTCATTCGGCCCTCCCCATCGCGATATCGTGGCTGAAAACGAGAAGATCATCAGCAAGCGATCCGAATTCCGCAAATTTGGGGTCGTTCGTACCGCCCTCACGCCAGCGGCGGTAAAGCTGCGCAAAGACGACCGCAAGACGGAATTGCCCGAGTACCCGTTGGAAGATGAACTCCGACAAGTCCCGGCCGGATACCCGGGCATAGGCCTCCATCGCTTCGCCCCTTGTCGGGAATCCCGGCGCGGCGGTCGGCATCTGGTTCAGGCGATGCATCACGTCCGGATCACCGGATTCGGTCCAGTAAGCCAGAGTCACGGCAAGGTCGAACAGCGGGTCGCCCCTGGTTCCCATATCCCAATCCAGCACCGCAACTGGTTCCAGGCTCTTCCGGTTCAGGATGACATTGTCGAGCTTGAAGTCGTTATGGATCAGCGATACCGCATGACCGGCCGGCACCCGGGCGCGCAACCAGCCGCCGAGTTCGTCCACCAGCGATGGCGCATCGTCCCCCCAGGCCAGATGGGCGCGTTTCGACCACCCCTCGATGGTGCGCGATAGGAAGCCTTCCGGGCGCCCCAATCCATCCAGCCCGACCGTTGCGGGATCCACCGCATGCAGATCGGCCAGGATCTCCATCAGGCGTAGACCGATCCGTCGACGGCCCCCCTCACCGATATCCTCCGGGACCTCGCCGCCGATCACACGGCCGTCGCGATAGTCCATGATAAAAAACGGCGCGCCCAAGATCCCCGGATCGGCGCAGGCATGGCAGCAGCGCGGGGCAAGCGGGAAGGCTTTCGACAGGCCGGACAGTATTCTGCTTTCCCGCCCCATATCGTTGGCGCCCGGCGGGATCGGTCCCAGCGGCGGCCGCCGCAGAACCATCGGTTCGCCATCCACATGGATCAAATAATTGAGGTTGCCGAAACCGGCAGCGAATTGCCGCGGCGGCCGGTTGGTCAGATCCAGGGCGAACCCCTCACCGGCAAGATACGCAGCCAGACGCGGCCAATCCTGCGCCTGTTCCTCGGATTTCGATTTGAAGGAAGGCCCGTTATCCATGACGTCCTTTCCATCCCCGATACGCAACCATTCGGCTTGGCTGTTCGTTATTGAAAGGGTGCATGACGTGGCCCCCCTGTCAAAGCCCGTCTGGTTACATATCTTTTTCGGAATGGGCGATATTCGGCCGCGTCGACAATGCGGGAAGGAACTGACCATGAGTGATCGAAACAGTGACTACGGCTTGCCGTCCGGGATCGAGATGGCGATCGCGCCCAGGACCAGCGACATAGGATCCTTCGAAGTGCAGCGCCTGCTGCCCTCACGGCGACGGCGCATGGTCGGCCCGTTCATTTTCGCGGACCGGATGGGCCCCGCCGAACTCGGGCCGGAAAACCCGATGGAGGTGCGTCCCCATCCCCATATCGGCCTGTCGACCGTCACCTATCTGTTCGACGGAGAAATCGTCCATCGCGACAGTCTGGGCGTGGAGCAGCGGATCGCCCCCGGCGCGGTGAACCTGATGACAGCCGGGCGCGGCATCGTCCATTCGGAACGCAGCGACCCCTTGAAACTGGAGGACGGCATCCGGGTGTTCGGCATGCAGATCTGGATGGCGCTGCCCCATGAATTGGAGGAAACGAACCCCGCTTTCATCCATCACGGCGCGGACACCCTGCCCGCGATCTGGGACGGCGGCGCGGAGATCCGATTGGTGGCGGGGGCGTTTCGCGGGGTTACCTCCCCGGTGGAGACCGCGACGGGGACGATCTATGCGGATATCGCCCTGCCCCGTGAAAACAACATCACCATTCCGGCCGACTACGAGGAGCGCGCGCTCTACCCCGTGCACGGATCGGTCGAGATCTCCGGCACGGTGGTCTCGCCTGGCGAATTGCTGGTTCTGGAACGGCGCCGGGAGATCACCGTTCGCGCCGTTCAGGATGCGCGTCTGATCCTGCTTGGCGGCGATCCGATGGATGGCCCTCGACATATTTGGTGGAACTTCGTATCCAGCAGCAAGGAACGGATCGAACAGGCCAAGGAAGATTGGAAATCGGGCCGCTTCCCGGTCGTTCCCAACGATCCGGATTTCATCCCTTTGCCGGACTGAGGGCCCGCCCTGGTCAGGCCGCGGAATTTGCCTGCCCGGTCAGATAACCCACCAGCCGCTTGGTGACCGGATTGTCGATCCCGGCGGATGGCCAGACGGCATGAACCGGCATTGCCTCCATCCGCCAATCCGGCAGGAGCTGGACAAGGTCGCCCGCCGCCACCGCCTTGGCGACATAATGGGCGGGGGGCGAGGATATCGCGGCCCCCAGCAGCGTCAGATCCACCATGGCCTCAATGCTATTCACGGTGATCGATCCGCTCTGCTCGATAGTGGCGTGCTTGCCGCCCGGCCCGGAAAAGCTTCGGCGCGGTTCCAGTTTTGCGAATTTTATCCATGGGACGTCCTGCAGGTCCGACGGAAACCGGATCGGTTTGCGGCCCTGTCTGAATGCCGGCGAACACACCAGCATGCGCGGCATGTCCCAGACCAGCCGGCATTTCAGGGTCGAATCCTCCAACCGGCCTGCCCGCAAGGCCAAATCGAACCGATCGGCGATCAGATCTTCAATCCGATCCGCATAGACGAGGTCCAGTTCCACGTTCGGATTGTCACAATGGAACCGGACGATATCCGCGGTAAGGCCGGAATGCGCCAGGGAGGACGAGACGGCGATCTTCATCCGGCCGGTCAAACCCGCCTCGATCCTTTTCGCTGCATGAAATCCGCTTTCCGCAGCCTCCATCATTGCGAGTGCGGCGTTATACAGTTCTTCGCCCGCCTCGGTCAGCGCCATCTTGCGCGTCGACCGGTAAAGCAGGGATGTGCCGAGTTCCGTCTCCAACACTTTCACATGGTAACTGACCGCGGACGGTGTCATGCCGAGCCGGCGCGCGGCCTCCCGGAAACCGCCGACGCGAACGACATCGGCGAAGATGGAGAGAGATTTCAGCCGGTCTGCGTTCATTGCTCTATCTAATTATACAATCTGTCTTATTGTGACAGTATATTGCACTCGGACCGCGACTGCTAGAGAGGGGCAAATGCATCACTGGAAAGTCGTCCCATGCCACCGATCCTCGCCATGTGCGCCTTCGCACTGACACTGTCCATCTCCCCCGGCCCCGTGAATGTGCTGACACTTTCGACCGGATTGAACCATGGCGCGCGCCGCGCCCTCCCTTTTGTCGGCGGCGCGACGATCAGTTTCACCCTGCTGCTTCTGGCAATCGGATTGGGATTGGGCGCGGTGGCGGAAAGCCTGGGCCGCGGGTTCGACCTGTTGGCGGTCGCGGGGGCCGGCCTGATTGCCTGGTTCGGTTACAAACTCGCGACGGCGCGCGGCAGTTTGTCGACGACGGAAGCGCCGATCCCGAGCTTTTGGCACGGCGTCATGCTGCAGGTCCTGAACCCGAAGGCCTGGGGCGCCTGCATCGCCGCGGTCGCAATTTTCGAATTGCAGGAATCACCGGCCCATCTTGCCGTGTTCGTCTGCCTCTATGGCGTCATCTGCTTTTTCGGGATCGGCAGTTGGGCCGTGTTCGGACAACAGGTGAAACGTGTCCTGACGTCACCTGAACGGTTGCGCCTTTTCAACATCACCCTAGGCCTGACGCTGATCGTCCTGGCCGTCGCGCTCCTGTGGCGGTCGGTCCTTGTGTAACAAAAAAGGCGGGCCCCGCAGGACCCGCCTTTGATCGTTCAAACGTGAACGGTCCGCTTACCAACCGCTGACGGTTTTGACTTCCAGATAGTCTTCCAGGCCCCAGACACCGCCTTCGCGGCCGTTGCCGGACATCTTGTAGCCGCCAAAGGCGCTGCCCGCGGGCTGCGAGGCGCCGTTGATATGGACCATGCCGGCCCGCAGTTTGCGGGAAATCCGATGCGCGCGTTCCTGATCGCCGGTCTGCAGATAGGCGGCCAGACCATAGGGCGTGTCGTTGGCGACCGCGACCGCTTCTTCCTCGTCCGCGACCGGGATCATGGAAAGGACCGGGCCGAAGATTTCTTCCCGGGCGATCGTCATGTCGTTGTTGACGTCGGTGAAGATCGTCGGGCGGACATAATAGCCGCGATTGAAGCCTTCCGGACGGCCGGGACCGCCGGCGGCCAGCGTGGCGCCTTCGTCGATGCCCTTCTGGATCAGGTCCTGGACCTTGTCATATTGCATCTGGGAAACCAGCGGGCCGATATGACGGCCTTCCTCAGCCGGGTTGCCGACGGATGCCTTGGCCGCAGTGGCGACCGCAATTTCCACCGCCTGATCGTAGACCGACTTTTCGACGATCATCCGGGTCGGCGCGTTGCAGGACTGACCGGTGTTGTTGAAGCAATGGATGACACCACGCTTCACGGCCTTTTCCAGATCCGCATCGGCCAGCACGATGTTCGGCGATTTGCCGCCGAGTTCCAGGGTCACGCGTTTGACCGTATCGGCAGCCGCCTTGGCGACCGCGGTGCCCGCGCGGGTGGAGCCGGTGAAGGACATCATGTCCACATCCGGATGCGAGGACAGCGCCGCGCCGACCGTCGGCCCGTCGCCGTTCACCAGGTTGAAGACACCTTTCGGGAATCCGGCTTCGTCCATCATCTCCGCGAAGAGCAGGGAGGACATCGGCGCGATCTCGGACGGTTTCAGGACGACCGTGCAACCGGCGGCCACCGCGGGGACGACCTTCAGGGTTACCTGGTTCATCGGCCAGTTCCACGGCGTAATCAGGCCGCAAACACCGATCGGTTCATAGACGATGTGCTCTTCCGGCACGTCCGGCTTGAAGGCGCGTTCGAAGGTGAAGTCCTGCAGCGTCTCGATGAAGGCCTTGATGTGGCCGTAACCAGCCCCGACCTGCGCGGCGCCGGACATCGAGATCGGCGCGCCCATTTCGTTGGAGATCGCTTCCGCCATCTCGTTCCAGCGTTTCTTGTATACGTCCTTCAGCTTGTTCAGGCAGGCCAGGCGTTCTTCCTTGCTGGACCAACCCCAGGTCTGGAACGCATCCTTCGCGGCGGCGACGGCCTTGTCGACATCGGCCTGGCTGCCCAGGGAGATCGTGGCGAAGGCCTGTTCGGTCGCCGGGTTGATGACCTCCATCTCGTTCGCGTTGGTCGGCGCAACCCAGGCACCGTTGATGTAGAAATCTGTCTTGCGTTCCATTGCTGTCCCTTTCCGAAAAGCCCGAAGGTGCGGGCGCTTCGTTCATTGAAAGTCTTAGGGCAGACGCCAGCCTCCCCCATTTGGGAAGAGTTGATCGCCGACTATGGAAGTGTTGTCAAACCCGGCTTTTCGCAAGGGGATCGGTTGGCAAACGCGCGCCTGGGCAGAAGATTTGCACGGATTCCGAAATGTCGAGGTTCCACCATGACAAACTGGTGGGCGGGCCCGCCGACCGTCTTGCCGGTCGCTTCAGACGGAATCGGCGACTCGGGTCCAGGTGTTTGAGAGGTGACGGCGCAGAACGTCCGCAAGGCGGTCACCATCGCGGGCACGCAGCGCGTCGATCATTGCCTCATGTTCATCGACAGCGCCACGCCATTTCTCTTTGCCGGCATTGCCGACGAAACGGATCCGCTTCATCCGCGCCTGCAGCAGATCATGGACCTCCGCCAGGGAGGCATTGCCGGATGCCTCGACGATTGCGGAATGAATCCGCTGGTTGAGCTTGTAGTAATCCAATCGCTCACCCGCCTTGTAATGGGCCATCATCCGTTCATGCAGATCGACGATGGCGGCGATTTCGGCATCGGACGCGGACCGACAGGCCTGGCGCCCGGCAAGCGCCTCAAGCTCTGCCACGACGTCCAGCATGTCGCGCACTTCCTCTTGAGAAAACTTCCGTACCGCCGTGCTCCGGCCCGGTCGCAGCACGATGAGCCCTTCGCTCGCCAGCATCCGGACCGCCTCCCGCATCGGGGTGCGGGAAACGCCCATTTCCTGGCATAGAACGGATTCGTTGACCGGGTCGCCCGGTGCCAGACGTCCCTCGATGATCATATCGCGCAACCGTTCAGCCACCAGCGTATGCAGCGGTTGGCGGGCGATGGCGATGTCCGAGTTTTCTGTTGCGGGCAAGTTCATATTGTATATTGTATGCAATATTATGGCGAATTCAAGAAGAAACACGCGCCGTATTCAGGACAAAAACCGATACGGATCCGGCAAAAGACCGGTCATCCCGCAGGCAACGCGGCCGGCAACACCGCAGGAGGAAATCCGCTCCATGAACATGAGCCAGACTCACACCCAATCGACCAAATCCCCGGCCGCAGACCGACCTGTTCTGGCGCTGGCCCTGGGCGATGCCGCCGGTATCGGAAACGAACTGGCCGCCAAGGTGCTTGCCGATCCGTCCGTCCGGGAGGCTGCGCGTTTCATTGTGATAGGAGACCGCCGTCAATTCGCACACGGATGCGCTCAAGCGGGAATTGAAACAGACGTGCCGGACTGGTCGGACGCGGGCGGCGCCGACCTTGCGCTTCTGGACATGAAAAACATGGATCCCGAAACGATAACCGTCGGACAATCCAGCAAGGAATCCGGGCGGGCCGCCCTGCAGAACTTTGCGGTGGCCTTGAAGATCTGCGCCCGCGATGGCGCCAACGCCGCCTGCTTCACGCCCTTCAACAAACGCTCCATGCGGCTCGCAAAGCCGGATTTCATCGACGAAATCGGGTTCATCAAGGCGATGATCGATGCCGACACGGAAGGGTCCGAGTTCAACGTCCTGGACGAGTTGTGGAATGCGCGGGTCACCAGCCACCTGCCGCTCGGTGAGGTCGCTCGGAACATCACGGAAGACATCGTTCTGGATCGGATCGTCCTGACCGATACGACCATGCGCGGGGCGGGCAAACCGCGGCCGCGCATCGCCGTTGCCGCGCTGAACCCGCATGCCGGCGATGGCGGGAATTTCGGGATGGAGGAGATCAACATCATCACTCCAGCCGTGGAAAAGGCGAAGCAGCGTCAAATCGACGTAACCGGTCCGCTGCCCTCCGACACGGTCTATATGCGGGCCAACAAGGGCGAATTCGACGCCGTTCTTTCGATGTATCACGACCAGGGCCAGATCGCGATGAAGCTGATCGGCTTCGACCGCGGCGTCACATTGATCGGCGGTTATCCTTTCTGGATCGCCACACCGGCCCACGGAACAGCCTACGACATCGCCGGCAAGGGCGTGGCAAACCACCAAGCCACGGCCAATGCGCTCACTTTGGCGGCAAAGCTCTCCGCGCAGCGAGAGGCACCGCCGCCGAGCGTCGAACAAACCAAGACCGCCATAGAAGCGGCACTCGCGGCAAAGCCGTCATTCCTATAACCGAAACCAATAGTTGGGAGGAAACCATGAAACACTTCGTCAAATCGGCACTCGCCGGATTGACCGCCCTGGCGGCGGTCGGCACGGCCTTTTCCGGCTCCGCACTGGCCAAGCAGGAAATCATCTTCGGCATTTCCGCCAAGACCGGATCCCTGCAGGCCCTGACCGCCACGGAGTTCATGAACCGAGCCAATGCGAAACTGGGCGACACGGCTGAAGTAAAGCTGTTCGATTCCAGCCAGCTTGGAAAGGACAAGGACCTGATGCAGAAGCTGAAGCTCGGCACTGTGCATCTGGCCCTGCCGTCGTCCATCATGTCCTCGATCTCGGACGAATTCGCGCTCTTCGACATGCCTTTCCTGGTCGCCGACCGGGCCCATGTCGCCCGGATCGAAGAGGAAATTTTCTGGCCGCAGATCGCCGCGACGGTCGAGGATGACGGCTACAAGGTCCTCGCCGTTTGGGAAAACGGCGTTCGCCACATCACCAACAATGTCCGCCCGATCAATGTTCCCGCCGACCTGGCGGGGATCAAGATCCGCACGCCGAAATCCACGTGGCGTGTGAAGATGTTCTCCGAATGGGGCGCCAACCCGACGCCGATGGGTTTCTCGGAAGTCTTCACCGGTCTTCAGACCGGGGTCATCGACGGTCAGGAAAACCCCTATACCAATATCGATGCGGCGAAATTGAACGAGGTGCAGAAGTATCTCTCCAAGACCGGTCATGTCTACACGCCGTCCTACCCGACCATGGGCAAAGCGTTCTATGACAGCCTCGATCCGGAAATCCGCACGGTGCTTGAGGAAACGGCGCGGGAACTCGCGCTTTGGGCCCGCGAACAGGGTGAAGCGGCCGACGGCGCACTGCGCAAGAAGTTGGTCGATGCCGGCATGATCTACAACGAAGCGGATCGTGCCGCCTTCGTCGAAGCCTCCAAGCCGATCTACGAAGCCTTCGGCAGCGAGGTGAACGGTGGCAAGGAAATGATCGAAAAGGCGATCTCGCTCGCCGGGAACTCCTGATCCAGCAAGGACAGCGCGCACCGTCCGTCACGGGCGGTGCGCGGCCATCCTTTCTAGAGCTGCCGTAAGCTCCGCAACTCAGCCTTTTTCCGCCGGATCGATTTTCCAGGTGAAAATCCTTCAGGGAGGCAGACCCGACAATGTCAGGCCCCATTCAATTCCTGTACACGCTTCTGAGACGGTTCCTCGAAACCGTCACGATTGCGCTGATCGTCACCCTGGCCTGCGTGGTCATTGTGGCGGTCGTTGCGCGTTATGTCTTCAATTCCTCATTCATATGGTATGACGAGGTTGCCTCCATCCTCCTCGCCTGGATCACGTTCTACGGCGCCGCCTATGCGGCAATGCAACGTCGGCATCTGGGGTTCGAGGGGCTTGTCCTGGCCTGCCCGCCCAAGCTACGTGCGGTACTCTTCATCCTGGCGGAGATCATCGTCTACGCAGTCTTCATCATCCTGGCCCATGCCGGCTGGGTGATCCTGAAGATCATGGGAAATGAAACCCTGGTTTCGCTTCGCTGGGTGCCGTTGTGGTTTACGCAATCCGTGGTGCCGGTCGGCGCCGGGCTTTTCATCCTGGCCCAGATCCTGAGCACGCCGCAAACGATAACCAGACTGCGTGCGGGACGCAGTGTGGAGGATGAGGAAATCGCGGAGGAAATCGCCAAAGCCGAGGCATCGTCCGCGCACAGCCGGGTGGAGAAGCACTGATGGATGCAATCTTCGTCCTTCTTCTGCTGGTCGCGATGATCGCGATCAATGTGCCGATTGCCCTCGCCATATGCGCCGTCGCGCTGGTCGGCGTCTGGCTCGGAAAAGGCATTTTCGGCTTCTACGACGCCGCGCTGACGGTGTTCGACGCGGCCACCAACTTTCCGCTGATCGCCATTCCGCTTTTCATCCTGGCCGGCGCGCTGATGAATACCGGCGGGATTTCACGGCGCCTGATCGACTTCACCTCGGCCCTGATCGGCTTCGTGCGGGGCGGTCTGGCCATGGTGAATGTCGGCGTCTCGCTCTTCTTCGCTGAAATCTCGGGCTCCGCGGTTGCGGATGTCGCCGCCATCGGGTCGGTCGTCATCCCGGAAATGAAGCGCAAGAAATACAAACCCACCTTCGCCGCGGCGGTCACTTCCTCCTCCGCTTCGCTTGCGATCATCATTCCGCCGTCGATCCCGATGATCGTCTATGGCGCACTGGCCGATACCTCGATCATCCAGCTTTTCGTCGCGGGGATCGTCCCCGGCCTTCTGGGCGGGTTCCTGATGCTCTGCCTGTGTTACTGGGTCGCGGTCCGGTACGACCTGCCGCGGGAAGAAGCCTTCTCCCTGCCGCGCCTGGGCCGGGCCTTCAAGGAAGCGGCCCCGGCCTTGCTGTTGCCCTTGGTCATCCTGGGCGGAATTTTCGGGGGCATCGTCACGGCCACCGAGGGCGCCGGCCTCGCCGTTGTCGCGGCCCTGCTGATCGGCGGCTTCGTCTATCGGGAAATCACCATCAAGGAACTGCATGCCGCCCTGCTGGAAGGGGTGACACAGACCGCTGTCGTGATGCTGTTGGTCGCGACGTCGGCGATCCTCGGCCTCTACCTCACCGAAAGCGAAATGCCGCAACGCTTCGCGCGTTGGATCACATCCATCTCCAACGACCGCGTGATCGTGTTGATGATGCTGAACTGCATGCTGCTGGTGCTTGGCATGGTGCTGCATGGCGCGGCGGCGATTATCCTGATCGTCCCCATCGTCATGCCGCTGGTTCGGGAGCTGGGGATCGACCCGGTTCAATTCGGGATCATCCTTACACTGAACATCGCCATCGGTCAGCAGACCCCGCCGGTCGCCAGCGTGCTGGTTACCGCGTGCTCAATCGCCCGAACGGATATCTGGGCAACGACACGCACGAACCTTCCCTTTATCGCGGTGCTCTTCGCACTGTTGATGGTCGTGACCTATATCCCGATCGTGCCGTTGGGCCTGGTCGAATACTTCTATCGATAGGGGGAAAGCCCGGCGGCAATATGGGTCGGGCAATATGGGTCGACCCACGCTTCCGGACGACATGTGACGTCAGCGTCCGGAAGCGGAAAACTCGCGTGCGGCACGGTGGGCCTCGCTGTTGCCGCTGAGGAAAGGTTTGTAGGCCATGTCCTCGACCATGATGTGGTTGATCAGCCAGTCGCGAAGATAAAGGACCAGGTCCTCCAGCAACTCACCGTCGCTCCCCGCCTCGAAACGGGCGGCCATGTCGGTCATCTCCTCGATGAAATCCACATGCTGCGGGTGATGGGCCTCCAGTCCCGGATAGTCGGCGGCGCGCATGGCATGTTCCTCGCGCGCGAAGTGCACGCGCATATATTGGCTGAGGGCGCGGAAACCGAGCGTCAGGGCTGCGCGCGTCTCACCGTCGTCATGCAGGGTCTCGCCCAGACGATTGAGGATTGAGATCAAGCCTTTGTGATCGTCATCCAACTGGGCGACGCCGACCGACATTTCTTCCTTCCAGATAACGGGCTTCCAGACGCCGTCGATCATCGTACCCTCCCCGCATTCGGGACTTGCCACCGTCCAGCTGCCCCATCCAAGTATTGTCGGACCCTAAAAGGGGAACGGTTTTTCCGCCTTGACCCAGGTCAAGCATGCGCGACGGCGGGGCATTCAACCCGCCCGGCCGTCCTTCACCTGCTGCAACCAATCGCGGATCTGGCAGATAAATTGCGCAACGATCCGGTTGGGCTCCAGTTCCTCCCGCCTCGCATGCGCAGACGCCTGAGCCGATAACGCAGCCCATGCCGAGTCGTTTGTCATGATCCGCACAAGATGGTCCGACCAGGCATCCAAATCGTCCACCGGCAGCAGATACCCGCCCGCGCCGACCGATTCAGGCAAGCCGCCATGGTCGCTGGCCAGCACCGGAATGCCGCTGATCTGTGCCTCGGTCACGACGCGGCCCCAGGCCTCTTTCCAGCGGCTCGGCACCAGAAGAAGGCGTGTCCGGGCGTAGACCTGCCGCATGTCGGCGACGCGCGGATGCCAGCGGATGTTGCCCGTACGGGCGGCACGGCCCTGCAGGACGGAACGCTGCTTCGGCGGCAGCGCCCAGCCCTCGACGAACAGGAAAGGCAGATCGCGATGACGCGCCGCCAGATCGAGGACCAGTTCCACCCCTTTCGCCGGAACGGGATTGATCAGGGTCACCATCCCGCCCGTTGCGGGTGTCTCGTAGATTTCCCTCGGGAAGACATTCGGCAGGAAAACAGCATCGAGGCCGGTATTCCTGGTCAGGCTGTGCGCGACGAATCGGGAGCAGGCGAAGACGCCGATCGGCGCGGCGACCATTTCGGCCGTTAGATCCTGTAATAGCGAGAAACCCAGATCACGTTGATAGACGACGAGCGGAACGCGATGCTCGACCAGCGCCCGTGCCAGGGCGAATGTCGCGCCCGAGGTCAGGACGGCCACATCGGGGGAGAAAACGGTGACGGTTTCCGGTACCGCCGCGACCGGATCCGCTGCCCTGTCGATCGTGTAGGAAAGCCTATTGTCCGATTCGGCCTCAGCCGCCGCATCGGCGGGCAAGCCGCAGAGGATATGTGCCGACGCACCGTTCCGTCCCAACAGGTCCGCAAGCAGGTGGGTGCTGACGGCCGCACCGGTCATTCGCTGCGGATAACCGGGCCTGTCGCCGGCGAACAGTATTCGCATCTCGATCCTGCCGTCCTATGCCACGCCCTCACGGGCCGGGACCGTACCATCCCACAATCAGACGGCGGGTCCCAAGATCAAATCGGGCAGGTCGGTGGCCAGGCCCGGGAACAGGCAAAGGATGACAATGGCCAGGATCATGCACAGCACATAGGGCATCGAGCCGACCAGGATCGTCTTCAACGGAATGTCCGGCGCGATCCCGTTGATGACATAGAGGTTCAAACCAACGGGCGGGGAGATCAATCCAATCTCCATGTTGATCGTCAGCACGACTGCGAACCAATAGGGGTCGAACCCGGCCGCCGTCACGATCGGCAGCAGGATCGGCGCGGACATCAGAATGACCGCGACCGGCGGCAGGAAGAAACCGGCGACCAGCAGGAAGATGTTGATGCAGAACATCAGCACCCAGCGATTCACGTCCAACGTGCCGATCCATTCGGCGATCGACTGGGTGATGAACAGGCTGGACAGCATGTAGGAGAAAACGCCGGCCGCCGCAATGATGAACAGGATCATAACGCTTTCGCGCGTCGAATCGCGCAGCACGACCCACAGGGCCTGAAGGTTCCAAAGCCGGTAGATGACGATCGCGACCGCCAGGCAGAGCAAAGCGCCGACCGCCGCCGTTTCCGACGGGGTGGCGTAACCGCCGTACATCGCGATCAGCACGCCCAGAATGATGCCCAGGAAGGGTAGCACGCGCGGCAGAATCGACAGCTTTTCCCGCAGCGAATACACCCCGGACCGCATCAGGGTTTCCGCAGATCCGTAACGCCAGGTGCTATAGATCGACCAGGCCATGAACAGGCCGACAAGAATCAGTCCCGGAACCACGCCCGCCAGGAACAGGCGGCCGATGGAGGTCTCCGTCGCGATGCCGTAGACGATCATGGTGACGGACGGCGGAATGAGGATACCCAGCGTCCCGCCGGCGGCGATGGACCCCGCCGCCACGCCTTCCGGATATCCCCTTTTTCGCATTTCGGGGATCCCCATCTTGCCGATCGCGGCGCAAGTCGCGGGCGAAGACCCGGACATCGCGGCAAAGAGCGCGCAGGCCCCCAGATTGGAAATCACCAGCCCGCCCGGCACGCGGGTCAGCCAACGATCCAGCGCTTCGTATAGGTCCGCGCCGGCCCGGGTGGAGGCGATCGACGCCCCCATGATGATGAACATCGGAATCGACAGCAGCGCGAAATTGTCGAGCTTGCCGAAGAAGATTTCCGGCATCAGTTCCAGCGACCGGAAACCGTCGAAAATCAGCAGGAAACCGGCAGCGACGATCAGCAGACCGTTGGCAACGGAAACGCCGGAAAACAGAACGAGGATGGTGACGACGGCAACCGTCGCGCCGAGGAGCAGGGGATCCATCAGTGGTGCTCCTCAAGGCTCAATTTCGGGTCCAGCCCGGCCAGAACGGCAAACAGGTCGACGCAAAGCTGGATCAGGTAAATCACAAAACCGACCGGCATGGCGAGATAGGGAATCCAAAGCGGCACGCCCCAGACGGTGTCCGATTTCCAGTTCCGGCTCATCGCCAGATGCCAAAGCTCCGTTCCATAATACAGCATGATCGCAATCACGACGATGCCGGCGGCGAGCGTCAGCGCGATCAGCCAGCGCCGCATCTTTCTGGGCAGGGCCAGGGGCAACAGATCGACCGAAACATGACCGCGCAGGCGCTGTACATAGGGCAGGCCCAGCAGTGTCGCGGCGACCATCAGATAGACCACCGCTTCGGTTTGCCAGATCGTGGAGGCGTTCAGGACGCTGCGCACGAAGATCATCTGGCAGGTGATCATCACGGAGGCCACGATCATCGCGGCGGCAATCCACCCGCACAGGGTCGACAAGGCGTCCGCCGCCCGCAGAACGGGATGACGGCGTCGGGCGTCAATCCCATCGGAATCGTGGTCGATCATGCGTTAACTCGTCTGGAAAGAATTTGTCATCGCGGTCCGGCCCGCCGGCGAAGCCCCCGTGTGAGGCCCCGCCGGCAGCCGATTTCCGGTTATTCGACGGAAAGCGCCATATCCAGCAGCTTCTGGCCGTCCGGCACGTTCTCGACGAAGTTCTTGTAGGAGGACTGCTTGGCGATTTCGCGCCAGGCATTGAACTCGTCCTGGGTCATGTTCGCGATCTCGACCCCCGCCTTCTTGAAGACCTCGACGGAAGCCGCATCCTGCTTCTTGGCTTCTTCAAGGTAATAGGCCTGGGCCTTGGCGGCACCGGCATCGATCGCCGCGCGCTGCGCGTCGGTCAGCCCTTCATAAGCGGACTTGTTCATCAACAGGGGCTGGTACATGAACCACAGCGCGACATCGGCGGCCGGTGTGTAGCACTTCACCTGTTCATAGATCCGGTAGGACACGAAGGAGGAAGAAGAGGTGTTCGCCGCCTGCAGCACGCCGGTCTGCATCGCGTTGTAGATTTCAGACGAGGCCATGGAGGCGATCGAGGCGCCGGCCGAGGCGAGCATCTGTTCGAAAGCCTTGCCCGCGGCGCGGGTCTGCAGCCCGGCGACGTCTTCCGGCTTGGTGATGCACTTGTCCTTACCGACGAAACCGCCGGCCAGATAACCGTGAACGACGACGCGGACATCGTCTTCCGCCATCAGTTTCTCAAGCTCGCCCATGAAGGCTGAATCGTTCAGACGGGCAGCATGATCGTGGTTCTTCACCAGGCCGGGCATCAGGGTCAGGTTGAATTCCGGACGCTGGCCGCCGGCATAGGACAGCGGGAACACCGTCATGTCCAACTGCCCGCGCGACAGGGGCTTGTACTGTTCCCGCGGCTTGAACAGGGATTTGGACGGGAAAATCTTGATCGTCAGGCCGACATCGGCGGCCGCCACTTCATCGGCGACGATCTGGGCAACCTTGTGCCGCACGTCGGAAGTAGACCATTGATGGGATAGACGAAGCTCGGTCGCCGATGCTGTGGTTGCGATGCCAACGGCAAGACCGACCGCCGCGAAGGCGGTTAGACCCTTGAATTTCATTGTTTCCTCCCAAGGAAGCTGTTCGATTCGGTTTATTCTTATGTGGCGCCATGGAAACATCCGACTCGCGCACAAGGCAATACTTTTATACCGGTCCGGCCCCCAGTACCGGTTCCGGTGCGGTGCCCCGCCCGATTGGGAAATAATGTGTTTCCGCGTCCTCGCGCGGCCTTTCTTGCCTTACGCCGCATTCGCCCCGACACTTCCGCCAAACAATAATCCGACATGGGCAGGGGAGGCGCCGAGATGGCCATCTACGAATTGCGAACCTATACGCTGTATACCGGTAAGATGACCGAGGCCGTGAAGCTGTATCAGACCTATGGCTGGCCGGCGCTGTCGAAACATCCGGACCGACTTATCGGCTATTTCACCGGCGATGTCGGCGCCCTGAACAAGATCGTGCATCTCTGGAAATTCGAGGACGATGCCGACCGGCGCGCCTTCTGGAAGGGGGTCTATGACGATCCCGATTTCATGGTCTTCGCCGGCAAGTTCCGCCCGCTGATCATGACCCAGGACAACCAGTTGATGCTCAACGCGCCCTGGGGGCCGACGCCCTAAGCCGGCGCGGGAGGATATTGCCATGAGCGACAAGCTGAAGATCGTCGATGCCCATCATCACCTCTGGGATCTGGACAAAAACTACTATCCCTGGCTGGCCGACAAGCCGGAAACGCATTTCTTCCTGGGCGATTACGAGGACCTGAAACACAACTTCATGCCCGCGGATTACCGGGCGGAGACGCAAGGATACGACGTCGTCGCCACCGTCCATGTGGACGCCGAATGGGATCGCAACGCCCAGGTAGCCGAGACCAAATGGCTTCATGAGGTCGCGGCGGAACACGGCATGCCCAACGCCGTCGTCGGCCATGTCTGGCTGGCCAAGGAGAATTGCGAAGAGGTTCTGTCTGACCATTGCGGCTATCCGATGATGCGGGGCATCCGATCAAAACCCATTACTTCTCTAACCCCCGAAGACAAAGAGTCGGTAAAAGGCAAACCGGGCTCCATGCAGGACCCGAACTGGCTCGCCGGCTATGCGCTGCTGCAAAAATACGGCCTGACCTATGACCTGCGCGTGCCCCATTGGCATCTGCCGGAAGCAGTCGAGGTCGTCTCCCAGTTTCCGGAAACCAGGGTCGTGCTGAACCATACCGGCTTTCCCTGGGACCGCAGCGAGGCGGGCCTGGCCGCCTGGCGGGAAAACATGCGGATCATCGCCGAGGTGCCGCATGTCATGGTGAAGATTTCCGAACACGGCGTGAAAGACGCACCCTGGGACGATGACGACAACCGCCGCGTGATCCGGGAAGCCATCGAGATATTCGGCTTCGACCGCTGCATGTTTGCCAGCAACCTGCCCGTCTGCCGCCTGCGCGCCGGTTTTTCCACCGTCGTGGAATGTGTGAAATCCGCCGTCGCGGACGCCGCGCCGGAAGAGCGGGAAAAACTGTTCAGCAAAAACGCAGCGGACTTCTACCGGATCGATATCGGTTAGACCGCGACGGGAAGAGGGGTCACCCCTTCCCGTGGTCCGAGGACTGCAGCCAGCTGTGATATTGGCGGATGCCGTCGCGGATGTCGGCATAGGCGGGCTGATACCCGAAATCCGTTCGGGCGCGGGTGATATCCATCGGCGCGCCGCGCGGCACGGCCTTGCCGGGGCCGAGTTTCACGCCCGTCTCCGTCCCCAGATAGTCCTTCACGAAATCCACCACATCGCCCAAGCGTACCGGCATGCCGCTGGTGACGTTGTAGATCCGGTTTGGCCCCGGCAAGGCGCGATAGGCTTTCACGATGCCCTGGGCCGTGTCGAACACATGGGTAAAGTCCAGAAGCTGGTCCGCGCCGCTCTCGTTCGTCAGCCCCGTCACCCCGTCCAACGGGCCAAAGGCCCAGCGATAGATCGGGAACATCGGATCGGGCCGGCGGCCGGGACCGTAAACGAAAAACAGGCGGGTGCAGACCGTTTCCATCCCGTAGGTATCGCCGAATTTCAGGACCAGCTCCTCGCCCGCCAGCTTTGAGGCGCCATAAAGGTCGCTGGGTGTGGGGCAGTCGGTTTCCTGCATCGGCCCTTCCCGCGAACCGTAAACCGCGCCGGAGGAAATATAGGTGACCTTTTTCACATCGTGGGTCCGGGCGGCATCCAGCACATTGACCGTCCCCATGATGTTGAGGTCGAGGAATTTCCGCGGAAACTGGGTGAAGGCCGGCACACCCGCGATGGAAGCGATATGGATGACGCCGTCGATTTTTCCCGCATATTTGTCGAACAGCGCGTTGACGACGGCGGGGTCGGAAACGTCGCCGGATTCCCGGCTGATCCTGGCGCCATGGGCCTTCAACTCGTCCGTCGCCAGCCGGTCGAAATCCGGCATCAGGCAATCGAAGGCGATGACCTCGTCCCCCTCTTCGAGCAGGCGGGTCGCCACCCACATTCCTATATGCCCCAACGCGCCGGTCACCAAAACGGCCATGGTCTTCCCCCTGTTTCCAACTGTTTGCGTAATGGTATGCCCGTACTGCGGTAAAAGAAAAGGCCCGCCGAAGCGGACCTTTTCCCGGTGCCCCCATTGAAGGGTGCGTTTATGCGGTGCGGCGACGGCGCCCCATGACGAACAGTGCGCCGAGCCCGGAAATCAACAACGGCAGAGCGGCCGGCACCGGTACGACGCCAAGCTGCCCCCCCTGACCTTGGCCCGGGTCGGGATTGGGATTGGGATCGGGATCGGGATCGGGATCTTGCAAATCCAGCGCCCCCAGCACACCCGTGGCGCCGAAGAAACCGGTCACGGGATCATCAATCCCGACAGCATCTACCACGTTGCCAGGGGTAAGGAGGAGAAGATACGAGCCACCAAAATTTCCCGTAATAAGGGGGTTAGCGATAGCGAATTCAGGGTCGAAATGCGAAATGAGGCCAAAGCTTACATTGGTAAAATCAGCCGAGTTGCCGCCGAAACCATCGATGATGAAAGCGAAGCCGTCGGCGTTGCTGAACCCGATCTTCAAATCGCGGATCGTCGTGTCGACCCATTCCTGGCCACCCACCGAAAGACCGGAGCCAACGACGGCATTCGGTATGATCCCGGCGAAAGCGCCGGGATCGGGATCGGCCGCACTGAAATCGATATCAAAGAAGAAGGTCCCGATTTCCCCGTCCAACACATCGAAGGACCCGACTGGATTGTCGACGAGGACTTCGCCCTCAAATCTCACCGTTGTCGCGGACGCGTTCGAAAGGGTAGCGGTTAGGAAGACGACCGCCAATGCGATCGCCCGCAAGGAGCAGGTTGTCATGAATGCCTCCCGATACAGAATACGGACCGTCGATCCCCCCGGAACGAATGAACACTGTCCGTCAAAATAACCCGGTCAGGCGAATGCAATCCCGCCAACCGGCACCATACTCGGGGGTCTACACAATAATCCTCGGCGTTGTGTGAACAGAACCGGCCAATTTGTTAACCACCGCTCGCAATTAACAGAAATTGGCAAAGAACCCTTGAACTCGACAAATTTTATTGATTCGTTCCGGCATGAAACCGGTTCGCTGCCCACAGGAATGCACCCAGGATAGCCTGCCCTATCCTAATTCTAGCCTTTGGTTACAACGAGTTCGTTCCGCGCATGCCACCATTATTTGATTTATTGTAATCAAGCACTCAAAAGTGGTTTTACGAACCGTTTCTGTTGTTGTTGAGCCCTGTGGACCGTCATTTTCAGTGCTTGCGGTACAGATTTACCAAAATCGCCAAAGCAGGAAATCCGCGTGCCGAAGCGGCCTGTCACAGGATACATCAACTGCACCCACGTCGCGCGGGGGAATGCGCTCGATCTTTCTGGGGTGAGTTACCGTGGCCCCGTCCAACCACGGAACCGGGGACGTCGTCCTCGCTTCATCAGCCCGACACGGGATACGGCCATTTTATCACTTTTGCCAATCGGCAAGGGATTCTTTGGAGTCCCGGATGGCCAACCCATCCGGCACAGTTCGGGACGAACCCGATCGGAGCCAATAGTGAACCATAGGTGAGCGAGTGATTTTGGTGCCCCCGGGGAGACTCGAACTCCCACTTCCGTAAGGAAAACAGATTTTGAGTCTGCCGCGTCTACCAGTTCCGCCACAGGGGCCCTCAAAAGGTGCGGCGCCGTCGCAGATGCCTGGGCGGTGCCGGAGGGGTCTAATAGCTTTCCGGGCGCGGGCGGTCAATCGGTCTGTTAGGGTCCCTGAAGGATAATCGACCGTGCCGCCCGCTGTTTGCGTTCCGCTTGCAGGACCTTCCGCCGCTAGGCCGCGTCCCGCGCCCTGTCCGCAATCACCCCGGCCAGGCGGCTGACCGCCTCGGCGATGACAGGCTCCGGCACATTGGTGAAGTTGAGGCGGATCGTGTTCCGGCTCGGGCTCATGGCGTAAAAAACGTCACCGGGCACGATCGCCACCCCCGCCGCCGCGGCACGGTCGAAGATATCGCGCGACTCCGCGCCTTCCGGCAGGGTCAGCCAGACGAACATACCACCTTCCGGCCGGGTCCATGTCACGCCCGCCGGCATATCCTTCTCCAGCGCAGCCAGCATGGCGTCCCGCCGCCCGCGATAGAGATCCCGCGCGCGGGTGGCGGTTTCCGCCTCGACCCCCGTTTCGATCAGACGCAGCGCCGCGTATTGCGTCAACGGGCTGGTGCAGAGGTCCAGCCCCTGTTTGGAGATGATGATGCCGTCCACCAACCGCTGCGGCACGACCATCCAACCGACCCGCAGCGCCGGGGCGAGGGTCTTGGAGACGGTTCCGGTATAGATGACATGCCCGTCATAGGGGCCTTCGCCACCGTTATCCGCGAGCGAGAGGAGCGAGGCAGGCTGAACCCCCTCGTAGCGCAAGGCGCCGTAAGGATTATCCTCGATCACGACGACGTCGTCCCGCTGCGCCGCGGCAACGAGCGCCCGGCGCTGTTCCAACGCCATGGTTTCCCCGGTCGGATTCCGGAAATTCGGCAGGCAATAGGCGAATTTCGGCATCGCCCCTGTATCGTCGGACGGTTTGAAACCCGGCGCATTGCCGGACCAGTCGATCGCCGTATAGCCCGGTTCGCAGGGACGCCAGGCATCCAGCGCGCCCAGGAATGTCGGCTCGTCGAGCGCCACCCGGTCATCCTTGTTCAGCAAGGTCTGCCCGATCAGCGCCAGCCCCTGCTGGCTGCCGGTGGTGATGATCACATTTTCCGCCGTGACCGAGGTCGCGCCCTCGGCCCGCATCTGTTCGGCGATCATCTCCCGCAACGGTTCGATCCCTTCCGCCGGACCGTATTGCAGCGAGACGGCGGCCTGATCGCGGGCAACATGGGCAAAGGCGTCCGCCACCGCGTCGCCCGGGAATAGTTCCGGCGCGGGCAGGCCGCCAGCCAGGGAAATGACGTCGGGCCGCGCACCCAGGCGCAGCAGCACCTTGGTCGCGTCATTGGAAGTCTCAAACCAGTCAGCCAGCTTCGTCATCGCCCAAATTCCCTAGAAACATCGGTCCAAGACGCAAACATAATCCCGGATGGGCGGAAAGTGTATGCGAATGCGCTGGCGACATGAGGACGAAATAGATAGTTTATTCTCAAACGACAGATAAAGAGACTATTTATGCCGGTTGAAATGGATTCGACGGATCGAAAGATCCTGCGCCTGCTGCAAAAGGACGCCACCCTATCCACCGGGGAGATCGCCGACCGGGTTGGGTTGAGCCAATCGCCGTGCTGGCGGCGGATCCGCCGGCTGGAGGAGGCCGGGGTCATCAGCAAGCGCACGGCCTTGCTGGACGCCAAGGCGCTCGGTTTTCCGGTTCTGCTGTTCGTTGAGGTGAAGGTTCGCCCGCCGACGCCGTCCGTGCAGGAATCCTTCGAGGAAACCATCCGCCGAATTCCCCGCATTCTCGAATGCTACAAGGTAATGGGGGAACGGGACTATGTGCTGAAGGTCGCGGCGCGGTCGATCGAGGATTACGAGGAGAACGTCCACGCGGAATTAATGCGAATCCCGACACTGTGGAACATGACAACGACCATGGTCATGTCCTCGGTAAAGGCGACGACGGAACTTCCGCTTACTCCAGATCCGCCGCCAGCAGCTCCGCGTCGGCCTCCGCCTTCCGGCGATGAGGCGCATCCATATACTCCGCGGATTGCATCTCCATAAGGCGGGAAACCGTGCGCTCAAATTCAAAGGCGTGCCGGCCTTCAGGATAGATATCCTGCGGCGGCGCTTCCGCGGCCATCACGATATTGACCTTGTGCTCGTACAGCGCGTCGATCAGCGTCATGAAGCGTTTGGCCTCGTTCCGCTTGGATTCATGCAGCTTGGGCACACCGTTCAAAACCAGCGTGTGATAACGCCCGGCGACGGCGATGAAATCCTCGGCCCCGCGCGGCTGCTCGCACAGTTCCTGAAAACTCATCCAGGCAACCCCCCGCGCGGCCCGGGAGACCTGAATGGTCCGGCCGCGGACCTCGACCTCGTCCGGCTCGACCTGGGCGCCCTCGGTCAGGTCGTTGAACGCCTTTTCCAACTGCTTGGTCGATGCAGGGCCCAGCGGCGCATGATAGATCTTGATGCTTTTCAGGCGGATCAACCGGTAGTCCGTCGGCGAATCAAGATGCAGGACATCCAGCTTCTGCTTCAGCAGATCGATGAAGGGCAGGAAATTCGCCCGCTGCAGACCGTCCTTGTACAGGTCATCGGGCGGCCAGTTGCTGGTCGCGACCACCACGACACCGTCTTCGAAAAGATATTCGAACAGCCGGCCCAGAATCATCGCATCGGCGATATCGGTGACATGGAATTCGTCGAAACACAGCAACGTCACGTTCTCCGCCAGTTCGGCGGCGATCTTCGGCAGAGGGTCTGTTTCCTTGTTCTTCCGGTTCTTTTGTTCCTGCCGCCAGGCATGGACCTTACCGTGGACTTCGATCATGAATTCGTGGAAATGGACGCGCCGTTTCGCCTTCATGTCCACTTCGTCGAAGAAGAGGTCCATCAGCATGCTCTTGCCGCGGCCGACGCCGCCGAACATGTACAGCCCCTGGGGCGCTTCCGCCCGACGCCGGGCAAGGCCCAGACGTTCCTTCCAGCCCGATTGCCCGGATTTGGCCGCATAGCCTTTCAAGGCATGGTGAAGACTTTGCAGCTTTTCCGCCGCCAGTTCCTGCAGCGGGTCCTCCCGCAAAGTGCCGTCAGCTTTCAGCGCGCGATATCGAAATAGCGGGCCGTCCCCCATCGCGGAACACCAACCTTCCTTAGCAGTAAAGACTAAAACCGATAGTTCAGGGAAAGCGTCACTTCATTGGAGGTGTAGTTGTCGGCCTTGAAGCTTTCCCCGCCGGCCAGCGGACCGGAATCCACTTCACCGAGATTGATGAAGCGATAGCCGATGTCGACGCCGAAACTGTCGGTCACATACCAGGAGAGCCCGGCCATGACGCCGAGCGCCAGATTGTCCGTGCTGTTCTCCGTCGTCACGATCGCACCGGCGAAATTGTTCCGGTCGATTTCCGACGTATTACGCGCCCAGCCCACCGAGGCACCGAGATAAGGCACCCAATCCTTGCCGAAATGGCGAATTTCCCAGGCAAGGTTCACCAGGGCGGTGGTGGTGTTCAGGTTGTTTTCATACCCGATCGTCGGCGGGCCGTTATCACGTGCGTCGAAATCGAAGCGGAACCGGTATCCGACCTCGAATTCCGCCCGCAGGGGAACGTCGCCGAAGGAATAGCCCAGGACGCCGCCGGCACCGGCCACCAGATCTTCGTCGTTATTGATCTGGAACGCGGTCATGCCGACGGTCGTGACGTCCTGCACTTCAGACAGGAAAGACCCGACCCCCTTCAGACCGATATAGGCACGGCCTTCCTCGGCCTGTGCCGTGGACACGAAGCCTGAAAAGACAAGAACCGCGGACAGGAGCAACCGCCGACCAACCATATTCCCCACCTCGACCGAATATTTTCCTAAACCGGTTATGCCGAATGTCCGTCCGCGTGTCGAGGATTCCGGTCCACCCGGCCCCGGCCGCCACGGAACAAATGGGGTGGCGATCAAGCAAAAAGGGCCCGGCAAATCGCCGAGCCCTTCCCGAAAACCGCGATGCGGCTGCGCTTTTCGATCAGCGCGGCGCCAGCACCATGATCATCTGCCGGCCTTCCATCGATGGATGCTGTTCGACCTTGGCCTTTTCGTCCATCTCTTCCTTTACACGGTTCAGGACTTCCATTCCCAGGTCCTGGTGGGCCATTTCACGGCCCCGGAACCGCAGGGTGACCTTCACCTTGTCGCCCTCTTCGATGAACTTGTGCATGGAACGCATTTTGACATCATAGTCGTGCTGATCAATGTTCGGACGGAACTTGATCTCTTTGACTTCAATGACTTTTTGCTTCTTGCGTGCTTCGTTCTTGCGCTTCTGGGCTTCGTATTTGTACTTGCCGTAGTCGAGGATTTTCGCCACCGGCGGATCGGCGTTCGGCGAAATCTCCACAAGGTCCAACCCGACGTCGAAGGCCATCTTGATTGCCTCCTCGGTCGCGGTTACCCCGACATTCTCTCCCTCAGCGTCAATCAACCGCACTTCGCGCGCGGTGATGTCTTCGTTTACCCGCGGCCCGTCCTTTGACGGGGGCGGCGCAAAAAATGGCCGTCGTATAGTGTCCTCCTGAAGGCGTCTCTTCGCCTTGCCGTGTTTTCAGAAATTGTACCGTATCCCAGGCCGGAACCCTAGTCGAATCCGCAACGCGATGTCGATTGCGCCGTCGACAGGGCTTTGACCCGTCTTCATGGCACGACGGTGACGAACCATATCACCGCCGCCCCACCCGCCGGTCAGTACCCCGGCGGACCCGAATATCACACCGTTCCCGGCATTGTCGCGTCCGTTTTAAGGATAGCGAGTGCGTCGTCAAGCGCAAGAACCTCCTGCGCCTTGCCGCCCAGGCGGCGTACGGCGACGGTGCCCTCCTCCGCCTCACGATTGCCCACGACCAGCATCGTCGGCACCTTCATATGGCTGTGCTCGCGGACCTTGTAGTTGATTTTCTCGTTCCGCAGGTCCGTTTCGACTCTCAGACCGGCATTGCGGCAGGCCGCGGCGACCTGTTCGGCATAGCCGTTCGCATCCGAGGTGATGGTCGCCACGACCACCTGAACCGGGGCGAGCCACATCGGGAAGCGGCCGGAATACTGCTCGATCAGGATGCCCATGAAGCGTTCGAACGACCCCAGGATCGCCCGATGCAGCATGACCGGGCGGTGCCGGGCGCCGTCCTCAGCGACATAGGTTGCATCCAGACGGTCGGGCAGGACGAAGTCGACCTGCAGCGTGCCGCATTGCCAATCCCGACCGATGGCGTCGCGCAGAACGAATTCCAGCTTCGGCCCATAGAAGGCGCCTTCGCCAGGATTGAGCTTCACCTCGACCCCGGCCGCCGTCGTCGCGTCCATCAACGCCTTTTCCGCCTTGTCCCAGACCGCGTCGTCGCCGGCGCGCTTTTCCGGACGGTCGGAGAATTTCACGATGAATTCCTCGAAGCCGAAATCGCGATAGATCGAGGCCAGCAGGTCGATGAATTCCTTCGTCTCGCTTTCGATCTGGTCTTCCGTGCAGAAGATATGGGCGTCGTCCTGGGTGAAGGCGCGCACCCGCATCAGGCCGTGCAGCGCGCCCGACGGCTCGTAGCGGTGGCAGGACCCGAATTCCGCCATGCGCAGCGGCAGATCACGATAGGATTTGATGCCCTGCCGGAAGACCTGGACATGGCCCGGACAGTTCATCGGTTTCAGGGCCAGCATGCGCTTGTTGTAGGCATGGTGCCCTTCATCCCCGGCATCCGCCGGGTGGTCCGTATCCGCTTCCTCCACTTCCGCCACGAACATGTGCTCGCGGAATTTCTCCCAGTGGCCGGATTCTTCCCAAAGCTTTCGGTCGACAAGCTGCGGTGTCTTCACTTCGACATAGCCAGCGTCTTCCAGCCGGTTGCGCATATAGCGTTCCGCCTGGCGATAAACCGTCCAGCCCTTGGGATGCCAGAAGACCGACCCCATCGCTTCTTCCTGCATATGGAACAGGTCGAGCTCCCGGCCCAGTTTGCGGTGATCGCGCTTTTCCGCTTCCTCGATCCGCGTCAGATGAGCCTTCAGTTCCTTCTCGGTCCGCCACGCCGTGCCATACAGACGCTGCAGCTGCGGCCGGCTGCTGTCGCCGCGCCAATAGGCGCCGGCCAGCTTCATCAGCTTGAAGGCCTTGGGCAGTTTGCCCGTGGATTCCAGATGCGGCCCGCGGCAAAGATCCAGCCATTTCTCACCCTGGCGATAGATCGTCAGCGGCTCGTCCGCCGGCAACTCGCCGACCCATTCGGCTTTGAAGTCCTCGCCGATCTGATTGAAGTAATCGACGGCGTCGGCACGGTCCCATTCCTCGCGCACGATCTTGTCGTTGCGGTCGACGATCTCCGCCATCTTCTTTTCGATTTTCTCGAAATCCTCCGTGGAGAAAGGCTCTTTGCGGTGGAAATCGTAGTAGAAGCCGTCCTCCGTCGCCGGGCCGAAGGTGATCTGCGTGCCGGGAAAAAGCTCTTGCACCGCCTGCGCCAGGACATGGGCGGCGTCATGCCGGATGATCTCCAGCGCGTCCTCATGATCCTTGGTGACGATTTCCACCCGGCTGTCTTTTTCGATGGGGCGGGACAGGTCCCACAATTCGCCATTCACCTTCACCACCATCGCGGCCTTGGCCAGACCGGGACCGATCGAAGCGGCAAGTTCCCCGCCCGTGACGGCGCCGTCGAATTCGCGGACGTTCCCGTCGGGAAGCGTGATCGCTACCATTGTTTCATTCCTTGCTTCAGAAAACGTAATGCAGTTCGAAAGAGGGGCCCGGAAACCGGCGCGGCGGCATCGCTATCGATGGAACAAGCGTCGGGCGGGCAGTGTCGCAATGACAACGGGAAGACGACCCCCTAGGGGGTTCGCTTCAGGAAGGTACCGGCGCCAGGGACGCGCACACCGTCATTCAGGGCAAATTCGAACACAACATTCATCCCGGTAAGACCGTTCGTCGAAGGCTCGGCCTCGACCGCGCGCGACTTTAGCGAAAGCCCCTTCCAAGTCAAGGCAAGCCGCCCCTAACGGGGTTCCAAAGCGGCGAAAACCTCATCCGGCGCAAGGTCGCGAAGGTCCGGGCGGCGCAGGATGGTGACCGCGGGCCCTTGTTGGCCGCACAAGGCGGGGTCGGATGCATGGGAATAAAGCACCACGCTGGGGCAACCGGAAATCGTGATCAGATGCATCGGGCCGGTATCGTTCCCGACCGCGCCCGCCGCCCTGCGCGCTAGCGGCGCGATCTGCAGCAGGCTGGTCTTATCGACCAGCGACACCGCGTCCGGGCAAGCATCCAGAATGGCTCGCTCCGCCTCCGCCTCGGCCTGCGTTCCCAGGACCACCGGCGTCAGACCGGCCCCTTGCAGCCGCGCCGCCAGCACAGCGAAATGAACCGCGGGCCACCGCTTTTCGGGACGGTGCGGCGCGCCGCCGGGTGCTAGCAAAACGAACCGCTCCGGCAGGGACAGATCGCCGATCCCTTCGTCAACCAGGAAGGAAAGATCGGGCAGGGCGACGTCGCGAATGCCGGCGACCGCCAACTGTTCCTTCTGCCGGTCGACCGTGTGCATGTCGTCGCGCGCCGGATTCGCGTGGCGGTGGGACGCCCCGGCGGCGATCCCCGACCACAAGGGCCTGTCCGGCCAGAACAGTTTCAAATAGGTGCTGCTGCGATCGGAAGTTTGCAGGTCGAAGACCAACTGCGCCCGAGTGGCCCGTAACGCACCGCGCAGGCGCAGTACGCCCGGCAGGTTCCAGAAGGACGGCCGCTCGTCGATTACGATCCTGTCGAACAGGCCGCTGGTTTCCGCCAATTTACTAAAGGGTGCTGTGGTCAGCAGGGTGATCTCGGCCCTCGGATAGGCCTTGCGGATCGCCTGCATCGGACCGATCGCCTGCAGAAAGTCGCCGAGCGCGCCGAGTTTGATGACAAGCACCCGGTCTGCCGGCGGCGGATCGATCTCCCCATATGGTGCGGCACCGGTCACGGATCGTTCCAACCGGCCTATCCCATGCGGCGGCGGTCGGCCAATTCGCGATAGACCTCCACCGTCTTGCGGCACATCTCTTCCTTGGTGAAGCGCCTGCGGACATTGGCGATGGCCGCTTCGTGCAGCTTGTCGCGCGCCTCGGTATCGAGCGAGAGCGCCTCGCGCAGAACCTTGGCGACGGAATGCGGATTGCCTGGTTCGAAAAGCCAGCCATTGACGCCGTGTTCAATCTGTTCCGGTGCCGCGCCATGGGCGGGGGCGATGACCGGCCGGCCCAGCGCCTGGCCTTCCACCGCCACGCGGCCGAACCCTTCCGGATCGGTCGAGGCCGAGACGACGACATCGGCCAGCTTATAGGCGGCCGCCATGTCATTGCAGTCACCGACGATGTGGACGCGCCCGTCCATCCCCAGACGCTTCGCCGCCGATTCCAGTTCCTCACGATAGGCCGTCCGGCCCTGATCGGCGCCGACGAAGAGACAGCGGAATTCGAGGTCCGCGATCTCCGGCAAGGCCTGCAACAGCAGCATCTGACCCTTCCAGCGGGTCAGGCGGCCGGACATCAGGATCACGGGAACCCCGTCCGGCAGCCGCCATTGGGTTGCCAGTTTCACGACGCGTTCCGCTGAAACGGCCTGGGGGTCGAAGATTTTCAGGTCGATGCCGCGATGAATGACCCGGACGCGCGCCCAATCGATATTGTAATGCTCGATCATATGGTCGCGGATGAAATCGCTGATCGCGATCACCCGGTCACCCTTCACCATGATCGAATTGTAGAATTTCTTGATCGGGCTTTCGTAGTTGTAGGTCGCATGGAAGGTCGTCATGAAGGCGCGGTCGCTGCGCCGTGCGGCATACAGCGCACTCCAGGCCGGGGCCCGGCTGCGTGCATGGATGATGTCGACGTTCAGGCGTTCGGCGAGTTCCGCGATCCGGCCCACATTGCGGTACACGGTGACCAGATTCTTGCTGTCCAACGGCAGTTCGAAATGCTCGATGCCGGCCCGGACCAGCTCACGCACCATCGGCCCGCCGCTGGACGCGACATAGGACCGGAAGCCGGCTTCCTGGGCGGCTAGCGCCACGTCGATGGCGCCCCGCTCCGCCCCGCCGGTCACCAGCGCCGGCAGAACCTGCAGGATGCCGGGCGCGTCGGCGCCGGGACCCGGCGCCGGGTTCGCCTCTGCCGCGGCTTCGCCCGAATTGTCTGTCGTCGTAGTGCTCATGCTTTCCCGGCGGCCGGTTAACCGCCGCGCCGCTTCGGATGAATCTGGAAAAACCCGGTCATGCTGGCTATAGACCGAAAATTCGGACCGCGCGCAAGCCCGGAGCATGACGAGATGACGATGGAAACAAGCCCGCACGGCACGATTGCAACAGTGGATGGCGCAGAGATCGCCTATCGGCACCTTCCCGGTACCGGTCCGGGCGTGGTTTTCTGCTGCGGCTTCCATTCCGATATGGGCGGCAACAAGGCGACCCGATTGCACGAGTTCGCCGTCCGGACCGGGCGCCAATACACACGTTTCGACTACCAGGGCCACGGCGCCTCAAGCGGCGCCTTCCGCGACGGGACCATCGGTACGTGGTTTTCGGACGCGTTGGCCGTGCTGGACGGGGTCACCGAAGGCCCGCAGGTGATCGTCGGGTCTTCCATGGGCGGATGGATGGCGATGCTGCTGGCACGCGCCCGGCCGGAAAAGGTAGCCGCCTTGCTGCTGATCGCCCCGGCGCCGGATTTCCCGGAAAAGCTGATGCTGCCGTCGATGCCGCAGGAAGCGCGGGATACGCTTTATCGCGACGGCATCTGGGACCGCCCATCCGAATATGCCGACGAGGATTATCCCATCACCCTGAACCTGATCGAGGAATCCCGCGCGCATAACCTGCTGGACGGGCCCCTGCTGCCCTTCGACGGCCCGGTTCGGATCATCCATGGCGCGGCGGACGAAGTGGTGCCGCTTGACCATGTTCTGCGGATTCCGGATGTGATCCGGTCAACGAATGTGGTGACCGAAGTGGTCAAGAACGGCGATCACCGCCTGTCGACGGAAGCGGACCTGAAGCGCATGGAGGACAGGCTGGCGGAAATACTCGCCGCCGTCGGTTGACCTGGATGCCTATAGCAGTGCTTCCAACGCCGGCCGGTAGTCCGGCCAGGCCAGGCTGACGCCAAGCTCTTCCTTGATCCGCCGGTTCGAGACCCGCTTGTTGTCGCGGTAGAAACTGCGCGCCATCGGGGAAAGCTCCGCCTCCTCGAACGGCACCAGGGGCGGCGGCTCCACCCCCAGCAGGGTGCAGGCATAGGCGATCACTTCCTGCGGCGGCGCCGGGTTGTCGTCGCAGCAATTATAGGCCGCGCCGGGATTTGGACGTTCCATGGACGCCCGGACGATCGCCGCGATGTCGTCCCGGTGAATGCGGCTGAAGACCTGACCCGGTTTGTCGATCCGCTGGGCGCGCCCTCTCCGCACCGTTTCCAGCGCATTCCGGCCGGGGCCATAGATGCCCGCAAGCCGAAACAGTTGAACGGGCACACCCGTTTCCCGGCCCAGTTCCAGCCAGGCCGCCTCCGCCTGTTTACGGCGTTCGCCGCGTGCACCGGTCGGCGTCAGGTCCGAAGTTTCGTCGACCCAACCGCCGTCGCGGTCGCCATAGACACCGGTAGTGGAGAGATAGCCGATCCATTTCATCGATCCCGCCGCCCGGCGAATAACACCGCCCGCTTCGTCCACCACCGGATCGCCCTGCTCGTCCGGCGGGACCGAAGACAGCAGATGCGTCACCCCATCGAGCATGCCGTCCGGCAAATCCATGCCGCGGTCGAAGCGATGGACGGACCATCCGCGCGCGGTCAGCTCCGCCTGTTTCTCCGCGCCGCGACAGGTCCCGGCAATCGCCCAGCCTTCGTCTTGCAGACGCTCAGCCAGGGCGATCGCGGAATAGCCGAGGCCGAAACAGAAAAAACGGTTGGTCATGGTCACCCTGCTTTGAAATTTTGGCGCGGCGCGCGGATCTAGGAACTTTGCTTTCACGCCCGCTGTGTCAATAGGGCGCGCCGTCATCCGATTCTCGGCTTGATTTCGGGCGGCGCAGGATGAGACTGCGGGCCGCTTGTATTTGTCCTTGCAGGAGGAAAGCCATGAACCCGGAAGCCAGTTATCGATTTTCCCACGCGGTTGCGCGGAAGCCGGGGAAGAGCGTCACCCAGGGCATCCGTGACGGCGCCGGGCCCGACCCGTCCCCCGACGCTTTCCTGCGGGAGCATCAGGCCTATGTGGAGGCGCTGCGCGCGACCGGGGCCGAGGTTACCGTGCTGGACGCGCTGGAAGACTTTCCGGATTCGGTTTTCGTCGAGGATCCGGCCCTGTGCGTGGCCGGGGCGGCGATCATCCTGCGCCCGGGGGCCGCTACGCGATTCGGCGAGCGGGACCCGATGCGCGAGGCCCTCGCCACCATTTTCGACCAGGTGATCGACCTTCCGGAAGGCGGTTATGTCGATGGCGGCGACATCCTGGTGACGGGCCGGGAAATCCTCATCGGTCTGTCCGCCAGGACCGACGAGGCGGGCGTCGCCCAATTGGAGAAGATTACGGCCGGTCTGGGTGTGCCGCTGCGCATCGTGCAGACCCCGCCGGAGATCCTGCATTTCAAGACCGGTTGCGGCCTGTTGGACGCAGAGACCATATTCGCGACCGCCCCGCTGGTCCGGTCCGGCTGTTTCGACGGCTACCGGGTCATCGAATGCCCGGCGGGCGAGGAACCGGCCGCCAACCTGATCCGGGTGAACGATCAGGTGTTCCTGGCCAAGGGTTTCCCCCGTACGGCGGAATTGCTCCGCAGCCAGGGCTATACGGTCACGGAACTGTCGGTTGCGGAAGCAGCCAAGCTGGACGGCGGCTTGTCATGCATGTCGCTTCGATTTACCCCTGGCGCCAGCAGCTAGAATGTGACGATGACCATGCGCCGACCAGCCCGGGTTTTCCTTGCGGCCCTGACTTTCCTGATTTGCATCGACGGCGCGGCCTATTCGCAGCAGACCGACTTTCTTTCAAACCGAGAGTATCAGATCTGCTTGAGTCTGGCGGTGCGGGAGCCGGAGGAAGCCTTCGAACACAGCCTGCGTTGGCACGATGCCGGCGGCGGCGACGCAGCGTTACATTGTTCCGCCATCGCGCTGATCAATCTTGGCCATTATCCGGAAGCGGCGACCCGGCTGGAAAAACTGGCCCGCGGCATGCCGGACGACACGCCGCCGAATGTCGTCGCGGAAATCATGGCGCATTCGGGTATCGCCTGGCAGCAGGCCGGCGACTTGGACAAGGCCCTGGAAGTCCAGAGCAGCGCATTGGAACTGAGCCCAAACAATCCGGACATCCTGACCGACCGGGCGGTGACCTTCTTTTCCCGAAACGAATATTGGGAAGCGATCGACGATCTGAACCAGGCCCTTTTCCTGGCCCCCGGCAGCGCACCGGTCCACGCCTTGCGGGCCAGCGCCTACCGCTATGTGGATGCGCTGGACCTCGCCATGGAGGATGCGAACCGCGCCCTCAAGCTTGAAGCGGACAACCCGGAAGCCCTGTTGGAACGGGGAATCATATACCGGCTGCAAGGCAACGCCGCCTCGGCGCGCCAGGATTGGCTAACATTGATCCGCCTGCATGAAGGCCGGCCCGCGGCGGAAGACGCCAGGCGCAATCTGGAGATGCTGGATCTGCAGGTAGACGACGTCGCCGGCCCCGAATAAGGGGCGGGGCCGGAATAACCGGCAACGACAACGCGTAGCTAGAAGTCTAGATCCGCGTAGTGCGGCGGCGGCGGCGCGCCCGGGATACGGTCCGCCAGAATCGGGCGGAAGCAGGGCCGGGACTTCACCCGGGCATACCAGTCCTTGGCGGCAGGGTGATCGTCCCAGGGCACATCGCCGAGGTAGTCGACGCAGGAAAGATGCGCGGCGGCCGTCAGGTCCGCCAGGCTCATATCCTCACCGGCCAGCCAGGTGCGGCGGTCGATAAGCCAATCGACATAGTCCAGATGGGTGTGCAGGTTGCGGCTGCCGGCCAGGATTGCCCGGCTGTTCGGTTCCCCCTGGCCCAGAAAACGCTTGATGATCTTCTCGTCGACCAGATTCACGATCACTTCGTCGTGGAATTTCCGGTCGAACCATTCGACCAGGCGCCGGACCTCGGCCCGGGTCACTGCGCCCTGACCGATCAGCGACACGTCGCCGTACATTTCGTCTAGATATTCGCAAATCGGTTGGGAGCCCGCGACCCTGGTCCCGTCCTCATCGATCAGCAGCGGTACTTCGCCAGTCGGGTTGAGCGCCAGGAAGGACGGGTCGCGCTCCCAGACCTTCTGCACCTTCATCTCGAAGTCGAGCTTCTTCTCCGCGAGGACCAAACGGACCTTTCGGCAAAAGGGAGAGAGCCAGACATGATAGAGAAGCAGCATACCCACCGACTCGGATTGACGATTACCCCCATACCGGTTGAGGGGACGGCGGGGATACTAGCCGTATAAACGCCGATGGCCGGAACGGCAACGGGCCCGTTCCCCGAAAAATTCGGGAAGACGGGCCCGTCCGTGAAGGATACTGCCGTCGGGCGGCTCTATTCAGCGGGAACCGCCGCCTTATCGCCGTCCAGCGAAACCGGATGTTCCAGCTTTTCGAGGATTTCATAAGGCACGACATGCCAGAAGTGCTGCCGGTTCAATTCCCAATCGGCGAGCAATCCGTCCGCCCATTTCGAATGGGTTTCGCGGAAATGATCCTCGATATGGCGGCGGCAGAAATCGGACCAGTAGTCGGTTTCCAGCCGGTTGACGGAGACGGAGCCCGGATTCAGCCGATGCATGAAATCGCCGTCGCGGTCGTAGACGAAGGCCATGCCGCCCGTCATGCCGGCACCGAAATTGTCGCCGACATTGCCTAGGATGGTCACGACACCGCCCGTCATATACTCGCAGCCGTTGGAGCCGCAACCCTCCACGACCGTCACCGCGCCGGAATTACGGACGGCGAATCGTTCGCCCGCCCGGCCCGCGGCATAAAGCGTGCCGGCCGTCGCTCCGTAGAGCACCGTATTGCCGATAATGGTGTTGTCCTGACTGGCCAGCGGGCTGACCGTGATCGGACGAACCACGATTGAGCCGCCGGACAGGCCCTTGCCGACATAGTCGTTGGCATCGCCCAGCACTTCCAGCTTCAGCCCCTGCACCGCGAAGGCGCCCAGCGACTGGCCGGCCGACCCGCGCATGCGGACGTGAAGATGACCCGGCGCCAGGCCGGCCATGCCGAACTGCCGCGTGATCTTGGAGCTGATCTTGGTGCCGATCGCCCGATAGGTGTTCCGCACGTTGTATTGCAGCTGCATCTTCTCGCCGTCATCGAACAGCGCCTTGGCGTCGTCGATCATCTGCGCGTCGAGGGTTTCCGGAACCTCGTTCCGTCCTTCCATGGTGCAGTAGGCAGGCGTGCCACCGGTATCAGCCCGAACCAGAAGCGGATTGAGGTCCAGGTCGTCCAGATGTTCGGCGCCTCGATTGACCTGCGCCAGAAGATCCGTTCGGCCAATCACTTCCTTCAGCGACCGCACGCCCAGGCTAGCGAGGATCTCGCGCACTTCTTCCGCGACGAAACTGAACAGGTTGACGACCTTCTCCGGCGAACCGGTGAATTTGTCGATCAGGCTCTGGTCCTGCGTGCAGACGCCAACCGGGCAGGTGTTGGAATGGCACTGGCGGACCATGATGCAGCCCATCGCCACCAGGCTCGCGGTGCCGAGACCATATTCCTCAGCACCGAGAATTGCGGCAATCACCACGTCACGACCGGTTTTCATGCCGCCGTCGGCCCGCAGGCGAACACGATGACGCAAGCCGTTCAGGGTCAGCACCTGATGCGCTTCCGACAGGCCCAGTTCCCAAGGAAGGCCGGCATACTTGATTGAGGTCTGCGGGCTGGCCCCGGTTCCGCCCGAATGACCGGAGATCAGGATCACATCCGCATGCGCCTTGGCGACCCCGGCGGCGATCGTGCCGATCCCGGCGCGCGCCACCAGTTTCACGCAGACCTTCGCTTCCGGGTTGATCTGCTTCAGGTCATAGATCAGCTGCGCCAGATCCTCGATCGAATAGATGTCGTGATGCGGCGGCGGGCTGATCAGGGTCACGCCCTCGGTCGAGTGGCGCAGCTTCGCAATGATCTTCGAGACCTTGAAGCCGGGCAGCTGCCCGCCTTCCCCGGGCTTCGCACCCTGGGCCATCTTGATCTCGATTTCCTTGCAGTTGTTCAGGTACTCCGCGGTGACACCGAAACGGCCCGAAGCGACCTGCTTGATCGCGCTGGAGGCGTTGTCCCCGTTCGGACGGGGCGTGTAGCGCGCCGGGTCTTCGCCGCCTTCGCCGGAATCCGACTTCGCGCCGATCCGGTTCATCGCGATGGAGAGCGTTTCATGCGCGATCGGCGACAGCGCACCCAGGGAGATGCCCGGGGCGACGAGCCTTTTCCGAATTTCCGTAATGGATTCGACCTCGTCCAGCGGCGCGGGTTCGCCCGCATAGTCGAAATCCATCAGGTCGCGCAGATTCACCGGCGGCAGATTGCGGATGCTTTCGGAGTAACGGCGATAGATCGAATAGCTGTCGCCGGCAACCGCAGTCTGCAGCGTATGGATCATGTCGCCTTCCCAGGCATGGGTTTCGCCGCCGCGGCGATAACGGTAGAAGCCGCCGACCGGCAGGGCGACGAAATCCTCGTCATAGGCGCGCTTGTGCTGGCGCAGAACCTGACGCTGGATACCGCTCAACCCGATACCGGAAATCCGCGAGGGCAATCCCGGCATGAATTCGGCTACCAGGCTGCGGGACAGACCGACCGCTTCGAAATTGTACCCGCCGCGATAGGAACTGATGATCGAGATCCCCATTTTGGAGATGATCTTCAGCAGCCCGTCCTTTACGGCTTTCTGGTAATTTTCAATCGCCTTTTCCAGCGAGACATCGCCGAACAGGCCCCGGCGATGGCGGTCGGCGATCACTTCCTCGGCCAGGTAGGCGTTGACGCAGGTTGCCCCGACCCCGATCAGAACCGCGTAGTAATGGACGTCGAAACATTCGCCGGTGCGCACGCCGATCGAGGTGAAGGTCCGCAGCTGCGTGTTGACAAGATGCGTATGGACAGCCGCCGCGGCCAGAATCATCGGGATCGCCGCCCGTTCGTCGCCCATCCCCTGATCGGTCAGGACCAGATGCATCGCCCCGCCGCGGACAGCGTCTTCCGCTTCGTGCTGAATCCGGTAGACGGCTTCACGCAGGTCGGCGTCTCCCGGCTTCCCGGCAATAAAGGTACAGTCGATTTCGACCGCCGAGTCGCCCAGGAACTTGCGGACTCGTTTGTAATCCGCGTTGGTCAGGGTCGGCGATTCAAGTTCCAGAATTTCCAGCTGGCTGGCGTCCTGGTCCAGAATATTGCCAAGGTTTCCGAGCCGCGTGGTCAGGCTCATCACCGACCGTTCGCGGAGCGAGTCGATCGGCGGGTTGGTCACCTGACTGAAGTTCTGGCGGAAGTAGTGATGCAATCCGCGATACTGATCGGAAAGCACCGCCACCGGCGTGTCGTCGCCCATCGACCCGGTCGCTTCCTTGCCGGTTTCGGCCATCGGCTGAAGGATCAGTTCCAGATCTTCCAGCGACCAACCATAGGCGACCATCCGCTGACGAATTTCATCACGGTCCATTGCCGGTTCGGGTTCGACCGCTTCGGACCGGTCGAGCGTCTTGATGTTTTCCACCCATTCATGGAACGGGGACTTGCCGGCCACGTAGTCCTTCAACTCGCGGTCATGCAGCAGACGGCCGTTCTTCAGATCGACCGCGATCATCTCGCCCGGCCCGAGCCGGCCTTTTTCCATGACCGTCTTTTCATCGACCTTCACCATGCCGATTTCCGACCCGACGATCAGCAAACCGTCGCCGGTGACGACGTAGCGCAGCGGCCGCAGACCGTTCCGGTCCAGACCGGCCAGGACCCAGCGCCCGCCATAGCCGCAAATCGCGGCGGGGCCGTCCCAGGGCTCCATGATCCCATTGGCGTATTGATAATAGTCGCGGTGATGCTGCGGCACCGTCTCCGACTGTTCCCACGCTTCGGGAATAAGCATGGACTTCACTTCGGGCAGATCGCGCTTGGTCCGGACCAGCGTTTCGAAAACCGCGTCCAGGGCCGACGAGTCCGAACTTCCAGGCTGAATGATCGGTTTGATGTCGTCCACGGCATCCCCGAAGATCGGGTCGTCGAAACGGATTTCGTGGCTCTTCATCCAGTTGACGTTGCCCAGCAGCGTGTTGATTTCCCCGTTATGGGCAAGCACGCGGAAAGGCTGCGCCAAGGGCCAGGCCGGGAAGGTGTTCGTCGAGTAGCGCTGGTGATAGATCGCGAAGTTGGAGACGAACAGCTCATCCAAGAGGTCCGGGTAGAACGCCGTCAGCTGTTCGGCCAGGAACAGCCCCTTGTAGATGATCGACCGGCAGCTGAGGGAACAGATATAGGCGTCCCGGATATTCTGGGCGAGGACCGCCTTTTCGATCCGGCGGCGGATGATGAAAAGATCGGTCTCGAACGCCTGATCGCTGACTTCGCGCGCATTCTCGACCATGATCTGTTCGATTTCGGGGCGCGTCGCGTTCGCCTTTTCCCCAATCACGGAAATGTCGACGGGAACCTGCCGCCAGCCGTAGATCCGGTGACCGCGACGGATGATTTCGGATTCGACGATCTGACGCACGGTTTCCTGCGCGGCGAGATCGGTACGCGGCAGGAAGACCATGCCGACCGCCAGCAGCCCGGCGCCCGGTTCGTGACCGGTGCGGCGAATATGCCGGCGGAAGAATTCCTGCGGAATCTGGACATGGATGCCGGCGCCGTCGCCGGTCTTGCCGTCGGCGTCGACCGCGCCCCGGTGCCACAGGGCCTTCAGGGCCTGAATGCCGGACTCGACCACGTCGCGGCGCGGCGTTCCGTCGATGGAGGCGATCATGCCGACGCCGCAGGCGGAGGTTTCCGTCGAGGGCATGTACATGCCCTCGCGTTCGAGGCGCTCGGCCTCCTGCCGATACTTTTCGACCCAGCCCGTCTGATCCTGATGTGTAGACGTCATCGAACTACCCCTTTTCCCGCGCCGTGGCGCGCCTTATTCCGCGGCCGCTGCGCTTTCGGAAGCGCGCGCCTGGATGTATTCGTGAATATTGTCGGCAGCGTCGCGGCCGTCGCGGATCGCCCAGACGACAAGGCTGGCGCCGCGCACGATGTCGCCGGCGGCGAACACGCCGTCCAGCGCGGTCATCTTGCTGCGGTGATCCACACGCACGGTGCCCCAGCGCGTCACCGGCAGGTCCGGGTCGCCGAACATGCCGGGCAGATCTTCCGGATCGAAGCCGAGCGCCAGGATGGCCAGATCGGCGTCATGCAGTTCCGAACTGCCTTCGATCGGCTTGGGCGACCGGCGTCCGGTCGCGTCCGGACGGCCCAGGCGCATCTGGACGGAACGTACGCCCGTGACCTTGTCGTCGCCGACAAAGGCCTCCGGCGCGGTCAGCCAGACGAACTGCACGCCTTCCTCCTCGGCATTCTGCACCTCGCGCTGCGATCCCGGCATGTTTATCCGGTCTCGGCGGTACAGACATTTAACCGACTTCGCGCCTTGGCGGATGGCGGTGCGGACACAGTCCATCGCCGTGTCCCCGCCGCCGATCACGACGACGTTCTTGCCCGATGCATTCAGGCTGCCGTCATCGAATTCCGCGACCTCGTCCCCAAGGCCGACGCGGTTGCTGGCAGTCAGGTAGCTCATCGCCGGAATGACGTTTTCCAGACCGCGTCCCGGGACGGCCAGGTCACGCGCCTTGTAGACGCCGGTGGCGATCAGCACGGCATCGTGTTTTTCCCGCAGTTCGGCAAAGGTCACGTCTTCGCCGATGCGACAGTTCAGATGGAATTCGATTCCGCCGTCGATGAGCCAGTCGGCCCGACGCTGAACGATTTCCTTTTCCAGCTTGAAGTTCGGAATGCCATAGACCAGCAGGCCGCCGATGCGGTCATAACGGTCATAAACGTGGACTTCATATCCGCGCCGGCGCAGCTTTTCCGCCGCCGCCAGGCCACCGGGCCCGGCGCCGATGATGCCGATGGATTCCGGCCGCTGGCGTTTCGGGCGGATCGGCTTCACCCAGCCTTCTTCCCAGGCCGTGTCTGTCACGTATTTCTCGACCGAACCGATCGTGACCGTGCCGTGGCCGGACTGCTCAATGACGCAATTGCCTTCGCACAGGCGATCCTGCGGACAGATCCGACCGCAAACCTCCGGGAAGGTATTGGTGCCGCTGGAGACCTCGTAGGCCTCTTCCAGGCGACCTTCCGCGGTCAGCATCAGCCAATCGGGTATGTTGTTATGCAGCGGGCAGTGGATCTGGCAGAAGGGCACGCCGCATTGCGAGCAACGGCCCGCCTGGGCGGAGGCTTCGGCCGGCTTGTACTCTTCGTAGATTTCACCGAAATCCGTGCGGCGATCGTCGGCGGCCCGTTTCGTCGGCGTCCGTTGCTGGCGCGTTACGAACTTCAGCATCTGATCCGTTGTCATGAAACGACCCCTTCCTGCCCAAGGCGTCCGCCCTGAACCTGCAACCCGAATTTTCCTCGCCGGATCCCTAGGTTCAGGCCCGGCGGATGGGTTCTATACACAGGCCGGCGGGCGATGGCCACTGAAATCGTTCATATAGTTCCGTTTTGTTTACTAATATTTTTGGCTGTCGGCTCGTTTTGCCGCGCTGCGGCAAAATGCAGCGTTGGGCTTCAAATATTTAGTACCATTTCGGAACCATTCGCTTTTCAGCCGCTTTCTTGGTGGATTGCCGGTAGTTCTTTGCAGGCCGAAGCGATTCGCGATAGGCAGAAGGGCACGCCGCCGTGCCGGCCTGCACATCCGTTTTCAGCCACCACCACCGGGGGAGACCGTGGCTCTCTATCAAATGCTGATCCTGGCCGTCGTTCAGGGCCTGACGGAGTTCTTGCCGATCAGTTCGTCGGGGCACCTCGTACTGACCGGAAAGGTTATGTGCTGGGAAGACCAGGGCCTGGCCATCGACGTCGCCGTCCATGTCGGGACGCTTTTTGCGGTAGCGCTGTATTTCTGGCGCGACATCTGGATGATGACGATCGGGCTTGGCCGGCTGGTGACCGGGCGGGGCGGAACTCAGGCCAAAGTCCTGATCAGCGTCGTGGTCGGCACGATCCCTGTGGTGATCGTCGGCTTCCTCGCCAAGGACTATGTCGCCCTGGTTCTGCGCGATGTGGAAATCATCGCCTGGACGACCATCGGTTTCGGCATTCTTCTCTGGGTCGCCGACCGTGTCGGCATGACCGTCTGGAGGGTCGAACATCTCGGCGTCTCATCGGCGCTGCTGATCGGCCTGTCCCAGGTACTGGCCCTGATTCCCGGAACCAGCCGTTCCGGCATCACCATGACCTCGGCGCGGCTTCTCGGCCTCGAACGGGCCGAGGCGGCGCGCTTCTCGATGCTGCTCTCCATCCCGACCATCCTCGGGGCCGGGCTGCTGACCGGCTTGGACATCTATGAGGAAGGCAACATGGCGCTGGGCGCGGATGTCATCCTTGCCGCGGCGATGTCCTTCGTCGCCGGCCTGGTCGCCATCGCGCTGATGATGCGCTGGCTGCGCCATGCCGGTTTCGGTCCCTTTGTGATCTATCGCCTGTTGCTCGGCGGCCTGCTGCTGTACTGGGTCTACGGTCTCGGCCTGAGCGAGAGCGCAAGCCCGTTCTGCGGCTGACACAGGCCCAAGTTTCAGGCGCTCGCGAACCGCCCGCCGCGGCGATAGACATCCATATAGGTCGGCAAGATCGCCCGGATTGCCGTCGGCTCCACGCCGAGATCCTTCAGCCCCGGTGCGCCATGGGCGACCACATTGTCGGATTTCAGCATTTCGACCTGATCGCGCGTCAACGGCGCGCCCGGCAGCCATCCGGTCAACGCCCCCATCAGCGAGGCGACCGGGAAGGGGATGGAGACAAGCCGGACATTCTGCCCCGTCTCCCGCAGCATCATCTGCAGCAATTCCTTGAAACTGTATTCCGCCGGCCCGCCCAGTTCATAGGTCTTTCCGCGCGCTTGCGGATTGGTCATGGCGGCGATCACCGCGGCGGCCACGTCTCCGACATAAACCGGTTGGAACTTGGTCGTCCCGCCGCCGATCAACGGCAACGCGGGCGACAACCGGGCCATCTCCGCGAACATGTTGAAGAAACTGTCCCGCGGGCCGAAGACGATGCTGGGGCGCAGGATGACCGCGCTTGGGAAGGCTTCCAGGACCGCCTTTTCACCCGCCGCCTTGGTCCGGGCATAGGCCGCGCGAGAGTTTTCCGAGGCGCCGATCGCGGAAATCTGGACGAAGGCCCCGGCGCCGGCCGCGGCCGCCGCGCGGGCGGCGATGCCCGGCCCTTCCGCCTGCACACTGCGGAATTTCTGCTTGCCGCCCTCGGCCAGAATGCCGACCAGGTTCACCACCGCGTCCGCCCCCTGCACCGCTGCCCGGATCGAGGCCTCGTCGCGGATATTCGCCTGTACCGGCGTCACCTGCCCGACATCGCCCATGGGCTTCAGCGAGAGCGCCGCTTCCGGGTCACGGCAGGCAACCCGCACCCGCGCGCCCGCTGCGGCGAGGTCCTGCACGACCTGCCGTCCGACGAAACCCGACCCGCCGATGACGGTCACCATTTTCGGCATCTGCATTATCCCAACCCTCCATGACGCGGCGTTTCCGCCTGTTTCATCGGAATCTAGCGCAAGTTTTACGCAAGCCAAAAGGGCCCGGACGCATTTCCTAAACGGGAAAGTGAAAGAAACGCATTCTTCGGTGTTGACATTACCCGCCGGCTCGCAGATACACCCCCTTCGTCGAGCCCAGGTGGCGGAATTGGTAGACGCGCTGGCTTCAGGTGCCAGTGGCCGTAAGGTCGTGGAAGTTCGAGTCTTCTCCTGGGCACCAATCTCGACGAACCCCGTTGAAAAATAACGAAATCCCCTGATATCAAGGGCTTCGCCTCACCAAACTGGTACACAAAGGTGGGGCACAGAGCATGTTGTACAGGGTTGTTCGTCCGATGAAACGTCGCGACTCCGCGAACCATTATTTCCGCAAACGCATTCCGCTTGATGTGCTGGATAGGGCCAGGGGCACGACCCTGAGCATTCCGGTTGGCGACAAGGTTGTAACCAAGGTCGTCGCTCCGTCAGCGCAGGACGTGAAGGTGTCCCTTGGCACATCCGATCCGGAAGAGGTTAAGGCGCGCAATTTTGCCGTCGAAGCGTACCTGGAGGGCGTGTGGAAGTCGCTCCGCGACGGCCCTGTGAGCCTATCACACAAGCAAACCGTGGCCCTGTCCGGCGAACTCTACAAGATGTGGGTCGACGCGATGGGTGACAATCCTGGTTCGCCTGCATTGTGGCAAAAGATGAGGGTCCTGAACGAATCAGCTCGACGAGGTGAGGCTGGAAACGCGAAGTTGATGATCCCTAGCCCCTCCAAGACACAAGCGAGCCTTGAGTTCCGATTCGGCCCGTTTCTCGACTTGATATTGGCAAAGCATGCATTGGTCGTGGACGAAAAAAGTCGCAACCGGCTCCTAGTACAAACCGCTAATGCGATGGATGATGTTGCCGCGAAACTTGGGAAGTTTGCGGAGGGAGACTACAGCGAAGACGATGCGGGGAAGCGCTTTCCGAAGTGGGAAGAGAGCGTGACACCGACTCCTCCTCAGACGCCCTCAGTTAGCCTGAAAGGGCTCCTGGAGGGCTGGTGGAAGGAAGCCGAGAACGCCGGTCGGTCCAAGAGCACCAAGGCCAGCTACACCCAAGCGATCACTGCTCTGCGTCGTTTCCTCAAGCACGACGATGCAACCAAGGTCACCCCGAATGACATCGACGCGTTTGTCGCGCACCTCCAGGGAACCGTAAATCCTCGAACCGGAAGCACTCTTAGTCCGAAGACTATCGGCGACAGCTACCTCGCAGGAACCAAGGCGGTGCTTAGCTGGGCGGTTAAGAAAAGACTGCTTCCAACCAACCCGGCTCAAGGCATAGCTGTCATGAAGGCGAAGAAGCCGAAGATTCGGGAGCGATACTTCCGCCTAGAGGAGCGGAAGGCCATACTCTCGGCCGCAAAAAACCACTCACCCAAAGGATGGGAGAAGCCCAAGACGACCAACGCCAAACGCTGGGTTCCGTGGTTGTGCGCCTATACCGGTGCCCGCGTTGGGGAAATGATCCAACTTCGCAAGAGAGATGTCCGCGAACAAGAAGGGCACTGGGTAATAGTCGTTACTCCTGAAGCCGGAACGGTGAAGAACAAGGAAATGCGCTTCGTGCCTGTTCACGACCATCTGGTCGAGGAAGGGTTCCTGGACTTTGTGAAGGGTGAAGGTAGCGGATACCTATTCCTGAACGCCAAGGAAGGCGACGATATCACCGGGAAACGGAACGCAGCCAAAAACAGATTGGCCGACATGGTCAAACCAATCATCGGTTCTGAAGACATCATGCCAAGTCACGGCTGGCGGCATACCTTCAAGACGCTTGCCAGGGAAACCGAAGGCTGCGACCCGAAGGTCTGCAACGACATCGTCGGCCACAGCGCTAGCACTGTTGGAGATGGTTACGGCGAGTCCACCGTAAAGGCTTGCGCCCTGTTCATGAGCAAATTCCCTAGGGTCATCTAGCGGGTGCGGTTACGTACCTGGATATCTGTGCACCTGCCGTGTGAAAGTATGCATTTTGCACCCCCCAAGGAGTGCATAGGTTGCCGTGTCAGTAGTCCAAGTCTTCATCGTCGAAGTCGGGCAGGTGATGGCGGAGTTCCAGCGCCAGTTCAGGCATACGTCGCCCAAAGTGGATTTCGAGTGCCATCGCGGCCAGGGTCACGTTGTTCGACAACTTTGTGCCGAATTCATTGGTCAGCCGGTCGGCATAGTCGTTCGCCTGGGCCTGCAACTTGTCCTTCATCTCATCGTCAGTGAGGATATTCTGCTGTTTTCCTTGGTAGACGCTCAGCGCCTGGAACCAGCGCTCCCAGTCGTAAGCTTCATCTCCTAGTGCTGCCTTCACCCGGCGCATGGTCGCAACGGTGCCATCGGATATCCCGGCGGCCTCCCTGATCTGCTTCTTCGTGTATTGACCCAGCAGGACCAACCGCCACCCGTAGTCGGTCCTCTCGTTGGAAGTCATCGGCAGTTTGGCCTTGCTGTTGGCCCTGCCTGCCTCCAGGACGGCCTGCTCGAGCGATCCAGTGAAGTAGGCCACCGGAACGCCATCCGTCACCCCAGCGATCCTATAGGCCTCCACACGGTGGTGACCATCGAGCAGAACGGGTGTCCGTCCCACTTGGATCACCAACAGGGGATCAAGGTGACCATGAGTCCTGATCGCCCGTTGCAGTTCGTTCAGGTGCCGCTCGTCCATGCCACGAGGCTGGAACAGGTCCGGACGCTGTTCAATCGCCGTAATGGGAAGCCGGTTGGGAAGAGGGTCTGGCGATTGGCCCTCGCCCGCCAGCGCCGCAAGCGCCCGGAGCGTGTCGCTGGGACCGAAGACCAGTTCCTGTTGGTCCGTGTTCACTGCTGCATCCATAGTCATTTTAACTCTCTTACTGCCTGGGCGATGTCTTTCAGTTCCTGCTGCTTTTTTTCAGCTTCCTCGGCTTCCTTCTTGGCCAACATCATCCCAGCCATCCCGAACGTCTCAGCCAGGGCTTTGCCCATGATGACCGTGGCGGCTGGAGCAAGGTCGAGATAGACCCGCTTCCTCGTGCCGCTAGAAGGGTCAAGCCACGTCCCCGAGTTCACCTGGGTGAGCCCTCGGACCCGCCGGGTCAGCTGGTGCCAAAAGGCCTCGTCGGAGAGGAAACGACGTCCGGCCTGTTCCTGCATGATGAATAGTGCCAGGGTCGTCTCCATCACTTCATCCGGCGATACATGCTCCGACACCCGAACGATCTCTTCGCTGGCTAGACGGTTGTACCGATTCATCGGCCTGCCGTTCTGGTACGCCGCCACAACACCCTTGCAGTTGCTCACAAGAGCCATCCAACGGGCCTCTATGGAAGCCCACAGGGTGCTATCGGGATTGTTCCGCCTACGCTCCCGGACGGTCTCGACGTACGGTTTCAACTCGGCCTTGGTGACGCCCAACTGCGAGGGGTGACCATGGCGGCGCTGGCGGGATTTATGAGTCGAGCAGAGCCGACCGAAGCGGGTAGATGCTTGGGTGCATCCAGGGACGCGACACGGGTTCATAGGTGGCCTTAAGGAATTTTCGCACCCGGCCCCAGAGACACAGACACGAAAGAATATGAAGGGAGGGAGAAAACGGACTTATTGCCCAGGATTGTCAAGGATGCGGTAGACCGAGGCCCGACCAATCCCCAACCGCTTGGCGATCTCCGTAGGCCCAACGCCTTCAGATTTCAGGTGCAGGACCTCTGCTTCCTTCGCGCGTGCTGTAGCCTTCCGCCCCTTGTACTTCCCCTCGCGTCGAGCCTTCTCAATGCCCTCGCGCTGCCGCTCCAGCATGATCTCGCGTTCGAACTCGGCGATCCCCCCAAGGACGGTCAGCATAAGCTTGCCGGTTGGTGTCCCCGTATCGATTCCCATGTTCAGGATGCGGAGGCTCGCGCCCTTTGCGGTCAGAGCGTCCATGATCTCGAGCAGGTGTTTCACCGAACGGGCCAGACGATCCAGTTTCGTGACCACTAGGGTGTCCCCGTCCCTGATAAAGTCTAGTGCCTGCGCCAGCTGCTCCCGATTGACGACGTCCACCGAAGAGACCTGCTCACTGAACAGCTTCTCACAACCCACCTGCGCTAGTTCGCGGGCCTGGCCTTCGATACTCGCCTTCTGATCCAGGGTTGATGTGCGGGCGTAGCCGATAAGCATGGGTGCCTCCAAGCAAGATTGTCTCACAACGTCTTAAACGTATGAGTCGATCTGTCTCAAAGGTCAATAGGTATTCTTATGAGACGCTTATCGCGATCATCCGAGACGTCTCGTTAGACCTTGGTTCAGTGAGACACGGCTTTTCGCAGACAATGCAAGAGGCGGACACCAGCGGCTTTCGAACCAACCCTCTGTGAAAACAGCACCCCCCCCTATTGGGGGAATGCCGCTTCCGGACAGCTTTTGATACAGGTTGCAGATTTTTGCTGCAAAAAGGGTGGCACAAAGCGCGACGAAGTGACCACACATCTGTACGTAGCCTCCAAGTCAGTCTATTTCTGTAAGCGGGAGAGCGGACGGGAAAATGTCGACACAAAGGGCGAATATAAACAACTCGATGCTGAGATGGGCTCGCGAGGACGCTGGTCTCTCGTTGGAGGAAGCCGCCCAAGCTATCGGTATCCCGCAAACCAAAGACCGCTCCCCCGAACAACGGCTTAAGGATTGGGAGGATGGACAGGATTATCCGACCCACAATCAACTCGCTACCGTTGCGAAAGCATACTTCCGACCGGTTCTCACGTTCTACCTCGCGGAGCCTCCTACGGTAGAAACGGACGTTGCAGACTTCCGAACCGTTGGCGATAGGGAATTAAAGGCTCCATCTCCGAAGCTTCGCGCATTGATATCGCGTATGAAGGCTAAACAACAGCAAGTGCTCGATCTGCTCAGGGAAGAGCATGAGCAAACTGGGGTTCCGCTTGAACCGCTTCAGTTTGTTGGACGTTTCCGTGAGATCAGAGATGTCAACGCAGTTGCGCGAGACATCGAAGCCGAATTGGGCATCCGCCGAAATGACAGAAACCTCGCTAACGACAACGATGGGCTGTTCCGGTATTTCCGCTACAAGGCAGAACAATGTGGCGTCTTCGTGTTGGCCCAGGGTGATCTTGGGCATCATACAACAGACATCGACCCAGAAGATTTCCGAGGCTTTGCTTTAGCTGACCCCCTCGTCCCTTTTGTCGTGATCAATGACAACGATGCCAAAGCGGCGAGAACATTTACCTTAGCCCACGAACTTGCGCATCTCTGGATCGGCACATCCGGGATAAGCAATCACAATCCGTTTGGGCGAAACGGCGCAGACGAAATTGACGACGAAAAGTTCTGTAACGCAGTAGCTTCGGAGCTTCTGCTGCCAACGTTGCAATTCGAGGAAGCTTGGGCGCGGGTCGATAAGATCGATCTTTTCAACGCTGTCCGAACGGTCGCGTCTGAGTTCAGCATAAGCAGGGCCGCTACGGCACACAGGCTCTGGCGTGAAGAGAAGATCAGTGAGGATCAGTGGTGGGCCCTCTACAACCAATACCAAGCTGAGTGGCGAGCGCGTCGTGCGCGCGATCAGGGACGAAACCAGGGCGGGCCGTCTTGGTACACCATAAAGAGCTATCAGCTTGGCAACAGGCTTAAGGAGACTGTTTTCAAGGCCCTGGACTCTGGGCAATTAACCTACACGCGGGCCTCGCGAATCCTGGGCGCATCTCCTGAAAACCTCAAGAAGCTTCGGGCGTAGGCGCACAACGCATGTACGTCATCGATGCAAACTGTTTGATTTTCGCGAAGAACTACCACTTTCAGTTCGAACGCGTGCCGCAGTTTTGGTCCTGGTTGCAAAACAAGGCCGAAGCCGACCTCGTCAAGATGCCCATTGAAACATGGAGTAAGATCGGAGATTACCCTCCCGACCGACGTGATGAATTGGCGGAGTGGGCAATCGCGAACAAAGACGCCCTGATTTTAGCAGATCGCGCATACGATGCTCGGTTCCCAGATGTGTTGCACCAATACACACAGCCAGATGGGGCGGCCCTCACAGAAGCAGAAACAAACACAGTTGGTGATGACTACGCGTTGATCGCGAGCGCCCTGCACGGTGGATACACAGTCGTTACCGACGAAGTTTCGAGGCAAAGTGCCCAAAGGGCGAACCGCAAGGTTCCCGATGTTTGCGCGGACTTGAATGTGCCATGCATTGACCTGGATGGTCGCCGTGGGGGCGACGCACTAATCAACATCCTCGATTTTCGAGTTGATTGGGACAAACCTTGATCACTGTGGCAAGGCAAAGCCTCTTCACCGAGGCCTACCCCGATCACCTCACCTCGATCACCGGGATCACAGCGAGCACGGAGAGCACCGATAAACCGGGATCACCCGCATACACACATTTTCTTTTTTTCTAACAATTACTTACAGCCCACCTTCCGCTTACTCATGCCAACTCAACATGTGAGATGGCGATTTTATGCGCTTCGAGACTCGGACTGAGCCGGATACATGACTTACCCAATACCAACAACCGTAACTAAGCCTTTGAGTTTACAGGGAAAACGCCGTAGAGTGTGAACATCGTGAAGGTCGAAGTGGTTTACCGGTCTCCAAAACCGGATCAGGTCATTTCAGCGCTGTTTCCACCCGGTTTGCGGCGTCAGATCAAGTAGCGAAGGGCCCAGCCTCCACCCCCGGGCCCGCCTCTTCTCACAATTGACGAAAAGAGCCTTTGGTTCTCCGCCAAGTGGAACAGGACCACTACGGCGATCCCTGTGAGCGAAAGATTGCGCATGGCAAGAAGGTCAAGAACGATCCTCCAGCGGCAGCTCGACGCACGCGCGAAGTTGTGGCCGGAAATCACCGACAAAATGCTCTGGAATAGAAAGAAGCGCGACGGGTTCGTAACCGTTCCACGCACACTGCCACTGATGATGAGCATCATGGACGACCTTTCGGACAAGGGTTTCCCTGTTGGTCAAACATATTTTGAGCTTTGGTCTAGGCTACTCGATGAGTTTTTCCTAACCCTAAACCGCCCGGAAGAAATGGCATTTCATGCTGGGTTTTCCGGCCAAAGAGCGCTGCGAACGTGGAAAGACCGCGTTCGGAGACTGAATGATCTGGGATTTATTGAAGTCAAGTCCGGCCCACTCGGGGACCTCTCATATGTAATCGTATTCAATCCCTATCACGTGATTAAGAGGGCGTACTTGGAAGGGAAGGTACAAGAAGAGAAGTGGCAGGCGTTGGTGATAAGAGCCAACGAAATAAGCGCTTCGGACTTTGATGACATTGATGAAGAAGGAAACCTCATTGTCGAAGACGAAGACGATGACGATGACGATGATACCAACGGAAAGCGTTCTCCAAAGCGTGCAAAGAAGCCGAGGGCAAAGATCACTTTTCGAAAACGTCGTTGAAAATCGGTTGACGCATCGAACACACCGCTGGTACACAAAACTACCGTGAGGCACCACAACAATTATTTTTTTTCAACGTCTTAGAGATTTATTGTCCGCAATCTTCTCCTGGGCACCATTCTCGACGCACTCTCCGAAACAATCAGTTGTTTGACGGCGTCACCGGCCAAGGCCGGGGGTGTTTTCGCCTGCGCTTGAGTGACTCTTCGACACGCCGTCGATTCCCGGACAGGGGCGTATCGTTCAGGTGCAGATTTGCCGGTCCAGCCACTCGGCGACGGCCTGATGTTCTGTCTTAGGCACCTTCAGCCAATCCAGCGCCGCGCCGAGATCGTTGAACGTCGTCACCTGTTCCTGACCGAAAACCTCGGTAACCGCTCGGTAAAGATTCGCCATGCCCAAATGCGCGGTCGTTTCCGCGAGCACCGCCGTGACGAGATCCTCTGCATCCGCCCCGAAACGTTCGATCGTCATCTCGTTGAGCTTCATGAAGCTCGCCATCGTATAGTCGGTTTCGGTTTTCAGCCGGGCATCCACCAGTTCCACGCGGCAGAACTGGTATTGATCCAAACCGTAGATCTCTTCATAGGTGTCCAACAAATCCCGCTCAGTGACCCGCCCTTCATAGCATGTCACCAAAAGCTGGCTTTCCGAGAATATACGGTAACGTATCGGCATACCTACCCTAGTATCGGTTGGGGGTCGGAAAGTCCACTTGATGGCGGGAAATTCGTTCACCCGGCGCGGTTACACGTTCCCGTAGATCGGACGCAATAGGGGCCTTCATTCTGGCCGCCGAGGGGGCGGAAGCGGTGATGATCCTGGACCACAAACCGCGAAATGCCGAACCGTCTGGATTCCCTTCAAAAAATACTCTTAGCAAAGAGCTCAAACGCGTGGGATCCGCTTCTGTCTTCAGTGAACCTATTAAGGTCGACAGCCGTTCTCTGAGGCATACTCAACCCAACCGATTGAACACCTTCATCATTCTAGGGCTCCAGAATTAAGATTTGCGGCCCAAGGCTAGATTGTGTCCACAGTCAACTTGGGTAGCTTGGAAACATCCACGCCCTTCGCTAGAGACCCAGCCCGCCGAAGAATCGCAACAATTGCTCGTTCAATCCATAGGCGGTCGTTTTCAGATAGCGGCTCTGATACGGCATCTGCTTTACGAGCGTCTCTGCCCCCCTTACCAGAACATTGCTGTTTGAGCCGACGATAAACTTTGTTCGATATGTTTAGCTGCGTTGTAGGTTCTTGTTTGTCAAAATCACGATCCAGGACCGTAACGACAAAGTACCCAACAGAGGGAAGAGACATTTCTTTCCGAAGATAAGCCTCATACTGGAAGCTGATATCCTCCACAGTGTCGGACAATGAGAAGTCCGTCGGTGGCAAAGGAAATGTAGATTTTGCTATGTGTACGCTCGCCGGCAACGCTTTCATGGATAATGATGCTGTTAACGCCACTACTTCCGTTCCTGTTTCGCTCTGGCCCATGGTTTCGACATCGGAGGAGACAAATTCAAACCGAAACGCGTCTTTTCCTTCTTCGAGAAGCGCCTTGATGCGCCACGCTTCCAAAAATGGGGCAATAGTTTCCTTGGCCTCTTTTTCAGACGAAAAGTGAGCCTTCATTAGAACCGTTGCTCTGCCGTTCTCGATTATGACGGAAAAATCCTCCTCTTCATGAGAAAGAGCGGCGGCGTTCCCGTAATCAAGGTCTGGGCAATGCTCGATCTTGTAGTGCAGCGCTATTACGCTTGGGATTTGCTCCATACCACGTCCTCGCCAAGCGCTCTCTTTTGGAGCAGGAATTTCACTTGGCGCCTTTGGATACTCTTCGGCCGCTATTCCCCGGACGCCATTTTCAGCAGTTCGGCCTGCGGCACGAAGGTATCGCCCATGCTGAGGTCGGTGACGGAAAAGACCATGACGATATCCACCGTCTGCCCATCGCCGGCGAAGGGCAGGAACACGGTCTCCCGCCGCGCGACGGCCCCCAGTTTCGTCGGTGCGTATTCGACGATGAATACAGGCGCCCGCCGGTCCACGACCGAGCGATAGTTCCCGTCACAGAAATTGCCGTCGAAACCGGCAAAAGCATCCCGCACCGAGCGGCCGGTTGGGTCATAGCCGCGGAACTCGACCTCCCGTGTGCCGACAAGGCGATAACGGAAGTCGGGGCCCGGCTGCACCACGTCGACCAGCATGATGTCGGGCAACATCTTAACGATTTCATGCGGCTCTATATCGCGCCGCGCGGGTAGTGCATCGCTCTTGAAGCGCGACCGCCAGAGCGCGACCAGCGTAACGATCCGAGGGTCGCACTCGTCCAGGAAGCTCTCATCATCGAAACGAATGGACTCGGGGATATCGGTGTAACTTATCGCCATCACGGAGCACTCACGGCCATTTCTGTGAACCGGTCACAACCGGCGCATTATAGAAGACTTAAATAACGACGTCATGTCCAGACCATCACAACGGCGGCATTGGGCGCGCTTGGCTGCTTTTCGTGCCGGCAACCCTACCGAAAAGGTCGGCCATTCATGATTGTCGTTTCGCGGACATTGCTGTAGGGACTGAAAGATAAGAACCCAATGAGCGTCCTGAAAAAGGGCCCAACCCGGTCCAGACGAGGGCTAAGTATACGTGAGCATTCATCTTTATCAGGGGGACCTGCCCGACGATCTCGACCTCGGGCCGCTTGTCGCCGTCGATACGGAAACACAGGGGTTGAACCTGCAGCGTGACAGACTTTGCGTGGTTCAACTGTCCTCAGGCGACGGTGTAAGCCATTTGGTCCAGTTTCCCGACAGAAACTATGACGCGCCCAACCTGCGCCGGATTTTGAGCGACCCGTCGGTGACGAAGATCCTGCAATATGCGCGGTTCGACATCGGCGTGATCAAGCGCAACATGGGGATCATCATGGCGCCGGTCTATTGCACCAAGATCGCCTCAAAGCTGGTCCGGACCTATACCGACCGCCACGGCCTGTCGGCGTTGTGCCGGGAGTTGCTGGGCGTCGACCTGTCGAAACAGCAGCAATCATCGGATTGGGCCGCAGCAGAACTTTCGCCGGATCAATTGTCCTATGCGGCGGCGGATGTTCTGTATCTTCACCGGCTGAAGGAAAAGCTGGACATCATGCTGGAACGCGAAGGGCGGACAGATCTGGCCAGGGCATGCTGCGACTTCCTGCCGACCCGGGCGGAGCTCGACCTCGGCGGCTGGCAGGAAAACGATATATTTTCGCATAGCTAGAGGGAACGGCCGCCGGGAACCGGACCGGATCTGGTATCCGACAGGCCCCGTCCCGATATCCAGACCGTGAAGTCGGTCGTATTATTTGGGTGACATGATCATGCAGTCGACAGCCAACGGTGTCGCACCGGCTGCGCAACAGCCGGACAGCGCGGTTCCCGAGCGGGTACCCGACGACCTTTCCGTGGCCAGAAAGGCGCTGAGCCTGGAAGCGGACGGGATCGCGGCGCTGTCCCAATCCCTGGACGGGCGGTTTTCTCAGGCGCTGGACATTCTGGCGGAGGTATCCGGCCGCGTGGTCGTCACCGGCATGGGAAAGAGCGGTCATATCGGCCGGAAAATCGCCGCGACATTCGCCTCCACGGGAACGCCCAGCCACTATGTGCATCCGGGTGAGGCGAGCCACGGCGACCTGGGAATGATCACCGAGGCCGATGCCGTCCTCGCCCTGTCGAACAGCGGCGAAACCTCGGAACTGAGCGACCTGCTGCAGCATTGCCGTCGGTTTTCCATTCCGCTCATCGCGATCACCTCGCGCGCAGGCAGCACCTTGGATACCTTCGCCACCGTCGGGCTTATCCTGCCCAGCGTTCCGGAGGCGGACACGATGGGCCTGGCCCCCACGACATCGACGACCATGAGTCTGGCCCTGGGCGATGCGCTGGCCGTCGCGCTATTGAACCGTAAGGGCTTCACCGCCTCCGATTTCAAGATTCTGCATCCGGGCGGCAAGCTCGGCCGGCAATTGCTGCGGATTCGCGACATCATGCATCAAGGCGACGAGGTCCCCCTGGTGCCGGAAAGCGCGACCATGGCGGAAGCCGTCGTCGAGATGACCCGCAAGCGGTTCGGCTGTGTCGGCGTCCTGGATACGGACGGCGCCCTGGTCGGCGTCGTGACCGATGGCGATTTGAGCCGTCACATGACCGACTCCGTACTGGGTCAGCCGGTCACCGCGATCATGACCCGAAACCCGATCTCGACCCGGCCCGAGGCCCTGGCCATGGAAGTGCTGGGCGACATGAACGCCAAGAAGATCGGGGCCGTCTTCGTGATGGAAGGGTCCAAACCCGTCGGCATTCTGCATCTGCATGACGTGCTGCGCGCGGGTATCGTTTGACCGGCCGCAAAGGGCAAGACAGTGGCCGCCGCTGAAAAAACGCCGCAAACGGGCCGCCAGCGCCAGAACATCCCGCTGGGGACGCGCAGCACGCGCATCGACCGGTCCTACGGCCGCATGGTGCAATTCCTGAAGGTCGTGCTGCCGACCGTCGCCCTGATGCTGATCGCCCTGTTGATCGCCTGGCCGCGGCTTTCGGAACAGACCGCCCTGCCCGGCCTGCAACTGTTCGATATCGACGGGAATTCCGGCGATTCCATGCAATTGTCGAATGCCCGCTATCAGGGCGTCGACGACAAGAACCAGCCGTACACGGTGACGGCGGACAAGGTCCGGCAGGAAAACCTGGATTCCAATTTCGTGAACCTGGAAGGCCCGAAAGCGGATATCATGATGACGGATCAAAGCTGGGCGGCGGTCACCGCCCTGACCGGTGTCTTCAATCGGGAGGCACAGATCCTGGATTTGGCGGGCAATGTGAATTTTTTCCATGACCTTGGCTATGAGATCAGGACCGAATCCGCTCAACTCGACATCGTCGAGGGGCATGCCGTCGGCGATGTGCATGTGGAAGGGCAAGGGCCGTTCGGTCAATTCGTGGCCGAAGGTTTCGAGGTATTCGATCGCGGCGCCCGTGTTCTGTTGACCGGGAAATCGCGGTTGTTGATCTATCCCGATGCGGATCAGTAGGGTCGGACGCCATGTCCGATGAGAGTGGGGCGAGAAAAGAAATGAAAAGAACGGCGCCAGAAGCGAAATCCCGGACCGCATCCCGCGCGCCTGTCGTGTCGACATCGCTCGCCGCCGCCCTTCTGTGCGGCCTGCTGGCGCTTATGCCCATAGCCGCCTCGGCCCAGGGACTAATCAACACCGATAACCAGGACGGCTCGCCGATCGAGATTCTGGCCGATGACGGCATCGAATGGCTGCGCGATCAACGGCGCTACATCGCCCGCGGCAACGCCACGGCCACGCGCGGCGGGGTCACGGTCCGGGCCGATACCCTGACCGCGCATTACCGGGGCGGCGAAGGCGGTGAGAAACAGGCGATCTATCGGCTCGACGCGGACGGGTCCGTGGTCGTGACGTCCGAGGATACACGCGCCGTCGGCGATAAGGCGGTCTATCATATCGACGACAAGGTGGCGGTCCTGGTCGGTGACGATCTGAAAATGATTAATGAACGCGCGGTGATCACCGCGAAGGATTCGCTCGAATACTGGGATGCGAAACAGCTTGCGGTCGCGCGCGGTGACGCCACGGTGATCGAGAACGACAATCGCCTGGTCGCCGATGTCCTGACCGCGCATATCAAGAAGGCGGCGACCGGAAAGCAGGAAGTGGAGCGGATCGACGCGCTGGGCGGCGTTCACATCTCCACCAAGACCGAAATCGTCCGCGGCGAAGAAGGGGTCTACGAAGTACCCAAGCAGATCGCCACCGTCTGCGGCAATGTGAAGATCACGCGCGGCGAGAACCAATTGAACGGGGATTGCGCGGTCGTGGACCTGAAAACGGGCCGGTCGCGCCTGACCGGCGGCAGCGGCAAGGTGAAAGGCCTGATCCTGCCGACGCAATAGATCGCGGCGCATCGCATACCGGACAGCCCGGCTGATGGCCCCAGGCCGTCGTCAGATACCATGCAAAAACCATACCTTGATCGGACGCGCCGACCGTATTACTTCTTTCAGACGCGCGCGATTCACATTTATTGTGGTTCGAACAATAACGGCGACAGCGATTTTGGTCGGCTGGATTCAGTGGGTAAATGGACGACGACAAAAAAGATTCGCCTTCCCTGACTGGGGATGCAAGCCACGGTTCGAGTGGCGCCGCGTCGGATGATTTTCCCGGTCTGTCCACCGTTGAAGCCGATCGCAAGGCGATGGAACGGCGCACGCATGGCGATCGCCGAACATCCTCGACACGTAGCGCGTCCCTTGATCCCAAGAACAGCACCCCGGCGTCGGCCCGTATCGAACCGCATCCCGCGACCGTCGCCGACCTCGCGGCCAAGCCGGCTCCCGACAATGGAACAAGTGCCGCCCCGCGTGTCGTTCACAACAATGCCGGGCTGGAGATCCGCTCACTCGGCAAACAGTTCAAGAAACGCCCGGTCCTGCGCGATGTTTCCCTGCGGGTGCAACGCGGTGAGGCCGTCGGTCTGTTGGGCCCGAACGGCGCCGGCAAGACGACCTGCTTCTATATCATCACGGGCCTGATCTCGGCGGATTACGGTGAGATCTTCCTGGACGGCCAGGACATCACGGAACTGCCGATGTACCGCCGCGCGCGGCTTGGCGTCGGTTACCTGCCGCAGGAAGCATCGATCTTCCGCGGCCTGACCGTCGAGCAGAACATCCGCGCCGTCCTGGAACTGGCGGAGAAGAACAGAAACCGCCGGGAATCGACCCTGGAAGCCCTGATGGCCGAATTTTCGATCAGCCATCTGCGGCGAACACCGGCCGTCGCCCTGTCCGGCGGGGAGCGTCGGCGCCTGGAAATCGCCCGTGCGCTCGCCAGTCAACCGAATTTCATTCTGCTGGATGAACCGTTGGCCGGGATCGACCCCATTGCCGTTCGCGATATCCGCGAACTGGTCAGCCATCTGAAAGACCGAGGCATCGGCGTGCTGATCACCGATCACAATGTTCGCGAGACCCTCGATATCGTCGACCGCGCCTATATCCTTCATGACGGCAATGTCCTCATGGAAGGCTCGCCGTCGGAAATCGTGGCCAATCAGGAAGTTCGCCGCGTCTATCTCGGCGATCGGTTCAGTTTGTAAGCGGATATCCTCGCCATGGCGATGACACCGCGATTGGACCTCCGTCAAAGCCAGAATCTGGTGATGACGCCGCAATTGCAGCAGGCCATCAAGCTGCTGCAGTTGAGCAATCTGGAGGTCACCAGCTTCGTCGAGACGGAACTGGAACAAAACCCGATGCTGGAGCGCGACGAGGGCCAGAACGACCCCTTGCGCGGCGAAGAACAGCGCACCGATCCCTACGAACAATCGGACCGCCCGTCCGACGATCGCGGCGACAGTCTGGATCTGTTGCAGCCGAACGGGCTGACGGAGGACGCGACGTCTCCGCTCGACACCGATTACAGCAACCAATACGACGGCGACATCGCGGGCCCCGGCGCCTCAGGCGACAGTCAGTACTGGCAGGGGGCCTCAGGCGGCGGGCGCGGTTTCGACAGCGGCGAGAGCGACCTGGAAGCGACCTTGTCGAGCGACGTTTCCCTGCGCGACTACCTGCTGGACCAGCTGTCCCTGGATATTCACGACACCCAGGACCGGATCATCGGCGCGGCCATGATCGACATGCTGGACGAGTCCGGCTGGCTATCCGGCGACCTGGAGCAGATCGCGGAAATGCTTGGCTGCGAGATCGCGGATATCGAGCGGGTCCTGATGCAGCTTCAGCGTTTCGACCCGGCCGGTATCTTCGCCCGCGACCTGAAGGAATGCCTGGCCCTGCAACTGCGTGAGAAAAACCGTCTGGATCCTGCCATGGAGCGCTTTCTGGACAATCTGCATCTATTGGCGGCGCGCGACGGCAAGGGGCTGATGAAAGTCTGCGGCGTCGATGCCGAGGATATCGCCGACATGGCCGCGGAGATCCGGGCGCTGAACCCGAAGCCCGCGACGCTGTTCGAACATTTCGTCAGTCAGCCGGTGACGCCCGATGTGCTGATGCGCCGGTCGGAAGACGGTCAATGGCTGGTCGAGTTGAACCCCGACACTCTGCCCCGGGTTCTGGTCAACGAGAGCTATTTCGCCACCGTCAGCAAGGACGCCCGGTCGAAACAGGAGACCGAATACCTGACCGAACGGTTTCAGACGGCCAATTGGCTGGTGAAAAGCCTTCATCAGCGCGCCACCACCATCATCAAGGTGGCCAGCGAGATCGTCCGCCAGCAGCAGGGTTTCTTCGATCACGGCGTCGGTTTCCTGCGGCCGCTGGTTCTGCGCGATATCGCCGAAGCGATCGAAATGCATGAAAGCACGGTCAGCCGCGTCACCAGCAACAAGTATATTTCGACACCGCGCGGCTTGTTCGAACTGAAGTACTTCTTCACCTCCTCAATCGCCGGAACCGGCGGCGGGGAGGCCCATTCTGCCGAATCGGTCCGCCACCGCATCAAGGCCCTGATCGACGCGGAAGACCCGGCAAAAATCCTGTCGGACGACCGAATCGTCGAAATCCTGCGCGAGGAAGGCATCGATATCGCCCGCCGCACGGTCGCGAAATACCGCGAGTCGATGAAAATCGCCTCTTCGGTTCAGCGCCGGCGCCAGAAACGCGGTAGCCTTTGAGAGCCCCCGGGGCGAGTCACCGAGATCGCAAACCTGGCCGTCCGGACAAGCCCGGAATCCCTGGCAATTTTTCCTTTCATCCATCTTTCCAAAGGGTTGACCACCCCGGGTTGACACTGTCGGGCGTCGTCACTAGGTTCCGCCGCCGCAGCAAGAGGGGATGCTTTTTCGGCTTCCGACGCGCATATGGCCCCCAGCTAAAATTGGGGCTTCACACGCCCCCCAAGCGGGCGTAACTTGAAACCAACAAGAGAGACAAATGCAGCTCACGGTAACCGGTAAAAAACTGGATGTCGGCGATGCGCTTCGGGCCCGGATCGAAGAGGGTTTGAGCGAAGCGGTCGCCAAGTACTTTGACCAGCCGGGTGACGGTACTGTTACCGTATCCAAGGAAGGTCATACCTTCCGGATTGATATCCAGGTGCATATCTCCAAGCGCATCGTCGTTCAGGGTCTCGGCCAAGCGCCCGATGCCTATGCGGCTTTCGAGGAAGCGCTGGAGCACGTCTCGAAGCGTCTGCGCCGCTATAAGCGCCGTTTGAAGGATCACAAGCATGTCGCCGCGGAACGCGAAGTTCTGCAGGCGCAGCAATATGTCATTTCCCCGGAAATCGACGACAACGAACCGGAGCCCGCGGAAATCGGCGATCAACCCGCCATTGTCGCGGAAATGCCGGCGGAAATCGAAACCTTATCCGTGAGTGAAGCGGTCATGCGCCTCGATCTGGCAGGGGCGACGGCCATGTTGTTCAGAAGTTCCAAACATGGCGGTTTGAATATGGTTTACGTCCGTGAGGACGGAAATATCGGTTGGGTGGATCCGCAAATCCCCGCCGCCGGCGAATCCTGATTTATTCGGTCAAGGCGCACCGCGCCAAAGCGGCCTGGAATGCCGCGAAGCTTGAACAAGCGCAGCCTTTACGGGGTCCTTACGCTATGGAAATCAGTGATCTGTTGACTGTCGAAGGGGTCGTTCCGAAACTTTCGGCCACGTCGAAGAAGCAGGCTTTGCAGGAACTGGCGAAGCGCGCCCATGCCGTCACCGGCCTGGAAGAGCGGCGTATTTTCGACACATTGCTGGAGCGTGAGCGTCTGGGGACCACCGGCGTCGGCAACGGCATCGCGATTCCCCACGGGAAAATCGCGGAACTGGACCGCCTTTACGGTGTCTTCGCGCGCCTGGAAAAGCCGATCGATTTCGATTCGGTGGACGAACAGCCGGTCGATCTGGTCTTCCTGCTTCTGGCCCCGGAATCCGCCGGCGCGGATCACCTGAAGGCGCTGGCGCGCGTGTCGCGGATGCTGCGCGACCAGAATATCTGCAAGAAGCTGCGGGGATCGGACAATGCCGACGCCCTGTTCTCCCTTTTGACGGAAAGCTCCACCAACAACGTCGCGGCCTAGGACCGAGGACCCGGTCGGTCTTTTCGGTTGTCGCCGCGAATTCGCTAGCGTCCGGCCTTGATCGCTATGGTCTGGACCACCTCCTCGCGCGCGGGGCGGGTGAGGTCGATCGTCAGCAGACCGTTATCCAGCGACGCGCCGTCGACCAGTAATCCGTCGGCCAGCAGGAAACTGCGCTGAAACTGGCGCGACGCGATGCCCCGGTGAAGAAATTGTCGTTCCGTATCCTCCGGCGGGTGACGGCCGGCAACGGTCAGCTGATCCCCTTCCCGCTCAATCGACAGATGTTCCGGCGCAAAACCGGCCACCGCCAGAACGATCCGCAAACGATCCTCGCCAATCTGTTCGATATTGTAGGGCGGGTATCCGTCGCTCGCCATCTTGGCGACCCGGTCCAGCGTCGCCTCCAATTCATCGAAACCCAGCAGCAGCGGGTTACCGAACACCGACACGCGCGTGCTCATGTCTTTCTTCTCCCCTGGATAGGCGGATACGCCGTTGCCGCGCCAGGCACCTGCAACAAGGGAAATGTGACGTCTGGCCGGGGGGATTTCAACGTGCCGTCGGCATTTTAACGCCGCAGCGCGTTCACAAGCGGCTGGATATCACGGCCGGGGGCGCGGAAAATTCCAGCTCCGTCGGCAATCCGAAGGGCGTTTGCTCGAAAAAACGGCAGACCAGAACGAAGACGATCACGATAAACGCTGACAGGGCCACGGTCGCCGATGTGGACTTGATCATGGGTTCCTCCCGTCGTCGGGTTTCACGAACCCGGGAAGAATGACCGGTCAATACGGCGGAAATGGCGCGGTATTATGGCAATGTTGGGGCGTTCGGCACCGGGGCCTGCGTCAATCCAGGTCGATCCGGCGGCCTTCCGCGGCGGACTGGTATACCGCTTCTTCGATCTCGATATTCCGCAGATATGCTCGCCCGGTATTTTCCAGCAGCGTTCCGTTCCGAAAGTGATCGACGACATGGGCCTGCAATGCGGAGACGCAATCGCCGCCGAAGCCCCGGTTCTCCCAGTCATAGGAAACCGGTTCGGGGGCATCCGCGCCGAGCGGCAGAAAGGACAGACCGCCGTCTCCGTTCAGGAACAGCGTGCCGAGCGACCCTTCGATCGCCAGTTCCCCCATCGTCAGGCGCGGATTCTCCGCGACATGGCCGCTCAAACGGTTGCCGTCGAAGAGCGCCCGTATGCCGGATCGGCAGGTGAACAGTACATGTCCGGCATCCTCACCGGCGATGACCGGGTTCAAGCGGCGCAGATCCGCATACACCGCCCGCATTTCGCCGAACAGGAAGCGGAAGACGTCGATCAGATGGATTCCGGTCTCATGGATCAGGAAGCGCTCCATCTGCTGGAAATAGGGCTGGCGCGCCAGATACGCGTCCTCACCCTGGCCGTCGCCCGGCCGCAGGCGGAAGCTTGCCTGATACAGATCGCCAAGCCGGCCGCCCTCGATCCAGCGTCTGATTTCGCGATACCAGGGCTGAAACCGGAAATTCTCATGCACGATGAGGGGAATCCCGGCGGCTTCCGCCAATTCGACGATTTCCCGTGATTCCGCCAGCGTCGGCGCCAACGGCTTCTGACAGATGCAGGCGGTCCCCGCCTCGGCGGCAAGCTGCACCATCGCACGATGGGTTGCGGGCGGCGTCGCGATATCGATCAGGTCCGGCTTCAGTGTAGCGATCATCGCCGCCGGATCGTCCCAGGCACGGCCGCCGACTTCTGATGCCGCGGCGTCGGCCTTCGGCTTATCCAGATCGCAGATGCCGACCAGTTCCGCGCCGTCGATCCGTGCCCAGGCTTCGTGATGAAACCGTGCGAAGAACCCGGCCCCGATGACGGCGACGCGCAGCATGTCGGTCAGCCGATCCGCTCCAGGATGGCGTCGGCGATGGCGCGGGTGCCGTCCGCCCCGCCGAGCTCGAAGCTTTTCAGCCGGCCCGTCGCGAAGGAATCCGCGACCGCCTTGTCAATGATGTCCGCGGCGTCGCGGCAGGCCTGCAGGTCATGCGTTTCGCCCAGCCAGTCCAGCATCATGGCGGCACTGAGGATCGTCGCCGTGGGATTGGCCTTCCCCTGACCCATGATGTCGGGCGCGGTGCCGTGGCAGGGCTGGAAAACGGCCTGCCGGTCGCCGATATCGGCCGACGGCGCGAAACCGAGTCCGCCGATCAGCCCTGCCGCCAGGTCGGACAGGATGTCGCCGAACATGTTCTCGGTCACCAGCACGTCATAGGCCCAGGGCTTCTTCACGAAATTCATCGCGACCGCGTCGATATAACCGTAGTCGCGCTCGACATCGGGATACTGTTCGCCGACTTCGTCGAAGATCTGCCGGAAAAAGGCCGTTGATCCCAGGACGTTCGCCTTGTCGACGCAAGTCAGACGGCCCGGCTTGCCCTTCGCCTTGCGCTGCTGCGCCAGTTGGAAACTGAAATGGAACAGTTTCTCGCTGGTCTTGCGCGTGATTTCCATTGTATCGCGCGCGATCTCGTTGCCGATCCGCTCGGCCTTCTTCCGCCCGACAAACAGCCCTTCGGTCGACTCCCGGATCAGCACGAAATCTATATCCGCGGCGCGCGGGTCGGCCAGAACCGGCGGCACGCCTTTCAGCGCCTTGGCGGGACGCACCCCGCCATAGAGTCCGAAAATCTCCCGCAGATCGACCTGCGGGGTGATTTCACGGCCATCGGGATAGCGGACATTCGGCAGCCCCATTGCGCCGACCAGCATGGCATCCGCCGCGCCGACCTTCTCGACCAGGTCCGGCGGCAGGGCATCCCCGGTCTTCGCATAGAGACCGGCACCGCATTCGTGCTCCGAGAAACTCAGTTCGAAACCGCCGACCTTGGCTTGCACAGCCTTCAGAACCTCGACCGCGGGTTCCATCACTTCCAAGCCGATCCCGTCGCCGGGCAGCACGGCAACGTCAAAGCGCCGGTTCGTACTCATGCATCTCGCTCCCACATTCTTGATTTAAGGAAAAGGTATCCTTTCGCGTGCCCGGATACCTTCCCAACCCGGTATAGCCCGCGCATACTCGGACTGACCAGGGGAAAGCGGGAACAAACCCGTTTCCAACCGCGGAGGGATCATGAAAGAGACTGGGGAAGGCGTTGCGACCGTCGATTTGAGGCTGGACGACATCGCCTTTACGGGCACCGCGCTGTACCGCCCCGAATGCGTGTTGGCGACCGCGGCGGGCAGTCTTTACACATCCGACTGGAATGGCGGGATCACCTGGTTGAAGCCGGACGGCGGGCAGGAACGAATCCTGGCCAGCAATCCGGAGACGGATTTCAAACCCAACGGGTTCGCCCTGCTCGAGAACGGCGATTTCCTAATCGCCAGTATCAGCGACGACGGCGGTGTCTGGCGGCTGGCACGTGACGGGACCTTGCGGCCCTATCTGCTGGAGGTGGACGGTGAGAGGCTGCCGGCCAGCAATTTCGTGCTGCTGGATGACCATGGCCGGATCTGGATCACGATCAGCACCCGGCGCGAGCCGCGGTCGCTGGGATACCGGCCGGATGTCGACGACGGCTTCATCATTCTGGCCGATGACAAAGGCGCGCGGATCGTCGCCGATGGGATCGGCTTCACGAACGAAGTCGCCCTGTCCGCCGACGGCAAATGGCTTTACGTCAACGAGACCTTCGTTCGGCGGACAAGCCGCTTCCCGATCGCCGAGGACGGCAGTCTGGGGCCCAAGGAGGTCGTGGTGGAATACGGGGCCGGGATCTTTCCCGACGGCCTGGCCTTCGACGCCGAAGGGCATATGTGGATCACTTCCATCGTTTCCAACCGGGTGATCCGGCTGGCGCCGGATGGGCATTACGACATCCTGCTGGAGGATTTCGACCCGGACCACCTTGCCTGGGTCGAGGAAGCCTACCACGCCTGCGAGATGGACCGGCCGCATATGGACGGCATCAAGAGCCGCGTGTTGCGCAGCGTGTCCAGCCTGTGTTTCGGCGGCCCGGACCTGCGCCAGATATGGCTGGGATGCCTGCTTGGCGATCAGGTCGGATATATGGCCTCCCCCGTCACCGGGCGCGCCCCGGCGCATTGGCACTTTCCCTGGTAGCCCTAAATGTGAGTTCTTTTGCACAACTGAGGGTCCCGCGTTCATGACCTCCCCCTTGAAACCCTTCCTGACGTCGCGTCCTCCGATCAAGCTGCTGCCGACCGATTTCGGGGACAAGCCCGTTCATCGGATGCATTTCAACGAATGCCCCTTCCCACCCTCGCCCGCCGTCACGCAGGCGATCGCGGAAGCGGCCCACCGGTTGAATCACTATCCCGACGCGGTTTGGACGGACCTGACGAAGGCCATCGCGGATCACTGGAATTGGCCGCGCGACCGTATCGTCTGCACCAACGGCAGCGACGAATTGCTGCTGATGGTGGGCGCGTTGGTTCTCGGGCCCGGCGACGAGGCGGTGGCGCCCGGCCCGTGCTTTCCCGGCTATCCGAGATCGGCGGCCGGGCAGGGTGCAACGCTGATTCAGGTTCCGGTGCGTCCGGACGGCGGCATTGATATCGACGCGACCCTGGCCGCGATCACGCCCAGGACAAAACTTGTCTTCGTGACCACGCCGATGAACCCGACGGGCACCCTGATGCAGGCGGACGATTTCGCCAGGCTGACGCAGGGTATCCCGGACCACGCGCTGCTTGTCCTGGACGAAGCCTATTACGAATTCGGACGGCATGCCGGCGGCGGCGATCACCTGCCGGCATTGCAGTCGCGGCGCGGACCCTGGATCGTTCTTCGGACATTTTCCAAGGCTTATGCCCTGGCCGGTCTGCGCCTCGGTTATGCCTTGTGCGGGTCGGAAGAGGTCCGTAACGCCATCGATCAGGTTCGCGTCGGCTTCAATGTCAGTCGGCTCAGCCAGGCCGGCGCGATGGCAGCGCTGAGCGACCCGGATCACACCGCGATGATCCTGGACAGCAACAAACGGGAGCGGGATCGCCTGACCGAGGCTTTGACCGCGCTGGGATGCAAGGTGCTGCCGTCGGCGACCAACTTCATCGCCGCCGATCTGGGACGCACGGGCCTGCCGGTGGTGCAGGCGCTGCGCGAAGAGGCGGATATCTGGATCCAGGCGATCAACTATCCGGGGTTCGAGACCTTCATTCGCATCAGCGTCGCCGGATCGGCGGACACGGATGCCCTGTTGGCGGTTCTTCCCGACATTCTCCGGCGCCCGGTCTAAGGCGCGGCGGGAATTTCTTCCCTCAACCTGAGGAGCATTCGGTTCTGCCCCGACGCCCGTTGATAGTCCAACAGATCGCAATAATGCAGAATCAGGGCCCAGCCCAATTGTCCGTCGGGACGGTCGTCCAGATGATCCTCCCGTGCATCCCGCGGTAGATCGGCCCGTGGGTCGAATGGGGAACCATGATCCACATAACGGAAAATCAGGAATTGATCCTCGATATGGAAATCGACATGGATCCCCGTTTCAGATCCGTCGCGATCCGCCGTCGGTTGACCATGCATGATGCTGTTCGTCACCAATTCCTCGAGGACAAGCCGCAGTGCCAGGCAGCAGGCATCGGAAATGCCGAGACGCGCCTGCATCCCGTCCAGGACGACCCGAATTTGGGAAAGCGATCCGCGATCGTACGGCAGCCGCAATTTCTCGGGAATGTTCGCTGTACTCTCCATGCCCATGAAAAAGAGTTTGCCTAGAGACATTTCCGGAGTCGATCCTTCATTCCAATTACGATAGGATATTCAAGGGAAATTTGGCGGGCCATACGACAGCCGGATTTGGGGCAGACGGAAACTCGAACTTCGGAAGGTGACGTTCCATGGCGTGCCTGAGAGCATTATTTTTCCTTATCATACTACCTGCAACATCTATTGCATCCCTCGGTACCGCCTGGGCGGATATCGGCCGGGTCAAGAATGCCAGCGGCGAGGCCATCGTCGAACGCGATGGTGCGGTGATTCCAGCTACGCCGGGCCTGGCCCTGCAGGAATCCGACGCGCTGATCACCGGCAAGGACGGAACGCTGGGGGTCACCTTTGTCGACAACAGCCGTTTCAGCGCCGGACCGAACAGCCGTATCGAACTTTCCCGGTTCCGCTTCAACGCGACGACGCATGACGGCCAGTTCGATAGCCGCCTGCAAAAAGGGTCGGTCGCGATCATTTCCGGGCAGATCGCCAAGAAGACGCCCGATGCCATGAAGATCCGCACGCCATCATCCATCCTGGGTGTCCGCGGCACCGAATTCGTGGTCGAGGCAAACTGATGACGATGCGTGGTAATTTCCTGATTCGGGTCGCGGCGCTGGCTGTTTTCCTGATGCTCGCGGCTTGCGCGCGGGACACGGTCACGCTGCTGCCCGGCGCCGATGGCGGCAGTTCCGGCACCGTCGCGGTCCTGACGGAAGACGGCAAGTCCGTCGCCTTGATCGATCGACCCTATCAGGTCGGCCGGATCCGCGGCGGCGCCGTCGAAACAAGGACCACCAATGCGGAGGAAGTTCGCAGGAATTACGGCGCGTTGATCGATACGCTGCCGCCCGACCCGACCGTCTATATCCTGTATTTCGAGGAAGGCACGACGACTTTGACCGCCGCCTCGATGCCGGAACTGGACAAACTGCTGGCTGAGGTTCCCCGGCGCCCGGGCGCGGAAGTGCAGGTCACGGGCCATACCGACACGGTCGGAAAGGAAGTGGACAACGATATCCTGTCGCTGAAACGCGCCGCGGTCGTCCGCGATCTTCTGATCGACAGGGGATTGGCGCCGGGGGATGTAATTTCCGTTGGCCGCGGGGAACGTGAACTGCTGATCGAGACCGCCGACGAAACGAATGAAGCGCGCAATCGCCGGGTCGAGGTCACGGTTCGATAAGCCCCTCTTCCGGCGCGGTCATGCGCCGGTGAAGCGTATCGCCATCAAGGTCAGATCGTCGGTGGGATCCGTGCCGTCCTCGAATTGGCGGACGTCACGGACCACGGAATTAAGGCCGGCCTTCAGGTCGGCCTCTCTACCCAACCGGGCAAGCCCCGTGACCAATCGTTCATGACCGAAGAGGTCGCCCGCCTTGTTCCGGGCTTCGGTAACGCCGTCGGTTGTTATCACCAGGGTTTCACCGGGCGCCAGCGTGACCTCCTCCATCGGATAGGGGAAACCTTCGAACACGCATAACGGCGGGCCGCCGTCGCTTTTCAGCACGCGCACGCTGCCGTCCGCGCCGAGGATATGCGGATCCTCATGCCCGGCATTGCAGAACTCCACGCGGCCGGTCCGGCCGTCGATCACACCGGCGAAGACCGTGACGAAAAGTTCCGCCGGGTTTTCCCGGGAAATCTCGTCATTCGCCAATTCCATGATCTCGTCCATGGATTGCTCGGGCCCGCGCAACGCCGCGCTCTTGCTCATCGCTTTGCTCAACGCCATGAACAGAGACGCGGGAATGCCCTTGCCGGTGACATCGCCGACCAGGAAGAAGAGCCTGTCGCCGTCGACCATGAAGGCATCGTAGAGATCCCCGCCTACCTCTTTCGCGGATTCCAGGAAAGCCTGAATATCGATCGTTTCAGGCAAACCGTGAAGAGCCGTTACGTCCGGCAGGATGCCCATCTGGATGTCACGTGCCGCCTGCAGTTCGCCGGCGATCCGCGCCGCACTGAGCCGTTCCTTCTGCAAGGCCGCCCGCAGGGAGCGTCGGCGGCGGTCCATCTCTGTCAGCAGCGCCCCCAGCATGGTCAGGTACACAGCAGAGGCAAAGACGCCGGGGAGCAGCGGGTCGAGCAATACATTCTGGGTGACGAATGCCGTGTGCGATGCGCCCCCGGCCACCAGAATGCCGACCAGGAACAGGCCCGTGGTCATCCAGACCGGGCGGACCGGCATCATGTAGATCACCGCTCCCCCCAGGATGAGCAGGATGCAGATCTCGGCCAACACGGCCCAATCGGGCCGCTGCAGGCGCGAACCGAGCAACAGGTTCTCCAGCACCTGGGCCTGGATCTCGACACCGTGAACAAGAGGGGAGACCGGGGTCGATCGTTTATCGATCACGCCGATCCCGGTCACACCGACCAGCACGATCCGGTTCTCGAAAGCGTCCGGATCGATGATGCCCGCCAGGATGTCACCCGCGGAGACAAATCTGTTTTCCAGCGATGGCGTAAAGTACGGCTGGATTCTGCCGTCCGGGTCCGTGGCAAAGAAATTCCCGCCGATATCGATCCCCTGGACGGCGCCGTCCTTTCCGGTCACGACCGATGTCGGGGAGCCCAGGGCGACACGCAGTACCTCCAGCGTCATGCTGCCATGCGCCTGGCCCGCAACATTCACCGCCAGCGGAACACGCCGAACCACGCCGTCGGCGTCGGGCGCCCCGTTCAGGGTGCCCAGCCCAATGGCGCGGGCCTCCAGTTCGGGCAGGTTCGCGACGACCGCGTCCGCCTTGGGCAATGCATTTAAAAGGGACGGGTCCTGCAGTTCGGTCGGCGGATACAGCGGGTCCGCCCCTTTCCAGGGCTCCGCCGCGGCGCCGTTCACGGCGGCCCGGCCAAGCACGATCGGCAGGCGTCCGATGACATTCGCGAAAGTCTCGTCATTGCTTGGCAGCCCTTGCAGGGCGGTCCGAAGATCCTCCGGCAGTTCCTTGCGGAATTCCACCAGTGCCTGCGGCGACAGACGATCCGGTTCGGGGAAGATCAAATCGAGACCGACAACGATCGCCCCGCGCAGCACGACGCCCTGAACCAGTTCCGCGATCACATGCCGGGGCCAGGGCCATTGCCCGTAGCGCCGCAGGCTCGCCTCGTCGATTTCGACGATCCGGACCGGCAGGTTTTCCGCGGCTCGCGGTGCCAGTCTGTGATTGATGTCGGACGCGATGTTCCGCCAGCCTTGCAGCGTATCGCCCGAAATAACCAGGATCACGGCCGCGGCCAACATCACCAGAAGCGCGACCGGGCGACCCTTTCCCGCCACGATGAGGCGGGCCCATTTCCGCTCCGACCATCCCATGTCGGACCGGTCATCCACGGCGCGGCCGGCTTGTTCGTCGGCATCGCGAACAAGGCTTTCCTGTCCCGGTGGGGTTTGCTCGGTGCTCATCGACCTGGTCTGTGATTAAAGATCCACAACCATCCCGTCATAGGCGCAGGATATCCGCAACGCGTCATCCCCGGGTCGGACAAGTTCCTCGTACCGGATCGTTTCGTTGTGGTTCTGCAGGATCATCGCATCGTCATAGACAGGTTCATGATGGAACATGGCCAGTTGCCGCACGCCGGCCTGATGGCACATGTCGACGGCGACAATGTTGCTGGAATGACCCCAATCTTCCTTGACCGAAATCGCATCCGCCATGGAATACATCGTGTCGAAAATGACGAGATCGGCGTCGCGGAGGAACTCGATATGTGCCTCGAAGTCCTCGATATCGTCCAATTTGTGCTCGGCGTCCGTGGTGTAGACGACGGCCTTGCCGTCTTTTTCGAAGCGATAACCGTAGGAATCCCCGTGATGCGGCTGCTTCCGGATCCTGACCGTGTAGCCGCCCATGTCCAACACCTCGCCATCGGTCATGACCGTGAAGTCGCGCGGCGCCCCCATCCAATCCAATGGAACGGGAAAAGAAGGATCGTCCTGCTGCCGGCGCAGCGCGAATTCGATATCGTGACCGCCGATGATCTTCAGGCTGTTCGTGGGGACAAAGGCGGGCCCAAAGAACGGGAATCCCATGATATGGTCCCAATGCGGATGGGACATGAAGAAGGAGTACTTGCCCTTCTTTTCCCCTTCATTGATCCGGCGCATGGAGTCGAACCCGAATTCACGTAGTCCGGACCCCATGTCGCAGATCACGAATTCATCCCCACCGAAATCGATCTCAACGCAGGAAGAAGCCCCGCCATAGGTCCCGGCAATGGAGAAATCGAGTTCGTTGTCGACGAAATCCTCAATCGCCCGGTCATCATCCAGGGGTTTTCCCCTTGCGGCCTGCAAGGCCTGGACGATCTTATCGCGGACCTTGTCAGCCTTCATCGCCACGGGCAGCGACCCGCGCGTTCCCCAGAACTTGACCTGCATATGGGACGCCCCTTCCCGTTATGTCTAAAGCGCGTGTGAAAGGGGTGGAGGGATTAACCCCGCACGCCCGCAACCGCCGCGTCGGCAGTATCGTATATTACGAAAATCTTATCAAAGCGACTGATTTGGAAAATCTCCGCCAGGGTCGGCTGCAGGCCCGCCACCACGACAGAGATCGATTTTTGCTTTGCGGCTTTGGCTGCGAGCATCAGGACACGCAGGCCCACGCTGCTCATGTAGTCCACGCCGGAGAGATCGAAGACAACACCCGTTCCGGCGGCTTCGGCCTCATCCAAGGATGGGATCGCCGCCTGCTCGAACGCGGCGGCGCTTTCATGATCGACCGCGCCTTCCACGGCGAGCACGATCACCCCGTCCTTGATATCCTTACGACATTCCATACCCGGTATAACTCCCTGCCAAAACATCGGGCCGACCGGCCCGCACGCCCCCCAAAAGCGAAAAAATTTCACCCGTAAACTAGTCCAGCTTTCAGGTGGAGGAAATGCCGATGATCCATCAAACCCTTGGATTCACGGCAAAGATTTTGAACGGTCGTTGAAGTCTTACTGCACCTCGACATCCGAACCGGCCATCGGCGCGGCTTTCTCATTGTCGATTGACTGCGCAACCGAGCGGGAAACTGGTGCATTGTATAACAGTCGGCGCGAAACGGAGATAGTGCCGACGAAAAATGCTTCGTCGTTTTCCCTATGATCCGGAAGAACGGCTTGACGTATCTAACTAAAGAACAAGAACCGGGGCCCGCGACGTGTTGGAAAAGCTGTATGACGCCGTTACCGGCGCCGGTGAGAACGGTCAGGCCAAAAAGCAGGATGAACCGTTCAACGGGGTCGTCCATGTTTCGGCCCTGTCCCTGACGAAAATTGCCGACGGGTTGATCAACCCGAAACTCGTCCTGGCTTGGCTCCTGAACGCCGTCGGCGCCCCCGGATTCCTGATCGGGCTATTGGTCCCGGTTCGCGAGGCGGGCGCCCTGCTGCCGCAATTGATCCTGGCCCGCTGGGTTGAGGCAAGCACTCGCCGGAAATGGTTCTGGGTCACGGGCTCGGTGATCCAGGGCGGCTCCGCCCTTTCCATCGCCGCGGCGGCCATGTTTCTCGACGGCCGCGCGGCGGGTTGGGCGGTGGTCGCTTGTCTCGGCGTACTCGCGCTCGGCCGTTCCTTTTGCTCGATCAGTCAGAAGGATGCGCTGGCCCACACGATTCCGAAGCAAAGGCGCGGATCGATTTCCGGCGCCGCGGGCAGCACCGCGTCGCTCGGCGTGCTGGGCTTCGGTATTCTGTTGGCCGCCGGAATCATCCCGCTGACAACCGTCAATATCGCCGGCGCGGTTGCCGCCGCAGGCGCGGCCTGGTTCCTCGGTGCGATGATCTTCAGTGCCCTGCGGGAACCCGCGCAAGAACCCAAAGCGGGCGAGGATACGGTGTTTTCCGCCTTCGTTGCGCCGTTCTTCCAGGACGCCCAGTTGCGTCGCTTCGTGCTCGCCCGGTCGCTTTTGACCGCGACGGCCCTCGCCCCGCCCTTCATCGTCATGCTCAGCGCTTCCGCCGACGAGGAAAGCCTGGGACATCTCGGACCGCTGGTGCTCGCCTCCGGCGCGGCATCCATCCTGTCCGCCTATGTCTGGGGCCGTCTTTCCGACAACAGCAGCCGGAAAACCTTGATGGCCGCGGGCGCGCTGGGGGCGCTGACATTTGCCGTCACCGGACTGGCCGGCCTGATGGTCGAGGGAAGTTTCGGAACCGGTTTCTACGGCATGGCCGCCTCGGCCGCCGCGATCTTCTTCGCCCAGGTGACCCATGAAGGCGTTCGAGCAGGCCGCAAGCTGCACCTGACCGATATGGCGTCGGACTCAAACCGGGCTCGGTATACCGCCTTGAGCAACAGCCTGATCGGTCTGGTTCTGCTGCTGGGCGGCGCCTTCGGCAGCCTGTCCGATACAACCGGCCCGGCCTGGACATTGATTGTCCTGGCGGCTCTATGTGCCTGCGCCGTTCCGGTCGCCGCCCTGCTCCAGGAAGTGCAGCGGCGCGACTGAGGAAACCGCCTCACGACATCACGTGATACCCGGCATCGACATAGGCGACATTGCCCGTGACCGACCGGGCATAGTCCGACACAAGGCAGGTGGCGAGTGCCCCGACATCCTCGATCGTCGCCAGTTTACGCTCCGGGGACCGGGATTTGGCCCGTTCCATCAGACTGTCGAAATTCGCGATACCGGACGCCGCCCGTGTTTCGATCGGGCCCGGGGAAAGGGCGTTCACGCGGATCCCCGACGGGCCCAGTTCCGCGGCCATATAGCGCATCGTCGATTCCAGGGCCGACTTCACCGGTCCCATGATGTTGTAATTGTCGACGACCTTCTCGGCGCCGTAATAGCTGACGGTCAACAGGCATCCGCCCTGCTTCATCAGCGGTTCCGCGAGACGGGCCATTCGCACGAAGCTGTGGACCGATACATCCATGGCCCGGGCAAACCCCTGTCTGGAACTGTCGATGACTCGCCCGTGAAGATCCTCCTTCGGGCTGAAAGCGATCGAATGCAGAACGAAGTCCAACCGTCCCCAGTGTTCCTCGATGGCCTTGAACAGGGTTTCCATCTGGTCGTCCTGCTCCACATCCAGCGGCATGAAGAGGTCGGCCCCGACCGCCTTCGACACCGGTTCCACATGGGGCCTAGCCTTGTCGTTCAGATAGGTCACGGCAAGATTGGCGCCCGCCGCCCTGAAGGCTGTGGCGCATCCCGCGGCGATCGATTGTTCATTGGCAATTCCGACGACCAGGCCGGTTTTTCCGGCCAGCAATCCGACAGGCATATCCATGTCGCGTCTCCCAAGGAGAAGTTGAACGAAGCCTGGAATTGGGATGAGGCGAAGACCGCCCGTCGCCACCCTGAAGATGTGTTCTGGTCTTGGACGCGACCGCGTCGATGAAGACTTACCGCAGCCGTGGCAGGCAGCGCAAATGCCGGATTGTTACATTTTCGCGCTCGGCGGTTGACCTTCCAGCTACTGGAATCCCTATCTAAGGACTGAAACGACCGGGAAGAAAAACGTGAGAGTTACAAGGCGAGAATTTCTAAAGAGCACCACCTGCGCGGCTTTCGCCGCAGGCATTGGCGGCGGCGCGGGCATGTTGGCGGCACGGGCGGCAGAGGCCGCGGCGCCTGTCCTACGGGCCGGCGAAAGCCTGGCCCGGCTGGCGCCGGGCGACTATCCGGAAACACGGGTCTGGTCCTATGGCAACAGTGTGCCCGGCCCGATGATCCGCCTGCGCCAGGGAGACCGATTGACCCGCCGGTTCGAGAACGCCCTGCCGCAGCCCTCGACAGTGCACTGGCACGGCATTCGGATCGACAATGCGATGGACGGCGTACCCGGCGTGACCCAGGACGCGGTCCCCGTCGGCGGCAGCTTCGATTACGACTTCGTCCTGCCGGATGCCGGGACCTACTGGTATCACCCACATAACCGAACCTGGGAACAATTGGCGCGCGGCTTGTACGGCCCGCTGATCGTCGAAGAGGACGACCCGCCGGAGGTCGACCGGGACGAAGTGCTGGTGCTGGACGACTGGCGTCTGACCGATCAGGCGCAGATCCATGAGGACAGTCTCGGCGCCATGCATGACTGGGCCCATGCGGGCCGGATCGGCAACTGGATCACGGTCAACGGCAAGGGCGAATCCCGCCTGTCGGTGAAGCGGAACGAACGGCTGCGGCTGCGTCTGATCAATGCCGCAAATGCGCGGATCTTCTACCTTTCCCTTGAAGGCGCAACCGCCTGGACGGTGGCTCTGGACGGTCAGCCCCTCGAGACGCCGGTGCCCGCGGAACGCCTGTCGCTGGGTCCGGCACAGCGGGTCGACCTGATCGTCGACGTCACCGCCGCGGATGGCGGGGAAGCCTTGCTGATCTCGCACGAACAAAAGCGGGACGGGGAGGAACGCTATGCGATCACCGGCTTTCCGGTTTCCGGCACGGCGCGCGGCGCTGCCCTGCCCGCCCCCGAACCCTTGCCGCCCAATCCGATACCGGCACTGGGTGACCTGAACGCGGCGCGCAAGGAAGTTCTGCGCATGGAAGGCGGCGCCATGGGCCGGATGCAGGGCGCGATGATGGGCGGCGGCTTCATGCACATGCGGGACCTCGTTGGACGCGGCAAGGTCTGGGCCTTCAACGGCCAGGCCGACATGCCGGACGAGCCATGGATCACCGTTGCGCGGGGCGAAACCGTGCGCATCGCCATGACCAACGACACCGCCTGGCCCCATGCCATGCACCTGCACGGCCACCATTTCCGGCAGATCGGCACGACCGGCACGGGACCCTTGCGGGATACCCTTTTGGTAGGACAGGGTGAAACCGCAGAAATCGGTTTCGTCGCGGACAATCCCGGCGACTGGCTGTTCCACTGCCATATGGTCGAGCACAGCGCGGGCGGCATGATGACCTGGCTGCGCGTGGAAGGGTAAACCGTCCTCCCGGTGCTCGACCAATAGCTACCATAAATTACTTTTTTATAGACAAGTGTAATTTAACATTCGAAGACCCCGATGGGCGGCGCTACAGACTGACTTCGTTCCGGTATTTCATGCGCGGAGAACGAATTCACGATGGTCGCCCGAACCCTGCCGCCCGATTGCTATCTGCCCGACCCGGCCGCCCATCGCGGCGAAGTGGACCTGCTGCGCGGGGAGTGGGCGATCCTGGCACATGAGGGCGCGGTGCCCACGCCCGGAGACAATCTCGCGCTGGAGCTTTTCGGCATCCCGATCCTGCTGCGGCGGGACGCGGCGGGCGGGCTTGCCGCCTATCCAAACGCCTGTCCTCATCGCGGCGGGCCGCTCGCCTGGCCGGGGCAATCCTCCACGCGCCTGCTGCAATGCCGCTATCACGGCTGGACCTTCCGTCCGGATGGCGGATTGATAGAGCCGGTCGGGTTCGGCGCGGAAAGATCGGAACTGCATTGCGCCGGCCTCGGCTTGAAAAAACTCCGGATCCACTGTCGCAACGGACTGATCCTGGCCTGCCTCGCCGATACCGGCGGCGACCGATCCGCACCGCCCCTGCCGGAGGAATTGGAGTCACGGCTTTCCGACAGCGTGCTGGTTGCCACCGAGACAATCCCGGCTTCGTGCAATTGGAAACTCTATGCGGAAAACTGGCTCGAACCCTATCACCTGCAAAGCCTGCATCGGGACCTGTCGGCGGATGTCCGGGGGGAGACCTATCGCGTCCGCTGCGGCCCGGATTGGTCGGAACACCGCGCCGTGCCGCAGAAAGGCACATATGGCGGATATTGGGCCTTCCTCTACCCGGCGACGGCGATCAATTTCTATGTCGACGGTTTCAGCATCGAACAGATCAACCCGCTCTCGGAAACCAACTGCGCGGTGCAGTATCAGTTCTATCGTTTCACGGGCACGGGGCGGGAGGACGGCATCGCATCGGAAATCGCGCTTACCCGCACCGTGACGGGCGAAGACGTTGCCGCCGCCGAACATGTTCAGAAAAGCCTGACCGCCGGAATTTTCGAGACCGGCTATGTCAGCGCCGAGCGGGAAGCAGGCATCCTCGCCCTGCACGAATTCCTGCGACGGGGCGCGCGGCGCGGTTGACGCCCCGCGCGATCCCGCCCGCCGTTACCCCCGTTCCACATTTCCGCTGGTCAGCGGCACACCGAATTCCCGGTGGCAGACATCGGCCAGTTTGGCGACGCCTTCACGGATGTTCTCGACCGAGGGATGGCCGAAGCAGAGGCGCATGCGGTGTTTGTTCGCCTCGCCGTCGACGGTCCATTCGGGGCCCGGATTGATGGCGATGCCCTCGGCCGACGCGGCGGCGAAGAGTTTCCGTGTATCGACCTGCTTCGGCAGGGTGACCCAGATATAGATTCCGCCGATCGGCTTTTCATATTCGGCCGCCGCCCCGAAATGCTCGTCGAGTGTCTGGGTCATTGCTTCCGCCTTCTGCTTCAGGATCGGCAGCAGGCCGTTCACGTGGTTGTCGAAATTCGACGGCAGGTATTCGGCTAGGACCATCTGTTCAAGCGCGCCGCTGCCCGCATCGGTCTTCAGCGGCAGGATGTGTTTCAGCACCGCCCAGGGCGCAACGATATAGCCGACGCGCAGGGCCGGCGCGATGGTCTTGGAAAAGGTGGCGCAATAGATCACCCGCCCGTCGGTATCGAGGGAATGGATCGCCGGCGGGCGCTCGCCCTCCCAGATCAAATCCGCGTAGCAGTCGTCCTCGAAGATCGGCACGTCATAATCGCGGGCAATCTGCAGCATTTCCAATCGACGGTCGCGGCTCATCACCGTGCCGGTCGGGTTCTGCACCGTCGGGATGGTGTAGATCATCTTCGGCTTGCGGCCCTGGCTCTTCAGCTCTTCCATCGCCGCCCGCAGGCTGTCCATGCGCATGCCGCCCTCGTCCAGGTCGACGCCGACGAAATCGACGCCCAGGCGGCGCAGGCGTGTCAGCGCGCCGCCGTAATTCGCCCCTTCCAGGACGACCACATCGCCGGGTTCCAGCAGTGCTTCGTTGACCAGATCCATCGCCTGCAGCGACCCGGTGGTGATCAGCACCTCGTCTGGAGAGACGGTCATCGCGGCGCGGCGTTTCAGGTTGTCGCAAATGAACTCGCGCAGCGGCAGATAGCCCTGCGGTCCGCTTTCCATGCCGTATTTCGCCATGTCATGGCCCTCGGCGCGCAGTACCTTGCCGACCGCATCGGCCAGTGCCGCGGCCGGCAGGCTCGGCTCGTCGATATTACCGCCGACGAAGTGATAGGGCGGGTAGCCCTTGAAGGGCGAGGCCGCGGCGGCGGCACGGGCGCTGAGAACGGCGGAATAATCGAAAGACATGGGCTCACCTGATCCTGAAGACTGTTTTGTTCCTTGACCGGTCCCAGGGCGGGAAGCCGAACCGGCGCGGAGAGGATGCTCCGTCATTTGCGGCCATGCAATCGACCGGCTCGGCGGAAAAGGTGAACGGACGGTGGGGGAAGAATGACGTCCCGCAATCGGCGGCGATACGCATTTGTTCGACGGAATTTGGCGACCCAAGGGAAATCGCCGGCCTCACCACTGTTACGCCTCTGCGGCGATCCCCGACCGTATTTCAGATTCTTCCGATTGCCGGATGGGCAACCGGTGTTCAACCAATCTCCACACGATTTCGGCCGGATTCCTTGGCGCGGTACAGTGCCTCGTCCGCTCGGCTCGTCAGCGCGTCGATGCTGTCGCCGTCCGTATATTCGGCGACGCCAAAACTCGCCGTCTTCTTCCCGACGGCAACGAATGACTGAGACTCGATCCGCTGCCTGATCTTTTCCGCCAAGACTTCCGCGCCCTGGGCATCCGTTTCGGGCGAGATCACCAGGAACTCCTCGCCGCCCCATCGTCCGGCTATATCAACGGTGCGGATGCTGTCTTTCAGAATATCGGCGATGGCGATGAGAACCGAATCCCCGACCTGGTGGCCGAAATTGTCGTTCACGCTCTTGAAATGGTCGATATCGAAAATCACGACGGAGAGCGGATGCCCGTAGCGGAGACAGCGCTCGTATTCCGAGGAAAACGCTTGATCGAGCTTCAGCCGGTTGAACAGCCCCGTCAGGCGGTCCGTGATGGCCAGCTTTTCCGCAACGTCTTTCGCCTGATGCAGCTGTTCGGCCAACATCCCCATTTCCCTGGCCTGTTTTCCAAGCGTCGCATTGGCGTGTTCCAGGTCTTCCGTCCGTTGGCGAAGCTGCTTCTCCGCCAGCTTGCGGTCGGTAATGTCGCGGCAGGAGGCGTAGAGATAGGTTTGTCCCTCGAACTCGACCCCTGTCGCATTGATTTCCGCATCATAGATGGAGCCGTCTTTGCGCCGGTGTTTGGTCTCGAAGGTCGCGGGTTGCCTGATCAGGTCCTGGATGGTGCTGCGCAAGGCATCCTTGGGAATCACGGCCTCCCAGTCCGCGACGTTCAACTGCGCCGCTTCCTCGACCGTATAGCCGAGCATGCGGGCGAAGGAGTGACTGAACTGGACAACATTCCCGTCGGAATCGATGACATGTATGCCGTCGCTCGCGGTTTCCAGGATCGTCTGCAAACGATTTTTCGTCGCCTCCAGCGACTGTTCCGCCTCCTTGCGATGGGTAATGTCGTGGACAGTCCCGACGGCGCGGACGGCGTCCCCGGTCGCGCCGATTTCGAACACCGCTCTTTCATGGATCCAGCGAAGCCCGCCGCCGTCCTGCCTTGTGATCCTGTATTCGACGTCATAGGGCTCACCCGATGCGGCCGCTGCGTCATGAGCCGCTTGAACCGTTTCCAGGTCGTCCGGATGAATGCAAGCCAGGTAATCCTCTAGTCTCGGCCCCTCGTCCTTCTTCTCCAGGCCGAGGATACGGTAGACTTCATCGGACCAGACCAGCCGACCATTCGCGAAGTCCTCGTTCCAGGTTCCGAAATTCGCGACGCTGTGGGCTTGCGCCAGGGCAAGCTCCAATTCTTTCCGCTGCGTGATGTCGGTTCCGAGGGAGACGTAACTCTGCAGCTTCCCATGATGGTCGAGCAACGGATAGACAGTCGTGTTGGACCAGTAGGGCTGCCCTTGCTTCGATCTGTGCGGAAGCTCCCCATGCCAAGTTTCGCCTTTTTCGAGGGCCTGCCACAGCTGCTCGTAGTATTCATCCGGGGTATGACCCGACCGGATGACCCGATGGCTCTGGCCGATCAATTCCTCCCGTGAATAGCCGCTCAATGCGCAGAACTTGTCATTGACGTAGGTGATGCGCCGCTGGCTGTCGGTGATGCTGACGATCGCGTGTTCGTCCAGGGCGCGCTTCTGAAACTCAAGCTCGGCGTTCTTCTTTTTCAGGTCGTTGTTCAGCCTTCCCGTTATCATGACGGAATAGCCGATCGACAGCGTGACCGACAGCAGCATGATCAAGATGAAGGCCAAGGCGTGGACGGTACCGGCGTTCAGGAAATCGTTGATCCGCGTTTCGGCGATGGAAAGGCCGCCGCGGCCCGCCATGAACACCGTGTAGAGGAACAGAAAGAAGGCGACGAACGCTTCGGGAACCGAGAATTCCTTGCGGATTTCAGAGACAAGCGATGCCGACGCGGCGGCCGTGACGAGTGCAACCGACCAGGAAATGATGACAATCCGGGCGGAGACATTTGCGTCGGCATAGGTGAAGTATACGAAGCTGGCCGTCACCAATCCGACGAGCAGAAGAAGAAACGGCTTATGCGTTTCCTTGCCCAGAAAGGTTTGGATCCCTGCATAGTGAAGGCAGTACCCGAACAGAATCACATTATTCGCAACGACGATCGACCAAAGCGGATCGATGTAATGGCGGAAGCCGATCAACAGAAAGCCGACCGCCATGCAAACGGCGCCGCCGAGCCAATAGACGGTGGACCGCTCGGATCTGCTAACCCACCAGAGCGTAGCCAGCGACAGTGCCATCAACACGCTGGATAGGGTGGCAACGAAGGCCAAGGTCCGGATATCCAAATCCATGACGACTCCGGCTGGTGAATTTGTGCGTTAAGCCCGATGCGACGAGAGGATTAAGATACCGTCTAAATATTAAGAATACCTAAATGACTGTTTCGGGCGAGTTTCCGCACCGCCGTGATCCGGGATAAAGACACGGATTGCGACCCCGGATCTGAGCAAAACCCGGTTCGGGTAACGTCGGTGAAGGTCACCGTGTCCGACTATGCCCTCTCAATGGTGCACTTCAGATGTGAATCCACCTAATCCGAAATCGAAGGAAACTGTCCACGCGCTTCCTTCCTTGCGCCGGTCGTCCCGGCCCAAGAAGGGATAGACAGGCAGGGATACAAATGGGGCCAGCAGCTATCAGCCCGACAGCTGTCTGACCATCTGCCCGCGGCCGCTTGGCGCTGCGCCAAGGCCACCGACCACGCCTGCGACCACTGAAGCTATAACCCCGAGGACAATCGGCAGAAACAGTGCGGAAACACTCGGCGCCCATGAAACATGCAGCGCTTCCGTGACGATGATGTATCCGCCGGCAGCGCCCGCCAGCCCGCCCAGTATCGCAGCGATAGCGCCGACGACCGCGGCCTCGGCCAACCGAACGAGGGCGATTTCCCGCCGCGACGCACCGACAAGCGAGAAGACCAGCGCCTCTTGCCGGCGCGCATCGACATCGGCGGCGACCAAGGCGGCCAGAGACATGGCCCCGGCGACAACCAGCAGGCCCGCCATCAGGAGAGAGGCCAGCGTAGCGCCGTCGATCACGCCCCGGACCTGCTCGACAAGGGGGCGAATATCGATACCGGTGACATTGCCATGCGTCGACGCCAAGTCCCGCAGCAACCCGTCGATCGCGGTATCGGTCTCGCCCTGCAGGCTCGTTATCCAAGTATGTGGCGCGTCCCGGAAGGGCTGCGGCGAGGCCATCAACAAGTATTCCGGGCGGAACGTGCGGTGATATTCCTTGCGAATGTTCACCACTTCCGAAGTGAAGGTGCGGCCCAGGACGCTATAGGTCAGGGTATCGCCCGGTTTTAGGTCGAAGGCCTCCATCAGGTCTTCTTCCGGCGAGGCAAGGGGCGGCCCATCGTAATCCTCGGTCCACCACGTGCCTGCCAGCAACTCCGCCCCCGTCGGTTCCGCCGTCCAGGAAAAGCTTCTGTCTCCCTCGATCACCCAGGACTTGTCCTCGCGACGTAAAGCCTCCTCGGCCGGAACGCCGTTGACCTTGAGCAAGGTCATGCGCATGAACGGATCGGCCTGCAGCCCCCCCAGTTCCGGGTCATCGGCGACCCGAGCCTCCAGAGCGGAGACCTGATCGGGCTGGACGTCAATCAGTACCAGGTCCGGGACCCGTTCCGGCAGCTCCCCGGTCAAAGCCTGTTGCAGTGAATTCTGGGCAGCCACGATGGCGGTTATCCCAATAATGCCGACGCCGATGGCCACTGTCCGCGTCGCAGTGTGACCGGCGTTCTCCAAACTTTGACGAAGGACAGTGCCGAAGAAACCGCGCGGCCGACGGCGCGCGATCCGACCTGCCACGAAGGTCGCGGCAAGGGCCAGCACCCCGACGGACGCGGCAAGACCGGCGGTTACCAGGCCCGCCAGAATGGGGATCGGCAAACTGAGAGCGGCGGCCGCCAGGGCGGCGGCGACCAGCCCGGAACCGATGACAGCGTGCTGCGGATTGGCAGAAGGTTGAGCCTCACCGCTGCGCATGGCCGCACCGGGTGCGACTTCCGCAGCGCTGGAAAGCGCCATCAAGCCCGTCCCGGCCAGCCCGGTAACGAGGATCGCCGCCACGGTCGCGATCTGTTCAAAGATATTGCCGCTGGCCAAGGGAACATGAAGCCGCGTTGTGATCAGGTCTAGCAGGGGAAGCGCGACGGCGGCGCTCGCGGCCAATCCGATCGCAAGTCCGATGACGCTGGCGACCACCATGATGACAGCATGGAGCGCCAACACCATGCCGGGCGTGGAGCCCGACAGCCGGTAGAGCGCAATCGTCCGAACCCGGCGCCGGATCCAAGCCTTGGCCGCAGCCCAAGCCCCGGCGATACCGATTGCGAAAGCGGTTATCCCGACCATGCCGAGGAAGGTGGTCGTCCGGTTAACTGTCCGCAGGACCCGATCGCCGGCATCGGCGGGTGTCTCCAATTCCCATCCCGCTTCCGGCCGCAACTCGCGCACGGCACCAATCAGATCCTCCGGGCTATATTCCGCGTCGCGCAATCGGTAGCGGAATTCGACAATTGAACCGCGCTGAATCAAGCCGGCGGCCCGCAATGCATCCAAACTTACGATGACGCGCGGCCCCACCATGAACCGGCCGACAGACAAGCGGTCCGGCTCCTGAACCAGGGTGTCGGCGATGACGAAGTCATGATCGCCGAGTCGAAGACTGTCGCCGATGCGCGTACCGGTCCGGGCAAGAAACGTCGCTTCGACGATCGCCGCAGGCGCGGCGCCAACGCCCTTGAGGACCGCCTGGATATTTCGTCCGCTCCCCAGGGTAGCGCGGCCGTATAGCGGATAAGCGCCATCCACGCCCTTGACCTCGACGGCGACCCGAGCACCGCCGGCCTGGGCGGCGGAGCGCAGTTCAGCGACCTCGGAGACCTCTCCGAGATGGTCCAGCCGTGCCTGAATCTCATCAGGCAAAGGCACGTTCGTCGCCGTCACCGCGATGTCCCCGCCAAGAAAGGTGGTGCCACCGCGGCTCAACATGGTCGACAACCCGTCACCCAGCATCCAGACCGCGCCCATCATGAAAGTGGCGATGACGACACAGCCGATGAAAAGGCGCAGGCCGAATATCCCCGCCGCCCACTCCGCGCTGACGAGCGCCCGCAGGACCCTGACCTTATCTGCGCGCGCCATGGGCGCGCGCATGCTGTTCGAGACTTCCTGGGTCACGACCGGACCCTGCCATTGTCAATAGCGATGGTGCGATCACATTTTTCGGCAAGCGCGGGGTCATGCGTGACCAACAGCATCGAGGCACCGGTATCGCGGACCAGGTCGAACATCACGCGAACCACTTCATCGCCGGTTGCCTGGTCCAAATTGCCTGTCGGCTCGTCGGCCAGGATCAGCCGCGGGCCGGCGGCAAAGGCCCGTGCGATCGCGACGCGCTGTTGCTCGCCGCCCGAAAGCGCGGACGGCCGGTGGGTGAGGCGATGACTGAGGCCGACACGGTCCAGCATCCTGGCCGCCTTGGCTTCCGCCTCAACCTCGCCTGCCAACATCAAGGGCAGGGACGCGTTCTGCAGCGCACTCATTGCCGGGACAAGATGAAAAGACTGAAAAACAATTCCGATGCCGCGACGGCGCAACTCGGTACGTGCCGCTTCATTGGCGCGGTCCAGGTCGGTCCCAAGAACCTCCACCATCCCTCCGGTCGGGCGTTCGAGCCCGCCGATCACCGAGATCAGCGACGATTTGCCGGAGCCCGAAGGTCCCGTGACCGCAACGATCTCTCCCGCACCGACGGTCATGTCGATACCGCGCAGTACCATGACCTCATCGCGGCCCGCGTCCTCACCCCCAACGGCTGGATAGGAGAGCCGGGCGTCGGTCAGGCGGACCACCGGTTCCTGCTTTCCATCACCTTGCTGCGCGTTTCGATTTCCGGTCTCGCTGCTGTCGGTCTTCTCAAACAATCCAGTGTCCCACGGTTATGATGGAGAATATGTTCCTTCCTAAACTTAGTCGCCGTTGGGAATTTTCAATCGCGGAAACGGGCTGGGCGTACAAAGCCGACGCCGAGTGACCGTCTGTGCGCTTCGACCCACCCACCATTTGGCACAACAGGCCGGGAACACCGGAAGCGAGGTGAAGCCGGAGGAGAGCGCAGCGGAACTGGCTACGAAAACCAACGTTAGCTCTGAAGAGAAAAACTGGTGTAGCCGAGTGGACAAACATCGAACCAGATGTTTGAGATTTTAGCGGACTGGGAGGGGGCTCTTACCGAGCCCTAACTATTTTAGTGAGCCAAACCTATAGCCCGCCGTATCTTGGCAAGCCAGCAGAAACCAGATTGATCACGGTGGTGCTAAGTATCTCCTCAATGCTGAAGTAGCATGCTGACCTCAAGGCTCCGAATCGTGTTCTCGTAGCCAATCAAAATTTTTCAACCTAAGGCTTTCCTTGGCTATCCGAGCGCAGGATGCGAACAAGTCATACAACTGGCGTCACAATGGAATCTAAACACGAAGATGTGCAGCCAATCACACGGCACGAGTTCTTCGTCGACTGCTTTGATATTGAAGATCGACTACTCGGACGGGCGCACAAATTCGAGCGCGCTGGAAAGAAAGTGACGATAAGGTTGCCAACAAAAAGGGAGATCAACAGAGGTCCCGGCTATAATCCAACCAACTACGGAATGTTGCGGTCTCATCGCCCTGGCCCGCGTGGTGGAATCAGGGATGCGACTTACTCTATTCATCGGGTCTTAGTCTTCATTCAGATGACGGAGTCCGTTCGTGTGCCTGTTGTATTACCGTCGGCTCTGAGAACCCCTTACGAATCGATGTCGAAAGGTGATCAAGAGAAGTTTTCTGATAGCCTGAAACCGTATGGCCTGCTTGCAAACGAGGTATTCCGCTTCTGGCTAAGAGTCATGCGATGGAAAACTGGCGAAGGACTGCTGGGACGAGTCAATCTAGACATGCCTGACCAGGCCCACGGTGCAAACGTCATCGACCCACGACAGAACACGTCATTCGGCACAGGCTATGGCCACTACGTTGTCTCTCGAAATTACTTAGTCACCAATTCCGACTGGCAGGACGCCCGAGCAGCACTGCGAAAAGGTGATGAGCCGCCAGTTTGGGCAAACTGGATCGCAGAGGGGAAATTCTCAGAAGCGAATGGTAATATTCAAGGTGCGGTCGCGTACTACGCTATTGCCTGTGAGTCATTTTTTCTTTCGGAGTTTTTTGATGCTTTCCCAACACAAACTACCGACAACATAATTGATGTTGTTGAGCATCATATTACCGGGAGAATGTTGATTGATCGTTTTGCCAAGCCGAAATGGCAAGGGCTTTCAAAGTCAGATTGGAGCCGCATCCATGAGCTGTTTGATATTCGAAACAAGATTGTGCACACCGGACATAGCCCTACGGTAACCGTCGATAAATGTTCCAAAATTCGAAAGACCGTTCACAAGCTGTTTTATGGACCGTGGGGCAATGAATCACGGTGACATGGCCGTAAATTCCGACGGGTCGGAGCCGAATATGACTGACTTTGAAATCTGGTCCCTCGTCATAGGCGCGTTCTCTGCAATCGGCACTGTTGGCGCGGTCGCCATAGCTCTATGGGCAACCCTCCATCGTAGGAAGCGCTTCGTCGTTAAGGACATTCGTATCAACAGTACTATGGAGTTCCCCAACGGCAACACCGGAGAAAAGCCTGAACTGACAGAATCTTCGGTTCTTTTTCTGTTGGAGAACCGCCAGGAATTCCAATTCGAGGTCTTTTCCGCCTCGGTGACGGTCCATGAGGTCGCGGCGAACGGTCGGTCAGGAATTGGCGGCAGCGGTTTCGCTTCGAGTTATCGAGGCGTCTTCATTCCCGCCCAGAGCCAGTATGAGGTCAAACTCGACGCGTTGGGCCACAAGATGCCTTTTTTGCGGCAACGGGTGGGCAAGATCACATGCGAGATAAAGACCAGCGCTGGCGATGTCGTTGTTCCGTTTCCTGATGGCTGGAAAAAACGCCTCCTCGACAATCTCGTATTCAAGGACGATGAGTAGTTAGGGTGATGGCACTTGTGCCAAGAGATTTTTTGGCTCGGCTGCTGCAAATAACAGGGGTCTGAGGGAAATCAACTGCTCTGGCGCTATTTCCCCCCACCCTACCCCCACTCCCCCCTTCATCGATTTCCGAAGATCGAAGATGCCCGGACTTTCGGATGGGGGAACGCACCGGCCTCGTTAGGACGGCACGGTGGATCGACTCTGGGGCGCTGGCAGAGAAACACGTTCGCTGACACCAGCCTCAACAACTTCGGCCCGCACAAAAAATTCTTCGATTTGCCGTCGCGTGCCTACCCGAGCGAAATCGGGCGAATGAACGGGAGACCAGAAACACAAAACCCCTTGGAAAACCAAGGGGTTAAATTGGTGGAGCCGAGGGGAATCGAACCCCTGACCTCTACAATGCCATTGTAGCGCTCTCCCAACTGAGCTACGGCCCCATCCGGGCGATAACACAGGGCCGATGCCTGCTTTCGCCAATGTCGCGGTTCCTTTGGGAGGGAACCTGCCTGCCGCTTCGGCGTTGCCGCTGCGGCGGGTGCGGGCGGTGTTATAAGCCTTCCCGCCGGTGGTGCAAGCACTATTCGCGCCGCACCGCCAAAGTCCTTCGCACGGCCCGCCGATACGGGCCGGCGCCGGCATACTTAGCTGTCGTCGTCGTCGTCCGAACCGGCAACGCCCGGCACGTCGTCATCGTCGTCGAGATCGCTGGTGTCTTCCAGCACGTCCTCGTCGTCATCGTCCAAATCGACGTCGAGATCATCCGAATCCTCGTCGGACGCCGCCTCTTTCTTTTTGGCTTCCTTGGCCGGCTTGTCGTCGTTCGCCGGCGCGTTGCGGCCGCGCTTCAGCTTCATCGCCGATTCAGGGTCGAATTCCGCGCCGCAGGACGGGCACAGGATCGGATCCTTTTCCAGATCGTAGAACTTCGCGGCACAGCTCATGCAGGTCCGCTTGATACCCAATTCCGGTTTGGCCAAAACTCATCTCCTCGAAAACATGACGGCCGGCGGTCCGTCTGGCCCCCGCCCGTTCCGGCGTCCAATAGGCCGGCTTCCCACGATTGGCCGGTCGCGACGTTCACTCCCGCGCCCGTCCAGCCGCACCGTCAAGCAAGTTATCACGCTATGCTGGCCGCGGCTTTTGCCAATTTCCGTCCAGCCTGTCAAAAGCAAAATGCCCGTGATTCGCATTGGGCATTGGCGCGCGGCGCGCAGAACGGGTGACGCGTCCGGATCTCCATGCTAGAGGGGCGCGCCATGAACCCGGCCGACGGCCCCCGTCCCATAACCGCGAGAAACGCGCCATGTCCGACCATGAGACCGCCCCCAAACCCATCACGGCCCGTCCCGGCGGGGCCTTGCGCGGCAGGGTGAAGGTCCCGGGCGACAAGTCGATTTCCCACCGCGCGGTGATGTTCGGCGGCCTGGCCGTGGGCGAAACCCGTATCCTGGACGTGCTGACCGGCGAGGACGTGATCCGTACGGCCGAGGCCTTCCGGGCGCTCGGCGCCTCCGTCGATATGGAAGCCGACGGCAGCTGGCGGGTCCGCGGCGTCGGCATCGGCGGGCTGACCGAACCGGCCGACGTGCTGGATATGGGGAATTCCGGGACCGCGGCGCGGCTGCTGCTGGGCGTGCTGGCGGGACACGGCATCACCGCCTTCATGACCGGGGACGCTTCGCTGCGCAAGCGCCCGATGGGCCGCGTGACCGTGCCGCTCGCCCAGATGGGCGCGCAATTCACCACCCGCAGCGGCGGCCGCCTGCCGCTGGCCATCACCGGCAAGGAAGAGCCGGTGCCGATCGAATACGAATTGCCGGTCGCCTCGGCCCAGGTGAAATCGGCCGTGCTGCTGGCCGGCCTTGCGGCGCGCGGCGCCACCACGGTGATCGAACCGCAGGCGACCCGTGACCATACCGAACGCCTGCTGCGCCATTTCGGTGCGACCGTGACGGTCGAGGATCGCGCGGACGGCAGCCGCCGGATCACCGTCATAGGACAGCCGGAACTGACCGCGCCAAAAGACCCGATCCGGGTGCCGGCGGATCCCAGCTCGGCGGGTTTTCCCATCGTCGCCGCCCTGATCGCGGCGGGGTCCGAATTGCATCTGCCCAATATCGGCCTGAACGAGACGCGCACGGGGCTCTACACGACATTGCAGGAAATGGGCGCGGATATCTCGATCGAGAACCGCCGTGACGAAGGCGGAGAACCGGTCGGCGACTTCACGGTTAAGGCCTCCGCCCTGAAGGGCATCGAGGTCCCGGCCGAGCGCGCGCCCAGCATGATCGACGAATATCCGATCCTGGCGGTCGCCGCCGCCTATGCGGAGGGCAAAACGGTGATGCGCGGCATTCACGAATTGCGGGTCAAGGAATCCGACCGGCTGGCCGCCGTCGCCGCCCTGCTGCGGGAAAACGGCGTGACCGTCGAGGACGGCGAGGACTGGATGATCGTGCACGGCACCGGCGGGCCCGGCGGCAAGGGGGTTCCCGGCGGCGGCACGGTGCAGACCCATCTGGACCACCGGATCGCGATGAGCGCCCTGGTGCTCGGCCATGCGGCCGAAGCGCCGGTCAGGATCGACGACGGCGAGGCCATCGGCACCAGCTTCCCCGACTTCGTCGGCTTGATGAACGGGCTGGGCGCGGATATCGCGCCGGATTAGGCCCATTCGAGTAGAAGATACGGACGACGGAAAAGAAACAGGAACGGTAGAGACGATGACGGTTATCGCAGTGGACGGCCCGGCGGCCAGCGGCAAGGGAACCCTGGCGCGGAAACTGGCCGCCCATTTCGGCTACGACTATCTGGACACCGGCAAGCTCTATCGCGCGACCGGCCTTGCCGTCCTGAACGCCGGGAAGGACCCGTCGGACGAAACGGCCGCGGTAGAGGCGGCGAACAGCATCGATCCGGCGCGGCTGGACGACCCGGCCCTGTCGGGTGACGACGCCGCGGCGGCGGCCTCGAAAGTCGCGGCGATCGGGGCGGTTCGGGCCGCCTTGAAGGACTTTCAGATCGCCTTCGCGGCCCGCCGACCGGGTGCGGTATTGGACGGCCGCGACATCGGCACGGTGATCTGCCCGGATGCGCCGGCGAAGCTTTTCGTCACCGCTTCGGTCGAGGTTCGGGCCGAGCGGCGCCACAAGGAATTGCTTTCCCGCGGGGAAGACAGTATATACGCGCGCGTTCTGCAGGAGTTGAGGGAACGGGACGAGCGGGATACGAACCGCGCCGACGCGCCCCTTCGCCCCGCCGATGACGCCCAAGTGCTGGATACCAGCGCGATGTCGATCGACGAAGCCTTTGCGGAGGCACTGAAGATCGTGGAAGGGCGCCTCGCTTAGCAGACGCTGTTTTTACCCGCTGAGTATTTTAGAGCGGCCGGACCCGGCAGGGTCCCAATTGGTACGCCTTGCGTTCGAGCTCCGCGCCGCAAGGTCTTTCGGCTTTTCAACGCTGCCCGCGGTGGGCGCGGCCGAGCTACGGGGCAAGACCACCGGAGACAACCGGTTGGCAGGAACACGACACGTGAAAGGATTTTCCTCATATGAGTTCCGAAATGGTTAAAGAAAGTTTTGCCGACCTGCTGGAAGAGTCGTTCGGCGCGCAGTCCAGCATCCTCGGCACCGTCGTTAAGGGCACCGTGATTTCGGTCGACAACGACATGGCGCTGATCGACGTCGGCCTGAAGGCCGAAGGCCGGGTCGCGCTGAAGGAATTCGGCACGGCGGCCGAGCCCGCCAATCTGCAGCCGGGCGATACGGTCGAGGTTTTCGTCGAGCGTCTTGAAGACCGCAACGGCGAAGCGGTTCTGTCCCGCGAACGCGCGAAGCGCGAAGAAGCCTGGACCAAACTGGAAGAAAGCTACGCCGCGAACGAGCGCGTCAACGGTTCGATCTTCGGCCGCGTCAAGGGCGGCTTCACCGTCGACCTGGGCGGCGCCGTCGCGTTCCTGCCGGGCAGCCAGGTGGATATCCGCCCGGTCCGCGACGTCACCCCGCTGATGAACACGCCGCAGCCGTTCCAGATCCTGAAGATGGACCGCAGCCGCGGCAACATCGTGGTTTCCCGCCGCGCCGTTCTGGAAGAGACGCGTGCGGAACAGCGCAGCGAACTGATCGAGAACCTGAAGGAAGGCATGGTCCTGGAAGGTGTTGTGAAGAACATCACCGATTACGGCGCCTTCGTCGATCTGGGCGGTGTCGACGGCCTGCTGCACGTCACGGACATCTCCTGGAAGCGCATCAACCACCCGTCGGAAGTCCTCACCTTCGGCGAGACCGTCAAGGTTCAGGTCATTCGCTTCAACGCCGAAACCCAGCGCATCAGCCTGGGCATGAAGCAGCTTGAAGCCGATCCGTGGGAAGGCGTGGAAGCGAAATACCCGCTGGGCGCCAAGTTCGTCGGCACGGTCACGAACATCACCGATTACGGCGCCTTCGTGGAGCTGGAGCCGGGTATCGAAGGCCTGGTCCACGTTTCCGAAATGTCCTGGACCAAGAAGAACGTCCACCCCGGCAAGATCATTTCGACCAGCCAGGAAGTGGAAGTCATGGTGCTGGACATCGATCCCGCCAAGCGCCGGATCAGCCTGGGCATCAAGCAGTGCCTGAGCAATCCGTGGGAAGACTTCGCGGCCCAGCATCCGGTCGGTACCGAGATCGAAGGCGAGATCAAGAACATCACCGAATTCGGTCTGTTCGTCGGTCTGCCGGGCGAGATCGACGGCATGGTCCACATGTCCGACATCTCCTGGGAAAAGTCCCCGGAAGAAGCGCTCGGCGACTTCAACAAGGGCGACATGGTCCAGGCCAAGGTGCTCGATATCGACACCGACAAGGAACGCATCAGCCTGGGCATCAAGCAGCTGGCCAGCGATCCGTTCGCCGATGCGATGGGTGAGGTCAAGAAGGGTGCGGTCGTCACCTGTGTCGTCAGCAAGGTCGTCGACAACGGTGTCGAGGTTCTGGTCAATGACGCCATTCCGGGCTTCATCCGCAAGGCCGACCTCAGCCGCGACCGTTCCGAACAGCGCCCCGACCGTTTCGCCGAAGGCGAGAAGGTCGACGCCAAGGTCACGGCCATCGACAAGGCTTCCCGCAAGCTGACGCTTTCCATCAAGGCCTTCGAACAGGCTGAAGAAAAAGAAGCGATGGAAAACTACGGCAGCTCCGACTCCGGCGCGTCGCTCGGCGACATCCTGGGTGCGGCTCTGCAGCGGCAGCAGGAAGGCAACAAGGAATAAGCCTGCATGGATGGGCTTGCATGAATGGGGCGGCGTTTCATCGCGGCCCCGTCCATCCCGCAGTGTTCCGATTACCCGCCGGCGGCAACCTTGCCCCGGCGGGTTTTTCTTTGCAGATAAATGTGTTGTATCGGTTTCTGCCGCTTGACGCGAAACCTTCGACGCGGCAACCTTTTCCGAACTTAATCAAAGCTTCGGGTCGCCACGGCGCACCGCCCGCCGGCAAACGCCGGTGACGGCCGGTGAAATTTTGGCCAAATCGACCCAGTTAGAGTGCACCGGGAACAATCCGCTTGCCCGCCTTGGACAGGACCTGGGCAGACAGCGCAGATCAGGGGGTACTGATGACACGGTCCGAGTTGATCGCGACAATCGCGCAACGGAACCCGCACTTGTACCATCGGGACGTGGAACGGATCGTCACCACCATCTTCGAGGAAATCTCCTCGGCGTTGGCCAATGGCGATCGTGTGGAGCTTCGCGGATTCGGTGCCTTTTCGGTCAAGCGCCGCGGCGCGCGCGTCGGCCGCAACCCGCGGACCGGTGCCTCCGTCTCGGTCGAGGCGAAGGCAGTGCCGTTCTTCAAGACCGGCAAGCAGCTGCGGGAGCGGTTGAACGGCGAGTAACGCCTGCATGCCGTCCGGACCGGCCCGTTGGTGGGTCACGGGGCTTTGCATATACTGTCGTTCATCGGACCGCGTTGATGGGTCCTTCCGGCGCCTGGTTCGCCATTCTCGAGGGTCGACATGCGTTACATCTACTGGCTCTTCCTTCTGATCCTGGCCGCCCCGGCGGTCGTGTTCGCGCTGTCGAACCAGGAAACGGTGATCGTGCAGATCTGGCCGCTGCCGTTCGAGATCCCGATCGTCACCTATCTTCTGGTTTTCATTCCCTTCCTGATCGGATTCCTGGTCGGCGGCATCGTCGCCTGGCTCGGCGCCGGGGCCGGCCGTAAACGCGCGCGCGACGCCCGGCACAGGGCAGAGGAGGCGGAACGCAAGGTAAAGCGCCTGGAACAGGAATTGTCCGTTGCCCGCTCCGCGCAAGCGGGATCTAGTCAGGCAAATACCGAGCAGCGCGCCATCGGCCAACAGCAGACCTTGCCCGCCCGTATCGAAGACGATACAGCCGATAAGGACAAAGACCGCGCGGCGGCCTGATTTTCTCACCCTGCGATTGGGAGTTCTCCGGAAATGAGTGACAAGGTTGTTGGCCCCGTCGACGCCATCATCATCGGTGCCGGCGTGATCGGTGCCGCGGTCGGGTACGAGCTGGCCAAGAAGGGCTGGAAGACGCTCAACATCGACAAGAATCCGGTCGCCGGATACGGCTCGACCAGCGCCAGCTGCGCCATCATCCGGGTCCATTATTCGACCTATGACGGCACCGCGCTGGCCTATGAAGGCTTCAAGTATTGGGAAAACTTCCGCGACTATCTGGAAGCCGCGCCGGACGAGAACCTGGCCAAATTCGTGCAGTGCGGCTGCATGGTCTACAAGGTCGATGCCAACAACAAGATGGAGACCATCATCGCGCGGGCCCGCGACCTGGGCGTTCCCTTCGATGAATGGACCCCGGAGCAGATCAAGGAACACCTGCCCTTCGTCGATACCAGCCGGTTCACGCCGGCCCGCGCACTCGACGACCCGGATTTCGGCAACAAGGCGGGCGGTGAGATCTACGGCGCGGTGCATTTCCCGACCGCGGGTTACGTCAACGACCCGCAGCTGTCGGCGCAGAACATCGCCGCCGCCGCGGAACGCAAGGGCGGCCGGTTCCTGTACAACGCGGCCGTCGCCGAGATTCTGCAGGAAGACGGCCGCGCCGTCGGCGTGAAACTGTCGGACGGCACCGAGATCCGCGCCAAGGTCGTCGTCAACGTGGCCGGGCCGCATTCCTCCAAGATCAACGACATGGCGGGCGTGACGGACGGGTTCAACATCAAGACCGCCGCGCTGAAACAGGAAGTCAGCCACGTCCCGGCGCCCCCGGGCTTCGATTACGAAAAGCTGGGCTACGTGATTTCCGATAGCGACATTTCCGTCTACAGCCGCCCGGAACAGGGCAATCATGTGCTGATCGGGTCGGAAGACCCGGAATGCGATCCGCGCATCTTCGTCGACCCGGACGACTGGGACGACAGCTTCACCGATCAGTGGAAGGTCCAGGTCTATCGTCAAGCCCAGCGCTATCCGACCTTGCCGGTCACCACGCCGGTGCGCGGCGTGACCGCGCTGTACGATGCGTCGGACGACTGGATCCCAATCTACGACAAGACCGATCTGCCGGGCTTTTATGTCGCGATCGGCACCAGCGGAAACCAGTACAAGAACGCACCGGTTGCCGGTAAACTGATGGCGCATCTGATCGAAGCCTGCGAAGCGGGTCACGACCACGATGCCGATCCGTTGGACTTCCACCTGGAGAATATCGGCCGCACGGTGAGCCTTGGCTTCTATTCGCGCCGGCGGGAGATCAACACGGAAAGCAGCATGTCGGTGCTGGGCTGAGGCCTCGGACCGGCACCAGACCGGGAGGCAAACCGCCATGATCATCGCCATCGTTCAAATTCCCTTCGACGGCCCGAAACGCCCGCGCGACGATGTCGTCGCCCTGTCCGTGAAATCGGCGGGCGAAATTTTTCACGACGTCAAAGGCCTGCGCCAGAAATTCTATCTGAACGGCGACCAGGGCGGCGGCGGCGTCTATATGTTCGAGACCCGCGAGGACGCGGATGCCTGGTTCAACGAGGACTGGGCCGATTGGATGGAAGGCCGCTTCGGCGCCCGCCCCACCTTGGCGATTTACGACAATCACGTGGTGCTGGACAACGTGGCCGACGAGGTCCGCGTCGACGGCGAACCGATACCCGCCCCCTGGGCCGATAAGGGCACGGCGGCGGCCGAATAGGTTGCCGCCACACGGCAAAGCGTGTATTCGCAGGTTTCAGCCTGACAATCTGAACAGCTGACCCGCGGAGGAACTCTGCCATGGCCCATCCACGCCCGACGAAACCCCACCAGCGCGTATTGGTCGCGCTCGACACCCCGGATGTGGAACGCGCGGTTTCGCTGTCCCGTGATCTGAACGGTCTGGTCGGCGGCGTGAAGCTCGGCCTTGAATTCTTCAACGCCAACGGGCCCGACGGCGTGCGGCGCGTCTCGCGCGGCAGCCTGGAGGAAACGCCGCATGGGCAGGCGGTGCCGCAACAGCCGCTGTTCCTGGACCTGAAATTCCACGACATCCCGAACACGGTGGCGGGCGCGGTGCGCTCGGTCATGCCGCTGACGCCGATGATCCTGAACGTCCATGCGGGCGGCGGCCCGGCGATGATGAAGGCCGCGCTGGACGCCGCCAATTTCGCGGCCGAGCCGCTCGGCACCGTGCGACCGATCCTGATCGGCGTCACGGTCCTGACCAGCATGGATGACGGTGACCTGGATGCGGTCGGCCAGCGCGGCCCGGCCAGCGATCAGGTCATCCGCCTGGCGGAGCTGACCCAGAAATGCGGCTTGGACGGCGTCGTCTGCTCGCCGCATGAGATCAAACGCATCCGTGAGGTCTGCGGTCCCGACTTCCGCCTGATCGTCCCGGGCATCCGGCCGGCGGGCAGCGAAACCGGCGACCAGAAACGCGTCATGACCCCGAAACAGGCGGTGGAAGAGGGGGCCGACTGGATCGTCATCGGCCGCCCGATCACCGGCGCGGCGGACCCGGCGGCCGCGGCGAAATCCATCGCGGAAGAACTGAACGGGTAGGGGGTCAGCCGACCCGCAGCGAAAAGCGGTTATCGGCGCGTACCGGCGCCAGGGGCAGCGGCGGCAGGCGACCGCCATAGACGTGGTCGGCCAGCCAGGCCTGCTCGGCTTCCAAATCTTCGGTCAGGGTCCACCAGACCCGGTCGGCCGCGTCCCAGCGATAGCCGCGCGCCCGCAGGATATCCTTGGTTTCGAAAGGCGAGTTGACCGCACGGACCAGCGTGCGCGCCTTGCGCGCGGAGTCCAGCAGCCCGGCAAGCACCTTCTCCCCCGTGGGCAGGGTGGCGGCCAGAACGGCGATACCGGCGAGGCAGTCGATCTTGGCCCGATGCCCTTCGAAGAAGTAGCCCTGTTTCATCACAAGGTATTCCAGGCTGTTGGAGGCGAAGCCACGTTCCTTCCAACCCAGATCCTCGATGGAACAGGCCCAGTTCAGCCCCTGAAAAACGGGCCAGGTCTTTTCCACCATAGGCCGGTCGAAGGAGGCGCTGTGCGCGATCACGAGGCCGACGCCCTCCAGGAAGGCCTCAACCTCCTCATCCGAAATCGTCTGACCGGCGACCATGTCGTCGGTGATGTTGTTGACGCGGGTGGCTTCCGGCGGAATGGGGCGGCCCGGGTCGCGGAAGCGGTTGAAGGCTTCCTCTTCGTACACTTTATGCACCGCACCGCTCGCCGGGTCGTAATCGAAGGCAACCATCGCCAGTTCGATCACCTGATCCTGCAACACGTCGGTGCCGGTTGTTTCGGTATCCAGGAAGACGGCGCGCCGGGTCATCTCACCCGGCGGCGAAACCGGAATCAGGCTGACCTCCAAGCGCCGCAGGACCCGAAAATCCGGGTCCGCGTCCAGAAGTGCCGCCGCGGCATTATTGTCGATCATCGTCCCCCCAAACTTTCTACAGCAGGGACTTTACCACATCCGGGCTGATATTGGCCCCGCAGAGAACCAGCACGACCTTCTTGCCCTTCAGGCGCGGCGCTTCCCGGCGCAAGGCCGCCAGGGTCACGGCGGCGGCCCCCTCGACCAGCATATGTTCGTTGCGGAACAGATCGCGAAAGGCATCCTCGATCGCGGTTTCGTTCACTCGAACCAGCGTATCCAGGTTGTCGCGGCAAAGCGGGAAGGTGATGCTGCCCTCGTCCAGCCCGCCGGCCGTGCCGTCCGACAGGGTGGGGTCGTGCGGGATTTCGACAATCTCGCCCGCCTCGATGGAAGCGATCATGGCCGCCGAATTCGCCGGGGCCGCGCCGATGGTCTCAACCGTCGGCAGAACGGATTTCAAATAACCGGCAATGCCGCTGGCCAAGCCACCACCGCCGACGGCGATTACCACCGCATCCATGTCTGGCACCTGCCGCGCCAGCTCCAGCCCGATCGTGCCCTGACCCGCGATCACGTCAGGGTCGTTATAGGGGGAAACATAGGTGGCGCCGGTTTCCCTGGCGACGCGCTGGGCCTCGACTTCCGACTTGCCGGAATCGCTGCCATGCACATGCACGGTGCCGCCCAGGCGTTCCATATTGGCGATCTTCGCGGGCGAGGCCCCTTCGGGCACATAGATGTCGACCTTGCCCCCGGCGATCTGGGCGGCCTTGCTGACGGCCGCGCCATGGTTGCCGGAGGACGCGGTGACGATCCCGGCCGCCTTTTCCGCCTCCGACAACTGCAGCACCTTGTTCAACGCGCCGCGGATCTTGAAGGATCCGGTCTTCTGGATGTTCTCCAGCTTCAGGAAAACCTCGCAGCCCAACTCGGCGCTGAGGCTCGGCGCCTCCACCACGGGCGTCGTGACGATGTGCGGGCCGATCCGCTCGGCGGCCGCTTCGACGGCCTGTTTCAAATTTTCCATGGCAACGCCCCCTGACCAAATTCTTTCACCGCGGCAACAGACTCCGATGCGCCGAACGGGTCAAGGTAACTCGGCTACACCAACCCGAAAGCCATCAGCAGGAAGGCGTATTCCTCCGCCGTTTCATGCAGGGACTCGTAGCGGCCGGATTTGCCGCCATGGCCGGCGCCCATATTGGTCTTCAGCATCAGGACGTTGCCGTCGGTCTTTTCCGCGCGCAGCTTGGCCGCCCATTTCGCCGGTTCCCAATAGGTGACGCGCGGATCGCTGAGGCCCGCTGTGATCAGGATCGGCGGGTAGTCCTGCGGCTTCACATTCTCATACGGGCTGTATTCCAGGATATAGTCGAAAGCCTGTTTGTCGGTGATCGGGTTGCCCCATTCCGGCCATTCGATCGGCGTCAGCGGCAAGGTATCGTCCAGCATCGTGTTCATCACATCGACGAAGGGGACATGGGCGACAGCCGCGCGCCACAATTCCGGTGCCTCGTTCAAGGCGACGCCCATCAGGGTGCCGCCGGCACTGCCGCCTGAGATGGAGATCCCGCCCGGCGCGGCATAGCCCAGGTCTTCCAGTGCCCGGGCGCAGTCGATGAAATCGTTGAAGGTGTTCTTCCGGTCCATCAGCTTGCCGGCCTCGTACCAGCCGTAGCCCAACTCGTCGCCACCCCGGATATGGGCGATGGCAAAGGCGAAGCCGCGTTCCAGCAGGCTGATACGGCTGGTCGAGAAGGCCGGCGGCATGCCGAGCCCATAGGCCCCATACCCGTAGAGATGCAGCGGCCGCGACCCATCACGCTTGAAATCCTTGGAATGCACGATGGAGACGGGAACCCTGGCGCCGTCCCGCGCGGTGACCGTCACCCGTTCCGTGACATAGTCGGCCTTGTCGTAGCCGCTGGGAATCTCCTGCACCTTGCGGGTGGTCAGCGTCTTCGCGGTCACGTCGAAATCGTAGACGGTCGACGGCGTGACCATGGACGTATAGCCGACCTGGATGACCGAGGTGTCGAATTCCGGGTTTTCGCCCAGGCCGGCCGTATAGACGTCCTCGTCGAATTCGATGACATGCTCGCCGGTGATTTCGCCGCCCTTGTGGAACAGCAGGCGCAGCCGGTCGATCCCCTCGATCCTCTCGCTCAGAACCAGGAAGTCCTTGAAGGCCTCCACCCCGCGCAGATAGCGCCCATCGGTGCCGGGTTCCAGTTCGACCCAGTTCTCCCGCCCCGGCGCGGATAGAGGCGCGCGGGCGAGACGCGAATTCTTGTGCGTGTCATTGGTGCGAATGAAAAGATGATCGCCCGCATGGGCGACGTCGTATTCGACGCCCGGGTCGCGCGGCGCGATCAGGATCGGGTCGGCCAGCGGATCGTCGGCGGGAATCAAACGGATTTCGCTGGTCACGTGATCGCCCGCACCGATTTCGACGAAGCGGCGGCTTTGCGATTCACCGATGCCGACGAAATAGGCGTTGTCCTGTTCCTCGTAGATCACAACGTCGTTTTCGGGGTCCTCGCCCAGCGTGTGGAGTTTAACGCGGAAGGGGCGCAGCTGTTCGCTGAGTTCGACATAGAAGAACTTGTCGCTCGCCGCCGACCAGACGACCCCGCCGCTGGTATTGGGGATTTCATCGGTCAGTTGATCGCCCCCTCGGTCGCCCCGGGCGATGACGTTGACGCGGATCGTGAAGCGTTCCGATCCGTCCGTATCGCTGGACCAGGCCAGCAAGTTCGCGTCGGGCGAAACGGAAGCGGCACGCAGACGGAAATAGTCCAACCCGCCGGCCAGTGTCGGTTCGTCCAGGATGACCTGTTCCGCGTCCTCGGCCCCCTTCACGGGGCGGCGCAGCCAGGTACGGTATTGCGCGCCCGGCTCGAACCGGCGCCAATAGTAATAATCACCGTCTTTTACCGGGACGGAGGAATCGTCATCCTTGATCCGTCCCTTCAGTTCTTCGAACAGCGTGTCGATCAACGGCTGCTGCGGCTTCATGACCGCGTCGAAATAGGCGTTCTCTTCGTTCAGGTAGCCCAGGATCGCCTCGTCCGTCACGGCGGGATAGCCCGGATCGCGCAGCCAGCCATAGAGGTCCGTCAGAACCGTTCCGTGCACGTCGCGCTCCTCCAGCTTGCGCGCCGCCACCGGGGGCAGCGGGGTCGCAGGCGGGGGCAGGATGGTGCGGTTCGGATCGGTCATGCGTCATTCTCCATGTAATCGTGCCATACCGTGCAATACGGTGGTCTGCGGCGGACGAAGCCGGCCGCCCTGTCGATCGGCGGTTTGCGGCGGTCCGCCCAACACCTAACCACTCTTTCCGATGGTTCAAGGCTTTCCGCCCGCGCCGGCGCCGCCCAAACCCCTTGCATCCCCCGCTTCCGGCCATTAACTCCGAATCTCATGCAGGAAGAAAATCCATGACCAGACCACAAGAACGGGACAACGCGGTGATCGCCGCGCATGACTATTTCGCCGGCGGCGCGTTCGAGCGCGAATTCGCCGAGGCGATCGCCTGTCCGACCTGCAGCCCCGAGAAAGACCCGCGGCGCAAACAGTTCGACCGGTATTTCGACCAAGTCGTGGGCCCGCAGCTGGACGCCGCGGGGTTCCGGCGCTCGGTCATGCCGAACCCGCTTGCCGATACCGTCGCCGCGGCGGGGCCCTTCCTGTTCGCGGAACGGATCGAGGATCCTGCGCTGAAGACCGTCCTGATCTATGGCCACGCGGATACGGTGGCCGGGATGGACGACAGCTGGGCCGCGGAGCTCGCCCCCTTCGCGCTGACCCGCAAGGGTGAGCGGCTGTACGGCCGCGGCGTCGCGGACAACAAGGTGCAGCATTGGATCGCCATCAAGGCCCTGCGTTTCGTGCTGGCGGCCAAGGGGCGGCTCGGATTCAACGTGAAACTGTTGCTGGAAACGGGTGAGGAGACCGGCTCGCCCGGCCTGCGGGATTTCTGCGAGACAAACCGGAACCTGCTGGCGGCGGACGTGCTGATCGCCTCCGACGGGCCGCGTCTGAAGCCGGACCGCCCGACGATCTTCACCGGCGCCCGCGGGGCGATCAATTTCGAACTGATCGCCCACTATCGCGAAGGGGCGCATCATTCCGGCAATTGGGGCGGATTGCTGAAAGACCCCGGCACCCGCCTTGCCCATGCGCTGGCCGCGATTACCGATGCCCGCGGGCGGATCGAGGTGCCTGAATGGCGGCCGCGGAACAGTTTGACCGACCGGGTGCGGGAACTGCTCGCCGCCTGCGAACCGCTCGACGATTCGGATGGGCGCCTACCCGGCGAACCGGCCATCGACCTTGATTGGGGCGAACAGAATTTGACCCCGGCGGAGCGGGTCTTCGGCTGGAACAGCTTCGCGGTGCTGGCCCTGGATCTGGGCAATCCGGCGACGCCGGCCAATGCCATCGCCGGCAGGGCGCGGGCCGTGTGCCAGTTGCGCTTCGTCGTCGGCACCGACCAGGACGACATTTTGCCGGCGTTGCGGCGCCATCTGGATGCGTTGGGCTTCAAGGATATCCGCGTGCAGGCCGACAAGGACGATGTCGCCATGGCGGCGACCCGCGTCGATCCGGACAATCCCTGGGTTGGTTGGGCGCGCGACTCGCTGGCCCTGACCACGGGCAAGGACCCTGTCATCCTGCCGAATTTGGGCGGGTCCCTGCCCAATGACTGTTTCGCGGATGTCCTGGGCTTGACCACGATCTGGATTCCGCATTCTTATCGCGGCTGCTGCCAGCATGCGCCGAACGAACATATTCTGGCCCCGGTGGTGGAGGAAGGTCTGCGGATGATGACCGGCCTGTTCTGCGACCTGGAAGCCGGTCCGGCGCCGGTATCGGGCTGAATTCTCAAGAAGGCGGTTGGAAAATCCCATGAAGGTGCAAGCGAAGATCTGCGGTTTGTCCGATGCCCCGACGCTGGATGCGGCGGTGCGCGCGGGCGCGGGGTATGTCGGCTTCATGTTCTTCCCGCCGAGCCCCCGTGCCGTCCGGCCGGAGCAGGCGGCGCCGCTGGTCCGCGCGGTCCCGGAGCGGGTGAAATCGGTCGGCGTCTTCGTCGATCCCGACGACGCGCTGCTGGAACGGGTGTTGAAGGACGTGCCGCTGGATATCATCCAGCTGCATGGGGACGAACCGGTCGAACGTGTCGCCGCGATCAAGGAGCGGACCGGGCTTTCCGTCATCAAGGTGTTCAAGATCGCCGAGGCGGACGATTTCCAGCCCGCGCGGCGCTACGAACAGGTCGTCGATTATCTGATGTTCGACGCCAAGCCGCCGAAGGACGCGACCCGGCCCGGCGGCAATGCCGTCGCCTTCGACTGGACCCTGCTGCGCGGCCAGGATTGGGCGAAACCCTGGTTTCTCGCCGGCGGCCTGACAATCGACAACGTCGCCGGCGCCGTGAAAATGACCGGCGCGCGGCTGGTCGACGCCTCCTCCGGTGTCGAGGAATCCGTCGGCCGGAAAAACCCCGATATGATCAGGAAGTTCCTGGCGCAACTTGCCTGATCCTGCGCTCAGCGCCCTCTGCATCGCAATATAAAGCGTGCCGGCACCCGATTCGCGCAAGGTTTGGCCCTTTCCTCACGCCCTACGCCACAGCCTAAGGTAATGGGATAGGAACATAGCAAGATTGTGAAAACCGTCCTGTTTTGAATGTGGATAATTTGCAGTCCAATGAAATTAGTCATAGTATTTTAGTGGGGGATGACGGCGTAACCGTGAAAGTGGAACGGTCTTCGCCTGAATTGGGAAGCTTGGATTTTTTGTCATGATGGATGGTAGTGCATCCAAGGATGCCGTGCCGGACGCGGTTCAGCCCAAGACGGGACAACTTATAGATACACTCGCCCTGCCGCTCGAAGAGCAGACGCCTTGGCAGGGTGAACGCTATGAGTTCGACGGGGGCACGATCACCCTACGGGCGCGCGGGCCGTTCGAGCTTTATTTCCGGTCCGCGGAAATGGATCTGATCAGTTTCAGCCTCGATCAGCCGGGCGATGTGCTCGTTTCGGTCAATGGCGAGGAAATCCGCAAACGAACACTGATGCCGGGCCATGCGCATTTTCACCCGGCCGGATCCAAGGTTTACGTGCGGTTGGACGACGGCGACATGCAGATGGTGACCGTCGCCCTGCCGGCCAGCGCCCGGCGCGAGATGCTGCGCCAACTGGGCTTGCAGGAAATACCGGGCCTGTCGGTCACCAATCTGCAAACGCCGATGACGGAAGCGCTGGGATACCGGCTGCGCGACTTCATCCGAAGCCGCCCGAAAGGCGCGTCGATGGTTGCCGAGACCCTGGCGACCGCGGCCCTGCACGACGTCCTGCTGGCGATTTCACAGCACGCGACCGGACGCAACGCCGGCCAGGGAACGGCCGAGGCGAATCCGATCCAGAAGGCGCTGGACTTCATCGACGGCAATCTGCACCGCGACATATCGCTGGGCGAGATCGCGCAGGTCGCCTGCAAGAGCCCGTTCCACTTCGCGCGCATCTTCAAGGACGCCTTGGGCGTGACGCCCGTCGCCTATGTCATCGAGAAGCGCATCGACCGGTCCAAGGCCCTGCTGCGGCAGTCGGATCTGCCGATCTCGGTCATCGCGACCCGTTGCGGCTTCAATTCCCAGTCACATTACTGCCGGACCTTCCGCCGGCTGGAGAATCGCACGCCGCGCGAATATCGGCGCAGCCGCTGAGCGCCCCTGCCGGGCCGGGCCGCCGATCTCTGTCGGAAAGCGGCGCAAGGCGTATGGACTTGCCCCCTTTGCTAAGGTATCCCCTAGCTCCCATTCGTCGGCGGCGATCCAAGCTTTTTTGGATTCCGTATCTTCCTGGGGATTCCCCCCAGGACACTCGAGGAAAACGGAGGCTCGAACCGCGATGAGCGAGGCGCAGGCGAAAATCAATACGTTCCGGGCCGGCCCGGATGAGGCGGGGCATTTCGGCCTGTTCGGCGGACGTTTCGTCGCCGAAACCCTGATGCCGCTGATCCTGGACGTTCAGCAGGCCTATGAGGACGCCAAGGCGGATCCCTCATATCAGGCGGATATCGACTATTACGCCCAGCACTATGTCGGTCGGCCCAGTCCGCTCTACTTCGCCAAGCGCATGACCGAGGAACTCGGCGGCGCGAAGATCTACTTCAAGCGCGAAGAGCTGAACCATACGGGCAGCCACAAGATCAACAATGTGATGGGGCAGATCCTGCTCGCCCGGCGCATGGGCAAGACGCGGATCATCGCCGAAACCGGCGCGGGTCAGCACGGCGTCGCGACGGCCACCGCCTGCGCCCTCTTCAACATGCCCTGCAAGGTCTATATGGGCGCGGTCGACGTGGCACGGCAGTCACCCAACGTGTTCCGCATGAAGCTGCTGGGCGCCGAGGTCGAAGCGGTCGAAAGCGGATCCAAGACCCTGAAGGACGCCCTGAACGAGGCGATGCGCGACTGGGTCGCGAATGTCGAGGACACGTTCTACATCATCGGCACCGTCGCCGGGCCGCATCCCTATCCCGCCATGGTGCGCGATTTCCAATGCGTCATCGGCAACGAGGTACGCGAACAGATGATGGAAGCCGAAGGCCGCCTGCCCGACACGCTGGTCGCCTGCGTCGGCGGCGGATCCAACGCGATGGGCCTGTTCCACCCCTTCCTGGACGATGCGGATGTGAAGATCGTCGGCGTCGAGGCCGCGGGCCATGGCGTCGAGACCGGCGAGCATGCCGCCAGCATCACCGGGGGCCGCCCGGGCGTGCTGCACGGCAACCGCATGCATCTGCTGCAGGATGACGACGGTCAGGTGGTCGAACCCTATTCGATATCCGCCGGCCTGGATTACCCGGGCATCGGTCCGGAGCACAGCTGGCTGCACGATGTCGGCCGGGTCGAGTATGTGCCGGCGACCGACAAGGAAGCGGTCGAGGCGTTCCAGTATTGCAGCAAGATGGAAGGGATCCTGCCGGCGCTCGAATCGGCGCATGCGATCGCGCATATCATGAAGCTGGCGCCGACGCTGCCCAAGGACCATATCATCTGCCTGAACATGAGCGGCCGGGGTGACAAGGACGTCAACACCATCGCCGAGTTGATGGGAGTGTCGCTGTGAGCATGGCCGAAAGCAGGGTTGCCGTTTCCTATTCCGATTCCGGCCGCATCGCCGCGCGCTTCGCGGCATTGAAGCAGGAAGGCCGCGGCGGACTGGTCACCTATGTCTCGGCGGGCGATCCGGATTACGACACCTCGCTGGAAATCCTCAAAGGTCTTCCGGCGGCGGGGGCCGACCTGATCGAACTGGGCATGCCCTTCACCGATCCAATGGCCGACGGCCCCGCGATCCAGGCCGCCGGTCTGCGCGCGCTGGAAGGCGGCCAGACGCTGAAGAAGACCCTGGCCATGGCGCGCGCCGTGCGCGAGGTCGACGCCGATGTGCCGCTGATCCTGATGGGCTATTACAACCCGATCTATTCCTACGGCGTCGACGCGTTTCTGACGGATGCCAAGGAGGCCGGCATCGATGGCTTGATCATCGTCGACCTGCCGCCGGAAGAAGACGAGGAATTGTGCATTCCGGCCCTGCAGGCCGGCATCAATTTCATCCGGCTGGCAACGCCGACGACGGATGACAAACGCCTGCCGACGGTGCTGAACAACACGTCGGGTTTCGTCTATTATGTGTCGATCCTGGGGATCACCGGGACCAAGACCGTGCAGGAAGACGCCGTCCGCGAGGCGGTCGCCCGGATCAAACGGCATACGGACCTGCCGGTTGCCGTCGGTTTCGGGGTGAAAACGCCGGACTCCGCGCGGGCGATTTCAAAGGTCGCGGATGCCGCGGTCGTCGGTTCCGCCATTGTCGAGCAGGTGAAGGCCGCGCTGGACGAAGGCGTGGAGCGATCCGCCATTCCGGCACGCGTCCTTGAATTTGTCTCGTCGCTCGCCCAGGGTGTACGAAGCTGAGTATAAAAGGCTAATAGAGGCATTCGCGCAGCCGGATTTCGACCGAATTTCGGCCGGGGCGCGGATGGCGGGGAACCGGACAGCAGGTTCCCATAGAGGTAAACCCGAAGGAGGGTGATTCACGGAATGTCTTGGCTTGAGCGCTATGTCCGACCGAAGATCAAGGCCCTGGTCGGCGCCAAACCCGAAGTTCCGGATAATCTTTGGCACAAGTGCGACAACTGCGGCCAGATGATCTTCCACCGCGACCTGGTGGCCAATCATCACGTCTGTCAGCACTGCAACCATCATATGCGCCTGCCGGTCGAACAACGGCTGGAAATGCTGTTCGACGGCGGCGACTACGACCGCGCCGAATTGCCGAAAACGCCGGTCGATCCGCTGAAATTCCGCGACCGCAAGCGCTATAGCGACCGCTTGAAAGAGGCGCAGGCGAAACTGGATCCCAAGGTCCCGCACAAGGACGCCATCATCGTCGCTCATGGCAAGATGGAAGGGCGTCCGGTCGTCGTGGCCGCCTTCGACTTTTCCTTCATGGGCGGTTCGATGGGCGTCGCGGTCGGCGAAGGGATCGTCACGGCGGCCCGCCTCGCCGTTTTCCAGCAGGCGCCCCTGATCATTATTCCCGCCACCGGCGGCGCGCGGATGCAGGAGGGCATCCTGTCGCTGATGCAGATGCCGCGCACGGTGATCGCCGTTCAGGAGGTCAAGGAAGCGGGACTGCCCTTCTTCGTGCTGTTGACCCATCCGACGACCGGCGGCGTGTCGGCCAGCTTCGCGATGCTGGGGGATATCCATATCGCCGAACCCGGCGCGGTGATCGGCTTTGCCGGGCGCCGGGTCATCGAACAAACGGTGAAGGAAACCCTGCCGGACGGCTTTCAGACCGCCGAATACCTGTTGGAACACGGCATGGTCGACATCGTCGCCCCGCGGACGCAGGTCCGCCCGACGATCGTCCGTCTGATTTCCCTGCTGACTGACGGCAAAGGCAAGGAATCCGACGGAATTCCCGCCGGCGAGGGGGTGACGGGCGAGGATCTCGATATCCCCGACAGCGGAGAATCGGACCACAGCGCCGACAAGTCCTGACGGTACAACAGGGCCCTCCAAAAGGCCCACAGCAGATGATCCCGCGTCCTTGAAAACCACGACCACGGCCCAATCCGCGAAGCCGGCCCCCCGGCGCAGCGACGCCATCCTGGACAGGCTGATGAGCCTGCATCCGAAGATCATCGACCTGACCCTGGACCGGGTCGACCGGCTGCTGGACCGCATGGGCCGGCCCCAGGACAAACTGCCGCCGGTTGTCCATGTCGCAGGCACGAACGGTAAAGGGTCCACCATCGCCTTCCTGCGGGCGATCCTGGAACAGGCCGGCTACCGCGTCCATGTCTATACCTCACCGCATCTCGTGCGATTCGCCGAACGGATCCGGCTGGCCGGCGAGATCATCGCGGAAGAGCATCTCGCCGCCATTCTGGAAGATGCCGAACAGGTCAATGGCGGCGAGCCGATCACCTTCTTCGAAATCACCACCTGCGCGGCCCTGAAGGCTTTTGCGGAAACACCGGCGGATATCCTGCTGCTGGAAGTCGGCTTGGGCGGCCGGCTGGACGCCACGAATGTCGTCGACAAGCCGGTTTGCACGGTGATCACGCCGATTTCCATGGATCACATACAATACTTGGGCGGCGACCTGCAGGCCATCGCCGGTGAAAAGGCCGCGATTCAGAAAGCCGGCGTGCCCAGCGTGGTCGCAGCCCAGGACCCGGTCGCCATGGCGGTCATCGCCGGCGCCGCAGAACGCATCGGCACCGCTGTCATCGAAGCCCGACCGGCCCGGAAACAGACCCGGCTCGGCCTGCCGGGCGCACACCAACTCGCGAATGCAGGGGCGGCCATTGCGGCCGTCGATGTCTTGCGGCAAGCGGGATTTGAGATCGCGGAAGCGGATGTGGAGGCCGGTCTCGCCGGCGCGACCTGGCCGGCGCGACTGCAACGCCTGACAAAGGGTCCGATTTCGGACCTACTGGGGCCCGACTGGGAGGTCTGGCTGGACGGCGGGCACAATGCCGCGGCGGGCGAAACGCTGGCCGCCCATGCAGCCCGGACCTGGCCGGACAGACCGCTGCACATGATCGTCGGCATGTTGAACACCAAGACGCCCGACGATTTCCTGGCGCCCTTCGCCGATCAGGCGGACAGCCTGACCGCAATCGCCATACCCGGCGAAGCAAACAGCTTCGGCGCGGAGGAACTGCGCGACACGGCGCTGTCGGTCGGCCTCAACGCCGATACGGCCGAGAGCGTCGAAAAGGCAACGGCCGCCCTGTCAGGGCGGCCGCCGGGAATTCTGTTGATTTGCGGGTCGCTTTACCTGGCCGGTGAGGTCCTGGCGGACAACTCCTGATCCGCCGGGCCGAAGCCTGCCCGCAGACAGGATCAAACGACGGAATTCACCCAATCCGCCAGTTGGCTCTTACCCATCGCGCCGATCTTGGTCGCGACGACTTCGCCATCCTTGAACAGCATCAGGGTCGGAATCCCACGCACGCCGTATTTCGACGGGGTCTGCGGGTTTTCGTCGATGTTCAGTTTCGCGACCTTGATCTGGCCGGACATTTCGTCGGCGATTTCCTCGAGATGCGGGCCGATCACCTTGCAGGGGCCGCACCATTCGGCCCAATAGTCGACGAGGACGGGGCCGTCCGCGTCCAGGACCGAGGATTGAAAGTCAGAATCGCTGATATTGACTGTCGCCATGGTTCTCTCCTGATATTGCCCGCCGGTTCTGGGTCTATGGTCCGGCTGAGCTTTCCCCACCCATGCAAAATGCCGATCGGGACCTTATTCGTCGGTCCCGTCCCATCCGCTTGGGCCGGGGTGATAGTGTAATCCGTATGGTGATTATCACCAACTGAGTTGCGGTTTCCGTTAGCAAGAACTTAGGAAGGCGCCATATCCGGGTCAAGGAGGCTTGGAAAAGCTACGGCAATCAAAGCTTTAACAGTTCGTCATCAACGGGCATCAGCCTGGGAATGTCGGTCCATAACAGCGCGCAACGCACGGTTTTTCCCGGAAAAACCTTTTGTAACAACCCCTTATAGCCAGCGAGCTGACGCCGGTAAGCCAAGGGAACCTGCCTCGAATCGCTTGGGGCGGGCCGCAGGGTCTTATAATCGACCACAAGAACCTCATTCTCGGTCACCAGCAGGCGGTCGATCTGGCCGGATACGACCTCGACCCCCGACGGACGCTCCAGCACGCCGACAATGGGGGCTTCCGCCCGGCTGCCAGGGCCGAAGATCGGCGCGAAATCGGGGTGCTCCATGACCGCGATCACCTCTTCAACCATCCTGGCACGCACCACCTCGGACAGGCCGTGGACCGGCCGGGCAAGATAGGACCGTGCCAAGTCATGGCGGCGTTCCGGCGCCTGATCCGGCAGAAACTGCAACAGGCTGTGGATCAACAAGCCGCGTTTGAACCGATCCTCGCCGTCCCCCTCGCCCGCTTCGGTCAGGGGAGAACGGGCGGGCGGATCTTCCAGATCGGGCCGGCTCGGCGCGACCGGGTTGGGCGGCGTCGGTTCCGCGGCCGGTTCCGCAAAAAGCCAATCGGGTACTTCAGCCGCTTCGGCTGGTGCTGCGGCCGGCGGGTCCTCGGCCAGGGCATCCTCGTTCGCCGCGCCCATTTCCAGGCGCAGGGCGTCCCCTTCCCAACCCTCGCCGCCGTCGAAGGGTTCCGTCACCACATCGGGCAAGGCGTTCAATCCGCTGCGCACCAGATCGTACCAGCAGCCGTCCGCGACGCTCTTGTCCGAATTATAGCCACAGACATAGAGCCGATCCTCGGCCCGCGTCATCGCCACATAAAGCAGGCGTCGGTATTCCTGATCCGCCTTGAACTCCGCCTCCTCCCGCGCCGATTTGCACCGCGCCTCCTCGAACCGCCTGGCCGGCGGCCACAGGAATACGGGAGCGACATCGCCGCTCCGCCGGCTTTCCGCGTCATCCACCCAGTAGAAGGAGACATTCGCGCCGCCAGACCGCGGTTTTCGGACCGTGTCCGGCAGAATGACGATGGGCGCCTGCAACCCCTTGGCCCCATGCACGGTCATCAGACGCAGGGCATCGTTTTCGCCGGATTCAAGATCGCGTTTGATCTCCGCCTCGCCGGCCGCGAACCAATGCAGGAACCCCTGCAGGGACGGCACCCGCCGCAGGTCGAAGGAAAGGGTCAGGGACAGGAACTCGTCCACCGGGTCTTCCGCCTCGACGCCAAGGCGCGAAACCAGCGCCCGGCGCCCGCTCATGGGCGTGAATTCGCCCGCCGGCACCGGCGCGGGACAGGGCTGGGTCAGGACATGGGCATAAAGCTCATAGGGCGGATGATAGTCGACGGCCGCCAGCAATTCAGCCAACCAGGCCCAGGCGGATTTCATGCGTCCGTCGGTCTTCGCCTCGGCTTCCAGCCGCCGCCACAGGCTCTGCTTGCCCCGGTCATGGGCCAGACGGAACAAGTCGTCGTCGTCGAATCCGATGAACGGGCCCTTCAGAACGGTCGCCAACGTCAGATCGTCTTCCGGCAACAGCAGGAACTGTCCCAGCGCTAGCAGATCCATGACGGCGATATGCTTGGACAGGGTCAGCCGGTCGACCCCCGCCACGGTCACGTCGCGCTGTTTCAGTTCCCTGATCAGCCGGTCGACGAATTCGGTCCGGCGGCGAACCAGGACCAGAATATCCCCGGCACGGACGGTCCGTCCCTTGGACGGCAGGTATTCCGTCCCGATCCAGCCGGCGATCTTGTCCGCCAGACCTGTGGCGAGCCGCGCCACGGGCGGGACGTCGGACTGAACAGCGACGGGGGCCGACCAATGTTCCGGCGCCTCGCCGTCCACTTTTTCTACCACGGGCCACAGTTCCACCCGGCCCGGCACCCCGGCACGGTGGGCATAGTGGGTTACGGTATCCTCCAGCGGCACCAGGCCGTTCTTGGCGCGGTCGTCCCGGAAGGTCGCATCGACCGCGGCCAGGACCGCTTCCGTCGACCGGAAGGAAACCTCCATCGGCACGCGGCCGAACCGTTCACCCGCCGCCTGGATACGGGCCTGAAAATATTCCCGCATGGTGGCAAAAGCTTCGGGGTCGGCGCGTTGGAAACTGTAGATCGACTGTTTCACATCGCCGACGACAAAGATCGTACGGTTCTCGTCCCCCTGCCCTTCGCCGCTGAAAAAGTCGTCCGCCAGACCGGAGATGACCTCCCATTGTTCGGCGCTGGTATCCTGCGCCTCGTCAACCAGGATATGGTCGATTCCGCCGTCCAGTTTGAACATCACCCAGGACGGGTTGGCGATGAGACTGCCGCGCAGCAGGTCGCGCGCCCGCAGGATCAAATCGTCATAGTCCAGTTTGGCGCGCAGGTCCTTGGCGCGCCGATACTGTTCCAGAATCGCCGTGCCCAGGGTCAGCAGGGCGGCGGAGCAGGAAGCGGTCACCTGGCGGGCCACGGTCGCGTCCAGTTCCAGCAGGCGATCCTTTTCCCGGATCAGGACCATTTCGATATCCGGCCGCCCCTCCCGGACCTTCTTGCCTGCAAGGTTGGCGCGTTCGTCTCCGGTGGCGGTGAAGAAAACCTGCCGGTAATCGTCCAGCATGGCCTGCCGGTCAGCATCCGACGCATTGATCCACCGTTCGATCCGCGCCGCGGCCGCGCCGTCGACCTTCGGACTGCCCAGGTCCCGCAGAACCTGCACCGCGGAGGCAAGCCCCGCTTTGTCCATGGCGGCATCCCCGCAGGCCGCGGCGATCACGTCGTCCTCACCCAGGGCGGGGTCCGCGCCAACCGCGTTGTGGATTCGGTCAATCGCCTCGGCCAGCGGGTCGTCGCCGTCGCGGAGCAGCGTCGACAGGCGCGCCCGTTCGGAAGAGATCCGCTGCAGCAAGGTATTGAACTGGTCTTCCTGGACATAATGGGAAATGGTCGCCAGCGCCTTGCCGAGGCGCTGGTCCTTCGTCCCTTCGTTCAGGACCCGGTCGCGGGCCACCTGCATCAGTTCGGCCGCGGTGCGTTCGTCCATCACATCGAAATGGGGCGGCGTATTCGCCTCGATCGGGAAACGCCCCAGCAGCGATTGACAGAAACTGTGGATTGTCTGGATCTTCAAACCGCCGGGGGCATCGAGGACCAAGGCGAATAGCCGCCTGGCCCTGATCTGCTCTTCCGGTCTCGGCGGGCGGTCGAGGATCGCCGCGATCTGATCGGCCAGCCTGTCGTCATCCATCCGCGCCCAGGCGCCCAGCTTGTCGTTCAGGCGGTTCGCCATTTCCGACGCCGCCGCCTTGGTGAAGGTGATGCAGAGGATCTTCTCGGGCGCGGAACCGGTCAGCAGCAGGGCGAGCACGCGGTCGGTCAGGACCTTGGTCTTGCCGCTGCCCGCGCTGGCGCTGACCCAGACGCTGCCGGTCGGGTCGGCAGCCCGGCGCTGGGCGATATTGGGGTCGGGCCGGGACGCGGCGGAAGGGCCGTGCTGCACGGTCATTGATCCCCCTCCCCGCCGGCTGACCATTCCGCCTTGCGCGATAGATGATCGTAATCGTTGAACCGCATTTTCAGCGCGCTGCGCGGCGTCGGCAGATAGGGCGTGCCGGGATCCATGAAACCGCCGATCAAGGCGACCAGACCATCGCGGACATCCGCCACGATTTGCGAGACATCCTCGTCCACCGGCACGACCTTGCCTGCCGGGCTGCCGCCCGACAGCCGCCAGTATTGCAGTTCCGCGACCTCGCCGGGGCCGATCGTGCCGAACCCGCCATCGGCCAGGATCAGCGCTTCCAGCGGCATCTGCGGCGCCTTGCCGGTCTTCACGTCCTTTTTCGACGGCGGCTGCCCGGTTTTGTAATCCATGATCACGAACCGGCCGTCGGTCATCCGATCGATCCGGTCGGCCGTTGCCTGGATGGTAAAATCCGTACCTGCAACCGGCACGGCCGTCCGGCCGGTCTGTTCGACGAAGCTTGCGGCCAGGGCGCCGCGTCGCTTTGCCTCCTCGCGCAGGAACCAGTCGGCAATCCGCTCGAAGCGCGGCCACCAGAAGGCCCGTACGGCGGGACGGCCCAATACGGGGCCGAAGGCGGCCTCCCCTTCCCGCATCAAGGCGTCGCGCGCATCGGCCGGAAGGGGCCCGGCCGCATGATCGGCGACGAACCTTTCCAGCGCCTGGTGAATGAAGGTTCCGCGTTCGGCGGCACCTGGGTCGGCCTCCAGCGGGTCCAGCACCTTCAGGTCCAGGATGTAACGGGCGAAGATACTGTAAGGGTCGCGCATCAGGGTTTCGATCCGCGTCACCGACAGCCGCGTCGGCCGGGCCGCGACCGGCGGCCTCGGGGCCGGCATTGGGACGGGCGCGGCAGGGCCGCAGCTGCGCTCAAGCATGTCGGCCCAGCCGGTCCAGGGATCGGCGGGTTTCAGATCCGCCGAAAGGTCGAGGGCGTCCAAGACCACATGCAGACGCGACAGCCAGCGCGACGGCACGGTCGGCTGACCGTCGACCTTCTCCGCCCGGGTCAGCACCACCTGGGGCGCGGCGAAGGCCTGGGCGAAGTCATGCGCGCTGAGGCCGATCCGGCGCTCCGGCGCGGGCAGGCCGAATTCCTGCCGCATCGGGCGGGACATCCAAGCATCCGTTTCCGGCTCCGGCGGCCAGACGCCCTCGTTCAAGCCGCCCAGAATGACCAGATCCACATGCTGAAGCCGCGCTTCCAGCGGCCCCCAGATAAAGAGCCGGGGATGGGCGCCATAACGCGGCCGAACGACCCGCCCCGACAGCATCGCGTCGAGCAGGCCCGGATAGTCCTGCGGCCCGATATCGGCGAACAGCCCGGCACAGCCATCCGACAATTCCTGGACGAAGAGGGCGAGCGCCTCGCCCGCCTCGCCGGCCCACAGCCGGTCGGCACCGGGGTTTTCTGCATCCTCCGCCAAGGTCTCCGCGACAAGACCATGCGCCCCAACGCAGTCGCGCAGGGTAACGGCAGCGTTGCGCATCAGATCGGTGAGCGGCTGAAACTTTTGCTCCAGCTCGGTAATGAAAGCCGACAGGGTCTTCGTCACCGCGCCCCCGTCCTGATCCATGTCCCGCATGTCGGCGCCCTGAAGGGCCGCCTGGAGGCCGTCGAAGCCCGGGGCGGGTTTCGGGCCGCGCAGCACCCAGCGCTCCAACAGCCGGACCTGGGCTCGGAAGGCGCCCGCGCTGCGGCCGCCGCGCGCCAGGGGGTGTTTCAGGACCGCCAGCAGGGTCGAGGGGCTGAACCCGTCATTGACGGTTTCGGCGATCAGCCGCAGGAAGCTTCCCGGCACGGTGGCGCCCAGCGGCAGGCCCGCGGAATCGTCGACCGTCAGGCCCCAGCGCCGCAGTTCCGCCGCGACGCGCCGGGCCAGCGAACGATCCGGCGTCACCAGGGCGGCACGCTTGGTCGGCGCTTCCAGGGTTCGGCGCATCATCATCGCGATGGCCACCGCCTCGCTGCGGGAGGTATCGAAGACCGCCTGGGAAACGCCTTCCATGTCGGCTGCGGAGAAATCGGGCAGGTGCCGCCAGGCATCGCTGGCCGCGGCCGGGCGCATCGCCTCCGACAGCAGATGAACGCGGCGCGCTTTTGCGGCGCTGTCTTCCGTCCCTCCCGGCCAGTCCAGCACCGCGTTCCGATCGATGCCGAACCGGGTCAACAGCCGCGAGAGACCGAACTGCGGATGGCCCTGGTCCCGCCCGACTTCGATCCAGGCGCGGTCTTCCAGCGTTCGGTCCAATCCCGGCAGAACGACCATGCCTTGCGGCAATTCAAGAATAAGGGAAAGAAGGTCCGCCGTCGCCGGCACGCTGCCGGTGGAGCCCGCGGCGATCACCGGATGTCCCGGCGGGTCGGCCCGCCAGAGATCGGCCTGCGCCCGGCGCATCGCCGTCTGCCATTCGCCGGGGTCGAGCGTGCCCTCCTCCTCGAGGATTTTCGGCCAGTTCTCGCGCAGGATGTTGAGGAAAAGCAGGGTGTGCTGCCAGTTCTCGGCAAAGCGTTCGGGTGCGAGCCGGTCGAGATTATCCAGCGACAACCCCTCGATATGCACCTGGTCCAGCAGACGGGCCAGATCGGCCGCCAGGATCGCGGCCTGTTCCGGGGTCGGGTTGTCGAAACCGTGCACCGTCTTGCGGATCAGTTCGGCGAGGAACAGTGTCCGCCGCAGGGCGGAGATCGGCGGCGGCAATTCGGCCAGCAGATCTGAGACGTCCAATCCGCTGCCCCCGCCGAAGCCGAGGATCATCTCCTCCATATCGACATCACCGATCGGGCGCATCCGCGGCAACAGAAGCGCCGCCCCCTGGGCGCGCCGCAGGAAGGCTTCGCGCAGCGACCGGCAGGCGCGCCGCGTCGGCAGCAGGACCAGTACCTCCGACAGGGCCAGCGGGTCGTCACCCCATTGCCGCAGCAGGCCGTCCGCGAGCGCATCGACGAAGGAGCGCTCGGCCGGGATCGAATATACGCGGCCGAATTCCATTTCGGTGTCTATCTCGTATTCGCTTTGGAATAGCCTGCGGCGATCACTTCCTCGACCTCCTTCAGGCTTTCCGGTGTGCCGACATGATACCATTCCCCATCATGGGTAACGGCATAGAGCCGCCCGGTTTCCTGGACCTTGTTGTAGATGATCCGCAGCGGGAAGGGGCCTTCGGGCGCATCCGCAAACAGGGCGGGCTTCAGGATCTGCAAGCCGCCGAACAGATAGGGCGCAACCAGGCGGTCGCCGCGATGCACGGCGCGGGCGTCGGGTTCCAGATAATAATCGCCGGGCCCGTCGTATCCGTAGGAATCGGTGACGGGTACCAGGAGCAGCAGGGCATCCATCTTTTCCGGGTCCCAGGCGTCGAGCATGCGCTGCACAGCCGGCTTGATGCCGTCGAACCAGATGGCGTCCGAACTGGTGACGAAAAAGGGCTTGGCGCCGATCTTGTCCAGCGCGTCGCGCACGCCGCCGCCGGTCTCCTGGATTTCCGATTCATGGGTCAGGGCGACGTCGTCGCGCCCCTTGAAATGCGCCGCCATCTGTTCGGGCAGATAGTGGGTGTTGACGACGAACCGCGTGACGCCTGCAGCGGCGAGGCGGTCGATCGGCCAGTCGATCAGCGGTTTGCCGCAAAGCGGCACCAGCGGCTTCGGCTTGGTATCGGTCAGCGGGGCCATGCGGGTGCCGAAACCGGCGCCCAGGATCATCGCGGTTTCGATCTTCGCGGGTTTCTTCCCCGTTGCCTGTTTCGCCTTTGCCATCATGCCGCCTCCGCCGGAGGTTCGCGCCGCATCTCGGCCGGCACTTCGCGGTCGAACCAGTCCTTTACCGGGGCCAGCGCTGGGTGCCGCAGATCGGCTTCCAGCCAGCGCCACAGCCGCGCCGTATGGCGGAGATAGCCGGGCTTGCCGTCGCGATGGGCGAGGCGCGTGAAAATCCCCAGGATCTTGGTGCTGCGCTGGGCCGCCAGAACGGCGTAGGACGCCTCGAATGCCGTCCGGTCTATATCCGGAAACAGTCCAAGATAACGGTCCAGTAGACGGGCCGTCACCGCCGGCGAGACATCCCGTCTTGCATCCTCGAACAGCGAGACGAGATCATAGGTCACCGGCCCGACGACACCGTCCTGGAAATCGAGCAGCCCGACGCAGGCGGGGCTTTCGCGCTCCGGCAGCCACATCAGATTGTCGACATGATAGTCGCGCAGCACCAGCGTCGACGGCACGCCCGCCGCCGTCGGCAGCACCGACCGCCAGGCCTCCACGAAGCTTTCCCGGACGGAATCGTCGAGCGGCCCCCGAATGGCGGGCAGATACCAGTCGGTCAGCAGCGAGACCTCGCGCAGGTAAAGCGCCTCGTCATAGCGCGGCAGATCGTCCAGCGCGGTCAGGTCGACCCGGCGATAGAGCGCGGCCAGCGCCTCCAAGGCCTGGGCATAAAGCGTCGCCTCGTCCCCACCGGCCGCAAGGACCTTTGTGAAGGTATCGTCACCCAGATCCTCCAGCAGCAGAAACCCGTTTTCCACGTCTTGGGCAATAACTTCAGGGGCGCTCAAGCCGGCGTCACGCAGGATGCCGGCGATCCGGATGAAGGGACGGGTATCCTCCTTGTCCGGGGGCGCGTCCATCAGCACCGCCCGTCGCCAGCCGTCGCGCAGCCGGTCATAACGCCGGAAGGACGCATCGTCGGCCAGGACCGCACGGTCCCGGTCGCGCCAGCCGGTCGCGGCGAGGAAGTCGCTGAGCGCCTGATCGCGTCCGGTCATCACAAAATCCCCGCCAGCCGGTTGTGCCATTCGCCGGGCGGCGCGGAGAGCGTCGCCTGCCTGCCGTCCCCGCCGGCCTGCCCGTTACCGGTCTGCTCGATACGGATATCCAACCGATGCAGCGGCAGATAACCGCCCATCCTCGCCGGCCATTCGATCAGGCTGACCGCCTCGGCGAAGGCGTCTTCCACCCCCAGTTCGAAGACATCCTCAGGATCGTCCAACCGGTAGAGATCCATGTGCCAGAGGTCGTAATCGGGAAGCTCGTAGATCTGGACCAGCGTGAAGGTCGGGCTCGGCACCTCGATCGCCTCGCCCATCGCGGCCTGGATCAGGCCGCGCGCCAGGGTCGACTTGCCCGCGCCCAGATCGCCCCACAGCGCCAGGATGTCGCCCGGGCGCAGCACCGGCGCCAGCCGCGCGCCGAGCGCACGGGTCGCCGCCTCGTCCGGCAAGGGGACGGATGCGACCCGGTCCTCATCCGGTATGGTCTGGATATCGGTCATGATTCGTGCCCGCGCGGCGGACCGCCTGAGAAAATTCCGTGATTACCCGAATTTATAGTCGATTCCCAGCGGCGACCGAAAGCCGCGAATTGACCAATCCGGCAACAGGGACTACGCCCAACCCATCATGAGCACAGAGACCGCAGCCACCGCGCCGATCGAAACCGACGCCGTCATCATCGGCGCCGGACCCGTCGGTTTGTTCGCCATTTTCCAGCTGGGCATGCTGGGCATCAAGGCACATGTCGTCGACGCCCTGGACGAGGCCGGCGGCCAGTGCACGGCCCTGTATCCGGAAAAGCCGATCTACGACATTCCAGGTTTTCCCCGGATCGACGCCGGCGACCTGATCACGAACCTGGAGGAGCAGGCCGCCCCCTTCCACCCGGTCTATCATTTGGGCCAGCAGGTCAGCGCCATCGCCGGCGATGCGGAGGCCGGCTTCACCGTCACGACATCGAAAGGCACGACAATCGCCTGTAAGGTGATCCTGATCGCCGCCGGCGGCGGCGCCTTCGGCCCGAACCGCCCGCCGCTCGACCGGCTTGCGGAATTCGAGGGCAAGAGCGTCTTCTACCTGGTCAAACGGCGGGAGGATTTCCGGGGTCGGCGCATCGTCATTGGCGGCGGCGGCGATTCCGCGGTCGATTGGGCGGTCTCCCTGGCCCCGATCGCCGAAAAGGTCTACGTCGTCCACCGCCGGGACAAGTTCCGGGCCGCGCCGGAGAGCGTCAGGCAGTTGCATGAACTGGCGGGAACCGGGGCGATCGACCTGGTGACGCCGTTCCAGCTTGCCGGGCTGGAAGGTGAGAAGGGGCAACTTGCCGCCGTGCATGTGAAGGACCTGGACGGCAGGGAACGATCCCTGGAAGCGGACAGGCTGCTGCCTTTCTACGGCCTCGCCAACACGTTGGGGCCGATCGCCGACTGGGATCTGGACCTGCACAAGCATCAGATCGCCGTGGAACGGTCGACCTGCGAAACCAATCGGCCGGGCATATACGCCATCGGCGATATCGCCGACTATCCGGGCAAGTTGAAGCTGATCCTGCAGGGCTTTTCGGATGCCGCCGGTGCGGCGCATCACGCCTATGGCCGGGTTTTCCCCGACCAGGCGCTGCATTTCGAGCATTCGACGACCAAGGGCGTCACCCAACTGTGACGCCCCCGGCCGTGGAATAAATCAGGCCGCGTCCTTTCGCCGGCGGATCAGCGTGCCGGACCCGTGGGCCGTGAACATTTCCAGCAGAATCGCATGCGGCACGCGGCCGTCCAGGATGACGGCGCCGTCGACCCCCTTGCTGCAGGCATCGATACAGGTTTCCACCTTCGGAATCATACCGCCGGTCAGCGTGCCGTCCTCCATCAGGCGGCTTGCCTGCTCGACATCGATATCGGTGATGATATGGCCTTCCTTGTCCATCACACCGGCCACATCGGTCAGCATAAGCAGGCGCTTGGCGTTGACCGCCCCCGCGATGGCGCCCGCCACCGTATCGGCATTGATGTTGAAGGTTTCCCCATCCGGGCCCAGGCCGATCGGCGCGATCACCGGAATCAGGTCGGTCGAGCGCAAGGCATCCAGGATGGTCGGATCGATCTTTTCCGGTTCCCCGACGAAACCCAGGTCCAGCACCTTCTCTATATTGGAATCTGGATCCTTCTTGGTGCGCGTGACCTTGCGTGCGCGGATCAAGCCGCCATCCTTGCCGGAGATGCCGACGCCACGGCCGCCGGCTTCGGCTAGCGCGGCGGCGATGCCCTTGTTGATCTGACCGCAGAGCACCATTTCGACGATCCCGACCGTTTCGCCGTCGGTGACACGCAAGCCGTCGACGAATTCCGACTTGATCTTCATCCGGTCCAGCATGGCGCCGATTTGCGGGCCGCCGCCATGAACGACGATAGGATTGATGCCGCATTGCTTGAGCAGGACGACATCGCGGGCGAACAGCTTCGCCAATTCGTCGTTCCCCATGGCGTGGCCGCCGTATTTGATGACCACGGTTTCATCGTTGTAGCGGCGCATATAGGGAAGCGCTTCGGTCAGGATGCCCGCTTGGGCAAGCCATTCCAGACGGCGGCGTGATTTGTGCTCCTGCTTGTGAGCCAGATCGTCCTTGTTGTGTTCGCTCATGCGCGCCCCCCGACTATTCGTAAAAACCAACCTGTCTTGTTACGGCCGCCCTGTTTCATCGTCGCCGGGCGGACGGCCCAGAGTTTAATCACTCACTGCGGGGGCCGCCAGCATTGCAAGCTCGGCCCGCAATTCCGCCATGCCGAGCCCCTTGCGCGACGATGTCGCGAGGACGGTCGGGATCGCGGCCGGATGTTTCTTCAAGGTGACCGCGATCTCGGCGATAAGTTTATCGAGTTGGGGAACGGAGATCTTGTCCCGCTTGGTCAGCACGATCTGATAGGAAACCGCCGCCGAATCGAGCCCTTCCATCAGGGAAATGTCGGAGGATTTCAGCCCGTGCCGTGCATCGATCAGGACACAGAGCCGGCGCAGCGACTGGCGTCCGCGCAGATAATCGTGGATCAGCTGGTTCCAGCCGTCGACCAGATGCTTGGGGGCCTTGGCGAAACCGTAACCGGGCATGTCGACCAGCAGCAACGAGCCGTCGGCCAGGTCGAAATAGTTCAACGCCTGCGTCCGACCCGGCGTATTACTGGTCCGCGCCAGGGCGTTCTGGCCGACCAGCGCGTTCAGCAGGCTGGACTTGCCGACATTGGACCGCCCCGCGAAGGCAACCTCGACCGGCCCGTCCGGCGGCAGGTCGGCCGTGCGCACGACGCTTTTGACGAAGGTGCAGGGGCGCGCGAACAGCAGGCGCCCTGCCTCCAACTCCTCATCCGTGTAGTCGGTTGTCGGGGCCGGCGCATCGGCCATGGCCTATCCTCCAGATCGATCCGGGACCGCGCCTGAACGGCGGCGCCGGTCAGGACTTTTCGGACGGTCCCGTATCCGCCTTGCCGCCGCCGATGGCAACGCCCATGCGACGCATGATGACATATTGCTGCAGGATCGAAAGCGAGTTGTTCCAAGCCCAGTAGATCACCAGACCGGCGGGGAAGCCGCCCAGGATGAAGGTGAACATGATCGGCATGAACATGAAGACCTTGGCCTGAATCGGGTCGGCCGGGGCCGGGTTCAGCTTCTGCTGCAGGAACATGGTCAGGCCCATGATGAGGGGCCAGATCCCGATATTGACGATCGCCAGCGCGGCCGGGACTTCCCAGGGGAACATGCCGAAACCTTCCAGCAGACCCAGCGGGTCCGGCGCGCTGAGATCGTTGATCCAGCCGTAGAAGGGCGCGTGGCGCATTTCGATGGTGACGAACAGCACCTTGTAGAGCGCGAAGAAGACCGGAATCTGCAGCAGGATCGGCAAACAGCCCGACAGCGGGTTCACCTTTTCCTTCTTGTACAGTTCCATCATCTCCATGTTCAGCTTCTGACGGTCGTCGCCATAGCGCTCCTTCAGATCCATCATCTTGGGCTGAAGCAGCTTCATCTTGCTCATGGAGCGGTAGGACTTGTTGGCCAGCGGGAAGAACAGAAGCTTGATGCCCAGAGTCAGGGCCAGGATCGCCAGGCCGAAATTGCCCAGAACGCCATTCAGGAAATGGATGCCGTAGAAGATCGGCTTCGTCAGCCAGTAGAACCAGCCGAAGTCGACCGCCAGGTCGAAATTCGAAATGCCGAGATTGTCCTGATAGCTGTCCAGCAGCACGGTTTCCTTGGCCCCGGCGAACAGACGGTTCGTCACTTCCAGGGTCTCGCCGGGCGCAATGGATTTGGCGTCGGTCAGGAAATCGGCCTGATAGCGGTCGCGGTTGTTCGCGCGGTCGCCCGTGAAACTGGTCTGCACGGTCTCGCCGGCATCCGGAACCAAGGCGGTCAGCCAGTATTTGTCGGTGATGCCGAGCCAGCCGCCGGTCGTCGACTGCTTCTGGGCCGGTTTGACCAACCCGTCCTCGATCAGGTCGGAATAGTCGACTTCCTCGAGCACCTCGTCGAAAACGCCGATCATGCCCTCGTGCAGGATGTAGAAGCCGAGAATATCCGGCGTTCCGGTACGGGAGATCACGCCATAGGGCGAAACGGTCAGAACCTCGCCCGCCTCGTTCACCACGCGCTGCTGGATCGTGAACATGAAATTCTTGTCCAGCGTGATGACCTGTTCGAACCGCACACCGGCGTCATTCGTCCAGCTCAGCGTAACCGGGTCGTTCGCAGTCAGGGTCTGCTTGTCGGCTTCCCAAACCGTGTTCCGGTTCGGCACGTCGCCCTTCTGACCGAGCCAGCCGAACTCGGCGTGATAGGGCTTTTCCGTCCCGGCCGGGTTCAGCAGCACGATATTGGCGCTATCGTCCTCGACCGTCTCGCGGTAGTTCCGCAGGACCAGATCGTCGATCCGCGCGCCTTTGAGGGAGATGGACCCGCTGAGGCGGTCGGTCTTGATCTCGACCCGCGGCGTATCGTTCAGCACATCCGCGCGGGCCTTCGGGAAACCGGCGACCGACTGGATTTCCTTCGGCACTTCCGCGCCGATTTTCGGCTGGGCGGATTCGTTCGCGCCGGACTGGGCTCGCTGGGCGGCCTGCTGCTGTTCGGCGGCGATCCGTGCTTCCTGTTCGGGGATCGCGAAGAAGAACTGCCAGCCGATCATGATGATCGCGGACAATGCGATCGCCAGTATCAGGTTTTTCTTGTTGTCGCCGTCCATGATCCCTCAGTCAGCCCCTAACTTGGCAGCGGTGTAACCCGCCAGCCGTCTTATTCGGATGATGCGCGGCGGTCGTGCCGCGAAGCGTGATCGGCTTTCGCCGCGGAATTCGGATCGTCCGTGGAAGACCAGACTTTGAGGCGCTTCATGGCCTTTTCCATATCCGTGCGCAGATCGCCGTACCGCCTGTCGAGCGTTCCCGCCCTGGCGATCAGGACGTAGTCGACGCCGCGTTTCGCATGCGGCACCAGGACCTCATCGGCCAAGGCGCGCAAACGACGTTTCGCGCGGTTCCGCTGAACCGCGCCGCCGACTTTCTTGCTGGCCGTGAAGCCGATCCGGACCGATGTGTCGGACAGACCCGGCCTGTCCGAACCGGGCAGATCACGCCGCTTCGCCGCCTGCAAGACCAATCCCGGCTGCGCAGTGCTGCGTTTGGCGCGGGAAAGAGCGACAAACTCGGCCCGTCGCTTCAATCTCTCGACGGCGGGCCGGGTCATCACTTACGCAGACAGACGCTTACGGCCCTTGGCGCGGCGGTTGGCGAGCACGCGGCGGCCGCCGGTGGTGGCCATGCGCGAGCGGAAACCGTGGCGGCGCTTGCGGATCAAGCGGCTGGGCTGAAAGGTACGTTTCACCGTTCTTCTCCTACAGTCCTCGCCGAACCGGGCCGAAGCCCGCGGACCCGGGAGGATCGCTAAACTCTCTTGCTTTCTCGTAGCTTTCAGGACGGTCTGACCCGGCCCTGCGACAGACGCAGAAACGCGGCGTCCGGCCCATTCGGGCCCGCCGTACCCTTGAAAACGACGCCGGTGTATAGTGCGGGGCAAGGACCAAGTCAACGCAGATCAAGCCGAAACCGGCGCGCCAGGTCGGTTCGCGCAATCACGGACGCTTGAATGGTGGTGATCGGCCCCCTGTTCTACATCACCTCTAAATCATCCCTCAACCCTGCCGACCTTAGATATCGGAGCGATGCAGGGGTATCGGGCCGAACCGGGCCGGGAAACGGGACAGGTAATTGTGACAACCGATCCAAGGCGGAATGACGTGAGCGAGATTGCAGAACATCGTGCGGAACCGGGACAAACCGCGAAAGAGACCGCGTCCGGAAAATCGCCCTGGCGGTTCGCCCCGCTGGCGGTAATCGTCCTGTGCTTTCTCGCCGTCTTCGTTTTCGATCTGGACCGGTTTCTCTCCTTCGAAGTTCTGCGTGAGAACCGGCAATGGCTGATCGACACCGTGGCGGAACATCATCTCTTGTCCGCCCTGGTCTTCATCCTGATCTATGCGGCGGCGGTGGCGGTTTCGGTACCCGGCGCCTCGCTGCTGACCCTGATCGGCGGCTTCCTGTTCGGTGCGGTCGTCGGCACCGTCTATGTGGTTCTGGCTGCGACACTCGGCGCGGTCGGCATCTTCCTGGCGGCGCGGACCGCGCTTTCGGATATCCTGCGCGCCAAGGCGGGACCCTGGCTGTCCAAGCTTCAGTCCGGTTTCCATGAAAACGAGTTGAGCTACCTGCTGTTCCTGCGCCTCGTACCGGCCTTTCCCTTCTTCATCGTCAATATCGTGCCGGCCTTCCTCGGCGTCTCCCTGCGCACCTACACCCTAGCGACCCTGATCGGTATCATACCGGGCACCGCCGTCTACGCGGTTTTCGGCGCCGGTTTGGGGGAAATCCTGGCTTCCGACGCGGAACTCTCCCTGACCGGGATCCTGTCGCCCGAACTGGTAATCGGGATGGTCGGCCTCGCCGTTTTGGCGCTGGTGCCGGTTCTCGTCCGACGGTTTTCGAAGAAATCCGCCGGCGGATGATCGGCAAGCGCCGGTGCCTTTCCCACCCGCCGGAACACGTTTAGGTCTTGCACATCGACGGCGACGTCCTCACGTTTGTTCCCGATATTCAACGGGGAAGCCCATTGCGGCCGGCGCGTAAGTCCATGACGGACCAGAGAAAACAACGCCCGTTCACGGCACCGCATCCGGACGGATGCCATGCATAGCCTGTCCTCCCGGGTTCTCGTCCTGACCGTCGTTTTCGTAATGCTGGCGGAAGTGCTGATCTTCCTGCCCTCGGTCGCCCGGTTCCGGCAGGACTACATGGTGCAGCGGATCGGCGACGCGCATCTTGCCATTCTGGCCCTCGACGCCACGCCAGACGGCATCGTTTCGGACAAATTGAAGCAGCAATTGCTGGATTTCGTCGGCGCACATGCGATTTCGGTGCGCCGCAGCGGCATGAAACTGACCCTGATGGAAGACAATCCCCGTATGGTCGACAGCACCATCCGGTTGGAGGAACTATCCCCCGTCGACATGATCTCCGGCGCCCTGGACACGATGATCGTGCGGCGCGACCGCGTATTGCGGGTCATCGGCTATAGTCCGAAGGACATGGATGCGGAGATCGAACTCGTCATCGACGAAACGCCGATCTCCGCCGCTTTGCTCGATTTCGGCTGGCGCATCTTCCTGTTGTCGCTGGTCATATCGATGATCACGGCCAGTCTGGTCTTCCTGGCGCTGCACTGGATTCTGATCCGCCCGCTGCGGCGCATCACCGCCAATATGACCGCGTTCCGCGACAATCCGGAGGACGCGACCCGGATCATCACACCGACCGAGCGCAAGGACGAAGTCGGTGTCGCGGAACGGGAACTGGCCTCGATGCAGGACGGGTTGCGCATGGCCCTGCAGCAGAAGGAGCATCTGGCCGCGCTGGGCACGGCGGTCGCCAAGATCAACCACGACCTGAAGGGCATCCTCTCCCGAGCCATCCTGGTCTTCGACCGGCTGGAGGAATCCGATGATCCGGAAGTGCGGCGGATCGCGCCGACGCTGATCTCCTCGATCGACCGGGCGATCGCCATGTGCAGCCAGACGCTGAATTATGTCGGCCAGGAAAGCCCCAGCCTGAATCGCAGCCGTTTCGCCCTGGACGATTTGCTGGACGAAGTGTGCGGCAAGGAGGTTGATGGCGTCGCCCTCACCGCCGACACGGTGAAAGGCCAGTTGATCGAGGCGGACCGCGACCAGCTCTACCGGGCCTTTTCCAACCTCATCCGAAATGCGGTCCAGGCCGGCGCCCAGGCAATCGAGGTTTCTGCCCGCCGGGGCGACGGCGCCACGGTGGTCGATATTTCCGACGACGGACCGGGCCTGCCGCCCCGGGCGCAAGAAAACCTGTTCAAACCCTTCAAGGGGTCGACACGGGCAGGGGGCACCGGGCTGGGCCTCGCCATCGCGCGGGAATTGCTGCGCGGACACGGCGGGGATTTGGAATTGCACCAGACCAGCGGCTCCGGCACCACCTTCCGCCTGATCATCCCCGATCGGGCTGCCGTCTAGCGGGGCGGATTGATCCACAATTGCCTTGCCGCCCCGGGCGGGACATGGTTGCGCCTGTTTCAATATCTTTCTTGAGGAGCGTCGGGCGCGATGGCGGCGGTACGACCCGGTAAACTGAACCTGATCACCGATGTCCCCGGCCTTTCGGTCGGCAATGCGGAAGACGTCGATGTCGCCACCGGCGTCACGGTGGTGCTGACGCAGGGCGAGGGCGCCATCGCGGCGGTCGATACGCGCGGCGGCGCACCGGGCACGCGGGAAACGGATGCCCTCAAACCCGGCACCCTGGTCGACCGAGCGAATGCGGTGGTGTTGAGCGGCGGGTCCGCCTTCGGCCTGGATGCGGCCGGCGGGGTTCAGGCCTGGCTGTCGATGCGTGGCCATGGCTTCAAGGTAGCCGGTCATTCGGTTCCGATCGTGCCGGCGGCAATCCTGTTCGACCTGGCCAATGGCGGAAACAAGGCCTGGGACGGCGATCCGCCCTATCGCCGCTTGGGCAAGGCCGCTTGCGACGCCGCCGGCGAGGCCTTCGCCCTCGGCAATGCGGGCGCGGGATACGGCGCCATTGCCGGCCCTGTGAAGGGCGGCCTGGGCAGCGCCTCGGCGGTCGATCCGGAAAGCGGTTACACGGTCGGCGCCCTGATCGCGGTGAATTCGGTCGGGTCCCCGGTCACGCCGGACGGGTCCGGATTATGGGCCTGGCCTTTCGAACTGGCGGGCGAATTCGGTGTCGAACCGCCCAAGCCGGTGCCGACCGGCGGGGCCTATGTCACCAAACGGCATCGCCGCGCCGGGGAAAACACCACCATCGGCGTCATCGCCACGGATGCGCCGATGACCGTTGCCCAGGCCGAACGCCTCGCCATCATGGGGCATGACGGGCTGGCCCGCGCGATTCACCCGATCCATACCCCGTTCGACGGCGACCTGCTGTTCAGTCTGGCGGCAACCGACGGCAAGACGGGCACGGTATCCCCCGACCTGCTGTCGCATTTGGGGACCCTGACCGCGGATGCGGTCACCCGGGCGGTTGGCCGGGCCGTTGTTTCGGCCAGTTCCCTCAATGGGATAACAGCCTTTCCAGACACTAAATAACTGATTTTTCTGTTAAATTTTTTTGACCTGTTGAGAAAACCCCTCCCTTGGGGTGACACCTCACCGGGCGGGCGTTAACATGCTGCATCGCAACAAAAATACGAGGTGTACGGCATGTCGGTCCTGACCCGCGCGGAGGACATATCGAACATTGCATTCGGATTCATGGGATCCAAGGCGCTTTTCGCGGCGCTTCACAACAAGGTTTTCACCCATCTGTCGGGTGCCCCGCGAACGGCGGAGGAATTGGCAGAGGTGACCGCTCTCGACGCGGAGCGCGCGCAGACGCTGCTGACCGCGTTGGCTGGGTTGGGTCTGGTCGCGGTGGAGGACGGGAAGTTCTCCAACTCGCCCGCGGCGGAAGACTTCCTGGTCAAAGGCGCGAAATACGATTTCGGCGATTACCTGCGGCTGCAGGTCGACCGGCAGATGTATTCCCTGCTGGATCAAATCGAGGACGCCCTGGTCGACGAGTTGCCGGATGGCGCGACCGGCTCCTACGCGCAATGGTTCTCCGACCCGGAACAGGCGCGGATCTATTCCGAGAGCCAGCATGCAGGCTCCCTGGGCCCGGCGCGGGGCCTGGCGCGGCAGATCGACCTGTCCGAGGCGTCGTCGCTTCTTGATGTCGGCGGCGGCACCGGCGCCTATTCGATCACGCTGTGCAACGCCTTCCCGAATCTGAAGGCGACCGTCATCGATTTCCCGAACGTCGCCAAGCTGGGGCGCAATTACGTCTCGGAAGCGGGCCTGGCCGACAAGATCCGCTATATCGACGGCAATGCGCTGGAAACCGTCTGGCCGAAGGAGCAGGACGCCATTCTGATGTCCTATCTGTTCTCCGGCGTGCCGGATACGGAACATGAGCGGCTGATCAAACAGGCGTTCGACTGCCTCAATCCCGGCGGCATCGTGATGATTCACGATTTCGTCGTGCATGCCGACCGGACCGGGCCGAAGAATGCGGCCCTGTGGCAGCTTCAGCATACGGCCTTCACGCCGCAGGCGCGGTCGCTCGACGACGAATGGCTGGCGACCCGCCTCGCCGAAGCCGGTTTCGACGCGGTATCGGTCGACCCGATGATCCCCGCGATGACCATGCTGGCCAAGGGCATTCGCCCGCGCTGACCGGACGGGCGCGCCGGAACCTCCGCCGCGCCCCGCCCCGGATTCTCTTTTCCGCCCTTACGGTTTGGGTATGATGCCCTCAGCCGGATATCGTGATGTCCGGCCGAGGCGGAATGGCGGGGGCATCAGGCGCCTGCCCGTCCGCTGCGTGATACGGGAGGGTATGTGATGCGCAGTAATCGTTACGGGCTGGTCCTGGCTGCGGCACTGATTCTGACGGGCGGCGCGGCCGCCGCAAAAGACACACTGACCTTGGGTGTCGGCCTGGAGCCGCCCCATCTGGACCCGACGGCCGGCGCGGCGGCGGCGATCGACGAGATCGTCTATGCGAATGTGTTCGAAGGCCTGACGCGGATCGACCAGAACGGCGCGGTGCGGCCCGGCCTTGCGAAGGACTGGACGATTTCCGACGATCGTCTGACCTATACGTTCACCCTGCGCGACGGGGTCACCTTCCATGACGGGGCCGCCTTCGATTCCAGCGACGTGAAATTCTCCCTCGACCGCGCCCGGGCGGAAGACTCGACCAATGCGCAGAAGGGGCTGTTCGCCGCCATCGCCTCGGTCGAGGCGCCGGATCCGAAAACCGTGGTCGTCACCCTGACGCAGCCGGAAGGCAATTTCCTGTGGAACATGGGCTGGGGCGACGCGATCATCGTCGATCCCGCCAGCGCCGAAGACAACAAGACCAAACCGGTCGGCACCGGGCCGTTCGCCGTGACGCGCTGGACCAAGGGCGACAGCGTGGTCCTGACCCGCCGGGACGGCTATTGGGGCACGGCGCCCGCCTTGAAGACGGTCACCTTCAAATTCATCCCCGACGCCTCCGCCCAGGTCGCGGCGCTGCTGGCCGGCGATGTCGACGCGATGCCGAATATCGGCGCCCCGGAAACCCTCGGCCAGTTCGAGGCGGATCCGCGCTACAAGGTCGTCGTCGGCACAACGGAAGGGGAAACCCTGCTGGTCCTGAATCAGCGCCGCGATCTGTTCAAGGATCCAAAGGTTCGCCGCGCCATCGCCCATGCGGTGGACAAGCAGGCGATCGTCGACGGGGCCATGTTCGGTTTCGGCACCCCGATCGGGTCGCATTTCGCGCCGCACAACCCGGCCTATATCGACCTGACCGGCACCGCGCCGCACGACCCGGAAAAGGCCAAGGCGCTGCTGGCCGAGGCGGGGCATGCGGAGGGGCTGAAACTGGTGATGAAACTGCCGCCGCCCTCCTATGCCCGGCGCGGCGGGGAAATCATCGCCGCCCAGCTGCGCGCCGTCGGAATCGAGACCGAGCTGGTGAATGTGGAATGGGGCCAGTGGCTGTCGGACGTGTTCAAGGGCGATCATGATTTCGACCTGACCATCGTCTCCCATACCGAGCCGCTGGATATCGGAATCTACACCCGCGCGGATTATTATTTCGGCTATCAGTCCGATGCCTTCAACGCGGTGATGGACGAAATTCGTGATACGGCTGACGAGGAAAAGCGCACGGAACTGTATCGGAAAGCGCAGCGGATCCTGGCCGAGGACACCGCCAATGTCTTCCTGTTCCAGCTGGCCAAAACCGGGGTCCGTTCCGAGAAGCTGGAAGGCCTTTGGGAAAACGCGCCGATCCAGGCCAACGACGTCACCGGCGTCCATTGGCGATAGGGTTTCACGTCCCGGCCAATGCGGAGGCCCGTGCGGACTCCGCTGCGGACCGGGGCGGTTTTCCCGTGAAAACAAGGGGGGTTGAAGGGCGCGCCTGATGCTGTCCTATCTCGCTCACCGCGCGTTCAATCTGGCGGCCGCCCTGCTCGCCGCCTCGCTGCTGGTTTTCGTGGTGCTGTCCGTGCTGCCGGGCGACCCGGCGGAAATCATGCTGGGCGTCGGCGCGACACCGGAATCGCTCGCCGCGCTGCGCAAGGAACTCGGCCTCAACGAATCCCCCTTGATCCGTTATTTCGACTGGATCACCGGCGTGATGCATGCGGATTTCGGCCAGAGCATGACCTATGGCGTGCCGGTCGCGGAACTGGTGCTGGAACGCCTGCAGGTCACCGTGCCGCTGGCGGTGATGGCCTTCGTGATGGCGGTCGCCGTCGCCCTGCCCTTCGGCGTGTTCGCGGCGGTGAACCGTAACCGGCCCGGCGATTACCTGGTCATGGGCTTTTCGCAACTGGGCCTGGCGATCCCGAATTTCTGGTTCGGCATCCTGCTGATCCTGGTCTTCGCGGTGCAGCTGCACTGGTTCCAGGCCGGTGGATTCGCGCCCTGGGCGGATGGCTGGGGCCCGGCGCTGAAATCCCTGCTGCTGCCGGCCCTGGCCCTCGCCCTGTCGGAAGCGGCGATCCTGTCCCGCGTCGTCCGCTCCGCGACACTGGACGTTTATCGGGAAGACTATGTCCGCACCGCGCGCGCCAAGGGTTTGAGCAAGACGGCCGTGCTGTTCCGTCACGTGATGCGCAACATGCTGCTGCCGGTCGTCACCATCATGGGGCTGCAATTCGCCTTCCTGATCGCCGGCGCGGTCGTGGTCGAGAACGTCTTCTACCTGCCCGGCCTCGGCCGGTTGATCCTGCAGGCGATCTTCCAGCGCGACCTGGTCGTGGTGCAGAACATCATCCTGCTGCTGGCGGCCCTGGTCGTGCTGGTGAATTTCGCCGTCGATCTGGCCTATGCGCTGATCGACCCGCGCCCGCATGGGGAGGCGCATCGATGAACGCGCGCGCGGGACGCTCGCCGCTGGACAAGGCCCTGCGCCGGCCGAACCTGATCCTGGGCGGCTTGCTGACCGGCATGATCTGCCTGACCGGCCTCGCCGCGCTTTACGGCACGCCCTATCCGACCGACACGGTTTCCATCGCTGAACGGCTGCAGGCGCCCTCCGCCGCGCATTGGCTGGGCACGGATTCGCTGGGGCGCGACCTGCTGTCGATGCTGATGAAAGGCGCGCAGAACGCCCTGCTGATGGGCGTCGTCGCGGTCGGGATCGGCCTGGCCGTCGGCGTGCCGGCCGGTCTTTACGCCGCCATGCGCAAGGGCCTCTCGGTCGACGCGGTGATGCGCCTGTCCGACCTGATCTTCGCCTTCCCGGCGATCCTGACCGCGGTGCTGATCGCCGCCCTGTACGGACCCGGCGTCACCAATGCCATCCTGGCGGTAGGGATTTTCAACATCGCCGTCTTCGCCCGCGTCACCCGCGGCGCGGCATTGCATGTGATGGGACGGCAATTCGTCACCGCGGCCGCCGCGATCGGCCGGACGCCGGTTTCGATCGCCTTTACCCATGTCCTGCCCAATGCGGCCAGCGCCATCATCGTACAGGCGACGATCCAGTTCGCGGTCGCGATTCTGGCGGAGGCGGGGCTGAGCTATCTGGGCCTGGGCGTGCAGCCGCCGGATCCGAGCTGGGGCAAGATGCTGAACGACGCGCAGACCCTGATGTTCACCCATCCGATGCAGGCGGTCGTGCCCGGCGCCGCGATCATGGTGACGGTGCTGGGCCTGAACCTGCTGGGCGACGGCTTGCGGGACGTACTGGACCCGCGGCTGCGCATCATGCGATCCGGCTGAGACTCACGGTGTAACGGTTTGCGAACCGGCCCGGTTACTTGCCGCCGCTGCGCGCCCGGATCGGCTTGGCATAGGCGAGTTCCACGTCCCAGGGGAAGAGGATCCAGGTATCCTGCGACACTTCCGTGACGAAAGTGTCGACCAGCGGGCGCCCGGCGGGCTTGGCATAGACGGTGGCGAAATGGGCCTTGGGCAGCATTTCCCGCACGATCTTGGCGGTTTTGCCCGTATCGACCAGATCGTCGATGATCAGCCATCCGTCACCATCGCCGTCGATGCCCTTCAGGATATTCGCCTCACCCATATCCTTGTGATTATAGGTGGAGATGCAGACCGTATCGACGAGGCGGACTTCCAGTTCCCGCGCGACGATCGCCGCGGGAACGAGGCCGCCGCGCGTGATCGCGACGATGCCCTTGAAGGGACCCAACGAGTCGAGACGATAGGCGAGAGCCCGTGCCGTCCGGTGTAGCTCGTCCCAGGAAACCGGGAAATCCATACCCTTCTCATCGACCATCGCTTCGCCTCCGCGGATTGTTGCCGGCGGGTTAGATAGACCGGTTGCAGGAGGATGAAAAGCAGCAAACCGTTGCGGAGCGCGGTATTGCGCCGGAAAGAGGCGATCCGGGATCGGCGCGCCTCAGACAGCCGCGGCGGGGTCTTCGGTGATAAAGACGCCGGCGATCTTCCAGCTTCCGTCTTCCTGGCGCTCCATCTGATAGATCGCGATGCGGCGGACGCCGTCCCGGCCGATGACGCGCACGGCCTGATAGAGCGTTCCGGCTTCCGTCCGGATATCCAGGAATTCGACGGCCGCCGGATCGATCAGGAAGCCGTATCCGCGCCGCACCATCTGCATGAAGACGCCGACGGTCGGGAAGATCGATTGGATATTCGGCGCCGCGTGGCTGTAGGCGCCGGGCCCGTCATCGCGCCTGAAGGCATCGAGTTGGCTTTGGATCACCGCCGTGACCGCGGTTCTCGTATCGGCGGACTGTGCCTGTCCGGCCTGTGGCGCAACCATCAGCGCCACCGCGAAGAGGGTGAGGATAGATAGACGGGAAAACGCGGAAATCCGCTTCATGACCGTTCCCCTTGTCCTGGTCGGAGAGGGAGTGCGCGCCCTTGGGTTCGGGCGCGTTCCCTTTAATCCGATACGGACGAAACGGCGGAAAGGATCAGCGCGGTGGGCGCGATCAACGAACGAAGACGTGAACTTCGTTATTGGCGACCGCGTCCGTCGTCGTCAGCAGTTGAACCCGGCTGGAGGAAATCCCCATATCGGTCAGCGTCCGCAGGACGTCTTCCGCGTTCCGCTTCGCCGCGGCGTTGTTCAGCGCGATATTCGCCGCATTCCCCTGCGCCGGGCTGACCGCCAAAAGGTCGAAGGTGGCGTTCGGCTTGCGCGACAGTGCCTGGCTGACCGCGTTGAACAGAGCCTGTTGATACTGCACGTTCGGCCGGTCGAAACGAATGATCACCAGCGGCGGATCGCCGGCGGCCGGGACGGTCGCGCGGGCCGCGGCACGGGCCAGATTCTCGGTCTGTGTGAAGGCCTGGGTCGCCAAGCTGGAGCCGTAGAGCTCACCATTCTTGATCGCCAGGGACAGGGTCGTCATGTTCTGACGCTCGCCGTTCACATAGATGTTCTGGCGGCTGATATCCTGGCTCAACTCATTCAGGGCACGGTCCACTTCGACGACCGCCTGATGGACCTTGTCCTCCAGTGCGCGCAGGCGGACATGATCTTCCTCGACCGCGCCGCTCAACCCATAGGTCGCCTGCACCCCGTTCAGGAGATACTGGCCGAAGGCCGCGTGTTCCGCCGCGTCGTTCGACAGCACGGTGACCTGCGGCGTCACTTCGGCGATGCTTTCCAGGGCCGTCTGCGCCTGGTTCCACTGGGCGACCAGGATCGGGTTGCCCGGCGTGGTGCCCTGCTGCAGGCGCGCGGTGATCGCGGCGACCAGCTGATGATAGCGGTCGGCCGAGACGCGGCCCTGTTCCATGATCGCATTGGCGCGGTTCTTGATGTCCTGCACGCCGCCTTCAAGCTTGGTCAGATCGCCCTGCATGGCATCGACCTTGCGGCCGACGAAGGTCTGACCGACGGTCGGCGTCGTCACCCCGGTGGAGGCGACGGCGTTCTGCGCCGCGATGGACTGTTGAATGCTTTGCGCGGCGGCGGCCGGCGCGGCTATTTCGGAGGTTGCGAGCGGCGCGGGCTCAAGCGGTTGCTGCGGGGCGGACGGTGCCTGAACCACGACCGGCGCGCCGACCGGATCGGGCGCCTCCGTCGTCGGCCACAGCGCTTCGCATCCCGCCAGGGCGAAGGACGCCGTGACAAGCAAACCAGTTTTCCAAGTGCCGCTGATCTTCTGCATCTGACCTTCGCGCCTCAACCCTGCCCCAAATCAAATCGAAAAACGAATACTCGAACCCAATACTTACAAGACAAACGTCGTACTTTGGGCAACCAATACTTGGTGCACCCTAAACGTTATTGCCCGGAAGGTCACCCTTAATTGCCCCTCCGCGCCGCGGAAACTTGCGCTTCCGCGATTTGTCCCACCGGACCCTACGCCGAAATTCCCCCGACGGGCCCGTGTCAGCGGCGACGGTGATGCCGGCCCCCGCAATCCTTCGGAAGACTTTGGCATAAGCGCCTGCAACTCTTGAACAACCTTCAGCCTTTTCCCAGCAGGGAGCGGGCCGCCTGTCAAGCGCGCGCATCTTACGTGAGAAGAAAAATGCTCACAAGACAGGCCCGTTCAGGCTTTTCGACAAATGCCGTTCATCTCATCCGCGCCCGCCTTTCCGGCCCGGAAAGGCGCGGTGTCGGCAGGCAATAGAAACATGGCGCCGAAACCATGAACAAATCCCTAAACGGATCGCAAATTCGGTGCTTGCCATCCCCCGCCGCATCCTGTACCAACCGCCCTCGCATCGGCCACGCCGATACGCGGTCCCCGGAAACCGGTCTTCTCGAGGCTTCCCCGGGGCGGGTCCGAAAAGGCCCTGCGCGCCCGTAGCTCAGTTGGATAGAGTGCTTGACTACGAATCAAGAGGTCGGGAGTTCGAATCTTCCCGGGCGCGCCATTTTCTCCTTGATGAATTGACCCTCAATCGCCGGGCGACCGCATCCGCGGTCTTGGCTTTCCTCGCATAAGCTCGGGCGGCCGGTCGGCCTTGCGAACCCTGGCGGGTTCGGAGGGGTGCGCCACTCTCACCCTCTCTTCCGACAATTGACTCCGGTCAACCGGTTCACCTGGATACCGTGGCATAGTTTCCGTTGAAGCCGCCGGTTCCCCCCGGCCGCGCCGATTTCAGCCGGAGGCGATGAATGCGCCGAGTTCATTCCATGTGGACCCAAATGACGCGGGTCTTCGTCCTTCTTGTCGCGTTTCTTGTTCTGGCGGCTTTGCCCGCATCCGCGGCACAGGCCGATGATATGACGGCCTTGCAACAGAAGCTTCAGCAACTGACCCAAACCTACCTGTCCTGCACGGATGACGCCTGCCGCACGCGGGTTCAGGGGGAAATGATGGCGCTTGGCCAGAAAATGGCCGAAGCCGCAGCCGCAGCGGCGGGTCAGGCATCAGGCCAGGCGCAGGGCCAAACGCCGGGCGGGCCCGGGACTCAACCGGGCGCATTGCCGCCCAGCATGTCCTTGCCCATCGCGGGGCCCGTCGATCCGAAACAGGGCCAGTGGCGCTTATACCTGGAATCCCGGTTTCGGACCGATGCGCCGGGCGTTACTGCCCTGGCGGTCGCTTTCGGAGAGGCGGTGCTGACCGCGGACGCGAACGGCGTGCTGACCGGCACCGCAATCCTGGAGGCAGAGGAAATCATCAGTGATCCGCCCAACTGCCAGTCTGATCCGATGACAGGGTCCGGCACTGCGGAACTGGGCGGGCTGATCGATGGCAAAGACATACTGATTTGGATTCTGCCCGGATCGACGATCCCGCTAGGGGGGCGGATGGTCTGCACGGTGAATGGACAGACCAGCGTCCATGAGACGGAATCGACCATGCAACCGGAAAATGAGTTCAGCCTGGTCATCCCCGTCCAATTGGCCAACGAGGATGGCGAGACCTTGTACACGACTGGCGACGTCCGCGGCTCCGTTCCCGGGTCGCCGAGAGGGGCATGGGAGAGGGCCCTGCGCCTGAGCCGGGATGGACCGGAACCACAAGCGCCCGTATTGAAGGATGAAAGCTTCAGTGCCGCGTGGATGCTGGAACATGAAATGACCGTGGCAGGGCATTCGCATCGCGGCGACGTTGCCTTCATGCTGTCGGACGCACCCGCCGGACAAGAACAGGCCATCGACGACTACGGACCGCTGATGATCGAGAGTGGAGGCCTCAACGCCGGCGGCCGGTTGATCCTGAAAGGAAAGACGGATCGCAAGACACTCAGCTTCATCCCGCGCGCGACGATCGACGATATCGACGGCTTGGGCACGCATTTCGAAAATGCCGGCACGCTCTATTTCAACACGCTATTCCATGAAGACGACCAGCACGTCACCCTGCCCCTGAAGGACGGCGCGGAGCTGCGCCAAGGGCCGTCGACTTGGCGGCTGCGGGGCCTATCGAAATGCAAGCTCACCATCACCGCGCCGAAGACAGGCAAGAAGTTTTTGTATTCGGCGGACGCCAACGCCGCCTTGGACATGATCTTCAAGGCCAAGGTGGAGCCTGCGAAATTCGCCAGGGATATCGAATGGCGGGTGCCGAAATTCGGTGCCGGCGACACGACCCTTCTTCCGCAGGATGCCAAAGGGCCCGAGCTTCAGATATCCCTTGTCGGCCTGCCGGATCACAATTCCTATTTCGGCCCGAAACAGGTCACCGCGATCATCCGCACGAAAGAATGCATCGCCGTGGCGACCCGCACGGTCAAACTTTTCTATCCCCGGGACGCCGCAAACAATCCCGGCGAAAACCTGGGTGATACCGCCAAAAACAAACAGGAAGGCTATCCCAAAAAGGTGCCGAACTGGTTCCACTACTGGTCCCAGACTTCGGCGCGGGTCGGGCCTCACCCGATCTATGGCGGGCGCGCCAAGGACTGTAATAAAGCTGCAAATCCTAAGGATCCGGATACTGCCGGGTATTATCCTGAAAACACCCGGTGGGCGCAGCCGAATCATTACCTGATTTGTGATTTGACGTCATTCGGTGCGACCATGCCGTTCAACGCGAAAGTCTGGGGTTTCAAGATGGTCGGTGAGACTCAAATGACCCCCGCGCCCAAAGACCTCAACCTGACCGGCATAGACACCTTTGCACTGACCAGCCTTCATGAAGACGAGCACCGAGTTCATTCGCGGAAGTGGTGGCAGCTCGAGCCCGGCCAAAGGCCGAAGAGCCACCGCATCCTGGATGGCGATGGCGACGGCATTCCGAATGCCATCGAACCCGAACTGAACAAAGAAATATCCAAAGAGCTCACCGGGTCCGCCGATGAAAAATTTCCGTTCTGCATTCCGGGCGTGAAGAAAACCTGGGGCGAATTAACGGATGAAGAATTCTACATCGAATATAAAGCCCACCGGAAACTGAAGGTCGGCGCGCATGACGGCGAGGACTGGTCCTACCCCGGCAAGCAGTGGAAGAAGTAGACGCATGTCGAAAAAGGGGCATCACCCGCCGATCGCTTCTGGACGGGCTTTCATCCGCGGCGGCACGGTTTCAGAACACAGCCTTTGATTGCGGATTTCGCCTGTGCTACCCAAAGCGCGGGGATCAGGAACATGCGGCTTGAACGGGGGTATCTGTGTCTATTTTTCTGCGCATCTTCAAACTATTGCCATTTCTGCTGATTTTATCCGCCTGCGGCACGCATATGGGGACCGAGGTGTCGCGCGCGCCCCTCGCGGAAGGCGAAATGGTCTTCTTCTATGAGATTGTCGCCTACGACCAGAATAGGGACAGTTTCCGGGATCATGTGCCGGGCCAGTTCTGGAAGACGATCGGCGACGACAATCTTGTCCTGACTGAGACGGCGCTGGTCCCGCTCGACGGCCTGCTCCTTCCCTCCCGCGGGAAAAGCGGGAAGTCCTATCTTGGGATCGTGCGGGGCACGGCAAAGGATCAGTATCTGTATTGGTCCGGCACGCCGACGGACTTTTTCTGGAGCAGCAGAATCAACAACCAGATTTCAATGCGCTCCACGCCGCAAAAGGCCATCTATGTCGGAACCTTGGCCTATCTGTTCGACAGCGGGCGGTTCGGCATCCGGATCTTCGACAACTTCCCGAAGGCCAGTGAGGAATTTCTGCGCCGCTATCCGGAATTCGACGGTTTGGTCGTCAAGCAGATCGCGGAGAAGGGGTGGCGCGACGGCATGATCCTGGCGAACAGGGAACATCAGCGGGCCTATATCAACAGCATTGCGGCGGAAGCCGCGGTTATGGGCGCGCTGATCGGAAGCCAATAATCCACACAGTGACATAGCAAGTCGCGCGTCCCGGGCCGCCCTGTTACTGTGGCGCCCTAATAATATGGCGCCCTGTTACTGTAGAGCCTCTGTTACATTGGAGTCTTGGACGGGACGGTTCGAATCGCGGGAAGATGATGGATGGCTGATACCAGTGTGCCGCGCTTGGCGGTGTTGATTGACGCAGACAACGCATCGGCGAAGATCGCGGACGGGCTTTTCGAGGAAATCGCCAAGATCGGCGAGGCCAGCGTGCGGCGGATCTACGGCGACTTTTCCGGCTCGCGGTTGAAGGGCTGGGCGGATGTGCTGGCCAAACACGCCATTACCGCCAGCCAGAATTTCGCCAATACGACGAGTAAGAACGCCTCCGACATCGCGCTGGTGATCGAGGCGATGGACTTCCTGCACAGCGGACGGTTCGACGGATTCTGCCTCGTCTCCTCCGACAGCGATTTCACCCGCCTTGCCTCCCGCATCCGGGAACAGGGCGTCGATGTCTACGGTTTCGGGGAACAGAAGACGCCGGAGAGTTTCAGACAGGCCTGCCGCCGCTTCATCTATACGGAAAACCTGATGCCCGGCGCGGGCGATGCCGACGCGCAATCGGAACCCGACCAGAAGCCGACCAAGGCATTGAAACCGCCCAGCGCGGCGACCCCGCTGATCCGCAAGGCGATCGCGCAATTGGAGGACGAGGACGGCTGGGTGACGCTCGGCGCGGTCGGCACGCAGCTTTCCAACCTGACGTCGGATTTCGACGCGCGGACCTACGGCCAGGTGAAGCTGATGGATCTTGTCGAGAAAACCGGAGCCTTCGAGGTGAAGAAGGAAAACAAGCTGGTGCTTATCCGCGCTAAGCCCCGGAGCCGTCGAAAATCGGGATCCTGAAACCCGTCGGCGCCGCGGCGTGCGATGCGGCGCGTTCGTCGAATACCAAATCCCCGCATTTCAGGATTTGGCGTTACGCCATCACGGCTGCGCGGGCCACGCGGTCTTCCGGGAAGCGGACGATGACGGTGGTGCCCCGGCCGGGGGCGGAGTCGATGGTCATCGACCCCTGGTGCAAGCGCATCATCGCGCGGACCAACGGCAGGCCCAGCCCGGTGCCCTGGTCGTTCCGGATATAGGCCGAACCGGTCTGCGCGAAGGGTTCCACCGCCTGGGCGATTTCCGCCCGCGTCATGCCGATGCCGTTGTCGTTGACGCTGACGGCGAGGCGTCCGTCGGTTTCCAACCCCGTCCGAATGGTGATGCGGCCGCCGCGATCGGTGAACTTGATGGCGTTGGAGGCAAGGTTGATCAGCACCTGTTTCACCAACCGGCGGTCGGCGCGCAGTTCGGGCAGATCCGACGGTCCTTCCGTGATCAGGCTGACGCCCGCCTTCGCGGCATTCGGTTCGATCAGGCGCATCACTTCGTCGACCACCTTGCCCACATCCACCTGGGTTTCGTGCAGGTCGAGCTTGCCGGCCTCGATCCGGGAATGCTCCAGCAGGTCGTTGATCAGCGAGAGCAGATGGCCGCCCGCCTCGCGGATGGATTTGGTGTATTCCTGATACCGGCCGTCGCCGCCCAGCGGCCCGAAGCTCTGCAATTCCATCACTTCGGCAAAACCGATGATCGCGTTCAGGGGCGTGCGCAGCTCGTGGCTCATGCTGGCCAGGAACGACGATTTAGCCTGGTTCGCGCTTTCCGCCGCGGATTTCGCGCGCACCAATTCGTTCATCGTCTTTTCCAGATACAGCATGTGCTGGTTCACGCGGCCGACGACCTGATTGTATTTCTGCGCCACCGGTTCGATCTCGGACCCGGTATGGACGCGGACCGGCTGCAGGTGCTGGGCCTCGTCCTGGTTCTTTTCCATGTCGTCGATGATGTCGACGATGGGCGAGCTTTCGTCATGTTCGAAGACGTTGAGGCCGACACGTTCCCCTTCCTCCGAGACGCGCAGCGGCAGGACGGTGTTCAAGAGTTTGAACAGCACAAAGGCGGTGGTGAAACTGTAGGCGCCGATGGCCGTCACGCCGAGCGCCTGCACGGCGAGTTGGTCGAGCACCGGCATGGCGAAGGCCCCGGCCGGGGCCAGCGGCACCAGGCCGATCGTGCCCACCGCGCCGGCAAAGAGGTGAACCGGCACCGCACCGACCGCATCGTCGACCTTCCATTTCAGCAGCAGGTATTCGCCGGCCAGGACGGCGAGCCCGCCGGCCGCGCCGATCACCGCCGCGCCTTCGGTCGTCAGGATATGCGCGCCGGCGGTGATCGCGACCAGACCGCCGAGAATCCCGTTGAACAACTTGCCGATATGAACACGACGGACCAGCGCATAGCTGACCGCCTGCGTGACGAGGCCGCCGAAACAGGCCGCGACGGTGGTGTTCAGGATGATATGCGGTACGGCGGCGTTGAAATGCAGGGTCGAGCCGCCGTTGAAGCCGAACCAACCGACCCAGAGGCAGATCACGCCGAGCGCGGAAAGCGACAGGTTGTTGGGCTGTGGCGGTTTCGCTTCGCCATCGAAGCGACCCATGCGCGGACCTATGATCACCAGCACGGCCAGCGCGACCCAACCACCGACCGAATGCACCACGGTCGAGCCGGCGAAATCGATGAAGCCGAGCGCTTCCAGCCAGCCGAGCGCGCCACCGTCGATGCCGCTCCAGGCCCAGCCGCCGGTCACCGGATAGACCGCAAGCGCCACCACCAGCGTGATGCAGCCATAGGCGATGAAGCCGACACGTTCCGCGACGGCGCCGGAGATGATCGTCGTCGCGGTGCCGCAGAACAGCGATTGGAACAGCAGGAAGGCGGAGGGCCAGCCGGTTTGAATGTCGGTCTCGCCCGGCTGATACAGCCGGCCGTCGGCGAACATGATCGTCGCGCCGATCAGCCAGAAGGTCGCGGTCGACAGGCATAGATCGGCAAGGTTCTTGGCCGCGACATTGACGTTGTTGCGGGCCCTGACATAGCCGGATTCAAGCGCGCAGAATCCGCCCTGCATGACCAGGATCAGCGCGGCGGCGATGATGATCCAGGCGACGTCGATGAACTCGTTCATCCGTCAGGCCCCGCGAACGGAGGGCGATCCGTCCCGAAGTGCCGCCGGCGCCGTTGATTTTCCATACCCCGTCATGCCCCCACAGCCCCCAAAGGTCAGAAATCACAATCGTGTCTTTTCAGGACAGCGCCTGAACAAAACAAAGAATTCGCGGTCGATTTTCACCGGCCGCCGATAGAATCCACCCCGCGTTATTGGTTATTATTGAAAAACTATTACGAATCTTGAATGAGGCGGCAAGAGTCTTTTCAATTATTACTTTGGCCCGTTGGGCAAGACTCTTGGTCATTTGCGGCGTGCCTACGGCAACAACCCAATTGCATTCCGGCCCGGCTTGGGCCATGGTTTTGCCAGATGGTTCCGGGTCTTTGTGCATAAGTCCCGGATGAAAAGGGAACACGGTGCGGCGTACCCATCAGGGACCAATACCGTGGCTGCCCCCGCAACTGTGAGCGGAGTGCCGCGCCCATTCAGCCACTGGCCCCGACCGGGTCTTCCGTTCAGGAAGCCGGCGCGACGGGCTGGGAAGGCGGGCGAAAAGGCGAAACTTCGCGAGCCAGGAGACCTGCCATCGAGATCAACCACAGGGTCGGACGGGGTGTTCCGGAACCGGGTATTTGCGAAACCTGTTTGGCAAATCCCCCGACATCCCCCGGCCAGGAACCTTTTTGGGGGAACAAATGCGTCAGATCTTTCTAGCGGGTGTGCTACTCACCACTTTCGCCAGCCCGGCCCTTGCCCATCATCCGTTGGGCGGCATGCCGATGGAAACCTTCGGCCAAGGGCTGCTCTCCGGTATCGGTCACCCTCTGCTGGGCTTCGACCACCTGTTTTTCGTCATCGCGATGGGGATCGCGGCGCTCTTCACCGGGCGTAAATTCCTGACCCCGGCGGCCTATATCGGCGGCATGCTGGTCGGCTGCTATGCCATGTATGCCGGTATCGGCCTGCCGATGAAGGAAGCGGTCATCGCGCTGTCCCTACTGATTGCCGGCGGGATCGTGCTGTCCGGCCGCGGCCTGTCGGCCGGTGCCTTCACGGCCCTGTTCATGGTCTTCGGCCTGTTCCACGGTTCCGCTTTCGGCGACGCCATGGCGGCCCAGGAAGGCGGCGCCGGCCGCGCGGTGCTGATCGGCTATCTGATCGGTCTGGGCGCGCTGCAATACGGCATCGCGCTGCTGGCCGGCTGGGTCGCGGAGACGGTGTTCAAGGTCTCCTCCCCGAAAGCGATCGAAGCCCGTCTGGCGGGTGCGGTCGTCGCCGGCATGGGGCTGTTCCTGTCGCTGGAAAGCGCGGAAGGCTTCGTCATGAACGCGTTGGGCTGGGCCGCCTGATTGGGCGGACCGTCTCAAACAAGCGGTCGCGAAGGCCGCTGTAGAAATAGCGAAGGGCGCGGTTTTCCGCGCCCTTTTCCTTTGTTCCTTTGCCACCGTCGCGGGCGGGCCTATTCCGTTTCCTTGAACTGGGCCATCGCCGCCCAGCGCATGTCCTTCACATGCGCGGCCAGCACCTGCAGGAAGGTCTCGAAGAAGTCCGCGCGGTCCGGGCGGTCCAACCGCCGGATCAGATAATGACCCAGCATCATGCAGCGGTCGATCGTGCCCGAAGCGCAATACCGCGCGGCGATATCGGGTGTATGGGCCTCTTCCAGGCCGGGCGCCTGCATCAGCGGTTTCAGCCGCGCATGCAGGGCCAGGAAGCCGGTTCCCTGGGCCAGATAAAGCTCCCGCTCCACCCTGTCGAACCATTCGGTCAGCGCCAGTCGATACCCTTTGACGCAAACCTCCAGAAACAGCGGGTCTGCATCCGGTTCCGGCAGGCCGTCAATCAGATCCGCCACCATGCCGGCGCGGTCCAGCAGCGGCGCGTCGAGCGGCGCGTCCTCCGGCCGGGCCGGTCTTGCCCCCGGCAGGGCGACGCCGTCGCTGAAATTCAGCACCCGGCATTGCGGCGCATCGGCGAACAGACGGGTGAAGAACATCTGGGCGTATTGGAAACTGGGCGTGGTATAGGCGGTGCCGCCGAAATTCGCCTCGGCCGGGACGTCGATCGCCTCCATGCCCGTGCCGCCCTGCCAATAAGGGTCGTCGGTGGCGTAATACTGGCTGTCCTTCGAATGATGTCGGTCCGGTTCGCGGGCGCCGAGATCGAGGCCGAAAAGCCAGATATCCGTCACCCCGAACCCGATGGCGGCCCGCGCCGCGGTATTGATCGCGGTCGGCGCGGCAAGCTGCAGCGCCGGCGCATCGGGCGAAAAGACGCGCGCGCCCGTGGTTGCCGGCCGGAAATACATCAGGCGGCGGCGGAACATTTCCCCAATTCTGGGATCGATCGGGTTGCCGCCGATCAGCACCGTGTCGCTGAAATCGTGGTCGGACCGGGTCGCCGCCAGCATGTCGGCCATGTCGGTCGTGTTTTCCAGCTCGCAATGGAAGTCGGGCACGATGCCATGGCGCAACAGAACCCGCAGAGAGGATCCGCCCGAAAAAACCAGAGCGCGGTCGGCCAATTGCTTGATCAACGGGATTGCCCGGTCCACCGACGGGCCGCTGCCGACGATCAGCGCCGGGGCGGAGAGACCGCCTTTCGGACCGTCGCGGAACAGTTTCCAGTCGTAGCGCTTCAGGTTGTCCAGCGTATTCCGGAACATGAGGATTTCATCTTCCAGAAAACCCGACGACACTTCCAGCAGCTTCGACCGTGCCGCGACCCGGTCCCGCACCGCGCGATTATGCGGAGCGTCCAGATGGGTCATGAAATAACTGCCGTCGACCAGCGCCGCATTGGCCCCGCGCAGGGCGAAGATGATCTCGCTCGCCGCGCCGTCGGGGTCGCCGTTGGCGACCAGGGTGACGGTCCCGCCGCGCGCCTCGACCGCCCGGAAAATCCCGGCCCAGGGCAGGGCATGCAGGCTCCAATAAATCAGGTTCGGATCGGTCTCATAAATGATCAGATCCCGGGTTTCGAATGCTTCCAGGACCAGCGGCAAGAATATTCCAAGGCCCAGGCCGAAACAGACGAAGCCACCCGCATCCTGGGTCGGGACGGGTCCGACCGTTTTGTTTCCGACACTGTCGTAGATATCGCCGATGAACCGGTCGGCGATCAGGGTCCGCATCGGGCTGGGTTGCGGCGGCTGGATCAGATGCCGGGTCGGGTTTCTCAGGAAATCCTCGACCTGGGTATAGGCCGCGGTCAGGGCATCCGGCCGATAAAGCGGATTGCCGTTCATGTCGCACAGGTTCAGGTCGCCCCGCGCCGCCGACCCCTGCAGGCGGTAGGATCCGCCCTCGCCCGCCGCGACCGCATCGATGATCCGTCCCATCCCGGCTCGGTGAAAGGCTTCAATGCTTTGTTCGAAATAGGACATCGCTGGGCAGGGTCGCTTGAAATTTCCGCTGAAAAGGCCGTTTTGGGCGGAAACCCTGGCATGCTTCGCCGGGAAAGGGAAATCCCGTTTGGCTCCTCACGCCGCGCTAGACGGCCTCGCAGCACGGATCGCTATCGACGGTCGCCGGTTCCAGCCACATCTCTCCGTCGGGGGCGGTCCCCGCCTTTCGCCGTTTCGGCAGGGTGACGCAGAAACAGGACCCGCAGCCCAGATCCGACCGCAGGGTTAGGCGCCCGTCGTTCAGTTCCACCAGCTGACGGACCAGGGCGAGGCCGAGCCCCGACCCCTCCGACTGGCGGGAATATTTGTTGTCGACCTGTTCGAACGGCCGGAAGACGCGTTCCTGATCCTCTTGCGCGATGCCGACGCCGGTATCCCTGACCTGGAGGGTCACGACCTCGGCCCCGGCCTCCCGCACCGTGACGGTCACCGCCCCGCCCGCCGGCGTGTATTTGATCGCGTTGCCGACCAGATTGGTCAGGATCTGCCGGACCGAACGCGGATCCGCGAAACATGGCACTGTATGATCGGGGATCTGCGCGGTGAAGGTCAGTTCATTCTTCGCCGCCCGCGCCGAGAACCCCTCGGCGACGGGGCGCAGGAAAGCGGCCAGGTCGAATTCGTCCCGCTCGGTCTCGACCTTGCCGGACTCGATCTTGGCGATGTCGAGGACGTCGTTGATCAGGTCGAGCAGATGGGCGCCGCTATCATGAATATGCCCGGCATATTCGCTGTAGGTATCCATCACATTCTCGCCCATCGTGCGGTCGCGGATCAATTCCGCGAAACCGAGAATAGCATTGAGCGGCGTGCGCAGTTCATGGCTCATCGTTGCCAGGAATTGGGACTTGGCCTTGTTCGCCCGATCCGCATCGTGCTTCGCCTCGACCAGTTCGTTGGCCTGAAGCCGGATCGTTTCCGTCGACATGCGCAGCACGTCGGCGCCCGTCCCGACCCCCAGATAGGCGCCGTTCCGGACGACGATGAACCCCTGCACCATGGCAGTCGGCTTTTCACCGAGTATCCGCCGGCTCAACACCGACAAGGGCACCGTTGCATCCACGATGAGGGGCGCGGCATCCATCAGGCTGGTGATCGGCCGCCGGGCATAAAGCGACCGGCCATAGGGCGCGGCGAAGGTGAGCAGGAATTCGTGCCGCCCGACCAGTCCGACCGGCCTGCCGGCCTGATCGACGACCGGCAGCACGAACAGGTCCGGGTCTCGCCCGAACAACTCGTAAACGGTTTCGCACCGGGTTTCCGTCAGGCGCGGTTCCACCGGCGCCGCGATTGAGCCCAGACTGACCGCTTTCTCCCCGGCGGTCAGCGAAACGGAAGACTGCATGTGTACCCCCTACACGATATTACGCGGCGGAACAGTCGGCGTGAGAAGGTTAACAAAACCCAAATTCGCGTTAACGAATATCAAGGGATATCTGGACGAATCCGAAATTCATCAGTCATAGGGCGTGTATGATTTTTCTTCGTAAATATCTGAATTCATTAACGTATTTATTTCTCGCTTCAGCGCGGCGCGGCGGTCGTTCGTCTTATAGACGGCGCGGGCGAGCTCTATGAATGTTTTGTTAAAGTTTTTGTCGCGTTCACAATCCCGGATGTCGTCCTCGATCCGCCAGAGGGCCTCGTTCACCTCTCGCAGGGCATCCGTCGCCTGGGCGACACCCGCGGGCAGCGGTCGTGCTTCGTCGCGTACCGCGGCCAATAGCGCCAATTCCCTGCGAACGTTGTCCAGCGCGGCAGGATCCGCGAGTTTCTGCTGCTTGATCTCCAGAATCGTGATCTTGTCGATCAACTCGCCCCAGGATACCGGAACCATGACGGACATCGGGTTGAACCTCCGCAAGCGATAAGCCGGCCATCGAAGAACCGTGTTAAGTCAGTGATGTCAGACGACGCCAACAACCCCGCCGATCACCAGGAAAGCATAACGGAGTCGGTGGAGACGGCAATCCGGCAGGCGACCGCCCTGGTCGGAGAGAGCCGGTTCGCCGAAGGCGAAGCTGTGTGCCGATCCGCCATCGACCGCCTGGGGGACCATCCGGATCTTTGGAAATGCCTCGGCGCGGTGCGGCACCATGCGGGCAACGGTCCGGGCGCGGCGGATGCCTTCCGCAAGGCCGCGGAAATCCGGCCCGACGACGCCGGGGCCTGGGCCTCGCTGGGGTTGATGCTGGCGACATCGGACCGGTCGGACGAAGCGATAGAAGCCCTGTACAAGGCGGTGGAGATCGACCCGGGGCAGAGCGCGGCGGCGCGCAATCTGGGCCTCAGCCTGATGAAGGCCGGCCGTCCGGCGGAGGCGCGCGACGTCTACCGGACGCTTGCGGCGCAATCGCCGAACGACGCGGACGTGCTCGGCTGGCTCGGCCATGCAAGCGCGGCGGCGGACGATATCGATACGGCCTATGCCGCCTATACCCGATCCCTGCAGATCAGCCCCGGCAATCAGAACCTGGAATTGACCCTGGCGCTGGTGGAACGGGATCTGGGCCTGTTCCCGGCCAGCCGGACGAGGTTCGACCGCCTGCTCGCCGCCCGCCCGGACGATCCCGTCCTGCGGTTTGCTCAGGCCCAGAATATGTTGCTGCAGGGCGATTACGTGAACGGGTTCCGGGAATATGAATGGCGCTGGAAACGCCCCGGCATGGAAATGCCGGTCTTCGACGCCGCCCCCTGGCAGGGGGAGGAGATCGCCGGGAGATCCATTCTGCTGCATGACGAGCAGGGCCTGGGCGACACCATCCAATTCTGCCGCTTCGCGCTTACCCTGCGCGACAGGGGCGCCGCGGTGACCTTGCTGGTCCGGCCCCGGCTGCGCCGCCTGATCTCGACCCTGTCCCGGGACATTTCCTGTGTCGACGCTGTGCCGCCCGGCGCCGATTACGATTTTCACTGCCCGCTGATGAGCCTGCCCTTCCGATTGGGCCTCTCCCTCACCGACATCCCGGCGCCGCCCGCCTACCTGCAGGCCGAGGACGCCCTGGTCGGCCAATGGCGGGAAAAGCTGGCGGCTGCGAGCGGCGGCAAGCTCTCGGTCGGCCTGAACTGGCAAGGGGATCCGTCTTCCCAGTCCGAACGCGGGAGATCCCTGCCCTTCGATGCCTTGCGGGAATTGCTCAACCTGCCCGATATCCATTTCTTCCTGCTGCAGAAACAACATGGCCGCGACGGCATGGCGGACGCCGCGCAAGCGGCCAATGTCACGGATCTAGGCGAAAAGCTGGATCTGGGCGACGATGCCTTCGTCGACACAGCCGCCGTCATGCATTGCCTGGACATTGTCGTCACCAGCGATACCGGGCCGGCCCATCTGGCCGGTGCCATCGGTGCGCGGACCTGGGTCCTGCTGAAGAAAGTGCCTGAATGGCGTTGGGGCACGGCGGGGGAGGCAATGCCCTGGTATCCATGCATGCGGCTGTTCCGGCAGACGGTTCGCAGCGACTGGTCCGGCCCGGTCGATCGGATCCGCGCCGCCTTGCAGTCCGCCACGAAAGATCGGCTTTCATAAAATTCAATCCGCTGTGACGACCGTCACAGCGCTTCCCAGTCGTCTGTTTCAGTCTTCGTTGTGAAGAGGTCTGCCCGCATCGGGCAGCCCACGAAGTGGCAAACCACCGGAAACGGTGGGACGCAAAGTTTCCGGCCTAAAGCGGCTGTTATCCGGCAACGGGTGGCGGCGTCATGGTAGCGGGACTGCCGAATGGAGCCGCCATGATGCGCCGTACGACCTTTATCGGATTGATTCTTCTCTCCCTGTCGCTATCCGCGCCGGGGGCACTGATCTACGTATCGAAAGACGCCGCCCGTAACCACGAGGTTCGACTGGCCGCCAAAAGCCGCGGTGTCGAGCGGGGCAGCGGGATGGTGTGGCTGACGACGCCGGCCTTTTCGATACTGGATTCCGCCGGCGACAACCGGGTCTTCGTCGCCGCGTTGAAGGTAGAAAACAGGACCGAGGCGACCCGTCTGTGCAGGTGGATGCCCGTCCTTCGCGACCGCATTCAGACCGTGGTCGCCGGTGTGAACCGGCGTTTCGCCAGCCAGGTCACGCCGACTTTGTCGATTGAGAAACGCCGGCTCAAAAACGAGTTGGCGAGCGTGCTGGAAACCGGGGGGCCGATGACGGTGGATTTCGTCGACGCCACGGTGGAACCGGGTACGGTACTGACCGGGGGCGAGTCCGTCGTTTGCGACGGCAAGACCCTGGACCGACGGAAAGCGACGGTCTTCTTCTGAGGAAAGACCGTATCCGATGGCCAGGGAGATCTTCGGGTCGGATACCGGCCAGAAGGATGAGCCGGAACCGGGACCGACACGGGAACCCGGCCTTGAGAGGGAACCGCGGGCAAAGCCCGCCGAACGAGTTTGGAGCGACCGTGAATTTCACGACGATCTTTGCCGCTTCCTGCGTGACCCTGTCGGTGTCGATCGTCGGCGGGCTTTACGTTGCGAGCAAGGTCGAGCGACGGCTTGAATTCAGCGGAACGCCCGGGTCCGCGGCCGAACGGCAATGGGTCGCGACCCCGCCCTTCACGCTGATCGGCACGGATGGCGATCGCCATCACGTGATCGCGTTGATCAGAATCCGAAACAAGGAGGAAGCGACCCGGTTCTGCAAATACATGCCGATCGTGCGCGACCGCCTGCAGCGGTTTGCCTCGGCGGTGCGGGTCGCCGACCCGAATGACGGACGGCCCACATTGAACGGCGGCACCGATTCACTGGCCGGCGATTTGAGCGAGGCCATCGGTTTGCACGGCGCACCGAGAATTGAAATCGTCGACGGAAACTTTCCCGTTCAGAAAGTAACCAAGAAGATCCCAGCCACCTGCCGGCGCGGAAAACTCGCCGCCTGACCCATCGCCCCAGCGTCCACCCAATCCACCTTCCCAACCCTTCTGCCGAACCCGCCGGGCAACTGCCCGACCAGCCGATTCCGGCACGAGACCTTGTCCCCTTCGCGGGAAAGCCGGTGCTTGTCGGCCCCGGCCTGCTTCCTTTAGGGTTTGGTCCCCCGATAGGGTTAAACCCATTCGCCAACCAGAACATCACGAAGGAAGTGCCCGCATGCGCGAATATCCGACATTCGTCACCCATCTCGAATGCTCGATGACCGGCAAGACCTATCCGGCAGACACCATTCACGGCCTGTCGGAAGCGGGTCGCCCGCTGCTTGTCCGCTATGACCTGGATGCGCTGGGCAAGGCGATCTCGAAAGAGGAACTGGCGACGCGCCTGGAAGGCGGTTTCTGGCGGTACCGGGAATTCCTGCCGGTGCGGAAATCCGAAAACGCGGTCGCGCTGGGCGAAGTGATGACGCCGCTGATCGACCTGCCGAAACTGTCGGCGGAACTGGGCGGCACGATCATCGTCAAGGACGAAGGGCGCCTGCCGACCGGATCGTTCAAGGCGCGCGGCCTGGCGCTGGCCGTTTCCATGGCGAAGGAACTGGGCCTGACCCATCTGGCGATGCCGACCAACGGCAATGCAGGTGCCGCCATGGCTGCCTATGCCAGCCACGCCGGCATGAAGACGACCATCTTCTGCCCGGCCGATACGCCGGAAGTGAACGTCTCCGAGATCGAACTGCAGGGCGCGACCGTCTATCGCGTCAACGGGCTGATCAACGATTGCGGCAAGATCGTCGGCGAGGGCAAGGAAAGCGTCGGCTGGTTCGACGTCAGCACCTTGAAGGAGCCGTACCGCATCGAAGGCAAAAAAACGATGGGGATCGAACTGGCCGAGCAGATGGGCTGGACCCTGCCGGACACGATCTTCTATCCGACCGGCGGCGGCACCGGCCTGATCGGCATGTGGAAAGCCTTCGCGGAATTGCAGGCGATCGGCTGGCTGACCGGCAAGATGCCCCGGATGATAGCGGTGCAGGCGACCGGCTGCGCGCCGATAGTGAAAGCCTATGACGAGGGCGAGGAACATGCGCCCTTGTGGGAAAACGCCCATACCATGGCCGCCGGCATCCGCGTGCCCATCGCCGTCGGCGATTTCCTGATCCTGCGGGCCGTGCGCGAAAGCGGCGGCTTCGCCATCGCCGTCGACGACGACGCGATCCAGGCGGCGCAGGAGGAAGTGGCAAAGCGCGAGGGCGTGCTGCTCTGCCCCGAAGGCGCGGCGACCTATGCGGCCTATAAACAGTCCCTGGCCGACGGCCGCGTCGGCAAGGGCGAGACCGCGGTTCTGTATAACTGCGCCACCGGGCTGAAATACCCGATGCCGCGTATCGACCGCTCCCTCGACCGGACGAAGCCCATCGACTATTCGCAGTTCAAATAAGGCGGTCTGCGCCCATTCGGCGCAAAGTCGGAACAAAGAAAAACCGCACCTCTCTTCCGGGAGGTGCGGTTTTCGATTCCTCGAGGTGACGGTGCGAAATCAGTCGCTGCTGCCGCCGAACAGGTTCTTCACACCGTCGGTCGCCCCTTTCAGGGCACCGCCCGCGGCTTCGCCGGCCGAGCCGCCCGCGCCTTCCAGCACCTTGGTCGCTTCGCCGGTCGCGCCCTCGACCGCCTTGGTCGCCTCCTCGACGGCCTGTCCGGCCGCTTTCTTCAGATCGTCCAGGTTCAGGTTGGCGACGGCGCCCTGAACGCGGGCGGTCAATGCGTCGAGAACCTTCCCGGCCACTTCGCCCGGCGTCGCGCCGCCTGACTCCTTGCCGATATCCTTCAGGTGGATCTCCGGCACCTTGGTACCCAGCTTGTCACCCTTCAGGAAGGGCGCGCTGACGCTGACTTCCGCGCCGCGCACGTAGAGATCGTTGATGACGACCTTCGTGCCCTCGCCCTCGGACTCGCCGGCGGAGGACGACCCGCCCGAGGATCCGCCTGAAACCTGTTTGGTGAAGTTTTCGACATTGCGCTGAATGGCGTCGATATTGGATCCGACGTCGCCCAGTTCGTAGATCACTTTCGGCGAAGTGACGACGACTTCCTTGATCACGATCGGATTGGCTTGCAACGAGTCGAGATCCAGCGAGACGCTGATGTCGCCCAGGTTGAACGCGTATTCGGAATTGAAGCCCGACGGGTTCGCCACGTTCAATTCACCGAGCGCGCCCTTGCTGCCGCCGATATCCAGATCCACCTTGCCGAGGGAGACGCTGACGCCGGTCGCCCGCGTGCCGGCCTGTTCGACCGCACTGCGCACGAGTTCGTTGAGGTTGCTCAAGAAGTAATAGACCCCGCCCCCGATCAGGACGATCAGGACAACGAGTGCTATGCCGATTTTTTTCACCATTTTGGTGCCGCCTTTCCGGAACCCGATGCATCGGGCCCCCTTCACTGGGATCACGATTTTAAACTGTCCCGCCCCGGGCGCCTTATCGGCGCGCTGGCCCCGCGGCGCAAGTCTATGCGACAAACCATTCCAGTAAAGAGAATCGGGTATTTAGTTTTCATGACCGGAATTGAATTGGACGATATCGCCGCGGCGGACCGAACCCGACTGGTAACGCGGGGCGTGTGCCGGCTACTGACCCAGATGGACCAGGCCTGCATCACCGAGTTGCGTCTGAAGACCGGAAGGCGGGTCGATGTCATCTCCTTGGATTCCAAGGGGAAATTCACCATCGTCGAGGTGAAGGTGAGCGTGGCCGATTTCAGGAACGACCGGAAATGGCAGGAATACCTGCCCTTCTGCGACGCCTTCTTCTTCGCCGTGCCGGTCAATTTTCCGCAGGAAATTCTGCCGGAGGAAGCAGGCCTGATCAGCGCCGACGCCTATGGCGCGGCGATTCTGAACCCGGCCGCGGAAGGCGATATGAACGCCAGCCGCCGCAAGGCCCTGACCCTGCGATTCGCTAGGCATGCGGCGGGCCGTCTGTCCGGCGTCACCGACGAGGTTCTCGGCAGCGCGAATACGGAATTCCTGAGCGACGTCTGAGGCCGGCCTCTTGGGCCGACGATCAGCCGCCGCGCAGTTTCTTGACCGTGCCGGTGGTCGAATGCCCGTCCAGCAGGCCGGCCAGGAAGACGCGCCCGCCCCAGGATTGCACGTCTTCGGCCCCGACGACGGTTTCCACCGTATAGTCCTGGCCCTTCACCAGAACGTCCGGTTTCACCGCGCGGATCAGGTCCAGCGGCGTGTCCTCGCCGAAGACGACGACCGCATCGACGCTGGCGAGCGAGGCGAGCACTGTCGCCCGCGCTGTCTCGTTATGGACCGGCCGTTCGGGTCCTTTCAGACGGGCCACCGACTCATCGCTGTTCAGGCCGACGACCAGCCGGTCGCATTGTTCGCGGGCCTGCTGCAGCAAATGCACATGGCCCGGATGCAACAGGTCGAAACACCCGTTCGTGAAGCCGACCGTTTTTCCCTGACGGCGCCATAGTCCGACCTGGTCGACCATGCCCGCCAGGGTGTGGACCTTGCGTTCCCCTTCCAGCCAGGTCGCGCCATGGGCCGCGGCGACAAGTTCATCGGGGCGCGCCACCGCGGTGCCGGTCTTGCCGACCACCACGCCGCCGCCCAGATTGGCAAGCCGCGCGGCATTGGCGCGGTCCAGACCGGACGCGAGCGCGGCGGCCATCAGCGCGATCACCGTATCGCCTGCGCCGACCACATCGAAGACCTCACGCGCCTGGGCCGGGATATGCAGCACACCATCCGCATCGGCCAAGGTCATGCCCTTTTCGCTGCGGGTCGCAAGGATCCCGGTGACGCCGAAATCCCGGATCGCTGTTTCGCAGGCGGTTTCCACTTCCGAATCCGTCGCCATCGGCAGACCCGTCGCGAGCGAGAGTTCGGCCCGGTTCGGCGTCAACAGACTGGCCCCGGCATACCGTTGATAATCGCGCCCCTTCGGATCGACCAGGACCGGTACCGAAGCCTTTTTCGCCCGGTCGATGACCGCGGCGATGACGCCATCGGTCAACACGCCCTTGCCGTAATCGGACAATACGATCGCCCCGCACCGCGGCAGTACCATGTCGATCGCGGCAATCACGGCGGATTCCGCCTCGGCATCCAGCGCGCCGTCGGTTTCCTCATCCGCGCGCAGCAACTGCTGGCCGCCGGCCAGGAAGCGCGTCTTCACCGTCGTCGGACGCGACCCGTCGCGAATCAGCGTCAGGGTCAAGCCCGCCCTGTTGCCGAGCAGGTCTTCCAGTTCGTCGGCGGCGGGATCGTTGCCGGTGACGGAGACAAGCACCGATTTCGCGCCGACCGCCGCCAGATTGCAGACCACGTTGCCGGCCCCGCCGGGCACCGTGCTGTGTCCCTTGACCGAAAGGACGGGGATCGGGGCTTCCGGGCTGATCCGCGCGACGGCGCCGTGCACGAACCGGTCGAGCATGACATCGCCGATGACAAGCACGGTCGCACGCGCCAAACCTTCGATCGCGCGCACCGGGTCGTCGCCCAATGCTGAACCGGGGGCGGGAACCGCCGCTGTCTTATCCTGTGTCATAGGGGCTGCGTACTCCAAGGCCGGGCAGGGTTCAAGCGTCCCGGCCCGGTACATCTCCTCCCCGGACGGCGATCACGGGCCTAGGCGCTGGGCCTTGTTCCGAAATCGGCCCAGGCTTCACGGCCGCCATGGTTGTCAAGATGATTGGCGAGCGCCACGACGACGCGCCGGTCGAACTTCTTGTTGCCGTCCTGCAGCAGCTGGTCGACCGCCGCCTCGAAAGGCATGCCGTCGCGCCAGGCACGGGCCGAGACCATGCCGACGAAGGCATTGGCCACTGAGACGATCCGCGAGGTGACGATGATATCCTCCCCGCTAAGCCCGTCCGGCGTGCCGGAACCGTCATAGTTTTCCTGCATCTGGGCAAGCGTATCGGCCACCGGGCCTTCGAAATCGACATTGCGGACCAGATTCGCGCTGACCATCACGCTGTCGCGGATCATCTTGAATTCCTCATCCGTCAGCTTGCCTTCCTTGGTCAGGACATGCGTCGGCACGGTGATCTTGCCGAGGTTCATCAAACTGCCCGCCGTGCCGGCGGTTTCGATGAAGAGCGGATCCTGCGCCATTTCCGAGGCGATGGCACGGGCGACGACGCCGACCCGCACCGAGTGGTTGGCGGAGAAGGGATCGCGTTGGTCGACGACCGAAACCAGCGTGTTCACCAACTGCTGCATGACCTGTTCGCGCTTTTCACGCTCGCGGACGCTTTCGGTGATGTCCTGGGTGACCACCAGCGCGCCGTTCGGCATATCTTCCGAGGGCGGAAGATGAATCAGATCGGACCGGAACACCCGCTCGCCCTCGCCCAGATCCATTTCATGGGTATGGGACTGGTTTTCCTTGGTCTCGACGCATTCCTGAACCCAGCCGGCGATGCGTTTGCCGTGGATCGGGCCGAAGATCGCGGTGACATGCTTGTTCAGCAGGTCCGCGCGCTCGATCCGCGCCTGTTTCACCGCCATGTCGTTGAACCAGCGGAAATGCCCGCCCTCGTCATAGATGGCGATGGAGTTGGGCTGGCTGTCGGTCACCACATGCATGAAATTGCGCTGTGCCTCGAACCGGCTGGCCAGGCGCTCGAACCGGTCGGCCGCCTGCTGCGCGCGCTGTGACGTGCCGTAATACCAGAGCGCGACGCCGCCGATCAGGACCAGCACGATAATGCCTGAAAAGGCGATCACCATCTGGTTCAGGCGATCTTCCGATTCCGCCAGCGCCTCGGACGTATCCACCTTGTAGACCAGCGTCCAGGGAACCTGGGTGAAGCCGCGCGACAGGGCAAGGACCTCGGCGCCGGCATAGTCCTTCTTCACGGCGAAACCGCCGGGCGTGCGGATCGCCCAGGCGGCGGCCAGATCGGGCGTATCGGTGGAGAGCTTCAGTTTCAGCGGCTCGGACCCGTTCATCAGCGGGGAGAGGTATTCCACCGTCGCGCCGGCCTGGCGCACCAGCATCGCCTCGGCGGTCTGGTCCACATTGCCCGGCTGTTCCAGCAGGGGGAAAAGTTCGTCCGTCACCGGCTTGATACCGATAACGGTGGCGATCTGCGAACTGGCGCTTTCATCCGACTGCAGGGCGAAGACCGGCGCCAGAAAGGCCATGCTGGGCTTGCCGCCCGGCCCGATGAACATGTCGGAAACGGCCGCCTCGCCCTTCGGCGTATTCTCGATGAAATTGCGGATCTGGCCCTGAACGGGCGGGGTTCCGGGGCTGGCGACGACGATATTGCCCTCTTCGTCGACGATGGCGATCCCGGCCGAGCCGACCCGGTTCACATTCGCCGACACCGCCGGGCCGCTGACCGCGGCGGTGAAACCGGTCCGGTCCGCGACCACGGTCAACAGATTGCCGAGATATTCCAGCTCCGCCGAGGCCTCGCTGTCGGCGCCGCCCTCGACGTCGTAGAGGATGGTCATGTAGAGCTGAAGCGATTCGTTCTCCGCCAGGCCGCGCAATTCGTCGACCTGGGAATCCATCCAATTGTCGATATCCGCGAAACGGCTGTCGGCGATAATGCCGAGACGGACCTGCCAACGCTGCATTTCCCGCTCACGCTCGGCCTCGGTGAACTGATAGACCAGAATACCGCCGACCACGGCGAAAATCAGGATCGCAAGCCCGGTGGCCGACATCTTGAAAAGGGCGGACTTGCCCCCGTCATCGCCGGCATTCGCCCGATCCGCCGTTTGATCGCTCACGGAAAATCTCCCCAATTCCGGTCTGATGCAGCGCCCGTCCGCGCAAGTTGACCCTAGCCGAATCGCTACTGCAACACATCTTCATACTTCATTAACGGCTGTCATCATGAAATATCTTAGGTTATGTCCCGAGGTTAGTGCCCGTTGGGGCACATCGCGCAGTATGGGGGTATGGCGCAGCATGAAGACGAACCACAGACGGAAACCGGGCGCGGAAGCCGGGGTTTGCAGGGGTCCGGGTTTTCAGTCCCGGCTCTTCGGCCTTGTCGTCGCGACGGCGGCCGTCCTCTTTATGCTGGCGATCTCCGGCGACGCCGGTGCGGCCGCGCGTACGACGACGAAATGGAGCGTCTTCGGCACCAAGGAAATCATGTCCACCAAACTGGCCAAGTTCCAGAAATGGACGGAGACGCTGAAACGCTATTCCGGGGAAGAGCCGGAGGAGTTGAACGTCTGCCAGGTGACGCCGACCAACCAATGCCATCTGGCGCGTTGGCGGATTTTCCTGAAGCAGATCCTGACCAAGCCGAAACGTGAACAGCTGGACCTGGTCAACGCCTATCTCAACAAATGGCTCTACGTCATCGACCCGGTGAACTACGGCGTGAAGGATTATTGGGCGACGCCCAAGCAGTTCATGCAGCGCAACGGCGATTGCGAGGATTATGCGATCTCCAAATTCATGTCGCTGGCCCATCTGGGTTTTCCGAAGGCCAATATGCGGGTGCTGGTGCTGCAGGATCTGAACCTGAGCACGGCGCACGCGGTGCTGTTGGTGGAATTGGACGGCGAGGTCCTGATGCTGGACAACCAGATCTCGAGCGTCATCAATGCCGACCGGGTGAAGCACTACAAGCCGATCTATTCGATCAACGAAGAGGCCTGGTGGCTGCACCGGGGTTAGGCACCCTTCCGCCGACGGACCGACAGCGCCCAATTCCCTTGGCCGCCTCCGCTGAATCTGGTGTATTCAACCGATTGACTAGACGGATTCGGTGCCGGGTGGCGACGTGCAGGAAAATACGAGCGGACAGGAATATATGCTGCTGGATTTCGCCCAGCGGCTGGAACGGCACCGGGAAGACCGGCGCGCCGTCCATCTGCATCTGTCGCGCCTGAAGCCGCAGAACCGCCGCGACCATCATCTGCGGATCGCCGTCAATACGCTCGAGGATTTCGTCCGCGCCTATGAGGGGCAGATCTTCACGCTCGGCAGCGCCGACGTCGTCTTCGTATGCAAGGGCGTCCGCCTGGCGCAGCTGGACGATATCGTCATGCGGATGCGGTACCTGTTCAGCGAGGACCCCCTGTCCTCCGCCGATCCGGACGAGGCCGGGCACGGCCGGTTCGCAACGCTCTACAATATCGAAAGCCAGTACGACAATTTTCTCGACCTGTGTAAAACCCTCTACAATGAGGAGCAGATCCGCCAGCGGCGTCTGCAGCAGATCGCCACGCAATCGGGCGAAAACGCGCCGACGGATACCCGCCGGCCGCTGTCACCGCAGCAGTTGGGCCGGTTGGAGGAGGTGCTCGAGCGCGCAGACCTGTCTTCCGTGCTGCGCCGGCAGGCCGTCTGTGCCTTCGGGAAGAACAAGAACGACCCGCCCAAGCCGATGTTCCGGGAGCTGTTCGTATCCGTCGCCGACCTGGCCAAGACGGTCCTGCCCGATGTCGACCTGGCGGCGAACCGCTGGCTGTTCCAGCATCTGACCCAGACGCTCGACCGGCGGGTCCTGAAAATGCTGGCGCGGGCCGAGGATACCTCGCTGCATTCGCAGATATCCATGAATCTGAACGTCCATACCCTGCTGTCCCAGGAGTTCCTGGAATTCGACTCCAGCCTGCGGATGGGAAGCCGCGGCACGCTGGTCGTGGAATTGCAGATGATCGATATCCTGGCCGACTATTCCAACTTTCTGTTCGCCCGCGATTTTGCCCGGGAAAAAGGATATCGCGTCTGTCTGGACGGCATCACGCCGGACACCCTGTTCTATGTCGACCGGCATCAATTGGGCGTCGACCTGATCAAACTGGCCAGCGCACCGGTATTCGATTCCGTCGAGGCCAACGATCCGCGCCTGGAGGAAATCGGCGAGGAGGTCGCGCGCGTCGGCAAGGGACGGGTGATCCTGAGCCGCGTCGACAACGAAAACATGATCCGCAACGGCATGAAGCTCGGCATCACTCTGTTCCAGGGCCGTCAGGTCGATCAGATTCTGCAGCGCGGCAACCGAACCTGGGGGCCGGCGGTTGGCCAAGGCCGCCTGACCCGGTCCTAGGCCGTCGGCCGACGGTAGACCGCCGATGGACGGGCTGGACCTCTCTTCTTTTTTGCAGCTTTGGGGGAATAGCAGCGGCGATGCCCTTTGGCTTGCCGCGGCGACGCCGCTTCTGCTGCTGATGGGGCTGGCGCTGGACTGGGTGATCGGGGACATGCGCTGGCTGTTCAGGTTCCTGCCCCACCCGGTGGTGATCATCGGCAAATTGATCGGTTTTCTGGACAAGAAGCTGAACCGGGAAGGCCGCGGCGATATCAACCGCACCGTCCGCGGCGCGGTGGTCACCGTTTTCGTCACCCTGGTCGCGGCCGGGACCGGATGGGGCGTGCATATGCTGACGCGGCAACACCCCAGCGGCTGGATGATCGACGTCCTGCTGGTCGCCATATTGGTGGCGCAGCGCAGCCTGGCCGGGCGGGTCGCCGATGTGGGCAAGGCGCTGGGACGCAACGACCTGTTGAAGGCGCGGGACAATCTGCGCCATCTGGTCAGCCGCGACCCCGACAAGTTGGACCGCCACGGGGTCGGCCGCTCGGCACTGGAAAGCCTGGCCGAGAATTTTTCCGACGCGGTCGTTGCGCCCGCCTTCTGGTTCCTGCTGCTCGGCCTGCCGGGTCTGTTCGCCTACAAGGCGATCAACACCATGGATTCGATGATCGGCTACAAGACCGACCGCTATCTCTCCTTCGGCATGACCGCCGCGCGGTTGGACGACGCGGTGAACTGGATCCCGGCGCGGCTGTCGGGTCTGCTTTTCGTCATCGGCGCGGCCTTCGCGCCCGGCGGCAAACCGGCCCGCGCGCTGAAGGTGATGATCCGGGATGCCGGCAAGCATGCCAGTCCGAATGCGGGATGGCCAGAAGCGGCCATGGCGGGCGCCTTCGACATGGCGCTAGGCGGGCCGCGCCTCTATCCCGGCGGAGCCAAAACGGAATCGGTCTGGATCGGCGACGGCAAGGCGCGGTTGGAAGCGGGCGACGTGCGCCGCGGCCTGGCGCTGTTCGTCATCGGCTGCGGCTTGCTGTGGCTGTTCATCGCGCCGCTGGCGATATTGTCGTTGGCAGGCTGAGCGGCCCGACCTCGACGCGAATCAACGCGCCGCGGCGAGCAGGGCTTCGATGTCGAGATGCCGCTCCAGATGATCCGCCAGCCGGTCCAGCACCTGTTCCACCGACGTCTCATAGGCGGCACCCTGCGCACGACCTTCGCGCAAGCGGCTCAGGAAAGCGTGCCGAAATCCGTCCGCCGCAAACAGACCATGCAGGTAGCAGCCCATCACCCGGCCGGAGGAATCAACCGCGCCGTCCGGACGCCCGCCGATATCCGCCATCGGCGCGGCGAGGCCGGGGCCGGACGTGACGCCCATATGCATTTCGTAACCCGAGACCTGTTGACCGGTCGTGCATTCGACGGCCGTCACGTCACGCAACGCCTTGTCGCCGGAAATCTCGGTTTCCACGTCGAGCCAGCCGAGCCCCGGCGTATCGCCCGCCGGTCCTTCGATGCCCTTCGGATCGGACAGGCTTTTCCCCAACATCTGATAACCGGCGCACAAGCCGACGACCCAGCCCCCGCGCCGGATATGCGCTTGTAGATCGACATCCCAGCCTTCCTTGCGAAAGGCAGTCAGATCGCCAATCGTTGTCTTCGATCCCGGCAGCAAGATCAGATCGGCATCCAACGGCAGGGGACGGCCGGGCGGCACCATGACGAGTTCGACGTCGGCCTCCGCGCGCAGGGGATCGAGGTCGTCGAAATTCGCGATCCGCGGCAGGCGCGGCACGGCGATGCGGATCGGCCGGACGGCATCGCTGCCGTCCCCGGCCCTGCGGTCCGCGCTGGGCGTGTCCAGGGCTACTGCGTCCTCGGCCGGCAGCAGATGCGCCTCGCCGAACCAGGGCAGAACACCGTGACAGGTCATGCCGGTGCGGTCGGAAATGATGTCGAGCGCCGAAGTGAAAAGCGACTTGTCGCCGCGAAACTTGTTCACGACATAGCCGGCAAGGCATGCTTTCTCCGCTTCGGTCAGCAGGGCATGGGTGCCGACAAGACTGGCGATAACCCCGCCGCGGTCGATATCCGCGACCAGCACGACGGGCACGTCCGCGGCCTCCGCGAAGCCCATATTGGCGATGTCGCCGGCGCGCAGGTTCACTTCCGCCGGGCTGCCGGCCCCTTCGACCAGAACGATATCCGCTTCCCGGCGCAGAAGGTCGAAACTCTCCAGCACCTTGGGCAGAAGTTTCGGTTTCAGATCGTAATAGTCGCGCGCCTTGGCCTGGCCGAAGACCTTACCCTGAACGACGATCTGGGAGCCCATATCCGTCTGCGGTTTCAATAAGATAGGGTTCATATGAACACTGGCCGGGACCCCGCAGGCGCGCGCCTGCAAGGCCTGGGCGCGGCCGATCTCGCCGCCTTCCGCGGTGACGGCGGCATTGTTCGACATGTTCTGCGGCTTGAAGGGGCGGACGGTCAGGCCGCGCCGGGTCAAAGCCCGGGCGAGGCCCGCGACCAGAAGGGACTTCCCGACATCGGAACCGGTGCCCTGCAACATCAGTGAAAGGCCCGGCACCGTCATCACGCTTTCCGTCTATTCTGTGGCTGTCGGATCCGTCGGGTCATTTGCCGGCGGGATAATTCGCCAGTTCCTCACGCAGCGGGTCGGCCGCCGAATTCGCGAACTTGCCGTCGATCACGACCGATTTCGGGCTGGCGTCATTGGTGCCGTAGAAGGCCGCGTTCAGGCTTTCGCGCGGAAAGACCGCCGCGCCTTCGATACTGACCCCGATGAAGGCGCCCTGGCTTATCGAATAGGCGATGACATCGGCATTCAGGTTCGCCGTGGTCGAAGCTTCGGCGCCGGCGCCGTAGGGGCCGACCGCGCCGTTGATCTCTCCGCCGATCTTCACCTTGTCATCCAGGATCGCTTCCAAACCCTTGCCGGTCAGGACGATCAGCATCAGTTCGGAACTTTGCGCGCCGATCTGCAATCCGAAGGATGCCGCGCCCATGCCGACGAAGGTCGGATAGCTCCAGCGTCCGTCCTCGGCCTTCGCCAGCAGCACGCCGGACCCACCTTCACCGCCGACGAAAAAGCCGCCCTTCAAGATTTGCGGGAAGAGGACCACGCCCTTGGCCTTCTTCATGTAGCCTTTCACATAGGAGGCGAAATCCTTGTGATTGCGCATCTTTTCCGCCGTAAAGACCGCCTTGGAGACGATCTCGTTCGCGGTTTTCAGATTATCCGCAGTCTCGTCGGCCGAGACGGGCGCGGCCATGCCGAATGCCAGCGCGGCCGTCATGACCGTCGCGGCGGCAACACGTTTCACTCCGGTAAGTTCGAACATCACGTATTTCCTTCTGCCTTGCCTCGGACCGGAATGACCAACCGGGCCTGTTACCCCCACCGACGACGGAGAGAACCGTGTCGGTATGAACATTGATTCCCGCCTAGAATTCTATCCCGACCTGTGCCTTAACCCCGCCGCGGAAATGATGCTTCACCATTTCCATTTCGGTCACCATATCCGCGATCTCGATCAGTTCTTCCTTCGCGTTTCTGCCGGTGACGACCACATGTTTGTCGTGCGGCTTGTTCTTCAAGGTCTCGATCACATCGTCCAGCGGCAGATAGTCATAGCGCAGCACGATGTTAAGCTCGTCCAGGATGACCATCTGGTAATCCGGATTGGCGATCGCTTCCTTGGCATAGGCCCAGGCGGCTTCGGCCGCGGCGATATCGCGCTGCCGGTCCTGGGTGTCCCAGGTAAAGCCTTCGCCCATCGCCTTCATCACCACCTGGTCGGGAAATTTCTCCAGCACGACCCGTTCGCCGGTATTCCACACGCCTTTCACGAATTGGACGATGCAGATTTTCATACCGTTGCCGACCGCGCGGGCGGCGAGCCCCATGGCGGCGGTCGTCTTGCCCTTGCCCTTACCGGTATGGACCATCAACAGGCCCTTTTCCTCGGTCTTGGTGGCGATCATCTTGTCGCGTGCCGCCTTCTTCTTCGCCATTTTTTCGGCGTGGCGCTTGTTGATTTCCTCTTCGGTCATGCCTTCGGTTTTCATGCCGGCATTCCTTCCCACACGTCCCGTACAGTGATGTGCCACTCTATTGCCCGGATTCGCACCGTTTGGCACCTCACTATGGCGGCATAGTATGGCTGAAAAAAGGCATCGCCCGAAAAAGGCATTGCCGGGCCGCATATCAGAAACGCGTCAGGCGGAAAGACGTTGCAGCGCGTCCCGCGTGCTGTTGCGGCGGGGTTTCCACAATCCGCGATCCTGCGCTTCCAGCAGACGTTCGGCCATTTCCTTCAGGGCGGCCGGATTGTGGTCCGCCAGGAAATTCCTGACCTCCGCATCATCCAGATAGGCATCGAAGACCAGATCGAAATGATGGTCCTCCACGGCGCGCGCGGTCGCGGAAAAGGCGAAGAGGTAGTCGACCGTCGCCGCCATCTCGAAGGCGCCCTTGTAGCCGTGGCGCATGACACCGGCGATCCATTTCGGGTTCACCACCCGGGCGCGGACGACCCGGCCGATCTCTTCCTTGAGGGTCCGGATTCTTGGGCTTTCGGGGCGTGAATGGTCATTGTGATAGACCGCCGGCTGATCGCCGCTGAGGTGACGGACCGCGGCGGTCATGCCGCCCTCGAACTGATAATAGTCATCGGAATCGAGCAGATCGTGTTCCCGGTTATCCTGGTTCTGGACGACGGCCTGAACCTTGGTCAGCCGCTTGGAGAACCCCTCGCGGTCGGCCTCGCCCTCCTGTCCCGCGCCATAGGCGTAACCACCCCAGGTCAGATAGGCGTCGGCCAGATCGCCTTCGTCCTTCCAGATCTTCTCGTCGATCAAGGCCTGCAGCCCCGCGCCATAAGCACCGGGCCTGGACCCGAAGACACGGGCGCCGGAACGGCGCACGGCATCCTCGACCGTCATCCCCTGCTCTTCGATCAGCGCCGCCGTCTCCTGCCGGACATGCGCGGCCAGGGGGTTCACCGCCTCCGCCTCGTCCAGCGCGGCGACGGCACGGGCGGCGGAGTCAATCAGGTCGATCAGGCCGGGGAAGGCATCGCGGAAGAAACCGGAAATGCGGAAAGTGACATCGACGCGCGGCCGGTCGAGCAGGTCGGCGGGCAGGATCTCGAACCCGGTGACACGGCGGGAACTATCGTCCCAGGTCGGCCGCACACCCATCAGGGCAAGCGCCTGGGCAACGTCGTCGCCGCCGGTCCGCATATTGGCCGTGCCCCAGGCGCTGATCGCCATCTGCCGCGGATAGTCGCCGTGGTCCTGGGCATAGCGTTCGACCAGCATCTGGGCCGATTTCCACCCCAGCGACCACGCCGCCGGCGTCGGCACCATGCGCGTGTCGACGGAATAGAAGTTGCGGCCCGTGGGCAGGACTTCCGGTCGCCCGCGCGACGGCGCGCCGGACGGGCCGGGCGGCACGAAACGCCCGTCCAGCCCGGCAATAACCCCCGCGATTTCCGCCGGACCGCAGGCCTCCACCGCCGGCTTCAACCATGCGGTCAGGGTTTCCAACACAATCTGCGAGGCGGGGCCGGGGGCGGACGCCCTTCCGGCGATCAGATCCAGTCCCAGCAGTTCCAGCCGTTCCACCGTGTCGCCCTTGGTTCGCCAGACGGCATCGTCGACATCCGCGAGCAGGTCGGGCCGGTCGCCCGACCAGGCTTCCCCCATTACACAGTCGAGGGGATCGAATTCGGGGTCGAGGGAAAGATCCTGCGCCATGGCGCGCAACAGGGATCGGTCCCCCTCCCCGGTGCCGCGCGGCGCACGGACCAGCGCCATCAACAACCCGTCGCGCAACGCGCCTTCCGGGCTGCGCCCGAAAATGTGCAGACCGTCGCGGATCTGCATCTCCTTCAATTCGCACAGATGATTGTCGAGCGCGGCCAGCGCATCGTCCGGCGCGGCATCGGGCGCGATGCCGATATCCTTGTCGAGACCCGCGGACCGGGTCAGGTCCAGGATCTCCTGACGCAGGACCTTCACCCGGCGGGGATCGCCCTGGGCGGCGTCGTAATATTCGTCGACCAGCAGTTCCAGGTCGCGCAGGGGGCCATAGCTTTCCGCCCGTGTCAGCGGCGGGGTCAGGTGATCGACGATCACCGCTTGGGCCCGGCGCTTGGCTTGTGTGCCCTCGCCCGGATCATTCACGATGAAGGGATAGAGATGCGGCATCGGACCGAAGACCGCTTCCGGCAGGCAGGATTGCGACAGCGCAATCGATTTTCCCGGCAGCCATTCCATCGTGCCGTGCTTGCCCATATGCAGGATCGCCTGCGCCCCGAAGGATCGGCGCATCCAGGCATAGAAGGCGAGGTAGCCGTGCGGCGGCAGCAGGGCCGGATCGTGATAACTCTGCACCGGATCGATGTTGTAACCGCGGGCCGGCTGAAGGCCGACCGCTACATTCCCCAGTGTGAATATTGGAAGGGCGAAATCATCCTCGGCGCGCCGGAAAAACGGATCACCGTCGGGCTTCCCCCAGCGTTCGACAATCCCTTCCTGCAGGTCCGTCGGCAGCGTCGCGAAAAAGGCATCGTAGTCGGCGCGCGAAATAGTTTCGCGGACCACCCGGCCCTCCACCGCCGCATTGGTCGGACCGGCGGCGAGGTGATCGATCAGGTGGTCGCCGGTCTCGAAGTGATGCGAGACCGTGTATCCCGCCTCCGCCAAGGCGTTCAGGATGGTCAACGTTCCCGCCGGCGTATCGAGGCCGACACCGTTGCCCAGCCTGCCGTCGCGGTTCGGATAGTTTGCCAGCACGATACCGACCCGTCTGTCCTTGGCCGCGCTGCGGCGGAGCCTAGCCCAGTTTGCCGCCAGTTCGGCAACGAAACCGCAACGGTCCGCCACCGGTTCGTAGCCGACGATATCAGCTTCCACATTCGGATCGCGACGGCTGGATCCCTTGAAGGAAACGGCGCGGGTTAGGACTCGTCCGTCCACTTCCGGCAGGGCGACATTCATGGCGATGTCGCGCGGCGAAAGGCCCTTGGTTCCGTCCTGCCAGGACGCCAGATTGCTGCCGGAGAAAACCACCTGCAAGACCGGGCAGTCGGCGGCGTCGAGGACAGTTCCCTCGTTCAGCGCACCGGGTTTGCCGACGGCGAATCCCATACCGTTCAGGATCACATCCGGTTTCGCCGCGCCGAACAGCTCCTCCAGCGTGGCAACGGAAACCGGATCCTTCAGGCTGGTGGCAAAGACCGGTAGCGGCACGATGCCCTGTGCCTGCAACGCCGCGATCAGGGTATCGATGGCGCCGAGGTTTCCGGCCTGAAACAAGGCCCGATAAAAGGTGATGGCCACGACCGGGCGGGTGCCGATATCGGCCCAGGGCGAATCCGTCAAGGAGGGGGTCGAGGCGCCCGGCCAATAGAGCCCCGCCTTCAGCAACGGGGCCGGGTCGGGCGGCGCCACGTCATGGCCGAGTTCCGCCGCAATGGCGATCAACGCGCCTTCCGCATTATCGATTCCGCCCTGGACGAAATATTCCCATAAGTTGGTATATAATTCGTCAGAAATTGGGGAAAGGTCGCGCAATTCCGGGTCCGGCTTGTCGTCCCCCGGCAGGAAGACAACCGGAATGCCTGCGGCCCGGCAGGTGGCGGCGACCTCGTCCACGCCATAGGGCCAATAGGATCGTCCACCCAGCAACCGGCACAGGACGAAACGGGCCTTGGCGACGATCTCCTCGACATAGAGATCGACCGAATAGTTATGGCCGAGATGCATGAGGTTGGCGCAGCGCAGGCTGGGGGCGTCGCCATCCGCCAGACGGCGCGCCTGGGCCGTCGCAAGACAGGCGATTTCCGTGTCGGCCGCGGTGATGACGACGATATCACCGGGCGTCTGGCCGAGGTCGATCGCCTCGGACCCGTCGTCAATACCGCCCGGTTGCGCTGCCAGGAGGTGCATGACGAACCGCTTCCAGGGTTATCGGAAAGTTTTAGCGGGGCGGGGCGGCCATGCCGATGACGTGATAGCCGCTATCGACATGATGGACCACGCCGGTGACGCCGGCGGACAGATCCGACAGCAGGTAGAGCGCCGATCCGCCGACATCGTCCAACGTGATGTTCCGGCGCAGCGGCGAATTCTCGCCCTGCCAATTGTAGACGAAGCGCGCCCCGGCGATGGCGGAGCCCGCCAGCGTCCGCATCGGACCGGCGGAAATCGCGTTCACCCGGATGCCGGCCTTGCCCAGATCGTTCGAAAGATACCGGACGCTTGCCTCGAGCGCCGCCTTGGCAACCCCCATGACATTGTAGGAAGGCATCACCCGTTCCGCGCCGGAATAGCTGAGCGTCAGCAGACTGCCGCCGTTCTTCATCAAGGGTTCGGCGCAGCGCGCGACCTCGGTGAAGGAATAGCAGGAGATTTCCATGGTGCGGCCGAAATTGGCCCGGCTGGTATCGACATAACGGCCCTTCAGCTCGTTCTTGTCGGAATAGGCGATCGCATGGACGACGAAATCCAGCGAATCCCATTCGTTGCCGAGTTTATCGAACGCGGCGGCGACGGAACCTTCCTCGCTGACATCGCAGGAGACGCAGAGCTTTGAACCCAGCTGGGCGGCAAGCGGCGCAACCCGTTTCCCGAAGGCCTCGCCCTGATAGGTAAAGGCGAGTTCGGCGCCGTGCTTGGCCAGCGCCGACGCGATTCCCCAGGCAATCGAGTGATCGTTGGCGACGCCCATGACTAGGCCCCGCTTACCTTTCATCAGTTGAGTCGTACTGGACCCCATTTTTCGGTTACCTCGGAAAGTCGCGAAAGGAAGGACGGGCGTAGATCAGGAATCATACCGCCGGAATACAAGGCAGGCATTGGTGCCGCCAAACCCGAAACTGTTGGACAGCACGCAATCCAGCCCCGCATTGTCGATCCGTTCCGTGACGACCGGGACACCGGCAGCCTCTTCGTCCAGGTTTTCGACATTCGCGGAGGCCGCAATGAAATCGTGGTTGAGCATGATCAGGGAATAAATCACCTCATGCACGCCGGTCGCGCCCTGGGAGTGGCCGGCCAGCGATTTGGTGGACGAAATGCGCGGCATGTTATCCCCGAAGACTTCGCGGATGCCGTTCAACTCGGCCATGTCGCCGACGGGCGTCGAGGTGCCATGGGCATTGATGTAACTGATCGGGTCGTTCAGGCCGTCCAGCGCCATTTTCATGCAGCGCACGCCGCCTTCGCCGGACGGGGCGACCATGTCGAACCCGTCGGAGGTCGCGCCATAGCCGACCAGTTCGCCGTAGATCTTCGCGCCGCGGGCCTTGGCGTGTTCCAACTCCTCCAGCACGACGACACCGCCGCCGCCGGAGATCACGAAACCGTCACGGTCCTGGTCGAACGGACGGCTCGCGCGGCCCGGATCGTCATTGTATTTCGAGGACAGCGCGCCCATCGCGTCGAACAGGACGGTCAGGGTCCAGTTCAACTCCTCACCGCCGCCGGCGAAGACGATATCCTGCTTGCCCCATTGGATCAGTTCGCTGGCATTGCCGATGCAATGCGCGCTGGTCGAACAGGCGGAACTGATCGAATAGTTCACACCCTTGATGTGATAGGGCGTCGCCAGGGTGGCGGAGTTGGTGCTGGACATGGAACGCGGCACCCGATACGGGCCGATGCGCTTCACGCCCTTTTCCCGCGCGATATCGGCCGATTCGACCAGATCGCGTGTCGACGGACCGCCCGAGCCCATGATCAGGCCGGTGCGCTCGTTGCTGATTTCCTTCTCCGTCAGGCCCGAATCTTCGATCGCCTGCTGCATGGCCACATAGTTGTAGGCCGCACCGTCGCCCATGAAGCGCCGGACCTTGCGGTCGATATGCGCGTCCAGGTCGATATCGATATCGCCATGGATGTGGCTGCGGAAACCGCGTTCCTTGTATTCTTCGACGAACTTGATGCCCGACCGCCCTTCCTTGAGCGAGTCCAGGACTTCGGCTTGGTTATTCCCAAGCGACGAGACGATTCCCATCCCGGTAACAACGACGCGCCGGCGTCCGTTCATGCTGGGTCCGTTCATGTCTACTCCCAACCGGCCTATCGAGACGGCCTTTCGGCGACGGCCTCCCGGATTATGATTTCCGCACCCGTTTCCGTCCAAAGGTCAGGGCCGGAAGCGACGCAAGATGCGGGGCGTCGCCGGCCCCGCCGTAACCATACGTGCTAGTTGGTGTTTTGAACGCCTGTTTCCAACCCGTCAAGCGCAGGCATCCCTCCGCCGGTCCGCATTCACGGAAATGCCGGGCCGCTTCGGTATAAGGGTCGAGGAATCAGGCCTGCGCGGCTTCGGTCGGCTGGAAAAGCCCGACTTTCATGTCGCGGACTTCCGTCGCGATCTTGCCGTCCACCTTCATCACGCCATCGGCGATACCCATGATCAGCCGGCGGGCGATCACACGCTTCAACGTAATGTGATAGGTGACCTTCTTCGCGCTCGGCAGGACCTGATCGAAAAGCTTCACCTCACCGACGCCCAAGGCACGGCCCTTGCCCGGCTGGCCCAACCAGCCCAGGAAAAAGCCGACCAACTGCCACATCGCGTCCAAACCGAGGCAGCCCGGCATCACCGGATCGCCCTCGAAATGGCATTTGAAGAACCAGAGGTCCGGCTTGATGTCGAATTCAGCGATGATTTCGCCCTTGCCGTGTTCGCCGCCATCCTCGGTGATGGAGGTGATGCGGTCGAGCATCAGCATGTTCGGCAACGGCAATTGCGCGTTGCCGGGGCCGAAGAGCTTACCCTTCGCGCATTCGATCAATTCGTCATAGGAAAAGCTGTGCCGGTCCGTCAGACCTTGAACCGAACCTTCCGCAGCCTTGGCCGAGTCTTGTGCGCTCATCTACCGCGCGTCCCCTCGTTTGAATTTACATTCTGTTTCCGCGTCGGACCCTATACTACGCCTAGATTCATAACAAGCGACCAACAAACACGAAAAAACACCCCGGCTCAGCCCAGTTCGATCGACAGGCCGATCCGCGCCGCCGTCGCCGTTACCAGATCTGCAAGGACGGGAATGCGGGAAGTAGGAAACCGTTGTTTCGGGCCGGTGACGCTGATTGCCCCGACAACCCTGCTGTGATGTCGGATCGCGGCGCCGACACAGCGGATCCCCATTTGCCGTTCCTCGTCATCGATGGCGTAACCCCGGGCCCGGGTTGCCGCCAGTTCGGCAAACAGGGCCTTCCGCGATGTGATCGTATTATGGGCAAAAGACTTCAGGTCCCGGGGTAGAAGCGCCGAGGCCGTCTCATCCGAAAGCGCCGCCAGAATGGCTTTACCGGTCCCGGTGCAATAGGGCGGTTCCCTTTCCAACCGGACGATCTCGTTTCGGCTGTCGGCCATTTCATGGCGGTCGATCGACACGACGTTCAATCCGTCGAACACGCAGACATGAACCGATTCACCGGTCTGATGCATCAACGCCGCCGCCGGCTCTCGCGCATGCGTGAGGACATCCAGATCGGACAGAATGACACCGCCGATCGACAGGAAACGGAGGCCCAGTCGATAGTCGTCGCGGTTACCGTCCTGCACCACCAAACCGATGTCCCGAAGACCGGAAAGGACCCGATGGACCGTGCCCTTTGCCATTCCCGTCTTCTGGGCGATGGCGTTCAATCCCAATCTCGGTTCATGGGCGGTGAAGCAGTCCAGGACCTGGGAAACTCGTTGCAGCGATTTCATGACCCATTTCTTGTTCCACAATGCGGAATAAGCGCAAGAACATTTTGGGAAAAGTGGGCCTTTCCTCCTAGCGTCCGGCTATCAGATCCATAATTCGGAACGGAGGAAACAAAATGAGCGCGTTAGAAGGCGTTATTGCACCATTCACCACACCGTTCGATGCGGCGGGGACCGTCGATCTTTCCCTGGTTGCACCGCAAGTGGAATGGCTGCTGGCGAACGGGGTGCACGGCCTCGCGGCCGGCGGCAGCACCGGTGAAGGCCATGCGCTGAACCGGGATGAGTATAGAGCCCTCCTGGAAGAGACTGTGTGCGCCGTCAACGGCCGCGTGCCCGTCGTCGCCGGCATCATCGCGAATTCCACCGCCGAGGTGATCGCCCGGGGTAAAGCCGTTCTGGATTTGGGCGTCGCGGCGCTTCAGATCACGCCGCCGTCCTATCTCTTCAGGCCGGACGACGACGCCATGGTGGCCCATTTTCGGGACATTCACGCCGCCTGCGGTGTTCCGATCCTGATCTACAATGTCGTGCCCTGGTGCTATCTGTCGCCTGATCTGCTGCTGCGGATCATGGATGAGGTGCCGGGCGTTCTGGGCGTCAAGCAAAGCGCCGGGGACATGAAACTGTTCGCCGATCTGATGCGGCGCGCGAAACCCGAGAACCTGATCTTCAGCGCCGTCGACGCCTTGCTCTATCCGTCCTACCAACTGGGTGCGCGCGGTTCCATTGCTGCGATCCTGACCGCCGCGCCGGGCCCGTCGGTGAAATTGTGGGATGCGGTTCGTGCCCAGGATTGGGAAACCGCCCGTTCCCTGCACGAACGGTTGATGCCGGTTTGGGATGCCATCGGCGTGGATAACATGCCGTCGCTTTGCAAATACGCCCAAAGCCTTCAAGGGGTGGATGCCGGTTTCGCCCGGAAACCCACCTCTCCGGCGACCGAAGCCCAAAAGGAAAATGTGCGGGGCGCTTTGGCCGGCCTCGGCCTCATTCCGGCCACGTGAGGTGCGGTCGTGCGCCCGAATGCGAACACCCGGCCGATGGCCGGGTGTTCGTCTGATATCAGTTAGCTCTCTTCGTCTTACGGCAGAAGGCTATGGCCCCGCCCCTGGCCGCTAGACGTCCAGGTTGGCGACTTTCAAGGCGTTGTCCTGGATGAATTCGCGGCGCGGTTCGACGACGTCGCCCATTAGGGTCGAGAAGACATCGTCCGCGTCGTCCCCATGGCCGACCCGTACCCGCAGCAGCGATCGGACTTCCGGATCCAGCGTGGTTTCCCAGAGCTGATCCGGATTCATCTCGCCCAGTCCCTTATAGCGCTGAACCGACAGGCCTTTCCGCCCGTCCGTCATCACCGCCAGATAGAGATCGACCGGGCCGTTGATCCGGCTTTCCTTGTCCTTCACGGTCAGCGTCGCCTGCGGCCAGTAAAGCGCCTGGAAACCACCGGCCATGGCGCTCAAACGGCGCGCTTCGGCCGAACGCAGAAGATCCCCGTCGATGACACAGCGTTCGGTCACGCCGCGCAGCGTGCGTTCCACCGCGAAACCGCCATCGGCCAGGACTTCGCCGCCCCAACCGCGTTCGGTTTCCGGCTGCAGCGCGTCGAGGCGCTTGGCCAGCGTCTCCACCGCCTGCGCCGCCTGTTCCGCGGTTTTCTCCTGCGATACGTCCAGCATGCCGAGGATCGCGGCCTGTTCGACGAAGTCCCAGCGGCGCGCCTTGCGCACCAGGGGTTCGATCAGGCGATAGGCGGCCCGGGCATCGTCGATGATCGATTTCAGCTCGTTCCCCGCCCGTTGGGCGCCGTCCGCCCCGGTCAGCACGCCGACACCCAGCATGTTTTCGACCAGATAGCGTTCCAGCGCGCCGTCATCCTTCTGATAGACGGACTTCCCGTCACGCTTCACCTGATAGAGCGGCGGCTGCGCAATATAGAGATAGCCGCGTTCGATCAGTTCCGGCATCTGGCGATAGAAGAAGGTCAGCAACAGGGTCCGGATGTGGCTTCCGTCCACATCCGCGTCCGTCATGATGATGATCTTGTGATAGCGCAGCTTGTCGATGTTGAAATCGTCACGACCGATGCCGGTACCCAACGCCGTGATGATGGTGCCGATTTCCTGGCTGCTGAGCATTTTGTCGAACCGGGCGCGCTCCACGTTCAGGATCTTACCCTTCAAGGGCAGGATGGCCTGGAACTTCCGGTTACGCCCCTGTTTGGCGGAGCCACCGGCGCTGTCGCCCTCGACGATGAAGAGTTCGGAGAGCGCCGGGTCGCGTTCCTGGCAGTCGGCCAGCTTGCCGGGCAGCGACGCGATATCCAGCACGCCCTTGCGCCGGGTCAGTTCACGCGCCTTGCGGGCGGCCTCACGCGCGGCGGCGGCTTCGACCACCTTTTGCACCACCTTGCGGGCATCGGCGGGATGTTCCTCGAACCATTCGGCCAGCTTTTCGTTCACGATCGCCTCGACCACGGGGCGAACCTCGGACGAAACGAGCTTGTCCTTGGTCTGGCTGGAGAATTTCGGATCCGGCACCTTCACCGACAGAACGCAGGTCAGGCCTTCGCGGGCATCGTCGCCGGAAATCGAGACCTTTTCCTTCTTCGCCAGGCCTGAATTCGCCGCATAGCTGTTGATCTGGCGCGTCAACGCGCCCCGGAACCCGGCCAGATGCGTGCCGCCGTCACGCTGCGGGATGTTATTGGTAAAGCACAGCGTGGTTTCGTGATAGCTGTCGTTCCATTGCATCGCCAGTTCGACGGTGATCCCGTCGCGTTCGCCGGAAACGACGATCGGCGTGTCCTGCAGCGCCTGTTTCGACCGGTCGAGCCATTGCACGAACGCCTCGACCCCGCCTTCATAATGCAGATCCACCACCTTCGGTTCCGCGTGCCGCGCATCCGTCAGGCGGATCGCCACACCCGAATTCAGGAAGGCCAGTTCGCGCAGGCGATGTTCCAGCGTGCTGAAATCAAAGGTCGTCATGGTGAAGGTCTCGGGCGAGGGCAGGAAGGTGACCTCCGTCCCGGTATCACTCCCAGCATCGCCCGTGACTTCCAGCGGGCCGTCCGCGTCGCCATGGGTGAAGGACATTTCATGTACCTTGCCCGCGCGCTTGATCTTCAGCTTCAGCGACACGGAAAGCGCGTTGACCACCGAAACGCCGACACCGTGCAACCCGCCGGACACCTTGTAGGAGTTCTGGTCGAACTTCCCGCCGGCATGCAGCTGGGTCATGATGACTTCGGCGGCGGAGACGCCTTCCTCTTCGTGGATATCGGTAGGAATGCCGCGTCCGTTATCCGTTACGCTCACGGAACCATCCCCGTTCAGGGTCACGGTGACGATGTCGCAATGGCCGGCCAGGGCCTCGTCGATCGCGTTGTCGACGACTTCGTAGACCATGTGATGCAGGCCGGTACCGTCATCGGTATCGCCGATATACATGCCGGGGCGTTTGCGGACCGCTTCCAACCCGCGCAGAACCTTGATCGACTCGGCGCCGTATTCCGCACCCTGCCCGCCGTCGGGCCCGCCGTTCTGGTTCGTGTCGTCCGTGGTATCGCTCATCGGTTAACCAACCCGTCTTTCATTGTTATCTACACTATACGCCAAATGAACCGTCATAGTCTCTCGACCTGCAGGCAGGCATCGACCACGCGGAAGGCCTGCGCCGTTCCGGCCATGGGGGCGAAAACCGATGCGTCGGTACCCGTCAGCCAGGCTTGCGTCCCGAATTCGACGATCGCCTCGAACAAGGCGGCGCGCCGGACCTCGTCCAGATGCGCCGCGACCTCGTCCAGCAACAGCAGGGGGACCGCCCCCCGTTCCGCCGAAAGCAAACGCGCATGGGCCAGGACCAGGGCCATCAACAGGGCTTTCTGTTCGCCCGTGGAGCATTGATCCGCCGCCATGTCCTTTGCCAGATGCCGGACCCGAAGGTCGCAGCGATGCGGCCCCACCGCGGCGCCGCCGGTGACAGCGTCCTGCATTCTTCCCGCCGCCAGACTGTCCCGGAACGCGTCTTCCGCCGCCAGCGCCGGCCGCTCGCGCAGCCAGGTTTCGACCTCACCTTCCACGGTGACCATCGCGCCGGGAAATGGCCCGAACCCGTCCTTGGCGACCTGACCCAACCGGTCGGCCATATCCAGACGCGCCGCCGCGACGGCGACCCCGCGTTCGGCCATCTGCGATTCCAGCGCGGAAAGCCATGTCTTGTCGGCGCCATTCGCGCCGCGATCCTTCAACAGTCGGGCCCGGTCGCGCATCGCCTGTTCATAGGACGAAACCCGCCCGGCATGGGCCGGATCGGTCGCGAAGATCAGACGATCCAGAAAGCGTCTGCGGTTGCCGGCGGATTCCAGGAAGATCTGGTTCATCTGCGGCGTCACCCAAACGGCGCCCAGATAGCCTGACAAAGCCTGCGCGCTGGACGGCGCCCCGTTGATCCGCACCGAGCGCCTCTCGCCGCCGGGTTCCCGTCCCGTGCCGATCTTCACCGGCCCGACGATACTGTCCACCTCGGCCGAGACGCCCCAGCCGCCGGCATCGCTTCCCCCCGCGGGGAAGGACCCATCGCCGGGTGCTTCGGTCCGTCGGCGGTCCATATCCGAGATCTTCGCCCGGCGCAGGCCGCGCCCCGGCGTCAGCAGGGAGACCGCCTCCAGAAGGTTGGTCTTGCCCGCACCGTTCGGCCCGATCAGGGCGACGGGCGCCGCCTGCAGGTCAAGCCGCAGTGAGGCATAGTTACGAAAATCGGTCAGGGTCAGCCGCCGCACTGCCATGGCGCAGCCCTGTCCTGACCGGGCGCGGCCGGACCCGGCCTGATTGATTTCGGCCGCATCGGATCGGCCCGGCACGGGGCGGGCATCGCCGGCACCCCCGGCATGATCCAATCTTTCGGCAGCTATCATCAAACGCCCTTTTTCGGCAGGCCGGCGCGGATCGCGCGGCACTTACACCCGCATCGGCATCAGGACGTAGAGCGCGCTGTCGTCTTCCACGTCGCGAACGATGGTGGGGGAGGACGCGTCCGCCATTTCGAACCGTGCCTGACCGCTTTCGATCTGCCCGGAAATATCCAGCAGGTACCGGGAATTGAAGCCGATTTCCAACGCGTCGTTGTCGTAGCCGATTTCGATCTCTTCAACGGCCGAGCCGCTGTCCTGGCTGGAAGCGGACAAGGTCATGATGCCCGGCGCGATCGCCATCTTCACGGCGCGCATCTTTTCGGTCGCGATGGTCGACACGCGGTCGACCGCATCGGAGAAGGCCTTGCAATCGACCTGCATCATCTTGGTATTGCCGGCCGGGATGACCCGTTCATAGTCGGGGAACGTGCCGTCGATCAGCTTCGAGGTCAGTTCGACCTTGTCGAAGGCGTAGCGGATCTTCGTTTCCGACAGCGCGATTTCGACATCGCCGTCCGTTTCGTCGATCAGCTTGCGCAATTCGCCGACGGTCTTGCGGGGCACGATCACGCCCGGCATGCCTTCGGCGCCCTGCGGCAGCGGCGTCTCGACCCGCGCCAGACGGTGTCCGTCCGTCGCCACGGCACGCATGATGTTGTCGGCACCGTGCAGATAGATCCCGTTCAGGTAATACCGGGTCTCCTCGGTGGAGATGGCGAAGCGCGTGCGATCGACAATGCCGCGAAGGACCTCGGCGCCGAGGCTGAAGGTATGCGGCATATCCCCGCCGGTCATGACGGGGAAATCTTCCGTCGGCAGCGTCTGCAGGGTGAAGCGCGACCGGCCGCTGCGCAGTTCCAGGCGATCTTCTTCCTTGCCGAGCTCGACCTGCGCGCCGTCCGGTAATTTACGGACGATGTCGTAAAGCGTATGCGCGGGCGCCGTCGTGGCCCCTTCCGTGCCGATCGACGCGGCGACGGATTCCACAATGGCGATATCCATGTCCGTCGCGGTCAGGCGCAGGGTGCTGCCGGACGCTTCGATCAGGACGTTGGACAGGATCGGTATGGTATTTCGGCGCTCGACTACGCTTTGCACATGGTTCAGGGAGCGGAGCAGTTCGGCGCGTTCAATGGTCAGCTTCATGGGTCGTCGATGATCCGTTTCTGTCCGGAGCAGGCTGCCCTGCCCCATATTCTGGTTTCGCGGCTCCAGGTCCGCGTTCGCTACGATTTGGCCGACGATGCGGGCGGCAAAACCGCCCCGCCGTACCCCCGTTCGGCAGCTCCATCCTTTGCCGGGAAAGAGCCGCTCCAGATTACCATCCGGACGCGGTCGGCCCAGTGTTGGCGAGGGGAGCGGGAAGCCTGGAATTCAGCCCCCTGAGAACGGGGAAAAACTATATCACCTCAGCCGGGAATGCCCAGTTTTTTGCGGCCCGAGCAGGCTGCTGAGCCAAACCGGAAATCCAATTTGCGGACAATCCATAACCCATTGTTTTTTATGAATTATTTTTACCGCTTTTTTGGCCTTTTAGAAACAGAGCGAATCCCCCGCACCATGAAGGGCGGCGCGCCGAGCCGAAACCGGGCGATTTTAGCGAATCACTTGTTTTGACCTATTCCCGGCGGGCGCCGCAAGGCGGGCCGAAACCCGGTTCGGCACCGCATCCTGCGGGCGCCGACCGTTCACACGCCGCCGCCGGGGATCCAGCCGGCCTGCCAGCATCCGGCCTCAGCCTTCCAGCATCCGGCGCAGCAATTCCACGTCTTCCGCGAAGCTGCTGTCGGACTGCTTCAATTCATCCACCTTGCGGACCGCATGCATGACGGTCGTGTGATCACGGCCGCCGAACTTGCGCCCGATTTCCGGCAGGGACCGTGCGGTCAGCTGCTTGGAGAGATACATCGCGACCTGGCGGGGCCTGGCGATACCGCGGCTGCGCCGGGCCGAATGCATTTCCGAGAGCTTCACGTTGAAATGTTCGGCAACGCGTTTCTGGATTTCCTCGATCGTCACGCGCCGATCGTTCGCCCGCAACAGGTCGTGCAGAACCTCCTGCGCGGTTTCCAGCGTGATCGAGCGGCCCACCAAATTGGCATAGGCGACCAATCGGTTCAGCGCGCCTTCAAGCTCACGGACATTGGACGTGATCTTATGGGCCAGGAATTCCAGAACCTTCGGCGGAATATCGGCGCTCATCTGCTCCGCCTTGGACTGCAGAATGCCGAGCCGCAACTCGTAGGTGGTGGAATGAATTTCCGCCACCAGCCCCCAGCCGAGGCGCGACTTCATGCGGTCCTCGATCCCTTCCAATTCCGCCGGGGACTTGTCCGCCGAAATCACGACCTGACGGTTCTGGTCCACCAGCGCGTTGAAGGTATGGAAGAATTCTTCCTGGGTATTGTCCTTGCCGGCGATGAACTGAACATCGTCGATCATCAGCACGTCGACCGAGCGGAACTGTTCCTTGAAGGCCATCGTGTCCTTGTAGCGAAGCGCGCGGATGAACTGATACATGAACTTTTCCGCGGACAGATACAGGACGCGCTTCTCCGGCGCGGATTCACGGATCTGCGCGGCGATGGCATGCATCAAATGGGTCTTGCCCAGACCGACACCGCCGAACAGGAACAGCGGATTGAAGGGGACATTGCCCGCCTCGGCGACACGGCGCGCGGCGGCGAAGGCAAGCTCATTCGGCTTGCCGACGATGAAATTGTCAAACCGGAACCGCGGATCGAGCGGCGCGCTGAGACCGGCATCGAAACCGTCGCTGGTTTCCGCAGCCGCCGGTGCGCCCGGCGCGCTCCGCCCATTGGCATGCGCATCGCCGGAGGCCTGGGTTGCGGAATGCGCGACATCGATCGCGGTGACCGACGGGTTTTCGCTGCGCCACAACTCCAGCAGACGATCGCCATACTGGGACTCGATCCAGTTCTGCATGAACCGGGTCGGAACCAGCAGGTGCACGACACCGTTGTGAAATCCCTTGAAGGTGAGAGGCTTGAGCCAGCTTTGAAATGCGGTTTCCCCGAATTCACTCCGCATACGTGCCCGTACCCGGGCCCATTGCGCCGAAAGCCTTTGATCCATTGCTCCACCCAGTTCAATCAGCATCTGAAACAACCGCCCGTTTCGATCGCTTCAATACGACCCCAAAATTCAATGCCCGCCGCGTCATTGCCTGTCCGACACCCCATCATGGACCTGCCGGGCCTCTCAAAAATTTATCCGGCACCCACGACCCTGGAACCGGACAAAGCTTTCCTATCGTCATTCGCTGAGGCGAACGCCGTTTCGCGATTTCCGCGAACACTCTAAAGTTCAATCATTGTAAAGAAGCAGCCGAGAGAGTTTGTTTTAAGCTCTTGTTTTTCCGCTACTCCTGCGAGCCGACCCGGGTAGTGCGGTGCTCCAACACCCTATCCGACAGCTCATCGACATTCGGCCCACTGGACCTCCCTGCCGCATGAACTGTAGCTACGCGGGTTTCCGGTGACAAGGAATCAAAAGACCGAATCGGGCAAATAAAACCGTTGACATCGCTGGCTTCCGGCTTCCCCCAAAGCGCAAACTTTCTAAGCTTTTGGAATCCAATTTCTTTCCGGAGATGCCGCGCATTTTACGCTTTTTAGATGTAATTCCGGCCGCCTCTTCTCCGCCTCAAAGGCGGCACGGCGTCCTAGAAGCCCTCGGCCCAAAGACCAAAAGCCGCCCGCGATTGCGGGCGGCGTCGCAACGGCCTCGATCCGGCAGGCGGTAAAAAATTACCGCCAAGCCGCAATCAGGTTCTTAGAGGGCCTTGATCCGGGCGGACAGGCGGGACAGCTTGCGCGCAACCGTGTTGCGGTGCATGACGCCCTTGGTAACGCCCCGGTGCATTTCCGGCATAGCGGCATTGTATGCGGTTTCGGCGGCGGCCTTGTCACCGCTTTCGATCGCCCGCTCAACGCCACGCACATAGGTGCGGATGCGGCTGACGCGATCCTTGTTGCGCGCGGTCCGCTTCTCGATCTGCCGGATGCGTTTCTTGGCTTGCAGGTTATTGGCCATAGTCAGTTTCCGTATATTTCAAAACCAATTCGATCACGCCGTGCCATACCCCCTTCAACGGGCAACCCGATCGGGGTGCGGCAACTTGCGGACCATGTTTCCTTTTTTCGCCCGGGGCGTCTCTGTCAGAGCGCGGCCCGTCTCGGCGACCGCGCGCTTATAGGGGTCCGGCGATGCAGCGTCAAGACCGCATCGGGCGCGGTGGACCGAAAGGGGGGTGGGCCGAAAGGGGGGCGGGCGATACCCGCGCCCCCGAAAGCATCGGGCCCGGCCAGCGATCAGCGGTTCTTGAACTTCGGCGTCCGCTTTTCAACGAAGGCGGCCATGCCTTCTTTCTGATCCGCCGTCGCGAAAGTCGAATGGAAGACACGGCGTTCGAACTTCACGCCTTCGGAAAGCGTCGTTTCGTAGGCCTTGTTCACACATTCCTTCGCCATCATGACGACAGGGCGGGAGAGCGAGGCGATCTTTTCCGCCGTCGCAACGGCCTCGCCGATCAGTTCAGTCGCCGGGACGATCCGGCTGACGAGGCCGGCGCGCTCGGCTTCCTCGGCATCCATGATCCGGCCGGTCAGATTCATTTCCATCGCCTTCGACTTGCCGACATAGCGTGTCAGGCGCTGGGTACCGCCGGCGCCCGGAATTGTGCCGATCGTGATTTCCGGCTGACCGAACTTGGCGGTTTCCGCGGCCAGGATGAAATCGCACATCATCGCCATTTCGCAGCCGCCGCCCAGGGCATAGCCGGCCACCGCCGCGATCACCGGCTTGCGGCAGGTCGTTACCCGCTCCCAGCCCTTGGTGATGAAATCCTGCAGATAGACATCCATGTAGTCCTTGCCGGCCATCTCCTTGATGTCGGCGCCGGCGGCAAAGGCCTTTTCCGACCCGGTCAGCACGATCGCGCCAATCGCGTCATCGGCCTCCATGTCGTCCAGGGCCTTGCCGAGCTCGGCGATCAGGCCCGCGCACAGGGCATTCAACGCCTTCGGCCGGTTCAAGGTGATCAGGCCGACCGGCCCGCGGGTTTCGACTAAGATGTATTCGTACGCCATGGTACCCCTCGCCTAATCCCGGACGATGCCGGGAGATTGGTTGGTTTCAGTTTTTTCCGTCGTTTTCTTTGCCGTTTCGTGAACCCCTGCCTTGCCGGCCGGGTTACTCCGTCGGGGCCAGGGTGAACCTGATGGTCAGGTCCCCGTCCCGCCCGAAACGGTCTATATGGAGTTCTTCTCCCTCCCGTGCAAAGCGTCCCTGATCCAGAGTGCGCCAGCCGAGCGATTTCAAAGTCGCCGTATAAAAGGTGATCACGTCCCGCCACGCAACCTCTCCGACCGCATAGGCTTCGACAATCCGGCCGGCCGGGGAATCGAAGACCAGGCCGGCATCCTCATCCGCCGTCAGGCCTTCCATCAGGGGAACGTCCTCGAACCCTGCCAGAAAGGACTGCGCGACGGCAGGGACAGACGCCAGCCCGGAGAGGAACAAGGCCGCCGCCAGGGCCAGACCGGCCATTCGGAGGGTCGGGCAGATCCCGCGTGACGATGGTTTTGTCGGACCCGTTCGGTCGGTCATATGCCCCCCTGTCAGGCGATTGCTTTTCTCTCGCTTCTTTTCCGGCGCCGCGGACACCGCCACGACCCTAGCGCTGATGGCCGGGACAGAAGAAGGTCGACCGCCCCGATTGCACGATACGGCGCACAATGCCCCCGCAATCGGGTTTCCGGCAAGGCTCCCCTTCCCGCCCATAGGCGTCCCAGGCGTGCTGGAAATAGCCGAGCTCTCCGTCCGCCTGGACGAAATCGCGCAATGACGAACCGCCGGCCTCGATCGCCGCGGCGATCACCTCCTTCACCGCCGGAACCAGCCGTTCGGCCCGGCGCCCCGGAACCGTCCGGGCCAGCCGCTTGGGGCTGATCCCCGACCGCCAGAGCGCTTCGCAGACATATATGTTGCCGAGGCCCGCGACCACCGCCTGATCCAGCAGCGCCGCCTTGATCGGCGTCTTCTTGTCGGCAATGGCGGCGGAGAAATCGGCGACGTTGAAGGCATCGTCCAGCGGTTCCGGGCCCAAACCGGCCAGATGCGGGTTGGTTGCAAGCCCGCCGGGCGGGATCAGATCCATGAAGCCGAAGCGGCGGGTATCGTTGAAGACGAGACGCGCACCGCCTTCCATTTCGACCCGCACATGATCGTGCTTTTCCGCCAGAGCCCAGCCGGAATTATGACCGACCTGGCCCGAGGTCGCGATGACCGCCTCGCTGCCGGGATTGACCGTGAACCGGCCGGACATGCCGAGATGGACCATCCAGGTCCAGCCGTCCTCCAGCGCGATCAAAAGATATTTCGCGCGGCGCCCGACGGAGATCACCCGGTTACCTTCCAGACGGGCCACGAATCCGGGCGGAAAAGGGAAGCGCAGATCAGGTCGGTTCTGTTCCGCAAAGAGGATCCGCCGCCCTTCCATATGCGGCGCAAGGCCGCGGCGGACGGTTTCGACTTCGGGCAGTTCAGGCATGGTCTGGCTCTTCGGTTCGGCCTCGGTTATCGTGCGCCCCATGGCGACAGACAGCATTGAAAACAACGGCGGCAAAACCGCAAGCTTCGGGTTCAAAACCGTGTCCCCGGAGGAGAAGCCGTCCCTGGTTCAGGGCGTGTTCGAATCCGTTGCGGGCCGCTACGACCTGATGAACGACCTGATGTCGGGCGGGGTGCACCGGCTGTGGAAAGCGGCGCTGATCGACCGGCTGAAGCCGCGCCCCTCGATGCATCTGCTGGACGTCGCCGGCGGAACGGGCGATATCGCCTTCCGGTTCCTGCAGGCGGGCGGCGGACATGTCTCCGTCTGCGACTTGACCGAAGGGATGGTCCGGGTCGGCCGCGACCGCGCGATCGACGACGGTATTCTCGGCAACAAGATCGATTGGCTGGTCGGGGACGCGCAGAAACTTCCCCTCGCCGATCGATCGGTCGACGCCTATACGATCGCCTTCGGCCTGCGCAACGTGACCGATATCGACGCCGCCCTCGCCGAGGCGCGCCGGGTCCTGAAACCGGGCGGGCATTTCCTGTGCCTGGAGTTCAGCCATGTGGTGCTGCCGGTGCTGGACGATATATACGACACCTATTCCTTCCGGGTTCTGCCGGCTTTGGGCCAGGCGGTCGCGAACGACCGTGACTCCTATCAATACCTGGTCGAGAGTATCCGGCGCTTCCCGGAACAGAAGACGCTGGCCGCGAAAATGGCGGATGCCGGCCTGGCCCGCGCCGACTGGCAGAACCTGTCCGGCGGCATCGCGGCGATCCATTCCGGCTGGCGGGTTTAACAAGCTGGCGGGTTTAACAAACAGAACAGGGATGTCATCCATGCCATTGACCTTGAGCCAGGATGAAATCGACGCCTTCAACCGGGACGGCTATCTGCTGCTGAAGAACGCCGTCGACGCGGAACAGCTGACCGCCATGCGGGCGCAGTTCGACGAATGGGTCGAGGAAAGCCGCAAGCATGCGGACAATTTCGGCGAGACGATCAACGGCAAACCGCGCTTCGACCTCGAACCCGGGCACAATGCGGACCATCCGCGCCTGCGCCGGGTGAATGCCCCGGTGGAAGCCGGGTCGGCCTACCGCGAAACCATGGAAGACAGCCGGATGACCGACGCGGTCGCCGACCTGATCGGCCCGAACGTGAAATTCCATCACAGCAAGATCAATTCCAAGCTGCCGCACACCAATACGGAGGTGAAGTATCATCAGGACTTCACCTATACCCCGCACAGCAATCCGGATGTGGTGACCGCTTTGGTGATGCTGGACGATACGGATGCGGAGAACGGATGCCTGATGGTCGTGCCCGGCAGCCACCAGGGCGAGCTCTACAGCCTGTGGCATGGCGGGCGTTTCACCGGCGCCGTCGCGGAAGAATTGGCGCCTGAAATGGCGCGCAAGGCCGTGCCGGTGATGGGCAAGGCCGGCGATGCCTGCCTGATGCATACGCGCGTTGTGCACGGATCCGCCCCGAACCGGTCGGACAAGCGCCGGGTACTGTCGATCTTTGTTTATACCGCCGAGGACGCGGTGCCGCTGTCACCCAATCCGATGCCGAATGTGGACGAGGGCCGCGTGGTCCGCGGCGAAAGGACGGGCCGCATCCGGTCCGTCGCCTTCGACCTGCAAGCGCCGGAATTGCCGCAGGGAACCTCCTTCTTCGAGCAGCAGGAACGCGCGTGACCGGACGCCGCCCCGGCAATTCCGTGATTTCCCAAGCGGAAACTTTGCTCTAAACCCCAGCCGATGATCACTGGCATTCACAACTGTTTCCGATTGATCGGCATCGCCCGCACCCTGGCGCGGAACGACGCGCTGTGGCCGGCGCGCCGGATCAGGGCGCTGCGCTTTCCCGTCGGCGTCATCCGCCTGTTATGGGGCCGGCGCCGCCCGGGACGCGAAGGCGAGCGGCTGGCCGCGGCGCTGACCGATCTGGGGCCGAGCTTCATCAAGCTCGGTCAGGCGCTCTCCGTGCGCGCCGATCTGGTCGGCGACCAGGTGGCCGAGGATCTGAGTCGGCTTCAGGATCGCCTGCCGCCCTTCCCGACGGAAAAGGCCCGGGCCGCGATCGAAGCGGAACTGGAAGCGCCGATCGCCGAGCTTTTCGCCAGTTTCGAGGAAACGCCGGTCGCAGCGGCCTCCATCGCGCAGGTGCATTTCGCGGTGACGCCGGATGGACGCGAGGTTGCGGTGAAGGTCCTGCGGCCCGGCGTCGAGGAAAAATTCGAGCACGATATCGCCTTGTTCCGCTGGCTGGCCGAACAGGGGGAGAGGTTTATCCCCTCCCTGCGCCGCCTGCGGCCGGTCGATGTGGTCGAGACCTTCAAGGAATGGGTCGAGACCGAGATGGATCTACGCCTGGAAGGGGCGGCGGCCTCGGAACTGGCGGCCCTGAGCCGGGACGACGAAGGGTTCCGCGTCGTCGCGGTCGATTGGCAGCGTACCGGCCGCCGGGTGCTGACCACGGAACGGATCCGCGGTCTGCGGATCGACGATATCGATGGCCTGACCAAGGCGGGGTTTGACGTGAACGACCTGCTGGAACGGTCGGCGCGGATATTCTTCCTGCAGGTTTTCCGAGACGGTTTTTTCCACGCCGACATGCATCCGGGCAACATGTTCGTCGATGCGGAGGGCAATCTTTGTCCCGTCGATTTCGGCATCATGGGCCGGGTCGACAAGCGCACGCGGATCTTCCTCGCCGATCTTCTCGTCGGTTTCCTGCAGCGCGACTATCGGACCGTGGCCCAGGTGCATTTCGATTTCGGCGTGGTTCCGCCGCATAAATCCAAGGACGCCTTCACCCAGGCGATCCGCTCGATCGGCGAACCGGTGCTGGACAAGCCCTTGAACGAGATTTCCGTCGGCCGCCTGCTGGCCCAGCTGTTCAAGGTCACCGAAGACTTCGACATGGAGACCCAGCCCGACCTGCTGCTGTTGCAGAAGACCATGCTGGTTGCCGAAGGCGTCGGGCGGAAGCTGAACCCCAAGGTCAATATGTGGACCATGGCGCAGCCGTTGATCGAGGAATGGATGTTCGCCAATCGGGGGCCGGAAGCCCGCATCCGCGACGCGATCGGCGAGACCTTCGATGCCTTGCAACGCCTTCCCGGCACCTTGCGGCGGGCGGAGGACGTGTTGGAAAAGCTGTCGGATATCGATCCGGCGGCGGTCGCCCGTTTCGCCCAGCAGGCGCGCCAGGGCGGTTCACGCAGCAGCCGCGTGCTGCAATCGGGCGTCCGGCAGGGCTGGGGACCGGCGATGGTCGCCGTCCTGGCCGTGTTGGCGATCTTCGTCCTCTTCGATTGATCTGTTTAAGCCATTCAAACTAAATCGTTTTTCGGCCTGACTACATTCGCAGGCTGGAAGCGGCCGAAAACAACTACAATTTTAGTCAAATCGATCCAAACCGTTCCGATTCCGGTTCCGGTTGCCAACTGATTTGAAGAGTCCTGGGCGCTTGCCGACGCAGACCGCCGCCAGTACGGTCCTGACGACCGAGATATTGAGCCGGAGAGGCTGAATTCCATGTCCGAAGCGAAAGCCGACCCGAAACGCGTTCTGCTGATCATCAGCGGAGGGATCGCCGCCTATAAGTCCCTGGAGCTGATACGCCTGTTGCGGCGGCAGGGGGTGGGTGTCCGTTGCGTCATGACAAAGGCCGCGGAGCAATTCGTTACGCCACTCAGCGTTTCCGCCCTGTCGGAGGACAAGGTCTATACCGACCTCTTCTCTTTGACCGACGAGGCGGAGATGGGTCACATCCAATTGTCGCGCAGCGCCGACCTTCTGGTGGTCGCACCGGCCACGGCGGACATCCTGGCGCGGATGGCAAACGGCAACGCGAACGACATCGCAACGACCGTGTTGCTGGCGACCGACAAGCCGGTCATGGCCGCACCCGCGATGAATGTCCGGATGTGGACCCATGCAGCGACCCGGGCGAATATCGCCACGCTGCAGCAGCGCGGCGTCGAGATGATCGGCCCGGTCGAAGGCGACATGGCCTGCGGCGAATTCGGGTTCGGGCGGATGTCCGAACCGGCCGAGATCGCGGCTGCGGTAATGGCCCGCCTGGATACGCCCGGCACACAGAAAGCCGCACAGACCGGGCCTTTGGCCGGCCGTTCGGCTATCGTTACGTCCGGCCCGACGCATGAACCGATCGACCCGGTCCGCTATATCGCCAACCGGTCTTCCGGCCGGCAGGGCCATGCCATCGCCGAGGCCTTAGCCCGGGCGGGCGCCCAGGTGACGCTGGTCGCCGGACCGACCCGGCTGGCGGATCCTGTCGGTGTCGAAACCGTTCATGTGGAAACGGCGCAACAGATGCTCGACGCCTGCCTGGCGGCACTGCCGGCGGACATCGCGGTTTGTGCGGCCGCCGTCGCCGATTGGCGGGTCAGTGGCAAAGCGGAACAGAAACTGAAAAAAGATTCGGGTGCGTTACCGACCCTGACCCTGGCCGAGAACCCGGACATCCTGGCGACCCTGTCCAGGCAGGGACCCACCCGGCCCAGGCTGGTGGTTGGTTTTGCCGCCGAAACGGAAGCGGTACTGGAGCACGCCATCGCGAAACGGAAGCGAAAGGGTTGCGATTGGATTCTGGCCAACGACGTCTCGGAAGGCACCGGAACTTTCGGCGGCGACAACAATCGCATCCATTTCATCGATCAAAACGGCCATGACGATTGGCCGGAATCGACCAAGGCCGAGGTCGCGCAAAATCTCGCCCGGAAAATTGCCGAGCATTTCGCCAAAGACTCGTCCTGACCCTCAAACCGACCCATTCTGAACTGGAATTTACCCATGTCCGACACCGCAGCGGGAACGCCAACTACGATTGAAGTCGCCGTGAAGATACTGCCCCATGGCGAGGGGCTTCCCCTGCCCGAATACAAGACCGCATTGAGCGCGGGGGCTGACCTTCTGGCCGCGGTGACCGCGGATACGGTTATCCCGGCGGGCGGGCGCGCCCTGGTCCCGACCGGTCTTTCCATCGCATTACCAATGGGTTACGAGGCACAGGTCCGTCCGCGATCCGGCCTGGCCCTGAAGAACGGCATCACCTGCCTGAACACGCCGGGCACGATCGACGCGGACTATCGCGGCGAGGTCGGCGTCATTCTGGCGAACCTGGGGGGTGAGGATTTCACGGTCGAACGGGGCATGCGGATCGCCCAGATCGTGATCGCGCCGGTCACCCAACTACAGTGGCAGATCGTTGACGACTTGTCCGAGACGGAGCGCGGATCCGGCGGCTTCGGATCGACCGGCGTCTGACGTCAAACACGGTTTCCGCATCCCCAACGCCTGTATCCTGGATGCGCGGCAGGCTCGTTAGGCGGCCCCCCTTTCCTTTCGCGGAACGATCGGAAGACGCCGGGGCACCGGCGAGGATTGGATGATCGAGGTATTCGTCGTGGCGTAGGGAATAACCTCGTCCAACAGCGCCTCAAGGTCCTCGACCGAGCGCAGATGCGCCTTGGCGAGGAAACAATCCTCACCGGTGATCCTGTCGCATTCGACGATCTCCGGCAGTGCTTGCAGAATCGTTACGACACGGGTGAGTTCCCCCGGCAGGGGCCGCACCCTGATCCACGCGGCGATCGGCAGACCCAGGGCGGCCGGATCGACCGCGATGGAGTAGCCGGTGATGACCCGGGCCTCTTCAAGACGTTTCAACCGTTCCGATACGCTGGGCGGCGACAGTCCGACACGCCGCGCCAGGTCGGCGATGCTGACCCGGGCGTTTTCGATCAAGACGTCCAGGATGGCGGCGTCGACGCCATCCAAACCTTGATCTTCGTAACGAAGGCGTTTCATAAATTACTCTTTCTTTCTATCGGTAGATTTACCCGTTATTCCTTCATAAACGCATTCATTTATAGCATAAACATTCGATACCGTCTGTCGCATTGGAACGACGGGGGTATCGATCATGGCCAGTGCCGGCTTACGATGGTTCTACACGGGTCCGGCGGAGAAGCTGCCGCCGCATGTCTTCTTCGCGGTCAGCGCCGTTTTCCACTATCTGGGGCCGTCCTTCGCGGTGCTGCTGTTTCCGGCCGTGGGCGTGCTGGGCGTCGCCTGGTTCAGGATCGCCTCGGCCGCCCTTCTTTTCGCCCCGTGGACCCGACCGTTGCGGGTATGGAACGGCGCCGACCGCCGGACCCGCCTGTTACTGGTTTCGATGGGTCTGTGCCTGGCGGCGATGAATTCGTCCTTCTATCTGGCGCTCGATCGCCTTCCGATGAGCTTGGTCGCCTCTATCGAATTCGTCGGCACCATCGCCGTCGCGGCGGCGGGACTGCGCAGCGCGCGGAACCTGGCGGCGCTGATACTGGCAGTATCCGGCGTCGTTCTGCTGATCGACGTCACCTGGTCGGACGATCCGGTCGGTTTGGCCTGGGCCTTCCTGAACGGTGCACTGTTCGTGGTCTATATCGTCCTGGCCCACAGATTGGCCCAGTCCGGCGCGGCGGGCGGCATTTCCGGCCTCGGCGCGGCGATGACGATCGCGTTCCTTGCGGTACTGCCGTTCGGGTTGGATGAGGTTCTGGCCGTGATCACCGACCCGGTTTTGATTCTGGCGAGCATCGGGGTCGGCGTTTGTTCCTCCGTCATCCCCTATATTTGCGACCAGTTGGCGATGGCGCGCCTGCCGCGGGCGAGTTTCGCCCTGTTGTTGAGCCTGCTACCGGCATCGGCGACCATAATCGGGCTGATCGTCCTGGCCCAGGTGCCGAGCATACGGGACCTGGGCGGCGTCGCGCTGGTAATGGTCGGCGTGGCCTTGCACAAACCGCCTAGACCGGCTTCGTGAAGGCCTTTCTCGCTTCCGCGACTTCCTTCCGGGTGACGCAGCCTTCCGCGTGATCGTTGATCAGGCCCATGGCCTGAATAAAGGCATAGACCGTGGTGGGACCGACGAACTTCCATCCCAATTTCTTGAGGTCTTTGGAAAGCCGCACAGATTCCGGTGATGTCGAAGCCGTCTGCGGGGTCCCGAGGGTCGCCGGGTCCGGTTCGTAACGCCAGAAGAAAGCAGCCAGCGAGCCTTCCTTTTCCACCATCTCCAGCGCGCGCCTGGCATTGTTTATCGTCGCTTCGATCTTGCCGCGGTGACGGATGATGCCCGCATCCTGCAACAGGCGGTCCACATCCTTTTCCGTGAACCGTGCGACCTTATTGAAGTCGAAACCCGCGAAGGCGGCGCGGAAATTTTCCCGCTTGTCCAGGATGGTCCGCCAACTCAGCCCCGACTGAAACCCTTCCAGGCAGATCTTTTCGAACAGTCGCCGGTCATCCCCCACGGGAAAACCCCATTCGCGGTCGTGATAATCAAAGAAATCGGGTGCCGATCCCGCCCAACGGCAGCGTGGCCGACCGTCCGGCCCATTGATCGTTTCAGTCATGTCGCATCGCTCCTCCCCCTTGCCGGCTTCCGCCTTAGGCGTTCAGAAAACTCAGCCGATCGTCGGTCCGCGCCGGGTCGATTTCCAGGATCTCCGCCTCGACGATCCCCTCGGCGACGAAGGGGTCCTGTCCGACGCGGGCCTCGATATCCGCCCGGGATTCTCCGGACGCCAGCAGGCCGCCGCCCATATTGGGCGTCAGACTGCCCACCAGCAGGAAGACACCGTCGTCGAAGCCCTTTTGGATCCAGGCCTTGTGACCGTCCATGAATTCACCGGCGCGGGCCTTCCCGGCGCCGAACTTAAGCAGAATGACGAACATGGGTTTTCCTTTCAGTGGCGCAGCGCCGGGGCCGGCGCGCGATCCGTTCCTTCGATCACGGTATCGAGCCAATGGTTCATCCGGTCGACCTCCGCGTGCAGGAAACCCTCATCTCCGACCGCCGCCACCAGGGTGGAGACACCCTGGCTGAGGGCCAGGAGATGCATGGCCAGCGCGTCGGCATCCTCCGCACGCCCAAGGCGCTCGAACTGTCTTCGCAGCCAGGTTCGAAACAGCGAGAGAACACGACAGGCGCCCGGCTGGGCGGCATGACCCAGCTTGACCAATTCGGTCGTCATCGTGCCAACCGGGCAGCCGAACCGGATGATATCGCCCTTGTTGGCGATCAATAGCTCTATGAAACAGCGGATGCGGTCGGCGGGCGTGGCGCCCGCCGACTCCCAATCGCTCAACATCGCCTCGGTCTTGCCGAGGCGGGCCTCTATCACCGCGTCCAGGATCTGATCCTTGGTCTTGAAGTGGTAATAGAAATTGCCACGAGAGATTTGCACGTCGCGCGCGATATCCGAGAAGGAGGTATGTTCGAAACCGTGCTGGTAGAACAGCCGGTCCGCCGCCTCGACGATCTGATCGCGTGTCGATTTGCTTTCCATGGCAAGGCGCCCTTGTTGCCCGCGCGGCGGTCAGGCCGCCGCCGATTGCGGATCGCTGTAAACGGGATAGTCCGTATAGCCGATTTCCGACCCCCCGTAGAATGTCGAGAAATCCACATTGTTCAACGGCAGATCCAACCGATAGCGGCGGACAAGGTCGGGATTGGCGAGGAACGGAATGCCGAAGGCGACCAAATCGGCCTGTCCACGCTCCAGCACGGCCGTGGCGGTATCCTTGTCGTAGCCGTTATTCGCGATATAGGTCCCGTCATATGCCGCGCGCAAAGTTGCATAGTCGATGGAGCGGGTCTTCTTCATCATGTCGCCTTCCAGGATGTGCAGAAAGGCGAGGCCTCGTCCGTTCAGTTGCGTGATGAAATAGGTGAAATGCCCGGCAGGATCGGAATCCGACATGTCGTTGAAGCTGTTTTCCGGGGTCAGGCGCAAGCCGATCCGGTGCGCCGGCCAGACTGTGGCGACGGCGTCGAGGATTTCATTCAACAAGCGCATGCGGTTCTCCACCGAACCGCCATAGGCGTCCGTGCGCCGGTTCGACCCGTCCCGAAGGAACTGATCGATCAGATAACCGTTCGCGCCATGGATCTCGACGCCGTCGAATCCGGCCTGCTTGGCTCTTTCCGCAGCCTGCCTGAACTGGTCAACGACGCCGGCGATTTCCGACGTTTCAAGCGCCCGCGGCGTGACATAGTCCATCATGCCCTCCGGGGTGATCGCCTGTCCTTCCGGACGGATCGCCGAGGGCGCGACCGGCGCCACTTCGCCGGGCTGCATGATGGGATGGGAAATTCGGCCGACATGCTGCAACTGGGCGAAGATCTTTCCGCCCGCGGAATGAACCGCATTGTTGACCCGCAGCCAGCCCGCGGTCTGGGCATCCGTGAACAGGTTCGGCGTCCCCGGATAGCCAACGGCCTGCGCTGAAACCGGGGAAGATTCGGCGATGATAAGACCGGCGCCGGCACGTTGGCTGTAATAGGTCGCCATTGCGGGCGTCGCCACGCCCTCGGGATCGGCCCGGTTGCGGGTCATCGGCGCCATCACCATCCGGTTGGCGAGGGTCAGGTCACCCAATTGAACTGTCTCGAAAAGGTTTGCGGGCACGGCGGCCTCCTTCACATGCTGACTCTGAATTAGGACGACTGTCCTACACACGCATTTAGGACGGCCGTCCTATTCTTTCAAGAGACAGATTTCATTTTCCCGACAGCGCGCAAAAGAGTCCCAACAACCTTTGACATCGGTATGCTGCTACCTCACATGATTTTGGAGCGAGGCCATGATGGAAGCGTTCAGGGATTTCGCCGCGGGTAATTTCGCCGGCGGCATCGGGCGGTTGGAACAGAACCCGGACTGGACCGACGGCCAGAACGACCCGACCCGGCCCTATTATCTCGGCTTCCCGGGCAATATGCCCGGTTGGGGTGAAGGGGTTCTGCTTGCGTCACTCCTGAAACGGCTTGCCGTGCCCGGCAATCGGACATTCGACGTTTTCGCCGATCCCGCACTGTGCTCGCTCCTCAGCGAGGACCCCTCCTTCAATGCAACGGCCGCCGCCGACTTTGCGACGGCGCGCGGCCAGAACGCGCGATCGCCTCTTGCGATTTTGCGCGCCGCCCTGACCGGCGACCTGCTGACCCGGCCCTTTCATCCGATCCAGATCGATGATGCCCCCAGACGCAAGAAGATCGGCATCGCCTGGGCGAGCGTCATGCGAAACGGCAACCACTTGCAGGCCAAGTCGCTGCCGTTGAACAACATGCTGCAAAGCGTCGGTTCGATGGCGAATACGGATATTCTATCCTTTCAGCGCCAAACATCCGCCGCCGAACAGGCGCAGCTGCCGGCCCCTGCCGGGATCAATCAAGTTCCCGACGCCGAGTTGAACGCGAACGATCAACTCGCCGTTGCCCGTCATATCAAGCCCCTGGACGCCATGCTGACCATTTCCACCACCACGGCGCATATCGCCGCCGCCCTGGGGAAACCGACATTCGTGGTCGCCGCCCGGCGCAACGGACCGCAATGGTTTTGGCAAGCACAAGGGGATCACGCCTTGGCATTGTATCCGACCGCAAGGGTATTCCTGGGCGACCTGCAACAGAATGCCGATTGGTGGCCCGCGCCGTTGCAGCAGGCCACGGCGGAATTGAACCAGTTGTAGGGCGAATATTGCCGCGGACCGACCCGGTGGTTTTCATTCATCAATCCACGCTCTATAAGCCCGTCTGTTCAAAAAACACGGAAAAACAAGGATACGGGTCATGCGTGCATCGGTGGGACTTATCGGCGTCGGGGCATTCGGCGAGTTCATGCTGCCCTATCTGCTGCCCCATTGCCGGATCGGCGCATACGACCCCGTCCGCGACCTGGAGCCGTTGAGCGAGCGTTGGGCCGTCGTGCCCGAACCGCTCGAGGAAGTCGCCGGCAAGGATATCGTCATCCTGGCCATGCCGGTTCAACGCATGGCGCAGGTCTGCCGGCAGATCTCGCCCTATCTGAAGCCGGGCGCCTTGGTGCTGGACGTCTGCTCGGTCAAGGAAGAGCCCATCGCCGCGATGCTGGAGAACCTGCCCGAGCATGTCGATATCGTCGGCACCCATCCGCTGTTCGGCCCGCAAACCGGTGCGAACGGCATCAGCGGCCTGCGCATCGCGCTCTGCAACGTCCGCGGCGAACGGCTGGAGTGCGTCGAGGCCTTCCTGTCCAAGGAACTGCGCCTGAAGACCATTGTCACGACGGCGGAGGAACACGACCGGCAGCTTGCCTTCGTTCAGGGACTGACCCACTTGATGTCCAAAATCGTCGTGGAAATGGACATGCCGGAACTGGATCATACGACCGAGACCTTCGACATCATGATGAAGATGGTCGAATCGGTCCGTTACGATTCCGAGGAACTGTTCCGCGCGATCGAAAACCGCAACCGCTTCGTCGGCCGGACGCGCGAACAATTCTTCGACGCGGCCAGAACGATCGAGGAACGCCTGGCCCGGCCCGGCCCGTCCGCAGAAGCGGATTGAGGATTTCGCCTCCATGGATGACTTGTCAGACGCCGACCTGGAACGCTATGCCCGCCATGTCATCCTGGATGAGATCGGCGAGGAAGGGCAGATCGCCCTGCTGCAGTCCAAGGTCTGCATCGTCGGCGCCGGCGGTTTGGGCAGCCCTGTCCTGATGTATCTGGCCGCCGCCGGGATCGGACGGATCGGCCTGGTGGATTTCGACGCGGTCGACCGCACCAATCTGCAGCGGCAGATCGCGCATACGGAAGCCAGCGTCGGGATCTCGAAGGTGGAAAGCGCGGTGGCCCGCGCCCGGGCCCTCAACCCGACTATCGCGATCGAGGCGATCGAAACCCGGCTGGACGCGGACAATGTCCAGGCGGTGATCGAACCGTATGATCTGGTGGTCGACGGGACGGATAATTACACGATCCGGGTCCTCTTGAACGACGCCTGCTATCTGGCCCGGAAACCGCTGGTCAGCGCCTCGGTCGTTCGGTTTGAAGGGCAATTATCCACCTTCAAGGCCTATGAGGGCGGGGCCTGTTATCGCTGCGTCTTCCCGGAGGCGCCGGCGGACGGCGTCGTTGCCCGCTGCGATACGGCCGGCATTCTCGGCCCCGTCGCGGGCGTGATGGGAACGCTTCAGGCGACCGAAGTGATCAAGCAGATCCTGGGCCTGGGCACAGGCATGGTCGGACGGTTGATGCTGTACGATGCGCTGGACAACGACATGCGGATGATCCGGACGCCGAAGAACCCTTCCTGTCCGCTCTGCGGCGAGACCCCGACTATTCTGCGGCCCGGGGATTGACGATGGTCTGGCTGAGCCGGATCTGACGCCGGTTCAGCATCATCCAGCGGGCGCCGAGGATCGCGCAGGAAAAGACCGAACCGATCAGCATCGCCTCGAACAATCCGACCACCCCATGCCCCATATGGATCGCCAGGACGTAGCCGAGCGGGATCTGGACGACGAAATAGGCGGCGAAATTGAGCACGGTCGGCGTCCAGGGATCCGCCGCCGCGCGGATCGCGTGGGACAGCACGATCTGGCAGCCGTCGCAGATGACGACGTAACCGACCACGACGACACAGCCGATCAGCATCGCCACCAGCGTCGGGTCATTGGTATAACTCAAGGCCACCCATTCGGGCTGGAATACAAGGACCCCCGTGAAGACCATCATCAGGGCGAAGGTCACGCCGACCCCGACCCATCCGGCCAGTTCCCGGTCCGGCAGATCGCGGCGGCCATGCGCGATGCCGACCCGGACGGACGTCGCGTTGGCCAGCCCCAGCGCCACCATGAAGACCAGCGCAGTGAGGTTCATGCCCATGCCGAAGGTCGCTGACGCATTGACGCCGAGCCAGCCAGCATAGATGTGCATCACGCCGAAACCGAGGCTTTCGAAACCGTGCGACAGACCGGTCGCATAACCGTATTTCCGTTGCGTCGAAAAGGCCTGCCACCACCCCGGCCCCAGCGGGTTTCGGATACCGAATGTCTCGTGATCCTTCAGGAACCAGCAGTATATGACCAGGAACAATGCCATGGCCGTCCGCGCGATGGAGGTTGCCAATGCCGCACCTTCGGCACCCATTTCCGGAATCGGCCCGATACCGAAGACCAGCATCGGGTTGATCGCGACATTGAGCAGATTGGCGACGCCGATGGCGATCAGTACGGGAACCGGACGGCGCAAAGACTCCAGGAAGAACGCGCAGGTAACATAGACCAGCGTCGGCACGAGGCTGAGGCTCATCATGAAGGTGACGCCCGCCGCGCCTCTTGCGAGACCCGGGTTTTGACCGGTGAACAGGAAGAAATCCTCGACCGGCAGCAACAACAGGGTGAGCGCGAGGCCGCATAACAGGGCCCAGGGCAGGGAGCGCCGCCAGATCGCGCCGCATTCCTTGAATTCACCTTCCCCAAAGGCGTGGGAGACGGTCACCATGGTTCCCATCATCAGGCCGATGCCGATGACCATGAGAATTACGAAGGGGGAGGAACCGAGCGAATAATAGGCGGTTTCGTCCGCCCCGGCCCGACCGAGATAGGCGAGGTCCACGGTCATCAGAACCAGGATACCCGCACGCGAACCGATCACAGGCATGGCGAGACGAATCAATTCGCCCAAATGGCGTTTCAACCGGCCTGCCAGCCAGTCCTGATCACCCGCTTCTTGCATTTTTTATTCGTTCCAAAATTGGCGCTTCAGCGCCTTACCCTGTGGACCCTTGATCGCACTCGTTGCGACGTTCCGCAAGCGCTAGTCGCAACGTTTTCACTAATATATTACTTATTCACTATTATTTTAAACTTGGATCACGTGCCGGGAATCATCAAACGGCTGGATGCGATGCCGTCGAACATGAATTGCACGGCCAGGGCCGCCAGCAGGACGCCGACGACGCGGGAAATGACATTCAGGCCCGTGACACCCAGGATCTTCTGGATCCAGGACGCCACCATCAGGAATACGAAGGTAAGCCCGAGATTGGCGCAAAGGGCGCCGATCACGATGCCTTTGCGGGCCCAATCCTCACCCGCATCGGCCATCAGCAGCACAGCGGCCCCCATCGCGGCGGGCCCCGCGATCAACGGCGTCGCCAGGGGAAAGACCGAGAGGTCGGCCTTGTGGCGCGCTTCCTCGGTTTCGTCCTCGGTCGTGGAGGTGCCGCCGCTCTGCTTGCCGAAGACCATGTTGATCGACACCAGCAGCAACAGGATGCCGCCTGCCGTGCGCAGGGCCGGCAAGCCGATCCCCAATTGCGCCAGCACCGCGTTGCCGCCAAAGGCGAACAGCAGCAACAGCGCGGAACCGATCGCGACCCCCCGTACCGCCATCGCCCGCGCATGGGCGGGCGTGTGCCCCGCCGTCAGCCCGGCATACATCGCCGCGACATCGACGGGGCCGATCGTCGCGAAGAAGGTAGTGAAGGCGATGAAGGCGAGTGGATCCAAGACTTGTCCCGTGATTGCGGTCAGAACATCGTATCGATGACCCGGTCGCGCGGGTTATGCCCGTCGGCGAAGGTCCGGATGTTGATGATGACCTTTTCCCCCATGGCGATACGACCCTCGATCGTCGCCGACCCCATATGCGGCAGCAGCACGGCGTTGCGTAGCTTCAGCAATTTCGGGTTCACCGCCGGTTCGTGTTCATAGACGTCCAGCCCGCAGCCCGCGATCTGTTCCTGGGTCAGCGCCTCGATCAGCGCGGCTTCGTCGATCACCTCGCCGCGGCTGGTATTGACCACATAGGCATGCGGTTTCATCAGCTGCAGACGGCGGCGGTTCAGCAGGTGGAAGGTCGCCGGCGTATGCGGGCAGTTGATGGAGATGATGTCCATATGGGCGATCATCTGGTCCAGGCTGGACCAATAGGTCGCCTCCAACTCCTCCTCCACCTGGTCGTGGACCCGGTTGCGGTTGTGATAATGGATCGACAGGCCGAACCCGCGGGCGCGCCGCGCCACCGCCTGGCCGATCCGGCCCATTCCGACGATGCCGAGGCGCTTGCCCCAAATGCGATGGCCCAGCATCCCGGTCGGGCTCCAGCCCTTCCATTCGCCCGACCGCACCAACTGCTCGCCTTCGGTCAGGCGCCGCGGCACGGCCAGGATCAGGGCCATGGTCATGTCGGCCGTGTCCTCGGTAAGGACATCCGGCGTATTCGTGACGATGATGTTCCGGCGCTTGCACGCCTGGAAATCGATATGGTCGACCCCCGTGCCGAAAGAGGCGATCAGCTTCAATTTGTCGCCGGCGGCATCGATCACTTCGCGGTCGATGCGGTCCGTCACCGTCGGCACGAGGACATCGGCTTCCTGGGCCGCGGCAATCAGTTCCTCGCGGCTCAAGGCTTCATCGTCCAGATTCAGCCGGCAGTCGAACAGTTCCATCATCCGCGTTTCGATGATGTCGGGCAATTTTCGGGTCACGATGACGCGTGGTCTCTGGCTCATCCCGCACTCACACTTTATGCATTTTCGTTAAAACGGGGTCTCACCCCGGCGCGATTCGGTTCTGTCATACCGCGCGACACGCAATTTTGCACCGTCTTTCGGCAAGACTTTCAGGCTTTCGCAAAGACTTGCGACAGTTTTGGCGCTAGGCCCTTGCCGCGCCAAGGCGACGCAGGGTATCCGATTCCATGACGTCACAAAAATCAGTGGATCGAGGAACATGAAAGCAAAACTGCTTTTGTCTTGTCTCGTCGTGGCTGGCGTCGCGGCAACGGCACCGGTCCAAGCGCAATCGGCCTCCAGCGGACAACCGATCCCCCGGTTCGTCACCCTGAACGCCGACGAGGTCAACATGCGGAGCGGACCCGGCGTCCGGTATCCGGTGGAATGGGTCTATCAGCGGCGCTACATGCCGCTGGAGGTGATCGCCGAACACGACACCTGGCGGAAAGTTCGGGACGTGGAAGGCACCGAGGGGTGGATCCATCGCGCCATGTTGTCCAGCCGGCGCGGCATCGTCGTCGCGGCGGATGAGATCATCATGCGGCGGGAACCGGACGACGACGCCCCCGTTACTGCGCGGCTGGCCGGCGGCATGGTCGCGGTGGTCGAGAAATGCGACGCGGCCTGGTGCGAGGTCAAAACCAACGGCTACGAAGGTTGGGTCGCCCGCGAGCATGTCTGGGGCCTGTACGACAGCGAAGTGATCAACTGATCTTCGTTGGGTGAGGCACGTCCGACCCACCCACGCGCAAAAAGAGAAAGGCCAGCGGGGGCGAACCCGGCCGGCCTTTTCCAAACTATCCGGATGAGGCCTAGGCCAGATCCCCGGCGAGCGCCGCGCGGGTCGTTTCCGGCATGATCGTCATATGGGCGTATTCCGGGTGGGTGAAACCGATGATGACCTGTACGCCTTCGGTCTTGAACGCGTCGGCCTGATCGTCGGTCATCGGGAAATGAATGAACTGGACACTGCTCGCCTTGCCGGCGGCGTTGGTCCGGTCGACATCCTCTTCCGGCTGGCCCTTCACTTCGAACTCGGCGAATTTCAGGAACATGGTTTCTTCCACGCCGCCCAGCCGGCCAAGGAAATTGGCGCGGCGGATCGGATCGTCGATTTCGAACATCACCGTCGCGACCAGTTCGCGGCCCTTCGGGATCAGCGGGTTGTAGGCCGCCAGTTCGTCGGCCAGCTGTTCGTCACCGCCCTTTTCGATATAGAGCATCTCATGCACCTGATGGAGCATGGTTTCATAGTTCTCGAAATAGGCCGTCGCGACCGGGCCGATATCCATCCGGCGCGCCTTCTTGATCGGCATCATCGCGGTCCGGCGCTGCTTCCGGACCTTCGTATACTCATCAATCGGCATAATGTCGGCAGCGGTAATTTCCGTCTTGATCGGCATCGCTATCATCTCCAAACCTCACGCATCCTTTAAAAATTCAGTCCATAGGCGCGGGCGAACAGCACGACGGGATGCGGCACCGTTTCCGGAAGCGGCTTGTCGCTGCCAGTCGCCTCCATACCTTGGGCGATATGCAGGCCGGCCAGCGGGCATTCGCTGGCGACGTATTTCGCCTGGCCCTTGTTCAACGCCTGCCGGAAGACCGGTTTGCCGACCTTCATGCCCACCTCGAAGAACTCCTTCTTGACGCCCCAGGCACCGCCGTGGCCGGAACAGCGCTCCACCACATGCAGCTTCGTATCGGGCACCAATTTCATCAGTTCGGCTGCCTTCTGCCCCATATTCTGCGCCCGCGCATGGCAGGCGATATGGACCGAGACGTCGCCGTCGAGCGGCTTCAACCCATCGGCCAGACCTTCCTTTTTGGCGATATCGACGATGTATTCGCTGATATCGAAAGTCGACCCGCTGAGCAGTTCTACGTCCGCATCGCCGGGCGAGATCAACGGCCACTCGAATTTCAGCATCAGCGTGCAGCTCGGCACCAGGGAGATCACGTGATAGCCTTTTTCGATATAGGGCTTCAGCGTCTTGGCGACGTTCTTCGCCTTGGTCTCGACGCGGGCGAGATCGCCCTGTTCCAACTGCGGCATGCCGCAGCATTCCGGATAAACGACCTCTACCTCGACACCGTTATGGGCCAGGATCGCCAATGCGGCGGTGCCGATTTCCGGGTTGTTGTAATTGCCGTAGCAGGTTGCGTAGATCACCGCCTTCCGGCCAAGCGCCGGCGCGGCGGTATTGACCGCGGGCGCTTCCGTCTCGGCACGCTTTTCGAAGGTCTTGCCGGCAAATTTCGGCAGGGCGGCATCCTTGTGGACGCCACCGATGCTTTCCATCAATCCGCGGGTCAATCCGTTATGCCGGTCGGTCGCCCAATTGGCGATGCCGGACAGGCTTGAGCCCAGCTTGCCGTTGCGATCGGTTTCGTTGAGCTGCGCATCCATGCCCTTGCCGATCAACCCCTTCTTCCGTTCCACGGCGCGGTAACGCAGCATCAGGTGGGGGAAGTCCAGGTTGAATTCGTGCGGCGGCACGTACGGGCATTTCGTCATGAAGCACATGTCGCAGAGCGTGCAGGCATCCACGACCGGCTTGAAATCCTTGGAATCCACGGTGTCGAGTTCACCGCTTTCCGAATCGTCGATCAAATCGAAGAGGCGCGGGAAACTGTCGCACAAATTGAAGCAGCGCCGACATCCGTGGCAGATGTCGAAAATCCGTCGAAGCTCATCATCCAGCTTCGCTTCGTCATAGAAATCGGGGTTGTTCCAATCGATGGGATGCCGTGTCGGGGCATCCAGACTGCCTTCCCGGCTGCCTTCAGTCATAGCGCACGCCTCATATCTTTAATCGTTATTAGAGACCGTGCCCGTCCGCCGCCCCGTCGCGTGGGTGCGAACGGTCACTGAACGGAAGATGTCCGGCGGCACCGTCCCGCGCCGCCGGCCACCTGCTGAATGTATTAGCCTTCCAGGGAATCCAGGGCTTTCTGGAAACGGCCGGCATGGCTCTTTTCCGCTTTCGCAAGCGTTTCGAACCAATCGGCGATTTCGTCGAAGCCTTCTTCCCGCGCCGTGCGCGCCATGCCCGGATACATATCCGTATATTCATGGGTTTCGCCGGCGATGGCCGCTTTCAGGTTGTCGGAGGTGCCACCGATCGGCTCACCGGTCGCCGGATCACCGACTTCTTCGAGAAACTCGAGGTGACCGTGCGCATGGCCGGTTTCACCTTCCGCGGTGGAACGGAAGACCGTAGCAACGTCGTTGTAGCCTTCGATATCGGCCTTCTGAGCGAAATAGAGGTAACGGCGGTTCGCCTGGCTTTCGCCGGAGAACGCTTCTTTGAGATTGTTTTCGGTTTTACTGCCTTGGAGCGACATGGAACCCTCCTTGATTTTCTCCCGGTTGCTCCGGAGGCGGACCGTACGCCCGCCAATCCGGACAAGCACCAACCCCGGGCTGTCAGTCTGGCCCGGGATCATTGGTGGCCTACAATATGGGCCCGAGGATTCCATGAGTCAAATAATTTAGAAACATTCCAAGAATGTTTCTAAGAATTTTGATCTAGATCAATTTTTTAGTCGGAAATTATCAGTCGCTATCCGACAGACGGACCACGACATCAACCCGGTCCACCTTCTTACCGTTCGGCGGAGAAGGCAGGCTCGACACTGTTACGTGACTGGCCGGGATATCGATCAACTCACCATTATCCGCGTCGTAGAAATGGTGGTGGTTGTCGATGTTGGTGTCGAAATAGGACCGGCCCGGCTCGACCACAACCTCTCTCAGAAGGCCTGCTTCCTTGAACTGATGCAGTGTATTGTAGACCGTCGCAAGTGACACTTTTGCATCCGCGGATTTCGACAATGCATAAAGATGTTCGGCGGTGACGTGCTGGTCGCCCGCATCGAACAGCAACCGCGCCAAGGCCAAGCGCTGGCGCGTCGGGCGCAGCCCGGCGTTTCGCAGTTTATCGAGGACTTTTCCGTAAGGCCTATCCATGACACACCTTTCAATGACTTTCGGGACCGAGGCCGCCGTAAACGGTTGCCGCCATCCTTATCGACCGAATCCTATCACGCTTTATCGGCGACCTTGAAATCCAAGGCCATGATCCGGAAATGGATCTGAACCGCCGTTCACGAATAGGCACGTTTATAGCTTTGCACCAGTAAAATAGCGTTTAGTTTTTAATATTTCAAATGTGCATTTAGTTTGGTATCCCCGCATTCCCCGTCTCGACCTCGTGCGTGGCGAAATTCGGCGCTGTTCGTTCGGGCGATTCTGATACACCTAGCCCATGGCTCAAACCGGCAAGACAAAAACCCGCGCAGGTAAAAAATCCGGCGCATCGAAGAAACCCGCCAAATCACGCGTGGGGCGCGGCTCCGCGCGTGATACCGGTCGGAAAAACGGCGCCGCCCGGACAAGAGCGGACGCGGCGGAAAGCCCCCGCCGACGCGGATCCCTGGTCTGGCGCATCACAAAGGCCCTGATCAGCCTGAGTATCTGGGGCGTCGTCGCCCTGACGGCCGTACTGGCCTATTACGGCTGGACGCTGCCGGATGTCACGGATATCGAAAAAGCCACACTGCGCGAGGCGGGATTCGCCGTGATCGACGCCGAGGGCGGCCTGGTCGCCCGGACCGGCAAGATCCACGGCGATCACGTCACCCTGGCCGATCTGCCGCCCTATCTGCCGAACGCGCTGATCGCCATCGAGGACCGCCGTTTCCGCGACCATCCCGGCATCGACGTCGTCGGCCTTGCGCGCGCGGCCTGGACCAATCTGCTGGCCGGCGGCGTGCGCCAGGGCGGCAGCACGCTGACCCAGCAATTGGCCAAGAACCTGTTCCTGTCGCCGGACCGAACCTTGCGGCGAAAGATACAGGAAGTGCTGCTGGCCTTCTGGTTGGAATCCAATCTGAGCAAGGATCAGATCCTGGAAATCTACCTCAACCGTGTCTATCTGGGCGCGGGCGCCTATGGGGTCGATGCCGCCGCGCGGACTTTCTTCGGCAAGCCCGCCGGCGACGTCACGCTGTTCCAGGCCGCGGTCCTGGCCGGGCTGCCCAAGGCCCCCAGCCGGTACAATCCGGTCGCCGATCCGGAACAGGCCGCGGAACGCGCCGCCATCGTGCTCAACGCCATGGCCGATAGCGGCATGCTGACCCAGGCCGAGGCGGATGCCGCGAAACGGCCGACCGTGCCGGTCGTGCGCGCGGATACCCGCGGGCGTTACGGCCGGTACTTCGCCGATTGGGCCGTCGGCCGGGCCGCCGATATCGCGGGCGGTGCGAATCGCGACCTGATCATCACCACGACGCTGGAGCCGGACCTGCAGCATCTGGCCGAAAAGACCATCGCCGATCACCTGCCCGCCATTCTTGAGGCCGGCGCTTCGCAAACCGCCCTGATCGCAATGCGGCCAGACGGTGCCGTCGTCGCCATGGTCGGCGGAACCGATTGGCAGAAGACCCAGTTCAACCGGGCGGTTCACGCCTATCGCCAGCCCGGATCGACCTTCAAGTTCTTCGCCTATCTGGCCGCCTTGGAGGCCGGCCTGACCCCGGACACGATGATCGATCCCAGGGCCGGCACGATCGGCGACTGGACACCGCGGGATTTCAGCAAGACGCCCGACGACCCGGTCACCCTGCGCGACGGTTTCGCCAAATCCCTCAACAGGGTCTCGGTCGCCGTCGGGGAAAGGGCCGGGCGCGCCAAGATCATCGACCTCGCCCATCGCCTTGGCATCACCGCCGACCTCTCCCCCGACCGGTCGCTATCGCTCGGGGTGCATGGCGTAACGCTGATCGAACTGACCGGCGCGTACGCAACCTTGCCGAATGGCGGCAATGCGGTGCTGCCCTATGGCATCAGCAGAATCGAGGAACGCGGCGGCGAGACCCTCTATGTCCGGCAGAGGCAGGAAACCGCCAAAGTGCTTGAGACGGGGGTTGCCCGAACCATGCATTCGCTGTTGGCGTCGGTGATCGAATACGGCACCGGCAGGAACGCCAGGATCGGCCGCACGGCCGGCGGCAAGTCGGGCACGTCGCAGGATTACCGCGATGGATGGTTCGTGGGCTATACGCCGGATCTGGTCGTCGGGGTGTGGATCGGCAACGATGACGGATCACCGAGCAAGAGGATCACCGGCGGCGGGTTGCCGGCGCGGATGTGGGGCGCCTTCATGACCGCGGCGACTGCGCACCTGCCCGATTCGCCGATGCCCTTTCCGGAACAGAAACTCTTCGGCGGCTTCTTTAATTTCGGCGGCACGTCATCGTCGGACGGCGGCACTGCCCCGGAACCGTCGCAACGCATCGAAACCATTCAGGAAAACAGCGGTCGGCGTTGAACGCCGCGCCCGACCCGTACCGGTTGGATATCCCGGGGTTGCCGGAGCCTTCCGCGACGCTATTGCGCGGCCCCGGCATCCTCCAGCATCTGGGCGATCCTGCGATCACGGCCATTTCGGGCGAAATCCATGACGCTGCGGCCTGAATAATCGCGGATGTCGAAATCCGGACTGGCGCTCAGAATCAATTCGACGATATCCCGGTCCCCTTCGCGAACGGCGACCAGAAGCGGCGTTTCTCCGCGCCGGTTCTGCAGATTCACATTGGCGCCCAGTGAAATCAGGGTCTCGACCGAGCCGTATCGGCCCTGGATGACCGCCCAATGCAGCGCCGTATTACCGTCCCGGTCGGTCGCCGCGAGATTGGCGTTGTTCTGGACCAGCAATTCCATCATGTCGGTGTATTCGTCCCGGGCCGCATGCATCATCAGGGTCAGCCCGTCATTATCGGCCAGGTTCGGATTCGCGCCCTTCACCAATTCGCTGCGCAAGGCGACGTAATCGCCATCCTTGACCGCCCGCAGCACCGGCGCATCGAGCCCGAGGATCGTTTGCGCGTTGGCTCCGCCGGGCACCAATACGCCACAGAGTGCAACGATTGCCAGGATACGTTTAAAAATCGCGAAATGCATTCAGGGTCCCTCCCCTTGTCCTTCACCTGTGGCGCGATCGCTCCGGCACCCAGGCACGGTCATCTCCCGCCTCGAGATTCAGCAGGGAATCGACCGGCATTCAACCCGGTATCTGCATGGATACGCCCTCGATATGGGTCAGCGGACGAAAGGCCGCAACCATTCGACGGCCCGTTCTACATCCGGGACGCTGTCTCCCGGTGGGGCCGGCGGCCTCTCGACCATCACGACAGGTATGCCCAACCGGCGCGCCGCCGCCAGCTTCGCCGCCGCCGCGGGCCCGCCGCTGTTCTTGGTCACAAGGATATCGATGCCAAGTTCACGCATCAGATCCAATTCGTCGTCCAGCGAAAACGGCCCACGGCCCTCGATGACGGTGCAGTTCTCAGGCAAGGCGTCGGGCGCGGGCGGTTCGATCATGCGCGCCCAGAGCAAAACGTCGGAGAGGCCCTTGAAGGGCGCCAGTTCCGTCGACCCTATGGTCAGAAAGGCGCGCGCCCCCAGACCGGGCAACATACCCGCGGCGGCGGCGAGGTCGGGCACCGCATGCCAGTCGTCGCCGGGCCCCGGCGTCCAGGCCGGCCGGTCGAGCCGCAAGCGCGGCACCGCGGCCGCATCACAGGCCGCGACCGCGTTCGCCGTCATGCGCGCCGCGAAAGGATGGGTCGCATCGATGACCGCTGAAATCTTCTCCGCGCGCAGATACCGGGTCAGGCCCTCCGGCCCGCCGAAACCGCCGACCCGCATCTCGCCCAACGGTAAGGTCGGCGCCTTGGTCCGCCCGGCGAGCGAGGTCACCGCGGTCAGCCCATCGCCGAATTCCGCTTTGACTGCCTTGGCCAGGGCGACGGCCTCGCCCGTGCCGCCGAGGATCAGGAGTTTGCGCATCGTCTAGTCGCGCCCCGTGAAGGCGAGCTCTTCGCCGTTACGGTCGACCACCAGAACATCCACCTCACCCCCGCCCAACGTCGCCAGGGCGACCGACCGGGCGCGCTTAGCCACCAGATCCGCTAACGGCAAACCCTGCGCCAGAGCCAGGACCTCGGCTGCCGTGTTCGCCTTTCGGGCCGCGGCGACCAGTTTCCCGCTGCCGCCCGCCGCGGCAACCAAACCGGCCAGGTCGCTGAAATCCACCTGACTGCGCGAGGAATGCAGGTCGAGCTTTCCCTGGCCCAGCTTCACCAGCTTGGCGAAGCCGCCCGCGATGGTGACGCGCTGCACCGGATGGGATTTCAAGTATTTCAGCATGCCGCCGGCGAAATCGCCCATGTCGATCAATGCCTGATCGGACAGGTCGAACTTCCGTTGCACCGCTGCCTCCGACGCATTCCCTGTCGCGCCCGCCACATGGATTAATCCCGTCGCCCGGGCGACGTCGATACCGCGATGGATCGAGTGGATCCAGGCGCTGCATGAAAACGGCACGACCACACCGGTGGTGCCAAGGATGGAAATGCCGCCCAGGATGCCGAGGCGGGGGTTCCAGGTCTTCTTGGCGATTTCCTCCCCGCCCGGAACCGAAATCGTGACCACCAGATCGAGCGCCGCATCGAATCTGTCGGCAAGATCCGCCAGATTGTCGCCGATGATCCGCCGGGGCATCGGGTTGATGGCCGGCTCCCCCGGCGGCAGCGGCAAACCGGGCTTGGTCACCGTGCCGACGCCGGGCCCGGCGCGGAAGGTGATGCCGGACCCCGGCGCGCCGCGTTCCACCCGGGCCAGGATCGTGGCGCCATGGGTCACGTCCGGGTCGTCGCCCGCATCCTTGATCACGCCGCATTCGGCAGCATCGGGGGACAGAGACCGCTCGACCGTCTCGAATTCCGGCAATTGTCCCTTCGGCAGACGGATCCCCACCCGGCCCGGAACGGCGCCGGTCAACAGCCCTTCCAAGGCAGCCTTGGCCGCCGCCGCCGCGCAGGCGCCGGTGGTCCAGCCTTTCCGCAACGGCCCATCGGGTTTTCGGGTCACCACAGCCCCATCGTGATCAGAATCGCTATCGCACCTTATAGAGACGCGCACCGCGCCGCCAAGCGTGCGAAGCGGGTCGCTTTCGGGCTAGGCGAGACCGGGCGCGCCGTCTATGGTCGCCGCCATGACAAGTTCGTTACGTCTTCCTGATTCTCTGCCAATCCTCGAAGCAGGTTGGGTCTGGCTCATCGGCGCCGGTCCGGGCGATCCCGGCCTGCTGACCGTGCATGCCCTGAACGGCCTCGCCCAAGCCGACACCGTGGTTTACGACGCCCTGGTCGACGACCGGATTCTGGCGCTGGCAGCGCCGTCGGCGGAAATGATCCATGCCGGCAAACGCGGCGGCAAACCGTCGCCGAAACAGCGGGCGATCTCGAACCGGCTGGTGGATCTGGCGCGCGAAGGCCGCAAGGTCGTGCGCCTGAAGGGCGGCGACCCCTTCGTCTTCGGTCGCGGCGGCGAGGAAGCGCTGGATCTGGTCGATGCCGGCATCCCCTTCCGCGTCGTGCCCGGCGTGACCGCGGGAATCGGCGGCCTGGCCTATGCGGGCATCCCCGCGACCCATCGCGACACCAATTCCGCCGTCACCTTCGTGACCGGGCACGGCGTCACCGGCGAGGTGCCGGACGGCATCAACTGGCCGGCCCTGGCGCAGGGATCGCCGGTGCTGATCCTCTACATGGCGCTGAAGCATATGGGTGAAATCACCCGGCGCCTGATCGAGGGCGGCCGGTCGCCCGACGAACCGACGGCTTTGGTCTGCAGCGCGGCGACGGAACATCAGACCGTCGCCGTGACGACCCTGTCGCAAGCACCGGACGTCGCGAAAACGCTGGAACCGCCCGCCATTGTCGTCATCGGCGACGTGGTGCGCCTGCGCCCGGCATTGGATTGGCTGGGCGCGCTGACCGGCAAACGGCTGGAGGCCGACCCGCTCGGCAACCGGGCCGACCGGGAAGCCGTCTAGCCCGTCCCATCGTGCCGAACGTTTCAGCAAACAGTCTGTCGCCGGGCGGTCTGGTCATCGCCGCGCCGTCCAGCGGATCGGGCAAGACCCTGATCACCTTGGGCCTGCTGCGCGCCCTGACACGGCAAGGCGTCGACGCGCGCGGCATCAAGACCGGCCCCGACTATATCGACCCCGCCTTCCATCGCGCCGCCACCGGCAAGCCTTGTTACAACCTGGACCCCTGGGCGATGCAGCCGGACAGGCTCCGCGCCCTGGCGCGGACAGCCGGCAACGGCGCCGAAATCATCATCGCCGAGGGGGTCATGGGCCTGTTCGACGGGGCCGCCGACGGCACCGGATCGACCGCGGATCTGGCCGCCGCGCTGAACTGGCCGGTCGTGCTGGTGATGGATGTGATGGGCCAGTCCACGTCCGCCGCCGCGATCATCGAGGGTTTTCGCCGCTTTCGAGGCGATGTGACCATAGCCGCCGTGATCCTGAACCGGACCGGCAGCGATCGCCATGCGCGCATGATCGCGGAAGCCGCCGCGACCCTCGATACACCGCCGAAAATCCTCGGCGCGATTCCGCGCGACGCGCTTGTTTCGGTACCGTCCCGCCATCTCGGCCTGGTTCAGGCGGGTGAGCACGACGATCTGGATGCCTTGTTGGACCGTGCGGCCGATCTGGTCGAGGCCCATCTGGATCTCACCGCCCTTCGCGCGCTCGCCAAGCCGGCCGGGGAAGGTACGAGCGGCCCGGGGGCCCCCGGTTTGCCGGTTCTGGGCCAGCATATCGCCGTGGCGAGGGATCGGGCCTTCGCCTTTTGCTACGACGCCGTTCCGGCGGCCTGGCGCGCCCAAGGCGCCGATGTTTCCTTTTTCTCGCCGCTGGAAGACCAGGCGCCGCCCGGCCGGGCGGACGCGGTCTATCTGCCGGGCGGATATCCGGAATTGCATGCGGGCCGGCTCGCCGGAAACAACACTTTCCTGACCGCCTTGCGGGCCTTCGCGGCGGCAGGAAAACCGATATTCGGCGAATGCGGCGGGTATATGGTGCTGGGCGACACACTGATCGATGCGGAGGGGCAGGGCCACGCCATGGCCGGGCTGCTGCCGGTCACGACCTCCTTCGCCGCCCGGAAGCGGCATCTTGGCTATCGCCGTGCCGAGACCTTGACGGCATCGCCGCTGGGGCCGATGGGCATGCGTTTCGCCGCGCATGAATTCCACTATTCGACCGTGACCGCCGAAGGGCCGGGGGAGGCGCTTTTCGCGGCCACCGACGCACGCGGCGAAGACCTTGGCACCGCGGGCCTTGTGCGGGGATCGGTTGCCGGGTCCTTCCTGCACCTGATAGACCGGGCGCCATGACGGACCGCGCACAGCCATTCTGGAAAACCAAGACCCTTGCCGAGATGAGCGGCACGGAGTGGGAAAGCCTGTGCGACGGCTGCGGCCAATGCTGCCTGCACAAGCTGGAGGACAGCGATACGGGGGCGATCGCGATCACTGATGTCGCCTGTGCCTTCCTGGACATAGAGAAATGCCGCTGCACGGATTATTCGAACCGGGCCGTGAACGTTCCGGACTGTGTCGCCCTGTCAGCCGCCAATGTGGCCAGCCTGCACTGGATGCCGGAAAGCTGCGCCTATCGCCTGTTGGCGGAGGGCAAGGACCTGGCCGAATGGCACCCGCTGGTCAGCGGCGATCCCGACAGCGTTCACCGGGCCGGTATCTCGGTCCGCGGCAAGGCGGTGTCGGAATTATCCGTCGGCGATCTTGAAGACCATGTCACCGGATGGCTGAATGCGAACCGGGCGACCTTGGAATGGCGCCAGAAGGAAGCACGCCGGAAAAGCGCCAGCGGAGCGGACAAACCCCGCCGCGCGCGCAAACCGGATCAGAAGAGGAAACAACGATGACCGATACTTCTCCCGCCCGTTTTCGCGGCGTCCTCGTCCCGGCCTCCACGCCGTTCGCCGCCGACCTGTCGCCGGATGCCGGCCGTTTCAACGCATTCTGTTCCTGGCTGCTGGACGAAGGCGCGGATGGGCTGGCCATCTTCGGCACGACCAGTGAAGCCAATTCCGTCGGCATGGCCGACCGGATGCGCCTGACCGAGGGTCTGGTCGAGAGCGGCGTCCCGGCCGCCAAGCTTCTGCCGGGAACAGGCATGTGCGCCCTGGCCGACAGCGTCGCCATGACGAAACACGCGGTCGAACTCGGCTGCGGCGGTGTCTTGGTCCTGCCGCCCTTCTACTACAAGAACCCGAGCGACGACGGGTTGTACGCGAGCTTCGCGGAACTGATCGAGCGGGTCGGCGACAAGCGCCTTCAACTTTATCTGTATCATTTCCCGCAAATGGCGGGTGTCGGCATTCCGATGGGCGTGATCGAGCGTCTGGTGAAAGCCTATCCCGAGACCGTCGGGGGCCTGAAGGACAGTTCGGGCGACTGGTCGAACACGGAAGCCGTGATCAAGAACTTCCCCAGCCTGCACACTTTCCCCAGTTCCGAGTCGCGCGCGGTGGACGCGCTGAAGATAGGCGGGGCCGGCTGCATCAGCGCCAGCGCCAATATCAATGTCCGCGCCATCCGCGCCCTGATCGACGTATGGGACAAGCCGGAAGCGGACGCCCTGAACGAAAAGGTCTCCGCCGTGCGCGGCATCATGGAAGGCTATCCGATCATCGCCGCGGTGAAGGCTGTTCTTGCCGAATTTGGCGGGGACGAGGAATGGAACCGGGTTTCTCCGCCGCTGGTTACACTGCCGGCGGAAAAGCGGGCCGCCCTGATCTCGGCCCTGAAGGCGGAAGGGTTTTCGCTTTCCATGCCGGTCTCGAAAGCCGCCTGACGGTCCAAGGAAATTTGACGAGGAATGCACTCGCCTTCGGTGGCTGAATCCGGCTAAGTCGGGTGCATGAACCTCTTCCAATCCCTTGCCGGCCTGCATTCTGGTCGGGCCCGAACACCGCCGCCCGATCAAGATTTGGCGGTGCGGGACGGAGACTGCGTCATCCCGGTCGAGATCAGGCGGAATCCCAAGGCCCGGCGGATGACGTTGCGGCTGGATTCGCACAATGATCGGGCGGTGCTGACCGTTCCCAAGACCATCGGCATACGCCGGATGCGGGCTTTCGTCGAAGAGCACCGGGATTGGCTGATCGAGACATTCCGGGCCTTACCGCCGCGCATTCCCTTCCGCCACGGGGTCGACCTTCCGCTCCGTGACGGGACCGTAACGATTTTTCACGACCCGTCCCATCGCGGCAAATGCCGGGTCGAAGGGCAGTTGCTCTTGGTCGGCGGCGACCTTCCGCACATCCAGCGCCGGGTCCGCGACCATCTGAAGTCGGAGGCCCGGCGAGAAATCGGCGAGCAGGTCGGTATTTTGGCCGAGCGCGCCGGATTGAAGGCGGGGCGGATCACCGTCCGCGACCAGGTCAGCCGATGGGGCAGCTGCGCCGCGAACGGCAACCTGTCCTTCAACTGGCGGCTGATCTGCGCCAAGCCGGACATCCTGACCTATGTTGTGGCGCATGAGGTCGCGCATCTGCGCCATATGAACCATTCCCCGGCCTTCTGGGCGCTGACGGAGGAACTGGCCCCGGGATCCCGTCGGGCGCGGGTCTGGCTGCGCGAAAACGGCGCCGCCCTGCACCGGATCGGGTAGGGGAATGGGACCGCCCGTGAGCGCCAAGACATCCTCCCGACATTTGACCGGCAAATGGCTGCTCGCCCTGCTGACGACCCTCGTCACCTTGGGTCCGATGACGATTTCCTTCTATGTGCCCTCCATGCCCTCGATCGCGGAAAGCCTGCAGGCGCCGATCGGGGCGGTCCAGGCGACGATGACGACCTATCTGATCGGCTTCGCCCTGGCGCAATTGATTTACGGGCCCCTGTCCGACCGGTTCGGGCGGCGCCCGATCCTGACCGCCGGTCTGCTGATCTATCTGGCGGCCAGCCTGCTCTGCACCTTCGCGGCGAGCATCGAGCAATTGCAGGCGATGCGGATGCTGCAGGGATTCGGTGCCTGCTGTGGGCCGATCCTGGGCCGCGCCATCGTCCGTGACCTGTTCGAGGGGCCGGCCATGGTCCGCGCCTTTTCGATCATCGGGGCGGCGGTCGCCGTCGGTCCCGCCGTCGCGCCGATGATGGGCGGCCTGGTGCAGGAAGCCTTCGGTTGGCAGGCGAACTTCATGGTCGTCGCGATCATCGGCGGCATCGTCCTGATGCTGGTGCTGATCTTCCTGGGCGAAAGCAACCTGAACCTCAACCTGCACGCGGCCAAGCCGCGCGCGGTTTTGCGGAACTATTTCTCGCTGGTCACCAACCGGACTTTCATGGGCTATGTGCTGGTCAGCGCGCTGATCTTTTCCGGCGTATTCGCCTATCACGTCAGTTCCGCCTTCCTGTTCATCGCGGAACTGGGCCTGCGTCCGTCGCAATTCGCCCTGATCGCCCTGGTGACGGTTCCCGCTTATGTTTCAGGCAATTTCCTGAGCGGACGCCTCAGGATGCGGGGGATGAAAGGCCGCCAATTGATCGGCTGCGGGGTTACCTGCGCGCTGACCGGCGCCGCCCTGGTCGGCATCCTGGCCGACGAATTGTCGCTGGTCCGCGTGCTCGGGCCGATGCTGCTGTATTTCTTCGGTTTCGGCATGGTCCTGCCGCAGGGAATCGCGGGCGCCCTGCAGCCTTTTCCCAGGATCGCCGGCAGTGCATCCGCCAGCATGGGCTGCATCCAAATGGCCAGCGGCGCGGTTTCCAGTGTCGTGGCGGCCGGCCTGTATCACGGCGACGGCGCCCATGCGCTGGGCTGGGTCCTGCTGGCCGTGGCCATGGCGGCGGGGTTGATCTTTTTCACCATGGTGCCGGTGGAAGCCGATCCGGACGAGCTGCATCACTGATCCCGGGTACCGGATTTCCGCCAAAGCCGTCATTCGGATCTGAAGACGGCGAAAAAAGTTAACAAATTTTAATTAATTTCGCCCGACTGTGCGGCACGTCACAGACCCCCTTACCGCTCTCCCTTATCTTGGGTATCACAGAGGAAGGAGATTGGTCATGCAAACGAGGGGTATGCAGGTCATGGACACTCAGGAACTGGGGGTCCTCGGTACAGTCCGAAATCTTCTCATTGGCGCCTTGGCGGGCGTTTTCACAGGGGTTCTGGCATTCTGCTCTGAAGCTGTTTTCGGATACGCGGATATTCTGGCGACCCTGTTCTAGGACCGATCAACCACTCAGAAGCGGATCTGTTTGGAAGGTGTTGCACCGCTGAGACCGCCTTTCCGGAAACGGTGGGGACGGTCGTCTGCGGGGACGGGGGATCGCCTGCGAAACCTCGACGACACTTGGTTGCGTCTTGCCGATACCATGGGCTGGGGTGCCCGGTCGGCCGGACGCAGATATCGATCGCGGTTCCCTCCCCTAAGAAGGGAGGCACTGGACCCAAAGACGGAGAAGCCGTCTCAGCGGTGCAACACCATCCAAACAGACGATCCCGACGTAAAACCCTGACAGACCTCCCCGAAGAGGCGGTTCCCCAGAACAGACCTCCCCTGGTCGCTCCGTCCGGATAGGCTCCCCAGCCTAGACGGACGGAGAACTAATTCGTAACCGGCGCCGCGTCGCGCAGGACATGGCTGTGGTCGGCGGCATAAAGGCGGCTGTCCTCGAAGTCCGACTGGTCCAGCACCCGGCCGACCAGGATCAGCGCAGTGCGGGTGATGCCCGATTTCTTCACCTTGTCCCGGATATCGGCAAGCGTGCCGCGGATGATTTCCTGATCCGGCCAGGTCACGCGATAAGCGACCACGACCGGACAGTCGGCGCCGTAGAGCGGCGTCAATTCCTTTACCACCTTGGCCAGATTGTTGACCGACAGATGGATCGCCAGGGTCGCGCCGCTTTTGCCCAATGTCGTCAGATCCTCGCCGTCCGGCATGGCCGAGGCCCGGACCGCGGTGCGGGTCAGGATCACCGACTGCGCGATGCCGGGCAGGGTGAATTCGGTCTTCAGTTCGGCCGCCGCGGCCGCGTAGGCCGAAACGCCGGGCGTGATATCGAAATCGATGCCCATCGCCTCGAGCCGCCGGATCTGTTCAGCGATCGCGCCGTAAAGCGACGGGTCGCCGGAATGGACGCGGGCGACGTCATGGCCCTGCTCATGGGCCGCGGCGATTTCCGCGATGATCTCATCCAGATGCATCGGCGCGGTATCGATGACGCGCGCGCCTTCCGGCACTTCCGCCACCACCGCTTCCGGCACCAGGGACCCGGCGTAGAGACAGACCGGACAGGATTGAATGAGCTTCAGGCCGCGGACCGTGATCAAGTCGGGCGCGCCGGGCCCGGCGCCGATGAAATGAACGGTCATTGGTGGATGCCTCCCGCCGTTTTCGATGTGTCATTCTTCTGGGCGTAACCGCGCGGCGTGTAAATGCGCTTGCCGTGCGGAAGATCGAGTAGGCGGCTTTCCGAATTGCCGATCACGACCAGCGACAGCATGTCGACCGTTTCCGGCTCGAATTCAGCAAGGGTCGTGACCGTCACCGATTCGCCGGGCCGGCCCAGGTTGCGGGCGATGGCGACCGGGGTCGTCCCGGGCCGTGCGGTCAGCAGCACCTCCCGCGCTTCGCCCAACAGGGTGCGGCGGCGCAGACTCTGCGGGTTGTAAAACGCGACGACGAAATCGCCCACCGCCGCGGCGCTCAGTCTTTGCCGGATCACCTCCCGCGGGGTCAGCAGGTCGGACAGTGAAATCAGACAGAAATCATGGCCCATCGGCGCGCCGAGCCGGGCCGCCGCGGCCTGGAAGGCGGAAATGCCGGGCACCACGGTAACCCGAACGCCGCGGATCGCCCGGTCCTGCGCCGCTTCCACCTGCTCGTAGACCAGGGTGGCCAGCGCATAGATACCGGGATCGCCGGAACAGACCAACGCGACCGTCTTGCCTTCCGCCGCCAGGGTCAGCGCCTTCAGGGCCCGGCCCGTTTCATCGCCCAGCGGCGACCGGTGCTGTTCCTTGCCCGCGATCAGGTCGGCGCAGAGATCAAGATAAAGGTCATAGCCAACCACCTCCTGCGACGCCCGCAAGGCGGCGACCGCCTCCGGCGTGCGCCAGGAAAGCTGTCCCGGACCGATTCCCAACACGAAGAGCCGGCCGCCCGTCCTGCCCGCCGTGCCCTCAACGGCTTTTTCGGCCTTGGCGATCGCGACCGTGACCCGGCCGAGCCGGACCTTGGGCACGATCAAATCCGATTGCGGCCCGGCAAGCGCCAGCGCCGCGCCTTCGGCCACGCCATGGCAGCCGGTTTCCTTGAAGACGATGTCGGACGGGTTGGCGAGGCGCGGGGCTTCCGCCTCCAGCGCCTGAACCGTCATGAAGCGCGGCTCCAGCCCCAAATGATCCGCCGCGGCAAGGACCGCGGGTTCATCCGCCTTGATGTCGATCGACCCGATGGCGGCGACCGAGGCCGCGGCGAGGCCGTTCTCGGTCAGGACGCGCCGGACGGCGTCGGCCCCTTCTTCCGCAGGTACGCCGCGTTCCGCGCCGACGCCCACTGCCAGGACCGGCGGGTGCAGGACCAGCGAATCGGATCCGCTTCGGTCCGCGCGCTCGGTGACCAGAACGTTTTCAGAGCCTTCATCCGCGAAGCGATCGGGGTCGAGCCAAGCGACATCGCCGGCTTCGACCGTCAAACCGACGGAATCACCCGCCAACAAGGCGGCGGTTACCGGTTTCACGCGGTCAGGATTGTCCACGACCCATCCCGCCGGCGGATCATCGAGCGCCGGGCCCGCGCGCAGATCGCCCGCCGTGGTGATCGCCGCATGGCCGCCGAGTGCGTCCGCGATCCGCTGCGACAGGGTATTGGCCCCATGATGGCCGCCCAGCAGCGGCACCGCGCTGGACCCGTCTTCCGCGACCGCGACGACCGCGGGCTCGGCATGCTTGTCCGCCAACAGCGGCGCGATGAAACGGATGAGGATACCCGCGGCGCAGAAGCCGACGATCGGCGTGCCTTGCTGAAACAGGTCGCGGATCAGCGCGCCGGTATCGTGGAAATCCCGGTCTGCGTCGGCAACACGGGCCGAACGGCCATAGAGGACGCAATCGGGCAGGGCTTGCTGCAGCCGGCGGGCGGTCTTCGCGCCTTCGGCGGTAAGGGCGATCAGGGCCGTCATGACAATGCCCGACCCGCCGCGACCGACGTCTCCTCCGGCTTGCGCCAGGCATCGCCACGGCGATGCGCCAGGATCATCGAGAAATAGGGGACCGCACCGGCGGCGGCGTCCCGCAAGGGAAGAATCATCTGCTTTTCCATCGTCGCGTGCTGGATGTAGAGGGCGCTGTCGGCCATGCCTTCGGCTTCCAGCAGCCGTAGCACCTTGTCGAAATGACGGCCAACCTTGATGAAGGCCGCGGCATCGGCCGCTTTCAACCGCCGGGCGAGGTCCTCCTCCGGCAGCGGGGCCGGCAGAATCGTCAGCACGTCGTTGCGGGAAGCCAGCGGCGCGCCGGTCATCGCGGCCGAGGCCATCAAGCTGGATACACCGGGGATTACTTCGACCCGGTGGGCCTCCGTCATCCGGGCGAAGAGATACATGAAACTGCCGTAGAAGAAGGGGTCGCCCTCGCACAGCACAGCCACGTCGCGGCCCGCCTTCAAATGTTCGGCAATCTGATCGGCAGCGGCATCATAGACCTGCTCGGCCGGGAACCGCGCCTCCACCATCGGCATGCGGATGGGGATTTCGATGGCGGCTGCCGGCAGATGCGGTGCGGCGATCCGCCGGGCCAGCGACTCGCCTTCCAGCGGCGCGGGCCAGGCAACGACCGGCACCCGCTGCAGCAGTTTCATCGCCTTGACCGTGATCAGGTCCGGATCCCCCGGACCGACCCCGACGCCATAGAGCGTACCTTCCGCCATGCCGTTCACCCCCCGAAAGACTTGCGGATGGACAGCTGCGTCACCGGCATCAGCGGCCGCCAGCCGTGATAGGGCCCGACCGCGTCCAGGCGCGAGACGGCAATCCGGACCATTTCGCCGCCGACACGGTCGCGGAACTGGGCCAACCGCGTTTCGCTTTCCAGCGTCACCGCATTCGCGACCAAGCACCCGCCCGGGGCAAGAGCCGCCCAGCAATATTCAAGCAGGCCTTCCGCACTCGTTCCGCCGCCGATGAAAACAGCTTCCGGGGCGGGCAGTCCGTCCAGCGCATCCGGCGCGCGGCCGGCGACAAGGCGCAGATCGGGCACGCCCAGCACGGCCGCGTTGCGCGCGGCGCGATCCCGCCGTTCCGCATCCGGCTCGATCCCGATGGCGCGGCCGCCGGCCCGCATCCACTCGATGGCGATGGACCCGTTTCCGGTTCCGACATCCCAGAGCAGGGCGCCCGGCCGCGGTCCCAGAACAGCCAATGTCGCGGCCCGGACCTCCCGTTTTGTCAGCTGCCCGTCATGCAAAAATGACTCGTCCGGCAACCCCGGCACCGCGGCCAGGGGAAGAGTGTCCTTCGCAGCGACACATGAAATCGCGACCGTATTCAGGTCACGGACCTGCCGATTACCCCATTTTTCCGCGATTTCAGTGGTTTGCGCCTCATCCGGGCCGCCCATATGTTCGAACACCGTCAGTTCGGACGGGCCGTATCCGCGTTCCACCAGCAACGCAGCCAAAGCGGCAGGCGTCGATCCATCCTCGGACAGGATCAACAGCTTCGCGCCGGGCTGCAGATGACGGGAGACGAGGTCGAGCGGACGGCCATGAACGGTCAGCCTGGTGACCTGCTCCAGCGGCCAACCGAGCCGCGCCGCGGCCAGAGTGAAAGCCCCGGGGGCGGGGATGACGGTCAGCGCCTGGCGCCCGAATTCCCGACCCAGCGTGACGCCGATGCCGTAGCTCATCGGGTCGCCTGTCGCCAGGACACAGACCTTCTTTCCTGCCAGCAGGCGGATATCGGCGATGGTGTCACGCAGCGGCGAGCGCCAGGTCATTCGCCGGGCGGAATGAGATTTTGGGACCATGGCGAGGTGTCTTTCGCCGCCGATCAGGACCTCTGCTCCGTCGACCAAGGCCCGCACGGCCGGCGGCAGGACATCCAATCCGTCCTCGCCCAAACCGATGACTGAAATCCAGGGGGTCGCCGTCATTCCGCGCCTCCACCGGCCGACGAAACCGACAGCCCGTTGACCGCCGCCGCGGCGAGGGCGCTGCCGCCGTCCCGGCCGGGCAAGGTGATGAAGGGAATGCCGAGACCCGCTTCCATCAAGGCTTGTTTCGATTCCGACGCGCCGACGAATCCGACGGGAAAGGCAAGGATGACGGCGGGACGTGGCCAGCCTTCCCGAAGTCGTTCCAGCAAATGGAAAAGCGCCGTCGGTGCATTGCCGATGGCGACAACCGCACCGTCCAGATCGTCCCGCCACAACTCCACCGCGGCGGCGGACCGCGTGGTGCCGAGTTGTTTCGCATGTCCCGGCACAGACGCCTCATTCAACCGGCAGAGGACAGCGTTATCCGCCGGCAACAGCGACCGTGTGACCCCGCGCGCGACCATTTCCGCATCGGCCAGGATCGGCGCCCCGGCCCGAAGCGCGGCGCAACCCGCTTCGGCCAGAACGCCTTCCCAACGCAACTGATCCGCGATTTCCGGACGGGCGCAGGCATGAACCAGCCTTTCGACCATCGGGTGCAGTGCCGACGGGAAGCGCGAAAGATCCACCGCCGCGCGCACCTGGGCGAAGGATTCAGCGTAAATCGCCTTGGGATCGCGGATATAGTCGTAGTGCCCGGTCATCACGGGAACGCCCCCAGCCTCAACCATCAACCGCCCGTCTTGTCCGCCTGCATCGATTTGGGACCGAGAGGATGGTCCGCATGTGGATAGGGGTGGTGGTGATGGTCGTGCCCATGGCCATCTCCGTGCCCGTGCCCGTGACTGTGATCGTGGCTGTGGCCATGGTGGTGATGGTGGCCGTGCCCATGCTCATGCCCGTGATCATGGTCCGCCGCGCCGGTCCCGATTCCTTCCACGTGGTGGTGGTGGCTTTCCTGCGGCAGCCCAACCTCCGCCTCGAAACCGAGGACCTGCGAGCGGTATTTGCACATCTGGCAGTTCATGGTGTTGCTGCCGTCGAGGATTTCCCAAAGCCGCTCCTCGAAAGTATCGAACACTTTCGGATGGTCGTTGAGATAGGGCGCCTTGATGAATTCCACGTCCGGATGGCGCGCCGCGACTTTGTCCGTGTAACTGAATATCCGGTCGACCAGAATGCCGGTGAACAGGAAATAGGGGAACACGACGATCCGCTTGTAGCCCAGCTTTACCGCATGTTCGAGGCCGGGTTCGACCAGCGGGAAGGTGACGCCGGAATAGCAGGTTTCGGCCCAGCCGAAGCCCATGCCTTCCCACAGCATGCGGGTCACCTTGGCGACGTTGGAATTGGCGTCGGGATCCGACGCGCCGCGGCCGACCACCACCAGCATGGTATCGTGGCGGGAGACGTCGCCGCCTGCCTGTTTGAGCGCTTCCTCGACCCGATCGCCGGCGGCCTGCAACATCTTCAGGTCGACGGCCAGTTCACGGCCATAGTCGATCTTCATGCCGGGATTCTGCGCGGCATAGGTGTTGAGGACGGAAGGGATGTCGTTCTTGGCATGGCCCGCAGCGAAGAGCATGCCGGGCACCGCAAGCACCCGGGTGCAGCCCTGATCGCGCAGCTTGTCCAGCCCGTCGCGGATAATCGGCGTCGCGAATTCCAGGAAACCGTATTCCACCGGGTGATGGGGGAAACGCGCCTTCATCGCGGCGCCGACCTGTTCGAATTCGCGCACGGCGTCGACGCTGCGGCTGCCGTGGCCGCAGATCATGATGCCGAGCTTCTCGCCCGGTTGTTCGGGAAAACGGTGATTGGAAGCCGCTGCGGTGTCGCCGCGACCGGTCGTCGTCTCAGACATATTTGCCCCTGTCCTGTCTGCGGGTGCTCATACCCTAAAATGTTCCGGACGAATTTGCCCCCACCCGGTCGGGTCCTCATGGGGTCTGTGTCTAACAGGCCTTATCCGGCCCGTCAGCCCGATTTGCGACAGGGGATGTCCGGGAAGCGGACAGGGTGGACAGGATCAAGGTCGGGGCGCGTGTTTGTTCAGGATACGCTGCAGGGTCCGGCGATGCATTTTCAACCGCCGTGCGGTTTCGGACACGTTGCGGCCGCATTGCTCATAGACGCGCTGGATATGTTCCCAGCGCACCCGGTCCGCCGACATCGGGTCTTCCGGCGGCGGCGGCAGAGGTTCTTCCGCGGTGTTCAGCAGGGCCTTCACAATCTGATCCGCATCCGCCGGTTTCGGCAGATAGTCGACCGCCCCCGCCTTTATTGCGGTCACCGCGTTGGCGATGTTCCCATAGCCGGTCAGCATCACGATCCGGGCGTCCGGCCGGGCCTCGGCCAGGGATTCGACAACGCTCATCCCATTGCCGTCTTCCAGCCGCAGGTCGACCAGGGCATAGGCCGGCGGCTGGTCGGCGATCATGCTCATCGCCTCTTCAACTCCTTCGGCGTCGCGGACCTGAAATCCGTGCTGCTCCATCGCTCGAACCAGACGCGTCCGCAGGGGGCGGTCATCGTCCACGATCAGCAATGTCTTGTCGGTACCGGCCGGTCCGGAGCGGACCATCGTCGTCTCTTGCATCAGTTCACTCGGTTCTTGTCGTTCTTGTCCTGCTGGGCCACGTCCAATTCGGATCTGGACCAAACGACGTCGACGCAGGCGCCGCCCGTCTTCACATTGCTATACGCCGTTTCGGCGCCAATCCGATCAAGCAAAGTCTGGGCGATGAAAATACCAAGGCCCATATGACCGGACTTACCCGCCCTTGTCGAGAGATAGGGCTCACCCAGGGAATCGATCATCCAGCCCGCGAAACCCGGCCCGTCGTCGAGAACCCGGAGACGTACTTCCTCGTCAGACCAATACAGGGACAGTTCCACCGTCGATTTGGCGAACTGCCCCGCATTCTGCACGTAATTCCCGATTCCCTGCAGGAATTCGGGGCTTCGCATGACCACCGGCTCGGCCCCCGAGGAGGCGTCGTCCACCGTCAGTTTGAAGGTCACACCATCCGGTAGATGGTCACGGGCCGCTTCCTCGGCAAGGTTCGTCAGCGGCAGGCTGTCGAAAGGCTGTCCGCCCCTGCGTTCCGGCGTGCGCGAGAGGGAGGCCAAAATATCGCGGCAGCGGTCGGCTTGGCTCTTCAGCAGGTCGACATCCTCGCGCAGCGGGCTGTCGGGCGGGACGTCGCGCGCCAGGTCGGAGGAAACCAGCGCAATTGTGTTCAGCGGCGAGCCCAATTCGTGTGCAGCGGCGGCGGCGAGCGTGCCCAGCGCCGACATATGACGTTCCCGGGCCAATGCCGCTTCCGCTTCGGCCAGGGCGGCATCCCGGCCACGGGACTCGTCGGCCACCGACCAGACATAGCCCGCCGTGAACAGGATCAGCACCGCCAGGGAGGCCCACAGGCCGAACACATAGGTCAACGGCAGGGCCGAGAAGGTTCCCTGCCATGGCAGCGGCAGAAAGTAGAAACCCACGAAGGTCGTGCAGAACAGCGCCAGGATGGTCAGCGCGACCGTGGTGCGCCGTGACAGGATCGTCGCCGCCACCGTCACCGGCACCGCGATCAGCACCGCGAAGGGATTGGTCAGGCCGCCCGTCAGGTAAATCAGGGCCGAGACCTGGAAAAGGTCGAAGCCCAGCAGCAAGGCCGCGTGATAATCGGTCAGGCGCACCGACCGTCCGCTGCGCGCAGAAAGCCAGAGATTGGAGAGAGCGAGCGCCGCTATCACGATGAGGCATTCCATCACCGGCAGCGGGAATTCCAAAACGCCGGAAACCAGCCAAACCGTGGCGAGCTGACCGATCACTGCGACCCAGCGGATCAGCGCCAGAGTCCGCCCCTGGACGCCGGGAAGCCGCCGGGCCCGGCTGGCATGGCGGGCGAGCTGGCGCGGCTTCAGGTGTTTCGGCGGCCGGAGTCGGGCCGATGCGGGTTCTGCCGTTTGGTCCATGGTTTCAAATCACCAGTGTCTTGATGCCCGCGCAAGCAAATTGCGGGTCGCCTTTACGCGATTCGCCCTATATCCCAGAAGACGATACGCCCCATAACCCAGATCAGACCCCTCGAGGATCGGCCCTTCAAGGATAAGACCGTGGACCAGACCGTTTCCATCGGCAGCGATGACCCGTCTGCCTCCCAATCCGCCATGGCCGATGCCGCGCCCGGGACGGCGGTCGAGGTTTCGCATCTGACGAAACGCTTCGAGACCGTGACCGCGGTCGACGATGTCGGTTTCACCGTTCCGCGCGGCGAGACGGTCGCACTGCTGGGCGGGAACGGGGCGGGCAAGACGACGACGCTTTCCATGCTGCTGGGCCTGTTGCTGCCGACATCCGGATCGGTCCGCATTTTCGGCCATGACATCGCGACGGAACGTCGCGAAATCGTCCATCGGATCAACTTCACCTCGCCCTATGTCGATTTGCCGATGCGGCTGACCGTTCGGGAGAACCTGACCGTTTATGCCCGGCTGTATGGCTTGCGGGACGTGAAGGGACGGATCGCGGAACTGGCCGAGGATCTCGACCTCGGCGACTATCTGAACCGTCCGGTCAAGAAGCTCAGCGCCGGGCAGAAGACGCGCGTGGGCCTCGCCAAAGCGATGCTGAACTGGCCCGAATTGCTGATGCTGGACGAGCCGACCGCGAGCCTTGACCCCGATACCGGCGATTGGGTTCGCACCTATCTGGAACGCTATCAGGCGGAAACCGGCGCCGCGATCCTGCTGGCCAGCCACAACATGGCCGAGGTCGAGCGCCTGGCGCGGAACGTCTTGATGATGAAGGCGGGCAGGATCGTCGATACCGGCCCGCCGCGCGCCCTGATCGAACGTTACGGGCGCAAGAATCTGGAGGAGGTTTTCCTGGATATTGCCCGCGGCACCAGGCAGGGCGGCGGTGAAGGAGGGCAGGGACATGGCTCTTAACCCGGCGATCGAACGGCCCAAACCCAGCGCCTTCAGCCCGCGCCGGATCGGCGCGCTGGTCCTGCGCTATGTCTATATCCTGCGCGGGTCCTGGCCGCGGTTGATCGAACTGGCCTATTGGCCGCTGGTTCAGCTGGTGATCTGGGGGTTCCTGTCCAATTTCCTGCGCGAGCAGACCTCCTGGGTGGCCCAGGCCGCCGGCGTTCTGGTTTCCGCGGTCCTGTTGTGGGACGTCTTCTTCCGCGGGCAGATCGGGTTTTCCGTTTCCTTCATGGAGGAAATGTATTCCCGCAACCTGGCCAGCCTTTTCGTGACGCCGTTGCGGCCGCTTGAATTCGTGGCCGCGCTGATCTCGATCAGCCTGCTGCGCGTGACGATCGGCGCGCTCCCGGCTGCGCTTCTGGCGATTCCAATGTTCGACGTGTCGATCTTCGATCTCGGCCTGCCGCTTTTCGCCTTTTTCGCCAATCTGATGATCATGTCCTGGGCGCTGGGCCTGTTCACCATCTCGCTGCTTCTGCGGGCCGGGCTGGGGGCGGAGAACTTCGCCTGGTTCATCATCTTCCTGCTGGCGCCGGTCGCCTGCGTCTACTACCCGGTCACGACCCTGCCGGACTGGTTGCAATGGGTCGCCTGGTCGATGCCCATGGTTTATGTCTTCGAAGGCATGCGCCACGTCCTGTTCGAAGGAACCTTCCGGGCCGATCTGTTCCTGGGCGCCTGCGCCCTCAATCTGGTTTATTTTGGCATCGGAACATTGACGTTCCTGTGGTCCTTCCGCGTTGCGCGCGACAAGGGCCAACTGCTGCAGATCGGGGAATAGCCTTGGATTCTAGGCGTCGCTGACGCCGGCTTCCGCGAAGGTCGCCATGCCGGCATGGCAGGCCGCCGCCGACTTCACGATACCCAGGGCCACTGCCGCGCCCGACCCTTCGCCGAGGCGCATGTTCAGGTTCAGCAACGGTTCCTTGCCGAGCTTTTCCAGTAGCTTCACATGCGCCGGCTCGGCCGAGAGATGGCCGACGACGCAATGGTCGAGCGCGCCGGACAGAGATGCTTCCAGAATGGCGGCGGCGGCGGTGCAGGTATAACCGTCCAACAACACCGGCACCCGGCCGACACGTGCGGCGATCACCGCGCCGACAATCGCAGCCAGCTCGAACCCGCCGACGCAGCGCAGCACTTCGAACGGGTCGGTCATGGCGGCTTTGTTGGTTTCGACCGCCTGCGTCACCGCGTCGACCTTGGCGGCCAGCGCATCGCCCTCGACCCCGGTGCCGGGCCCGACCCAGTCACGGGCGTCCCCGCCATAAAGGGCATGACAGACCGCCGCGGCCGCGGTGGTATTGCCGATCCCCATTTCGCCGAGGCAGATGATGTTCACGCCTTCCTCGACCGCCATCATCCCATAGGCCAGCGCGGTCGCGCATTCCGCATCCGTCATTGCCGGGCCTTCGGTGAAATCCTTGGTCGGGTGTTCCAAGGCCATTTCATAGACCCGCAATTCCGCGTCATGCACCAGGCACAACTGGTTCACCGCGGCGCCGCCATGCTGAAAATTGGCGACCATCTGCTGGGTCACTTCGACCGGAAAGGCGGAAACCGGCTTGGCCTTCGCCACACCGTGATTGGCGGCGAAGACGGCGACGCGCGGCCGGTCGACCTTCGGCGGCGCCTTGCCCTGCCAGGCCGCCAGCCACTCGGCCAGCTCCTCCAACCGGCCCAGAGCACCGGGCGGTTTGGTCAATTGGCCATCGCGTTCCCGCGCCGCTAGAACCGCCTTTTCATCCGGTCCGGGAAAGACCTTCAGCAGGTCCCGGATTTCCTGAAGGGAAGCTTGCGGCTGGGGATCGGTCATAGTCGAACTCCGGATCGGGTCGGGAAAGGCGGGTCGGCAATTGAACGCGGTGGGGCAGCTTACTGTTGGCAGCCGCCCCGGAAGCGCTTAGACGCTATCACCATGACGGACAAGCCCGAAGAGACAAGCGCCGCCCGCGTTTTTGCGCCGATTTCCGATATCCGCGCGGCGCTCACCTTCCTGACGCGCCTGCCGGTCGGCGGGCCGCATCGGGCCGTGTCCGCATGTGCCTGGGCCTTCCCGATCGCAGGCCTGGCCGTCGGGCTGGCCGGCGGCGCGGTCTTCTGGCTGGCCGGCTGGGCGGGTCTTTCGCCCTGGATCGCCGCCTTTTTAACCCTTTTCACCACGGCAATCGTCACTGGGGCGCTGCATGAAGATGGTTTGGCCGATGCCGCCGACGGGCTTGGCGCGGGCGGAACGGTGGAGCGCAAACTGGAAATCATGCGCGACAGTCGCATCGGCGGCTACGGCGCGTTGGCCCTGATGCTGGCGACAGGGCTGAAGGCCGCTGCCATCGCCGCCTTTCCGTCCGGCCTGCCGGGCGCCGCGGCGATCGTCGCGATCCATATCCTGTCCCGCGCGGTTCTGCCCGGGGTGATGGCCTGGTTGCGCCCGGCCTCGGCCAGTGGGGTCGCCGCCAGCGTGGGACGGCCGGCTTGGGCCGGCGCCTTGATTGCCATCCTTCTGGGCGCTGTCGGCCCGCTGTTCCTGATCGGCCCTTGCGCCGCGGCGGTCGCAGTTGCCGCCGCGCTGGGCATGGCGGCATTGGGCGGCCTTGTGCTATTGCGATCGCTGGGGGGATATAACGGCGACACCATCGGCCTGCTTGAACAGCTCACTGAAATCGCCATCATGTTGGCGCTGCTGATCGCGGCGGCATCCTTCGACATCTTCATTCAATCGGGAGCGCTATCGTGGCCGACACTGTAGACACGGGAATCGTGGAAACACGCTGGTGGTGGGTTCGTCACGCCCCCGTAACGGCCAATAACGGTCGCATTTACGGGCAGCAGGACATGCCCTGTGACACCGATGACGCCCATGCCTTCGCGGGGCTGGCGAAACTGTTGCCGGAAGATGCCGTGCTGGTCACCTCCAACCTGATGCGCACGCATCAGACGGCGGATGCCATCCGCGCCGCGGGCCTGACCCTGCCCGAACGGATCGAGATCGAAGCGCTGAAGGAACAGAGCTTCGGCGACTGGCAGGGCATGACCTATGAGGAATTCGGCTTCGACGGCAAACTCGGCAGCGGCGCGCGCTACTGGCTGGCGCCGGCCTATCAGAGGGCCCCCAACGGGGAGAGCTTCACGGATCTGATCGCCCGGGTCGTGCCGGCGGTTCTGGACCTCACAGAACGCCATGCCGGGCGCGACATCGTCGCCGTCACCCATGGCGGGACGATCCGCGCCGCCCTGTGTTACGCGCTGAACCTGGACCCGGAAAGCGCGCTTCGCTTCTCCACCGCCAATCTGTCGGTCACGCGGCTTGATTGCGTCGACACCGATGATGGGCGGCATTGGCGGATCGGCTTCGCGAACCGCGACCCGCGGGAGCGTCATCCCGAGCGACAATCCGGTCGGATCTAGGATCCGTGGCAGGGGAGGTCACCTTCGTCATCGGCGGGGCGCGGTCCGGCAAGACCCGTCACGGCTTGTCGATCTGCGAGGCCCTGCACGCCGAGCACGGCCTGGCGCCGGTCTATGTCGCGACCGCCCAGGCCTTCGACGGGGAAATGGAGGAACGCATTGCGCTCCACAAGGCGGAACGCGGCCCCGGGTGGCGGACCGTGGAGGCGCCACGGGACCTCGCCGGGGCAATTCGTCGCGAATCCGGGCCGGGCGCTTGCCTTCTGGTCGATTGCCTGACGTTATGGCTCACCAATCTGATGTTGGGGGACGACAGGACCGATCTCGACGCCGCCAGGCAAGAACTGGTCGCGGCGCTGGGCGAGGCCCAAGGGCCGGTTGTGGTCATTAGCAACGAAGTGGGGCTGGGCATCGTGCCCGAGAACGCCCTGGCGCGCCGTTTCCGGGACGAGGCGGGGCGCACCAATCAAACGATCGCAGCCGCCGCCGACCGGGTTGTCCTGGTCGTCGCCGGACTGCCACTCACCCTAAAAGGGTCATAAAGACATGTGACCCTTGCGGGGCAAAGGTTATGGACCCGACCCGAGGGTTTGGCGAAAGGTGAGCAATCATGGCGCGCAGGATTCCAGCAACGATCATTTCCGGCTTTCTCGGCGCGGGTAAAACCACGCTGATCCGCCATGTGATCGAGAATGCGAAAGGCAAGCGACTTGCCTTCCTGATCAACGAATTCGGCGACCTCGGCATCGACCGGGACATGCTGCTGGGCTGCGGCCTGGAAGGCTGCACCGATGACGACATCATGGAACTGGCCAATGGCTGCATCTGCTGCACCGTGGCGGACGATTTCCTGCCGACCATGGAAAAGCTGCTCGACCGCCCGGAAAAGCCCGACCATATCGTGATCGAAACATCCGGGCTGGCCTTGCCGAAACCGCTGGTGAAGGCCTTCAACTGGCCGGAAATCAAGGCGCAGGTCACGGTCGACGGCGTCGTCACCGTGGTCGATGCCAAGGCCCTGGCCGACGGCCGTTTCGCCGATGACGAAGACGCCGTGCAGCAGCAGCGCGAAGCGGACGAGGCACTGGACCACGACAATCCGCTGGAAGAGGTTTTCGACGACCAGCTTTTCTGTGCCGATATCGTCGTCCTCAACAAGATGGACCTGCTGGACGCGGCCGAGGCGGACAAGGTCGAAGCGGAACTGAAGGAACGCCTGCGCCCCGGCGTGCATCTGGTCCGGTCGCATCAGGCCGGCGTCGACCCCGAGGTGCTGATGGGCTTGGAAAAGTCGGCGGAAGACGATCTCGACTCCCGTCCGTCCCACCATGACGGCGCGGACGACCACGACCACGACGATTTCCACAGTTTCGTGTTGAACCTGGCCTCGGTCGAAGACCCCGTGGCGCTGGAAATGACCTTGAAATCCTTGATCGAGCATTTTGACATCCTGCGCATCAAAGGCTTCCTGGACCGGCCGGGACTGCCGCGACGGGAAGTGCTGCAAGCCGCCGGCCCGCGCGTGCAGCGCTATTTCGACCGGCCCTGGGGAGCGGGGGAGAACCGGCGGTCCGAACTGGTCGTCATCGGCCTGCATACGATTGACGAAGCAGCCATCCGCGCCCATCTCGCCGACTGGAGCGTCGCGGAGGCGGCGGAGTAGCCGGCGTCATTTTCGCGAAAAGGCTTATTGTCAAAGTCTTTGGACAATTTCAGATATTGCTGATATAAGCGAGACCATCATGTCGATATCCAGTGTTTCAGCTTCTGTTTCCTCGGCGCGGGCGGATATTCCGCTCTCCGCGGCGCAGCGCAACGCCTTGAACTCCTTGAAACAGGTCGAGGGGGCCTTGGCGGTTACCACCCAACGTCTGGCCACGAACAGCACCGGACCGGGACAAATCGTTAATATCGTTACTTGATGCGAAACCAGAACGGTTTTTATCGATCTATTTCAAAATGATATAGAGACTCCCTAAAGCGATTTGTCTTTATGATTTGTTAAGGATTACCGGATAGGGTTACGACATGAGTGATATTTCCAGCCTTTCCGGAGCTACCCAGACCTCCTTCCTGCGTGCCAGCGCGGCGTCCAGTTCGTCCGCGGCCACGGTGCAGGGCGGGGCTGGCGACACGTCCTCTCAACGCCTGGAAGCGCGTGAACAGCGCCAACAGGAAGCGTTGACGACCGGCACGCAGTCCAACGCGACCGCTTCCGGCGGGCGTGGACAAGTCGTCGATTTCTACGCCTGATTCCGGCCCCATTTCCAAATAGCCTGATCCGCTAATCACGAACGCGGCGCTTGGCCGCGCCGATAACCGTGTGCACGCCTTGAAATGGTCAGGGCGCGGTGTCACATCGGTGACATACGAATCGTTCCTGCTTGCAGGGAAAACCGAACAGCGCGACAGTGGGCCATGGCCTTGAGACAGACCGGTTCCGATCAGACGGCCCCCAATTCGGTCCCCCTCCAAGCGGCGGATGGCAGCGGTCTCGTTCGCGCCATCCTAGGCCCCACAAACACCGGCAAGACCTTCCTGGCGATGGACCGCATGCTGGCCTATCCCACCGGGATGATCGGCTTTCCCCTGCGTCTGCTGGCCCGGGAAAACTACGACAAGGTCGTGCGGGAAAAGGGTGTCGGCGCCGTCGCGCTGGTCACCGGGGAAGAAAAGATCATTCCGCCCAATCCGCGCTGGTGGATCTGCACCGTCGAATCCATGCCGCTGGAACGGAATGTCGAGTTCCTGGCCATCGACGAAATCCAACTCTGCGCCGATCCGGATCGCGGGCATGTCTTTACCGACCGGCTGTTGCATGCGCGCGGCCGGTCCGAGACCATGTTCATGGGGTCGGACACCGCGGCGGGGCTGATCCGGCAGCTGGTGCCAGATGTTCATATCGAAAGCCGGCCCCGTTTCTCGACCCTGCAGCATACCGGCCAGACCAAGCTGACCCGTCTGCCGCGGCGCAGCGCCATCGTCGCCTTCTCGGTCGACGAGGTCTACGGCATCGCCGAACTGGTCCGGCGGCAGCGGGGCGGCACCGCGGTCGTTCTGGGCGCGTTGAGCCCCCGGACACGCAACGCCCAGGTCGCCATGTATCAGGCCGGCGAAGTGGATTATCTGGTCGCGACCGACGCAATCGGCATGGGCCTGAACATGGATGTGAACCATGTCGCCTTCGCCCGCCTGCGGAAATTCGACGGCCACAGGCTGCGCATGCTGGATGCGCCGGAAGTGGGCCAGATCGCCGGGCGCGCCGGGCGGCACCTCAACGACGGCACTTTCGGCGTCACCAACAACCAGCCGCCGATCGACGACGAGATCGTCGCCGCGGTCGAGGCGCACCAGTATCAGCCGCTGACAAAACTTTACTGGCGGAACCGCAAACTCGATTTCCGCTCGCCCAAGGCGCTGTTGAAGAGCCTGTATCACGAACCGCCGCATCCACAATTGGTCCGCGTCCGCGACGGCGAGGATCAGATCGCGCTGGCCGCCCTGGTCCGGGACGAGGATGTGGTCGACCGCGCGGCCACAAGGGACAAGGTTCACTTGCTGTGGGATGTCTGCCAGATCCCGGATTTCCGGCAGGTGACGCCGGATCATCACGCCGAATTGCTTGGCCAGGTCTTCCTGAAACTGACCGACGGCGACGGGCTGCTTTCCAACGATTGGCTGGACTCGCAATTCAGCCGCCTCGACCGGGTCGACGGCGATATCGACACCATTACGACGCGAATCGCCCATATCCGCACCATGGCCTATATCGCCCATCGCGGCGCCTGGCTGCGCGACGCCGCGGGCTGGCAGGCCCGGGCGCGGGAAATCGAGGACCGTCTGTCCGACACCCTGCACGAACGGCTGATCCATCGTTTCGTCGACAAGCGGGCCAGCGTCCTGACCCGCAAGGACGGCGATGCCAAGGATCTGCTGGCCGGTGTGCGCCAGAACGGCGAGGTCGTGGTGGAAGGCCATGTCATCGGCCATATCGAAGGGTTCCGCTTCATCCCACACGAAGCTGCTGACGCGCGCGAAGCGCAGGTCCTGATGGCCGCGGCGGAAAGGGTGCTACGCGATCACGCCTTCGGCTATGTGCAGGATTTCGAAACCGCGGACGACCAGACCCTGGCGCTCGACACCGACCGGACCGTCCATTGGAACGGAAAGCCGGTAGGCCGGCTGGGCAAAGGACCGACGCCCTGGCAGCCGACCGTCGCCGTCTATACCGGCTTCGTTCAGGATACCGGATTGCAACGCCGGATCGAGGCAAGGGTGAACGGGTGGCTCGACCGTCATATCGCGCGCCGGCTCGGCCCGTTGTTCAAACTGCGGGAGGCGGGTTTCTCAGGCTCCGCCAAGGGATTGTGCTTCCACCTGCTGGAAGGGCTGGGAAGCTGCCGCGCCGGCGAAGCCGCCCAGCAGATCAAGCATCTGTCGCCGCAGGACCGCAAGGAACTGGCGCGGCATGACGTTCGATTCGGCACCGATTCCGTCTTCCTGAATGGCTTGCTGAAGCCGGGGCCGTTGCGCACGCGTACCGCCCTGTGGTCGGCCTGGGCCGGTAAACCCGCCCCCTTGGCGGCGACCGGCAAGGCGACCAGCCTGCCGACCGATTGTGACCGATCCACCGGCCTGTCGGGTGAGGACTGGTCAATGCTTGGCTATCGCCATGCGGGGCCGTCGGCACTGCGCGTCGACCGGTTCGAACGCGCGATGGCGGAAATCCGGAAGCGCGCCCGGGAGGGCGGCATTAAACCGGACGAGACGCTGGCCAGGACCTGCGACTGCAGCGAGGCGGCCCTGCCGGACCTGTTGCGCGCAGTCGGCTGCAGCCCGGTGAAGGGCGAGGACGGCGCACTGTTCCGAATCCGAAACAAGAAGGCCAGCGCCGCGCGCGGCCCGAAAACCCAGGCCAGAAAGGCGGCCGGCAAAGGACAGAAAAAAGTTAAATCACAGGGGCAGAAGCCCAGAAAACCGGCGAAGCTGCCGGACCCGAATTCCCCTTTCGCAGCACTTCAGGGATTATTCGCCTCACCATGACCGACACATCCGCCGAGAAGCAGCGTATCGACAAGTGGCTCTGGCATGCCCGGTTCTTCAAGACGCGAACGCTCGCGGCCAAGGTGGTGGAAGGCGGGCATTGCCGGATCAACCGGGAACATGTCCGGAAACCTGGCCACGGGGTCAAACAGGGCGATGTCCTGACCTTCGCCCAGGGCCGCGACATCAGGGTGATCGAAGTGACCGGGTTCGGGGCGCGGCGCGGTCCCCCGGCGGAAGCACGGACGCTGTACAAGGATCTCGACCCGCCGCCGGTTCGCCAGGCGGAACCGGAACAGCCGGGTCAGCCGGAACCCGCCGTTCCGCAACGGGACAAGGGCGCCGGCCGGCCGACCAAACGGGATCGGCGCCAGATGGAAAAAGTACATGGATTATAGAGTGAAGGTGTTTCCTTGATTGAGCGTTTGAAGTCCCTGCTGTTCGACCGTGAGAAAACCCAGGCAACCGGGCCCAAGGGCCAGGAAGACCTGCATGTCGCCGCCGCGGCGCTGATGCTGGAAGCCGCGCATCTGGATGGGTCGCTGGACCCGGTTGAGAAGGAGCGTATCCAGCATATCGTCAGCAAGCGTTTCGACCTTTCCACGGAAGATACCGCCGCCATCATAGAGAATGCGGAACGGAAGGCGCGCAATTCCAGCGATATCTACGGCTATCTGCGCGTTCTGCTCAGCCATTTCGAGCATGACCAGCAGGTCGAACTGGTGGAAATGCTGTGGGACGTGATCTGCGTCGACGGCGAGATCCACGATCACGAGGCGAACCTTGTCCGCCGCGTCACCGGCATGACCGGGGTCAGCGACCGCGAATCCGGCGCCGCCAAGCGCCGCGCCATGGAACGCCACGGGTTGACCTAGTCACCGCCCGCCCTGATTACGGGGTTTCCGGTTCGCGCACGGTCAGCAGAATACCGGCACCAAGCACGAACATCGCGACGACAACGGCCATGCCGGCGCGTTGGCTGTCGAAGATCGCCGTCCCTAGGCCGTAAAGCGCCGGGCCGAAGATCGCCGCGGCCTTGCCGGTCAGCGAGTAGAGACCGAAATATTCTGCCTCCTTGTCGTCGGGCGCCAGGCGCGCCATCAACGACCGGCTGGCCGCCTGGGTCGGACCGACAAAGATGCCGAGCACCAGGGCGAGGCCGATGAAGATCATGAAGTCATCGACCAGCAGCAGCGGCACGCCGACCAGGATCAAACCTGCCAGCGAGACCAGAACGGTGATCCGCGACCCCATCCCGTCATCCATCCAGGCAAAACCGGCCGCGCCGAGCCCGGCGGTGACGTTGAGGCCGATGGCAAAGATCAGGATCTGTCCGGTATCCATGCCATGCACACCCGCCGCAAAAAGCCCGCCGACCGCAAACAGGGTCGTCAGCCCGTCCCGATAGATCGCGCTGGCGATCAGGAAACGCAGCACCTGCCCTTCCTGTTTCAAGGCGCCCAGGGTCTGCGCCAGCACCTTCAGCCCCTTCGGGACGGCTTTCCGGATGCTCAGACCGGTCGGCGGAAAATCGTTCGAGAACAGGAAAAGCGGCAGGCAGAAGATGACGAACCAGATGCCCGTCAGGGGCCCGACGATGCGGACATGCTGGGCGCTTTCCCGGTCCAGCGCAAAGAGCGGCTGCAGCATGTCGCCCAACCCGACAAAGCCGACCAGGGTGAGGGCGAGCGCCGTCAGACCGCCGAAATACCCGATCCCCCAGCCCCAGCCGGAAACGCGGCCGAGCATGCCGGGCGGGGCGTTCGGCGTCAGCAGGGCATTGTAGAAGACCTGCCCGAGGTCGAGCGAGGCGGCCGACAGGACGACGACGGCGAGCGCGAAAAAGGCAAAAGCCGGGTCCGGTTCGGCGAACCAGAGCAGGCCGGACCCGGCGGCCGTCAAGGCGGTGAACAGGCCGAGCCAGCGTTTCAACCCGCCGGCATGATCGGCGATGGCGCCCAGTACCGGGCTGGCCAGCGCGACGATCACCCCCGAAATGGAGAGCGCGAAGGTCCAATCCCTGGCCCCTTCATTCGCATCGCCATGGATCGCCTGGGCGTAATAGACGGAAAAGATGAACGTCCCGATGATCGTCGGGAAGGCGGAATTTGCCCAATCGTAGAGGCACCACCCGATGGTCGCGCGTTTTGCGATCTTCATTTTCCGTCCCGACACAGAATTGTTTTCGAACCCTGGCAGGATGGGTAGTGTCCTGCGTCAGGAACCTAGCATGATGGCCGATCTGGAGGGAGTATCAAATGCTTGTCACCACTACGGAATCCGTCGAGGGGAAAAAGATCGTCGAATATATGGGGATCTGCAGCGGCGAAGCGATCGTCGGCGCGAATATCTTCAAGGATATGTTCGCTTCGATCCGCGATGTCGTCGGCGGGCGGTCCGGGACCTATGAGAAGATCCTGCACGACGCCAAGAACATGGCGATCACCGAAATGGCCGAGCAGGCCGACAAATGGGGCGCAAACGCCATCGTCGGCGTCGATATCGACTATGAAGTCCTGGGCAAGGAAAACGGCATGCTGATGGTCGTCGCCAACGGCACGGCGGTCAAACTGGGCTAGGGGTGGAATCGGAACCGGCGGGCCAGACCCGCCGGGTTTCCCCTACGGAACCAAACAACGTTGCCGGCGTTACCAGAGGATCTGTTCGGCGGCGGCGATCGGCCCATGGCCCGCCTGCTGCAACAGCACCACCCAGCCTCCGGCCTCAGCGAATTTCTCGACCGGGATTTCCTGATCCAGGGCCTCGCCCATCCATTGCCGGATCAGCAAGGCGTCACGCACGACATTGCGGTTCACCAAAGTCTTGCCCCGGTTTTCGCCGCGCTGGACTTCGGTCCGATGTTCCTTGTCGAAAGTGATGAGGTAGAGGTCGTAGATCCGGCCATGCGGATCGCCGGTCACGCTGACCTTCAGCGCATTGTCCCCGGATTTCGAAACGGTAAGGGACGGCATCGCCGTATCGCGCTTCTCCTCCTGCCGGTCTCGGATCGCCAATTCCACCTTCATCTGGTCGGATCCGACCACATGCTGGGCCCCGTCGATCACCATCTGCGGCGTGTAGACGTAACGGCTGTGCAGTGCGCGCATATATTGCTTCTGACGGTCCGTATAGCTCTTCTTCGCGAAGGGATCCTCCCAGCCGATATAGTCCCAATAGTCGACATGGAATTCGAGGGCGATCACATCCGACCGATCGGCCAGATCGTTCAGAAAGGCCTCCGCCGGCGGGCAGGAACTGCAGCCCTGGCTGGTGAACAGCTCGGCCACCACGACGGGCCGCTCCCCGGCCCGGGCATGGGGCACGAAGGCAGCCGCCGCGAACAGCGCCGCGGCGAACAAGGCAAAGAGAATGAGTGTCAGAGAATATCGCAGTGTCATGAGGCAAAGATAGGGTGTGGACTTGCGCACGGACCAATCACTTCAGGGTGAGAGTGCCGCCTGGACGCTCAAAACAAAAGCCTCTGCCTGGAAAAACAGGTCCTGTGTCAACGGTGGTCCTTATTCCCCTCCGCTTGCCGGTGCGACGCGACGAATTTCTCAATCTCACGCCGGAAATAGGGCTGGCGTTCCATGAAGGCCGCGGTCAGGCCCAACGTATCGATCCGCATCACCTTGCCGTGACCGGGAAACTCGTCCTGGGTGCCGTCCTTGCGCGGCAGCAGAAACTGAAATTCGAACCGCTGCCCCTCGATCAGATCACCGACATAATCGACGATCCGGAAGTGATGCTCGTCCATATCGTCGACCGCGAAGACGTGATGGTCGATGCGGATGAAGGTGTCGACAGGATGGATCCGCCCCAGCCTACGCCGGTTGACGAAGTCAGAACCCTTTCTTTTCAGCCAAGCGAACATTCAACGCCTCCCACCGCACTATAGCACCGCTTTGCATTGGACAAAGAAAAAGGGCGGCCCCGACGGAGCCGCCCGAATACCTTGATTTCTCCCGCAATTACGCCGCTTTCGCGATGTTCCGCAGCACATATTGCAGGATGCCGCCGTTCCGGTAGTACTCGACCTCGTCGAGCGTATCGATTCGGCACAGGACGGTGATCTTCTCGGAAGATCCGTCGACCCGGTTGATCGTGACCGAAACATCCTGGCGCGGGGTGATCTCGCCCGCGATACCGCTGATGTCGAAGGTTTCGGAACCGTCGAGCTTCAGGGTCTGGCGGTTCTGGCCGTCCTTGAACTGCAGCGGCAGGACGCCCATGCCGACCAGATTCGAACGGTGGATGCGTTCGAAGCTCTCGACGATCACCGCCTTCACGCCCAGCAGCACGGTGCCCTTGGCGGCCCAGTCGCGGCTGGACCCGGTGCCGTATTCCTTACCGCCGATGACGACCAGCGGCGTGCCTTCGGCGATGTATTTCATCGCCGCGTCGAAGACCGGCATCTCTTCGCCATCGGGCATATGCTTGGTGAAGCCGCCTTCGACCCCCGGCACCATTTGGTTCTTGATGCGGATATTGGCGAAGGTGCCGCGCATCATGATTTCGTGGTTGCCGCGGCGCGAGCCGTAGGAGTTGAAATCGACCGGACGGACCTGACGTTCCAGCAGATACTGGCCCGCTGGCGTCTCCGGCTTGAACGACCCGGCAGGAGAGATGTGGTCGGTGGTGATCGAGTCGCCCAGGATCAGCAGCGGACGCGCGCCCGAGATATCCTCTATCTCATCCGGCTCCGGCGCCAGCCCCTGGAAGTAAGGCGGGTGTTGGACATAGGTCGAACCCGAATCCCAATCATAGGTCTCGCCGCCCTCGACCTTGATATCCTGCCATTCCGTCGGCCCCAGGAAGACGTTGGAATAGCGCGACCGGTACATTTCCGGCGTCAGCGCCGCCTTGATCAGGTCGTCGATCTCCTTATTCGTCGGCCAGATGTCCTTCAGGAAGACGTCCTTGCCGTCCTTATCCTGCCCGATCGCGTCGTTGACCAGATCGATCTTGGTGTTGCCGGCAATGGCGTAGGCGACGACCAGCGGCGGGGAGGCCAGATAGTTCCCCAGGGTCTGCGGGTTTACGCGGCCCTCGAAGTTGCGGTTGCCGCTGAGCACCGCCGCGGTGACCAACTCGCCCTTGTCGATGGCATCCGAGATCGGGCCCGGCAGCGGGCCGGAATTGCCGATACAGGTGGTGCAGCCGTAGCCGACCAGATCGAAGCCCAGTGCATCCAGATCGTCCTGCACGCCGGCCTTGATCAGATAGTCGGTGACGACCTGGGACCCGGGGGCGAGGGATGTCTTCACCCAGGGTTTTACAGTCAGGCCCTTGGCCCGCGCCTTCTGCGCGACAAGGCCCGCCGCAATCAGCACCGCCGGGTTCGACGTGTTCGTGCAACTGGTGATCGCCGCGATCACGACCGCGCCGTCCTCCAGCTCATAATCCGTGCCTTCGACCGGCACCTTGCGGTCACTATGTCCGCGCTCTTCGAAAACACCGGCAATCGACTTGGTCATTTCCGACAGCGGTACGCGGTCCTGCGGCCGTTTCGGCCCGGCCAGCGAAGGTTCCACCGTGCCGATATCCAGTTCCAGCGTATCGGTGTAGACCGGGTCCGGCTGGCCCTTCTCACGCCACATGCCTTGGGCCTTGGCATAGGCCTCGACCAGTTTGACGCGGTGTTCGTCGCGCCCGGTGAAGCGCAGGTAGTTCAGCGTTTCCTCGTCCACCGGGAAGATGCCGCAGGTCGCGCCGTATTCCGGCGCCATATTAGCGATGGTCGCCTGATCGGCCAGCGTCAGGTGATCCAGGCCGTCGCCGAAGAATTCCACGAATTTTCCGACCACGCCCTTCTTGCGCAACATCTGCGTGACAGTCAGGACCAGGTCGGTCGCCGTTGTGCCTTCCTTCAGCGTGCCGGTCAGCTTGAAGCCGATCACTTCCGGGATCAGCATGGAGACGGGCTGGCCCAGCATGGCCGCTTCCGCCTCGATCCCGCCGACGCCCCATCCCAGCACGCCGAGGCCGTTGACCATGGTTGTGTGGCTGTCGGTGCCGACCAAGGTGTCCGGGTAGGCGATTTCACGGCCACTGCCATTGCCTTCGTCGGAGACCCAGACCGTCTGGGCCAGATACTCGACATTGACCTGGTGACAGATGCCGGTGCCCGGCGGCACGACGCGGAAATTGTTGAAGGCGGATTGACCCCAACGCAGGAAGCTGTAGCGCTCTCCATTGCGTTCGAATTCCAGATCCATGTTCTTCTTGAAACTGTCGGGGCCGCCGAAGAAATCGACCATGACCGAGTGGTCGATGACGAGGTCGACGGGGCTCAACGGGTTGATCTTCTGCGGGTCGCCACCCATGGCGACCATGGCTGCGCGCATCGCCGCCAGGTCGACGACTGCGGGAACGCCGGTGAAATCCTGCATCAGCACGCGGGCCGGGCGATAGGCGATTTCACGGTCGGACCGCTTGTCCTTCAGCCATTGGGCAATCGCCTTCACGTCGTCGGTATTGACGGAACGGCCGTCCTCAAACCGCAGCAGGTTCTCCAGCAACACCTTCATGGAATAGGGCAGGCGGCTGACATCGCCGAGCGTTTCCTGCGCCGCATCGATCGAGAAATAGTCGTATTCCCTCCCGTCGACGGTCAGCACACGCCGCGTTTTCAATGTGTCATGGCCGGTCATGGTCATTTTGAATGCACTCCTTCGTTTTGCCGCTCGGTTCCGGGCGCCTGCGCGCCGGGCCGGGGCTGATTGGCCCTTTGGATTCACGGTCCCGTCCGTCGTCGCGCTTCTAGGTTACAAACGCGCCGGAGGACCGACCGGTGGCATCCCCATGGAAGGGAGAGCCTGTGTCCTGGCGCAAAAACACCGCGGACGCGCGCGAGCGGTCAGACACTATCCAAAGAACTCATTGCAAATTTACGTATCGCCACCGCCGGTCCGGAGTGCCGGATTGCGCCGCCGAAAGAATGCGGCCCCGCGTTGGTTCCTCGATACGCCCCGTCGCGCGTCTTACATGTAGCGCCGCCAGGTTCAATTGGGTAGGGGTGGCAGGCGAATTTCACTATATCCCGCACGGGTTGGCGGGCATTAGGCGCGACCGGGATCAGACCTGCGGGTCGATCCATTTTTCCCAGGCTTCCCAGCTTTCCGGTGGATAGTAGCGGTGGGGGCCCTGGGTTTGGACGGCATTGATCCGTTCTGCCGCGCCCAGGCGGGCATAGAAGGCCCGCGCCGCCTCAACCATCGTTTCGACCCCGGAATAAGGGAAGATATGGTCCCCGCTGCCGCTCAAACCCACGAAGGGGCGCGGGGCAATCAGAGCAGCGACATCTTCCGCCTCCAGCCAGTTCAGCAGGCCGGGGATGATCAATTCGCCGCCTTCCGTACGGCGGCCGCCCACCGTGTCGCGGAAACGACCGATGGAGCCGGAACAGAGAACGCCGGTTATGCGTTCATCCAGCGCGGTGGCGAAAAATGCGTTCGAGCCGCCGGAGGAATGACCGAACAGGTTGATCCGCGCCGGATCGATGGCGGCGGGCAGGTTGTCCGCGGCGAGCAGCCAGTCGATCGCGGCGGAGACGTCCCAGCATTTCTCGCCCATCAGGGTGCGGCCGAGCAGCAGGGCATGGCCCGCCGCATCGGTCAGGCGGTGGGGCGAGCGGGGTTTCAATTCCCGTTCCTCCCGCTCCCCGAAGCCCAACTGTTCGATCGCGACGGCGAGATAGCCCTTGCGAGCCGCCTGCAGCGCCATATCCGCGCCGAGGCCGAGCCGCTGGTGATCGATGGGCAGTTTGGCCTCCCCCCAGGCGACATGAGCACCGGATGTCGAACCGGCGAGGTGAAGGTAAACCGGCGCCGGCCCCTGGATCCCCTCCTGCCACAGAAGATGCACGGCGATATCGGTTTCCGGACGGACACGCAGGTAGAAGGCGCGTCGCCGTATGCCCGGTCCGACTTCCGCCCAGTCCATCGCGCGCGTTACCGTCACCGCCGGTCGGGTGAAGGGCCAGCCCATCAGTTCGGCGAGTTTCTGCCGCGCCTCACGCTGCCAGGCGCGCTGGTCCATATCCGGATGGCGTGCGAAGGCAAGGCGTTGTTCCGCGCGCTCTATATCGTTCAGATGACCGGGATAGGGCGACAGGACCGTGCCGGAGGGCAGCGGCAGATAAGGATCCGGTTCCTGTCCGCGCAGCCGTTTCAGCTTGCGCTTTGCCGCTTCCAGATAGACGCGGGGGGAGTTCCCGACCGCCATGAATTCACGTGACCGCGGCGCGCTGTTTGAACGCATCCACGTCCCAGGCGCCGGTTTCCAGGACGTCACGAAGGATCGCGACCGCGTCCCAAACATCCGTGTAGGAGATATAAAGAGGCGCGAAGCCGAACCGCATGATGTCCGGGTCGCGGAAATCGCCGATCACCTTGCGCTGGATCAGCGCCTGCATGATCGGATAACCATTACGGCTACGGAACGACACTTGACTGCCGCGTCTTTCGTCCTCCCGCGGGGTTGCCAGTTCCAGTCCGTGCCCGGCGCATTCCTGTTCGACCAATGTGATAAAGACACCGGTTAACTGCCTGCTTTTCTGCAGCAGATCCTGCATCGGGACTTCGTTGAAAAGGCTCAAAGCCTCGTCCAGCGCGGACATGGAGAGCACCGGCGGGGTGCCCACCGTATGCCGGGCAATGCCGTTGGCCGGCGCATAGCTGTTGGTGAAGGCAAAGGGGCTGGCATGGCCGAGCCAACCGCTGAGCGCGGGCTGGATCTCCGCCTGATGCCGGTCGGCGACGAACAGGAAGGCCGGCGCGCCCGGTCCGCCATTCAGGTATTTGTAGCCGCAGCCGACCGCGAAATCGGCCTTCGCCCCGTTTAGGTCGACAGGAAAGGCGCCGGCACTATGGGCAAGATCCCACAACATCAGCGCGCCCGCATCCTGCACCTGTTTCGTGACCGCCGTCATGTCGAGCTTGCGGCCGGTGCGGTAGTCGACCTGGGTGACCATGACCACGGCGACATCCTCGTCCAGGTGGTCGGCCAGGTCTTCCGCCTTGTCCATCAGGCGCAGGCTGTATTCCCCGCCGAGCAGGGAAACGAGTCCTTCGGCGATATAAAGGTCGGTCGGAAAGTTGCCCGCTTCCGACAGGATCACCCTGCGGTCGGGCCGCATCTTCAAAGCCGCAGATAACAATTTGAAAAGATTGATGGATGTGGAATCCGCGGCAAGCACCTCGTGGCCCTGGGCGCCGATCATCGGGGCCAGCTTGCCGCCGATGCGCCCGGCCAGTTCCATCCAGTGATTCTTGTTCCAGCTGGTGATGAGGTCCTGGCCCCATTCCCTTGAAACCACGTCGGAAACCCGGTCCCGAACCGTATTCAACAACGGGCCGAGGGAATTGCCGTCGAGATAGATCAGGCCGTCCGGAATATCGAAACGATTCCGGAACGGTTTCAACGGATCAGCGGCGTCGCGCGCCGCCAGGTCTTCGCGCGTGATGGAGGACATTCTGGATAAACCTTTGAAAAACGGAAATAATGACTAGTTGACGAGATTGCGTAGTTCGCGCCCCACCACGGCCAACATGGCAAGGTCCAACTGCGGTAATTGTTCCAGTTCGCCGAGCAGCATGTCCACCCTTTCGACCGCTTCCTGTCGCGTGCCGGTCCAGGCCTGTACCGCGGCCTCGTCCGCCTTGCCGTCGCTGAGGACGCGGGCGGTGATTTCCGACTGCAGCCCCCAGAGGTCATCGATCATCGCGCCGAGCGCCAGCCGGTACCACTGGGTATCGGCCGGAATGCGGTTGGCGGCGGAGCGCAGCCAATCGAGCCCGAAGCGGGTGCCGATCCGGGAATAGACGATGGCCGTGTCCAGCACCGGCAGGTTCGGCGGCCCGGCAAGGCGCACCACGTCGCAGGCGGAAGAGAGAACCTTCAACTGCCCGACCGCGGCGGCGAGGTCGTCCGGCACGCCGTCCGACTTGAAGCGCCCGGCCCGTTCCCGCATGGCGGCAAGGGCGACATCGCCCAGAATGACGGGCAGGTTGGAGCCAAGCTCCCGCACGCCGGTCTTGTAGGTTTCGATATTGCTGCGGATATCCAGCGGATGCGCCTCGTTGCGCAGGAACCACTCGGTCATGCGCTCCACCGTGCGGCTGGTTTCGTGCAACATGGCGGTCTGCGCCGCGCTGCTGGCGATATTGTCCAGCGCCTCGATCCGCTGCCACAGGCTGCGCAGGTCGAAGACATCCCGCACAATGGTATAGGCCCGCGCGATTTCCGGCGCCGACATGCCGGTCCTTTGTTTCAATTCCGTAATGAAACCTGGCCCGGTGCGGTTCAGCATGGAATTCGTCACCGATGTGGCGATGATTTCCCGACGCAGGCGGTGGTTCTGCACGTTTTCCGCATGGCGCTCGTTCAGGACCGGCGGGAAATAGCGCACCAGATCCTCGGACAGCACGGAATCGTCAGGCAGATCGGATTCCAGCAGCTCCTGATAGGTTACGTTCTTGGTATAGGCCAACAGGACGGAGAGTTCCGGCCGGGTCAGCCCCTTGCGGGCCTGCAATCGGTCGGCGATTTCCTCGTCATCCGGCAGGAATTCCAACGCCCGGTCCAGATGGCCCGCGCGTTCCAGCGACCGCATGGTCCTCTGATGCCGGTCCAGCGATTGCGGCGCCCGGCTTTCGATCACGCTGATCGACTGGGTCTGCTGATAGTTGTCGCGCAGGACCAGCCGCGCCACATCGTCGGTCATCGCCTCCAACAGCGTATTGCGCTGTTTTTCGGTCATGTCGCCGCGGGCCACCACATCGCCCAGCAGGATCTTGATATTGACCTCATGATCGGAACAGTCGACGCCGGCAGAATTGTCGATCGCATCCGTGTTACAGCGGCCGCCGTTCTGGGCGAATTCGATGCGGCCGCGCTGGGTGATGCCCAGATTGGCGCCCTCGCCCATGACCTTGCAGTTCAAATCCTCCGCATTGACGCGGATCGCGTCATTGGCGCGGTCGCCTGCATCGGCATTGGATTCATGATGTGACTTCACATAGGTGCCGATGCCGCCGAACCACAGCAGGTCGACCTGCGCCTTCAACAGCGCGTTGATCAGCTTGGTGGGCGGAACGGCGTCTTCCGTCAGCCCCGTCAGTTGCTTGATTTCCGGGGTCAGGTCGATCGACTTCACGGAGCGTTCGAAAATGCCGCCGCCCTTCGAAATCAGCGACTTGTCGTAATCGCCCCATCCCTTCACCGCGTCGAACAGGCGCTTGCGTTCCTGGAAGGTTTTCGCCGCGTTCGGGTTCGGGTCGATGAAGATGTGCAGATGATTGAAGGCGGCGACGAGGCGGATATGTTCCGACAGCAGCATGCCGTTGCCGAAGACGTCGCCCCCCATATCGCCGACGCCGATGACGGTGAAGTCCTGGGTCTGCGTATCGTGGCCCATTTCCCGGAAATGGCGCTTAACCGATTCCCAGGCGCCCCGGGCGGTGATGCCCATCTTCTTGTGGTCGTACCCCGCCGAACCACCCGACGCGAAGGCGTCGCCAAGCCAGAAGCCGTAATCCTGACTGACCTGGTTGGCGAAATCGGAGAAGGTCGCCGTGCCCTTGTCCGCCGCGACCACCAGATAGGGATCGTGCGGATCCTTGGCGACCACGCGGTCCGGTTCGATCACCCCATCCGACGAAAGATTGTCGGTGATGTCCAACATGCCGGAAATGAACAGCCGGTAGCAGGCGATGCCTTCTTCCAGATAGGCCTTTCGGTCGCTCATTGGCGGCGCTTTCTTCAGTACGAAGCCGCCCTTCGACCCGACCGGCACGATGACCGCGTTCTTCACCTGCTGCGCCTTCACCAGGCCCAGCACCTCGGTGCGGAAATCCTCCCGCCGGTCGGACCAGCGCAAGCCCCCGCGCGCGACCAGGCCAAAGCGCAGATGCACTGCCTCGAACCGCGAGGAATAGACGAAGATCTCCCGCAAGGGCGCCGGGGCCGGCAGTTCCTGAATATTCCGGGCATCGAACTTCAGCGAGACATAACTCTTCGGTTCGCCATCTGCGCCCATTTGATAGAAATTGGTTCGCAGCGTCGATTGGATCAGGTTCAGGAAGCGGCGTACGATGCGGTCCTCATCCAGGTTCTCCACCTTGTCAAGCCGTTCCTTGATATCCGCGATACAGGCCTTTTCCTGAACATCCCGCTCCCCGGCATGGTCGGGATCGAAGCGGATGTTGAACAATTCGGCCAGGCGACGCGTGATGCCGGCATTCCGGGCCAGCGTCTGTTCCATATAGTCCTGGCTGAACGGTATGGAGGCTTGGCGTAGATATTTCGAATAGGCGCGCAGCACCACGACGTCGCGCCAGGACAGTCCGGCGGAAAGAACCAGGCGGTTGAATCCGTCATTTTCCACCTCGCCGCGCCAGACACGGACGAAGCTTTCATGGAAGGCTTCGCGGATCGCGGTGTGATCGACCGCTTCTCCGTCAGACGTTTCGAGACCGAAATCATGTATGAAGACATGGGGCGCCTCGCCCTCGTCGACGGTGACTCCCAGGTCGAACGGGGCCTCCTCCATCACCTTTACGCCCATATTCTCCATCATCGGCATGACGGTGGAGAGAACCACCGGCCGCCCGACATGATAAAGTTTGAAGCGAAGCTGATGCGGGTCCGATTCCAGCGGGTGATACAGGTTCACCCGGATCTCACCGCCATCCAGCGCTTCCTCGATCTGGTTGATGTCGAAAACGGCGGATTGCGCGTTGAAGCGTTCACGATAGGCCGACGGGAAGCCGGTGCCGTATTTCCGGTACAGCGTCAGGCCGCGTTCCTCGCCCCAGCTTTCGATCAGGGCCTGGCGCAGCTTGTCACCCCAGGTCCGGCCCGCGTCGATCAAGCGGGCCTCGATCTCCTTCTCGTCGAAATCGGGGATGTCGCCCGGATTCGTTCTGATGATGAAATGAACCCGGGTCAGGACCTCGTCGGTCATGAAGGTGTAATGGGCGGCGACGGACCCGTTGAGGTTCTTGGACAGAATCTCTCCCAGCCTTTCGCGCAGACTGGACGAGAACCGGTCGCGCGGCACGTAAACCAGGGCCGACATGTAGCGCTGGAACGGATCGCGGCGCAGGAACAGGGAGATTCGTTGCCTTTCCTGCAGATAATTGATGCCCAGCGTGATCTCGGCCAGCCGTTCCACGTCGATCTGGAACAGCTCATCCCGCGGGTAGCTTTCCAGGATATGCATGATCGCCTTGCCGCTATGGCTGGACGGTTCAAACCCGGCAAGCTTGAAGACCTCGTCCACCTTGGACCGCAGCAGGGGAATTTCCCGCGGCGACTGGTTGTAGGCGACGCTGGTCAGCAGACCGACGAACAGATATTCGCCGACGGGCTTGCCCTTGGCGTCGAATTTCCGAATCGCGATCGTGTCCAGATGGACGCGGCGGTGGACCGTGGAGCGGTGGTTGCCCTTGGTGATGCGGATCAGATCCGGGCGATACAGTTCCTCCTGTACGGTTTTCGGCATCTTGCCCAGTTCCCGCAACGCATCGAAGACCGAGCGTTCCGTGTCGCGCAGAATGCCGAGGCCGCTTTCCGGCAGCACTTCCAGCCGCGCGGACTTGCCGGACCCGGCATAGTCCACTTCGCGGAACCCCATGAAGGTGTAGTGGTCGTCATGGACCCATTGCAGGAATTCGCAGGCCTCCTTCACGACCGATTTATCGAGATGTTTCGGCGGCTCCTTTTTCAGGTCCGCGATGATCTCCAGCGTCTTTGCCCGCATCGTGCGCCAGTCTTGGACACAAAGCCGCACATCGTCGAGGACGGCGCGGATACCCTCCTCGATCGCCTTCAGCGCGGTGGCGGAGCTTTGCTCGTCCACCTCGATATGCATGAAGCTTTCGTCATTCAGTCCTTCCGGCCGTTTGTCATGCAGCGGAAAGTCGATCGCCTTGCCCTTGTCGTCGCGGTCGACGCCGAAAACCGGATGGATGATGAGGTGCGCGGTGATGTTCTGACGCGCCATTTCGATCCCGACCGAATCGACCAGGAAGGGCATGTCGTCGTTGATGATCTCGATGACCGTATGCGTCGAATGCCAGCCGTGCTTTTCGAAACGCGGATTGTAGACCCGGACCTTCACTTCGCCCGCGGCGCGTTCCTGTCCGAAAGTCCAGAGGGAGAGCGCCGCCCCGTACAGATCTTCCGGCTCCTGGCCGTGCATGTCCTCGGGCGGCACATGCCGGTAATAATGATCGACGAAGTTGCGCGCGCAGGTGGCTTTGTCCCCGGACATGCGGTGATCGATCAGTTGGTGGATCTTCTCAAGCAGTTCCTGTTTGAGAGCTTCCATCCGCTGCGACATGGGTTTTCTCCCTACCCGTTTGGCCCCGTCCCATTATTGGTGCCCGATTTGAAACGCCCGAGCGGCGCGACGGGGCCGGAAGCGTGAATTCTTCCAATATTGACCGTAGACTAGCCGTAATCAGGTAAAGCACAAAGTACTCCCTAACATTCGGGCGATGTCGATTTTCTGACACCCGGCGGGAAACACCGGTGCGGGAAGGGAATCAGGATTCCGTCGGATCGGCGATGTATCGCAGATAGGGGGTGACCGCGCGCCAGCCGTTCGGATAACGGCGCTTCGCCTCGTCTTCGGTCAGGGAATGGGGAATGATGACGTCATCGCCCCGACGCCAATCCACGGGCGTGGCGACGTCATGCTTCTCACTCAGTTGCAGGGCATCCAGAACCCGCAGGGTCTCGTCGAAATTCCGACCCGTATTCATCGGATAGGTCTGCATCATGCGAATGCGTTTGTCCGGCCCGATGACGAAGACCGACCGGACGGTAGCGTTGTTCGTTTCCGTCCGTTCCTTCGACGTCGCCCCGGCATCGGCCGGCAGCATGCCCAGCGATTTGGCAAGTCGCAGATCCTGATCCGCGATAAGGGGGTAGGGAAGCGGGACGCCTGCAACTTTCTCGATATCGGGTTTCCAGCGCAGGTGGTCCGCGACCGTATCGACACTGAGCCCGATGATTTTGCAATTCCGGGCCGTGAACTCGGGAAACAGTTGGGCGAGACGGCCGAGCTCGGTCGTGCAGACCGGGGTGAAATCCTTGGGATGGGAGAACAGCACGATCCAGCCGTTCCCGGCCCAGTCGTAGAAATCGATCGGCCCATCCGTCGTCTCCGCCTTGAAGTCAGGCACGATGTCATTGATGCGCACTGTCATGACCGCTCCCTTCCCCTGAGAGGCGCAAGATCATGCAAGTCCGCGCCATTGGCGCTTACTATAAGGGCGCTGTTTTATCTGTGCTAATTAGGATATTCCGAAGGACATTTTGTCACACAACTGGCGATATCTTGCGGTCAGACGGGATCAAGAACACCGTCAAGGCGGCGACCGCAACCATCCCGGAAGACGCCAGCAGACATGCCTCCAGCCCGGCCAGTTGATAGATCAGCCCGGACAGCAGGGTCCCCGCGAACCGGCCGATCGCATTGGCCATGTAATAGAAACCCACATTCAAGGCCACCTTGTCGTGGTCGGAAAAGGCGACGATCAGATAGGAGTGCAGGGAGGAGTTCACCGCGAAGACCGCGCCGAAAGCGAAGAGCCCCGCGACGAGCACGACGGGGCCGGGCAGGTCCTGCTGTCCCAGCCCCCAGACGATGGCGGCGGGCAGCAGCGCCAACACCAACCCCCACCACCTGGCGGCGACGGTAGCGCCGGCAGGACCGCCGGCGCGGCCTGAAAATCGGGGCGCGGCGGCCTGGACGATGCCGTAACCGACGACCCAGGCGGCCATGAAGGTGCCGACTTCGTCAAAGGACCAGCCCAATTGCTCATAGAGGAAGATCGGCACGCCGACGACGAACCAGACATCGCGGCTGGCGAACAGGAAAATCCGGGCAAGAGACAGCAAATTGATGGCCTTGGTTTTCGCGAAAAGATCGCGCTTGGCGATCGCCGCTTTCGCCTTGCCGAGATCGGCACGCACAAAACCGAGCGCGGCGGCCAGAACAACGGCGAGGCAGCCAGCCATCAGCCACAGGGACGGTTGGAAGCCCAGGCCTTCCAAAAGAAACCCGCCCAGGAAGAAGCCCACGCCCTTCAGCGCGTTCTTCGACCCGGTCAGCAGCGCGACCCAATGGAACAACAGTGAGTGCCCGCCGCCTTCATCCTGCTTGACCACGAGTTTCACGGCGCTCTTGGAACTCATTTTGGTGAGGTCCTTGGCGATACCGCTCAAGGCCTGCGCACCCATGACATAGGCGACGGAAAGCGGCAGGGCCCAGGCGGGGTTCACCAGCGACAGCATGACCAGGGCCGCGACCTGGATCGCCAGCCCGGCATACAGTGTGATGCGCAAGCCGTAACGCGCGCCGATCCAGCCGCCCAGGAAATTGGTAATGATGCCCATCGCCTCGTAGAGCAGGAACAGGAAGGCGAGGTCGATCGGCGAGAAACCCAGCCGGTGGAAATGCAGCAGAACCAGCATGCGCAACGCGCCGTCGGTCAGGGTGAAACCCCAATAGGCGGCCGTCACGGCGGCGTAGTTGCGGGTGTCGGACATTCGGGTTCCGTTTCGTCAGCGCCGAAGGATCAACCGCGCCCGAGGGAGACCATGGGGGAGACCGTGGCGGCGACCATGGCGGCGATATCGATCATTCTGTTCACATAGCCCCACTCGTTGTCGTACCAGGCGAAAACCTTCAACTGCCTGCCGTCGACAACCATGGTCGCGGGCCCGTCCACGATACTGGATCTGGGGTCGTTCAAATAGTCGGCGGATACGAGGGGGCGATGCTCGAAACCCAGGATCCCGGCAAGCGGTCCTTCCGCGGCGGCCTTGAACAGCGCGTTCACTTCTTCGGCGGTGGTGTCCCGCGCGAGCTCGAAGACACAATCGGTCAAGCTTGCGTTCAGCAAGGGCACGCGCACCGCGTGGCCGTTCAGTTTGCCGGCCAGTTCCGGATAGATCTGCGTGATCGCGGTGGCCGAACCGGTCGTTGTCGGGATCAGGGAATTCAGGCCCGAGCGCGCCCGGCGCAGATCCTTATGCGGGGCATCGACCATGACCTGCGTGTTCGTCACGTCGTGAATGGTGGTGATCGAGCCGTGTTCGATACCCAGGGCCTCGTGCACGACCTTCACCACCGGCGCCAGGCAGTTCGTTGTGCAGGAGGCGGCCGTCAGGATGCGGTGCTTCGACGGGTCGTACAGGTCGTGATTGACCCCGTAGACGAGGTTCAATGCACCGTCCGTCTTCACCGGGGCGGCGACGATGACGGTGCCGACGCCGGCATCGAGATAGGGCCGCAGCAGTTCCGTCGTCCGGAACTTGCCGGAGCATTCCAGCACAAGGTCCACCCCGGTCCAGTCGACATCACCCGGTGCCGATGCCTCGGAAAAGGAAATCCGCCGACCGTCGACGACCAGCCCGCCTTCGGCCGTCTCCGACGCATGGTTCCAGCGGCCATGGACGGTGTCGAATTCCAGCAGATGCGCGGCGCAGTCAGGGCCGCCCTTCGGTTCGTTGACATGGACGAATTGAATGTCATCGCGGCCCCAACCGGCCCGCATCGCCAGCCGGCCCATACGGCCGAAACCATTGATCCCAACACGCAACGGCATGTCACATTCCCTCCAGGACAGGATCGTCCCATGAGGCGCGGATAATACCCGCCCGCCACCGGGTCAATCTCCGACCCGGTCCTGTCATAAAACCTTCGCAAACGCCCAGCATGTTTGAATTGCCGGGGAAGGCTGGGCATACTGCGCGAAAGTCGAAAAAGCCTAACGAAAACAGGGTAGGTGCAATGCGTGTTCTTGTGGTCGGTGGCGGCTCCGCCGGATGGATAACAGCTGCCTATTTGAACGCCTCCCTGAATACACCTCAGCAACAGAATGCCCAGATTGCCCTGATAGAATCCGAAGCGGTCGGCCGCATCGGCGTCGGTGAAGCGACCATCCCGACGATCAAGCGCACGCTTGCCCGGATCGGCATGCGTGAAGTGGATTTCATGAAGGCGACGGACGCGACCTTCAAACAGGCGATCCGCTTCAACGACTGGGTCGAAAAAGGGCACAGCTATTACCACCCGTTCGACAGGCTGACGGCGCTCAATTTCGATTATCGCGGCCTGCGCTGGCTGGCCAGCAATCGATCCGTGAAATATGCGGACACCGTCACCCCGCAGACCAAGTTCTGCGAAGAAGGACTGGGACCGAAGACCGGCGCCTATCCCGATTACCAGGGCGCCATCGCCTATGCCTATCACCTCGACGCGGAACGGTTCGCGGACGCGCTGCGGGATTTCTCAAAGCCGCGCGGCGTCCAGCACATGATCGACGACGTGGTCAAGGTCGAGCAGAAGGAAAACGGCGATATCGCCGCCATCAAGACCAAGACCGGCAAGCGGATCGAAGCCGACCTTTTCATCGACTGCACCGGTTTCGCACGCATCCTGATCGGCAAGACACTGGGTGTGGAATTTCAGGGGGTTTCAGATTGGCTGTTATGCGACCGTGCGGTCGCCATGCGCGTCCCCTATGACGTCAAACCGGTGAAAACGATCAGACCCTATACCTCGGCGACCGCCATCCAGTCGGGCTGGGTCTGGGACATCGGCCTGCGCGACCGGCGCGGCACCGGCTATGTCTATTCCAGCGAATTCCTGTCCGACGACGATGCGGAAGCCCAATTGCGCGCCTTCGAGGGGCCGCATTGCAAGGACATTCCCGCACGCCGGCTGCGATTTGCGACGGGCAAGATCAAGACGCCCTGGGTCAAGAACTGCATCGCCATCGGCCTGTCGGCCGGTTTCCTGGAACCTCTGGAATCCACCGGGATCTTCTTCGCCGAGGAAGGCGTCGACTATTTGGCGGAATTGTTTCCGCGGCTGGGCGAAATGGACAAGGCGCGGGAGATCTACAACACACGCATGGGACAGCGCTATGAAGAAGCTATCGACTTCATCAACCTGCATTATGTCCTGTCGAAACGTGACGAGCCTTTCTGGCGGGAGGCCTCTTCTGAGCGCCGCATGACGCCCCGGATCAAGGAATACCTGGCCCGGTGGGAACAAAAACCGCCGAGCCGGCTGGATTTCGTCGACCAGATCCAGCTCTTCTCCCATATCAACTATGAATTCATCCTGTACGGGATGGATTGGGTGCCCAAGAAGCTGCAGAACCCGCCGCCGCAGATCGGCGCCCCGGACGTCTCACGCATCGCCAAGATCGCCGTCGACATGCGCAAGAACATGAAGCCGCACAATGCGCTGTTGAAGGAACTGGCCCCGCGCTGACGGCAGGCGGCGCGTCCGGCGCCGGGCCGCATCGGTCCGGTCAGAAGAGCTCCGGCCTCAGAACTTCGACATCTGACAGGCTGACGATCCCCATCTGCCGGTCGAGGACCGCCCGCACGGCCCGCAGCACGTCGGGCACACGCTCCGCGTCGAGCACGACAAGAACCTGCACCATGCGGCCGGCATCCGAAGACAGCGAATCCCTGCTCCACGGCCCGCTGGCACCCCGCCCGGCCAACGCCGGCAGAACCGTGTAGCCGGGCACCTCCAAGTCATCCAGGATACCCAACAACCGCTTCATGAAAGGCGCTTCGATGATGATCGACAGGCGCTTTTTCGGGAAGGTCGTGACATTTTCCATGAGCTTTATCCTAGGACAGCCAACCCGCCAGCGCGATGTATATCGGAATGCCGACCGTCAGATTGAACGGAAAGGTCACCGCGAGGGAAAGGGTCAGATAGAGGGACGGTTTCGCTTCCGGCAGGGCCAGTCGCATGGCCGCCGGTACCGCGATATAGGATGCGCTGGCAGACAGCACCGCCAGCAGGGCCGTGCCGCCATGGCCGATGCCGAGAAGACCGCCCATGAGCGCGCCCAACAACCCGCCGATCGGCGGCATGTAGAGGCCGAAGGCCAGCAGGGCCGGGCTCAACACCTTGCGGACCTGCCACAATTCCCGACCGGCGACGAGGCCCATATCGAGCAGGAACAGGCAGAGCACGCCCTTGAAGGGATCGACGATGAAGGGGGAGATGTCCGCATAGCCCGTCTTGCCGGTGGCCATGCCGATGACGAAGGCACCGACCAACAGAAGCACGGACCCGTTCAGCATGACCTCTCGCCACGATGTCTGTCCGGTGCTCACCTGTTCCCCGGTCCTGCCGCTGCGCGCCAGGAACAGCGCGCTGGCGATCGCCGGCACCTCCATCGCGGCGGCGGCGGCGACCATGATGCCGGGGAAGGTCAGCCCGGCCGCCTCGACGACCGCCGTCGCGGCGATGAAGGTGACGATGGAGATGGAGCCGTAATGCGCCGCGATGGCCGCCGCGTCGATGCGGGAAATCCGCGTGGTCAACCGCAATAGGAAAAAGGCGATCAGAGGGATCGTGAAACTGAGCGCCATCGCTGCCCCGACCAGAATGGCGAGATCCCAGCCAAGGCCGTGCTCGCTTGCCGCGACACCGCCCTTGAAGCCGATCGCCAGCATCAGATAGAGGGATAACCCCTTGGCGATGGCTTCCGGGATGGCCAGATCCGACCGTAGCAGGGCGGCAACAACCCCAAGGCAAAAAATAGCACCGGGGGCGAGACCAGATTTTGCGCGGCCAAGGAAAAATCCAACAAACCCTCCCCTCGAAAAGACTCTCGTCAAACAATCATAATCATAGTTTGATATCGTCAAACCGATGCATACCGATATAAAACGATGCAAAAGAAGTCAAACCTTTCTTTACCGTTGAATCGACCCGGCCGCGCGATTTAGAATGCGGGCATGCTGTCATCTCCGATGCTCACGGTTCACGAAGTGGCCGAATTGTTGAAGGTAAAGGAAATCACGATCCGCGCGTGGATCCGTGACAACGATTTGCGTGCGGTGAAATTCGGGCGCGAATACCGGATCGCCAGGAAGGACCTTGAAGCCTTTCTGAACGCGCATGCCAACAAGCCCGCCGATTGGCAGTAGAGAGTAGGCCTTAGCTGGCGGCAGATACCGGTTTCCGATAGGGGCCGGCCTAGCCGAAGCGCGGCAAGCCCTGGGTGCGCAGGTAGACGGCCTGCAGGGTCGTCGTCGCGCAGATGAACAGGCGGTTGCGCTTGATGCCGCCGAATTCGACATTCGACACGACCTCACCCGTCAGAATCTTGCCGATCAGTTCTGCCTGGGGCGTATAGCAATGGACGCCATCCCCGGCCGATGTCCAGATATTGCCATGCACGTCCAACCGGAATCCGTCGAACAGGCCGTAGGTGCATTCGGCGAAGATATCCCCGCCCGACAGCTTGCCGTCTTCCTCGACCTTGAAGGCTCGGATGTGCTGCGGGCCGTTCTCGACATGGGTCATGCCCGTATCGGCAATGTAGAGAATGCTTTCATCCGGCGAGAAGGCGAGGCCATTGGGCTTCACGAAATCGTCCGCGACGACCCGCAGGTCCCCGGTCGCGGGGTCGAACCGGAACACATAGGACCCGCCCAGTTCCGATTCCGCGAAATCGCCCTCGTATTCATGGTCAATGCCGTAGGTCGGGTCGGTGAACCAGATCGTACCGTCGGACTTCACGACGACGTCGTTGGGGGAATTCAACCGTTTGCCCTGATAGTTGTCGACGAGGACCGTGGTGGTGCCGTCCAGTTCGATCCGGCTGATGCAGCGGCCCTGATGCTCGCAGGAAACCAGCCGGCCCTGTCGATCCACCGTATGGCCGTTCTGATACCTGCTGGGCGATTGAAAAACGGAGACCGAGCCATCGGTTTCGTCGTAACGCATCAACCGGTTGTTCGGGATATCGGACCAGATCAGGTATCTGCCGGCGGGAAAATAGGCCGGGCCCTCCGCCCATCGCGTTCCGGTATACAGCACTTCCTTGTGCACATTGCCCTGCACGAATTTGATGAAGCGCTTGTCGAGCACTTCGAATGTATCGGTAATCACGGTCGACCCCCCAATTCAGGAATTCTGAATACTGCGTTCGTTGCTATTGCGTCACTTTCTGACCGCGCCCATAGACCAGCAGCATCAGGATGATGACGCAGCCATAGATCACCTGCCGGCCCGCCTCGGGAAGCTGCATGATCGACAGGACGGAATTGAGCAGCACCACCAGGATGACGCCGACGACCGTGCCCAGATACCGGCCCCGGCCGCCCAGGATATGCGTTCCGCCGATCACGACCGCGGCGATCGCGGGCAGCAGATAGGCATCGCCCATGCCCTGATAGGCCTTGGTGGAATATCCCGCCAACAAGGTCCCGGCGAGGCCCGAGGCCATGCCGCAAAGGGCGAAGGCGGCGATGATCACCCGCCGCGTCGGAATGCCAGCCAGATAGGCGGCGGCTTCCCGGTTGCCGATCATGTAGATTGATTTTCCGACAGCCGAGCGGCCCAGCAGCAGGGTCATGCCGATCGAGACGGCAGCCCAGACCAGGATCGCGACCGGAATGCCCAAAACCTTGCCGACCGCCAGCCACTGCATCAAATCGGTCGCGGCCGTCTGGGGCGCGAAGCCGCCGGTATGGGCGACCATCAGGCCGCGCATCACCGCGTTGACGCCGAGTGTGAAAATCATCGACGGAATACGCAGATAGGCGACGCCGAACCCGTTCACGATACCGACGATCAGCCCAACCGACAGGCCGACCGGAATGGCGGCAGGCCCGCCGACGGCGGTCGCCATCATGGCCGAGGCCGCGACGGTCCAGGGCACCGAAAGATCGATATGGCCGAGCAGGATGACCAGCATCATGCCCGCTGCGACAATGCCCAGAAAGGACCCGACCTGTAGCTGTTGCAACAGATAGGTGGGGGAGAGAAGCGTCGCCGTGCCCTGGGTCGCCAAGGTATAGGCCGTGCCGATCGCCAGGATCAGCAGCACGAAGCCGGAGGCGATGACGATCGGCTTGTTTTCCGGCGTCATGCCGATCCCGAAGCGTTTGGTTTCCGCCGTGTCCAGATTGCTCATCCCCGGCCCCCCTAACGAAACAGCTCAAGCGTGTTCTTGACCTTCAGGACACGCAACGCGCCCAGACTGACCGCCGCCAGCAGAACCATTCCCTCGAACAGGGGCTGCAGCAGGGGATCAATCTCGAAGATCCGGAAATTGAAGGAAATCGTGCGCAGCACCAGGGCGCCGAAGATCGATCCGACCGCGGTTCCAACCCCGCCCAGCAGCGACGTTCCGCCGACCACGACCGCGGCGATGGAATTCAGCGTATAGGCGCCGGCCTGGGGAATATCGGCGTTGCCGGAGGATGTCTGCAGCGCAAGGTACAAACCGCCCAAACCGGCGAACAATCCACCCAGCGTGAACGCGGCGATCTTGGCGCGGTCGATATTCAGGCCGGACATAAAGGCCGCACCCTCGCCCGATCCGATGGCATACACCGTGCGCCCGGTAACCGACCGGCGGAACGGCATCCAGATCAACACCGCCGTCAGGATCAGCAGCACCAATGGGGTCGGAATCCAGGCGATGGGCTTGAACCAGGCCGCCTCCCCATTCTCAGCAAACCCATACGTGGCGGCGATTTCGAACAGATCGTTGGTCAGCGCCCAGGACAGGTCCCCGTCCACGTCCCCGCCCGGCGTCGGGCGCAGGAACAGCGCCAGGCCGATATAGACGGCCCCCGTCGCCAGGGTGGCGATGATCGGTTGCAAACGACCGTAAACGACGACGCAGCCGTTCACGAAACCACAGGCCGCCCCCGTCGCGACGCAGGCCAGGAACCCCAGGAACATCTCGAACGGCGTGCCGTTCATGACATGGCTAGCCATCGTGTTCACCAGCGTCATGACGGCCCCGACCGACAGATCCAGCCCGCCGAGCAGGACCGGAAGGGTCTGTGCCATGGCCACCATGGCCAGCGCATAAACCTCGTTCGAGTTCTGGATCAGGACGGCGGTGGAAAACCCGCGCGGATGGTTGAGATTGTAGAAGATATAAAAGACCGCGAAGAGGGCGATGGCGGTCAGCAGACCGACATTCTGGGAAGCTCGGATCTTCAGATCCGACAAGGTGGTTCGGTTCTTCACGCTGCGCCCCCCTTTGCATCCGATCCCGCCAGGAATTCCGGCACGTCCCTGCCTTCGATATTGAGGGCACTGGCGATGATTTCGTGCTCGTTGATGTCATCGCCGAGCAATTCGCGGACGATCCTGCCGTCATACATGACGTCGACCCGGTCGCAGCAACCGATCAATTCCTCATAATCGGTCGAATAGAACAGGATCGAAGCCCCGTTATCGGCCAGCTCCCGCAGCAATCGGTAAATCTCCTGCTTGGTGCCGACGTCGATGCCGCGCGTCGGATCGTTGAGCAGGATGATCTTGGGATCCGTCAGCAGCCATTTCGCGATCACGACCTTCTGCTGGTTGCCGCCGGAAAGGGTGGAGACCGGATCGTCCGGTGAGCCGACCTTGATCTGCATGCGGTCGATACCGGACCGGACAGCCTCGGTCAGCGCGCCGGTATCCAGCAGCTGCCAGCGCGAATACCGGTCCAGCGAGGCCGCTGTGAGATTGTCCGCGATGGACATGGCCAGCATCAGGCCTTCGGTCTTGCGGTCCTCCGGGATCAACGCGATTTCCGCGCCCTTTCCCTTAGCCGCTTCCGGCGAGGAAATGGCGGTCTTCTTCCCGTTGATCAGCACCTCGCCCGAGACACCCTTGAGGACGCCGGCCAGGCCGAGCAGCAACTCCTTCTGACCCTGGCCGTCCAGACCGCCCAGGCCGACGATCTCACCGCGGCGGACGGTAAGGTCGATATCCGTCAGCCGGCCTTCCCAGTTCAAGCCGCGCGTTTCCAGAACCGGTTCCGTTTGCGGCCGGTCGTGTTTGGGCGGGAAATGCGCGGTGATCTCGCGGCCGATCATCATCTGAACGATTTCCGCGTTTGTCCGGGTCCCTTCGACGAAGGATTCGATGTGACGGCCGTTCCGAAAGACGGAACACATATCGGCGATGGCTTCGATCTCATGCATGCGATGGGAAATCGTCAGGATCGAAATGCCCTGATCCCGCAGCCGATGCAGGATATCGAAGACCTTTTCGACATCGGCCGCCGTCAGCGCGGATGTCGCCTCGTCCAAAATCAATACCGACGGGTTCTTGGTCAGCGCCTTGCCGATTTCGACCATCTGCCGGCGTGACAGTGGCAGGTCACGGATGCGGCTCAACGGGTTTACGTCCTCGCAGCCGATACTGGCCAGGACTTCCTCGGCGCGCCGGCGCTGGGCCTTGGCGTCGATCAATCCGAACCGCCGCGGCGGATCTGCGATGGAAATATTGTCCGCGACCGACAGGTCCTGCATCAACGACAATTCCTGGAAGATGCAGACCACGCCGGCGGCATTGGCCGAGGCCGGGTTCGGGAAAGTGACCGGTTGGCCGGCGATCATCATCTGACCCGCATCCGGCTGCACGACGCCGGACATGATCTTGATCAGCGTCGACTTGCCGGCCCCGTTCTCGCCGAGGACGGCGTGGATCGACCCGCGGGAACAGGCGAACTCCACGTCATCAAGCGCGGTGACCCCGCCATACCGCTTGGAAATACCTGTCAGCACCACGTGCGGCGGCTGATGTGCGGTCGGTTTCGTCCGCTTCTTTTCGTTTTCGTTCCGCATCTTGACCCCCAGTGAAGGGACCCGCGGCCGGCTGGCCGGGTATAGAAGCTAAACCAAAGACAGGAACAGGCGCGTTCCGAGTTACCGGAACGCGCCGCTCCCGTATCGGGTACCGGATTGCTGCGCGGCAGGCCCGCCGCGCGAAACCGATACCCGCCCCAAATCACTGGGTGTTTTCGGCGTCCTTCGCCATGATCTCACGGGCCGTGATATTCACGCCGCAGGGCGGGAATTCATTCACCGTGAAGAAGTTGTCCGTCAGGTCGGGCCAATAGTTCTTGCCCGCTTCCAGCTCGTCGTACCTGGCATAGGGAATCGGAACCGAGATCAATTGCGGCATCTTGTTGCCGTCAAGCGCCGCCAAGGCGGCCTTGATCGCGATCGCCACCATGCCCGGCGACTGACCAATGGATATGCCTTTCAGCCCGTCGGCGCTGTGCGCCGCCAGCAGCTTCCGGAAACCGTTTTCCGATTCACCGGCGATCGGAACCATCGGGTGGCCCGCATCCAGCATGGCGCGCACAGCACCGGTGGTGCCGCCCTGCACGACAACGGCGTCGAACTTGCCATGGACGGCAATGGCATCCGCCGTCACCTTCTGCGCCGTGCCGTCGTCCCAGTTGCCGATGACTTCGACGATTTCCCAATCGCCCGTCGGCTCGAACACTTCCCGGAAACCGATATGACGGTCACGGTCCACCGAGTTGCCCTGCAGGCCGCGGACTTCAAGGATCTTACCGGACTTCTTGGCGCCCAATTGTTCGGTCAGCCAGCGCCCGTACATGCGGCCCATCTCAAGCTGGTCTTCGTTGACCTGCATGACCTTGTCGGTATCCAGCACGTTGTCGAAAGGCACGACGACGACGTCGTTCCGGTCGGCGAGACGGATCACCCGGTCGAAGCCTTCCGGCGAGACCGCAATGGTGATGATCGCGTCATAACCCTGGTTGATGAAATCCTCGATCGCGCCGAGCTGTGCGGCGACATCGGTCCCGGTCGATACGGCTTTGAATTCCTCGATCTGCGCGGCGACATCCGCTTGCTCGACATAGGCCTTGGCGGTTTGAATCATCTGAATCCGCCAGGTGTTGCCGACAAAGCCGTTGACGACGGCGATCTTGTGCGGACCTTCGCGCTTGTCCCACTGGAAATACTTGATCTGATCATTCCAGGGCGCGAAGCAACCCGGATCGGCACCCGGCCCCGATACTGTTTTCGGCCCGGCTTGAACCGCTGCGGCACCCGCCATCCACAAGGACAGGGCAGCCACGGACATCGTGAACGCTCTTTTCATTGTTTCCTCCCAATTGTCGAAACACGGTCGGAGATTTTCTTTTGTTTCCCGCGACCGGGCAGGCAATGCGTCGCAGCCTTACGGGCCGTCACACAGCGATACTAATATATATGCACTACCCGGATACATCTTAGGCACGAGTTTCACGCGTGGTCCAGATAGTGTTTAGTAGGAATTGGTGTTTTGCTTCACATCGTTGCTCTGCGCCGCCTTGTTCACCCTGGTCCAAACCTCTCATAAACTCTACAAATAGATAAATGGTCCTATCAGGGACAGACCGATGGCAAACCATCCGGGAGGAAACGTGCCGAGTGAACGCGACGCCGCGCAACATATGCGCGATGCGCTGATCCTTAAGGAATCCATTCAGGAGTTTCCCGGTCCGGTCGCCGTTTATGACGATGAAGACAGGTTGATCGCCTGCAACGAACTCTATCGCTGGGTCCACGGTGCCGCCTTCGAAAAGGTTCAGAAGAAGGTCGGGGCGAGACGTATCACCTATGAGGACCTGGTGCGCGAATCCGCCAAGGACGTTGTGCCGCCCGAAGAATTCGAAGCCCATGTGGCCGACCGGATTCGCGCCCAGCGGGAAGCGAACAGCACGCCCGTCGACCGTTTCTATCCTAACCGGGGTTGGTTCCGGATCACGAAGGTCCGCACACCGAGCGGCGCCGTGGTCGGGTTCGCGACCGACATTACCGAATTAAAGGAAAAGTCGGTCGCACTGGAAGAGGCGCGTGCGGCCGCGGAATCCGCCAACATCGCGAAATCGGCGTTCCTGGCCAATATGAGCCATGAGCTACGCACCCCCCTGAACGCCATCATCGGGTTATCGGAAGCCTTGCTGACGGGTGTTCTCGGCGACCTGTCGGACGATAAACGCAAGAACTATCTCAAGGACATCCACACGTCCGGCAACCATCTGCTCGCGCTGATTTCCGATCTCTTGGATCTCGCCAAGGTGGAAGCGGGCAAGATGGAGTTAGAGCCGGAAGAGTTCGACCTTAAAGGGTTGATCGGCGAATGCCTGGCAATGATGGCGCCGATCGCGGACGGGAACGGGATCACGCTCGCCCCCGACCTGCCGCGAGACGAGCTTTTGGTCATGGCTGACCGGCGCAAGATCAAACAGGCCCTGCTGAACATCCTGTCAAACGCGGTAAAATATTCCGAACCTGGCGGCAGCGTCTACTTGTCCCTGTTGCACGGCGAAGAGCGGCTGGAGATGAAGGTCCGGGACGAAGGCATCGGGATCGACATGGACCAGCTGGATTACGTCTTCGAACCCTTCGGCCGGCTGCGATCCACATTTACGGCAATGCCCGAAGGCGCGGGACTGGGACTGCCGATCGCCAGGCGCCTGATGGAACTGCATGGCGGCGACATCACGATCGAGAGCAATCCCGGTGTCGGCACGACGGTGACGTTGTTCCTGCCGTCGTCGGGGGTCATCTGAGCGTTCTTGACGGTTTGGCGGAAGCGCCGATACTGGCCGCCATGGATATGAAAACCCTTCCCATCATCGACCCGCACCAGCATTTCTGGGACCTGTCGATGAACAAGCATCCCTGGCTGTGCCACGAGACGATCCCGTTCCGCTACGGCGATTACGGGTCGATCCGGAAAAACTTTTTGCCGGATGATTACAAGGCGGTTTCGGCCAACCACAATGTGGTTAAGACGGTGCATCAGGAAGCCGAATGGGACACGGCCGACCCTGTGGCGGAAACCGCCTGGATCCATCAGTTGCATGATGAGACCGGCTATCCCCATGCGGCGATCGGCCAGGCTTGGTTCATGCGCGACGACATCGACAAGGTGCTCGCCGGCCACGCATCCTATCCCTTGATCCGAAGCGTGCGGCAGAAACCGGCGGCGGCACCGTCAGCGAAGGACTTCGTGCCGGGCGCGCCGGGATCGCTTGCCGATCCCAAGTTCCGGAACGGGTTCACGCTGCTGCAAAAGCATGGACTGCATTACGACATCCAAACGCCGTGGTGGCATCTGGGCGAAGCGGCGGATCTGGCGCGCGATTTTCCGGATACGCTGATCATCCTGAACCATACGGGCCTGCCGTCCGACCGCAGCGCCGAAGGCCTGGCAGGCTGGCGTGAAGGAATGGAGACATTCGCCGCCCAGCCGAACACGGCGGTGAAGATTTCCGGTATCGGCCTTCCGGGCATTCCCTGGACCGCGGAAAACAACGCGGACGTGGTGCTGGAGACGATCCGCATCTTCGGATGGGAGCGCTGCATGTTCGCCTCCAACTTCCCGGTGGATTCGCTGGCCGGTTCCTTCGACGAGATCTATGGCGGTTTCAAGCAGATCGTCGCCGATCTGCCGGAAGAGCAGATCCGGGCGCTGTTCCACGACAACGCCCTACGGATCTATCGGCCGGTCTAGCTTAAACCGAATCCTTCTGGTCATAGAGTTTCAGGATCGCGGTGCCGTCCAGTTCCGAATGGCCCTTGGATATCAGGATGCGGAACAGGGATGCCGTCTGCGAGGACATCGGCGTCGGTGATTTCAATCCCTTGGCCAGGTCGTGCAGCATGTCCAGATCCTTCAGGATCTGGCGTGCATATCCCGCCGGTTCGTAATTGCGTTCGATCATGCGCGGGAACATGGATTTCAGCATGTTCGACCCCGCATGGCCCGCCGCCAGCGCCTCCGGAATTTTGGCAGCGTCGATCCCGCCCGCTTCCGCCAGGGCCAGGGCTTCCGACAGGATGCAGTAGTTGTTCAGCACCAGGATCTGGTTGACCATCTTGGCAACCTGACCGGCGCCGACCGGCCCGAAATGGGTGAACCCGGCGGCCAGATCGGACATCACCGGCGTGACGGTCGCGATATCCGCATCACTGCCGCCCGCCATGATCGCCAACGCGCCGGACCGCGCCGCGGGCGGCCCGCCGGAAACCGGCGCGTCGACCCAGCCCATGCCGTTCGCGGCACGCAGTTTTTCCGCCAGGGATTTGGTCGTTTCCATCACTGTGGTCGAGATATCGACCAGCACCTTTCCGGTGCCGTCGACCTGAACCACGCCGGTTTCACCCAAGGCGACCGCCTCTACGGCCTTGGTGTCGACCAGGCAGGTGATGACGACATCGCTCGCCGCCGCGACTTCGGCCGGAGACGCTGCCGGCACGACCCCGTGATTGACCGCCGCGTCGATCTTGCTCTTGTCGATATCATATCCGGTGACCTGGTACCCGCAGTCGACCAACCGTGCCGTCGCCGCGTTGCCCATCAAACCCAATCCGATAAAGCCGACGCGCGTTTTTGCATCGCTCATGGCTATTCTCCCCCTTTTTTGTATTAGAATCCCAGGCCGCTGCCCCGGCGCTGCGCACCCGCGCTATAGCCCTGGTCATACGGATGGCAAAGGTGTCGGAAATCGATCCCGGCGCCTTCCGCCGTTTTCGCACCGGCCGACAATTGTGCGATCAGTTGCGAACCGATGCCGTTCCGGTCCCCCGGAAACACGGTCATGCGCGGCGTCGCGGCCAGGGCGCCCATAAATCCTCCCATTCGGTTTCGCCGCCCCCTTCTTCATGGGGGGCACGCATCGCATTGACGCATATTTCAGCGAAACCGGACAAGAGCATGCCGGGTCAATCCCGGCATTATCCTGGGTCTATCTTGCGGACAAGTGCTGTGATCGATCAGCCACCCAGCAACAATTGCGGCAGATAGAGGGTGATGGCCGGGAAAGCGATCAGGCCGGCGATGGTCAAGGCGTCGGCGACGAAGAAGGGCGAGGCCCCCTTGAACACGTCCTGCACCGAAATGTCCGGCCGCACCCCGGCGACGACGAAACAGTTCAGCCCGATCGGCGGCGTGATCAGGCAAAGCTCGGCCATTTTCACGACGATGATGCCGAACCAGATGGCACAGCCCACCGCATCCATACCGAAGGCGCTGTCCGCCACAGAGACATTCTCGCCGCCATTGAGCGCGATAATCGCCGGGAAAACGACCGGCAGAGTCAACAGCAGCATGCCGATCGCGTCCATGAACATGCCAAGCACCGCATAGGCCATCAGGATCATGATCAGGGTGAGCATCGGGCTTTGTTCCAGTGAACCGATCCATTCGGCGAAGGTGCCGGGAAGATCCGCGAAGCCCAGGAAGCGCACATAGATCAACACGCCCCAGATGATGGTGAAAATCATCACCGACAGTTTGGCGGTTTCCAGCAGGGCGCTCTTGAACTGCGGCCAGCGCATACCCTTCAGCAGCGCCATGACGAAGATCACGAAGGCGCCGAGCGCGCCGCCTTCGGTCGGCGTACCCCAGGCATCGCCACCGAACGGGTTGTAGATGAAAAGGATGATGATCGCGACGACGAAGAAGATCGGGAAGGCGCCCGGCAGGGACGCGAAACGCTCCTTCCAGGTAAAGCCCGATACGGGCGGACCCAGGCGCTTGATCACCAGCGCCATGCCGACGACCAAAGCGGCATAGATGACGGCGGAGAAGGCGCCCGGCAGAAAACCGGCCAGGAGCAGCGCGCCGACATCCTGTTCCACGATGATCGCGTAGATGACCAGGATTGCCGAGGGCGGTATCAGCGAGGCCAGCGTACCGGCGCAGGCGACCACGCCGGCGGCGAATTTCTTGTCATAGCCGATCTTCAGCATTTCCGGGATCGCGATCCGCGCGAAGACCGCGGAGGTCGCGACCGACGCGCCGGAAACGGCCGCGAAGCCCGCGGTGGCGAAAACGGTGGAAACGCCGAGCCCGCCGGGCAGCCAGCCGACCCACCGCTTGGCCGCCTCGAACAGGTTCTTGGTCAGACCCGCGTAATAGGCGAGATAGCCGATCAGGATGAAGGTCGGGATCAGCGACAGGGCCTGCGAGGCGACCTTGGAATGGGGAACCTGGCCTGCGGTCTTCACCGCGACGGTCAGGGCCCACAGGAATTGCCCGCCGTCGTATCCCTTCTTGGCCCAGAAGATCCAGACCAGGCCGGCGACACCGGCAATGGCGGCGGCAAAGGCGACGCGGACGCCGATCACCACCATGACCAGCAGACCCGCGGTGACCGCAATGCCGATATCGATACTATCCATGGCGGCCCCCAAAACGGCTGCTTTCCGACGGCGGCATGTCGTCATCGTCCATGCCGGAGACACTTTCGGCTTCCGCCGCGGCGACCGCGGCGGCGTCTTCGATCAGCGGTACGGCGACGGGTTCTTCGTCACCGCGGATGAAGGCCCGGCCGTAACCCCAGGCATGCAGCGTCAGGCGCACGCACAGGATCGCGAAGGCAATCGGCGCCAGAAGCTTCGCCGGCCAGAGCGGCAGGCGAATGTCGAGCGAGGAATCCCGGCTCCACAGCGGTGCGTTGAAGTCGAAGGAGCGGTCGAAATGGGCCCAGCTGCCCCAGACCAGCAGGATCATCACGATCAGCATCAAGAGGGTGGAGATGAACTCCGCCGCCCAGAGGGGTCGGCCATGCAGGCGGCCGATCAGGATATCCATCCGGATATGCCCGCCGAGACGCTGACAATAGGCGACGGCGATCAGGGCGATCAGCGGCATGAGCTGTTCGATCCAGTCGACATAGCCGGGCAGAGGCTGGTTGAAGAAATTGCGACCGCCGACGCTGATCACCGCCAGAACCATCAAAGAAAAGACGGCCAACCCGCCGATCAGGGCGAGGGCCGATTCAATCTTGAAAAAGGTCCGGTCGATCCGGCTGAGCGTGCTGTCGTCGGACAGGATGGACGCGTGGCCCGCCATGACATGCTCCGATGAAAGGAAGGGCGCCGATCCCCCAGGCGGAATTCCACCTGGGGCACCGGCGCCAAGTTCAGGAGGGTTAGCTCCCGGAGATTGAACTTACGACCAGATCGTAGAGTTCCTGGGCCGGCAATCCGCGGGCCGCGTTCTCTTCGATCCATTTCTGAGCGGCCGGACCGGCGACTTTCGCCTTCAGGTCGGCGAGCGAGTCGGCATCATAGGTGATGCGCTCGATGCCTTTCTGGTCCAGCAGCGGGCCCCATTTGGCCATGGTCTTTTCATTGTAGTTCGCGACGTAGTAGGCGAGCGCCTCGTCGACGGAACCCAGCAGGGCTTCACGCTCGGCATCGCTCAACGCATCCAGCGCATCGGTATTGACCACGACCGGGCAATTCACGGTGCCCGGGTTCAGGTTGGTGGTCCACCAGGCCGCGTTTTCGACCGTACCGAAGGACATATGCGCATGCGGCGCGAAGGAAGCGGCCTTGATGACGCCGCTATCCATGGACTGGCGCACTTCACTGGCGGTCATGGATGTCGGAACGGCGCCGAGGGCGGCCATCGCCGCGCCGATCCCGCCGGTCGCGCGCACGGTCATGCCGTCGAAACCGGCCAGGGTCTTCGGCGCGTCGCCCGTGCCGACCACGTTGTATTGCGGCATCGGCGACGGCATCAGCAGGGTCGCGTTCCAGCGGGCCAGGTCGGCCACGACAGCCGGGTGCTGGTAAAGCTTCATCGATACTTCGACTTCCTGTTCCAGGGAGTCGACACCCAGGAACGGCAGTTCCAGAACCGTGATCGAGGGGTTCTTGTCGGCGTGATAGCCGGCGCAGAACTGCGCCATTTCAAACGCGCCGATGGAGATCCCGTCCAGGTTTTCCTTGTTCTTGGCCAAACCGCCATAGGACAGGTTCAGGGTGAATTCGCCATTGGTCTTTTCCTTGACCAGTTCGGCGATCTTTTCGACATGTTCGGTAAAGGCGCGGCGCTTGCCCCACAGCGAGACGTTCCATTCCGTCGCCATGGCTTCACCGACGAAAGACGTGGCAATCAGCGCCGACACGGCGACGCCCAGATACTTGGCCTTCATGCTGACCTCCCAGCTTTAGGTTATTGAAACACTTGTTGGCCGGGACCTTATGGAAGCGCAGCGGACGCAACTATGAAGATTTTCGCCAGGACGCGCGCCGCGCCCTGCGGATTTCCGCAGGGCAACAGAAGTGGTCAGAGAGAGGCGGACGCGGAAGGCGGGGTCAGATCAGATCGGCCTTGTTAAGGCCCAGTTTGACGATCTTCTCGTTCAGCGTGCGCCGGCCGATGCCCAGCGCTTCGGCGGCGGCGTCCATGCGGCCCTTATGGGCTTGAATCGCCTTGGCGATCAACTGCCGCTCGAAGGAAGCGACGGCTTCCCGCAGGGTTTCCGGCACGTCCATGCTGTCCCCGTCCAGCGAGATGGCGCCGGCGACCGAACCGCGCCCGCGCCGCGCCGCCAGAACACGCCGCTCGGCGACATGCCGCAATTCCCGCACATTGCCGCGCCAATCATGCGACAGCAGCGCGGCCAGATCCTCCGGTGTCAGATCCGGCGGATCGATCTCGAACAGCGCCGCATGCTGGGCGACGAAATGCTGATAGAGCAGCGGAATATCGTCACGACGTTCGCGCAGCGGCGGCAGGCTCAGCACCACGGTATTCAGCCGGTAGAGCAGATCCTCGCGGAACTTGCCCGTCGTCACCGCTTCGTCCAGCCGCTCGTTGGAGGCGGAGACGACCCGGAAATCGGCCCGCACCGGCGCGGTCGCGCCGACCGGCAGGAATTCCCGCGTTTCGATGGCGCGCAACAGCTTTGCCTGCACCGGCAGCGGACAGGCACCGATCTCGTCCAGGAACAGGGTTCCGCCATCCGCCATCGCAAGCGTTCCCGATTGCGGCGTTCCCGGTTGGGAAATCTCGTTCTGACCGCCGGAGACACCAAACATGGCCGCCTCGAAATGGGTTTCGGGTAGGGCGGCGCAATTCAAGGCGATGAAAGGACCGGCGGCCCGCGGACTCAAATCGTGCAGGGCGCGGGCGACCAGTTCCTTTCCGGTCCCGGTCTCGCCCAACAGCATCACCGTCGCATCGGTTTCTCCCAGATCCAGGATATCAGCACGCAGATCCTGGATCGGTTTGGAATCGCCCAGCAGGATACGGTCCAGATCGCTGAGATGAGCCAGCCGTGCGCGCAGACGGGCCGTGTCCTGGCGCAGGCGGTACTGTTCCGCCGCATGGCGCAGGGCGGTCAGCAGGCGCCGCGGGTCGAAGGGTTTTTCAAGGAAGCTGTAGGCGCCGTCCTGCATCGCCTCGACCGCCATCGGGATATCGCCATGGGCGGAAATCAGCACCACCGGCGGCGCATCCGTGCCGTTGAGGCTGCGCAGGAGATCCAGGCCGGACAGGCCCGGCATGCGCACATCGGACAGGATGACATCGGGCTGAAATCCCGCGATGCGCTGACCCGCTTCCGTCGCATCCGCCAAGGACTCCACGCGCCAGCCCGCCTTGGCCAGCAGATGCGACAGCGAATCCCGCATTTCCCGATCGTCGTCGATCACCATGATGCGGCGGCCCGTTTTATCGGTAACGGACGTCTTGCTGCCGGATGCGGTCATGCGGGGGCGGGTCCTCGGTTCGTGAGCGGCAGGGTTACGACGAATTCCGCACCGCCGCCCGCATCATGCGGGAGGTCACGCGCGGTCAGCGTGCCGTCGTGCTCTTTCACGATCTCCGCTGAAATGGCAAGGCCAAGCCCCATGCCTTCGCCGCTGGCCCGGGTCGTCACGAAGGGTTCCTGCAGCGCCTCGATCGTCCGACCACCCAGACCCGGCCCCGTGTCCCGAATGCTGAACCGCGCCCGGTCCGCGGCCGTTTCGATCCGCACGGTGAGGACCCGGCGCGGCGCCATTTGCATCGCCAGAATGGCATTGCGGCACAAATTGACGACGACTTGCTCCAGTCGAAGCCGGTCACCGTCGACCGTGACCGGCCTGTCAGGCAGCGCGGCGTCGACCTGGATCCCCGAACCGTCCACATCCGGTTCGATCAAGGCAAAGGCTTCGCGCCAGACCTCGCCCAGATCCACCGGCCCGAGTCCTTCCTGGTCCGACCCTTTGACGCTGGGCCGGGCGAAGAAGCGCAATTGCTGGGTTAGCCGTTCCATCCGCCCGACGACGGAGGAGAGGCGGGCATAGGTCTCGTTCTGCTCGCCGGGCACGGCATCCAGTTCGGCGGCCGCAAGATAATTCTTCATGGCGGAGATCGGCTGTCCCAATTCGTGGGTCACCGATGCCGCCAATTGCCCCAAGGCGGCAAGTTTGCTGGCCCGCGCCAGATCGCTTTGCGCCTTTTCCAGTCGGCGCTCGGCCTCCCGGCGTTCTTCGATCTCACGCGCCAGCTCGATATTGGCGGCCTGCAGTTTCCGGCGCGCCGCCTGCGACTCGGCAAGCGATTCGCGCACTTGGCGAATCCGCAGATAGAGGCCGCCGGCGGAAATCATCACGGCCAGGATCGCCGCCCCGATCACAACGAGCCAGGCACGGGTGAGCACATCCCGCTCCGGGGCAAGGAAATGCATCGTCCAGTCCGATCCGGGGATCGGCGCCGTCACATGCAGATGGCTGACGCCGTTGAGCGCGACCCGATCTTCGCCTCGCCGGCCCCAGTCGAGCGGGTCGAGCGGTTCCTGCCCGAACTGCTTGCGGGCCTCGATTTCGTGGCGCTGCGTTTCGGTCAGCGCTTCCAACGCGCGGTAGCGCACCGACGGCTCAGACGACAGCAGCACGATGCCGTCACCGTTGGAGACGAAAACGGTCTCGCCGCCATCCGACCAGGCGCGTTCCAGGGAACTGAGGTCGAGCTTCAGCGCGACGACGCCGGCCACGTCTCCTTCGGAATTCCGGACCGGTTCCGCAATGAAAAAGCCGGGGCGGGAGGTCGTCGCCCCGATCCCGAAGAACTGGCCCCGCTCTCCCCCCAAGGCGGCGCGGAAATAGGGCCGAAATCCGTAATTCTGGTCCAGGAAGGTTAGGTCCTGATCGTAATTCGACGCGGCAACCGTCAGGCCCGTCCGATCCATCAAGTAGATCGCGTCCAGATCCGCCTCCGCCGCGAAGGAGGCGAGCCGGCGGTTCAGCGCGTCGCGCCCTTTGCCTTCGGCACCGCGCAGGACATGGGGGTCATGCGCCAGGACAAAGGGCAGGTGCTGGTATCGTTCCAGCGCGCTGATCAAGGTGCTGCGATACAGCGTGACCCGGCTTTGCCCGCGCTGCAATTCGGCGGTCTCGAAATAGGACCGCGCGGTGAAGAAGACCAGCACCATCAGGCCGACCACCGCCGCCGCGGCGATCTTTCCCCACAGGCTGCCGATGCCCCAAACCCGTTGTCCGACCGCAATCTCGCTCATGCGGAACGGTTACAGGCGTCGGGCCGCCCTGTCGAATCCCCATTGCAGGTCTATTCGTATTCCCTGTCCGCCAGGGGGATCGCGGCGACGCGGGCCATCAGATCCTCGATGAAATACTGTTCCGCCCGGTTCAGGCGCGCGGCCGGGTTGGTGACCAGGAAAATATCGATTTCCGGCGCGTCTTCGTAAGGCGGCAGGCGCCAGAGCAGCCCGTCGGCAACATCGCGGGTCACCACATGCACCGGCAGCGGGCCGACTCCGACGCCGGAGATGATCATCCGGCGCACTTCCTCCAGATGCGGCGAGGTGGCACGCAGGCTGTGATCCCAGTTCAATTGCGCGCGCAGCAGGGCGACCGGGCGCAAGGCGTCATGCAACTGGTCCGTGCTGAACGACACCGAAGGCTCACCCGTCAGATCCTTCAATGTCAGATCCGTGCGGCCGAAGAACCGGTGGCCGGGCCCGCAAAAGAACCCGAAATGCTGCCGGTAAAGATGCTGATAGGTCAGCTTGGGGTGCTGTTGATGAACGAGACAGATGCCGAAACTGGCCCTCTTTTCCAGCACCCAGGCAGTGACCTCCGCGCTGGTCGCGACCGTGGTCTCATAGGTGACATCCGGATGGCGCTGACTGAAGTCCCGGATCGTCTCGTCGAAGGGCGGAAAGGTCACGTGGCTGGCAAGGCCGATCGTCACCTTGCCGCGAATGCGGTCGTCGATATCGCGGACGGAAACGGCGAGGCGCGCGACCGAGCCGTAGATTTCCACGACCTCGCGGTAAAGATGGTCGCCCGCATCGGTGACGCGGAAATGCGTCGGCCCCCGGTCGATCAGTCGCTTTTCCAGCCGGTCCTCAAGCCGCTTCAGCGCATTGCTGACCGTGGGCTGTTTCAACAGCAGGCGGTTCGCCGCCGCGGTGATGCCACCTTCCTGCACGATCACCATGAAAGTGCGTAGAAGATTCCAATCCAGTTCCCGCGCCAGGCGGTCGCTCTGTTCGATGCCGGTTGTCATGGATCTGCCCTGACGTTCAACACTGACATTCTCTCAAACTATGCCCTAGATTTCTATTATCTATTTGATTAATGACTCGTGCGGGCGGACGCTCACCTCTTCGACATCCGACGACTTGATGAAAGCGCGAGGATCTGGAGGGGGTAGTCCGGGAATGGCGTCGCTTGACCCGATGGACAATCGATGGCGGCCGTGGCGGCTGCTGGCGCCGGCGCTGAGCGCCGTCTTCCTGCTGCTCGTCGTGCCGATTTTCTTCATCGTGGTCTATTCCTTCTGGCTGCGCACGGCCACAGGTGCGGATATCGCCGGCTTCCACCTGGACAATTGGGAAGAGGTCCTGACCGACCCGTTCTACCGGGACATTCTGGGCTTCACGATCTGGATCGCCTTCGCAACGACCGTGGTCTGCGCCGTCGCCGGTTATATCCCCGCCTATTTCATCGCCACGACCCAATTCAAGCACAAGGCTTTCCTGCTGCTGCTGCTGATGCTGCCCTTCTGGATCAGCTACATCATCCGGACGATGTCCTGGATCAACATCCTGGGCACAAGCGGCATCGTGAACGTGGCGCTGCAATGGATCGGCATCACCGACGAACCGATCCAGATGCTGTACAACCAGTGGACGGTCATTACCGGCCTGGTGCATTTCCTGCTGCCGTTCATGATCCTGAACATCTATGTCAGCCTGTACGGCATCGATCGGAACCTGGTCGACGCGGCGCGGTCGTTGGGCTGCACCGGCTGGCAGAGTTTCAAGGAAGTGACCCTGCCCCTGTCGGTCCCCGGCCTGGCGGCAGGGTCGCTGCTGTGTTTCGTGCTGGCGGCGGGCACCTATATCACCCCGGTCGTGCTTGGCGGGCCGACCGACGCGATGTTCGCGAATCTGGTCTTCGACGCGATCATCACCCAGTTGAACTGGCCCTTGGGCTCCGCGCTTTCCCTGGTCCTGCTGATCCTGCTCGGTGTGCTGGTGGCGATCTACAATCGCTTCGCCGGCCTCGGCCAGATCGCCAAGAGTTTCGGATAGAGGAGGCCGCCGATGATCAACAGCTGGAGCCTCATCCGCCTGGGAACGATCCTGATCTATCTGTTCATGTTCGCGCCGGTCGCCGTGGTGGTGCTGCTGTCCTTCAATTCCAGCCAGTTCGGGTCCTTCCCGATGGAAGGGCTCAGCCTGCGCTGGTTCGTCGCCCTGATGGACAACCAGGCCATCGTCCGCGCCTTCCAGACATCGCTGCTGCTGGGGGTGTTGACGGCGGTGATCTCGACCACCCTGGGCGTGCTCGCCTCGCTCGCCATGGTCCGGTACGACTTCCCCGGCAAGGGCCTGATCGCGACCGCGCTGATCGCCCCGATCCTGGTTCCCGAAGTGGTCCTGGCGGTCGCCCTTCTGCTGTTCCTGGGGGCGGTGGGCATGCCGAAGAGTTTCCCGCTTCTGCTGGCCGGACATGTCATTTTCACCCTTCCCTTCGTGGTGCTTGTGGTTCAGGCCCGCCTCGTCGCGGTAAAACGCGAATACGAAGAAGCGGCGATGAGCCTGGGCGCCGGACCGGTCGAGACCTTCTTCCAGATCACCTTGCCGCTGATCCTGCCGGCGGTGCTGGCGGGCGGATTGTTCGCCTTCACCATTTCCTTCGACGACATCACCGGCACGCTGTTCTGGAAGCCGGGCGGGGTCGAAACGGTGCCGACACAGATTTTCGCCATGCTGCGCAACTCGATCTCGCCCGAAATCAACGCGTTGGGGACGGCGATGGTGGTCATCACCGTCGCCCTGCCGCTGATCGGGGCCGGTGTCGCCCGGCAATTGGGGCGAAAACAGAAATAGGAAAGGCCGCGACAAGAACCCGGAACCGGGGAAGCGCGTTCCTTACATATACGGGCAATCGCCCGGACCGTGCTTGAGCAAGGACTATTGAACAAGGACTGTGAACAGGAGGTTTGAATGACAAAAATAGACGATACCAAACGCTATGAACGGCTGTTGGAACGGTACGGTAACGGGGACCTGGAACGGCGCACGTTCCTGGGCCTGATCGGTGCGGCGGCGGTGACCGCCGGCGTCACCGGCCTGCCGATCGCAAAGCTTCAGAAACACGCCATGGCGGCGACGCCGGACGAAGTCCGTTTCGACGGTTGGGGCGGGGTCGTTTCCGAAGCCTTCCGCGAATACGCCTTCAAGCCGTATACCGCGAAGACCGGCATCAATGTTGTCGACGGCACCTTCGGCGGCGCCGACGAATATCTGGCGCGGGTCAAGGCCAGCCGGCCCGGCGAATACAACATCGCCCACCTTTCCGGTGTCTTCGATTACGTGCGGTACAACGGCCTCGGCCTCAGTTCCGAGCTGAACGAAGCCAATATTCCGAACCTGAAGAACGTTATCGTCGCCTTGCAAGATGTGCTGCGGAATGTCACCGGCGGCACGCTGTCGGCGGTGCCCTATGACTACGGCACGACCAGCCTGGCCTATAACCGCAAATACATTTCCGACGATCAGATGAAGGCCGAAGGCGTCAATCTGCTGATCGACGAGAAGTATAAGGGCAAGATCGGCGGCTGGGGCGAATGGAAGACCCGCATCTGGTACGGCGCGCTGCAGACCAAGCAAAACCCGAACGCCATCGATGACATGGACGCGGTCTGGGATGCCATCCGCAAGCATCGCGACCTGTCGCTGAAATACTGGGCGTCGGGCGCCGAATTGATGAGCCTGTTGGCGGAAGAGGAAATTTACGTCACCGAAGGCTGGTCCGGCCGTATCAAGGCGCTGCAGGATCAGGGCCACGACATCGGCTATTACGACCCGCCGGGCGGGCTCGGCTGGCAGGAATGCCTGTTCGTACTGAAGGGCAGCCCGATGGCGGCCTGCGAAGAACTTCTGAACTTCATGCTGGAGCCGGAAGTGGCCGTCGCCGTCGCGGAAGGGCAGAACTATCCGCCGGCATTGGACCCGAACAAGGTCGAGTTGAGCGCGAAGGTGAAGGGCCTGCCCGCCTTCGACCCGACGGGCACGCTGAGCGGCCTGAACTTCTTCGACCCGCCCTATTGGAACGCCAACGAAGCCGATTGGTCGAAGACCTTCGGCCGCGTCCAGAAGGGCTATTAAGCCGATACCGGAAAGCGGGAAGGGGCGTTTCGTCCCTTCCCCTTCTTCCGGCCCGAGTGAGTAGTATTCAGAAATGCGGGGGACCGCGACGTGACCGAGCATGCGGTGGAATTGAAATCGGTGGTGAAGCGCTACGGCGATTTCACGGCCGTCCACGACACCAATCTGGACATTCCCGAAGGGTCCTTCCTGACCCTGCTGGGCCCGTCCGGCTGCGGCAAGACCACCACCCTGCGCATGATCGCCGGTCTGACCGGGATCACCGAAGGGGACATCCTGATCAAAGGGCGCCGCGTCAACGACCTGCCGATCCACAAGCGCAACCTGGGCATCGTATTCCAGAACTACGCCCTGTTTCCCCATCGCACCGTCTGGCAGAACGTCGCCTTTGGCCTGAAATACCGGAACACACCGAAGGACGAGACCGAACGCCGGGTCCGCGAGGCGCTGGACCTGGTTCAGCTTCCCCAAATGGCCGACCGTATGCCGGCCCAACTTTCCGGCGGGCAGCAGCAGCGTATCGCGCTCGCCCGCGCCATCGTCATTCAGCCGGACGTCCTGCTGTTGGACGAACCGCTTTCCGCGCTGGACGCCAATCTGCGCGAGGATATGCGGATCGAGTTGAAACGCATCCAGCACACGTTGGGCATCACCACCGTCTTCGTGACCCATGACCAATCCGAGGCGCTGGCCATGTCCGACCAAATCGTGGTGATGAGCGCCGGCCATGTGGAACAGGTCGGCAGCCCGGAAGAGGTCTATAACCGCCCGGCTTCCGAATTCGTCGCCGGCTTCCTGGGCAATTCAAACATCCTGACCGGCACGGTCGTCGATATCGCAGGTCCCACGGCCAAGCTGGACCTGGACGGGTTGGGCCCGATCCTGGCCGCCGCCGACACCGTCGGCCGGCCGCTGACCGCCGGAGAAAAGGTAAAGGTCTCGATCCGGGCGGAGAAACTTGTGCTCGACGGCACCGTAGATCCAAGCGGCGAAACCTCGACCTTCCCCGGCCGGATCACCACCGTCGATTACCAGGGACAGGTTGCGCGCTATTTCCTGCAATCCGGCGACACCACCCTGCAGGCGATCAATACGATCGACGAGCACCCGTTGCAGGACGGCATGGAAACCGCCATTCGGATCCGCGCCCGGGATTGCGTGATCCTACCGCACTGATAAACACCGTAGCCCACCCGTCATCCCCTTCTTCGGCAGACCCATGAACACGCCCGCGAAACGCCCCGAGTCCCACCTGTTCTATCAGACCCGCCAACGCCGCCCGATGCTGGATCGCGGTGAGGGCATCTATCTCTACGACCGCGACGGCAATGCCTATCTGGACGGGTCCAGCGGCGCGATGGTCTCCAATATCGGCCATAGCAACCCGAAAGTGCTGGCCGCGATGAAGCGGCAGATGGACAAGGCAACCTTCGGCTATCGCCTGCATTTCGAGAACGAGCCGGCGGAACTACTGGCGACCAAGACGGCATCCTACATGCCGGACGGGCTGGACCGGGTGTTCTTCGTCTCCGGCGGGTCCGAAGCGGTCGAAAGCTGCATCAAGCTGGCACGGCAATACGCGGTGGCGGTCGGCCAGGAAAAGCGCTGGAAGGTGATTTCGCGCACGCCCAGCTATCACGGCGCGACCATGGGGGCGCTGGCGCTGACCGGCATGAATTCCATGACCGATCCTTTTCTGCCGATGCTGCAGATGATGCCGAAAATCCCCGCGCCGACCTGCTATCTGGACCGGGACAACATGACCCTGGAACAGCGTGGGCTGCGCTATGCCGATATGCTGGAGGAAAAGATCGAGGCGGAAGGGCCCGAGACGGTCCTCGCCTTCATCGTCGAGCCGATCGGCGGCGCGTCGACCGGCGCGCTGGTGCCGCCGGACAGCTATCTGCCGCGCGTGCGGGAGATCTGCGACAAATACGGCATCCTGCTGATTTATGACGAGGTCATGACCGGGGCCGGCCGTACCGGCAAGTTCCTGGGCGGCGACCATTGGCCGGGCGCCACACCGGATATCGTTGCGCTGTCGAAAGGGTTCGCCGCGGGTTACGCGCCGCTCGGCGCGATGGTCGCCCACCGGCGTCTGGTCGAACCGGTTCTGGACCATGGCGGCTTCGTCCACGGCTATACCTATGCCGGAAACCCGCTGGCCTGTGCCGCGGGCCTTGCCGTGCTGGCGGAAGTGGAACGGCAGGATCTGGTCGCCCGGGCCGATGTCATGGGCGCCAAGCTGAAATCGGAACTGACCGGACTGATGGACCGCTATCCCTTCATCGGCGATGTCCGCGGACGCGGCCTGCTGCTGGCCTTCGAACTGGTCGCAGACCGGGAAACGATGGAACCCCTGCCGAAAGAGATGAATGCCTTCACCAAGCTGGTCGAGGAAGCCTATGCCCGCAAGCTGATCATCTATGCCAGGCGGACCCGCGGCGGCGTCATCGGCGACCATTTCCTGGTCTGTCCGCCACTGATCATCACCGACACCGAGATCGGCGAATTGATGGAAAAACTGACCGGCGCATTGGATGCCTTCGCGGAAAACGCCGGCTTGGAGAGGAACCCGTAATGGCGAAACCGGTCATCATCACCTGCGCCGTCACGGGGTCGGTTCATACGCCGAGCATGAGCCCGCATCTGCCGGTCACGCCGACCGAAATCGCGGAACAGGCCATCGAAGCGGCGGAAGCCGGCGCGTCGATCCTGCATCTGCATGCCCGCGATCCGAATGACGGAAGGCCGTCGCCGGACCCGGCAGTCTTCGGTGAATTTCTGCCCCGAATCAAACAATCCTGCGACGCGGTGGTGAACATCACCACCGGCGGCGGATCGACGATGACGGTGGAGCAGCGGATGGAAGCGGCCCTGGTCCATTCGCCGGAAATGTGCTCGCTGAACATGGGCACGATGAATTTCGGCCTATTCCCGGTCTTGGACCGGATGAAGGACTTCAAGCACGACTGGGAAGCGCCTTTCCTGGAGGCAACACGGGACTTCATCTTCAAGAACACGTTCAAGGATATCGAAACCGCGCTGGATCGGCTGGGGACAGGTCATGGCGTGCGCTTCGAATTCGAATGCTACGATGTCGGCCATCTCTACACGCTGAAGCATTTCGTCGACCGGTCGCTGATCAAACCGCCGTTTCTGATCCAGTTCGTGCTGGGCGTATTGGGCGGAATCGGCGCGGATACGGAAAATCTGGTGTTCATGAAACGGACAGCGGATAAGCTGTTCGGCGACGACTACGAATTTTCCGTTCTTGGGGCGGGACGCATGCAGATGCCGCTTGCGGCGGTCGCGCTGAGTTTGGGCGGCAATGTCCGTGTCGGTCTTGAAGACAGCCTGACCATAGGCCCAGGCAAACTGGCCGAACGGAACGCGGATCAGGTGCGACAGATCCGCAGCATCGCCGAATCCCTGTCGCTCGACATCGCGACACCGGCGGAAGCCAGAACCCGTCTCGCCCTCAAGGGCGGCGACGCGGTCGGCTTCTGACCGCACCCACCGATACACGCTAACGCCTTCAAGGAAGCGCAGGTCCCTCATGAAAGTCTTCTATTCCGACATCCAGGAGCGCCACGACCCCCAGATGTTCCTGGTCAGCGGCGCCGCGAAGCCGAGCCCCGAAAAGCCGGAACGCGCGACGCGCCTGCTGGCCAGCGCGCGTAAGGCGGGGCTGGGCCTGGAAGCACCGGAGGATTTCGGCATCGGCCCCATCGCGCGGGTCCACACGCCGGAATACATCCAGTTTCTGTCGACCATCTATCCGCGCTGGCAGCGCATCGACGGGGCGTCGCCGGAAGTCATCCCCAATATTCATCCGGACCGGCGGGACTGCGCCTATCCGGCCTCCGCCGTCGGTCAGGCCGGCTATCACCAGGCCGATACCGCCTGCCCAATCGGCCCGCATAGCTGGGAGTCGATTCTGTGGAGCGCCAATAGTGCCGTTTCGGCTGCCGTGGCGGTGGCCGACGACGCCTCGTCGGACACCAAGAGTTGGGCCTATGCGCTCTGCCGGCCACCGGGCCACCATGCGCTGAAGGATCTGGCAGGCGGCTTCTGCTTCGTGAACAATTCGGGCGTCGCCGCGGCCGAATTGCTGGCCAGCGGGGCCGAGCGGGTTGCCATCATTGATGTCGACCTGCATCACGGCAACGGTACGCAGGGTTTGTTTTATGACCGGAACGATGTGCTGACCGTCTCGATCCACGCCGACCCGGTGCGCTTCTATCCCTTCTTCTGGGGCCATGCGGACGAACGCGGCGAAGGGCCGGGTCTGGGCTTCAACCTGAACCTGCCGATCCCGCGCGGCACGGCGGATGCCGAATACATGCCGGTACTGGACGCCGCGATTCAGCGGGTGGAGGCCTTTGCGCCGGAGGCGATCGTCGTCGCTCTCGGCCTCGACGGCTATGAAGGCGATCCTTTCGGCGGGCTCAGCATCTCGACGGAGGGCTTCGGCCAGATCGGCGCGCGGCTCGCCAAGCTCGCCCTGCCGACCGTGCTGGTTCAGGAAGGCGGTTATCTCTGCGACGAACTGGGCCTGAACCTGGAACATTTCCTGGACGGTTTCGGGAACGGATAGCACCGCCGTTCCGGTCGGTCACAACCTCACCGGATAGCTCTGTTCCCCGTCGTAGACGAGGGTGCCGTCCTGATCATGGATACGCACGCGGGCTCGCCCTGATTGCCGCCTGGATTGACGCTATGGGGATGATTTTCCTTGGGCTTGCCGATGAGAATCGTAAATACGATAATACCATCACTGAGCCGAGACTGGTGGACGACCCTGCCTCCAGCCTTTCGCGGCCCGTCCCGGGTCTGTCACCAACAGGAGTTGAGCGGGTTAATACAATGTTAAGCAACCCGTCATATTAGTGTCCGCAGATTTCCGATTTCTTCCCCTTATCGGACGGTTACATTGCTGAAGCGCATATCCATCAAGCACGCCTTGGCGGTCCTTGTCGGACTGCTGATCCTTTGCGGTCTGCTGCTGGAACTTGAGACTCGGATCAGCGCCAACCAGCGCGAGGGCATCCAGGAAAAATGGCTGAACTTCGAGACACAGCGGTCTGAAAAGGCGCGGCTCTACACCTCGCTGCTGGCGAATGTCGGCTATGGCGGCTTCATCCATAACTACAAGAACTTCATCCTCCGGAAACGGCCGGCATACGCCAACGCGGCGCATAACGACCTGGGTGCTGTCCGCGCCGTCATCGCCCAGTACCTCGCGGTTCAGACCGAACAGGAAGAGCTGATCGCGCTGCACGACTTGGGCAACACGCTGGCCGAATACCAACAGGCCCTGGTGCGGATCGAATCCATGGTCCAAGAGGGCGACCACGTGACCGATTCCGCGGAATTGGACGATGCCGTGGATGTCGACGACGAATTCGCCTTCCGCGCGATCGAAACGCTCGACCGGGTCATCGAACGCGAAATCGGCTCCGGCGACGTAATCGGCAAACCGAGGCTGGCCATCCAATTGCGGCGCGCCATCGGCTATGGCGGTTTCATCCACAACTACAAGAATTTCATCCTGCGCGGCGACCAACAGTTCTCCAACAGGGCAAAGCAGGGATTGTCGGTCGCCCGGCGAGTTCTGCGCGAATGGCAGGCATTTCCGACGTCGCATGCCGAGAACCTGGCCATTCAGGATATCGAGGCCGTCCTGACCAAATACGGCGTGAACCTGGAAGACGCCGAGAAGATGGTCGAGAACGGCGCGACCACGGAAGAAATCGATAAGGCGGTCGTCGTCGACGACTATCCCGCAACCCGCGGCCTTGCCGTTCTGGATCGGGAGATAGCGCTTTCCATCGTGCGGGAATTCAAGGAAGTCGAAGAGCAATTCAACTTCGCCGCGCAGCTGGCTGTTCTGCGCGACTGGTCGACCAGATTGGTTATTCTGTTCCTGCTGTTGGCGACGGGGGTGCTGACCTATTTCATGGTTATACGGCCGCTGAAGCGGATCGAAACGGTCATGTCCGACCTGGCCGCCGGGGACCTGTCGGTCGAGATCCCTGGCATCGACGCGCAAAACGAAGTCGGCCATATGGCAAGGGCGATCGGCGTCTTCAAGGAAACGGCCATTCGGCTGCAGGAATCCAATGAAGAGCTCGAGGTGACAGTCTCCGAACTGACTGCCACCAAGAGCCGTCTGGAGGAACAGGCGTCGGATCTCGCCGCCATGGCGGAAACCCTGGAAGTGGAGCGGCAGAGGGCCGAAAAACTGTCGATCACGGACCGGCTGACCGGCTTGAACAATCGCCAGAAGCTGGACCAGGTTATCGCCGACGAACTGGACCGTGCGAAGCGATACGACCACCCCTTGTCGGTGATCATGTTCGACGTGGACCATTTCAAATCGGTCAACGACACCCACGGCCATCTGGTCGGCGACGAAGTGCTGATCAAACTGGCGGAAACCGTCACCAAGACGATTCGGTCGGTCGATATTTGCGGCCGCTGGGGCGGTGAGGAATTCATTGTCATCTGCCCGGAAACCGCCGAGGCCGGGTGCGCGGAGGTCGCCGAAAAGATCCGCAAGGCGATTGAAAAGACGGACTTCCCCGTCGTCGGCACCAAAACGGCCAGCTTCGGGATCGCCGAATACAGAAAAGGCGAATCCGCGGACGCGATCATCCACCGGGCCGACCAGGCCCTCTACGGCGCCAAGCAACTGGGGCGGAATCGCGTCGAACTCTCGGCCTGATCCGGCCGGCTCTCAATTTTCGATCGTTGTAGTCCGGGAAGGGAAACTGGAGCGGGCGATGAGATTCGAACTCACGACATCAACCTTGGCAAGGTTGCGCTCTACCCCTGAGCTACGCCCGCATTATCCAGTTTTCGATCGGCTTGCGTCCTGGGATTGACCCATTTCCGTCAGCCGTTTCGCCGCCGGTGGGTAGCCGGCCGCGGCTCCGTGCGGAGCGGCGCGCATATTACCCATGGATCGGCGCTTTGCAAGCACTCAGACAAAAAATAATTGCAGGTCATCGAAACCCTTTTCGATGCGGCGTTGAACCCGCGGAAATCCTGCGTTACCACGGCCCTTCCGGCACGTCCGGCCGTTCCGTTTTCCCGATAGAGTTCCCCTAAGAGGCCTGCGACATATGTCCGACGTTTCAGACACACACCCCATGACCGATTTGGATTTGTTCGCGAAACTGGATGCGATGGGCATCGCGCATCACACGGTCGAACACGAGCCGGCCTATACCGTGAACGACGCCAAGAATCTGCGCGGGGAACTGGACGGTTCCCATATCAAGAACCTCTTCCTGCGCGACAAGAAGAAGAATATCTGGCTGGTGACGGTCCTTGAGGAACGCGACGTAGACCTGAAGCAGCTGCGCGGCGTTCTTGGCGCGAAGGGCAATCTCAGCTTCGGTTCGCCGGAACTGCTGATGGAATGTCTCGGCGTCATTCCCGGCGCGGTGACGCCGCTGGGCATCGTCAACGACCGGGAAGGCCGCGTCAGCGTCGTGCTGGACAAGGGCATCCTGGACACCCCACCGGCGAACGTGCATCCGCTGCGCAACGACCGGACAACCCAGATCGACCCGCAGGATCTGCTGAAGCTGCTGGACGCCGAAGGCCACCCGCCGCTGATCCTGGACTTCGCGAACCTGCCCCAACCGGACGCCTAGGGGCCCGTCAGCATTTTCTTTCGCGCGTCCACCCTTGTCCTCGGCGTCGGAAACAGCCAAATAGGGCGCAAATGATATGACAGGCGCGTCGCAACGGGGCGCCGATACTAGAAGCGGGGGTTCAGCGGAACCATGGACATCGATTTGTCGAACGTCGCCAAGGGTGGCGACCTGATCAAGGACAGCGACACGAACGGCTTCATGGCCGACGTCATCGAGGCGAGCATGGAGACGCCCGTGATCGTCGATTTCTGGGCCCCGTGGTGCGGCCCGTGCAAAACCTTGGGTCCGGCCCTGGAGCGGGTGGTGAATGCCGCCGCCGGGGCGGTTAAGATGGTCAAGATCGATATCGACCAGAACCCGGAAATCGCCCAGCAGATGCGCGTCCAGTCGATCCCGGCGGTCTTTGCCTTTGTCGGCGGACGGCCGGTAGACGGCTTTGCCGGCGCGGTGCCGGAAAGCCAGATCAAGAGCTTCGTCGACCGCATCGTCCGTCAGGCCGGCGGTCAGCAGGGTGAAAACCCGGTTGAACAAGCCTTCGAACAGGCTGAGGAAGCCGCCGAACAAGGCGATTTCGAAACCGCGGGCGCTATCTATCAGCAGCTGATCCAGCACGACGCGACCAACATCAAGGCGATCGCCGGTTTCGCGAATGCCCTGGTGAAGCTCAACCGGCTCGACATGCTGAAGCAGTTCCTGGAGCAATTGCCGCCGGAACAGCGGGACGCCAATGAAATGGCATCCGTGAACGCCGCGCTGGAACTGGCCGAGAAGGCGGACGAAGCCAACCGTGAATTGGCCAGCCTGGAAGAAAAGGCTGCGCTGCATCCGAACGACATGCAGGCCCGATACGATCTGGCCGTCGCCCTGGCCGCCGTCGGCCGCGCGGAAGAGGCGATCGACCTGCTGTTGACGATCATGGAAACCAACCGCAACTGGAACGAAGACGCGGCCCGGCTGCAGCTGTTGAAGATTTTCGAGGCGCAGGGACCGACCGACTCGGTGACCGTTGCCGGTCGCCGCCGCCTTTCCTCCCTGCTGTTTTCCTGATCGCGGAAGGCGGGCCGCGAGCATGCGGCGCGATGACATCGGACCCGCCCTCGCGTTCATCTTTGATCCGGTATAGGGTGCGCTATGAGTGTTTTTGATCCGACCGCCGAAGATCTGCCGGACGATCTTCCGATCTTTCCGCTGACGGGTGTTCTGCTGCTGCCGCGGGCGCAATTGCCGCTGAACATCTTCGAGCCACGGTACTTGAACATGATCACCGATGCGCTCGGCGAAGGGCGGATGATCGGTATGATCCAGCCGCGCATTCCCCGCGACTTCGTTCAAGGCCGCGAGGACGAGGAAGAGGACGTACTGGACCCCGATTTCGACCGGGAACAGCCGCCGGTCTTCCCGGTCGGCTGCGCCGGGCGGATCACCCAGTTCGAGGAAACCGACGACGGCCGGTTCCTGATCAATCTGCGCGGCATCGCCCGGTTCAAGATCGCCGAGGAAATGCCGATGCGGGACGGATACCGCCGCGTCCAGGCCGACTGGTCGGACTATCTGGCCGATTTGGTCGAGCCGAACGAAGCCGCGCCGATTGACAAGGAACGGCTTTTCACTTCCCTGAAACCCTATTTCGAGGCGCAGGAAATCCAGGCCAACTGGGATGCCATCCACGACACCCCGTCGGAGCGTCTGATCAATTCCCTGTCGATGATCTGTCCCTTCGAACCGCTCGAGAAACAGGCCCTGTTGGAAGCGGCATCGCTGAAAGACAGGCTTGACGTGCTGACCTCGCTGGTCGAGATGGCGGTATTGGAAACGACCCACGAAGATTCCAGGCGGCAATAATCTGCCAAACCCGCGCCCGGACGGTGAAGAGAGTATAGGATGAGCGAGAACAAAGAAGCGCCCAAGGATGCAAGCCGGCAGGTCGACCCGAAACTGTTGGAATTTCTGGTTTGCCCGCTGACCCACGGGCCCTTGCGCTATGACCGCGCGGCGCAGGAATTGATCAGCGACCAGGCGAAACTCGCCTATCCGATCCGCGACGGTATTCCGATCATGCTGCCCTACGAAGCACGTCAGATCGATAACGACTGACGCAAGCGGACTATTCAAGGGAAGCGATGATGAACGGAAGCAGCGTGGAACGGGACGATCCGAACCGGTTCTCGACCAAGGTCTGGCCGACCGAGATCAAATTGCACAAGGCGGAGAAGATCCTGGAGGTCTCCTTCGACAATGGCGAGAGTTTCAAATACCCGGCCGAATATCTGCGGGTAGAAAGTCCGTCCGCTGAAGTGCAAGGCCATTCCCCCTCACAGAAGAAGACGGTTCCCGGCCGCCGACATGTCGGCATCATGAACCTGGAGACGGTCGGTAATTACGCGGTGCGGATCGTCTTCGACGACCTGCATGACAGCGGCATTTTCTCTTGGGCCTATCTCTATGAACTCGGTAAGGACCATGAGACGCGCTGGGCGAATTATCTGGCCGCCTTGAGCGCCCAGGGGCTCAGCCGCGACCCATGAGAATACCTGCCCCGTGAGCTTCCTATTCAAAGAACTGGACTATCGCGAGACGCCGATCGGGTCGTTGAGCCTTCGGCGGCGGCGGATCCTGTCGCTCGACCAGGACGTCTACGAGATCCTGCTGGGCGAGGAACATCTGATGTCCAGCCTGTTCACCGCGTCGGAAATCGCGTTGGCCGATCTCGGCCTGGCCGCCGTCGGCGCAGACAAGGCGGACAAATCATCGCTGGATGTCGTCGTGGGCGGCCTGGGGCTGGGCTATACGGCGGAGGCGGCCTTGAAGCAGGACGCGGTCGGCCGGCTGACCGTCGTGGAACTGTTGGACCCGGTCGTCGATTGGCATCTGGAAGGTTTGCTGCCGATGGGGACCGCGCTCTCCGATGACCGCCGCTGCCATTTCCTGCGCGCCGATTTTTTCGCCCGCGCCGCATTGGAAGAAGGCTTCGACGACGAAGACCCCGGCAAACGGCACGACGCGATCCTGATCGATATCGACCATACGCCCGACTGGCGGCTAAACGAAGGCAGCAGCGATTTCTATACGGAAGCGGGACTGACGGCGCTGTCCGGCAAACTGAAGCCCGGCGGTGTTATGGGCCTGTGGTCCGACGCGCTGGAGGATGAAGGTTTCACCGCGCTGCTTGGAAGCGTCTTCTCGGAAGCCTGGGCCGAGCCCGTCACCTTCCACAACCCGCTGCAGGACAAACCCTTCACACAGACGGTCTATCTGGCGCGACGGTAGAGCGGACCGGGCCGGGTCAGGCTTTACTGAGCCGCACCCGGTTTCAGGTCGGCGGCAGGGCGTGGTGGATGGCGGGGCCGGGATCCGGCAGGTAGTCGATCAGGATATTGATTCGGCGGCGCTTCGACTTGTTCTTCACCGCGTGGTTCTTGCGGTTGTTGAAGTCATAGACCTTGCCGACCTGCATCTTCAGCTTCTTGCCGTCGATCTTGTATTCGACGCCGGGCGGCGAGACGAGCGGGATGTGGAGCCGGTGGGCACGCGCCGCCATGGGCTGGCCGTCGATATGCGGGGCGACCCTTCCGCCCGGCGCCATTTCCACGATGGCGACACGGGTCAGCACACCCTTGGGCGTCTTGATGTAGGAGATCGCCTTGTCCACGACGGGTCCGACCAGTGCCTCGAACTGTTTCCATTGCGGAAAGGCGCTGACCTCGCCCTGATCGTTCTCGTCGATCACTTCCGGCATCAGGGGCTCGGGATCGATATTCTCCTGCTTGCACCATTCCAGGAAGAGTTCCTTCATGCTGCGCCGTTTCCAGGGCATCTGATAGGGGACGAAATTATGGATCAGCGGAATGGCGCGGGTGAATTCGTTGTGAACCTTGCTGGCCAGCAGGTCCTGGCGGAAGCGGTTGCGCTCCCAATCCTCGTCCGGCAGCGCGTCGACGAAAGCCGCCAGTTCCTTCACATCAACCGGCCCCAATACCTTATAGGGAACACCGATATCCATTCCCGTACCCTTCTTTCCTACGTAAGGGGCGACCGCCCCTGGCTTGTTTCAGCACCCTTATAGCGCTTCGCCGCGGATCAGGCGCGGCAATTCGCCGACCACGCCCATGGCATGCCGCATCAGGAACTTCTTGGCCGGCGGCACCTTGTTCACGACCGCCAGGCCGAGATCACGCGCCAAGCGCAGCGGCGGCAGGTCGTTGGAAAACAGCCGCGTCAATCCGTCGGTCACCGCCGCCAGCAGCACATTGTCGAAACGCCGCCATTCCTCGTACCGGCGCAACACGCTGGCCGCGCCGAGGTCGAGGCCGAGCCGTTTGGCGTCGACCAGCACTTCGGCCAGGGCGGCGATATCGCGCAGGCCCATATTGAGGCCCTGTCCGGCGATCGGATGGATCGCATGCGCCGCGTCGCCCACCATCGCGAAGCGGTCGCCGATATAGGTTTCCGCATGCTGCAGGGCCAGCGGATAGGCGAAACGGGGACCGGCCAGTTCGATATCGCCCAGCCAATCGCCGAACCTGGTCTTCAACTCTGCCAGGAAGGCGGCGTCGTCGAGCGCCGCATAGTCGCGTGCCAGATCCGAACGTTCCGACCAGACGACGTTGGACCGGTCGCCGGTCATAGGCAGCATCGCGAAGGGACCGCTGGGCAGGAACAGCTCCACCGCCACCCCGTTATGCGGCAGGGCATGTTTCACCGTGCAGACGATGGAAGTCTGATCATAGCGCCAACCAGTTGTCTTGATGCCCATCCAGTCCCGGAGGGTCGAGAACTTGCCGTCCGCGGCGATCACCACGGAAGCCCGGATTTCGCCACCGCCTTCAATCTCGATCGTCGAGAAGCCCGGGCCCGGCCGCACCGCATTGACCGTCGCGGGCGCATGCAGGGTCAGCGTCGGCAATTCCTGGCAGCGTTTGTGGAGCGCGATACGGGTGGCGCGGTTCTCGACGATATAACCGAAAGGGTCCTCGCCGATATCCGTGTGGTCGTAGTGCAGGAAGAGCGGCGAAATGCCGTCCAGCACATGGCCGTCGACGACGCGAATGTCCCAGATCGGGGAGGCCTCGTCCTGCAGGAATTTCCAGACGCCGATGCCCTTCAGCACCTGCGCCGAGCCATAGGCGATCGCCGAGGCGCGCCCGTCATAGGCCGGCACGGTCTGGCTGTCCTGCGTCTCGCGGTCGATCAATGCGACGCGCAGGCCCGCAGTGGCCAGGGCGCAGGCCAGACCCGCCCCCACCATGCCGCCGCCGACGATGCCGACATCCACCCGTTCCGTCATCTCATTCTGCCCCGAATCTCATCAAAACCATCTGTCGAGTTCTGCCTATTTTTTAATCAATCAAAGGTTCGTGATTAAATAATAAGCGCTTCAGATTTTTGCTCATCTCGGTCCGTCTTCCACAAATAGGCTCTATCCCACTGATTTTCAATAATTTCTCTGATTCGTCGATTCCGGCACGCATTTTGATTTACCAGGGGTTCATGGTGCGGCGCACAAGAGTGGCCGAACGTTTAACAAGTGGAAGGGAGCCTACGAATGAAGCTCGTAATGGCGATCATCAAACCCTTCAAGCTCGACGAGGTCAGAGAGGCCCTCACAAGCTTGGGCGTGCAGGGTTTGACGATATCGGAGGTGAAGGGGTTCGGCCGTCAGAAAGGCCAAACCGAAATCTATCGTGGCGCGGAATACTCGGTGAGTTTTCTGCCGAAAGTGAAGGTTGAGGTCGTCGTCGCCGACGGTCAGGCCGACGCGGTTGTCGAAGCGATCCAGAAAGCCGGCAGCACAGGTCGGATCGGCGATGGAAAGATTTTTGTGCTGGATCTCCAGAACGCCGTGCGCATCCGCACCGGCGAATCTGGCGACGAAGCGCTGTAAGGGAGTATCGACTATGAATTTCAAGAACCATCGCTTCAGCCGCGCGGCGCGGTTTGGCGGCGCGGCCTTGGCGGGCCTCGGCGTTGCCGCCATTGCAGCCCCGGCATGGGCGGCCACGGATGTGGAAACCGCCTTCATCTTCAATACGCTGTCCTTCCTGATGCATGGCTTCCTGGTCATGTGGATGGCGGCCGGTTTCGCGATGCTGGAAGCGGGCCTGGTCCGCACCAAGAACACCTCGATGCAATGTCTGAAGAACATTGCCATCTATTCGGTTGCCGGCATCCTGTACTACCTGATCGGCTACAACCTGATGTACATGGACGTCAGCGGTTTCATCGGATCGATCTCGATCTGGTCGGCTGCCGATCCGAGCATCACCGCGGACGGTTTCGTCGGTGAGGAAGCCGGTTATGCGGCCGGGTCCGACTGGTTCTTCCAGATGGTCTTCGTCGCGGCGACCGCCTCGATCGTTTCCGGTACTGTTGCGGAACGCGTCAAACTGTGGCCGTTCCTGATCTTCACGGTCGTCCTGACCGGCGTGATCTACCCGATCCAGGGCGCGTGGTCCTGGGGCGGCGGCTGGCTCAGCGAAGCGGGCTTCTCCGATTTCGCCGGTTCCAGCATCGTCCACTCGGTCGGCGGTTGGGCCGCCTTGGCCGGGGCCATCGTGATCGGCGCCCGTAAAGGCAAGTTCGTCGACGGCAAGGTCAACCCGATCCCGGGCGCGAACCTTCCGCTCGCCACGCTGGGCACGTTCATCCTGTGGATGGGCTGGTTCGGCTTCAACGGCGGCTCGCAGCTGGCCATGGGTACGGCTGCGGATATCCGCGACATCTCCAGCATCTACATCAACACCAACCTGGCCGCCGCCGGCGGTGTGGTTGCCGCGATCATCCTGACGCAGGTGATGTACAAGAAGATCGACCTGACCATGGCCCTGAACGGCGCCCTGGCCGGCCTGGTCTCGATCACGGCCGAACCGTTGGCTCCGTCGCCGGGTCTGGCGATCATCATCGGCGCCATCGGCGGTGTGATCGTGGTCTTCGCGGTGCCGCTGCTGGACAAGCTGAAGATCGACGACGTCGTCGGTGCGGTTTCCGTCCACCTGTTCGCCGGTATCTGGGGCACCCTGGCCGTGCCGCTCAGCAACAGCGACGCCAGCTTCGGTCCGCAGATCATGGGTATTGTCGCGATCGGCGTATACACCTTCGTTGCCAGCCTCATCATCTGGACGATCCTGAAGTTCACGATCGGTGTCCGGGCCAATGAGGAAGACGAGTACGAAGGTTTGGACAAAGCCGAACTCGGGTTGGAAGCCTACCCCGAATTCGGTGCCGGTTCCCAGCGGATGTAACCGCGGAACCACAGAGTTTCGGCCGGGGTCTGATGACCCCGGTCGGACAGACGGCGTCTCTGACGTCGTTTCCCACCCGCTGACTTATCCCCGGAAGGTCCACCTTCCGGGGATTTTTTTACCTTTGTCCGATTGGGAAGAATTGGCCGCTCAGTTGCTTTCTTGCTCTGGGGCAACAAGACGTAGTTCTGTTTGCCCTTCATGATTGCGAAGGCATTTCGCCATTTCAGAAATAGCGCTGGTAGCTACCATAAACAAAATCTGCGCATCCACCTCTTCAAGAACATCCCGGGGATGCATGATCGGGTTCCGGTCTAAGTCTTTGATTTGACGTATACAGCGAATAACCCTTTTCGACGGCGCTTCTTTGTCATCCCCCTCCGAAAGTTTGTCTAGCGCCTTTGCGTATTCGTTCCAGCTCGACAAACTTGACCCAGGCTCACCTGATACAATCCCATAGTAATCTTCTAAGACGCATTCGGTGGCTCGTAGAATGTGATACCCACAAGCAGTCGGCAGTCCAAAAGCTAGACACCTGCCAGCCGATTGTATTTCAAAGATCGCTTTGTCATTTACGAATTTTCGCAGATTGTCTGGGATGTGGATTTCAGTCCGGCTCACAAGATCACCGGTATTGTACATTCCCACTTGAGAAGCCGCGTACACGGCGGCTTCGCGCATCTCTGCGGCAAAATTGTGCTCAAAAGTCCCCAACGCCCCATGGACTCCATAGAGTGCATACTCAGGAACTGCTTCGTTCCATTTTGAAACGTCCAGTTTGCCATCCTCGCCGGTGACATAAACACTAACTAACGATGCTATAGCATCGAGTAGTGTTTGAGCCTCATGCCTACAATGACGAACTTCTATCAACGGTTCGTCATCCAGCAATCTTTTCAATCGGTTCTGCGCGTTAAACAATTTCGAGTACATTTGGCCCACAGATTGTCCGCCCTCCAGCGAGCCGAGAGCACGCAGTGCAATACCGAGTTCATAAAACTGATACGGATCGACTCTCTTCATAATCGCACCCTGTTAACACTCGTAGGACATTTCAGGAGTTTGCCAGCGAGTGTAGCCGATTCGTAACTAAGCCGGGTGTTTCTGCCAGCGTCTACACTGAATTCTATCGTGATGGCTGGAGAAAGAGCTCTCGATTTTCCAACTACTCTCGGTTTTCTAATGATGAAGAGATGTGTAAAAGAGTAAAACTATCCATACCCCTTACTTTGCTTGGCGAATTCGAGTATTCATTTCGTTTTATTTGTTTTGACTTGAATGTGAAGAGAAGACCATGGCCGAAAGCGCCGCCGACAAGCTGTACGACTATCCCTATCGCCGCCTTGCCGCCCTGTTGAAAGGGATTGAGCCGGGGGAGAGCCCGATCCTGACGCATGTGGGGGAACCGCAGGGCGCGCCACCGGCCTTTCTGTCGGAAATCGTCTTCAAGAACGCGCATCTCTGGTCGAAATACCCGGATCCGAAAGGCACGCCGGAATATCGGCAGGCAGTCGCCGACTGGATCGCCCGGCGCTATGACCTGGCGCCCGGCACGGTCGACGCGGACAAACATGTCACCACCGCCTGTGGCACGCGGGAAGCGCTGTTCCAGGCAGGCATCCTGGCCGCCGCCATCAAACGACCGCAGGTCGACGGCAAGCCGCTGATGGGACTGCCGAACCCGGCCTATCACGTCTATTACGGCGCCGCCCTGATGGGGGAGGCCGAGCCTCTGCCGGTGCCGGCGGCCGACGCGTCGACCAATTATCTGCCCGACTACCCGTCGCTGCCCGCCGAAGTTCTGGACCGTATGGCGATCGCCTATCTGTGCACGCCGTCGAACCCGACCGGCGGGGTCGCCGATCTGCAGACCCTGGTCCGCAACCTGGAGGCGGCGCGACGCCACGGCTATATCCTGGCCGTCGACGAATGTTATTCCGAGATCTTCAACGGTGATACGCCGCCCGCCGGCGGATTCGACGCCGTGAAAGTATTGGGCGAGGCGGGCGACGGCGCGCTGGACAATCTTCTGGTCTTCAATTCGCTGTCGAAACGGTCTTCCGCGCCCGGTCTGCGCTGCGGCTTCGTCGCGGGCCAGGCGTCGCTGATCGAAAAACTGGTGATGATCCGCGGTTATGGCGGGGCGCAGGTGCCGGAACCTTTGATGGCGGCCGGCGCGGCGCTTTGGCGGGACGAGGAACACGTCGCGACCAACCGCGCGCTGTATAGCGGATTGTTCGACCTGTCGGACGAGATCCTGGGCGATCTGCCCGGCTATCACCGGCCCGAGGCGGGTTTCTTCCTGTGGCTGCCGGTCAGCGACAGCGAAGAGGCGGCCAAACGTCTGTGGGCGGAAGCCGGCGTGAAAGTCCTGCCGGGACGGATGATGTCCCGACCCACCGATGCGCAGGGACATACGCCAGGGGACGGGTTCATCCGGATTGCCCTGGTGCACGACCCGGAAACCGTAAAGGTCATGTTGGGCCGGGTTCGGCGGGTGTTGATGGACGGTCTGACGGTGACCGACCGGACGGTGAGGAAGGAGGCTTAGACCATGGCCACACGGACGGATGCGCGGCAGCCGCTGCTGCCGGAGTGGATGGCGGCGCTGCTGAAACAGCGGCTGGTCGAAATCTCGGGCCTGATGCTGATTTTGACGGCCCTGGCCGTGCTGGCCGCGCTGGTCAGTTTCGATCCCCTCGATCGGTCCTGGAGCGTCGCGACCGCCGAGCCGGTGAAAAACATGATGGGCGGCCTCGGCGCCTATTTCGCCGACGCCGTGCTGCAATTCGTCGGCCTTGCCGGCGCCTTGATCGTGCCGATCACCGCGGCCTGGGGTTGGCGCATCGTCGCCGAACACCGGTTGCCGCATCCGGCGTTGAAACTGCTGTCGGCCGTGCTGGCCGTGTTTCTGGGCGCCGCCGGCATGGCGGGCCTGCCGACCGCCGAAAGCTGGCCGTTCCAGATCGGGATGGGCGGTTTCGTCGGCGATACGGTTCTGGGCACCGTGATAGGCTGGCTCGAACCCCTGAAACTGCCGCTGTCCTCATCCGCCCTGGCGGGCATCCTGGGCCTGATCGGTCTCGCGCTGACCGTGGTGGTGCTGGGTTTCAGCCTGGCGGAATGGGTGATCGCCTTCCGCAAGGTCAAGAAGGGCGCGCATATGGCGCGCAACGCGGCCGATCCGGCCGCCCTGAAAGGCGCCGTCGCGGCCGCCAAGGACGCGGTTCTGCAACGCGGCTGGGGCGAGCGCGCGGAACCGACCCTGTTGCCGCGGGTGAAGCCGGAAGGCCCGCCGCGCCAGGCGCCGGAAGTCAAACATCCGGTCAAACCCGGCCGGGTCGTGGAACGCGGCGACAAGACGCCCGAAAGCAAACGCGCCCGAAAGGAACGCCAGATCACACTGGACCTGCCGCGCAGTAACGGCGAATACGCCCTGCCGCCGCTGGACCTGCTGGATGAAAGCGACAACAGCGGCACGGTGCAGGAAAACCAGGAGGCGCTGGAACAGAATGCCCGCATGCTGGAAAGCGTGCTGGAGGATTTCGGCGTCCGCGGCGAGATCGTGAAGGTCCGTCCGGGTCCCGTCGTCACGCTGTACGAACTGGAACCCGCGCCGGGCACCAAGACCAGCCGGGTCATCGGCCTGGCCGACGATATCGCCCGCTCGATGAGCGCCATTTCCGTCCGTATCGCCACCGTGCCGGGCCGCAACGTCATCGGTATCGAAATGCCCAACGGCGATCGCGAACTTGTCGGCCTGCGCGAGGTGCTGGCCAGCCGCACCTTCGAGGAGAGCAAGCTGAAGCTGCCCATGGTGCTGGGCAAGGATATCGGCGGGGTGCCGGAAATCGCCGACCTTGCCACCATGCCGCATCTGCTGATCGCGGGCACCACCGGGTCCGGCAAGTCCGTCGGTTTGAACGCGATGATCCTGTCGCTGCTCTACCGCCTGCCGCCCGACCGCTGCAAGTTCATCATGGTCGATCCGAAGATGCTGGAACTGTCGGTCTATGACGATATTCCGCATCTGCTGGCCCCGGTCGTCACCGACCCGAAGAAGGCGGTCGTCGCCCTGAAATGGACGGTGCGGGAGATGGAAGACCGCTACCGCGCCATGTCTAAGCTCGGCGTCCGCAATATCGAGGGCTACAACAAGCGTGTCGCCGAGGCCGCCCGCAAGGGCGAGGAACTGACCCGCAAGGTCCAGACCGGGTTCGACCCGGAAACCGGCCGCCCGATCATGGAGGAGGAGCCGCTGGACCTGACGCCCTTCCCCTATATCGTCGTCGTGGTCGACGAGATGGCCGACCTGATGCTGGTCGCGGGCAAGGAAATCGAAGCCTCCATCCAGCGACTGGCGCAGATGGCGCGCGCGGCGGGGATTCACCTGATCATGGCGACGCAGCGCCCGTCGGTCGATGTCATCACCGGCACGATCAAGGCCAACTTCCCGGTCCGCATCAGCTTCATGGTGACCTCCAAGATCGACAGCCGCACCATCTTGGGCGAGCAGGGCGCGGAACAGTTGCTGGGCCGGGGGGACATGCTGTACATGGCGGGCGGCGGACGCATCAAACGTGTGCACGGGCCCTTCGTCGACGATAGCGAGGTGGAGGCCGTCTGCGACTTCCTGCGGTCCCAGGCCGAACCGGATTATGTCGAGGCCGTCACGGATGAAAACGACATGTCCGGCGGTTTTGACACGGATGTGAGCGGGGCCGGTTCATTCGGGGAAAGCGATAACCCGGAAGACGCCCTATATGATCAGGCGGTGGCGCTGGTCGCCCGGGAAGGAAAGGCGTCGACGAGCTTCGTGCAGCGGCACCTGCAGATCGGGTACAACCGCGCCGCGCGGATCATCGAACGGATGGAGAAAGAAGGCGTTGTCGGAAGAGCCAACCATGTCGGTAAACGGGAAGTCCTGGTGGGGGATCACAGCAGCATGGATTAGCCTGGCGGCGCTTGCCGCGGCGGCGATGCTGTTCGCGGGCCGCGCCCAGGCACAGGTATTCAGTCCGGAGCAGATCGCCGACATCAACCGGATCGAGACCTATCTCGATCAATTGACGACGCTGGATTCCCGCTTCGTCCAGATCGATCCGAACGGGAATTTTTCCGAAGGCACGGTCTTCCTGTCGCGCCCCGGCCGGATGCGGTTCGAATACGACCCGCCCTCGCCGCTGCTGCTGGTCGCCGACGGCACCTGGTTCATCTATGTGGACAAGGAGCTGGAGGAAGTCTCCCACATCCCGCTCGACTCCACGCCGGCGGCCTTCCTGCTTCAGGAAGAGATCTCGCTGAAGGATCAATACAAGGTGACCGACATCTCGCGCGGCAGTGGGCTGGTCACGGTCGATATCATCGAGCGCTATGCGCCGGAAAACGGCAAGGTGCAGCTGGTCTTCGAGGACCGCCCACTGCAGCTGAAGCAATGGAACATCACCGACGCGCAAGGCCTCGACACCCGCGTCACTTTGATCAATTCCCGCTTCGGCCGGGAATTGGAAGATGAGATGTTCCGGTTCAAGGACCCCTGGAGCAACGCCATCGGCGACCGCTGACCGGTCGCCGCGTCCGGCCCAACCGTTCCGACGCGCCCTTTTCCGCGCCGGGCTTATGCTCTAGAAGCGGGACCGGGAAAAACGGAACAACGACAAGGACCTGCCTGCATGACCTCTCAATATGACCTCGTCGGTATCGGCAACGCGCTCGTGGACGTCCTGGTGACGATCGAGGACAACTTCCTGGACGAGCACGGCCTGCCGAAAGGCAGCATGAACCTTGTCGATTCCGGCCAGTCCGACGCGCTCTACGACGCGGTCCCGGCAGGGGTCGAGGTTTCCGGCGGGTCCTGCGGTAACACCATGGCCGGGTTTTCCGCGCTGGGCGGCAAGGGCGCCTATATCGGCAAGGTGCATGACGACGGCCTGGGCAAGGTCTTCATCCACGACATGAAGGCGATGGGCGTCGATTGCCCGATCGAACCCACCAAATCCGGGCCGTCGACCGGCCGCTGCATCGTGATGGTGAGCAAGGACGCGCAGCGCACCATGGCGACCTATCTGGGCGCCGCGGTCGACCTCGGCCCCGACGATGTAGACGAAAAGACCATCCAGGGCGCGAAGGTTCTTTACCTGGAAGGCTATCTGTTCGATCCGGAAGCGGCCAAGAAAGCCTTCATCAAGGCAGCCGATATCGCCCATGCGGCCGGCGGCAAGGTTTCTCTTTCGCTCTCCGACCCGTTCTGCGTCGACCGCCACCGGGAAGCCTTCCTGGCCCTAGTGGAGAACCATGTCGACATCCTGTTCGCCAACGAAAGCGAAATAACCTCGCTCTATCAGGTCGAGAGTTTCGACGAAGCGCTGCAGAAAGTGCGCGGCCATTGCGAAATCGCCTGCCTGACACGATCTGAGAAGGGATCGGTCGTGCTGTCGGGCGAGGAAGTTCACGTCATCGACGCGGATCCGGTCGGCGACCACTTGAAGGACACCACAGGGGCCGGCGACCAGTATGCGGCGGGCTTCCTCTACGGCTACACGCAGGGTTTTGATCTGGCGACCGCGGGCCGGATAGCTTCGATCGCGGCGGCCGAGGTGGTGACCCACTACGGCGCCCGTCCGGAAGTGCATGTCCGCGACCTGATCCGCGAAAAACTGGCGGTGTAGGGCGTCATTTTCCGGTTCCGGCCCTCTCCCCCGCCCAACCACCCCAATCATACTGCCGATGGGTGGTTGGGCGGGGGAGAGGGCTGGCGCCGCTCTTGGAGAGAGACAATGAAAATCGGCATCATTGAAACCGGCCGTCCGGTCGGCGACCTGCTGGACAAGCACGGGGACTACCCGACCATGTTCGGCGAATTGCTGCGCGGGGCGGATCCGGATCTGGAATTTCGCACCTATGCGGTGCTGGATGGCGAGTTGCCGACCGACCCGGCGGAATGCGACGCCTGGCTGATGACCGGCAGCGCCCATGGCGTTTATGAGGACCATGACTGGATCGCGCCGCTGGAGGATTTCAGCCGCCGGGCTGCGGAACAGGGACGCAAGCAGGTCGGGATCTGCTTCGGCCACCAGCTCTATGCCCAGGCTTTCGGCGGCAAGGTGGTGAAAACCGACAAGGGCTGGGGCGCCGGCGCCCATACCTACACGATTGCCGAGCGCGCGCCCTGGATGGTGACCGAAGACGACACGGTCAGCTGCATCGTCTCCCACCAGGATCAGGTGGTCGACCTGCCTCAGGGTGCAAAGGTCTATGGCGGCAGCGACTTCTGCGAAGCCGGCATCATGACCATCGGCGACACTGTCATGACCATGCAGTGCCATCCGGAAATGTCGAAGGACTTCTCCAGCGACCTGATCGACATCCGCCGCGAGCGCATGGGCGACGCGGTTTCGGACAATGCCAAGGACAGCCTGCAAAAGGACCTACAGCGCGACTCCCTCGCCAAATGGATCGTGGCGTTCTTCAAGGGATAACCCGGGTCTATATCCCACCGCATCTTGCAGCGCAGCAAGGATCAGGGTACAAGCCGCGCCAATTGTGCCGCGCGCGGCTGAACTTCGGCTGCCGGCCCGTAACTCCGGAACATGACTATGGAACTCCGTAATCTGGCGATCATCGCCCATGTCGACCATGGCAAAACGACCATGGTGGACGAACTTCTGAAACAATCCGGCGCGGTGCGTTCGAATCAGCAGGTCGACGAACGGGCGATGGATTCCGGCGACCTGGAAAAGGAACGCGGGATCACCATTCTGGCGAAATGCACCTCGGTCGACTGGCAGGGCGTGCGGCTGAACATCGTCGACACCCCCGGACACGCCGATTTCGGCGGCGAGGTTGAGCGCATCCTCTCCATGGTCGATGGGGTGGTGCTGTTGGTGGACGCGGCCGAAGGGCCGATGCCGCAGACCAAATTTGTCACCATGAAGGCACTGTCGCTGGGTTTGAAGCCGATCCTGGTGGTCAACAAGGTCGACAAGCCGGACGCGCGGCCGGACTGGGTCGTCGACCAGGTCTTCGATCTTTTCGTGGCGCTGGACGCGACCGATGAGCAGCTTGAATTCCCGATCCTCTATGCCTCGGCCAAGCAGGGCTGGGCCGCGGCGAGCCTGGACGACGAGCGCACCAGCATGACCCCGCTGTTCGAGCGGATCGTCGATCATGTCGCGCCGCCGGAAGCGGATGTGGACGGGCCTTTCCGGATGCTGGCGACGACGCTGGAATCCGACCCCTATCTGGGCCGCATCCTGACCGGGCGGATCTTCTCCGGCAAAGTGAAGATGGGCGAGACCGTGAAGGGGCTGAACGCCCAGGGCAAACTGTTGGAACAGGTGCGCCTGACCAAGCTGCTTGCCTTCCGGGGCCTGAAGCGCGAGCCGATCGAAACGGCCGAAGCGGGCGATATCATCGCCATCGCTGGCCTGCAGAAGGCGACCGTGGCCGATACGATCTGCGCGCTGTCCGTCACCGAACCGCTGGAAGGTCGGCCGATCAGCCCGCCGACTATGGCGATGACGGTTGCGGTCAACGACGGCCCGCTGGCCGGTCGCAACGGCGGTGATAAGCTGACCGGCCGCATGATCGGCGACCGGTTGAAGCGTGAAGCGGAAAGCAATGTCGCGATCCGCATCACCGAAAGTGCCGACAAGGACGCCTTCGAAGTCGCCGGCCGCGGCGAATTGCAGCTGGGCGTTCTGATCGAACAGATGCGCCGCGAAGGCTTCGAGCTGACCATCGGCCCGCCCCGCGTGCTGTACACCCAGGACGAAAACGGCAAGCGGCTGGAGCCGATGGAAGAGGTCCAGGTCGATGTCGACGAGGAGTTCTCCGGCGTCGTCGTCGAGAAACTGGGTCAGCGCAAGGCGGAAATGACCGACATGCGTCCGTCCGGCGGCGGCAAGACCCGCATTGCCTTCACCATGCCGTCCCGCGGCCTGATCGGCTATCAGAGCGAATTCCTGGCCGATACCCGCGGCACCGGCATCCTCTCGCGTCTGTTCACCGGTTACGCGCCCTATAAGGGCCCGATCCCGCAGCGCCAGGCCGGTGTCATGATCTCCAGCGAACAGGGCAAGGCCGTTGCCTATGCGCTGTTCAACCTGGAAGACCGCGGACCGATCTTCATCACCTCCGGCGACGACGTCTATCCGGGCATGATCATCGGCGAGCACAATAAGGGTCAGGACCTGGAAGTGAACCCGCTGAAGTCCAAGCAGCTGACCAACTTCCGCGCGTCGGGCAAGGACGAGGCCGTCAAACTGACGACGCCCCGCAAAATGACGCTAGAAGACGCCATCGCCTATATCCAGGAAGACGAACTGGTGGAAGTGACGCCGAACGTCATCCGCCTGCGCAAGGCGATCCTGGACCCGCATGAGCGCAAGCGCCACCAGCGCCAGCGCGCCGCGGACGAAGCGAGCGTGGCGTAACCCGCGCAACGCCTGTTGGAGGCGGTCTGTCATGGCAACGGAAATCCTGACCGACCGCCTGCGCCTGCGTGACTGGCGGGAGGATCCGTCGGACGTCGACGCGCTGCTGGCCGTTCTCTCCGACCCAGAAACCATGAAGATGTGGCCGAAACCCTTCGACCGCGAGGGGTGCGCCGGCTGGATCGATAACGTCCTCGACAGCTATCGGACGCATGGTTTCGGCCGCTTTGCCGTGGAATTGCGTGATACGGGGCAGTTGATTGGCGATTGCGGCCTGTTTCCCAGCGCCATCGGCGACTGGTCCTTCACCGATCTCGGCTGGATCCTGCATGCGGACCACCATGGCAAGGGCTATGCGACGGAAGCCGCGCGCGCCATCGTCGACCATGCCTTCTCCACCCTCGGCCTGCCCGAACTGATCGCGCATATGGCCGAGGATCACCACGCGTCCCGCCGCGTTGCGGAGCGCCTGGGCATGGTCTTCACCCATTCCCAGCCCTACGAGCCCAACCGGGGCAAGCCCCATCTATTCCATCGCCTGACGCCGGCGGAGTGGGAACAATCGCCGAAGGCATCCCTGTTCCGATAACAGAGATGCCCAGTTGCGAACTGTCTTACGGCTTGACGTAGGCGTAGCCGGTTTCCTGAAGCTCCACGAGGCGAACGACCCCGGAAGGAACCACACTCGCTTCGGAAATGATTTCCGGCGCTATGCCTTCCTTCTTGGTCATGCCGGCGATGGTGTTGGCGCAGGCGGAGAATTTTAGGTGTTCGCTTTCCAGCGCCATCGCCGCGATCCGGTCCTTCACCGGGGAGCTGTCAGCACGCAGCATGTGCAGGCCAGGCCCGTAGGCAACGAGTTCGATTTCGACGGCTTCGCCTTTCTCTGCGTAGTAGGCTTGGGTATTGGCGATGTTGTTCAACGCGATGTTCATGGTTTTCGGATCGTTGTCGTTCACTTGAACGGCAATCTTGTGGACCTTGGATTCGGCCGCCGAGACCGGCGATGTTTTCATCCAGAAACCGCCCAGGACCAGCGCGGTCACGGCTAGGGAAACCGCCATCTTTCGTACGGAGAATAGTTTCATTGGGTCACCTCCCGAGGTGTTGCCGCCCTTGTTTACGGGTCACGGCCCGAATGGGCGGGCAATCGTTGTGGTGAGATGATAATTCGAAATATGCATATATCGCAATTCGCGTATTTGTTTCGAAGCCGGTTCCGCTTTCTCAAACGTCGAATCCGGCTACTGTCCTGGAAATGAAGCCCTCTTTAGAAAAAGCTGTTGCGACCTACTTGGACTTCCGGATCTGGCAGATCCTGGGGTTCGGTTTCGTCAGCGGGCTTCCCTTGGCGTTGACCACGGGGACCTTGACCTACTGGCTGGCGCGGGAAGGGGTGGATAAGACGTCGATCGGATTGTTCGCGCTGCTCGGCGTGCCCTATGCGTTCAAGTATCTCTGGGCCCCTTTCCTGGACCATTTGCCGGCACCGGCACCCTTCGGAAAACTGGGGCGGCGGCGGGGTTGGGCCATCCTGATCCAACTGGCCCTGATGGCGGCCCTGCTGGCAATGGGATCTGCGGACCCGAATGAAACGACCCTTCTGTTCGGCCTGGCCGGGCTTTCCGTCGCCTTCCTGTCGGCCAGCCAGGATATCGTCATCGACGCCTTTCGTATCGAGCTGTTGGACCGGGACGAGCAGGGCGCGGGCGCGGCGGCGATACAGCTCGGCTATCGTATCGGCATGCTGATCAGCGGGGCGGGCGCGATCTGGCTGAGCGCCTTTCTCGACTGGTTCTGGGTTTATGCCGCGATGGCTGCCTGCATCCCCGTCGGCATGGTCCTGGTTCTGACGGCGGACGAACCGGCGGCGGGTCAGGAAAGCTTGAATCGGGACAGGGGTGCCGGCTATGCGGCCTGGCTGAAACGCGCGGTCGTCGCGCCCTTTCTGGACTTCAAGGCCCGTCCGGGCTGGATCGCCATCCTGGCTTTCGCATTGCTCTATAAATTCGGCGACGCCATCGGCGGGATCATGGCCAACCCCTTCTATGTGGAGATGGGGTTCACCGCGGAGGAAATCGCCGGCGTCACGAAGGTTTTCGGCCTATGGGCCACCATCCTGGGCACCATCGCGGGCGGCGCCCTGGTGGCGGGCGTCGGATTGATCCGCGCCCTGTTCATCGCCGGCGTGCTGCAGGCGGTCACAAACCTGCTCTTCGCCCTACTGGCCGCAAGCGGCACCGAAGTGACCCTGCTGGCGGTCGCCGTCGGCGCCGACAATTTCACCGGCGGCCTGGGATCGGCCGCTTTCGTCGCCTATCTCAGCAGCCTGTGCTCGATCGCCCATACCGGTACCCAATACGCCTTGCTGACCAGCCTGATGGCGCTGGGCCGGTCCTTTTTCTCCGCCGGCGGCGGCTGGCTGGCGGACCGTCTCGACTGGGTCGACTTCTTCGTTGCCACCACCGGGCTCGCCATTCCCGGGCTTTTGCTGCTGTGGCTGATCTCCCGCCTGCCGGAACGACCGGCCACGGGACCGTCATAGCCGCCGGCACAGGCCGGGCCGCGTCAAGGAAACGCGGAAATTCTCCTTGATTTGTGCGGCCCAGAGTGTATTGCTGCGGCGCAACATTTCCCCCTGTGTTACAGTATCTCCTCGTCCGGAGCGGGATACCTTCGCACGGACTCGCTAGGCTGAAAGGTGAGCCCATGGATATCAGCAAGATCGCTATCGGTGAGAACCCTCCCTTCGACGTCAACGTCATCATCGAAGTGCCGGTCGGCGCCGATCCGGTGAAATACGAATTGGATAAGGATTCGGGCGCCATGTATGTGGACCGGTTCCTGTACACGGCGATGCATTACCCGGCCAATTACGGCTTCATTCCGCATACGCTTTCCGGCGACGGCGACCCGACCGACGTGCTGGTGCTGAGCCCGCTGCCGGTGGTGCCCGGCGCGGTCGTCCGCTCCCGCCCGATCGGGGTCATGATGATGGAAGACGAAGCCGGCCTGGACGAAAAAATCCTTGCCGTGCCGCATGACAAGCTGCACCCCTATTACAACGACGTCACCAGCTACCGCGACCTGCGCCAGGTCCTTTTGGACCAGATCGCGCACTTCTTCACCCACTATAAGGACCTGGAGAAGGACAAATGGGCGAAAGTCCTGCGTTGGGGCGAAGCCGGTGAGGCCCATAAGCTGATCGAAGAAGCGATCGCAGCCGCCAACAATGCCAAGGGCGGCGACGTGAAGGCGATCGGTTTCAAGGGCTAAGGGTTCAGGAGCAACAAGCGGGTCCATTCGATGACAGGCGACGTGACGGTGGCGGAAGGCAGCATGACGGCGATATCCGCGGATATCACCACGCTGGACCTGGACGCCATCGTCAATGCCGCTAACGAGCAACTCACCCCCGGAGGCGGCGTCTGTGGCGCGATTCACCGCGCCGCCGGACCGGAGCTCGAGATCGAATGCCTGTCCAAGGCCCCTTGCCCGACGGGAGAGGCCAGGATCACCGGCGGCTACAAACTGCCCGCCCGGCGGGTCATTCACGCGGTCGGGCCGATCTGGCTGGGCGGCGCGGCGGGTGAGGCGGACCTGCTGGCACAATGCTACCGGTCTTCGCTGGACCTTGCCGCCGAAGCCGGCTGCACCACCATCGCCTTTCCCGCCATTTCGACCGGTATTTTCGGCTATCCGCCGGCCGCCGCCGCCAAGACCGCGGTCGAGACCTGCAGTGACTGGCTGGCGCGTTCCGGGTCGAAGATGGGAATCATCTTCTGCTGCTTCGACGACGAGACCATGGCGCTCTACAACGCCGAAATGAAGGGCTGACGGAATTTTCCCGCCCTAAAGCCCCATTTTAGGGCCGCCACGCGTCGGTCACATGCCTGACGGACAGGCCCGACACCAATACGGCATCGAAACGAATTGAGAGGGCAGCCAGACCGGGTCGGCCGGCGATCAGCCATTCCACCGCGCGAGCCAGGCGCTGCCATTGCCGGGGGCGGATTGCCTCCGCCGCCTGATCCAGACTGGGCCGGGCCTTCACCTCCACCACCGCCAGCACCTGGCCCCGGCGCATCACCAGATCCAATTCCCCGACCGGCGTCTTCAGGCGTCGCGCCACGGGCCGATAGCCTTTGCCGAGAAGAACGATCAGCGCCAGGGTTTCCGCCCAGCGGCCCCGTCTTTCCGCCCGTTTCCTGTCCTCGCTCATCACCGGCCGGAAAGGGCCAGCGCGCGCTGATAGACCTGTCGGCGCGGCAGGCCAGTTTCGGCGGCGACCCGATCGGCCGCGTCGCGCGTGCTGTCGCCCGCCGCAAACGCTTCCTGCAGCAATGCGTCGACCGCTTCCCCTGAGGGGGCCTCCGCCTCACCGGGCGGGTCGACCACGATCACGACCTCGCCGCGCGGCGGACCTTCTTCCGCATAGGCCGCGGCCAGGTCCGGCAGCAGGCCGTCGCGGAACGTCTCGTGCAGTTTGGTGATTTCCCTGGCAACCACGGCACGCCGGTTGCCGAGCCCCGCCGCCATGTCGGCCAGCGAGGACGGCAGACGTTTGGCGCTTTCCATGAAGACCAGCGTGGCGCGGGTGGCGCCGAGTTCGGCGAAGACTTCTCGCCGCGCCTTGGTCTTGGTCGGCAGGAAACCGGCGAACAGGAACCGATCGGTCGGCGAGCCCGAGGCACAGAGCGCGGCCAGCACCGAGGACGCGCCCGGCACGGGTTCGACCCGAAGGCCCTTTTCGCGGGCCTCCCGCACCAGCTTGAAGCCGGGATCGGAGATCAGCGGCGTGCCGGCGTCGGAAACCAGCGCCACGGCCTCGCCCGCCGCCACACGGTCCAGCAGCGCGTCCCGCCGCCGCGAATCGCTGTGATCGTGATAGGGCACTGTCGCCGTATTGATGCCATAATGGGAAAGTAGGGTTCTGGACGTGCGGGTATCCTCACAGGCAATGACGTCGGCCGCCTTCAGGACATCCAATGCCCGGAGCGTGATGTCGCGCAGATTGCCGATCGGCGTCGCGACGATATACAAACCGGGGGGAAGAGACGGTTCGCCGCCGCTTGATTTTTCGCGCCCGCTGGGGTCGTCTTTGACCACGGTATTCACCCCTCCGCTGTTTGCAGGAGCCGGACTTTGACATCAGCTTTCGCCGCCCCCTCGGATGCCCGTTCCGGAATTTTCGGACGCAGCTCGATCTTGGCGCACTATCTGCGTTCGACCGCCGCCATGGCAAGGGCCTTCCGGCTCCGCCGCGCGGCGGGTTACTTGGCCCTGGCGCTCTGGCTGCCGCTGACCGCCGGGTGCCAGACACTCAGCATCGGCCAGCAGGAAGAACCCGCGCAGGCCGAAGCCCCCGCTGAAGAGCCGGGCGAGGAAATCGCGGAAGAGGCACCGAAGGAAACGCGGATCGTCGTACCGAAGACGGTTTTGAACGAGGACCCCTTCCTGTTGGACGACGTCGCGGCCGCACAGGATAAGGAAGGTGCGCAGATCGCCCTGCTGGTGCCGCTCAGCGGGCAGCATGCCGCGGTCGGGCAGGCCCTGTTGGAAGGCGCGCAGATGGCGCTGTTCGACATGCGGAACCCGGCAGCGAACCTTATCCCCTTCGATACCCGCGGCACGCCGGACGGTGCCCGCGACGCGGCGGTAAAAGCGGTCGCGGCCGGCGCGGATATCATCCTGGGACCGTTGCTGACCACGTCGGTGGAGGCGGCCGCGCCGATCGCGCGCCGATCAGGCATCAATCTGCTCAGCTTCTCGAACAACCCGGCGGTCGCGGGCGGCGGGGTCTATGCATTGGGCTTCTCGCCCGCCGAACAGGTCCGCACCATCATTGACTTCGCGGTCGGTCAGGGGGCGAACCGGTTCGCGGTTCTGGCGCCCACCGGTCCCTATGGCGAGTTGATCGTGCAGTCGATGCAAACGACGGTGCCGAACTATCCGGCGCGCCTGATCAGTGCCCGCTTCATCGATGAATCCGCCCATGACTATGCGGAAATCATCACCGAGATCTCGAATTACGAGGGCCGCCGGCAGGCGCTGGTGGCGGAGAAACGTTCCCTCGCCGGCAAGAGTGACGAGGCGTCCAAGGCGGCTCTGCGCCGGTTGGAGGAATTGGATACGCTGGGCGATCCGCCCTTCGACGCGATCCTGCTGGCGCCGACCAGCAATACGACCCTGCGCACCCTGGCGGCACAGCTGGCCTATTACGACGTCGACCAACCCGCGGTCCGCGTTCTGGGCCTGCAATTGTGGGACGAATTCCCCCGGCTTCAGAACGAGCCTGCCTTGATTGGCAGCTGGTATCCAGGCCCGGCCAATGAGCGGTTGGATCAGTTCCGCACCCGGTTCGCCCAGTTCTATGGCCGCCGCCCGCTGCGTCTGGCCTCCCTCGGCTATGACGCGATGGCGCTGTGCGCCGTGCTGGCCGGGGACGGAACGCAGCCGAAATACGATACGGCGACGCTGACCAACGAGCAGGGTTTCCTGGGCGTCGACGGATTGTTCCGCCTGCTGCCGTCCGGCGTGGCGCAACGGTCCTACGCGATCCGGGAGATCACGCGGACCAGCATCGAAACGTTGGAACCCGCGCGCACCACTTTCGTGCCCTTGGTGAACTGATCGGGGCAAACCGACAGGTGCGTCGGCGCGGCATTCATCAGGTCGTCTGCCTCGCCCCGCGGAACATCCAGGCGAAGAAGGTCTCGTCCCGAACCGAGCGGATCATCAAGGCGATCACGGCCGACGCCACGACGGTGAACAGCAAACGGCCGACGAAAACCCCGGTGAAATCCGCGCCGATCGTCATCACGACCACCGTGTCCTCGATGATGCTGTGGGAAAACCCCATGAAAATGCAGGCGACGAAAATGTCGCGCGGGGGCACCGTGCCGGACCGGGCCTCGCGGATCAGCAGTCCGCCGCCATAGGAGATGCCCAGGAACAGACCCACTGAGGCGAATTGCTCCGCTTCCCGCCGGATACCGGCCAGACGCAGGACGGGGGAGAGGGTCTTCATCATCAAGGCCATCACGCCGCTGCGTTCCAGTATGTCCAGGGCGAAGACAAGACCGATCAGCACGCAGAACATGGATGCCAGCGCTTCCACGAGCCCGAAGAAGAAATCCGGCCAACCGGTGACGCTACCCATCGGAATCCAGGCCGGGTCCGCGGCCGCGGAAAGCCACCCGGTCGCCGCAAGCACCTGGTGCAGCAGGAAGGCATAAAGCATCCCGCCGCCGATCCGCAGCGATATGGTCAGGACCATCGCGGGTCCGGCCTTCTGGATGATCTTCTGTTCGATCGGCAGAGCGTGCGCAAACAGCAGCAAGGCCGAGAAGACCGTGATATCCGCCGCCGTCAGGTCGGTGACCGGCACCAAGGTGAAGATCAGGGATATCGCGCCCCATATGCCGACCAACAGGCCGGTCAGCCAGGCAAGCCCCAGTTCCGGCGGCAGGCCGAACAGGTCCATGGCCGGGCTGAGCAGCGGGGAGAGCGCCTCGATCACGCCAAGCCGCGACAGGGCTTCCGTCGCGATCGATACCGGCACGACGATACGGGCGAGTTCCCAGTAGACGGTGACCATTTCCCTGGTTTTCCGGATGACATAGCCGGTGAGGCGCATGGCGGTGGGGTCCTTGTTGAAAAGAGCCCCTTGGTTATCCCGAAAGGTTTCGCATTTGCGGTCAAAGATTGCGCCTTTGTGCAATTTTATTGCATATCGGCGAAACAACCTCTCCGGTGGCTTCCATGGATCGTATCGACAGAAAAATCCTCAACCTGCTGCAGCAGGATGCGTCCCGCACCAATGTCGCCTTGGCGGATGAGGTCGGGCTGTCGCCCTCCAGTTGCCTGCGCCGGGTTCGCAGGTTGCATCGTACGGGTATCATCGACCGCATTGTCGCAATCCTGAAGCCGGGCAAGACCGACCGCCGGCTCAAGGCGCTGGTGACCGTCGAACTGGAACTGCACGGCGAACATCACATGCGCCGGTTTCTGGATCGCGCGGTGCGGGAGGAGGCCGTCGTGCACGCCTATGCGGTCACGGGGGAGGTCGATGTCTTCCTGATCCTGCGCCTGCGCGACATGGAGGAATTCGACACGCTGTGCGACAAATTGTTCCGCGACCAGAACAATGTCGCCCGGTTCAATACCATGATGGTGATCCGCACCGCCAAGGAGGATACGGCGATCCAAGTATAGGCCGCCGTATCGGCGCCTTTGCGCGCCTGCCTAGCTGCGGAAGGACGGGTCCTTGCGGTCCAGCATCCGCAACAGGGCCGGCCATTCCTCGGCGCCGTGCGGGCCGTTCTTGGGATGTCCCGCCTCCATCAGCGGCTTCAGTGCCTTGTCGGTGATGCGGATCGGTGTCTGCGTGGCGCCCAGCACGTCGACCTGCACCTTGCAGGACATTTCCAGGTAGTAGTGATAGAAAAAGGCTTCCGCCGCGGTCCGCCCGACAGTCAGGAAACCGTGGTTTTCCAACAGCATGGCATAACAGTCGCCCATATCGCGGGCGAGCAGCTCGCATTCGTCCTCCGCATGGGTGACGTCCTGGTAGGGGTGGGTTGCCAACGTGCCCAGGACGAAACCGGAATGCTGCGACAGGGGCTGCAAGCCGCCCGGCATGGCGGCGACGGCCATTCCCGCGCGGGTATGGGTATGCATGACGAAGTTGATATCCGGCCGGGCCTGCAGCATGGCGGAATGGATCAGATGGCCGGCCGTGTTCAATTTCCGGCTTTTGTCGTCATGTTCCCCGTCCCAGGTGACGCGCATCAGGGTCGAGGCGCTGATCTCGTCGAACATCAGGTCGAAGCAGTTCAGCAGATACTGGTTATCGTTGCCCGGGATCCGCGCCGAGATATGGGTCGCGGTGATATCGGTCCAGCCATAATGCACGCAGAGCCGGTACAGCGCGGCGAGATCGGTCCGGACCTGCCATTCCGCATCCGAAATATCGCTCTTCCTGACCCGCAGATGTTCAACAGTCATCGCAACCCCCACTTTTCCCAAATTGTCCGAAGGTGAGGTCGAGTATCCCGCTAGGACAGCAGGAAGTCTATGACGCTGTTGAGGCGCAGCCGTCCTTCGGTCGTGCAGGCGATCACGCCGCCGTCGAAGGTCACATAGCCTTCCTCGACCAGGCGCGCGATCCGGGCCGGGTCGGGCAGGGCCTCTTGCCCGCCTTCTTCCTCAAGCCGGGCGAGCGGCACGCCTTCCGTCAGGCGCAGGCCCATCATCAAGCATTCGGCGGCGCGGTCCATCGCGTCGAGGGGACTGTCCTCCTCCGTCCCATGACCGTTTTCCTGCACTTGGCTGAGCCATTTTTCAGGCAGCCGGAAGCGGCGCTGGGCGCGCTTGGTGCCGCCGATGGTTACCCGACCATGCGCGCCGGGACCGATGCCGACATAGTCGCGATAACGCCAATAGATCAGGTTGTGGCGTGATTCCTGGCCCGGAACCGCATGGTTGCTGACCTCATAGCCCGGCATGCCATGGGCTTCCAGAACCTCCTGTGTCACGTCGAAGAAAGCGGCGGCCTTTTCCTCGTCCGGCGTCTTGAACCGGCCCAACCGGTGTTCGGTATGAAAGGCGGTACCGGGTTCGATGGTCAGCTGATAAACGGACAAATGACCGTTCGCGTGATCCAGCGCCTCGGTCAGTTCGGCGCGCCAATCTTCCAGGTCCTGCTCCGGCCTTGCATAGATCAGGTCGAAGGAGTGGCGCGGGAATGTGCGTGCCGCCATCTCGACCGCCGCCAGCGCCTGACCGGCATCATGCTGCCGCCCCAGGAAGGTCAGCGCGCCGGGCCGCAGGGACTGCACACCGAGCGAGACGCGGTTTACCCCGGCCTCCGCGAAAGCCGCGAAGTTGCCCGTCTCGGCCGAGGTCGGGTTGGCTTCCAGCGTGATTTCGATATCGGGCTCGGCCGGCCAATGGCGGCGTGCGCGCTCGATCACCGCGCCGACCGTCCCCGGATCCATCAGCGACGGCGTGCCGCCGCCGAAAAAGATGCTGGCCAGGCGACGGGGACCGGTTTCCCCCTGCATCCGGGCCGCGGCATGATCCAGTTCCGACAACAGGGCGGCGCACCAGGCGGCATGATCCACGCGGTCGCGGACATGGCTGTTGAAATCGCAATAAGGGCATTTGGACAGACAGAAGGGCCAATGGACATAGAGCCCGATCGGCTCCGCTGTCCCCGGCTGTCCTATCCGGTCAGGCAAAGCAGGCCTCGACCAATTGCCGGAAGGCGACCGCCCGGTGGCTCATGTCGTGTTTCGCCTGCGGGTCCATCTCCGCGAAGGTCATCGCATGGCCGTCGGGCACGAAGATCGGGTCATAGCCGAAGCCCTTGTCGCCGCGCGGCGGCCAGGTCAGCGTGCCGTGCACTTCGCCCTGGAAGGTTTCGACATGGCCGTCCGGCCAGGCCAGCGCCAGGGCGCAGACGAATTTGGCGGTTCGGTCGGAACTGTCGCCGAGGTCGTCCTGGACCATCTGCATGGCCCGGCCGAAATCCTTGTCCGGACCGGCCCAACGCGCGGAATAGATGCCCGGATCGCCGTTCAGCGCCGTCACCGCCAAACCGGAATCGTCGGCCAGGGCAGGCAGGTTCGCGCCGGTGGCCGACGCCTTGGCTTTCAGGATCGCATTGCCAATGAAGGTCGCCTCGGTCTCTTCCGGTTCCGGCAGGTTCAATTCGCCCGCGGAAACGACATCCACCTGGAAGGGCGCGAGCAATTCGCCGATTTCCCGCACCTTGCCGGGATTATGGCTGGCGATGACCAGTTTCTTGTCCTCGAAATGCCGCGCCATTGTCGTTTCCTCCGCGTTACGCCGACCGCTCGCCGGTCAGGCGATGCCAAGCGCTTTTTTCTGATGCCCGACCAACTCGCCGATTCCCTTTTCCGCCAGGTCCAGCAGGGCGTTGAATTCATCCCGGCTGAACGGGGCATCTTCCGCCGTGCCCTGGATCTCCACGATGCCGTTCGACCCGGTCAGGACGAAATTCGCATCCGCCTGTGCGGACGAGTCCTCATCATAGTCCAGATCCAGCACCGGCGTATCGCTCCACAAACCGCAGGAGACGGCGGCGACGTAATCGGTCAGCGGAATGGTCTCGATCGCGCCCATCTTCTGGATGTGCTGAAAAGCCATATGCAGCGCCACGAAACCGCCGGTGATGCTGGCCGTACGCGTGCCGCCATCGGCCTGCAGCACGTCGCAGTCGACCTTCACCTGGCGTTCGCCGAACCCACCCAGATCGGTGACGGCGCGCAAGGAGCGGCCGATCAGGCGCTGAATTTCCTGGGTCCGGCCACTGCCGGCCGCGCGCTTGCGGTCCATGCGGTCGTGGGTGGAGCGCGGCAGCATGCCGTATTCCGCCGTCACCCAGCCCTTGCCCGTGCCTTTCAGGAAGGGGGGAACCCCGTCCTCGACGCTGGCGGTGCACATCACTTTCGTATGGCCGAAATGAATGATGCAGGACCCTTCCGCATAGCGGGAAATGTCGGTTTCGATCTTGATGTCGCGCATATCGTCGGGCGCGCGTCCGCTGGGTCGCATGACTGGTCCTCTCAGGCTTGGGGAATTCGCGCGGACGCTACAGGGGCCGGCCCGTCAGGTCCAGTGCCGATCCCGCCCCTAACACGAGATTCACCCGGGATTCTGTCGGGCGGATTTCCGCAGGGTTGAAGCGCTTGTACAGATTGACGATATCCGGGTGCGTTCCTAGATTTCGCCGGTATATTGAGGTTTGCCCATGCTTGAGGAACTGAACTTAAGATCGCGCGAAATTCTGCGCCTTGTCGTGGAGGGCTATGTCGAGACGGGCGAGCCCGTCGGATCCCGCACGCTCAGCCGGAAGATGGAGCAGAACATCTCGCCCGCGACGATCCGCAATGTGATGGCGGATCTGGAAGATGCCGGGCTGCTCTACGCGCCGCATACCTCGGCCGGGCGCCTGCCGACTGAAATGGGCCTGCGCCTGTTCGTCGACGGGTTGCTGCAGGTCGGCAATCTGTCGGCCGATGAGCGCACCCAGATCGAAGCCCAATGCGAGTCCTCAGGAAAATCGGTGACCCAGGTGCTGGAGGAAGCCTCCGGCATGATGTCGGGACTGAGCCGCATGGCAGGCCTGGTGGCGGCGCCGACAGGGAATGGCCGCCTGCGTCATATCGAATTCGTATCGATCGGTCCCGGACGGGCCCTGGTCGTGATGGTCAGCGAAGGCGGTCTGGTCGAGAACCGGATCGTGGAGATGCCCGCCGGCGTACCGGCCTCCGCCTTGATCGAGGCGGGCAACTATCTGTCCTCTCGCATCGCCGGCCGCACGCTGGATGAAGCGAAGAAGCTGATAGCCGAGGAAATTGCTGCCAACCGGGCGGAAGTGGACGAGCTGACCGGCAAGGTCGTGGAGCAGGGGCTGGCGACCTGGGCGAATTCGGTCGACGGCAAGGGCGTGCTGATCGTCAGCGGTCAGGCAAACCTGCTGGAGGATGTCTCCGGCTTGGCGGATCTTGAGCATATCCGCGCGCTTTTCGCGGCCCTGGAACGGAAGGAAACGCTGCTGAACCTGGTCGACGCGGCCCGGGCGGCCGACGGCGTGCAGGTTTTCATCGGGGCGCAGAACGAGTTGTTCACCCTGTCTGGTTGTTCCGTGATCATCGCCCCATATAAGAACAGTGATCAGAAGATCGTCGGCGCCATCGGGGTTGTCGGACCGACCCGGATGAACTACGCACGCATCGTCCCGATGGTCGACTACACCGCCAAGGTGGTCAGCCGAATGATGGGCTAGGCGAACGCCGGGTGACCACGGTCCGCCGAACCGCGCCGGTACGGCGCGGGACAAGCCCGAACGAGACTAGAGATCAGACGAGAGAGAAGAGCGGAAGTAACGCATGACTGCCGATCCCGAAAAGAACGAAGAGCAACCCGTGGACGAGGCCGCACAGCAGGAAGCCGCTGCCGATGCCGAAGCGCCTGAAGAGGCCGCCGAGGTTGACCCGACAGAGGCGCTCGCCGCGGAAAACGCGGAACTGAAGGACCGATTGATGCGCGCGCTCGCCGAAGTCGAGAATGTGCGCCGCCGGGCCGACAAGGACCGCCAGGACGCCGCCAAATTCGGCCCCAGCGGGCTGGCCAAGGAATTACTGGCGGTGGCCGACAATCTGGGCCGCGCCCTGCAGGCCGTGACCGAGGAAGACCGCGAGGCCAGCGCTTCGGTCAAGAACCTCGTCGTCGGTGTCGAGATGATCGAAAAGCAATTCATGGACGCGTTCGAACGCTTCCATATCAAGCGGATCGACCCGCTGGGCGAGAAGTTTTCCTATGAGCGCCATCAGGCCATGTCCGAAGCGACCGGCACCGGCCAGCCCTCGGGCACAGTGGTTCAGGTACTGCAGCCGGGTTACATGATGCATGACCGCCTGCTGCGTCCGGCCATGGTAGTCGTCGCCAAGGGCGAGCCGGATTCGGCCCCGCCGGAAGGCCATGCCTCCGTCGACACCACAGCTTAAGGGTTTCGCCCGCAGGCCGGGCAGGGAATTGGGGGATTTGCGATGGCCGACAACGCCTATGACAAGGGAAGGCTGAACCTGCCTTTCGTCGGCCATTGCACCTTCGGCAAGCAGCCGGCCTGCCTGGACTGGGACAATATCGACGCCGATATCGCCATTCTCGGCGCGCCGTTCGACATGGGCACCCAGTACCGGGCCGGCGCGCGCTTCGGGCCGCGCGGCATCCGCGAGGCGTCGACTTTGTTCTCCTTCGGTCATGGCGGCGCCTACGATTTCGAGGACGACGTCACCTATCTGCCCACCGACAAGGTCCGGATGGTGGATATCGGCGATGCCGACATCATCCATACCGACACGATCCAGAGCCACGACAATATCGAATTCGGTGTCCGGAAGATCCTGAAGGCGGGTGCGCTTCCGGTGGTGCTGGGCGGGGACCATTCGGTCCATATTCCCTGCATCCGCGCCTTCAACGACCAGGACCCGGTCCATATCATCCATGTCGACGCGCATCTGGATTTCGTGGATGAACGCCACGGCGTGCGCTACGGCCACGGCAATCCGCTGCGCCGGGCCTCCGAAATGGACCATGTCACCGGCTTCACCCAACTGGGCATCCGAAACGTTTCGTCATCGAACCGATCCGACTATGACGCGGCCCGTGCCGCGGGCTCGGACATCCTGTCGGTACGCGACGTCCGCCGCTTGGGGACCGAGGGCGTTCTGGCTCGTATTCCCGATGGCGTGCGCTATTACCTGACCATCGATATCGACGGGTTCGACCCCTCGATCGCGCCCGGCACCGGCACGCCCAGTCATGGCGGTTTCCTTTATTACGAGGTGCTGGAACTGCTGCAGGGCCTGACCAACAAGGGCGAAATCGTCGGCATGGACTTGGTGGAAGTGGCCCCGGACTACGACATTTCCGGCTCTACCTCCTTCCTGGCGGCGCAGCTTCTGATGAACGTGCTGGGTTATGTTTTCCACGCCAAGGGCCTCAGCAGCTGACCCATCGCAGCGGGCGCATACCCGTTTACCAAAGATTCAGCTTTTTCTTATGTTATAAGAGGCGTCGGAGAGTGCGGGCGCCTTTCCTCCCTCGTTGAGGTCCCCGCGGGACGATGTGGTTCGGTATTCGTGACAGGCATCACTGCGCTGGTTGAAGCGTCGCGCTAGGGTGCCTGTGATGAAACAACCCTATTGAGAAACCGGGACGATGCCTGAAAACGCCCTTTACACCGCCGTCAGCGGCTTGAATGCCGCGACCCGCCGCTTGGACGCCAGCGCGAACAATATCGCGAATGCCGGCACCGTCGGCCGTGTCGGCGCGCAGGCGGGCGATGCGGACCAGGCCTTTCAGGCGCAGACCGTGCAGCAGACCAGCACGACGGGCGGCGGCACCCGCGCGGCCATCGTGCCGCGCAACCCGGCGACCCAGACCGTCTTCGCCCCGGATTCCCCGCTGGCCAATGGACAAGGCCTCGTCGAAGCCCCGAATGTGGATCTGGGCGAGGAGCTGGTAAACCAGATCAGCGCCGAAGCCGCCTTCAAGGCCAATGCCGCGGTCATCCGCAGCGTCGACGAACAGCAGGACGACCTGTTGGATATCCTCTCCTAATCCTGTTCGGGACTTTCCGGACGTGTGACGCGGCGCAGTGTCAGATTGATCCGCTGCGGCGACGGCATCAGGGTCGAGGTTTCCGGATAGACCCGGTCTATGCCGTGAAAGAAATGGCGGCTCTTTCCTCCCAGCACCACGACATCGCCCGACGACAGGCGGAAACTCGACGTCTTGTCGCGCCGGTTGGGGCCGCCCAGACGGAACAGCGCCGTCGCGCCGAGGGAGACGGAGACGACGGGCGCATCCGGCGCGTCCTCGTCCTGGTCCCGGTGCAGGCCCATGCGGCTTTTCTCGCCATGGTACCAGTTCACCAGGCAGGCTTCCGGCGGGGCATTATAACCGCCGATATCGCGCCATAGCGCCAGCAGGCGGTCCGGGATCGGCGGCCAGGGCGTGTGTTTGACCGGATGGCGCGCCTCGTAGCGATAGCCCTTGTCCTTGTCGGTCATCCAGCCGAGCGAACCCGCATTGGTCATCTTCACCGACATGGGCTGGCCCGATTTCGGCATGTTCGGCTGATAGAAGGGCGCTGCGCGCAGGATGTCGCGCACATCCTGCAGCAGATTTTCCTGCTCAGGTCGCCCGAAATAACCGGGCAGAAGTTTGAAACCGTCAGCCATCCCCGAAATTGGGCACAGGTCTAACCGGGCGGCAAGCCGTTCGCCCAGGCGATGGAACTGGAAATCCAGTCAAGGGGGATGATGTGCCCGCCGTCATGCAGGCAAAGCTGCATTTCGGTGCCCGCGCCGCAGGCGGACCATACCCGGCATTGCCGGTTGCCATCCGTATAAATGTGGTTCGGTTCCGCCGCGCAGCGGTTTTCCGCCTTCCACAGATCGAACCCCTGGAACAGGTTGCCCTGTCGCCATTGCTCGCGGATCACCCTTCCTTCCAGCGGCATCACCTTGTCCTTCATGCCGTGAACATGGCGTATGCGGGCCGGCGCGGTGGCGCAATCCTCCGGGATCGGCGCCCAGAAACTGCCGGAAACCGGAAAATAGGCCTTGAACAAGCCGGCTTTCCGGCAGGCGATATCCCATGTCAAAGACCCGCCCAAGCTGAACCCCGCGGCCCAGAGGCGGCTTTCATCCACCGGCCAGCGGGCGCGAATATCGTCCAGGATCTCCTCCACGAAGGCCAGTTCGTCGCGTTCGTCTCGCGGCGCGTTGCGCACCGACCAGGCCTTGTTCAATCCGTCCGGCGCGACCAACAGCACGCCATTCTTCCGGGTCTGGCCGCCGACCCTGGGACTGTTCACGACATAGGTCCCGCTGCGCTGAAATCCGTGAAACCAGACGATGACCGGCAACGGGCTCTTGCGGTCCCAGCCGTCCGGCTCCAGCACCTGATAGGTGCCGCCCGCGACCGCGCAGGGGTTCGGACAGGCGCGGGCCTTCCCGGCGGACCCGGCGATAGCGGCAAAGGCAAAAAAGACAGAAAGCAGGGAAAGCAATGTCAGACGGATGGTGCAAATGCCCATGATTAGGACCCTGGGGTTGGGGAAATGAACGCCGGCAAGACTATAGGGCCGAACGGGCGGGCCAAAAATTCCCAAATGCGTGACCGCGTGGCGATTGTCGGAAGGCGGGTGGGGTATCCCATGCCGCAGGGCCCTGCGCATCTTGCCCGTCGTGCCGCAATTTGGCTGGACAATTGTCCAGGACGAACCGAAAAGCCCGCAAAAACATAAGGAATACGGTCAGGGAGCGTTGCACATTCGGGGAGCGGTCCCTATATCAAAATCCGAAAATCCCTTAACCCCACACCCTTGAGGGGGCCTCGAGCAAGTGCTGCATCGTCGGGCTGGCGAGGCCTGCTTATGACAGGAGAGTGAGTAACATGGCTAAAGTTATCGGTATTGACCTTGGAACGACCAATTCCTGCGTTGCCGTCATGGAAGGTTCCAACGCCCGCGTCATCGAGAACGCAGAAGGCATGCGGACGACCCCGTCCATGGTCGCCTTCGCGGAAGACGGCGAGCGTCTGGTCGGTCATCCGGCCAAGCGCCAGGCGGTTACCAACCCGGAAAACACCCTGTTCGCGATCAAGCGGCTGATCGGCCGCCGGTTCACCGACGCGGAAGTCCAAAAGGACAAGAAGAACGCGCCGTTCGCGATCATCGAAGGCGACAATGGCGATGCCTGGGTCGAAGCGCGCGGCGAAAAATACGCCCCCGCCCAGATTTCCGCCAATATCCTGCAGAAGATGAAGGAAACCGCGGAGTCCTATCTGGGTGAATCCGTTACCCAGGCGGTCATCACGGTGCCGGCCTATTTCAACGACAGTCAGCGTCAGGCGACCAAGGACGCCGGCAAGATCGCGGGCCTCGAAGTGCTGCGCATCATCAACGAGCCGACGGCGGCCGCGCTCGCCTACGGGCTTGAGAAGAAGGGCGCCGGCACGATCGCAGTCTATGACCTCGGCGGCGGTACCTTCGACGTTTCCGTCCTGGAAATCGGCGACGGTGTCTTTGAAGTGAAGTCCACCAACGGCGATACGTTCCTGGGCGGTGAAGACTTCGACCAGCGCATCATCGACTATCTTGCGGACGAGTTCAAAAAGGAGCAGGGCATCGACCTGCGCCAGGACCGTCTGGCCCTGCAGCGCCTGAAGGAAGCCGCTGAAAAAGCCAAGATCGAGCTGTCGTCCACGACCCAGACCGACGTGAACCTGCCGTTCATCACGGCCGATCAGTCCGGTCCGAAGCACCTGAACATCAAGCTCAGCCGGTCGAAGCTGGAAGCCCTTGTCGGCGACCTGATCAAGTCGACCCTGGGCCCGTGTCAGGCGGCGATGAAGGATGCCGGCCTGAAGCCGAGCGAGATCGATGAGGTCATCCTGGTCGGCGGTATGACCCGCATGCCCAAGGTCATCGAAACGGTGAAGGAATTCTTCGGTCGTGACCCGCATCGCGGCGTGAACCCGGACGAAGTCGTCGCCATCGGCGCCGCGATCCAGGCCGGCGTGCTGCAGGGCGACGTCAAGGACGTGCTGCTGCTGGACGTCACCCCGCTGTCGCTGGGTATCGAAACGCTTGGTGGCGTGTTCACCCGCCTGATCGACCGCAACACGACGATCCCGACCAAGAAGTCCCAGACCTTCTCCACGGCCGAGGACAATCAGTCCGCCGTGACCATCCGGGTCTTCCAGGGTGAGCGTGAAATGGCGGCCGACAACAAGCTGCTGGGTCAGTTCGACCTGGTCGGCATTCCGCCGGCGCCGCGTGGCGTGCCGCAGATCGAGGTCACCTTCGACATCGACGCCAACGGCATCGTCAATGTCAGCGCCAAGGACAAGGCGACGGGCAAGGAACAGCAGATCCGCATCCAGGCCTCCGGCGGTCTTTCCGACGACGAAATCGAAAAGATGGTCAGCGAAGCCGAAGCCAATGCGGAAGGCGACAAGAAGCGCCGCGAGATGGTCGAGGCGAAGAACACCGCCGACGGCCTGATCCATCAGACCGAAAGCACGCTGAAGGAACATGGCGACAAGATCGGCGCGGAAGACAAGTCGGCCATCGAAGCCGCCGTCGCGGAGCTGAAAACGGCCCTGGAAGGCGACGACCTGGAAGACATCCAGGCCAAGACCCAGGCGCTGAGCGAAGCCTCCCTGAAACTGGGCGAAGCCATGTACAAGGCTTCCCAGGAAGAAGGGGCCGCCCCTGAAGCCGCCGCGTCCGAGGACGCCGCCGACGACAATGTCGTCGATGCGGAGTTCGAGGAAGTGGACGACGACAAGAAGAACCAGGCCTGAGGGCCCGATAAAGGCCCCGACTGACCCGGTCGGGGCCTTTCTCTATCTACTGATCCATCAAGCCTGTCCGGAAAGAAGACCATGGCGAAACGGGACTATTATGAAGTTCTGGGCGTCGAGAAAGGCGCCGATGCGGGCGCCTTGAAGAGCGCCTATCGCAAGATGGCGATGAAGTACCATCCGGACCGTAACCAGGACGATCCGGAAGCGGAAGCCAAGTTCAAGGAAGTCAACGAGGCCTATGAAGTCCTGAAGGACGAACAGAAGCGGGCCGCCTATGACCGTTTCGGCCATCAGGCTTTCGAGCAGGGCGGCGGTTTCGGCGGCGGTGCGGCCGGCGGCGGTGCCGGTTTCAGCGGTTTCACCGACATTTTCGAGGAAATGTTCGGCGATTTCATGGGCGGCGGGGGCGGCCGTCGCGGCGGCCAGCAGGCGAACCGCGGCGCTGATCTCCGCTACAATCTCGAGATCTCCCTGGAAGACGCCTATCACGGCCGTCAGGTCGAGGTTCATGTCCCGACATCGGTTGGCTGCGATACCTGTCACGGCACCGGCGCTGCGGAAGGGGCCTCGCCCACGACCTGCGGCATGTGCCACGGCCATGGCAAGGTGCGTGCCCAACAGGGTTTCTTCACCATCGAACGCACCTGCCCGACCTGTCACGGTCAGGGTTCCGTGATCGACAATCCATGCAAGAGCTGTAACGGCTCGGGCCGTCAGTCGAAGGAAAAGATGCTGTCGGTCAGCGTGCCGAAGGGCGTCGAGGACGGCACCCGCATCCGGCTTGCCGGCGAAGGCGAGGCCGGCCTGCGCGGCGCACCGGCGGGCGACCTCTACATCTTCATCTCGATCGCGCCGCACCGGATTTTCCAGCGCGAGGGCGCGAATATCTTCTGCCGCGTGCCGATATCCATGGCCGACGCCGCCCTGGGTTCGGAAATCGAGGTGCCTTCCATCGACGGCGGCCGCACCAAGGTGAAGGTCCCGGCGGGAACCCAGACCGGCCAGCAGTTCCGTCTGCGCGGCAAGGGCATGTCCATTCTGCGCAGCCAGGGCCGCGGCGACATGTATATCGAGATGGCGGTCGAAACCCCGGTGAACCTGTCCAGGAAACAGAAGGAATTGCTCGAGGAATTCCGCAAGGCCGGCGGCGAAGGCAAGCCGACCAACCCGGAAACCGAAGGGTTCTTCAGCAAGGTCAAGGAATTCTGGGACGATTTGACGGAATAGGGCGTTCTAGCGTCGCTTGACGCCATCATCGCCCACCAGATCGAAATAGTCGGTGAACGCGCCGGCCCCGGTTGAACCGGCTTGGGAGAAGTCGACCAGACGGAATCCCGGCCGGTTTTTCTTTGCCTCATGCGCCGCGCGCCACAGGGCGGCCTGATCGACGAACCACAGGTTTTCCGTCTCCTCCGCGAAGCGGGCACGGATATACCCGCCCGTCAGCGCCGCCATCCACCAGGCGTCCTCGGACGCGGCAAAACCGGTCGCCCCGGCGCGCACGATGCCGCCGGGGCCGCCGTCGGGCCGGAACCAACAGCCGAAATCGCCGTCCTGCATTGCGCGAAACAAAGGATCGAGCGGCGCACGAACGATCAGGTCGATATCGAGCACCAGGGTGGGGCCCCGGTTGTCCGCCAGCAGTTTCTCCATCCGAAGGAAACGCCAGCTGGCATAGACGGCGGACCGCGTGATGCCGGGAAATTCGGATGTCTGATACTCCATCCCGATGAACAGCGAGGGCCCCGCATCGGCCAGGGCCGCCGTATCCGCCGGGTCCGCATCGACCGCCAGGACCAGCAAGGTCGTCCCCGGATTGGTCTCATCCAGGCTTTTGACGAAGTCCGCCCCGAAACGGCGGAGATAGACGCCATCGGCGGCGATCACGATACAAGGTTGAATTTCCGCCGGTTTTTCAAAGACAGGCGGCGGCGCGACCGCTGCCGCCAGCGTGTATAATCGGTCCGCCTCCAGCAAGTGACGGGTCTGGACGAAGACGTTGGTCAGGGTCTGGTCCTGCGCGGCCAGGAACCATTCCGGGTCCGCATCGAAACTGCGTTTTGCCGCCAGGAAATGATCGATCGCGGCGTCATCCTCTCCCCGCATCATGGCCAGATGCCCGCGGGCGTAGTGCAACGCTGCCTGTTCCCGTGCCGCGGCGGAAAACCCGGCCAGGGCGGCAGTAAGACGCTCCAGCCCCTGGTCGCTGCCATTCGCGGCGCAGATCCAGGCGGCGCGCCACAGAACCAGCCCCGCGTCCCGCCGCCGTGTCCAACGATCGGTTAGCAGCGCCGCGACCGCATCGCCCGCGCCCATGACCGCGGCGCAAAGCAGCAGCCCGGCGGCGGCGGAAGGGCTGTCGGTCGCACCCAGTTGCGTCTGGAAACGATCGGCGGCTGGTTTCAATTCCCCCTGGAACAGCAGCATCCAAGCCTCGCGCAGGTCAGGCGACTCCTCTACACTCGCGCTCATGCGGCCTGATGCTCCCTCCTCGCTTTCGCCCGATAAGACGGATCCGGTTCAACCGGACTTCCAAACCTATTGGCCGACCGATCGCGGTTACGACTGGCAGGTGGGGCTGCTGCGGTTCCTGCTATCTTCCGACGCTTATCGCGATATCGCAACGTTTCTGGGGGGTGAGGAGGCTCTTAAGCTTTCAAAGCCCGACATGCACGGGCTTCACCATCGCGCCATCGGCTTTCTGCATCGCTCGCTGGACGCCCGGTTGCGTCGGCGTTTCGTCCAGGCCATCGCCGAGTATGCCGAAACATGCATCGGCCCCGGATCCGCCCGGCCGGTCCCGCCCGAAGCAGAAGCGATTGGCCGGGACATCGATAGGAACGGCTATGCGGTCCTGCCCGCCATTCCTGCGGATTGGGCCGACGAGATCCGCGGTTATGCCGCTGACACCACCATGCATAACTGGGCCGGAGACGTGGAAGGGCCGTTGGAGTCGCTGCGGGCGGACCACAATCTCGCGATCTGCCGCAGCGCGGCGCTGCTCACCCTGCCGCATATCCAGGCGATCGCGACCGATCCCGTCATCGGTGCCGCGGTGGAACGCCATCTCGGCGCGCCGCCGATCCTGCTCGGCACCGCATTGTGGTGTTCCTTCGCCGGCAAGCAGGCCCGCGATGCGCAGTTTTTCCATTACGATCTGGACGATTACCGCTTCTGCAAACTGTTCATCTATCTAACCGACGTGGACGAGGAAGGCGGACCGCATGTCTATCTGCCCCGGACCCACGACCCGGATTATATTGCCGCCTGCCGCCCCGAACCGGGGCCGGAGCGGGACACCTTCGACCACTGGTACTTTCAGGATCTACGCAAGCAGGATGCCGCCGCCATCCGTCATCTGAACCAGGAGCCGGTCACCCTGACCGGGGCAAAAGGTACCCGCCTGCTGGTGAATACCGAAGGCATCCACAAGGGCCTGCCACCGCAGAAACAGGACCGCTGGCTGCTGCAATTGCTGTTCGGGGTGTCGCACTTCACCCAATGGGGCGGCAGTTTCGACGCCCCGGTCCTCGACGCTGCCGCCCCGGCGGAAGCCTATTTGCTCGGCGGTTTGTTCCCGACGCGGGCGGTCGGGGCGGGCTGAACGCGCGCGCCTTCAAATTCGCTTTCAAATCCGGCCCTGCCTTGGCAGTTTCACGCTCAATGAGGGAGAGGGCCATGACCGAACATGATCTGAATATCGTCGTCGTAGGGGCGGATGGGCGTATGGGGCGGATGCTGGTCGCCGAGATCGCCGCGACCGAGGGCTGCCGCCTGTCCGGCGCGACCGACCGGGAAGGATCGCCCGCGATCGGGCAGGACCCGGGCGTGCTGGCCGGGATCGGCGAGACGGGCCTGAAGATCATCGAGGATCCGGCCCCGGTGATCGCCCAGGCGGATGCGGTGATCGATTTCACATCCCCCGCGGCGACGGTCAACCATGCGCGCCTCTGTGCCCAGGCGGGCGCCGCCCTCGTCGCCGGCACGACGGGTATGAGCCATTCCGACGAAGAGGCGCTGTATCTGGCCGCCCGGCATATTCCCGTCGTCTATGCCGCGAATTACAGCGTCGGCATCACCCTGTTGACGAACCTGGTGCAGAAGGCCGCCGCGACGCTGGGCGACGACTACGACATCGAGGTCCTGGAAATGCATCACCGTCACAAGGTGGACGCGCCGTCCGGCACGGCGCTGGCGCTCGGCAAGGCGGCGGCGCGCGGCCGCAAGGTGAACCACGACGCGGTGAAACAGGCGGTGCGCGACGGCCATACCGGCGCGCGCCCGAAGGGCGAGATCGGCTATGCCACCCTGCGGGGCGGCGACGTGGTCGGCGAACATGACGTGATTTTCGCCGCCGAGGGTGAGCGCCTGATCCTGGGCCACAAGGCATCGGCCCGGCGGGTCTTCGCGGCCGGCGCGGTGCGCGCCGCGCTGTGGACCAAGGGCAAGCATCCCGGCGTTTACGACATGAACGACGTACTGGGCCTGAAGGATCACGAGGCCGAGGTGATAACGGAGGCGGAACGGCATGGCTGACGACGCGTCCGGCGCGAAACCGAGCATCGCCGGCGTTTTCGGCGGCGGTGGCCCGGTGGAAACTTTTCTGGGGCTGCCCAAGGTTTCCACCAAGACCTTGAAAGACAGCGGCGCGAAGGCGGCGGTCCTGGGCGTTCCCTGCGCCACCCCCTATGCGGCGACCGGTCTCTATGCCGCCAAGGCACCCGCCGCGGTGCGGGAAAGCGCCGCCATCGAAGCGGCGGCCACCCAGCATTTCGATTTCGACCGGATGGCGCCCGCCGTTCCCTTGGGCGCCGACAAACGGCCGTTGATCGTCGATTGCGGCGACCTGGATTACGATCCGCAAGACCATGCGGCGAACAGGGCGCGGATCACCAAGGCCGTCGGCGAGATCCTGGCCGCCGGGGCGGTCCCCATCGTATTGGGCGGAGACGATTCGACCCCGACACCTGTTCTGCACGCCTATGCCGAGCACGGTCCCGTGACGATCCTGCAGATTGACGCCCATATCGATTGGCGGGACGAGGTGAACGGCGAGCGTCTGGGCCTGTCATCCCCGATGCGCCGCGCATCGGAAATGGCTTGGGTCACCGGCATGGTTCAGGTCGGCGCGCGGGCGGTCGGCTCCGCCCGACCATCGGACTACGAGGATGCCAAGGCCTGGGGAGTCCAGTTCATCACCGCCGCGCAACTGCACCGGGACGGCGTCGCGGCCGTCCTGGACAAAATCCCCGAGGGCGCAAATGTCTTCATCGACTTCGATCTGGACGGGCTGGACCCGTCAATCGCACCGGGGGTGATCGGTCCGGCCCCGGGCGGATTGTTCATGCATCAGGCGCTTGCGATTTTGAACGGTGTCGCCGCCAAGGCACGGATCGCCGGGTTCTGCCTGGTGGAATTCGCGCCCGAATTGGACCGGGACGGGCAATCCGCGCAATGCGCCTATCGGCTCTCCGCCCTGGCCGCGGCGTTGGCGGCCGAAGGCACACTGTGGGCAGCTTCCTAGGTTACCCGCTAAACCAGGTACCCGGTCTCTGCCGCGATAAATTTCTCGATTGCGAGTGGCGTAAACCATACCGTCGGCGATTAGCATCAAGCATCCCCGGCAGCAGCCAGGATTGCCAAGGGTATCTCCGAACTGGACTTGCATCGTTTCATAACGACGGAAGTTCTGAATCTTTTTATGTTTGCGTCTTCAAAGAAGAGCCGGTGCGTGAGACGCTCAAAATCCTCCATGTCTCTACTGAGAACAATTAGGGCGAAATCCGCCTCGCCAGTAATGTAGTAGCATTGCTGAACTTGAGGGTCGGCCTGAGCCCTGCGCCGAAATGCATCCACCTGATCGATGCGTTCACGTTCCATCTCGACCAGAACCAGGAACGTCATCGTATATCCGACGGCTTCCGGCCGAACGACGGTCGTTTCTCGTTGAATAACCTCTTTGTCTCTGAGACTCCGGATCCTTCGTTGCACGGTGGCCACCGACAAGCCTGTCTCACAGGCGATATTCTCGAGCTTCTCTCGCGCGTTATCTTGCAGCATGCGCAGTATCGCCAAATCCGAAGCGGTCAACTCTGACATCCTGCATTACCTCACCCGGTAGATTGAAGACATCCATTATGTTACCCGCCCAACTTGAGTAAAACGCATCAACTTTGTCTGGATTATGAGAAATTTCATCACTTTTTGAGAGCTGATGCCGATTTTTATGGAGGGTTTTCGATAAGCTTTCCGAAGTCGTTTCAGCTCTTGAGCTGCCGCTATCGACAATCTTGGACGGGGGCAGGCCTAAGTAGATGGCAAGCGTGGAAAAAATTATCGAATTCCGGGACGTGTCGAAATCATTCGGCGAACTACAGGTTCTGAGAAATCTCGATCTGCATGTCAATTCCGGCGAGAAACTGGCTTTGATCGGCCCGAGTGGGTCAGGCAAGACCACCATTCTTCGAATCCTGATGACGCTGGAAGATATCGACACGGGCCATGTCCTGATCGACCAGGACTACCTTTGGCATCAACAGATCGAAGGCAAACTTCAGCCAGCCAGCGACAAGCACCTACACAAAATGCGCGAGAACGTCGGCATGGTGTTCCAGCAGTTCAACCTGTTCCCCCATCTAACGGCGATCGGCAACATCCAACAGCCGCAGATGCTGGTGCAAGGCAGAGACAAAGCCGATGCCCAGGCAAGAGGCATGGACCTTCTGAAAATGGTCGGGCTTGAAGAAAAACGAGACCACTATCCGCATCAGCTGTCGGGCGGTCAGCAACAACGTGTCGCAATCGCTCGGGCTCTGGCACTGGAGCCAAAAATCATGCTGTTCGACGAAGTCACATCTGCGCTGGATCCTGAATTGGTCGATGAAGTGTTGAATGTGTTGCGCATGCTCGCAAGCGACACCGACACGACGATGCTGACGGTTACTCATGAGATGAACTTCGCCCGTGAGTTCGCCGACCGTGTTCTGTTCTTCGACAAAGGGCAGATCGTCGAGGCGAGCGAGCCCGAAGAGATTTTCAGCCGGCCGAAAGAACCCCGAACACAAGATTTCCTAAAAAAATTCATTGCAGGCATCGGCTGACCAGCATGCCCAAAAGCAGAACGATGAAAAACATCGGTTTACCACATCGAACCAATGACGAAAGGACCGCTCAATGCGCTCGTTGAATTTCAGGAAGGCTTTAGTCGGTATGGTCGCGGCGGGGGCCGTGATTGCCGGATCGATTGGATCGTCATCCGCCGACACGTTGCAAAAGCTTAGAGACCAAGGTTATGCGACGGTCGCGGTGGCAAATGAACCGCCATACAGCGACGTCAAGGGCGATGGTTATGTCACCGGTGCGGCCCCGGATGTGGCGCGCGCGGTAATGAAGAAGCTTGGCGTACCGGAGCTCAAGGCACAGGTCGTAGGCTATGGCTCAATGATCCCGGCATTGCTGGCGCGCCGTGTCGACATGGCGACCTCCGGACTTTACATCAAACCGAAGCGTTGCGAGTCGATCATCTACTCGGAGCCCGATCTTTGCGGCGCCGAAGCCTTCGCGGTCTTAAAGGGGAATCCACACAACATCCTGACCTATGAAGATATCGGGAAAAATCCAGATGTGACGATGACGACATGTGCCGGTTGTGCCGAGGAGGCCTATGCGTTGGAACGCGGCGTCAGCGCAGAGCAGATCAAGGTTTTCACCGATCCGCCGAGTGGCATAAAAATGCTGCAGCAGGGTCGCGTTGACGTCTTTGCTCTTTCTGGTCTCGGTACTCAGGATCTTCTGCGCAAGTTCAATGACCCCAACCTTGAACTGATCATGCCGGTGAAAGGGGTGCCGATGGGCTGCGCCGGCGCCGCCTTCAATCCCGAAGACAAGGATTTCCGAGACGCATACGACAAAGCGCTCAAGGAACTGAAGGATAGTGGCGAGTTCGCGAAGATCATCGAGCCTTACGGGTTCTCTGCCGAAGCGACGCTGGCAGTGAGGCGCGATGACTTCTGTCCCGGCAACTGAACGGGCATATCAGGACGTCAACTTCCGATGAAGGGCTGAGCAAGAGGGCCGCCCACCAAACCGGTGGACGGCCCCACAGCGAGTGAGCATGGACAGCATCATTGAGTACTCGCCAATCCTGGTCAAAGGCACGATCACAACCATCGAGCTCACGCTTGCCAGTGCGGTTTTGGCCTTGGCTATTTCCTTCATCGTGGGACTCGCTCGGTTCTCCCGATATCGGTTGGTTCGCGCCGCGGCGATCTGTTACCTGGAATTCTTCCGTGGGACGAGTGCAATCGTCCAGATGTTCTTCATCTATTATGTATTACCGTTGATGGGGATTCATTTCTCACCATTAACAGCCGGCATACTTGCCTGCGGCTGCAATCTTGGAAGCTACGGTTCCGAGGTCGTGCGCGGTGCGATTCAGTCGGTCAATCGAGGTCAACACGAAGCCGCCCTGGCACTCAACTACACGACCTATCAACGCTATCGCTATGTCCTGATACCACAGGCCGTACCTGTAATGATTCCGACCTTCAGCAATCTCTTGATTGAACTGATGAAGCTGACGGCTGTGGCCTCACTGATCACCATCTCCGATCTGACTTTCATGGCACAGATCATCCGCGTGCAAACCGCGCTGACGTTGGAGCCGTTCTTGGTGATCCTGGTCATCTATTTCATTATCGCGACGGCGCTTGTTCAGTTCACCAAGCTCGTGGAACGCAAATTCTCGAAAGGCCGCCAGATGGTCTCGGATGGAGGCCGCTGAGTCATGGAGTGGAGCTGGACTGTAGTAGAAGCTGTTCTACCCAAGCTTGCGCAGGGCCTGATCGTTACAATTCAAGCAACATTTGTCGGTGCTTTCCTAGCCTACGTCCTTGGCCTTTGTTTAGCGTTGTTGAAAATGTCGAAGATCAAGGCCGTTGCGTGGAGTTCCTATTGGCTAGGAGAGTTCGTCCGCCGCACACCTCTATTGGTGCAACTGTATTTCTTGTTCTACGTTCTGCCAGACCTGGGTATTTTTCTGTCGCCATTCGTGGCTGGCGTGATTGGCCTTGGAGTTCACTTTTCCACCTATACATCCGAAGTTTATCGGGCCGGAATTGAGAATGTGCCAAAGGGACAATGGGAGGCATCGCGGGCGCTCAACTACAACGGCTATCAAACGATGCGCTATGTAATCCTCCCACAATCCATCCCGCCGATGATCCCACCTTTGGCCAATTATCTGATCACCATGTTCAAGGAAACACCGCTGCTGTCGGCAATTACGGTGATTGAGCTGTTCAATGCCGCCAACATTTATTCCAACAGTCATTACAAGTACCTTGAACCGATGACTTTGGTCGGCCTGTTTTTCCTGATTGTTTCCGTGCCGTCCGCCTATTTCGCGATGCGTTTGGAGAAACACTTCAAGCCGAAGAGTCTGCGCAGTTAGGCCGTGTGAGATTGTTTGTGCAATTTTGATCGCAAGACAGATTCTTCACATCTGAATTGGGCGCGAACAGTAACGCTTTCTCATCTTGGTCGGCTATTTGAGCACAGAACATCACCCATCTTCTGTACGTTCCGATCTTGTTGTCGTTGCAAAGCCCTTGGCTGCGCTTCGTCTGAAGACTGTCGATCGCGTTCAAAATGGGGAGTACACTATGAGCTTCGGTCTGGAGGCAGACGTCGTCGATCCCGACGTCTACGACAAGAACCTGCAGCTTCTACGTTCTGCCGGTGTGACGTTGCCGAAAATATCCGAACTCGCCGACCCTATGCGGTTACTTGGTCACCAGGCCGGCGCCGAAGCTTGGGTCGACCCTGATGCTCCCGACCCCACAAACCTGTTTCGCGTTCATTGGCACAACAGCGCAAACAGGCGCGATTTAGCGACAGTTCCTGAGCATTTGGTCTTGGACCCGGCACTCACCGGTGTCGATGCCACGATTGTCGTCGCGCTTGGCAATAGATTTCCAATGATCCGCGCGCACAAGGTTCTCGCCGCGTATGGGTGTCTGGTGCCGCGCCTGCTGTCGGGCAAGTTCGATGCGGCGCACCACCGCGCCATTTGGCCGTCGACTGGAAACTACTGTCGTGGCGGAATCGCGATCTCGCGGATTCTCGGCTGTCGGGGCGTTGCTGTTCTCCCGGAGGGCATGAGCCGCGAGCGGTTCCAATGGCTGGACCACTGGGTGACAGACGACAGTGACATCGTTCGGACGCCGGGGACAGAAAGCAACGTCAAAGAGATTTTCGACACATGTCATGATCTGTCGCGTGACCCGAGGAATATCATCTTCAATCAGTTCTCTGAATTGGGGAATTACATAATACACCGGGCCGTGACCGGTCCGGCGCTTGAACGAATATTCAATCATCTCAATTCCAACGGCACTTTGCGCGCTCGTGCCTTCGTCGCAGCCTCGGGCTCAAGCGGCACACTGGCGGCCGGCGACCATCTCAAACATGTTCTCGGCACAGAGGTCGGCGTGATCGAAGCTTTGGAATGTCCAACGCTCCTGTACAACGGGTATGGGGAACACAACATTCAAGGGATTGGCGACAAGCATGTGCCGCTCATCCATAACGTCATGAATACGGATTTCGTTATTGGTGTCTCGGACGCCGCCAGCGATAGTCTGAACTTGCTTTTCAATACCACGGTCGGGCGTAGTTTCCTGGATCAGCGTACCGGGCTCAGCCAGGAAAAGACGACCGGACTAAACGATCTCGGACTGTCATCGATCGCGAACGTCCTTGGAGCGATAAAGTATGCCAAGTACAAAGGGCTTGGATCATCCGATGTGGTTCTCACAGTCGGAACTGACGGCGCCGAAATGTACGAGACCGAATTGTCACATGCCGCGGAACGGACACCAGGCGGACGGTTCGATGCTCTCGCCGCGGCGGAAAGTTTCGGCCGGTGGCTACTCGGTACCGATGCCGACCATGTAATGGAGCTCAACCATCGCTCGAGAGAACGGGTCTTCAACCTAGGTTACTACACATGGGTCGAACAGCAGGGCGTGGCTCTGTCCGATTTCGATGCACGCCGCAATCAATCATTCTGGGATGGTTTGATGGACCTGGTTGAGGTCTGGGACACCATGATCGCGCGGTTTAACGCGGCGTGAACGAAAAACAACGGCAAATGCCCGTTCCGAGCGTCGCCAGATAATCCGTGGACGGCCTGGCAAATCTGCGTGAAACATAGCGCCTGCGGGGCGTCCATAGGCTCGGCTCACACTTTCAAGTGTTCCGGTGCGCGATAACGGGCGAGCGCGTCCTGCAGGGTCTTGGCGACTTCAAGCCGTTCGCCCGGCGTCAGGAAGGAGCCCAGCACCAACCCCTTCCCGCGGGAGGCAACGACCAGCTGGCTGTGATGTTCCGGCGGATCGTCCATCATGACCTGCAGCCAGGTCGGCTCCAGCAATACGCGGGAGCTTTTGCCGTTCGGCTTCACGCGGGTGATTTCCAGCCCCTGATCGGTCAGGCGGATATGTTCCATGCGCCGTGCGTCGCGGAAATTGATCTTGAACGCAAAATAAAGCAGAAGAATTTCAAGACCTGCGAAACCGGCGACGGGCCAGGCCCCCGCCAGGAAGAAGGAAAACCCGACCGCCGACCCGCAAATCGCCACCGCCGCCATGACAAGCGCGAAACCCTTGGGACTCAGGGATCGGTGAGGGTGCAGCGAGGCATCCATGTAGATCCGGGCTTCCTCATCGGACACGGGTGCCGTTTCTTTCGGCGCATCCGTCGGCTGGTCGTGTGGCGGTATAGTCATACGCAGAGGGTCTTTATTTAGGGAGCTTCCATGCTATACGAGAAGGTCAGGGGTCCAAACATCATTCGTATCAATCCGCCGCGTCGGTCTTCCAAATGCCACTTATGAAAAAAGCCGCAATCGAGGAGTTTTTTGCACGCCTCGAAAAAGCCATGCCGGAGCCGAAAGGGGAGTTGAACTACGTCAATCCCTATACCTTGCTCGTGGCCGTGGCCCTGTCGGCGCAGGCAACCGATGTTTCCGTAAATAAGGCAACGGAACCGCTGTTCAAGAAGGTCACAACGCCGCAGCAGATGCTGGACTTCGGGGAAGCGCGGCTGAAGGACGCGATCAAGACCATCGGCCTGTTCAATTCAAAGGCCAAGAACGTCATTGCCGCGGCGAAAATCCTGATCGACGAATATGGCGGGGAAGTGCCGCCGATCCGAGAGGAATTGGAGAAATTGCCAGGCGTCGGCCGCAAGACGGCGAATGTCGTGCTGAACATGGCATTCGGACAGCCGACCATGGCCGTCGACACGCATATCTTCCGGGTGGGGAACCGGACCGGACTGGCGCCCGGCAAAACGCCGCTGGAAGTGGAGATGAAGCTGGAAAAGCGTGTGCCGCCGAAATACCGGCTGCATGCGCATCACTGGCTGATCCTGCACGGCCGCTATGTCTGCAAGGCCCGCAAGCCTGATTGTCCGGCCTGCATCGTGGCCGATCTGTGTACTTTCAAGGCGAAGACCATTCCGGCCTGACGGTCCAGCCTGTTTTTTTGAGTGGGGAGCGTTTCGTATGCAGTACCAGTCCGATGACCCGGTCGCGGAATTCAACCAGCGTGCGGAGGGCCGCCTGCCGGGCCTGCTGGGAATCGAAATGATCGAGTTCACGGGGGACCGCTACGAGAGCCGCATGATGATCCAACCGCATCACCATGCGCCGAACGGCTTCCTGCACGCGGCCAGCATCGTCGCCCTGGCCGATACGACCTGCGGCTTCGCCGCACGGACCCGGCTGCCCGAGGGATCGAGCGGCTTCACCACCGTCGAGCTGAAAAGCAATCACATGGGAACCCTGCTGGAAGGGGAGCTGCGCTGCACCACGACCGCGGTCCATATCGGGCGGTCGACCCAGGTTTGGGACGCGCGGGTCTTCGATCCGGCCAAGGACCGGACGATCGCTGTTTTCCGCTGCACGCAGATGGTCTTGTGGCCGAAAGAGGGGGCGAAAGGGCCGTGAGCCAGCCAGAGAACCTTCCCTTCTTCCGTCAGCACGGCCTCTATACCGACCCGCTCGGCCGGCGGGGCATGATTTCCGGGCTGGGCCGGGATACGCAGCATCTGTGCGGCCTGGTGCAGAATGTGCTGATCCACGATGCGTTCGGGAAGGTCCTGTACGACAATCCGCCAAAGAATATGGATACGGCCTCACGCGAGACCCTGCCGGTCGCGGACCGGCTGGCGCAATTGGCGGCGCGCAACGAGGGTGATCGCCTGCCAAGCCTCGCAACCGAGAAGCGCCTTGTCGGGACCTGCCGCGACTATGCCTTGATGCTCTGCGCCCTGCTGCGGGAAAACGGCGTTCCCGCGCGGTTGCGCTGCGGTTTCGCGAATTACCTCGGCGGGGACAGTTATGAAGACCATTGGCTCGTCGAATACTGGATGGAAGACGAAAACCGCTGGGCCAAGGCGGACGCGCAATTGGACGAGGCGCATTGCCGGCATCTGAAAATCGATTTCGACATCACCGATGTGCCCGAATACCGGTTCATCGTCGGTCGCCGGGCCTGGGAACTGGCCCAGACGGATGCGATGAATTCCGATTGGTTCGGCCATGGAGAGGACCGGGGAATGTGGTTCATCCGGGTGAACCTTGCCCGCGACCTGATGGCGCTTTGCAAGCATGAAGTCTCGCCCTGGGACGATTGGCGCAAGATGTCGGCGGGCGAGCGTGTTCTCGACGAGAGTTCACTGGCCGAGGCGGCCTGGATGGACGACAAGATCAGGACCATCGAGACCGGCGTTCTGGAAGCCCGCGCCGGCCTCTCACCGTAACGCCGGACGTTCCCGCGCCTAGCCGTCCGCCGCGATGATGCGGGCGCGGATCATTCGGGCCAGACAGGCCCGCCGTTCATCCGGCGCCTCGCCGCGCAGTTCCACATGTTTCACCGCCAGGGCGCCGCCCTCCGCCGGATACAGGAACAGGTCCAGGGTGCAGTCGTCCCCGCGGAACTGCCAGACTTCCGCCGCGCCGTCCCGCCGGATCAAGGCCGGGTCGCCGAGGACATCGCGCAGGTCGCTGTCGCCGACATTCATGAATTGGGCAGGATCATCGTTGACCGGGATTTCCGGCGCCGTCGGTTCGGCCGGTTCCGGTACCAGCCTAGCGGATTGCCTGGGAGCTTGGTTGGCGGACGGTTCAGGAGCCGGCTGTGGCGCTGCCGATGCAGGTTTTGCTGCCTTTTCCGGCGTTGACGGTGTGACCTGGCCCGAGTTCTGCGCCTGCGGCCAACCGGGTTCTGCATTGCCCGGCGCAGGTTTCTGCGCAGGGCCGCCGCAAGCGGCCAGCACCAATAGCAGGGAACAGGCGACAAAACGCTTCATTGGCGGAAAACCTAGCGTTGGGCGGGAACGGCGGCGGCCTTCTGGCGCATGCTTTCGAAGATATGAACCATGGCCGCGGCGGCGAGCACCGGTATCAACAGGTTCAGGAGCGGCACGGTCATGCAGAACACGATGATCGCACCCGCGATCACCACGCGACCCCCGAAGCGTTTGCGCAGCACGATCGCTTCTTCCGGTGTCATCCGGCGGATGGCCACCATTTCATAGAATTCCCGACCGACCAGATACCCGTTCAGGACGTAGTAGAAGACCAGATTCAACGGCGGCAGGAAGAGCAGGATGGCATAGATCGGCAGGGCCAGGATATTCACGCCGATGACAATCGCGAGGAATTTGAGCGACTGGCCGATCAGTTCGGCAATCGGCTGCGCCCGCGGCTCCCCCCGACCGGGATAGTGCTTGTCCTCAACCGCACCGATGATCTGATCCAGGAACAGGCTGACGATCGTGGTGGTTACCGCCGGGAACAGCAGGAACATGACGGTCAGCATCACCGCCCCGAACGCGACATCGCCCAGGAAGACGAACCATTCGCCCAGCCATTCCAGCACGGTCGCCATCCAATCGAAGATCCAGCCGATCAGCGGAAGATCCGTCCAGGGCACAAAGCCGACGGCCCAGGAGGCCAGGAACCACAGGGCGATGAAGACGACGAGCGCGCCAAAGACGCCGACGGCCATCACGTTGCGGAAGGCTGGATCGCCGATCTGTCCCAAGGCGAGCGAGATCGCTCTGATAACGGAGGTCATGCGGAAAGTTCTCTGCGTGGTTTCAGCGGTATGTAGCGACGATGCGCCGATGCCTCAAGGCCGATGCCGAATTTCAATCCCCGGCGGGTCGGGTCAACCGCCGTCATAATCCGGCAAATGACGGATGGTATAGGCGGCGACCGGTTCTTCCCGTCCCCTGACCACGAAAGTGCCGACATGCTCGTAAGGGAAGTCGGGGGCGAGAACCCGGGTCGACTCGGCGACCAGTAACTCCGTCTCCGTTTCCTTGTTCATCGCTTCCAGTCGCGCCGCCAGATTCACGGAATCCCCGTGAACCGTATAGCTCAAACGCTGGGCCGCGCCGACCGCGCCCGCGACCAGCGGGCCGGTATTCACGCCGATGCGGCAAGCCAGGTGCTGGCCGCCGAAGGTCTTGGCCTTGATATCCTTGAGGATGCGGATCGCGGCACGAACCGCATGGACGGCATGGTCGGGATCTTCCACAGGGGTGTTGAACACCGCCAGGACCGCATCGCCCTGGAACTGGGTGACGACGCCGTTTTCCTGCTCGATGATCTGCACGACATCCGAAAAGAATTCGTTCATCGTCGTGACCACACCGGCGGGATCGAGTCGTTCCGACATGGTGGAAAAGCCGGCGAGATCCAGGAACAGGACCGTGGCATTGGCGGATTGCGGCTTGCCGGCGGTTTCGTCCCGCAACAACAGTTGGGCGACGCTTTCCGGTACGTATTTGCCAAACAGGTTTCGGATTCGCTCCCGCTCCTTCAAGCCATCGACCATGGCATTGAAGGCCTTGGCCGCCTCGTCGAGTTCGATTGCGCTGCTGGGCGGCAGGCGGGGCACATCGGCGAAATCCTGTTGGTGCACCGCATGCGCCGCGGCCGCCAGATTCTCGATCGGGCGCGCCACCCGACGTCCCATCAGGATCGCGACCACAACGGACAGGACGACCACGGCCAGCCCGACCGCCATGGTGCCGAGCAGACGCTTGATTTCGGGGGCGCCGGAAGCCTGATCGAAATGGATGCCGATCGTCACCGTGCCGCCTGTTTTTCGGGTATTGTCCTCTTTCAGCACGAAACCGCGGCGGCCATGATCCGTTGTTTCGAGAAAGAAGGATTCCGCTCCTTCGATCGGCTTGATCAATTCCATCGCGTCGCGCGGCGCGGTGAAAAGCTGCGCCAGATAGGGATCGCCGAAATCATCGATGGTGGGTCGGGATCCCGGCGCGGACATCACCAGCAACGGATGCGCCACCACGACATTGTGGTTGAACAGCAGAAACCGCGTCAGTTCCGTGCCCCGGAAGACCGCGTTGCTGCTGAGCCGCTGCGACAGGGGTTCCAGATTGGCCCGGATCCCGATGGCGGCGACCTGACGGCCCGCCTTGTCCCGGGCGGACGTGATGAAGGCGCCGCGATGGCTTCCATCCAGCGGGGAGGGCCGCAGGACCCATTCGCCTTCGGGTCCCACCCATCCGTCACCGACGCGCCATTCGGGCGGCCAATAGACCGCCTGGATGGTTTCCGTTGCGCGGTCGAAATAATACCCGTTCCCGTCCGGGAATTGGATAGTGGCCGCTTCGCCTTGGGGCAGGGAGGACAGCGCGCCGGCCAGGACATATTTCAGGCTTTCGGGGTCCTGAACGCCCATCCTTCCTTCGCTGACCTCATAGGCCAGCCATTTGCCGAGATCTTCGAGCGGATTGAAATAGACCGCCGAGGCGACCGCCGCTTCATTGATCTGTTCGCGCAGCAGGGCCGTCAGGGAATTGCGGGTATTGTCGAAGGCGCTGGCCAGGGCGATCAGAAACATCCCGCCCGCCGATAGCAGGACAAGGCCGCCAAAAACCAGAACCAGGATAGTTGTTACCCGCACCCGCATGGCGGCAGTCTCTTTCTATTCGCTAAGGAGCGCAAACTACCCCTGGCCCTGACGCTGTCAATCGAACCGGCGGCGCCAAAACGAGTGCAACGAAATGAGGGTCCATATCAGGGTTCAACTCGGATCAATATCAAGCCCCGGCCGGTTCGGTCCCGGGGGCAACGCCGGGGTCAACGACTGGTTCAACGCCCGGTTCATCCCCCGGTTCATCCCCCGATTCATCCTTTGGCCAGGTAGGCGGTCGGACTGGCGCCCAAGCTGCGCCGGAACATGGCGATGAAGGCCGAGGGGCTCTCGTATCCCAGATCCAGCGCCACAGCCGTGACCGGCTGTCCGTCGGCCAGTCGTTCCACCGCGGTGACGAGACTGAGCCGTCTTTGCCATTCCCCGAAGGTCAACCCGGTTTCCGCGCTGAAGCGGCGGGCGAGCGTTCGGGCGCTGGCGCCTGCTTGCGACGCCGCCTCCTCCAGTGTCAGACGCAGGCCGGGATCCCCCACCATTTGCTGGGCCAAACGCAGCAACCGGCGGTCCTGCGGCATCGGCAGGTATAGGGGCTCCTCCTCCCGCATTTCACGGATCTGATCGACGATCACCGTCATCAACCGGCCTTCAGGACCGGTCTCGTCATATTCTAGCGGCATTTCTGAGGCCCGAATAATCAACTCCCGTAAAAGGGACGTGACCCGCAGCACGCGGCATTTCGGGCCCAGATCCTGAGAATGGTCGCCGCGGGTGTAGACGCTGCGAAAAAAGGCGCCCGTGCCGGGAATGGAAATCGCGTGTTCGATGCCGGGCGGGATCCATACCGCGCGGGCGGGCGGGACGGTCCACGAGCCTTCGGGCGTGGACACGATCATGATGCCCGCGGACGCATAGGCCAATTGACCCCAATCGTGACTATGGGCTTCCACCTCCATACCCGGCAAAAGGTCGAAGGCGCGCACCATCACCGGCCGCGGCATGACCGACGGCATGGGCGGGCGGGGTGTGGTATGGCCGTTTCGAGACATCAATTGTCAATATATCGCAAGACCGCCGGGACAGCGAGGCCTAGAGTGCGCATCTTGCAACAAATCTAGAGCGATCCAAATCGCCGGAGCGAAACACCCCATGCGGACCCCTGTTCAAACCGATTCCGACCACCGCATCCCCTTCCTGCCCAGCTTCCTGCAAGGCCCGGAAGGCATGTTGATTCTGATGGCCTGCGCCATGGCGGTCAGCATGCATGGCTGGTTCGCACTATTGAACAATTTCGTGGTCGAACGTGCCGCCTTCACGGGGCGCGAAATCGGCTTCCTGCAGTCGATCCGGGAAATCCCCGGCTTCCTGTCTTTCTGCGCGATCTTTCTGCTGCCCTTCGTGCGGGAACAGAATCTGGCCCTGCTGTCGCTGGGCGCGCTGGGCCTCGGCACCGCGATCACCGGATACTTCCCATCCGAATACGGCCTTTACGCGACCACCTTCCTGATGTCGCTGGGCTTCCACTACTACGAAACGATGAACCAGTCGCTGACCCTGCAATGGACCAACAAGCAGCGCGCGCCGATCGTCTTCGCGAAGCAGATCACAGCCTCCTCCATCGGGACGCTGGCCATCTTCATCGTCATCATCCTGACCTTCGAACAGGATGTGATCGATCGGATCGCGGGTTTTTTCGGTACCAGCCTGGGCATCAAGACGATTTCACTGGGATTCGAGCCGATCTATCTGATCGCCGGTTTGTTCACCCTGGGAGTGGGCCTGTTGTGCCGCTTCGCCTATCCGGACTTCGTCTCGCCGCATATGCAGACCAAGACGCTGTTCCTGCGGCGGCGCTACTGGCTGTATTACGCGCTGACCTTCATGGGCGGCGCGCGGCGGCAGATCTTCATGGTGTTCGCGGGCTTCATGATGGTGGAAAAGTTCGGGTTCGACGCCACCGCCATCACCATGCTCTATCTGGTGAACCTGATCGCCAACATCTACATCGCGCCGAAGGTCGGCCGCCTGATCGCCAAGCTGGGCGAACGCCGGGCGCTGATCCTGGAATATATCGGGCTGATCGGCGTCTTCGTCGGTTATGCGATCGTCGAAAGCGCGGGCGCGGCAGCGGCGCTCTATGTGCTCGACCATCTGTTCTTCGCCTTCGCGATCGCCATCAAGACCTATTTCCACAAGATCGCGGACCCGAAGGACATCGCGTCTACGGCCGGCGTCAGCTTCACGATCAACCACATTGCCGCGGTCGGCATTCCAGCCGCCTTCGGCTTCATCTGGCTGGAGAACCCGGGGATGGTCTTTTTCATCGGTGCCGGGATGGCAGGCATTTCCCTGCTGTTGGCGACCAACGTTCCCGCCGACCCGTCGGAGGGGAACGAGGTGGTGGTCGGCCGCACCCCACGTGCCGTGCAACCGGCGGAATGATCCACCGGGCCGGGCCTGTTTCAGGATGATGGCAGTCTAGCTGTCGCGGCGCTTCAGCATCGGGCCGGCGGGGGCGCCGCCCAGGACATGCATGTGGAAATGGGGAACTTCCTGGTGCCCGTCCTCGCCCGCATTGGCGATCAGGCGGTAGCCGGACCCGGCGACGCCCTTCATCCGCGCCACTTCGCCCACCGCGCGCCAGAAATCGGCGATTTCCGCGTCGCTGGCCTTGGCGGTGAAATCATCCGAGGAAACATAGGCACCCTTCGGAATGACCAGGACATGGACGGGCCGTGCCGGCGCGATATCGTTGAAGGCCAGGCTGTGATCGGTTTCCAGAACCTTGTCGCAGGGAATCTCGCCGCGCAGGATCTTGGCGAAAATATTTTGATCGTCATAGGCCATGGCCGTTCTCCCTATTCCTTGCGGCTCGCTTTTTCGGCGATGCCCGAGACCCCTTCACGTTCATCCAATATCGCCCAAACGTCTTCCGGCGCAACGCCCGTTTCGGCCCAGAGAACCAACAGGTGGTACAGCAGGTCGGCGGATTCCGACGCAACTTCCCGTTGGTCGCCGCCCATCGCCGCGATCACTGTCTCGGTCGCTTCCTCACCCAGTTTCTGCGCGATCTTGGCCTTGCCCTTGCCGAACAGCTTGGCGGTGTAGGAAGAGGCCGGGTCCGCGCCCTTACGCGACTCGATGGTGGCAAAAAGCCGGTCCAGCGTGTGTTTGTCGGTGGTCATGGCGTCAGCTCACTATCTCGGTCGCGGCTTCGGCCGGACGGATCGGAATGCCCGCTGCCGCCATCCGCTGCTTGGCTTCGGCTATGGAATATTCCCCGAAATGGAAAATCGAGGCGGCCAGGACCGCCGAGGCATGGCCTTCGATCACGCCGTCGACCAGATGATCCAGATTGCCGACACCGCCGCTGGCGATCACAGGGATTTTCAGCGCGTCGGAAACCGCGCGCGTCAGACCCAGGTCGAAACCCACCTTGGTGCCGTCCCGGTCCATGGAGGTCAGCAGGATTTCGCCCGCGCCGTTCGCCTCCATCCGTTTTGCCCATTCGATGGCGTCCAGCCCTGTCGGGTTGCGGCCGCCATGGGTGAAGACTTCCCACTTACCCTCACCATTTTTGCCGGGGCCGGTCGATTTGGCATCGACCGCGACGACGATGCATTGATTGCCGAAACGTTCCGCGGCTTCCTTGACGAATTCGGGATTATTCACTGCCGCCGTGTTGATCGAAACCTTGTCGGCGCCCGCCAGCAGCAGCTTGCGGATATCCTCCACCGTGCGCACGCCGCCGCCGACGGTCAGCGGCATGAAAACCTCTTCCGCGGTGTGCCGCACGACGTCATAGATCGTATCGCGGTTTTCGTGGCTGGCGGTGATGTCCAGGAAGGTCAGCTCGTCCGCGCCGGCCTTGTCGTAAAGGCGCGCCTGTTCCACCGGATCGCCCGCATCGCGCAGGTCGACGAAGTTGACGCCTTTGACGACGCGGCCATCCTTGACGTCGAGACAGGGAATAACGCGTACACCCAGCATCAGTTTTCTCCCGCGCAAACTTTGAGCGCCGCCGCGAGGTCGATCGCGCCTTCGTAAAGCGCCCGGCCGCTGATCACACCGCTGACCACGCCGGTCTCGCGCAGCGCGACGATATCGTCCAGCGAGGCGACGCCGCCGCTGGCGATCACCGGCATCGTGACTGCGCGGGCAAGTTCCGCCGTGCTTTCCACATTCACGCCGGTCATGGCGCCGTCCCGGTTGATATCGGTGTAGATCACCGCCGCGACGCCGGCATCCTCGAACCGTTTGGCGAGATCGACGACGCCCAGCGTCGAGACATCCGCCCAGCCTTCAACCGCGACGAAACCGTCCTTAGCATCGATCCCGACGGCGACCTTGCCGGGAAAGGCCTTGCAGGCATCCCGCACGACGGCGGGGTCGCGCACCGCGACGGTACCCAAAATGACCCGGCTGATGCCACGGTCCAGCCAGGCGCCCGCCGCCTCGACCGAGCGGATACCGCCGCCAAGCTGCACCGGCACATCGCCGACGGCGGCCAGGATCGCGTCCACCGCCGGGCCATTCTTGGATTCACCCGCGAAGGCGCCGTCCAGATCGACCACATGCAGCCATTGCGCGCCGGCGGCAACGAAACCGCCGGCCTGGTCGCCGGGACTGTCGTTGAACACGGTCGCCTGGTCCATGTCGCCCTTGAACAGCCGCACGCACTGACCCTGTTTCAGGTCGATCGCCGGATAGAGGTCCATCGCCGCCATCTTACGGGTTCCACTTCAGAAAGTTGGAGATCAGCCGCAGGCCTGTCGCCTGGCTCTTCTCCGGATGGAATTGGGTTGCGATCATGTTGTCGCGGGCGATCATCGCCGTCAGCGTGCCGCCGTAATCCACCGTCGCCAGCATGTCGGCCGGGTCGTCGCAGGTGAAGTGGTAGCTGTGCACGAAATAGGCATAGGCGCCGGTCGGGATACCGTCCAGGCAGGGGTGGTCGCGCAGCACCGTCAGTTGATTCCACCCCATATGCGGAATTTTCAGGCTGGGATCGGCCGGTTGGATTTCCTTCACCGTTCCATCGATCCAGCCAAGCCCTTCATGCGTGCCGTATTCCAACCCGTGACTGGCCATCAACTGCATGCCGACGCAGATGCCGAAGAAGGGCTTTCCCTGTTCGTGGACGGCCTTTTCCAGGGCCGCCACCATGCCGTCGACCGCATAGAGGCCGCGGCGGCAATCGCCGAAGGCCCCGACACCGGGCAGTACGACGCGGTCGACGTCCATGACGACTTTCGGGTCGTCGGTGACATGAACCTTGTCGGCGCCGGAATGTTCGAATGCCTTGGCGGCGGAGCGCAGGTTCCCGGACCCGTAATCGATGATGGCTACTGTTGTCATGCTCTCTCTGCTCCGGCCGTTGCCGTAGAAGAATTCCCTGATAAAACCCCGGCGGCACCGGAAACACCCTTGCACGAAAAGTCCAAGGAAAATTTCGCCAGCCTGTTCTCGTCACCCGCCTCGAAGGAGGTCCGTCCATCCTGGAAGGAGGCGTCCTTTTCCGCTTTCGGCACTTCGAGCGTCATCAGCGCCAAGGTATTCCCCGCGACGATTGCCGGCTCTTCCTTATGGATCGTGACGCGTCGTTCCGCGCAGCCCTGCTTCGTCAGTTCCACATGGACCAGGTCCGTCTCCCGCTGTTGGGTAACGCAACCTGTTACGAGAACCATGCAGAAACACAGCGCAAGGTAAGGAATGCGCACAAAGCGTCCTTTCAAGATTTTCACGGAACCCGCCGGGCTTCCCTACATGGATCCGCCGAGAACGCCTTTCGTCGAGGGCACCGCGTCGGCCTGCCTTTCGTCGATCGCGGTCGCGACCTTCAACGCCCTGGCCAGACCCTTGAAGCAGGACTCGGCGATATGGTGATTGTTCTCGCCATACAGGTTTTCGACATGCAGCGTCGCGCCCGCCGACTGGGCGAAGGCGGCGAACCATTCCTTGAACAGCTCGGTGTCGAAATCGCCCAGCTTCGGCCGGGTGAAATTCACCTTCCAGACCAGATAGGGCCGGTTCGACAGGTCGATCGAGACACGGGTCAGCGTTTCGTCCATCGGGATATAGGCATGGCCGTAGCGCTGGATGCCCTTGCGGTCGCCCAGCGCCTTGCTGACCGCCTCGCCGACGACATAGCCGGAATCCTCGGTCGTATGATGGAAATCGATATGCAGATCGCCCTCGGCCTTCAGATTCAGATCCATCAGGCTATGCCGGCTCAACTGCTCCAGCATATGATCGAGGAAGCCGATCCCGGTCGACACGTCATAAACACCGCGCCCGTCGATATCGAGGGTCGCGGCGATGCGGGTTTCCTTGGTGTTCCGTTCAACGGATGCCGTGCGCATTCCCATCAGTCCCATTAGTCATAGACGGGAAGCCTTGTAACAACCGGACGGGCCGACAACAACGCCCATCTCGGCGACCGGGCGCCGGACGGGCGGAAAAGCGCTGTTTTGACGCGTCTTCTTCCCCGGTCAGAGGATTTGCACCGACTGCATCACCTGTTCCGCATCCGGCAGGTTCTTTGGATAGTAGTGCAGCTTCGCACCGGTATAGATGACGTAATAAAGCTTATCACCTTCCAGAACGGCTTCGCCGACGCCGGATTTCTGCAGACCCTGTTCCATGGTGAAATCAAACTCGAAGCGGAAACCCTGCTTGCCCCCGACTGTCTTGGGCCGGATGTCGAGAAGGTCGAAATTCGACGCGCCGAGCTTCAGCATCGTATCGCGGTAGAGTTCAGCCACTTCCAGTTCCGACATGGATTTCTTGAATTCGGGCAGCTTCTGCTTCCGGTTGTTTTCGTTCGGAAACAGTTCTTCGCCGTCCTGAATGGCGGCCCCGAAGAGGATCTGCTGCAGGACCGGGCCGTCGACCGTCCAAAGCTGGTATTTGCCGCTGCTCAGCTTGCTCCAGGACCGGGCCGGGGTCGCTTTCATCCCGCTGGCGATTTCGACCGGCGATCCCCCTTTGACGAGGGTGTATCCCTGACATGCGGCAACCGTTGCCAGGATCGACGCCAGCGCAACTATCCGAACAAGCTTTTTCAACTTCCCAATCCCCCAATCATAAATTCGATCATCTTGCGATCCGCCGCATCCGGGCTGAGGCGGACATATTCCTCATAGGATGCGCGCGCTTCGGCCTTCAGGCCCTTGCGTTGGAAAATCTGTCCGCGCGCCTTGAAGAGTTCCGGCGGGGCGTCCGCAAACTGCGTCGCCGCATGATAGGCCGCAAGCGCCAGGTCCTCGTCGCCTTCCTCGCCACGCTGGCGGTACATCTCACCCTTGTAGTAGTAGACCGCCCCGGCCCGAAAACCGTCGGCGATCAGGGAGTCGAACAAACGCTCGGTCCGGCCGTAATCGCGCTTGGCGACCTCATCCGCCAACAACTCCCGCCAATGCGGCGACAGGGCGTCGCGATAAGCCTCGGTCCCGATGGTTCCCCCGTCGCCGCCGGCGACGGGCACTTCATCGGCCAATTGGCGCAACATCGCCTGGCGTTCCGATGTCTCGGGATGGGTCGAATAGAAGAAGGATTGCGATCGTTTTTCGTCGCCCAGTTCGGCGTTCAGATTTTCCCAGATCTTCGCGGCTTCATGCGGCGAATAACCGGCCCGGGCCATCAGCAGGATGCCGTATCCGTCGGCTTCGCGTTCATGATCCCGACCGAAGGATGCGATGCTGCCGATTGTCCCCAAGGCGGCAATGTCACCGACGACGGGCACACCCAAGGCGGCCGTGAAGACACGGAAAAAGACCAGGCCATTCGTCTTGTCGATACGGTCCTTCATCTGCTGATAGGAATGACGCCGCAGATAATGGCCGATCTCGTGGCCCAGGACCGTCGCCAGCTGTGCCTCGTTCCGGGCCCGCAACAGAAGCCCGGAATAGACCGACATCGTGCCGTTCGGGGCCATCGTCGCGTTGAATTCGGGTTTGCGGACGATGTAGACGCGGATATCGCCGCAATAGTCGCCGGCCAGATCGCAGACCATTTTCCCGACATAGTCTTTCAGGGCCGGGTCATTGATCACCCGTCCGCTGGTTGCCAGTTTCCGCTCCGCGCGGTCCATCATCATCCAGATGCCGGCTTCGTCGCTGGACAGGTCCGGCCGTTCGCCGGGGTTGAGATCGTCGATCCGATAATCCGTCGCGCTGCCCGAATAGGTCCCGCCCCCGGCTTCGCGAGTCGCGAGCCTGATATCCTCGCCCTCCTGTTCGGAAGAGGGGCTGGCGGTCTGTTCCTGGTCCTGCTCGGGCGTTTCCGGCGCCGTCTCGCCCGCCGTCGGTGTCTTGGCGGCGTTGATCGGGGCGCGGTAGGCCTCACTCGCGGTCTGACAGGCGGTCAGACCGACGGCCAGCGCGAGGCCGGCCGTGCCCGCGAGAAGTTTGCGCATGACGGATCGACGCATGGCCTCAGCCGTCGTTTTCGGAGACGGTCGTCGGGAAATTGGCAAGCAGCAGATCAACGGTCTCGGCCGCCGGGGCCGGTTCGCGCAGATCCCCCGTCTTCCTGCCCAAGGTGTTGAACCAGACGATCTCGCCGCTGGAAAGATCGACCAGCGAGGCATAGCCGGACTGGATGCCGCCTTGGATCGGGCCGCCCAGGATCGCCATCATGACGTTCAAGGCGACACGGCCGGCGCTGGAATAGCTGTCCCGCACGAAGATGAACAAACCGTAGTCGGCCCCGTATTCATCCTGCAGCGCCGTGGCGTCCGGCCCAAGGGACCAATCGAAGACGTCCTTCTTCGTCGGCAAGGCCTGCAGGCGGCTGAGGATGATCGACGCGCCGACCATCTGATGCAGCTTAACCAACTGGGTTTCGGTTTCACTCTCCGAGCCGGGTTTGTTCAGGTCGGCGGCGTACATCACATTCGCGTTCGAATCCGCCATGACGCGTTGAAGCTCGGCCTTGATCAGCCCCTGCGCCTTTTCGGTCCATTCCGCGTTCGGCACCGTGATTCCGCCCGCCGTCAGTTCGGACAGTTCCACATCGGGCGCGATGACGACGATGCGCTGGCCCGCATCCGGGCGTTTGGCGGTGAGGTGTTCTGTTTGTTTCAGCGTCTGCGTGGCACAGGCCGACGCCAGGATCAGAATGAATACCGACGCGATGATTTTGTTCACAACACGCATACCGCCCCCAATGCCATGCCGTTTTCCGGTCGCCGCACCGCCGAAGCGGCAAGGCATCGGAAAACTCAATCTATTGAACCGGCGCTGCTTATTCCGCCGGTTCCCCCCGTCAAAAAAAGACCACCATCCGCCTGCACGCGCAAGAACCTAAACGCGTATTCACGAATGTTTCTTGTATCGCAGGGTTAATCCCCCAATACCGCAAGGAACGGGTTCGCCCGGCCGCAGAAGGCGTTCCCCGTCACCCGCCGCGTGATCGGGTCGCGGACGGAGCATTGACTGATCGGGTTCGCCCCCTCATATCGGGCGCATGACCAAAGCACCCCACACGAATGCCGCCGAAATGCACGGCACGACAATTCTGTCCGTGCGCAAAGGCAACCGGGTCGTGGTCGCGGGCGACGGACAAGTCAGCCTGGGCCAGACCGTTTTCAAATCCAACGCCCGCAAGGTCCGTACACTGGCCGAGGGAAAGATCCTGGTCGGGTTCGCCGGGGCGACGGCGGATGCCTTCACCCTGTTGGAACGGCTGGAAGCGAAGCTGGACCAGTATCCCGATCAGCTTACCCGCGCCTGCGTCGAACTGGCCAAGGATTGGCGGACCGACCGCTATCTGCGGCGCCTGGAAGCGATGATGGCGGTGGTCGACAAGGATGTCAGCCTGATCCTCTCGGGCACAGGCGACGTGATCGAGCCGGAAGACGGCATCATCGGCATCGGGTCCGGCGGGTCCTTCGCCCTGTCAGCCGCCCGCGCGCTCATCGACCGCGACGACATGGATGCGGAGGCGGTCGCCCGCCGCGCGATGAAGATCGCCGCCGATATCTGCATTTATACCAATGAGAACGTAACGCTGGAGAGTATTGGGGCATGACCGATTTCAGCCCGCGAGAGATCGTTTCCGAACTGGACCGCTTCATCGTCGGCCAGGACGATGCCAAGCGCGCGGTAGCCATCGCGCTGCGCAACCGTTGGCGGCGTCAGCAGCTGGACGGCATGATGAAGGAGGAGGTTCTGCCAAAGAACATCCTGATGATCGGTCCGACCGGCTGCGGCAAGACGGAAATCGCCCGCCGCCTGGCGAAGCTGGCCAACGCCCCCTTCATCAAGGTCGAAGCGACCAAGTTCACCGAGGTCGGTTATGTCGGCCGCGATGTGGAACAGATCATCCGCGACCTGGTCGAAGTGGCGATCCAGATGGCCCGCGAAACCCAGCGCAAGGAAGTGCAGGCCAAGGCCGAACTGGCCGCCGAGGATCGCGTGCTGGACGCGCTGGTCGGCGAGAATGCGAGCGACGCGACGCGGCAAAGCTTCCGCAAGCGACTGCGCGAGGGCGAGTTGGACGACAAGGATGTGGAAATCCACGTCCAGGACAATGCCGGCTTCAGCATGCCGACCATGGACATTCCCGGCATGCCGGGATCCCAGATGGGCATGATCAACCTGAACGACATGCTGGGCAAAGCCTTCGGCGGCGGCCGCACAAAGCCCCGCAAGATGAAGGTCGCGGAATCCTACGAAGTGCTGCTGGAGGAAGAGGCCGACAAGCTGATCGACGAGGAAAAGATCTCCCAGCAGGCGATCCACATGGTCGAACAGAACGGCATCGCCTTTATCGACGAAATCGACAAGATCACCGTGCGGTCCGAACGCCAGGGCGGCGACGTCAGCCGCGAAGGCGTGCAGCGCGACCTGCTGCCGCTGATCGAAGGCACGACGGTCGCCACCAAATACGGTTCGGTGAAGACCGACCACGTGCTGTTCATCGCCTCGGGCGCCTTCCATCAGTCAAAGCCGTCGGATCTGCTGGCCGAACTGCAGGGCCGGCTGCCGATCCGGGTCAATCTGAACCCGCTGACCGAAGCCGATTTCGGCCGGATTTTGCGGGAGCCGGAAAACAGCCTGATCAAGCAGTATGTCGCCCTGATGGGGACCGAGAAGGTGACGCTTTCCTTCGCCGAAGATGCGATCGACCGAATTGCCGCCCTGTCGGCGCAGATCAATCAGACGGTCGAGAATATCGGCGCCCGCCGGCTGCATACCATTCTGGAAAAGCTGCTGGAGGACATCAGCTTCACCGCATCGGACCGCGGCGGGGAAACCATCGACATCACCGCCGATTACGTGAACGAGAAGGTGGCGCCGCTGGCCCAGGACACGGATCTCAGCCGCTTCATTCTATAGTCTCTTTTAATCACTCAGTCGCAAATCTCGGGGGAGGGAAACATGGCCGTTCTGGTGCTGGATACGCTGCCGCATTGTCAGGCATGGACGGAGGCATTGCGCGAACATGCGCCAGAGATGGATATCCGCCCCTGGCCGGAAGTCGGCAACCGGAACGAGATCACCCATGCGGTCGTCTGTTTCCCCGAACCCGGCGAGCTGGCGAAGCTTCCGAACCTGAAGGCGATGCATTCGCTGTGGGCCGGTGTCGACCATGTGACGCGGGACAAGGATATGCCGCGCACGGTCCCGCTGATCCGGATGGTCGATCACAGCTTGAGCCAGGGGATGCTCGATTACGTCACCGGCCATGTCTATCGCCACCACCTGACCATGCCGAAATTCGAGGCGTTGCAGCGCCAGACCGAATGGCGCCAGGAAGTGCCGCCGCTGGTCGAGGAACGGACCGTCGGGATCATGGGGATCGGCGTTCTGGGCGGCGTGATCGCCAAGCAGCTTGCCGGACTTGGCTTCCAGGTGCGCGGCTGGGCCCGGTCGCAGAAAGCGATCGAGGGTGTTTCCTGTTTTGCTGGAATGGACTCCCTGCAGGCGTTTCTGGAGGGCGCGGAGATCCTGGTTCTGCTGCTGCCGAACACGCCCGATACGGCGGATATCCTGAACGCGGAAACCCTGGCCATGCTGCCCAAGGGCGCGGCGGTCATCAATGCGGGGCGCGGGACATTGATCGACGAGGATGCGCTGATCGCGGCTCTGGACTCGGATCAGATCAGCGCCGCGACGCTGGACGTCTTCAAGACCGAACCCCTGCCGAAGGACCATCCCTTCTGGGCACATGAGAAGATTTCGGTCACGCCCCATGTCGCCGCCGAAACGCGCCTCTCTACGGCCAGCAAGGTCATCATCGACAATATCCGTCACCTGGACGGCGGCGGTTCCTTCGACGATATCGAGGGCGTATTCGATCCCCAAGCAGGATATTAGGCGCCACTACCTTCCAACACTTCCGCCACAGCCAACACGCGGTACATCGAGCGCAGGACGGGTTTTTCCAGCAGTTTGTTGTCGACGACGACGAGGCCGGTGCCGGCTTCCTCGAAGGCGGCGATGCATCGGCGGGCATAGGCGATCGCCTCGGCCGAGGGGCTGAACGTCTTTTCGATCACCGGAAGCTGCTTGGGATGGATCGCGCCCTTGCCGGTCATGCCGATGGCGGCGGCGCGTTTCGCTGCTTCCGCCAATCCGTTCATGTCGTTCAGGTCAAGGAAGGGGACGTCGATCAAATCGACACCGGCACTGGCGGCGGCATGGACGCAGCGCGTGCGCGCATAGAGCAGACCTTCCCAGTTCGGTTCGACGCGCAGTTCGGCGGCCATGTCGACCCCGCCGAACAGCAGGCTGTCGATCCGGGTGCTCGCCTTGGCGATTTCATGGGCGGCTTCCAGCGCCTCATTCGTCTCGATGATGACCTGCAGCCGAAGCGGGCTGTTCACGCTGTCGAGCAATTCGTCGAGCAGGCGGATCTCGTCCGGGCTTTTCACCTTGGGCAGCATCAGGCCGGTCGGGGGCGTCGGTGTTTCCGCGACGGCCAGGATATCGGCGAAGCCGTCGGTGGAGCGCAGCGAGTTCACACGGATTAGGACCTCCGACCGGCCAAAATCGGGATCCGTCCCGAACAGAGCCATCGTATCCTTGCGAGAGGTTTCCTTATGCGCCGGCGCAATCGCGTCTTCCAGATCGATGCAGACGATATCGGCGCCTGTGGCGATGGCCTTCGGAAACATCCCCAGGCCCGACCCGGGCACGAACAGGAAACTGCGGCGCGGACGGATTTTGTCCAGATCCATTCCGGAATTCCGGTCGGCCATGTCGATTCCCCTTGCATGGTAATATGATCGGTCGTTTCCGCCATTAAGGCATGGTCTATGGAAACTGCAACAGAAAGGCGGGGGCCCCGATCGAGACCCCCGCCCATCATTCACCTTGTCAAAGACGTCAGACTGTCAAAGAAATCAGGCGCGCCGCTCTGCCGCCAGACCTTTCCAGATCGCCCAACACATCAGCAACAGCACCACCGTGAACGGCAGTCCGGTGGAAATCACCATCGCCTGCAGGGCGCCGAGACCGCCGCCGAGCAACAGCACGATCGCGACCGCGCCTTCGAAGATGCACCAGAAAACGCGCTGCGGCACCGGGGCGTCGACCTTGCCGCCGGCGGTGATGGTGTCGATCACCAGGCTGCCGGAATCCGACGAGGTGACGAAGAAGACGATCACCAGCACGATCCCGATCACAGAGGTGATGTAGGCCATCGGCAGACCTTCCAGCATCGCGAAGAGCGACATCGGCGGATTGTAGCTGTCGATCACCTGGGCCTTCACCGGGCTGTTCGCCGGGTCGGTCAGGACCTGTTCGATCGCCGCGCCGCCGAAGGTCGCCATCCAAAGGATGCAGACGAGCGACGGGATCAACAGGACGCAGACCACGAATTCACGGACGGTCCGGCCGCGGCTGACACGGGCGATGAACATGCCCACGAACGGCGACCAGGAAATCCACCAGGCCCAGTAGAACGAGGTCCAACCCTGCATGTAACCGGTATCCTCGCGCCCGATCGGATTCGACAGCGGCACGATGTCCTTGGCATAGCCGATCAGGCCATTGGCGAAATCGGACAGGATATTCGTGGCGCCGGCGGCAAACAGCACGAAGAGCAGCAGCAGGGCGGCGATGATCATGTTGATTTCCGACAGCAGCTTCACCCCGCCGTCCAGTCCGCGCAGCACCGAGATCAAGGCAACGGCAGTGATGCCCGTGATCAGCAGGACCTGCACCGTGGTATTGACCGGAACGCCGAAGACGTGGTCGAGCCCCGCATTGGCCTGTTGGGCCCCGAAGCCCAGCGAGGTTGCCAATCCGAACAGGGTCGCGAAGACCGCCAGGATATCGATGATATGCCCGGGCCATCCCCAGACGCGTTCGCCCAGGATGGGATAGAAGGCAGACCGGATCGTCAGCGGCAGCCCCTTGTTGTAGGAGAACAGCGCCAGCGCCAGCGCCACCACCGCGTAGATCGCCCAGGGATGCAGTCCCCAGTGATAGATCGTCGCGGCGAGGCCCATCTGCCGGGCGGCCTCCACATTTTCAGGAATGATCGATCCATCCTCCGCGAAGGGGGAGGGCACGCCGAGCGGCGCGGAGATCGCCATGTGATAGACCGGCTCCAACACCCCGAAGAACATCAGGCCGATCCCCATCCCGGCGGCGAACAGCATCGCGAACCAACCGGCATAGCTGTAATCCGGCGTGGCATCCGCGCCGCCAATCCGGACATTACCGACGGGCAGCACGATCAGCGCCAGGCAGAACAGCACGAAGATGTTGGCCGAGCCGAGGAAGAACCAGTCGAAGGTCGTCGTCAGGGCGGGCCGCAGCCAGCCGAAGAACTCGCCCGCTTGATCCGGCAGGGCCAGAGCATAGAAAACGAAGGCAATGATGGTCAGGCCTGAAATGGCGAAGACCGGATTGTGAATGTCGAGCCCGAAAGGCCCGATCTTGGTTTCGATATTGTCCTGACCGATTTCGTAATCGGTCTCGATGACATCCGCGGTGCCTTCCGGCTCCGGGATCCCTTGATTGTTGGTCGCGTCGCTCATGTCGCGCGTCTCCTTTTCCTACCCACTGTGATTTCGGTGCCGCCGCTTGCTGCTGCGCACCGTCACCGCACCACCATCACCGAGACGTCCGCATGGGCGGCGATCGTGCCGCCGTTGGACGGCCAGACGTAATCGGTGACGTTCGGAATATGGCTCGCCATGACGACGAGATCCGCGCCCGTTTCCTTAACCGCCTTCAACAAGGTGGCGTCGAGATCGATGGTGGGATCGTGGCTGATATAGGACCGGGCCTCCGCCGAAACGCCGTGGGCCTTGCCCTTTTCCGCCGCGAAGCCGGAAAGCTTCTCGGCATACTCTTCGGGCGTATGCGCCAGCGAGGACGGCGCCGATGCCGAAACGCCGACATAGACCAACGCCGCCCCATAATGGGACGCGAGGTCGCCGGCCAATGCCAGTGCCTTTTCGAGCTTGTCCGCATGGGCCAGATCGACGGGCACCATGATTCGTTTGAACATATTCTCCCTCCTTTCGCGCGCTGTCGGCCCCGGGACCAATGCGCGCTGTTACGCGGACAGACCAAGACATTTTGTCGGTTCCGCCGCGGACCCGCATGAAGCCGCTGATACGGCCCCAATTGAATTAGGGTAGCCTGATAGTACCGAGAAACCCGAAGCGGCCCGACAATTCATAGTCGGAAAACGACACTTCAAGCCGAAACAGGCTGTCTATTCCCCGGATTTGCGGACTTCTCCGGAAATCCATAACCCAGCGATTAACGCTCGGTACCATGTCCCGGTTGCATGGGATGGGGAATTTTATCGATGACGGCGGAGCAGCACGTAGAGCGCACCGGTGCCGCCGTCCTTCTGCTGGGCGTATTCTACTGATAGGACCTTATGGCGCAAGGAAGCCTCGTTCAGCCAGCGCGGCACGGCGGATTGCAGAATGCCTTTGCCCTTTCCCGTGACGACCAGGACGCAGCGTTTGCCATGCGCGTGGGAAGCATCGATGAAGGCGTTCAATGCACGGTGGGCGCTTTCCTGGCTGTGCCCGTGCAAATCCAACCGACCTTCGATGGGCATTTTGCCACGACGCAACCTGTCGGTCGTCCGCCGGTCGACGCCGGGGGCGGAGCCGACCTGAAGCGGCGGTGCCTTGGCGGCCTGGGACAAGGGGGGCGGGGTCGGCAGGGCAATGTGGGAATGGCGTTTGGCGCGGCCAGGTTTCGACGGGCCCTTGTCGGCCACGACATCGTCTGCCGCCTTGTCGATCCGGGCCATCTTTTCGTGAAAGGCATTGCGTGACTTCAGCGGCGTCACCCCTTCGGCGACGCGCAGCCAAAGATCGAAGTCGTCCGGCTTGTTCTGTTTCTTGCCTTTGCCGGACATCTGTAATTTCCCGGTCGGTCCCCGTTCGAATTTTTGCCGATCAGGCGTTTTCCACCAGCAGGATATGCAGCCGCCGCGGACCGTGTGCGCCTAGATAGATCGTCTGCTCGATATCGCCGGTACGCGATGGGCCGGTGATGAAATTCACCGCGCGCGCCATCGCGCCCTTCTTCCGGACCATGTCCCAGCCGTCCTCATAGGTACCGGTCACCTCCGATCGCCTGACCATCACCACATGGGTTTCCGGCAGGAAATTAAGCGAGGTCGGGCTCTCTTTCCCTGAAGCGAGGATTAGGGTCCCGGTTTCCGCGACCCCGGCCACGGCGCGGCTGAGGCCGACCTCGTCCTTTCCGTCGCTGGCGCCTTTCTTGATTTCCAGCGCCGGTCTCTTGTCCCAGGGGATGCCGTTCAGATCCGGATTGTCGGACATGCGAAACGCGGCCGGCAGGTTTTCGTTTGCAAGATATTGGGCGATCGCATCGGGGATATCGTCGGTCGAGGCGACCCGCGCGACGGTGGCATTCACCTTTTCCGCCCGTTGGACGAACAGGTCTACCAGACCGGCTTCGTCCTTATCGACGCGGGAGGGACGGATGCCGCGGGCATGTTCCAACGTGCGCTTTTCCAGCGCTTCAGGCGATCGCCGCAAGGGACCGGCGGCCTTTGTCAGGTTGGACCGAATGCGGCCCATGATCTGTTCGCGCGAACCGGTCATCGTGAGGGCCTCCTGCGGCCGCCCCGGGCGGACCATTGATCCTGGAATGTAGGGCCGGTCGGGATCGGCATTTCGCGATGATCGGTCCAGCCGGAGGCGAGCGGCAGGCTGTCGGCCCGGCCGCGCTTCCCGCCCATCACGCGCAGTGCCAGAGATCCCATGCGCGCCGCCATGCGGTAGAGCGACGGCCGGCGGGCGAAAAAGCCCCAGATATCGAGACCGGCGCGGACCGAGGGCGGGGCAAGGCCGTTTTCGTATTCCTTGACCCGGTAATGCCGCATCATCTTCGGCAACGGGATGCGCATCGGACAAACCGACTCGCAGCGGCCGCAGAAGGTAGAGGCATTGGGCAGGTGCCCCGCTTCCTCGACGCCCAAGAAGGTGGGCGTCAGGACGGAGCCGATCGGGCCGGGATAGACCCAGCCGTAACTGTGTCCGCCGACCGCGTGATAGACCGGACAGTGGTTCATGCAGGCGCCGCAGCGGATGCAGCGCAACGCATCCTGAAACTCGCCGCCGAGCAATTCCGACCGGCCGTTATCCAGGATGACGACGTGATACTGTTCCGGCCCATCGGGATCTTCCGGCCGGCGCGGCCCGGTGGAGAATGTCGTATAGGACGAGAAATCCTGACCGGTCGCGGAACGGGCCAGTACACGCAGGATGGAGGAGGCATCCTCCAGAGTCGGCACCACCTTCTCGATCGAGGCGATGACGATGTGAACCTTGGCGAGCGTCTGGGTCAGGTCGCCATTGCCTTCGTTGGTGACGATGACGCTGGACCCGGTTTCGGCGATCAGGAAGTTCGCGCCCGTGATGCCGACATCCGCTTCCATATACTTCTGCCGCAGCACCTGGCGCGCTTCGTTCAGCAGATCGGCCGGTTCGGTCAAGCGGCGTTCGTCGGGCAGATGCTTGTGTTCCTCGCGGAACGCGTCTTCCACCTCGGAGCGCAGCACATGCACCGCCGGGGCGATGATATGGCTGGGCGGTTCCTTGCGCAGCTGAACGATATATTCGCCCAGATCGGTCTCGACCACTTTCAGCCCGGCCGCCTCGATGGCGTCGTTGAGCGCGATCTCCTCGGAAATCATGCTCTTGCCCTTGGTGATCATCTTGGCGTCGACGCTTTTGCAAATATCCAGGATTATCTTCCTGGCTTCCGCGGAATTGGCCGCCCAATGCACATGTCCGCCCGCCTCGGTCGCCTTTTTCTCATACCGCTCGAGGTAGTGGTCCAGATTGGCCAGCGTGTGGTTCTTCAGGTCGCGGGCCTGGTCGCGTAGCGCCTCGAATTCCGGCATATCCTCCACCGCCGTGCGGCGGCGTTCGATAAAGCCTACCTTCATCTGGGCCAGGGCGGATTGCAGATTTTCGTTCTTCAGCGCCTGGGAGGCGTTTTCCTTGAAGCTGTGGGATTTGGGGTCCATCAGTCGTGCCCCTCCGTCATACGCGCCGGCGCTTCGCCGATCCCGGGTTCCGATCCCATTCCAGCAAGCACTTCCGCGACGTGGCGGACCTGAACCGGTTTGCCTTCACGCTGCAGTTTTCCGGCCATGTTCATCAGACATCCCAGGTCGCCGGCCAGCAGGGTGTCGGCGCCGGTCGCCGCGATATCCTCGGTCTTGTCGCTGACCATCTTGTTGGAGATTTCCGGATACTTCACACAGAAGGTGCCGCCGAAGCCGCAACAGACCTCGGCCCCCGGCAATTCCTTTAGCGTCAAACCGGCGACACTGTTCAACAGCTTGCGCGGCTGGGCCTTCACCTTCAATTCGCGCAGGCCCGAACAGCTGTCGTGATAGGTCACGGTGCCGTCATATTCGGCATCGACCTTGTCGACCCCCAGAACATCGACCAGGAAGGACATCAGCTCATGCGTCTTGCCCGCGATGGCCTCCGCCTTGGGACCCAGAACCGGGTCATCGGCGAAAAGGCGCGGATAATGTTCCTTGATCATCCCGGCGCAGGAACCGGACGGCGCGACGACATAGTCGACATCCCCGAACGCGCGCAGCACGGTTTCCGCAACAGCGACCGTACCCTTGGTGTCTCCGGAATTATAGGCGGGCTGGCCGCAGCAGGTCTGGCCGGCGGGAACGCAAACCTCGCAGCCGGCATCCTCCAGAAGCTTCACCGCGGCGAAGCCCACTTGCGGCCGCATCATGTCGACCAGACAGGTTACGAAGAGCCCTACGGTCGGGCCTTGATTGGTCACGGCGTCACCTCGCGGAATTGGTCATACCAATTTCAATTTCTTTTGTCGTATCCTGCGAAACCCGAATAATCAACGCGGTTAGCCTAAACCAGCGGGCCCGGACGGAACATAGGCGGCAGCGGAAAATCGGCCGACGCGGGTCTAGGATACCCGGCTCAAACGATCGGCGACTGCGTTCGGCAGCAACAGGTAATAGCGGCCCGTGCTTTTCATCCGGCCGGCATATTTCAAGGCTTCCGAGCCATAGCCCCAGAAGAAGTCCCCACGCACCGGTCCCTTGATCGCGCCGCCGGTATCCTGCGCCACCATCAGGCGATTCAACGGCTTGTCCTTTTCCGACGGCCAATTGGTTTCCAGCCACAGCGGCACGCCCATGGGCAGGAATTTGCGGTCGACCGCCAGGCTGCGGCCCGGCGTCAGGGCCAGGCCTTCCGCGCCGATCGGCCCTTCGCCGTCGATTTCACGAAAGAAGATGAAACGCGGGTTTTCGGCGAGCAGCGCGGTCGCCTTGTTCGGATTGCGCTCGATCCAACCACGGATTCCATCCCAGGAAGCCTGATGCGCCTCCAACTCGCCCCGGTCGATCAAGACCCTGCCGATGGATTTGTAGGGCCGACCGTTATGGCCGTCGAAACCGATCCGTCTGACCGACCCGTCGGGTAGAATGACACGGCCTGACCCCTGCACCTGCAGCAGGAAGACGTCGATCCGATCCTGGGCCCAGAACATTTCCAGTCCCTTGCCCGGAAGATGGCTTTGTTCCAGCGTGCCGCGGTCCGGATAGGGCACGAAACGGCCGTTCTCCACCCGGCCGACGATCTGCCGGCCCTTCAGATCACCGTCAAACTTGCCGAGGTCGGCGATCACATGGTCCGACGGACGCCGGTAGATGGGATAGCGGAAAGTCTCATCGGGCGCCGTCGCGCCTTGCAGTTCCGCCTCGAAATAGCCTGTGATCAAGCCTTCCTCGACCCCGCGATTGCTGGCCAGCATCGGGGTGAAATACGTTTCGAGTGCGGAACGGATTGTGAAATCGTCATCCGCGGCGGTCAGGGCGCCGCATCCCTCGTGCCAATCGCCGGCTGTCATCGGAACGGCTTCGGTCCCGATATTCCTGGCGGGATCAAGCGCCATGATGCGCCCGCAGGATCGGCGCAGGGCGGGCAGGGCCTCGGTCAGTCGGTCAGCCGACCAATCTTTCAGATCGGTAAACGCAGCCTTGGCCAGGACCAGGGCCGGGCCGTCTTCCTGAACGACGGCCTTGTCCTCCTTCTTCTCGCAGCCGGCCAAGCCGACGGCAAGCAGGGCGGCGAGAAAAAAGGAGGTTGTCTTGAAACGCGGCTGACTAAGGAAACGGGCCGGGCCGACCATCGGGTCAATTCGAACTGCGGGTTGCGACCAGGGTCCAGTTCGGATCGTGGGAACGGGTATCGCGCTTGAAGGTCCAGATATCCGTCACCGACGCGATCTTGTTCGGATCGCCTTCGATCACCTTGCCTTCCGAATCATAAAGCGCATGCGCCTGCTGGCTGACGAATTTCACGGTCACCAGCGCGTTCGAACCATCCATCTTGGCTTCCAGGATATCGGCGCCGTCGATGCCGACCAGCACTTCCTCCAGCCGGTGGCCCGCATCGGCCCGCGCCTTCAGGGCCTGGCGGAAGTTGTCGAAGACTTCCGGGCTCAACAGGTTGCGCAGGGTCTGTTCGTCGCCTTCGGTATAGGCGGCCAGAACCATTTCGAAGGCGGCCTTCGCCCCAGACAGGAATTCACCGGGATGGAAATCGGGATCGGCCACCTTGATCTGGGTCAGACCGGCATCCAGCGGCCCTTCGGCTTCGGCGAAGGCATCATCCTCGTCCTCGCCATTACGATCGTGCGGCAGATGCACGACATTGCCGTTGTCGTTATTGGCCTCTTCGTCCTTCTTGCCGGCACCGAAAATATTGCGCGGCGGCTCCTGATGGCCGGTGCGACGGCCCAGGACGCTGCCGAGCCGCAAGATCAAGAAAAGCGCAATGCCTGCGAAGATGAGAATATCGATCAAGTTGAACTCGCTACCCATTTTGTAAGAGTCCCAAACACGAACCGGCCCATGAACCCGTCCGGACTTCGGACTATTTCCAGCCCGTATCCAGTTTGTTAGACCCCATTTGATGAGGATTCTCAAGCAAAGAGCCCGTCATAGCCGCCTTTCCTTAAAGCGGGGGCCATGCGCCATTGCCCTTTGCCTGTCCAATCCCCACTCTCTAAACCATGCGACGGACCGAAACCCAATTGCGGAGAGACCGACAAAACCGCGTTTCACTGCCATACCCCACGTGTTTCCGGGAAATCCCGGACCCGTCGGATATGCGATCATGACGCTGTGCATGAATAATCCCTCAAGGGGTAGATAGGGCCCGTTACAATAGAGAGCAAGATGACCGGTTTGATTATATTTACGATCCTTTTCGGCATTCCGATCGCCGAAATCGCCCTTTTCATCCAAGTGGGCGACCTGATCGGTTTGTGGGCGACCCTGGGGACGATCCTGCTGACCGCGCTGATCGGCACGGTGCTGGTCCGGGCACAGGGGATCGCGGTGCTGACGAGGATCCGCCAGGAAACGGAGCAGGGTCGCTTGCCGGTCGGCGAATTGGTATCGGGGGCCTGTCTCGTGGTCGCCGGGCTGCTGCTTGTGACGCCTGGCTTCCTGACCGATTTTCTGGGATTCGTCCTGCTGATCCCGGGATTGCGACTGTTGATCGGCTCTGCGTTGGTCCGGGCCTTGATGCGCAAGGGCGGCGGCGTCCATTTCCAGTCCAGCATGCACCGCGCCGGGCCGGGCGGCACCTATCACCGGTATGAGGAAGGAACAATCGACGGCGACTACACCGTCATTGATCCGGAACCCGAGTCTGAAGACGCGAGCGATCCGAAGGACACGAACGACGGCGCCCGAAAATTGGAAAACAAGGAAGAAAGGGAGAGCCCGCGCCAATGATGATGATCCGGCACGGCCAGTCAGAATTCAACGTGATCTATGCCAAGACGCGGAAGGATCCCGGTATCCGCGATCCGCGGCTGACGGATCTGGGCAAGGAACAGGCGCGTGCCGCCGCCAATCATCTGCGATCGCAGGGTCTGACGCGCATCATCGCAAGCCCTTACTGGCGGACCCTGGAAACCGCGGAACTGATCGCGGAAGTGCTGGACCTGCCGATCACCACGAATCCGGTCGTGGGCGAACATTGCGCCTTTGTGTCCGATCTGGGATCCCCGGCCGCCGATCTGCGCAAGCGTTGGCCGCATGTGGAATTCGGCGATCTGGGGGATGAATGGTGGCCGGACTTTGTCGAGGAACATCATCATGTGGACGCCCGGGCGCGGACCTTCCGGAACTGGGCGCGGGACGTGGAGCCGCGGCACGATATCCTGGTCGTCAGCCATTGGGGTTTCCTGCGGGCGTTGACCGGTCATGAAATGCCGAATTGCGGCATGCTGCGTTTCGACCCCTCCACCGACCATCCCGGCGGCGGCGATATTGTTGCCCCGCTTTAGGCATGTTAGACGACCAACCCCGTCCGGAACACGCCCCCTGACACGCACAGGCGGCGGAAACACCACCACCCAACCGTGATGCGCCGACCGAGGCCAGCGCGGTTTATGAGGCCGAATGATGAGCGATACCGAAAACCAGACCGCCCCCCAGCCGTCCGCCCCCGAAAACGGCGTCGACGCACAGGACGGCAACACGCAGCAGCAGGTACCGCTGAACATCCTGCATCAATATGTGAAGGATCTGTCTTTCGAGAATCCGTCAACGCCCCGCCTACAGTTGGCGCCCGGCACGCAACCGACCATCGACATCCGCGTCGACGTGACCGCGACCGCGCTGGACGAAAAGGTCTACGAGGTTGAACTACAAATGACCTTCAAGGCATCGGCGAAGGAACAAGTCATTTATCTGGGTGAGCTGGTCTATGCCTGCGTTGCGCAGCTCGGCAATGTTCGCCAGCAGGATATCGAACCGCTGCTGCTGATCGAAACGCCGCGGCTTCTGTTCCCCTACGCCCGGTCGATCATCGGCAATGCGACGCGCGACGGCGGGTTCCAGCCGCTGGTCCTGGCGCCGTTCGATTTCGTCAACCTGTACCGTATGCGGCTTGAGAGCCGCGCCGCGAAACCGACCACGTCGGAAACCGGTGAAGCCTAAAAATCTGAATTAAAGACCGGAAACTCCGGGGCGGGACGGTCCCGGTGACTAGTCCCGCGTCCAGATCGGATTGTCGAGCTGGGTCAGCAGCTCCGCATGGGCGGCCAGTTCCGCCTCGCTGGCGGCATGGGGCCGGGGCGGACGGAAGGTACGCTCGACCGCCGTTTTCACGGTCTGCCCATCATCGTCCTCGGCTTCGTCACCGGCCAGGCTCAGGCCGATCTGCTTGCCGCCCAGAAGTTCAATATAGACTTCCGCCAACAATTCGGAGTCGAGCAGCGCGCCGTGTTTGGTTCGCGCGGTGTTGTCGATGCCGAACCGGTTGCAAAGTGCATCCAGGTTTGCCTGGGCCCCGGGGAATTTTCGGCGCGCCATCGCCACCGTATCGCGGGCCCGGTCCATCGGGATCGGCGAACGGCCGATCTGCATCAGTTCCGCATTGATGAACTTCATGTCGAATTCGGCATTGTGGATCACCAGCCTGGCATCGCCGATGAAATCCAGGAACTTGTCCGCAACATCCGCGAAGAGCGGCTTGTCCGCCAGAAAATCGTTGGACAGCCCGTGGACGCGGAAGGCTTCGTCGGGCATGTCCCGTTCCGGGTTCAGATATTCATGCAGATAGTTGCCGGTAACCGAAAAGTTCACCATTTCCACACAGCCGATTTCGACGATGCGATGGCCGGAATTCGGGTCCAGGCCCGTTGTTTCGGTATCAAGTACAATTTCACGCATTTCCGGTCTTCCGTCAGATCTTCCGCAACCAGGATAGAATGATTGGCCGGACCGGGCCAGGGCTGTAGCACCCGGTCCGCGGCGGCCAGATCCGGCCTTTCCTTGTTTTTGCTTCCGCTACGATCTTCCGCACCGCGCGGCGCACCGGACCCTTGCCGAGGCCCGTATTCACCACCGCGTCGGCCAGGCGCCGCTTGGCAGCATCGGGCATCTGTTTTTGTCGGATGGCGTCGAGACGGTCGCGGTCGACGCCGGGCCGGGCGAGAACCCGGGCGGCTTGGACGAAATGCGGCGCGGTGACAAGGACCGTCATGTCGCATTTCCGTTCGCCATGGGTTTCAAACAGCAGCGGCACATCCACGACCACGACCGGCTTGCGCATACGCGCGGCGCGAAGAAGGAAACCGGTCCGCTCGGCGGAGACCATGGGATGAAGAATGGATTCCAGTTTCTTCAGGGCCGCCGGATCGCCGAAGACGCGCTTGCCAAGCTCGGCGCGGTTGACCGCGCCATCCGCCGTGACGCCGGGGAAGGCCGCTTCGATGGCGGGCACCGCTCTACCGCCCTTCGCCATCAGTTCGTGGACAATGGCATCCGCATCCTGGACCGGCACACCGAGTTTCTTGAACATGGCGCTGGTCGTGCTCTTGCCCATGCCGATCGACCCGGTAAGCCCTATCACGAACATCGCGGTATCCTATTTGGTCCCGAGGACGATTTCGCGCAAATCCTGGGTCACGGCAGGCCGGACACCGAACCAGGCTTCGAAGCCGGGGACCGCCTGATGCAACAACATGCCGAGCCCGTCCACGGTGCGGTTGCCGCGTTTCATCGCCTCGGCCAGCAACGGCGTGACCAGCGGTGCATAGACGATATCAGTCACCAGGGCCGATTTCGGCAGCGCGTCCAGACGCAGGTCCAGGGGCGGTTGCCCCATCATTCCCAAGGATGTTGTATTGACCAGCAGCGCGCAGTCGGCAAGCGCCTCCGCGGTGTCCGAAAAAGCGACGACCTCGACATGGGGGGCAAAGTCCTCAGCCAAGGCCCGGGCCCGGTCCAGCGTGCGGTTCGCGACCCGGATTTTCGGCGCACCCGCGCGGATCAATCCATAAAGCACCGCGCGCGCCGCACCACCGGCCCCCAGCACGACAGCGGTTCCAGACTTCGGGTCCCAGGATGGATCGCTGAGACGCAGGTTGTCGATAAAACCGGCATGGTCCGTGTTGCTGCCCGTGATGTGCCCATCCGCGGCCAGGACCAACGTGTTGACCGCACCGATCATGCGTGCGTCATCCGCGATGATGTCGCAGTAGGACATGATCGCTTGCTTGTGCGGAACGGTAACGTTCGACCCTTTGAATCCAAGCGCGCGCAACCCGTCGACCGCCTGGCCGAGACTGTCCGGAGAGACGGACATCGGAATATAGGCCCCGTCGACGTGATAATGGTCGAGCCAGTACCCATGCAATATCGGTGACTTGGAATGGCTGATGGGCCAACCCATGACACCCGCCAGTTTCGCGGCCCCGGAAATCATTTCTGTACTACCCCGTGATGACGCAGGAAATCCAGCAAGGGCAATAGCGGAAGTCCGAGGATGGTGAAATAGTCGCCCTCGATCCTGGAAAAGAGTTGCGCGCCGGTTCCTTCCAACCGATAGCCCCCGACGGAGGCGAGCGTATCCTCCCCGGCGATTTCCACATAACCCTTTAGAAAGTCGTCGGAGAAGTCGCGCATGGTGAGCGCGGCCCGTTCCACCACATGCCAGATACGCCGCCCGTTTTCATGCACGCAAAGCGCCGCTTCCAAGTGATGGGTCTTTCCGCGCAGTGCCATCAATTGCGCATGAAGCGTTTCCATGTCCGGCGGTTTGTCGAACCAAACACCATTGCAATTCAGCATTTGGTCGGCGCCGATCACGATGGCGCCCGGATGGCGCGCGGAAATCTTGGCGGCTTTCAAATCGGCCAGGGCGAGGGCCACATCCCGTGCCGACGCACCTTCGGCCTTGAGTGAAGCCTTCACCGCGTCCTCGTCCACGCGGGAGGGTTCGACGGTGAATGACAAACCCGCCCCGCGCAGCACCGCGGCACGCGCTGTACTGGCCGATGCCAGAATTAGTGCGCGGGCGGTCGAATTCGCTATGCCGGTCACGCCACGCTTTCCCTGTTTTCCAGGTGTTGCATGATCGACGCGGCGGTTTCCTCGATCGACCGGCGGCTGACATCGATGATCGGCCAGCCTTGTTCGACGAAGGTGCGGCGCGCCGCGTTCACTTCCGCGCGCACCGTCTCCAGATCGACATAGTCGGTTTCGCGATCCTCGGAGATCATACGCAAGCGGTTGCGGCGAACCTGAACCAGGCGGGCCGGATCCTTTGTCAGGCCGATCACAAGCGGTTCGTTCGGTTTGTTGGTGAAGGAGAGTAATTCCGGCGGCATCGGCACGCCGGGCACGATGGGCACATTCGCCGCCTTGATGCCCCGGTTCGCCAAATAGAGGCAGGTGGGCGATTTCGACGTGCGCGAAACCCCGGTCAGAATGACGTCGGACGCGGCCAGATTCCACAGACCTTGCCCGTCATCATGATTCAAGGCGAATTGCATCGCTTCGATACGCTGGAAATACTCGTCGTCCAGCAAATGCTGCCGGCCGGGCATATCGCGGCTTTCTTCCCCGAGATATTTGGAGAAGGCGGCGATGATGGGGTCCAGCACTGAAATCGCCGGCACGGCGAGTTGCCGACAGCCTGTATCGATCCGTTCGCGGATATCCTTATTGACCAGGGTGTAAAGGACGATGCCCGGATTTTGCGACACGGCCTGCATGATCTTGTCGACCTGCGCCGCGGTGCGGATCAGCGGCCAGGAATGCTCGATGACATGTGTGTCCTCGAACTGAACCAGACAGGCCTTGGCCAGGCTGTGCACCGTCTCCCCGGTCGAGTCTGAAATCAAATGTACATGCACTTGGGTCACCGAAACCCCCTATGCCCTCGTGGACAAACTTTGTGGACGAACCCTGTGGACGAAAGTCGGGATAACTCATGAAGAAACGGCCGAGCCCGGACCATCCCCATTCATACCGCCATAGATGCCGGTTTTCACACAATATGACCACCCCGTGGATGGTTTTCTACACGCCCCCTAAACACAGGCGAAACTTTGGTTTTCCAGGATGTTTCCACCGTCTGCCAGGACCGTCGGCGATACTGGAATCCAATTGATTTTCAGGTATGCCGGTCGAGATACTCACAGGTGTGAAAGCCATGCCTGTGAATAGTGGATAAACTGGTAGCAAATAATAATCCCCATGACTCACCGGCCCAGCTAACACCACTACAACCTTCTTTGACTCTATTATTTATTTGGAATCAGTGTTGAGAAACCGGCCGTAGTCGGGAATGTAGGGCCCTGGCTTTGGATGAAGGGCGGCAGGTTAGGCCACCAGGTCCGGGCGACCATGAATGAAGAGGTGATCGGGGTGAAACCGTTTCTGCGTGTCTTGGCTGGTGAAACATTGGAAAGACCGCCCGTATGGCTGATGCGGCAGGCCGGCCGTTACCTTCCGGAATACCGACAGATCCGGTCGCAGGCCAACGGCTTTCTGGACATGTGCTACACCCCGGAATGGGCGGCTGAAGTCACTCTGCAGCCCATCCGCCGGTATGGTTTCGACGCGGCGATCCTGTTTTCCGACATCCTCGTTGTACCGGATGCATTGGGACAGGAAGTGACCTTCGTCGAAGGCGAAGGGCCGAAGCTGGATGCGATCACGAACAGTGCCGGGTTGTCGACGCTCTCCACCAACTGGATCAGACAGCGCCTGGGACCGGTTTTCGAGACCATAGAGCGGGTGAAACCGGAATTGCCTGAGGAAGTAGCCTTCATCGGCTTTGCGGGCGCCCCGTGGACTGTGGCGACCTATATGGTCGAAGGGAAGGGCAGTCGGGATTACGCCAAGGTCAAGGAATGGGCCTATCGTGATCCGGAAGGTTTCGACCGGTTGATGGATATCCTGGTCGAAGGCACCAGTGACTATCTGATCGCCCAGATCGATACCGGTGTGGACGCGATCCAACTGTTCGATACCTGGGCCAGCGTCCTGCCGGAAGAGAAATTCGACAGGCTGGTCATCGGACCGACCCGCCGGATCGTCGAAAAGGTGCGGGCGGTTCATCCGACCATTCCGATCATCGGGTTCCCTCGCGGGGCTGGTCCGTCCTATCCGAAATATCTGGAACAGACGGGTGTGACGGCTTTGGGGCTGGATACGACGGTTCCGGTCGAATGGGCGGCCAAGAACCTGCAGACCCGTGCCCCGGTACAGGGCAATCTGGATCCGCATCATCTTCTTTTCGGGGGCGATGGTCTGAAACAGAGCGCCGAACGTATCGTGAAGGGGCTTGGCAACGGCCCGCATATTTTCAATCTGGGCCATGGCATCATCAAGGAGACACCGCCGGAACATGTGAGCGAACTGCTCACCTATATCCGGTATTCCTGATCCGGCGTTTTGCCGCCTCGGCCCGCGAAACAGGCAAGTGAGGGATCATGGCTTTTCCCGACGGTCATCCGCTGATAACCGGCCCGAAAACCGGCGTCCTGTTGGTGAATTTGGGTACGCCGGACGGTTATGACGTCAAGTCCATGCGCCGGTACCTCGGCGAATTCCTCTCCGATCCGCGGGTGATAGAGGCCCCGGCCTGGCTTTGGCAGCCTATTCTGCGCGGCATCATTCTGAATACCCGGCCGAAGAAATCCGGCGAGGCCTATGAGAAAATATGGATTCGGGAGACGAACGAAAGTCCGCTGCGGCTTTACACCCGGAAACAGGCGGATTCGGTTTCGGAACGATTCAAGGAAAGCGGCGTCGTGGTCGATTGGGCGATGCGTTACGGAACGCCCTCGATCGCGGAGCGGATGGCGGCGCTGGAAGAGGCGGGATGCCGCCGGATTCTGGTCTTGGCGCTGTATCCACAGTATTCCGCGGCAACCACGGCCTCGGTGCATGACAAGGTTTTCGATTATCTGAAATCGCGCCGCTGGCAGCCGGCGGTGCGGACGACCGACGGGTTTCACGATCACCCGGCTTACATTTCCGCCCTGGCGGAAAGTGTTCGCCGGCATCTGAAGGACAAGGCCGACCCGGAATTGATCCTGTGCAGTTTTCACGGGCTGCCGAAGGAAAACCTGGATAAGGGCGACCCCTATCATTGTTTTTGTCAGAAGACGGGCCGGCTGTTGGCCGAGGCGCTCGATCTGGGACCGGAACGGTTTCGGGTCGTGTTTCAGTCGCGTTTCGGACCGAAGGAATGGCTGCAACCCTATGCGGACAAGACGGTCGAGGAACTGGCGAAATCCGGAACGAAAAGCATCGCGGTGATATCGCCGGGCTTCGTGGCGGATTGTGTCGAAACACTGGAAGAACTGGCGATCGGTCTGAAAGAAACCTTCGTCGAGAACGGTGGGGAAAGCTTCGACTATATCCCCTGTTTGAACGATCAACCGGTTATGATCGATTTGCTGGAGGATTTGATCCGGCGGGAATTGGGCGGCTGGCTTGCCTGAGCGGGCTGGTCGAGGGAGAGGGTAGATCATGTATGAATGGGTGAAGGTGATCCACATCCTCGCCGTGATTTCCTGGATGGCCGGACTGCTCTATCTGCCGCGGCTTTTCGTCTATCACTGCCAGGTCGAAGCGGGATCGGAAGCGTCCGAAAAGTTCAAGGTAATGGAGCGCAAGCTGCTGCGCGGCATCATGAACCCCGCGATGATCGTCAGTTGGATCTTCGGTCTGTGGACAGCGCATGAAATCGATGCCTGGAGCGATGGCTGGTTCCACGGCAAACTGGCCCTGGTCATTTTGATGACCGCTGCCCATATGATGTATGCGAGGCAGAGGAAATCCTTCGAACAGGACAACAATTCGCATTCCGAGCGTTACTATCGGTTCATCAATGAAGTGCCCGCGGTGCTGATGGTCGGGATCGTTATTCTGGTCGTCGTAAAACCGTTTTAAGTGAGATGGTTACGGATTTTGTCTTCCCGGTATCAAGTAACCGACGACACAAATTCGCCATTTGACAGCCGTGTGAGTATTGACTAACTAACGATGACTCCAATCGGACCGTTCCAAGGTCCGGGCAACGAATCCGCGTCGCCTCTGATTCCGGCCAACGCGTGACGCCAGCCCCATCACTCTCCCTCGTATCCGTTCGACCACGCCCCCAGGCTAGAAAACATGCATCTCAAAGAACTTAAGCAAAAAACACCGCCCGAATTGCTCAGCTTCGCGGAGGAGCTGGAGATCGAAAACGCCTCCACCCTGCGCAAACAGGAACTCATGTTCGCCTGTCTCAAACAGTTGGCGAACAATGATGTGGCGATTTATGGCGAAGGCGTGCTGGAAGTGCTGCAGGACGGGTTCGGGTTCCTGCGCTCGCCGGAAGCGAACTATCTCGCGGGCCCCGACGACATTTATGTCAGTCCCAGTCAGATCCGCCGTTTCGGCCTGCGCACCGGCGATACGGTGGAAGGCCAGATCCGCGCGCCCAAGGACGGCGAGCGGTACTTCGCGCTTCTGAAGGTGAATAACGTCAATTTCGATGAGCCGGACAAGGTTCGCCATCGGATCAATTTCGATAACCTCACGCCGCTCTATCCGGATGAGAAGCTGAAGCTCGAGATCGAGGGCAATGACGGTAAGTCCAAGGACCTGTCGACCCGCGTGATCGATTTGATCTCTCCGCTCGGGAAAGGCCAGCGTGCGCTTGTGGTCGCCCCGCCGCGTACCGGTAAGACGATGATGATGCAGCATATCGCGCATGCCATTTCGTCGAACCATCCGGAAGTCTATCTGCTCGTGCTGCTGATTGACGAACGGCCGGAAGAAGTGACCGACATGCAGCGGTCGGTGAACGGCGAGGTGGTCAGTTCCACCTTCGACGAACCCGCCAATCGTCACGTTCAGGTCGCCGAGATGGTGATCGAAAAGGCCAAGCGCCTGGTTGAGCACAAGCGCGACGTCGTCATTCTTCTGGATTCCATCACCCGACTGGCGCGCGCCTATAACACGGTCGTTCCCTCGTCCGGTAAGGTGCTGACGGGCGGTGTCGACGCCAATGCGCTGCAGCGGCCGAAGCGTTTCTTCGGTGCGGCGCGTAATATCGAAGAAGGCGGATCGTTGACGATCATCTCCACGGCGCTGATCGATACCGGCAGCCGCATGGACGAGGTCATCTTCGAAGAGTTCAAGGGCACGGGTAACTCGGAAATCATCCTGGACCGCAAGCTCAGCGACAAGCGCACCTTCCCGGCGATCGATATCACCAAGTCCGGTACCCGGAAGGAAGAATTGCTGGTCGACAAGGGCGTTCTCAGCAAGATGTGGGTGCTGCGTCGGATCCTTATGCCGATGGGCGTTACCGACGCGATGGAGTTCCTGCTCGACAAGTTGAAAGAGACGAAGAACAACAACGATTTCTTCGATTCTATGAACCAGTAGAGGCCTCCTGCCTCATCATCGTGGTTTCGAACCGCCCTTGGTCGTTATCGGCCGGGGCGGTTTTTCTTTTCGGGTGGCTGAGTCAATCCCGGTTGACAGAGTCGTCCTCCTTCTCGCCGTCGAAAACTGCATACGAATCCAGCTCAGATCCGGCGAGCGTGCAAAGAAAAGGGGACGTCCCTTGGAGACGTCCCCGAAATTTTCGCTGCCGGCGAGGCCGGGTTTTGCGGCCGTTCACCGGTGCAAATAGGGATCTTACGGAATTAGAATGGTCGAACCGGTCGTTTTCCGGGCTTCCAGGTCGGTATGAGCCTTCTGGACATCGGCCAGGGCGTAGGACTGGTTGACCTCGATCTTCACGCCCTTGCTGACGGCATCGAACAGGGCGGTCGCGGATTCAACCAGATCCTCACGGGATGCCGTATAGGTCATCAGTGTCGGCCGGGTGACGTAGAGAGAGCCCTTGGCGGCCAGGATACCGATATTCACATTGTCCACCGGACCGGACGCATTGCCGAATGTCACCATCGTGCCGCGCGGCTGCAGGCAATCCAGGGACATTTCCCAGGTGTCCTTGCCGACGGAATCATAGACGACGGGAACACCTTTGCCGTCCGTCAGTTCCTTGACCTTCGACACGACATCTTCATCGCGATACAGGATCACGTGATCGCATCCATGCGCTTTGGCCAGTTCCGCTTTTTCCTCGGAACCGGTGGTGCCGATGATGGTGGCGCCGATCTGCTTCAGCCACTGACAGGCAATCAGGCCGACACCGCCGGCTGCGGCGTGGAAAAGCACCGTATCGCCGGGCTTCACGGTAAAGGTCCGGCGGATCAGGTATTCCACTGTCATGCCTTTGAGCATCATACCGGCGGCCTGGTTCGTCTCGATCCCCTCGGGAATTTTCACGACTTTCGCGGCGGGCATGACCCGTTCCGTCGCATAGGAGCCGATCGGCCCCGTACCGTAGGCAATGCGGTCCCCGACCTTCAGATCGGTCACGCCGTCACCGATTTCCGTGACTGTGCCGGCGGCTTCGAGGCCGATGGGCGAGGGCAGGGGCAGGGGATACAGACCGCTGCGGTGGTAGGTGTCGATGAAGTTCAGGCCGCAGGCCTCATGCGCAACACGGATTTCTCCGGCCCCCGGCGCGCCGACATCGACGTCTTCATAGGTGAGAACTTCCGGTCCGCCGGTGCTGTGAATCCGAACGACTTTTGCCATGTGCAACCCTCCCGTTAACGGGCGCCGGTGCCGTCTCTGTGCAACCGGTCCCAATGTTGAAATCAGCCTGTTGAACAGGCCGGATAGAATGATGATATGGAGCAGTTCTTATGCTCTTGTAGGGCAAAGATGGACAGGCGAAAACAGAGGCGACAGAAAAATGCCGATGACCCGCGGGCGCAGATTCCCTCGCACCTGCCGGCGGTTGTCGACAGGACTGGAACCGGATCGAAACGGTTTATGAAAAGCCGTTCTGCTTACGCAGTGAACCGGATAACTTGCGGTTCATTGAACAAGGATTACTAGATGTTGGACGGGTCAAAAGAGACTATCTACGCATTGTCGACCCCAGCCGGCAGAGGGGGGGTGGCCGTCATCCGGGTGTCGGGCCCCGCCGCGGTTGACTGTCTGACGGCGTTCCAAGTGACGTCTTTGCCGAAACCCCGGGTCGCGACCCGGACGGTGTTGAGGCGGAAGAAGGATGGGGTTCCGGTGGATGATGCCCTGATCCTGTTTTTTCCCGGTCCGAACAGTTTTACGGGCGAGGACATCATCGAACTGCACCTGCACGGCGGACCGGCTATCATCGATGCGGTTCAGGATATTCTATCCGCGTGTAAGGGGTTTCGTCTGGCCCAGCCCGGGGAGTTTACCCGCCGTGCCTTTTGGAATGGAAAGATCGACCTGGTCGAGGCTGAAGGCCTTGTTGACCTGATCGAAGCTGAAACCGAAGCGCAACGGGTTCAGGCCCTGCGACAATTGAAGGGTAGCTTAAGCGCACTGTATGAGGGCTGGCAGAAGCGGTTGGCTGACCAATTGGCCCTGATAGAACTCGGTTTGGACTTTTCCGATGAAGGAGATGTCGACGAGGAGGACACGGGTCTGGATCGTGACTCCATGACGGGCATTCTCCATGAAATGCAGGCCCATCTGGATGACGGCCGTCGCGGGGAAATTGTTCGCAACGGGGTCCGTGTCGCCATCATCGGGGCGCCGAATGTCGGGAAATCAAGTTTGCTGAATGCATTGGCGCGACGGGAAGCGGCAATCGTTTCCGACATCGCGGGCACAACCCGCGACCGGGTGGACATACACCTCAATCTGGGTGGGCAGGCGGTGATCGTGACAGACACCGCGGGCCTGCGTGCGTCCGAGGATGTCATCGAACAGGAAGGGATTCGGCGCAGTCTGGCCGCTGCCGCGGAAGCGGATATCGTTCTGGTGATGGGGGAGTATGGAGAACCGGATGCTTTGCCGACCCCGGAGACCCATGGCGGTGACCCCCTGGTTGTCTGGAATAAAATGGATTTGTCGACCGGGGAGAGACCGGCGGGCATCTGCATCTCTGCCAAGACCGGGGAGGGTATCCCGGAGTTGGAACAGGAATTGACGACCCGGGTCCGTTCCTTGGCGTTACAGAGCGAAGCCCCGGTTTTGACCCGGGCACGCCATCGCGAAGCTATCACGGAGGCGACGGTCCGGTTGGAAGAAGTCCTACAGGAAAAAGATTCTGTGCTGCTGGCGGAGCATCTTCGTGCCGCAGTCGCGGTGCTGGGTCGTATCATTGGAAAAGTTGATGTGGAGGACCTGCTGGACCGGATCTTTCGGGATTTCTGTATCGGCAAATAGGCGAGTGTTTCACGTGAAACACTGACAGTGAGTTCTCATCGCCTGACATGTTCGCCTTTTGAGTCAATGGCGAGTCATACTGCGCGGAAGTCGAGTCAACAGTGAGTAAAAAACGCGGGCCATCAAGTTGAATACTTCACAGTGTTTCACGTGAAACACTTCTCTTTGGCGAATACTTGACCTGTTAGAGTCAAACAGAATTCGAGGGGCCTGAAACCCGCGATATTCCTTGATTTCAGAACAAGGCAACTCTACATTCCGCGCCATGTTTTCACCGGACAAGACATGGGACGTTATCGTCGTGGGCGGCGGACACGCGGGCTGTGAAGCCGCGGCTGCGTCCGCACGCGCTGGCGCGAAAACCGCGTTGGTAACCCACAAGATCGAGACAATAGGTGAAATGTCCTGCAACCCTGCCATTGGCGGATTGGGGAAAGGGCATCTGGTCCGCGAAATTGATGCCTTGGATGGGATTATGGGCCGGGTCATCGACCGGGCCGGCATCCAGTTCAGGGTATTGAACAAGAGCAAAGGACCGGCGGTCCAGGGACCGCGCTCTCAAGCCGACCGGGCTTTGTATAAGGCTGCGATGAAGACGGCTTTATCTGATCAAGCCAACCTCGAAATTGTTCAGGGTGCGGTGGAAGATCTGCGCCTTGATAATACAGGCAGGGCCATTTCCGGGGTTGTGCTGGCGGACGGTACCGAGTTGACGGCGGCCAAGGTTGTATTGACGACCGGCACGTTCCTGCGCGGCGTTATTCATATTGGCCAGGAAACGAGACCGGCCGGCCGGGTGGGTGATGAGGCTTCCTATGGACTGTCAGAGACACTGGCTCGTTTCGGCTTTCGCCTCGGCCGGTTGAAGACGGGGACACCGGCCCGGTTGGATGGAAAAACCATCGATTGGGATGGCCTGGATAAACAGTATGCGGATCCCGTGCCGGAACCGTTCTCGTCCCTGACGGACAAAATCACGGTGCCACAGATTGCCTGTGGGATCACATATACGAACCCGGATAGCCACCAGGTTATCCGGGATCATATCCACGAATCTGCGATGTATTCCGGCAAGATTGAGGGGATTGGCCCCCGTTACTGTCCCTCAATCGAAGACAAGGTTGTGCGGTTTGCGGATCGTGACCGGCATCAGATTTTTCTGGAGCCGGAGGGTCTTGATGACGATACGGTCTATCCGAACGGGATATCGACCTCCTTGCCGGCGCATGCACAATCCGCGCTGCTGAAAACCATCCCCGGGTTGGAACGGGCGGTGATGATCCGGCCTGGATATGCGATCGAGTATGATTATGTCGATCCCCGGGAACTTCGTCACAGCCTGGAAACCAAGAAGATTTCTGGTTTGTATTTTGCCGGTCAGATCAATGGGACGACAGGCTATGAAGAGGCGGCGGCCCAAGGGTTGATTGCCGGTCTGAACGCGGCTTTGAGTGCCGGTGGGTCCGAGAAACTGTTTCTTCCCGACCGGGCGGACGCGTATATCGGTGTCCTGATTGACGATTTGGTCACCCGCGGGGCTGATGAGCCATACAGAATGTTCACCTCGCGGGCAGAATTTCGATTACGGTTGCGTGCCGACAATGCGGACGAAAGGCTTACCGATCTGGCCATGGCCGTAGGGGCCGTCGGATCAGAGCGCACCGCGTACTGGAAGGCGCGGAAGTCTTCTTTGGCCGCCGCGCGTGAAATTCTGCAAGGTAATGCCGTGTCCCCGACGGAATTGAATCGTCGCGGTGTTAAAGTTAAGCAGGATGGTGTCAGACGCTCTGCGTTCGATCTATTGGCACAGCGTGTGACGGATTGGTCGGTGTTGGAAGAAATCTGGCCGTCCGTTCGGATGATTCCTGAAGAAATTCGCGACCGCTTGGCCGTCGATGCTTCCTACAATGGATATCTTGCACGCCAAGAGGCGGAGATTTCCGCCTATCGTCGTGACGAGAACTTGGTCCTTCCCGTTGACTTGGACTATAGCGCCATTGGGGGGCTGTCCAATGAAGTCCGGCAAAAACTCATTGCGAGCGCGCCGGAAACGATTGGGTCCGCGGCCCGTATTCAAGGCGTGACACCCGCCGCCGTTGTTGCCTTGTTGCGGCATGTTAAAAAGAGGAAGACGGCGGCGTAGTTCCGCGTGCTCCTCCGGTCGAGCAACTTTCTCTTTTGCCACCTTCCATCCCGCGTTATCCATAGCCATCATGTACAGAGGGCCGGCGCCGCCGGAGTGAGAATCGTGTCTTCCTATACACTGGACGATTGTGTAGCCGATTTGGCTGTTTCACGTGAAACAGCGGAACGGTTCAAGGTGCTGGCAGAGCATCTGGTTAAGTGGAACGAACGGATCAATCTTGTTTCCAAGACGACCTTGGATGATATGTGGCGCCGACATTTTCTCGATTCCGGACAGCTCGCGCATTTCATTCCGCCGTCCGCGCACAGTCTAGCGGATCTCGGGAGTGGGGCGGGCTTTCCAGGCCTGGTCCTGGCGGCAATGACAGACTTGGAAATCCATCTGATTGAATCTGACACACGAAAAGCAGTCTTTCTGCGTGAAGGGGCGCGCGCAATGAAACGGCCCATCACCGTGCATCAGCAAAGAATTGAGTCATTGCAAGGGTTAGCGGTCGATGTTGTCACGGCACGTGCGCTGGCACCGGTTGAAAAGCTTCTGGAATACGCCGAAAGGCTGTTAAAAAAAGATGGAATCGCGCTCTTTTTAAAGGGAAATACGCTTCAAACCGAATTGACGGATTCAAAGAAGTCATGGCATATAGAATCCACGCAAAGCCGCAGTCTCTCAGATTCTTCAGGCTGCATCTTAAAAGTGGAGGCTTTCCGCCGTGTCAGAGATCGAAAATGACGTTGTTCTTAATGCGCCGTCTCAAGTGGGATTGGCTTCCCTAGCCGGCGACTCCGATCGTCCGCGCATCATCGCGATCGCAAACCAGAAGGGCGGGGTTGGTAAGACGACCACGGCGATCAATCTCGCCACCGCTTTGGCGGCTTGTGACAAGAAGGTCCTGATCATCGATATCGATGCCCAGGGCAACGCCAGTACAGGGCTCGGGATCGACCGCAAGGCGCGCACGGTTTCGACCTATGACGTGATCATCGATAGAAAGCCGATCGAGGAAGCGACGATTTCTTCCGTCGTCCCGCGTCTTGATGTGGTGCCGTCCTCCATTGATCTCGCGGGAGCGGAAATTGAGTTGATCGATCTGGACCGTCGGGAGTTCCGCCTGAAAGACGCAATCCGGCGGATGAGCAGACATTACGATTACGTTTTGATCGATTGTCCGCCGTCGCTGCAGCTGTTGACACTGAACGCCCTCTGCGCGGCGGATTCAATTCTCGTGCCGCTGCAATGTGAGTTCTATGCCCTTGAAGGTCTTAGCCTTTTGATGCGCACGATCGAACGGGTGAAGAAGGCATTCAACCCGGCGCTGACCATTCAGGGTGTCGTCCTGACAATGTACGACAAGCGTAACAACCTGTCCGACATGGTCGCGTCCGATGTGCGCGAGCATTTCGGCGAAAAGGTCTATGAGACGGTCATTCCGCGCAATGTCCGTGTCTCCGAAGCGCCGTCCTACGGCATTCCCGTGCTGGTGTATGACATGCATTGCCGCGGTTCTAAGGCTTATATCAATCTGGCGAGCGAAGTGCTGCGCCGGGAACAGACACCGATGGCAGAGGTTGGAACGGCATGATGGCTGCAGCGGAAGATACACGGCGCAAGGGTTTGGGACGCGGTCTGTCGGCCTTGCTGGGCGATGACGAGGCACCGGCAACGGAGCCGGAATCCACGGAACCGACATCGCGGGCGGGCAAGACGGTGCCGATCGAATTCATCACGGCCAATCCGAAGCAGCCACGCAAGCGGTTCGACGATGCGGCCATCGACGGTTTGGTGGAGTCGGTCCGGGAGAAGGGCATCCTCCAGCCCATCCTGGTCCGGCCCCACCCGACGGAAGTGAATTACTATGAGATCGTCGCCGGTGAGCGTCGCTGGCGCGCAGCACAAAGAGCGAAGCTGCATGAGGTCCCTGTCCTCATCAAGGACCTCTCCGACCGCGACACACTAGAGATTGCTCTCGTTGAAAACATTCATCGCGAGGATCTGACCCCGTTGGAGGAAGCGGAAGGGTATCAGCGCCTTATCGATGAATTCTCCCACACCCAGGAAGCCCTTGCGAATGCCGTCGGTAAGAGCCGCAGTCACATCGCAAACATGCTCCGCTTGTTGTCTCTTCCGGAGGAAGTGAAGAGCATGGTCGATGACGGCCTGCTGACCGCAGGTCACGCGCGGGCTTTGTTGGGTGCGCCGAATGCGGAGGACCTGGCCCATATCGTGGTCAAGAAGGAACTTTCTGTCCGGCAAACCGAAAAACTGGCGCAGAATGCCAAACAAGGCACGGTCGATAACGCAGTCAGCAAAATCGCAAAAGCCATCGACCAGAGAGACGCCGATACGGTGGCCCTGGAAAAAAGTCTGACGGATCATCTGGGATTGAAGGTGGAGTTGAAGGGCGCCGGCGAAACCGGGTCTGTCACCATTCACTACAAGAGCCTGGATCAACTAGACGGGTTGCTGGAACGGCTGAACGCCGAATAATCAGCGGAGCCATAAGCACACTTAGCCCTGTTTCTGATACGTAATGACTGGACCGCCCCTCCATGCATAACGGGGCGGACCCGGTCAGCGTGCCTGGCCCCGCCGGCGGGCCAGGATGGCGACCTGATAGAAATGGCGCTCGCAGAGCAGGCGGTCCGGACTACCGGTCGATTTCAACTCGGCCTCGAGACCGGCCAAGGCGGTCAATTGATCCTTGATCGATTTCTCGGGCCATAAGCGGTGTTGCCGCTTCATCGGTTCGACATTCTTGAAAAAGACCGGCGGCCGCATGCTCTTGATCGCCGCGTCGACCCCAAGCCCGTTCTTCGTCGCCGTCTGGAGCTCCAACAGCTTAAAGAAATGCCCGATCAAGGCCCGAACCATGGCGACGGGGCTGAGATCCTCCATCGCCGCACGGTCCAGCCATTTTTCCAGTTGCGCCACATCGCCGCCGCACGCTGCGAAGATCAGGGAATCCATGGCTGCGCCTCCGGCTTCCGCGGCGGCCTGAAGGACCAAATCGAGCGTTAAATGTCCGCCTTGGCCTACAAACAGGCACAGTTTCTCAATTTCCCGCCGGGATATTCCGCGGTTTGCGTCCAATGTTGCAGCAAGCCAGTCCAATGCATCATTGTCGACGCGTATACCGGCTTCACGAAACATCTCCGCAAAGACGGCCTCCCGATCACGGTCGGTGTCGTCGTAACAGGCAATGGACGCGCCGGCGCCGGCCCCCTCAAGCAATTTCACCAGGCTGCTGCGGGTTCGACTGAGCTCCTTGGCCTCCAAAATCACCATAGCTTCGCCGGGCAGGGATTCGAGAAATTCTGCTATAACGGGTGTAATGCGATCGGTCGCGTCAGTGACGCGAACGAGACGCGAGCCTTGATCCAGAGATTGCGCCGCGGCCGCATCGGCCAACATGGCTTTGTCCCCGACAATTTGATCCGCCGAGAAGTCATCGGTCCTGAACGGATCGCCTGGTGGAATACCCAAGGCATTGGTCAAAGCCTTGGCCCGCTCGGACACGAGAGTTTGATCGGAGCCGTAAATCAACACGCACCGAATACCGGCATCGGGATTTTTCAGGAACCCTTCGACATTTCTGGGTTGGACACGCATCCGCGCTTAACCCGACTCCAATTTGGTCAAAAAGGCGACCAGTCTGACCTTGGCGTCATCGGCAATTTCGCGAAGGCTTCTCTCGGTTGCGTCCTGCCGCGCCACCAAGGTGCCGTAATCCGATAGAACGGTGCTGTAGCTACCGGCTGAACGACTGACGAATTCGTATGTACCACCTTGATATTGCAGGCTAAAGGCAGCGTTGACGACAACCCGGGAGCGGGTTGTCGTGGCATCGAACGCCAAGCCGAGATCCTGTTCGCTAATGTCCAGATCGGTGGTCAATCTGTAACGTTTCGTGCCATCGGGCTGGAACCGATCGATCAGGAAGTTTCGTAGAATTTGACCTTCGCGGTTTTCGATCAGATCAATCGAGACGCCCTTCAAAGGATTATCCCGGATGAAGGACGAATCCGACGATCCGCCATAGAGGGGACGAAAGCCACAGGCGCCCAGAAGCGAAACCGCCGCCGCCGCTGTTAATCCGGAAAGGGCCTGTCGTCTGTTCATTCTACACCACGATATTCACGATCCGGTTGGGAACGACGATAATTTTCCGAGGTTCCTTGCCATCCATGGCGCGTTGAACATTCTCGTGGGCGAGGGCGGCAGCACGGGCCGTGTCCTCCGCCGCGTCACGCTCCACTTCCACCTTTGCGCGCATTTTACCGTTCACCTGAACAGCCAGGGTCACCATGTCGTCGACAACCAGGGACGGATCGGCAACCGGCCAGTCATTTCGCGCCATGAGGGTGTCATGACTCAAGGTGGCCCACAACTCTTCCGCCAAGTGCGGGGTCATCGGGCCGAGAAGTTGGACCAGTATCTCGATCGATTCACGAAGAACCCAGCGATCGCTGTCATCCGCGGGTGAGAACTCGGAGACCGCATTGGATAGTTCGCGAATCCGAGCCACGGCGCGGTTGAAATGAAACCGTTCCAAATCACCAGTGGCGCCGTCCAATGCCTTGTGTGCCGCGCGGCGAAGCGCATCGCCGGCGGATGAGAACCCCCCGGGAACCGGTGCGTCCTTGCCGGGCAGTCCCGTCCCGATCGCGTCCTGCACCTGCCGCCAGACGCGGTTGAGGAACCGCCAAGCGCCTTCAACGCCGGCTTCGGTCCATTCAAGGTCACGATCCGGCGGACTGTCCGACAGCATGAACAACCGGGCGGTATCCGCGCCATAGGTCTTCACGATGTTTTCGGGATCGACCACGTTCTTGCGGGATTTGCTCATTTTCTCCGAACGACCGATCTTCACCGGCGTATCGGTACCGAGAAGGAAGGCTTTTTCGGCGCCCTGGCGGTCGATTTCTACAGGAGACAGCCACTTGCCGTCGGCGGAGCGATATGTCTCGTGACAGACCATGCCTTGGGTGAACAACCCATCGAAGGGTTCGTCCAGGTTCAGATAGCCGCATTCGGACAGGGCGCGGACGAAAAACCGGGAATAAAGCAGATGGAGCACCGCATGCTCGATCCCACCGACATATTGATCAACCGGCAGCCAGTAATCGACGCTTTCGCGACTGAACGCCTCGCCCTCGTTCTTGGGATCGCAGAACCGCGCGAAATACCAGGAGGATTCGAAGAAGGTGTCGAATGTGTCCGTCTCGCGACGGGCATCTTTCCCACAGGAAGGGCAGGTGGTGTGTTTCCAGGTCGGGTGGCGGTCCAGCGGATTGCCGGGTGCATCAAAATCGACGTCTTCGGGCAGGGCAACAGGCAGATCCGCCTCCGGAACGGGCACGGCCCCGCAGCTTTCGCAATGAATGACCGGAACGGGACAGCCCCAGTAGCGCTGGCGCGATACACCCCAGTCGCGGAGACGATAGGTCACCGTGCCTTCGCCGGTGCCGAGTTCGCCCAGACGCTCGATGACCCGTGACTTCGCGTCGTCCACACCCAACCCGTCGAGGAAGTCGGAATTGAAGATCGTGCCGTCGCCGGTATAGGCCTCGTCACCGATGCTGAAACTCGCCGGATCGGCCCCCTTGGGAAGAACCACCGGCGTGACCGGAAGATCGTATTTGCGGGCGAAATCCAGATCGCGCTGATCATGGCCCGGACAGCCGAAAATTGCGCCCGTACCGTATTCCATAAGAACGAAATTGGCGGCATAGACCGGCAACTCCCAGGACGGATCCAGCGGGTGCGCGACTTTCAGTCCGGTATCGAAACCTTTTTTCTCGGCCTTTTCGATGGCCTCTTCGCTGGTCCCCATGCGATTGCATTCGGCCACGAATTCCGCCAGGTCCGGATTGTTTTCCGCCTGTTCGGCGATCAGCGGATGGTTGGCCGCGAGTGCGCAGAAGGAAGCGCCGTACAGGGTGTCCGGCCGCGTGGTGAAAACCCGCAGGCTGTCCTCCCGCCCGACCAGCCTGAAATCGACATGCGCGCCTTCGGATCGATTGATCCAGTTGGTCTGCATGGTGCGGACCTTGTCCGGCCACCGCTCCAGGCCCTGGATCGCGTCCAGCAATTCATCCGCGAAAGCGGTGATTTTCAGAAACCATTGTGACAGCTTGCGTTTTTCGACCAGGGCGCCGGACCGCCATCCACGGCCGTCGATCACCTGTTCGTTCGCCAGCACCGTGTTTTCGACCGGATCCCAGTTCACCCAGGACTCCTTGCGATAGGCCAGCCCGGCCCGCATGAAGTCGGTGAACATCTTCTGTTCGTGCTTGTAGTATTCCGGCTCGCAGGTGGAGATCTCGCGGCTCCAGTCCAGCGACAGGCCCAGCGTCATCAGCTGCGCCTTCATCGTGGCGATGTTCTCGCGGGTCCATTTCGCCGGATGCACCTTGTTCTCGATCGCGGCGTTCTCCGCCGGCAGACCGAAGGAGTCCCAGCCCATCGGGTGCAGCACATTGAAACCCCGGGCGCGCCGATAGCGGGCGACGACATCGCCCAGGGTATAGTTCCGAACATGGCCCATATGGATACGGCCGGACGGATAGGGAAACATCTCCAGCACGTAATACTTCGGCAGCGAGTGATCGGCGCTCGGTTCGAAAGACTTGTCGTCCTGCCAGACCTTTCGCCACTTTTCCTCGACTTCCAGGAAGTTATAGCGGCTGGTTCCTTCGCTCATCAGAAGTTTCCCATATTCCAAGACCGGCCGGCGGATCGCGCCGAACGGATGTTCTTAAGGCGGTGTTCGATTTATTCCGGCTGCGCGATTGCGGCAACGCGCAATTCGCGGGCCTTCGCCAGGATCGCGTTTTCGAGCGACCGAACCGTATCATTAGAGACCGGAACGTCTTCCCAGACGGGGCTGTTCTGCCGCCGCTCCTGTTGGAAAACGCTGACCCGCAAGCCGTCGGCGCGTAGCTGCCGGCCAAGAATGAAAACGTTAAGCTTGAAGCGCGAATTCGGGGTTTCCGGCGGTGTATACCAGTCGGTGATGATCACCCCGCCGAAGGGATCGGCCTGGCTGAGCGGAAAGAAGGAAATCGTATCAAGAGAGGCGCGCCACAGGAAACCATTGACGCCAAGGCCGCTGCCGCCGCCACCTTCGCCGGTCTTGCCACCGAGCCCGAACGTGATGCCGTCTTCCCCGAAGATGCTGCCTTCCGACCTACGGTCGCGTTCCTGTTGGTCCGGAATCTCGTTGGACGGCCCGGAAGCAAGTCCGCAACCGGCCAGAACTGCCAAAGCCAAAACTAAAATACCAAGGCGACGCACCGTCATCTTCCTTCATTTTTCTACGTGGAGGGTTCCCACACGGCGAGCACTAGCGCGGCGGATGCCAAGCGGATGCGATCCTTTCCCTAGCAAGAATGCGGGGTAAGAGAAAGACGAAAGACGAGGGCGGTTTGCCGCCCCAAAAAAAACAGGGGCCGCCCAAATGGACGGCCCCTGCCTAACGTCGAAAGTCGACGATATTAGAAGGTCACGCGCGTACCGACGATGACCACCGAAGAGTCTTCGGAGCCAGTGGCGGCCGACGTATCACCCGACAGGTGATAGCCGTTGATGCGAGCCGACAGACCTTCGGCAACCTGGTAGTTCACACCGGCGTGGAAGACGTCGAGTTCGATGTCGTTCGCGCCGTCGTTTTCTTCAAACGTCTGCCAGGAAGCGGAGACCGCAGCCGGACCGAAGCTGTAAGCAGCACCGACGGACCAACCGTCACCCGCGTCGCAGGTGGCGCTGTTGGCGGCGCAGGAGCTGTCGCCGTTGTCCAGGTAGTCAGCAGCGAAGGAGAAACCAGCGACAGAAACGCTGGCACCAATGCGCCATGACTCGATGTCTTCCAGACCGTTCAGGCTGGTGCCCGTCTGGTTCGCTTCAGCGAAACCGTAGGACGCACCGATGCCGAAGCCGATACCGTCGAAGTCGCCATTGTAAGCAGCGGCGAGTTCAACACCGTTGGACGAACCGTCTTCCGCGAAATCGGAACGGGTGTCGTCGTTCGGATCCGGCGCGAAGCTAACACCGGCCTGGAAACCGCCGAAGGACGGGGTCAGGTAACCGATCTTAGCGGAGTCACCGGTGTAGTGAGCCGGATCGTGGTAGTAACCGGAACCGGTGTTCACACCAATGTTGTTCATGGTGTTTTCAGCGCGGTTCGCACCGTTACCGTCCGTACCCCAGGTACCGACCTGGATGCCGTTGGCGTCCGGAATGATCAGACCGTCGACACCGTCTTCGGAACCGACGAACAGACGACCCCAGGAACCACGGAAGTCGAGATAGGCTTCGTCGAACGCGCCGGTACCGGCATCGACGCCCATCGCACGCCACTGGATGTTGGCGCCGTATTCCAGGCCGTTATCCGCGGTGCCGCGGGCGTCCCAGACCAGTTCGGACTGCTGTTCGTTGGCGGTCAGGACATGACCGTCGGTGCCGTTGACACCACGGGTGTCGTTGTCAACGAAGATGTATTCATAGGACAGAGCGCCGGAGAAGCTGACGACCGGAGCTTCACCCGCATTGGCAGCACCAGCAGCCAGAACGGACGCACCGATCAGCGCCGACGTGGCGAGAAGCGTCTTTTTCATTTGATCCTCCAAAATTGAAGACCCCAGGCAGCCTCTGAAATAAGGCATTTGGGGATTTCCCTCGTTTACGACCCTGGCCCCATTCAGCAAAGGCTTGCACACAGGACTTGCCCAGGCGTCTGTGTGGATAAAACATCGACACCCTGTCCGCCGCAATTGGAAAACGGTGCGATTCGAGTGAATTGGAGTCCGTTGTGACAAGAATGCAACAAGAGCGGTGTGGGCCCGACCGCGCCCGGTTCCGTCAGGCTTCTTTCGCCAACTCGACGAGGCCCATCCGCCGCACCTGAATCAGCAATTCATTCAGCGAATGCGGGGTTTCGGACGGAAAGGCATTGGCCAATTCCCCGAAGGTGAATGTCCGGTGCGACAGCATCCAGGCGACGGTTTTTTCGCGCCCCGGTGGGATCGGCGTCACATTATTGTCGCGGAATAAGCCGAAACCGTTCTGGAAACGGGCGACCTTGGCATTGTGAACAAGGCGTTCGTAGAGCGGATCTTCGCCAATGGCGGGGATCTGAATGCCGCCTCTCTTATAATGGAAGTCCTTCTGGAATTGCGCGAAGCGGGCCAGAAAATCCGGACTCTTGGCGATCTTCGCAAATTCCGCGCTCAGCATTTCGATATGTTTCTTGAGCGCCGCGGGACCCTCTTCCGGCCGCGGAAAGTTCAACCGGAACTTTTCGGAACCGACCACCATGTCGGACATCGCGCCGAGGAAATCCAGGCCTATAACCCCGGTCGCGCCGAAGGCGATATGGATCGTCCCTTCGCTGGAAGCCAAGGCGTCGTGATACTGTCCGCGCGGCAGATACAGGAGATCGCCGGGCCGGAGTGTGATTTCCGCGACGACGGGGCCGCGGTTCTTGTCCTGGAACTCCTCGCTGACGAAAAAGGCGTTGTGGCGGATCGGGCTCGGCACCCGGTTCTCGTAAATCCGCCAGTTCTTCTCCCCCACCAAATGGACGGCAAAGACGTCATGCGTGTCGAAATGGCTGGCGAAGGCCTGACGCTGTTTCCAGGAATAATACAGATTGCCCTGGGCCTTGATGTTCAATCCCTGCTCGAGCCCTTTGGCGATGCCGGAGGCACCGGCGGTCAAGGCGTCGATATCATTGGCGACCAATGACGCGCCCTGACGCAGGTAGTCCATGACCTTGTCCGGATCGGGCTGCAGGATTTCCTGGCCGTCCCGGTTTGGGGCCGGATTGCAATAGGCGCGCGGGTCGACCCGGGCCCGGTCGATCACCACCTCGAGCGATTTGGACGACCAGATCGACGTCATGTTCAGCAATCGGGCGAAGCTGTCGAAATCCATGACATCGGGGAACTTGTCCGGATCGCCCGGGATATGAACGAATTTCTTGCCGTAATAGTCCCGCAGGAATTCCTCTACCGGCATGGGCGCCAGGATCGCTTCCAGGGAGTAGGGGTTGGCATTTGTCTTGGTCATCTACTTGGCCGTTGCTTTGTTTACTTGGTTTCTCTTGGTCCGCATTCCGTCCGACTTCCCGAAGCGGGTCTCCCGCCGCATCACACAGCCGGACTATGCCGGCAGACCCGCGTCCTCGCCCAGCGCCGCGATCAAGGGCGCGAGATTGCTTTCATAGCGCCGCCATCTGTCGACCGCAGTGCCGTATAGCGGCTGGCGAACCTGCAGGCGGCTTGCCGTACCGACGGTACGCCGTGTCCGGTGAAAGGATTCCAGTCCGTCTTCCCATTCCAGGCCCAGCTTCTCCAGGACGGGCCGAACCACTGCCGGCATGTCCCCCGTCAAAGCCTCGTAATCGACGGTCATCAAATCCGGATCCCATTCTTCCCAGAAACGCATCAGCCGACGATACATTCTATAATTATGGCCGATCTGACCCAGGTCATGCGCGAAGGTATAACCGTTACCGAACTTTTGCATGTAAATGGACAGACAGGTGTCGATCGGATTGCGCCGAATGTGAATGATCGTGGCGGCGGGAAAAATGATCCGGATCAAACCGGCGTATTGATAATTGGCCGGCATCTTGTCCACGACGAAGGGTGCGTCGGGAAATCTGCCCTCGATCACGCGTAGATATTCCGCTGCCAACCCGGCAAGTGCGGCCGGATCCTCAAGCACCGGGGACTCCGTCCAATGCCCATGCCCGGCGGCGAGCCGGGCGGCGAATTCCGTCACGGTGAACAACTCACCGGCCCCTTCGACCGCGGAATGGGTCGCCAGGATCTGTTCCAGCAAGGATGTTCCGGACCGCATCATGCCGATGATGAAGATCGGCTTTCGGGCCGCGTCTGACCGGCGGTGGGCAAGGTCGGTCCGGATCGCGTCGCGGTGGGCATCAAACCAGCTGATCGTCCGATCGACGGCGGCCTCCGCCTGTTTCTCCGAATAGACCATGCCCAGGCTGTCGAGTTCCCGTTTCCACGCAGAATGTGCCCGTGCCCAGCATGCGAAGGCGTCGTCATGGCGTTTCAGCCGGTCAAAGGCGCGGCCCAGACGATGCAAAAGCTGCGGACTGTCGATGTTGTTCAAGCCGCGTCCATCCGCGATGGCGGCGGCCTCCCCCGTCAGGGACGCCGCCTGTTCCTTCCCGGCTTCCTTCTCCGCGCCGGTTTTGGCGGCCGCGATCTCGGCAAGGTCCAGAAGCGCGATCAGGTTTTCGGGATCGATCCGGCGCGCTGCCGCAAGGCTGGCCTCGGCTTCTTCCGCGCGCCCCAATTCGGCGAGTGCCGTCGCCTTGTCGATCAGGATCTGGGCGTCATCCGGGGCAAGTGCGGCGGCCTTGCCATACAGATCGACCGCTTCACCCAAATCGCCCTGGGCGCGACGAACATGGGCCAGTTCCGCATGAAACCCGGCGTTTGACGGTTCCTGTCTCAATCCCTCACGCAGGACCTGCTCGGCCGGGTCGCGACGCTCCAGCCGGATCAAGGCCTGGGCCAGCGAAAGCCTCGCGACGCCATAACCGGGCGCGAGGGCCACGGCTTTGCCATAGTGTTCCAGCGCCTTGTCCAGTTTGCCGGACCGTTCGCAGGCCAGACCCATATTGTTATGAGTGGCAGGATCGTTCGGCATGGACTGCAGAACCTGCCCGAACAGGCGCGCGGCTTCGGCGGACCGGCCCTGCTCCAACCGGACGATGCCCAGGCCGGAAACCGCGGCCGGGTTGTTTCGGTCGGCCTTGTGGCTCTTCTCGAACCATTGCGCGGCTTTTTTCGTATCGCCCTGCTGGTGGGCGATGATGCCCAACAAATAAAGGGCATTGGCTTCGCGTGGTTGAATTTTCAGGATCGCATTGGCGGCTTTCCTGGCGTCGTCGAACCGACCGGCCTGGTTGAGGGCGAAGGCGTTCTGCAGCATCGACCCCAATCCGGCGGTTCCTTTCCCACCGGTACCCTTTTGCGGGCGGGATGACGTCTGCACGGCGGTTGCTCCTTCGTTACGCGGCCGCTTTTCCGGCGCCGCGCCCTCGGATAGTGTCACTGCGTCCCAGGCTGGATGTCCGGGGCTTCAGTGTTAAGGTGGATCGCACCGCTGTTTCAAGCAATCCCGGCAAGACATGCCGGTTTTCGGTCATTTTTGAAGTTGGAGGTGTCATGGCAGGCGTCACGGAGAATCTCGCCGCTGTCCGCGGCGAAATCGAAACGGCGGCCAAGTCGGTCAATCCCGACCCGGCGGCGGTCACCTTGATTGCCGTCAGCAAGACGTTCGATGCCGAGGCGATCCGCCCGGTCCTGCAAGCGGGTCAGCGCGTGTTCGGGGAAAATCGGGTGCAGGAGGCTGAAGGCAAATGGCCCCAGTTGCGGGAAGAGTTTCCCGATGTGGAATTGCATCTGATCGGTCCGCTTCAGACCAACAAGGTGAAACATGCCCTGCCGCTGTTCGACGTGATCCAGACCGTCGACCGTCCCAAACTGGCCCGGATGCTTGCGGACCAAATGGAAAAGACAGGCCACCGGCCGGACTGTTACATCCAGGTCAATACCGGCGAGGAGGAACAGAAGGCCGGCATCCCGCCATCGGAAGTGGATGCCTTCGTTGCCTTGTGCCGGGACGAGTTGAACTTGCCTGTCGTCGGGTTGATGTGCATCCCGCCGGTCGATGAGCAACCCTCGCCGCATTTCGCCCTGCTGTCGAAGATGGCGGAACGCAACGGTTTGAAAAACCTAAGCATGGGGATGAGCGCGGATTTTCAGACCGCGGTGATGCTGGGCGCCACGCATGTCCGGGTCGGTTCGGCGATTTTCGGAAAACGGGATTATCCCTGAACGCAAAGGACCTCAGGGCCCGAGAAAGGCGATCGCGTCGCCTTCGGCTACCAGGGTCAGGACCTTTTCCAGGTCTTCGCGCTTCAGGGCGACGCAGCCCTCCGTCGGCAGATAGCCTTCGCGCGCAACATGCATGAAAATGGCACTTCCGCGGCCGGGTACGGGCGGGTCGTCATTATGACCCAGCACCACGACGATGTCGTAGAGGTGATCTTCGCGCCACATCTCTTCATGGCTGGCCGGGTAGGGCAGGGTGACGGGACGGTTATAGGCCGGGTCGTCTGGTGCGTCGCACCAGCCGTCCGTCTCGACGATCGGTGCCGTCTTCAGGCCGGTCTTCGGTGGAGCCACACGGTCGGGCCGGTAATAGACGCGGCGAAACGGCCAAGTCCCGATCGGTGTCGCGCCGTCGCCCTCGCGCTTGTCCAGCGCGTATCCGCCTCGCCCGATGGCACAGCGGAACCGCTTTCCATCCGGCATCATCAGGGTTTGACCCTTGACCTCGATCACCGATTTCCGCTCCTCAAGCCCATCTCGACGGCCCCCAGACTAGACCGATCCGCGAAGGGCGGAAAAGCGCCGGGGCCGCGGACGGGCGGAAATCAGCCCTGCTGCTTCATGGCCTGATAACGGTTCAGTGCTTCCAGCATGGCAGCGGGTACGGCTTCGCCCGGGGGCGGCGTGATGCCGGCGGCTTCCGCCAGGGTCGCGGTCTGCGATTGTCCCGGCCCGAAGGCAGCTTCCATCACCTTGCTCTGCGTATCCTCGCCGCCACGGGTTTTCACCGTCGGCGGATTGAGGCCCAACCTGTTCATTGCCGTTTCGAAAGGATCGGGCTCGTTTTGTTTGGCCTGAAAGGCGGCAAAGGGATTGTCCGCCGGTGCGGACCCGTCGATGGAAAGCGGCAGGGCGGCGCTGTATTTCTCGCTGGCGGACCGCATATCGGCCTGGCTCGACGCCGAAGCGCCTGCGGGGCCCACCGCCTGTTGCGCCAGCACTTGACTGGGCGATCCGGCCTGCGCCAGCATGGCCAGATGCTGGGCCATTTCGGGGCTGAGCCGTGTCACGCCGCGGTAATCCTTCCGGGCTGTGCCTTGTGTTCCGCCGGCTGATGCGGCGGCGGAATCATTTGCGCTGGCCAGTATCGCGTCCAGCGGTTCACCATCCTGTTCCGGTGCGGTCGCGCCGGGTGTCTTACCGGCCAGGCGCTCCAGGAAGGCGGCCTGGGCGGGGTCGAGCTGCATGGCGCCGCCCGCGCCCATGGCGGCGGCCGCCAATTGGGCTTCAGCGCCCGCCGGGACGGTGCCGGGCGCGATCGGCAGTCCGGCTGGGCCAGTGAAACCGCCCGGACCAGTGAAACCAGACGGGGCGGAAAGGTCGCCGCCGGCATCGGCCAGGGCCGTACCGTCGGTCAGGTTCTCGCCCGTCTCGTTCCCCAGACCGACCATGGCCAGCATATGGCCCATGACATCGTCGCCCGTATGTTCCTCGATCGCGTTGTTGATCATCGCCGATGCAAAGCCGAGCGGGCCGCCATAGATCGCGCCGCCGGCCATCTTGGCGCCGGGTGATGCCTCATCGCCGGTGACAGACCGATAGACCGCGCCGACGACCGGCAGGTGCTGCAATGGATTCACGATGTCCAGAAGATCGCCGAAGGTCAGGCCGTCCTCGCCGAACATATACCCGTCGTCCGGCGCCATTTCCGGCGCGCGCTTGTCTTCGTGGACCATGCCGGCCGTTTGAACCGGCGGCCTGGTGGCGCGGGCCTTGGCCGGGTCCGGTGTCATCAACGACCACGGCGCAAAGCCCGTATCAATACGGTCTTGTGGTGTCATAACAATCTCCTCTCAACGAGAAGAGTAAGCAGGATTGATGCCAGACTCCCTGGAAACATCCCTGGATATGGTCCCTCGATCACCCGGCCCGACGGACCGGATGTCGCCCGTCTTCGGGACGAAAGCCCCTACGCGCCGCGGCAAAACCGGATTCCCGTTGTGGTCACAATCACTTCACACTCTTGGCATCGGCGTTGAAAAGCGGCCGAAACGGCCTCAGGTGATTGCGGGTTTGCGGGGACTTACGATATTACTTACTCATCATTCGCGGCCATCCCGACGGGCCGCTTCAATTTCGGGGGTGAAAAACCATCCATGGTCGGCAAAAAGATCCTGCTGGTGGACGATGACGTAGAGTTGCGCGACTCCCTGTCGGAGCAGCTGCAATTGCATGAAGAATTCCAGACCGTTTGCGCGGGGACCGCAAAAGAGGGATTGGAAGCCACCAAGAACGAACATTACGACGCCATTCTGCTCGATGTCGGCTTGCCGGATATGGATGGACGCGAAGCCTGCCGCCTTCTGCGCCGCGGCGGCGTGAAATGCCCGATCGTCATGCTGACCGCACATGATACCGATTCCGATACGATCCTCGGATTGGATGCGGGCGCCAACGACTACGTCACCAAGCCGTTCCGCCTCAACGTCCTGCTGGCCCGTTTGCGCGCTCAGCTGCGCCAGCATGAACAATCCGAGGACGCCGTCTTCACCATTGGGCCGTATACGTTCAAACCGTCCGCGAAAATGCTTCTGGACGAAGAAAAGAACAGCAAGGTCCGGCTGACGGAAAAAGAGACGGCAATTCTGAAATATTTGTATCGCGCGGGTGACAAAGTGATTGCCCGCGATACACTGTTGGGTGAGGTCTGGGGCTACAACGCTGGCGTAACGACCCATACGTTGGAAACCCATGTTTACCGGCTTCGGCAAAAGATCGAGAGGGATCCGTCCAACGCGGAACTCTTGGTTACCGAACCGGGAGGCTACCGGCTCGTCCCTTAGGCCCGCCCATGCAATAGTGTTTTTTGCGCCCGGCCGGGGGGTCGGCGTGGCGGCGCTTCGCCAGGACGGGGGAAACTGTGACAAGCGAGTGGGACGCCCGTGGCCGGAGATAGCCGATTCTCTGTGACGTTTTGGGGGACGCGCGGCAGCATCGCCTGCGCCGGGCCGCACACCGTCAAATATGGCGGCAATACCTCGTGCCTCGAGGTTCTCTGCGACGACCAGCGTTTGATCTTCGACGCCGGGTCCGGCCTGCCGATGCTGGGCCGGGATATTCTCGCCAAGGAAGGGCCCGTCGATACACAGGTATTTCTGACCCACACGCATCTCGATCATATTATCGGGATGCCTTTCTTCGCGCTGTTTCACATTCCGGGCCTCACCGTGCCGGTCTATGCCGGTCATTTGAAGCCGATCGGGATGTCCCTGCACAAAGTCCTGTCGGACATGATGCGCGCGCCCCTGTTTCCCGTACCGCCGGAGATTTTCGGCGCCAATGTCTCCTTCAACGATTTCGAGGCGGGGGAGGATCTTCATCCGGCGGAAGGTGTCCGTCTGCGCACCGCGCCGTTGAACCATCCTAACGGAGCCTGCGGTTATCGCATTGAGTACGACGGCAAAGCGATCGCTTATATTACGGATACGGAACATTATCCCGACCGATTGGACGACAGGGTCCTGTCGCTGGTGCAGGATGCCGGGGTCATGATCTATGACGCGACCTATACGGACGAGGAATACGAAAAGTTCGTCGGTTTCGGCCATTCCACATGGCAGGAAGGCATCAAACTGGCCGACGCGGCGAATGTTGAGACGCTGGTGATCTTCCACCACGATCCCAGCCATACCGATGACATGATGGACAAGATCGCGGCGGATGTCGCCGCCGCGCGCCCCGGGACGATCGTCGCGCGCGAAGGATTGACGCTTTCCCTGTGACAGGTGTGCCCGTGTCGACGCGAACAACCCTGCGCCGCCTGAAACTCGGCCTGGAAACCCTACTCGGTTTCAAGAAGCAGGGTTTCTTCATCCCCTATCGTTATGCGGATTCCATAGCGCCCGCGTCTGAGGCGGACCCGGCTTATCCCTGGCTTCGAACGCAGTTCCAGGCAGCGGAGCCGGATTTCAAAAGCCTGCTCGACGACATGGCCGCGCTGTCCGGCGATTTAGATGCCATCGGCGGGGGGGATCCGCCGGAACCGCGCTGGCGGCAGGACTGGTTCCCGGGGCTGGACGCCGCGGCGGCCTATACCGTGGTCCGGACTCGGCGACCGGCCCGTATCGTGGAGGTCGGGTCCGGCCATTCCACCCGATTTCTGGCCCGCGCCGTGCGCGATGGCGGGCTGGCATCGGAAATCACCGCGATCGATCCGGCGCCGCGCGCCGACCTGTCGCGCCTTGACGGGATAAAACTCATCCTCTCCGTGGTGCAGGATGCGGACCCGGCCCTGTTCGACACGCTCGGGCCTGGCGATATCCTCTCCATCGATTCAAGCCATATCCTGATGCCCGGCACGGATGTGGATTTGCTGTTCTCCGATGTGCTGCCGCGTCTGCCCGGCGGGGTCCTCGTTCATATCCACGACATCTTCCTGCCCTGGCCTTATCCGGCGGCCTGGGAATGGCGCGGTTACAACGAACAGCAGGGCGTCGCGGCGCTGATCGGCGGCGGTGGCTGGGACATTCTGTGGTCTAGCAACTATGTCCGGCGAACAGTAATACCGGGCATGGGCAACCACCCGGCCGCGGCGCTTCATCTGCAAAGCGGAGCGCGCGAAAGCAGCCTTTGGCTCAGGAAACGGTGACCCTCGGGTACAAGAACGGTTGCCGGGTTCAGGCGAGTTTGGCGCGCCGCCGGGACATCAAGCCGAAAGCAGCCAGTGCCGCGCCCAGCAAGGGCAGGGCGGCCGGAACCGGCACTTGCGAGACGACGATATTGTCGATCGCACCGGAATTGCCGAGCGTGAAGACGAACCGGTCGATGACCAGATTGGCGAACTGACTGTCCAATACGAAGGTGCCCGACCGGTTGTCGTCGCCGCCATTGCTGCTGCCGCCGACGCCCGGGACATTGATATCAGCCAGGAGATTGTTGGCGAAAAACAGGCTGAGCGTGGCCCCGCCAATGTCGAGCACATCGATCGACGACAAGCGTACGCCCTGGCTGAAATCCAACGTGAACTGACCGTCGACCTCGTCATCCGGATCGGTGCAGAACCCGCTGGAGCAACTGGACAGGTTGGAATCGTCCTGAATAATCAGGGCATTGCCGGGACGTATCGGGCCCAACGTACCGTAGTTAGGACCGACTTCGAAATCAGCGTGCAGATCGGGATCCGAGGAATTGCCGGTATTGTTGGTGTCGAACACCACGACACGGCCATTTCCGCCATCTTTTTCCTTGCCGCTGAAGGTGACGTCCAATGACCCGAAACTATGGGTGCCGGCTCCGCCTCCGAAGGACGACAGAATCTGGCCGTTCGAGAAGCCTTCGAAATCGATGGTGAGGGCGGCGGCGCCTTGTACCAAGCCGACGGACATGCCCGCGGCGGCGACCATGGACAAAACGAGACGGGAAACCCGCATGACAAATCTCCTTAGACCACACCCTGGTAGTTTACCTAGCAGGGGGTGGTTTCGGTCTCAATGTCACGGAGTTAACCGTTGTGGACAGTTGTAAACGACCAGGCACAATTCGCCTGTCACCGGCACAAACCGCGGTGACTTTTGCGATTTACTTGTACGGGTCCGCTGCGTCGCGCAGTCCGTCGCCCAGGAACTGGAAGGCCAGAACCACCATGATCACCGGTACCGCCGGCCACAGCAGCCAGGGATAGAGCGCGACCGCGTTGAAGTTCTGCGCTTCATTCAGCAGCACGCCCCAACTGGTGATCGGGGGACGCAAGCCCAGGCCCAGGAAGCTCAACGCCGTCTCGCCCAGGATCATGCTTGGGATGGCCAGCGTCGCCGAGGCGATCAGATGGCTCATGAAGCTCGGCATCAGGTGACGTCCGATGATCCGCCCGGGTTTCGCACCCATCAGCTGGGCAGCGACGGCGAAATCCTCTTCGCGCAGGGCGAGCAGCTTGGACCGCACCGCACGCGCAAGGCCCGGCCAGTCCAACAGGCCCAGGATCACGGTGATCCCGATGAAGACCAGAATGGGCGACCAGGTGACGGGCATTGCCGCCGACAAGGCCATCCAAAGCGGCAGGGCCGGGAAGGACCGGATGACCTCGATCACCCGCTGCACCAGGGAGTCGATCCAGCCGCCGTAGTAACCGGCCATACCGCCGATCACGAGACCGAGCGTGAAACTGATGATGATGCCGATCAGACCAACGGTCAGCGAAATCCTTGCGCCCTGAATAATGCGCGATTGGATGTCCCGGCCCAGCCGGTCGGTGCCGAGGAAGAAGAAATGACTGTCCTTCGCGGGGCAGACGAGATGGAAATTGGATTCCCACATTCCCCAGAATTCATAGGTCGCGCCGTCGTAATCCGCGCTGTTGCAGAAGAACCGCAACTGTTTCGGACGGTCAGTGTTCTCTGTGTAGTCCCAGCGAAGTTCCTCAAGATTCAGACTGACATCGTATTCGTAGACGAAAGGCCCCAGGAACTCGCCGTTATGGAAGAACCGAACCTCCTGCGGCGGGGCATACAGATAGTCGGTATGCCGATGGGAGAAACTGTAGGGCGCCAAGACTTCGGAAATGACCACCGAGAGATAGACCAACACCAGGTAGAGGCCGCTCAAGACCGCCAGCCTGTGGCGCTTGAACTTCATCCACATCAGCACCCATTGGGAGGCGAGATAATACTTCTCCTGCTCCGGCGACAGGGTGACGGCGGAATAGGGGTCGAAGGGCCGATCGTTGACGTAATGCTTCAGATCGGACGTGCCCTGGGTCGTGTCGGTCATCGTGACGGTCTCCTTCCTTGACCCGGGCTATTTCGCCAGGTCCGCGCCGAGGCGGATGCGGGGATCGAGTGCCGCCAGCGCCAGATCCGAGATCAAGGTGCCGAGGACGGTGAGAAGCGCCAGGAACATCAGGAAGCTGCCGGCCAGATACATGTCCTGGCTCTGCAGGGCGCGCAGCAGCATCGGACCCGTTGTCTCCAGGCTCAACACGATGGAGACGATGGCGGAACCGGAGATGATTTCCGGCAGGATGTTGCCGATATCGGCGATGAACGGGTTCAGCGCCATGCGCAGCGGATATTTGACCAAGGCCTTGCCCGGCGGCACGCCCTTGGCGCGCGCGGTGACGACATATTGCTTGTGCAGCTCATCCAACAGGTTGGCGCGCAGCCGCCGGATCATGCCCGCCGTACCCGAGGTGCCGATGACGATGACCGGCACCCAAAGATGTTCCAGGATACTGACCAGTTTGGCCCATGACATCGGCTGATCCTTGAACTGATCGTCCATCAGACCGCCGATCGAGGTGCCGAAATACTCGTTCGCCAGATACATCAGCACCAGCGCCAGCAGGAAGTTCGGCGTCGCCAGCCCGATGAACCCGACGAAGGTCAACGCATAGTCGCCGGCACTGTATTGCCGGACCGCGGAATAGACGCCGATCGGGAAGGAAACGATATAGACGAAGACGATCGTCGCCATGGAGACGACGACGGTCAGGAAGGCGCGGTCGCCGACCACATCGGCCACCGGTTGTTCATGTTCGAAGGAATAGCCCAGATTTCCCTGCAGCAGGCCGAACAGCCAGACGAAATACTGTTTCACCACCGGTTCGCCGAAGCCGAATTCCTTGCGGTAGTATTCCAGCCTTTCCTGGCTGATGCTTTCGCCCTGGGCCTGCAATTCGGTCACCAGGGTCGTCAGATAATCCCCCGGCGGCAACTGGATGATCACGAAGACGAAGACGCTGATCACCAGCAGGGTGGGGATCATCACCAATAATCTGTGGGCCAAATATCCCAACATTTACTTTCTTCCTCCCCCGCGCCCGCCAAGGCGGCGCGTGACCCTGGTCCTATTGCTGGGTCAGTTTCAAAGCGTTCCGGTCCCACCAGAACGTATCCATGCCGTAGATGCCGAAATGCGCGCCCGGGTCCCAGTTCCACAACCCTTCCTCGGGCACGTTGTTGAGGCCGTCGCGCACGACGATCGGCTGCAGAACGCCGGCGACAAGGCCAATCGAAAAGACGTTGTCCGACTGGATCTTCAGCATCCGGGACCAGATCTCGCGCTGCTCGGCGACGGTCTTGGCGCGGTACCACAGGTCCAGAAGGTCCAGGAGTTGCTGGGCTTCCGGCATGTCGACCGGTTCGCCGGCATTGCCGTTGGTTTCGTGATACTGGCCCCACATCGGCCATTGCAGCTGCACCTGGCTGATCGGTGCCAGTTCGGTCGGCGACATCGCCGCTGTGGCCAACCCGTTTTCCCAGCCGGACGAGATCGACATCTGCGTTTCCCCGGCGAAGACGCGGCGGCGCATATTGTCCAGGCTCAACGGTTTGATGAACATCTTGACGCCGATATCGCGCCAGCTGTCGGTGATCAGCTGAAGGACGTCGGTTTCCTCGGTGGAAGTGCCGCCGGTCTCGACGATGATTTCCAGAGGCTCGCCGTTGGGCAGCACCCGCATGCCGTCCATCCGGCGCCGCCTCAGGCCCAGGCGATCCAGGATCGCGTTGGCTTTCTTGACGTTGAACTCACTCCAGGCCTCCCGGTATTCGGGTTTGTAGAGCGGGCTGCCGGGCAGCAGGGTGTTCTGTCCTTCCAGCGCCAGGCCAAAATAGACGACGCGGTTGATCTCATACCGGTTCACCGCCAGCGACAGCGCGCGGCGGAAGTCGGCATTTCGGAACAGGTCCCGCCAGACCGGTTCCTTGTTGTTCAGGTTCGGAAACAAGGCCAGATGAGCGCCCTTGGCGATCCGCCACAACAGCGTCTTGTAGCCGTGCGACTTCTCATTCTGTTTCAACAGGGTGAAGTCGTCGAAGCGCAGATACCGTCCCTGCAGGTCCAGGTCCCCGGTCGCGGCCTTGCCCGCCACCAGTTTCTTTTCCGTCAGATTGACGATGATCCGGTCGACATAGGGCAGTTGCAGCCCGTTCGCGTCGATCTTGTGGTAATACGGGTTGCGGACGAAGACATAGCGGTCGCTGGGGGACGGCGTTTCGACATGCCAGGGCTGCAGCACGGGCAGGTCCGGGTTGTCGTTCCGATACAGCCGGCCGCGCCGCGTATGCAGGGCCGACCAGTTGCGCTGGCCTTCCTCCTCGACCATCGCCTGAAGCTTTTCCGGGTCCGCGTATTTGACGTGGAACTGCTTCATGTAATGCGCGGGCGCGTAGATGTAGTTCGGCGAGGCGCCGGCCAGACCCGGCAGGAAATCTGGGTTCGGATGCGACCAGGTGTAGCGGATCGTCACCTCGTCGAGGATTTCCACGTCCGGATAGGCATCGCGCACTTTCATGAAGGCCGGCGCACCGACGGGATACAGCTCCTCGTTATGGGCCATATCCTCCCACCAATAGCGGAAGTCCTCCGTCGTGAAAGGCGAACCGTCGGACCAGCGGTGGCCGCGGCGCAGCGTGAAGGTAAAGGACCGTCCTTCCTCCACCTCGACCGATTTCAGGATATCGGGGACCAGCTCAAAATCCCGGTCGTATTTCACCAGCCGCGCATATCCATAGACGGTCATCTGGCGCGTATCCTTGGCGCTGGTCATCAGCGTACGGATATCACCCCCATGCTGCCCGATGGACTGGCCGGGCTTATCCAGCGGCACCACCAGGGGATCGGCCGGCACGCGCTGGGCGACAGGCGGCAGGGTTCCGTCGACGACGAAATGGCCGAAGAACGGAGAGTCGACGACGTCCAGCGCCTTAGCCTTGCCGGCGGTGATGCCCCAAATCAGCGCCCCGGCCAGCAGACCGGCGGCGGCAAAGGCGAGACCCGACGGCCTGTGGGCCGCCGCGTTGCGCGAATGGGCAAGGTTCTTCCTCATGCCGCCAACTCCGACAAATTGGCTTCGGGCAGGGCGCGGACATAGTGCCCGTCACCCAGATGCCGTAGTACCGGGGATACGCCGTCAACCTCCGCGAAGGGGAAGGGCCAGACGGTCGGCTCGGACGCCTTTTCCGACATCAGGTGGTCGAAATCCAAGGGATGGTCCAGGTTCGGGTCCGGCACCGCGGTCAGCAGCCCGCGGGTATAGGGATGAACCGGGTTGCGGAACAACAGATCGCGCGGCGCCATTTCGACCAGGCGGCCGCGGCACATCACCATGATCCGGTCGGCGATATAGTCGACCACGGCGAGGTTGTGCGAAATGAAGATATAGGTGAGGCCGAGCGATTCCTTCAGATCCTTCAGCAGGTTCAGAATCTGAGCCTGAATCGAAACGTCCAGCGCCGAGACCGGTTCGTCGCAAATCAGGATTTCAGGCCGCAGGGCCAAGGCGCGGGCGATGCCGAGACGCTGGCGCTGTCCGCCCGAGAAACTGTGCGGATAGCGTTTCAGATGGCGGGTATCGAGGCCGACCAGTTCCATCAGCTCCTGCACCAGTTCCTGGCGTTGGCGATGGGTGCCGATATCGTGAATCTCCAACGGTTCGGAGATCAGGTCCAACACCGTCATCCGCGGATTGAGGGACGAGAAGGGATCCTGGAAGATGAACTGCATCTTCTTGCGGAATTCCAGAAGGTCCTTCCCCTCGAGACCCAGGATGTCGATGTCCTTGTCGCCGTCGTGGAACCGGAAAGATCCGGTATCCGGCGTCAGCGCCCGCATCAGGATCTTGCTGAGGGTGGTTTTGCCGCAGCCGGATTCACCGACGAGGCCCAGGCACTCACCACGCTTCAGTTCGAAACTGACATTGTCGACGGCCTTGATCTGGTTGCGTTCCTGCTTACCGAACAGGCTGCCCTTCTTGATCGTATAGGTCTTGTTGATGCCCTCGACCGACAGGATCGGTTCGCCGATCTTGCCCTGGCCGCCTTCCTTCTGGACGGTCAGGTGGCCGCCCACGCGGGGCTTGATCTCGCGGATCGGAATCAGGCGCTCGCCCGGCTCCATATTGAAACGCGGCACGGCTTTCAGCAGGGATTGCAGGTAGGGATGCCGGGCGTCACGGAAGATATCCGTCAGCGATCCGTGTTCCATGACCTCGCCGTGATACATGACCACGACTTCCTCGGCCATGTTGGCGACAACACCCAGATCGTGGGTGATCATCAGGATCGCCATGCCCAGATGGTCCTGCAGGTCGCGGCAAAGTTTCAGGATCTGCGCCTGGATGGTCACGTCCAGAGCGGTGGTCGGTTCGTCGGCGATCAGCAGGGCCGGGTTGCAGACCAATGCCATCGCGATCATCGCGCGCTGGCGCAGACCGCCGGACAATTCGAAAGGATAGGTGCGGATGGCGCGGGCCGGATCGGGAAAACCGACGCGGGCCAGCATTTCTTCCGCCATGGCGATGGCTTCGGCGCCGCCGACACTGCGGTGCAGTTCCAGCGCTTCGCAGATCTGGTTGCCGACCGTGTGCAGCGGCGACAGCGAGGTCATCGGTTCCTGGAAGATGATCGAGATCCGGCCGCCACGCAGCGAACGCATGTCCGGACCGTCGCGGTCCATCGCCGCGATATCCAGAACCGTGCCGGGCTTGTTCGGATCGCGGAACAGGATCTGTCCGCCGGTGATGTTGGCTGATTTGGGCAGAATGCCCATGATTGCCTGACTGACGACGGACTTGCCGGAACCGGATTCGCCGACCAGCGACACCGTTCGTCCGGCCGGGACTCTGAAGGATACGCCCTTCACCGCTTCGATCTGCCCTTCCGGCAAATTGAAACTGACTCGCAGGTCTCGGACCTCGATCAAGTTTTCGGACGTTGGCTTATCGGACATGGGTTTATCGGACATGGGCTTATCGGACATGGGCCGGGACGGCTCCCCCTGCTGACGATCACCTGAACGCGGCGTTCCGGGACTTCTTACCTTGGTCGGTTACTTGGCGCCGGTTAAATATTACGGAAGAAAATGTTCACAACTGGTTAAGAGCCGTCAACTTAAACGGCGCGGAACCCACAATTTTAACCCGGAACAGGCTGCCCCTTCCTTTTCCGGCTACTTTATTGGTTCTCGCTTTCGGTATTTCGGTCCAGCCGGATGCCAAGTGCAAGAAAATTCTCGCGACTGGGAATATCGAGGTCGATCCGCTTCTCGAGAATCCAACGGGCGGCGTATTTGGCGACGGTGTCGAAATCCTCCAATGCGGAATCCAGAACGATGCGGCTATGGCCATCCTTCAGGGTCAATTGCATCCACCCCTTCCGGCTTTTTCGGCGCGTGGCGTAGAACCGCAGTTTCGCGGATTGCAGACCCTTCCAGGTCAGGCTGGCGGTGATCGGTGACGTGACGGTCAGTGTCTCGGCGGTCATCTCGACCCTGGTCATCCATTTCTGAACCGTCTTCACGCCGAAGGCCAGGAACAGCATGCCGGCAGCCAGGAAAATCCAGAACAGGATGGGAATCGGATTCAGGAACAGAGCGGGCCCCAGGGTGAAGAAAAGGCCAGCCGCGCTGCGCGCAAAATCCGCCAACAGCATGCGCCGATCGTAACGGCTATGAAGGATCCCGTCCGTCATGCCGCCGCGAGATCCGAAAAGGGGTCGCACCATGCTGCCGCAGGATGGACCGCAACAAGGGCCGCGAACTGCCGCAGGAATGTCCAACACGCTTCGTCATGAACAATGTGATGGGTCATCACGCCGGTCGGCTCGTCGATGGCTTCGCCTTTCCGGCGCGCCCGTAGATGTTCAGTGACGAGGGCGAAGGCGCCGGCATCGCCGATGAAACCCCGGGTCGTGCGCCAGGCGATGATGTCGCAATGGGTATCGATCCAGCACCGCGGGCCGGGCGGTCGGTTCGCGCGGCGATAGGTGGACAGACCCGACAATCCGGCACGGTCCAGTTTTGCCGGCAGGCTGTCGGCGATACGGTTCCAGGGTGGGGCAAGGGCGGGCCGGAAGCGTGGCCCGAACAGTGCGGCCAGTCTTTCCCGGCCTTTCTGAAGGTCGGTCAGCATCGCCTCGGCGTCGCGGCTTTCCGGGAATTCACATTTCTTTTCACCCGGCCCGGCATGGGATTGATGCGCATATCCGTGCTGAATGACGGAGAAGGAGGGATGCCGGTCGAGCGCGTCCTGCAGCAGAGGGTCCGCCTGCGCCGGAATGACGGCCAGGGACACCGGCGCACCGGCGGCGGTTTCCGCCAGACGCTCCAGCAGGGGGCCCGGTTTGACGGCATCGTCATCGCGCCACCAGAAATGCGCGATTCTGCCGTTCTCGGCCCATTGGTCCAACTCGTCCCGCAGGTCCTGCCAGGGCTGCGTGCTCAATTCGATCCCCTTTCGAAGCCGGTCAATCCGGCTTTGGCGGCGCCAGCCATATCGCCCGTATGGCAAAGGCTCAAGAGCCTTGCCGTTCGTTCGGCGCCTGACAAATCGATTGCAGGCATTCGGCGGCCGCGGTCAACCTGTGTGCGGACGGCGGCGAGCAGTGTTTCTGGCGTCAGGCCGGTTTCGGAAAGGATCACAGCGCCGATCACGGCTTCCATGCGCCGGGCCCGCATCGCCTGTTCCATTTGGCCGCCATCCATGAAGGGACACAGCACTGCCGGCGCCCCGCTGGCAAACAGATCGACCGCGGTGTTGTAGCCGGCCTGGCTGATGGATGCGGCGGCGCGGCTCAGGACGGCACGGAAATCCGTCCGCGCGGGCTCCACCGTGACGTGGGACATCGTCCGACCGGCGGTCAGGTCCATGTTCCGGCCCACCAGAAGCCGCCAATGCCATCGGTCCGCGCCCGGCAGGGCCGCGGCCGCCAGCGCGGTCTCGAAAAGCCCCATACCGACGGCGCCGCCGCCGGCCGACACCACGATCTCTCCCTGTCCGGTCGTTCCGTCGTCCGGTCCGTCGGGTTTGGAAACGTAACCGGTATAGACGACCGGCGTTTCAAGCCGGCCAGCGGCCGGGAAGGATTCCTCGAGCCGCGCAATGGTTGGATCGCCATGCACCATGATCATGTCGAAAAGCGTATTCGCCCAGGTCAGGCTTTCCTCGACCCGGTCCGGATTGTCCTTGGGTTGAAGAATATCCCGGATAGAACAGACGACAGAAAGGCCCGCGTCCCGCGCTCGTTTCAGCAGCGGCAGCAACTCGGTCCGGAATCGTCGGCGCGCGAAAGGAAAACCCTCGACCAGCAACAGGCTGGGCGCCGCGTTCCGGAATCCTTCCAAAAGGATATCCTTGCGCCGGGCCCACAGTGCGTCGGTTGCCGGTTGCCCTTTTTCATCCAGCAGGGTGGAAAAGGCCGCATCGGCCGATCGGACATCCGGCAAGGGGATCCATTGGAACCGACCTTCCTCCGCGCAGGACCCGCGGCCCGTTGCCACGGTGACGGTAAACCCGCTGTCCCGGCAGGCCGAACCGATGGCAAAGGCACGTTCCATATGCCCGATCCCAAGCAAGTGCTGCACATGGATGAAGAGATGCGGTTTCATGCCGAAATCAGGGTTCCTGCTGTGTCCGTGTCACGCCAACTTCATCCGGAGGTCAGCGCTTCGTTCAAGGCGACCACGCTGAGGGCACCATCCGCCGACAGGTCGAACCGATGCAGGCAGGCATTGCGCAGTTTGGTCGGTGCATCAGCGGTCATATCCCAACCCGTGGCCATGGCATAGAGCGCCCGGATGACCGCCTTGTGCGCGATGATAAGGCAGGAATCGCCGGCCTCCCCCAGTTCCGCCAGCAGGGGACGAAGACGGTCCATCACCATCCGGGGACTTTCGCCGCCAGGGGGGGTGAAGTCCAACCCGCGCGCCTCGTTCAGGCGCATCTCTTCGCCCAGGCGCTGGCGCAGGTCGGCCAGTCGTTCTCCCTCCCAATCGCCGAAATCCATCTCGATCAGGCGCGCGTCGACATCCGGCTCTCGTCCGGTCAGCAGAAGGGCGGTCTTTCGGGCACGGGAAAGGGGGCTGGCCATCACGCGCCAGGCCTTCACGTCCTCCGGCAGCCGCCAGCCGGCGACTTCCAGGCGGCCGGCTTCCGACAGGAACCGATCGGCGCGGCCCTGGAATCGGCCTTCCTCGTTCCAGTCCGTCGGGCCGTGCCGAAGAATGGCGATTTGGGTCATTTCCTATATTCCCCTACAACAGTATTTATTTCCGCAAACACGACACGGGCCGCATGGTTCATATCGTGGCGGCGCGCGACATTCGCGATTGCCGCCGCGCCATGGCGAAGCCGCATGTCCGGATCCTTCAGATAACGCACAACGGCTTCTGCGAAACCGGCGGCATCCCCCATCTCGGTAAGCAGGCCGGTCTCGCCGTCGACGATCATGTTGGCGACGCCGCTGTTTCGACCCGAAACCACCGGCAGGCCCGCTGCCTGCGCTTCCAGAATCCCCAGGCCGAAAGCCTCGTTCAGGCTCGGCCAGACGGCCAGATCACAGGCCGCCTGGATTCTGGCAAGCTCCGCCGCCGACAAGGCACCCAGGAAAGCGGTGTGCGGCAGGTCCTGGAACATCCGCTCGACCTCCGCTCGCGCCGGTCCGTCGCCGACGATCAGCAACGACCAGCCGGTATGGTCCAGACCGCGCAAGGCATCGGCCAATAGACGATAGGACTCCTTCTTTACGTCCTGCCGCATCATCGCGGCGGCCAGCAACCAGGGTTTGTCGGGATCGACGCCATGCTTCCCGGCGATGGCGGCCCGCGTTTCCGCACGAGCGGCCCGCGCCGCTTGGTACCCGCCGGTATCCGTGAATGGGGGCAGGTCGACCGCGCGGCAACCGGGACGAAGCAGTGGGGCGACGCATTCCCGGTCCGTTGGATTAAGGAAGAAAGTTGCGTCTGCCCGCTGCAGCGCCTTCCGCACCGCCTCGTGCCACTCCGCCCAGGGACCGTGTTCCTGTTTGGGGGCGAAGCTCGGCTCCGCGACGCAATAGGGGATGTCGAACCGGTCGCATAGGGAAGGGCCGATCAGGTCCGGCGCCTTGTGATAAAGGTGATAGGTGAACCAAAGGTCCGGCACGCCGTGTTCGACATACCAGTTCTCCAGATCCCGGCGTTCCAGGGCGGCGCGCTGTGCAATCGCGGCTTGGGCGGCCGGGTCCCCTTTTCCTTCCCAACACCGGGAACTGGAAGCGAGGGTCACTTCATGCCCGCCCTGCGCCAAGACCCGCATCAGCAGTCGGGCCATGCGTCGGTCGCCGGACGGGACAGGATGGGTCGGCGCCTTCATCGGCGCATAGAATTCTATCCACATGCGTCGGCATTTTTCGCTGGGGAGGCGGCCTGCTGATCGGGTCCCGCCGGCAAACCGAAACGCTGCGCCATTCCGGCGATGCAGGAAGCGGCGTCGAACCTGGACCGGACACGGGCCTCGCCGGCCTCGCCGTAGCGGCGTCGCAGGTCCGGATCGGCGATCAGTTGCGTCAGTGCCGCCGTCAATGCGGGAACATCCCCGGGCTGCACCAAGGCGCCGGTTTCTCCGTCCAGGATCAATTCCGGCACGGCGGACACGGCGGTGGACAGCACGGCGAGCCGCTGGCTCTGCGCTTCCATCAAGACGTTGGGCAGGCCGTCGCGGTCGCCATCCTCGGCGATCTTGCTGGCCAGGACGAACAGGTCCGATTGCCGAAGATGGTCAAGAACAGCCTGTTGCGGTTGCGCACCAAGCCAATCCACATTATCGGCAATTCCCAAATTCCCCGCTAAAGCTTTCAAGCTGTCCCGCTCCGTGCCGCCGCCGATATGGGTCAGCCGCCAATGCAATCCATTCGGGATTTTTGCCAGCGCGTTCAGAAGGTCCGGATATCCTTTCTTTGCAACGGCCCTGCCGACCGAGATCAGGCGCACCGGGTCGGACGGATCGGATCCATCGCGGCCGGACGGGTCGGTCGAACTATGGGGAAAGCGGGTCAGGTCCAAGCCGTGATAATCCAAATGCACTTTTTGCGGATTGGGTTCCGCCAGATGCCGAAGATGTTCCGCGCCGACGCCGGTACAGGTCGACAGCCAATCCATTGCAGCCAGTTTTTCCCGTTTCTCCCAATCGGGGATGGTCCAGATATCCTTGGCATGGGCCGAACCGCTCCAGGGGACATCCAGGATCATCGCGGCATAGCGGGTGACCGAAGCCGGTGTGTGCAGGAAATGGAAATGCAGCCGATCAATCCGGCCTTCCAACTCCGCCGCCAGCACAAGGGCCTGACCGAAACGGCGGATGCGGTTCGGTGTTCGGTCCCGCCGCAAGTCCTTGAACCACAAATTTCGTGCCGCCGCGTATCCCTTGCGATCGCGCACCGCCCACCAGGCGTGAAGAACCCGGCGCGGTTCCTGATAAAGATATTCCGGCAGGTAGATCACCGGCGCGGAAATCTCCGCATGGACGGGATGGCTGTGCCGATCGGTCGGATGACGCAGCGAGACGATGACGATATCCAGCCCACGCCTTTCGAGCGCCAGGATCTCCTGGGCGATGAAGGTTTCCGACAGGCGCGGATAGCCTTTGAGGACGAAGGCCGTCGTCATGAATTCACGTGCCGCATCGTTTGGAGCATCATTTGGGCGTCAACCGGTGCCGACTGCGAGAGGCCGGCCCGCTATTTCGAACTGGCGACGCGAACCTTGGGACGGGGACGGGATGCCAGGCGGCCGGCCAGGATATTCACGCTTTCCAACCCGTCGAGCAAACCGGGGATGATCACATCGGAAGGCCGGTTCTGCTGCGGCAGATGGCGCAGCGCCGTCGCCATGTCCTTGGGCGACTTCGTCTCTTCCGGATCCAGCATGTTCAACAGGCCCAACTCCTGTGCCCGTTTGGCGCGGATATACTGTTCCCGGCGCGGATAGCGCCGCGGCACGATGACCGCCGGTTTGTCGAAGGACAGGATCTCGCAGAAGGTATTGTAGCCGCCCATCGCGACCATGCCGACCGCGTCCACAATCAACTGCTCCAGATGGGCGTCGAAGGTGATGATCTCCACATCGTCCAGGTTTTCCGCCCGGCCCTTGAAGGCCGCCTGGCTTTCGGTCGACATGAACGGACCCAAAACGATCAAGGCGGGATAAGGCAGTTTGCGATCGGTCTCATAGGCCTGCAGGACCCAATCGACCAGTTCCTCCCCGTCGCCGCCGCCACCGGGCGTCACCATGATATAGGGTTTCTCGATCTTTGACGTCGCGAAGGCCGCTGTTGGGATATCGGCCGGTTCGCCGCGCTGAAGATAGCCGGTATAGACCATTTTCCGGCGGACGGATTGCGGAATTTCCAGGCCTTCCAGGGGATCGTGGAACTGCGGCAGGCCGTAGACCCAAAGTTCGTCATAATATTGCGACAGGGCCGGGATGGCGCGTTTGCGTTTCCATTCCGGTTCCAGCAAGGCGGGTTCGTCCATCACGTCGCGCAGGCCCAGAACGCAAGGGATACCCTTTTCGTTCAGATATTGCAGGGTGGATTCCACTTCGCCATGCAGGCCTAGCGGCTCCTTGTCGACGATGAAAAGATCCGGGTCGAAGGTCTCGGCCGTGTGCCGAATGATCGACTCCCGGATCGCCAGTGTATCGTCGATATTCATATGCAGCTTCAGCGGGGTGTAATCACCGTTGCGCAGCTTGATCACGCCGGGAACACGGACGAAATCCACCCGCGTCCGGAAGTCGAAACTGCCGATAATCGAAGACCCGGTCAGGATCAGGACGGAAATGTCCTTGGATTCTTCGACCAGGGAATGCGCGATAGCCCTGACGCGCCTCAGGTGACCAAGCCCGAAGGTGTCATGGCTGTACATCAGCACGCGCTTGTGGTGGCCCCGGCTCATCTTCGTGCACCTTCCTCACGGCAGCGGTTTCTTTAAGCCCGCCAATTGCCGGTTTGCGCCCCCCCGCGAACGAATCCCGGGACAATTGAACTCCCCGAAGCGAACTATTACATGGAAAACTCCCATGATCACAATGGATTTTCCGACGCTGGCCGGCATCGTCGGCGCGCCGCACGGAAGCGTGACCGGTAAAAAAACGCCGAAATCCAGCGATTTCCGGCCTGTTCACGATATTGTTGGACGGTCGGCGGTTGGAATTTCGATGATCCCTCTCAGATAGGGTAGGTCGGTAGCGCATGGCTGCCTGGATCGCGAAGGGAAGAGACGTGTCACGACTGGACTCATTCATCCGACGCCTGACGGCACAGCGTGCCTGCTTGAACAAAGCCGCGGAAATGATCGACGGCCGGGAAGGTGTGGTGCTCGAAATCGGGCTTGGGAACGGGCGCACCTTCGATCATCTGCGGGCCCTGTTGCCGAACCGTGAGATCTTTGTCTTCGACCGCCAGGTCGCGGCGCATCCGGACAGCACGCCGGATGATGCACATCTGATCCTCGGCGAAATCCCGGAAACCCTTGCCAGAGCGGCAACCCTTCTACCGGAACCGGCAGTGCTGGTGCACAGCGACATCGGTACCGGCAATCCCCTGGCGGATGCACGTGTCGCGCGGCGGATGGCGGAAATTCTGCCGACCCTGCTTCATCCCGGCGCAATCGTGCTCAGCGACCAGAAGATTCCACTGTCCGGGGCGGAAGAAATCCCGCTTCCCGAGGGCGTTCAGGAAGGACGCTATTTCTTCCGAAGCTGGGGCAACCGGGAGACCCTTAAGCGGGCGGCCGGATCTAGAGCTTGAAATCGACGATCACGGGGACGTGGTCCGACGGTTTTTCCCAGCCACGCGCATCCTTGACGATCTCGACGCCCGATACCGCCCCGGCCAGGGGTTCGGTCACCCAAACATGGTCCAGTCGGCGTCCCTTGTCCGCGGCGCGCCAGTCGCGGGACCGGTAACTCCACCAGCTATAAAGCTTTTCCGGCTCCGGGATTTTGTCCCGAACCGCATCGACCCATTTCATCCCGTTCTGCACCGCGGTCAGTTTCTCCACCTCGATCGGTGTGTGACTGACGATTTTCAGTAACTGCTTGTGGGACCAGACGTCGTTTTCCAGCGGGGCGATGTTCAGGTCGCCCACCAGCACCATCGGCTTGTCCGCCTTGCGATCGGATTTGAACCAGTCGCGCATTTCATCGACGAAACGCAGTTTGTGGTCGAATTTCTCGTTCACCTCCGGATTCGGCTCGTCGCCGCCGGCGGGAACATAGAAATTATGCAGTTCGAACTTGCCGTCCACATCGACGGCCAGATGCCGGCAATCCTCCTTGCCCGCCCAGTCGCGACTGCCGCTATCGGCAAGCGGTAAGCGGGACAGGACCGCGACGCCGTTATAACCCTTCATCCCGCGAAACAGGACGTGCTCGTAGCCGAGCGCCTTGATGTCCTCCAAAGGGAATTTGGAATCCTCGACCTTGGTCTCCTGCAGGCACAGAACGTCGGGCTTATGGCTTTCCGTGAATTGCGCCACGATCGGCATGCGAAGTCGGACGGAGTTGATGTTCCAGGTGGCCAGGCGCATCGGCGGGATCCTTCCAGGTGAGGCAAATGACAGTCAGATAGAGAATTGTGCGTCAGGCGGCGGCACCGGATTGGTATCGCTTCGCGGCATAGGCGCGGGCAGCGTCGCCGAATGCGGCGAACATCGCCTTGCTGAGCGTCCAGGTCAGCGCGACCGGGTGTTCCGGATGCCACTGGACGCTGAGCAGAAAACCCTTGGCCGACGGCATCGACACCGCCTCGATCACGCCATCGGGGCTTTCCGCCTCGACCAACAGTCCGGGGGCGAGGCGATCAATCGCCTGGGAATGCAGGGAATTGACGTTGGCTTCGGTGGCGCCGGCAAGGGCGGCCAGGGGGCCGTCCGGACGGATCGTGATCGAATGGGCGACATCGTACTGGCCCATGTAATCCAGGTCGTTATTGACCCGGTGATCGCGCTTGCCGGGCAATTCCTGAACGTGTTGGTGCAGCGTCCCGCCCAGCGCGACGTTCAATTCCTGATGCCCGCGGCAGACCGCGAAAACCGGCATGCCGCGCTGGATCGCCTTCTTGATCAGCGGCAGGGTGGTACTATCCCTCCGGGCATCGCGTTTGACGCCGTCGCGGAAGGCCGGGCCTTCATAGTGGTGCGGTTCCACATTCGATGGACTGCCGGTCAGGAATAGCCCATCCAGCCGGTCCAGCATCAGGTCCAGGTCGAGCACATCGCCCAGCGGCGGGATGATCATCGGCGTCGCCTCCGCCGCCCCGGCGATGGCATTCACGTATTTGTCGCCCACCTTGACATAAAAGCGGTTGCCTTCGTCTTCGATGGCACAACCTGAAACACCGATCAGCGCGGATTGCATGGCGATCACCTATTTCTGAACCGTCTCGGCGCCGACGCGGCTGGCAAATTGCGGGGCGATGGCGTAACCGATCAGATGCCCCGGCCGCTTTCCGGCGTTTGGATTACCCATCGAATTATCTACCGGATGCGGGCGGATAGAGCACCCCGGAAATTGCGCTATATTTCCGACTTGGCGTCATAGGAAGAATAACCGACCGGTGCGATCCGGTCGGAGAACGGACGGGAAGAAAGCATGGACACCGCGGTCGAAACACTGCTGTTGTTCAAGGGCGCGATCGTCGGGGCCTGGTTTCTGATTTGGTTCGTCCTGGAACGTTTGCGGCCCGCCGCGCATGAGTGGGTTCAGGCGAAGACCGGCGGCACGGAAGCCGATATGCCTGCCGACAGGAGAGCGGGCAGACTGGCCCGCTGGCTGCGGAACGGCGCCCTGTTCGGCATGAATTTCCTGCTCTCCCCTTTGATCGTACTGCCACTCAGCGCCTTCATGGCCGCGCATGGGCCCGCTTGGCGGCCGGATTGGATGGCATCCGCGTTCGGCGGTTGGGGCGGTTTGGTCCTGGATATCCTGCTGTTGGATCTTTTCATCTATGTCTGGCACCGGGTGAACCACGAAGTACCTTTCCTGTGGCGTTTCCATCAGGTTCATCATTTCGACCGGCATCTGGATGTGACGACCGCGGTCCGCTTCCATTTCGGGGAGGTCCTTTTATCGGCCGTCACGCGCGGCGTCTTCATTGGCTTGATGGATATTCCTTTCACCTCCGTCCTGGTATTCGAATCCGTCGTCCTGCTCTGCTCCATCTTTCACCATTCCAACGCGCGGCTGCCCGCACGCGTGGAAAAAGCGCTCTCCAAGGTCATCATCACGCCCGGTATCCATTGGGTACATCACCATGCGATCCGACCGGACACGGATTCCAATTACGGCACCTTGTTCAGTTTTTGGGATCCTTTGTTCGGCTCGCGATCTAATACGGAGCGCTGGACTGAGATGCCGATCGGCTTGCAGGATGAACCGTGCGACCTGTCGCTTGCGGATCTGCTGCTGGCGCCGTTCAGGTCGGTGAGGTAACGCGCAATATTTACCTTATTTTAGTATTAACAGGGACCGTACCCCCGGCACGCCGATGCATCTTCCTGGACGAGGTCTGAAAAAGTGCCCCTAATTTGATCAGGATCAACGAAGCTTTAATAAGATTCTGATTTAATGCGCATATTAGCTTGGGGAGAAGCAATGAGCGCAGCAAAAGAAGAGGCATCGGCCAGCGTCGATGCCGCCAAGGTCGATGCACCGGAAAAGATGCCGGTGAAAAATCCCACCACCCGCAAGCCGAAGGTCAAAGCGGCAAAGGCCAAGGCGGCCAAGAAAGACGCGGCGATGGCAAAATCGGCCGAGGAACAGACCGCGGGTCCGACACCGGACAAGCCGTCTGCACTGGAAGGCGATACTCCGGCGCGCCCCGATGGCGGGGCGCAACTGCATCATCTGGCTGAGATGCGGCACGATCCGGAAACCATCCGCCGCCTCTTCGAAAATGGCGAGTATCCTTACCACACCAAGATCAAACGCGTGGTCTATGAAAAGCACAAAGCCGAATTGCAGGTCGAACTGCTGAAGGTTCAGCGCTGGGTGAAGGAAACGGGTCAGAAGATCGTCATTCTTTTCGAAGGTCGCGATGCGGCCGGCAAGGGCGGCACGATCAAACGCTTCATGGAGCACCTGAACCCGCGCGGCGCCCGCGTCGTCGCGTTGGAAAAGCCGACGATCGAGGAACAGGGTCAGTGGTATTTCCAGCGTTATGTCGAACATCTGCCGACGGCGGGCGAAATGGTGTTGTTCGACCGGTCCTGGTACAATAGGGCCGGGGTCGAACGCGTGATGGGGTTCTGCGATCCGAACGACTATCTGGAATTCATGCGGCAGATCCCGGAGCTGGAGCGGATGTGGACCCGATCGGGAATACGGCTCTACAAATATTGGTTCTCCGTCACGCAGGAAGAGCAGAAACGCCGCTTCACCCAACGCAAACGGGATCCGCTGAAACAGTGGAAGCTTTCGCCGATCGACGTCGCCTCATTGCAGAAGTGGGATGACTATACCGAGGCGAAGGAAGCGATGTTCTTCTATACCGACACCGCGGATGCCCCTTGGACCATCATCAAATCCTCGGACAAGAAACGCGCCCGCATCAATTGCATGCAGCATTTCCTGTCGACCCTGCCTTATCCCGGCAAGGACGAAGAAGTGGTTCACGGGCCGGATCCTTTGATTGTCGGTTCGACCCATCATGTGATCGGCAAAAGCGAGCATATCTTGGGCGCTACGCTGCAGGGGGATTAGGACAGGCGCGCAGCCGTATGGGGGCGACCCGAAAGCGCTTTTGTATTGGGCTGGCCTAATCTCCGCGTTAACGGCTTGGGGAGTAGGCGAGGTACACCGCTGCGGACGCGCCCCTCCCCTGGGCCTAGGCGGTCAGCAGAGCCCCGGGGATGCCCCAATCTCCACGCTTCCGGGTCATCTGCTTGTGTAACGATAGATTGTGGATAATGCACCGCAACATTTTATGGTGGTTCGGACGACCGGATTGATCGGGACGCGCCCCATAACGCTGTATGGCCGTAAATTCGTGCGCCTATAACAGCAAGGTCGCGATCAACGGCAGCAGCACGGCAGTCGCCAATCCATTCATTCCCATGGCAAGGCCGGAAAAGGCGGCGGCAGTTTCGCCCAGTTGCACGGCACGCGCGGTGCCGATCCCGTGGGATGCGAGTCCCAGGGCGAAGCCCAGCACGCGCGGGTCACGGACGCGGATCAGCGACAGGATACCGGTGCCGAAGGCTGCCCCGATGATCCCAGTCAGCATGACAAGCACGGCGGTCAATGTCGGCAACCCGCCCATATCCTCTGCAATCGCCATGGCAATCGGCGCCGTTGCTGATTTCGGGGCGAGAGAGACCAGCAACTCCCGGGACGCGTCCATCATCCAGGCGATCATGACCGCAGACCCCGCAGCCGTGAGCGACCCTGCGACCAGGGCAACGGCTAGCGCGGCGGCGGAACGTTTTACGTGGGCGAATTGCCGGTAGAGCGGCACGGCCAGGGCCACCGTGGCGGGCCCCAGAAGAAAGTGGACGAATTGCGCGCCATCGAAATAGACGCCGTATTCGGTGTCGGTGAGGATCAACAAGCCGGAAAGAAGCGCAACCGCGATCAGCACGGGGTTCACAAGTGGATGGCGATCACAGCGGTTATGGATCCAAAGACCGATCTGGTAGGCGACCAGAGTAAAGGTCAGCCCGGCCAAGGGGCTTGCGGATAAATAAACCCAGATATCGCGCGCGGTGCCGTTCATTCGGGTTCACCCGTCTTTCCGGCCGTGCCGTTTTTCGGCATCAACAGTTTCAAGACCAGGGCGGTGACGACGATGGCGGCCACCGTGCTGCCGACCAGGGCGGCGGCGACCGGCTGCCATTCCGACTTCAATAACCCGATATGGGTAATAACACCCACGCCGGCCGGGACGAACAACATGGCCAGATGCTGCAGCAGTCCTGATGAGGCTGCACTCAATCCCTCCGGCACCGATCCTTTCACGACGAGCCCGGCAAACAGCAATGCCATCCCGATCACCGGCCCCGGGATAGGAAGATCCAGCGCCAGCCGGATCACTTCGCCGGCCAACTGGCAGACCAGCAACAATGTAATGAAGCCTAAGGGCATGTAATCTCCCACCACATCTCGTCGGTTAAAGGACGCCAAATTTCTTGTTCGGATGGAAGACTAAGGCCGAATAGGTCGGTGGAGCAATTTATTGAAGGATCCAGAGGCTTGCGCCAACAACGTCAGGAAGCAGGAGTTGTGACCGTGCCGAGTGTCGCGTCGAAAATTCTCTGATAGGTCCCGTCCGCTTTCATCTCGCGCAGTATGGCGCTTCCGCGTGTGGCCAGGTCCGCGCGTGATTTGTGCACATAGTAGTAGACCGAACGTTTCGCAAAAGGCGGTTCATGGGCAACAATACCCTTGATGCCAAGTTCCTCGATCTTGCCGAGCCCGCCCCATTTATTGAAAACAGCAACGTCAATCCGTTCGCGTTCAAGCATCCGGAAAAGGGTTTCGCTATCGCGAACCTTGATCAGGGCTTTTGCCTTCGTGATGTTGCGTTCAAGGATTTTCCAGCCAATGACGATACCGACCCTGTAATCTGCAAGACTCGTCCAATCGGATGTGTCCAGGATCAGCCCCTTGCTGAAGGCGACATAATGCCGTTCCAGAACCGGCTCGTTGAACTGTACCAGGTTCGGATATCTATTCGCCATTCCCGGGTTCCGCGCCAATGTGCCGTCGTCAATGCCATGGTCCAGGTCCTGCAGGCCACGTTCGGCCGGTACGTCTCGAAATCGAACCTTGAAGCCCAAGCGGGCATACATTTCCGTGGCAATGCTATCTTCGAAACCGTCCCGTTCCGGGGTCGCGTAGGGAGGAACCTGAGAGACGCTGATAGAAAGCGTATCGGTCTGAGCCATGGCAGCGCCGTGCGAAAAGAGAACACATGTGAAAGCAAGGACAAAGGCTATTTTCCGCCCGGACATGCCGTTCTCCGATGAGGTGCAAGAGATCAAACTTGGCTGAATATTAGCACCTAATAAAATAAGAATGTACATGCAATTTGCCGCAGTGGGTATACACCGTTGAATTTGACCCCGGATAGGCGGGGTCTTCAGCAATATGAGGGCCGCGGAACAGGGCCTACCGTTCTTGTCGGCGATGGTGTGGGCGCCACTCAAGTTGCGGTAACAACCCGCGCGGTAATTTTCGGTTTGCTTTAGGCATCGGCCAGCAGGGTGAGGAATGCCGTGGCCGGTCGATCAATCTTCGTGATCTGGATGCTGGGTCTTGGAATAGGCCCATTCGGCAAGGGTCAGGAACAGGAAGGATCCTACCGCGACAATCGGCAGTCGCCATTCCATCAGGATGGCGCGGATCGGGCGGATGGGTTCCCAGCGTGCGAAATCGGGAAACCAGGTCCAGGCGCCATAGATCAACGCGGCCGTGAGGATGAAAAGGCCGAGACCCAGTATGTGCCGTAAGGTAATCATGGTCCCAATTCCTCGGTCATGGCCGGGTTATGGTCTGCGGGTCAACCGTCAAAACCATCATATTGCCGATGCGCGTCAGGGCGCCCTCCAGGGTGACTGGTTCCGCGGTGCGATTCAGAACGGAGTTCGACACCGGCTTGCCGCCGGTTTCCATCATCAGAAAGAAAGTCTCCCCTTGCACCGGATGCGCGGAAACGAAGATCGGCGGCTGGCCGCCGCTGATGCACAGATTTGCACAGGCCTTATGCGCAAGCCCTTCCCCCGGCCGCATGGCGCCGACCACACAGCGACCGTCGCAGATTTCACCCGATAGGCGCCAACGGCCCAGATCCTGTGCGGCGGGAGGCCCAACCGCAACGGTCGCTTCGATCGGTGACAGACCCTGCTTGCCACCGGCAAGCTGCAGCATCCGAAGCGTCCCGCGTTCCATTACGATGCCACTGGCCGCGACGGCTTTTCCGGCAAGACCGTTGATCCTGTCCTGAACGCCGGTTTTACCATTCCCATTCAAAAGGATTGCTTGTCCAGCGGGGACGGCCTCGGTTCCTTGTGTCACCCAAAGCGCGGGATAGGGACCGCCGATCACCACCCCTTGCAGATCCTGTCGGCCGAAGTCGAACCGGAAACGACCGCCTTCAGGGTCCTCCTGGGTTGCGCCGGTCACCAACGACATGCCAGCGAAGCCGATCACAATGAAAACACAGACCGTGCTCAGGAACAGCTTGAGCTGCTTCGGGATCCTGCCGGCCCAGCCGACGAAGAAAGGCGCGTTCGGCTTCATGCAGGGCCCCCTTCCAGAGATGCGGTGCCGCTCAACCGGACCGGTTCCTGATAGGTGCCGGGCGGGTTGGCCGAGCCATGGACCTGCAGCATCCCGTCATTCAGGCGCAGCCGATAGGTCGGAATCATTTCCGTGAAGGGCGGCGGCGACCGCCCGTCCTCCATCCGATAGCCGAAGCCGTGCCAGGGACATGTTATGCAGCCGCCGACGATCTTGCCCTCGCCCAAGGGCCCGTTCTGATGGGCACAAGCATTGGCCACAGCGGCGAAGGTATCACCATTGCGGAACACCGCCACACGTTCGTCCGGGGATAACACGATGATGCGTCCACGCTTGTCCGGGATTTCCAACGGCGGGCACACATCGATCCACCCGCCGGAATCGGTGCGGATGGCTTGGGTCGCGTGCCTGCGCTCGCTCACGGCGGCAAGCGCGTGAAGAACGGCCACCGTGCCGGCACCGCCGAAAAGCAGCAGGCTCAACCCCAGGCTTCCTTGATCGATCCAGGCGCCGAACGCGAGATGTGCCGTGGCGCAGAGATAGCCCGGATAGATCAGAAGATGCAGCCGCTTCCAAAGTTTCGGGCCCAGAAAGTTGAGCCAGAAATCGTGGCTGGTGAAGGCCATTACGGCCAGCACGAGCAGTGCGGCGATGCCCAGAACCTCGAACGGAAAACCGACCAGTTGTCCGAAGGATGTATTGGATCCGAGAAGGGCTTCCAATTTCGGTGTGCGACTGAATGCGAAATACCAATCCAGAACGAACAGCGCATGGCTCAACGCGATGAAAAACGTCAGCACACCGAAATGCCGGCGATTGTAGAGCAGCGGCAGGAAGCGCGTATCGAGCCGCGCCAAGGGTCCGATCGCCAGAATGACGGTAAGCATCAGGAAAGCGCAGGTGCCGAACGCCCGGGCCCGCCAGATCTGTGCATCGACCGGGCGCGAATGGTCGGCAAGCGCGGGGGTAAGATAAAGGAAGAAGGCGATATAGACGAAAGCGGCAGCCAGAAGAACACCGTCGTAGATCCACTTGTTTCGATTCCACTGGACCGGGATGTAACGAACACTCATGACGTGCTCACCCGTTCGATAGACCCGATCTTCTGCGGCGGCGGCAGGTCCTGCACCGGTCGGACGAGCAGCGCGGTCAAAAGGATCAGTACAATCACGGCGGCCATACCGAAACCCATCCAGCCGATCGCTCCGCGCTGCGGCGAATGTCGGTTGTGCCAGTCCTCCCGATTGGATGCGATGAGACGCCAACGCCAGAGGACAATAGGCCAAAGCAGGCACAATCCCGGCGCGATCAGTACACGGAAGACGTAGCCGCCCCTGGCATTGGGTTCGACACGGTCGAGACCGACAAACAGGAAGGCAAGGGCGACGACTGCGCCGATCGCCAGCCAAATTTCGGCTGCGGCGATCAGGCCCGCGGCGCTCATCTGTCGGCCCCGATCAGATCGCGTAGCGCCGCGACGTGCCGGTCGAGGGCCTTGTCGGTGCGTTCATCGACCAGCCGGCCATCCGCATCAAAGGCCTTGCCGGCTTGGGCAACCATCAATTCCGGCAATTGCATGATGCGAGGATTGAAAGGCGTCAGGCAATGGCGCAGGGAATACTGTGACCGTTCGCCGCCGGCGCGTCCGGCCGCGGCGGACATGATCACCACCGGCTTGCCGTTCAGGGGCTGGTCGTCGTCCCGGCTTATCCAATCCAACGCATTCTTCAAGCCGCCCGGCAGGTTCTTGTTGTATTCGGGCGTGGAGATCAGAACGCCGTCCGACGCGCGGATCTGACCCACAAGGGTCGTGACTTCCCTTGGCGTGCCTTCGGCCTCAAGGTCCTCATCGAATAGCGGCAGTCGAATATCGGCCAACGTGCACTCTGCATCGGTCAGCTTGCTGAAAGCCAACCGAACCAAAGCGGTGTTGAAAGAAGCCCGCCGAAGTGACCCGGATATGCCAAGAATCTTCATTTGGAAAAGACCTCTCCCCAAATCCAATGAACGGTAACATGATATTGCGTGAAAGTGGCGCTTCTTTATACGTCGGCGGCGGCAAGGCCGAATCAACTCATCCTCACAGCTGCGCGAGCGTCTTGTGCGGACATTACCCCGTGGCTCTTATCCCGTTGGGCGTATCCGGCGATAGGCCAGAGCCTCGGCAATATGGGGGCGGCGAACCTGGGCCGTACCCTCCATGTCGGCGATGGTGCGGGCGACACGCAGAACGCGGTGATAACCACGCGCGGTGAGCTTCAATTTGGTCGCGGCGTCGGCCAACAGTGCGCGGCCCGGTTCGTCCGGCGCGGCGACCTCCTCCAGCAAGGTGCCATCGGCATCCGCATTGGTGCGGACCGGTTTCGCGCCGGTCACACCGGCATAACGCGTGGTCTGGATATCGCGGGCGGCTTTTACCCGCGCTGCAACTTCGGCCGAACCTTCCGCGGGCGGCGGCAGGCTCAGGTCGACCGGATTCACGGCCGGCACATCGACATGAATGTCGATCCGGTCGAACAGCGGGCCGGAAATCTTCGCCTGGTAATCCAAGGCGCAGCGCGGCACCCGGCTGCAGGCCATGTCCGGGTCGTCCAGATGGCCGCAGCGGCACGGGTTCATCGCTGCGATCAACTGAATGCGCGCCGGATAGGTGACATGGGCATTGGCGCGGGCAACCACGGCCTTGCCTGTTTCGAGGGGCTGCCGAAGCGATTCCAGACTTTGACGATTGAATTCAGGAAGCTCGTCCAGAAACAACACACCATTGTGGGAAAGGCTGATTTCACCCGGTTGGGCACGCTGGCCGCCGCCGACCAGCGCCGGTGTGCTGACCGTATGATGTGGATTGCGATAGGGGCGCCGCGTCGCAAGCCCCTGCTCCTTCAAAATGCCGGCGACGCTCTGTACCAGGGAAAGCTCGAGCGCCTCCTTCGGCGTCAGCGGCGGCAGGATACCGGGTAGCCGTTCGGCTAACATGCTCTTGCCGGCGCCGGGCGGCCCGATCATCAAAAGATTGTGGCCGCCGGCAGCGGCGATCTCAATGGCGCGCTTAGCGGCTTCCTGGCCCTTGATGTCCCGCAGATCGGGAATCCCGTCGGTGTCCTGGGCGACGACACCTTCCGGGCGGGCAAGGGCAACGCGGCCCTTGAAATGGTTCACCAGGGTCAGCAGGTCGATGGGCGCCAGCACTTCCAAATCGCCGGCCCAGACCGCTTCCGGTCCGCAGGCCGCGGGGCAGATCAACCCCTTTTCCGTTTCCATTGCCGCCATGGCGGCCGGCAAAACACCGCTGACCGGCGCCAGTTTGGAATCCAGGCCCAACTCCCCCAGCACCAGAAACCCGTCCAATGCATCGCTGGGAATGACCTCCAATGCCAGCATCAGACCGAGCGCGATGGGCAGGTCGTAATGGCTACCTTCCTTCTGCAGGTCTGCCGGTGACAGATTGATGGTGATCCGCTTCGGCGGCAGCGCCAGGCCAATGGCGGTGAGAGCGGCGCGGACGCGTTCCTTGCTTTCGGCCACGGCCTTGTCAGGCAGGCCAACGATAGCAAAGGCGGGCAACCCGTTGGACAATTGAACCTGAACATCGACCGGCCGTGTCTCCACCCCCTGGAAGGCGACCGTCGTCACATGCGCAACCAAATTCCCGCTCCGTCTTATGGTTGATAAAACTATACAGGCTTCGCCTTCCAAGGCACGCGGGAAATGCGGGGCCGGATTGTGTCGGCTTGCGCATGCACGGTGCCGCGCCGAACGATATTCCCACCGGGCGTTGTTTGGCGGTACAGTTCCAATCGGAAAAAGAAACGAACCGTCGCGGGACGCCCATCGTGACCGAATACCCATCGACCGTTGCCTATATTGGCTATCATGCCGCGACCGCGCCCGCACATGTCGCGGTTGTCGAGGGCGGCCGCGGTGTCAGCTATCGCGAATTCTACCGGGATATCGGAAAAGTGGCGGGGGCGCTGGCGGATTTCGGGATTTCCACGGGCGAAACGGTCGCCGTCGAGATCAACGGATTTTACCGCCACTGGGTCACGATCCTGGCCTGCGAGGCCTTGGGCGCCGGGACGCTTTCCTTCAGCCAATCGGAGCTTCCCTCCCTGAAGGCGCATTTTGCGGCGATGGACCGGGTGATCTGTTCGCCGGAAGCCGATCTGAGCCAGGTGGCCGCCGCAGGCGGACCCGCCATTCATGTCACCGACCAGGACTGGCTTGCCGCCGTTGCCCGCCGGGAACCGACGGATATCCCGACCACGGTCCGTTTTGCCGCCGACGCACCGGTACGGATCGTTAAAAGCTACGGCACCATGGGCATCCTGCAATTGATGGTGCATACCGGAAAGGTGCACGATTTCTGGCTGCGTCAATTCCGGTTCCGCACGACGATGGACCGGAATTCCCGTTACCTGATGACCGCCGGTTTCGGCATTCAGGCTTTTCATGTCCACGCGACCAGCTGTATCCGAATGGGGGGTACCTGCCTATGCGGCAATCCGAACGAGCTGACCCAGGACATCGAACGCTATGGCGTCACCCATGCGACCTTCATGCCCAATCAGATGGATCAGCTTCTCGCCGCACGGGGAGAAAAGCCCCTGGATCCGCGTTTGAAGCAAGTCTTCACCATCGGCGCGCCGGCCGCCAAACCGGTTCGGGCGAAGGCGCGGCAGTTGTTGGCGGAGGAGATCTCGGAAAGTTACGGCACCAACGAGGCCGGCGGCATCTGCAGCATGGATGATGACGGTGTCGGCACGGTCTTTCCGGGTGTGGAGGTCGAGGTCGTGGATGCCGACGGCCGATCCGGGATCGGGTCCCAGGGACAGATCAGATTGCGGAGCGCGGGCGTTGTCGACGGATATCTGGGGGATCCCGAAACCTCGGCCCGGATGTTCCGCGATGGTTGGTTCTATCCCGGTGATATCGGCGTCCTATATGATCGCCGGCGGTTGACCCTGGCGGGACGGGTCGAGGACTACCTGGACATTGCCGGAACGAAATACTCGTTGAATGTATTGGAAAAAGCTTTGCTGGAAGCCTTGCCGGCGGTGGATATCTGCCTGCTGGCGGGCACGCATTCGAATGGCGGCGGCGCGGCGCCCGTGCTGACCATGCTGGTCCTGACCGAAACGCCGGAAGACGCGGCACGGATCCGCAAGGAGGCGCCGGCATTCCTGCCGCCCGGGCTGGGCCGACTGAAGGTGATAGAAGCCCAGCAAATCCCCCGGGGTACCGATGGCAGCGTCCAGCGCGCCAAACTTGCCTGGCAGTTGCAGCAGGCCCTGTCGGGCCGCCCGCCCGGCTAGAGAACGTCCCCCGCCCTCCCCGACAGCTCCCGCAAAGCGAAACACGGTACCTGTACAAGACGGGCCCTGACCGGCTTGCAAAGCGGGAGTGCGGCCCTTACTTCCAAGTGCCGCCAATCTACCCGTCCATCAGCTATCGGTCACCATGTTCGCAGCACGAGAAAAACTCGGAAAATTCGTCGAAGGCGTCTGGTTCCAGACCTTCGTCACGGGCCTGATCATCGCCAATGCGATCACCCTGGGCCTTGAAACCGTCCCCGGCATCATGGCGACTTACGGGGACTGGCTGCATCTTTTCGACAAGGCGGTGCTGACCGTCTTCGTTTTCGAAATTCTCGGAAAGTTGCTGTACCGCCATTGGCGCTTCTTTCTCGACGGATGGAACCTCTTCGATTTCATCATCGTCGGCATTGCGCTGATCCCGGCCTCCGGTCCGCTCACCGTTCTGCGTTCGCTGCGGGTACTCCGGGTGTTCCGTCTGCTCTCCGTGGTGCCGTCGATGCGGCGCGTGGTACAGGCGCTGTTGTCGGCCATTCCGGGCATCGGATCGGTCGGGTTGCTGATCCTGCTGATCTTCTATGTCGGCGCGGTCATCACCACCAAGGTATTCGGACCCGCCTTCCCCGAATGGTTCGGCACGATCGGGGCGTCGATGTATACGCTTTTCCAGGTGATGACGCTGGAAAGCTGGTCGATGGGGATCGCCCGGCCGGTGCTCGAACAGTTTCCGCTCGCCTGGATTTTCTTCGTGCCCTTTATCCTGGTCACCAGTTTCACGGTGCTGAACCTGTTCATCGGGATCATCGTCGATGCCATGCAGTCCCAGCACCTGGCGGAACAGCGGGAACTGGACGCTCATATTGATGCGCAAATGGATGCGCAGACCGCGGCGATCCATGCGGATTCGGTTGCCCTGGAACGGCGGCTCGACCGCCTGATGACCGAGATCGCCGATATCAAGCGCCTGCTTGCGGACAGAAATCGCAGAACTTGATGCATGGCGCGCAGGGATACCGTCACGCGCGCAGAAGGCCTTTCGATTATCGGGTCAGGGTCTTCCGCAGCGTCGCGGCATAGCTGGCCAGCACGTCCTGCGGCGGATTCTTCGCCGGCCAGACAAGGTCGACCCCGTCTGCCTCGAAGCGCGGCAGTATGTGCAGATGAAGATGCGGCACCGTCTGGAAGCCCGCCGGCCGGTTCGCTTGCAGAATGGTCAGCCCGTCAGACGGCAGCGCATGCTGCGCTGCCTTGGCTATGCGGTTGGCGATCCGAAACAAATGGGCGGCAAGGTCCTCCTCGGCGTCCAGCATGGTTTCCACATGCGGTTTCGACAGAATAAGAACATGGCCCGGATTGACCTGGCCGATATCCATGATGGCCAGGACGTGATCGTCCTCGTGCACCACATGGGCGGGACTCTCTCCCCGCACGATCCTGCAGAACACACAGTCCGACATTTTTCTCTCCCGAGCTCAACAGCTTACGCCCTCTTGTCCGGCGGGCCGACCCACATGAACGGGTTGTAACAGACCTCCCACAAATGTCCGTCCGGATCGGCGAAATAGCCGTGATAGCCGCCCCAGGACGCGGGTTGCGGTTTCTTGACCTCTGCCGCGCCGGCATGAACGGCGTCCTCCATCACGCGACGGACCTCGCGCTCCGTGACGACGTTATGGCAGAGATTGATCGCGGTATAGCCCTGACCGCGGGAGGAAACGCCGGCATCCTTGGCCAGATGCTCTCGTTCGCACAGGCCGAGCCAGGCGCCGTCCAGTTTGAAGAAGGCCACTTGCGGCGGGCTCTCGATCTGCGGCAGGCCGAGCCCCTCGCGGTAGAAGCCGGCGGAAGCGGCGACGTCCTTCACGCCGAGCGAGACCATGCTGATCCGGGGTTTCATGCGATTACCTCTCCTTTATTTGTTCGTGTTATGTTCCATTTAGATGAATTGCTTGCAAGAGGAATCTCAGGCCTCTTTCAATCTGTGAAACCCCGGCAAAAGAGCACGGACCGAGAGGGCCCGCTTTTCCATCCGATCACGCTGGCCTGCCCCGTGACGCGCACGCTACTCTCCCGCCCGGAATAATCTGCCAAGAGCAATGCGCCGACCGGTAACGGGTCGGCCCAACCGAAGGGAGTGAAAGAACATGTCGGACCGGATCGGATTTGTGGGCTTGGGCCGGATGGGTCAGCCGATGGCGCTGAACATGGCGCGCAAGGGCTTTGCACTGAACGTATTCGACACGCGGCCGGAACAGCAGCAGCCCTTCACCGAGTTCAATACCTGTGAACAGGTCGCCTCGGCGCCGGATGCGGCCAAGGGCGCGGCCTGCTGCATCACCGTGCTGCCGGGCCCGGCGGAAGTGGACTCGGTCGTCCTCGGCGCGGGCGGTATCCTCGACAATCTGGAACCGGGGTCGATCATGATGGACCTCTCCACAATCCTGCCGGAAGTGACCGACAAGGTCGCCGCCGCCTGTAAGGAAAAGGGCGTGCATTTCGTCGATGCGCCGATCGGCCGTCTGGCCAGCCACGCGGACAAGGGCGAGAGCCTGTTCATGGTTGGCGCGGACAAGGAAATCTTCGAGCGCGTGAAACCGATGTTGGAAGCCATGGGCACCACCATCCTGCATTGCGGCGGGCCGGGGGCCGGCACACGCGCCAAGCTGGTGAACAATTTCCTGGCCATCACCTCCTGCTGGATGAATGCGGAAGCGATGGCACTGACCAAGGCCTTCGGCCTCGACCTCGCGACCACGCTGGACGTCATCCACGGCACCAGCGCGACCAACGGCCAGCTGAAGATGAACTACGCGACCAAGGTCTTCCAGGGCGATATCGAACCGGGTTTCCAGATCGATCTGGCGCATAAGGACCTGACGCTGATCGTCGAATCCGCAAACAAGGCGAAGGTGCCGATGCCGGTCGCCGCCGCGGCCCGCGAAGCCCTCTCCGGCGCCCGCGCGTCCGGTTGGGGCGGCAAGGATTTCTCGGGTCTTGCCGACTATTGCTGTGAATTGGCGGGCGTCGAAAAGCCGCGGCTGTAAACACTGCTGACCGCAGAAATGAAAACGGCCGGGTTAATCGCCCGGCCGTCTTTCTTTGTAAGGAACCGTTCCTAAAGCCGCGCCTCGATCGCGTCCCAGATCTGGGCTTCCAGGCTGACGCCGTCGAAGCGGCCGATTTCCTGCAGGCCGGTCGGGCTGGTGACGTTGATTTCGGTGAGGTAGTCGCCGATCACGTCGATGCCGACGAAGATCAGGCCCTGTTCCTTCAGGGTCGGGCCGATGGCCTCGCAGATTTCCAGCTCCCGCTTGGTCATGCCGACCTTTTCGGGGCGGCCGCCGACATGCATGTTCGACCGCGACTCGCCCTCGGCCGGCACGCGGTTGACCGCGCCCGCCGCCTTACCGTCGACCAGAATGATGCGCTTGTCGCCCTTGCGGACCTCCGGCATGTAGCGCTGCGCGATGATCGGTTCGCGGAACAACTGGGTGAACAGTTCCAGCAGGCTGTTCAGGTTCTCGTCCCCCGGTTTCAGGTGGAAGACGCCGGCGCCCCCGTTGCCGTAGAGCGGCTTCAGGATGATGTCCTTGTGTTCGGCCCGGAATTCCAGAATGTCGTCCCGGTTGCTGGTAATCAGCGTCGGCGGCATCAGGTCCGGGAAATGGGTGACCAGCAGTTTCTCCGGCGCGTTGCGCACATAAAAGGGGTCGTTCACCACCAGCGTCTTGGGGTGGATATGCTCCAGGATATGGGTCGCGGTGATGTAGGACATGTCGAAAGGTGGGTCCTGGCGCATCAGCACGACGTCGACATCGGCGAGGTTCATTTCCGCCTGCTCGCCCAGGGTAAAATGGTCGCCTTTCATGCGGCGCACTTCCAACGGCCGCGCATGGGCAACGACCTTGCTTTGCTTCAAGCTCAAATCCCGAGGCAGGTAGTGGTACAGCGTATGTCCGCGCTTCGTGGCCTCGAGGGCCAGGGCGAAGGTGCTGTCGCCATCGATGTCGATGGCGTGGATCGGATCCATTTGGATGGCGACGGAAAGGGACATGAGCGGACGCTCCCACCTGAAAGTATCGTTTGGTTACCGGGTGATGTAGCGCCCCGCGTGTCGCGGGTCCAGTAGGGCCGCGGCAAAAGTGCCCTGCGCATTAGGATTAGGGCGACATGCAGACCCGTGTCCGGTCAGCAGCACTGCCCAAGCTGGATCGGCGGGCAGGGCGTATCGCCGTAGGAGCAGAAGACGCAGCAATCGCCGGGCTTGGGCTTCAGCACCGCGCCGCAATGCTTGCAGTCGTAGAACCATTGGCAGGCATCGGTCGGCATCACCTCCTCCGTCACCTGACCGCATTCGGGGCAGGTCAGCCGGGAGGTGGCGGCGATTTTCTTTTGGCTCTTTTCCATAAGGCAATCGCTGTTATCAACAGAAAGGCGGCAAGCGCGGGAAGAAGCACGACATCCGCATACACAATCAATCCGGATAGGCCGACCGCAGCGAGGACAAGACCCAGGACCGGTGTAAAACAACAGATCGCCGCGACGAGGCTTCCCACGACACCCGTTTTGAACAATCGATCAGACATGAACCAACCATAGCGGCTTTGGAACCGCTTCGTATTGAATTTGCCGTGATGTGGTGGGGAGGACGGATTTGAGGACCCGTGCCGTCAGTTCAGTTTCAGGCGCAGTTCGCGCATCAGGGCCATGATTTGCCGACGTTCCGAGCTTTCGGGCACGATGTCCACGAAGTTCGACAACGCGGCGAGCGCGGCGCGCATATTGCCGGTATCCGCATGCAGCAATCCAGCCTCCCGCCAAAGAACGGCGTCGCGCGGATTGTACATCAGCATGGTTTCGCAGACCGTCGCGGCTTCCTGTTTCCTGTCCGCCTGCATCAGGCGCAGTTTGATATTGTTCTGCACGCGGTTCAGCACGTCGATATCCGCGACCGGCTCGTAATAGGCCGGGTCCAATTCCGCGTCCTGGCCCTGCACCGTCTTCAACAGGTCTCGCAGAGAGGCCGCGTCGCGTTGAACGCCGCCGAAGAAGGGATCCAGGATGGCGCGGCCGCCGGAGGCTTCCAGCCGGATCAGGAAATGACCGGGAAAGGCGAGGCCGTCGACCTGATAGCCGAGCGCCCGCCCGACATGGATGTAGATGATCCCCAAGGTAACGGGCAGCCCGCAGCGGCGTTCGATCACCCGGAACAGATTGGCGTTCTGGATATCGTCGTAACTCTCGGAATCGCCGTGATATCCCGACCGGTCGAGGATCGCATGGTTGAGCGCGGCGGCGATCGTTTCGACATCGCCCTCCCCTTCTTCCAACATCGCTGCAGCATCAGCGGCGACCGCGTCCAGATGGCTCATCGCCTCGTCCAGATGATCCGCCGCCTTCACGTTCACCGGGTCCAGCAGGGCGACCGCCAACGCGGCCCGGGCAAGCGGCAGGCGGTTCTCCGCATCAGGGCGAAGATGCCGAAGCACGGCCTTCGGGTCGGTCGGTTTCACTGATCGCGGTGCGTCACCCGGCACGGGCGGGGTCGTCCTTCATACGCACATAGTCGGGCACGATCCGGCGCACATTCTCGATGGTGCGGGCATGCGCCACCACGCGCTTCAATTCGCTTTCGTTCTGGGCGATGCCGAACAGAAAGATGGTGCCGTCCACAACCTCGGCGGAATAGTTCACCGCCTTGACCTGGGAATCGAGAGTGATCTTGGTGCGCAGTTGGGTCGCGATCCAGGCATCCTTGCCGGTATCGGCCAAACCGTCATCGGAGGTGCCGACGCGGATTTCATTGATGACCTCGACGACCTCTTCCTCCAACCAGGCGAAACGGACCGCCTCCACGCGGTGTTCCGGCGTTTCGACCCGGCCGGTCAACAGCACGCGGCCCTCGACCACTTCCACATTGACGTCGGCGAAGGCGTCCAGGTTGTAATCAAACAGCCGTTTTGAGATCGCCGCTTCGGTCACCCGATCCTTCACGCCTTGTTGAAAGCCGCGTTCCTCCAGCGCGACGGACCCGACGGTGGCCCCCGCCCCGACGGCAACGCCGACCGGCGTGCAGCCGACAAGGAAAAGCATGGCACTTGTCGCCACGGCTGCCATGAAGAGCGAATGGGTCTTGCGCATCGGTCCGGTCCGGAAAATGAATGTCGATCAATACCGCAATAGGAGCCTGAGTCTCCCCAGGTTTCAAGGTCTGCCCGTCGCGGCCGGCTCCACGCGCAAATGAAAAGGGCGATCAGAAGACCGCCCTTTCCACGACTTGTGTTAAGCCTGCGTCCGGTAATCAGTCCCGGCGGCGCGGACGGCGCGGACGGCGTTCGCCGCCTTCGTCGCCCTCTTCCTTCGGCGGACGCGTGTCTTCCAGCTCTTCGCCGGTTTCCTGGTTGACGACACGCATGGACAGGCGAACCTTGCCGCGTTCGTCGATGCCGAGGCACTTGACGTAAACCTCGTCGCCTTCGTTGCAGACGTCGGTGACCTGCGCGGTGCGACCGTCGGCCAGTTCGGAGATGTGAACCAGACCGTCACGGCTGCCCAGGAAGTTCACGAAAGCGCCGAAATCGACGACCTTCACGACCTTGCCCTTGTAGATCACGCCCGGCTCCGGCTCCGCCACAATGGAGTGGATCCAGTCGAGGGCCGCCTGACCGGCGGCTTCATCGACCGCCGCGACCTTGATCGTGCCGTCGTCCTCGATGTCGATCTTGGCGCCGGTGGTTTCGGTGATCTCGCGGATCACCTTGCCGCCCGTGCCGATGACTTCACGGATCTTCTCACGCGGGATGGTGATGGTGGTGATGCGCGGCGCGGTGGACGCGACGGAGTCGCGGCCGGCCGTGATCGCCTTGGCCATCTCGTTCAGGATGTGGATACGACCGTCCTTCGCCTGGGCCAGAGCGGTCTTCATGATGTCCTCGGTGATCGAGGTGATCTTGATGTCCATCTGCAGCGAGGTGATGCCGTTCTCGGTACCGGCGACCTTGAAGTCCATGTCGCCCAGGTGATCTTCGTCACCCAGGATGTCGGACAGGACGGCAACGCCTTCCGGATCCTTGATCAGGCCCATGGCGATACCGGCACAGGGCGCCTTCAGCGGCACGCCCGCATCCATCAGCGCCATCGAGGTGCCGCAAACGGTCGCCATCGAGGAAGAACCGTTGGATTCGGTGATCTCGGAAACGACGCGGACCGTGTAGGGGAAATCCTCCTTCGACGGCAGCATCGGGTGGATGGCGCGCCAAGCCAGCTTGCCGTGACCGATTTCGCGGCGGCCCGGGGACCCCATGCGGCCCGCTTCACCGACCGAATAGGGCGGGAAGTTGTAGTGCAGCATGAAGTTTTCGCGGTACTCGCCTTCCAGGGCGTCGATGATCTGCTCATCCTGGCCGGTGCCCAGCGTGGTGACGACCAGCGCCTGGGTTTCGCCACGGGTGAACAGGGCGGAACCGTGGGAACGGTCCAGGACGCCGACCTGGCAATCGATCTGGCGGACATCGGTGGTCGAGCGGCCATCGATACGCTTGCCGGTCTTCAGGATGTTGCCGCGAACGACCTTGGATTCCAGTCCCTTGAACGCCTTGGCGGCGAGTTCGACGGAAAGCTCTTCTTCCTCGATCTTGGCCATGGCGGCCTTCTTGACTTCGGAAACCGCGGCGACGCGGTCGACCTTGGTCGTGATCGAATAGGCTTCCTGCAGGCCGGCTTCGGCGATTTCGGCCAGACGCTGGGCAACCTTTTCGGCTTCCGGATCGGCTTCCGGCATCTCGAAGGGTTCCTTGGCGCAGGCTTCGGCCAGGCTGATGATCATGTCGATCACCGGCTGGAACGAACGGTGGGCGGTCATGACCGCGTCCAGCATCTGATCTTCGTTCAGTTCCTGAACTTCCGACTCGACCATCAGTACGCCTTCCTGCGTACCGGCGACGACCAGATCCAACTGGCTGTCTTCCATCTGGTCCTGGGTCGGGTTCAGAACGGTCTCGCCGTCGATGTAGCCGATGCGGGCGGCGCCGATCGGGCCCATGAAGGGCGCGCCGGAAATCGTCAGCGCGGCGCTGGCGCCGATCATGGCGACGATGTCCGGGTTGTTTTCCATGTCATGCGCGAGGACCGTGCAGACGACCTGCGTTTCGTTCCGGAAACCGCTGACGAAGAGCGGGCGGATCGGGCGGTCGATGAGACGGGAGGTCAGCGTTTCCTTTTCGCTGGGCCGGCCTTCGCGCTTGAAGAAGCCGCCCGGGATCTTGCCGGCGGCGAAAGTCTTTTCCTGGTAATTGACGGTCAGCGGGAAAAAGTCGATGCCGGGGCGTTCGGACTTGGCGAAAACCGCCGTGCACAGCACCTTGGTGCCGCCATAGGTGACCAGCACCGCACCGTCGGCCTGGCGGGCGATACGCCCGGATTCAAGGGTCAGCGTACGGCCGCCCCATTCGATTTCTTTTTTGTGGATGGTGAACATCTGTTCGTTTCTTCCTTCACATACCTACGTTGGCCGCACCGCCTGATTGCGGTAACGGCAGGAACGTCCCCTCATCTGCTTCCCGATCCGTACCCGGGCTATGTCATCTCACAGCGCCCGAAATCGTTATGCCGGCGCTCCTCGCCGGCGGTTACGGATGGGACCGAACGCACAACATCCGCCGGGGGCTCATGCCGCGGCGGACCAACGTCCGATACAAGCCATGGGAGAGACGGTTCCTCCTGTTCGGCCCCATATTCCGGCACGGAGGTCTTAAAAAATCGTGCCGTAAGGGCCATGCGAAAAGGGGCGCCGGTTGAACCGCGCGCCCCTTGCCATCGGCGGATTAACGCCGAATTCCGAGTTCCCCGATCAGGGTCTTGTAACGCTCTTCGTCTTTCTTGCGGACATAGTCCAGAAGACGGCGGCGCTTACCGACCATCACCAGCAGACCGCGACGGGAATGGAAATCCTTCGCATGGGTCTTCAGGTGTTCGGTCAGGTTCGTAATCCGTTCGGTCAGAATGGCGACCTGGACTTCGGGGGAGCCGGTATCCTTCTCGGCACCGGCGAATTTCGTGATGACTTCTGCCTTGCGTTCAGCAGTAATGGACATATTCAAACTTCCTTTCGCGGCATCGCGGTTTTTACAAATTGAAGACGCGAACCGGGTGCAATGCGCCCTTCTCGAACCGGACAAGGGCCAGGGCCCTATCGGCGGTCGTCGCCAGGGCAATCTCGCCCGGCCCGATACCGCTCACTCTTTCGAGGTCCAGTTTACGAAGAAGGGATACAGCCTGCCCGTTTCGCAGGCGCATCGCTTCCGCTTCGCTCAAGGCAATCGCCGGGATGCCGTCCAGCGCTGCCTGCAACGGCAACAAATGCCGCTGACGCGCGGCCTTATGCGCGTTTTCCCCCAAAGCTTCAAGCGAAAAGGACGTGTTTTCGCCGGAATCCAAGTCGAATTCGGCCAAGGGAACCGCGTTTTCCGCGCGGAACGGGCCAACACGGGTCCGCCGCAGCAACGAGATATGCGCGACCGTGCCCAGTTTCTTCGCCAGGTCCCGGCCGATCGCCCGCACATAGGTGCCCTTGCCGCAGGTCATGGTGAAGCGCGCGTGGTCCGCGTCGGGCATGTCGATCAGGTCGAGGTCGATCACCTCCACCTCGCGCGGGGCCAGTTCCGGCTGTTCCCCCGATCGGGCCAGGTCATAGGCCCGCTGACCGTCCACCTTGATGGCGGAAAAGGCGGGCGGAATCTGTTCGATTGTGCCGATGAAGCCTGGCAAAGCCGCTTCGATTTCTTCCCGGGTCGGCCGAACCGGTGATGTTGCGGTGACCTCGCCGTCAATATCCAGCGTGTCGGTCTCCGTTCCCCAGGCAACGGTGAATTCGTAGGTTTTCAGACCGTCGACGATATGCGCCATGGTCTTGGTGGCCTCGCCCAGCGCGATCGGCAGGACGCCGCTGGCGAACGGATCCAATGTGCCGCCGTGACCGGCTTTCTGGGCGTTGAAGTATCGGCGCACCTTACCAACCACCGGCGTGGAGCCGATGCCGGCCGGTTTATCGACAATGACCCAGCCGTGTACCGGGTTGCCTTTGCGCTTCCGCCCCATGATCAGAAAAGGTCTTACCGGTCCGCCGGGCCGAAATCGTCGTCCGACCGATCGGCGTCATCTTCATCATGATCGTCATCGCCGTGAACGTCATGGGCGACCACCGGGTCACGCAAGGCGGCGTCGATCTTGGCGGCTTCGTCGAAGGAGGTATCCGCCTTGAACGAGAAGTCCGGCATGTATTTCAGGTGGATGCGGCGCGCGACCTCGCCCCGCAGGAAGTGCGACGCCCGCCGCAATCCGGCCAGGATCGCCTTGATGTCTCCGCCGCCCAGCGGGCTGATGAAGACGGTCGCGTTACGCAGATCCGGGCTCGGCCGGACCTCGGTCACGGTCAGGATGACCCCCTGTAGCGCCGGGTCGCGAAACCCTTCGCGCTGAAAGACTTCGGACAAGGCGTGGCGAAGCTCCTCACCGACGCGCAATTGCCGTTGGGACGGTCCTTTGCCGCGATTCATTTCAGTAATCCGTTTCTTGCCGGCATTTCAGGGGCCGCCCAACGCTTGCGCCGGGCGGCCGCCCGATTGCCTTTTGGAATGCGCGCCTAGAGTTCGCGGGCGATTTCCTCGACCTCGTAGCATTCGATGAAGTCGCCGACCTTGATGTCGTCATAATTCTCGAACGCCATGCCGCATTCATAGCCGTGCTGAACTTCGCGGACATCGTCCTTGAAGCGCTTCAACTGCTTCAGAGCACCTTCGTGGATCACGACATCGTCGCGCAGCAGACGCACCTTGGCGCCGCGCTTGACCATGCCTTCCGTGACCATGCAGCCGCCGATCTTGCCGACCTTGGTGATGTTGAACACCTCGCGGATTTCGGCGTAGCCCAGGAAGTTCTCGCGCTTCTCCGGAGCCAACAGGCCGCCCATGATCTGCTTGGCGTCGTCGATCACGTCGTAGATCACCGAGTAGTAGCGGATATCGACGCCGTTGGTGCGCGACAATTCGCGGGCCTGCGGATTGGCGCGGACGTTGAAGCCGACGATGATCCCGCCCGTTGAATTGGCCAGGATGACATCGGATTCGGTGATCCCGCCGACGGCTCCGTGCAGCACGCGAACCTTGACTTCGTCCGTCGCCAGCTTGTCCAGCGAGGCGATGATCGCTTCCAGCGACCCCTGAACGTCGGCCTTGATGACCAACGGCAGTTCCTTGACCTCGCCGGCCTTGATCTGGCTGAACATCTGCTCCAGCGTGCCCCGCGCCGCGACCGTCGTGGCCGCTTCACGCTGCTTGCGCTGCCGGTATTCGGCGATTTCCCGAACCTTGGCTTCGTCTTCCAGAACGGCAAAGTCATCACCGGCGGACGGCGTTCCCTGAAGGCCGAGAACTTCGACCGGCATGGACGGACCCGCTTCCTTGATGTTCCGACCCTTGTCGTCGATCAGGGCGCGGACACGGCCCCATTCGGCACCGGCCACGAAGGTGTCGCCGACTTTCAGCGTACCGTGCTGGATCAGGACGGTCGCGACCGAGCCGCGGCCTTTCTCCAGCTTGGCTTCGACGACCGCCCCTTCGGCGCGGCGGTTCGGGTTGGCCTTCAATTCCAGCAGTTCCGCCTGCAGCAGGACCATTTCCTCAAGCTTGTCGAGGTTGGTGCCTTTCAGGGCCGAGACTTCGACGGTGATGATATCCCCGCCCAGGCTTTCGGCCACCAACTCGTGGTCCAGAAGCTGGGTACGGACCTTGTTGGGGTCCGACCCCGGCTTGTCGCACTTGTTGATGGCGACGATGATCGGGGCCTTGGCCGCCTTGGCGTGATTGATCGCCTCGACCGTCTGCGGCTGGATGCCGTCATCGGCCGCGACCACCAGGATCACGATATCCGTCACGTTGGCGCCGCGCTGACGCATGGCTGTGAAGGCTTCGTGGCCCGGTGTGTCCAGGAAGGTGATCTGATCGCCGCTCTTCAGTTCGACCTGATAGGCGCCGATATGCTGGGTGATGCCGCCGGCTTCGCCGGACACCACATCGGTGGCGCGCAGGGCGTCGAGCAGTGAGGTCTTGCCGTGGTCGACATGGCCCATGACGGTGACGACCGGAGGCCGCGGCTGCAGCAGTTCTTCCGGATCCTCCACATGCTGGATCAGCGCGTCCTCGACATCGGATTCGGACACGCGCTTCAGGCGGTGGCCGAATTCGCTGACAACCAGCTCCGCGGTGTCCGCATCGATGGTTTGGTTGACGGTCGCCATGACGCCCAATTTCATCAGGGTCTTCACGACTTCACCGCCGCGTTCGGCCATACGGTTCGCCAGTTCGCCGACGGTGATCGCCTCGGGAACGACGACTTCGCGGATGACCTTTTCGGACCGGGCCAGCATTTCCTTGTTCTGCTGCTTTTCCCGTTCGCGGGCACGACGAAGCGCCGCCAGCGACCGGCCGCGTTCTTCCTCGGTTTCTCCCTCAAGCGCCTGCGAGATGGTCAGCTTGCCCTGACGGCGGCGGGGTTCGCCGCGCGGCCGCGCCGGAGTCTGGCGCTGTTTTTCGCGGTCGTCCTGCTTCGGCCCGGCTTCCTTCTCCTTGGCGCGCTTCGCGGCGGCTTCGGCGGTTTCCGGATCGACGACATCGGCAGGGGTCGTTTCGGCCGGTGCCGGCTTGCGGGCCGGTTTGGCGGCGGCCTTGCGGGCTGCCTCTTCCTCGGCGGCGCGGGCGGCTTCCTCAGCCTTGCGGCGCTCTTCCTCTTCGGCGCGGCGGCGTTCTTCCGCTTCGCGGGCTTCGCGCTGTTCCTGTGCACGGCGCTCCTGCTCACGCAGGGCGGCCTGGCGTTCTTCCTCGACCTTCGCGGCCCCTTCCAGGGCCTTCAGGCGACGGTCACGCTCCGCGGCGGACAGCCCGTCCAATGCGTGCGGATCCTGCCCGCCCCGCGGCTTGCCGTCGGCGCCGACGCGTTCCATCCGTCCGGATTCGTTCCGTTCGAAGGTCCGCTTGCGCTTCTTCTCGACCTTCACGGTCTTAGTCCGGCCATGGCTGAAGCTCTGACGAACCTGCCCGCTGTCGACGGTCTTCTGCAGTTCCAAACGTCCCGGCTTACCCAGGGTCAGTTTGCCGCCGCTTTCTTTTTCCTTGCCTTCACTCATACCTACTTCCCTTCGCCTCCGGTCGGGTCGATCTCGACCGGCGTCCCGGCTGTCCGAAAACCGGACAACCTTTTCGCATCACGCAGAAAGGCGCCGGACAAGCCCCCCTGCATCAAAACACAGTGCACCGCCTCATCGCGTCCGAATGCACGGCCGAGCTCTTCCCGGCCCAAACAATCGACACGAACTGCACCGCCCTTCTGGCGGTCCAGTTTCTCGACGCCGTCCAAGCCGGCGTCCCTGGCGGATACGTAAATGGCGGCCTTGCCGCTTTTCAATGCGGCACCCGCTTTTTCAAAGCCGGTGACCGCTTCCCCCGCGCGCCGGGCCAGCGATAGCAGATCGATACATCTGCGTGCCAGCAGGCGCTCTACCCGGTCGGTCAAATCACGGGGAATGTCAACCTGCCGCCGTGCCGCGCGGCTGAAAGATTTACGCTTGCACGCCTCATCCAGCGCGCCGCGTGCGGCGGCGACCCAAAGGCCGCGGCCGGGCAGTTTGCCGGCGATATCGGGCGTGACCGTATCGTCCGGCGCAATGACGAAGCGGATCAGCTCGTCTTTCGGGCGCACCTCTCCCGTCGCGATGCATTTCCGCATCGGCCCGTCGGTCGAACAAAGCGCGTCGGCATCGGCGTCATGACCGGAATCATGACTGCCGGGCCCAATCGTCGCTGGTTCGATCTCTATATGTCGGTCGCCAGTCAGCACGTCTTCCTGTTGTCCACCTCAAAAACCCGATATGCGCTAAGCCGCGCATCAGGCGCCGGCCGGGGCTTCCACCCCGCCTTCCTCTTCAGACTCTTCGCCTTCCTCGGCGTTCATCGCGTCCAGATCTTCCTGCGTGATCCAGCCGACGGCGACGCGGGCCTGCATGATCAGGTCGGTCGCGGTTTCGTCGTCCATCTTGAATTCGCGCAGAATGCCGTCTTCCCGGTTGGTCATTTCGTCGGCCACGAGCCCGGCGAAATCCTCCAGCGTCTTGATGCCTTCGCGGCCAAGCGCCACCAGCATCGCGTTGTTCAGGCCTTCGACGGAAGCCAGATCGTCGGCGATGCCGAGATCGGCCAATTCCTGCTTCAGGCGCGCGGTTTCCTCTTCCAGGAAATTGCGGGCGCGGCGGCGCAGTTCCTCGGCCACGTCCTCGTCGAAGCCTTCGATGGCGGCCAGCTCGTCGACGGGCACATAGGCGACTTCGTCGATTTCGGTGAAGCCTTCGGTCACCAGCAGGCGGGCGATGACGTCGTCGACATCGAGGGCGGCCATGAAGCGCTCACTGCGTTCGTTGAACTCAGCCTGTCGCTTCTCGGATTCCTGTTCCTCGGTCATGATATCGATGTCGAACTCTGTCAGCATCGAGGCGAGGCGCACATTCTGCCCGCGCCGGCCGATGGCCAGGCTCAACTGATCGTCGGGAACGACGACTTCGATCTTTGCCGCGTCTTCGTCCATGACCACCTTGGCGACTTCCGCCGGGGCCAGGGCGTTGACGATGAAGGTCGCCTCGTCCTCGCTCCACGGAATGATGTCGATCTTCTCGCCCTGCAGTTCGGCGACGACGGCCTGGACGCGGGAACCGCGCATACCGACGCAAGCGCCGACCGGGTCGATCGAATGGTCGTGGGACAGAACGGCGATCTTCGCGCGGCTGCCCGGGTCACGGGCGACGCGTTTGATTTCGATGACGCCATCGTAGATTTCCGGCACTTCCTGCCCGAACAGTTTGGCCATGAAGGTCGGATGCGTGCGCGACAGGAATATCTGCGGTCCGCGCTGTTCGCGGCGGACGTCATAGATGAAGGCGCGAACGCGGTCGCCGCGCTTCAGATGTTCGCGGGGAATGCATTCGTCGCGGCGCATCACCGCTTCGGCCCGGCCCAGGTCGATCGTGACATTGCCGAATTCGACGCGCTTGACGATACCGTTCACGATCTCGCCGATGCGGTCCTTATATTCCTCGAACTGACGCTCGCGCTCTGCCTCGCGGACGCGCTGCACGATGACCTGCTTGGCGGTCTGTGCGGCGATGCGGCCGAAATCGATCGGCGGCAGCGGGTCGACCAGGAATTCACCGATCTGGACGTCCGCCTTCTTGGCACGGGCCTGTTCCAGCGTCAGCTGGGTGATCTCGTTTTCAACCTCTTCGACGACTTCCAGATACCGGGCCAGGATGATTTCGCCCGATTTGCGGTCGATGGAGGCGCGGATATCGTGCTCGTGCCCGTATTTGGACCGGCCGGCTTTTTGGATCGCCTGTTCCATCGCTTCGAGGACCAACTCCCGGTCGATCCCCTTTTCGCGCGCAACCGCGTCGGCGACGTTCAACATATCCGTCCTGGTAATGGCGACTGCTTCCATAACGACCTCTGGACTCTCTATCTTATCTTCTCTGCGTGTTCTCTTTGGCGATGGGCGACGGACGTTAACCCGACGCTTCCTCCACATCCATCATGCCGCCTTCGACTGCGCCGTCGAGCGCGCCCGATTGAGCGGCGGCGATGAGTTCATCGGTAAGGATAAGCTTGGCGTTCCGGATCTCACCGAACGGAAGATCGACGGCTTCGCCATCATGTTCCAATCGAACGATGTCCCCCTCGACACCGATCAGCCGGCCGGAAAACCGTTTGCGGCCGTCGATCATGTGCTGCATTTCGACCTTCGCTTCGAACCCGGCGTAGCGTGCGAAATGCGGCAACTTGGTCAGCGGCCGGTCGATACCGGGCGAACTGACTTCCAATACATAGGCATCGCTGATCGGATCTTCCACATCCAGGATGGCGGAAACCGCATGGCTGATATCGCTGCAATCGTCGACGCTCATCGCGGCGCCGTCCAAGCGGTCAGCCATGATCTGCAGCGTCTTGCGCTGAGAGCCGGTAACGCGAACACGGACGAGCTCATAGCCCATATCCGTCAGCGCCGGTTCGATCAGCGTTTCGATTTTCTGCACAACGTCCATTCAGGTTCCCAAATCCGTTTCCGGCACTAATCCGCTTTGGGGCGGCAGCAAGGCGGATCGCCTTCCCCCAAACACTAAAAAAGGCGGGCCGGGGGGCCCACCTCCCAACAATCGGTATCGCTGTATCGGAAGAACATCCGACATACGATCCGATATATGATCGGTATGGCCGGTGTGATACGCGAAGCGAACGGAAAAAACAAGCCGCAGCGCGGTCCGTGTCGGACAGAACCCGACAGGGGCTCGAAAGCCGGTCAGGAATCGCCGCGGCGCAGGAAGCGGAGATAGTGTGGGCGCCCCGCCAGTGACTTGCGTTCATACCGCGTCGGCTGCCAATCCTCGGGCCGGTCGAGCCAGTCGGCGGCGCTTTCCGCCAGCCAGTCGAATTCCTCGGCGCGGATCAGATGGGCCAGTATCCAGTCCAGATATCCGGGATGATCGGTGGCGACGCGCAACTCGCCGCCCGGGCGCAGGATACGCGCAAGTTCGGGCAGGTTTTCCGGGCCGACAAAGCGCCGCGCCCAATGCCGCCGCTTCGGCCAAGGATCCGGGAACAGGACGGAGATGCGGTCCAGGCAGGCCGGCTTCAGCGCGGCCATCAACAATCGGGCGTCATCGGCCAGGATGCGGACGTTTTTCAGCCCGCCTTCATCGACCGCAGACAACAGCTTGGCGACGCCGTTGATGTAAGGCTCGCAGCCAAGAAAGCCGATTTCGGGGTGGCGCTCTGCCATGGCGGCCAGATGCTCGCCGCCGCCGAAGCCAACTTCCAGCCAGACCTTCTCGACGGGAGGATCGAACAAAGACAAGGGATCCATATCCGTCCCGTCGGTCGGAATAATGATCGCGGGCAGCAGGGTCTCGATCAGGGCCTGCCGGCCCGGCCTCAACGGCCGTCCCTTGCGGCGCCCGTGAAATTTCGGGGCGCCGTCGGGACCGTTGTTCGTATCTGTCATGGTTCCGGAGCGTGCTGGCCGCCCCATCGATGGACGGGGCGGAACCGGTTCAGGTCAGGGCCGCTTTCAGGTCCTCGACCATATCCGTGCGTTCCCAGCTGAAATGCCCTTCTTCCGTCGGCGTACGACCGAAATGGCCGTAGGCGGCGCTCGGCGCATAAATACCGCGGGCCAGATTCAGCTTTTCACGGATGCCGCGCGGGCTCAGATCGATTACCTCGCCGATCGCCTTCACAAGCTTGTCTTCGCTGACGGTGCCGGTGCCCTCAGTGTTCACGTAAAGCGACAGCGGCTTGGAAACGCCGATCGCGTAGGCGACCTGGATGGTGCAGCGTTCCGCCAGGCCGGCGGCAACCACGTTCTTGGCGACATAGCGCGCGGCATAGGCGGCGGAACGGTCGACCTTCGTCGGATCCTTGCCGGAAAATGCGCCGCCGCCGTGCGGGGCGGCCCCACCATAGGTGTCGACGATGATCTTGCGGCCGGTCAGCCCGGCATCGCCGTCGGGTCCGCCGATCACGAACCGGCCCGTCGGGTTCACGTAGAACTCCTCTTCCGGCGGCATCCAGCCATTGGGCAGGACCTTTTCAACATGGGCGCGGACGATCTCGCGGATTTCGTCCTGATCCATATGTTCTTCATGCTGGGTCGATACGACGACGGAGGTCGCGCGGACCGGCTTGCCGTTTTCATAAAGCAGGGTCACCTGGCTCTTCGAATCCGGACCCAGGCCGCAACTGGCATCGCTGTGCCGGGTGTCGGCCAATTCTTTCAGGATGCGGTGGCTGTAGTGGATCGGGGCCGGCATCAGAACGTCGGTTTCGCGGCAGGCGAAGCCGAACATCAGGCCCTGGTCGCCGGCGCCTTCGTCCTTGTTGCCGGCGGCGTCGACGCCCTGGGCGATATCGGCGGACTGGGCATGCAGGTAAATCTGCACCTCGGCCTTCTCATGATGGAAGCCTTCCTGGGCGTAACCGATATCCTTGACCGCGGCGCGGGCCAGTTTCTCGATCTGATCCTTGTCGACGCCGTCGCCATCCATCAGATGGGACGGACCGCGAACTTCACCGGCCAGGATAATGCGGTTCGTCGTGGTCAGCGTTTCGCATGCGACGCGCGCGCCCGGATCGGCGTTCAGGAAAAGATCGACCACCTCGTCTGAAATCCGGTCGCAGACCTTGTCGGGATGACCTTCCGAGACCGATTCACTGGTGAAGAGATAATTGGTGGCCATGGTTACACTTTTCCTATTTTTCGGACAGTTCCATTCTGATCTGGGCTGATCAGGGCGCAATATTCGAACCGGTGACCGTGTGGCGCACCGATGACCGGCGATATTGCAGGATCAACTAGGCGCGTCAAGGGCGCGGGTCCGGAATACTCCCCCACCCCGGTATCACTCTCATGCGGTGTCGCTCCTGCTGACGCCCCGATGCAGCCAGACGGCGGTACCGGCCAGCCAGAGCAGAAGGCACAGGAAGGCTGCGTCGCCGATCTTCGCATACAGGGTTGGCGACAGGGCACGGGGCAGGCGGATGTCCAGGACTCCCGGCTGCTCCAAGGGAATGCGGCCGATTTCCCGGCCGAAGGAATCGAAGGCGGCGGAAACACCCGTATTCGTGGCCCGCACCAGCGGCAGGCCTTCTTCCACGGCGCGCATCCGCGCCATGGTGAGGTGCTGATGCGGCCCGGCGGTTTTGCCGTACCAGGCATCGTTGGTCAGGTTCAGCAGCCAGGCGGGGCGCGGGTCGGTGCCCGAAACCACGGCGCCGGGGAAGATCGCTTCGTAGCAGACCAGCGGACTGAAGGACGGCAGGCCGGCCAAGGCCAGCGTTCTTGGCCCGGGTCCCGGTGTGTAGTCGATCGATCCGGCGGTGATCTTGTCGATCCCGATCACGGAGCGGAAGGGCGCGTATTCGCCGAAGGGAACCAGATGGGCCTTGTCATAGGTCGCTGCGACCGCGCCGCGTGCATCCAGGACGACGACGGAGTTGTGCAGCGAGAACGGATCGGTCACGCGGCGGGGCGCCCCGGTGATCAGATGCCCGCCAGCGGGGATGACTTGCGCCGCGGCATCCCGGGCGGGCGCATCCTCTTCCAGAAAAAAGGCGGCGGCGGTTTCCGGCCAGATCAGATGCGTCACCCAATCGGGCCGGTCCTTCTCGCTCAGCTCCAAATGGCGATAGAAATTCTGTCCGCGCAGGTCGCGCTGCCATTTCTGCCGCTGCGGGATGTTCGCCTGAACCAGGCGCAAGCCCACGCCCGGGACGTCGGCAATGCCCAGTGCCGGTGCTTGAGACAGGCGAAATGCACCGCTGGCGGCGATGGCGACGGGCAAGGCGACCGCGAGGGCGATCGCCGCCTGTCGTCTAACCGGGGAAGGTTTCCGAACGCCGGCGCCGGCGGCCAAAGCGGGCAGGACGGCGCTTGCCAAGGCCAGGGCGGAAAGACCGTAGACCCCGATCCAGGCCGCCGCCTGGCTCATTACATCGGTTCCGGTCCAGGCATGGCCCAGCAGGTTCCAGGGAAACCCGGTCAGAAGATGGCCGCGCAGCCATTCGCCCAGGACCCAGGCCGCGGCGAAGGCGAAGGCGCGGGCCGGACCGGGCGCCGCGAGGCGGGAGACCAATCCGGCCAACCCTGCATAGATGGCAAGAACCGCCGGCAGGCCGAGCGCGGCAAAGGGCACCATCCACCAGAACCGGTCGGAAAAGACCAGAAGGGCATTGCTGATCCAGTAGAGGCTTGCCGCATACAGCCCGAAACCGAAGCACCAGCCGATCAGGAAGAACTGTCGTTTACGCTTGGCGCCATCGAGCATCCAAACAAGCAGCGGCAGGGTTGCCCACAGAACCGGAAAGGCGAAAACCGGCGGCAGGGCCAGGCTGGAAACTATTCCAAGCAGGAAAGCGGCCCCGTAGCGCCGCCAACCGCGCAGCGCCCCCGCTGTGCGGCAAAGATCGTCCAGCCGCTGCCAGACCACCCCCGGACCTTCGGTGGAAAAAACGGCGTTGAGGCCGGCGACGGACACGGTGTCAGCCCTGTGCCTGGGCTGGTTCAGGCAGATTCCGAAGCTTTAACCGCTTGATGCGCCGGGGATCGGCGTCCAGCACCTCGAACTCGACCCCGCTGGCGTCGTGCTGGATCAGTTCGCCCCGTGTCGGGACCCGCCCGGCCAGGGTGAAGACAAGGCCGCCAAGCGTGTCGATATCTTCGTCCCGTTCCTCTTCGTCGAGGATCGGTCCGAATTTTTCCTCCAGCGTCTCGATCGGGGTGCGCGCATCCGCCAGGATCGTGCCGTCATCGGCGTTCTCGATCTGCGGGCCGGCGACGATATCGTGCTCGTCCTCGATTTCCCCGACGATTTCCTCGACCAGGTCCTCAATGGTCACAAGCCCGTCGATTCCGCCGAACTCGTCGACGACCAAAGCCATGTGGCGGCGCTGCTGCCGCATCTGCAGCAGCAGGTCCAGAACCCTCATCGACGGCGCGACGATCAGGGTCTGGCGCATGATATCGCGCAGGGAGAGGTCCGATTTTTCCTGCTCGTCCGGCGATTTCGCCAAATGGGCCAGCACATCCTTGATATGGACCATGCCCAGAATGTCGTCCAAGGCCTCCCGGTATACCGGGTACCGAGAATGCGGGTGGGTCACGACGTGCTGGACCAGTTCCTGCAGCGGCGTGTTCACCTCGAACCCAATGATATCCGCCCGCGGCACCATGACGTCATAGGCGGTCATCTCGCCGAATTTCAGGATATTCGCGATCAAGGCCCGTTCGTCGGAGGCAATCGGCGTTTCCCGCTCCTCGCTCTCCTCGATCAATTCCTCGAAGGCGTCGCGCAAATGGGAATCGCCGCCCCGCCCGATCAGGCTGCGGAGCAGGCCGAAAAGGCCGGATCGTTTGCCGTTTTCCCCGGTTTCCGCCGTTTGAATGTCTTCAGCCATTATGAGCGCTCCCTCGATGGGCGGTCAGGAACGCCGTCAACCGTCACCATTTCTTCCTCTGTGTCGTCTTCCAGGGCATCGGTTCCGGCATAGGGGTCGGGCACGCCGAGCCCCGCCAGGATCCGTGTTTCCGTCGCTTCCATTTCCTCGGCTTCCGCCGTCTCCAGATGGTCGTAGCCAAGAAGGTGCAGCACACCATGCACCACGAGATGCCGTAGATGGTCATTCAAGGGCTTGCCGTCCAGGTCGGCTTCCCGCTCCAGCGTCTCGCGCGCCAGTGCGATATCACCCAGGAAGTCAGGCTCTCCCGGGACGACCGGCATGTCGGACGGGAAGGACAGCACGTTGGTGGCGCTGTCCTTGCCGCGCCAGTCGCGATTCAGCCCCTGGACCGTCGTATCGTCGGTCAACAGGACGCTCAAGGCGTAGCTAGACGGAGGTTCCTCGTCTTCATCCGCGAGATCCGCCCCGGCGATTGCTGCTTCCGCGGCAGCGCGCACGATGGTCTCGTCGTCGGCGGCCCAACCGCCGTTACGGGTGAAATCGATATCGAGCTTGATGGTCATAATCTATGTTTCGGTGGGCGGCATGGCCTTGTCGCGGGCATCGTAGGCTTTGACGATGCGGGAGACCAGCGGATGGCGGACGACGTCCTGCTCACTGAAGCGAACGGCTGAAATACCCTTCACGCCTTCCAGGGTGTCGATCGCATCGGCCAAACCGGACCGTTGTCCGCGCGGCAGGTCGATCTGGCTCAGATCGCCCGTGATGACCATCCGGCTGTTCTCGCCCAGGCGGGTCAGGAACATTTTCATCTGTACCGGCGTGGTGTTCTGCGCCTCGTCCAGCAGAATGAAGGCGTTCTTCAAGGTGCGGCCGCGCATGAAGGCGAGCGGCGCGACTTCGATCTCACCGTTTTCCAGCTTGCGGGTGACCTGATCCGCGGGAAGGTTTTCGTAAAGCGCGTCGTAAATCGGACGCATATAGGGGTCGACCTTTTCCTTCATGTCGCCGGGCAGGAAACCCAGCCGTTCGCCCGCCTCGACCGCCGGCCGGGACAGCACGATGCGATCGATCTGGCCGCTGACCAGCATGGATACCGCGGCGCAGACGGCCAGATAGGTCTTACCCGTCCCCGCCGGGCCGATGCCGAAGACCAACTCGTCCTGCAGCATGGCTTCCATGTAACTGGCCTGCAGTGGCGATCGCGCCTTGATCTGGCGGCGCTTGGTGCGCAAGACCGGTTCGCTTTCACCGAACAGGTCGGTCGGGGTTCCGGCCATCCGGACTGCCGCGTCCACGTCGCCCGGTTCCAGCTCCTCGCCGTCCTTCAGGCGCTGATAAAGGCGGTGCAGAGCGACCCTGGCGATATCCGTCGCGTCTTCCGGCCCCTCGATGGTGACTTGATTGCCCCTGTTGATGAGCTGAACGCCCAGGGATTGTTCTATCCGTACCAGGTGTTTGTCGTGTTCCCCGAACAGAAGGGGAAGCAGGCGATTGTCGTCGAACTGGATCAAAGTGGGCGCCATAGCGGGGCGGGAACCTTTGGAAAGCGACGAAATCTGGTTCAAGCGGATATCCTTTCCTGGCCGGAGTTGGGTCTATGGGAAGCGCTGTTTTCAGATAAGGGGCCGGCATCGCCGGGAGGCGCCGCGAACAGGCTGTGTCCGGACAAGCCGGTGATCTCGCAGTCGATGACGGTTCCGATCATGGCCGCATGGCGGCTGACCGGTATGTTCAGATGAACGGGTTGCAGGAACGGGGAGCGGCCGACGAGCTGATCCTCGTGCCGACCGGGCTTTTCGAGCAGCACCGGCAAGGTCTTGCCGACCATGGACGCATTGAAAGCCTCTTGCTGACTATCCAGCAACTGTTGCAGGGCGATCAACCGTTCCGACTTCACTGTTTCGTCTACTTGCTCTCTCATGGATGCAGCGGGTGTTCCCGGACGCTCAGAGTACTTGAAAGAGAACGCCCCTGCATAGCCGATATCGGTTACAAGTTTAAGAGTATCGGCAAAATCCTGATCTGATTCGCCGGGATATCCGACTATAAAATCACTGGTCAGCGCCAAATCCGGACGGGCGGCGCGCAGCCGGTCGACAATGCGGCGGTATTCATCGGCCGTGTGCTTGCGGTTCATCGCATCCAGAATGCGGTCGGACCCGCTCTGTACCGGCAAATGCAGGTAGGGCATCAGCTTTTCCACCTCGCCATGGGCGGCGATCAGTGCGTCATCGACGTCGCGCGGATGACTGGTCGTGTAGCGGATGCGTTCCAGTCCATCGATTTCGGCCAGTTCCCGGCATAGCCGGCCCAGGCCCCATTCCCGCCCATCGGCGCCTTCGCCGTGATAGGCGTTAACGTTCTGGCCCAATAGGGTGACTTCGCGCACCCCGTCCGCCACCAGGCGGCGGGCTTCCTGCAGTACGGTCGTCGCCGGACGGGAGAATTCCGCCCCGCGGGTATAAGGAACGACACAGAAGGTGCAGAACTTGTCGCAGCCTTCCTGGATGGTCAGGAAGGAGGTCACCTCGCCCTTGCGAACGCGCTCTTCCGGCAAATGATCGAACTTGTCCTCGGCCGGGAAGTCGGTATCCAGGATCTTCTCGCCCGCTGCCCGTTTCGCCTTCGAAATCATTTCCGGCAGCCGATGATAGGTCTGCGGACCGAAGACCATGTCGACCTGGGGCGCGCGGGCCATGATCTCGTCCCCCTCGGCCTGGGCGACACATCCGGCGACGGCGATGATCATCCGTCCGCCGGTTTCGGATTTTTCCTGCTGCGGCGCTTTCAGGCGACCAAGGTCGGAATAGACTTTTTCAGCGGCCTTCTCGCGGATGTGGCAGGTGTTCAGGATAACCAGATCGGCGTCGTCCGGTCTGTCTGACAGCCCATAACCGAGCGGCGCCAGGACATCGGCCATGCGCTCGGAATCGTAAACGTTCATCTGGCAGCCATAGGTCTTGATATACAGCTTTTTCGTCACACCAACCGTCCCGGCCAGCCCTTGCATATCAACCGGGCGGCTTCCGTTATCGGATTATCCATAAACTTATCACCCCAATATGGGGCGCGCAGGGAATAACACCAAGAAAACCGCGCTATCAAGCGGACTCCGTCACGGTCGGTGCTTTTGCTTGGCCGGGTGCCGCTCCGGAATCGGCCCCGAGGGCGGACCCGGCGATCACGCGGTTTGAGAATTGATCGGCAGATCGAAGCCGTCGCAGCGCAGGCGTCGGACGCGGACAGTACGGTCCAGGCGGCCGCTCAAGGCGTTCGAAAGTCCGTCCGAAACGACGTTTTCGCAATGCTGCGCCAGCGCCTTGCGGGATCCGAAGTCTTCCAGCCGCACCGGTTCGTGGAAGATCACGTCCACGCCGATCGTGCCCATGCCAAGCGCGCGCCAAAGATGCGGGGCCAGTTCCATGTCTCCGTACCAGGCGTAGAAAGGCCGCAACATCCGTCCCATCGGCATGCCGTCGAAACGAGTATAGGCGATGGAGATCGGCTGCACTTCCACATGTCCGTGATCCAGCTCGATATTGGCGGCGTCGAACAGCGCGCTCTTGAAGCGCAGGGCGCGGTTGCCGTCGGAACTGGTGCCTTCCGGAAACAGGATCAGGCTGTCGCCCTTCACCAGCCGATCACGCAGGACCTCACGCTGGTCGGCGGCGCGGGTGGCCTTGCGCTCGACGAAGACCGTGCGTTGCAGGCGGGCGAGATAACCGAAGATCGGCCAGCCATTGACCTCCTGCTTGGCGACGAAACACGCATCAAGCAGCGATCCGAGGATGGAGATATCCAGATAGGAGACGTGATTGGCGACAAACAGGACCGGGCGGTCGGAAACTGGCGTGCCGTGCACGGTCGGCGTCACACCGGCGATACGGCAGGAATCCGTGTGCCAGCGGCGAATAATCGGTTTCGGAAAGCCGATTTGCCGAATGGCGCGATAGGGGCTGCAGGCCAGAAGGACGACCATCCAGAACAGCAGGGCGACGATCCGGCTGATCGCCAGCACGGGGCTCGCCTTGGCCGGCCAGGCCCTGACATTGTCCAGGACCGGGTCGCGTTCCGATTGGACCTCGGCCCGGTTCTGCCGGACTGCCATCCGCTTCGTCACTGACTGGTTCGCAGTTGTCATCGATTTCAGCCGCTGCAGCGTTTACCCTGTTGGGCGGTCATCCGTCCCCGGTATGACGCGCATAATGTTTGAAGTAACGACCGGTGACCTGGTCGGTTTTCACGATGACGCAAACATCCGTCGTGTTGAATTGCGGGTCGATCACGGCGCCATCGCCGACGAAACCGCCCAACCGCAAATAACCCTTCACCAGCGGCGGCACCGCGAGCAGCCCCGCCTTCCGGTCCACCGCGTCGATCGGCAGGACGTTCATGTCCACATAACGGTCCGGCAGAGCTTTCGGGCAAAGCTCCGGCGGCGCCTTGTGATAGTGGTACAGATAGGACAGCGGCAGCGCCAAGGTCTCGACATCGGTGCCCGGCAGGCTGGCGCAACCGAACATGATTTCGATATCGTAATGGAAGACGTAGGCCGCAATGCCGCGCCACAGCAGTTCCATGACCCGGCGCGTGCGATAGCGTTCGTCGACACAGGACCGGCCCAGTTCCAGTATTTCACAGGGCAGGCTTGTGATCGGCGAAATGTCATATTCGTCGATGGAATAGAACCGACCATGCCGCTCGGCCTGTTCCCGGCGCATCAACCGATAGGTACCGACGACGCTTTCGGGGCCCGAGCCCAGATCGTGATCAACGACCTGGAGATGGTCTGCGACGGCGTCGAATTCGTCGAAGTCGCGCAACGCGGCCGCCATTTCCGCTGAGGGCTTGGCGCTCATTTCCTCGTAGAAAATGCGATACCGCAGCGCTTGGGAGGCGAGGATATCCGCTTCGGTGGAACCGATTCTGATTTCCAAGGACCCATTGGTGAGCGCCGCAAGGCTGGAGGCGAGATCAATCTGCTCGCCTTCGATATGCGCGTGGAACGCAGCGGACTTCATATCTTCACTTTTCACAGGCTCAATCTATCATGTTAGTTGTTTAAGGCTGCATTGTTACGGCTTGGCGACAAGGATGCGACCGTTTCGTGTCGCCTGCCATGATTCAGCGATAAAACCCGTACATGGGCCCGAAGCGGCCCCACGTGACGGATAGTCGATCCGTTCTTCCGCACCGCTTGCACCGCAACACCCCCGCGTTGCAATGTCAGTATAGGTGGTCAGGCCACCGCGCGCCCGCAAGGGCCCTATTTCTTGCTCGGCTTGTCCAGCCTGACGCCATAAAGCTCCAGTCGGTGGTCGACGAGACGGTATCCCAACTCCTTCGCAACCACCTGCTGCAGCTTTTCAATCTGTTCGTTGGTGAATTCGATCACTTCGCCTGAATCGATATCGATCAGATGATCGTGATGATCCTCCGCCACTTCCTCGTAACGGGAGCGGCCGTCGCCGAAATCATGCCGTGTCAGAATACCCGACTCTTCAAACAGCCGAACCGTGCGGTAGACGGTCGCGATGCTGATCCGCTCATCCAGCGCACTGGCGCGTTGGTGCAGTAGTTCGACATCCGGGTGATCGTCGGATTCCGCGATAACCTGCGCGATCACGCGCCGCTGGCCCGTCATTTTCAGGCCCTTGTCGACGCAGAGCTGCTCGATGCGGTTCAACTCGTCCGAAGTACTCATATACCACCCTGTCGCCGGTTTGACCCGGCTGCCCCCATGCCTGCGCGCAGCCTTATTTTCGTGGCGCTCATTTTCGGGCGCTACGCCCTATTCGTCCAGTCCCTAATGCTTGTCCGGCCGCCCGCAGGTGCAGAAAATCCGGCTTACCCGGCGGCTTTCCAGAAGCAGCAGCCGGGCGAAGGCCGGATAACGGTTCCCGATGCGCGTTCGCGCCGGCGGTCAAAGCCCGGCGCGTGGACGTGTCCCCAAGCCGATCTTTTTGGCCAACCGGCTGCGCTGCTTGGCGTAGTTCGGCGCGACCATCGGATAGTCCGGCGGCAGATTCCAGCGTTCCCGATACTCCTCGGGCGTCATGTCATAGGCGGTCTTCAGATGCCGTTTCAGCATCTTCAGTTTTTTGCCGTCTTCCAGGCAGATGATGTAATCCGGCGTGATGGACTTTTTGACCGGGATCGCGGGTGACGGACGTCCGTCGCCGCCCATTTCCTCTCCGCCGACCTGATTCAACGATGTATAGACCTGTTCAATCAAACCCGGCAGATCATTGACGCTGACCGTGTTGTTCGAGACATGCGCCGCGACGATCCGCGACGTCAGTTCCAACATGTCTACCGAACCGGCACTCTGTTCCCCATAGTCCGACATAGTCGATTAATCCTCATTAACGCCGCCAAGACCAAAGGCGACTAACGTTGTGTCCCCAACTGCGTTGTCCCGGGCTTTTTGTTTATCGACCAACCAAACATGCCGGTTTTGTCCGCCGCCGGCTTTTCTTAAGTAAAGGGCCATATTACGGCGGTTTTGAAGGTATTATCCCAACAATAAATTGGTCATCCCAAGTACATTGCCAGGGGACTGTAGCAACAATTCTAGAGAGTCTTCAAGAAAAGCTGGACGCTTCATGCGAGTCCCACAAATCGACCGGGTATTCCTGTACCGGATCAAGTCAAATCGCGCCGTAGAATCAGGGCGTCAATGAAAGCGCCCCCCCGTCTTTTGTAGTAATTCCGCCGTAATCCGACTCTTTCGAACCCTGCGGCTTCGTAAAGCGCGATAGCGGCCTGATTATCCGCGGCAACTTCCAGGAAAATTTTTTCGGCACCTTTGGACCGGGCGAGCAGCAATAAAAAGTTGATTAATGCCTTGCCGGCGCCTCGTTGCCGGTACGAAGTCGAGACACCGATGGAAAGGATCTCGGCCTCGTCTGCGGCGGATGACGCTATGAGGTAGCCGACGGGCCGCATGCCGTCGGATTCCCGGCCTTCCGCCAGAAGTCCCCAGGCGGAAGGCGGCTTCAACAGATCCGAGATGGCGGCAACACCATAGGGCTCGTCGAAGGCGTCTTCGAACAGGCGGCCCATGGCGTCGATATCGGCCGCGGTGGCAGGCCGTACGACCGGTGTGTCAGTTTCCATGGTCCGATGGCCCGGAATGTTGTGCCCGCGCCGGGCCGAGCGGCGAAACGGCGGGTTTAAGGTTCACGTCGGGCGGGCGCAGATAGAGCGGCTTAGGGCCTGGATCAGAGGGGCCGGGGAGTCCATCCCGAGCGGCACGGGTCATCGCGATGCGCCCCGCCGTCACTGCGCTGTTACCCACGACGGTTGCCGCATTGTGTAGAGGAAAGCCGGCTTTCTCCGCTTCCGCCACGAGCCTGGCGGCGCCGTCGCCGGTCACGGGCCATCCGTCCGGCCCGACCCCGGCCGCAGGCAGATAGGTACCGATATCCGCGGCAAGCAAGGCTGCCGGTTCCGTCAGGGCGTCGCCGCTCAGGTCGAAGGCTTGCAGGTAGAAATCCGACCGTTTCGTTTCCAACGCCACAAGGACCGGACTTTGGCTTCGAAACGACGCTGCGGCGACTTCCAAGCAATTCACGCCCAGGATCGGCAGATCCGCGGCCAGCGCAAACCCGCGCGCGGCGGCCAAGCCGATACGGATGCCCGTGAAGGCACCGGGCCCGACGGTGACGGCGACCGCATCCAACGCGTCCGCCTCCATTGCCGCAGCGGCAAGGCAGTCCGCCAGCATCGGCGCGATTCTCTCGGCATGCCCGCGCATCATTGGCTCGGACAGTGAGGCCAGGTCGCGATCGTCGTCGAGTATGGCGGCCGCACAGGCGTTGGCGGCACAATCCAGAACCAGCAGGCGCATTTGTTTCCGTAGGCTTCTTTCGTTGTTGGAATTCCGCCGGGACAGCCGCCGTCCGGCGGGCGGACAGTGACCGATCGGCCCTAGCCAGACAAGATGCGGGCGAGTGCGATCTGCAGAATTAGCTGCAAATGCGGGATGAAATGACGGTCAAATGTCAGGATTCACTTGACTGAAAACCGATAATTGCCCTTCCCTCCGTTTCATGGAGAGGGTCATTTTTTACTTTGAGCAGACTTGCCGCCGCATTTCCCGGCCATGGCGAGCCCGGGGCCGGCTTGCCTGTATGCTTGCCATACTTGCTGGATTTCTTGCCGCGACGCCGAGTGTCGCATTGTCTCCCGCCTGGGCGGCAAATTCAGGCGTTGTGATCATGTATCACCGGTTTGGTGAGGCTGCCTTTCCGTCAACGAGCGTTTCGGTCGAGCAGTTGGACGAACATATCCGCGAACTGCAGTCGGGCAGCTACACGGTGATGCCGCTGGCCGAGATGATCGACGCCCTTCGCGCCGGAACACCGTTACCGGACCGGGCCGTCGCGATCACGATCGATGACGCTTATCGCTCGGTTTACGATGTCGCCTGGCCGAAATTCAGGGAGGCCGGGCTGCCTTTCACTGTTTTCGTATCGACCGGCGGTGTGGATAGCGGTGCGCCCGGGATCATGACCTGGGATCATCTCAGGGAAATGCAGAAAGGCGGGGCCGCGATCGAGGCGCATACGGTCAGCCATTTGCATATGGTCGACGCGGATATCGAGGAAAATCGAAACGAGGTCATGGAATCGACCCTGCGGATCGCGAGCGAGATCGGCGTCAAACCGCGATTCTTCGCTTATCCGTATGGTGAGGCGAGCGACGCGGTGAAAGGCGTCGTTTCCGCGGCGGGGTTCGACGTGGCCTTCGGGCAGCAATCCGGGCCGCTCTATCCTCAAGCGGACATGCTGTATCTGCCGCGGTTCCCGATCAATATGTCCTTCGGCGGCGCGGATCGGTTCCGGCAGGTGATCAACACGCTTCCGCTGGCCTTGACCGATGTGCTGCCCGCCAACCCGACATTGGAAAAGAATCCACCCAATTTCGGCTTCACCTTGCCGGCGAAACGAGGCGAAGCGGATGGCATTGCCTGCTACCATTCCTCTTTCGGCCGTCTGACGGAAATGGAAAAGCTGGGCGACAGCCGGATCGAAATCCGATTCGCCGAGCCGTTTCCGGAAGGGCGCAATCGGATCAACTGCACGGCTCCCGGGCCGAATGGCAGATGGCGCTGGTTTGGCATGCAGTATTACGTGGCGGCACCGTGACCGGCGCGTGGCGCTCTGGCTTGATACGGAAATGAAAATGGGGGCGGACGCCCCCATTTCCTATTCAGCCCCATTTTCCAATCGGACGGTCGGTGTACCCTCCGTACTTTGACTGGTCAGGCGCGCGGGCCAACCCGCGGCCGGGTCTCCGCAAGGCGTGCACGGTCGAAATGGGTCAGTTTGTTGACCCGGATGATGCTCTGCACCAGACCGACATATTCCTGGCCCTTTTCCGAGTAGGAATCGAGCGTGCCTGCGAGGATCATGCTGTCGAGCGGTTTCTGCTGCGTGCGCAATTTCTCCCGCGCCAAGCGCAAGCCCTTGTAGGCGCGGTGGGTGTTCAGATTGCGGAGGTAGGACGCGACACTATCGATCGGCGCGTGGAAGGCGCGGATCTTATGCGTCTTTCCCTCTTCCCGATCCTTCGGAACGATGCCTTCGAACTGGTCCGTGGTCCATTGACCGAACAGGGCATTGCCCTTGCGGGCGAAACGGGATGTACCCCAACCGCTTTCGATCGCCGCCTGGGCGAGCGCCAGAGACGGCGGAACCACGTCCATGCGCCGCAGCAGGGTTTGGAAATCGCCGAACTCGGTCTTGTATTCCTTGAAGCGATCGGTGAGCCAGGCCTGTTCCCGATCGGAAAGGGTGGCGCCCGCTTCGACACGGTCCTGCATCGACAGTGCCCGCGCCCGGTCTGTGCGAATCGATTCATTGATTACCAGAACCATCGGCAGCACCATCCGTACGAAGGTGGCCTTCTTTCGGTCCACTTGCTCGATGGTCGCCATGTCCTTCGGGATTGCGTCCGGCAGCACTCGCGGCACCACCGTTTCACCGGCCCGGATCTTGGACAGGTCGTAACCGATGCTGTCGAACCGCGCGATCAGCCGATCGACCGTTGCCGCGGCGACATCCACCGGGGCTTTCGGCAATGACGGCGGCGTTACCCGAACAACGGCCACTGCTTGAGGTTTTGCGACCTTGGTCTGAAGGCCTTCCGGCGGATTCAGGACCAAAATGGCGGCCAGTACCGCGCCAGAGGCAATCATGTACCATGACGCCCGGCCCGACATGGCCGATTTGAAGATATCTTTCATACCACCCTCGCCTACTCTCTTAGACAGACCGTTCGCCGTTTTTGTGGCGAAATTGCGGTCCTGGACGCTCCACCAGTCGGCTCCTCTTCCGACAGGCCCCTCCGGGCGTCCCCTATTTTCAGTACCTGACCGCGACCACTCCCCAGTTTGCCGCGGGTACTCGGGAAGCCGCCTGTGGCTCGGCGTCCCGTGATGGCCCCGGCTCGAAAGCCAGAGGGCGCAACTCATCAATGTTTTTGCCAGGGTCTTGGTTGCGGGCGTTCTCGCCGGGCAACTGCTGGAATATGTCTCGATTCGCTTTCTGCGAATGGCCCGATCAGGGCACAGCGGCGCTTTAAACGGCCGCCCGGACTTCCGACACTTCCGGAATGTAGTGTCGGAGCATATTCTCAATCCCCATCTTAAGCGTCGCCGTGCTGCTGGGACAACCCGCGCACGCGCCACGCATCGTCAAGTAAACAACGCCCTGTTCGAACCCGTGGAAGACGATGTCGCCGCCATCTTGAGCAACGGCGGGACGGACACGGGTGTCCAACAGTTCTTTGATCTGGCGGACAATCTCATTGTCCTCTTGATCAAAAACAGGTTCCGGCGCAGCGGCTGTTTCGTACAAGACGGGCCGGCCGGCCGTGAAGTGTTCCATGATCGTGCCGAGAACGGCGGGCTTCAGTTCATACCACTCGACCGTATCGGCCTTGGTGATCGTGATGAAGTCGTTGCCGAAAAACACAGCGCGCACGCCGTCGACCTGAAACAGACGCTCGGCCAAGGGGGATTCACCATCGGCGGCCTCGGCCGTGGCGTAATCCAGGGTCCCCTCTTCCATCACCTGCTTTCCAGGGATGAATTTCAGGGTCGCCGGATTCGGTGTTTGTTCGGTTTGGATAAACATTACCTAAAATCCCACCTATCTCTCGAAAGGGAAGATGGTTTAGGAATCGTTAAGGTTCAACCCCTGTTCTGTTGCGGATGGGCGACACAAGACCTGTGACAGCCTGTGGATAACCGCCAAAGACTACTATTTTACCACATTTGAGTCTTGCCGCAGGCCGCTGCTTCAAGGGCGGGACATGGCCGGTGGGGTCAGGTAATCGCGTCCAACTCGTCATCGGACAGGCAGCCGGGAACGATGGTGATCGGTATCCGAAGGTTGCTCAGTTCCTTGCCGGTCAAATGGCTGACGACGGGCCCCGGGCCCTCCGAACTGGTGCTCGCGGCCAGGACGAGAATCGAAATCGTCTTGTCTTCCTTGAGGACCGCGGCGACCTGTTGCGCCTCGTCACCTTCACGCACGATCAGGATGGCCGGCTCACCGGTCGAGCGATTGACCTCGGCGGCATATTTCTGAAGCAAGGCCTCGCCCTGTTCGCGGCTTTCTTCCCGCATCAAGGTCTCGACGCCCAGCCAATGGACGAACTCGGTCGGTTGAACCACATGCAGCAAGGCAACGCGGCCGCCGGTCTTCTTCGCGCGCTTGCAGGCGAATTTAAGGGCGACGGGCATTTCTTCCGATTCGTCGACAACGACGAGGAAGACCCGCTCCGGTCCCGGTGCCCCATTGCCGCCGCCCGATGACGGGCGGCCTGCGTTATCGCTGTCCATCTGGGTCATGCGACCCTTCCTTGCCCCATTCACGAACTTCCATTCCAGCGCATTTTACGCCGCCGAAAGTTTCTCATGTCAGGATTAATTTACCAGCGCAGGGAAACTGCGCAATGGAAAGTGGATTGCGCGCGCCGGCCGGTCGATATCGGGCGCGCGGCGGACGCGCGGTGCCTCATCCTATTTCAGCAGGACGTTGATGATTTCCTTCAATTGGGTGCGCGACCGCAGAAGATAGAAGCCTTGCGCCGACAAATGGCTCGGCAGGATCAAGCCGTCCGGGCTTCCGTTAATGACGATAAGCGGGTCCATCGTTGCCGCGGCGTTGAGCGATGCCAGCATCTGGGCCCAAAGCGAGGCAACTTCCTTTTCCGCGATGATGTTCTGGAAGTCCGCCTGCAGGGAGGTCAACAGCATGTAGTAGCCGTAGAGCCGCCCCTTGTTGTGATAGAAGACGTCGTCCGCATAGATCGAGAAGGCGGAATATTCTTCCAGCGCATCGCCGATCGCGGCGGAAGCCGAGCCGAGGTCCGCCGAGAATCGATCCAGCGTTGCCAGAAGATTGTCTGCGCGGCGCTCGAATACCGCATTTCCTTCCGAAAGGCGCAGGTTATAGGCCCGCAAGGCCTTGGCGGCATTGCGGTACTGTTCCGCCGAACTGCGCTGCGGCAGCAGCGATTCCGAAACATTGTAGTACCAGACATCCGGCGCGTATTTCAGGAAACCGGTTGCCGCTTCCAGGTCGGAATCGGCGGCGCTGGATCCACGCACGCGGCCGATCTGGTCGGTCAATTCAATGGTGAATCGCGAAAGCGCGTCACGGATGCCGGTTTGGAAGTTCGGCATGTTGTCCAGGGCGGCGGACGGCATGAAGAACGGGGCCATCGGCGTCCAGGGGTGATCGCGCGTCTCCCGCTCGATCAGGCGGACCGTCATGGCAACCGCTTCCGATCCTCCCTGCGGCGCGTCGGCGATCATGGTGGTGTCGTCGTCGATCCGGTGCACCATCAGCATGCCGATCGGGTAATACAGCAATGCCAGGACGACGATCGCCGCCAGGGTTCCCAGGGTCAAACGCGCCGTACGGCCTTCCGGCCGGGGCAGCGCGCGCAGGCGTTCGCCAAGAGCTAATCTATCCATCATGACCTGACTTACGTGAGGGTTCGACACGTCACTTGCAATACCAACGCTGATTTACGCCGGTATTGCACAGTGTGACATGCGATGGGCCACCCTACTGGATGAAGCCGATGATTTCCCGCACTTCCCGCAGGATCGGGTTGGTGATGGCGCGCGCCCGTTCGGCCCCTTCACACAGGATCCGATCGATCTCGGCGACATCCTGCAGCAGCCGCTGCATCTCCTCCCCGATCGGGCCCAGCACCGAAACCGCGACATCCGACAGGATCGGCTTGAATTCGGAAAACTGCTTGCCGCCCACTTCCTCCAAGGCCGCATCGACCTCCATGCCGCGAAGCGCGGCATAAATGTTAACCAGATTCTGAGCCTCCGGACGGCCTTCCAGGCCCGCCTTCTCGCTGGGCAGGGCATCTGGATCGGTCTTCGCCTTGCGGATCTTCTGCGCGATCGCGTCCGGTCCGTCGGTCATGTTGATGCGGCTCATATCCGACGGGTCGGATTTCGACATTTTCTTGGTGCCGTCGCGCAGGGACATGACCCGGGTGGCCGCACCCAGGATCAAGGGTTCGGTCAGCGGGAAGAAATCCGGCTTTTCCCAATCGTTGTTGAACTTGGCGGCAATGTCGCGGGCCAGTTCCAGATGTTGTTTCTGGTCCTCGCCGACGGGGACGTGGGTCGCCTTGTAGGCCAGGATATCGGCCGCCATCAGGTTCGGGTATACAAACAGGCCCGTGGAAGCGTTCTCCCGGTTCTTGCCGGCTTTCTCCTTGAACTGGGTCATCCGGCTCAACCAACCCATGCGCGCGACGCAGTTGAAGACCCAAGCCAGTTCGGCGTGATCCTGGTTCTGCGACTGGTTGAACAGGATGTGTTTTTTCGGATCGATGCCGCAGGCGAGCAGGCCGGCTGCAACCTCTCGCGTATTCCGGCTCAATTCCTTCGGGTCCTGGAAGATCGTGATCGCGTGCATATCGACCAGGCAGTAAATGCATTCGAAATCATCCTGGAGGGCGGCCCAGTTCCGGATCGCGCCCAGATAATTGCCGAGGGTCAGGTTCCCCGTCGGCTGAATACCGGAAAAGATCCGATTTTCCACATTGGTCGCGGTGGTCATGGTCAAAACGCTCCATTTGGTCGCGGTGCGCCGGCGAACCGGGCTGTCCGAAACACGATTCCTTAATTGTTGATCGAAGGCCGGGATATGAAAACGGCCCGAACGGGCCGTCTCTGGCTCTCCCGCGGGGTTATGCGGCGCGCGGCCAAGACGGTCAAGCAAGACGGTCAAGCAAGACGGTCAAGATGGACGGGCGGTCGGGAGGGACCGACGGCCGGAACAACCCGCGCCGGGTCCGGACGCAGCCGGCCCTAGCGGCGACGGCGCAACTGCCGGGCGACCTCACGCAGATCGGTACCGCCGGTAAGCTGGGCCAATCCGAAGAACAGCACGACGCCGGTCAGGATCAATCCACCCAGGGCGGCGAATTTCCGCCCGAAGCCGGCCAGGAACCAGTCCCTGAAATGGTCCGCCCCGGCCCACAGGGCTAAGGCCATGACGATGGCGGCGAAAAGGATGCGCGGGACCGACCTGGCCAATCGCTTGTCCGGCTGAAAGTGTCCGTCCCGGTGCAGCAGGAAGGCGAGGAAGCCGGCATTGGCCCAGGCGGAGATCGCGGTTGCCAGGGCAATACCGGTATGGGCCAGGATCTGCATCAAAATGACCGCCAGGATCAGATTCAGGATGACCGCACCGGTTGCGATCTTCACCGGTGTCTTCGTGTCTTCGCGGGCAAAGAAACCGGGGGTCAGGGCCTTGATCAGCACATAGGCCGGCAGACCGATGGCGAAGGCGCGCAAGGCATCCGCCGTGGCCAAGGCCGATTCCGCACTGAAGGCCCCGCGTTCGAAAAGCGTCGAAACAATGGGCCAGGGAATGGCGATAAGGGCCGTCGCCGCAGGCAGTGTCAGCAGCAGGGTCACCTCGATGGCGCGGTTCATACTGTACATCGCCGCGGAATGCTGTCCGGCGCGCAACTGCCGCGACAGCAGCGGCAGCAGGGCGACGCCCACAGCGACGCCCACCACGCCCAGCGGCAACTGATTCACACGGTCGGCGTAGTAGAGAAAGGAGACGGATCCCTGGCGCAATAGGGTCGCCAGAAGGTCACCCACCATGACGTTGATCTGAACGACGCCCGCGCCGAGTATCCCAGGCGCCATCAGCAGCAACAGCCGTTTCACGCCCGGGGTCAGGCGGGGCAGGGGCAGGGGAACCATGATATCCGCCTTGTGACAGGCATGGGCCAGCATGGCGAATTGCAGGGCCCCGGCGATCGCGACGGCGACCGCCAGCGCATGGCCCGGCAGGGTCAGGACGTGGATATGGATCAGGATCAGTGTGGTGATGAAGACGAGGTTGAGGATGACCGGCGCGGCGGCGGCGGCCGCGAATTTGCCGACCGAGTTCAGCATGCCCGACATCATCGCCGACAGCACCATGAACAGCAGATAGGGAAAGGTTATCCTGGCCAATTCAACAGTCAGGTCGAATTTCTCCGGCTCGTCGAGAAATCCTGCGGCCTGGATGGTCATTATCCAGGGCATGGCCGCCATCGCGATGACGGTAAGGACCAGGGTCCAGGCGGTAAGCACGGCGGCGACATCGGCCGCGAAAGCGTCCGCGGCCTGCTTTCCTTCACCTTCCAGGCGCCGTGCGTAGAGCGGCACGAAGGCGGCGTTCATGGCCCCTTCGCCCAGCAGACGCCGGAAAAGGTTTGGGAATTTGAAGGCGATGAAGAAGGCGTCCGCGATCATCCCGGCGCCCAGGATCTGGGCGATCAGGACATCCCGGACGAAACCCAGGACACGGCTGGTCATGGTCCAGCCGCCGACGGTCGCGATGGAACGGACGAGTTGCATAACCGGTCTCTTTACGGGATTCCCGAATTCTAAAGAAGATCAAAGGGCACAAAGAAGGCGAAAGTATGGGCGAGGCCTGGGCGCTCGCGCTTCGACTGGATTTGCCCGGACCGGCCCTATTCCGCGGCGGCACTCGGGGCGGATTTTACGACGGATTTTGAGCTGGTTTTGGACGCGGTTTTTGATGCCGGTTTGCCCGCGGCTTTGGTTGGGGATTGCGCGGTAGTTTTGGTGCCGGATTTCGGTGCTTCCATGTCACCGACCATTCCGCCGGGACCGGCGATTTCCAAAACGTCCAACAAACCCTGGCGGATCTCCTTCAATTTTGTCTCATGCGTGATCTTCATGCCGAAGACGTCCTTGACGTAGAAGACGTCAACGACCTGTTCGCCATAGGTGGAGATCTTCGCGGAGGTAATCTGTATCCCCATGCGGAACAGTGCCGTCGTCAGTCGGTAGACCAGCGCGGGGCGGTCGCGGCCGTTGACCTCGATCACCGTATGGGTGTTGGACGCCTTGTTGTCGATCAGCACGCGTGGGGCGACATAGAAGATTTCCATGCGGCTGGGGATATGGGAGGCCTTGCGGTCCAACTCCTCAAGCGGACGGACCCGGCCGGAGAGAACCTGTTCGACCATCACCGACAGCCGTGCAAGCTTGGACGACGATTTGAACGCGCCGCCGCCGGCTGCATCCTGCACGGTGAAGACATCGAGAGCCGTACCGTCCTTGAATGTGGCAATGCGGGCGTCGACGATGCTGGCGCCGCAAACGGCCAAGGCCCCGGACAGACGGGCGAAAAGGCCGGGATGGTCCTCGGTGAAGATGGTGATTTCGGTTGCGTCCCGGGACGACAGCACCTGGATGTCCAGGGCCAGGGTCTGCTGCCGCAATTCCGCCTCCCGGATCACGTCGGAATGGCGCAGCAACAGTTCCGCGTCGAAGGCCAGCAGGTACCCGTCAGGCAGTCGGTCGATATGCCGCTCGCGCTCATGCTCCGGCCAGTGGTCGAGCAGTTGCACCAGCCTATCACGGGCCGCCGTAACACGTTTGGCGCGGCCCAGGCCGTCCAGGCCTTCGGTCATGAAATCGAATGCGCGGTAATACATGTCACGCAACAGGCTGGATTTCCAGTTGTTCCAGACGTTCGGCCCGACAGCCCGGATGTCGACGACGGTCAGACACAGCAACAGTCGCAGGCGTTCTGGCGATTGCACCAGATCGACGAAATCGATCACCGTTTTCGGGTCGTCGATGTCGCGTTTGAAAGCGGTGTTCGACATGGCGAGGTGATGAAGCACCAGCCAAGCGACCGTTTCCGTTTGCTCATCAGACAATCCAAGGCGTGGGCAAAGGCTCCTTGCAACCTCAGCGCCGAGTTCCGAGTGGTCGCCGCCGCGACCCTTGGCAATGTCGTGCAGAAAGACCGCCACGTAGAGAACTTCACGCGACAGGATGGTCGGCATCAGTTTCGTCGCGAGGGGATGATCCTCGGCCAATTCGCCGTTCTCAATACGGTTGAGAATGCCGATGGCGCGAATGGTGTGCTCGTCGGTCGTGTAGACATGATACATGTCGTATTGCATCTGCGCGACGACGCGCCCGAAATCGGGAATGAACTTACCGAACAGTCCGCACTCGTTCATGTGCCGAAGGGTGCCCTCCGGATTTATCTTGGAGGTCAGGATATCCATGAAGATGGCGTTCGCCGCCGGGTCTTCACGAAACTTCTTGTTCACATATTTCAGATTTCGGGTAATGGATTTCAGGGCGTCCGGATGGATCGACATCCTGTTTTCGTGCGCGACCTTGAATATGCGGAGCATATCGACCGGTGTTTTCCGGAAATGCCCCCGGGTCAATTCGTTCAGCCGCCCGCTTTCATTCGCGAACCCGGCAACCTCGCTGGCGCTGAGCAGTTTGGACAGGCTGAAAAGCGGTTTCTTCTGATGCTGCGCTTCGAAGGCGGCGCAGAAGATACGGGTCAGATCGCCGACATCCTTGGCGATCAGGAAATAGTGTTTCATGAAACGTTCGACGCCACTGGTCCCGGCATGGTCGGTGTATCCCATGCGGCGCGCCAGTTCCGGTTGGACGTCGAAGGTCAGCCTCTCTTCCGGCCGGTCGGTCAGGTAATGAAGATGGCAACGCAGTGTCCACAGATACTGCTGCGCCTTGGCGAAGCGGGTCGCTTCCGCCTTGGTCAGGATCTTCTGGTTCACCAGTTCCGAAATGTCGCCGACATGGTAGAGATACTTCGCCGCCCAATAGAGCGTGTGAAGATCGCGTAGTCCGCCCTTGCCGTCCTTTATGTTCGGCTCCAGCACATAGCGGCTGTCGCCCATGCGCTCGTGCCGTGCGTCGCGCTCGGCCAGTTTCGCTTCCAGGAAGGCAAAGCCTGTTCCGGCCTGGACATCCTTCTTGAAGGCTTTCTGAAACGCGGCAAAAAGGTTCTTTTCACCCCAGACATAACGCGCCTCGAGCATCGCCGTCTTGATGGTGACATCCGCCTTCGCCTGGCGCATGCACTCATCCACCGACCGGGTCGCATGGCCGACCTTCAGTCCCACATCCCATAATGTGTAAAGGACTTCCTCGACCACCTGTTCGACGCGGGGGGATATCTTATACTCGTGCACGAACAGAAGATCGATATCCGAATAGGGAGCCAGCTCGCCACGGCCATATCCGCCGACGGCAAGAATGCAAAGCTTTTCCGCGTTCGTAGGATTGGCTGTCGGATACATATGCGTCGACGCCGTGTCATGGATGACGCGGATCAACTGGTCGATCAGATAGGCATAGGACAGGACCGCCTTCGCCCCGTCGTGGCTCTCGAAGAAACGGCGCTGGACCTCGGCCTGGCCTTTGGCGAGCGCATCCTTGTACAAGGCGAGCAATTTCGGCTTGCGGGCGGATTCCTTCAGCCCCTCGGCGAACAAAGTCTCCACCGCCTGCGCCAGGGCGCGACGGTCGATCAATTGCCGGCGTTTTTCAATTCCCGTGATATCCATGCAGGGAACCTAGTCGACTGAGAGGATTTTGGCGAGAGTCGTTCTAAACTGGATAGGTTAAGGGATTACGAAGAGCGACCAGTCAATCGGCATCCTTCAGCATTCGGCTCAAGCGGTACAGCGCATCAAGGGCTTCGCGCGGCGTCAGGTCGTCCGGGTCTATGCCCTCCAGAACCTCCAGCGCCGGATGCGGGGCGGTGTCGGCCGCCTCGCCGGGCGCGGTTTTCGGCTGTGCGGCGGCCTGAAACAGCGGCAGGTCGTCGATCAGACGGGTCACGGCGCCCGATTGTTCGCCGCGCTCCAGGGTATGCAACACTTCTTCCGCCCGGGCGACGACCGGGGCGGGTAGGCCCGCCAACCGCGCGACATGGATACCGTAGGACCGGTCCGCCGCGCCGGCGGCGACCTCATGCAGAAACACCACTTCGCCCTGCCATTCCTTGACGCGCATGCAATGCGGCGCCAAGGACGGCAGCCGTTCGGCGAGTGCGGTCAATTCATGATAGTGGGTCGCGAACAGGGCACGGGACCTGGCCGCATCGTGCAGATGCTCGACGCAGGCCCAGGCGATAGACAACCCATCGAAAGTGGCCGTGCCGCGGCCGATTTCGTCCAGGATCACCAGGGATCGTTCGGTAGCCTGGTTCAGGATCGTCGCGGTCTCCACCATTTCGACCATGAAGGTGGACCGGCCGCGGGCGAGATCGTCCGACGCGCCGACCCGGCTGAACAGGCGGTCGACCACGCCGATCTCCGCTTCTTCCGCCGGCACGAAAGCGCCCGATTGAGCGAGAACAGCGATCAGCGCGTTCTGGCGCAGGAAGGTACTCTTACCCGCCATGTTCGGGCCGGTCAGCAGCCATAGATGCCGATCGCGCGACAGGTCGCAGTCATTGGCGACGAAGGGCTGCTCGCCATCGCGGGCAAGGGCGGCTTCGACCACCGGGTGTCGACCGCCGACGATGCGGAAGCTGAGATCGTCTGTCACTTTCGGGCGGGCGTAGCGTCGCTCCTCGGCCAGATCCGCCAGGGCCGCGGCCCAGTCGAGCCCGGCCAGCGCCGCGGCGGCGAGGCCGATTTCCGCCACCCGCGCGGTCACTTCGCCGATCAGGTCGTCGAACAATTCCTGTTCCAGCGCTTGCGCCTTGTCGCCGGCTTCAGAGATCGACCGCGCCAAATCACCCAATTCGGGGGAGTAATAGCGCATGGCGTTGGACATGGTCTGGCGGTGGATGAACGCATCGCCCATGCGCGACGCATGGCGGGACGAAATCTCAATGAAGTAACCCAGCACGTTGTTGTGCTTGATCTTCAGATTGTCGATCCCGGTCTCTTGGCGGTAACGGCCTTCCAGCCCGGCGATGAGTTTGCGACTGTGATCACGCAGGTTTCGGACCTCGTCCAGATGCGGGGCATAGCCCGCCCGGATGAAACCGCCGTCCCGGGTGATCAGCGGCAAGTCATCGGCCAGCGCGCGGGTCAACCGGTCGACGAGCACGTCGTGCACGCCGAGGTCGCGCTCAGCCTCAGCCAGCAGGGCGGGCAGAGGCGCATTTTTGCCCAATAGATCCTTGATCGAGGCCGTCAGGCCCAAACCGTCGCGAATGGCGGCCAGGTCCCGCGGGCCGCCCCGGCCGACGGTGATGCGTGAGAGGGCGCGTTCAAGGTCCGGTGCACCGCGCAGCACGGCCCGCAAATCGTCCCGTAAGGCGGCCTGTTCCAGGAAGAAACCGACGGCGTCGTAGCGCGCCTCGATCGCCTGCCGGTCAGTCAGGGGGGCGGACAGGCGGTTCGCCAACAGGCGGGCGCCGCCGCCGGTGACGGTCCGATCAATCGTGTCCAGCAGGCTGCCGGCCCGATCGCCGGACAAGGTACGGGTCAATTCCAGGTTCCGGCGGGTCGCCTGATCGATCTCCATGATCGCGCCCGCATTCAGCTTCCGTGGCGGGGACAGGTGCGGCACCTTGCCAACCTGGGTCAGCCGAACATAGTCCAGAAGCGCGCCCGCCGCGCTCAATTCCGCGCGCTCGTAGTCACCGAAAGCGTCCAGGGCGGCGACGCCGTATTGTTCCTTCAGCCGCTTCTCCGCGTTGACAGAGTCGAACAGGCTGTCCGCCTGGATCGCAAGCTCGTCGCGCCAGTCGGCAAACAGATCGTAAAGGTCCTGCCGTTCGGTCAGGCGCTTGGGCACCAGCAGTTCACCCGGGTTCACGCGGGAGAGGACGGCGGCGACCGACCCGTCCACGACCGATTGGACACGGAAATCGCCGGTCGAGACGTCGAGCCAGGCCAGCGCCATGCCGCCGCTCGCCCCCCCGCCCACCTGGGCCAGCGCGGCGAGATAATTGTTGCTGCGTGCATCCAGCAGGGTGTCTTCGGTCAGGGTGCCGGGGGTCACGACGCGGACGACGTCGCGCGCGACGACCGATTTGGAGCCGCGCTTTTTCGCCTCAGCCGGGTCCTCGGTCTGTTCGCAGACGGCGACGCGGAACCCCTTGCGGATCAGCCGCGACAGATAGGTCTCGGCCGCATGCACGGGCACGCCGCACATCGGAATATCCTGGCCGTCATGATGCCCGCGCTTGGTCAGCGTGATGTCCAAGGCCGCCGCTGCCTGGACCGCGTCCTCGAAGAATAATTCGTAGAAATCGCCCATCCGGTAGAACAGCAGGCAATCCGGATTTGCGCCCTTTATGGAAAGATACTGTTCCATCATCGGCGTAACCTTGGCGGGTTTGGCCGATTGCCGGTCTTTTTGTGCGGTCTTGGTCAAGGCTTCGTCTTGGGCTTCAGGCATGGTCTTTGGAGACTACACATTCAGTGACGGTGTACAATTGGTCGCTGCCAGGGTCGTCCGGCCGGCACCGTTCATGGGGCTCTACCCATCCAACGCTGTTCTTGCAACCGGGCGCGACCCTCGGCTTTATTGAAGTAACTGAACAAACTTAGAAAGTCCGACGGAGGGGTTCCCCAAAATGGCAAGCGACCGCATCACCGATCAGGAAGCGTTGCAGTTCCATGCGACCGGCAGGCCCGGCAAAGTGGAGGTCACGCCGACCAAGCCGCTGACCACGCAACGCGAGCTCTCGCTTGCCTATTCCCCGGGCGTGGCGGTGCCTTGCCTGCGGATCGCCGAAGACCCCACGGCGGCGTACGATTACACGGCGCGCGGCAACATGGTCGCGGTCATCTCGAACGGCACCGCGGTGCTCGGCCTCGGCAATATTGGGGCGCTCGCCTCCAAGCCGGTGATGGAAGGCAAGGCCGTGCTGTTCAAACGGTTCGCCGATGTCGATTCCATCGACCTCGAGCTGGATACCGAAGACGTGGACGAATTCGTCAACTGCGTTCGCTTCCTGGGGCCGAGCTTCGGCGGCATCAATCTGGAAGACATCAAGGCGCCGGAATGTTTCATCATCGAACAGCGCCTGCGTGAAGTGATGAACATCCCGGTCTTCCATGACGACCAGCACGGCACGGCCATCATCGCCGCCGCCGGCTTGATCAACGCCCTGCATCTGACGGGTCGCGACATCAAGACGACGAAACTGGTGGTGAACGGGGCCGGCGCCGCCGCGATCGCCTGCGTCGAACTGGTGAAGGCGATGGGTATGGGGGCCGACAATGTCGTCATGTGCGACAGTAAGGGCGTCATCTATCAAGGCCGTGAAGAGGGCATGAACCAATGGAAGTCCGCCCATGCGGCGAAGACCGACGCGCGGACGCTGGAAGACGCGATGAAGGGGGCCGACGTCTTCTTCGGCCTGTCGGTCAAGGGCGCGGTGACGCCCGCCATGGTCGAAAGCATGGGTGAAAAACCGATCATCTTCGCGATGGCGAACCCGGATCCGGAAATCACGCCGGACGAAGTGAAAACCGTGCGCAGCGATGCCATCGTCGCGACCGGCCGATCGGACTATCCGAACCAGGTCAACAACGTTCTGGGGTTCCCTTATATTTTCCGCGGCGCGCTCGACGTGCGCGCGTCGACCATCAACGACGCGATGAAGATCGCGGCGGCCGAGGCGATTGCCGAACTGGCCCGCGAGGACGTGCCGGACGAAGTGGCGGCGGCCTATGGCGGTCGGCGGCTGCGTTACGGGTCGGAATACATCATTCCGGTGCCGTTCGACCCGCGTCTGATCGTCGCCGTGCCGGAAAAGGTCGCCCGCGCGGCGATGGATTCCGGTGTCGCGACACGGCCGATCATCGATATCGAGACCTATCGGTCGGAATTGAAATCGCGCCTCGATCCGACGGCGTCGATGCTAAACCTGATCTTCGACAAGGTCCGGGCCAATCCGCGTCGTGTCATCTTCGCGGAAGGGGAGGAGGAACGCGCCATCCGCGCGGCCATTGCCTTCCGCAGCGAAGGCTACGGCACGCCGGTGCTGATCGGCCGGGAAGACCGGATTCAGGAAATGGTATCGACGCTGGGCCTGGGCTCGCTGGGCGGGATCGAGATCCATAACGCGCGCCTGTCGCGCGAGAATACGCGGTATACGGACTTCGTCTATAAGCGGTTGCAGCGCCAGGGCTTCCTCTACCGCGACTGCCAGCGCATGGTGAACCAGGACCGGAACATCTTCGCGGCCTGCATGGTGGCGATGGGCGATGGCGATGCCATGGTCACCGGGCTGACCCGTAGTTTTTCGGTCTGCTATGACGCGATCACCCAGATCATCGATCCGGTCCCGGGCGAGCGGGTGATGGGCCTGATGGTCGCGATCGTTCGCGGGCGCACCTATTTCATTGCCGACACCAATATCCATACGGTGCCGACCCCGGAAGAACTGGCCGATATCGCGGTAGAGGCGGCCGAATACGCCCGCAAGATGGGGCATGAACCGCGCGTGGCCTTCCTCTCGCATTCGACCTTCGGTAATCCGATGCTGGAAAACGACGATCGCCTGCGTGAGGCGGTGAGCATCCTGGACGACCGTGACATCGATTTCGAATATGACGGGGAAATGTCCGCGACCGCGGCCCTCAATTCCGATCTGATGAAGGAATTGTATCCGTTCTGCCGTCTGTCGGGGGCCGCCAACGTGCTGGTCATGCCGGCGCTGCATTCCGCCCATATCAGCACGCGCATGCTGAAGGAGGTCGGCGGCGGGACGATCCTGGGCCCGATGCTGCGCGGCCTGACGAAATCGGCGCAGATCGTCCCCTTGGGCGCCAGCGTCAACGATTGTGTCAGCATCGCCGCCCTTGCGGGGTATGATTCGATCCGCTGAGGAAATTTCCAAAATCCGTAACGTTCGCCATATATGTCTGTTTTGTCTGACAGGCCGGGTGCCCCGGCCGGGTAAGGATTGAACGGTGAACGAAACTTTTTTGGCCGGATTGGCGATTGGCGTCGGCGCATCTGGGCTGGTTGCCTGGTTGATCATGCGCAAGCGCGACGCAAAGGCGCGCAGGCGCCTGGGGCAGGTCCGTGACGAATTGGAGGCGGCCCAGGTTACGCTGAAACAGGCCGCCCTCGAACACACTGCGGCCGAAGCGCTGGTCGAAAGCCTTCCCGCGCCGCTGTATCTGGTCGATGTCAATCTTCGGGTTCTGCGCGGAAATGCGGCGGGCACGTCGCTGATCGGCAAGGATCTGAACGGGCGGGAGTTTTCCGACGGATTCCGACAGCCGGAACTTCTTACGACCGTGGCCCAGGCCATCACGGACGGGAAAAGCCTGAGCATGCGGCTTGAACTGCCCGTGCCGGTAGAACGCGCCTACCTGGTCCAGGTCGAACCGGTGAAACAGGACGCCGCGTCGGAATTCGAGGAGACCGAAGACGGTGGGGTGCCGGCGGCGCTTATCATGATGCTGGACATTACGCCGGTCCTGAGGACCGAACAGTTGCGCGCGGATTTCGTCGCCAATGTCAGCCACGAGTTGCGCACACCGCTGACCAGTCTGATCGGGTTCATCGAAACCCTGCGCGGACCGGCCCGCGACGATATGGAGGCACAGGCGCGGTTCCTCGGCATCATGCAGGAACAGGCCGACCGCATGTACAGGCTGATCGCCGATCTGTTGTCGCTCTCCCGGATCGAGATGGAGGAGCACAGCGTACCCCGCGGCCGGGTCGACCTTCCCCTGATCGCGCAGAAAGTCAGTGACGGCTTGGCGATCAAAGCGCGTGATCGCAACATGAAGGTAGTGATAGAGGCGCCGGCGAACCTGCCGCCGGTCGCGGGCGACGAGGATCAGTTGACCCAGGTCCTGCAGAACCTGATCGACAACGCGCTGAAATATGGCGAGCAGAATACCGATGTACATGTCCGCGCCGCGGTCAACGGGGAAATGGTGGAGCTCAGCGTCCGCGACCATGGGCAGGGAATCCCGCGCGAACATCTGCCCAGACTGACTGAACGCTTCTACCGGGTGGATGCCGCGCGCTCACGCGAGATGGGTGGAACGGGCCTTGGATTGGCGATTGTGAAGCACATCGTGAACCGTCATCGGGGCAAATTGACGATCACATCGAAACCGTCCTACGGCAGTACCTTTACTATATCATTTCCTGTCTGGAAGAAATGAACCGCGAAAACGCTACATACGTTCCACATATTTCAAAGAGTCCGATAATCTGTATAGACAAATATCTTTTTTATCGATTTTTGCCGAATCCGGCCCCAGCGCAATAAAACTGTAACAAAACATACATATTAAAGTCGCGCTCCCACGGTAGAGCGTGGGCCGAACGGCAGGTGACGTAGCGAAGACATCGTGGCGTGCCTACACGAACGAAGAAAAAGTCGGAGCTATCTTTCCTACCTGTCCGCTCATGACCAGGCACACTATCCACACTAAACTCTGGGGTCCATTCCATGAATCCTCTTCTTAAGACAGTCGCCGTTGCGGCGCTCGGCGTTGTAGCCCTTGCCGGCACCGCCCAGGCCCGCGACCAGATCCGCATCGTCGGTTCTTCCACGGTTTTCCCGTTCTCTACCGCGGTCGCCGAAAATTTCGGCAAGACCTCCAGCTTCAAGACGCCGGTCGTCGAATCCACCGGTTCCGGTGGCGGTCTGAAGCTGTTCTGCGCCGGCGTCGGCGTTGAGCATCCGGACATCACCAATGCCTCGCGCCGCATCAAGAAGTCGGAAGTCGAGCTTTGCGGCAAGAACGGTGTCGCGGACATCGTCGAAATCAAAGTCGGCTATGACGGCATCGTCATCGGCAACGCCAAGTCCGCCACGGACCTGAAGATCACGAAGGAACAGATCTTCCTGGCGCTCGCCAAGGAAATTCCGGATGCCGACGGCAACATGATCCCGAACCCGAACAAGAAATGGAGCGATATCGATCCGTCGCTGCCGAACAGCGCGATCGAAGTCCTGGGTCCGCCCCCGACCTCCGGTACGCGTGACGCCTTCGTCGAGCTGGCCATGGAAGGCGGCGCGAAGAAGATTGAAGCCCTCGCCGCCCTTCGCAAGAAGGACAAGAAGGCTTTCGGCGCCATCGCCCATTCCATTCGTGAAGACGGTGCGTTCATCGAAGCCGGTGAGAACGACAACCTGATCGTCCAGAAGCTGGAAGCCAACCCGAACGCGTTCGGTATCTTCGGTTTCTCCTTCCTCGATCAGAACTCCGACAAGATCAAAGGTGCTGTCGTCGAAGGGTCCGAACCGACCTTCGAAAACATCGCGGACGGCAAGTACGGCGTTTCCCGTTCTCTGTACTTCTACGTCAAGAAAGCTCATATCGGCGTCATTCCGGGTATCGAGGAATATCTCGCCGAGTTCACCAGCGAAAATGCCTGGGGCGACGAAGGATACCTGGCCGACAAGGGCCTGATCCCGATGCCGAAGGCCGAGCGTGAACAGTACAAAGGCGCGGCGAAGGGTCTGACCCCGCTCGTTTTCTAAGACTTGGTTGCGTAGGGCCGGCGCCATTTGCGCCGGCCCGCCGCTTCCGCCGATACATGTATTTGTTTGTCAATTTATCGCAATTCGGGGCCGGATCGCGGCGCCATACCGGGGGCGATTTTCCAATCCGAAAAGCCGGCTGGTTCGAACTCGGGAAAACCAGCGCGGGCATTGCAAAGATACGATTGGGAATTCGGGCGAGTGTAACACGCCGGCATACAAGCCGGATGAATTAAGGCGAAGCGCCGCGCGTTGGCCAGATCATAGGGCCAAAGCGTTATGCGGGGCGAGTGGGGCACAAATGACCGTCTTTGCTGTAATCCTGGCCGTGCTTGTGCTGGCCACCGTCTGGTACAAACTGGGGCAGTCCTATGCGCTGGGGCAGACCAGCGGCCGTGCCAGGGAACTGCACTCGCGTCCCGGCTATTACGGCACCTACACCGCCCTTTGGTGTGCTCTTCCCGCTTTCCTGTTGTTGGCCGTATGGCTGATCGCGCAAAACCCGATCATTACCGGCATGGTCATCTCCAGCTTGCCGGAAGCGCAACAGGCGCTGCCCGAAAACGAGCTCGGCCTGCTGCTGAACGATATCCGGAACCTGGCCACCGGTGATTTCACGCGCGAGAGCGTCGACCCGGATACGCTTGCCGCCGCCGATCGTTACGCGTCGCTGAAATCGACCAGCTTCATTATCATGACGGTCCTGACGCTCTCCGTCGGTGTCGTCGGCGGGTTCCTGGCGCGGGCACGGGTGATGCCCGAAATGCGCGCGCGGAACTCGGTCGAAAGGATCATCATGCTGCTGCTGATCGCGGCGTCGATGATCGCGATTTTCACCACCATCGGCATCGTCCTGTCGCTGTTGTTCGAAAGTTGGCGCTTCTTTCTGCAGGTTCCCTTTCAAGAATTCCTGTTTGGCCTGCAATGGTCGCCGCAGACCGCCCTGCGCGCCGATCAGGTCGGATCCTCCGGCGCGTTCGGCGCCATCCCGGTTTTCGCCGGCACCTTGCTGATCACTTTCATCGCCATGCTTGTCGCGGTGCCGGTCGGGCTGATGTCGGCCATTTACATGGCGGAATACGCGACCCCGAAATTCCGTTCCATCGTGAAGCCGATCCTGGAGATCCTGGCCGGTATCCCGACCGTGGTCTACGGGTTCTTCGCCGCGCTTACCGTGGCCCCGGTGGTCCGCAATATCGGTGAGTCGATCGGCCTGGAGGTCGCCTCGGAAAGCGCGCTTGCCGCCGGCCTCGTCATGGGCGTCATGATCATTCCATTTGTTTCCAGTCTGTCCGACGATGTCATTACGGCCGTCCCGCGATCGTTGCGCGAAGGGTCCTATGGGATGGGTGCGACGAAATCGGAAACGATCCGCCAGGTGATCCTGCCCGCGGCTTTGCCGGGGATTGTCGGGTCCATCCTGCTGGCTGTCAGCCGTGCGATCGGCGAGACCATGATCGTGGTGATGGCCGCCGGCCTTGCCGCGAACCTGACGGCAAACCCCTTCGCCGCCGTGACGACGGTGACGGTGCAGATCGTGACACTGCTGGTCGGCGACCAGGAATTCGATAGTCCCAAGACACTCGCGGCCTTCGCGCTTGGGCTGGTGCTGTTCTTCATCACCCTGTGCCTGAACATCGTCGCCCTGCATGTCGTCCGCAAATATCGCGAGCAATACGACTGATTGAAACGCCCGGTGCCGTTCGCAACGAAGACAGACGGATACGGATCGAGAGAGCAATACAATGGCTGAACTGACAGATACGATGGGCGCGGACGGTTCCAAAAAAGGGATTGCCGAAGCCGTTCAAAAAGGCCTGAAGCGTCGTTACGGCAAGGAAGCCCGTTTCAAGTTCTACGGCCTCGCCGCCATCGGCTTCGCCATGCTCACTCTGGTCGTCCTGTTCACGACGATCATTTCCTCCGGTCTGGGCGCCTTCGTTCAATCCAAGTTGACCCTGGACGTCACTTTTTCGGCCGAAGACATCGATGCCAGCGATATCGGCGGCGGAAACTTCCGCAGCGTTGCGTTCGATGCGTTGCGTGCGGAATTTCCGAGCGCACCGAGCGGTCGACGAAGTCGCCCGCTGACGGAATTGCTGTCCTCGGGCGCGCCCTTCCAATTGCGGGAAATCGCCCTGGCCGATCCCAGCGTCGTGGGCAAAACCATTCCGATTGAAATGACGTTATCGGACGATGCGGACATTTTCCTGAAGGGGAAGATGACACAGGTTGAGGAAGTCCCGGTCCGCGGTGTCGGGTCCATCGTCGGCACGGAAGGAGAGGTCAAGATCGTCTCCACCGCGAATGACTTCCAACCTGTCCTGGCGGATGTGAAACAATCAATCTCCAACATGGCGGCTTCGGAGGAGCGCGAAGTGCAACGCGCCGAACGGCGCTTGGGGGCGATGGAAAACGAATTGTCGACCCTGCAATCGCGATTGCAGAGCGCCACGGGCGATGAGGCGGCGTCTCTTCAGGAACAGATCGACTCTCTCCAGAACGACATTGCCGCCGTCGTCTACGAGCGGGACCAGGCCCAAGCCAGGGCGGCAGACCTCCGCAAGCGCGCGGCCGATCCGGGCGGCCCGGAACCGACGGACAGTTCGATGCCGAGCTACCTCGTCGCGATCAATAACGGCCTGATCAAGATCACATCGGTGAACAACGCGGAAATCCTCGGTGAGACAATCGTTGCGCTGGAAAAGGACGGTGACGTCCAGGGTGACGATTGGAAACTGCTGAAACTGGTGGTCCCGGAAAGCTCCCGCCGGCTGCACGACAATCAGATCGGCTGGCTCTGGACGTTGGAACAGCGCGGCAAGACCGAACAGGCCTTCAACACGACGCTCTTCAGTGCCGGCGACAGCCGCGAGCCCGAACTGGCGGGGATCTGGGGCGCTGCGGTCGGGTCTTTCTGGACCTTGCTTGTCACGTTGGCGCTCTCCTTCCCGATCGGTGTAATGGCTGCGGTCTATCTTGAGGAATTCGCCCCGAAGAACCGGTTGACCGATATCATCGAGGTGAACATCAACAACCTCGCCGCAGTGCCGTCGATCGTCTTTGGTCTCCTCGGCCTGGCGGTCTTCCTGAATTTCTTCGGATTGCCTCGATCGGCTCCGCTGGTCGGCGGTCTGGTGCTGACACTCATGACCCTGCCGACGATCATCATCGCCAGCCGTGCCGCATTGAAATCAGTGCCGCCGTCGATCCGGGAAGCGGCCTTGGGTATGGGGGCCAGCCGCTTGCAGGCCATGACCCATCATGTGCTGCCGTTGGCGCTGCCGGGAATGCTGACCGGAACCATCATCGGCATGGCCCAGGCGCTGGGCGAGACGGCGCCCCTGCTGATGATCGGGATGATTGCCTTCATCGTCGACATTCCGGGCGGTCCGACCGATCCGGCCACCGTGCTGCCGGTGCAGATCTTCCTGTGGGCGGACGCCCCGGAACGCGCCTTCGTGGAACGGACCTCGGCGGCGATCATGGTATTGTTGGCATTCCTGATCACGATGAACCTCTCCGCAGTACTGCTGCGGAAGAAATTTGAAACCCGTTGGTAGGGCATGACCCGCGCGCCCGGCTGGGCAAAAGGACCAAGAAAGTTTCAACAGGCCGACAAGCCTGGGCTTTTTGAAAGGATGGATCCATGGCTGTAACCGAAACCGACACGCAGGCGCCCGCCGCTTCCGTCGCGCCGAAACCTGCGAAGATGAAGGGTCGGGACGTGTGCGTCTTCTATGGTGAAAAACAGGCACTGTTCGATGTGGACATCGATATTGTCGAAAAAGAGGTCACGGCGCTGATCGGTCCGTCCGGTTGCGGCAAGTCGACCTTCCTGCGTTGCTTGAACCGGATGAACGATGTGATCGACAGCTGCAGTGTCACCGGGTCCATTACCCTGGATACCGGCGACATTTACGACAAGGCGGTCGATGTCGTGCAATTGCGCGCGCGTGTCGGCATGGTTTTCCAGAAGCCGAACCCGTTCCCGAAATCGATCTACGACAATGTCGCCTACGGCCCGCGGATCCACGGCCTGGCCCGGGACAAGAACGATCTGGATCAGATCGTCGAGAACAGCCTTCGCCGCGCCAGTATCTGGGAAGAAGTGAAGGATCGCCTCGACCAACCCGGTACCGGCCTGTCCGGCGGCCAGCAGCAGCGCCTTTGCATCGCCCGCGCCATTGCTGTCGAGCCTGAAGTAATCCTGATGGACGAACCTTGTTCGGCACTGGACCCGATCGCGACCGCCAAGATCGAAGAACTTATCCACGAATTGCGGGAAAATTTCACCATCGCGATCGTTACCCACTCGATGCAGCAGGCGGCGCGCGTCTCGCAGAAGACCGCCTTCTTCCATCTTGGCAACCTAATCGAATACGGTGAAACCGAAGAGCTCTTCACGAATCCGAAGGACGAGAAGACGCAAGGCTACATCACCGGCCGGTTCGGCTGATCCGAACGGACGGCAACCCCAGGAGGCGGACATGAAATCGGCTGATCAAAGCGAACATATCGTCAAGGCGTATGACGAAGAATTCCTGCGCCTGCGCAAGATGTTCAGTCAGATGAGCGGTCTGGCGGAATCGCAGTTGGACGGCGCCCTTCGCGCGGTCAGCCGGCGGGATGAGGATCTGGCGACGAGCGTCCGGAGCAAGGACAAGGAAATCGACGATCTGGAAACGGAGATCGATGCCCTGGTCGTCAGAATGCTGGCCCTGCGCCAACCGGTGGCGAACGACCTTCGCTATATCGTCGCCATGTTGCGCATGTCCGCCGATATTGAGCGCATCGGGGACTACGCGAAGAACATCGCCAAGCGTGTGCATGCACTGGCGCAAATGCCGGTCAGCTCCGCCAACCCGGTCAACCGCAGCGTCAACACGCTGGGCCGCTTGGTACAGGCGATGCTGAAGGACGTGTTCGATGCCTGTACGGATGAAGACCTCGAAAAGGCGGTATCCGTGTGGGAGGCCGACCAGGAGGTCGATGCGCTTTACACAAGTATTTTCAGGGAGTTGCTGACGTACATGATGGAAGATCCGCGTTTCATTTCCGCGGGAACCCATCTGCTTTTCATCGCCAAGAATCTGGAACGGATAGGCGATCATGCAACGAATATTGCCGAGACCCTGCACTATCGGGTCGACGGTAAACGGTTGGGCGATTCCAGGCCGAAGGAAGACGACACGAGCGTCATGGTTGTCGGGGGTCCGGAAGGACCGCCGGAAGCCGCCTGACAGGGCGGCGGCCTCCCAGGGCCTGGAACAAGTTTAGGACAGACGAACTTTGACGATGAAGCCACGTATTCTGATCATAGAGGACGAAACCGCCGTCGTGACCCTTCTGCGCTACAATCTAGAGCGGGAAGGTTTCGAAGTCGATGTGGCCTTGGATGGACGGGAAGCCTTGATGGCGGTGGACGAGAACCCGCCGGACATCATTCTCCTCGACTGGATGCTTCCCGAAGTGACCGGGATCGAAGTCTGCCGGCAGTTGCGCCGGAAACCGGTCACGAAATCACTTCCGATCATCATGCTGACCGCGCGCGGCGAGGAAGCGGACAAGGTCCGCGGCCTGGATGCGGGTGCCGACGATTACGTCACGAAGCCGTTTTCTCCGGCCGAACTGACCGCGCGGGTTCACGCCCTGTTGCGGCGTGCGCGCCCGGTGCTGGCGGACGAACAGTTGATCGCGGCCGATATCAGTATGGATCTGGCCGCACACCGGGTTCATCGGGATGGCGAGGAAATAAAGCTGGGCCCGACAGAATTCCGCCTGTTGCGGCATTTCCTGGAATATCCGGGCCGGGTCTTCAGCCGCGAACAGCTTCTTGATGCGGTCTGGGGCCGGGATGTCTATGTCGAGCCCCGTACGGTGGATGTCCATATCCGCCGGCTTCGCAAGGCCCTGAACAATGACGGCAAGCTCGATCTGATCCGCACGGTTCGGTCAGCAGGATATGCCCTGGAACCCGAAGGCGCTTAAGGGCGCGCCCCTTTCTGGTTTAATTTACCCGACCAGGGGCACGCCCGCGAACCATTGGTGGCCATAGGCAAGCGCCGCATAGATCGCGAGCGCCAGCACCACGCGCGGCAGGCCGATGCCGCGCCAATCCAGACGGGTCCGCCGCTGCAGAATCGCCAGGAAGGGGATGACACTGGTGGTCAACGCGATGGGCCCCCATGCGGCGCCCATGCTGTGGCGTCGACGCATATCGATATGATAAATGCCCCCGGCGGCAAGGATGAGCATCCCGCCGAACAGGATGATCGACGCCAGATCGCCATTGGCGAGAAGATGGCCGACCGCCCAGACGATGACGCCGACCAGGAACGGGTGCCTGGTGACCGTCAGGATGCCTCCCATCGGCTGCGGATCGCCCGCCAATTTGTCGCCGCCGACCGCGGTCGGGCTTTTGGTCGTCACGCCGACAACAAGGAAGAACGCGCCGATCAAGACCAGCAGAAAGGTCAGGTGGCGCATACCGGGCGGCGGGATCCAGACATCGATATAGGGCGCCGCGCCAAAGGCCAGGATGGTCCAGGCAAGGCCGAGTGTGGCCAGCAGAGAATAGACGATCCGGAACGGACCTTCGCCGATGGCACCGATCAGTGCACTGCGGACCGGCAGGCTGGACAAGATGAAATGCCCCAGGACGAAGGATCCCGTCGCGGCGGCCAAAGCCTCGATCGTCCCGGTCAAAATTGACATTTATGCATCCCCCGGCCGTTCCTTTTACCGTCCAACATAGGGACGCGCGGTGCCGCATGCCATACCCGCCGGACATCCTTTCGCCGCAGGGTGCATGGAATAGGGTACATGGAGCACGGTGCATGGAGCACGGTGCATGGACAGGGAACCCGGCCACGGGCATAGTCGCGGCGATGTCGCTCTTGGCCAGTTTGCAGCGCCTTTTGTCCTTCGGCGGGTCGGCACGGCCGACAACCGAGGAATTCCAGCGCGTGATCCTGACGCATGTTTCGATGCAGGGTCCGGTGGTGCTGGCGGAGATCGGCCGAACGTCCTTCCCGTCGCTGGAGTTGGAGATGCGGCGATACGGACTTGTAGAGGCCGCCCAAATTCTGGTTAACCGTGGCGAAATAACGGCGAGCCGAAACGGCGCCTCCGTCGATCCCGTCAATACTGACTGGACGGATGTGGTCGTCGCTCAAAAAACACAAAAGAAGAGATAAGGTATACCGACGATGTCGACCGACGATGATTTCAAACTGGACCCCGTGGCGGTCGAAATTCTGGGATATTTGCGCGACGTACCGGCGAACAAGCCGGTCAGTGCCGAACAAGTCGCGCGCAGCATAGCGGACAAGGCCGCTTCAAGGACGGCCAAGGAAAAGCCCAGCCCCAATGCCTGGCGCAAATATTTCCAGGCCGTCAAGAACCAGGCATTCCACCTGGCGCGCATCGGGCGGATCGAAATCACGCGAAAGGGGGCTGCTGTCGCCCCGGACGACCTGAAGGGCCTGTCCGGCGTATGGCGTATGCGTCTTCCCGGCAACACGGAATCCTGATCGGTTTCACGGCACCGTTTTCTTCAGCCGTTTTTCCTGGGATCGACGATATAATGTCTTCCGAACGAACCGGCGGCGGTGCTGCCGCATCGGCCGCAGTTCTGCCCTCGCCCGCAAGCAACAAGGAATTGTACCTGCTGGGCATCTCCTTCTGCGTCCTGTGGAGTTCCGCCTTCATTGCCGCGAAGTTCGGACTGACGGCCGCGCCGCCGCTGGCCCAGTTGACTATCCGTTTCCTGTTCGCCGGTGCATTGCTATGGGCCGGCATGATCGTGATGGGCAAGAAATGGCCGGTGGCGCGGCGAGACGTGGTGACGGGCATAACACTCGGCGTGTTGAACAATTCCGCTTATCTCGGGCTATTTTTCATCGCCATGCAGACGATCACCGCAGGAATGGCGGCTCTGATCGCCGCTCTGACGCCTTTGGCGACCGTCTTTCTGGCCCAACCTCTTCTGGGGGAACGGGTTAGCAGAAGATCGCTTCTGGGCGTCGCCTTGGGTCTGGCCGGGGCCGGGATCGTGCTGCGGGACCGGGTGGGAACGGGAATCGACGACCCCACCGGCATCGCCCTTGGCTTCATCGCAATGCTCTGCCTTACATCGGGCACGATCCTCTACCGTAAACGGGGTAGCCATACGGATCCGTTCGTGATGAACACCATACAGACAATAGCGTCCGGACTGGTTCTCATCCCTTTCTCGCTGTTGATGGAGGATTGGGGAACGATCCAGTTCAACGCGACGTTTTTCATGGCCGTCGCATATCTCGCCATCATGGTATCCGTGATCGCGTTGCTGATCTGGTTCCGGATGATCCGCATCGCGGGGGCAAGCCGGGCAAGTGCATTCCACTTCCTGAATCCCGGCCTGGGCATGCTGTTCGCCTTCTTGATCTTGGGGGAGCCGGTCAGCGCTATCGATCTCGTGGGGCTGCTGCCGATCGTGATCGGGATCATCCTCGTAACCTGGGTTCCCGGGGGCGGAAAAAAGGTCTGACGGCCGGGTTTCAGCTGCCGCCGATCGTGGTGTCGAGCCGTGCGCTCCGGCGCGGCTTCACCGGGATAAAACACGTGGCCGAGGTGCCGCCGACGGAAGAGCCCCCGAGGACGATCCTGCCGCCATGCAGTTCTATCAGACTCTTTGACAGGGCGAGCCCAAGTCCCGCGCCGGATTGTTTCGTGCCGCTGGACGCTTGCACGAAGCTTTCGAAGACACGCTCGCGGTCTTCCTCGGAAATGCCGCCGCCGGTATCCTCGATCACCACGCGGATCTCCGGAACGCCGGTCTCAGGCGGCAGCGCGCGGACCTCGACCGTGCCCCCTTCCGGCGTGAATTTGATGGCATTGCTGAGAAGGTTGGAAAGCACCTGGCGGATGCGTCCCGTGTCGCAGGCCGCCAAGAGCGGCATGCCCGCGATGTCCTTCGAGATTACGATCGACTTTTCTTCCGCCGCGCCCCGTGCCGTTTGGACCAGTTCGGCAACGATCGTCGCTACATCCGCTTCCTGAATATCCAATTGCATGAAACCTGCCTGAATGGTGGCCAGATCCAGAATGTCGCCAACCATCCGGGCAAGATGCTGCGACGCTTCCAGGACATTCGTGATGTAATCGGCCTGACGCTTGTTCAACTCGCCCGCAAGGCCGTTTTGCAGAATTTCGGTAAACCCGATAATCGTGTTCAGAGGTGTCCGCAGTTCATAGGACATGTTTGAAATGAAGCGCGATTTCAGAAGGTCCGCGTTCTCAAGCGCGGCATTGCGTTCTTCCAGGGCGCGCTGAACGCGCAGACTGTCTGTCACGTCCAGGTAAAGCATCAGGCACTGGCCGTCGGGCAGGGGGACTTCGACCCGATCGATGATCCTCTCATCGGTGAATTCGTAGCGACCGGCATCCGGTTTCGGTTCGGTGATCGCCAGGATGGTGTCGCGCTTGAACTGATCCCAATCCGCCTCTCGTGGAATCAGGGGTCGAACCTTTTCGAGCAGTTGCGAAACATGCGGCGACCCCTTCAAATCGGCGTCACGCAGCTTCCAGATTTCCTGATAGGCACGATTGTGAAGGCGCAATCGTCCGTCCCGGCTGAACACGGCGAAACCTTCGTAAAGATTGTTCAGTGTGGCCTGCTGGACCTGGGTCAGGGTGTTGTAGGACCGTTCCAGCGCGAGCCTGTCCGTGACGTCCTCGAACTGGAAGAACAGGCCGCCCTTCGGATGAGGTGAGATCAAAAGCCGTATCGATCTCTCATCCGGCAGGTGCATCAATTCTTCACGTGTTTCCACAACAGATGTAAAAAGCTCTACCCGGGCCCGAAGTTCGGCTCGCTGGTCCACGGTTTCCGGCATTTGACGGCGGTCGTAAAGAACACCGAGAACCTCTTCGAAACCGGGCTGAGAATCGAGGAATTCGGTCTCCAACCCCCAAAGCCGCGCATAGGCGGAGTTGTAGAAGTTGAGCCGCCGGTCTGGCCCGAAGATCGCCACGGCGGTCAGCAGGTTCTCCAGGATGGCGTCCTGGACCGCGATATTCTCCGCGAGCGAGGTTTGCATCGCTTCCAGGCTGGTCTGGTTTTCCCCGAAACCGATCACGGTGCCGTCTTCGTCCAACCGCTGCTCGACGAAATCGTATAGCTGCCGTGTCCCGTTGATCACCACATGGTGGCTTTCCGATTGCGGCGTCGACCGGCTCAAGGCCCGACGGGCGAGGCTCGTACCTTCTTCGCCGACCAGGCCGGTCATCAGGTCGCGGTTGGACCCCGGGATATCGGCGCTTTCGCCGAGTCCGATCGCAGCCGCATAGACCTTGTTGCCGCCCGCGACTTTCAGCGTTTTCGGATTTCGCCACCAAACCGGCAGCGGAAGTTTGTCCAAGATCCCCTCGATCTTGGCGTGGGCCTGATGGGCGGACCGCGCATCGTCCTGCGCGGCGATCTCGGCGGATCTGTCGTCGAAACGCAGCATCACGCCGCCGCCAAGGGGAAAGCCCGTCAACGTCACATCGGTCAACTGCGGGCCGGCCTTGATGTTTTCCTTCAAGGCGGTGCCTGATCGGCGCAAATCCTCCAGAAGGGCATGCAGTGTTCTGCCGCCTGCCTCCAGTTCGGGGGCGGAGAGGCACGAACACAAATCCATCAAGGTGTCGAATCGGTCCCTGTCCAGAAGGCTGGCGGCCGCTCGATTGGCCCGTATCTTATTGTCCAGGATGATGATGGCCGGGGAGGGCTCGCTGGCCAGATAAGCGCCCATGCCAATGGACCGGCGCTGTCGCCACCATGCGATTGAAAACCCGATCAGGCCCCCAAGCGCAGTACCGGCCAAAGCCGTAATGGTGAAGTCCCCCGCCATTCAGGTTGCGCTCTCCCCAATGCCCTTCGGCAGTCGTTATACCCTTGCATATGCCATGAGGGGAGGTGATCGGGCAACGGTAAGGGTGCCGCGGACGGGCCGGGACGCAAACAGCCGGTCCGCCATTGGCCAAAAAAAACACGGCCGGAAAACGATCCGGCCGTGTCTGAAACTGCGCGGTCCGTCGGGCCGGCATGCAGGTCGATATCAATACCGGTATGTATCCGGCTTGAAGGGACCTTCCACACCGACGCCGATATACGAAGCCTGCTTTTCGGACAGTTTGGTCAGCATGGCGCCGACCTTGGCCAGATGCAGCGCGGCGACCTTCTCGTCCAGATGCTTCGGCAGGACATAGACCTTGTTTTCGTAGTTTGCGGCGTTGTTCCACAACTCGATCTGGGCCAGCACCTGGTTGGTGAAGGACGCGCTCATCACGAAGCTGGGGTGACCGGTCGCGCAACCCAGGTTCACCAGGCGGCCTTCGGCCAGGACGATGATCTTCTTGCCGTCTGGGAATTCGACTTCGTCGACCTGCGGCTTGATATTGTCCCACTTGAAGTTCTTCAGCGCGCCGATCTGAATTTCGCTGTCGAAATGGCCAATGTTACAGACGATGGCACGGTCCTTCATATCCCGCATATGGTCGACCGTTATGACGTCCACATTGCCGGTGGCGGTGACGAAGATATCGGCGCGCGGCGCAGCATCTTCCATGGTGACGACTTCATAGCCTTCCATGGCGGCCTGCAGGGCGCAGATCGGGTCGGCTTCGGTGACCAGAACCCGGCAGCCGGCGTTGCGCAGGCTGTCGGCGGAACCCTTGCCGACATCGCCGAAGCCGCAAACCGTGGCGACCTTACCGGCCATCATCACGTCGGTGGCGCGGCGGATGGCATCAACCAGGCTTTCCCGGCAGCCATACTTGTTGTCGAACTTGGACTTGGTGACGCTGTCGTTCACGTTGATTGCCGGCACTTTCAGCGTACCGTTCTTGGCCATCTCATAAAGGCGGTGAACGCCGGTCGTCGTTTCTTCGGAAAGGCCGCGGACGTCGTCCAGCAATTCGGGACGATTTTCGTGCATGCGCACGGTCAGATCGCCGCCATCGTCCAGGATCATATTCGGAACCCAGCCGTTCGGGCCTTCGATCGTCATGTCGATCGCCCACCAGAACTCTTCCTCGCTCATGCCCTTCCAGGCGAAGACCGGCACGCCGGTGGCCGCGATGGCGGCGGCCGCGTGGTCCTGGGTGGAGAAGATGTTGCAAGAAGACCAGCGCACTTCCGCGCCCAGCGCGGTCAGCGTTTCGATCAGAACCGCGGTCTGGATCGTCATGTGAAGGCAGCCGGCGATGCGCGCGCCTTTCAACGGCTGAGACGCGCCGAATTCTTCCCGCAGGGCCATCAGGCCCGGCATTTCGGTTTCCGCAATCTCAATTTCCTTCCGGCCCCAATCAGCCAGACTAATGTCTTTTACCTTGAAGTCGCCTTCAGCGCTCATCCAAATTCTCCTGAAATCCGCATATACCGGCCGAAAAAGCGCGCATACCGCGCCATACGAGCCGCATGGCTATGACCTAATTGCCGCGCGGGGTATAGCAAGGCCTTCTTTTGACAACAAGGTGCAAGGCGATCCCGCCGGCGGACCGCCCAGTGTGGCGGCCGAATGCGGGTGTGATCTAGATGCAACAGCTTGAATCTATCGCGTGGGCAGGGGCCGGCCGGCCATCGTGAACCTCGACAACCATTAGATATTCTGCGAATAAAACAGCAGTAATTTGGAGGCACTGGGCCCGTTGCGGCGCAGTGCGATTGCCGCCGTATCGGTTCAGTCCCGGGCAATGCCCCTGAAGACCAAGCACGGCGGCCTATTCTCGGATGGGAACAATGGCACTATCAGACTTCACCAGCCGGTTGCGGTCCGGCATTGCGGCCACCGCAATGCTCGCTGCCGGGGCGGTCTTTGCCTTGCCGGTAACGGACGCTGCGGCGCAGTGGTATGTGGAAGGCCAGGGCGGGATCAATATTCCCGAGGACAGCGACCTGGACGGCACCGGTTTCGACGTGGACGCGGATATCGATTCCGGTTTCGTCGGCTTGGTCACGATCGGTCACGACTACGAAGGTCTCTTCCGCGTCGGTGGTGAATTCGGCTATCGCGAAGGCGATGTCGATCAGGTCGGGGGCGTATCCGCCACCGGCGATGTCGATGTCCTGTCCGCGATGTTGAACGTCTTCCTGGATTTCGATGTCGGTCAGCCGGCGTTGAAGCCCTTCATCGGCGCCGGTATCGGTGTCGCCCAGGTTGATGCCGAAGGGGTTAATCCCGTCAACGGCATAACCATGGACGACTCGGATGTCGGTCTGGCCGGGCAGTTGATGGCCGGCTTGGCCTACCGCGTTGCGGACAACCTGGATCTGACGGGTACCTACAACCTGTTCTACGTTCCGGATGTCGAATTCGGCCTGAACAACGGCACGGACGTCGATTCCAACTATCTGTCGCACAGCATCCTGATCGGCCTTCGCTATACCTTCGCGCCGCCGCCGCCGCCGCCGGTTGAAAAACCCGCCGCGCAGCCGGTCGCGCAGAAGCCCCCGCCCCCGCCGCCGCCACCCCCACCGCCGGCCCCGGAACCGGAGCCGATCGTGCGGAACTTCATCGTGTTCTTCGACTGGGATAAGTCGGATATCACGGCGGAAGCGCGGAGCATTCTCAGCCAGGCCTACGACTATGCCCAAAAGGGCGGTGTCGCGCGGATCATCGCGACGGGCCATGCCGATACCTCAGGCAGCCAGACCTATAACCAAGGCCTCAGCGAACGCCGTGCCGCGGCGGTCAAGAACGTCCTGGTCAATATGGGCTTCGCGGCCAGCGGTATCGTGACTGCGGCAAAGGGTGAAACGGAACCGCTGGTTCCGACCGGTGACGGGGTTCGCGAACCTCAGAACCGTCGGGTGGAGATCGTCCTCCAGTAACCGTGGTTCACTTGAATCAGGGAAAAGCCCGGGCCAAAAGGTCCGGGCTTTTTTTTGTCGCAGTCGGAAGGCCTTTGAAGCGTGAAGAGAGATCGTGGCTCTTGCCGGCTTAAGTGTCCTTCTGGCCGATCGGGGCGGGACGGCCCAGGTGATATCCCTGGAAATAGTCGGCGCCGAGTTTGCGAATATGGTCCAGGGTACGTTGGTCCTCGATCCCCTCGGCAATGGTCTTGATGCCGTTCAACTGGGCGATCGATACCGTTTCAAGGACGAATTGAGACTTCATCGCGTCTTCGACGGCGTCCATCACCAGCAGCTTGTCCAGCTTGATGTATTCCGGTCGAAGCCGGATGACCGCTTCGATATTGTTAAAACCGGTCCCGAAATCGTCCAGCGCGATGGCGAAACCCTCGCCGCGAAATTGATCGATCAAGGCGCGGAGATACTCGAAATCGGTGATCTTGTCGGTCTCTACCACTTCGAACACGATGCGCTTCGGATCGAAACCGGCATCGCGAACCGCCGCGAAGGTATCCTTAAGGGAAAACCGGGTATCGTAGACGGAAGACGGCAGGAAGTTTATGAAGATCGCCCCGTCCGCTGGAATACGCGCGCCGGTTCGTATTGCCGCCAACCGCGCGGCTTGGTCCAGACGAGCGCGCAAGCTCGTTGTCGCCGCGGCTTCCAACATTCGGCCCGGCAGAACGGCGTTGCCGTGAACATCCATCCCGCGCATCAGCATTTCATGGGCGAACGGGTTTCCGGACCGATCGACGATCGGTTGGCCGACCGAATAGAACCGGCCATGATCCAACAGTTCCACCAGCCAATGACCGCGAATCTCGTTCATCAAAGTCTGTAACGACCGGGCGCGCCGCACGTCCGCGGGAGATGGTGCCGTTCCGGCGATATCGACGATGACCGTGTCCGAGAGTTGCTGCGGCGTCAGTTCCGCGCCCAGGCGGACATGATTTTCACAAAAGAAATGTGTCGGAAACAGCAAGGCGCCATAGTCCTGGCGTCCGAAAGGCGCGCCGGTCGCCGGCATTAACTCCAATAATTTCGTCTCGGTATGCTGCTCGGCCGGATAGACCACAATGTGACCCGCGGCGTGTGCGGCGTCGGCGCAGAAGACGCATGCCATCATCAATTTTCCCGTGCAACCAACAAAAAGTAGTCGTCCCCGGGTTTCGTTCTATTGGCCCAATCGTTGGCAAAAGGTTAAGAAAAAACCTCGAATACAAGGCAATTCCCAAAAAGGGATGCGCGACGGTGCACCTATACCGTTACGGGTATTTCTCTAATGTTTTCTTGGGTTTGCCCGTATACCGGCTCTATTCGACCGGGGCGGGTCTTCCGAGGTGATATCCTTGGAACAGTGTCACGCCCAGACCGCGAACGTGATCCAAGGTCTCTTGGTTTTCTATGCCTTCTGCGATGGTCTTGATGCCATTCAACTGCGCGACGGAGGCCAGTTCGAGTATGAACTGCGTTTTGAGGCCATCGTTGGGCGAGTCCGTCACCAGAACCTTGTCGAGTTTGATGTATTCGGGCCGCAGACGAATCACGGTCTCGATATTGTTGAATCCGGTGCCGAAGTCATCCAAGGCGACGGAGAAACCTTCTTGCCTGTAGCGGGCGATGATGGAAGCCAAGTGATCGAAATCGCCGATCTTGTCGGTTTCGACGACCTCGAAAATTAGTCTCCCGGGATCAATTTCCGCGTGGCGTGCGGCGGCGAAAGTCGTCTCCAGGCAAAATTGCGGATCGTATACGGAGGACGGCAGAAAATTGATGAAGATGTTGGTATCAACCGGAAGCGCTTTTCCGGAACCGACCGCCGCAACCCGGGCGGCCCGGTCCAGTTTGGCGCGAAGCGCGGGCGTGGCGGCTGCTTTCAGCATCCGGTCCGGAAAAATCGTCGACCCGTCGTCATCCCGCCCACGCATCAGCATTTCGTGTCCGTAGACGCGGCCGTGCCTGTCTACGATAGGCTGAGCATGACAAAAGAGCGACTTCTTGTTCAGCAGATCCGCCAACCATTCCCCTTTGATGCCGTTCAGGATCATTATCAGGGGCTGGGCGCGGCCGACATCCGCGGCACCGGGCGCAGTTTCGTCGATGTCGACGCCGATCGAATCGTTCAATTGCGGGGTGGTCAGGTTTTCGGCAATCAGATCCGCGTGTTGCCGAACCAATTCGGTGGGAAACAGCAATGCACCGTATTCCGTTCGACCGTATGGAGACCCGACGGTGGGAAGGGTCTCAAACAACCGTTCCACAGCGTGCGTTTCCGAAGGATAAATCGCGATATGGCTTTTCAGGCCATCTGCGGCTCCGCCGCAAAGGGGGCATGACATGTTATTCGACCGTCATCTCACTTGAACGATGCCGCAGGATACCGACCCGCGGGATCATACTGCGTTCAAATTCTTAATGATTCATTGCTTAACGCAGCGGGTCAGGCAGAAATCCCGACGGCGGCTTCTTTTTCGGCCTGGATGGCTTCCATCTGCATCCGTTCGCGTTTTCCGATCCGTTGGCTTTCCGACTTCAACTGTCCGCATGCCGCCAGGATGTCGCGCCCGCGGGGCGTCCGGATCGGCGCGGAATAACCGGCATTCCAGATTACATCGGCGAATTTCTTGATCTGTGCGTCGGTCGAACAGTCGTAGGGGCTGCCGGGCCAGGGGTTGAACGGGATCAGATTGATCTTGCTCGGAATCCCTTTGATCAGGCGCAGCAATTCCTTGGCGTCGGCGACGGAATCGTTGACGCCTTTCAGCATCACATATTCCCAGGTGACCCGCTTGGCGTTGGACAGGCCTGGATAGGCGCGTACCGCGGCCATCAATTCCTTCAGCGGGTATTTCCGGTTGATCGGCACGATCTCATTCCGCAGCTCGTCGTTGACGGCGTGTAGGGAAATGGCCAGCAGGACGTCCGTTTCCTGCCCGACACGCTCGATCTCCGGGACGACGCCAGAGGTGGAAAGCGTGATCCGGCGCTTGGAAAGCGAAATGCCCTCGCCGTCCATGATGATCTTCATAGCCTTGATCACGTTGTCCGTGTTGTAGAGCGGCTCGCCCATTCCCATGAAGACGATATTGGTCAGGCGTCGTTTATCCGAGGTGACCGTCCAATCGCCCAGCGTGTCACGGGCCAGCATGACCTGGGCAACGATATCGGCAGGCGTCAGGTTGCGAACCATGCGCTGTGTGCCGGTATGGCAGAACTTGCAGGTAAGGGTGCATCCGACCTGGCTGGAAACGCAGAGCGTGCCGCGATCGTCGTCGGGGATATAAACGGTTTCCGCCTCGTTCCCGTCGTCGTAACGCAGCAACCATTTCTGGGTACCGTCGGAGGAAACCTGATGGGCCGTCACTTCCGGCCGGTGCATCCGAAAACTTTCCGCCAGCTTGGCGCGCAACGGCTTGGCCATATTCGTCATGCCGTCGAATTCGGTCACACCGCGGTTGTAGATCCATTGAAACAGTTGTTTGGCGCGGAAGGCCGGCTCGCCCATTTCGCTCAGGAACGCATTCATGTCGTCCCGATCCATGCCGATCAGGTTCGGGCGCGTATCGGCGCCGGACGTGTCTTTCGACGCCAACGCGCCGCCGGGCATGAAGTCCTCGAGTTGCGCTGCCTCGCCCGCCTGAAATTGCGGCGCAGCAGGTGTTGATGCGTTCATATCGCTTTTCCTTGAAATCGGTCCCTGTCATATAGGGAATATGGGGTGGCTGTAAACTCGTGCCGGGTTCACCCGCCCTATATGCATTCAGTACCGGTACCAGGGAGAAATCGAATGGCCTTCGAAGATCTGCAGGCGGAAATTGGGCTCTTGTTGACCCAGTTGGAGGGTGAGCAGGGCGACAACCACGAAATTTACCTTCGAATCCGCCAGATGCTCGACACGATGAAGGCGGAAGGCCTGCCTTTGCCGGACGATCTGGTCAGACTCGAACAGATGCTTGAGGAAGAGTTCACTTCGGGCACCGAGGACGAAGACACCGGGAACTGAAGTGCCGGCCCATCCGGGAATTGGGGTCCGTTACTTCGGACAGGCGCCGTCTAGTGCCTTGGTCGCGGCGGTGACGCCGGAGAGTGAATAGGTATCGATCGTCCGTGTGCCGCGGGTCGAAACACCACGGACAACCATCCGGTTGCCGCGGCGCATGGCGGCCGCGATCTTGGGGTCGTCGGCTTCATCCGCGAAAGCGGCTTCACCCTCGGCGATCAGGCGGAATTTCTCGTTGCCGATCTGAAGCGAAACCTCTTCGCCGCTGTTCAACGGATAACCCATCTGGAAACTGACCGCGGACCAGCTCTTCAAGGCTGGGCGATGCGTGATGAAGGCATAGATGTCGCCCCGGCGCACATTCGATGGCTCGCTTTTGATCGGGCGGGACCACATGTTGCAAACCTTGCCTTCCGGCTCCTGATAACTGTGCGCCTTCCAATCGTTATACGCGCCCAGGACGACATCCTGCGCCGAACCGGGCTGTGCTGTGCTGATAAAAGCAAAACCGGCCAGAAGCCCAACAATCAGATTGCGGCGTGTCGCGGTTCCACGAAATCCGCCAGAAAGATTTTTAAGAAAGGTTTTGGACTCAAAGGCTTGCATCGTATGTCTTTCCTAGGATTGATTTACGGGCGCGCCTGACCGGCTGGCGATACGTCTTTGTGATCCAGATGGGAATCATCGGCGTATCTTCAAGCATGGAATGTTCAGGCGCAACCGCGGTGGCGGAGCCGCCTCCCCGGAATCATTTGACGAGCACTCAATGTGATTCTGGGCCGGCGGTCGAGAAAATTGAACGAAAGGTCCGGCGGCCGAAACGGTCGGCCGGCCCGGATGCTTGCAGGAACGCGCCCTTGGACGCAGTCACGCCTGAAGACCACAAGCAGTTGATGGCCCGCATAGCGTCGTCACGCGACAAGGCTGCGTTCGCGGCGCTTTTCGGCCATTTCGGCCCGCGGGTAAAGGCGTATTTGATGCGCAGCGGATCGGCACCCGACAGCGCCGAGGAACTGGCCCAGGAAGCCATGGTCATGGTGTGGCGCAAGGCCGAGAGTTTCGATCCGTCACAGGCATCGGTCTCGACCTGGATATTCACCATCGCCCGAAACAAGCGGATCGACGCGTATCGGCGCATGAACCGGCCGGAATTGGACGAGAACGACCCGGCCCTGGTGCCGGATGCACCGACCGCGCCGGACGACGCCTATGCCGACGGCGAGGTATCGCAGGCGATCCGCGCGGCGGTCGAGACCCTGCCGGAGGAGCAGGCGGAAATGCTGAGAAAGGCTTTTTTCGAGGATAAGGCTCATAGTGAAATCGCGGCGGAAACGGGGCTTCCCCTTGGCACCGTGAAGTCGCGCCTGCGCTTGGCCATCGGCCGGATGCGCAAGCAGTTGAAGGAGTTTGAAGAATGAATGTTGTTTCGGCGCAGGGCCTCTCGGGACCGCTTCCGCAACATCATCTTAGTGACGATCTGTTGGCCGCTTATGCGGCAGGATCGCTTGATGAGGCCTCCAGCCTGTTCGTGGCGAGCCATTTGACTCTCTGCCCGACCTGTCGGCATCGGGCGTCGATGCTGGATGACGTCGGCGGCGTGTTGCTGGAGGATATTGCACCCGTGGCAATGTCCGCGGGCGCGCTGGACGCGGTTTTGAACCGTGCGGACGGCTTCGCGGACTCCGCGATGAACAAGGCTGCCAATGACGAGCCGGTCTCGCTGGCCGATCACCGGGAAACCGTTTCGGGCAAAGACCTTCCCGCCCCGATGCGGCGTTACTACGGCTGTGACCTGGATGGGATCGTCTGGAAGCGGCAAGGCGGTGGCGTATCCGTTGCCTCGGTGCCGGGACTTCGGGACGGCAGCCATGCCTTCATGCTGAAAGTGGAAGCCGGCCGCGCCGTGCCGCAGCATACCCATGGCGGCAATGAATTGGTCATGGTGCTGAAGGGCGCTTATAGCGATGCCGCCGGGCGGTTCGGTCGCGGCGACGTCGAATTGGCTGACGGCGATATCGATCATCAACCGAAGGCGGAAGCGGGCGAAGACTGTATCTGTCTGGCGGTGACCGACGCGCCCTTGCGGTTTACCGGCCGGATGGGCTGGCTGTTGAACATCTTCGTGAAGATGTAGACGCGCCGCCGTCCTCACGCTTCCTGTTTCGCGGTGCGGATCTTGCGGCGCCTGTTCGATACGGGCGCCACGAAATCCTCCGTCGGGCCGCCGGCTCGCACAGGCCGGTCCGGCCGGCGGCCGCGACTGATCAGCCGGTCATACATGATCAAGGCGCCGGCGACGCTGACATTGACGCAGAATTTGGTCGGTATCTTCACGACAAAATCGCAGCGATCGACGATCTGGGGCGACAGAGACCCGGCTTCCGGACCCATGATATAGGCGGCCCGTTCCGGGTGCCGGAAGCTGGGCAGGTCGATGACGTCATCCATTAATTCCACGCCGACAAGACTGCAGGTCCGCGGCAGCATGATCTCCTCCGCCGAGTCGAAGGTATAGAAGGGAACATGTTCGGACGTCTTCGACGTGTCCGTCTGGTTGAGGGCGCGCAGGCTGATCTCCGGGGCGACGGCGAATACGAAACTGGCGCCGAAGGCGTGGGCCGTGCGCGTCAGGGCGCCGACATTACGGGGCTTGGAAATATTCTCGACCCCGATTCCGAAATAGCCGCGCATCCGGTCCTCCACAGAAATCCATCACAATTTTCCGCCCCTGTTCTTGCATCCGCTTGCGCCGGGGGGCAAGTTCCCGAGAGTAATTCTCGCGAAAGATCAGACCCATGTCCCCGAACGAACACCCGTCAGAAGGTGCTGGAAACGAGCCCATAACGATTAAATCCACGGCCAGGATCGGGGATGTAAATCCGATCGCGGTGGAAGTGACCCGGGGTCCTATTGTTGAGAGCCGGCATCGCGGCAGCGTCGCGATCGTGGATGTCGCCGGTAAGGTCCGGGTCGCCTGGGGCGATATCAAGCAGCCGGTTTATCCCCGATCCGCCGTCAAGGCGCTGCAGGCAATTCCGGTCGTCGAATCCGGCACGGCGGATGCGGTGGGTCTGTCAAAATCGGAATTGGCGCTGCTCTGCGCCTCCCATGGCGGGGAGCCGCGCCATGTCGAAACCGCTGCTGGGATCCTGGATCGGGCCGGTCTGTCCGAGGCGGATCTGGAATGCGGAAGCCATTGGCCGAGTCATGAGCCGAGTGCCTATGCCCTGGCGGCGAGCGGCGGGGTCGCAAACCAATTGCATAACAACTGTTCGGGCAAGCATTCGGGCATGTTGGCCTTTGCCAAGCATATCGGCGCGCCGACCAAGGGCTATTCCCAGGTCACCCATCCCGTGCAGCAGCGCATCATGGGCGTTCTGGAATTCATGGCCGGGATCGATATGGGTGGCCTGCCGCTTGGGGTAGACGGTTGTTCCATCCCGACCTGGGCCATCCCGTTGGAGAACCTGGCCTATGCCTTCGCTCGGTTCGGCGCGGCCGACGATTTGCCGGAAGGGCGGCGCGCGGCCTGCGACCAGATCATGGATGCCGTCTTCTCCGACCCCTTCATGATCGCCGGAACAGACCGTTACTGCACGGAAATGACCCAGTTTCTCGGCAAGCGCGTTTTCCTGAAAACCGGCGCGGAAGGCGTCTTCTGCGCGACGGTGCCGTCGATGGGGATCGGCATCGCGCTGAAATGCGATGACGGGGCGCCGCGCGGGGCGGAGATGATGCTGACAGCAGTCCTCGACAAGATCGGCGTCTTCGAGGAAGGGGAGGCAGAGGCCGTTGCCCGCTTCCTTGCCAAGCCCGTACTCAATCGGAACAATCTGCGGGTCGGTGACATCCGTCCGGCGAAGGATATTCTCTCTTTCTGAACGTGCCCGCATGTCCAACTACGGCGCGCCTCCACTTAGACGAACGGACCCAAACGATGAAAGCAGTTCGACTGACCGCCCTCACCGGATTCGACGCGATCCGGATCGAGGATGTCGAGACCAGACCCCTGGCAAGCCGGGAAGTGCGCATCAAGGTCCATGCGGCGGGATTGAATTTCGCCGATCTGCTGATGGCGGGCGGTACTTATCAGGCAACGCCCGAACCGCCGTTCACCATGGGCATGGAACTGGCGGGAGAGGTCGTCGAGGTCCATCCGGATGCCGACGGGGTTTTCCCTGGTGACCGCGTCATGGCCCGGCCCGGCCAAGGCGCTTTCGCGGAAGAAGTGGTGACCGCCGACCGCAATTGCATCGTGGTGCCGCCGTCGATGAGCTTTGAGCACGCGGCTGCCTTCCCGATCGCTTACGGCACGGCGCATCTGGGCCTGTCGCGTCGCGGCCGGTTGAAATCGGGAGAGGTGCTGATGGTTCATGGCGCCGCCGGCGGTGTCGGCCTGACCGCGGTGCAGGTCGGCAAGGCGATGGGGGCAACGGTGATCGCAACCGCCGGCAGTGACGAGCGCCTTGCGATCGCCAAGGCAAACGGCGCGGACTTCACCATCAACTACCGGACAGACAGTATCCGCGACCGCGTTAAGGAAATGACCGGCGGCGTGGATGTGGTGTTCGACCCCGTTGGCGGGGACGCGTTCAAGCAATCGCTTCGCTGTATCAACCCGGAAGGGCGGATCATCGTCATCGGTTTCGCCAGCGGCGATATCCCGCAGGCGCCGGCGAATATCCTGCTGGTCAAGAATGTCGACGTGATCGGATTCTATTGGGGCGGTTATGGCGGTTTCGCGCCGGAGGCGATCCGCAACTCCCTGGAACAGGCACTAAGCCTTTACGGTGACGGGCTACTGACACCGCATGTTTCCCACGTCCTGCCCTTCGACAGGGTGCAGGAAGCCTTCGCTCTGCTGCGGGACCGCAAGGCGACGGGCAAGGTCCTTCTCACCCCGGCTTGAAACGATGTGCGCCGACAAAGTCCGCGATCAATACGAGGAATTTCCCTATCCGACGCGTGATCTGGCGGATGAGCGCCGGCGCCTGATCACGGGGTCGCCCAGCCATCTGGCTGAAATCAACCATTACGTTTTTGGCGGCCGGCTCGATTTCACCCAACCTTTCAGGGCGCTGATCGCGGGCGGCGGGACCGGTGATGCGGCGATCATGCTGGCCCAGCATCTGTCGGATGCCGATGTCCCGGCGGAGATCGTCTATTTGGATTTGTCGACGGCCAGCCGGGCGATCACCGAAGCCCGGGCGAAGGCGCGCGGGTTGAGCAATATTTCCTTCTATACCGGCTCTCTGCTGGAGCTCGGCGATTTCGGAGAATTCGATTACATCGACTGCTGCGGTGTGCTGCATCACCTGCCCGTTCCGCAGGATGGGTTCGCCAGCCTGGCGCGCGCGCTGAAACCGAAAGGCGGATTGGGCTTGATGGTCTATGGCGAATTCGGCCGGACCGGCGTTTATGACGTTCAGGCGATGTTGCGTGACCTTGTTCGCGACGGCGAAAGCGGCACCGACAAGGTAACCCTTGCGCACAAGCTTCTGACCGCTCTGCCGCCCAGCAACCGGTTGCGCCGCAACCCCCTGGTCGGCGACCACCTATCCAGCGATGCCGGGCTTTACGACCTGCTGCTTCATAGTCAGGACCGCGCCTACACCGTGCCCGACCTGGTGGACGAGATCGAGACCGCAGGCCTGCGCATTGCGAGCTTTATCGAGCCTCTGCGCTACGACCCCGCGCTGTATCTGCGCGACAAGGGATTGCTGCAGCGGCTGGAGGGGCAAGGCTTGGCCCAACGGGCGGGATTCGCCGAAAGGCTCGCCGGCAATATGAAGAAGCACATCGTCTATTGCGTTCGCCAGGACAATGATGAGGAAACGGTGGCGGGCCCTGTCGGACCGTCGGCGATCCCCGTGCTGCGCGATGCGCCGGGACCGGAATTCGCCAGGAACATGCCGCCCGGCGCTGCTTTTTCCGCCAGTCTCGACGGGCTCGACTTCTCAATGCCGTTGCCGCCGCTGGCGCGGGACATCCTGCTGCTTTGTGAGGGCCGGCGTACATTGGACGAAATCCGCAAGGCGCTGCCCGGCGCGCCCGACTGGTTCCGCTTCAAACCGCAATTCGACGCGGTCTACAAACCGCTCAACGGTTTCAACAAGATGCTGTTGCGGTTCGCCTCGGCGTAACTCTCCGCTGCGTCTTTTTCCTATCCTGGACCGGCAAAGAAAAAACCGCGGCACGGAAAATTGCGCCGCGGTTCAAACTGCCATCCGATTTCTTTGGGTGACGCCGGACGGCGAGGTAACAGGGGTCCGATCACTCCGGTCTTGTCAGCCGGTTTCCATCGGGGCTCTTTTCCAATTTGGAAAAGAATATTTCACAAATATTTCTAACTCAAACCTGGGGCTCAGGCGCGCCAGAACGGCTTGGCGGCTTCGTTCAGCGCATCCACCTTGTCCAGGCCCATGTCACGCAGCGTGCGGCCATCCATTTCGGCCAGACGGGCGCGCTGCTCGTGGCGTTCCATCCAGGTCGCGACAACGCGGTAAGCCGCGGTAAGCGGGGATGACGCCTCGAAGGTGGCGGGTGCGAAGCTGATTGCACGATCGGTCATGATTGTTCTCCTAAATCCATGGTCCGCCTCTCGGCGGCTGATTGCGTTTGTCTTGTGAGGATGGATTTAGGCCTGAAACCGAGTCTCGACAAAGGATATTTCTTGATCTTTCACATAAGTAAATTTAATTCGATTAAGGTTCTGTTAAACCAGAGGTGGGCCATGGCCACGCGACTACCCCCGTTGAACACGCTGCGCGCTTTCGAGGCGGCGGCCCGCCACATGAGTTTCACCAAGGCGGCGGAAGAGCTTTTCGTCACCCAGGCCGCGGTCAGCCACCAGATCAAGACGCTGGAAGATGCGCTGGGCGTGAAGCTGTTCAAACGCCTGAACCGGGCGCTGTTACTGACCGAGGAAGGTCAAACCTTCATTCCCTCCGTGCGACAGGCGCTGGACCTTTTGATGCAGGGTGTGAACAAAATTTCCCAGGTCGAAGCGACCGGTGCGCTGAATGTCAGCACCCTGCCCAGTTTCGCGGCAGGCTGGCTAGTTCCCCGGCTGGACCGGTTTCGTAAGAAGCACCCTGAGATCGACGTCCGGCTGACTGCGGGGGAACGGCTGGTGGATTTTTCCCGTGACGACGTCGACCTCGCAATTCGCTATGGACGTGGCCGCTATGCGGATCTGATCAGCGACCGATTCATGGAAGAGGAGATTTTTCCAGTCTGCAGTCCGAAACTGTTGGAGGATGCTGACCATCCGCTGAATACGCCGGAAGATCTGAAGTACCATACCCTGCTGCATGACGATATGCCGACAGGTTGGGCGGAATGGCTCGACGTCGCCGGGATCAAGGGCGTGAACCCTACCCAGGGACCCTATTTCGATATGTCCGCCCTGGTTGTTCAAGCGGCGGTTCAGGGACAGGGCGTCGCGCTCGGCCGATCAAGCCTGACCGCAAGCGCCCTGGAAAGCGGGCTTCTGGTGAAACCGTTCGACCTGACCATTCCGATCGACTTTGCCTATTTCATCGTATGCCCGCCGGAATATTACAACCGGCCGAAGGTAAGTGCTTTCCGCGAATGGCTTTTCGAGGAAGCGGAGAAAGCCGGTGTCCGCGCCGGACCCCGGGACGACCCGTCGACACCGGACAGAACCAAAGACATTTCGCTATGGTGATTTCGGCAACGCTCTATCGACCGCGCCATTGATTTACTTTGTCCGCCCTGACCGGCATCGTTCCGTCAAACGAATGAAAAGGATGAGGGAGGCGGTTTTGGATTTTGCCTTGTCGGAAGAGCAATTGATGCTCCAGGAAACGGCGCGCCGGTTCGCCGAGGCCGAACTGCCGGGGATCGCCAAACAGGTGGAGCAGAGCGGCGATCCGGTGCCGGAAACCATTGTGAAACGGTATGCTGAACTGGGTTTCCTCGGAATGAACCTGGACCCCGACCTCGGCGGCGGCGGCATGAGCCATCTCGACGCCGTCCTGGTGCTGGAGGAAGTGGCCAAGATTTCCATCGCCGTAGCCTTCCCGATCTTCGAAGCGAGTTTCGGCCCGACACTCGCCATCGCTCATTTCGCACCGGATGAATTGAAACGGCGGGTCATTCCCCAGGTTTGCGCCGGGGACCTCGTCGTCGCTGTCGCCATGTCGGAACCGGATGCGGGCACCGCGCTCACAGACCTGACGACGAAGGCGCGAATGGACGGAAAGAAGGTCATCATCAACGGCCGCAAGCGCTGGTGTTCGGGTGCGGGACATGCCGGGGCCTATGTCGTCTATTGCCGCCTGTCCGACGAACCGGGGGCCAAAGGCATCGGTGCCGTCCTGGTTGAAAAGGACCGGCCGGGCTTCACCTTCGGCAAACGCGAATATCATATGGGCTTCCGCGGTGTGCCGACCTGCGACATGTATTTCGACGATGTAGAAGTGCCGGCGGAAAACATCATCGTCCCTGCCGGCGGCTTCCGGAAACTGATGGAGGCCTTCGACCTGGAACGCTGCGGCAATACGACGATGAGCCTTGCGGTCGGACAGTCGGCCTTCGACCATGTCCTGCACTATGTTCAGGAACGGGAACAGTTCGGCAAACCCATTGTAGATTTCCAGGCTGTGCAGATACAGATCGCCGAGATGAAGATGAAACTCGACGCTGCTCGGCTTCTTCTTTACCGTGCTGTGGTAAATGCGGAGGCGGATCTGCCATCCGTGGCGGACAGTTCCATCGCCAAGTGCTTTGCCAACGAGATGGTACGCGATGTGACCGGCAAGGCGATGCAGTTGATGGGCGGCTATGGATACTCTACCGAATATCCAGTGGAACAGAAAATGCGCGATGCCTGGGGTTGGGGGATCGCCGGTGGGTCTATTGATATTCAGAAGGTGAACATTGCCAGTGCGCTTGTCGGGCGGCGGTTCTCTCAACGGAACGGGTGACGGGATGAAGGAAGAAGATCTGCCCCTTTCCGGCATTCGCGTATTGGATTTGACGACGGTGATATTCGGCCCCTTTGCCGGTCAGATCCTGGGTGATTTCGGGGCCGATGTCATAAAGGTCGAGGCGCCGGGCGGCGACCAGACCCGCGCGGTCGGCGCGACGCGGGAAGAGGGCATGGGCGCGCTTTTCCTCGGCTGCAATCGAAACAAGCGCAGTATCGAGCTGGACTTGAAACAGAAAAAGCATGCCGATGCGCTGTGGAAACTGATCGAGGGGGCCGATGTGCTGATGCACAATGTTCGGCCGCAAAAGTTCAAGGCGCTCGGCTTCGACGCCGATACGGTACTGGCCCGCAAACCGTCTCTGATCTACGCGGGCCTGCACGGCTTTTGGGAAGAGGGTCCCTACGGCGGCATGCCGGCCTATGACGATGTCGTGCAGGGATTGAGCGGTTTCGCCGGTTCCTTTACGGAACGGGACGGTGCGCCGATGCTGGCGCCGTCGGTGATCGCCGACAAATCCTCGGGCCTGATGGCGGTGAACGGCATCCTAGCCGCGCTGATGCGCCGGGCCCGTACCGGCAAGGGCGGCTATGTGGAAATTGGTATGTTGGAAGGACTGGCGGGGTTCAATCTGGTCGAACATCTGCAGGGCCTGGCCTTCGACCCGCCGCAAGGACCGCCGGGTTATCGCCGCGCGCTCTCTCCCGGCCGCCGGCCGTACAAGACCAAGGATGGCTATATCTGCATCCTCGCCTATACCGACAAGCAATGGGCCGCTTTCTGGGAGATCGTCGGGCGGTCGGACCTGTTGGAGGACGACCGCTTTGCCACCATGGGATCGCGGGCCAGGAATATCGATGCGCTGTATGAGGAAGCGGGTGCCTCGCTGGAACAGCGCACATCCGATGAATGGCTGAACCTGTTGCGCAAGGGTGAAATACCCTGCGGGCCGGTAAACAATCTGAGCGACCTGCCGAACGACCCGCATCTGCAAGCGATCAAATTCTTTCGGCCCTACGAGCATCCCAGCCAAGGTAGAATGCAGGTACCGGAAACGCCCTACAAGTTCGACCGGGAGTCCCTGCCGGTACGCCACCATCATCCGCGGTTGAATGAACAAGGGGCTGAAATCCTGCGAGAGGCGGGCCTCGCGGAAGATGACATAAAAACTATTATCGGTACTGAGGAATAGGTCAGGAGGGTTTGGTCATGAAGGCGATGCGGATCGAAGGCGACTGGGGTCTGGAAAATCTGAAACAGGTCGATTTGCCCGATCCCGAACCAGGGCCCGGTGAGATCGTTATCGGGATGGAGGCCGTCTCGATCAATCCACGGGATGCGATCCTGGCCGGCGGTGGATACGGCCGTGTAGGCGGTACTCTCCCCCTGATCCCGCTTTGTGACGGGGCGGGGAAAATCGTTGCCGTCGGCGAGGGCGTGGAGGATTTCGCGGTCGGTGATCTCGTCTGCCCGACCTTCAGCCGGCGTTGGATGCGCGGCCTTGCCAACACGGATGCCTATAAAGGCGCGCATGGCGGCCCCATCGACGGCACGGCCCAGGAGATGATGCTGATCCCGGCCAATGCGGTGGTGCGCGCCCCGAAACATCTGTCCGCAAGGGAAGCCGCGACCCTGCCCTGTGCCGCCATCACGGCTTGGAACGCGCTTGCGGAACAAGGCGATGTCAAACCGGGTGACAAGGTGCTGCTGCAAGGGACGGGCGGCGTCAGCCTATTCTCCCTGCTCTTCGCCAAGGCAATGGGGGCGGAGGTTTTCATCATATCGTCCAGCGACGAGAAGCTGGAACGCGCCAAGGCGATGGGCGCGGATCATCTGCTGAACTACCGCGACGTCCCCGACTGGCATAAAGCGATCCTGAAGATGACCGACAGCAAGGGCGTCGATCATGTCATCGAAGTCGGGGGCAGCGGTACGCTGGAAAAATCTACCGCCGTCGTCCGTTACAGCGGCACGGTCAGCATGATCGGCGTGTTGGGCGGGGCCAGCGGGGAATTCGGCCTGGGCCGCGTCGTGACGCGGAACCTGCGCCTGCAGGGTGTCACCTGCGGCAGCAAGGAGATGTTCGAAAACATGGTCCGCGCCATGGAACTTCACCAGATCCGCCCGGCCATTGATCCCGGCGCCGAGTTCCAGCTGAAAGACCTGCCCAAGGCGCTGAAATCGTTGCCTGAGGGTAGGCATTTCGGGAAAATCGTTGGAATTGTCTAAGGACGGAATCGGTAAGAATGCGGATGATCCGGTCCTGGTACTTTACCGAAGCGATCTTCGTCGCCTTCCTGCAGTTTGCCGGATTTCTCCTGCTCCTGCTCGTCCTTAAAGATCAGATCTTTCTTCCCATGCTGTTGACCCTCGCGTGGAGATCCTTGCTGATCGCCGTGGGGCACTTTCTTGTCAGTCATGTTCTGGCCAGAACCAACCTGCCGACGCCGGATTTCATTCGGCGTATGCTTTTGACCCTTGTGGCATACGGGCTTATTTACACCGCGATCAACGTCTTTGGACCCATGGTGACGGGGAATACAGTTGAACGCGCAGGGGCGATCATAGTCGAAGACGGCATAATAACCTGGATCGGGATCTGGAAACTGGCGACAAGGATTTTCGTCGATGCACTGGTCTTCAGCTGCTCCGTCGCACCCATCCTCTACATATTTCACCGTCGCCGATCCCGACTAAGGTAGGGGCACGCTGGCGGAAACAGATGTAGCAGGGACTAACCCTTGAGGTACGTCTCCAATCGGTCCATCGCCTCGGAGATGCGTTCCGGTTTCTGGGCGAAGCACAGGCGGTACCAGCCTTCCGCGCCGGGACCGAAGGCGGTGCCAGGGGCGATGCCGACCTTGGCCTTGCGGACAATATCCTGCGCGGTGCCGAGTGTGTCTTCGCCGCCCTCGATCTGGAAGAAGGCGTAGAAGCTTGCTTCCGGTACGGCGAAATTCTTGATCCGCGGCAGGTTCGGCAGGCGCTGCATGACGATGTCGCGGCCGCGCCGGCAATAGTCGGTCATTTCCCTGACGAAGTCCTCGCCGTCCTCGATCGCGACCTTTGCGGCACGCTGCAGGAAGGGGGGGACGCAGGAATAGTTGAACTCGATCAGGTTGCCCAGCAACTCACCGATCTGTGGGGGGTGGATGATCCAGCCGATCCGCCACCCGGTCATAGCCCAACTTTTGGAAAAGCTGTTGACGACCAGCAAAGGGTCGTCCGGCTGCGCGTGGCTCAGGAAGGAAGGCGCGGCCTTCCCTTCATAGACCATGCGGGCATAAACCTCGTCCGCCATGATCCAGATGCCTTTCTCCCGTGCAAAATCCAATAGATCCTTTTGCTGCTCACTAGGCATTACCCATCCGGTGGGATTATTCGGAGAGTTCACGAAGATGACCTTCGTCCTGTCATCGCAAGCGGCTTTCAGCTTGTCGAGATCCAGGTCGAAACCCTTTTCGCCCGGTGTCAGGGTGACATACCGCGGTTCCCCGCCCAGGGTCCGAATGGCGGATTGCGCGTTCGGCCAGACCGGGCTGACGATGATCGCGTTGTCGCCTTCCGCGATCAGGGCTTGCAGGCAGAGCATGATGGCGCTCATCCCCGACGCCGTCAGGCTGAAGCGATTCGCTTCGATCTGAATGTCGTAGAGATTTGCGGTGTAGTCCGCGAGTGAATTGATGAGGTCCGGCGTGCCGCGCTTGTGCGAATAGAATGTATCACCCGCCGCCATCGCTTGGGCCGCCGCGTCGCAGATGAATTTGGGCGTCGAGATATCCGTTTCGCCGTACCACAGGGCGATGACGTCCGGGTCATCGAAGGCAATTTCCGCGACGGCCAGGATCTGTTGTTTTTCGATACCCGCGACGTTGGGCAGGATCGGGGCGTTTCCGGCAATACCGAACGGGGATGCGGCGTCGGGCATGGGACCTCCAGGCGAAACGGATTGTTTGGAGCGCGGTCGAACGGGACTGCGTGCGGAAAATGGCAGCTTCAGGGCTGCCGGGCAAGATGAGCCAATCTGTCCAGGTGGGCCGGAATTTCCGACATATGCGGGCAAATGCTCTCGGCCCCGGCCGCCTTGAGTTTTTCGGCGTGACCGTCACCGATATGGGTCGCGCCGGTGAAACCGATGACGCGCATGCCGGCGGCAACGGCGGCCGCGACACCGGTGGCGCTGTCCTCTATCACGACCGCGCGGACGGGTTCGATCGCCAGTCTGGCGGCGGCGTGGAGATGCAGGTCCGGCGCGGGTTTCGGGCGGGGCACATCCGCTGCGCTGAACAAAAGGTCTTCGCCGAAATGCTTGTCCAGGCCGGTGACGGAAAGGGACTGGCGGATCCGATCTGGTGAGGAATTGGAACAGACACAGCGCCTATGGATCATTTCGGTTAACAGACGATCGACACCGTCCAAGGCTTCAAGCTCGGTACCCAACCGTTTGCGCGCGGCAATGCGGATGCGGTCCAGAATGTCTCGCGGCAGGGACCGGCCGGATTCGGCGGCGATCACATCGGCCATGGACATGTCGGTCTGCCCGGCAAACCGATCGATCAGGGTACGGGGCGGGATGTCGACGTCATGTTGGCTCAACTGATCGGACCAGACGCGTGCCATCAGCCATTCGCTGTCGACCAGCACGCCGTCCATGTCGAAGATCACCAGATCGATCATCCCGTTTCCCTCCATCACCCGTCACGTCAGGCCTGTCGGCCCGCCGAAATTTCCAAGGATGCCAGCAATGCCCCGGCGACGATGGCGGCGCAAGCCAACATGACGGAAAGGCCCGTTTCCGCATCCCAAAACAGGACCAGATGAAGGATAGTGATCAGCGGGGTGGCCATGGCGACCAGTTGGAACGGGGGAATGCCGGCGGTCATGTCGGTAGACAGCGCCAAGGCGCCCCACATAACCACCGCGGACGATCTCATGATCATCGCTTGGGTGCTTGTCATCTGTTTCTAACTCTGTCGGGAAGGGCTGCCGCGAAAGTGCCCGTAATGAAAAGGACGGCCAGCCATTCGCTCTGCCAAGCGCCATGGGTGACGCAAGCGAGTCCGAAGGCAGCGGCCAGGAGACCGAATTTCATGGCGCGGGTTGCGGGCGGTCCCTTGCTTCCGGCTGAGGCGAGAAAGCCGACGAGGGTGCAAAGGATCACGGCGCCGAAAATGCCGAGTTCGAGCCATACTTGTAACACCGCGCTGCCGGGCTGGCTGGGGTCCCCTTGGGCACATTCCGGAGAGAGGGACCCGAACCCAGTCCCCAGAAACGGATGGCTCCAAATGAGCTCCGCCATGACGGCGGCGCCGGGCACCAGGTGCTGTACGACGCCGGGTAGACCGGCCAGGAAGGGTGCGGCGAGAATGGCCGCGCTGAAAACGGTTCCAAGAAGAACCGCGGTCATGCGCGGCAGGATGGCGGCGGACGCGGCGGCGATCCCGCCGATGATCCAGGCAAGGATGATTTCCTGCGCGCCCGCCCCAGCCTGGACAAGGCCTGCGCCGGTCAGCAGCAGCAGGGCCTGAATCGGCCTTTCCGCATGAAACAGCATACCCGCCGCCGGAAAGGACAGCAGCAGCATCGCCGTGCCGGGCAGCATGGCGCCGTCACCACTCCCCCAAAGTGCCGTGAGCGAATGGCCGGTTACGCGATCAAACAGGAAAAGCGCCAGGAAGGCCCAGACCGAAGGAACAAGCCAGCGGCCCAGCAGGGTCTTGTCCCTGTCCCGCAGCTCCCGCGCATAGGTGATCAGCAGCAGGCCGAAGAGCGACAGTCCGACAAGCGGCAGGAGTCCGAAAAAAGATCTGCTGCCCTGCGGGGCCCAGAGGGCGCTGACGCCGGCCCAGACCAACAGCGCAAAACAGGGGTAGAGATAAAGCTGCCGTTTGATTGGCCCCAGGCCGCTGACCGGGTTGGTCAGCAAGGCAAGGCCACCGATGATGAGGAGCAGGAGCGGCAGGCGTTCCGGCACCATCAGGCCGACCGGCGTGGCGAGAAAGGCGAGGGCGCAGAGCAGGTACAGCTGCGGCGGCTTCTCGCCCCAACTCCATTTCGCGCTGCGCGGGCTGTCATTCCCGGCAAACGCGGCTTTGCCCGTCTCGTCCATCATGACCGCTCAATAGCCTGTTCGCCGACGCTTTGCTATCAGGTGGCCTCTAGTCCGATGGATGATCCAGGGGCAGGACGCGCAGCGCCGCGGCCTTGCGGATCACACGTTCGGTCTCCGACCAGAGATTGAGGGAGCCGACCTCCGCGATCGGAACCCAGATCGCTTCTTCCGCGTCGGACCCCGCGACCGGGTCTCCCGACCGCCATTCGGCGGCGAAATCGACCAACGTGTAATGGTATTTCGTGCGCCCTGCCGTATCCCCGCGGATGACATCGACCACATCCACCAGATGGGTCACCTCGACCTCCAGCCCGGTTTCTTCCATAACCTCGCGCGCGGCGGCCTCGCGAACGGTTTCGCCCAGATCCTGGCCGCCGCCGGGCAGGCTCAAGGAACCCTTGTTCGGCGGCTTGCCCCTGCGGATCAGCAGGACGTCCTCGTCACGAAAGACAATGACGCCGACGCCGATTACCGGGCCGTCGGGATATTCCCTGTTGCTGCTCATGCCGTCGGATCAATCGGCGGCTTCATCGATTTTTGGCTTGCCCAGGGCGGCCTCCAGGATCGGCGGGTCGACCGGTACATGATAGCCGTTGGCGAGCGCGTTGGTGCGGTTGAAGGCGCCGGTGACGGCCATGACCTCGCCCAGCATCTCGTCGTCCAGGCCCAACTTGCGGGCGGCGGCGGTGTGACTGTGGATGCAGTATTCGCAGCCATTGGTGACAGAAACGGCGATGGCGATCATTTCCTTGGTCAGCGGGTCCAGCCGACCGGGTTTCATGGTTTCCTGCAGACTGTTCCAGACATCCTTCAGCAGCGGTGGGTGTGACCCCATCGCCTTCCAGATATTGGGAACCCAATCGATATTCTTGCGCTCCATGATGTCGTCATAGACTTCGCGCGCTTCCGGGCTGGCGTCCTCGTATTCCACCATGCGTACCGTTGCCATGGCACAGTCTCCTTTCCCCAGTATTCGTTTCGTTAAAAGAAACGGGACGCCGAAGCGTCCCGTTCGTCAACCTATTCAACGGCAGCCATTCGCTGTCCGAAATCAATACATGTGCTGGCCGCCGTTGATGGAGAGCGTGGAACCGGTGACGAACCCACCTTCGTCGGAGACCAGGAACAGCACGCCGCGCGCAATCTCGCTCGCCTTGCCCAAGCGGCCGACCGGGATCTTGGCGACGATCTTTTCCAGCACGTTCGGCGGCACGGCGCGGACCATGTCGGTATCGATATAGCCTGGCGCGATGGCATTCACGGTGATCCCCTTGGCGGCGCCTTCCTGGGCCAGGGCCTTGGTGAAACCGTGGATACCGGATTTGGCGGCGGCATAGTTGACCTGGCCGTACTGACCGGCCTGGCCGTTGATCGAGCCGATATTGACGATGCGGCCGAAATTGCGTTCCCGCATCCCGTCGATCACGGCGTGACAGCAATTGAAGCAGGACCCCAGATTGGTGTCGATGACCGCCTGCCATTGATCGTGCGTCATGCGGTGCATTGTGCCGTCGCGAGTGATCCCGGCATTGTTCACGAGGATGTCGACGGGCCCGAGATCGGTTTCGATCTGCTTGATGGCGGCGCTGGTGGCGTCGAAGTCCGAGACGTCGAATTTGTAGACCGCGATGCCGGTTTCTTCCTTGAACTTGTTCGCGACGTCGTCGTTCCCGCCATAGTTGGCGGCGACGGTATATCCGGCTTCTTTCAAGCCGACGGCAATGGCCGCGCCAATTCCGCGCGTTCCGCCGGTTACCAATGCTACCCGCGACATAACCTTATTCCTCCCATCCTGTGTTCGTACGATACGCGCTCCCTGCTGCGGGAGATTTCTGTTTCATGCCCACAACATAATGAAAACATTAGAGCATGTTACCGCGACATGGAACCACAGACAGCAGGATCTAGGTGGATATATTCAGATTTTAATCTTCGATATCGTAGAGCAGGTCTTCCAATTCCTCGATCTCGAAGCTCAGGTCTTCCCTGGCCTGCGCATCGTTCTCTTTTTTCAAGGCGGCGCGCATCGCCGTCATCACCTTGCGGATCTCGACGGCCGCGGTCTTGATGCGCCGCGGCGTGGCATTGGTCAGCACCACATCCTGGCGCATCATCAATTCGGCGAAGGCGTCAGGATCGTCCTTCCCCAATTCCGTCAGGCGCTGATCCAGCTCCAGCCATGTATCGTCCCAGGCGTCGTAGAGGTCCTGCAAGCCGGGCGGCTTCTTGCCTCTTGTCGCTTTCAAGGACTCCTCCACCTGAACCATCAGGCGGACGAACTGCCATACAGGCATGCGAAGTTCGGACATGGCTTCTTTCTCTCCTGTCGCCGCGTCCATCCGCCTTCAGGGTTGGTGGCGCGGTTGCCCGAAACCGAATAGACTCCGGTGCCGAGACGGGTTCGGTGCCGTGCTTCGGGCAGGGCCAAGACGACGATAATAACAAACGGGTTGGGCTTATAGTATGGCGGAGGCTGTTGGGAAACCGGGTGGGGTCCGGAATGTTCTTTTCATCATGGCCGATCAGTTCCGCTGGGACTATCTGGGGTGCGCCGGGCACCCGACGCTGTCGACCCCCGCGCTGGACGGCTTGGCCCGGCGCGGCGTGCGTTTCACCAATGCCTATGCCCAATCGGCGATCTGCGGACCGTCGCGGATGTCCTTCTATTCAGGACTGTATTTGGCAAATCACGGCGCCACGCTGAACGGCGTGCCGCTGCCGGTCGGCGTCAAGACGCTGGGCGATTATCTGCGTCCGCTCGGCGTGCGGACGGCGCTGGCCGGGAAGACCCATATGGCGGCGGATCGGGCGGGGATCGATCGGCTGGGCCTGACGGGCATGGAAGGCGTGTTTGCCGCGCAGGCGGGGTTCGAGCCCTATCAGCGCGATGATGGGTTGAATCCGACGGGCTTCGTTGACCCCGATCTCGCCTATAACAGTTTTTTGCGACAGCAAGGCTATGACGGCGAGAACCCCTGGCACGATTTTGCCAACGCGGCGGAGGGGCCGGATGGGGAAATCCTGTCCGGCTGGGTCATGCGGCATGCCAATCTGCCGGCGCGGGTGAAACAGGAACATTCCGAGACACCCTGGATGACCGACCAGGCGATCCGCTTCATCCGCGACCAGGGCGATGAACCCTGGTGCCTGCATCTGAGTTACATCAAACCGCATTGGCCCTATATCGCGCCGGCCCCCTATCACGACATGTACAGTCCGGCCGATATCAATCCGCCGATCCGCAGCGAGGCGGAGCGCCGCAATCCGCATCCGGTCGTCGCGGCGTTCATGCGCCATGACGAAAGCGTCAACTTCGCCGAGCAGGTCGTCCGCGACCGCGTGGTGCCAACCTATATGGGCCTGGTGCAACAGTTGGATGATGCCCTGGGACGCCTCTTCACGGAGCTGGAAAAGCTCGGTCGTTGGGACGACACGCTTGTCGTCTTCACCGCTGATCATGGGGATTATCTCGGCGATCACTGGCTCGGGGAAAAGGAGCTGTTTCACGACTCCTCGAGCAAGATTCCGATGATCGTGGCCGGCCCCGGGCTGCAGAAGGGACTGGAAAGCGACCACCTCGTCGAGGCGATCGATCTCGTACCCACCTTCATCGACGCCCTCGGCGGGGAGGTGCCGGCCCATGAACTGGACGGGCGCAGCCTGATGCCGTTGTTGCGCGGCGAGGATCCGGCCGAGTGGCGCGACATCGCGGTCGCCGAACTGGACTATGCGGTTCGGGAAGCGCGGCGCGACCTCGGTCTCGATACCAATCAGGCGCGGGCCTGGATGATCCGGACGGATCGTTGGAAATATATCGAATATCTGGGGTTTCCGCCGCAGCTCTTCGATCTTTACGAAGACCCGGACGAATTGGTCGATCTGGGCGAGGACGGCCACTACAACCCGGTTTGTGCCGAATTGCGGGAACGCCTGTTCGACTGGTTCCAGCGCCGCAAGATGCGGCGGACCATGTCCGACGCGACGGTTGAGGCTCGGACCTCAACCTGGAAGAGCCGCGGTATCACCTTCGGGGAGTGGTAGGGGCGCGGTGCCGGGAAAAACGGCTTCCTGCTCCAGGGGGTTCAGGGCGTCGGGGTCCAGGACGTAACGGCCGACATCCTCGATCACCGCGGCGGCGTTCAAATCCCTGAGCAGCATGTGGAAACCGCTGGAATAGAGCCGCAGTTTCCATTGGCCGTTGCGGGGCAGGGTGTCGATCATCGTGCGCCAGGCTTCCGGAGGCAGGATGTCCTCCTTCGCACCATACAGGATCAGACTGTCGTGGCGCAGTTCCGGGGCGGCCGCGCGGGCCGCGTCCATCAGGTTGACCAGACCCCAAAGCGAGTCGATCCGCGTACGTTTTATGATCAGCGGGTCGCGTCCCAGCGCGCGCAGCATCTCGATATTGTCGGACGGCGTGCGCCGGATGTGCTGCGGCGACACTTCCAGCCAGGGCAGAATATTCGCCAGGATATCCAGGCCGGCGCTTTGCCAGCCCGGCATCGTCTCCCGACCCCACACCGCCGGCGCCGAGAGCACCAGCCGATCGGCGGGCAGGTCGGGATACCGCGCCGCGGCCGCCATGACGACGGCGCCCCCCATGCTCTCGCCCAGGATGACCAAAGGTGTCCCCGGGTACCGGTCCCGCAGCAGCCGCGCCACGGTCAGAAGATCATCGGTCATGGTTTCGACCCCGGCCCAGCGCCCGCGATGCGGAGCTTGGCCGAAGCCGCGCTGATCGTATGCCAGGGTCAGAATCCCGTGTTTCGCCCATTCCCTGGCGGGAATGTCGAAGGCGTTCGAATAATCGTTGAACCCATGCAGTGCCAGGATGACCGCTTGCGGCGTGTCCGGCCCTCTGGCCAACAGAATTTCCGGTTCCCAGCGGCGCAACGGCAGATGGGCGCCGTCCGCCATCACGAAGGCGTTTTCGGTCAAAGCCGGCTCCTGGCTGGCCGGTCCTTGCGGATAAAGATAGGGCGTGCAGGCGGAAACCAGCGCCAGACCAACGAGAACGAGAAGCTTCCGAAACGGTCCCGTCACGTCAGAGGCCTTTCCTCAGGCGGCATCCTGCCGGGTCATCTGCAGGAAGATGTCCTCCAGGTCCGTTTCCTCGGTCGAGATGTCTGTGATTTCCAGTCCCGTCGTGCGGATCGCGTCCAGGATCTGGCCCGCATTGGTCTTTGAGGGCGTATAGGTCACCTGGATACCGGCACGGTCGTCCTGCAGGGTCGCATGGAAGTCGGACAGGCCCGCCGGCAATTCGTCCAGCTCTCCGTTCACGCGCAGAGAGAGCGTCTTTGAGTCGAGGCGCCGCAGCAGGCTGCGTTTCTCCTCATTGGCGACCAGTTTACCGTGATTGATGATCGCGATGCGGTCGCAGAGTTCTTCCGCTTCCTCCAGATAATGGGTGGTCAACAGAATGGTGACGCCCTGCTTGTTCAGGTCGACGACGCTGTCCCATAATTGCTGGCGCAACTGTATGTCGACACCCGCCGTGGGCTCGTCCAGCACCAGGATCGGCGGGCTGTGCACCATGGCCTTGCCGACCAGCAGGCGGCGACGCATGCCGCCCGACAGCGTCCGGGCATAGGCGCTGCGCTTGTCCTCCAGCCCGATCATTTGCAGGATTTCCTCCGTCCGGCGTTCGGATTTGGGCACGCCGTACAGTCCCGCCTGCACGTTCAGCATTTCTTCCGGTGTGAAAAAGGGGTCGATGTTCAATTCCTGCGGCACGATACCGATCGCGGCTTTGGAATTGCGCGGTTCCCTGTCGATATCCATGCCCCAGATCGACGCGGTTCCGGCCGTCTTCACGACCATGCCCGCCAGAATATTGATAAAGGTGGATTTGCCCGCGCCGTTCGGGCCCAGCAGGGCGAACAGGCTGCCGCGCGGAATGTCCAGGTCGACATGGTCCAATGCCAGTTTGGCGGCGGCGGAGCCTTGGGCACGGTATTCCTTGGTCAGGCCGCGCACGGAGATGGCGTTTTCCGGAAGGGCGTTCATGAACTGCTCATACGATCAATAAAGGGGAGGCTCTACATAACGCCGCCCGACCGGATGGGGCAACAAGCGGTTGACCTGAACGGGGCTTGAGGCGAAATAAGGGCAGGTCCGATACCCGTTCGGGCCATTTGGGGCGAAACCTTTACTGGAGGTCCACCATGGCCGCGCCGTCCATCGACAGCCCGGAAGTACAGGAAGTCGAAACCAAACGCGTCTCCTGCGACGGCGGTGGCGGCGCGCTGGGTCATCCGCTTGTCTATCTGGAGATGGGCGAGAAGGATTTCGTCGAATGCCCCTATTGCGACAAGCGGTTCGTTCTGAAACCGGGCGCGGTCGTCAGCGATCACCACTAATCAGGTCGCGAAGCCGGCGTCCGTGCGACTGGGCGCAAATCCGGCTGGCGGCGGTTCCTATGCCCCGGGCGCCTGCGGCGTGCTGAAGATTGTCATCAGGCTGCCCGATTTGTCCTTGCGCGATGCATGGATGTCGTGCCGGAAATAGACGTCTTCGACATGGGGCGCGAATAATTCCAAGATCTGGTTCGTGGTCTTCATTTGCGGTGCGTCGGCAACATCACTGCCTTGGTCGCGCAATTCCTCGCTGCTGAGCGCGGTGTATTCGTAGCCGATGGCGACAATGCCGCCGGGGCGCAATACGCGCAGCACTTCGGCGGCTGCCTTTTTCTGATCGTTCGAGTAAGCCAGCACCCAGCCGAGAATGACGATGTCGAAGCTGTCATCGTCATACGGCATGGCGTGCATATCGCCTGCATCGACAAAGTCGGAATAGGAGAAGAGGTCGAGCCCGCGGATGTTCGATGGCTCAAACCCACAGGCAATCAACGTGTAAATCTCTGCCTCGGTGCGAGGGCCCACGGAAAGGACCCGGGACACTTTCATGGTTTCTGCGACCCTGTCCAGGCTGCGCAGGGGCATCACCAGGATCGACGGACGGAACAGGGATACCTTGCCGATCATGCCGTCGATGTTGTGGGAAATGGCATTTTCGACCAAGGCGGCCGGATTTTCGACCTGCCCTAACGTCAATGCATTCTTGTCCAGCGCGTCGATCTTCATCGTGGCCAGGGCTGAACGGATGAAGGGGATCTGCAGGAACTCGTCCGGATAGCGTTGCAGCAACTGCCGGACCAGTTCGGTCAGGACCGCCTCGTCCTTTTCAAGCACGGTCGTACTGTTCGACGCGGTGAAAATCACGGTTGTCCCCTTCCACTCGGTTTGTCGTACGCAGGAATGATATGCGGGATTCGGGAAATGGGGCCAGTGGAAGGGGCAAGTGGAATGGCCAGAGGAATGGCCGGTGCGCCACCATGCCCAACCGCATGATCGGGATGTATCGCAGCCCTTTCCGTACCGGGTATGGAAGTCCATACTGCGGTCCCCGTTTCAGGACCATTTCCAGGACCCGATTTCCATGACCGACGCCGTTCCGCGCCACCTCTATTTGATCGACGGATCCGCCTATATCTTTCGGGCCTTCTTCGCCCTGCCGCCGATGAACCGGTCGGACGGAACCCCGACCAATGCGGTGATGGGATTTTCCTCGATGATACTGAACCTCATCGAGCAGACGGATGCGGATTACGTCGCGGTCATATTCGACGCCAAACGGATCAATTTCCGCAACGATATCTACCCCGATTACAAGGGCCATCGTCCCGACGCGCCGGAAGAACTGGTGCCGCAGTTCCCGCTGATCCGGGAGGCGACGGAGGCGTTCAACCTGCCCTGTCTGGAAATGGAAGGCTACGAAGCCGATGACCTGATCGCCACCTATGCGCGGCAGGCGGTTGAAAAGGGGTCGAAGGTCACCATCGTCTCCTCCGACAAGGATTTGATGCAGCTGGTGACGAACGGGATCGAGATGTGGGATCCCATGAAGAACCAGTCGATCCATCACGATCAGGTCGTGGAGAAATTTGGCGTGCCGCCGGACAAGGTCGTGGACGTCCAGGCCCTGGCCGGCGATTCGACGGATAACGTGCCCGGCGTGCCGGGCATCGGGATCAAGACGGCCGCCCAGCTGATCATCGAATATGGCGACCTCGATTCCCTGCTGGAGCGCGCGGGGGAGATCAAACAGCCGAAACGCCGGGAAAAACTGATCGAAAATGCCGATATGGCGCGGATCTCCCGTGAATTGGTGCGCCTGAAACAGGATGTGCCTGTGGAAGTGCCGCTGGAGGAATTGAAACGCCGGCCGCTCGACGGCGACAAGCTGATGTCTTTCCTGAAGACAATGGAATTCAAACGTCTGATCGCGCGATTCCAGTCTGAGGAAGAGGCCCTGGAAGCGGGTCAAGCGGTGAACGCCCCGGAGGAGACGGATTACCGGCTGGTCCAGGATATCGATTCCCTGAAGGAATGGATCGCGGCGGCATACCGCACGGGTGTCCTCGCTGTGGACACTGAAACAACTGGCCTCGATGCGATGACCGCCGATCTGGTCGGCATCTGCCTCAGCACGGAACCGGGCAAAGCCTGCTATATCCCGCTCGCCCATGTCGGCGAGGGGGAAGGCGACCTTTTGTCCGGCGGTTCGGAAAAGCCCAAACAGATCGATATGGGCGAGGCGCTCGATCTTCTGCGTCCGCTCCTGGCCGATCCGGCGGTGCTGAAAGTCGGCCAGAACCTGAAATACGACATTCTGATCCTGGGCCGTTACGACGTGCCGGTATCACCGATTGACGACACGATGCTGATTTCGTTCTGTGTCGATGGCGGCGCGCATGGTCATGGCATGGACGAGTTGGCGGATCTTCATCTCGGGGTGAAGACGATCAAGTTCGAGGAGGTCTGCGGCAAGGGCAGGAACCAGATCACTTTCGACAAAGTGCCGCTGGACAAGGCGCTGGCCTATGCGGCCGAGGATGCCGACGTCACGCTTCGCCTGCACCGGGTGTTGAAACCCCGCCTGCTGGCCGACCGTATGGTGACGCTGTACGAAACCATTGAACGGCCGCTGGTGCCCATCCTCGCCGATATGGAACGCGCCGGGATCATGGTCGATCCCAAGGTGCTGAAGGAGATGTCCGACGAATTCGCCAAGCGGATCGCGGACCTGGAAGCGGAAATCCACAAGGATGCCGGGGAGGAATTCAATGTCGGCTCCCCCAAACAGCTCGGTGAAATCCTGTTCGACAAGCTGGGCTTGAAGGGCGGGAAGAAGACCAAGACCGGCGGGTATTCGACCGATTCCGGCGTGTTGGAACCGCTGGCTTTGGAAAATCCGATCGTCCAGAAGGTCCTCGATTGGCGCGGCTTGTCGAAACTGAAGAGCACCTATACCGACGCGTTGGTCACGCAGATCAATCCGGAAACGAAGCGGGTCCACACCTCCTATTCCATGGTCGGCGCGCAAACGGGGCGGTTGAGTTCCACCGATCCGAACCTTCAGAACATCCCGATCCGCACGGCCGAAGGGCGCCGCATTCGCGAGGCCTTTGTTGCCGCGCCGGGCAACAAACTGATCAGCCTGGATTACAGCCAGATCGAACTGCGTCTGGTGGCCGAGATCGCAGACCTGGACGCCCTGAAAAAAGCTTTTCTGGACGGGCTCGACATTCACGCGATGACCGCGTCAGAGGTTTTCGGGGTGCCGTTGGAAAAGATGGATCCGGAAACCCGCCGGAAGGCGAAGGCGATCAATTTCGGGATCATCTACGGCATTTCGGCCTTCGGCCTCGCCAACCAGATCGGCGTCAGCCGGACCGAGGCAAAGGCCTTCATCGACCAATACTTCGAACGCTTCCCCGGCATTCGCCGCTTCATGGATGACACGGTCGAAAATTGCCGCGAGAAGGGCTATGTCGAAACGCTGTTCGGGCGGCGCATCCATCTCGGCGGGATCAACGACAAAAACCCGATGCGGCGCGGCTATGCGGAACGCCAGGCGATCAACGCGCCGATCCAGGGAACCGCCGCCGATATCATCAAACGTGCGATGATCCGCATTCCGGCGGCCCTTGCCGATGCCGGTCTGGACGATGTTACCATGCTGCTCCAGGTGCATGACGAATTGATCTTCGAAGCTCCCGAGGCGAAGGCGGAAAAGGCCATTCCTGTGATCCGCGAGGTCATGGAAGGGGCGGCGGGCCCGCTGCGGACGCTGTCCGTTCCACTGGTGGTGGAGGCGGGCGTCGCCGACAACTGGCGGGAAGCGCATTGATCGCGCGTCCGCCGCCGGTCCCTGTTCAAGCGGGGCCGAATATGGTCCTCTCTGCGGCAGGAGGAATGCCATGATGCTTCGGGTTTCGCCGGCTTATCGGCGGTTGACCGCTTCGATTTTCGGGTTGGCCGTGCTGCTGCTGTTGAGCGGATGCTATCTGCCCGACCGTTTTCAGCTGAGCATGAATATCGACAAGGGCGGCAAATACGCCTTTATTTATGAAGGCGATCTGGTGGCCTTCAACTTCCTGCGCAAGATCGGCCAGGGTGAGGTACGGGCCGACGATCCGGAGGAGATCGAGGTCTATGTTCAGGACCTGAAGCGGGATTCCGGTTTCGAGGAAGTGATCTATCTGGGGCAGGCGCGGTACCGCGTGAAGTACAAGCGGCAGAGCAATATCCTGGAACGGGGAAGTTTCAGTTTCGTGCGCCGCAACGCGCCCTTCATGGTGATCAAGCGCGGCGAGGACGGCTTGGTCCGGATCGAGGGGGACAAGCCGAACAAGCAGTATCGGGACGAACTGGTCGACAAGGGTTTCGACACCCGCGGCGTGGTGCGCTTGTGGACGAATGCCCGCGTGCTGGATCACAACGCCCAACAGGTCATCCAGGGCAACCCGACGCAATACGTCTGGGACATTCAGTCGATTCAGCAACCGACCCCGAAATTGACCTTGGTGCCGGGCGAGTAGCGTGACCCGCGTGTTCTGAAAACTCTATCCTGCTGCCGTGGCGGTCACCAGGGCCGGTTCGTAAGTGCCCATCTTGCGGGAAAGATAGCGCTGAAAATCCCAGATCGTGCCTTCCAGGTCTTTCGGTCCCAGCGGTCCGGACGTGGCGTGGCGGGAGGACAGGCCGGTTTGCATGCGCTCCAGTTTTTCCCTGTCTTCCCGGTTGACCTCATTCCACAGGTCGATCCGTTGTTCCAACTCGTCCTGGGTCAAATGATCCTCATAGGTCGATAAGGTCCAGCGAACCCGGATGCGATCGACCGTCAAGGGCTGTATGGAAAAGGAGGCCAGCAGCGTCGCCGCCTGGCTGGCGATATGCGTCGGGAAAACGCCGAACAGGGTGGACCGACGGCGTTCCTCTTCCGTCAATCCCGGCGCGCCGGCGCCGCGCGGGGCGGCCGTTTCCGGATAGTTCGCGCAATAGGCGGTGAAGGCATCGTCGGACATGGATTTCCGGCTGAGGCCCGTCGGCGTATAGGGATGTAGGGTGTCCGGATGGACGACGGACAGGTGATAGGCCTCCATGAAGTTCTCGAACAGGCACTTCCAGTTGGTCTGCCATTCCTCCTCGAAGGCCCGGACGAAACGCATTTTCGCGGTTTCGTATCGTCCGAGGAGTTGTTCGAGACCGGCGAGGCGCGGCGACAGGGGCGCTGCCTCGTCATCCAGATTGGCATAGATAAAGCCGTTCCAGATTTCACTGCGGAATTCGGGTAGCCGGCAGTTCGCCCCGGTCACGCCCTTCTCCCGCATCATCGGCGCGTTCCTCAGTTGACCCGAGGGGTTATAGCTCCAGGCGTGGTAAGGGCAGACGAAACGTCGGGTGGCGCCGGCACCCTGCGCCAACTGCATGCCGCGATGGCGGCACAGGTTGGAAAGGACACGGATGATCCCGTCCTCGCCATGGGCGATGAGCAAGGGTTCGTCGAACAGCTTGGTGGTGAAATAGTCGCCGGGATTGGGGATTTCGTCGGCGCGTCCAAGGCAATGCCATTCCTTGGACAGGAACCGGTCCACTTCGTAGCGGAAAAAGTCGGGATCGGTATAAAAGACGCCGGGCAGGGATTGGGCCTGCGTTTCCGGCAGGGACGCGGTTTCCTGCAATATCGTGCTCAAGCTGGCGATTTTCGTCATCGCGGCATTTCCTATTCGGCGGCGGAGGCGAAGACGCGGTCGAATCCGGCGGTCCGTTCGGCGATGTATTGTGTGAAATCGTAAAGCGGCCTTTCAAGATAGGAAAGATGTCCCGCCCGTGCTGCATTGGAATGCATGCCTTTGAACACTTTCTCCGTACAGCCGCGGTCTTCCTCGTTCACTTCGTCCAGAAGGGTCTTCAGCGTCTCGACATAGGCCTCGGCCTTGGGATCGGCCATGAATTCAGGCGAAAGTCCGCCGCCGAACAGCAGGGTGACCCTGTCCGGGCCGGTCGGATGCAGCGACAGGTACCAGAAATAGCCGGGCGTCAGCGTTATCAGGTGACTGGGATAGATGGAGATCAGGGCCGTCGTCTTGCGCCACTTTCCATCCAGCCTGGTATTGTCCGGATGGGCGTTTCCGATGGCAAGCGACGCTTCCTTCGTGATCCAGTGATAGTTGAAGCTGGGAAGGCCGGGTGGGCACTCCATTTCCTCCAGTTTCGAATGGCCGCCCACTGTCCGCAAATGGCAGACGGGCAGGTGGTAGCTCTCCATGAAATTCTCGGCGAGGACCTTCCAATTGGTGTTCCAGACATGCGTTTCCCGAAAGCACTCGACGTAGTTCTCGACCTGATAGGGCGCGATCATCTCCTCCAGAAGATGCAGGTCATCCCGGACACTTGATCGCGTCTCCTCCAGCGTGATGTATATCCAGCCCAGCCATTCCTCGCATCGGACCGTCGGCAGGCGGTAGTCCTTCTTGCAGAAACCCGTCGTCGCTTCCATGAACGGGGCACCGCGCAACTTTCCGTCCAGGCCGTAGGTCCAGGCGTGATACGGGCAGACGATGCTGCGTTTGTTGCCGGTCCCTTCCAGCAGGGTGGACATGCGATGCAGGCAAACGTTGGAATAGGCTTTCAACGACCCTTCACCGTCGCGCAATACCACGACCGGTTGACCGGCCAGTTCATAGGTCAGGTAATCGCCGGATTTCGCCAGTTGCGAGGTACGGCCGACACAGACCCAGTCGCGTGCGAAAATCGTTTCGATCTCGCGCTCCTGAAATTCCTTGCTGGTATAGACGCTGGGCGGCATGGCCACGGCGTCTTCGAACGGACGGCGGGCTGCGGCCAAAAGCGCCGCACTGGCTTGCTCGACGATCATTCCACATATTCCTGCTGTTCGGAGGTTCCGGCCTAACCCGTTGCGGGTTGACAGGGGAAGCATATGACCGCTTTAAAATAAGAAAAAACGCTTTTTTCCGATTATTAAGACAGGAAAAATATGGTCAAATACACGCTGCGCCAACTCACCTATTTTCGCGCGGTGGCCGAACAGGGTGGCATCGCGCAGGCCGCTCGGGCGCTGAACATTTCGCAGCCATCGATCTCACAAGCTCTCAACAAGTTGGAAGACGTGACCGGTTTGACCCTGTTCGACCGCCATCACGCGCGCGGCTTGGACCTGACCATACAGGGCCGGGAGTTCCTGAAACGCGCGATCGATCTGGAGGACAATGCACGGATTCTGGAAGCAGAGGCCCGGGCGCTGTCCATGGCGTCTGTGGGGGAAGTCCGTTTCGGCGCCTTCTGGACTTTGGCGCCCTTTTTCGCCGCCGGCATGATCAAGGCGTTCACGGCGGAAAACCCGGGCGTCACGGTCACCCAATCCGAAATGGCCCTTACCGAAATCGCCGACCGTTTGGCGGATGGCCGTATCGATATTGGACTCACCTATGATCGCGGCGCGGATTTGGGCGCGTTTACATGCGTCGAACTCGCGGTGATGAGGCCCAAAATCGTATTGGCCGCCGACCATCCCCTGGCCAGACGGAAATCGATCCGCGCGGCGGAACTGGCCGACATGCCCTATGTCATGCTGGATGGTCCGGGAAGCCGTGCCTATTTCGAAGGTCTGTTGAAGCAATGCGGTCTGGACCCGGAAATCGCCTATGTGTCCAGATCGCTGGAATCGGTACGCAGCGCTGTGGCGGCCGGGTTCGGCTTCACGATGCTGGTGGTCCGCCCGCCGTCACGCATGACCTATGATGGGGGCCGCGTGGCTACGGTAGAGCTTCAGGACCCGGTACCGCCGCTTCGGGTCGTGCTGGCCTGCCGGCCGACGGCGGATCATGGCCTTCTGCGCCGGTTTATCGATACCGGAAAGGCCTTTGTGGAAGGAGGATTGTCGTCGGCGGACGGCTAAAACCGAAAGAAAAAGGCCGGAGCGTTTGCCCCGGCCTTCTTGTTCAGATCAGTCCCGGAAGGGTCAGGCGGCGTAGATGCCGGCCTTCTTCACGTCTTCCGAGACATGGCCTTCGAATTGCTTGAAGTTGTTCTCGAACATGCCGCGCAGATCGCTGGCGACATTGTCGTAGGCCTTGCCGTCCTGCCAGGTCTGGCGCGGGCGCAGCACGTCGTTGGGAACCTCCGGCACCTGATCGGGGATCAGCAGGCCGAAATTCGGGTCCTCCACGCGCGCAACACTGGAAAGCTTGCCTTCGATCGCGGCCCGCAGCATGGCGCGGGTGTAATCGATACGCATGCGTTGGCCCGTTCCATAGGATCCGCCGGACCAGCCGGTATTCACCAACCAGCACTTGGCGCCGGTCTTGGCCATCTTCTCGCCCAGCATCTGGGCATAGACGCTCGGATGCCGCGGCATGAAGGGCGCGCCGAAACAGGTGGAGAAGGTCGCCTTCGGTTCCGTTACGCCCCGCTCGGTCCCCGCGACGCGCGCGGTGTAGCCGCTGAGGAAGTGATACATCGCCTGCTGCGGGGTCAGTTCCGAGATCGGCGGTAGAACACCGAACGCATCGGCCGTCAGCATGACGATATTGGTCGGCTGGCCGCCCATGCCCGACGGTTCGATATTCGGGATGAAATCGATCGGATAGCTGGCGCGCGTATTCTCCGCGAGCGATCCGTCGTCAAGGTCCAGAAACCGGGTGTCCTCGTCATAGACGACGTTTTCCAGGATGGTGCCGAAACGCTGGGTCGTCGCGTAGATCTCCGGCTCCATCTTCTGGCTCAGGTTGATGACCTTGGCATAGCAGCCGCCTTCGAAGTTGAAGACGCCCTGGTCGGACCAGCCATGCTCGTCATCGCCGATCAGGCGACGGGTGCCGTCGGCGCTGAGCGTCGTCTTTCCCGTACCGCTGAGTCCGAAGAAGATCGCCGTGTCGCCGCCTTCGCCGATATTGGCGGAGCAATGCATGGGCAGCACGCCGCGCGCCGGCAGCAGGTAGTTCATGATGCTGAAGATCGACTTCTTGATTTCGCCGGCATAGCGGCTGCCGCCGACCAGAACCGTGCGTTCCGCGAAGTTGACGACGATGAAGACTTCAGAATTGGTGCCGTCGACCGCCGGATCCGCATGCAGCATCGGCGCGTGCAAGACCGTGAATTGCGGGTCGAAACCGGTCAGGTCTTCGCGCGACGGGCGGATGAACATGTTGCGTGCGAACAGCGCATGCCAGGGGCTGTCGGAAATCACACGCACGTTCAGGCGATGATCCACGGCCGCACCGGCATAGAGGTCCTGAACGAACAGATCCCGACTTTGGTAATAGGCCAGGATCTTCGCTTTCAGGCGCTCATAGATCTCAAGCGTCGTCGGACGGTTGACCGATCCCCACCAGATATCCCCGGTGCTGCTCGGTTCGTCGACGATGAATTTGTCGTTCGGCGAACGGCCGGTGAACTTGCCGGTCTCGACACGCAGCGCACCGCCGGCGGTGATTGTGCCGAGCCCGTTCGCGATGGTGTTTTCATAAAGCGGTTCGGTGCCCAGGTTCCAATGGACCGTTCCGGAATTGACGATGCCGTGTGCGGAAAGGTCTTTCGAGCTGGCTTGACTGGCCAACATGTCCTCCTCTGTGTCCTCGAAATACGGATGGGCGTCCCCCGCCCCCGCATTCGCTTTTAGTTCCCGATCCAAATCGGCGCCGTGTCCGCGATCACACCGGGGTGCCCGGTAAGCCGCAATCCGGTCGATGCCGATAGTGATGAACCGCCGTCTCTGTCCTCAAGCGCGGGTTTATATCGTTTTGGCGCCGGTTTGGAAAGATTCCAAACCGCTCGAAACCGCGCTGCGCCGCAGTATCATGCGTTTCTGGCCCGCTTGACCAGCCGAACCAATTCGACGCGCACGGATTCGGCGTCTGAGACCGGCTTGTCAAAAGACAGGCGGGCGACATCGCCGCCCCGCCGCAAATCGGCACCCTCCGGATCGACGCCGGTCAATCGCCAGCCGACGCCCGGCAGGTTCAACAGGACATTCGCATACAGGCCGACCGCGTCGCCATGGTCGTCGTTCATGTGCTCGACAACGCCGGCCTCCTGCGCCGCCAGGCTTGCCGCGCCACTTGCGTCGTACATGACCTCATCGCCGCCGACCCAGTGAATGCGGCCGAAACCCGCGACCAGATGGGCGCGCTGCACGGTCATCCGATACAGGCTGAAATCGCCGAAACCCGCATACATCGCCGCGCTCGGATGGCGGCGAGTATAGCGGGCCAGCAATTCGTGGTCTTCCGTCTTTTCCACCCGGCCCTGCAAGGTTGCCCGTGCCCCGGTCAATGGGTCAGCGAGGCCGCGGGTGCCGTCGATCATCAGGGATACGACCGGGTCCGCCAGCAGGTTCTTGGTGTGGTCGGCCAGCGTGCTCAACAGCAGCAGCGGCGAGGCGTCCTGCCCGCACGCCATCAGGACCAGCGACGCATAGGGCGCGCCGGCGCCTTCGATCGTTTCCGGTGCGTCCCGCATTTTGGTCGCCAACGTCGCGCGATCCTGCGCGCGGATGAGGCCTCGGATAATCTCAGCGGGGCTTTCGGTCATTTGCTGCTTCGCCTTCTTCTCACGGCCGCCGTCACCCATTGACCAGCGCGGCGATACCGTCGGCCATGGCGTCCGGCGCGGTATCGTGCTTGAAAATGCCGGTCACGCTGCCATCCGGCCCGACCAGATAGGTGAAGGCCGAATGATCCATCAGATAGTTGCCGTCATCCATGTCGCGACGGGAATAATAGACGCGATAGGAAGATGCGGCCTCCGCAATTTCCTTGTCCGTACCGGTCAAGCCGACCATTCGCGGGTGGAAGGTTTCCGCAAAAATACCGACCGTATCCGTGCCGTCGCGCGCCGGGTCCACGGTAATGAAAATCGGTTGGACCTTCGCGGCGGCCGTGCCGTCTTTCTGTTCCAGAATATCCATCGCCTGACCGACGATGGCCAGATCGGTCGGGCACACGTCCGGGCAATAGGTGTAACCGAAATAGACCAACAGATACTGATCCGGGAAACTGTCGGGGGTAACGCGTTCGCCCTTCCCGTCGATCAGATTGAAATCGCCGCGGATCGAGGTGGGCGGCACGATGACCGTGTTGCTGTCCAACGCGATCTTGGATCCGCCGAACTGCTGCCAGGCGATGAAACCGATCGCAATGGATGCCATGATGCCGGCGATCAGCGCGACAAAGACGGGGGAGGTCAATATACGGCGCATCCGAATTCCTTCTTCGAACGGGCTTGTTTCGGGGTTCGTCCTGATGAAACCGAGACTGTGTTATAGGGGCCGCTCGGAGGTTGAGGTAGCGTTCCCGCCATCCGGCCGCAAGGGGCCGGTTTCCGAAATCGGAAGGTGAAATCGGCCGCGGACCGCCGCAATACCCGCACAACCGGTTCCGTTGGACTGGAAAATGGCCACAATAATTCCCAGGTTGGGCCGCATTTTCGCCATAGTTGACCCTATGATGCGGGGTGCGGCGATTTGACTGAGTGGTTTTGACTATGTCGGGGAGTCGCGGGATTTTGCTGCACGAACGGGGAAAGGCATGCTGATGACGCCGAACAAGATTGCGCTGGTAGACGATGACAGGAACATTCTGACCTCGGTTTCCATTGCCTTGGAATCTGAGGGGTTCAAGGTCGTCACCTATAACGACGGCGAAAGCGCGTTGCAGGGCATGACCGCCAATCCCGTCGATCTTGCCGTGCTGGACATAAAGATGCCGCGCATGGACGGGATGGAACTGCTGCAGAAACTGCGCAAGCAGACCCGGCTGCCGGTGATCTTTCTGACGTCGAAGGACGACGAGGTGGACGAGCTGATGGGGCTGCGCCTCGGCGCCGACGACTATATCCGCAAACCCTTCTCCCAACGCCTGCTTATCGAGCGGATCCGCACTCTGCTGCGGCGCGTTGAGCTGGAACAGGCCCCGCCGGAAACCGGTGAAGGCATCATGATCCGGGGCGATTTGCGGCTGGACGCGAACCGGCATGTCTGCACATGGAAAGGGGACGAAGTGCCGTTGACGGTGACCGAGTTCCTCATCTTGCGGGCACTGGCCACCCGTCCCGGCATGGTGAAAAGCCGCGATCAGTTGATGGATGCGGCCTATGGCGAGAGCATTTATGTGGACGACCGGACGATCGACAGTCACATAAAGCGTCTGCGCCGGAAGTTCCGCCAATTGGATGATGAGTTCGGTCAGATCGAAACGCTCTATGGCGTCGGCTATCGCTACAAGGATGAGTAAACGTGGGGACGTATGACCGTGCGTGAGGTCCGGTGAAAAGGATGAGGGATCAGGCAGGGACCGGGGATGGGGACCCGGGCGCCGATGCGCCCTCAACCGCGCCGGTTCCCGGCAGGAAGGAGCGGCCGAAACAACGGCGGCTTGGCGGCCATCATCAGGATCGCGACCAGCGCAGCCGACACACCAACAGGGCTCGCTTTCTGTCGCCGCTGACCCGTCGGATCCTGATGGTCAACATCATCGCGCTCGCCATACCGATCGGCGGTTTGCTGTATCTGGGCCCTTATCGCGACAATCTGATCCGGGCGGAAATGGAAGCGCTCCGCGCGCAAGGGGAAATCTTCGCGGGGGCGCTGGGCGAAGGTGCCATTGCGATCACCACCGCCGGTCAGGAAGTGCTCAGCCCCGCATCGGCACGGCATATCATCCGCCGACTTTCGGGGCCGTCGGGCCTGCGTGCCCGCCTGTTCTTGCAGGACGGTGAATTGACGATTGATTCCAGACGTCTTGGCGCGGCCCGCAATTCCGTCCAGGTCGAGGAATTGGCCCCGCCGGAAACAATGAATGACGTTATCAACCCGATCCTGGACATGCTCGACCGGCTGACGATGGTGCTGGGCGAGCATCAATTGGAGCGGTACGTCGAGGATTCGACGCCGGGCGCGGAGGATTATCCGGAGGTCGCCCGCGCCCTGCAGGGTGACATCATGGGCGTGGTGCGCGAAACCGACTCCGGACATCTGGTTCTGTCCGTCGCCCTGCCGGTTCAACGGTATTACAAGGTTTTCGGATCTCTGATGCTGTCGAAGTCCGGTAAGGATGTTGAAGCCGCGTTGCGCAATGTGCGCGCCACCATCCTGATGGTCTTCGCTGGGGCGCTGCTGATCACGATCGCCCTGTCGATCTATCTTGCCGGCGCCATCGCCAGGCCGCTCAACAAACTCGCCGCGGCGGCGGACCGTGTCGCCCATTCGGTCGGACGGCAAGAGGAAGAGATCCCGGACATGACCGACCGCGCCGACGAGATCGGCGATCTGTCGGGCGTGCTGCGGGAAATGACGCGTGCCTTGCGCCTGCGCTTGGTCGCGATCGAACGTTTTGCCGCCGATGTCAGCCATGAGATCAAGAATCCGCTGACCAGTTTGCGCAGCGCGGTGGAAACCGTCTCCAAGGTGAAGGACGACGAGCAGCGCCGGAAATTGCTGGAAATCATCAATGACGACGTCGAGCGGCTCGATCGATTGATCAGCGATATCTCCGATGCTTCCCGACTGGATGCGGAGTTGAGCCGGACCGAGGCCGAGCCGCTGGACCTTGGCGCGTTGCTGGCCACCCTTGCCGGCATGTATGGCGCAGTGGGCACGGAAGACGGTGCCGGTCGTCCGAGGGTCAGCATGGAAGCCCATGGCGAAGGCCCGTTCGAGGTTTTGGGGAATGAGGATCGTCTGGTCCAGGTCTTCCGGAACCTGATCGGTAATGCAATGACCTTCAGCCCGACGGATGGACGGATCGATCTGAAGATCCGCCGCGACGGCAACGTGGTCGAGGCGGCGGTGGAGGACGAAGGTCCCGGCATTCCGGCGAACAAACTGGAGGCGATCTTCGACCGTTTCTACACCGAACGGCCGGAGGGCGAAAAATTCGGCGCCCATTCGGGCCTTGGCCTGTCGATTTCCAAACAGATCGTGGAAGCCCATGCCGGTGAAATTCGGGCCGAAAACCGCATGACCCACGACGGCAAACCCCGCGGCGCGCGGTTTATCGTACGTCTGCCGGTGGCTTAGAAAGCTCTTCTACAATGCGATCAAAATCGTAAACAGGCTTCCAGTCTTTCGCGAGAATCTCGGCTTGGCGCAATTGCTCTGCGCATTCCGCGCAATCTCTCTGGACGAAAATTGTAATGGCGCTTTGTGCCGACCGCTTCAGACTGTGGGTGGTGGTAGGGTTCTGCGCGGCCAGCAAATACCATTTCAAAGAAGCCACCCTGTCATATGGCGCGAAAACTCCCCGCTCGATACGATTCGCGATCCTAAACTGGGCGTCCCCAAAACCTTGGTGGGCGCCAAACATGTAGAATACAGATGCCGTTATCTGGTCCTGTTCGACACCGAGTGCGAACTCATACATTTCGCCGAGCAAAAAGCTCGCGCGTCCAAGTCCGTCCCCAGCGGCGATAAGAAGTGGTTGAAGCGCCTTTCGGTATTCTTGTGCTAAGAAATAGGATTCGCCGATCTCAAGCGGATTCTCAGTTGCGTTTTCCTGCTGCGGGAACGGTGGTGGCGCGGCGTCGCACACGGCGACCATCGACAAGAAACCAAATACCGCCATCGTGAAGAACGCCTTCATGGACAACTTTCTGGGATCAAGTGAGCCATGGCTCGAAGAAAACGGTTAAAGCTACAGCAATAGCGCCCCTTGCAGGCGCAGCAGAGCCTGCTTGGTCTCGCCGCCGGAAAAGCCGGTCGTGGTGCCGCCCGTGCGCATGGCCTGGTGGGTTGGTACGACGAACGGGATGGGTTTGGGCCTGAGGGCTGACCCGTTCGTGTCATTCAGTGGGCCTCCAAGCATGGACGAGTTCCAAGGCTTTCCGAAAATCGCTGGCGCAGGGCCCGCACTCTGATGGATAGAGATCCAACAACGACTGCTGCGCTCTTCGCCGTAAGGGCTTACCCGTTGTTGGGTTCGTGACGGCCAACAGATACCATTTCATTAACTCGACCCTATCAACCGGTGTGACGGTCTCTTCTTCCATGAAAAAGGCCGTCATGTACTGGGCGTCGCCGAACCCCTGCATGGCGCTAATCATGAAACTCGTGGCGGCAAGGGAATGATTCTGTTCGACGCCAAGGCCATACATTTGCATCACACCGATAAGAAAACCGGCAGCCCTATCTCCGTTCTGTGCCGCCTGAACGAGCGGCCGATAGGCCTTTTCATAATCCTTGTTGTCGAAATGTGCCCGCCCGGTTTTGTAAAGATTGAGGGTTTCTTGCTCCGACAGCTGATCCGATGCCGCTGCGAACCCAATGGAATTCAGTGTCAGAAACGCTATCGCGATGATCACAACGGCGGTTTTCATTGTTTCTTCCAGTTTGTTGCCGATTTGTTCCTATAAATATACCGGAAGTTGTCTTTAAATCAATAACGCACCTTCCAGACGCAGCAGCGCCTGTTTGGTCTCGACACCCTCGCCGCCGGAAAAGCCGGTCATCGTGCCGTCGGCGCCGACGACCCGGTGGCATGGGATGATGACGGGGATCGGGTTGGCGCCGCAGGCGGTACCGACCGAGCGCGCGGTGCCGTCGATAGCACGGGCGAGATCGCCATAGGTCTTCGTTCCGCCATAGGGGATTTTCAACATCTGCCGCCAGACGGTCTTTTGGAAATCCGACCCACGGGGACGAAGGGGCAGGTCGAAATCCTGCCTCTTGCCGTCGAAATAGTCCCGCAATTGCCGCGCGGCCTCTTCCAGCAGGGGCGTCGGGCTTTCTTCCGCCGCGCGGTTCCAGCTTACACGCGTGATCTCCCCGCCCTCCTCGCTGACGCAAAGCGGGCCGGTCGGCGTTTCGACAGTGATGCTGTGTTTACTCATGGACGAATTATACGGAATTGCGTCCACACTTTCCGCCCGAAACTTGCGGCATATGCACATGTTTTGGGGACTCGCGCTTTCCCCCGGTCATGGATACTGTCCGCCGATGCAAACCACCCCGATAAAAAACATCCATGCGACGGCGGTCATCCTGGACGGGTGCGGCATCCTGATCATGGGGCCGAGCGGCGCCGGCAAGACGGACTTGGCCATCCGGCTGATCGATGCCGGCGGCGAACTTGTAGCCGACGACCAGGTCCTGCTGAGGCAGGATGCAGGGCGGTTGATCGCGGGGGTGCCGGATACCATCGCGGGAAAGATGGAAATTCGGGGCTTCGGCATTGCCGATATCGGGCACAGGCCGGAAGCGCAAATGGATCTGGTCATTGATTTGAAGCCACGGCGTGATATCGAACGGATGCCGGAACCGGTTGAACGGGTAATCGAGGGTGTTCCCGTTCGGATCGTCGAACTAGACGGGTTCGAAGCGTCGGCGGTCGCCAAAGTGAAGTTGATCCTGAAGGGGTTGTCGCGTGCCAGAGGGTAAACCTGGACTTTCCAAACCGGACATCATTCTGGTCACCGGCATGTCGGGCGCGGGGCGGTCGACCGCGCTGAAAGTGCTGGAGGACCTGGGGTTCGAGGCGATCGATAACCTGCCGCTCGCCCTGCTGCCGCGGATCACCGCCGGGCAGCGCCAATTGCAGGACGCCAAGCCGCTTGCGGTCGGCGTCGATGTGCGCAGCCGTGATTTCAGCCCTGAACTGCTTGAGGCCGATATCAATGTGTTGAGCGGGGAGTTGGGCCTGAACGTACGGACCCTATTCCTGGATTGCGAGGACGGGGTCCTGATCCGCCGTTATGCCGAAACAAGGCGCAAGCACCCGCTGGCCGCCGACCGGCCTGTGGGTGACGGACTTGAGCTCGAACGTCGTATCCTGACGCCGATGCGGGAAGCGGCGGACCTTGTGGTCGATACGACCGACCTGACGATTTGGGACCTGAAGCAGCGCCTTTCCAATGCGTTCCGGATGGCCGGCAAGGCGACGCTGGCCATTACGGTGGCGTCGTTTTCCTATCGCCGCGGCCTGCCGCGCGACGCCGATCTGGTCTTCGATGTGCGGTTTTTCGCGAACCCGCATTACGATCCGGATTTACGGGAAAAAACCGGTCTGGATGCGGAAGTGGGCGGATATATCGCCCAGGATCCCGATTACGAGGATTTTTGGGCTCGCCTTACCGGCTTGCTGGATATTACCCTTCCCCGGTATGAACGCGAGGGGAAGAGCTATCTGACCGTTGCCTTCGGATGCACCGGGGGCAAGCATCGGTCGGTTCACTTCGCCGAACGGTTGGCGGCATGGCTCCAACAGAAGGGCTGGTCCGCAGGGTTGACGCACCGGGATTTGGAAACATCCAAACAGACATAAAGGTGCGCGGCCCGCTTTGAAGGGATGAGGCGCGATGAAAATCCGGAAAACAGGGGCGGGTTCAAGGGAAGAATGACGGAATGATCGGTCTGGTTTTGGTAACCCATGGGCGGTTGGCGGAGGAATTCGTCGCTGCGATGGAACATGTCGTCGGTCCGCAGGAGGATGTGCGCGCCATCTGCATCGGTCCCGATGACGATATGGAGCAGCGTCGCCAGGACATCCTGGACGGTGCACGGGCTGTGGATTCGGGCGACGGGGTCGTGGTCCTGACCGACATGTTCGGCGGTACGCCCTCCAACCTGGCGATTTCCATTATGGACAAAGCGCGGGTGGAAGTGGTCGCGGGCCTCAATCTGCCGATGCTGATCAAGCTGGCCAGCGTCCGCGAGACGGAACCAATGGACCAAGCCGTCGCCGCGGCGCAGGAAGCCGGCAAGAAATATATCAATGTCGCGAGCAGTCTTCTGGGCTGATCCAAATCGTTCAGAAAAACGCGGCGGTACAGTCGCGTGTCACAAAAACAAGAAGCTTCAGGGATAGTATGAAATCCGGCCCGATCGACCTCACCATCTGCAACCAGCGGGGCTTGCATGCCCGTGCCGCTGCCAAATTCGTCAAACTGGCGGGTGACTATGATGCGGAAGTGACGGTAACCAAGGACGGGACCTCGGTCACAGGAACCTCGATCATGGGCTTGATGATGCTGGCCGCGGCGAAGGGCACGTCCATCCGCGTGGAGGCGGAAGGGCCGCAAGCCGACGATGCGCTGCAGGCTTTGTCAGGGCTGGTAGCCGGTGGCTTCGATGAGACCGACTGACGGAAAAAAGGCCCAGGACCAAACCGATCAGGCGCCGCCGGAAGCAACTGAGGCCGTAAACCAAATGGCGACCTTTCTGGGCGTCGGCGTTGCGCCGGGCATTGTCATCGGTCCGGCCAGGGTTATCGAATCCGGTTCACTTTCCGTGCCGGAATATGCCTTGAAGACCGATGGCGACGTTGACGCCGACGTTGAAAGGCTGGAACGGGCGCTGGCGAAATCGCGCCGTCAGCTCAAAGCGTTGCGGGCCAAATCAAAGACCCTGCCACCTGCAGCCGCGGAGGAAATGGGGTATCTGCTGGACGCGCATGGCGCCATGCTGGACGAATCCCGGCTGGTGCGCGGCTTTCGCCGGAGGATCCAGGAAGGGCGCATCAACGCCGAAGCCGCGGTGCAGACCGAAGTCACCCATATGGCGCGCGGTTTCGAACAGCTCGACGACCCCTATATCGCTGCGCGGGCGACGGATGTCCGGGAAGTGGGAGGTCGGGTTCTCAGGAATTTGATGGAAAGAAAATCGCCATCGCTCGGTGAACTCAAGGCCGGAACGATCCTGATCGCGGAAGAAATCACGCCGGCGGATACGGCCCAAATGGACCCGGCGGTGGTTGGCGGATTCGCCGCCGTGCTGGGCGGGGCCGAGGGCCATGCGGCGATCATGGCGCGGTCGCTGGGCCTTCCCGCGGTGCTTGGCGCCGCCGGCTTACTGCAGAATGTGAAGTCCGGCGACACCGTGATCGTCGACGGACAGGGCGGACGCATTGTCGTCAACCCGAACGCAGAAACCACCCGGCGCTATGAAGACAAGCGCGCGGCCCTGCTGCGTGAAACCGCGAAGCTGGAACGTCTGCGCGACGTGCCCGGAATCACCGCCGACGGGGCAAAGGTGACGCTGCTGGCAAATCTGGAATTGGTTCGTGACGCCAAACAGGCCGATGCTGCGGGTGCCGAAGGGATCGGGCTGCTGCGCACCGAGTTCATGTTCATGAACCGTAGCGAAGTGCCGAACGAGGACGAGCAGTACCAGACGCTCAGCGCCGTGGTGAAACACATGGCAGGCCGTCCGGTCACGATCCGAACCTTGGATATCGGGGGCGAGAAACTCGCCTATTCCTTGGGCTCCATCCTGGAAGCCCATGTCGGAGACGCGGTGAACCCCGCCCTCGGCGTACGAGCGATCCGCCTGTCACTGCGGGAACCGAAACTGTTCGAAGCCCAGCTCTGCGCCATTTTGAGGGCGGCGGCGCATGGGCCGGTGCGCATTTTGTTGCCGATGATCACGACCCCCGGCGAAGTGAAACAAGTCCGCGACATCGTGACACGGCTTTGGCAGCGTTTGCAGCGGCGCGGTGTCGACCTGCCGGAGAAGATCCCGCCGATCGGGGTGATGATTGAAATTCCTGGCGCGGCGCTGGCCGCCGATGCCTTGGCGCAGACGGCGGATTTCTTCGCCATCGGCAGCAATGACCTGACCATGTACACGCTGGCGATCGACCGGGCGGACGAGCGCGTGGCCCATCTCTACAATCCATTGCATCCGGCGGTGCTGCGTTTGATCGAATTCACCGTTCAGGCTGCGCTTCGGGCGCGAATTCCGGTCAGTATTTGCGGGGAGATCGCCGGCGACCCGCGGTTCACACCGCTGTTGCTCGGGTTCGGCGTGCGCGAACTGTCGATGTCCCCGATGGCGCTTGCGCGGGTCAAGCAACGCATCTTGAAACTGGATACCGCGGACGCGGCCCGGCGGGCACGGCTGGTTATGGAAATCGCCGATTCCGGGCGTATCGCCGCCTTGCTGGACGACATGAACGGGCTTGCTTAGGACCTGGAACCGCAGCAGATTGATTGCGGAATGACTTGAATTTGATCTTTTTGTGGCGCGAATACTTGTCCGGCCATGTCGTCGTTATTGCGAAATTAACCTTTTTATGAGTACTGTCCTGCGGTTCCCAAGCCGTCGACGGGTCGAAAACCCACTGGCTGAACGGCGAGGGAGGGCAGGTTACCACCGAAGTGGGGAGGTCTGATGACTTCGTTCGGAAACGGAACGCAAAAGGGGATGGCACGCCGGATGCGCGGCATGGCGGCAACGCTAGCCCTTGTTGCCATGGCAACGCCGGCGGTTGCGGGCAGTGTGCAGGTGGCCTGCGAACAAGACGCCGATTTCAAGGATCTGGGCGCGAACATGATCGTCGCCCCCGCAAACGTGGACAGCATTCCGCGCGGTGAAAAGGCGAAAGCCGTTCGCTTCCTGCAAAGCGAATTGATGGTTGCCGCACTGGCTTGTGACGCGCGTCAGCAGTACGGGAATTTCGTTCAGCGCTACAAGGTCAGTCTTGTCAGCAGCGGTCGTGATCTGAAAAACCATTTTGAAAAGGCGCATGGCCAGAAGAAGGGCTTCGCCGAGCTGAACCGGTTCGTCACCCGGATGGCGAACAAGGCGTCCGGCCGCATGGCGTCCTTCGGTGCCGGTTTCTGCTCCGATATGCACGCAACCTACGAGCATTTGCTGTCGCAAGACACTATCCAGCTATCCGGTTATTCGCTCGGATATCAGGCCCGCGTCGAGAGCCAGGAAAAACTGGTCGCGGCCGGTTGCGATCAGCCGCAGCAGTTGTCCGCCGTCACCGAATAACGGCGGAAACAGAAACTCCGCAAGAGTCTTAGCCGCCCTGCATCAGTGGGGCGGTTCCGGTTTTGTCGGCGGCCGGGCTAATTGCCGCTCTCGGTAAACGACATAAAGCGCGCTTCCGACGATGACGGAAGCACCCGCCCAGGTAATGATTCCGACTGTTTCCTCGAAGGCGACCCAACCGACCAGGGCGATGAAGGGCAGCCGGGTGTAATCGAAGGGTAGAACGACGGAAGCGTCTGCTGCCTTGAAACTGCTGGTCAGGAACATTTGAGCGGTGACGCCGAAGAAGCCCAGCAGAACCCCCAGGATCCAGAATTCCGCCGTCATCGGGACCCAGACCGCCAAGGCGAATGGCAGGGTCGCGACGGTCAGGATCAACGATGTATAGAAAACCACCCTGCCGGCGGGCTCCGTCCCGGTAAGCGCCTTGATACAAAGCGCCGCTGTCGCCATACCGCAGGCCGCGCCGACGGCGGCCAAGGCCCCAGGCTCCAACGCTTCCGCGCCCGGACGCAGGATGATCAACACGCCTGTGAAGCCGATAACGACGGCTGTCCAACGCCGTGCCCTGACCGTTTCCTTCAGGACGAGCGCGCTTCCGATCGTGGCGAAGAGCGGCGCCGTGAAGCTGATCGCGGTCGCTTCCGCCAGGGGGATGGATACGACGGCGGTCATCCAGAACAACATCGCTGTCGTCGCCGCCCCGCCGCGGAACAGGTACAGTTTCCAGCGGCGGGTCTTCAATTGCTCCAAGCCGCCCTTCAGCGTGAACGGCAGGATGAACAGCAGGGCGAAGATCGATCTCAGGAAAGCGATTTGGAACGGATGCATGCCCTGGTCGGCCGCTTCACGCACGAAACCGTTCATGACGGCGAACAGGGCCGCGGATACGATCATCCAAGCGGCGCCCCAGACAGGGCCGCTCAAGACAGTCGGGCTTGTGTTGCGCTTACCGTTCACGAATATCCGTCAAAAGACCGAAGGCCCATGCCGTCGGGTGCTCGGGGCGCAAGCCTGACGGATGCCTTGCGGCATTGCGGGCACTTGGAGCACCCGTTCGCTCGTGCTATCCCAGCGCGCGAAATTCAACAAGGTATGGGGCGGGAACAAGTCTGTGTCCGCGCCATGTTTGGGGGACCCTTTACCATGAACGACATCTCGGGCGCTAAACCGCTGTGGCAACCCTCCGCTGAACAGGTCGCGGGAACGACGATGACCGCTTTCACGCGTGAGCTTGAATCACGGTACGGCGTCACCCTTCCGGACTTCGCCGCGTTGCACGCGTTTTCCGTCAACGAAGCGGAAAAGTTCTGGGACTCGTTTTGGGACTTCGCTGGCATCATCGCCGAAACGAAGGGCGAGCGCGTCCTGATCGATGCGGACAAGATGCCCGGCGCCCAGTTCTTTCCCGATGCGAAACTGAACTTCGCGGAGAACCTGCTGCGCCGGCGGGATGACGGCGACGCGCTGGTCTTCTGGTCGGAAGACAAGGTGAAACGCCGGATGAGCTGGGGGGAACTCCATGCCCTGGTTTCGAAACTCTCCCAGGCGCTGAAAGCCTGCGGCGTCGGTCCCGGCGACCGTGTGGCGGGCTTTGTCCCGAACATGCCTGAAACAATTGCGGCCATGCTGGCGGCGACCTCGCTGGGGGCGATCTGGACCTCCTGCTCCCCCGATTTCGGTGTGCGCGGGGTGCTCGACCGGTTCGGTCAGACCGAACCGAAGGTCCTGTTCACCGCCGACGGTTATTTCTACAACGGCAAGACCATTGAGAGCCTGCCGCGGGTTCGTGAATTCCTCACTGACCTTCCCAGTGTCGAGAAGGTCGTCGTCATGCCGCTTATCAGCGATGAACCGGATTGTTCCGCTGTGGCCGGCGCGCAGAGCATCGCCGAGTTCACCGCCGGTTTCGACGCCGGCGAGATCGACTACGTGCGACTGCCGTTCAACCATCCGCTCTATGTCATGTATTCCTCCGGCACGACCGGTGTGCCGAAATGCATCGTGCATGGGGCGGGCGGAACGCTGATCAACCAGATGAAGGAGCATATGCTCCATACCGATACCAAGCCGGGCGATCGCGCCTTCTATTTCACCACCTGCGGCTGGATGATGTGGAATTGGCTGGTGGCGGGCCTCGCTTGCGAAGCCACGTTGTTGCTGTTCGACGGGTCGCCCTTCGCGCCGGACGGCAATATCCTGTTCGACTATGCCGACGCGGAAAAGATGACGCTGTTCGGAACCTCCGCCAAATGGATCGACGCGATCAACAAGGGCGGGCTGGTGCCGAAGGAAAGCCATGATCTTTCCACGGTGAAGGTAATGACTTCGACGGGTTCCCCGCTGGTGCCGGAAAGCTTCGATTTCGTCTACGAGAAGGTGAAGACCGACATGCAGTTGGCTTCGATCTCTGGCGGGACGGACATTGTCGGCTGTTTCATGCTGGGCAATCCGAACGGGCCGGTCTGGCGCGGCGAGATTCAGGCCCTCGGCCTGGGCATGGACGTTCAGGTCTATGACGACGACGGCAAGCCGATCCGTGGCGAAAAGGGTGAACTCGTCTGCTGCAAACCATTCCCGAACATGCCGGTGATGTTCTGGAACGACGATGACGGCAGCCGTTACCGGGGCGCCTATTTCGAGAAATATGACAACATCTGGTGCCACGGCGATTTTGTGGAACTGACCGACCATGACGGCATCATCGTCTATGGCAGGTCGGATGCTACGCTGAACCCGGGTGGCGTGCGGATCGGAACAGCGGAAATCTACCGCCAGGTCGAAACCTTCCCGCAGGTGCTGGAAGCCATCGTGATCGGACAGGATTGGGACAACGATACCCGTGTCGTCCTGTTCGTGCGGATGGCCGAAGGTGAAGAATTGACGGAAGCGCTGCAGAAGGAAATTCGCACCCGGATCCGAACCAATTGCACACCGCGCCACGTGCCCGCCAAAATCGTCGCGATCGACGATATTCCGCGTACAAAGTCCGGCAAGATCACTGAACTTGCCGTGCGTGACGTGGTGCACGGCCGCGCGGTTAAGAACCAGGAAGCGCTCGCCAATCCGGAAGCCTTGAAGCTCTACGAAAATATTCCGACGCTTCAGGAAGACTAGGCGACGGTTCGGAGAATGGGATGGGAAGCGGAGTCGCTCCCCTTTCCGTATACCGAACTATTGCCGCAAGGCTTCCGACAACCGTATCACGGCTTTCGGAATCTCGTCCTCGTCCACCGCCGCGTAACCCAGCATCAATCCCTGTTGCGCCGGATATTCGTGAAAGAAGGATGACAGCGGGGAAACCGTGATGCCGGCGGCTTCCGCCCTGCGGGTCGCCTGTATGTCGTCCATCCTTACTGTCAGTTGGGGTTTCTGCCGGGCCAGGATGTGCATGCCGGCCTCCGCCGGGGCGATGGTCAACAGGTCGTCCATATGGTCCCGGACCGCGGAAACCAGCAATGCCTGGCGTTGGGCGTAAAGCTTGCGCATGCGGCGCAGATGGGCGGCGAAATACCCATCTTCGATGAAGGCTGTCAGGGCCGGCTGGGCAACGGTGGACGGATGGTCGTCCAAGGCGGCCCGTGCGAAGCGGAATGAATCCGTCAAATCCGGCGGGACGATGAGATAGCCCAGCCGCAGGGACGGAAACATGGTCTTGGAAAAGCTGCCGACATAAACGACGCGGTTGTCCCGGTCCAATCCCTGCAATGCGGCCAGCGGCTTTCCAGAATATCGGTACTCGCTGTCGTAGTCGTCCTCGATGATCCAGCCGTCGACCCGCTGTGCCCAGTCCAGTAGAGCGAGGCGCCGGGCCAAGGACATGGTAACGCCGAGCGGGTACTGGTGAGACGGCGCGACACAGACGAAACGCGCATCCGGCGCCTTGGCTTCCCCGGTGACGATGTCCAAGCCTTCCCCATCGACCGGGGTAGGCACGGCCGTCACGCCGGCCGCCATCAGCGCCCCGCGGACGCCGGGATAGCCGGGGTCTTCGACCAATGCGCGGTCGCCTTCGTCTAGCAGCACATGAGCGGCGAGGCCGATGGCTTGTTGAGCGCCCGAAACGATGATGACCTGTTCGACCTCGCACCGGACCCCGCGGGCGGTGCGGACGTAATCGGCAATTGCCCGGCGCAGGGGCATGTAACCCGCGGGTTCGGTATTTGCCATCAGGTCCATCGGCGGGCGCCGCCAGGCCCTGGCCATTAGGCGCGCCCAGATGTCGAAGGGGAAATTGCGCAACTCCGGAACGCCGGGCGCGAAGGCCAATCCGCGCCGCGTCCGCCGCCGGCGCAATCCCGCAAGCTGGGTCCCGCGGCGGGACAGCCCGCGCTGGCGGGGGGACGATTTGATGTCGTGCAACGCAGTCCCACGCCCATCGCCATCCGGTCCGCCGATGACCGACAGAGCCTCTTCCGGCAATTCGCTGGTGACGAAGGTGCCGGCCCCGACACGGCCTTCAAGATAGCCTTCGGCCAGCAGCTGATCGAAGGCGGCCGTCACCGTGTTCCGGGAAATGTCCAAGTCGCGCGCCAGGGTTCGGGTTGCAGGCAGCCGCGACCCGGCTTGCAAGCGTCCCGTCAGAATCGTCTCGCGTAGCTGTTCATAAAGCTGCCGGTGCAGCGGGTCCTCCGCGGTCCGGTCCAGGCTTATGGGCAGAACGGCGGCCTTTGTGGTTCTAAGGGCAAGTCTCGTTGTCATTATTCTTCCATAGAATGGCCCTGTTGAATTGGCAAGAATGGTTCTTTAGGGAAAGCCAATATGGAGCCAAGATTTGCGTAGATTTTGAAAGAATGAGGGTTCCATGACTGACTCTGGGCATGACATCACGATCCGGTATCTCGAACCGGGGGACGAAGCGGAATGGCGGCGGCTTTGGACCGGCTATCTCGAATTCTATGAAACGGTGCTGCCGGACGAGGTGTATCGTTCAAGTTTCGACCGGATGATGCAGGGGAATGCGGGCGTTGCGAACGAATATCGGGGCCTGCTGGCCCTGGTCGACGGCAAGCCGGCCGGTCTGGTGCATTACCTGTTTCATCGCCATGGCTGGAAGATCGAGAACTGCTGTTACCTGCAGGATCTGTTTGTCGATCCGGCGTTTCGCGGAACGGGCCTCGGCCGTGCGCTGATCGAAGCGGTTTACGAAAAGGCTGACGCCGAAGGCTGCCCGGCCGTTTATTGGCTGACACAGGAATTCAACCACACGGCACGTCAGCTCTATGACCGGATCGGCGTTCTGACACCCTTTATCAAATACAACAGACCCTAGGTCTGTTGTAATAAATACAGAAAATGAAAAATGACTGATAACTCTTTCCTCGTCACGGATCGCAACAAGGTCAAGAGAACGCCCTTGCGTGGCGCTTACGACAGGGAGGCGGTCTATGCGGTTCTTGATGCCTGCCAGATCTGTCATGTGGGTTATGTGGTTGAGGGCCAGCCCTATGTGACGCCAACCATCTTCTGGCGCGATGGAGACACGCTTTATTGGCACGGTTCTTCCGCCAGCCGGATGCTGCGGACGGTCAAGGCCGGTGTCGATGTCTGCGTCACGGCCAGCCTGTTCGATGGTTGGGTCATGGCGCGGTCGGGGTTCCATCACAGCGCCAATTACCGCAGTGTCATGGCCTTCGGAAAAGCCGCACCATTGGAGACAGAGGCGGAGAAGGACGCCGCCTTGAAACTGATGATGGACGGCCTGTTCCCGGGACGGTGGGAGGAAATCCGGCCGGCGACAAAACAGGAACTGAAGGGCACGACCGTGGTCAGGATGGAGATCGACCAGGCTTCGGCGAAGGTGCGCAATGGCCCGCCGGTCGACGATGACGAGGACTATGCCTTACCGGTCTGGGCAGGTGTTCTGCCGGCCCGGCAGGTTTGCGAAGCGCCCGTCGCCGACCCCAAACTGAACAGTGGAATCGCCTTTCCGGAAAATCTGGCTGGCTATCTCCCGAAATAGCGCGGTTCTTTGTCCATCCTCCGGGAAGACATCTGTTCCCGACCGTTTGCGAAAGCGTGATTGTCTTTACGGGCAACGCGGCGCTAGCGTCTCCGCATGACGGGACCGGAAGAAAAAGAGACTTTTCGATACAGTGCCGCGCAGTCCGATGCGCGGGCGAACCCGCATCCAACGCCGCCCGGTCTGGCGCGACCGCCGGCGCAATCGAAGGGCGTCGCACTCACCCTGCTCATCCTGTGCGAGGTGCTCGCCCTCTCTTTGTGGTTTTCGTCCACCGCCGTCATACCGTCATTGAAGGCCGATTTCGGCCTGAACGATACTGCCGCTTCCTTGATCAGCAGCATGGTGTCGGTCGGCTTCGTGATCGGCACCCTGATCAGCGCCAGTTTCGGCCTCGCCGACAGGCTTAATCCGGTCCGCTTCTTCGCCGGCTCCGCATTACTGGCGGCGGGCGCGAATGCGCTGATCATTTTCGTCGATCCTACGTCCTGGCTGGTGCCGGGCCTGCGCTTGGTGGTCGGGTTGTCGATGGCGGGGATTTATCCGGTTGGTATGAAATTGGCGGCCGGATGGGCCAAGGCGGATATGGGTTTCCTGGTCGGTTCGCTCGTCGGCGCGTTGACCCTGGGCTCCGCGTTGCCGCATCTGATCAATATCGCCGGCGGATTGGACTGGCGGCTGACCCTGGCCATTGCCTCCGGCGCCGCGGTGGCGGCCGCTGCCCTGATTTTGTTCGTACGACCCGGTCCGGCGGTCCGGAGGGCAGCAGCCTTCCGCCCGCAATTCGCTTTTCAGGCTTGGACCAAACCTAGTCTCCGCCTCGCGAATCTCGGTTATTTCGGCCATATGTGGGAACTCTACGCGCTATGGGCTTGGGCCGGTGTCTTCCTGCTGGAAAGTTTTCGACAGACGCCCGGCGTCGAGGAGCCGGTCCTGTGGTCCATGGCGCTCGCTTTCACGACCGTTGCCTCCGGCGCGGTCGGCAGCATCGCGGGCGGGCTCTTCGCGGACCGCTTGGGGCGCACCACCCTGACAATGCTCGCGATGGGGATAAGCGGTACTTGCGCCCTGGCCAGCGGCTTCGTTTTCGGCCTGTCGCCCTGGATCGTGACCCCGCTTTTCGTGATCTGGGGAATCACCGTCGTGGCCGACAGCGCGCAGTTCTCCTCATCCGTCATGGAACTCTCGGATCCATGGCTGATCGGCACTATGGTGACGGTTCAGACCTGTCTGGGGTTCTTGCTGACGGTCGGCACCATCCACCTTGTGCCGGTGATGGCCGATCTGGTCGGCTGGCAGTGGTCCTTCGCCTTTCTTGCGATCGGTCCCTATCTGGGGGTCATCGCGATGGGTCGGTTGAGAGCCCATCCGGACGCAATAAAGCTCGCCGGCGGCCGACGCTAACCGAAGGATTAGGCGGCTGAATCAGAAGTCGTAGCAGCGTCCGGCTTTTTCCCAGTCGCCGTAGCGCGTCGGCTCAAGGCCTTTGGGGCCGCCGATTTCCTTCGGCACTTCGCCTTTGGCTTCCGCCTCGGCGCGCCACTTCCGGCCGGCCTCTTCCGCCTTCAATTCCGCTAAACGGCGCGAATCGACGCCTTTGACATCGGCGTCCACCAACGGGTCAAGATCGGCTTCCACCGGGCTCGGCCGTTTCGGCCCATCCGAGCCGCCGCCGAGAACTTTTTTCAGAATGCTCATGATGCCTTATATGGCAAGAATCCCGCCCGGTTTCCAGTCTTGAAGCCCCGACGGCCATGCATATCTACAAGGGCGTGTAACATTTCATGAAGGATCAGAACGGTGAACACCTTTCGGACGGGCCTTTTGCTGGCGGCTATGACCGGGCTCTTTCTGGGCGCCGGATGGCTGATCGGCGGGCAGGGCGGCTTGGTGATCGCGCTCGTCATCGCGGCGGCGATGAATTTCTTCGCCTATTGGAATGCGGACAAGATCGTTCTGTCCATGTATCGCGCCAAGGAAGTGACGCGGAACAGCGCACCGGGCTTTTACGGCATCGTCGAGCAGTTGGTGCGCCGCGCGGATATGCCGATGCCGAAGGTTTATATCATCGACAATCCGCAGCCGAATGCCTTCGCGACTGGGCGAAATCCGGAAAATGCGGCCGTCGCCGCGACATCCGGGTTGTTGCAGATGCTGAACAGCGAGGAAATCGCCGGCGTCATGGCGCATGAACTCGCCCATGTCCGAAATCGTGACACGCTGACCATGACGGTCACCGCGACTATTGCGGGCGCGGTCGGCATGCTGGCCAATATGGCCATGTTCCTGGGTATGTTCGGCGGCAACCGCAATTCGCCCTTGGGTGGGATTGGCGCACTGCTGGTCGCGCTCTTGGCGCCCTTCACAGCGATGCTGGTCCAGATGGCGATCAGCCGGACGCGGGAATACGAAGCCGACAAAATCGGCGCTGAGATCTGCGGCAATCCCCTTTGGCTGGCCAGCGCCTTGCAGAAACTGGAGGCGGGTGCGAAGCGGGTCGACAACATTGACGCGGAACGGAATCCGGCCACGGCGCATATGTTCATCGTGAACCCGCTGCATGCGCACAGCGTCGATAACCTTTTCTCAACCCATCCGAAAATGGCGAACCGTATCCGCAAGTTGGAAGAGATGGCGGGGGCGCCTCTGCAGGCGCGTCCCTGGGGCTAAGCCCGCCGTTCCGGAAACTCGCTTGGCGCTTGCATCCCGCCCGCTGTTCGGGCACCGATGCGCGCGATGACGGATACACCGAGACATTCCCCTACCGATCAGGGCGCAGGCGACGGGATCGCCGCGCGCCTGCGCGCTTTCGACGTACTCGACCTCGTGCTCGAGCAGGGCAAATCGCTGGATGAAGCCTTCGATGCCGCTCAACGCGGCAAAGGTAGCAATCGCGGCCTGCAAAATGATCGGGACGCTGCTCATGCGCGGATGATGGTGCTGACGGTGCTGCGACGCCTCGGCCAGATCGACGCGGTCCTGAATCGGTTTCTGACGCGCAAGCCCTCCGGCAAGGGCCGCGGGGCGTTGACCCTGCTTCGTCTCGGGGCGGGACAGATACTGTTCATGGAAACTCCGCCGCACGCGGCCGGATCGACGGCGCTGGCAGTTGCGGACAAGCGAAAGCTTGCGGGCTTCAAGGGATTGGTCAACGCGGTGCTGCGCAAGGTGGCGGCTGCTGCCCAGTCGGTGCAGACGCAGGATGCCGCGCGCCTGAACATGCCGGGCTGGCTGTGGAAGGGATGCGCCGAGGCCTATGGCGCCGCGACAGCGCGGGAGATCGGTGCGGCACATCTGACTGAAGCACCATTGGACCTGACAATCAAACAAGGCGACGGGCAGGACTGGGTCGAGAAACTGGGCGGCGCGGCTCTGCCGACCGGGTCCGTGAGGCTTTGGAATGCCGGCGATGTCCGCAAACTGCCCGGTTACCGAGACGGTGCCTGGTGGGTCCAGGATGCGGCCGCCGCCCTGCCCGCGAAACTGCTTTTGGCTGCGATGGGCGAAGACGCGGCGGGCCGGGTCGGCGATCTCTGCGCCGCGCCGGGCGGTAAGACCGCGCAGTTGGCTGCAGCGGGTTTGACGGTGACAGCGGTGGACTCCTCCGGCCCGCGGCTCGATCGTTTGCGGGAAAACCTGGACCGGCTCTCTCTGATCGCGTCGGTCGTGCAGGCGGACGTACTGGCCTGGCGGCCCGATGAACTGTTGGACGGGCTCTTGCTCGATGCGCCCTGCAGCGCGACCGGAACGGTTCGCCGTCATCCGGACTTGCCCTGGCGCAAGGGTGGATGGGACCGCGACAAGCTGACGGCCCTGCAGAAATCCATGCTGCTGCACGCGGTGAACCTCGTGAAGCCGGGGGCGCCCCTGGTCTATGCAACGTGCTCCCTATTGCCGGAAGAGGGTGAGGAAATCGTCAAATCGGCATTGGCGGAGAACCCGGCGCTCGTCCTGGATCCGGTCGGAACCGATGAGATGAATTTCCTGCCCGAGGCCGTGCGCCCGGATGGTCTGGTCCGCACGCTGCCGACATTCTGGCAGCAACGATCCGGTAATCGGCGTGGCGGCATGGACGGCTTCTTCGTCGCACGGTTTCGGCGAGCCGTCTGATCTTCAGGGCTTGTTTTTCGGGGTAAGAACCGCCTGACCTGATTGGCCGAACCGCGGTTGGTCAACCGCCAGAGGCGCGGCTGCGAATCTGGGGACTGTGTGGTCCGTTCGCCGAGGTTGGGTGCTCCCCATCCTCGTTCTGCCAGGAGGCCCGCTTGCGATAGATTGTCGACGGCGCGATGCCGAGATAGCCGGCCGCTTGCGGAATATTGCCGCCGCACACGTCGATCGCGTTTTCGATGGTCTCTTTTTCGACTTCCCACAATTCGCGAATTTCATTCTTGCTGCGCGGCAAGGCCGCAACCGGCGTTTCGGGGGCGGCCTTGTCCACTGCCGCCGGCACATGCATCTGGGACTGGATCGGCTGCACGGCGTTCAGCGGCGCGGGCAGCATTTCCGGTGTGACCAATTCACCGTCGTTCAGAACGACGATGTTCCGGATGATGTTCTGAAGTTGCCGGACGTTGCCGGGCCAGGAATAGCTGCCCAGGATCATCGCGGTTTGTGCGTCGAAGCTCTGGAAGGCTTTTCCTTCCTCCTGCGCATAATCGATGAGAAAGCGGCGCGCGATTTCCAGCGTGTCGCTGCCGCGATCGCGCAGGGGCGGCATGGTGATCGGAATGACGTGCAGACGGTAATACAGGTCTTCGCGGAATCGGCCCTGCTCGACCTCCTTCATGGCATCCTTGTTGGTGGCGCAGACGAAGCGCACATCGACTTTGCGCGCGATCGGGTCGCCGACGCGTTGATAGGTGCCCGTTTGGATGAACCGCAGCAGTTTGGTCTGCAGATCCAGGTCCATCTCGCAGATTTCATCCAGAAACAGGGTTCCGCCATCGGCAAGGCTGGCGGCGCCGTCGCGGTCTTCGTGGGCGCCGGTGAAGCTGCCCTTCCTGTGCCCGAAGATCTCGCTTTCCATCAATTCGCGCGGAATGGCGCCGCAATTGATGGCGATGAAAGGGCCCTGGGCACGGGTCGACTGCCGGTGAACCGCGACGGCGCAAAGCTCCTTGCCGGTTCCGGATTCACCTTCGATGAAGACGGTGGCCTTGGAATGGGCCGCGGCCTCGATCGTTTTGTAGACCGCCTGCATGGCGGGTGAGCCACCGATAAAGGCGTCGAAGGCGCCGCGGGCGGTTTCCTTGTATTGGTCGACCAATTCCGCGAGGGCGCGCCGCTCCAGCCCGTTCTTCACGGTGACGCGCAGGCGTTCCGCGTTGAAGGGTTTGACCAGGAAATCATAGGCACCGTCGCGCATCGCCTCGACCGCGACATTGATCGACCCGTTGGCGGTGATCACGACAACGGTCGTCTGTATCGCCTGATCGTTGATGTGGCGGAGAATATCCAGGCCGTTGATGTCGGGAAGCGAAATGTCCAGCAGGACGAGATCCGGCGGGTCACGGTTGATCACATCCAGTCCTTCCCGCCCGGTTTCGACGGTGCGGACGTCGACATCGACCGTGGACAGGTACTGCTCATACAGCCGTGCCAGCGACATCGTGTCTTCGATCAACAAGACTGTTGGTTTGCTGGACGCTTCCATTATGTGCCCCGGGTGCTTATGGGGTGTGGCCGATCTGCCTCGCGGCAGGGTCACAGCGCCAAAACACCTATCCTATCGCCGTGCCGTTGGCGGCTTGGCGATACCTCCCTTTCAACACTACACTCGCAATTGTGTACCACAGTTCACGTCCCCGTCCATATAGCGAGCTGTTATTCGTTCGTCAGGGCCCGGAGAGGCCGGTCACCGATCGGCGGGGAAAATCACGAAAGGGAGGGGCCACATATGCGGCTGCAAGGGAAAACCGCCGTCGTCACCGGTGCTGCGAGCGGATTCGGGGCTGAGATTGCGCGGAGCTATGCACGCGAAGGCGCGAATGTCGTCATCGCCGACATCAACGAGGAATGGGGCAAACAGGTCGCCCAGGAGATCGAGGGGATCAATTCCGGGAACGCTGTATTCCAGTTTGCCGATGTCTCGCGTAAGGAAGACGTGGAAGGGATGGTCGATGCCGCTGTCGAGCGTTTCGGGCAGGTCGATATTTTGGTGAACAATGCCGGTTATACCCATTGGAACATGCCGGTCGATCAGGTTCCGGAAGAGGAATTCGACCGTATCTTCGCGGTGAATGTGAAATCGATCTATTTCGGGATGAATGCGGTCCTGCCGCATTTTCGCAATCAGACACAATCCGGGCCCAACAAGGGCGTCGTCCTAAATATTGCGTCCACGGCCGGTGTACGGCCGCGCCCGGGGCTCGTCTGGTACAATGCCAGCAAATCCGCAGCGATCGGCGCGACGCGCTCGCTCGCCATAGAACTCGGCACGGACAATATCCGCGTCGTCGCCATCAATCCGGTCGCCGGGGAGACACCGCTTCTGGCCAAATTCATGGGTGAGGATACGCCGGAAAAACGCGCTGCCTTCAAAGCCACGGTCCCGTTGGGTCGCTTCAGTCAGCCGGCGGATATTGCCAATGCCGCAGTATTTCTTGTGTCGGACGAAGCGGAATTCCTGACCGGTGTCTGTCTGGAGGTGGACGGCGGCCGCTGCATCTGAGGCCGACAACAAGGCCGGGTCAGGATTTATGGGCGGCGCGGACCTCGTCCGGCGCCGCCACCCGGCCGCCGGCCTTTGTGATCTCGTCGACGGCGATGGCGATCCAGTCGAGATTGGAGCGTTTGTCGCGCATCGGGGCGTCCTCCAGGCCGACCCGGACATGGCCGCCGGCTTTGACTGCCGGCCCGATCATCGGCGTGATATCGACGCCGAGTCCGGCGACCATCCAGGGTGCGCCGGGCGCAGCGTTTTTCAACAATTGCAGATAGGCATCCAGCGCATAGGGTTCGGGCGGAAAACCGAAGGAATAGGCCTGCGAAAACATGAACCGATAGACAGGCTGCGGGGCGCCCGGCGTCGCCGCGTGCAGGGCCGCGCCTTGGCGAACGAAACCGGGCTCGTAGATCGCGTAGGACGGGGTGAAACCATGGTCGCGGGCAAGGGTAAGACCGCGTCGAATGTGATCCTCCGGGTTCAGATAGACGAAGCCTTCGCGCCCCTCCTTCATCCCTTGGAAGGATGAGACATTCACCGAACCCGGGTCGACGATCGACCATTCGATCACGCCGTCCTTCGCCATTTCCTCGACAGCAGCATAACGCTCGACCGCGGACAGGGGCCGTTCCGCCGAACTGGCATGGAAGGGCAGGGTGCCATAGACGATGGCGCCGGTTTCTTCATGGATCGCCCGAATGATCCTGGCATATTGGCCGGCGTCGTCGACTTGCCGATCACCGGTTTCGTCAAAAATGTGAAGGTGGATGATGCTCGCGCCGGCTTTGGCACAGGCAATTCCATCGGTGATGATCGCGTCGTCGCTGCGCGGGGCCAACGGCTGCAGGTCGCGCGACCACGGTCCGTTGATCGCTACCTCCAGCCAAACCGTCCTGCTGTCTTCCGTCATACCCCCGCCTCTATCCTGAACCGTATCAACGTGGCGATCAGGCAGGCCAGGACGCCGAGGGTCAAGACTTTCCGCAGCGGTAGATACCATTCCGGAAAGAAACCGATGCGAACCGCCTGACGGTCGACCAGGAAGGCGGCGACAAAGGCGGCCATGAACAGAATAAGCGCCGCAACCGGGCTCATCAAAAGGGCTATCCAGGCGACAAGGGACGGCGTGACCGACCAGCCCAAGCGGAGCCAGTTCAAATCACCATCGATCTCACCGTTCAAGACGGGCCTGTCCGCCAGCGCCTTGCCCCAATGCACCCCGCCCAGAAAAGTCAGGATCACGGCCGAATAACCCATCAGCAGCCGGGTTCCTTCAATCTGCAGCAGGGGAACGGTGGTCCAGACCGCCGCGGCGCAGGCGACGAAGGGAATCAGACCGGCCAAACCCAGGGCGCGGGCCGGCAAGGGGACGTCATTCAATCTCGGCAGCATCGGCGGATTCGTCCTTTTTCAGAGACGTGAGGGCGGTTTTCGCCTTTTGCCGATGTACGGGTTTTATTTCGTCTTGGACCAGTCGCCACGCGGCCCAGAACACGGCGGCATCGTCGGTGAATCCCAGGGCCGCAATGAAGTCGGGCACCGCGTCCGTCGGTGCGATGAAATAGGCAAGGGCCGCCAGCAGCAGCAATTTCGACCGCCTGGGCGTTGTCGGATCGCGGGCGGCATAAAAGCCGGCCACGGCCTCCTCAGCGAAGGGTACCCGGCCCAGGAAACTGCGCAGTTTCGGCCAGAAGCGATCGCGGACGGTGCGCTGGTTTTCGCCTTCCCGTTCCGGTGCCGCCAGGGCCGGCAGGTCCGGCACCCATTTACCTGTACTGTTCTTACCCATGAAACCTATATGGGCTATTCCTGACGTGTCTGCTATAGGCCGTGGCCAGCCAATTTATGGCGGAGTCAATTGGATCGACAGCAGGGAGGTTTCCGATGGATATCGATGGTGTTGGCGCGGTAGTGACGGGCGGCGCATCGGGGCTCGGCGCGGGTACGGCAAAGGCCCTGGCAGGACGCGGTGCGAAAGTGGCCGTGTTGGACCTGAACATGGATGCGGCGCGCGCCTTGGCCGATGAGATCGGCGGTGTCGCCGTCGAGTGCAATGTCTCGGACGCCGCCAGCGCCGAAGCCGCTATGGAAACGGCCCAGGCCGCTCACGGTCCGACGGGTGTTGCCGTCAACTGTGCGGGCATTGCCCCGGCCAAGCGGATCGTCGGCCGTGACGGTCCCATGCCGTTGGACGAATTCCGCAAGGTCATCGAGGTGAACCTGATCGGCAGCTTCAACATCATGCGGCTCGCCGCCAACCAGATGACGGCACGGGAACGGAATGCGGACGGAGAACGCGGCGTCATCATCTCGACCGCGTCGGTTGCGGCCTTCGAAGGGCAGATCGGTCAGGCGGCTTATGCGGCGTCGAAGGGTGGGGTGCATGCCCTGACACTCCCAGCGGCGAGGGACCTTGCCCGGCACGGCATCCGCGTGCTGGCCATCGCGCCCGGCCTTTTCGGAACGCCGATGCTGTTGGGCATGCCGCAGAACGTGCAGGACAGTCTGGCGGCGACGCTGCCTTTCCCGCAGCGCTTCGGCACGCCGAAGGAATATGCCGATCTCGTCTTGTTCATGATCGACAGTCCGGTGATGAACGGCGAAACGGTGCGCATCGACAGCGCGGTGCGTCTGGCGCCACAATAAGCACGGCAATAAGTTTTGCCTGCTGTTTCCAACTCTGTCTTAACTTGTCTCGAATTCTGTTTCGGGAGGCCGGGATGAGTTGGGAGACATGGATTGCCTATGCGGTGGCCACGGAAGTTCTTTTGATCATTCCGGGGCCCACCGTCCTTCTTGTCGTCGGTTATGCGTTGACGCGCGGCCGCGGCCCCGCGTTATGGGCAGTTGCCGGGTCCTGCCTGGCAACGGCCTGCGCCTTCGGCATCACATTCGCCGGTTTGGGCGCCGTTCTGTCCGCCAGCGCCACCGCCTTCACGATTATGAAATGGGTCGGCGCGGCTTATCTCGTCTATCTGGGCATCCAGATGTGGCGGGCCAAGGCGGACACAATGCTGAAAATCGACGATGCGGCGGGCGGAAAGCCCCGGCAGCGATCGACTTTCGCCCATGGCTTCATCACGACCATCCTGAACCCGAAGATCGTCATGTTCCTGGTGGCCTTCGTGCCGCAATTCATGAACCCGGCGGCGCCGGCACTGCCGCAGGCGATCCTGATGACGGCAACTTTTGTGGCGCTGGCGTTCCTGAGTGACGGCGCCTATGCGGTCTTTGCCTCGAAAGCGCGTCAGAGTTTCCTGGGTGACCGCGCGATGAAATGGGTTCAGCGGACAGGAGGCAGCCTGTTGATCGGCGCCGGCCTGCTGACCGCCGCCACCAAACGCGCCGGATAATCGATCCGGAGAAACCTTGTCAGTTTTTCGGCGGATGATCCGCGATCCAGGCCTCGTAGCGGGCATCGCCGTCCTGGATCTGATCCGCTGTCATTAGTTTGTGCAGATCGTCGATACTGGTAACCGCCACCGCGCGGTCCGCGTTGTTCAAATGGGTTACCGCGGCGGAGTACCATTTCAGTGCCTCCGCCAGATCGGGCGTACCCAGGTCGTCGCCCTGATAGAGACGGCCCAGGCCGTGCATTGCCTTGCCATGACCTTCTTCGGCCGCCTGCAGCAAGTAACCATGCGCCTTGCCGAAATCCTGCTCGACACCGTAGCCGCGCTCGTAAAGCCGCGCGAGGTTGTAGGCTGCCGACGCCATGCCCTTGTCTGCCGCGCTCTTGTACCATGTCGCCGCTTTTTCCGGATCGCGCCGGTCGCCGAATCCCTGTTCTGCCATGACGCCGAGCATGAACTCACCGATCAAATTGCCGGCCTCGGCTTCGGCGGTGAAAACTTCCCGGGCTTCGTCGAACTCGCCCAATTGCAGGGCTGCCAGTCCGTCACTGATTGTGTCCGCCCGCGCAGGGGCCGACGTGGCGAGAACGCCAATCATGAGCAATGGAACAGCAAAACGCAGAAACCGCATCGTCAACTCTTCATCCTCTCCTGCAGCGCGTCCATGAAACGCGCCAATTTTACATCCAGTTCGGTGACGCCGTCGGCACTATGGGTCGTCAGGACCACGTCGACCGTGCCGTAGACGTTGGACCATTCAGGGTGATGGTCCATCTTTTCCGCCTTCAACGCCACCTGCGTCATGAATCCGAAGGCCTCGACGAAACTCCGGAACCGGAAACTCTTGGTAATGGCGTCGCGGCCATCCGCCGTATCGGACCAGTCGGACAGGCCGCCCAGCGCCGCCGCCCGGGCATCCGGGGTCAATTTCTCCGCTGCGGGCATCGTGCACCTCTTTCTATTCGTCTTTTTGTCACTATAACCGCGGTATGGGTAACGCAAACAATCGATCCTCCTCAAGTCAGTCCGGCGTGTTCGAAGCGCCGCCGTCCCTTGCCGATATCGAGGTCATGGCGGAACGCGCCTTTGCGTCGATTCCCGTCGAACTACGCCAGATGACCGACACGATCCTGTTCCGGGTCGAAGATTTTCCCGATGAGGAAATTTGTCGCGACATGGAACTGCAATCGCCTTTCGACCTGCTGGGCCTGTATCAGGGAGTGGACCTGACGCAGAAAAGTTTCGCCGATCCGTCGCCCGACCCGGATGTCGTGTTCCTATACCGGCGGCCGATCCTGGATTACTGGTGCGAAACGGGGGAGGACCTGGAGCATCTGGTTCGGCATGTGCTGATTCATGAAATCGGTCACCATTTCGGTCTTTCCGACGATGACATGGAGGCATTGGAGGCATCGGTCGCGGAGGGGTGAACCGCCATTGACCCGCCATCGGTGAAAAGAGGCTTGCCTGATTCGTTTTCTGTATACAGAATACGGTATGGATATGCCGATGAAGCCGCTCGCCCTCACTCCGAACCTCGTGGATCAGGTTTATGACTCGGTCCTCGACGCGATCTGCAGCGGCAGTCTTGCCCCGGGGCAGCCGGTTGTGCAGGAACAGATCGCCGAGACGCTCAATGTCTCCCGCCAGCCGGTCGTTCAGGCGCTGGTGCTGTTGAAGAAACAGGGGTTTGTCGAACCTGCGGGGCGCAAAGGTCATCGTGTAACGCCGCTCAACCCGGAACTGGCGCGCTGCGTCTATGCTATTCGCGGCGCGTTGGATCGATTGGCGGCGCGGGAAGCTGCCGGGAACCCGTCGGCAGAAGCGATGTTGTCTGAGGCGCTGGAACAGGGGCGGGCGCTCCTCGCATCCGGCAGCGTGAGCGACTTGATAGAAGCCGATGCGAGATTCCACCAAACCATTTACACCCTCGCCGGTAACCCGTTGATCGCTGAAACCTCCGACGTCCATTGGCGCCATATCAAACGGGTCATGGGGGCGGTTCTGCGCGACGGTGCGCAACGCCGATCGGTGTGGGGGGAGCATGCGGAAATTGCCGAGGCCATTGTGGCCGGCGACTCAAAGCGGGCCGGGAAACTGGCTGAAAAACATGTGACCCAGGCCGCGGAATATCTGATCGCACAGTTGGAGCAAGACCTGGCGATCAGTGCGTAACCAATGCATCAACCAAGGAAAAAGCATCGCGTTTGAAGACGATGCCATGAGGAAACCCAGGAGGAACGCATGAAACTGACCGACGCCCAGCGTGAGGAATTCGACCGGGAAGGATATCTTTTCCTGCCGGAAATGTTTGACGAGGACGAGGTCGCTGTTCTGCGCCGGGAAGCGGAAGCGATTTATGCGTCGGACCGGGAAGAGGTCTGGCGTGAATCGAACGGAGTCGCCCGCACTGCCTTCGCGGCGCAGACCTATAACGAAGCCTACCGCCGGCTGGGCCGTCACCCTCGTTTGGTCGAACCCGTAAAACAGCTGCTGGACGGCGACGTCTACATGCATCAGTTCAAGATCAACGCGAAGGCGGCCTTCGACGGCGATGTCTGGCAATGGCATCAGGACTATGGAACATGGCAGCGGGATGACGGCATGCCGACGGCGCGGGCGATGAACATTGCCTTGTTCCTGGACGACGTGACCGCGGCCAACGGGCCGCTGCTTTTCATTCCCCGCAGCCACAAGCATGGCGTGGTCAAAGCGGGACATGATCTGGAGACCACGTCCTATCCTCTCTGGACCCTGGATCGGGAAACGGTCACGAAGCTTGCGGAAGAAGGCGGCTGTGTCGCGCCGACCGGCAAGGCGGGCTCCGTCCTGATGTTCCATGGCACCCTGGTCCATGCCAGCCCGCCGAATATCTCTCCCATGCCGCGGACGATCGTTTATCTGAGCCTGTGCGAAGTGAACAACCACATCACCAAATTCACACGCAAGGAATGGATCGCCCATCGGGATTTCACCCCGATCGAAAGCCTGGCGGACAATTGTCTGAAGGAAATGGCTGTCGAAGCTGCTGCGGCCGAGTAGTATCGTCCGCAAACGACCAGTCGTTCTAAAACAGAAAACCCCCGCGGGAGGAACCCCAGGCATGAACCTTACCAGCATGCTGCGCCAGCGCGCAGCAGACGACAAACCCGTGCGCGCCGCCTTGATCGGGGCGGGCAAATTCGGATCGATGTTCCTGTCCCAGGTGCCGACGACACCCGGCCTTCATCTAGCCGGGATCGCCGATCTGGGGATCGACCGGGCCAAGACGGCGTGTCGCAATGTGGGCTGGCCGGAAGGTAAGGCGGATGCAAAGAATCTTGATGATGCGGTTGCGAGTGGCGGTACCTTCGTCACCGACGATTCCCTGGGACTGATCGCCGATCCCCGCATTGATGTCATCATCGATGCGACCGGTATTCCGCCGATCGGTATCAAACATGCGCTGGCCGCGATCGATCACGGCAAGCATATCGTGATGGTGAATGTGGAGGCGGACGTGCTGGCCGGCCCGCTTCTGGCGCAGAAGGCGCGGGATGCCGGCGTCGTCTACACCATGGCATACGGTGATCAGCCCGCACTGATTTCAGAGATGGTGGATTGGGTCCGCGCGATAGGGTTCGACGTCACCTGCGCAGGTAAGGGGACGAAGTACATCCCCGGTTATCACGACATCAACCCCGACACGGTCTGGGGTCATTACGGGCTGACGGCGGAACAGGCGGCGGCCGGCGGCATGAACCCGCAGATGTTCGCCAGCTTCATGGACGGTACGAAATCGGCAATCGAGATGGCGGCAGTCGCCAATGCCTGCGACCTGACGCCGCCTTCTGACGGACTCAGTTTCTTCCCCTGCGGTGTCGATGATTTGACGACCGTCCTGCGCCCGGAAAGCGACGGCGGACAGATCAAGCAAAAGGGTACGGTGGAAGTCATCGCCTGTAACGAGCGCGATGGCCGTGACGTGTTTCGGGATCTGCGCTGGGGTGTCTATGTCACCTTCGAGGCGCCAAATGACTATGCGAAACGCTGTATGTGGGAATACGGCATGAAGGTGGACAGCACCGGCAAGTACGGGTGCATGTACAAGCCTTATCACCTGATCGGCCTGGAACTCGGAATCAGTGTCGCCAATGCCGCCCTGCGCGGCGAAGCCACGGGTGAATCGCGATATTGGCGCGGCGACGCCGTCGCGACCGCCAAGAAGGATTTGAAACCCGGCGACATGCTGGACGGTGAGGGCGGGTTCTGCGTCTACGGTAAATTGATGCCGGCGTCTGCCTCGCTCGCCCTCGGCGGGCTGCCGATCGGCTTGGCACATGGCTTCAAGCTCAAGAACAAGGTGGCGAAGGGTGCGCCGCTGACCTGGGACGATGTCGAGGTCGACGAAGGCATGCAGGCGGTGCAGGTCCGGCGCGAAATGGAACGCACATTCGCCAACCGCTAGGCGCTTGGTCTATTTGGCTGGCGGGATGAGTAACGCGGTTTCAATCGACCGCGTTTCTTCCGCCAGCGCGTCCATGACCGCACGGACGGCGGCGACGCGGCGGATGTCCTGATGCACGTAGATATGCACCGTCCGCCGCAGGTCCTCGATCGGGTCGGTCAGACGGACAATGTTGGGATACCTGTTTGCCAGGATCATCGGTAAAACGCCAAGGCCGCTTCCCGCCGCCACGAAATCCCCCATCATCGCGGCATCGTTGTGGCGGATGACCGGCGCGCGGTTGCCGAGCCGTTCCTGCAGCCACTCCCCGCCGGCGAAGTATCGGTGCAGCGCGTCGTAGCCGATCCAATCGCATTCCCTGTACCGATCGCCGGTTTTTGCGGCGGGGTTTGCGTTCACGTAATTGACCGCGCCATAGACGGCGTAGTCCAGATCGAACAACTTTCGGGCAATCAGGTTGGTGTTCTGAGGCGGCCGGTCACGGACAAGAATATCCGCTTCCCGCCGGGTCAGGCTGGCGAAGAGATGCTCGATACCGATTTCCAGCTCGACGGCGGGAAGCCTATTCCGCAAATTCGGCAGTAACGGCGCCAGTATTTGCGCCACGACCTCGTCGACTGACAGGCGCACGGTGCCCTCTGCGTCCGGGGAAAGACCGTCCGCCTCCGCCGTTAGTGCCGCGGCGGCGGCTTCCATGGCCTCCGCCTTGGGCAGAAGGGCGGTGCCCTCCGGTGTCAGGGCGAACCCGTCCGGCAGCCGATCGAACAAGCGGGCCTGAAACGCATCTTCAAGTTTCTTCAATCGCCGGCCCACGGTCGGCTGGCTGATCTGCAAGGTAGAAGCCGCACGGGTCAGGCTTCCGCCCCGTGCGATCGCCAGGAATATGCGGATATCGTCCCAATCCGCCTGCATGATCTCATCCTTATGTCGTCAATATTGAATATCAATCTACGGGAATGCCTGCATGTCAAAGAAAAATGAATGGTTTGGGAGGGGCAAGCCGCGGCGTCCCGACAAGACCCACCAAGGCATTTCTGGGTACCGAGCGGCCAATTGAGAAAAATTCGCAATTAGCTGCTTTTTCCTCTTGCGCCCGGAAAGTCACTGCTGCTACAAACTGATTATGCAATTGCAAGTCAGTCGCAGTTGCATGTTGAGTATCTGCTGTTTGGAGCTCTGCCGATGACGCATCAGGCGAAAGGCCGTCGGATCCGGTTTGTCCTTCCCGGTGAAAATCCGGACCCGGCCGCCAACGCCCGACCCGTGTCATCGGTCCGCTGCCCCGGGCGGCCGGCACGCCAAGAGAAACCGGATGTCACCGTCGCGGGACCCGTCCACCGGTTTCAACAGGCACAAGTGCCGGTCGCCCGGGTCGGCTATTGGGACCTCATGTTCACCGAACAGTTCATGGTTTGGTCGTCCCGCTTCTGGCGGTTGCTGCAGGAGGGCGGCGTGCCGACCCTCGGTCCGCTGGAAACCGCCTTCACCAAGGCTGGAATTCGCCCCGCGCTGGGCCCTTTCGACGCGTTGATGACGATACTCGCCTTGGAAAAGAAGCGCCCCCGTCTGGCGGCAGCTGAATTGACCGCGCCTTTGATCCCGGATGAAAAACGATTGCTTTTCGTTTTGTCGACGCAATCACAACGCATGCGGTGTGCCGTCCTGGCGAATTTGATGTCCTGCCAAGGCGCCATGCTGGCAAAGCCGGTCATCGCGGAAATCGGTCAGGCACTCGACGGCGCCGGTTACACAATTCCAAACCGGCAGTGGGACTTCCCCGAATTGGCGACCGTCCTGGATCTTCATCCAGATCTGACCCCTGCCGCCGTCTGAATTGGCGCTTATCAATCTTTAAGAGGCATTGTAGCGTCGACCCCGTCTGAACACATGGGGACGAAGCCGTGCCGGATTGGAATCACCTTCTACCATTCTTTACCGCGACGATGGTCTTTGCATTTCTGCCAGGCCCGGCGCTGCTCTATACCGCCGCGCAGACCATGGCATATGGTAAACGGGGCGGATTGATGGCCGCGCTCGGACTGCATATCGGGGGCCTCGTTCACGTCATCGCGGCGGCGGCCGGCCTCTCCGCCGTCTTCGCCCATGTGCCCGCCGCTTATACGGCCCTAAAGATTGTCGGGGCTATTTACCTTATCTGGTTGGGTATCGGAATCATCCGGACCAAGATGGATCCGTCCTTTGCCGAAGAAGGCCGTGCGCCGGCAAACCTGCCGCCACGGAAAAGCGCCCGCGCCTTCCTGCACAGCGTTATGGTGGAGGTCTTGAACCCGAAAACGGCCCTCTTCTTCATTGCGTTCCTGCCGCAGTTTGCCGATCCGGCAGCGACCTTCCCTGTCTGGGTGCAATTCCTGATTCTGGGTTTGATCGTCGGCTGCGCCTTCTCCATGGCGGACCTCGTCGCGGTCCTGTTGACGCACCAGGTATTGAACGGATTGAAGAAGACACGCACGGCACAGCGGATCGCACAATGGACCGGCGGGACCGTGCTGGTCGGATTGGGCGCGCATCTGGCATTGTCCAAATAATCGGCGGCTACGCGGGCGCAACGGCAAAGCCTGCCTGCGGTTCCGGCTGATTTGACAACGCTGGATTTTGGTCTAGAACGCGGCTGTCTGAAACTTCATTTCAATCGGGAATTCAGTGATGAAAGCCGCGGCGAAATCCTCCGTCAAAAAAGTTGTGTTGGCCTATTCCGGCGGTTTGGATACCTCGATCATCCTGCGATGGCTGCAGGACACCTATCAATGCGAAGTGGTGACCTTCACCGCGGATCTGGGGCAGGGGGAAGAGCTCGGCCCGGCCCGCCAGAAGGCGGAAATGATGGGTGTGAAGGAGATTTTCATTGAGGATCTCCGGGAAGAATTCGTCCGCGACTATGTGTTCCCGATGTTCCGGGCCAATGCGCTTTATGAAGGCGTCTATCTGCTTGGTACCTCGATCGCGCGGCCGCTGATCGCCAAGCGCCAGATCGAAATCGCACGGCAGACCGGGGCGGACGCCGTCTGCCATGGTGCGACCGGCAAGGGCAACGACCAGGTTCGCTTCGAACTGGGGTATTACGCGCTGCAGCCGGACATCAAGGTCATTTCGCCCTGGCGTGAATGGGATCTGACGTCCCGGACCAAGCTGATCGAATTTGCCGAACAGCACCAGATTCCGATCGCCAAGGACAAGCGCGGCGAAGCGCCGTTTTCCGTCGACGCGAACCTGCTGCACATATCCGCGGAAGGCAAAGTGCTCGAAGATCCGGCCGAAGAGGCGCCGGAATATGTCTATTCCCGCACTGTTGATCCGATGGAAGCCCCGGACGTGCCGACCGTGGTCGAAATTGCGTTCGAGAAGGGCGATGCCGTCGCGATCGACGGCGAGCGTCTGTCGCCGGCTACCCTGTTGACCAAGTTGAACGAATTGGCGGGTGCCAACGGCGTCGGTCGCCTGGACCTCGTGGAGAACCGCTTTGTCGGCATGAAGTCGCGCGGCGTGTACGAAACCCCGGGCGGCACTGTCCTTGTCGCGGCACATCGGGCGATGGAATCCCTGACCCTCGACCGTGAGGCAATGCATCTCAAGGACGAGTTGATGCCGCGATACGCCAAGCTGATCTATAACGGCTTCTGGTTCTCGCCGGAGCGCGAGATGCTTCAGGCCCTTATCGATAAGAGCCAGGAGCGCGTAAACGGCAAGGTCCGCCTGAAACTCTACAAGGGGTCCGTCAGCGTCATCGGCCGTGAGTCGGATGACAGCCTGTATTCCATGGCGCATGTGACCTTCGAAGAAGACGACGTCTATGATCAGCACGACGCGGAAGGTTTCATCAAGTTGAACGCATTGCGCCTGCGCCTGGGCACCCTGCGGAACAATCGAAAGTCCTGATCAAGACATGATCGATCGCAGCGGGGGGTGACGCCTGACGGCGTTGCTCCCCGTTTGTTTTTGACACTTGGGCGGCAGATTGGGTTACGCGGGCCAGTGCCTCGGCGTCAGATGTATTCCAGGGGCGCGCGATTGTGCAGGATCGATTCCACCCTGGATTCGGGCTCGATCTCGATATGGGCGCTGATGACATGGGACAATCCCTTGCCGTCGGACAACGGCAGGTCGATGCCCATGACCTTCATGTAAGGGCGGTCGTGCTGGTCCAGATACCCGTTGACGATGCCGATGAAGGGATCGTTGTCCATGATCTCGAAATACCGGCCTTCGACGAGTTTCCAAGCCTCCGGCGTGAGCGACGCTTCCCCCAGGACCTTGTTCGTATAATCGACGCCCCACCATTCGGTCAGCTGCGTGCCCCACAGCACGAAGCGGATCTGAAACGGCTTCCGTTCGATCCTCGCGATCGAAACCTTGCCCAGCCAGGACCGGAAATCCGTGAAGTCGAAATCCCGGCGTGCCGGAAGGGCGCCGGACCGGCCGCGTTTCGAGTTCCAGATCCGCACCAGATCGGCGAATGGACCGAATTCTTCAGGGTCCGCAGAAATGGGCAGGCGGGCATATTGCCAGTTAAGCAGGGTCTTAGGGTCGGGCGTCATGGTGTTCCACAAAACCATTTATGCCAGATTTGAAATCACGGCCCAACCAGGGCCGAACTGGGGTCGAGCGCATCTTGCGGGTCATTAACCCTTTGTATCAAGCCCTATTCAATCGAATGTAGGAGACATTTGTTTGTGGTATTATAGGATGTTCTCATATCAGAATTTTCTCAACATGTCGTGACGCCGCAGGGATGCTGATTGAATTCGTGTTTTGACCTGCGGATACTCGATCGATGCGGTCTTTGTCCAAAATGCAAAAACTGTTGTTTCTGTTTCTGCTGCTTTTCTTTCTGGCCCCGCCGTATGGGGGGACGGACGGAGGAAACGGAATCCCAGTAGACGGTCCGGCCGCCCATGCCGCGGACTTGCAGGCGGGGGCCGCGATTGTCGGTGGTTCGTGGTACGGCGATCCACCGGCCCTGACCGGGGAAAAACGCGCATTCACCTGGCGATGGAAACCGACACGGATCCCGCCTTACCTGTTTGACCGCGTCGGCAGTACCGAAAAGGTTTCGCTGGCCGATTTCGAAGGCAAGGTCGTATTGGTGAATGTCTGGGCGACGTGGTGCCCGCCTTGTGTGGCCGAGATGCCGGCGCTCGACAATCTTCAACTGTTACGCGGGGGAGAGGACTTCGCGGTCGTGGCGATTTCAGTCGACAGCCAGGGACCCGACATTGTTACAGCCTTTCTGGACAAACACGGTCTGGAAAACCTTGCGCCTTATATCGGCAAGGGTCGTGAAACATTCGACCATTTCCGGATGTCGGAATTACCGACCACCTTCCTGCTGGGCCGTGATGGAAGCGTCTGGGGGGCGATGGCCGGGCCTGCCGAATGGGACAGCCGCGAAGCCTTGGCATTGATCGACTATGCGATCGGCCTGACGCCTGGCTATTAGGCGGCCGTTTGCCGTCAGTCCTGAAATTTTTCGGCGAAGTGGAGGAGGGCGCGGATTCGTTCGTCCCGTTCCAGCGGGTTCGCCTTTAGCGAGACCGGCGGCAGATGCCGTTTCGCGGCGTGGCGCTGAGTTTTCTTCGGCAGGACCTTCTCTTCGTCCAGGCGAACCGCAAAGACGCGGATTTCCAACGAGTCGCCATAACCGTCGACATCGCCAGCCCAATCCCGATAACCGCGCTTTTTCAACATAACGGCGGCAATAGCATTGTTTGCGGCCGGGCGGAAGACCTCAGCGGCCGGGGCATTCCTGCGGCGGCCGGCCGTTCACGCGCCGGCACGCCGAGGAAAGAGGGGCCGTCAGCGAATCGCCTTGGTCATGACCGACGTCATGCGTTGCGCGAAACCCGCCGGATCCGGCAAGGGCTCGCCTTCCATGATCCGCGCCTGGTCCAACAGCAGGAAGGCCGCGTCCTTGACGTCGCCCGCCGCCTTTTCCGACAGTGCCTTGATCAACGCATGCCCGGGATTGATTTCCAGAATCCGCGGCGCACCCTGGTCCAACTGCTTGTGCTGCTTTAGAAGTCGTTCCAGATGCATGTCCATCGCGCCCTCATCGGCGACGAGGCAGCAGGGGGAGGAGGTCAGTCGGTCGGACTTACGCACATCCTTGACGGCGTCGCCCAGGGCGTCGCGTAGCGCGGTGACCAGGGCATCGACAGTCTCGGCCGACGCATTGTCCTCTGACTTGTCGGCATCTTTCTTCTCGTCGTCCTTTTCCACCGTCTTGATCTTGGAAAGGTCCGCGCCGCCGCGGGTGACGGATTTGATCGCCTTGCCATCGAATTCGCCGACCGACGGGATCCAGAACTCGTCGACCGGGTCGGTCATGTACAGGACCTCGACCCCTTTCGCGGCAAAGCCTTCCAGTTGCGGGGAACGGCTCAACGTATCCTGATCGTCGCCGGCGATGTAATAAATCGTGTCCTGGCCTTCCTTCATTGCCGCGACATAATCCGCGAGCGAGACCCAGCCTTCCCGCGTCGTCGATTTGAAGCGCATCAGCTTCATCAACTCGTCGCGGTGTTCCAGACTTTCGTATACGCCTTCCTTCAAGACGGCGCCGAAGGCGTCCCAGAAGGTCGCATAAGCGTCGGCATCTTTGTCGGCCTTCTTCGAAAGCTCGCCCAGAACGCGTTTGACGAGACCTGACCGAATCTTGGAAACGACCGGATTGTTCTGCAGCATCTCGCGCGAAATGTTGAGCGGTAGATCCTGCGAGTCGATGACCCCGCGCAGGAAACGCAGCCAGGACGGAACCAGGTCCTCGCATTCATCCGTGATGAAGACGCGCTTCACATACAGTTTCAGCTTCGACTTGCGGTCCGGATGGAACAGGTCGAAGGGCCGCATGGTGGGGATAAAGATCAGACCGGCATATTCGATGACGCCTTCGGCCCGGAAATGCAGGGTGGCCCACGGATCGTCGAAGGCGTGCGATACGTGGTGGTAGAACTCCTTGTACTGCTGTTCGTCGACCTCAGATTTGTTGCGGGTCCACAGCGCGGAGGCCGCGTTCAGCTGTTTCGGATAATCCTCACCCTCGCCGGCGATCTTGATCGGGAAGGGGATGTGATCGGAATAGGTCTTGATGATCTGGGCGATCCGCTGCTCGGCCAAAAACTCGACCGCATCATCCTTCATGTGCAGGGTGATGGTGGTGCCACGGGTGTCGCGGGAAGCGGGTTCGATCGTGAAATCGCCCCGGCCGTCGCTGACCCATTGCCAGGCTTCCTTCTCGCCGGCGCGGCGGCTGACGACATGAACCGTGTCCGCCACCATGAAGGCGGCATAGAAGCCGACGCCGAATTGACCGATCAGGGAAACGTCCTTCTTCTGATCGCCGGTCAATTGGGACACGAAATTGGAGGTACCGGATCGCGCGATGGTGCCCAGGTTGCCGATCAATTCATCCTTGGTCATGCCCGACCCGTTGTCGGAAATGGTCAGCGTCTTGCCGTCCTTGTCGAAGGAGAGATCGATCTGGAAATCGGCCCCGCCGTCCAACAGGGCGGGCTCGGTCAGGGCCTGATAGCGCAGCCGGTCGCAGGCATCCGCGGCGTTGGAGATCAATTCCCGCAGGAAGATCTCCCGCTCGCTGTAAAGCGCATTGGCAACGATATCCAAAAGCCGGCCGACTTCGGCCTGAAAGGAATGTTTTTCCGTCTTAGTCGCGGTGTCCGCCATGTTTTCCTCCTGCACGGCCTTCTAGCTAGCAGTGCTCTTCCACAGTCTCGCGGTGTCGTCCTTTCCGGCCTTTCGATGAAAGGCCCCCAAACGGAAGGACGCGGCCCGGATATAGGCAAGCCTTCCGGGCAGGGCAAGGTTAGGCGGCACGCTTTGGAGATTCCGGCCCAGGCGGAAGCAGGCGCCCTGTCGGGAAGGATGGGTCAAAAAATCGACCAGCCGGTTTCCCGTGCCAGCATTTCCAGCGCCAGGGTGCCGGCATGGGAATTCCCGTTCTTGTTCAAACCGGGGGACCACACGGCGAGGGCCGCAATGTCGGGCACGATGCATAATATGCCGCCGCCGACACCGCTCTTGCCCGGTAGACCGACTTTGAAGGCGAAATCACCCGACGCGTCGTAATGGCCGCACGTCAACATGATGGCGTTGATCCGCCGCGCCCGCGAGGGCGTGACGATCCTCTTCCCGCTGATCGGGTCGCGGCCGTCCGCCGCCAGGAACAGTCCGGCGCGGGCAAGCTGCTTGCAGCTCATGGCGATGGCGCATTGATGGAAATAGACCCGCAAGGCGCGCTCGACCGAGTTTTCCATATTGCCGAAACTTTTCATGAAGTTCGCCAGGCTGGCGTTGCGGAAACCATGCGCGGCTTCGGACTCGGCTACTTCCCGGTCGATGGCGATCGTCTCGTCATGCGCGGTCGAGCGCATGAAGTCGAGAATTTCGCGGATAGCGTCGATCCCGGCCTCGCCGCTGCCCCGGCCGCCGGGATCTGCCCGGTTCGACAGAATGACGTCGGTGACGACAATGGCGCCCGCGTTGATCAACGGGTTCCGGGGAATGCCGTGTTCCCGTTCCAATTGGATGATTGAGTTGAAGGCCGAGCCGGAGGGTTCGCGACCGACCCGTTCCCACAGGTCGTTGCCGATTTTGCCGAGCGCCATGGTCAGGGTGAAGACCTTGGAAATCGATTGGATCGAGAACACCGTATCGGCCGCTCCCGTCTGTGCGGTTTCACCCTTGCAGGTGATGACGGCCATGCCGAATTGTTCTCGCTCGACTCGGGCCAGGGCGGGTATATAGTCGGCGACGCGGCCCTCTGACAGGTGCGGTCCGATCTTGTCGGCGATCCCGTCCAGAATGGGTTGAAGGTCCATTTCTTTTTCCAATCGGTCGAACCTGAAACAACCAGACGATCCGGAACCAAAACCGGAAATGTATCCGGAGAATAATCCGGACAGTGGGGAGGAACCAATGACTTATTGCTTGGGAATCCTGTTGCCGGAAGGATTGGTGCTTGCCTCCGACTCCCGGACGAATGCCGGCGTCGATCAGATTGCCCTCGTTCGCAAGCTGGCCACGTTCAAGATGCCGGGTGAACGCATGATCGCTCTGCTCTCGGCAGGGAATCTGGCGACAACGCAAGCTGTCGTAACCTTGCTTCGCCAAGCGGCCGGTCATGGCGGGGAACGCGATTTGATGGCGGTTGAATCGCTGTTCGACGCGGCGGTGGTTGTCGGCGACACCTACCGCGCCGTTCTAAATCAGGACCAGGAAGCGGTTCGGCCCTATGGCGATGCGACGGGCAGCTTCCTGATCGCCGGTCAGATCCGGGGCGATCGTCCGCGGCTTTTCCAAATGTATCCCGCCGGGAACTTCATCGAGGCGACACCGCGGACCCAATTCCTGCAGATCGGAGAGACGAAATACGGCAAGCCGATCCTGGACCGCGCCCTTCATTTCGATAGTTCCATCGCGCATTCGGCTAAACTCGCCCTGCTGTCCTTTGACGCGACGATCAGGTCCAACCTCTCGGTCGGGCCGCCGATCGATCTGTTATGTTACAAAAAGGACAGTTTCTCGACCGACGGGCTGCGGAAATACAGCGGCAATGACGAAGCCTGGGAGAGCATTCGGGAGGCCTATTCGACCGGCTTGATGAATGTGCTGGAAAACATTCCCAATCCGGTCACCGGGGTCGATTGACCCCGGAAGGGCCCATGGCACTCGAACAATTGAGCGCAATGGCCGGCTATAATTCCGTTTCCGTCTCCGCGTCCACGATCCTGCGGGCGGTTTCATAGTCGAACCCCTGGCGTCCCAGTGCGGCAAGATCCCGGTCCCGGTTTTCCTGTCTCGCCGTTTGCCGGAAGGGTCCGATGCGGCGGCGACGGGCATAGTTCATGGCGGCTTCGCGGTTCGCGTCGGCGCCATCGGCGCGATGTTCTTCCCGCAGGGCCTCCAGACTACGGTCGATCAATTCCGCCGGTACGCCTTTCTGGCGCAGTTTCATTGCAATCGCCCTGTCCGACAGCCCCCGTCGGTGCAGGCTGGTCACCCTCGCTTCCGCATAGGCCGCATCATCCAGCAGGCCCGCCCGCTGATACCGTTCGATCAGGCTGTCGATGAACCGAGCACCTTCTTCCCTGTCGGTCCCGTGTTCCTTGGCGCTGGCCTCTACCCGGCGCATGAGCACTCGGCGTAGATTCTCCGAGGAACTGGCAAACCGCTCCAGATAGAACAGCGCGGATTTTTCCAACCTCTCCGGCGTGGCCTTCTTGGGTCCTCGTCTCGGGCGGCTGGAATTTTGCCGATTGTCAACGGCCATTGACATCCTCAACAGAAAAATAGGCGTTTGTCACAATCCAAGTGACACCGGTCACAGCCGCTCGGTCAAGCCGGACGTACTATCAAACCGTGATCAGGGACGGATACCCCTGGTGAGTGACTTACTTGTGGATGTGCTAGTTCACGCCGGCCCACGGGTCGGCAATGGGAAGCCGGAAGACTGGTGGCGAAACCTGCCCCTCCCATCCGACATCGGTCTCCTGGTTTAAAGACGGCGGCGTCATATGGCGCCGCCGTTTACCATTTCTAGGCCTGTCGACCGTATTTCGACCAAGTTATTTGGATAAGGATGCCGCACAGGCTGCCAAGCAGCACTGCAGGTAGCCCGAATATCGTCAGAACGAATCCAAGCGTCCATAACCCCACGGCCAGGAAAGCTGTAAGTGCTGATAGCGGCTCCGCTCCAAAAAACGGCATGCTGAAGAACAAAGCGATCAGAATGCTGGGTATTGCGACTGCAATGAGCGCGGAGATACCTCCGCCGAGGGCAGCTCGACGCAGAGTCTTTGAATGTAGTGGGCTGTCTGAAACAAACTTGGACATAGGATCTTCGCCAACAATCGCGCCAAAAACTGCCCCCAAGATGATCGAAATCGTCAAGAGTGCAGATGAAAGATCCTCAAACCCCTTTGGATTAATGACGCTCCAAAGCAAAGAGCCCACACTTGCAGCGAGTATTCCTGCCAGTGACATAAAGAAAACTGAAACTCGCACGCGTGATTTCACGGTAGTACCTAATCGACAATAATTTTGGTCGGCGGCCTCATAGGAAAGCCTTGCGGCAGCGAGCGCTGACCAAATCGTGTGTACAAAAAAGGTATATTCCTCACGATCCATGTCCAATCTTTGGCATGCGTTGGCGTGTGGTCGGTCGTTCGGGAGCTATGGCTTCTCTTGCCGGGACATGTGCCGCACTTTATGGTCCGCGGCATTCAACCGCCCCCCAAGAACAAGAAACAGCGGATTGTTCCCGCCATGGACTCTCAACAGACAATCGGGGTCAGCTTGACCCCCAAACGGTTCGGCGCCGTCAATTGGTACGGCCTGTGGTCTCTTTACAAAAAGGAGGTCCACCGCTTCCTGAAGGTCTTCACGCAAACCGTCGCCGCGCCGATGGTTACCAGCCTGTTGTTCCTGGCGATCTTCACGTTGGCGCTGGGACGGGCGGTCGAAACGATCGGCGGCATCCCCTTCAGCCAGTTTCTGGCTCCGGGTCTGATCACCATGGCAATGGCGCAGAACGCTTTCGCGAATACCTCGTCTTCACTGGTCAGTTCGAAGATGCAGGGCAATATCGTCGACGTTATCATGCCGCCGATCAGCCCGACCGAATTCGTCGTCGCCTATGCGATGGGCGGCGTGACGCGCGGCGTGATTGTCGGGCTGACGACCTGGATCGGCATGTCCTTTTTCGTGACGATGGAGGTGCACAGTCTGCTGCACCTTGTTTATCACGGTATTGCCGCCTCGATGATGCTGGCTTTTCTGGGGATGATCGGCGGGATCTGGGCCGACAAATTCGACCATGTCGCGGCAATCACCAATTTCGTGGTGACGCCCTTCGCCTTCCTGTCGGGGACATTCTATTCCATCGCCCGATTGCCGGAGCCGTTCTATACCCTGGCCCATTACAATCCATTTTTCTACATGATCGACGGATTCCGGTATGGCGCCATCGGCCAGTCCGATACTGCACCCTGGATCGGCATGGTCGTGATGGCGGGCGTGAATGCGGCACTCGGCCTGCTGGCATGGCGTATGGTCGCAACCGGTTACAAGCTGAAGGCCTGATATGATGTTGTTGGCGGAGGCATCGCGGGAGGATACGTCGCGCCGCCGCACCGCGCCGAAGATCACCTTGGCGGCCCGACGGATATCCGGCTTGAACACCCTGGGCGTGGCAACGCTGATCTGGCGGCAAGTAGTTGCCGAATTCCTGGCATTCAAACTGGTGCTGCTGGGTCCGGCCCTGCAGGCGCTGTTGTTTGCCCTGGTGATTTCCCTGGCCGTGGGGTCTCGGATTGCCGAAATCGGCGGTCTGCCATTTCTGGAGTTCCTCGCGCCCGGTTTGGTGATAGCGGCGGCGGTTCAGCGCAGTTTTGAATCGACGGCCTTCTCCATGGTGCATGAGAAGTTGGAAGGGACCATTGCCGACGTTTTCGGGGCGCCGCTGAATGCAGGGGAAATCCTGACCGGCTACACTATCGGCGCGATGGTCACCGGCATTTGTATCGGCCTTCCCGTATGGTTGGTCCTGCTTCCTTTCGGGGCGGGGCTGCCCGTCCATGTGGCGGTGATGGTCTACTTCCTGCTGACGGGATGCGTGATCCTGGCGCTGTTCGGTCTGATCGCGGGGATGCAATCGCATCGCTGGGATTCCTTGGCGGCCAAAGAGACCTTCGTTCTGGCCCCGCTCCTGTTCCTGTCCGGCAGCTTCTTTACCATCGATGCCTTGGACGAGCCTTTTCGAACCATGATGATGGCGAACCCTGTCTTTCATCTCGTGAACGGATTCCGATACGCCATGACCGGATATGCGGATGCGCCGGTCTGGGTCAGCGTCACGGTCGTCGGCGGGCTTGCCGCCATCCTATGCGTTGTCGCGCTGCGCCTCGTCGCCGTCGGGTACAAGGTGAAGGCCTGATCGCCGTTCTCCTTGCGTGGCGCCGTGCTTTCCGCTAAACGCAATCCATGATCGGATTGAAGACCATAGAGCGGCTTGCCCGCCTGCGCCGACGTCGCGGAACCATCGCGGCGGCGCATGGGTGTTATTTGGTCGGTTAGGCTTTCAAATACCGATTTTCACCGCGCCGCTGGACCCCGTCCGGCGGTTCAGCATTTTAGGCCCTCGTTTCAGAACCAGAAGGGGTCGAATGCGGCGCGGATTGGGTCACGGCCCGACCCTGGACCATGGAGAGAGAAATGACGTCCGAAACTCGCAAATCCGCTGTCATGAACACCTATGCCCGCTACCCGCTCACCTTCGAGCGCGGCGAGGGCATGTACCTGTATGCGACGGACGGGCGTCGATATCTGGATTTCTACGGCGGCATCGCGGTGAACTCGGTCGGCCACAGTCATCCGCATATGGTGAAGGCCCTGCAGGACCAGGCCGCGAAACTGTGGCATGTGACCAATCTGTTCCAGATCCCCGATCAGGAGCGGCTTGCCGCACGGCTGGCCCAGGATTCCTTCGCTGATCAGGTCTTTTTCTGCAATTCCGGTCTGGAAGCGATGGAAGGGGCGATCAAATTGGCGCGCCGCTATCACTTCAAGAAAGGGCAGCCTGAAAAGTGGCGGACCATCACGGTTCAGGGCGCCTTCCACGGCCGCTCGCTTGCGACCATCGCCGCGGCGAACAACCCGAAATATCTGGAAGGTTTCGGCCCGGCGGCGGATGGTTTCGACAATGTGCCCTTCGGCAATATGAATGCCCTGCGGGATGCCATCACGGACAAGACGGCGGCGATCGCGCTGGAACCAATCCAGGGCGAAGGCGGCATCAATGCTGCGTCTCTCGATTACCTGCGTGCGCTGCGGGCGACGGCGGACGAATTCGGCATTCTGCTTGTGTTCGACGAAATCCAATGCGGCATGGGCCGTACCGGTAAGATGTGGGCGCATGAATGGGCCGGCATTGCACCGGATATCATGGCGTCGGCCAAGGGCATCGGCGGCGGTTTCCCGATGGGGGCGATCCTGGCCTCCGACAAGGGCGCAAGCGGCATTGATCCCGGCTATCATGGCACGACGTTCGGCGGGAATCCGCTGGCCATGGCGGTCGGCAATGCGGTCCTGGACATCATGACCAAGGACGGTTTCCTGGACCATGTCGATACGGTTTCCCGCTATTTGTGGGCCGAGCTGGAGAAACTGGTCGCGGCCAACCCGACCGTCTTCGAGAAGGTTCGCGGCGCGGGCCTGATGCTGGGTCTGAAATGCACCGGGGGCGTCGTTGCCGGCGACATGGTGAAGGCCCTGATGGCGAACGGCATGCTGACGGTCGGCGCGGGCGACAACGTGGTGCGTCTTCTACCGCCGCTGATCGCCGGGGAAGAACATTGCGATGAAGCGATTGCCATCCTGGAAAAGACTGCAGGCGAGATCGCCGCGAAATCGGAGGGCTGATCCATGGCCGAGACAAAACACTTCCTGGACCTGGATAAGTTCAGCCAGGACGAATTGCGCACGATGATCGATTTGGGGAACGCCTTCCGCAAGGACGGGCCCCGCGCCGGCGACAAGCCGCTGGCCGGCAAGGCCTTGGCGTTGATCTTCGAAAAGCCCTCGACGCGGACCCGGATCAGTTTCGACCTGGGCATGCGTCAGCTGGGCGGCGAGACGGTGATCATGACACCCGCCGAAACCCAGTTGGGCCGGGGTGAGACGATCGCCGATACGGCCCGCGTCCTGTCGCGCTATGTGGACGGAATCATGATCCGCACGACCCAGGAGGAAAAGCTTCTGGAATTGGCCGAATACGCGAGTGTCCCGGTTATCAACGGTCTTACCGACCGCACCCATCCCTGCCAATTGATGGCGGATGTGATGACGTATGAGCAGCATCGCGGTTCCATTGCGGGCAAGACGGTCGCCTGGTCCGGCGACGGCAACAACATGGCGACCAGTTGGATCCATGCCGCCGTCCGCTTCGGCTTCACGCTGAAGATCGCTTGTCCCGAGATGTTGCCGCCGCCGCAGGACGTGCTGGACTGGGCTAAGCGCGAAGGCGGGTCGATCGAGGTTGTCCACGATTCCGACGCTGCAGTGACAGGCGCGGATTGCGTCGTCACCGATGTCTGGGTTTCCATGGGCGATGAGGACGAAGAAGCGGCCGCAACGCGCCATAACATGCTGAAACCCTATCAGGTTGATCAGCGGCTTATGGACATGGCGGCGAAAGACGCCATCTTCATGCATTGCCTGCCCGCCCATCGCGGGGAGGAGGTGACCGCAGACGTCATCGACGGTCCGCAATCGGTCGTCTGGGACGAGGCGGAAAACCGGCTGCATGCACAAAAAGGCATTTTGGCCCATTGCCTGTCGTAACACCGCAATCCGGGCCGTGATACCGTTGGGGGAGGCGGCCCGGTTCCGGGACCGGCACGATGAGGCCGGAATTGAGCGCCGCTCGGATGCGGCGCGTTCCATGTATTGAACGTCAGAAGTGATAACGGGTTTTTCTATTCATGACTTTTCCGAAAAGTGAAATCTCCATCGATCGTGACGGTGATGCGACTTCGGTCGACATTTCCGCCTGGATCCAGGACGACGTGATCCAACCCTTCATGATCGAACGCACCGGCATGAGTGGCCGGTCGGTTAAACTCGGGCCGGTTCTGGATGCGATCCTGCAGCGGCACGATTTGCCGGAAGCCGTCTCCGTGCTGCTGGGCCAATTTCTCGCCCTGGCGGTCGGCCTCGCGACGGCCCTGAAATATGAAGGCGTCTTCACCCTGCAGACCAAGGGCGACGGCGCGGTGCCGATGATGGTCGCCGATGTCACCCATGACGGCCATGTTCGCGGCTTTGCCCAGGTGAAGGGCGAGGTGCCGGGTCTGGCGGATGCGGCCAATGCCTTGGTTCCGAAACTATTGGGTGCGGGCTATCTCGCCTATACGGTCGATTTTAGTACCTCGGCCGAGCGGCATCAGGGAATCGTCTCGCTCGACGGGGCATCGCTCGCCGATGTCATCCATCATTATTTCGAACAATCGGCGCAATTCGATGCCGCCGTGTCGCTCGCTGCCGGCAAGGACGGGACCGGTGCCTGGCGGGCTTCCGCCATCGTGGTGCAGCACCTGCCCGCGGAAGGGGGCAGCGGTGGCGTCGAACTCGACGAGGAGGATTGGCGGCGGACCACGACGCTGCTGAGTTCCGCCACCAGCGTTGAACTGCTGGATCCGGACCTGCCGCCGGCGGATATGCTGTTTCGACTGTTCAATGAGGACGGCGTGCGGGTTTTCGAACCGCGGCCGGTTCAGGATGTTTGCCGCTGTTCGGACGAGCGCATGCTGAACGCGCTGACCGCCTTGAGCGAGGAAGAGATCGACGAGGTCTTGACGGATGGTGCTGTCGTCATGACGTGCGAGTTCTGCAATACGACGCGCAGCTTCACATCGGAAGTGATCCGCGAGGCCAAATCGGCATAAGCTGGCGAAACCGGTCGATCGTAGAATCGATTTTGCGGGGGCATGGAGGGTGATCGAGATGAAATTCGGTTTGAAGAGCGTTCTGGCGGCTGTCGTTTTGCTGGTGGCGGGTTGCGAGACCCATGTGGAGGTGCCGAGCTATGCACGCATCACCTTCAATCATCTGCCGCCAATCACCCTGGATGTTGCCACCGTTACCGCCAAGTCGCTCTATCAGAAGCCGCTGATCGCGCCGAATGTGGAGCATGAATTCCCCGTCGATATCGCGAAGACGGTGGAAGGTTGGGTTCCCGGCCGCCTGCGGGCGGAAGGCGCCGCCGGCACGGCAACGCTGACCGTGATCGACGCAAGCGTTGTCGAAACGAAACTGGATAAGGAGACCGGGCTCACCGGGCTCGTCACCACCGACCAGGGCCATCGCTACGATGCGACCTTGACCGCCACCCTGTCCGCGGAGGATCTGACCAGTCAGAGGGCGGCGGAAGCGACGGTGACCGTCAAGCGAAGCCAGACAGTGCCCGAGGATGCGACCTTCAACGAGCGCGAAAAGATCTGGTACGAAATGACCGAGAAGCTGATGGCGGATTTCAATACCGAGATGGAAAAGGCCATCGGGGAACATATGGCCCTGTTCCGCCGCTAGATCCGCGGATAGCATCCCGGCTTTCGAGGGGTTATTCCTCGGTCAGGGGGCGGGAGAGCAAGCCGTCGATCACCTCGCCGATATCCTCGCCCTCGGTGACGATAGCGTTCACCGCGGAGCAGATCGGCATATCGACGCCGTGCTGCCGGGCCATATGTGTGATGGCGGCGGCGGTCCAGACGCCTTCCGTCACGGATCGCCGGGATCCCAAGACCTCTTCCAGGGATTTACCCTCGCCCAGCGCGTGGCCAAGGGACATGTTCCGTGATTGCAGGCTTCCCGCCGTCAGGACCAGATCGCCGAGGCCGCTCAATCCCTGAACCGTTTCCATCTGTCCGCCAAGCGCGACGATCAATCGCGTCACTTCGGCAAGCCCGCGGGTGATCAGCGCGGCTTTCGCATTTTCCCCCAGGTCACGGCCGGCGACGATGCCGCAGGCAATGGCCAGAACGTTTTTGATCGCCCCGCCCATTTCCACGGCGACGACGTCCTCGCTGATATAGGGCCTGAAGGTCGGCAGCGCGATCCTTGCCGAGACCCGCTCGACGACCGTCCGGTCGCGGCCGGCCAGGACAAAGGCGGTCGGCCGCCCCAACGCCGCTTCCCGCGCGAAGGTCGGCCCGGACAGGACCAGGGCCGGATAACCGGGCACTTCTTCCGCCAGAACCGTGGTCATCGGTTTCAGGCTCCCCTGCTCGATCCCCTTGGCGCATACCACCAAGGCGGCACCGGGCGCCAAATGCGCCGCAAGGGCGCGGGCGATGCCGCGCAATGCCTGCGCTGGGGTGACAAGCAGGACAATGTCCGCATCCGATACGGCGTCGGCCAGATCGCTGGTCGCCCGCAATGCCGAAGACAAGGCAACGTCCGGCAAATATGTCGGATTGCCGCGGCCTTCGTTGATATCGGTCACGACTGTTTCATTGCGGGCCCATAGCAGGGTCAGGGCTCCGTCCGGCGCCGCCTCGCAGGCCAATGAGGCAAGCGCGGTGCCCCAGGCGCCGCCGCCGATGACGGCCAGTTTGCTCATTGCGCACCTTCGATGGGCGTCTGGTGAGGCAAAATCGCCAATTTGCCCTTCCGCGTGCGGGCTGTCGGGTCGAGCGGCCAACGCGGACGCGGTGCGAAATCCAGCCGGTCCTTTCGGCCCAGGCGCAAATGTTCGATTCCGGCCCAGGCAACCATGGCCGCATTGTCGGTGCATAATGCGATTGGCGGGGCGACGAAACGCAAGTCCTCAACCGCCGCCAAATCGGTCAATTCGGCCCGCAGGCGCTTGTTGGCGGCGACGCCGCCGGCGACGACCAGGGTTACCGATCCCTCGACGCCCTCTTCTTGCCGAAACCGCTCCACCGCGCGGCGGCAGCGGTCGCGCAAGACGGCTGCGGCGGATTTGTGAAAGGCGGCGGCGATGTCCGCGATATCCTGCTCGGTCACCTTGGGCAGACGGTCGAGTGTCTGACGCACGGCGGTCTTCAACCCGGCAAAGGAAAAATCGCAGCCGGGCCGGCCCAACATCGGGCGCGGCAGGTCGAAGCGGCTCGGGTCGCCGTTATCTGCAGCCCGTTCCAGTGCGGGCCCGCCGGGATAACCCAGGCCCAGCAGTTTCGCCGTTTTGTCGAATGCCTCGCCCAGGGCATCGTCCATGGTCGATCCGTAAAGCCTGTAGTCACCCACGCCGCGAACCGCCAGAAGCTGACAATGTCCGCCCGAAACGAGTAGCAGCAGGTAGGGGAATTCGGCCGAATCACTCAGCCTGACCGTCAGGGCATGTGCTTCCAGGTGGTTGACGGCGACGAAATCCAGTCCGCGGGCGAGTGCCATGGTCTTGCCGGCGGTAACGCCGACCATCACCCCGCCGATCAGGCCAGGGCCGCCTGTCGCGGCGATACCGCGCAAATCGCCGAAACCGATGCCGGCTTCCTTGAAGGCCTGCCGAACGACCCCGTCGAGGTGATCGAGATGGCTGCGGGCAGCGATTTCCGGCACGACGCCGCCATAGGGGCGATGCTCGTCGAGTTGCGACAGAACGACGTTGCTCAAAATCGTGCCGTCGTCGCGAACGATCGCGGCGGAAGTTTCATCGCAGGAGGTTTCAAGCCCCAGAACCAGCATGAAATGCCCTTTCGCCCCGTCCCAAATTCGCGTGCGAGTTTTGTGCGGGCGGTGATCCAAATATTGTTTCGGGGGTGTAGCGCAACGGGAGCCAATAGGCTACAGCTTCGGCCATGCAATCATCATCGCTTTCCCCTACTTCCAGATTAGGCCCCCTTCGCATCGGGACGCGCGGTTCGCCGCTGGCCCTGGCGCAGGCCTATGAAGCGCGCGACCGTCTTTTGGCGGCGCATCCCGATTTGAATGTCGAAATCATCGAGATCAAGACGACCGGCGACAAGGTGCAGGACCGTCCGCTTTCCGAGATCGGCGGCAAGGGCCTTTTCAGCAAGGAATTGGATGCGGCCCAGCTGGAAAACCGCGTCGATATCGGCGTCCATTCCATGAAGGACCTGGAAACCTGGCTGCCCGACGGAATCGTGCTTGGCGCCTTCCTGCCGCGCGAGGATGTGCGCGATGCGTTGATCTGCCCGACGGCTTCCCGCCTTGCGGATCTACCGGAAGGGGCTGTGGTCGGCACCTCCTCGCTCCGCCGTCAGGCACAGATATTGGCGAAACGGCCGGATCTGAAGGTCGTCCCCTTTCGCGGTAATGTTCAGACGCGGCTTCGCAAACTTGCTTCCGGCGAGGCGGACGCCACGCTGCTCGCGATGGCGGGCCTGAACCGCCTCAGCATGGAGGATATCGCGGCAACGGCTTTGGCGCCGGAAGAACTGCTGCCCGCGGTGGCCCAGGGGGCTATCGGCATAACGACGCGGGCGGGCGCAGACGACATACTGGAGCTGCTCGCGCCGCTGAATGATCCGGATACCGCATGGCGCGTGACGGCGGAACGCGCCTTTTTGGCGGAATTGGACGGGTCGTGCCGGACGCCGATAGGCGGATTGGCGGAGGCCGTCGGCGACCAGGTTCGTTTTCGCGGTCTCGTGGCGCGCCCAGACGGGTCCGGCATGATGAGCGTCGAGCGGAGCGGACCGTTGGGGGATGCCCTCGCCCTTGCGATCGATGCCGGCAAGACCCTCGCCGCCGATATGGATGACAGCTACCGGCCATGAACGCCAACGACGCAGACGGGGCCAACCGGCAGCCGGGCGCACCGATCCCGACCCTGTGGGTTCCTCGTCCAACAGAGGATGCCGAAGCCCTTTCCGAAGCTCTCTCGCAAATCGGGGTCCGATCCCTGGTCGCACCGGTGATGAGCATCACCTACAGATCGGTGGACGTACATTTGGACGGGATAGGGGCAGTGCTGTTCACGTCCGCGAATGGTGTACGTGCATTTGGCCATGCTACCGACCTCCGGGCTTTGCCGGTCTATGCGGTTGGCAGCAATACCGCCGATGAAGCACGTACAGCCGGATTTGGAGAGGTGTACGCGGCTGGTGGCGATGTTAACATGCTCGCCGATTTCATTGCCGATCACCGCAAGCCGCAAGATGGCAGGCTGCTGCATGTTGCCGGCAGCGAACGGGCAGGCGATCTGGCCGGTCTGCTTACCGAGCGTGGTTTCACGGTCGACCGGCAGGTGCTCTATGACGCGGTCGCTGCGGAAGAATTGCCCAGTGCGGTGGCAGAGGCGTTGGACGAAGGAACCATTGACGGTGTTGCCTTGTTCTCGCCGCGTACGGCGCGGATCGTGTGTGACCTGCTGACCAGGGCGGAGCGGCAGGATGCCGCACCGGCGCTGAGCGCGCTGTGTCTCAGCGCCAATGTTGCGGAGGCGGCAAAAACCCTCGATTGGCGAGAAATCGTCATTGCCGAGACGCCGGACCGGGCTTCTTTGTTGCAAGCTGTACGTCTTGCGCTGCAAACTACACCTGCGCAAGCAGCCGACACGCCGGACGATGCGGCGGAAGAAGAATCGGCAAAAGGCTCATCCGTTATCGAGACGCCGTTGCCGGGAGAGACCATGACCGACACCAGTGACGAAAAACCGGCCGAAACATCGGTCGAGAGATTGCCGGACGCAGAAACCGTCATTGAGCGGTTTGGCGGAATCCGTCCCATGGCGCAGAAGCTGGGTGTGACGCCCAGCACGATTCAGGGCTGGAAAACGCGCAATCACATTCCCGAAAACCGCTGGGAGGAAGTCCAGGCGGTGGCCGAAAAGGAGGGCGTTTCCCTGGATATTGCCCGGGATGAGACAGAGCAATCGAGCGCTCCTTCCGAAGACAACAAGGAAGAGTCGACATCGGCGGTGATGGAAGAAATGCCGCCTGTCGAACAGCAGTCCGACGATCAGGCTGTAGAGACGAAAGAAGACACCGTGGCCGCCAACGACACACCAGAAAATGAAGCCAAAGAAAAAGAAGCCGAAGCAGAACAGGTGACGGCACAGGAAGAAACCGTGGCGCCGCCTGCTGCCCCGGTTGCCGCATCGGCCGCGCCGCCGCGCAAGGCCAGCGGTCTGGCTTGGGTCGCGCTGATCATTGCGCTGGGTTCCGCCGCCGGGCTTGCCACGCAAAGCTATTGGCGTCCGGGGGTCGAGTCTTCCTTGAACGCGCATCTCAGCCGTTTCTTCGGCCCACCGCCGGCCCCGGCGCCGGCACCGCCGGACACGACTTTGGCGGCGGCGGTCGATGCGCTGAAGGGCCGCATCGGTGCCCTGGAAAACCGTCCCGCGCCTGAACCGGCCCCAGCGGCAGAACCCGTCGATCTTGACGGGGCGCTGGCGCCGCTCGCCGACCGGTTGGCGGCGCTGGAGGATGCGATGGCGAACGCGCCCGCAACCTCGCCGGATCAAGTTGACCTGACACCGCTGAACGAGGCGGTCGATGCCCTGCGCGCCCGGGTGAATGCCATGGATACTCGCGCCGATGACAGCCTTGAGGCATTTCGGGCGGAACTGTCCACTTTCGCAGATCAGTTCGACGCCATTCGATCGGGCATCGAGACGGTGACGGATCGTATTGCCGCCGTCGAACGCCGATTGGCGCAAATCGAAACCGCCTATGGCGGGCCGAGCGGCAGCGAAGCGGCCCTCGTCCTCGCGGTCGGGCAATTGGACAGTCTGATGGCGGCGTCCGAACCCTTCGGCGGCACGTTGTCGGATATCGCGGCGCTGGCCCCGGATGATGCGGATGTTCAAGACGCCGTCGCGGCCTTGTCGCCGTTGAAGGATTTGGTCATTCCCAGTCGCGCAGACCTGATCGACGCTTTCGGGGATGTGGCGCCGATCGTTGACCGGGTCGAGCGGGTCGCCGGCGCGGAAGGCTGGGTGGATGAAACGCTCGCGGAACTGCGCGGTCTGGTCAGTATCCGGCGCACGGATTCTTCCGAATCCGCGCCCGCCGTGTCACGCGCGGAAGCAGCCCTGGAAGCAGGAGATCTCTCCGGCGCGGTCATGGCGGTCGAACCGCTGGCCGGCGAAGACGCCGTCATCGCGGATTGGGTGACGAAAGCAAAGCAGCGGATTGCGGCGAATAACTCCCTGAAAGTCTTGCGCGACGCCGCCTTGGCGCGATTGCGCATGGCCGCGACGGGCGGCTGAGGGATCCGCGATGCACCGGGTGAAGACGGGATAGACACATGGTTCGGGCGATATTTCTTTTCATCAAGATCGGGCTGATCGTCGCGGCCGCGCTGTATCTTGCAAAGTATCCGGGCCGTATAAGTCTGGATTGGCAGGGGTGGCACGTGGATATCTCCGCCAGCCTCTTTGCGCTGGGCATGCTGATCTTTGTCATCCTCGCGATTCTCTTCGCCCGGTTTTCCAGCGGGATCCTGGGGGCGCCGGGCCGATTCATGGAAAATCGTCGGATCGCTCGACGGGAACGCGGATACAAGACACTGACCCAGGGCCTGGTCGCAGTCGCTGCCGGCGATCCGCAGGAAGCCAGGAGACTGGCGCGCAAGGCCGATTCATTACTCCATGATCCGCCGCTTACCCGGCTTCTGACCGCACAGGCGGCGCAGCTGGAAGGTGATTCCAAGGCAGCGACGAAGTACTTCGAGGAAATGCTGGAAGACCAGGACATGGCTTTCCTCGGAACACGCGGTCTGTTGATGCAGGCGATCAGCGACGGAAACACGGCCAAGGCGCGCGAATTGGCCGAGAAAGCCTTCAACCTGCGGCCCTCCACAGGCTGGGCGGCCCGGCACTTGCTCGATCTTCAACGCGAGAGCGGGGATCTGGACGCGGCCCTGAAGACCGTTGAAACGGCGATTCGGTACAAAGCCCTGCCGGATGGCGAAGGCAAACGCACCAAAGCCAAACTCTTGATCGCCAAAGCGCAGGAGCTGCGCGCGGCGGGTGATTTCGAGCAGGCCCTCAAGCTTTCCAATCAGGCGAACAAGCTGGTGGACGACCTGCCCGAGGGCGTTACGCTGTCGGCCCGGTTGCTCGCCTTGCGGGGCAAGGACAGCAAGGCGGCGCGCTTACTGGAAGATGCCTGGAGCAAGAACCCGGATCCGTCGATCAGCCGCGCTTATCGGGACATCGCCCCGGAGGGGGCGAGCCCGCTGGAACAGGTGAAACGGTTCGAGCATCTGCTCAGCCTCAACCCCAATCACAAGGAAGGTCATATCGCGCTCGCCGAGGCGGCACTGAAGGCAGGCCTGTGGGGCGAGGCGCGCAACCACCTGGATATCGTCGCAAAGCAAAACAAGGTTCCCGAACCCCGTGTCTGCCGCCTGATGGCGGAATTGGAAGAATCGGAGCATGGCGATCTTGAGAAGGCCCGATACTGGTTGGCGATCGCCACGGGCGAGGAAGCGGTTGCCGCGGAATAGACGGCGCGCCCGTATCCGTCACCAATGCAGCCCGGATAGATTTTCGGCTTACGGGAAAGACTGAGAGTCTCGGGATTCTCCACCTTCCATAAGCGTTGACGTTTTTTTTGCCGTACGGCTATGGTCCTGGCGGAAAAACGAAATCTGAATGGGAGGATTTAACATGAAACGCATGCTGCTTGCTGCCGGGATGGCCATGACCATGGGCTTTTCCGCGGCTCAGGCCATCGCCGCCGATGTGACGTTGCGGATTTCCCTGCAACTTCCGATGAAGAGCCATCTGGGTCAGAATCTGCTGGTCTTCAAGGAAGAGGTCGAATCCAAGTCGAATGGCGAAATAGCTGTCGAAATCTACGACAGCGCCCAGCTTTACAAGGATAAGGAAGTTCCCGCCGCGGTCGGCTCCGGCGCCATCGAAATGGGCGTCGCCTCGCTGACACGCTATGTCGGCGATATTCCGGCGGTGGACATCTTCTACCAACCATTCCTGTTCGACACGGAAGCGAAGGTTCGTGCCGCCGTGGCGAAGGGATCCCCGGTCCGCGCGCCGCTCGACAAGGCAATTCGGGGAACCGGGTCCACGGTTCTTTGGTGGCAGGCTTACGGCGGTGCGATCATGCTGTCCAATGGCGGGCCGGTTAAGACGCCTGAAGACATGAAGGGCAAGAAGGTCCGCGTTTTCGGCAAGACGCTGGGTGATTTCGTGACCGCCGCCGGTGGTGCGCCGACGCTGATTTCCGGGTCGGAACAGTATCTCGCCTATCAGCGAGGAACGGTCGATATCGGCATGACCGGCGTTTCAGGCGTCAAATCCCGGAAGCTTTGGGAAGTGATGGATACGATCACGGTCACGAACCATGCCGATATCGAATTCATCGTGGTCGTGAACACGGATTTCTGGAACGGCCTCAGCGACGCCCATAGGGCGGTCATCGAGGCCGCGGCCATGAAGGCCGAGGCCAGCGTCCGCAACAAGATGGCCGAAATCGAAGCCGGTGCCTATGCGGCCGCGAAAGAAAACGGCATGACCGTCTACCAGCCGACCGCTGAGGAATTGGCGGCATGGCGTGCGGTCTCCCAGCCTGTTTACGACGCCTATAAGAAGAAGGCTGGCGATCTGGGTGTGAAGATCCTGGAAGAAGCCAGCAAGCTTTAAGGGCCAATCGCAACAACGTGGCGCCGTCCGCCGGTCATTGGCCGATCGGGCGGCGCCGCATTGATTGCGGCTTCCAAATTAATTTGAAGCCGTGACAGCCACTGCCTGACGGTGAGTGCATGCAAATTTTCAACAAACTGGTCCGGGTCATGGCCTGGCTGTCGGCGTTCTTGTTCGTGGCGGCCGGCGTCATGCTGACCTACGAGGTCGTTGCCCGGTACTTTTTCACCAAGCCTACGATCTGGGCTGCCGAACTATCGCAGCTCTGCCTGATCTGGGGATCGCTTCTCGCCATGGCCTGGGCGCTGGGCGAACGTCGCCATATCGCTGTCGACGCGGTCGTCAACCTGCTGTCGCCCAAAGTGAGGCGCTGGACCGATGCCGGGGCCATGCTGTTTGTCGCCTGGCTGAGCGCCATGGTCGTCTGGAAGGGGGGCGATATCTTCCTGGACAGTTTCGAACGCGGCCGCACGACGGGATCGATGCTGGACCTGCCGTCCTGGGTCGCCGAACTGTCTGTACCCTTCGGTTTTGCGATGTTGTTCGTGCAAGCCCTCTTCGAAGCCGCACGGGCCGTCGGCGGCCATGGACGCGAACCCGATCACATTGCGGAAGGCGGGCATTTCGAATGACCATCGTTCTGATTCTTGCCGCCCTGTTCGCACTTCTGCTGCTGCGGGTGCCGGTGGCGTTCGCCTTGGGCGGGCTGGGGCTCGTCTTGCTGGTTTTCGGCGGTTTTTCGCCACTGATGGCCCCGCAGGCCATTCTTTCGACGCTGGACGGATTCATCCTGCTTGCGGTCCCTCTGTTTCTGTTGATGTCGAATATCCTGCTAAAGGGCGGGGTCGGGCGCGACTTGTTCGCTGCGGTGCATGCCTGGGTCGGCCATTGGCCTGGCGGGCTTGCGGTCGCGACAATTCTTTCCTGCGGGATTTTCGCCGCGATTTCCGGCTCTTCGGTGGCCACGGCAGCGACGATCGGTACGGTCGCGATCCCGGAAATGATCAACCGCGGCTATGAGCGGCGTTTCGTTTACGGTCTGTTGGCGGCGGGCGGTACCTTGGGCATCCTGATCCCGCCGTCGATCCCGATGATCGTCTACGGTTTCATCACCGAGGAATCCGTCATCGCCCTATTCCTGGCCGGCATCGGGCCGGGACTGGCGCTGGTGGTCCTGTTCGTACTCTACGCCATGATCCATGCGCGATTCATGGGGGGATATACCAAGGACCTGCCGTCCACCTGGCAGGAAAGGCGTTCCGCAAGTTTCCGGGCGCTGCCAAGCATGGCCTTGGCGGTTCTGGTGATCGGGGCGATCTATACGGGCGCCGCCACGCCGACAGAGGCCGCTGCGATCGGCTTTGCTGCCGCCTTGTTGATCACGGGTGTGGTGCTGCGGACCCTGACGTGGGATCGGTTCAAGGAAGCGGTGCTGGAATCGATGGCGACCACAGTCGCCATTCTATTGATCGTTGCCGGTGCGAAAGTCTTTGGTAAGGCGATCACCCTGTACCGAATCCCTCAGGAAATCTCTTTCTTCATCACCCAGAACATCGACACGCCGATCATGTTCATCGTGGTGGTCAGCCTTGTGTTGTTGGTCATGGGACTGGTCTTCGAAGCGTTGTCGATGGTCTTGATCATGGTGCCGGTGCTGTTGCCCGCGGCCATGGGCTTGGGGTTGGACCCGATCTGGTTCGGCATTTACACCGTGGTGATGGTGGAATGCGCCCTGATCACGCCGCCGGTGGGCCTGAACCTCTACGTCATTCAATCTGTTGCCCGGGTGTCTCTGTCCGATGTCGCACGCGGGGTCGTGCCTTTCCTGGGCCTGATGTTCCTGACGGTCATCTTGCTTTATCTGTGGCCGGACCTTGCCCTCTACATCCCATTCAAACTTTGAGCCTGACGAAACGGGAGTCGCCAGTATGAGCCAGCCGAACCAATTGCGTGCCTTGCTGCGGACCGAACGACTGCATGTCATGCCCTGCTGCTTCGACGCGCTGTCGGCGAAGATGATCGAGCAGGAAGGATTCGGCCTGACCTTCATGAGTGGCTTTGCGACCTCCGCCTCCCGCATCGGCGCGCCGGATCTGGGTTTGATGAGTTATGGAGAAGTCGTCGATCAGGCGCGCAACATCTGCGACGCGACCAGCATACCCGTGATCGGCGATGGCGATACGGGTTATGGCAATGCCATGAATGTGCGGCGTACGGTGGCGGGATTTTCCCGGGCCGGCTGTGCGGCGGTCATGATCGAGGATCAGGTCGCGCCGAAGCGCTGCGGCCACACGCCCGGTAAGGAAGTCGTCGGCCGGGACGAAGCCTTTGACCGAATCAAGGCGGCGGTAGATGCGCGCGCTGACGATGACATCCTGATCCTTGCGCGAACCGATGCCCGCCATCAACACGGGCTAAGCGAGGCGATTGATCGCGCAGCGAAATTCGCCGAATTGGGCGCCGATATCCTTTTTGTGGAGGCACCGAAAACGGTGGAGGAAATGCGCCGGGTCTGTTCCGAGCTACCGGGCCCGAAAATGGCGAATATCGTCGAAGGCGGCGAAACCCCGAATCTCAGTCATGACGAGTTGCGTGATATCGGATACGCCATTGCCGCCTACCCGCTGACCCTGATGGCGGCCGCGATGAAGGCCATGTCTGGCGCGTTGCACGCCTTGCACGACGATACCGATCGCGCACCGATGCTGATGGATTTCGCCGAATTGCGGGATCGGATCGGCTTCAACGATTACTACACCGTCTCTTCGGCCTACGAGACTTCCAAGCGGGACCACTAAGTCGTCGCGGTTACCTCGAGGTAAGGCGCACTGCATCTGCCGGTAGATGGCTTTGCGCCTCCGGGCGTGTTTCAGGCCAGGGTCTCGAAGTCTTTCCGCTCCAGCAGCCAGGAAGCAACGACACCGAAGACCAGGCCCCAGAAGGCGGCACCGATATTGAAGATCGTCAGGTCTGAGACGGTCACCAGGAAGGTGATCAGCGCGCCGAAGATGAACCGTCCTTGGAACGCGGTCATGAAGGCCATTTGCAGAACCCTCAGCATGGCGAGTCCGGCCAGGCTGGCGATGAAGGCGGCAGGCGCGGCCAACATCACTTTGGTGAAAACAGGCGCCATCAGGCCAAAGGGAATGGCAAGAAGGGCGACAACCACGCCGGCGGCATAATGCTTTTCCTTCGGGCCGTCTGCCGAGATGATCGCATTGACCGGGCCGGTGAGGCAGGAAGACGCGCCGCCGACCATGCCGGCGACCATGGAGCCGATGCCGCAGGCCACCGCGATGGCGTTGACCGGCGGTTCATGCCCTGCGGATTTCAGCACGGCGAAGCCCTGGCCGTTCTGGACCACCAACACGGTGATCGCCAGCGGAACGACCAATTCGACCATCGCCTGAAGACTGAATTCCGGCACATGAACCAGGGGCAGTCCGACCCGGGAAACGCTGTCGCCCAAGTCGATGTTGAAGCCGTGGACGATACCCCAGGCGGCGATTCCGACGATCAAGGCTCCGATCAGGGGTGGCATTGCCTTGGCAAGGCGCGGCAGGGCTGAGAGGGCGATGAAAGCGACGGTCATCGGGATGGCGATTGCAGCGTCATCGCGCAGGGCACCGATCCAGTTCAGCCCGAACTGCATGAAGACGCCCGCGACCATTCCCATGACGATGGGCATCGGCGCGGCCTTCATCAATCGTCCGACGACGCCGGACAGACCAAGCACCGCCATCAGCAAGCCGGTCGCCAGAAAGGCACCGATGACTTCCGGAAATGTAAGGTGGTCCAGGGCAGGGCCGATCAGCACCGTGCCGGGGATGGTCCAGAAAAAGGACAGGGGCTGTCTGTATTTCAGACAGAAAAACAGGCTGATTGCCGCATTGACGATGAAAACGCCAAAAATCCAGGAAGCGAGTTCCTCGGATGTCAGGCGCCCGCCCGCCCCCACCGAGAGGATAATGGCGACCGGCCCGCTCGCGGCGAACAAAAAGGCCACGAACGCGTTCGAAATCAGTTGCGGGGAAAGGTCCTTGAATACCGACATAGCGCGGCGAGACTACCGGCAATTCGTCGGCCATCAAGTAGGGTTACGTGCAAGTACCGTGTCTTGCCCGTCACCAGACTGATTTGACCCCTCGCCCGCGATCCTGCGAAAGCGGCATGTGCCCCGAACGCGGCACTTGTCCGTCAGTCGTCGCCATAGGCGTCCTCGGTCTCCGTCGTGTGGACCGCGACGGGAAAATCCTCTTTCGGGCCGAGCGCCATTTCATCCCGCTCGAAAAGCAGCGGGCTCCTCATATAGGCCACCATCAGGTTCGCCACGGCTTCAAGGGATTCGATATTCGTACGCTCCCAACCATGGCTGGCATCACAGGCGAAACAGACCAAGGCGGTACGGATGTCGTTTCCGGCTTCCAACGCGGCGGCGGCATCGGAGCGGTAATATTTGAACACGTCCCTGCTGTGTTCGATTTGGAAGGCCTTGGCCAGCGTCAGCAATTTACGGGTCAAATGCCAGTCGAAGGGACCGGACATGTCCTGCATGGCGACGGTCGCGCCGTATTCGCAGGTATTCTGACCCGGTGCGATGGTGCCGTTGTCGATCGAAACCATCTCGGCGACATCGCCGTGCAGAACGTGGGATGCCCCGACCCCGACTTCCTCGGAAATCGTCAGCAGGATATGGCATTCAAGGGGCAGGCGGAACTTACCCTCGACGATTGCCTTGGCGGCGGTCAGCAGGGCGGCCACACCGGCCTTGTCGTCAAGATGCCGGGAACAGACGAAACCGTCGTCGCTGAAGACCGGATTGGCATGTACCACGACCGTATCGCCGATATTGATGCTGTGGTCGATCAGGTCCTGTTTCGAATGAATGCGCCGGTCGACCCGGATTTCCAGATTCTCCCAACTGCTGGGCTGGGTGTCGATTTCTTTGTTATAGGTATGTCCCGACGCTTTCAGCGGCAGGATCGTGCCGTGATGCTGTCCAAGCTCGGAGTGGATGGTGACACGGGCGCCTTCGGCAAACCGCGCCGACCAATGTCCGATCGGCACCACCTCGCAGCGTCCGTTATTCTTCAGGTTCTTCACCATGGCGCCCAACGTGTCGAGATGGGCGACAATCGCCCGGTCCGGCGCCTTCGAGACACCGGGCAGAGTGGCGCGTATCGCACCCCGACGGGTCAGCTCATATTCGATGCCAAGATCGTCGAACAAACCGCAGACGAGGTTCACCACGGCGTCGGTCATGCCGCTGGGGCTGGGCGTGGTCAGCAACTGGTTGAGGACATCGACCATGTAATCCATGTCCAGGTCCCAATCGCGGCCCTTCTTGCTGGCTTTCAGCAATTCAGGGGTCAGCGGCTTAATTTCAGTCACGGTATTCTCCGTTGTCTTCAGATTTTCAGGTCGAACACGCACGGCCCGGTTCAGGAGGACATCGACTGCGTCTGTGGAAACAGCAGGTCGATGAACTTCTCTGCCGTAGGCTGCGGTTCGTGATTGGCCAGACCCGGACGCTCATTCGCTTCGATGATGGCATAGCCGGGCTGGGCTGGGTCTTTCACCATGAAGTCGAAACCGACGACCGGAATATCCAGGACCCGCGCCGCTTCGACCGCGGCCGAGCGCAACGAAACATGCAGTTCGTCGGTAACATCATGGATTGTGCCGCCGGTATGCAGGTTGGCGGTCTTGCGTACAGCCACAGTCTCGTCCTGGGGCAGGATGTCGTCCATGGTATAGCCTGCAATATGGATGCAGCGCTCCGTTTCCCCATCCATGGGAATTTCACTCTCGCCATCCGTGGCGTTGCGTCGACGCCGGCTGAGTTTTTCGATCAGCTCCTTGATTGTATGTTCTCCATCGCCGCGAACCACCGGAGGTCTCCTGATTGCCGCGGCGATGACTTCCCCGTCGATCACGATGATACGTAGATCCTGACCTTCGATGAACTCTTCCATGATGACGTGGTCAAACATTGCACGCGCGCGGTCGATCGCGTCCAAGACTTCTTCCTCCGTCGATAGGTCGACGGCAACACCATGTCCCTGCTCTCCGCGTGCAGGTTTGACGACGACGCGACCGTACTTCTGTAGGAAGGGCACTGCGTTGCCATTGTCGGGATCGATGGAAATCTGGTCCGGCGCGCGTAATCCGGCTTTCTTCAGCAGCCGTCGTGTAACCGCCTTGTCGTCGCAGCGGCTCATCGCGACCGCGGTTGTCAACTCGCTCAAGGCTTCACGGCAGGCGACGGAACGTCCACCATATGTCAGGCGAAACAGTCCGGCCTCCGCATCTTCTATTTCAACGAAAATGCCCCGGCGTTTGGCTTCGTTGACGATGATGCGGGCATAGACGTTCAAGCCGTGCTCCTCAGTCGGACCGACGAAAAGTTTTTCGTTTATCGGGTTCTTGCGTTTGATCGTATAGACGGGAATCTGTTCAAAGCCTAATTTCCGGTAAAGAGATATCGCTTCCTTGTTGTCGTGCATCACGGACAAGTCCATGAAGCTTCGTCCCATTCCCTTGAACCGGCCGGCCAGTTCCATGACCAGGGCTCTGCCAATTCCCGGGTTCTTCGCTTGCGGGTCGACGGCCAGGGCCCATAGGCTGGATCCGTTATCGGGATCATTGAACGCCTGCTTGTGGTCGACACCCATGACCACGCCGACTATTTCCCGCATCCCTTCCTCCTCGGGATGATCCTCCGCGACCAACACCTGCAAGGTCGGGTCATCCTGGATCCGGGTGAAGAACGGCTCGCTCACCGGTACCATGGACCAGGCGCGGTAGAGGCGGTTGACGGCCTTCTCATCGCCCGGCTCGGCCGGCCGGATGCGGATGCCGTCCGCCGTCATGTCAGCGGTGCGCGCGTTGGACAGGCCGAGGCGGAATGTGTGGGAGGGGTCCAGGAACAACGCCTGCGGCGCGGTCGCTAGCACGACATGGGGCTCGCGCACATAGAAGGCCACGTCACGACGGTTCGATCCTTCTTCCTGGATCGTTTCGGCGAGGGCCGCAGCGCTCTCGAAGGTTTGCCCGAAAATCAGGCGGCCCCATCCGCAATCGACACTAACGCCCTGTTCGACCTGGTCGTCGCCTGTCGGCGCGGGCGGCTCACCCCAATTCTTGAGTGAGGCAAGATGCAGTCTCGATCCGGTCACGTCAGCTTTTTCCTTCATCGCCATGGTGCGTGGGTCCTGTATAGCGGTCATAGTGTTCCGGCCCTCAAATCCCATGCGTTTGCAGCCACATTTCAAGCAGGGCTACCTGCCAAAGCTTCGAACCCCTGAGGGGCGTGATATGCTCGGTCGGGTTGGACAACAGCGTGTCCAGATAATCCTGTTTGAACAGGCCACGATCTTTTGCAGCTTTGGAGGAAAGGGCGTCACGGACATAGTCGAGATACGGCCCGTCGATATACTTCAGGGCGGGAACCGGGAAATACCCTTTCGGGCGATCGATCACCTCGCTTGGAATGACCTGTCGGGCGACATCCTTCAGAATCCCTTTGCCGCCGTCACGAAGTTTCAGTTCAGCAGGGACACGCGCCGCAAGCTCGACCAACTCGTGGTCCAGGAACGGTACACGGGCCTCCAGACCCCAGGCCATGGTCATGTTGTCGACACGTTTGACAGGGTCGTCGACCAGCATCACGGTCGTATCTATTCTGAGTGCCTTGTCGATCGGCGCATCGGCGCCGTGCCTGTCGAAATGTTCTGCGACGAAAGCCCGGCTATAATCCTCACCGACATATTTTGATGCGATCGCCTGGGTATATTCCTGCTGGTCACGGTCGAAGAAAACCGATGCGTAATCCGCGGCCGGATCATTCGACTGCATCATCGGCGGATACCAGTGATACCCGGCGAAGATCTCATCTGCTCCCTGACCGCTTTGAACGACCTTCACATGTTGCGATACCTGCTCGGAGAGCAGAAAGAACCCGGCATTGTCGTAGCTGACCATGGGTTCAGACATCGCCTGAAATGTCTTCGGCAAAGTGTCGAGGAGCCGAGCGGATTCAACGAAGGTCTTCGAATGATCCGTTCCGAAATGCTTCGCGATCAGATCCGAATACTGAAACTCGTCACCCTTTTCGCCATTCGCTTCTTCAAACCCGACAGAGAAAGTCTTCAAGCCTTCCTGTCCGGCCTCCGCCAGAAGCCCGACGATCAGACTGGAATCGACCCCGCCGGACAGCAGCACACCGACCGGAACGTCCGCCACCATGCGCCGTTTCACGGCAAGGCGCAGCGCGTCCATTACCCGGTCGCGCCAGTCGTCGTCCGAATACCGTGTTTCCTCGGCAGTCGGCCCGAAACGGACGTCCCAGTAAATGTGGTCTTTCTCACGGCCGTCCGGTTCGATGATCGAGATCGTTGCCGGCGGCAGCTTCTTCACGTCGCGCAAAATGGTATGGGGCGGGGGGACCACCGCGTGGAAGGTCATATAGTGGTGCAGACCGATCGGGTCGATATCTGTATCAATATCGCCCGCCGCCAGCAGTGCCGGAAGCGAGGAAGCGAAACGCAGCTTTCCGCTGGCCGGGCCGCCAGCCAGGTAAAGCGGCTTAATGCCCAACCGATCGCGCGCCAGAATCAAGCGCCCGGTTTCGCGTTCGTAGATCGCAAAGGCGAACATGCCATGGAACCGGCTGACGCAATCGGTTTTCCATTCCGCATAGGCGCGCAGGATCACTTCCGTGTCCCCGTCTGAAAAGAACCGGTGACCCTTGCTCTCCAATTCGGCGCGAAGTTCCTTGTAGTTATAAATGCAGCCGTTGAAAGCAATGGTCAGGCCCAGATCCGGGTCGGTCATCGGCTGTTCGGCGCGGTCCGAAAGATCGATGATTTTCAACCGCCTGTGCCCAAAAGCATTTCTTCCGCGTTGTATGGCACCGCCCGAATCCGGGCCTCTCGGCACCAAGACATCCATCATTTTCTCAATGGCGTTCAGGGACGCCGAACTGCCGTCGAAGGTGACTTCGCCGCATATTCCACACATAGGTTCACATACCGTTTTTCGTTAACGTTTGCTTTTCACGTCGGCCTCGTCTTTCAGGGGCGAGAGGCACGCGACGACGCCACCTAGGCCTGCTGATCAGGCGCGTATCGGCTGCGGGCGATTTCATTTGCGTGCCACTTCTTACACATCAAAACTTTTGATGTCAAAATATTCGTCCTGTAAGCATCTATTGACCCGGACCGCCGGTTCGTTACAGTTTCCTGACACAAAAAGAATCAAGAACGGGTTCCGGCCAAATGCGCGCCGCTGCCAAGAGAAATGCCGACACGGATACAACGCGCGACGTCCTGGTAGCGTTGCGTCGGATCATCCGTGCGATTGATCTTCAATCGAAACGCATTGCGAAGACCTCAGGTTTGACGACACCGCAGGTCATGGTGTTGCAGTCGATTCGCGACTTGGGTGAAGTGACGACGGGCCGACTGTCCAGTGACGTCTCGTTGAGTCAGGCGACGGTCACGACAATCCTCGATCGGTTGGAGCAACGGGGTTTGGTCGAACGGTACCGCAGTGACCGCGACAGACGCATCGTACATACGAAACTGACGGAGGCGGGCCGAAAGTCACTGAAAAAGGCGCCCCCGCTTCTGCATGAAGAATTCATAGCCGCCTTCGCGGACCTTCCTGCAGGCCGCCAGGACGAGATCGTCGCGACGCTGGAGGAAGTGGCAACCATGCTGGGTGGCGGTGATCTGGACGCGGCCCCCTTGCTGGATGTGGCGCCGCCGTCGGCCACTGGGCGGTAACGGTCAGGCGCGGAAAACGGCCGGATCGTTGGCGTCGAACAGGCGCGCAACAAGCGTTGCACGGCGGTCCAGGATCTTCCGCACGTTCAAACTGCCCTTCGCGGTGATCTCCCCGTCGGCGACGGAGGGCGGTTCGGTCATGAGGATGGCGCGGGCGATCCGGGTCGATGACCCGGTCGCGCCCCGGTTGACGATGCGCAGGATGTCTTCGACCTTTTGCCTCAGGGATACGCCGTAGAACACCGCGCCGTCGCTGTCATAGGTAAGGCCACTCGCCTCCATTGCGGCCGGGTTGCCGAATAGAAGCAGGCCTATTTCGTCCCGGTCGTGACCGGCGATCACCATGTCGCCTGCCACCGGAGCAAAATCCTTCAGCAATGTCAGGCGCAGATTGGACGCGCGCACCCATGTGCCGGTCGACAGTTTGAAGTCTTCCGTGATGCGTCCGTCGAAAACAAGGCCCCGATGTATGTCGTTCGGGTCTACGAAGCGCACGGCGTCATTTGTGATCAGGAAACCCTCTTCATCGAATGCCTTCCGGGTGTTTTCCGGATCCCTGTAATAACCGGGCGTGACATTATCGCCGGAAAGCCTGATCTCGTACCGGCCCTCACCCAATGGCAGCAGTTTCAGGACGACGCCCGGCAGGGGCACGCCGATGATACCGGAACGGTCGACGGGTTCGTGCACCATGACGGCGGCCGGCGCGGTTTCGGTCAAACCCCAACCTGAGATCATCAACGGCGGATTGCCCCGAACCTCCCGCGCGAAATCCTCGATCACGCGCCAGGTTTCCATCGGCAGGGAAGCGGCGGCGTAAAAGACAAAATCCAGATTCTCGAAATAGGCGTTGCGCAAAGCCTCGTCGTCGCGCATCGCGTCCATCTGCATGGAAAATCCGACCGGCACGTTGAATGAAAGCGTGCCCGGGTGTTCGCGAAGGTTCCGCAGGCTGCGCTCGGCGGCATCGCCCATCGGCCGGCCGTCATCGATGTAAAGACTGCCGCCATTCGCAAGGATCAGGTTGAAATTGTGACTACCGCCGAATGTATGATTCCAAGGCAACCAGTCCAGGATCTTGGGCGGCCGGTCGGTCAACATTGGCAGCGTTGCAATCAACTGCGCCTGATTGGTCGTCAACATCCCGTGGGTCGTCATCACGCCCTTGGGGTTTGAGGTCGAGCCCGACGTGAACAGGATCTTGGCCAGCGTGTCGGGCCCGACAAGTGCATGCGCCGCTTCGACGGCCGCGTCGCCGCTGGCGGAAAGCAGATCCGAGAACGGTGTGACCGAAACAGGCGACCCTTCCGTTTTGGTCGCGACCTTCTCAATGTCGTCGAAGACGGGAAGCGACAGGGCTGTGCCAAAAGCCCCGGCGTCGAACGCGAAGACAAGCCCCGGATGAACCGTTTCCGCCGCGTAGATCAAGCGGTCATGTGCTTCCTGGATCAGCGAGTACTGGTCGGCCAGTGGAATGACAGGGATGCCGACATACTGTGCGGCGAGTTTGAGGATTGCGTGATCCACCCCATTGCCGGATAGGATCAAAACCGGCCGTTCGGGGCCAAGCCCCCTGGACAACAGCGCAGCCGCGACCGACCGTACCGCGCGGTGCATTTCCGAATAGGTGACTTCGCGCCAACCTGCATCCTCTTTCGGGCCCTCGCGTTCGGCGATGAAAACCCGGTCCGGCGCCTCGGTCGCCCAGCGGTCGAGCCACTCGCCAATGTTCCGTGCGACCGGCCCGAGCGGGATCTTGGATTGCAAAAGGATCGAACCATCTGAACGATCCTCTCTTTCCACGGAATGGGGGATATGATCGGTCATCGCGATCTCGCTTACCGAAAATCCGGGTTCCGCTTCTGCAGGAAGGCACGAAGCCCTTCGATCGCGTCGGGGCTGGTCTGCGCCAGGGCGACGCAGAGGCTTTCGACGAACAAACCGTCAGATTTCGCCATATCCTCAATCCTGGAGAGAGCCTGGATCATCATGTAGTTGGACAACGGCGCGTTGGACGCGATCGTCTCCGCCAGTTCCAACGCCTTGGCCAAGCCTTCTCCCTCGCCGACTGCATAGTGCGCCAAGCCGAGGGAGAGACCTTCTTCCGCATTGTATCTCCGGCCTGTCAGCATAATTTCCGTCATCCGGTCGGCGCCCAGGATTCGGCCTACGCGAACCGATGCCCCGCCACCCACGAAGATGCCGCGCCGGCCTTCCGGCAATTGAAACATCGCCGACGGTTCGGCGACACGGACATGAGTTGCCGTAGCGAGTTCGAGTCCGCCGCCGATCACGGCACCTGACAAGGCGGAGACAACGGGTAGGCCGCCGAACTGGATCCGGTCCATGATCCGGTGCCACCAGCGGGAATGATGGATTGCCTGTTCCGCGTCGCGCTCCACATGTTCCGACAGGTCCAGCCCGGCGCAGAAATGACCGCCTTCTCCTGTGAGGACGACGACCTTTGTTTCTGCAGGAGGGTCGGCAAAGAAAGTGTCGATCTCACGGATCAACGCGTCGGACATCGCATTGCGTTTTTCCGGCCTGTTCATGGTGAGGATGGCGATCGGGCCTTCCGTCCTTACGCGTAGGATGTCCGACATTTCTTTTATCCCAATTTGTGGAAATAACTGTCGAGGAGATCAGGTCACCGCGCCTTCCAACCCGGTGGATCCATAGAGCCATTGAACGACGTCATACCAATCCTCGGCTGTTTTCGCCTGCATGATCTGGTTGCGCAGTTCCGCATGCGCGCCCGACGGATGATAGATATGGTCGCCGATTGCGCGGGACTGAAGTTGTACACGCGCGGTGCGGGTCCGGCGCTTGGCGTTGTAAGCCGGCAGAACCTTCTCGATGTCGCCGTCGCCGGCCTCCATTTCCGCGGCCAGACAAACAGCGTCTTCCATGGCCATGCAGGCCCCTTGTGCGAAATACTGCATCATGGGATGCGCCGCATCGCCCAACAGGGCGGCCCGTCCGTCGACCCAGTTCATGATCGGATCGCGGTCGCACAGGACCCACAGTTTCCAGTCCTTGCCCTTTTCGATGATTTGCCGGGCAATCGGATTCACATGCTCGAATCCGCGGCGGACTTCGTCATGACTGACGGGTTTGCCCGCCACCGGTTCCGGCGCGTCGTTGTGATAGGTGACCACCAGGTTGAATACCTTCCAGCCCGATAGCGGGTAATGAACGATATGGCATTTCGGCCCCGCCCATAGTGTGGCGGCATTCCATCTAAGGTCCTTAGGCATTTCCTCCGTCGGGATCACCGAGCGATAGGTGGTGTGCCCCGAAACCCTCGGTTTACCGTCGCCTGCGATCCGGGTCCGCACTTTAGACCAAAGCCCGTCAGCCCCGATCAGGGCCCGGCCGGCGATCCGCGATCGGTCCGCCAGGATCGCGGTGATGCTGCTGCCGTCCTGGTCGTAGTCGATGACCTCGCTGGATGTGCGCAACTCGATCAATTCGTGCTCACGACATGCCCGCAGGAAGACACCGTGCAGATCGCCCCGGTGGACTACCGCATAGGGGTTCTTGAAACGGGTGCGGAACGCATCGTCCAACGGGATGCGGGTAATTTCATCCCCGCTGATGGCGTCCATGAGGCGCAAGCTGTCGATATAGACGGCCATATCCCGCGCGGCATCGCCGACACCCAAATAGTCGAAGGAATGGAAGGCATTCGGGCCCAACTGGATCCCGGCGCCGATCTCACCCAGTTCGGGCGCCTTTTCCAGAACGATGGACGGAAACCCCTTCTGCGCCAAGCCGATCGCCGTCGCCAAACCGCCGATCCCGCCGCCGGCAATAATGATGGGGCCGCCCTGGGTCATGAATTGTCCTCCCGACTTACCTGAACTCGACGAATATTGTTTGTTGGGTCGAGAGCGTACCGCGTCCTGCCTGACCATCAAGGGCGCAATTCCCGAAAATCGTTCCCATACCAAACAATATTTGTGCGCGGGAAAGGACCAACCGTTAACAACCCTGCCATTGGGTGCGTTCCGGTTGATAAGCGCTTGCTTTGACTGTCACTGAACCCAAAAGTAGCAGTGGAACCGAAATCGGCTTCAAGTGGGGGAATAAATGCGTCTGGTGTCTGTCATTTTTGTCTTGGGACTTGTTTTGACCGGGTGTCAGACCGCGGGCGGCAATCCGGCCGTGGCGCCGGGAACGGGTCCCGTGAAGATGAGCCAGCAGGCCTATAACAGCTTCAACTCCTATCTCGACAGCAAGGACCCGATCGCATTCGCCCTGTCCGAGGATGGGCGAACCAGCGCTTGGTATTATTGCATCGAATTCGGCTGCCGCCCTTACCGAACCATTCATTTGGCGATCACCCAGTGCAAATTGCGATCGAAAGGGGTGCCATGCCATCTGTTCGCGCGGCAGCGCGATATCGTTTGGCAAAATCCGGGTGAGTGGAAGCCCCTGACGGCGGGGGATCCGATCGCCAGCGAGGACCTTTACGGTCAATCCGTAACCAGCATTGAAAAGACGAACCTTTATGCCCGCTACAATTTGTCGAATCTGGGACAGAAGGCCTTCGCGGAAGCCCGGGCCATGGATGGAAATCTCGTGGCCGTCGGGGCGGCGTTGGGTCGGCTGACCGTGCGCGAAGCCGCCCGGGAAGCTTTGCGGGCCTGCCGCACCTCCCGGCCCGGCGATTCACTGAAATGCGAAATTGTCGAGATCAATAACGACTATGTCGGGGATCTTCCCTCAGCGACGCTCTTCACGCATGCCGACCGGTACATATCGACAGCGCTGCCGAACGGGGGGGACAGGGTCACCCTGCTGGTGGATTGGGATGACGTGGCGCCCGCCGTCACGGCGGAACTTGTCCATTACGTACCGAACAAGGAAGGCAGTTTCTTTCTACGGCTGCCCGAAGGGCCGGGTCTGTGCAAGGGAACGCTGACATTTACCGACGAGAATTACGCAGGATGGACGATGGCTTGCGGCCCAAGGATCCAGGCTGAAGGAACCTTGATCCGCATCTCTCCGGAACCGGTTTACGAGGGCCGGGGACTGGACAGCGAAGGGCGGCAGATCCGATTCCTCTCGGTGAAATACCGGGGATGACAACCCTGGAGCAGGCAAGGGACAGGCGGTTCGGAACAGGCCGGACGAAGCGGGGCGGATACCCCAAACCCTGAATTTTTCATGTTGCATTGCAACATTCGACCGCTATAACCGAGTTCGCCACTGGGTCGGACGGTCCCGTGGTATTGTATAAAATCGATTGCAATCGGGCTGCGGCGGGCGTTGCGCCGCGCGGCCACTCTGAATTTTCGCAAGGAACGGTCTCATTACCGACATAACGATCAAGCAAGCCAAGACCGATATTCTTTCCGGTCTGACTGTCGCCCTCGCCCTTGTGCCTGAAGCGATCGCTTTTGCGTTCGTGGCCAATGTACATCCGCTGGTCGGATTATACGCCGCCTTCATCGTGGGATTGATCACCGCCGTTTTCGGCGGGCGGCCCGGCATGATTTCGGGAGCGACCGGCGCTTTGGCCGTGGTGATGGTGTCGCTGGTTGCTGAACATGGGGTCGAGTACCTGTTCGCCGCCGTCGTGTTGATGGGCATTATCCAAATGCTGGCCGGGATTTTCCGGCTCGGCAAATTCATTCGCCTCGTGCCGCATCCGGTCATGCTGGGTTTCGTGAACGGTCTGGCCATCGTCATCTTTCTTGCGCAACTCAGCCAGTTCCAGGTTCCCGACCCGGAACAAGGGATGGTGTGGATGACCGGCTGGCCTTTGGTTACCATGCTGGGGCTTGTCTTTTTGACCATGGCGGTGATTTGGGCGCTGCCGAAGCTGACAACCGCTATCCCGGCGCCGTTGGCCGGTATCTTCATCGTCGCCGCCATCGTCATCGGGTTCGATATCGGCGTGCCCCGGGTTGGCGATCTCGCCTCCATTGAAGGGGGACTGCCGGCCTTCCACATTCCGATGGTGCCGCTGACCCTGGAAACGTTGAAGATCGTTCTGCCCTATTCGGTCATCCTGGCCCTTATCGGCATGATCGAAAGCCTGCTCACCTTGAACCTCGTCGGCGAAATGACGGGCCAGCGCGGCGGTGCGTCTAAGGAATGCATTGCCCAAGGGGTGGCGAACACGGTTACCGGTTTCTTCGGCGGTATGGGCGGCTGCGCCATGATCGGCCAGTCGATGATCAATGTTAAATCAGGCGGCCGGACCCGCATCTCCGGCATTTCGGCGGCGCTCTTCCTGTTGCTGTTCATACTCGTGGCTTCCAGTTTGATCGAACAGATCCCGCTGGCGGCTTTGGTCGGCGTCATGTTCATGGTCGTCATCGGCACCTTCGCCTGGCGCAGTCTGACGATTATTCGGCGTATTCCCTGGATGGATGCCGCGGTCATGGTGCTGGTCACGGTCGTGACGGTGATGAGCGACCTTGCCGTCGCGGTGGTCGTCGGCGTCATCGTTTCCGCCCTGGCCTATGCCTGGAACAATGCGACGCGTATCCATGCATCGGTCAAGACGACCGAAGAGGACGTCACCGTCTATCAGATTGAAGGGCCGCTTTTCTTCGGATCGACCGACGGGTTCGCGGAACTGTTCCATCCGGAAACCGATGCCCAGACCGTCGTGATCGACTTCGCCCATAGCCGGGTCGTCGACCAGTCGGCCTTGCAGGCGATTGAGGATCTGGCCAAGAAATACGAGGCGGTTGGCAAGACACTTCAGCTGCGCCATCTGTCACGCGACTGCCACCGGTTGCTGCACCGGGCAGGCCAGTTGATGATCGATTCCGATGATGATCCGGATTACGGATTGGCGGTCGACTATGAGGTGAAGACCGGGGCCTTCGCCGGCGGGCATTGATGCGTCCGCCCGAGATACCGGGCCTGACTATCGTTCGCGCGCCTCGGGCTCCTTGACCGGGACCTTCCGCCAATGAAACAGGCTGATCAAGAACATCAGCCCCAGATAGCCGATATAGAATCCGGCAATGGCATAGCCCGCCCCGGCCAGGGTCAGGGGCACGGCCGGTTTCAAATTCTTCAGGGTGGCGAAGGCGATTTTCGGATCGCATTCCAGCAGTAACGCCCCGCCGATATACAGCATTGGCATGGTTTCCAGGCGCTGCAGGGAATTGCGCAGCGTCACGTGACGCGTGACCAATTCCAGAAGATATTCGCCTTCCTGCCGCGCGGAGGCGTCCGAATTCCCGATCAGATCGCGGATATAGTCGTAGCGTTGCTTGTCGACCTTTTCCGCCCTCTCGTCGATGGCGGAAACCTGCTGGGCCAGCTCGTCCACATGGCCGCCCAGGCGTTGCAGATATTGTTGGTGAAAGGTCGGTATCTGCGACAGCGCGGCGGCGCACAGCAAACCGAAAGCGATCAATATCCAGCGGCGCATGGGCTTTCCGGCCGTTCTATTTGGTGCCGAAAATTCGGTCTCCGGCATCACCGAGACCCGGCACGATATAAGCCTTTTCGTTCAAGCATTCGTCCAGTGCCGCGGTATAGATACGGACATCCGGATGCTGGTCCAGCATCACCTGCACGCCTTCCGGCGCCGCAACCAGGGCCATGAAGCGGATATTCTGGCCTTCGACACCGGCCCGTTTCAACACGTCGACCGCATAGGCGGCGGAGTGGCCGGTCGCCAACATCGGATCGCAGAGGATGAACAGCCGGCCCTCCGGTTCAGGCAGTTTCACGAAGTATTCCACGGGGCGCTTGGTTTCCGCGTCCCGGTACAGGCCGATCTGCCCTTCACGGGCGCCGGGCATCAATTCGCGCAACCCGTCGACCATGCCCAGTCCGGCGCGCAGGACCGATACGATGGCGGGTTTGCGCCCGGCCAATACCGGCGCGGTGGTCGGTGCTACGGGGGTTTCGATCCGGGTCGTCTTCAGCGGGATTTCACGCGTGATTTCATACCCCATCAATAGCGAAATCTCTTTCAACAACCCGCGGAACATGGAGGTCGGCGTATCCGTACGTCGCATCCAGGTCAGCTTATGTTGAATAAGGGGATGGTCCAGGACGCGCAAATTTGCGAAGTCGGGGTGGCTCGGCATGGCGGGCGCTCTCCTGATTTCTGGCATGTGGCGGAACCGGGCACGGAGAAGGAATCGAATCGTCCGTACAGCGGGGGCACCATATAGCGCCTGCCGGTCTCCGCCAAGTGCCGGAGCCCGTTGTGAAATCCGGTGCACCACTTTGAATTCCGGCCGGATCAGCGTAATTTTGCACGGTTGCAGGCAACGCTGCCCGGCGTTTCGGGCGGTGAAGAGGATGGGAAGAAGTCAATGGCCGCGGAAATCACCCAATTCCCGAAACCGGAACCGCGGGCGGGTGCGCCGACGCCGGAACAGGTTCAGCAGGACGCGCGCCGCGCGAAGCGGGCCGCGATCTGGATCGCGTCCGTTGCCGGTCTTCTCTCCGCGGCGTGGCTGGGGCTTTGCGGTTGGTACTTCCACACCATTGTCGGCTGGGCCCTTTTGCCTGCCCTGTTGCCGCATGAATTGGCCGGCATGATCGCCGGGGTCTTCACGCCGCTGGCCTTCGTGTGGCTGGCGGCCCTGTTTTTCCGACGCGGTCAGGATGTTCGACATCATACCGATGTGCTGCGCCGGCAACTGGCCCTGCTGGCCTACCCGGCCGAGGATGCGGAAGCGCGAATCGAACTGGTTGCCGATTCGCTTCGTCGTCAGGCCAAAGAGCTTGGCGCGGCGGGTGAGGAAACCGTGCGGGCGCTGACTGACTTGTCCAACGGTTTACAGGCCCAATTGACCGCGCTGGAAAGCCGAACAGGAGATGCGTCGCGGGAAGGCGGCGCCCTTCGGTCGATCCTGTCGGCCGAGGCGGAAAAACTGGGTGAGTTGATCGGCCGGTTGGAGGCGCAACAGAAGACCATTACCCAATCCGTCGACCAGCAGACGGCGACATTGGTCGAGGCATTGGATGCGGCTGCCGCGCGCGGTGACGGGGTCGCGGATACGTTGCGTGTCCAGGCAACGGAAGTCACCGGTGCGGCTGACCACGCCGCCCGTCGCGTCGAGGAAATTGGTGTACGGCTGGAAGCCTATCGTCAGGACCTGGATAAGGCAGCGGCACAGGCCGACGACCGCGTCGAGGCTATCACCGCCCTGTTGAAGGACAGTGGCGAAGATCTGCGCCGTGCGGGTGACGAAGCGTCTGATCAGATATCCTCCTTTGCGGACCAGGTACGCAGCCGGGCGCAGGATACCGTTCGGCTGGTGGAAGAGGCTTTCCAATCCCAGGTCGAGAGTTTCGAAGCTTTTGCATCCCGGACCGACAATCGGTTGGCCGGCCTCTCGGCTCGCTTGCGGGACGGTACCGTGAAGGCGTCCGAGGCCCTGTCGGAGGCGTTCGACAAACACGATCAACGGCTGCAGGCATTCGATGGCAATACCGCGTCGCTCATAGCCGGGATCGGGGAAAAACTGGCCAATCAGGCCGAAGAACTATCGGCCGGTCTAGAACGAAGCCTCAGCGCCCAATTGTCGGCTTTCTCCGCTTTCACGCAACAAACCGAAGCACGGGCAGCGACTGCGAGTGAGCAATTGGCCGGCGCGGTCGATGCTTCCGCCGCACGTCTTGCGGAGGCGGTGTCCCAACACGCGTTGCGAATGCAGGCGGCCGTCACCGAGAGTGAAGCAAGATTGAATGCGAGCGCAGAAGCGGTCGACGGACAGGTGAACGCGATTGTCGGAAAACTGGAAACCGGCATACACGATCAGGCCGAAGCCTTTGACGGTTTCGCGGCGGTGGCCGCCGGCAAGACCGACGCCCTGATCCGGGATATGGAAGATCGAACGGCACTGACCGCCCGGACCCTGCATGACAGTTTCGATGCCGAGCGGGTCTCTTTCCGGAAGTTCGGGGAGGAAACCTCCGAGCGTGTCGCGCAGATGACCGCATTGCTTGAACGTCAGGGCAAGATCCTGACCGGCGCCGTGGTTGCCGCCCTGGGACGCGTCGAAACCGAACAAGGAGAGTTGTTGGATCAAACCCGCGGCCGCTTAGAAAAGATGGGTGATGAATTGGGCGAAAAAGCGGCCCGGTTCGCGGAAAGCATGGCAGGCGATATAGATCGGACGGCAAAGTCCATGAATATCGCCGTGGACCGAAACGCAGAGATCGTCGAGCGGATCCAGCAGGCATTGAAGCAGCAGGTCGAGATGCTGGCGGAGGCGGCCTCAGAAACCGAGAGCCAGGCCGGTCAGATATTGAAATCGGTTGCCGCGCAAAGCGACGAACTGAACGAGGCCGCGACCCGGATCGCGACCCAAACCGGACTTGTCCGCAGCGCCGCCGACGCACAGAGCCGTCAGCTCCTGACCGCTTCCGAATCCGCGACGGAGAAGATGGAGGCGATGGGAACGGCGTTGAGGCAGCAGTCCGATATGATCGGAACGGCAACGGCGGCGGCCGCCGAACGCGCCGACACCATGCGGGAATTGATGCGCCGCCAGGCTGAGGAAATGACGGCGGCGGCGGATCGGGCTGCGCAGCAGGCCGCCGATATCGATGCCCTGCTGGCGGCACGCATGAAGGAAATGCGGGATGCTCTTCAGGCGGGCTCGGCCGAACTGGTCGATACATTCGATCCGGCCGTTGCCCAGGGGCGGGAAATGGCCGATCTGCTGCGCAAGCAAAGTGCCGAGTTGCGCGATGCCGCCGATTGGGTGCAGGACCGCACCGACAAAATCGGCGATTCCCTGCAGAAACGCAGCGCTGATCTACAGACGGCTTCCGACAAGGCGGCTGCGCTAATCCAGGAAATGAACGAGACGCTTCGCCAGAACGTCGCCGCATTGAACGACGTTTCCGACAAGGCCGGCACGGATATCATGAAGATCCGCGAATCCTTGCGGCAGGATGCGACGGCCCTGCAGGCCCTTGCCGAGCAGATCGCCGTCAGCGCGTCCAACACTGAATCCAGCCTCGCCGGGCAGACGGCGACGATGGCGGAAGCATCAAAAATCGCGGAAGAACGAACCGAGGGTATTCGGGCCGTGCTGGAGCGCCAGGTGGAGACCCTGCTGACCGCGGCGGATTCGATCCGGACGCGGATCGGCGAGGCGGGCGATACCTTCCGCAAGGAAAGCGAAGAATTCGGCACCGCGATGGACAAGGCGATGGGTTTGTTCGATGACCTGTCCGATAAACTGGGCAAGGAGGCGGAGCGTCTGACCTCCACATCGGTGAGTGCCGGAATGCAGATGGAAGACCACCGCACCGGATTGGCCAGGCAGGCGGAACAGATGACGGAGGCCGCGGCCGCGGCCGCGACAGCGGCACGGCTACTTGGCGATGCTTTCGCACAGCAGGAGGAAGGTGTCGTCAATGCATCCGACAGAATCGCGAAACGGATTGAAACCCTGGTGACCTTGCTGCGCACGCAAACCGGTGATTTGACGGCGGCCGGTGACGTCGCCAATACGCAGATCCAAACGGTAGCGAAATCCCTGAACACCGAAACCAAGACCCTGACCAAGGTGGCGGAAGAGACCCAGCAGACACTGACCGGTCTGAGCGAGTCGGTAGAGGCCGGCAGCAAGAAGCTGATCCGCGCGGTGAACAGCGCGCGCGACGACGCAGGTGCCATCGGCGACGACTTCACGAAACAGGCCAAGGCCTTGGTCGATGCCTCGGAGCAGGTGAGCAAACGTCATTCGGATATCCGGGATCTGGACCAATCCTTGAAACGGGACCTCTTCCTGAAATCCGCCCGTTACATCGTCGAAGACCTCAATTCCACGACGATCGACCTGACGCGGATCGTGGAGGGCGATGTCCCGGAAGCGGATTGGCGCAGATACATCAAGGGGGATCGGTCTATCTTCACCCGCACCTTGTTGCGCGGCAAACCAACGGCACTGATCCGGGCGATCTCGGACAAGGTCAAGCAGGACAAGGAAGCGCGCGACTACGTCACCCGATACATCGAACAGTTCGATCGTCTTCTCGATCAAGCGAAAGCAAACGACCCTGAGCACCTTCTGCAATCGACTTTCATGACGGCCGATGTCGGCAAGCTGTATGTTCTCCTATGTCATGCCACCGGACGGGAAGACGTTCAATAAGTGCTAACTGACGCAAATACGGAATTTCAGTAATCCAGCATGGTGCCGGAAAGGGCGGCGCGGCCGCGGCGCCGCAGCAGGTCGGCCTCGTCAGAATTCGCGACAAGTTCCAGAAGGCGGACGACGACGGCAAGGTTGGCGAAGGCCGGTTGATGGTCGTGCTTGGGTATGCGTGACAATTCCTCGACCAAAGAGACGCTATAATCGTTCAATAATTTTCTGATGTCGTCCAATTCGCTCTGGCACCCGGCCCGGATCCCGAGCTGGTCCGAAATCCGGTACAGAGCGGAAAGGGCCGACGCGCGGTTTTCCGCCGCTTCGAAAGTCTCGTCGTCAGGCCACGCGGTTAGGCCTTCCAACTTGCCGCCCCGCTTCTTTACCAGTGCCGACACAACAACCTTGTCGGCCCTTTTGAGGATCCGCGTCTCCAAGGTTTCGGCAACGGCGTTTCGACTCGCGTACATGCGTTGACCCCATTCGCCGTCGCGCCGTATGCCGATGTCGGTGGTGATTCCCTTGAAGGCGGCGGCGAAGCGCGAGGCTTTACGGACGATTTCCTCTTCACCGGAATCGAATGCGCGGGCGACCTGAACTGCGTCCCGCGCATCCTTCTCCAATGCGGCGATGACGATCTCTCCCGCAATGCTCAAATCCGTTTTCCGGATCATCGCGTCATCCCCCTTGCGGGAAAGGGAGCGAAAGACACGAAGGATCGGGAAGGGCTGCATCAAACGCCCGATAACAATCAGAAGCAGGTACATTTCCATGCCCGGCCGTTCCGATCCGACAATCTTGTAATGATCGAGGATTGTGGATACGCTTTTGCTTGTCAGAACTGCAATCGGCTTATGCGGCAGGTTTCGTTTTAGTGCCTCCACATGGTCGGCGATGGACAGTATCGCCTGCATCTCCTTGATGTCTTCGACAATCGTGTTGCCGCCCAATTGCTCTGCCAGCGTCTCATAGGCGCCAATATCGCCCTCGACCGCATCCAACGCTTCTCCCAAGGCGCCGGCCGATTGTGACCAGATCGCGCTGGCTGCCTCGGCCGCCGCTTTATCCTCGCCGGCCTTCTGGGCCGCGATGAAACGACTGGCTAGAAGTGGAAAGGTTTCGGGCATGAGTTCCTCGCTGATCCAGCGCCAGAACGGCGAGATACTTTTGCGATGGATGAAGCCCGTTCGTTTGAAGCCGACATCTTCGTTGGTGAACATGTCTTCGAAGGGAACGCATAGAATTCTTTGCGGCGTATGGACACGCGGGGCCCTGGCCGCGGCGAGATAGGGCCGCATGAGCGCGATGACGGCCTGATGCGGAAGACCGAAACGATTCTCGTTTCTGTCGAGTTCGATCCGGGCCCCGAGCTTCTTCAACTGCTCGTCCGGCAGGTTCTCGAAAAGCGACATCAATTGCTGTTTGGCCTGCTGCGGATCGGTCATGCGCGTTCAACCTTGAAAGCGCCGATCTTGTCCCTGATATCCTGATCGGTGGCCAACATCTCCGACGTCGCGACCGTGTCTTTCCAACGATTCTGGTTTTCGCGTATCGACGCCCAGAACTCATGGTTCCCGTCGGCCGACTTCCGCGGCAGGATGGGGAGGTACAAGGCAAAGAGCTCGACGAGCTCCCGTTGGTCGACACGCTCCATTCTGCTGACCGCGTCCCATTTGTCGATCAACCGCTGCCAGCCGTCTATGATGTTCGATACAGACTCGACCTCGGTTCTAAGGGCGGCCCAAGTCGTGTCCCAGTTCGTGAGACTGTCCAGGATCGATGTCCGGTATTCCTCAATGCGATCGAGGGGGGGCTGCGCGGTTGCGATTGTCTTGCGGGCGGCGACGGCGATCCGCTGCGCCATTTCCGCCGGGCCCACCGGTTCCGGAATGAGCCATTCCATCAAATCCGCGGCGAATCTTTCCATATCCGCCAAGGTAGCTCTATAGGCTGCCGGATACTCCAAGCCGGGGACCCCGACGGGCAAGATGATCTGTACCCATTGTTGGATACGGGACAATATCGCTTCGATCGGGGATCCCAGTGCCGCCGCGTGCGGTTCCAGCTGCGTTGCGGCCAAGCCCCGCACGCCTTCCAAATCGGCGCCGTCGAAATTGACGGGATCGGCATCTAGGGCGGCGAGAAGATCGTTCACCAATAAAGATTCCAACGCGAGGGTGCCGGCAAGGTCCGCCTCCTTGCGGTCGCGGGCCCGGCGTAGCAGACGTGAGCCGCCAAGGCCCGTTATACCGACGGCAAGGCTGGCTTGCTCCACGCCGGCCGGCGTGACCGAAGACAGTTCCTTCAATTCGTCCATCAGAGCGCGGTCGAAGACGGTCATGGAGAGCGTTTCGCCGATCTTGCCTTGTGGAATGACACAGGTCGTCAGACCGCCCGCAAGGCCGGGCACGAGATATTCGATTGTCCCGTTTGCGCCGTGTCGCATGCGCGCGAAGAACAGCAGCCGCGTCGTGAACGGAACGGCGGCACCGCGTTGTGCAAAATCCGACGGCAATAGCACGCTGCCCTGACCGCGTCCGGAACCTGTCATCCTGAAATTTACCCCAAAACGCCTCAGCCCCGCGCTATCGCGCGATGGCAACACCCCTCGCCGAATACAGCCATTTTACGGCCGATTCGTCGAGCTTTTACGAAATACGTACTCTCATGGTGTGTGTCGGCAAAGCCGAAAGAACCGGTCGAAAACTGGCATACTTGCAAGGCAAAGCCTAAAGTTTCCCTTGGATCGATGAAGCCGGGTCCTTGCATATGCTCGGCGGGAAAAACGACCGAATGTGAAGATCGTGAGGGAGAGTGGTTTGACGGAAATCTCGCTGGATGACGTCGCATTGCGCAGCGCCGTTCCGGAAGATGCCGCCGATTTGAAAGTAATGGGGGAACTGTTGTTGGGCGAAACCCCGTTTTTTCACCGTTTGCCGTCGGAGCGAGCCGCCTCCGTGGAGGAGATGGAAGCCGTCATTCGGTCGATCCTGGCGGCCCCCGGATGTGACTTGGTCAATGCCTGGCATGACGGCAGGCCGGTCGGCGAATGCATTCTCGTTGCCGGACAATTGAGCCGAATTCGGCACGCCGCCACCGTGGGGATCGGCGTTTTGGACGAATATCAGGGGATCGGTATCGGCCGGGCATTGATGCGGGAGGCCATGGCTCGCGCCCGCCGGGCGGACATTGCCCGTCTGGAACTGACCGTCATGGTAACGAATGAGCGGGCGATCCGATTTTACGAGCGTTTGGGCTTTGTGGTCGAGGGGCGGAAACGGGAATCGGTCAGGATTGACGGCAATCCGGTGGACGAGTTGCTGATGGCCGCGTTCTTGGCCCCATAGTTGCTTGGGAATATGCATCATGCGCCGCCGGGACCGTCTCGTATGGGATGTCTCTGCCAGGATGCTTTGCCGGGCGCTGCCCGTAGGGAGATCTTGGTGATTCACCGCGGCGCGCAGATGCGGTAAGGTAACGGGATGTTCGGAAAAATCGTGAAATCCGTTTTCCTCAACAAAGAGGCGCGCGACGCGATGGAAAAGCGCGATGCCGTGTTGCGTCGGAAAGCGGAAATGGAAACTCAAGAGCCGGATGACACCGAATCCCTTGCCGAGGCGGCGTCCAATGCCGCGCGCGAGGCGGAATTGGACGACAAGCTTCGGGACAAGGCAAATGCCACGGACCTCGATCGTGAAACGATCCGGGAAGCGATAGCGTCCGCTCATCAGGAACTCGTCGAGAGCGGCGATCTTCCCGCCACACCGCACAAGAAGTCCGGCGGTACGGCCCCTTCAAAGACCGGGGCACCGGAACGATCCACCCCATCGGCCACGGAGCATGACGACCTCGTCAAATCGGCCATGCTCATCTATCGGCAAAAGCAAAAAGTTCTGGATGATTTGGATCCTGCGTCTAAAAAGAAGCTTCGGATGATGGCCAAGACGGTCTTTGGCAGCCAAATCAAGAAATGACGCAACAACAGGTTAACGTATCCGCGCTTGCCGATGGCGTGGCGGCAGGCGACCGCCGCAGTTTGGCGCGCGCCATTACCTTGGTGGAATCCACTCGCGCGGACCATCGCGCGGCGGCGGAAGAGTTGCTCGAACGCTTAATGCCGTCGACCGGAAAGTCCATCCGTGTCGGTATTTCCGGTGTGCCGGGTGTGGGCAAGTCCAGCTTCATCGAAAGTTTCGGCGAACAGGTGACCGGCAAGGGGCACAAACTGGCGGTTTTGGCTGTCGACCCTTCCTCCAAGCGCAGCGGCGGGTCCATCCTGGGGGACAAGACCCGCATGGAGGCTTTGTCGAGGAACCGGTCGGCTTTCATTCGGCCTTCCCCGGCTGGCGCGACCCTTGGCGGTGTCGCCCGCCGTACGCGCGAGGCCATGTTGGTCTGCGAAGCGGCTGGATTTGACGTGATTTTAGTGGAGACGGTCGGCGTCGGCCAATCCGAAACCGCGGTCGCCGAAATGACGGACATGTTCCTGCTTCTGTTACTTCCCGGTGGCGGTGACGAATTGCAAGGTTTGAAGAAAGGGATCGTCGAACTGGCCGACATGATCCTGGTCAACAAGGCCGATGGTGATTTGATCGATACGGCGAAACGGTCGGTCGCGGAATATACCAGTGCATTGCGAATGCTGCGTCCGGCCTCACCGAACTGGAATGTCCCCGTATTGTCCTGCTCGGCCCGGACCGGGGACGGAATTGAAGAAGCGTGGCAGAAGATCGAAGCGTTTCGTGAGGCGCTCGGCGGCAGTGGGGAAATTGCGCGACGCCGGTCCGCGCAAGCCCTCGATTGGCTGTGGACGGAAGTCGGCGAAGGGTTGATCGCCGCCTTGAAGGCGCATCCGGCCATCGTCGCGGATCTGCCCGATGTTGAGCGCAAAGTCGCGGATGGTGCCTTGCCACCGACGATCGCCGCCCGGCGGCTGATCGGTCTATTCGCCCGCTCCTAAAGGGCGATCGCCGATTTCCGCGGCGGCAACCAATCCTTGAACCGCTCCGTGGCCGAGACGAGAGCCCGCATGGTCCCGTCCTCCGCCGCGGAATGGCCCGCGTCGGGCACCATAATCAATTCCGCATCGGGCCAGGCCTCGGATAGGTCCCGGGCCGAGGCCGGCGGACAAACCACATCGTAGCGTCCCTGGACGATGATGCCGGGCAAACCGCGAAGGCGATGGGCATCCCGCAGCAACTGGTTTTCGTGCAGGAAAAGGCCGTTGACGAAGTAGTGCGCTTCCAACCGCGACAGGGCCAGTGACGTTTCGGGACTGCTCATCGCGTCAATCGTCGCTGGGCTGGGGATCAGTGTGGAACAGCTTGCTTCATAGCGGCTCCATGCGGCTGCGGCGGGCATGTGGACATTCGGATCGGGGTCGCAGAGCCGCCGGTAATAGGCGTTCAGCGGGTCTTTCCGCTCCCCCTCGCTCAAATGCGCCATGAAACTGTCCCAGGCTTCCGGAAAGAACTGGCGCATCCCGAACATGAACCAGTCTACTTCTTTCTGGCGGCACAGGAAAATCCCGCGCAGGATCAATCCGGCGCAGGCCGCCGGATGCGCTTCCGCATAGGCCAATGCCAGGCTCGAGCCCCAGGATCCACCGAACAGCAACCATTGATCGATGCCCAAAAACCGGCGCAGCGATTCCAGGTCGCCGATCAGACTATGGGTGTCGTTGCCTTGCGTCTCCGCATAGGGCGCGGACTTGCCGGCTCCCCGTTGGTCGACGAGGACGATGCGGTAGAACTTCGGGTCGAAGAACCGGCGATGCCCGGGCGAGAAGCCTGCGCCCGGACCGCCATGCAGGAAAAGGACCGGATAGCCCTCAGGGTTTCCGCATTCCTCCCAATAGATGCTGTGCGGTGCGGTTACCTGCAGGTGTCCCGACTCGTAGGGTTCGATGGCGGGATAGAGTTCAGTACGGGGCATGGGGAGTTCCGAAACGGTGGTCGCGCCTGCGGAATATAACGGCTAGTCCGACCGGCTATCCACTTATAATGTTGAATTTCCCGATCTTTTTCTTTGACCCGGAAGCAGAAAGTCAGGAACCGATGCGTGGTCGAATTGAGGGGATGTTTGCCGTTCCGGTCGGTCATGCGGTTGCTGCCGGGCTATTGGTCGCAATCCTGGGTCTTGCCGATCTCGAGGGGGCGGCGGCCGAGGATTCCATGACCGGGTCGCCAGGTCCCAAGACCCTTCATGTATCTGACGCGAAAATGCTGCCGGATGGCGCCTTGTCCCTGAGGGATGGACAGGAAATCGTTCTGACGGGTCTCGATGTCGGACTAGGGCTGGCGCCGGCGAGTAAGGCGTTCATCCGCGAATTGCAGGCGCTGCAAAACGCCGGACCATGGCGTCTGATTGCGGCTGAAAAGGATCGATATGACCGCCTTGCGGGGCGTTTTGAGACATCCGACGGCGTCTGGGTTCAGGAACGGTTGCTTCGCTTGGGTTTTGCCCGCTATGGCGGTGGCGTTTCAAGCGCGGACGAGCGAGCGCTATTGTTGGCGGCGGAACAAGCGGCGCGGGCTGCTTGGCGGGGCGTCTGGCGGAACCCGCGCTATCGGGTTCGTCCCGCGGACATCCCGGACGACATCTATAATGGATTTCAAATCGTCGAAGGCCGAATCGTTACTGTTGGGCGCAGCAACGGCACGGTTTTTCTGAATTTCGGCGAGGATTGGCGCACAGACTTCACGGCCGGCGTGTCGTTGCGGCTTCGCCAGAAGGAAATGCCTCTCACCGCCGACGGCGCGCCGATCTCCGTATACGATCTGGAAGGGCAATTGGTCCGCCTTCGCGGTGTCGTTCGCCGGTACAACGGACCGTATATGGAGATCGCGGCCGCCGACCAGATCGAATTACTGGATGAGCAACAGGCGGATCCCGTCAGCTTTCGATCATCAAGTCCTTCGGATCGTCGACGCGCTTCAGAATCGACGCTTTAAGTTTGCCCAGAGCGCGGCTTTCCAACTGACGGACGCGTTCCTTGCTGACGCCGAGCCGCTGGCCCAGCTGCTCCAGGGTCGCGCCGTCCTCGACCATGCGGCGTTCGTTGATGATCACCTGTTCCCTGTCGCTCAGCTCTTCGATCGCCTCGGCGAGCCAGGTTGACCGCGTCTTCGCATCATGGGTTCCGGTGACGGTCACTTCGGGATCCGGACGGGTATCGGCCAGGAAATCCTGCCAATCATCGTCCGAGCCGTCGGCGATCGTCGCGTTCAGCGACTTGTCGGAGGCCGACATGCGAAGCTCCATCGACTCAACCTCGCCGATGTCGACATTTAACTCTTGTGAAACGAATTCTCGTCCCTCCTGGGTCATTCTGCCGTTCGGTGCGTCGCTGATCCGGGCCCGCAATCGGCGCAGGTTGAAGAACAAGGATTTCTGCGCCGCCGTCGTGCCGGTACGGACGATGGACCAGTTGCGCAGGACATAATCCTGCATGGCCGAGCGTATCCACCAGGAAGCATAGGTCGAGAATCGCACGTCGCGTTCCGGTTCAAAGCGGGCGGCGGCCTGCATCAGGCCGACATTGCCTTCCTGAACGAGATCGCCCATCGGCAATCCATAGTTCCGGAATTTCGAGGCAGTGCTGACGACGAGACGTGTATAGGCGCGAACCAGTTTGTGCAGCGCTTCTTCGTCCTGTTCATACCGCCAGCGTCGCGCCAGGTCCTGCTCTTCGTCGCGGCCGAGAAGCGGCTCGTTCATCGACTTGCGAATATAGGACATGTTCGCGCGTTGTGTTTGTGGATCGTCGATATAGGCCATGTGACACACTCCCTCCTAAAGACTACCGATCAAATGAACCCGCCTGATACTATATTTACCAAGTCTTACGGTTGGTTATTACGATTAGACCAAATCGCCACCTCACATGTCCGAGAGGAAATGGGGAAACGGGCCCGCCTGCCGGCGGAAAGACAGGTCGGCGTTTAAGAAAAATATATTAAAAACAGTGAAATAGGCTTGTATATTAGAAGCCAATTTACGATTGAAGAACCTTGGGAAAGGGAGAGTTGATCGCGGTAACGGGCTGTCCGCTCGGCTCAACAGCGATGGATCAGACGGTAACGATATCTTCCAAGGAACCGTCGCGGGACAGACAGACCCCTATGAGCGTGCCGCCGCGGCCGGCGCCGCCATCGATGGATATGGTGCAGTCGGTCTCGACCAGCCCACGATGGTCCGGGTCGTATCCGCGGACGACTTTTCGGAACCCCCGATAGGGTTGATCTATGTGTTCGAAACACCGTGGCGCCCACCAAAGGGCATCCGCCTGTCCTTGTAGCGGTTTGGTATTGTCCAGACCCGCCGCGACGAAAAGGATGGATTCCTCTTCGGTATAGGCCGCGCGTTTCAATTTCGTGATCAGAATTTCATGGCCTGCATGGGCTTTTAACTGCCGCCGGATATCGGTCGTCCAATAGGTCAGGCCCAGGGTGCCTTCCTTGGCGGCCTTGTAGCCGGCCGCGGCATCCGTGCCATAGGCCAGCAGCGTGGATTCCAAGCCCCTGCGCAGCATCCAATCCAGCAGATCCTGTGGACGGGCGGCAAATTGGATTTGCAGGAGCTTCTGGAACATCTCCTCCTGCGCACCCCGCAGCATCACGAAATCGTCTTCATGTACGAAAGGGGGCCTGGCCATAAACCAGCAACGGAAGCGAAGAATTTCCGTCAGCACTTCGGTCACGTCATTTCCGTAACCCATATAGTTGCCGAGATACACCATGCAGTCGCCCGGCCTGAGGCGCGCGGCAATGGCATCATGCAGCATCTCAAGTTTGTAGATCTCGCCGTGTATGGCGCCGACAGTCCAGATCCGTCCTTCCGACCCGGGAACAGGTTTTCGCAGGATAGGATAAAATTGATCGACATTTCCGCGGGAACGGACCTGTGTGGTCGTACTATGTGATGGCGCCGCCATGCGCTGTCCGGTTCCCCCGCCGAATGCTGCGGCCGACTTTCCGGCCGGAGATTATGGTATTGCAAGACGTTGGAAGGCTATCGGCTTTGGCGGCGACTGGGAAGCCCCTGCAACGGGGAGAATAATGAGTAGATAGGTAAACCAGAGCCAAAGATCGTAGGCTTGGGTACCTTCAAAAAAGTCGAGACCCGCTGCACGCACGGGCCCCGACGAAACTATTCATTCGCCGGCGCGTTGCGCCGGCCGAACGGATGCCGACCGATTAAGCCGCGGCTTTCTGCAGCATGTCTTCCAGCTTTTCGGCGGCTTCTTCCTCGCCTATGGCTTCTACTGCCGCGAATTCACGGGCCAGCCGGTCCAGCGCCGCCTGGTAAAGCTGCCGTTCACTATAGGATTGATCCGGTTGGTTGGCGTTCCGGAACAGGTCGCGGACGACTTCCGCGATGGCAACCGGATCGCCGGAATTGATCTTGGCTTCGTATTCCTGAGCGCGGCGCGACCACATGGTCCGGCGCACGCGGCTCTTGCCCTTCAGGGTCTTCAACGCGGATTTCATCTGGTCGGGGGAGGACAGTTTCCGCAGGCCGGAATCGTCCGCCTTCGCCACGGGAACACGCAGGATCATTCGGTCCTTGTCGAATTCGATAACAATCAGCTCAAGGGTCATGCCCGCAATTTCCTGCTGCTCGATGCCCGTGACCTTGCCGACGCCATGCGTGGGGTAAACGACATGATCGCCAGCTTGATACTTTGTGCCTTTCGACATTCTTGCCTCAATCCTTGTTTGCAAAATCCACATACCGGAACCGCGACGGCAGTGCCGACACGAAACCAACTTACAAAGGGCTCAAAGCCCATATGGATCATTCGAAACGATCCTCGGTCTTCCCGGGCCGGTGTCGTCCGGCTCCCGTATTTGACCGATCCAGAAACTCGCTTGGTTCCCACAAAAACCGGAACCACAGACAGGCCGTGACCACAGACAAAAAGGTCCTACACCGCCGCGTCTTATGGACAAGACGCCTCGGACCGGTCCTTCATCATCGGTCGGTTGATCCGCCCGATCTCCATCCCCGTTTCGATCGTGCAACCGCCTGATCGCAGAAACGTCAGGACTTGCTGAACCAAGGTGATGGTGGCGCTCTCCATGCCATTCGGGGACCGAATCGGCCGAAGAAAAACGCCCCGGGCGATCTACGCCAGGGATCTTTCCGCCTACTTTGTTTGATATGTATAACACAAAAAAGGGGCCTTTCCCAGCCCCTTCATAGCGCAATGCATTTGTATCATGGACTTACCGCATTGCGGCATTGCCAATTCCGGTCCCTGGGACGGACCGCCAGGGTCCGTCCGGGTTCCGGAAAAGGGTCAGTTGCCCTGTCCCGGGGCTTCCGAGAAAAACTGCTCGAACTTGTTCTCAACCTTGGCAAACTCGTCGGCATCGTCCGGCGCATCGCCTTTTACCGTGATGTTCGGCCATTTTTCCGAATACTCCCGGTTCAGCTCCAGCCATTTTTCGGCCTCACCTTCCGTGTCCGGCAAAATCGCTTCGGCCGGGCATTCCGGTTCACAGACGCCACAGTCGATGCATTCATCCGGATGGATCACCAGCATGTTCTCGCCTTCATAAAAGCAATCGACAGGGCAGACTTCCACGCAATCCTGATACTTGCACTTGATGCAGGCCTCGGTGACCACATAGGTCATGCTTCTCTCCTCACTCTACTCCGTCACGACGGCGAAACATCATGCGCGCTGTCGCGGGGGACCGTCCAAATTGGCCGACAGGTATATCGCATTCAACTTGCTGGGCAATACCATTTCGCGTTAGGCCGGGTATGACCAGCGCCAAGTGCCGTCAAACGGCGGTGATCAGAAAGGTGACTCATGGAAGATCCGCGTCGTAGCTCACCGGCTTTTACCCGCAATGCCGAGCCGATCCTGGACGTCCTGGCGCGTCTCTTGCCGGATGACGGGCTGGTGCTGGAAGTGGCCAGCGGGCCGGGAGAGCATGCAGCCTTTTTCGCCTCCCGCCTCGCGGCGGATCGCACCGTCTGGCAATGGCAGCCAACCGATCTCGATCCCGATAATCTGACCAGCATCGATGCATATGCGCGGGCGGTGGACCGCGGCGGGCAGATCCTGCTGCCGGCAAAGCGCCTGGATGCGACGGAGGAAGACTGGCCGGTCGCCCGGGCCGCCGCCATGGTCTGCATCAACATGATCCATATCGCACCCTGGGCCGCCTGCGAGGGATTGTTGCGCGGCGCCGGAAAAGTGCTGGCACAAGGCGGACCGCTGTATCTCTATGGTCCTTACAAGCGGGAGGGGCGCCATACGGCGCCGTCGAACGAAGCTTTCGACGCCTCTCTAAGGGCGCGCAATCCCGAATGGGGTGTCCGCGACCTGGACGACGTTTCGGCGCTGGCGGCGGCCAACGGCCTCCGTTTCGAGGAGGCCGTCGATATGCCGGCGAACAACCTGTCGGTAATCTTCCGGAAACTATAACGGCTTAGTGCCGGAAATGGCGCATGCCCGTGAAGACCATGGCAATACCGGCTTCGTCGGCCGCCTTGATCACTTCTTCATCCCGCATTGAACCGCCCGGCTGAATTGCCGCGGTGGCGCCGGCTTCAATGGCGGAGAGCAATCCGTCTGCGAAGGGGAAGAAGGCGTCGCTTGCCACCACGGAATTCTGCGTTCCCTGCTGCTGCTCCGACTTGATGGCGGCGATGCGCGCGGAATCGACCCGGCTCATCTGCCCCGCACCGATGCCGACTGTCGCATTGTCGCGGACATAGACGATGGCATTGCTCTTCACATGTTTGCAGACATGCCAGGCGAACATCATGTCGCGCCATTCGTCTTCCGTCGGCTCGCGTTTGGTGACGACCTTGCATTCCTCTCGTTGGACGTGGCCATGATCTGCCGTCTGGGCCAGGAAGCCGCCCGAAATCGTGCGTAACACGTTTTGCTCGGAGGTTGCCTTCGGCATTTCCCCGGTGACGAGGACGCGCAGGTTCTTCTTCTCCGCCAGGATGACAAGCGCCTCGTCCTCGACCGCGGGGGCGATGATCACCTCCAGGAAAAGGTCCGTCATCTTTTTTGCCAGGGCCGCGTCGATCGGACGATTGACGGCGACGACGCCGCCGAAAGCCGAGACCGGATCGCAGGCAAGCGCCTTGTCCCAGGCGTCGGCCAGGGTATCCGCCGTGGCGACGCCACAGGGATTGGCGTGCTTGACGATGACGATGACCGGTTCTTCGAATTCGGCGGCGGCCATAAGCGCGGCATCGCCGTCGTTATAGTTGTTGTAGCTCAACTCCTTGCCCTGCAACTGCTCGGCGGTTGCGATGCCCGGCTCGTAGGGCGTGCGCCGGTAGACGGCGGCTTTCTGATGCGGGTTCTCGCCATAGCGCAGTTCCTGCTGACGGCGGCCCGACAACGTCGACCTTTTCGGCCACAGGGTTCCCTGCTGACGCGCCAGCCAGTCGGAGATCGTGGCGTCATAGGAAGAAGTCCGCGCATAGGCTTCCCGGGCCAGCCAGGCGCGCAATTCCGAGCTGACGGCGCCGTTGTTTTCGTCCATGTCCTGGACCACGGATTCGTACTCGCCGGGGTCGGTGACGACGGAGACGTAAGCGTGGTTCTTCGCCGCGGCGCGAATCATGGCCGGGCCCCCGATATCGATATTCTCGATACAGGTCGCATAATCGGCGCCCGATGCGATGGTCTCGGCGAAGGGGTAGAGGTTCACCACCACCATGTCGATGGGGTCGATGCTGTGTCCTTCCATCGCGGTCCGGTGTTTCGGGTCATCCCGATTCGCCAGGATGCCGCCGTGGATCATCGGATGCAGGGTTTTGACCCGGCCATCGAGTATTTCCGGGAAACCGGTATGGGCGGACACTTCGGTGACGGCCAACCCGGCCTCCTTCAAGGCTTTCGCCGTGCCGCCGGTGGACAGCAATCGAACCTTGTGCCGGGCCAGCGCTGTCGCGAATTCGATCAATCCGGTCTTGTCCGACACGGAAATCAGCGCGCGCGCAATGGGTTTTTCGGCCATCAATCTCTCCTACGTTCTGCCGTCAAAGGGCTTAAGCGGGCTTGATACTGGTTCCCGCCGTTAGGTCAATGCCGGGAAGAAACAATCTGCGTCAAAGGGTGCCCGTATGTCGGCGTTTCGCTACCTCGATAGGAACTGCCAAGCGATGTCCCAAAAAACAGCGTCGAAATCGGGGCGCCTAGCGGGCGGCATGGCGGTCGGCCGTTTCGGCATCGCCATGGCTCTGTTCCGCCAACAGCGACGCGACGCCTGTATCGGGCTTGTATTCGGGCACCAATTGACACAGCAACCGCAAGGCCGTTGCACGATCCCGATCGTCAGCAAGGTCGCGCAAGCGGTCCAGATCCCCGGACAGGGATTCCAATTGACCGACCCTTGGCGCCGCGAGCGTCATGCCCGTGGTGTCGCCTTCGATCCTTTCCTCCTGGTCGTGGAACAATTCCTCGAACAGTTTTTCGCCCGGCCGGAGATTCGTGAACTCGATCGCGATGTCCTTGCCCGGCTCCAGCCCCGCCAGCTGGATCATCCTATTGGCCAGATCCAGGATCTTTACCGGTTCCCCCATATCGAGCACGAAAATCTTGCCGCGCGTCTGGTCTGCGTCGCGCAGGGCGGTTGTTGCGGCCTGAAGTACCAGTTCGACGGCCTCGCGCACCGTCATGAAATAGCGCTTCATCTCCGGATGGGTGACGGTCAGAGGTCCGCCGCGCTGCAGTTGCTTCTGAAAAAGCGGCACGACCGACCCCGTCGATCCGAGCACGTTTCCGAAGCGGACGGCGACGAAACGGGTATCGCCGTTTCCGGTCCGCCGCCCGATCGCGTCCATCGCCTGGATATAGGCTTCGGCAAGGCGTTTGGTGGCCCCCATCACGTTGGTCGGGTTCACCGCCTTGTCGGTGGAAATTTGAACCATGCATCGCACACCCGCCGCCCGGCAGGCATCGGCGACGATCCGGCTGCCCATGACATTGGTCAGGATCCCTTCCAGCGGATTGGCTTCGACCATGGGCACGTGTTTCAGGGCGGCGGCATGAAAAACGATCTCGGGCCTTTCCTGCTCGAACGCGGTGCGGATCCGGCCGGGATCCCTGACATTGCCCAGGATGGTCGCGCGATCGACGGTCGGAAAATCGGTGCTCAATTCCTGATCGATTTCGTAGAGATGGAATTCCGAGTTATCGAGCATCGCAAGGCGGGCAGGGCCCAGGGCCGCGATCTGCCGCGTCAATTCGGAGCCGATTGTCCCGCCTGCGCCGGTGACCAAGACCCGTTTTCCGCGGACCATGGCGTCGATCGCCGGACGGTCGAGCGCATTCTGCGGCCGGCCGAGCAGATCCTCGACATCGATGGGCCGGATGCGAATGCCGCCATCGCCGCCTTCCGAACGCAATTCGCTCAATTTCGGCAGGCGGGCGACGGTCATGCCATGGTCGGAGGCCAGGTCCTGCAATTCCCGAACCGCGGATCCGGTGATCTTGTCGGTGGTGATGACTAGACGTTGGGGTTTGGGATTGAAGGCCTTCTCGGTCAGCATCTTGCGCAGCGTCTCGATGTTGCCCTGAACGGTCGTGCCGTGGATGGCGCGCCCGACGCGCGACCCCTTCTGATCGAAGATGGCAAGCACGCGATAGGCGGCATTCCGGGTGCGCTTCATGTCCCGGAGAAACAGTTCGGCCGCATCGCCGGCTCCGATCAGAATGATCGGCACGGCGTTGCCGCTGGCCGCAAGGGCCATGCGGTCCAGGCGGCGGTCCTTCAGAATGCGATAAATGAAGCGCGGCCCGCCCAACATCGCGATGAGCAGGAACCACTGAATGATGGGTACGCTGCGCGGGAAGTGTTCCAGCCGGGCGATCAGAAACAGAACCGGCACCAGGATCAGGATCGCGATGGTAACCGACCGCGTGATCGCAACCATGTCGTGGACCGAAGCATAGGCCCAGACGCCCTGATACATCTTGCCGAGTTGAAACACGACGGCGGCGATGGCGACGAAGGTGACCGTTGCGCCAAAAAGCAGATTGTCCGCGTAGAAGTCAAAATCCTGCCCGGTGCGCAGCCATAGGGCCAGGGGAACGGATGCCCCTGCCATGACCAGGTCATGCAGATATGCAAAGCGCGCGCGCTGATGATGGGGCAGCAGTTTCATGGTCTGTTCATACTGAGCCCCGCGTGGCGCGGCAAGCAGCCTCAATACCCACGGTTCCGCCCCATACCTGTCCCAGTGCGGTACGATGCAGCGGTTTCCGCCAATCCCTCTGCCAAGGTCTGTGGCGGCGACCACCCGGGCGGCCAGCCTGAAAAGGTCAGGTCGCCGGTCAGTCGATCGATTGCGGCTTTCCGGCCGGTGACCGCGCCGAGGGCTTTCAGCAGGCAGACCGGGACAGGCAGCAGTATCGGACGCTTTCCCAATGCCGTGCCGATCGCAAGGACGAGATCCGGTGTGGACACCGGTTGCGCATCGGTCGGGCAATAGATGCCGGGACGGCAATCCAGTGAGTGAATCAAGGCATCGCTCAAGTTTTTCAGCGAAATCAGGCTGCGCCTGTTGCGGACCATGCCCAGCGGCAGCGGTATTCCCCGGTCCACGGCTTTCAGCAGGGCCAGGAAATTCGCCTTCACGCCGGGCCCGTAGACGAGAGGTGGCCGCAGGATGACACTGTCGACGGACGGCGCCCGCGCCAGCAGTCCTTCTTCCGCCGCAAGTTTGCTGCGGCCGTAGGGATCGGTCGGCACCGGCGGCGAGGACGGATTCAGGTCGAGGCCCTGTTCCCCCATCGCCTTGACCGAACTGACATAGACGAAGCGGCGTATCCCCGCTTCGATAGCCTGGTCTGCCAGAGCCAGTGTCGCGTCCCGGTTGACCCGATCATAGGCAGCGTCCGGGTTGTCTTCTTCTTCCCGCATGACATGGGCGCGGCCGGCCAGATGAATGATGCCGATGGTATCTTCGTGCAGGAAGGGGCGCCAATCGGTGTCGGGCCCCAATGGGCCGGTTTCGGCACGCCCGACCGCATCGACCATGAAACCGCGGCCGCGTAGCAATGGGGCGAGATAGGTTCCGACGAACCCTGTGGCCCCGGTCAGGAGGATACGACCGGCCATTTTACCATCCACAGCAGAAGCAGAGCGGTCGTCACGATCGCGCCAACCAGACAGGGAACTGGATAACTCGTCGCGAAAAAGGCAAGGGCGACCAGGATGGTGTTCGCGACCAGGATCGCGGTGCTCACTTGGGCATGACTAAAGCCCCTTTGCACGGCGCGTTGATAGAAATGCTCCTTGTGCGCCCGCCAGACGGCCTCTCCGCGCAGGGCCCGCCGCGACAAGGTGATACCCGCATCGGTCAAATAATATAGCGGGAGGATCAGCGCAGGGGCCCAAGCACCCCGCGCCGCAAGGCCCAGCAGCAGGGCCCCCAATAGGAAGCCGATGGGTATGCTGCCGACATCGCCGAGAAAAATTCGTGCCGGGTGCCAATTCCATACCGCGAAACCTGCCGCCGCCGCCAGAATCACCAACGCATAAGGCCCGTCATCGGCCGACAATCCGGTATCCAGCCGCAAATAAGCGATCAAACTAAGGCCGAGTGCGATCGCACCCGCTTCGACGGCGGAAATACCGTCGATACCGTCCATGAAATTGAAGAAGTTCAGGAAACCGAGCCACAGCAGAGCGGATACGAAAAGATCCGCCCAGTGAGGCAGAAATCCTTGAAAAACCAATCCCTGACCGGTCAGCCAGACCAGTCCGACGGCGACCGCGACCGACTGAATCCCAAGCCGCAACCCGGCCGACAGCGAATGTACATCATCGCGCCAGGAAACCAGGACCAAGAGGAGCGCCGCGCCGATCAGAAAGACGGTGCCGGCGACGGGGGTGAGGAATTGGATCACGGCCCAGGCGACAATAACGCTGGCTGAAACGGCCAACCCGCCACCGCGGGGCGTCGGCGTGCTGTGACTGGACCGGTGAACGGGATGGTCCAGGATCGCCTTGCGTGTCAGATAGCCGATCAGCATCCGCACGCCGGCACAACTGGCGACGAAGGCGGCTATGCCCAGGATGGCGTCGGGGAGATAAGCGGTCGACATGGCCTGCTTATAGCCTGCGTCGCGGGGCCGGACCAGAATCGAAACCGCGTTTGCGGAAGCCCGTGAGTAACGGGCCGGAATAGGCTATCAGGCCACTTTCCGAACGCAATCCGACTCGATCGCGACAGAGAGATCGCGACCCAGTAGGTTGAGCAGAACCACGACACGTTCCTTGTCGGACCGGCATTTGAAGATACCGGTACGGTCGCTGAACGCGCCATGGGTGATCTCGACCGCCTCGCCCGGTTTGAAGGATACGATATCGGCCAAGGGCACGATCCCGTCTTCGCGCTCGCGCTGCCGGATCTCGTCAATTACGGCGTCGTCGACATGTGCCGGGCGGTCGCCGAATGAGATCAGCCGGCTGACGCCATAGGTGCTGTTGACCGCGCGCCATGGCGCGTTGTCCAGGTCCAACTGAACGAAGATATAGCGCGGGAACAAAGGAACGGTGACGGTGGAAAGGCCGCGGGCGTTGCGTCTGCGCATCTGTGCGCGGGGCAGATAGGCGCGAAAGCCCTGGCGTTCGAGGTTTCCTTCCGCCAGTCGCTCAGCCCCCGCTTTGGTGTGTGCTACATACCAGCGTTTCATCGAAGCCTCTCCGGATCCGACATTGCATCGGGTCCTGGTTGCTTTTCGTCTTTATCGCTGATTCGCAGCAGGGGAACATGCAGAACGGGTACGTCCGGATGCTCCCTGCGCAATTTGTCGTACCGTCCCTGCGGGTCTTTCAGGGTCGTGACCAACAAGGCGTCTACAGGACCGAGCTTCTCCACGGAAGCGAAAACCGGGTTGCCTGCGAACCGTTCGATTCTGACAGTCGAATCGACGATCCCGGCCAGTTCCACCGTCGAATCGAGGGCGGATAGGGCAACGATTTCAGCCAGATCGCTGACGCCGACCAAGCCAATTCTTTTCACGCCGGTATGTTCGCAATTCTGCAGCAGATCGGCGCATTGGACCTTGGCGCGGCGGAAGAACTGGAAGGACGATGTGAGGTATTCCGACGTCAGGCGCGACTTCTCTGCGAAGCCCTGAGGCGTCAGATAATATGCGTAGCGGTTGGAGGGAACCTGTTGGACCTTGATCAGACCCTTCCGGACGCAGCGTTTCAGATAGGCATTCGCCAAGCCCAGCGCGATGCCCAGGTCGCCGGCGATGCTTCGTTGCGTAAGCTTGCTGTTCTCTTCGACGGCGTTGAGGATGCCGAGCGTTATTTCGCCCTCGCTGTCATCCATCGCAACGCTGCGGGAAGCTTGGTCGCTCATCGGTATCCGGTATTTCGCTATTTCGCCGGGCGACGGTTGCCCGTCCGGCGGAGGAGTTGCGTTCACGTCGTGAACATAGGGTGTTCACGCGATGAACGTCAAGAGTCCCGGATTGGCCTGCTGCAGGAGCCGCCGCGCGAGAAGATCAAACGGCCCCGTTGCGGGACGCGTTTGACAGGATGGATCGTCAAGGATAGTGCACCGGCTTGCTAGATGCCCCCCGATTCGGCGCATTCTGCGGTGAAACCGGTCGGAAACGGGCGGGGCAGGGCGGCAGCGGCTGATCCCGCGCGGACGAAACGAAGTGAGATGCAGATATGGATCGTTGGAAGAACCCGACCATCGCCGTGATTGGCCTGGGCTATGTGGGCTTGCCGTTGGCGGCTGCCTTGGCGCGCGATTTCGACGTCCTGGGCTTCGATATTGATGCGACGAGAATTCGGGAACTGAATGCAGGGCATGACCGCACGAACGAATTGACGCCGGATGCATTGAACGCATCCAAAGCGCGGCTGACCGATGATCTTGGCGCCTTGCAGGGCCACGATATTTTCATCGTCACGGTGCCGACGCCGGTTTCGGAAGACAATGAACCCGATCTCACGGCGGTCAGGAAGGCGGCGGAGACCGTCGGAACAGCCATCGGCAAGGGGGGAATCGCGGTCTTCGAAAGCACGGTTTATCCCGGTGTGACGGAAGATGTTTGCGGGCCGGTGATCGAGGCGGCCTCCGGCCTGAAGTCCGGGACGGACTTTTTCCTCGGCTATTCCCCGGAGCGCATCAATCCGGGTGACAAGGTTCACACCGTCGACAAGATCACCAAGGTGGTTGCCGGCCAGACGCCGGAAGTGGCGGCAACCCTTGCCCGTATTTACGGATCGATGAACGGAAACAGGATCCATATAGCGCCGGATATCAAGACCGCCGAGGCATCGAAGGTCATCGAAAACGCCCAGCGCGACATCAACATCGCCTTCGTGAATGAAATCGCCCTGATATTCGAACGCATGGGGCTGTCGGTTTACGATGTCCTGGACGCGGCGCGCACGAAATGGAACTTCCTGGATTTCAAACCAGGCCTGGTCGGCGGACACTGTATCGGGGTCGATCCCTACTATCTGTCCCACGCCGCCCAGCAAATGGGCTATGATCCGGACGTCATCCTTTCGGGAAGACGGATCAATGACGCCATGGGTGCGGTTCTGGCGGAACGGATACACAAAAGCTTGGGAATCGATGCGGCAAAAATCCTTGTCCTGGGTATTACTTTCAAGGAGAACGTCCCGGATATCCGCAATTCAAAGGTTATCGACGTTATCCGCGCATTGGAACTCTTCGGTCATTCTGTCAGCATCTACGACCCGTTGGCGGATGTTGCGGAAACCAAGCACGAATACGGCGTCGACCTGATCGATAGTCCGGCAAATGGCTACCATGCCGTCGTCGGTGCCGTGCCCCATGCGGTTTTCGACGAATTGAAGGTTTCCGAGCTACTGGTGCCGGGCGGTCTTGTCGCGGACATCAAGGGAATCTGGCGCGGGATGGATCTCGGCGACGGGGTTCGTCGGTGGAGTCTGTAACAGCGCCTATTTCTGAGCTTCCCGCCGGATCGCCCATTTGACGATACGCTCGCCTTCGCGGGTTTCCCCGGACAGAACCAGTTGCTGCGTGCGACGTGCATCGCCACGACGCCCCATATAGATGCTGTCTTCAAGCCTGATTGCGGCGCCGCCGGATCGGAACCGCCAACCGGCGCCGCTCGGCAACCTAAGCAGAGCCGCTTCGTGGTTCGCCAGCAGAGATGCCTGAACGGACGGATGAAGATGGAAGCGTATCTCAAATCGTCTCGGCGTCACCGGCTGGTTCGGATCGGCGGGGACCAACCGATCTTCACCGCGCAGGTCGCTGCCGTCCTCGTTCAGGAAGATCCGCCGGAAATGCTTGAAGCCCAGCGGCTCTATGAACCCGTCATGCTGCATTTCGAGCAAACAGCATCCCTCCGCGTCCTTGCGGTCCTTGGTCACATGGGCGCGCCGGGCACCGAACCCGTCGTCGGAAAGGGCGCTTGAATTGGTCAGGGACAGGGACAGCGTGGAATGCGCGGGAGTGGAACGCTGGGCTTCCCGCCATGCTTCGTCGTCGTGGACCGTCGCACCGCAATTCACGATCACCCGTTCCTTACCCGTGCTGAACTCGAAGGAAAGCGCACCCGCATGGGAATGGCTGTCCCAACCGGGCTTCGGAGGGGCTCCGGCATCGACAATCACCAGGCTCTTTCCCGCTTCAAGACGTTCGAACCCGGCATAAGGCGCGGAATTGAAAGCGCGGCCGGTGCTTTCCGCCAATTGCAGCACCCGGTCCGTCACAGAGGGGTCGCCTTCGACGCTGCCGTTGAATAGCGCAAGTCCACCATCGCCATGGCGCAGGAAGCGGACCATCGGCGCCATCCGGTCTATGGCGGTCTGCAAACCGTCGGGGATGACCAGATGCGCCTGGGTCAGGCAATTGCGAATATCGGCCATCTGGCGCAGCACGGACACCAATATCGAGGGATTGCGCTCCACATGGCCGCCATCCGGTAGGATCTGACGATCCAGTTCCGCTGCGAGTATCCGCAAAACGGAATCAAGACGTTTGCGCTGGTTGGGTAGGCAGATCGCGGCGTGGACGGTGCCGGTCAGGGCCCGAAGCCGATCGGCGCCGTCGCATTCGTGGGGGGCGATGCGGCCCAAATGCACCGCCTGCCGTGCGAGGCTCTTGCGAACCCGGCGCTGTACCATCTCGTCCGCCGAGCCAAAGAAAAAATCATAATAAGTCAGCCAGGAGGCGACGCGGGAACCCAGAACTGGTGCCCGCCATACGACCGGCGTCCAGTCGTGATTATGGTCGATCCAGTCCATGATCAGGCCTATGCCCTTGCGTCGTGCGGCCTGATCGCCGGCGGCTGCCAAATCAGCAAGCCATGAAAAACCATGCAACGCCGCATGCCATGAGGCACGAACGCCTTCTTCGGACCAGATGTCGGAGTTGCGGCGGACCGTCTGTCCGGCCAGGGGAAACACGCCCCCCAGGATGGTTGACCCGATCCTGGCGTCACCCCGCCACGGGGCTTTGTTAGCGAACAACAGCGGGCCGGGGTCGTCGTCTCCCAGCGTCTTGCTGTATCCAGGCAGGGAACTGCCCAATCGCGTCAAGCGATAGACCATTCCCGACCAGATCTTGTCAGGAGCGGAGGAGGAGGCTTCCTCAGCCCTTTGCTGGTCCAAACCCGGCAGGTCTTCCACCCGGTCAGTCATCCCCACGCAGCTTTCGGATATTGTCCGCATAGGCGGTTGGACCGCCCTTGAACGTTGCCGTTCCGGCCACCAGGACATCCGCGCCCGCGTCGATCGCGCGGCGCGCGGTTTCCGGATTGATGCCGCCATCCACTTCCAGATGGATGTCCAGGCCTTCCTTGTCGATCCGCTTTCGAACCGCTTCGATCTTCTTCAATTGGCTTTCGATGAAGGACTGTCCGCCGAAGCCCGGATTGACGGTCATGATCAGAATCAGATCGACCATGTCGTACAGATAATCCAGCATCTTCGCCGGCGTTGCCGGGTTCAGGGAAATGCCGGCCTTTTTGCCGAGCCGGCGGATCTCCTGCAGCGTCCGATGGACGTGCGGGCCGGCTTCCGGATGGACCGTTATGATATCCGCCCCGGCATCGGCGAAGGCTTCCAGATAGGGGTCGACGGGCGAAATCATCAAATGCACGTCGAACGTCTTCTCGGTATGCGGCCGAAGCGCCTTTACCACCGGCGGACCGATCGTCACGTTCGGCACGAAATGACCGTCCATGACATCGACATGAATGAAATCCGCCCCGGCCGCGTCAATGGCGCGAATCTCTTCGCCGAGTTTCGCGAAATCGGCGGACAGGATGCTGGGCGCGATGCGGATCGGACGCATCTTCGAAGTAGGCATGGTATGGGTATCGGTGAGCATGGCTGTTAGGTAGTCCTTTGCCCGACCGGGCGCAAGCAGACGTTCGGAGCGCCAAATGATTAGTTTTTTCAATCTTTTGAAAGAGCGGAAATAAGGCAGTTTTCCGCGCATTCGCCCAGATCGACGAATCGCCCATCCGCATCCGTCGCGGCGGGATTGCGCGTCGTCGTTACTGCGATAGTCTCTGCGGCGGGGCGAAGGCAAACAACCGGGCGCGCGCCGTCGGGGTGCCGCGCGATCCGGGACGCGATGGGGAACCGTTTATGTTCGAAGCCATAAAATCGGCCTGGGCCCTGTTTCTCGGGCTAGCCTTCATCATGCTGGGAAACGGGCTTCAGGGCTCACTGGTAGCGGTACGCGCCCAGTTCGAAGTTTTTAATACATCCACCATCGGTGTGGTGATGGCCGGTTATTTCGTCGGCTTTTTTCTCGGTTCGGTACTGGTGCCGCGTCTCGTTGCCCGCGTCGGGCATGTCCGCGTGTTCGGCGCCCTGGCGTCGCTCGCGTCCTTCGGCGTGCTGGTCTATCCGATATTCGTCGATCCGATTACCTGGTTCCTGATCCGCGTGCTCACCGGAATTTGTTACGCGGGCCTCTATATCATTTGCGAGAGTTGGCTGAATGACCGGGCTACCAATGAGACCCGCGGCCAATTGTTGTCGATCTACATGATCATTTCCCTGCTTGGGATGGCTGGTGGACAGTACTTGTTGAACCTCTACAGCCCGGCGGATTTTCAGCTTTTCACCATTGTTTCCGTGTTGATTTCTCTATCGGTCGTGCCGGTTCTGGTCTCCGCGGCACGGGTGCCGGAATTCGAAGCGCCGGAAACCATGGGACCAATTCGTCTTTACAAGGCGTCGCCGCTGGGGGTCGTCTCGATGATGCTCGTCGGCATGGGAGCAGGCGTGATCATGGGAATGGGTCCGTCCTACGCCTATCAACAAGGCCTTACGGTCGCAGAAGTCTCAATTTTCATGAGTGCGATCTTTATCGGTGGGTTCCTGTTCACTTGGCCGATCGGCAAACTATCGGATCTCATGGACCGTCGAACCGTTATTGTGATCACGGCTGGGGCGGCCGTGGCGATTGGGGGTGTCGGCGCTACGTTTGGCAGCGAAAACAAGGTGCTTGTCTTCATCATCGTCGGCATAACAGGCGGGGTAACCTTTCCGATCTATTCGCTGGCCATCGCGCATACGAACGATTTTTTGAGCACCAAGCAAATGGTGGCAGCGAGTAGCGCGCTTGTCATGACCAACGGGCTCGGCGCGATGCTGGGACCGAATATCGGCGCGGGCGCGATGGAAGCTTTCGGACCGGAAGGGTTCTACATAGCGATCGCCGGCATTCATATTGCTATGGCGGGTTTCGCCTTATGGCGGATGACCCGGCGCTCTGCTCCGCCCACAGAAGAGCAAAGCGCCTTCGTCGCCGTGCCGCGGACAACGCCGGTCGCCGCGGCGATGAGCCCGGAATACGAACACCCTGAAGATGAGATGGAGCCGGAGGATCAGGATCTGGAGGTTTCGGACGACCTTCCGGAAACCCATGATGAGACAGCTTCGGCGGAAGACACCAAAGGGCACGCAGACGGCAAGCCTTGAGCTTGCCGTCCCGGCCGCTGTCGTCATCAATTCCTGTGAGACGTCTCTAGGACGGGGAATGCCCCGCCTTGCGGAACACTTGTGCGATTGAGGCCGACGCCCGGTCGGCCGCTTTGCCGACGGAGCAGAAACCGGCGAAGAGCGCGTTACGGACCGCTTTGGAATGGAGTTGCTTTCCACGTTGGACGTAGAATGCGATCTCATCCATTGACGGATCGTCGGTCTGGCTGTTCTGGGGAATAGATTGCCCGGATAGGGTATTTTTGGTGAACTCTGACATTGGAAGACCTCCTTCTCAGTCGAAGTCGCGTTAGCGTGTCTTCCTCCCAAACGCGGTGTTCTTACCAATAATTTTGCACCGCACAAAAAATATAGGCTGAATTCGCTCCACAAGGCCAATACTTTTTTGCGTTGCAACATAATTTTTTCCAACCTGGGAACATACCGATGTCGGAACCCGCAGATCCCGCTGAATTCAAGGCTTTGCTGCTCGCCAGACGGCAGGAGTTGGAAGCACTGCGCCAGCAGAGCGAAGGCGCCCGGGCGGTGGTGACGCTGGATCAGCAATCCGTCGGGCGTTTGAGTCGAATGGACGCCCTGCAAGGGCAAGCGATGGCGCAGGAACAGGATAGAAGACGGGAATCGGAACTCGCCCGTGTTGATGCTGCGCTGCGCCGGGTCGAAACAGGTGATTTCGGGTACTGCATATCCTGTGACGAACCGATCGCGGAAAAACGTCTCCGTCTGGATCCGGCTATACCGACCTGTGTGGACTGCGCCGGCGGAGGCGGGTAAGCACAAACAAAACCGCGACGGCGATCCGGCGAGATCGGCGGCGGCCATCCTAACCCATTCCGGTTACTTCTCGATGATTGGATATTTCGGCTTCATTCGGGCCAATGCCCGTCTGCTCGGTTTCGGGGGACTGCTTTGTCTGGCCTCCAGCTTCGGTCAGACATTCTTCATTTCGCTCTTTTCGGCGGAGATCAGGGCGGAGTTCAGCCTGAGCGACGGAGAGTTCGGGGCGGTGTATTCGCTGGGCACGCTTGCCAGCGCGTTCTTGCTTCTATGGACCGGACAATTGATCGACAGGGTGGATCTTCGATTTTACATCGTTGCAGTATTTACCGGTCTGGGCTTGGCGGCTGTCCTGATGAGTCTGACCCATTCGGTCGTGCTTCTTGTGTTCATTGTCTTCCTGCTGCGTCAATGCGGTCAGGGGCTGCCCGGCCATACGGCGATGACGGCAATGGGTCGCTATTTCGACCAAGGCCGCGGCAAGGCGCTCAGCATCGCGGCGCTTGGATATCCGATCGGCGAGGCACTGTTGCCGCTGGCGGTCGTTGCCACTGTAGCGGCGATTGGTTGGCGGGAAAGCTGGGCTGGGATCGCGGCCGTCCTGGCGTTGGTGGTGGTGCCTCTTGCCCTGCTTCTGCTGGGCGACCAAAAGGCCCGGCATGGCGCTTATCTGGAACGGATGGAGACGGCGGAACGTGATGCCGCTGCGGGACGCGGTTCGGCGGAACGATCCTGGACTCGGGCGGAGGTCCTGCGCGACCCACGCCTTTATCTGGTTCTGCCCGGCCTGCTGGCGCCGTCCTTCATCTTTACCGGCCTGTTTTTCCACCAGATACTCATCATCGTCGACATCCAGGGTTGGTCGAAGACCGCGTTGGCGGCGTCTTATCCGATCTATGCGGTAACGACCGTGGCGGCATCGCTGCTCGCCGGCGTCGCAATCGACCGTTTCGGGGCGGCGCGCCTTCTGCCGTGGTTCCTTTGGCCTCAGATGCTGGCGGTGGTGGTGCTGATTTCCGGAACGGATCCGGTTCTGCTTATTCCCTACATGGTTCTGACCGGAGCGGGGACGGGCGTCACTCACACGCTTGCCAGCGCGTTCTGGCCGGAAGTTTATGGCCGGCGGCATTTGGGTGCTATCCGGGCATTGGCGACCGCTTTGATGGTGTTCTCCAGCGCGGCTTCGCCGGTGGCCATGGGGATCTTATTCGATATCGGTTTATCGCTGACGGCGGTCGGCTGGATGTTGATAGGTTATGCGCTGGTCGGCATTGCGCTTTGCACGATTGCGGCGCGTCTCTATCTTACTGCCGGTCGGTCAACGGCCACGGCGGCCTGACGGCGTTATGTACTATTCTTTCAAGGAGGCTTCGTTGAACTACTGGCTGATGAAATCCGAACCCGGAACCTGGTCGTGGGACGACCAGGTCAAGAAAGGCAAAGAGGGCGAGGGCTGGGACGGTGTTCGGAACTATCAGGCCTCCAACAATATGAAGGCGATGAAGATCGGTGACCGCTGTTTCTTCTATCATTCCGTGAACGAAAAACAGATTGTCGGCATCGTGGAAGTCATCGAGGAATATCACCCGGATCCGACGGATGCGAGCGGACGCTTCGGCATGGTCACCGTCATGGCGGTGAAGCCCTTCGAAAAACCGGTGACGCTGGCTGAAATCAAGGCGGAACCGAAGCTCGCCGAACTGTCGCTTATCAAGCAATCGCGCCTTTCCGTCATGCCGATCGACAAGGCTTCTTGGAAACTGATTTGCAAGATGGGCCAGACGGACCCGGCCTGAAGAGACCGCGACGGCTTCTTCATCACGCGGGCGTGATTTGGTTATTGGAACGATCGTTCTAGATTAATCTCCAACGTCAACGTATCGAAGGTCCCGAACCAAATAGGGTCGGGCCGTCCCAAAAGGAGTCTTCATGTCTCAGCAAGCCATTCTGTATCCGCGACAGCAAGTTCCCGCCCTGGAAGTGCCGCTGGTCGGCGGCGGCACCTTCAATCTGGCCGAGGAAAAGCCGGAAAACTTCACCATGGTGGTGTTCTATCGGGGCCTGCATTGTCCGATCTGCTCCATGTATCTGGCCGACTTGCACAACCGCCTGGATGCACTGACCGAGAAGGGTGTCAACGTCATCGTGCTCAGCTCCGACAATGAGGAGCGCGCGACCGAAGCGAAGGAAAAGTGGAAGTTGCCGAATTTGCGCCTGGGTTATGGCATCAGCCTGGATACGGCGCGGGAATGGGGGCTGTACGTCTCCACCGGCCGCGGCAAGACCTCCATCGGCGTTGAAGAACCGGCCCTGTTCTCTGAACCGGCGCTGTATCTGGTGCGTCCCAACGGTGAACTCTATTTCGGTACCGTTCAGACCATGCCTTTCGCGCGCCCCGCTTTCGGCGACATCGTCAAGGCGCTCGATTTCGTTATCGCCAATGACTATCCGGGCCGGGGCGAGGTGATCGACCACGCCGCCGCCGCAGAGTAGGCTCAAGCGTCCGTTTCACGCTGGTGAACGAAAAGCCGGTCGCCTCAAAGGCGGCCGGTTTTTCGTATCTGCTGTTTGCTATTTTCCTGGGAAACGACGCGTGCCAGAATTCCCCCATGGCAAGGGTTGATCTCTCATCCAGGCTTTCGGGCCAAATGAAGGACGCTTTGGCGGAGGAAGAGCGCATCGCCTCCACCGTCGCGGCCGAGCATGGCGGCGCGCCGGCGCCGGCCGATGTCGTCGGTCAGCGTCGACTGTACAATGCCAATCGGGCTTTCTGGAATGAAGGCGGACCGGCGATGGCTGACAGTGTGGACCTTTCTATCGATGGGGCCGGCGGAGATCTTGCCTTGCGGATCCACTATCCGGTGGAAGACCGTCCCCTGCCCGCCTTGGTCTTTCTGCATGGCGGCGGCTGGGTATTGGGCAATCTCGACACCCATGACAGGATCATGCGGCAACTCGCCGCCGATAGCGGCATGGCGGTCGTTGGGGTGGATTACCGGCTAGCGCCGGAAGCGCCATTTCCTTGCGCCAACGAAGACGCGGCTCTCGCGGTTCAATGGTTGGCGGAAAACGGCGGTAATTTCGGGCTGGACGTTGCCAGGTTGGCCATTGGGGGCGACTCCGCGGGCGCTGCGCTGAGCCTCGGCACACTTCATTATTTCAAAGACCGGCAACCGGACCTGTTGAAGGCGGGACTGCTCTATTACGGTGCCTACGGATTGCGCGACTCGCGCAGCCGCCGCCTATTCGGCGGCGCGGAAGACGGTTTGTCGCCGGAAAACCTCGCCTTTTTTCGCGATTGCCTACTGGCGCCGGGGGCTGCCAAACCTGACTGGCGCCTGGACTTGTTGTCGCGTGATGTGGCTGGGCTGCCGCCGCTGTTCATCGGGCCGGTGGAATGCGATCCGCTGCGGGATGACAGTGATGCGTTGAGTGAGCTCTGCGTCGATGCCGGGGTGCCGCATGATTATCAACTGTTCAAAGGCGTGCTGCATGGTTTCCTGCATATGAGCCGGATGATCGATACTGCCCGCGAGGCATTGGCGTTGGGCGGGACCTTCCTGCGCCGACATGTCGCGGCGGCTTAAGCGGAAAAACCCGGCTCTGGCCCATCTTATTCGTCGTTATCGTCCAGGAACCCGTTGAAATTGCGGCGGTGCGAAAGCATCATGCCACCGCGCCGCCAGTTCCGAGAGGCAGCCGGACAGTTGGGATGGCGTCATTTGACACATGACGGAGTCCGCAGACGGAGTCTGCGGGCGAAATGCCCGCGACCCGTATGCCTAATTAACGAGCAGGAGGGGACAATATGTTCGAAGTACACACCTTCCCGGTGCCGGAGGATGCCAAAGCACGCGCCCTGGTGACCAAGGATCAATACCAGGCGATGTACAAGAAGTCGGTCGAGGATCCGGAAGGTTTCTGGGCCGAGCATGGAAAACGGATCGATTGGATCAAGCCGTATTCCAAGATCAAGAATGTGAATTTCACGGCGCCTGACGTCTCGATCAAATGGTTCGAGGACGGAACGCTGAATGCCAGCGCCAACTGCATCGACCGGCATCTCGCCACCCGCGGCGACCAGGTCGCGATCATCTGGGAAGGCGACGAGCCGACGGACGACGCCAAGATCACCTACAACGAATTGGCGGATCATGTCGGCCGGCTCTCAAACGCGATGAAGGCCCAGGGCGTCAAGAAGGGCGACCGAGTTTGCATCTATATGCCGATGATTCCCGAAGCGGCCTATGCGATGTTGGCCTGCGCGCGGATCGGCGCCGTGCATTCCATTGTTTTCGGCGGTTTCTCTCCGGACAGCCTGGCCAACCGGATCCAGGATTCAGAATGCGTCATGGTCATCACCGCCGATGAGGGCGTGCGCGGCGGCCGCAAGATCCCGCTGAAAGCCAATACGGACAAGGCTCTGGAAACCTGCCCGTCGGTCAGCAGCGTTATCGTCGTTAACCGCACCGGCGGCGACATTGGCTGGAAGGACGGCCGAGACGTTTGGTACGAGGAGGTTACAGCGGCGGCGAGCCCCGATTGCCCGCCCGAGGAAATGAGCGCGGAAGACCCGCTCTTCATTCTCTACACGTCGGGGTCGACCGGTAAGCCCAAGGGCGTCCTGCACACGACCGGCGGCTACATGGTCTATGCCTCGATGACCCACCAATACGTCTTCGACTATCACGACGGCGATATCTACTGGTGCACGGCCGATGTGGGTTGGGTCACCGGACACAGCTACATCGTCTATGGCCCGCTGGCCAACGGCGCGACGACGCTGATGTTCGAGGGTGTTCCGAACTATCCGGATTCCTCGCGTTTCTGGCAGGTCTGCGACAAGCATCAGGTGAATACCTTCTACACCGCACCGACCGCTATTCGCGCCTTGATGCGCGAGGGCGAAGGCCCCGTGAAGTCGACAAGCCGTAAATCCCTGCGCCTGCTGGGATCGGTCGGCGAACCGATCAACCCGGAAGCTTGGATGTGGTATCACGAAGTGGTCGGCGATAAACGTTGCCCGATCGTCGATACCTGGTGGCAGACGGAAACCGGCGGCATCCTGATCACCCCGCTGCCCGGGGCGACCGATCTGAAGCCGGGGTCGGCCACGCTGCCCTTCTTCGGTGTCCAGCCGCAAATCGTCGACAATGATGGCAATCCGTTGGACGGCGCGACGGAGGGGAACCTCTGCATCACCGAATCCTGGCCCGGCCAGATGCGCACGGTCTATGGTGATCACGAACGTTTCGTGCAGACCTATTTCTCCACCTATAAGGGGAAATACTTCACCGGGGACGGCTGCCGCCGCGACGAAGACGGCTATTACTGGATTACCGGCCGTGTCGACGATGTCATCAATGTTTCCGGCCACCGGATGGGGACGGCGGAAGTCGAAAGCGCCTTGGTCGCCCATGACAGTGTGGCCGAGGCCGCCGTTGTCGGCGCGCCGCACGACATCAAGGGTCAGGGTATCTATGCCTATGTCACGCTGAATGTCGGAATCGAACCGACGGATGCGTTGAAGAAGGAGCTGGTACAATGGGTCCGGAAGGAAATCGGCCCCATCGCCAGCCCCGATTGGCTGCAATGGGCACCGGGCCTGCCCAAGACCCGTTCCGGTAAGATCATGCGCCGCATCCTGCGAAAGATTGCCGAGGATGAATTCGGTAACCTGGGCGATACGTCGACGCTGGCCGATCCGGGCGTCGTCGACGACTTGATCGACAACCGTCAGAACCGCACGCACTGACGGCGCGGCGAAGGATAGTAGACGCAGGGCGGCGCCTGTCTTGGCGCCGCCCTTTTTTTGCCCAGCATGTTTCCCGGGTGTCAAAGTTGTAAATGAATGTGATCGTCATGCCGGGCGGCGTTGCACCCTTGAAACCGTAATTTCGGATCGGACAAACCAAGTCGCCGCGTCAGATGGGGTTCGATGAACACTTTCTTGATGCGACCATCTTGCGCCAGCCATTGAAGGGCGAAGCGGGTTCTGTCAGCGTCAATGTCCCAATCCGGCCAGACGGGCTGCAGCCAATCCAAATCCCACCGCAGATCCAGCATGCGATTGCGACAAGGCGTCGGGCCTTGCTGAAAGGCGAAGTACCCAATCGGCGATCGCGTCTGCCCCGCCAAATACTCAGTACTTCCGTCCCGATAGAAGAGAGCGATATCCGCTTTCCGCCCGTCGTCATGCGACAGATGGGGAAGCAGGGGAAATCCGTTCCAGAATGGGAAGTTAGCGTCGAGAACCAGGGTCACCGTGCCGGGATGTGCTTCAGCTAGCGCCGTTGCCAAATCTGTCAGCGCAGCATGGAGGTCCGGGGTCACATAGTGTCTGTTTAAGGCGCATGTCGCCCAACTCCGAACGACGAGGGGGCTGTCATCGCCGCAGGCTAAGGGTATCCGTCCGAACACCGGGGCTGCCAATGAAGAGAGAACGCAAAGTAGCGCATAGGTGCCGAAAAAGACGAGCAGACGGTTCTTAAAGTTTACGGCGACAAGCCATGCCAATCCCCCGACCTGTGAGAGCACCGTCAGGGCGATAAATAGTCCAGAGTGAATCACAAACCGCACCATCGGGCCTTTCCGGAAAATGCGCGGGCAGATGAAGTAAACGTCGCTTCGGACGCTGTACAAGAAATTGGCGAATGCGTTCTGTTTCTTTTCAGCATCTGAGTCGGGCGGCATCATGACGGATGCATGCAGAAAAAGCGAAACGTTGCAGAAGTGGTGTGGTTTTACGCAATCGCATTAGCCATTTGTTAATCAAAAACTAATATAATTTTATGGAACCTCAGGGAGTTCCAGTGTGCAAGAAAACCCCAGCAAGTACGTCGAGGCGTTTGCCGGCAAATATCCGGGCCAGGACACTCCGGAATGCCTCAAGGAAAACATGGCACGGCACCAACACCATCTCTCCACCCTTGCGACGTCCTTGATCGCGAAAGGGTGCAATGAGGAGACGATCGTGCGGAGCCTTGAGGTCGCGTTCCAGTCCTATCAGGCGGAGCTTCTGGATTCGATCATGGCATTGCGGGAGGGCGCTGATGAAAGCTGATCGCAAGCGGCTCGACGAAGCGGCACGGATCCGTGCCCTTCACCGCTATGACGTTCTTGATACGGAGAAGGAAAAGCCTTTCGAAAAGATCGTCGGCCTGGTGCAACAGATCCTGAATGTGCCGATCTGCGCTGTCAGTCTCGTGGATACGGAGCGGCAGTGGTTCAAAGCCCAGCGTGGCTTGAGTGTCTGCGAAACGACACGAGACATCTCCTTCTGCACGCATGCCATTCGCGATTACCAACCGTTCCTCGTTCGGGATGCGAAGTCCGACCAACGATTCTCGGATAATCCACTGGTGGTCGGCCCGCCGAATATCGGCAGTTATGCCGGTGTCCCTTTGACGACGCCCGAGGGGTACAATGTCGGTACCCTCTGCGCGATCGATACGGAACCGAGGGAATTCCCTGAGAACGAGGTCGAGATACTGAAAAATTTCGCGAGCCTCGTCGTCGATGAACTCGAACTGAGAATGACGGCGTCGACGGATGCGCTGACAGGTGCGATGACCCGTCGGGCCTGGACGGAGCTTGCGGAAGATGAGACGAAGCGGTCGCGGGCGCAACAGCAGGATCTAACGGTTGCGCTGCTGGATATCGACCATTTCAAGGCCGTGAACGATACCTACGGGCATCCGACCGGTGACCGTGTCATCCAGGCTGTGACGGATATCTGCGCGGATGCGCTGCGACCCGGTCAGCGCATAGGCCGGATCGGAGGCGAGGAGTTCGCCATTCTGCTGCCCGAATGCGGGCTGGTCCCATCATTACGGATCGCGGAGACTTGCAGAAGCCGGATAGAGAATATGGTTATCGCCGACGAAAGGGGGACACCTCTGTCCGTCACATGCAGTTTCGGCGTTGCCGGATTGAATGGTGATGTCGATTCTCTCGCCACTCTGATGCAACGAGCGGATTATGCGCTCTATACCGCCAAGGCGAATGGTCGGAACCGCGTCGAGCAGTTCAGGTCCGGCTCTTGGTCGAAATATGAAGATCAATCCTCCACGTTCGCCAGCGCGTAAACCCGTTGCCGAAGGTCTTCCAGCAGTTGATGGCGGTCGTTGATTCCCGGTAAATCGCCCGCATGAACCGGTTCGCCGATGCGGACCGTGACGTCGCTGCCGATCCGCCGAGCCAACTCATACATGAGCAATGCCTCGCGCCATGCTTCGCCGATCCTGCTGGCGAGATGGAAGCGCCACGAATTCTGACCTTCGAAATATATCGGCAGGATTGTGGCGTTTGACCGCTGGATCATGGTGGAGACGAACAGCTTCCAGGGGGCGTCCGTCGCCGGGCCGAAGATTTTCTCAGCGGTAGAGACCCGGCCCGCCGGGAAAATGATGACGGCGCCGCCGTCAGCGAGATGCCGCAGAGCGGCTTGGCGAGCAGCGACATTGCTGCGCAGGGCGGTGCTGGCCCCCTCGAAATGAATTGGCAGCAGATATGGGCGCAGTTCAGGCGCGCGATCGAAGGTCGCATGCGCCATCAGTTTGATGTCGTTGCGGCGTTGACTGACGAGGTGACAGGCGCTCAATCCGTCCAGCACGCCGAAGGGGTGGTTCGACACGACGATGAGCGGACCTTTCGCCGGCAATTTGCGCAGCTGCTCCTCATCTACATCCAAGCCGACGCGAAGGCGGTCTATTGCTTCCTGCCAGAACGGGCGGTCGCTACCGCCCTGTCGGCGATAGTCGTCATAAAGCCGTTTCAGTCTTGGCTGGCCGGAAATTTTCTCGACTGCCCTTATCAGCGAACGCCGCAGGACGGGATCGCCGTCCGTGGCGTAGGAGATGGTCGGATTCTCGGTAACGTCGGTCATCGCAAACTTGTTCGTTGGGCGGCTGGACTAATCGCAAGCGCTTACCAACCGAGAATGACAGGCGGATGACGGAATGATGGTATTTCCATGCGGGGGAGCATCTAAACGCCTGATCATTAATTGCTTATTAGTAATTGGCTGGATAGGGTCCGGCCGCGGAGGCGCATGGGGGTGTAATCGACGCAACGTGGCAAAAAGGGGCCTTGATAATGGCCAAGACGCAATCAAAGGCCGACAAGCTGGCCGCTTTGCGGGACGAGCGAAAAAAGCAGATGGATCTGTACAAGCGCCTGCCCAATCAAAAAGACAAGGCCGCTCAGGAGATCGCCGGTCGCATACATGCGATCGACAAAGACATCGCCCGTGTGTCGGAAGCACCTGTGAAATCCGCGGGAACGCCATTATGGGTTTGGCTGCTGCTTGCCATCGCGGCGGGCGGATTGGCTTGGGCCGGCACCTATTATGGCGGCATGCTGGCCGGTTGATCTTTTTTGACGGGCAAGCCCGTTCAGGCGTATCGGACACTTTCCCCGATGGTCATCGCGAAACGGTCTGCTGCTCTGCCCTTGTTGACCGCGATTTCCACCAGACCCATCGAATTCTCATACCAGAAGCCGCGGCCGTCCCGGTCGTCGCCGAAGGTGTTTGAGCGGGCTAGCGATACATCCCCGACGATAATCCGGCTGTCTGGCGGAAGGGTTGCCGCCCTTCGGCCCAGCACGCAGTTCCCGAAGCCGTCTATGTAGATCACCTCATCAATGTCATCGGCCCAAGGTGGCGTTACCGACGGTCCGCGAATTTCCTCGGCGAGGCCGTTCAATAACGGGGTGCCTTCGGGCTTACCGCTCGAAAGGCGAGTAGCGAGCTGGGCGGCGACGGGCGCGAACAGGTCCCGACCGTGAAAACTGGCCGACATATTGTCCGGTCGCCAGGAAATCCTGAACCATTCGGGTTCGTTGCAGCGGCGGGCCGTGATCGAGAGCAACCCGTTATCCGGACCGACGAAGAACCTGTTTCCCGCTTTCAGCACGATGGCGTCGCGATCGGTTCCGACACCGGGATCGACGACGGCGACACAAACGGTCCACTCGGCCATATAATCCGTCAATGCGGCCAGCATGTAGGCCGATGCCGTAGGGTCGTGGGGCGGTGCGTCGTGCATCAAATCGATGGTCGGTATAGTGTTTGCATACTTGGCCACCGCAGCGTGCATTTGACCGACATAAGGGCCGAGCCAACCGAAATCAGTGAAAAACAGGATCATTTATGTGTCCATCGGTTCAATTATCCGCGCGCCGTCGATCAATTGATTGGCCCAAATCCTGCAGCGATGTGCGCTGGATGTGAAGAGTGCAGAGGTAATGCAGTACAGCGTTCTGGCAAAAATTGACCATCAAGGCGGAAGCGGCGCTGATGCAGTGGAACGCGGGCGTGTGCTTCTGGTGGACGATGGTGAAACAAATCGCATGATCGCGAAAGCGATGCTGCGGCGTGCCGGATTCATCGTGGATGAGGCCATAGACGGCGCCGAAGCCGTAGACCTGGCCCTGCAGTGCAACTATGCGGCTGTGCTCATGGATGTTGCCATGCCGGTAATGGATGGCGTGGCGGCGACCCGCGCCATTCGACAACTGCCAGCGCCGAATTGCGACGTGCCGGTCATTGCATTGACGGCACATGACACACCGACGGACAGGATGCGATGCCTGGAAGCGGGCATGGACGACTACATAGCGAAACCTCTCCGCTACGTTGAACTGGTTCAGGTGCTGGAACGCAACGCGCGTCCGGTGGAAGAAATCGAGCAGGCATCGACCAAGGAGAAAAATGCCGGAGTTGAGGATGGTGAGACTGTCGAGGTCGAGGGTCTCGGCCAAACCGTACTCATTCAGGGCGACAAGCTCGCGCAATTGGAGGAGGATGCCGGGCCTGAGGCGATGAGGGATCTCATTGTCATGTATCTGGGTGAAGCGGACCGGTTAACCGTTGCGCTTTCAAGCGCGGATGAGACGGTGTCCGGGAAGGACCGAAGTCGTTGGGCGCATTCCCTGAAGAGCAGTTCGGCCTCATTCGGTGCCAGGGCGATGGAACTGACGGCGGCAATCCTGGAAAAGGCTTACGAGAATGGCGATTTCGCCAGGGCTGAGCTTTTCCTTCGCCAACTGCCTGCGCTTGGAGAGCTAACGGTTCAGGCATTTTCCAAACGCGGTCTCGGTCGTCCGCAATAGCCTGGAAATAGACGCGTGCGGTATGGCGACGCTACCATACGCTGCCTGTTCCGGTATCAATGTCATCGGGAAATCAATCTGGGCGGTGGTGCCGGCTGCGTGACTCGAACACGCGACCCCATCATTACGAATGATGTGCTCTACCAACTGAGCTAAGCCGGCCCGTCGCGACCGCTCTGATATTGCGGCAGGCGTGAGACTGCAAGCCTTTTGTCAGTCTCAGAGAGCAAAAACCGCCGGTTCACCCTTGCGCGGCGGCGACGGAACGGGCATCCGCGGGAAAAAAGTCGCAATGACGGCCAAAAAACTACTCTGGTGTGACTGGCGTCACTTCTTCATGGACAGCGGCCGGGTAGGGTGAGCGTATCAAAAGGGTTCTTTCGCTAGCCGATTTTCGGTGAGAAGTTTCTTCCCTTTTGCCTCTTACTCTCCCTCGCCTTAGACGGCCCGGATATCCTCCGGGCCGCTTTTTTCTTTATTCCGAAGCCCTGTAATCCTTGGCGAAATGCGAGAAAAAATCGCAAATTAAATTGCATATTGCGAACATCTTTGGGTGCCACTGGTTGTTTTCGCACTCATCACGCAGGTCAAACGGATCTGCGTCTGTTTGCCTGCTCCTTGCCAAGTGCCTATAATATGCTCCCAACGCGAACCGGCCGGATTGACGACGATTCGGTGGTCGGACGGTAAATAAAAACCTTCAACTAGGCGGGTGCCACGTGATCCAACTGGACGGGTCGACGGAACTTGATGCGATCCTTGATGGCGTTTTCAAACCGGCGCGCCGGGAAGAAAGGCGTCAGCAGCAGCGTCATGTCCGTGGCTTCACGAAACATCACCCATTGCTGACGTTGAACTATCCGGGCGCAAGTCACGATGCTGCCGCTGAGACTTCGGCCAAGACTAACCTTCCCGGACCTGGGGCGCCGACCAAGGTAGCGACGACCGAAGATCTGATCAGAACCGGTCACGCCGATGGAAGGGTGATCAACCCTCCGCCCCCGGAAAGGCCCAACCCCGAGGAGGATCCGGCGGCCGATCTTTACGGATTGGGGTACGTGCCCACTTCGCACCGGATCTGGTCGGACGGCAAATGACCGGCGGCGACGTCGCGCGAAGAGACTTTCAGACATCAAAGGCCGGAAGGTCTTTCAGTTCACCGCACATGTCACCGAATGACGTGCGTGCCGCGGTCGTAGACGCCCAAACCGGGGATCCGGCATTGAGAGGGATGCGGTCGGCTCAATTGGCCTGGCGACCTGCCTGGGCGATCCGCAGCCGCCGCGGCGCCCTGTCTGCACTGTTGGATTGGATCTTCCCGAAAGTTTCGTGATGTCGCATCGCATTCTGATTGCCAAATTCGCCCATGAGACGAACAGGTTCTCGAACCGACCGACGGGATTGGAAGAATTCCGCACCAATTTGCTGTATATGGGGCCGGAAATCGTAGACAGGCTGCGCGGAACGAATTCGGAGATTGCCGGATTTATCGATATTGCCGAGATCGAAGGCTGGCAGATCGTCCCGACTGTCGCGGCCAATGCCGGACCCAGCGGAATTGTCACCGCGGAAGCGGTACGTTTCGTTACGGATGCAATCCTCACCGGACTGGACGAGGGACCCGTCGACGGGGTGCTTCTGGCGCTGCACGGGGCAATGGTGACCGAGTTGTCCGATGACGGCGAAGGCGCTTTGTTTGGAGCGTTGCGCGAAAGATTGGGGCCTGACGTTCCGATCATGGCGACGCTTGATCTGCACGCCAATGTCACCGACGCAATGGCGGAGCGGGTGACGGCGCTTTTTTCGTATCGAACCTATCCGCATGTGGATATGCGGGACCGGGGTGCCGAGGCCGGGCGTCTTCTGGCGCGATGTCTCGCCGGCGAATGCCGCCCGGTGACGGTGGTGTGTCGGGCACCGCTTCTCGTCGGCTGCGATGACGGACGGACAACCAATGCCGGCGGGCAAATGCTCGATCACTTGGCGGCGGCACGTAGATTGGAACAGGAAGAGCCCGGCTTGTTGACGGTGTCGGTCAATGCGGGGTTCGTCGACGCGGATATTGACGTGGCCGGCCCGAGCGTGACGGTGACGGGAGATGGAGACTCGCCGCGCTGGCGCGCGTTGGGCGACGGTATCATGGCCGAAATCTGGCGCCGACGAGATGAGTTCAGTGTCGAAATACTCTCCCCGGAAAAGACGATCGAGAAAGCGTTACACAGTCGCGGAAAAAAAGACTCCGGTCCGGTCGTGATCGCGGATTACGCGGATAATCCCGGGGCAGGCGCTTATGGGGACGCGACGCGTCTGCTGGAGGAGATGTTGGCCGCTGGCATTGCGGATGCTGCGTTCGGAGGTTTGTACGATCCGAAATCGGCCTCGGAGATGCATAAGGCCGGAATCGGCGCTGAATTGACGTTGTCGCTTGGCGGTAAAACCGAGCCTTCCCGTGGCGGGGGGCCGCTAACCCTGACGGGAACCGTCGCCGCGCTTGGGGACGGGAAATTCGTTTATGAGGGGCCAATGCTGACCGGTGTCACGGGCGATCTGGGTCCATGCGCCTGTTTCCGCGTCCCGGCCGGCGACGGGGTGATCGACATTCTGGTCGCGTCCAACAATGTGCAGATGCTGGACCGGGCACTGTTCCGTTCGGTTGGGATACAACCGGAGGAGAAACGTTTCCTGGCGGTAAAATCCCAACAGCATTTCCGCGGTGCCTTCGGTCCGATTGCTTCCGAAATTCTGGTGTGTGATACGGGTGCGATGAGCTCGGATGACTTGTCCTACCGAACATTCAAGCATGTCCGACGCCCGATCTACCCGCTCGACCAGGTGGGCTATTCCGGTTGAGCGGCCGATAGGAACCAGTTGCCCGTCACAGTCATTTCTTCAAACGAAAACCGAGTAGAAGTCCGGTGCTTTCCGTGCCGGCATTGCCGGCATTGGCGGCAAGGGAGGCCAGGGAGTCGTCCGGCGACCGGACCGTTAACCCCGCCGGTTCTACCATACATGAAGGGTGAAAGGCACTGGCCGCACGTGACTCAGCCATTCGTGCGTGCGGTGAAACGCGAAGGTTGTCCAGTGAAAGAACAGCTCGACTCCCGAATTCGTGGAAAAGAGAAACGGGCCTGTTGTGAGAGGGGTCCCATAGCGATTGAGCGGGGGATTCAACAGCGCTCTCCCGGTTTGCTCGATTGGGGTCGAAGTTCCACCGATCAACCGCTTCCTCCCGGATTTGGCGTTGGGCCGTGATTCTTGTGCGGTTTACGTCAAACTCGCTGCCAGGCAATCTGCATGTCTTCCCGGAAAGCGAAGCGCTCCAGATGCCGCGCGGCCACGCCCTCCAGATTTTCCAATCCCTCGTTGTCGGGGGCGGAGACCAGCATCGTCAGCGCGGCTTCGTCGGCCTGCAACCGGCAATCGCCGCCGGGAAAGGATATGTGGCCGGCCTGGCTGTCAAAGGTGACCGGAATCTTATGGCCGAAATGCTTGCAAAGCTGTTGCAGATAGCGGCTCGCCTTCTCCGTCCGGATCACGGCCCTGCTTTCAATCGGCTGTTTGATCGATGTTTCATTCGTCATTCACATTTCTCCACGTTCTGGGCCGCCGCGTCGATTGCGGCGGCAATGGCGTCGATCGTATTTTCGTTCATCTCTCCCTGCCGTAACCGAAGTCGAAGCGCCGTTTTCAAATTTTCCATTGCCCGAATGACCGGTGCTGGCACGTATCCGGGAGGGCCGCCGGATTGTCCCGCACGGGCGAAGAGACCGTCGGCCTCTTGCTTTTTCAGTTTCAGGAATTCGGCGCCGTCCTTGGTTATGCGATACAATTTGCGGCCGCCCTCCTGTGGGTCGACCACTGCGTATCCCATGTCTTCCAACCAGGAGAGCGTCGGATAGATGACTCCCGGACTTGGGCTGTAGGCGCCTGCGAAACGATCTTCGATGGTCTTGATCAATTCGTATCCATGGCTGGGGCCGTCCGCGATCAACGCGAGGATGAGCAGCCGCAGCTCCCCATAGTCGAAGAGGCGTCCGCCACGGCGTCCTCCGCCGCGATGACCGTGTCGATGTCGGCCCGGTCCCTTTCCACCTTCTCCGGTGACGTCACCCGCCGTGTCGAGTCCGTCCTGACCATGTTTGCGTCCCCGGTGGCCCGAATGCCCGCCGCGTCCGCCATGCCGTTTTTCATTCATACGATTATTCCTTTCTCAAATAGCAATAAATTTCGATATAGGACTCGATATATCGAAAAACAAGATATATCGAGATATATTTTTATGATCGCGCGCTCATGAGTTTCGCGAAGAGGGGCAAGACCGCAGAGTGCTCTATCCATACCATCCGCCCGGATGGCGGGGTTTCATTTGTCGCTCACGAAAAAGACACCGTTGCGTGTCATTGCCTGCTATCGAAAAATACCGATCCAGGCCTAAATTGGTCGCAACGATCAAATCCGGTACGGAGAGGCACGAAAATGACACAACAGGACGAATACACGCCGCCCAAGGTTTGGAAGTGGGACAACCAGGATGGCGGCAAGTGGACCAGCACGAACAGGCCGATTGCGGGTCCTACACATGAAAAGGAATTGCCGGTCGGCAAGCATCCGATGCAGCTCTACTCATTGGGCACGCCGAACGGCCAGAAGGTCACGATCATGCTGGAGGAGTTGCTCGCGCTGGGTGAAAGCGGCGCGGAATACGACGCCTGGCTGATCAAGATCGGTGACGGCGACCAATTCGGCAGCGGGTTCGTCGACATCAATCCGAATTCCAAAATCCCGGCACTGCTGGACCGGTCCGAGAATCCGTCGGTGCGGGTCTTCGAATCAGGTTCCATTCTGGTGTATCTGGCCGAAAAATTCGGTCATTTCCTGCCGACCGAGCGGGCCGCGCGGACGGAGGTCCTGAACTGGCTTTTCTGGCTTCAGGGATCGGCCCCCTATCTCGGCGGCGGGTTCGGACACTTCTACACCTACGCGCCGGTGAAATTTCAATATCCGATCGACCGGTTCGCGATGGAGACGAAGCGCCAGTTGGATGTTCTGGACCGTCGCCTGGCCGAAACACGTTTCCTTAGCGGGGACGAGTATTCGGTCGCCGATATCGCGACCTGGCCCTGGTACGGAAACCTTGCGCGAGGGGCGCAATACGGGGACGCGGGAACCTTCCTGGAAGTCCAATCCTATGAAAATGTCCAACGCTGGACCAAGGAAATCTGGGATCGTCCCGCCGTTCAGCGCGGACGCAAGGTCAACAAGCTTTCAGGCGAACCCTGGGAACAGCTCCACGAACGCCATGACGCGTCCGACTTTGACACCAAGACCCAGGACAAGTTGGAAGCGGCCGAGTAGCCGCACACGAATGGGACAACCGCGCCGCTTTCCGCCATCATCGGTGGAGTGGCGCCCCATTGTTTAGCGCGGCCGGTGTTGCGTGTCCTTCCCGGCGGTGATGAACAGCGCAGTGGCGTTATCGTCTATATCAGCCGTGTGCCACACGCCGGGCGCGTTGATCGCATATTCCCCGGGACCAAGCGTGATCGTGGTAACCTGCCCGTCGGGACCCTCCTGATGCAGGGTCATTGATCCCTCGGTGCACAGAACGACCTCCGCCCCTGCCGGATGCATCTCCCACATCGGCCAGGGGGCGGAAAAGCTGTGCATCGCGACGATACGCGCCTCTGCGCCGTCCGCAGCGTGGCGTGTTTGGTAATCCTCGTACCAGGACATATCGCCGGTAAAGGCGGTTTCAGAGACCGCCGTCGCGCCCAACCCCAGATGAATCGGATGAACGGAGATATTCTTTCCGTGCATTTGATGGGTCCTTCCAGCAGATCAAAGGTCCGCGGGCGGTAGCCCGCAAAGGGTACGACATGGCGCGAAACGCTAGCATGATACTGCCATTGCGACAAAGCGGGGCAAGCGGGCGAGGATCCAAGGGGCCGAGGATCATGGCACCAGGGAAGGATCGGTCCGGACCAGGTCGGGCCAGACATCGCGCAGAAAAACGGTCAGATCGTTTGCCTGCCCGCTCACCCGGAATGGAAAGATCAGTGTACTGACGAACCCGCGGTGGTAGGTGGCATGGTTGACGAGATGCAGGAGAATTTCCTCCCGCGACATCGATCCTTGCCCGCCGCCTATGAAGGTGAAGCGAACAACATCCTTCAAATCGGTTGGGTCCATCCGATCGGACAGATCGACATAGAATGCGTTCAGCGCGCGAAGCTCTTCGGCGACCATGGCGAAGGACCGGTTCTTCGTCGGATGACGGGATGTGAAGTCATGCGGGCGTCCTTCGAGATGGGCGCGGAAAACCTGCCCGACCAGCAAGACGTGATCGAACGTGCCATTGATGCTGCCGAATAGTGTGTCCCGCTGTGCGGTCAGTTCCGGGACCGGCAATTGCTCCGCGTTGCGCAGCATGACATCGTCGGCCCAAGCCATGTAGCGGGTCAACTTCCGCATCAGCGCCTTGTTTCCCATGTTCACCTCCGTACCTCGCGTCCAAACATGGTGCATCGCGTGACGCTGACGGCAAGGATGGGATTGTCCTGGTGACAATTTTTCCAACCGGTCCGATGACTCCCGCGTTATCGAATCATACAAGCAGGCAAACGGTTTACGCCCATGCATTCTTGCCGCACACTCCGAAACGGATCTGGAGAGTGGTCGGATATCGGGATCTTTGCCGATGAAGAAATCGCAACGGCGCGCGCCGGACATTATTGATATCGAAGCGTCCGGCTTCGGCCCGGACAGCTATCCGATCGAAGTCGGGCTGGCGCTGGGCGACGGGTCGAAATTCTGTTCCCTGATCCTGCCGGTGGAGGATTGGACCCATTGGGATGAGGCAGCGGAACGAATTCACCGTATTCCGCGCGATATCCTGGAAGATCACGGCAAACCGACGGCGGTCGTGGCGCGGGAGTTGAACGCGCTGCTGAAAGGAAAGACGGTCTATACAGACGGATGGGTCGTCGACAAACCCTGGCTGATCGATCTTTTCCACAAAAGCGGTGTTGAGCCGGAATTCGAGATCAGTGCGCTCGAGATGATCCTATCGGAAGAACAGATGCAGTGTTGGCACGATACCAAGGATGCGGTCCTCGCCGAACTCGGCGAACGCCGTCACCGCGCCAGCTTCGACGCCTATGTGGTTCAGCAAACCTGGCTCAGGACACTGGAGCAGGCATAGCCGTCTCAAGGTCCTTGATCCACCGTTCGAACAGCAGGGCCTCAGGCTTCCTTTGTTCCGGCCCCCTCGGGCGCAGAAGATAAACGCCCTCCTGCGGGTGGACCCTGCTCGGCGACGCAATCATCAATCGACCGTGTTCAATATAGGGCTTGGCGAAGCGCTCGTGGATCAATGCGACCCGTTTCGTCGCCACAGTCAGTTCCGCTGCGGCAATCGATGAATCAACCCTAATGTCGGATTTCCGCCGCGGCCGCTCAATGCCTTTTGCGGCAAAGAACCGGCCCCAGTAATCTTCCGTCCCCATCACATGGACAAGGCTGCAGCCTGCCAATGTTTCGGGGCTCGCCGGCATGGTTATCGCCGTGCCCGTGGACGGAGAACAGACCGGCACAAGGGGGTCCCGGAACAGCAGTTCCGCGTCAAACCCCTCCCAACTTCCCTGGCCGATCCTGAATTCCACATCAGCCTCGCCGGTCGCATTGCGCTCGACCCATATCGAACTGGACAGGTGTATCTCGACATGCGGGAAATCCGCCTGAAACCGGTCCACCAGAGAAGACAGCCACAACACCGTGTAGCTGATCGGCGCGCGAATGTTCAGGACCGTCCGTCCGGTTTGGCCGAAGACGCCGGCGGTTGCGCTCGATATCTCTTCGAAAGCGCTGCGAACCGTCGGCAGATAGGCCTTTGCGGATTCGGTTAGGCGCAGGCCGCGGGGAAGCCGTTCGAACAGGGGACAGCCAAGGTGGCTTTCAAGCCCGCGCACCCGGTGGCTGACGGCGGATTGCGACAGGTTCAATTCCTTTGCGGCCGTGGCGAAGTTCTCGTGGCGGGCGGCGGCCTCGAAAGCCTGTAAGGCCGGCAATGACGGCAGTTTCCGTTGCATCAGGATGGTCCTTGGACAAATAGGCACGAACAGTAAGACCCCTTACGCCCCTAAGAATGCGTTTGTTTGGCGTCAAACTCAATCTCAGTATGCCTGAACGGGCAGTCCTTAGGACGATAGGCGGCGGCGCCATTGACAAAGGATGCGCAACCCTGCGGAGGTCGCGAGCATGAGTGAAGAGAATATCCCTCCCGTCATAGACGCGGAGCAGAAGGAATTTTTCGAGGAGAACGGGTTCCTCGCGATCGACCAGTTGGTGCCGCCGGACGATCTGTTACCGATCGAAAACGAATATGCAGATCTGCTGGACCGCCTGGCCCACAGGCTGTTTGCGGAGGGCAAGGTAAGCAGCCGGTATGACGGGCTGGCCTTCGGCGACCGGTATGGCCGGTTGGTCGGCGAATTCCCGGATCTGCACCGGTTCTTCAACATTTCCCTGCCCTTGCTGAATGGCGGAATCGATCCGGATACCTTTCGCATGCATAGCGGCCCTGCCGTCTTCGGTCTGCTGTGCCATCCAAGGATATTGGACGTGGTGGAGGCCTTCATCGGGCCGGAGATCAGTTCCAGCCCGGTACAGCAGATGCGTATGAAGCCGCCGGAAAAAGACCTCAGGTCGGAAGTGTCCGGTCATTCCAATATTGGTGCGACGACATGGCATCAGGATATCGTCGCGCTGCTGCCGGAGGCGGACGATACGGCGCAGCTGACGGTCTGGCTGGCGATCACCGAGGCGACAATCGAAAACGGCTGTCTGGCCTCTATCCCAGGATCGCACCGCGATGGGGGACGGGTTCATTGCGCCAACGCGAAACTAGCCTCGGAACCGCACGTGCCTGAACATACACTTCAGGGCCGGGACCCGGTTCCTCTGCCGGTTGGCAAGGGCGGCGTCGTCCTGTTCCATAAGATGAATGTCCACCGGGCCTATCCCAATCGTTCAAATGGCCTGCGCTGGAGCATGGATCTGCGGTATCACCCGACCGGGCAAGCCTCGGGTAGGCCGGCCTTTCCAGGCTTTGTGGCAAGAAGCCGCGCGAACCTGGACGAGGTCCTGCGCGACCCGTCCGAATGGTCTCGCTCCTGGGGCCGCGCCAGGGATGACATTCTGTCAGGTCGGTATCGGGGCCGGTTGTTCGAAGACACGCGCTGGGCCGATGTCGCCGTGTGCTGACGGCGCGACGGGTGTTTTGAACTGCTGCATATCGGATTCTGGTCGTGGCCTGGGCCGCGGTCCTGAATAACAACGCGATCTGCCGGAGGGCCATGAGCGGCCAACCGCAGTCGTTGCCTGCCCGCTGAACGAGTTGCTGAAGGCACAGATGCAGCGCTGGCACGATACCTAGGATGCGGTCCTCGGCGAACGCCGACACCGCGCTATCTTCGACGCCTACGTGGTTCAGCAAACCTGGCTCAGGACTCTTGAGGGCGCTTAAGCGCTGTCAGGCGCTGCAACAGCGGAAGAAGGGTCACGAACAATCCCGTTACTGCCGTCCAGATTGCGGGGCGCGGCATGGGTGTCGGTTCCAGGTTTGCTGCCAGAACCGCTTGCCACGGAATACCCGTCGCAACCCCGTACCAGGTTGCTTCGAGGGCGGCGGTCGCCACAGCGGAAATCAGTGCCACGGATGCCAGGGTCGCCGGTGAGGTGACATCGGCGCCCAGTCGGTGTGCAAGCCGCCACCCCATCAGTAACAGCCAGAAACCCATCATCAGGGCGGCTTCGGTCGCTTCCAGCTTAGTCTGCATGAAAAAGTGCAGAATGCCGAGCGCCGCGAGTGCGTAGACGATCCGATGCAGACGGTGCCACCAGATGTTCAGCCGGCGGACCGACTTGTCGTTTGATGTTACGGCCAACAGGCCGAGCCCAATCAGCGCCGCGAACCCGATGGTCAGGTAGACCCGATTGACGATTTCGGATGCCGCGCGGCCGACATGCCAGCCTTGGTCGCCGACATGCAACGTCAGATGCGCGGCGGCATAGGCGAAAACCGTCAGTCCCAGCAGCCGCCGAATCCCCGCCAACCGCGCCCAGCCGGTCACGCGCCGCAGCGGTGTCACGGCAAGGGTGATTAACAGCAGGCGCAGGGTCCACAGCCCGGCCTCATGCGTTGCCGCCTCATAGGGTCGCGGCCCCAGTCCTCCGCTTACGGCCAGATAAAACAGCCACAAGACGGGCGCCGGCGCCAGCAAACAAGCCCCGGCCCGCAATCCGCTGAACCGCCCACGCCGGTCATTCCAGGGTAAGTCGATCAAACGCGTTCTCCTAACCGGATCCACTTAACCCTGCGATATGCCAATTGCAGCACCGCTTCACGCGGAAGTCAGCATCCGTGTTCGAAGGTTCTTGGACGGAAAGGTGGGAACGTGGCGCACCCGACAGGATTCGAACCTGTGACCTCTGCCTTCGGAGGGCAGCGCTCTATCCAGCTGAGCTACGGGTGCCTGGCCAAGTCATCCGCCCTATTCCCGGCCGATGCCTTGCGGCGTTTCGGCGGGGCGGGCGTTGAGCGGCTTATATACAGAGGGAGGAGGGAGATGACCAGAGGGAATATCGGCCCATCCCGAAGCCGCCCGACCAGCCCACCGCGGGGCGAGTCAATGCGCCCCAGGTGCTATACGGGGTCGCGCCCGATACTGCCGCCGCCGCAGACATACAGCGTTTGTCCGGTCACGAAATTGGCTGCCGGCGACAGGAAAAAGGCGATCGGACCGGCAATTTCCTCCGGCAGGCCGAGCCGGCCCATCGGAATGCCGGCGGTCACGGCCGCAAGTTCGGGCGATCCGTCGGGATGATTGTTCTTGAACAGCACGGTCGCCACGGGGCCCGGCGCCACGCAGTTGACCGTGATCCCCTGCGCGGCGAGGTCCAAGGCCCAACTGCGGGTCAGTCCGACGATCGCCGCCTTGCTGGCGGCATAGGGTGTCCTTACTCCCCGTCCGAGTACCGCACGGCTGGCAATGTTCACGATGCGCCCGCCCGCCGGCGCTTCCCGCAGCCGCGACAGCATCGCCTGCGTGAGCTGAACCACGGCGCGTACATTCACCGCATAGTGCCGGTCCATGTCGTCGAGCGAGGTCGTCTCGATATCCGAAGCGCGTGAAATGCCGGCATTGTTGACCAGGCCCGTGACCGCGTGGCCCTTCGCGATCTCCGTGCCGATCCGGGCAAGAGCGTCCGCATCAGCGAAATCCACTTCATAGAAATCCCCGGGAAAATCGTCCGGCCGTGTTCGCCCGGTGCCGATTACCGCATGCCCCTGCTCGGTGAGCAGATGTGCCGTCGCCAGGCCAATTCCCCGGTTCGCCCCGGTTACCAGTGTGATGCGTTTCATGGTCGTTCCCTGCATAGTTAATCGTTCCGCTAAGCGGTACATCATACCGCATATTGACATTGCTTGGTTATATGGTGTGAACTCTCGTCATGCAATTTCGCGGAACACGCGACAAGCCGCCGACAGAGCGGCAGACCGGGATAAGGAAACGAGGCGATGGAAGAGCCCAAGGACAGGGCTTTCGTAAACGGGCTTGCGCGCGGGTTGGCGGTCATGTCCGCCTTCAAGCCGGACAGAAACCGGATGAGCCTGGGCGAGCTGTCGAAGGAGACGGGTCTGCCCAAGACGACTGTGGCCCGCCTGGTCCATACGCTGGTCAAATTGGGCTACATCTATGCGGATCCCGAATCGGGACGCTTCCAGCTTCATCCGCGGGTGTTGACGCTCGGTTATCCGGTCATGGCATCGATGGACAAGCGCCATGTGGCGCTGCCAATGATGCAGGAACTTGCCGAGTATTCGCGCGGCACCGTGTCCCTCGGCATTCGGGACGGCCTTTCAATGATCCTGATCGAACGGTCCCGAGACAGCACCGTGCGGGCCCTACCACTGGATATCGGGTCACGCATTCCGATCCACACGACGTCCATGGGCCGCGCCTACTTCGCCGCGGCGGGTGACGCGGAGCAAGATGACATTCTGGTGCAAATCAAAAGCTCGGATCCCAAAGGGTTCAAACAGATCGAGAAATCCCTGCGCGCCCATGAACAGGAATACCGGCAAAAAGGATACTGCACGTCGATAGGCTCTTGGGAGAACGACGTGAACGCCGTCGGCGTCGCGGTAGAACTTTCAAACGATGCACTTGCTGCATTCAACTGTGGCGGGCCTTCCAGCCGGATCGCGGAAGAAAACCTGGATGATCTGGGAAAGCGGCTGGCCGAGCTCGCGCGCCATTTTCAGACCGCCGACTGGGTCGGACAATTGCCGCCACGACCGTATAAAGGCGTGGCCCCGACTTAATACACAAAACGAAAAATAACTGACTTCTTGGAGGAGGAAACTATGCAGAAAGTCGGACGTAGAGAGTTCTTGAAAATGGGAAGCGGACTGGCGGCCGGGGTCGCTGTTGTCCTGCCCGCCGGTTTCGGCGGCGGAGCCCGGGCTTCCGGATCGTCGCCGGAATACCTGACAATGGTCGGCGGAGGGCAGGGCGGCGCCTGGTATCTGGGGGCGGCGGCGATCGCCGAAATGTCGAAGAAAACCTGGCCGGATGTCTCGACCACCGTCACGCCGGGCGGCGGTATTGCGAACCTGAAGGGTGTCGGCGCCAAAAAGATCGAAGTCGGTTTCGCCTTCGCCATGGACGTAACGGCGGCCTATAAAGGCATGCTGAAATTCGAGGGCAAGCCGGTCAAGAACCTGCGTGCGCTGATGTCGACGAACGGTGCCTACCTTTCGACCGTCGCCAAGCCGGACATCAAGACTTACGCCGACCTTGCGGGAAAAAGCGCCGCGCCCGGCCGCGCGGGCATGACGGGGTTGGCTAGTTTCGAGCGGATTGTGTCCCAGATGGGAATCGCGGACGATGTGAAGATCGTCAATACGGGATACGGCGAAATGTCCTCCCTGTTCCAGGACAACGTGGTACAGTCCGCGACGGTGATCGGATCGATCCCGCATCCGGTGGTAGACGAAATTTTGTCGGTCAGTGAAGGTCATGTCCTTCCGGTGGACGATGCGGTCGCAAATGCCTTGGTCGACGCCTTCAACTACGAAAAGGTCACGATTCCGGCCGGAACCTTCAAGGGCCAGGATGCGGATATCCCGACGATCGGTTCGGTGACGCAGGTCACCACCTATGCCGAACTACCCGATGAATGGGCCTACAATATCGTCAAGGCGACCTGGGAAGGGCGTCAGCGTATGATCCAGGCGCACAAGGCCTATGGCGAGTTCGGCGAGGAAATTGCCGTCAAAGGCGTACGAATTCCATTCCATCCGGGTGCGGAACAGTATTGGAAAGAGGTCGGCTTGCTCTGATCCAAATCAATACCGCACTACTGTTTTAAACAGGCCGCCCCCGATCCGCACGCCGGATCGGGGGCGGTACGGAAAGCCGGAATCCCATGAGCGAAGTAGTTACAGCTGATAGCAGCAACGGTGCCGTGCGTGCAGCGGTCGACGATACCGGCGCGGCAGAACGTTTCATGAGCGCCGCCACGCGCCGATGGTGGCAGGTCCCCGCCCTGGTGGTCATGGCGATCGGCATCGGCGCCAGCCTGTATCACCTTTATGTACCCATGGCCGGGGCCTACGAGACCTTTGTGCTTCGCCCTCTGCATTTGCTGCTGATCGGCGTCGTTGGTCTCTTGATCTACGATATCCGAGGAAAGAAACGGGACTTTTCACGACCGAATGCCTCATGGGCGCTGGATGCGATCCTGGCAGTGCTGCTGGTCGCCGCGCTGCTCAGGGTCTTGGCGGATCCGGCAGGGTTGGAAGAGCGGTTCGCCTATGCCGAGGCAACGGATGTCGATACCTGGGCGGCGGTCGCCCTGGTGGGCCTCGTCGTCGAACTCTCCCGCCGATGCATCGGCCCGCCGATCGCTATTCTGCTGCTCGTCGTGCTGGCTTATGGACTCTGGGGCGGGGATACCTTCTCTATCTTCCGTCATCGTCCCATCCCGACACCGGAAGTATTCCAAAGCCTCTACATGACGACCTTCGGGATTTTCGGCAGTCCCATTGGTGCGATGGCAACATACGTCTTCCTGTTCATCATCTTCGGCGCCTTCATCGAACGGTGTAAGACGGGCATGCTGATTCAGCGGGTGGGTTTGAAGGCGACTGGCAATTCACCTGGCGGACCGGCCAAGGTGGCGGTCGTGACCAGTGCAGCTTTCGGCACGATCTCTGGCAGTGCGCTGGCGAACGTCATGGCGACCGGCTCCGTCACCATTCCGCTGATGAAGCGAATTGGATTCCGTGGCGCGCATGCAGGCGGGATCGAAGCCGCGGCTTCCTCCGGCGGTCAGTTGACGCCGCCGATCATGGGGGCGGTTGCCTTCGTGATGTCCGATATCACCGGCATTCCCTATGCGGATATCATTGTCGCGGCAGCGGTGCCTGCGCTTCTGTTCTACGTTTCGCTGTTTGTCGCGATCGATCTGACCGCACGGCGCGAGAACATGAAGGGCGTCCCGACGGAGATGATGCCGAAACGCGGAGATATCATGCGGCTTGCCCATATGGTGCTGCCGCTGGTGACATTGGTGGGCACTTTGGTGTCCGGCTTTTCGCCGATGATGGCTGCCCTGGTCGGGATTGCGACGGCGCTGGTCGTGTCCGCCTTGAAGGCGGAAACCCGACTGACCTTTTCGGCCGTTCTGGGATGCCTGCACACGGCGGCGAAGACGACGGTGGTCGCGACGATTGCCTGCGCCGCGGCGGGCATCGTGGTGGGCGTGTTGAACATGACGGGCTTCGGCCTGCGCCTTTCCAGCGAACTGATCAACATCACGCAGGGACAAATGATGTTGGCGTTGGTCCTGGTGATGATCACCTGCATCGTGCTTGGCATGGGGATGCCCACGGTAGCGGCTTATATCATCACCATCGCGATTGGCGGGCCTGTCTTGATCGAGCTTGGCGTGCCGGCGCTCGCCGCCCATATGTTCGTACTGTATTTCGCTGTCCTATCGCTGATCACGCCACCGGTCATGGTTGCGAGCTTCGGGGCGGCGGCCTTGGCGGAGGCGCCGGTGACAAGCACGGGCATCGCGGCCATCCGCTTTGCCGGCCTGGCCTTCATAATTCCCTACATTTTTGTATTCAATCCGGAACTGCTGATCATCGGCAGTGATCTCTCCTGGTATCAGATCGCCCTGGCCATCGTGACGGCAACCGGCGGCGCCGTTCTGTTTGGTGTGGCGATCAGCGGGTTCCCTGCCAAGACCGTTCCGGAGCGTCTGCTTTATCTGTTCGCGGCCTATTGCCTCGTCGACCCGGGGCATGGGCTGGACATTCTCGGCGTCGCGATCGTCGCGACCCATCTGGCCGCGCGTTGGGCGCTGGCCAGAGCTTCCCAGTCTTCGAAAGGGTAGGAATACGCCATGCTGCAAGTCGTTCCACGTTTGGCCAAGGCGCCGGATGGTTTCAATACTGTGAAAGTGTCGCCAATGTGCGGCGCGCTCGGCGCGGAGGTCACGGGCGTGGACCTCTCCAAGCCGCTTTCGAATGAGTGTTTTGCGGATATCCAGAAGGCGCTGCGCGACTATCTGGTGATATTCTTTCGGGACCAGGACATTACGCCGGACCAACACAAGAAGTTCGGATTGTTGTTCGGAACACTGAATGTGCACCCGGTCTACGAGCCCTTGGAGGGGCATCCCGAAATCCTGCAAGTGGTCAAGGAAGCGGATGCGTTGAACAATATCGGGGATACCTGGCATTCGGACGCCACATTCCTCGAGAACCCGCCGATGGGGTCCATTCTGTATGCCCGGGAAATTCCGCCTTTCGGGGGCGACACGCTGTTTGCCAACCTCGAATTGGCCTACGAAATGCTGTCCGACGGCATGAAAAAAATGCTGAACGGCATGCAGGCCGTCCATAGTGACGCCTTCCTGACCGGCGCCAATTCGGAACGGAACGCCACACGGTCAACAAAACTGCGGGACGGCGCCCTGGTCACCCGGGAAGTGGTGCATCCTGTTGTGCGGACGCACCCGGAGACCGGCCGAAAAAGCCTGTATATCAACGAGCCCTTCACTGTTCGCTTCGACGGCATGACGGAAAAGGAAAGCCGGCCGCTGCTGGATTACCTGTTGGGCCATATCAAGTCGCCGGAATTCACCTGCCGTTTTCGTTGGCAGGTCGGTTCCATGGCCTTTTGGGACAATCGGTGCACGCATCATTATGCCCTGAACGACTACCATGGTCATCGACGGGAAATGCATCGGGTGACGGTGAACGGCGATCGGCCGTTCTAGGCGGTTCCGAGAGCGGGTCGAGGGACCCGACCCAAGGTCCGTCGACCAGAAAAAATCCCCGCCTCGGAAGAGGCGGGGCCAGTGTTTTGTTTACCTACTTGGGAGTAAGTAAACGTCGAACCGAACAGGGGTAATCGTCGGTACAGATTATTCGTGTCGTTTCCGCTGACTTATCGTTTCTATTCTTGGCCCGTGCCGGGGCTCGGACGACTGCCGGGCCCCGGTCCGAGTTTGCCTTTGGAACCGGATTAGAACTGAGCCGCTTCCGTGGAATGCTCCAGCGCCGTCGTGGAGGCGGCGCCACCGGCCGTGGCGTTGTTGACCGCGTCGAAATAGCCCACACCCACTTCGCGCTGATGCTTGACGGCGGTGAAGCCTTCTTCGGTTGCCGCGAATTCGGCCTGCTGCAGTTCGGAATAGCCGGCCATGCCGCGTTCCTTGTAGGACTTGGCCAGGTTGAAGGTGGCCAGGTTCAGGCTATGGAAGCCCGCCAGCGTGATGAACTGGAACTTGTAGCCCATCTTGCCAAGCTCTGCCTGGAACTTCTCCATGGTCGGCACGTCCAGGTGCTTCGCCCAATTGAACGAGGGCGAGCAGTTATAGGCCAGCATCTGATCCGGGAACTCCTTGTGGATCGCGTCGGCGAACTGCTTGGCCTGCTCGAGCGACGGGGTGGAGGTTTCCATCCACAGCAGGTCGGCATAGGGCGCATAGGCCAGGCCGCGTGAGATGCACATGTCGATCTCGCCAGTGATGCGGAAGAAGCCTTCCTCGGTGCGTTCACCGGTCAGGAACGGGCGGTCGCGCTCATCGACGTCACTGGTGATCAGGCGGGCGGACTCCGCGTCGGTGCGGGCCATGATGATGGTCGGAACGCCCATGACGTCGGCGGCGAGGCGCGCGGCGGTCAGGTTGCGGACCATGGTCTTGATCGGCACCAGCACCTTGCCGCCCAGATGGCCGCATTTTTTCTCGGACGCCAGCTGGTCCTCGAAATGGACGCCAGCGGCACCGGCCTTGATCATTGCCTTCATCAGTTCGAACGCATTCAGCGGACCGCCGAAACCGGCCTCGGCGTCAGCCACGATCGGTGCGAACCAATCGATATCGGAGGTATCGGCGCCGTCCTTCTGTTCCATGTTCTGGATCTGGTCCTGGCGGATGAAGGCATTGTTGATCCGCTCGACGACCTGCGGCACGGAGCTTACCGGATACAGGCTCTGGTCCGGGTACATCTGACCGGCATTGTTGGCGTCGGCAGCAACCTGCCAGCCCGACAGATAAATCGCTTTCAGTCCGGCGCGGACGTGCTGAACGGCCTGGTTGCCGGTGAACGCACCCAGCGTGTTCACATAGGGCTCGTTGTTGATCAGGTTCCAGAGCTTCTCTGCGCCCATTTCCGCCAGCGTGTTGCGGATATGAACGGAACCGCGCAGACGCTCTACATCGGCGAGCGTATAGTCGCGGCGCGTGGTTGCCCAGCGATCGGGGGCGTAGTCGGGGGCCGGGAAATTCTCGCCGCCTTCCGGGCCGCCCTGCCATTCGTAACTGCGATTAATGCTATCCATGACGGAACTCCTTTTTTACATGCTTTTCAGCATTTCGATCTGGTTCTGCGGGCTGGCCCCGGATTTTACTCCGGGGCCTTCCTCCCCGTCGCGCCTTTTACATTCTGTCAATTTGCTGTAACGCGGCAAAACTCTCTGAAAGCAAGGTCTCATAAGGCGTGCAGCGCAGCAACATTTTCCAGATGAACGCTATGTAAAGCGGCTTGTGTAAATAATTTTCAAAATGTAAAGCTTGTTAATGAAGGAGATGCCGATGGCACGTTCACCGGATACACAAGCCAAAGGGCCCGGAAAGGGTTTGAATATCGGCGGCAAGATCCGCCGGCTCAGGCGCGACCGAGGACTAAGCCAGACCGCGCTTGCGGAGCGCCTCGGGGTCAGTGCCAGCTATCTGAACCTGATAGAACACAATAAGCGAAAGCTGACAGCGGCGCTTTTGCTGGAACTTGCCAAGATCTTCGATGTCGACTTCGCGCATCTCGCCGATGACGACGAAACCCAGCTTTTCGCCGACATCATGGACGTCCTGGGCAGCGAGATGTTCGAGGACTTGGATCTGACCAACTCGGACGTCCGGGCATTGGTCGAAACAGTGCCGAATGTGGCCCGTGCGTTGCTGCATATGCACGACGCCTATCGCAAGTCCCAGGCGGATATGCGCAGCCTTGCCGCGCGTGCGATCGATGCGGAGGCGGAACCGGTCATTCTGAGTTCTGTCGCGCCGGCTGAGGCGATCTCGGATTTCGTGCAGGAGAACGTCAATTATTTCGAGGACCTGGAGCTGGAGGCGGAACGCGTCGGTCGGGAGATTGGCATTGTCGAGACCCAGTCCCGCGACGCTCTGGTCGATTATCTGCACACGGCCCACGGCGTTGAAACGGCGTTGACCAGGGCGGGCCGGGATTTCCCGTATCAGCGGCATTACGATTCGGAACGCAAGGTCCTGCGCATCTCCGAACGTCTGACGACGGGCAGTCGCCGGTTCCAGTTGGCGCATCAGATCGGCCTGCTTTCCGCCGGGCCGGTGATCGACATGCTGTTGATGGAAGCCAATATCAAGGATCGAGATACCAAGGCGCTGGGGAAGGTCGCGTTGGCCAACTATTTCGCCGCAGCCCTGCTGATGCCGTATGACCGGTTCCTGGAGAGCGTGCGGGAGGCGCGCTATGACATCGAGCTCCTGCAACACCGTTTTACGGCGGAGTTCGAACAGGTCTGTCATCGCTTGACCACGCTGAACAAGCCGGGCCATGCGGGCATCCCGCTGCATATGCTGCGGGTGGATGTTGCCGGGAACATTTCGAAACGCTTCTCGTTGTCCGGCCTGCCAATTCCCCGGCATGGGGAAACCTGTTCCCGCTGGAACGTCTACAGCGCCTTCATGACCCCTGGCGTTATCCAGGCACAGATGTCGGAACTGCCGGACGGGACGCGCTATTTCTGTATCGCCCGCACCGTGCGCAAAGGGGGCGCCGGTCATGGGACCGAGCCCAGGATGCTCTCAATCGGACTGGGCTGTGAGTCGAAGCACGCGACGGAGATGGTCTATTCCGACAATATGATTCTGGGGGCGGAGGCCAAAGCCGCGCCGATTGGGGTCAATTGCCGGATCTGCGATCGTATGGACTGTCCTCAGCGCGCCCACCCACCGGTACATCTGCGCGCTCGAATTGACGAAAACATGCGTGGGCCATCGCCCTACGTTGCCGGCGCGAGCGCTGAACTGCTGCCGACACGGTGAGGCATTTGCCCGAAATCCGAACTTTTGTCGGCGTGTTAAGGAAATATATACACTAATTAGGTAGTCGTTGGTCCGTTCGGGATTCCAAAACGTAACCCGTCAGGTGTTTTCAAATATTGCGCCTGTAGTACGAACTGGGGAGAGCGGTGGCCTTAGGAAAATTCATTCCTGCGTTGGTGTTGGCGACTTGCTGCACGGCGGCTTTGACCGCGATGGCCGTGCGCGCACCAGTGTCGCCTGGCGCTTCTGTTGCCGTACTGTTTCCGCCGCAGACCCGTTTGATCCAGGCAATCGCCACGATCGGCGAAGCAGGCGGCGTAATTGAGCGCACCGGGCGTTGGGACAATATCGTGGTCGCTTCCTTTCCGGGCCGGGAACCGCCGGTCGGTGAGTTGCGGGCCGCCGGTGCATGGCTCGTATTCAATGCCGTCGTTGCGGGCGGGTGTGATCCTGCCCGGGTGACGTCCGAAACAAGATCCACTTCAAGCAATCGCGGAACACGCGATGAAGGACTGACATCATGAACGCCATCGAAGATCTTCAGGCGAAATCTGCGCGTTTTCTTGTTTTCTTTCTGGTCGCGCATGTCCCGCTGACAGCCGTTTTCTGTTTGTTGATGGGCGTGCCATGGATCATGCCGACGATCATCGTCGCTGTCCTCGCCGGTTCGAGCATCGGCATGTGGGCAGTCCGGAAAGCCGCGGATGAGACCTTGTTTGTTCTGGCAGTGGCGTTCATCGGCATCGTCTCCACGCTGGTATATGCCTTGGCGGGCCATCCCTGGCAGATCGACATGCACATGTATTTCTTCGCCGCCCTGGCGATGTTGGCGGCCCTGTGCAGTTGGCAGGTGCTTATCGTCGCGGCAGGTGTGACGGCGGTTCATCACCTGACCCTCAATTTTCTGCTGCCCGAATTCGTTTTTCCCGGCGGAAGCGATTTCGCCCGCGTGGTCCTGCATGCGGTCATCGTCGTGTTCGAGACCGGCATTCTGATCTGGGTGGTCGACCGCATACGCCGTGCCTTCGTGGAAAGCGCGGATGCTTTGGAAAAGGCAGCCGAAGCCGAGCAAGCGGTTCGTGCCGCCCAAGCCCAACAGGAAGCCCAGCGCGCGGAAGCCGACGAGATGCGGCAACAGACGCTGGTTCAGGTAGCAAACTCGATCGAGGCCGAAATCGGCCAAATCGCCGAAGCGGTGGCCGGTGCGTCGTCGCAACTGACGCAATATGCCGACGGGTTGCTGAACTCCGCCGAAACCATGCGCGACCGCGCCGCACGGTCAGCGGAATCCAGCGAGGAAGCCGGTCGAGATGTGGGCAGCACAGCTGCGGCGGTCGAGGAACTGGATCAGGCAACCGCCGAAATTGGCCGTTTGGCGGGCGATTCCGCCAATGCGACGCGCAAGGCCGTTGAAGAAGCAGAAAGCACGAATCAGGCGGTTACGGGTTTGGCGGATGCAGGGACAAAAATCGGAGAGGTCGTCGGACTGATTGAGGACATCGCCGAACAAACCAATCTCCTGGCCCTGAACGCCACTATCGAGGCGGCGCGCGCCGGCGATGCGGGCAAAGGCTTCGCTGTCGTGGCAAACGAAGTGAAAGCGCTTGCCAGTCAGACGGCGCAAGCGACCGAGAATATCTCCAAGCTGATCGAGGACATGCAGAAGGCGTCGGTCGGCGCGGTCGGCGCGATCCGCGGCATCGGCGAGACGATTTCAGCCGTCTCAGAAACCGTGGAGGCCATGGAAGACGCGATCGGCCGTCAGAAGGTCGCGACTCGCGAGATTTCCTCGACGATGGGGACGGTCTCGTCGAAGAGCAGGGACGCGGCGGATAGTGTCAGCAAGGTTCGCGGTGTGGCCGACGAGTCCAGTGCGGCTGCACAGGACGTCAAAGGCGTCGCATCGAAATTGAGCACCCATTCCAACGAACTCAATTCCCGATTGGGCGGATTCGTTAAGACTCTGCGGGCCTCGTAAGCCGCTTCCGGGATTACGTCTTGGGTCCAGTGTAGAAGTCGGGATACTGCCGTTTGACGATTTCACCGTCATCGCGATAGGCGTGGCATGAATTCAACAGGCGCGGTCGTCTTCCCGGCTTGTCGTTGACGGCGGTCTGGCCCTTCTTGCCGGTCTGGGCGCTGCCGCTATAGGCAGTCTGATAGGCGACGGTTGCCATCGCGCCCAGCATCTCGACCATATGCGTACAGCCATGGACCCCGCCGAGGCGTTCGCGGATGGTTTTCCGCCAGCCCGGGCCGATCTGTGCGCCGACCATGCGCTGGAAGTTCGGCGGAACTTCGGTGCAGACCAGATAGGGACTGCCGTCCGTTACCGCTTCCACGGCCTGGATCACGAAGTCGTCGTCGATGGTCAGGCGGATCGACATGTCGTGGATGGCGTCATCCGGCGTCATCTCACCGCGATATTTGTTCTGATAGGTATAGGCCTTGGTGTCGCGGATATGTCCTTCGATGTCCCACAATCCATCTTCCCGGATATAGCCGCGCATGTCGTATTTTCGCGTGTGAAGGGGCTTGCGTGGGGCTGGCTCGCTTAACGGCATTGTGCGCTCCTGGGCTGAACAGGGTTCCTGACGGGGCAGACCGCTCTATTCGGCGGCTTTGGATGAGGCTGACGGCGGCGCGCCCGCGAGGGAACTCGAAGCGGGCGGGTCCTTATCCTGCTCGTCATTCGGATCCTCCTCGAGGGGCGTCACTTTCAGGGAGGTGATCTGGTTGCGTTGCCGGCGCAGGATATCGAACCGCAAGCCGTAAAAGACGAAGCTCTGGCCGGGTTCGGGGATCATTCGCGCCTCGTGCAGGACCAGCCCGGCGATGGTCGACGCATCGTCATCCGGCAGGTCCCATTCCAGATCCCGGTTCAAATCACGCAGGGTAACCGTTCCGTCGATCACGTATGATCCATCCGGCTGGGGACGAACGCCGGGCATGGAGACATCGGTTTCGTCATCGATATCGCCGACGATCTCTTCCAGAATATCTTCCAGCGTTACGATCCCCATGAAGGTGCCGTATTCGTCGACGACAACGGCGAAGTGTTCCCGCCGTTTCTTGAACGCTTCCAACTGGTCCAGCAGCGACGTGCTGTCCGGAATGAACCAGGGGTCCGAGGCAACGGAGGCGAGATCCAGATCGTCGACCTTGCCATGGCGGGCGCGCACTTCGCGCAGCAGGGCCTTGGCATGCAGAACGCCGACGATATTGTCCGCCTCGCCTTGATACACCGGCAATCGCGTGAACGGGCTTTCCAGCGCGGCATCGACATTTTCACCGACGCCCTTTTGCAGATCCAGCATCACCACGTTGCGGCGGTGGGTCATGATTTCTCCGACCTCGACATCGTCGAGTTCCAGGATCGATCGCAGCATGGACCGTTCCTGCTGGATTTCTGGGTCTTCCCCCTCATGCAGTTCGATGACGCCGCGCAGTTCCTCTTCGTGCAGTTCGGTCGTGATTTCGTGGGAAATCTCGATTCCGAACGCCTTCAGGGTGGCCCAGACGATGAATTGAACCGCGGAAACGACCGGCGAGAAGACTTTGATGACAATCTTGATCGCCGGCGCGACGAACAGTGCCATCTTCTCGGACTGGGCGATCGCATAGGTCTTGGGAAGAACTTCGGCGAAGATCAGAACCAGCATCGTCATCAGCAAGGTCGCGTAGACGACACCGGTTTCCCCCACCAACTGCAGCAGCAGGCTGGTGGCCAGGGCGGAGGCCAGGATGTTCACCAGGTTGTTGCCGAGCAGGATCGCGCCGATCAGGCGGTCGCGCTGCGCAATCAGGTCCAGAACGGTGTCTGCATGCTTGTCGCCCTGGCGCGCGGCCTGGTGCATGCGCGCGCGTGACGCGGCGGTCAGCGCCGTTTCCGAGCCGGAGAAAAACGCCGACAGTATCAGCAGCAGAACAATGGCCCCGATGGTTAGGGCAATTTCAGTCGTTTCGGTCATCAAGATCGATCAAATGGATTTCCGCGCAGGAATTCGACAATAAGGACGAACGCAGCAGGATACGACCCCCGAGCCTGTGAGAATAGGTCCATACCGCCGCCGCGCGCTAGTCGGCAAGTGCTTCGTCCAATGTGGCACGCAAGTCGGACTCGCCGACATCCGCTGTTATAAAGGCATCGCCAAGCCCGCGTGCAAGGATGAAGGTGATGCGACCGGCCTCGACCTTCTTGTCCTTGAACATGCGTTTGACCAAGTCATCGGTGTCCCAACCGACACCCGCGATCTCGGTAGGCTTGAGGCGCAAACCCACCGCCGCCATATGGCGCCTTAGCCTTTCCGCGTCTTGACCGCTGCACAGCCCCATTCGGACGGACAGTGAAAAAGCCATCGCCATGCCCATTGCCACCGCTTCTCCGTGCAGCAGGTCGGGCCCGTATCCAAGCCGCGATTCCAACGCATGGCCGAAGGTATGGCCCAAATTCAACAAGGCACGCAGGCCGCCCTCACGTTCATCCTGCGCCACGATGGCCGCTTTTGCCGCACAGCTGCGGGCGACGGCCTCCGCGCGGGCGGCATGGTCGCCGCCGATCAGGGCGCTGCCATGCTTTTCCAACCATTCGAAGAATTCGAGGTCGCCGAGCGCCCCGTATTTGACGACCTCCGCGTAGCCCGCCAGAAGTTCCCGTCGCGGCAGGCTGTCCAGAATGCGGGTATCCGCCAGAACCATGCGCGGTTGGTAAAAGGCGCCGACCAGATTCTTGCCTGCGGGCACATTAATCGCGGTTTTGCCGCCGACGGAGCTGTCGACCTGCGCCAACAAGGTCGTCGGGATTTGCACGAAAGGAATGCCGCGCAGCGCAGTGGCGGCCGCGAACCCTGCAAGATCGCCGATCACACCGCCGCCGAACGCCAGGATGGTCGTTTTCCGTTCCAGGCCGCGGGCCAGCAACTCGTTCATCAGACCGGCATAGTGGTCGAAACTCTTGGTGCCCTCGCCGGGCGGCAGGATGATGGCGGAATGATCCAATCCCGCTTCCGTCAGGCTGCCGGTGAGTTTGTCCAGATGAAGTTTGGCGACCGATTCATCCGTCACCACGATCACGCGGTTGCCCGCCAGTACGGGCTTGATCAAACGGCCTGCGCGGCCGATCAGGTCTTCGCCGATAAGAATGTCGTAGGAACGATCGCCGAGGGCGACCGTCACGCGGCGCGATTCTGACTGGGTGGCGGCGGGGGATGCATTCATGATCTTGATCTTATCGTTCGTCCATTTGTGAGGGCGCGGTCAAATAGGCCTGAAGGGCCTCGATGACCTGTTCCGCGGTCTCGTCTTTCGGCGCATCGGCGCTTTCCACCGTGATGTCAGCAAGCCCATAGGTCGGGTATCGCGCCGTGATCAGGTCCCGTAAAGTCTGCTGCGGGTCAGGAGTCTTCAGCAAGGGGCGGTGGGACCGTTTGCTGACACGCGCCCAGAGCACGTCGAACTCGGCCCGCAGCCAGACACTGATGGCCTTTTCCTTGATCACCGCCCTGGTTTCGGCATCCATGAAGGCGCCGCCGCCGGTGGCAAGAACGAAGGGCTCGTCTTCCAGGAGACGCGCGATCACCCGTCGCTCGCCGCTGCGGAAGTGCTCTTCACCGAACTCGGCGAAAATTTCTTGGATGGTACGCCCCGCGGCCAATTCAATTTCCCGGTCCGCATCGCGAAAGACAACGCCAAGGCGTTCGGCAACCTGCCTGCCTATGGTGGACTTCCCCGCCCCCATCATGCCGATCAGAACGATCGTCTTCGGCAGAACCGGTGCGCCGGCCTCGGTCTGTTCTTCAGGATGCACCATTCCACTTTCTTGTTGCGGCGGGATGCCGGCCGATTTCCATCCCAAAGATCTTTAACCAGTGCCGCAGAATTGCCATAGTCCGACGTTAGGGTAAAGCATCCCTGCCGCGGTGTCCGGCAAGGCTGCGTTGCGGATGACGATGGGAAGGTGACTGGAAAAGCAGGGCGAATCGCGCTCCGGTTAGAGTGATTTCTGCTAGGCCCACTGTACAAGGTGGAAACGGGTATTCCGGTTGGCTGCGGAACCGTTAGGAAACGGAGCGCCAGGATCATTGCAAAAGCCTTTTCGGCAACGAACAAGAACGGTTAGTGAATTTGAAAAATGGGTAAATTCATTCTGGTCATATTCGCGCTTCTAATGGTCGGCCTGGGCGGCGGGGCCGTCTTTCTGGCGACTTGGGACATCCCCGCCCCGTCGCAAACGGTTGAGAGGGTCCTGCCGGATGACCGCTTCCCGCGCTGACCGGCGCTGCGCCGGCAACCTGTCGCTTGCCGTCTGGTTGTCCGTCGGCCTTGGATTGACCGCGCCGCATGCGGTTCTTGCCCAGACCACGATCATACCCGCGCCAACACCTGCACAGACGGTCGAGGAAGAGCAGCTGGATCTGGATGCGCCTGGTGCGTCCGCGGTACCGGCGCCGACCGCAAGCCCAAGCCTAGGTCCGCTTCAGCTTATTCCGCTGGGCTTACCGGACCCTGTCGAGACGCGAAACGAACCTGTTGAAATCCGCTCGGGGATCGCCGTTCAGTCCCTGCAGCGGATCGATCCCGAGTCGGTCGGTGTATTGGATGCCGGGGCCGGCGGGTTCCCGGTAGACATGTGGACCGGCACGCCGCGTCGGCGGATCGATGTGCTGATGGAACGTTTGCCGACCGCGCCGGTTTCGGAAGTCCAGATGCAGATCACGCGACGTCTGCTGTTGTCCCGCGCCGCAATTCCCTTGGATGGAGAGGCCGGGCCGACGACGGGCGCGAATGCCTCCCCGGGCCTTGTCGTCGGGGGCGCGCAGGTTGCCGCTGCCCAGTCGAACGATGCCGTGCCGGGAACCGAGGAAGACGCCAAGTCGAGCACCTCCCTGCTGGATCTGCGCCTGCAGTCCTTGTTGGAGATGGGATTGCTGGAGGACCTCGATGCCTTGATCCAGGCGGCGCCCAGCCGAACGAATGATCCTGACGTGCAGCGAATGCTTCTCGAAGCGCGGTTGCTGCGGAACGATCTGCCAGGCGCGTGCGCCTTGACCGCGGCTCCACCGTCGGATGATTTTTTCTGGCTGAAAGCGTCCGTGTTCTGCAAGGCGGTTGCCGGCGACGCGCCGGGTGCCGAATTCGGTGCGACTCTGATCCGGGAAGAGGGCGGCCCGGACGATCAGCCCTTCCTGGACATTTTGAGCCATTTTGTCGGTAGCAAACCGCGGACGGTAAAGACGCTCGGAAAGCCGGATGCGTTGGAAACCGCCATGATGCGGACTGCCAAGCTTCCCTGGCCGGACGGCGCCATGGAAGAGGCCGGCCCCGCCGCGCAGCGTATCATTGCCTTGTCGTCGGAAAACGATCCTGTCGAACGGTTGCAGGCGGCGGAGGATTTGGTCGTGGCCGGGCGTCTGCCGGCGAATGACCTTACCGCGCTCTATGCCGACATCCAGTTCGATTCCGCCATGATGTCGAATGCGTTATCCAGCGCGGAGGAAATCGGCGGCGCCATGGGACGGGCGCTTCTGTATCAGGCGGCGCTTAGCCAGGAGAATACGGTCGCCAGGGCGGAGTTGCTGCGCAAAGCGTTCGACATCGCGAAACTGGAAGGGCGTACTGCCTTGTTGAACAGGGCCTTCCTGCCGTTGATATCTTCCATTCCGCCTCAGCGCGAATTGTGGTGGCTGGCGAACAATGCGGCGCGTGCGCTCTATCTGGCGGGCGAGGCGTCCGAGGCTCGGAATTGGGCCGAAACCTTGCGGAGCGAAGCGCTCCGTGATCCGGTGGCGGAACAGGATGCACTGCGTCTTTGGGCGATCGCGCGCCTTGCCGGCGACAGGGTCTTGGACCGGATGGGCCGGGACGCGATGACCAGGTGGCACGACCTTCAGCATGAGACGGCCCCCGATGAGGCGGTCCGCCGGGTCACGCTGCTTTATTCGTTATTCGAGGCCTTGGGCGAGCCAGTTCCTGAAGCGGCTTGGGAAGAGTTGTTGCTGACGGCACAGCCCGATTTTCAGCGCATGCCGAATGCTTCGCTGACGCGGGCCATCGCCAAATCGGCCAGCGGGTTGCGGCAGGGCGAGACGGTGCTTCTGGCGCTGGTGATGCTGGGTGATGCCGGGCCGGCGCTTGCCGCCCCGCAGACGATGGGCGCGGTGGTGCAGTCGCTCGCCGCGGTGGGCCTGCCGCGAGATGCCCGCGCCCTCGCGCTCGATGCGGCTTTCGGCGCCGGGTTCTGACACCCGTCATGGCGGGCCGGGCCGATCAGGCGAAGTTGCCGCGGTTCGTCGAACCGTTCCTGGAAATGCTGATGGTCGAACGGGGCGCCGCCGCGAACACGATAGAGGCCTATCGACGCGACCTGATAGATTATTGCGGCTTCCTGAAATCCAGGAGCGTCGCGCCCGACACGGCGGACAGTGACCATATCCGCCAATACCTTGCCGGTCTTGCGCGGCAAGGGGTGAAGGCATCCACAGCAGCGCGGCGGTTGTCCTCCCTGCGCCAGTTTCACAAATTCCTGTTCGCGGAGGCTATACGGCAGGACGATCCCACCGTCGTGATCGACGCGCCCCGCCGCGGACGCCCTCTGCCGAAAATCATGAGTGAGGAGGATGTCGACCGATTGTTGGCCGCCGCAGGCGCGGATGTCGGCCCCGAAGGCACGCGGCTGCAATGCCTGCTTGAGCTTCTTTACGCGACCGGCATGCGCGTTAGCGAGCTTGTGACGCTGCCGGTCACGGCGGTGTTGCGGGACGAGCCCTTCCTGCTGATCAGGGGAAAGGGCGATAAGGAGCGGATCGTGCCGATCAGCCTGCCGGCCCGACTTGCCGTCAATGCCTATCTGGAGGACAGGTCCGAGCATTTGCCGGACGGGAGGGAGTCACCGTTTCTGTTCCCGTCGCGCGGCAAGGAGGGACACCTGACCCGGCAGCGCTTCGGCCAGATTTTGAAGGAATTGGCGCTGGAGGCGGGTTTGGATCCGGCCAAGGTCAGCCCGCATGTGCTGCGCCATGCCTTTGCAAGTCATCTTCTGGCCAATGGCGCTGACTTGCGGGTGGTTCAGCAATTGCTCGGTCATGCGGACATTTCAACGACACAGATCTATACCCATGTCCAGGAAGAACGGCTGAAGGCATTGGTCGAGGCGAACCACCCGCTCGCTCGTCGCCGATACGAGGGATGATCCACCCCGTCCTTGCGGACAACGCGCAACGGATCAGAAAGAAACCGTCCGACGGTCCATCACCTTGCCTTCGCCGCCCGCCATGATGCCGCGGATCTGGTTGCCGTCCAGATCCAGCTCCACGGTCAGCAGGCTGGGGGAGGGCGGCGTCATGTAACCGCCCTGTTCGATCACGAATGACGGCTTTTTGATGCCGAAACGATCGTGGAGATAGCCGGCCAGCGGTCCGGCCATCATGCCGGTCGCCGCCTCTTCCGGAATGCCGTATGCCGGCGCGAACATTCTTGCGGCCGCATCATTTTGCGTGGCTGCTCGGTCAGTCGTGAAGACATAAAAGCCGACGAGGTCCAGCGCCTCGCTAATCTTGGCGATGGCCTCCTGGTTCGGCGCCAGATTGCGTAGAATCATATCGCTCCTGACGCCGATTTGCAGGGAGCCGTTCCCCGTATCGACGCGGGAGGGGGGCGCGCGCGGGTCGAGGTCTTCCTTAGTCAATGAAAGGGAGGTCAGAACATCCTCGATGGTAACACCATCCCATGCGGTGGCGTCCTGATAGCTCGGCGCCAGTTGTTCCATGAACGGTTTCCCGTTCTTGATGAGGATCTTGCGCGGCCCGTCTACGGTCTCCTTCGACGTTTCCCCTTCACCGACCCGGCCTTCCTGGAGAAGCAGCGAGAAAGAGGCGATGGTCGCATGTCCGCAATGTGCGATCCGACGGTTCGGAGTGAAAAAGTCGAGCTTGAACCCTTCCGTCACCGATTTCGAGACGAAGGCTGTTTCGGACAAGCCCATGCCGGCGGCGATATTCTGCATATCCGTTTCGCTTAAATCGTCCGCGTCCAGCAACACGCCAGCCGGATTGCCGCCCTGACCATCCCGAACGAAAGCGTTAACGACCTGAACCGTAACCGTGCGATCTTTCTCAATAATATAATTCATGTTAATTTCCTCGTTGAAGTGTCTATACTGTCAAATGTAGGCAGGAATATTGATCTCTCGTAGAGCGTATAGATCATAAATACATGCAAAATCCTCATGAATAATCCAGCCCGGAACATTGATATCGCTATTCAGGCCGCTCCCTATCTTCGCGCGGTTGCAGCGACGGGCAGTTTCACGAAGGCGGCCGAGATGCTCGGCATTCACCAGACCGCTGTCAGTCACCGGATCAAGACGCTGGAGGATCAATTGGGCGTGCGGTTGTTCGACAGGACAACGCGTAAAGTTAATCAGACGGAGGCGGGGAGGATCTTGTGCGAAGCCGCAACAACCGCTTCGGCTTCGTTCGAACAGGCTTTGGAACGATTGCGCCTGCGAGTGGGGGGCGGACGGATCCGGTTGTCGCTGCCATCGTCATTGGCGACCAAATGGCTGTTCCCCGCCTTGCCGCGGGCACGGGCAGCGGATTTGGAGATCTCGTTGGAAGTCGGAGACGATCTGCAGGATTTGCGCGCGAATGAGCTGGATGCAGCGATCCGCTATGGTATCGGACCCTATCCCGGCCTGCATTCCGTCCGGCTTGCCCCCAGTTTTCTGCAGCCAGTCGTTGGACAGTCCTATCGGCCCGAAATGAAGGATTTCCGCGATGCGGTGAGCTTGCGGGATCTGGCGTTTCTCGAAGACCGGCGCGGCGCCGGTGACGGGACCGGATATTGCTGGCGCGACTATTTCGCAGGGATGGGGATCGATGACCGCGGGGTTGTCATCGACCAGATGTTCGACAGGGCGGATCTTATGATGCAGGCCGCGGTCAGCGGCATGGGGATCGGTTTGGGCCGGACGCTGTTGATCGAGCAGGATATCGAGGCGGGATACTTACGGTCCTTTGGTCCGCCAATTCTATCGCGTGCTGCGACGTGGTTAGTCTGTTCGCCGTCCTTCGCGCACGGACAGGAGTTCCGGCAGTTGCGGGACTGGTTGCTGACTGAGGTGCCGCGGCTTGATCCGGGTATCTGATACGCGATGGGGCGTGACTGGGCAGAACGTTTAACGCCGTCGGACCCTTGCTGCATCGCATTAGCGCCCTTGCATTCGGGGAAGGCGGTCGTTACCTAAATCTGGAGAGTTTTCCTGGCTGGCGGAGACGCTAGGCCGATAGTCGGGGGCCTCTTTTCGGCCCTTGAACGCAGCTACATAGTGAGGACGGCGTCTGCCCCATGCGCAATTTCCTGGATTTCGAACAGCCGATCGCGGAGCTGGAAGGCAAAATCGAAGAGTTGCGCCACCTCGCCGATACGGGTGAAGTGAACATTGCCGATGAGGTTGGCAAGCTTCAGGGCAAGGTCGACAAGCTTATCAACACGACCTATGCGAAACTGACCCCATGGCAGAAGGTGCAGGTCGCGCGCCATCCGGACCGCCCCCATTTCAAGAGCTATGTGGAACGCCTGTTCACTGATTATCAGCCATTGGCGGGTGACCGTTCCTTTGCAGACGACCACGCAATCTTGTGCGGGATAGGCCGGTTCCGGGGCCGATCCTGCGTCGTGATGGGGCATGAGAAGGGCGGCGATACGCAATCGCGCATCAAACACAATTTTGGGATGGCGCGTCCGGAAGGGTACCGCAAGGCCCAGCGATTGATGGAATTGGCCGAACGCTTCCATCTGCCTGTCGTAACCCTGGTCGACACGCCGGGTGCCTATCCTGGTGTCGGCGCGGAAGAGCGCGGGCAATCGGAAGCCATTGCGCGGTCGATTGAGCACTGCCTCAATATACGGGTTCCCCTGATTGCCACCATCATTGGCGAGGGCGGCTCCGGCGGGGCCATTGCCCTGGCCGCTGGCGACGCTGTCTTCATGCTTGAGAATTCCGTTTACTCGGTAATTTCGCCCGAAGGCTGCGCCTCTATCCTTTGGCGTAGTGCCGAAGAAGCGCAGACCGCGGCGGAGGCCCTGCGCCTCACCGCGCAGGACCTGGAGAAACTGAAGGTCATCGACAAGGTGATCAAGGAGCCGGTGGGCGGCGCCCATCGCGAGCCCGACGAGGCGATTGACAAGGTTGGCGACGCGGTGGAAGCGGCGCTGAACGAGTTTTGCGCCATGGAACCGGGCGCACTTCGCGCCCGCCGCCGGGAAAAATTCCTGGCCATGGGCCGACACGGGCTTTCTTAACCCTTCTTCCGTACCTTTGCGCGGCCGTTTTCAGCGTGACACGAAAACCGGCCATCGCCTTTCTGTGATTGGCCGGCAAACCGGCCAGACGCTAGCGTGACAGGCATGAAACGATTCCTCGGCACCGGATTGATCTGGTTCATTTTCGTCGTTCCCGCATTGGGGACGGCTGGGTGGATATTGTGGCGGGAGGCGACCGAACCGAAAACGGTCTCGGGTCCCGGTCTGATACAGACCGATGCCGCCATCGGCGGGCCGATCACCCTGGTCGGCGCCGACGGCCAGGAGGTGACGGAGCAGGATTTCGCCGGCGGGCCCGCCGTGATCTATTTCGGCTATACGTTTTGCCCGGATGTCTGTCCCACCAGTCTGCAGGTGGTCGCGGAGGCGCTCGATCTGCTTGAAGGCGACGGACAGGCGGTGACGCCGATTTTCATCACGGTCGACCCGAAACGCGACGGCATCGAGGTCGTCGGCGACTATGCCGCAGCCTTTCACGCCCAGATGGTCGGCTTGACGGGAAGCGCGGAACAGATTGCCGCGGCCACAAAGGCCTTCCGTGTGGTCTATCTGGCCCGGGACAAGGGGAGAGGCGACGAAGATTATCTCGTCGACCATTCTTCCTACTACTATCTGATGGACGCGGAGTGGAAACTTGCCGCTGTGATGGCGCATGAGATAACGCCGGCGCAGATGGCCGCGGCGATCAGACAGTTGCTATGACGTAACGAATTGGCGGGTTCAGAACCGGCACATTTCCGCCATGTAGTTCATGGCGCTGTACATCGTGTCATAACCGGCTGTAAGCAGCCCGTCCAACCCGGGTACGGTGAATAGCAGAACGACAACCAACACCACCGCCACCGTGCCGGCCAGCGAGATCAGGGTCAGCTTGTCCATCTGACCGAAGTGATTTGCGCGATCATGCATGCCGACAGTATAGGGCCTGACGGCACCTGGTGGAAGCGGAAGCAACGCCGCGTTGCAATTGATGTTTCAGTGCGTTCCTGCTTGCCGCTGAGTTTCCCAGCGCGCATCATGACAACGCGGGTGTTCGACTGGCGCGCGGCTGGCGCAGAAGCTTGTTCTAATTTGAAAATTTCGAAATCGAGGACGCTTTGATTGTATTGATTCGGTTTCGCCCGGACATCACTGAAAGCCGGTATACGCAGGGGTGGTGCGCATGATTGACGCCGACCGTCTGCACACTATTGCTGCTTGGTCCCGCGATCTGGAACCGGAGGCGCTGGAACGGGTGCGATCCAGCGTGGTAGAGCGGCGATACCCGGCCGGTGCGGTGGTTTGCGAGATGGGGCACCGTTTCGATCACTGGATGGGCGTGGCCGACGGGTTGTTGAAAATGAGGACGATCTCCCGCGAAGGGAAGGAAGTTTCGCTCAGCGGCGTCCATTCGGGCGGTTGGTTCGGTGAGGGGACGGTGCTGAAGAACGAAATGCGCCGCTACGATATTGTCGCGATTCGCGCCTCCAATCTGGCAATGATAGACCGGTCCACCTTCATGTGGCTGTTCGAAAACAGTGGCGCCTTTGCGCGTTTCCTCGTGGTTCAGATGAATGAGAGGCTGGGCCACTTCATAGGACTTCTGGAAAACGACCGTATGTTGGATGCCACCGGCCGTGTGGCGCGCGCCGTCGCCTTCATGATCAATCCGGTTCTCTATCCGGATTCGGGTCGGCACCTGGACCTGACGCAGGAGGAGCTCGGCCTGCTTGCAGGGGTTTCCCGTCCGACGGCGAACCAGGCGATCCGTACCTTGCAGGAGCAGGGATTGATCCGTTCGGAATATGGCGGGATCACGATCATCGACCTGGATCGCTTGAAAACATACGGTGCCGAATAAGAGGGCGTGGCCCAGGACGCTAAGTTTTCCGCCGATTGTTTCCGTCTTTTCGGTATACTCCCACAATAATTGCGCGAATTGTCGTCTGGTTGACAGATTCTTCCGGCGACCTTGCGTAATCACTAGCCTCCTTGAGGCTGCCGCGATGTAAATTCGGACCAGGGATCAGGGGCGATCTCAACGCCCCGACGGGGTCGAGTTTCAGGTTTTGGTAACCGGGTACGCGCGTCAATTATGAACTTGACGGGTGTGGTGCGTGGGACGACTGTTGCTTCGTCATCACGAAAGTGGATGTTTTTTGAACAGACGGACCCAATCAAAAAAGAGGTCTGCGTTCAGGGAGGAAAATGGAATGTCGGCTGCGTCGGGCGCATCTGCGCTTCCCGATATAAAGACCTACGATACGTTCCCGAAGCTGCTTCGGTACAATGCGGAGCATCGCGCCAAAAAACCGGCCGCGCGTGAAAAGGATCTGGGGATATGGCAATCCTGGACCTGGTCCGAAGTAAAGGACGAGGTCTTTGGCATGGCCGCCGGCTTGCTCGACATGGGCGTGCAGCGAGGCGACCGAATTGCCATCATCGGCGACAACCGCCCTCGACTCTATTGGATGATCGCGATTGCTCAATCCGTCGGCGCCGTCCCGGTGCCGATCTATCAGGATTCCGTCGCCGATGAGATGAAGTTCCCGCTGGAACACGCTGAGGTCCGTTTCGCGCTCGCGGAAGATCAGGAGCAGGTCGACAAGCTCATCTACCTGAAGGAGCATCTTTCGACCTTGGAATTCGTCATCTATGACGACCAGCGCGGTGTTCGGGACTATCAGCAGGATTTCCTTTTCGACTACGAAGATGTCCGCAAGCGGGGCCAGGAATATTTGGCCAAGAATCCAGGCGCGGTGGATGTGGAAGTGGATAAGGGTAAAGGCGATGATGTCTGCATCATTCCCTACACCTCCGGTACCACGGGCAACCCCAAAGGCGTTCTGCTGACCTATGACAACATGCTGAAGGCCGCTTACGCAGGAGTGGTCTTCGAGGGATTGCGGGAAGACGATCAGGTGCTTGCCTATCTGCCGCTGGCCTGGATCGGCGATACCGCCTTCTCCTTCGCGCAGTCCTACATCGCCGGTTTCTGTGTTGCCTGCCCGGAAAACTCCGACACTGTTTTGACCGATTTGCGGGAACTGGGACCCAGCTATTTCTTCGCGCCGCCGAGGATCTTCGAGAACATCCTGACCCAGGTTTCGATCCGGATCGAGGATGCCGGCAAACTGAAGCGTGACATGTTCCACTTTTTCATGAAGGTGGCGCGCAAGGTCGGGGTGAATATTCTTGAGGGTAGGTCTGTATCGGCGAAGGACCGGCTGCTTTATGCGTTGGGCGAAATGCTGGTTTATGGACCGCTGAAGAATGTCCTCGGCCTAAGCCGTGTGCGCATCGGCTATACCGCCGGTGAAGCGATCGGCCCGGATATCTTCGACTTCTATCGATCCATCGGAATCAACCTGAAGCAGCTTTACGGATCCACGGAAACGTCGGTCTTCGTCACCATCCAGCCGGATGGTCAGATCAAGCCGGATACGGTCGGCGTGCCGCTGGAAGGCGTTGAGTTGAAAGTGGACGATACCGGCGAAATCCTGATCAAGAGCCCGGGCATCTTCAAGGAATACTTCAAGAATCCGGATGCAACGGAAGAGGCAAAGTCGGGTGGCTGGTTCCATACCGGTGATGCAGGCTTCCTCGACGACGATGGTCACCTCAAGATCATCGATCGAGCCAAGGATGTCGGCAAACTGAATGACGGGTCGCTGTTTGCGCCGAAATACATCGAAAACAAGCTTAAGTTCTTCCCGGAAATCCGTGAGGCGGTGGCCATCGGAAACGGGCGGGACTATGTCGCGGCCCTCATCAACATCGATCCGGAAGCGGTGGGAAACTGGGCCGAGCGAAACAATGTGGCCTATGCGTCCTATCAGGAGCTTGCGGCCCTGCCGCAGGTCTATGAAATGGTCCGCGAGCACGTCGCCAAGGTAAATCGCGACCTCGCCTCCGAGGAACGCGTTGCCGGCTCGCAGATCAAACGCTTCCTGGTTCTCCATAAACTGCTCGACGCTGATGATGGCGAGTTGACCCGCACCAGCAAGGTCCGCCGAAGTTTCATCGCGGATAAATACGGGCCGTTGATCGAAGGTCTCTATTCCGACGCCTCCACGGCATCGATTGAGACGGAGATTACTTTCGAAGATGGTCGCAAGGGGACGCTGAAAGCGGACCTCAAGATCGTGGACGCAGAGACCGTGTCTCCGTCCGCCAGCTTCAGCCAAGCCGCGGAGTAGTGTTCAAGTGATTGCCACGGATCATCAGGGCCGCATCGGCGGTGAAATCCTGCGCGTTGAGAATATCACCCTCGGCTTTGGCGGGGTGAAGGCGCTGAACGATATCAGTTTCGACATCCGCAAGGGCGAAATCCGATCCATCATCGGGCCGAACGGCGCGGGAAAATCGTCGATGCTGAACGTCATCAACGGTTTCTACCAGCCACAGGAAGGGACCATTCATTTCAAGGGCACCGCCTATCGGCCGATGCGGCCGTATATTGCGGCGTCGAATGGGATCGCGCGGACGTTTCAGAACATCGCGCTGTTTCGCGGCATGTCGACGCTGGACAATATAATGACCGGCCGGGTCTTGAAGATGAAGGCCAGCCTTGTGGAGCAGGCCCTCTATATGTTCCGCGGCAAGAGCGAGGAAATCGAGCATCGCGAACATGTCGAGAAGGTTATCGACTTCCTTGAAATTCAGGCTATTCGCCGTACCCCGGTGGGCCGTCTGCCCTACGGTCTGCAAAAACGGGTCGAACTGGGCCGGGCGTTGGCGGCCGAACCGGACCTGCTGCTGTTGGACGAACCGATGGCGGGCATGAATCTTGAGGAAAAAGAGGACATGTCGCGATTCATCGTCGATGTGAATGAACAGTTCGGCACCACGATCGCGTTGATCGAACACGACATGAGCGTCGTTATGGATCTCAGCGACCGCGTCGTCGTGCTGGATTACGGCCGAAAACTGGCGGACGGAACGCCTGACGAGGTGCGCGGGGATCAGGCGGTCATCGACGCATATCTGGGGGTGACCCATGAATAATCGCGTCCTTTTCCGCCGTTTTGCGCCAGTGATTGCTTAGAGGGGCTGTACCGATGGAATTCCTGCAAAGCATCTTCGTGACACCCTTCGTCGAAATCGTCGACAGTCCGTATTTCTTCTTCGAGGTGTTCTTCGGCGGATTGATGGCGGGTGTCATGTACTCGCTCGTTGCGCTCGGTTTCGTGCTGATCTTCAAGGCGTCGGGCGTCTTCAACTTCGCCCAAGGCGTGATGGTTCTTTTCGCCGCACTCAACTTCGTCGGCCTCATCGAACTCGGCGTGCCGATCTGGCTCGCCTTCATTCTGACCATGTTGATCATGACCGCGCTTGCCTTCGTGGTGGAGCGGATGGTGCTGAGGCATCTGGTCAATCAGGAGCCGATCATTCTGTTCATGGCGACGATCGGGATGGCCTTTTTCCTGGAAGGGTTCGGCGAAACCCTGTGGGGATCGGAAATCAAACCGTTGGAAGTCGGAATTCCGAATGATGTCTGGTTCATCGGCGATGCCATGATCCAGCAGGCCGATGTCTTTGCCGCGGTAATCGCCGGCGTGTTGGTGACAGGGCTTGCGCTCTTCTTCCATTACACGCGCATCGGCCGGGCGCTTCGCGCGGTGGCGGATGATCACCAGGCCGCGCTCTCAATCGGCATTCCGCTGAATCACATCTGGATTATTGTCTGGGCCGTTGCCGGGATCGTGGCGCTGGTCGCGGGGATCATGTGGGGCGCGAAACTGGGTGTTCAGTTCTCGCTGTCTGTCATTGCCTTGAAGGCTTTGCCGGTGCTGATCCTGGGCGGGTTCACCTCCATTCCCGGTGCCATCATCGGCGGCCTGATCATCGGGGCCGGAGAGAAGGTTGCCGAGGTCTATTGGGGCTCGGTCTTCGGCGGCGCTATCGAGGAATGGTTCGCTTACATCGTCGCTTTGGTGTTCCTGTTCTTCCGACCGCAAGGTCTGTTCGGGGACAAGATCATCGAGCGCGTGTAATCCATGCGCGTCGACGATCGCACAGGTTTGACAGGTTTCTTGCCCATGAACGGGGCGGTTATTGAGGTAGGAGGGCGTTTCGCATGATCTATCGCGAGGCGGGCGTATTCAAAACCAGTTACGAAGCGGATATGGCGCTATTGCCGATTCCGATGGACAAGTATTTCGTCATCGGTGTCACGGTGTTCGCGCTGTTTGTCGTCCCTCTGATCGGGAACGAATACTGGCTCGGGTCGATCCTCGTGCCGGTTCTCATCCTCTCGATTGCCGCCATCGGCCTGAATATCCTGACAGGATATGCCGGGCAGGTCTCGCTCGGGACCGGTGCCTTCATGGCCGCCGGCGCCTATATGGGATACAAATTCGTCACTGCCTTTCCCGACATCAATATCGTCGCGGGCATACTGGCCGGCGGGGTGTCCTCCGCCCTGATCGGAATTGTATTCGGTGCGCCGAGCTTGCGCATCAAGGGCTTCTATCTTGCGGTCACGACCCTGGCGGCACAGTTCTTTCTGATCTGGCTGTTTCAGAAGCAGCCCTGGTTCGTGAACTACTCGATCTCCGGTGTGCCGACGGCGCCGCCGCGCGAAATCTTCGGCTTCCTTGTCACGGGCGCCGAGGCATCCGCGACCGCGCGTTATGTCTTTGTTGCTGTCTTCACCATCGTGCTTGCCTTGGTCGCGCGAAATCTCGTTCGGGGGCGGGTCGGACGAACCTGGATGGCAATCCGGGACATGGACATTGCCGCGGAACTGATCGGCATCAAGCCGTTGCAGACCAAGCTCAGCGCGTTCGCGATCAGCTCCTTCTATTGCGGCGTGGCCGGTGCGCTCTGGGCGTTCTGCTACATCAATACGGTCGAACCGTCGGCTTTCGACATCAACCGTTCGTTCCAAATTCTGTTCATGGTTATCGTCGGCGGTTTGGGCAGCATCCTGGGTAGTTTCCTTGGCGCGGCCTTCATCTTCACCCTGCCGATTTTCCTGAACAACTTCTTCGGTGTGATCGGACTCGACGTTTCGACGGCGACGATCCGGCATATCGAATTCATGGTGTTCGGCGGCCTGATCGTGTTCTTCCTGATCGTGGAGCCGCATGGGCTTGCGCGCCTCTGGGCGCTCGCAAAGGAGAAATTGCGGATGTGGCCGTTCCCGTATTGATCCGTTTTCACGCGGTCAAGGAACGGTTTACACTCGGTAACAAGGACTGATGTCAACGCGACGGGCGCCCGCGGTGACGTTTAGGAATGGCCTTGAAGTAAGCAAGAACCCTCGGGCCCTAACAACGAGGGGACGCAACGGAAATCAAGGTGAACGGACCATAAAGGTCCGGGCCTTGTTGGATTGAACAGAAGGAGGAAAGTCCATGGAATTCCGTAAAGTGGCTTTGGCCGCGGTGGCTTCCGCCGTCGGTCTGGCGGGGATCGCGGCGACCGCATATGCCGATCAGCCGATCCCGGCGCTGGTGTACCGCACCGGTGCCTATGCGCCGAGCGGCATCCCGCTGGCGAACGGCTATCTCGACTATTTCGCGATGATCAACGAGCGCGACGGCGGCGTTAACGGCGTCAAGCTGGCGGTTGAGGAATGCGATACCGGTTACGCGACCGACCGCGGCGTGGAATGCTATGACCGCACGAAGGGTACCGGCGGCGGCGCGACCGTTTACAGTCCGTGGTCGACCGGTATCACCTATGCGCTGATCGAAAAGGCCACCGCCGACAAGATTCCGATCCTGTCGATGGGCTATGGCCGGACCAGCGCCGCGAACGGCAAGGTCTTCCCGTATGTCTTCAACTTCCCGGCGACGTATTGGAGCCAGGCGACTTCCGTCGTTCAATACATCGCCAATGAAATGGGCGGTACGGATGCGCTGAAAGGCAAGCGTTTTGCCTATATCTATCTGGATCACCCCTATGGTAAGGAGCCGATCCCGACGCTCGACGTTCTGGCCGAAAAGTTCGGTTTCACCTATGACAAGTATCCGGTTCCGCCGGCATCGATGACCGAACAGAAGTCGATCTGGCTGCAGATCCGCAAAACCAAGCCCGACTATGCCATCATGTGGGGTTGGGGCGCGATGAACGGCACGGCCGTTCGTGAAGCGGCCAATATCCGCTTCCCGATGGATAAGTTCATCGGTAACTGGTGGTCCGGTGGTAACGACGCCGTCGTTCCGGCGGGCAAGGGATCGGTCGGCTACAAGTCGGCGACCTTCCATGGTGTCGGTACCGGTTTCGATGCCTATAAGGATGTTGAAGCTCTGTATGCTGCGGGTAAGGGCGCTTCCGCCGATCAGGAAGAGCACAACAACCCGCTTTGGGCGCGCGGTTTCGCCAACGCGGCGTATGTCGTCGAAGCCATCCGCACGGCGCAGGCCAAGTTCGGCAACCGCCAGATTACCGGTGAAGAAATGCGCTGGGGTCTGGAAAACCTGAACCTGACGGCCGATCGGGTCGCCGAAATGGGTATGACCGGCTACATCCCCCCGCTGAAGATCACCTGCGAAAACCACGAAGGTGATAATCCGGCCATCCTGGTTCAGCAGTGGAAGGGCGACAAGTGGGAGATCATCTCCGACTGGGTCCCGGCCATGACCGATGTCGTCGGTCCGCTGATCGAGCAGGAATCCGCGCAGTACGCGTCGGAAAACAAAATCACGCCGCGGTCGTGCAGCTAAGCGACCGACGGTTAAGTAACCGGTTGATTTGACTGGAGGTACAGTCCCGTGAACGCACAAGCCCAGGATGCGGACCAGGTGACGGACAAGAACGCTTCGGCGCTCTTGCAGGTCAACAATATCGAAGTGATCTACGACCATGTCATTCTGGTCTTGAAGGGTGTGTCGTTTGAGGTTCCCGAGGGGGGCATCGTTGCCCTTCTCGGGGCCAACGGGGCCGGCAAGTCCACGACCCTCAAGTCGATCTCCAACCTGCTGCGTGCCGAACGCGGCGAGATTACCAAAGGCACGATTCATCTGGCCGGATCGCGCACCAACGATTTGACCGCAAACGAGATGGTCAAACGCGGTTGCGTGCAGGTGATGGAAGGCCGCCATTGTTTTGAACATTTGACCGTCGAGGAAAACCTCCTGACCGGCGCCTACACACGGGGCGGCGCGTCCGATGTGAAGACCGACCTCGAAATGGTCTATGACTACTTCCCGCGGTTGAAAGAGCGACGCTCTTCCCAGGCCGGCTACACGTCGGGCGGCGAACAGCAGATGTGCGCGATCGGCCGTGCGCTTATGGCGCGTCCGAAACTGATTCTGTTGGACGAACCGTCGATGGGGCTTGCGCCGCAGTTGGTCGAGCAGATCTTTGAAATCGTGAAACAGTTGAACGAAAAGGAAGGCGTGACCTTCCTACTCGCCGAACAGAACACCAACGTCGCACTGCGCTATGCCGATTACGGCTATATCCTTGAAAACGGACGCGTCGTTCTGGATGGCGCGGCGACCGACCTCGCGAACAACGAGGACGTGAAGGAATTCTATCTCGGCCTGTCCACGCAGGGCCGAAAGAATTTCCGCGAAGTGAAGCATTACAAGCGACGCAAACGCTGGCTCTAGGCCGTTCCACTTGACCAAGACGGGCGGCGGGTTGCCGCCCGAACATTTCCAGGGGCGAAGTATGACCGAATACTACGACGCGTTGGAAACCCGTTCCGCGGATCAACGCGCGGCGGACCATGCCACGGCGCTGCCGGCGCAGATCGCACATGCCAAGACGAACGCCTCCTATTACGGTCAGGCACTGGCCGATATCGATCCCGCGGGGATCGATAGTGCTGCGGCCCTGACCGCGTTGCCCGTGACCCGCAAGTCGGACCTGATGGACCGACAGGCGGCGGAACCGCCATTCGGCGGATTGAATGCGACACCGGCGCGCGACCTGCTACGCGTCTTCCTCTCACCCGGGCCGATCGCTGACCCGGAAGGGCGGGGACGCGACTGGTGGGGCATGGGACGGGGCATGTTCGCGGCCGGTTTCCGAAAGGGAGATATTGCGCATAACTGTTTCAGCTATCATCACACGCCGGCGGGCATGATGATGGAAGTGGGCGCGCAAGCCGTCGGATGCACGGTTTATCCGGGCGGGGTCGGCGCGACGGAACAACAGGTCCAGGCGATGGCTTATTTTAACGCCGACGGCTATATCGGCACGCCGGACTTTCTGGGCAAGATCCTGGAGCGCGCCGATGACATGAATGTCGCGCTGCCTTCCCTGAAGAAAGCTTTTGTCGGCGGCGGTGCACTTTTCCCCAGTTTGCGGGATGCCTATCAGGCACGCGGCATCGCGACGCTGCAATCCTACGGCACCGCGGATCTGGGCATGGTCGCTTATGAGACCCCGGCCCTGGAGGGTATGGTCGTGGACGAGCGTGTGATCGTCGAGATCGTCCGGCCCGGTACCGGCGACCCGGTTGCCGAAGGCGAAGTCGGTGAAGTCGTTGTCACGACATTCAATGCCGATTATCCGTTGATCCGTTTTGCGACCGGCGACATGTCGGCTGTATTGCCCGGCATCAGTCCGTGTGGACGTACGAACATGCGTATCAAGGGGTGGATGGGGCGCGCCGATCAACGCACCAAGGTCAAAGGCATGTTCGTCGATCCTGCGCAGGTCGATCGGGTTCTGAAGACCCATCCGGAAATCGGCAAGATCCGTGTCGAGGTGACTCTGGTCGACAACAGCGATGTCATGGTCGTCAAGGTTGAGGCCGAAGGCGTCGGCGACGGTTTCGCGGACGCGGTCGGCGACACGGTCCAGCGCGAGTTGAAACTGCGGGGCAAGATCGAGTTGGTCGCCCCCGGCAGCCTGCCCAATGACGGAAAAGTCATAGACGACCAGCGGAAATACGACACCTGAACTCCGCAGGTCTACAAAGCCAAGGCCTTCTCGATCAACGGATCGACCGCAGGGGCGTCGATCCAGCGCGCCACGAGGACGATCCGTTCACGCGGGGCGATCCAAATTATGTTGCCGCCTGCCCCGATCGCCGCAAAGCTGTCTTCCGGCCCGGTCTTCCATTCCGCTCTACCGGTGTTGAGCCACCAGAGCATGCCGTAAGCGTCATTGACCGGCGTCGGGCGGCGAATGCTTTCGGTCCAGCCCTCGGGTAGCAGGCGGCGTCCGTCATGAACGCCGCCGTCCAAAATCAACTGACCGAATTTGGCGTGGTCGCGGCTGCTGATCCGCATGCCGCCGCCCCAATGGGATCCACCGGGAACCGACTGCATCCTGACGCCGTCGATGTCGACATAGGAATTCTCGTAGCCGTGCCAGGTCCAATCGCCCGTCGCCCCGATCGGATCCATGATGCGTTCTCTCAGGATTTCCGGCAGGGGGCGCCTGAACAATTGCATCAGGCAGAGTGACAACAGGTTCACGCGAACGTCGTTGTACTCCCAGAATCTGCCCGGCATCTGCAGGTCCCGGTGCTGACCCTTGCGGCTGTTATCCGCGCCCGGGCCGAGTTGTCGATTCCGGTCGATCAGGTCCGGTTTGCCCCACAGCTCACCTTCCCACTCGCTGGTCATGGTCAGAAGATGGCGCCAGGTGATGGCGCCGTTATGAGCACCGTCGAATGCCGGGCCGGGCAGCGTCTTGTTCACGGCATCGTCCAGCGATGCGATCAGGCCGTCCGCCACGGCAACTCCTGCCAGGATCGACAGGTAGGATTTGGCGACCGAGAATGTCAGGTCGCAGCGATCGGGATCGCCCCATTCGACGATCGTTTTCCCGTCCTTCAGCACAAGGCCATTCGGACCTCCGCGCGGAAACAGCGGGCCCAGCACTTCATTCCAGGGCGGTGGCTCTATTTCCGTCAGGCCGGGAAGGGGCGCGCGATCCAGATCGCGCGGCCAATCGACTTCAGATTCCAGGGCGAGCGTAGCAATATCGTGCGGCGAAGGCATGGCATGTCCATCCGGCATTTTGGGAATTTCCGACATACCATTGCGCCGGACAGGCGAGTGCAACGCCTTTCCGCCGTTTTGGCAGAAAAAGACGGATGATTGACATTTCCGCCATCCGTGAATGCGGGTACCTTCTACGTCGGGGTGGTATTCAACAGTTCAGACCGACGGCATCATGACGGAAAAACTCATCGCAGCCCTTCTCTACCCTGACTTCCAGATATTGGACGCAACCGGACCGTTGGAGGCGTTCGCGATGACGAACCGGCTTCTGGGCGGTGACCCATTCTACAAGGTCATGACCACCGCACGGCAGGCGGGGCCGGTAGAAGCGTCTTCCGGAATCACATTGTTGGCGCAGACCGGTTGGGACGATCTTGGCAACGACCTGGACACCATTGTCTTTGTCGGCGGCAGAGGTATCGACATCGCGATGAAGGAGGCGGACACGCTTTCGGCGACGCGAAGGCTTTCGGCGCTTGCGCGTCGGACCGCATCCGTCTGCACGGGATCGTTCCTACTCGCAGAGGCGGGTTTGTTGAACGGGCGCCGGGCGACGACACATTGGGATTGCTGTTCGACGCTCGCACAGCACTATCCGCAAATCTCGGTCGAGCCTGACGATATCTTCGTGCGCCACGGAAAGTTCATTACCGCCGCCGGGGTTACCGCCGGCATCGACCTGGCCCTGGCATTGATTGAGGAAGATCTCGGCCGCGACGTGGCTCTTGCGACGGCTCGCGAATTGGTCGTCTATCTGAAGCGACCCGGCGGACAAAGCCAGTTCAGCACCGAACTCTCCGCACAGACCAAAGCCTCACCCCGGTTCGAGCGCCTGCAGCGTTGGATTTTCGATAATTTGGAAAAACCGCTGACCGTGGAAGATCTCTCGGCGGAGGCGGCCATGGCACCGCGCAGTCTCGCCCGATCCTTCACCCAGGAACTGGGGGTGACACCGGCGAAGTTTGTCGAACGCGCCCGTATCGATGCGGCGCGGCGGGATCTCGAAGATGGTGTACTCCCGATCGAACGTATCGCCACCAAGCGCGGCTTTGGGGGGGCGGACCGCATGCGTCGGTCCTTTCAGCGTTCCCTTGGCGTGTCGCCTCAGGAGTACCGTGAACGATTCAAAAGGGTGGTCAACGAGTGACGGCAATTGCGATTTTGCTTTTCGACGGGGTTGAGGAATTGGACGCCGTCGGGCCATGGGAAGTGTTCTCCTGGGCTGCGCGGGAAGGCGAACCGCCGGTTCCGCTGTCCGTCTTTACCGTGTCGAGGGACGGCGCGCCGGTCACCTGCGGCAAGGGGATGGTGATCACCCCGGATCATTCCTTCGCGACGGCGCCGGAAATCGACGTGCTTCTGGTGCCGGGAGGGCAGGGAACACGGCCGATGCTCAAGGACGAGGAGATGCTGGATTGGGTGCGGAACACGGCCGCCGGTTGCACCTGGGTCACGTCGGTCTGCACCGGTGCCATGGTTCTGGCGCAGGCGGGGCTCGCCAAAGGGAAAAGGATCACCACTTATCATTCCGTCGTCGAGCCGATGCGTGAATGGTCGGACGCGGAGGTCCTTTCCGATGTCCGGTTTGTTCGCGACGGCAATCTGGTGACATCGGCCGGCGTTTCCGCGGGGATCGACATGTCGCTTTGGCTGGTGGGCGAATTGGCGGGCGTAGATTATGCGCGCGCGGTTCAACAGGGTATCGAATACTTCCCGGCGCCGCCCTATCTGTATGAGGTCTGAGGCGTGAATTTCATCCACCCCCGATTGTTTGAGCCCGGGCAGGCGTGGCAAGGCCTGGATGTTGCGAAATTTGACGGTGTGACCGTCCGGGTGCATTGGACGGACCAGCCATACCGGTGGCATGTCAATGACGGACAGGAAGTCTTCGTTGTCCTGCAGGGCGCGGTGCGAATGTATCACCGCGCCGGCGAGGCGGAGACAGTCCGGGAAATGGGGCCGGGAGACATTTGCACTTTCGCGGAAGGCGATGAACACAGGGCGGTGCCGGATGGGCCTGCACATGTGCTGGTCATTGAGCGTGAGGGCAGTATTTAGCCCTCAGGCAGTATGCCTGCCATCCTTACGGATAGGATTCCCGCCTTTGGAATGGCTACCCAAGATTATGTGATCAACTGCCTTGAAATTGCCTTAATTCAACCTCTGGGAAAGTTACTGGGACACCCCATATAGTTAAGCGCTGAGACCTCCCCTCTCAACGGGATCCATCCCCCAATCAGGATCCCGTAACGGCCCTGACCAGGCCGTTGCAGCAAAAAGGCGGCCGTCGGTACCTCCCCCACCGGCGGCCGCCGCCCCTTTTATGGGGGCACGCTTCACATCTGCCAAATCCGCTAAAATCAACTCGATATCGGGCCCTCCCCTGTTGCGAAACCGGGCGGTTTGGGTCTAATGCGGCATGGCCACCTTTTCCGGTACCGATATCTCCTGCATTCGCGGCGGCAGGCTCGTTTTCGACGGGCTCGGTTTTTCCGTTTCCAGCGGCGGCGCCCTGCTGCTGACCGGCCCGAACGGCAGTGGAAAATCGACGCTGCTGCGTTTGATGGCGGGGTTGATCCCGCCGACTGTCGGCGATTTGGCCTGGGACGGCGTCTCCGTCGACCGGGAACCCGAAGACCATCGCGCAAGGCTGCATTATCTCGCCCATGCCGAGGCGGTGAAGCCGCCGCTGACCGTTGCCGAGGATCTTGCCTTCTGGCAGGCGCTGAACGGCAGTGACAAGCCTGTCGCTACGGCGATCGACGCGATGGGGCTGGAAACGCAAAGCGCTTTGCCCGGCCGCTACCTGTCGGCGGGACAAAGACGTCGCTTGGCGCTGGCGCGATTGCTGGTGTCCGAAGCCGATCTCTGGCTTCTCGACGAACCGTCCGTCGGTCTGGACACGGCGTCATTGGCCAAGCTGCGCGCGGCGGTCGCGGATCATCGCGCGGCAGGCGGCATGGTTGTCGCGGCAACCCATGTGGATCTCGGCCTTGATGGGGCGGATGCGCTCTCAATCGACCAGTTCGCCGTGGATCCGGCGCAGTGGTCTGGTTTGTAAAGGGCGCGCGCAGATGAACCGGGGATTTCTCGCCATGTTGGGCCGCGATCTGCGGCTTGCTTACCGCCAGGGCTCGGACGTCGTGCTGGCGCTTGCCTTCTTCATTATCGCCGCCAGCCTGTTTCCGCTCGGCGTCGGGCCGGATCCGAACGTTTTGGCGGGGCTGGCCGCGGGTGTCATCTGGGTTCTGGCGCTGCTTTCCGTGATGCTGTCGCTGGACCGCCTTTTCCAGGCCGATTACGACGACGGCGCCTTGGAATTGATGGCCCTGTCACCCATTCCCATGACCATGCTGGTTCTGGCGAAAGCCCTTGCGCATTGGCTGACGACCGGGGTTCCGCTGCTGGTCCTGGCGCCGCTGATCGCGGTGATGCTGAACATGCCCGCGGAAGGATTTCTGCCGCTGATCATTGGACTCGCGGTCGGTACCCCGACCTTGAGTCTGATCGGGTCCATCGGCGCCGCCCTGGTGCTCGGAGCGCGTCGGGCGAACCTGCTGACGGCCTTGTTGGTTCTGCCGTTATACATCCCGGTACTCATTTTTGGCGTGACCGCGGTGGACGCGGCCCTTGCGGGATTGCCGATCCGTCCACATCTCCTATTGATGGCTGCGATACTGGCCGCGGCGCTTCCCTTGGCACCTTGGGCGGCGGCTGCGGCGATTCGCACGTCCTTTCAGTAGTTTGTGACGGTCTGTACGGTTGAAAAGAACGGTCAAAAAAAGCAAGTTCTGATCCACATCAGTGTCATGACGACGAAACCGGGCTAGAAGCGTTCAATGCATCGATTTGCGAATCCGACGCGTTTTATGAAAATCGCCAATGCGGTCTTGCCGTTCGCGATCGGTGGGTTTGTGGTACTGACCGCAATCGGCCTGTATTACGGTCTGTTCAATTCCCCGGCTGACTACCAGCAGGGCGATACGGTCCGGATCATGTATATCCATGTGCCGGCCGCCTATCTGGGCGTGATGATCTATGGCGTGATCGCGGGCAGCAGCCTCAGTCTGTTGATCTGGAAGCATCCCTTGGCCGAGCTAATCGCGCGGGCCAGCGCCCCGGTGGGGCTCGCCTTCACCTTCCTGTGTCTCGCGACCGGTTCGCTCTGGGGCAAGCCGATGTGGGGCACTTGGTGGGTCTGGGACGCGCGTCTCACGTCGATGCTGATCCTGCTGTTTCTTTATGCCGGTTATATTGCGCTCTCGAATGCCTTCGATGAGCCTGGCCGCGGGAACAAGCCGGCCGCCATTTTGGCGTTGGTCGGCGTCGTGAACCTGCCAATCATCAAGTTCTCGGTCGATTGGTGGAACACGCTGCACCAGCCGGCGAGCATCATCCGCTTGGACGGACCGACCATCGCGACGGAAATGCTGATACCGCTTTTCTATATGCTGGGTGGATTCACCTGTTTCTATCTCATGCTGTTGGTGATCCGCCTGCGGTCCGAAATTGCGGCGAGCAAGCTTCGGGTCGCCATGATGGCCGGTGCCGGGGCTGAGATGGGACGAGCCGAAGCGGAAAAGGCGGGCTGATGAGCGAGTTTCTTGCAATGGGCGGACACGCCGCCTTCATCTGGCCGTGTTACGGCCTGACCGCCATTGTCATGATTTTCCTCGTAGTCCAGTCGATTCGCAGTATGCGCGCGAATGAGAAACTGGTCGAAACCTTGCGTGCGGGCCGCGCCCGCCGGCGGGAACGAAGGGCGGATCCCCCCGCAGCCTCAACCGCTGAGAAAACCGAACTGGAGGCCGAGGCCTGATGCGTAAAGCGGCAACACGGAAACAAAGACGGATGATGATCGTCGGGGTCGGATTTGCGTCTTTCGCCCTTGTGGTTGGATTGACGCTGTTCGCGCTCGAAGACGGTATCAATGTTTTCTACGGCCCCACAGAAGTGGTCGAGAAGGCGATCGAGCCCGGCACCAAATTCCGCCTCGGCGGGCTGGTCGAGGAAGGCAGTGTCGCGAAGAGCGGCGCCACGACGACCTTCCGCGTCACCGATATGAAGAGTTCCGTGCAAGTCGCCTATACCGGCATTCTGCCTGACCTGTTTCGTGAAGGGCAGGGCGTGGTGACACAAGGCAAACTGGACGATGCCGGCCTGTTTGTGGCCGATGAGGTTCTCGCCAAGCACGATGAAAATTATCTGCCGCCCGAAGCCGTCGAGGCGATGAAACGGGCCGGTACTTGGAAACACACGGAAGAGGGTGCAGAGGCAACGCAATGATCGACGGATTCAGCATTGCCGAGATCGGCCATTTCACCCTGGTTCTGGCCCTCTGTGTCGCGGCCGTTCAAGCCATAGTTCCCATGGTCGGTGCGGCGCGTGACGACGCGGCCCTGATGTCCGTCGCACCGGCTACCGCGATTGCGCAGTTCCTGGTCCTGGTGGTTTCCTTCGCGGCCCTGGTCCATGCCTTCGTGACCAGCGATTTCTCCGTCCTCAATGTCTTCCAGAATTCGCATTCCCTGAAGCCGATGCTCTACAAGGTGTCCGGCGCCTGGGGAAACCATGAAGGCTCGCTGCTTCTCTGGGTCACCGTGCTTGCGCTGTTCGGCGCGCTGGTGGCCTTCTTCGGACGGAACCTGCCGCCGGGCCTGAAGGCGAGGACGCTGTCCGTCCAGGCCATGATTTCGGTTGGCTTCCTGCTGTTCATGCTGTTCACGTCCAACCCCTTCCTGCGCGCCTTTCCGCCGCCGATCGAGGGACAGGATCTGAACCCGCTGCTGCAGGATCCCGGCCTCGCCTTCCATCCGCCGATGCTCTATCTCGGCTATGTCGGGCTGTCGATTTCCTTCTCCTTCGCGGTCGCCGCGCTGATCGAAGGGAAGGTCGATGCCGCCTGGGCCCGTTATGTCCGCCCCTGGACGCTGCTTGCCTGGATCTGTCTGACGGCTGGGATCATGCTGGGTTCCTGGTGGGCCTATTACGAGTTGGGCTGGGGTGGCTTCTGGTTCTGGGACCCGGTCGAAAACGCCTCCTTCATGCCCTGGTTGGCGGCGACCGCGCTGCTGCATTCGGCCATCGTCGTCGAAAAACGCGACACGCTGAAAAGCTGGACCATCCTGCTTGCCATCATCGGCTTTTCGATGAGCCTTATCGGCACCTTCCTGGTCCGTTCCGGTGTTTTGACCTCGGTCCACGCCTTTGCAACCGATCCGGAGCGCGGTGTCTTCATCCTGCTGCTGCTGGTGATCGCCATCGGCGGGTCGCTTGCACTTTATGCCTGGCGCGCGCCGACCATGCAGGCCGGCGGTTTGTTCCGGCCGGTCAGCCGCGAAGGGGCGCTGGTCCTCAACAATCTGCTGCTAACAGTGTCCTCGGCCGTCGTGCTGATCGGGACCCTGTTTCCTCTCTTTCTGGAGGTGACGGGCGGCGACAAGATTTCCGTCGGTCCGCCCTTCTTCAACCTCACTTTCGTTCCGCTGATGATCCCCTTGTTCATCGCGCTGGGTGTCGGACCGTACCTATCCTGGAAACGCGCGGATCTCTGGGCCGTGATGGGCCGGTTGAAAATCGCCCTGGCGGTCACCTTGGTTGCCGCGGCGATCTCGCTGGTCTTGCTGTATGGCGATTCCGGATATGCCGTTATTGGCCTGACCCTGTCTGCCTGGCTGATACTTTCGGCCATCAGTGAATTGCTGCAGCGCGCTGGCCTGGGCCGGACGGAACTGGCCAAAGTTCCAGGACGGTTGTTTGGCTTGCCGCGCAGTGCCTGGGGCATGACCCTGGCCCATGCCGGGGTCGGCATCCTGGTCGCGGGCGCGACCGGGGCGTCGTTGCTGACGACGGAAGTCATCACGGTCATGAGGCCGAAGGAAACGATCCAGGTCGGCCCGAATTACATCGAATTCCTTGGGGCGGAGGAAGTCCGCGGCCCGAACTATATGGCGCTGCGCGGTAATTTCTCGGTCCGCGAGGAAGAGGGCGGAAAACCGGTCGCTCTGCTGTCGCCGGAAAACCGCCGATACGTTGCCCGCGGTCAGGAGACGACAGAAGCGGCGATCATGTCGGGCTTTTTCCGGGACATTTACGTCGCACTGGGCGATCCCGATGGAGAGGGCGGCATCACTGTGCGCGCCTATCGCAAACCATTCGCCCCCTGGCTGTGGTGGGGAACGATCGTGATGGTGCTCGGCGGGCTCGTGTCCTTGAGCGACCGGCGTCTGCGCATCGGCGCGCCGAAGGCCAGCCGGTCATCGTCGGCCGGACCGGGCGCGCAACCGGCGCCCGCCGAATGATCCTAGGCAGGGTTGGTTTGGGATTGGAGATGCATCGTCCCGGCGCAAAGGCACGCAGCCTTCAAGACAGAGTAAACTGATGGAACGGACCCGCGTATGAGCCGATTGTTCTTTCTGCTGCCGCTGCTGCTGTTCGTGGCCATGGCCGGCTATTTCTTTGTGCGCCTGGGCGACGATGCCAGCATCGTGCCTTCCGCCTTGATCGACAAGCCGGTGCCGCAAATCGACGCACCGCCTCTGCTGCAGGGTAAACCCGGTATCACGACCGCCGATTTTTCGGGCGAAGTGAAGGTGCTGAACGTTTGGGCGTCGTGGTGTGTACCGTGTCGTGCCGAGCATCCGCTGGTCACGCGGCTGGCGCAGACGGAAGGGGTTCCGGTCTACGGTTTGAACTGGAAGGACCAAAAACAGGCCGCGGTCGCCTGGCTGAACGAATTGGGCGATCCGTATGGCCAGATCGGTTTCGATGAGGCCGGCCGCAACGGGATCGAACTTGGTGTCTATGGCGTGCCGGAAACCTACATCATCGATAAGGATGGCCGTATCCGCTACAAGCGCGTCGGGCCTTTGACGCCGTCGATCATGAAAGATGAAGTCCTGCCGCTGATCCAGGAGTTGAAGAAATGATGCGGTTCCCAACTTCGGCACTATCCGCGCTGATCCTCTCCGCCGCGATTCTGTTCGGGGGCGCGCAGTCTTCCCTGGCGGTGGAGCCGGACGAGGTGCTGGATGACCCGGTCCTTGAGAGCCGCGCACGCGACCTGTCGCAGGAATTGCGATGCCTTGTGTGTCAGAACCAGTCGATCGACGATTCCAACGCGGAACTGGCCAAAGATCTGCGCGTGATCGTTCGTGAGCGCCTGGTGGCCGGGGATTCCAATGACGAGGTCCTGGACTTCGTGGTGGCCCGTTACGGCGATTATGTGCTGCTTCGGCCACCGGTAAAGCCGGAGACTTATCTGCTTTGGTTCGGACCGGCGGCAATCCTGCTGATCGCAGGGATCGCTGTGGCCGTTTGGCTGCGACGGCAATCAGCCAGTGCGACAGCAGGCGTGTCCGCGCCCGGCGCGACAGCCGGCCCCGGCTTGAGCGAGGCGGAGGAGCAACGTCTGGCGGCGTTGCTGCAGGAAGAAAAGGCCGCGGAAGACGAACACCGGAAAGGGTGACGAAATATGTTTTGGATTCTCGCCGCGGTGATCACCGCTATGGTGGTGGCGCTGATTGCTTGGCCGTTTTTTCGACAGCGCCGGCAGGCCCAGACGACCGCGGATTACGATGTTGAAGTCTACAAGAGCCAATTGCGCGAACTGGACCGCGAATTGGCCGAAGGCTTGGTGAGCGATCAGGAAGCCGCGGCCGCCAAGGCGGAAGTCGCGCGCCGTTTGCTTGCCGCGGATACGAAGCGCGCCGGCGGCGCCGTTTTGGGCTGGGGCACCGGATTGCACCGGATGACCGGAATTGTCGTTTCCGTCTCTGTGCCGGTGTCGGCCGTTTTGCTCTATCTGGCCCTTGGGCAACCCAGTGCGACCGACGTCCCCTATTCCTCCCGCGCCGATGAGATCGCCCAGATGCGGCAGGCCCAGGAACGCGACTTGGGCAATCTCGGTGAAATGGCCCAGCGCCTCGCGGCACGGCTGGAGGATGAGCCGGGCGATCCGGATGGGTGGATGCTGCTTGGCCGAACCTATATGACCATGCAGGATTTCGCGAAGGCGGCGGAAACTTTCGCGAAAGTGATAGAGCTCTCGCCCGAAGAGTCCGACGCCTATGGCGCCATGGGCGAAGCGCTGGTGCTGGCGGCGGAAGGCATGATCACCAAAGACGCCATTGCTGCTTTCGAGAAGGCGCGGGAAATCGGTGACAATGGCGACCCGAGGGCAAGTTTCTATCTAGCCGAAGCGCGTTATCAAGCCGGTGACCATCAGGCGGCCCTGGATGCATTGGTGAAACTCGCCTGGACGGCCGAACCCGGCGCACCCTGGCTGGTCACGGTTCGGAATCGCGCGATCGCGATTGCCGACGAACTCGGTCAGGATGGCGCTGCCCTGTTGCCGAACGCACCGCCGCCGCCGGCCGTAGCGGCGGGTGATCAGCCCGGCCCGACAGCCGAAGATATCGCGGCAGCCGATCAGATGGCCGAAGCGGATCGTCAGGCAATGATCCGCGGCATGGTCGACGGGCTTGCCGCGAAACTGCAAGACAATCCAATGGACTTTCAGGGCTGGACGCGTTTGATCCGGGCCAGAACCGTCATGGGTGACATGGAACAGGCGCAGTCGGAACTCGACAAGGCGCTGGAGATTTTTGCCCGTGCCCCGGTGCCGAAGGCGGAACTGCAGCGGTTGGCAGGGGAACTTGGCCTGACGGCACCCGGTGCCGGATCGGGTGCCCCCGGCGCCGGTGCTGCGCCCGGACCGTCCGCCGCCGATGTCGCCGCAGCGCAAGAGATGTCGGACGAGGACAGGCAGGCCATGATCGAAGGAATGGTCGACGGCCTTGCCGCGCGTTTGCAGGAGAACCCAAACGATCTTGACGGCTGGATGCGGTTGGCACGGTCCTACAATGTGCTGGACCGCCCCCAGGACGCTCTTGCTGCCTTGGAAAAAGCGGGGGAGGCCTTCCCGCAGGAGACATCGGTCATGCTGCTTCGGGGACGATTGATTCGCAGCATGGCGGGCATGCCGACGACGGAACAAAGCCAAACCTTGATGGATAATGTGCTTGCTATCGATCCCAATAACGTCGAGGCGCTGTGGTTCAAGGCGATCGGTGCCTTGGACGCGGGTAATCGCGATGTCGCCGCGGATTATTTCAACAAGGCTGTGTCTGTTTTGCCGGAAGGGTCCGACGATCGCGCAGCGTTGGAGCAGCAGCGAGATAAGCTACTTGAAGTAGAATAAAAATTTCGCAACGCGGGAGCTGAATAAGCGGCGGTGAATTTTCACCGCCGTTTTTTTGACATCAGCTTACTGTGAAAACAGTTTGTTAACCATGAAATTTGGATAGTTTTGGGCCGCTAATAAGTATTGAAATTACAACACCATAACAGTGTTTTTGTCGAGGTTTTCTGATTGCGACATGTCGAAAACAGAACACTTTAGACATTTTCTAACACGAGTCAGAAATTGCATAATCATGCGGTAGTAAGATTGTGCGGACAGTGTTCCATCGAAAACCAATGGTAGATAGATACCGTATACGTATGGATTACGCCTGACCCAAAGGGAGGAAGGTCGCACGACTCAATCGATACGATGAGGGGATTGTCCTGCCGACATTTCTATGGGCTGCCCGTGGGGCGTGTTGAGATAGGCTTGGCGCCAAGTCTCGACGCGGTCTTCCAATTCAGCACCCAGAGTGGCTCCTTTGGCGATGACCAGTCTTTCAAGGGCCTTCTGCCAATGCCGATAGTAGGTGCCACCGAGGTCCGGGTCCCCCGCCGCCTGCGCGGAGGTGATCTCCGCGCTGAGGGTCGCCGCCCATTCATCCCAGGAGAACAGGCCGGCCTCGTGCAGCGACACGGTCAGGGCGAAAGCCTGCGCTTCCCAGGGCTCGCGAAATACCGGTCCGTCTCCGTTGGCGGAAATCCCGGAAATTTCGGGAAAGTTCTGGTCGTTGTCCGCCACACTCATTGAGCCGGCTCCAGGTAACCTTCCCAGAGGTCGACATAGATCGCTTCCCGGGCCGGCGCATCGGGACCCCAGATTTCGCTGCCTTCGAAGCGCACGCTGTATAGATGCGCGCCGATCTTCTCACCTTCAGCGCTGCGGTCAGGCAGGATATGCGCGCCATAATGTTCGTGAATCCTACCCAAATGGCCGCGAATGTAACGGGGCGCACGGGTATGACCGACGGGGTGGAAGTTACGCACGCGGACCGCGTCGCCCGGCGCGAATTGCGGGATGCTGTCCGTGGCCATGTCCGCAGGGCCGCCTTTGGCCAGGACCGCCGGGACGTCTTCTGCCTTCAGGACGCGATCCAACAATGGAGCCGTTGCCTTGCCGGTCGCCTTGCCGCTCCTCAATTCTTCCGCCGTGACGATGCCTTTTTCGACCAGCAGTTTTTCGAGACCCGCCATCCAATTTTCGTAATAGGAGTTACGAAGGTAGTCGACCGGATGCTGGCGTTCGCGGGCATACCGGCTGGCGTCGATGCTCCATTGACCGAGTGCACCCATGGCCAGCGTCACGGCAAGGGCACGTTTCTCCCAGTCTTCATGAAAGATCGGCTCTTCGGCTTCGGATTCCGGGTCGATGGGGCCTAACCCATGGGTACCCCCAAGATCGTGCGGTCCATTCATTCCGCGGCCTCCTTGCCGGCCGGGGAGGCCGGAGCCTTTGCCGATTCTACCCCGATCATGCTGTTCCGCGTGACCAGCGTTTCCAACTCTTCGGCCGACATGCCGTCCGTGCCGTCGGGCCGCATCGGGAGGACCAGGAAACGCATCTCGGAGGTCGAATCCCAGACCCTGATTTCGACATTCTCAGGCAGTTCCGTGCCGAACTCGCGCAATACGCCGCGCGGGTCGGAAACGACGCGGGATCGATAAGGGGCGGATTTATACCAGACCGGCGGAAGTCCGAGCACTGCCCAGGGGTAGCAGGAACACAGCGTGCAGACGACGACATTGTGGACCGTGGACGTGTTCTCCAGCACCCGCATATGTTCGCCCTGGCGCCCGGTGAAACCCATTGAGTGGATCGCTTCGGTGCCGTCCCGCAGCAGCCAATCGCGAAAGTCGGGATCGGTCCACGCGCGGGCAATGACCTTGGCGCCGTTGCGCGGCCCAATCTTTGTCTCGTAGGTGTCGATCAGCACTTCCAGGGCCGCCGGATCAATCAGGCCCTTCTCGACCAGAAGGGATTCCAAAGCCTTGACGCGCAAGGCAGGGTCGGGCGGCGGGTCCGTGAAATTCTGACCGTGATGATGGTGATGACCGTGGGCATGCTCATGATCATGTTCGTGCCCGTGGCCGCCCGACATTTCCGGTTTGTCGCTCGCGCTCATTTTCGCCTCCCTGCCCCGTGTTACGACAAAAATGATGCCCGGCGCCCGCCCGGTCAACTGGCCGCGGGCGGTTTCCAGTTTCCGGCATCGCGCCAGACAACGGCCTTGCGCCTGGCGAATATGTAGCACCGGTCACCGCCATGGCTGGTACAGCGGTCGACGGCTAACTGGGTGTATTTTTCTTCGTCGCAATCCTTCTTCACGGATTGACAATAATAGAAGTAGGCGTGCTTCCCGTCGCCGGACAACGCGAAGATCAGGGGATCCGCCTTGGCGGTATAGGCTTCGTAGGCGGCATAGGCTGCGGGGGACATCACCACCGGCCCCGATCCGCTTTCCGTCGTCGTCGTGCGGCCACCGGCACAGGCGGCAAGAAGTAAGGTGGCGGCCAGTACCGTAACCGCCTTGACTGGTGAGGGATTGCATACGGATAAAGTCATCAGAACACTCCGACATTACTGGCGTGCCGCAGCGTCGACCTCCGCAGCCGGCAGACCGTTGAACCCCCAATCCCCATATGCCCCGACCAAGCGGGCAGAAGGGAGTGTACCCCAAAACGAGCACATGTTGAGGATTTTGGCGGGATCCGTCGGAAATTGAGTATGTCTGTCTAGCCGGCGCGCCGTTGCGCCTTCGCCTTTCGGCGGCCAGCCGGCATTTGCGATTCGTCGTCGAACAGGTCCGCGAGCTGTTCCATCATCGTGCCGCCCAACTGTTCCACGTCCACGATCGTTACGGCGCGGCGGTAGTAACGGGTAACGTCGTGACCGATGCCGATGGCAACCAGTTCGACCGGGGATTGGGTTTCGATATACTCGATGACGTCCCGCAGGTGACGTTCCAGGTAATTGCCCGGATTAACCGACAGGGTCGAGTCGTCGACAGGCGCGCCATCCGAGATCACCATCAGGATACGGCGTTCCTCGGTTCTGCCGAGCAGGCGGTTATGCGCCCAAAGGAGAGCCTCGCCGTCGATATTTTCCTTCAGCAGGCCTTCACGGAGCATCAGACCGAGATTCTTGCGGCCGCGACGGTAAGGCAGGTCCGCACCCTTGTAGATGATGTGGCGCAGATCGTTGAGGCGCCCCGGATTGGCGGGCTTGCCGTCGGCGATCCAGGCTTCGCGGGCCTGTCCACCTTTCCAGGCGCGGGTCGTGAAGCCGAGGATTTCGACCTTCACCGCGCATCTTTCCAGCGTTCGGGCAAGAATATCCGCGCTCATCGCGGCGATGGATATCGGCCGGCCCCGCATGGATCCGGAATTATCGATCAACAGGGTGACGACCGTGTCGCGGAAATCGGTCTCGCTTTCCTGCTTGAAACTCAATGGATGCGTCGGATTGGTAACCACGCGGGAAAGGCGCCCGGTATCCAGCAGCCCTTCTTCCAGGTCGAAATGCCAGGACCGCTGCTGACGCGCCATCAGGCGACGCTGCAATCGGTTGGCAAGCTTGCCGATGATCCCCTGCAGATGGGTCAACTGTTGGTCCAGCATGGTGCGCAGCCGGGTCAGTTCCTCCGGATCGCACAACTCATCGGCCGATACGATTTCGTCGAAGCCGGAGGTGAAGGCGCTGTAGAAATCCTCTTTGGGGACATTGGACAGGTCGTGTTCCGGCCGCCAGCGCTTGCCCATATCGCCAGGTTCTTCGCTGCCGCTGGCCGGCATCATTTCGCCGTCCATGTCCTCGTCCATCATCTCGGTGGTGTCGTCTCCTTCACCCTCCATATCCGAGACATCGGAACTCTGCTGTGTCGTACTCTGCTGGTCGCCGTCGCCCTCGCCGTCCTCCTCGCCACGGACCTGGCTTTCGTCCTGGCTTTCGGATTCTTCGCCGGTGTCTTCGCCGCTTTCGGCCTGTTCGTCCAGGTCGATGTCGATATCCATCATCTGGATCAGGCGGCGGGCGATATCCGCATAGGCCTGCTGATCGCCGACCTTGTCCTTCAATTCGTCAAGAATGCTCTCGATCTGCGGCTCTATATGCGGTTCCCAAAGTTCGTATACCCGTTGGGCGGACGGGGGCGGCTCCTCGCCCGTCAGGTGCTTGCGCGCCATCAAGCGCACGACTTCCGGCATCGCTGCTTCGGTCCGGTCGTTGACACGGTGGAAGCCGAGCCGGTGATAGTGTTCTTCCAGCGCGGCGGCCATGTTCTGCCGAACGCCGGCCATGTGCTGGCCGCCGACCGCTTCGACGCGCGCATCCTCCAGCGCGTTGAACAGCATCGGGGCAACGTCGCCGCCCGGCATGTTGCGCGCATGCGTCATGTTGTCGTGATAACGACGGCGCACAGCAAGCGTGTCCGCCTCGCCCCGGCAACGGGCCACTTCCTCGTCACTCAACGCGCGGGACGGCGCCGGCAGGCGGGCGCGGTCGCCCGCCATCATGGCCGCGTCCGTGCCGTAGACGACCTCAAGCTCGCCTTCATTCGCGATGGCCCGGAAGGCCGCCGCATTCGCGCGCTTGAACTCTTCGAGGATTTCGTTCTGGTCCGCCATCGGGTCCGTCTGTTTGTGCTGCGGCGTCTTGCCCTATCGTGAGAGGTCGGCCGATTGAAGGCCGACCGCCTCAGGCAACCCGTGCTGTCAGTGCCGAATCCGGCAGGTCTTCGCCGAAGCAGCGCTGATAATATTCAGCAACGATCGGTCGCTCCGTCTCGTCGCATTTGTTCAGGAAGGTCAGTCTGAACGCGAAGCCGAGTTCGCCGAAGATTTCCGCGTTCTCCGCCCAGGTGATTACCGTCCGCGGGCTCATCACGGTCGAGATATCGCCGCTGATGAAGCCGGTACGCGTCATGTCCGCCAACTGCACCATGGCGTTCATCTTCTCGCGTCCTTCATTGGTATTGTAGGCTTTCACCTTGCTGAGGACGATTTCCACTTCCTCGTCGTGCGGAAGGTAGTTCAGCGTGGTCACCAGCGACCAGCGGTCCATCTGGCCCTGGTTGATCTGCTGCGTGCCGTGATACAGGCCCGTGGTGTCGCCGAGGCCGACCGTGTTGGCGGTCGAGAACAGTCGGAAGAACTTGTGCGGGCGGATAACCTTGCTCTGGTCCAGCAGGGTCAGCTTGCCCTCGCGTTCGAGGATACGCTGAATGACGAACATCACGTCCGGCCGGCCGGCGTCGTATTCATCGAAGCAAAGCGCCACCGGGCTCTGCAATGCCCAGGGAATGATACCTTCGCGGAACTCGGTCACCTGCACGCCGTCGCGCAGGACGATCGCGTCCTTGCCGACAAGGTCGATACGGCTGATGTGACTGTCCAGGTTGACGCGAATGCAGGGCCAGTTAAGTCGGGCGGCCACCTGTTCTATATGGGTCGACTTGCCGGTGCCGTGATAGCCTTGGACCATGACGCGCCGGTCGAAGGCGAAACCGGCCAGGATCGCCAGCGTCGTATCGTGGTCGAACAGATAATCCGGGTCCAGGTCGGGAACATGCTCTGAGCCCTCGGAAAAGGCCGGAACCTTCATATCGATATCGAGGCCGAATACGTCACGGACGGATACCTCGATATCCGGTGCGTCCAACGGGTGGCCATGTTCACTTTCAAGCATCTTCGCGGTCATCAGGGGTGTCCCGGCTCTGTTTTTACCTGTCGGCGTCGAACGCCGAGCAGTTCTCTCCATTCGGTCTCAAATTTCAGGGAAGTTCCGGTCAGGAATTTTGGATCGCGACCTTCTTGAGGGCCGCATAAGCCGCGTTGATTTCCTTCAGCCGTTCTTCCGCGTCTTTGTCGCCCCCGTTCAGATCCGGGTGCAGACGCTTCGCCAATTCCTTATAGCGCGCCTTAAGGGCGGTCAAGGATACCGGCGGTTTCAGTTGCAGCGCACGGTAATGGTGCCCGTTCGGGCCGCGCATCGCCTGTCTCTGGGCCTGTTCGCGCCGGTGCCTTTCGGCCGCTTCCTCGCCGGCTTCGAAAACACCCAACGGGTCGTCGAAACCGCGGGTGGCGTTCAACCCGCGGGCGCCCATCATCCCGAGCGGCCAGGTCGGTCTGCCCCAGACGACGTCGTCGCGGATGGCGGTGTCCATCTCGTCCTGAGTCATCCCGGCGCAGAAGTTCCAGGCGGCGTTGTATTCGCGGACATGGTCCAGGCAGAACCAGAAGTACTCGCGCAGGGAATGTGGCGATTTCGGGGCGCGATGTTCACCGCCGAGCGCGCATTCAGGGTGATCGCACACGCGTATACCGGCGCTTGAAGCCGCCGTTTCTGCCCGCATCTGGTCCGCTGTTTGCCTCATCCTGTAAGTATGGGTTTGCGCCCCTATGGGGGCAAGCGTGTTCGGCCCGAAAGAATGACTTTTCAGGCCAATGAGAATTTCCGGAACGAGTTCATTGACGCATCGGTACGCGACGCGCACATAGCATCAATACAGGATCAGGAGGAAAATTTGAGCGTTGAGGACATCATCCGCCGGAAGCTGACGGAGGCATTCCATCCGGCACAGTTGGAAATCGAGAACGAGTCGCACCTGCACAAGGGGCATCACGGATCCCCGCATACCGGCGAGTCCCATTATCGGGTTCTGCTGGCTGCGGAGGCGTTCGAAGGCATCAATCGTGTCGAGCGCCAGCGCAAGATCTACGCCGTTCTGTCGGAAGAATTGGCCGGGCCTGTCCATGCGCTTGCGCTGACAGCCGTGACGCCGGCCGAAGCCGCGCGCCGAAACCTCTAGACGGGGTTCATCCTCGTTATTCGCCGTTGGCGGTGTCACCATGCGCCTTCGTTTCGGCCAGGAAGTCCCTCAACAGTGCGTGCAGCACGGATGTACTGTCCGCGCCGATGATCTGCCGGACCTTGAATTCGGACGCGTGCCAGGCCGGATAGACTTGCCGGACCAGATCTTTGCCCTTGTCCGTGACGAACAATTCGCGGCGGCGGCTGGTTTCGGACTGCTCAATCGCGATCAAGCCGCGTTTTTCTAACGGACCCAGATTTCGGCTCAATGTCGTGCGGTCGGTTTCCAGCAGATCGGCGAGTTCCGTGATGCTGCTGCCGGGATGGCCTATCAGGTTCGCCAGAACCGAATATTGCGTCAGCTTCAGATCGAAAGGCCGAAGCGCATCGTCGTAGACCTGCGTCATCCTTCGCATCGCCCGACGCAGCAAGGCGCCGGTGCAGGCAGGCGCATCGGGGCCGGGCAGGGCGTTGGTCGCGGGATTTTGCATGGATTGCACCTGGTTTTCGCCGGATCCTGCCGGCTGTTTCGTCTCATTGTGGCTGTGTTGAACAAGAATGCCTTTCCAAAAAGCATCTCTCATCCACCTTGCTAGCCACATACTATCGTGTATATACACGTAAATTCAAGAAGGGCCGACCCATTTCCGGGTCGGGAAGTCTGGAGGGCGCGTAGATGACGGCAACAAACGCAATCGGCGGCATGGGATGGCGGACGCCGGCGATGGTGATCGTTGCCGGGTGCGCGATCGCCGTCCTCGGTTTCGGCGTTCGGTCTACATTCGGCCTGTTCCTGGATCCGATTACCGGCGCGCGGGGATGGGATACGGAAACCTTCGCGCTTGCCATGGCGATCCAGAACCTGCTCTGGGGCGTGGGCGCTTTTGTCGCGGGAACTTTGGCGGATCGTTTCGGCCCTGTGAAGGTCATCGTTTTCGGTGCTTTGTCCTATGCGGCCGGGATCTACGGCATGACGGTCGCGGAAAGCAGTCTGATGCTGCACATGACCGGCGGCATCCTGACCGGAATTGGTGTCGCTTTCACCGGATTCGCGCTGGTCATGGCCGCAATGGCGAAGGTGGTCGGACCAGAGAAGCGATCGCTGATCCTGGGCCTTGGCACGGCGGCGGGGTCGTTCGGCCAGGTCATCTTTACCCCCATGGGGCAGGCTTTCATCGAAATTTTCGGCTGGTCGAACGCACTGCTGCTCCTGGCGGGGTGCGCGTTGGTGGTCCTGCCGCTCGCTTTCGTTCTGCCGAACAATCCTGGCGCCCAAGGGGATGCATCTAACAATCTCACCATGGGTCAGGCGCTTCAGGAAGCGCTGAATCATCGCGGCTATCTATTGCTGACGATAGGCTTTTTTGTCTGCGGTTTTCACGTCGCCTTCATTGCCGTTCACTTTCCCAAATACGTCAAGGAACTGGGCCTCGACCCGAGTATCGGCGCACTGGCGTTGTCACTGGTCGGTCTGTTCAATATCGCCGGATCATTCCTGAGCGGCATGTTCGGGCAGCGCTGGAGCAAGCGGATCGGTCTGAGCGGCATCTACTTCCTGCGCGCCATCGCGATCTTTTTGTTGTTGATGGCGCCGAAGACGGAACTGACGATTTTCCTGTTTGCCGGGGCGATGGGCGTTTTGTGGCTCTCGACGGTACCGCTCACCTCGGGGCTCGTCGCACAATTGTTCGGTGTGCGTTACATGGCCAGCCTTTTCGGGATCGTCTTCCTGAGTCACCAGCTCGGCAGTTTTCTGGGGATATGGTTGGGCGGTTATCTTTTCGACAAGTATGGGTCGTACGACGCTGTCTGGTGGGCCGGTGTCGCTTTGGGCTTGTTGGCGGCCATCGTTCACTTGCCGATTGATGAGCGGCCGGTCATGCGGTCTGCCCCCGTTACCGGAGGCTGATTGCGGGAACTGTGCAGGCCTAACGGGCCCGGGTGACAGGGAAATTAGCGGTCAGATGTCCAACTGGACGCGATGCAGTTCCTTGAACAGAACTTTCCGCGGGTGTGATTTCCTGAGCATGACGGGCTGATCGTTGGAAACAGCGGTCAACGCGGCCGTCAACGTGAAGTCCGCTTGGCTGTCGAAGGTCTGACAGCAAAAGAACATGTCAATGGTATCGCCGTTCTTCGACATTGGCGCAACCAGCCGGTTGGTCGTTCGCGACTCATTTCCCACTTGCGTAGCGACCTGTGAATAGACGCATTTCCCGTTGTCGCGGACATCAACGAGAAGCCCGCGGATCATGTCGTTGTATTCCTGACTGCTGGACAGGTTCTCGACGAAATCGCCGGTGACGTCACGGCCGACATAGTCGCGTAATCCGGTTCCGACGAGGCGATATCGAAATCGATCGCCCGATACCTCGATCAGCAAGATCCAAGGAAGGATTCCCGGCGGCATGGCGCCCGGGTCCAAGTCGGTGCGAAGCGGAAATGCGCGGTCGCCGCGAATGAGACTCCAGTATGTGGCTGCCAGTAGAAGGCGGTCGTCATGCAGGACGTCCATTCCACCAGTCGGTTCGAGTGCCAACGCTACCGCCTCCCGAGAGCCCAGCAAATGCAATTACCTCCATTGCTTGTGTGCCCCAGCCAGCAAGCCGCTGCTGTGCACGTGCCGATCATAGGAATCGATTGGTTAATGATTAGTGAAAGGCGAAAAACGACAAAAGTGGAGATTTCGGACTCATCGCCAGGCTTGCCTGTTCAAGCTCGCAAACTATTTCGGTTCGTGGTTTGGCCGGTTTTTTAGGGCCTTGGGTTTCAACGGACTGGGAGGTCTACACCATGATAAAGGGCACATTGCCGAAAGCCGGTTCATCCGGCCTGTTCGCCATAGCGGCTTCCGCTGCGCTTGGCTTTTTCTTGGCCGGAGCTGCGCAGGCGCAGACTGTAAAGATCACGCCCCTTGGCAGCCATGACGGCGAATTCTGTCTTTTCGACCGCGCAATGGTGTTGGAAGACCCGGACGGCACCCGCATTCTTTACGATGCCGGGCGGACGGTCGCCGGGGCGGACGACCCGCGGCTCGGTCAGGTCGATGCCCTGCTGGTCAGTCATATGCACGGCGATCATGTCGGTGACCGGCATATTCCCGGCGCGGATACGGGTGCTTGCAACAAGCCGGATGTGTCGACCGCCGTTCTGCCCAATACGAACACCGTAAACATTGCCTTGGCGAAAGATGCGCTGATCGTGACGGGCAGTGAAATGCCGAGTTTCTTCGCAGGCAAACTGAAGGGACTGGGCGGCGATCCGAAAAAATCGCAACTCGTCCGTTTCGGCGCGTCACGCAAGGTCGGTGGCGTAACGGTCACGACGGTGCCGGCGGTACACTCGAACGGGATTGCCGGCGGCATGGTCGGCGGTGCCCTCGGCGACTTGTTGAGCGGTGCCGGACTGACAGCCTATGCCGGGCCGCCGACAGGCTACGTCCTGACCTTCAGCAACGGGCTTGTCGCCTATTTGTCCGGCGATACGGGCGTCACCGCGGAACAAAAGACCGTGGTTGGGGACCAGTATGGCGCCGAACTGGTTGTTATGAATATCGGTGACACCTTCACCACGGGCCCGAAGGAAGCCGCCTTCGTGATCAATGAATTGATTAAGCCGGCCTCGGTCATTCCGAGCCATGCAAACGAACAGGCGACCGAAAACGGCGCTATCCTTGCCGGAACGAGAACGGATCAGTTTGTTAAGGCCGTCTCCGTCCCCGCGCATCTGCCGCTTAGCGGCAGAACGATGGAGTTCAATGGCGACGGTGCCTGCGTTTCAGGGTGCTGAGGCCTTCATTCAACGTACAAACCGAAGAACCAGAAACGGCGGGAAAACCATCCCGCCGTTTCTTTTATCGAAGATCGTCCGAGTCCGCAGAAACTCAGGTGATCGGCAGCATGACATGATCGCGATAGGCCGGTCGGCTGGACAGCCGTTCATACCAGGCTTCCAGGTTCGGCATGCTCGGCCGATCCTGCACGAGGTTCATGAAACGGTAGCACATGGCGCCGGCGGGGATGTCACCGATCGTTAGGCGATCGCCGAGAAGGTAGTCCTTTCCCGCCAGCCATTCGTCCAGCATTGCGTAGAGGGTTCTGGCACTGTCGGCGGCGGCTGTGATGGCCGCGTCATCCCGGTCGGCTTCCGGTGTCCGGACGAGGCCCCAGAAAACCGTAGTCATGGGTCCCATCAAACTGGTCTTCTTCCAATCCATCCACATGTCCGCAGTAGCGCGTTCGGCGGGGTCTTCCGGCCAGAGCGAGCCGGCGCCGTAGCGCGCCGCGAGATATCGGGCGCAGGCGTTGGATTCCCAAATCGTCAAATCGCCGTCCTGGACGGTCGGAATGCGTCCATTGGGGTTCATGGCCCGGTAATCCGGCGTATCTAGGCCGCCGAACGCCCCGCCGACATCCTTTCGGTCGGTCTCAAGTTCCAACTCCGCCGCGGTCCACATGACGATTTGGACATTGATGGAGTTGGGGCGTCCCCAGACGGTGAGCATTGTATTTCTCCTTGAATTGCCGGCGTAGAGGTGACGGGTGCCGCCCCGTATGGCGCGAGCCTGACTCTAAGGCAGGCGGATAGTTCAACCGTTCGCCGGCTATGTCGACTCAGTTAGCCGTGATTGGTGTTCCGGACGTCGCATGCGGTTCGCCGTTGCAGCGCCGACGGCGCCCGGCAGGACGACCAACCGCCGGCGCGCCACCGGCCGCGCCGCTGTCGTGGCGTATACCTGCTTGGTTGCCTCGATCAGAATGACGCCGCCCAATCGCGGCAGTATCCGCGCGCCGACGCGCTCAACCGGTAGCGATAGCGGCATCCAGGCGCGGCTTCGTATCGGCGGCATGTACAAGGCCCGACGGATGTCTCCCGGCTCGAACTGCGTGTCCCGCAGCAAGCGCTGTAACTGCGCGCTGGAAAACGGTTTACCGTGACCGAAGGGCGTTCGCTCGTTTCTCGACCACAAGCCGCGGCGAGACGGGACGATAATGATCATCCGACCGATCCCGTTTAGCACGCGCCAGCATTCCCGAAGCGTATCGCGCATTCTCTCGGTATTTTCCAAAGTGTGAACAAGCAAGAGCCGGTCGACCGACAAATCCGGCAAAGGGAGCTGCGTCTCTTCCGACAAGGCGACCAGGCCGGGCTCTCTCGGCGGCCAGTGGGTCACGCCTTGATAGGCCGGCATAACGGCCAGGACCCGTTCGGCCTCGCCGCGGAAACCTTCCAGGAATGGTGTCGCATACCCCAAACCCAACACGACATCACCTTGCACGCTTGGCCACAGGATACGGAGCTGTCTGTCAATTAGATGCCTTGCTCGGCCGCCCATGCGCGACCTGTAAAAGGCATTCAGATCAATGACATCAGTCCACATCAGGCGGCTTTCTCGCGGCGTTTTTGGTGCCCGTGAAGGGCGTGCTCCGGTGATTCCTCAAATAGGTGCGGCGGGATCTTAGCGCAAATTCTAACTAATGGCGGCTGTTTTCGGAAAATGATCCGCGTTATTGTTTGCCGAAATCCTGAGGTTTACTTGTGTAGACTATGCTGTTCGGGAATCCATGGGGACAATCGTGCCATGGGTGCATTCGGATGGTAAGCGTATGACGGGCAGGCGTCGAAAACGGGGACTGGACTGATCCGAATGGCGGCAAGGTCGGCACATCGGGACGACGGCGAGCAGGGTCGAGAGGCCGACCGGTTCGAAACCAATTCGAACGCCGGGCATGAACCGACGGCCGAAAACAGCGGGTCGCTGATGCGATTTGCGCGGATGGTCATGCGCCGCAAACCGGTATTGATCCTTTTGATCCTGAGTATCTGCCTGATCCTGACCGTCCTTTACTCCTGGCGATTGGTCAGGAATGGCGAAATTTCAGGTCTCATTCTAGTGGGTGCAAACCTCTGCGCTTTCGTTATTGCCCTCGTCTATCTTGCGGATGACCTGCTAAGGCGTTAATCGAACCGCCTGCGGTTCACGACCGGGCCGCGTCTGTTATTCCTTTATATTATCCTGAGGCCATCGCATGACGGATCCGATCTGTCCGATTACCGGCAAGTCCGATTGGGAACCGCTATGCGAACAGGACGGCTATGAGTGGGTCCGGTTCAAGGACAGCGGTTACGTCTGCCTCCGGGTGATGCCCGAACTCGACGAAGCGAAGGAAATACAGTCCGCGGAAATCGGGACGCGGTATATCGAAGGATATACCAAAAAGGAGGACAGCAAGCGGCGCCGTTCTCGTCGCCGGGCCGCCTATCTTCGGCGACACATGAAAACCGGTAATCGGGTGATGGATGTCGGCAGCAATGTCGGGTTCTTCGTTGAAGCGGCTGCTGCGATGGGGCTCGATGCCCAGGGGCTGGAGATCAATCCGGTCCTGGCCGAAAGTGCCAGACGGCGCTTTCCGCATCTTAATTTCCATACCTGCTCACTCGAGGAATTCGAACAGCAGGGCGTCTTCGACGGGGTTTATTGCAGCGAAGTCATCGAACATACGGTGGATGTCGTCCATTTTGCCCGACAATTGTTCGATCTTCTGCGTCCCGGCGGCGTGCTGTATCTGACCACGCCGTCGATCACGGAGTATATGAGCGGCGGGAAGGTGAACCGGAATCTCGGGGCGCCGGATCACAAGCTCTATTTCGACAAAAGAAATATCGGACTGTTCCTGCGTGGCATTGGCTTTTCGTCGGTATCCCACAAACTGGCCTTTGGCGGTGGCTTGCAGGTCCTGGCCCGCCGTTGACCGCGGCGGCATTCGTCAACCACTTCATACCACGCTTTCGTGGGACCATATCCTGGGTCGAATTTAATAGAACTCGGCCATGGTTCCCGCCGGTTCGCTTGTGCTACCGTGCGCGCGCAACGATGGGGCCATGGAAATCCAGCCGGAATGAATTGGAGAAAACCTATTATGAAACGCGTTATTGCCCTTACTTTTTTGCTGCTCACTCTGCCTTTCGCCGCCGCCCAGGCGGAGCCGGCGAGCGAAGCGTCGATCCGCGAATATCTCCGCCTTACTGATTTCCGCCGTGCCATTGATCCGATTACGGCGAACATCACCTCGCAGGCAGCCCGCCAATTGCGGACCCAGAACCCGGCCATCGCCGACAGCGTCCTGCAGAATGTGGCGGCCTCTATCCATCAGGTCGTTACGGAGAATATCGGGTCCTATGAAAACGCGGTCATCGCGCAATACCAGCAACTGTTGACGGAGGAAGAGGTGCGGGCCGCGAATGCCTTCTTCTCGTCACCCGCCGGGCAGGGTTTCGCGCAGAAACTGCCGCAGTTCAGTCAGGCGGCCGGCAGGGCGGCCCAGCAATGGCTGCAAAGCATCAATCCGCAATTGCAGGAAGCGGTAAAGGCCGCTGTCGGGCAATAGGACGCGCCGGGGAAGCAAAGATGTTGGATATCCGCCAAATACCAGTTCTGAACGACAATTACGTCTATTTGCTGAGGGAGCCGGCGTCGGGCGCCGTTGCGGTGGTTGATCCCGCCGTTCCGGAACCTGTGATGGAGGAGGCCGACCGCCTCGGTTGGAAAATCACCCATATCCTGAATACGCATCACCATGGCGACCATGTGGGTGGAAATCGGCGTATCAAACAGGCGACTGGCTGCACCATTGTCGGGCCGAAGGCAGATGCGGAGCGAATCCCCGGGATCGATGTGCAAGTGGGTGACGGTGACATCTATCAGTTTGGTGAGGAACCCGCGACCGTCTTTGACGTGCCCGGCCATACGCGCGGCCATATCGCGTTCTGGTTCGGCAAGTCCAACGCGCTGTTCTGCGGCGATACGTTGTTCGCCTTGGGTTGCGGGCGCATGTTCGAAGGCAATCCGGAGCAGTTCTGGACCTCACTCTCAAAACTGCGGGACCTACCGGACGATACACGGATCTTCTGCGCCCATGAATATACCCAGGCCAACGCGCGGTTTGCCTTGTCGGTCGATGGTGCAAACAAGGCACTGGTTGAGCGCGCGGAGCAGATCGATGCGGCGCGGGCGCGCAACGAACCGACGGTCCCTTCCCTGTTGGGGGAGGAAAAAACGACCAACCCCTTCCTACGTGCCGACAATCCTGTCTTGGCGGCCAATCTAGGTTTGGCCGGGCGGGATCCCGTCACCGTGTTTGCCGAAGTGCGTGCCCGGAAAGACAGTTTCTGAAGACGATCTTGAGAAGCAGGGGCGAGGGCCGGAAATTTTCGTTTCCGGGTAAATACGGCGCGCGCTAAGAGAAGATGACAAGGCCGCGTGTATTGGCTGCCGGCCGGAAGAAAAGAATGGGGGAACGACCATGAAGCTTTATCACAATCCGGCATCGCCCTATACGCGCAAGGTGACGGTCCTGGCGCACGAGACCGGGCTAATGGACCGAATCGAACTGATGCCGATCAAGGTCTGGGAGGAAACCGACCGCATACGGCGGGACAACCCGCTGGGCAAGATCCCGACCCTGATCAGCGACAAGGGCGATGCGGTATACGATTCCACGGTGATTTGCGCTTTCCTGGATACATTGCATGACGGTCCGAAGATGATCCCGCAGGGGGATGCTCGCTGGCCGGTCGAAAACCTTCACGCCCTGGCCCAGGGAATGACCGATGCCGCGCTGTCATTACGCGCGGATGTGATGCGGGGCCGCGACAAGGAGGCGGATTTCTATTCCGACCGAATGCGCGCAACGATCACAAGCGCCTGCGATGAGGCAGAACGACGGCTTACCGAAATCGAAGGGAAGGTGAATCTTGGAACGATCGCGCTGGCGGTCGGCCTCGCTTACGTGGATTTCCGGTTCCCGACATTCGGTTGGCGAGATGGCCATCCCGGGCTGGCCAAGTGGTTCGAGACCTTCGCCGACCGCCCGTCCATGAAAGCCACGCCGCCGGCTTAAGGTATCAGACCGATGACCGCTGATGAGGTGATCCGGCATCTTGATCTCCACCCGCATCCGGAAGGGGGGTGGTTCCGGGAGGTCCACCGTCATACGCAACCCGATGGTGGTCGCGGGTCGATCACGTCGATCTACTATCTGTTGAAGGCGGGCGAGCGGTCCCACTGGCATCGTGTGACGGACGCGGAGGAAGTCTGGAATTTCCACGCCGGCGCGGCCCTATTGATCCGAATGGCCTCGCCGGAGGGGGAGGTTGAGATGCATCGCCTGGGCGTCGATCTTTCCTCGGGCGATCTACCCCAGGCGACCGTGCCGACCGGTTGGTGGCAAGCCGCGGAGACGACTGGTGCCTGGACCCTTGTCGGTTGCGCCGTCGCACCTGCTTTCGACTTTGCCGGTTTCGAAATGGCGCCGCCCGGTTGGACGCCGGGTGCGGCATAGAGCGGGCGCCGCGCGAATGCCGGCCCGTGATGATAGCCGCTTGCTGGATGAACTCACGGGCCGATTGAGGCCGCTGGGTTTGATGCTGCGCGGCGGTTTCCATGCTGGGCCGGATGACGCTGCTCCCTCGGGCGCGGGAACAGTTCTGCTGGTTGGGAATGCCGGTCCGGAATTGTGGCGACGGAGCGGTGAGGCTCTACGCGACGAGGCGGATGCGATGGATGCCTGGACGCGCCGCGTGATGGATCCGATCGGGAAAGACATCGGTGCGACCGTTCTGTATCCGTTCGGCGGGCCGCCATATCATCCGTTTCAGCGATGGGCCAAGCGTGCGGAGGGACTTCATTCCTCGCCACTGGGTATGCTTATCCATCCCGTGTTCGGGCTTTGGCACGCCTATCGCGCTGCCTTGTGTTTTCCCGATATTCTGCCCGTGCCGGAAAGCGAGTCGACATCAAGCCCTTGTGAAACCTGCAGCGCCAAACCCTGTCTGTCGACCTGCCCGGTGTCGGCTTTCTCTGAAAAGAAGGGGTACGACGTCCCGGCCTGTGCGGCGCATCTTGGAACGTTGGAGGGAAGGGATTGCATGTCGCTCGGTTGCCGGGCGCGGCGGGCCTGTCCGGTAGGGCGCGACTTCATCTATGACCCGAAACAGGCATCATTTCATATGCAGGCCTTCCTGCATGCTCGCCAAAGCGATTCTCCATAACCCGGAAACGAAAGGGTGAACTCGAGCCTTCCGGTCTACTGCGGCAGATGCCGAAATCGGCGTGTCGCTGAGGATTGCCGCTTCCGACCTTGCCCTTCTTCCCCTTGCGTAACCGGGTTATGGAGAATCGCTCTGGCGAGCGATGCTCCCAGACCTCAGAAACGATACCCGACGCCGATACCGATGACCCACGGGTCCAGATCCACGTCGGCGTTGATCGCGCCGCCATTGATTTTAACATCGGTATTCAGGAATATTTTCTTTACATCGAGGTTGGCGGACCAGTTGCCTCCGATGGCGACATCGACACCGGCCTGCAAGGCGTAGCCAATGCCGTTTTCGAAATCGACGGACGTAACCGCGCCGCCAGCTGCTTCCTCATCATAGAAAAAGGTATAGTTCAGGCCGGCGCCCAGATAAGGGCTGAAACGGTTCTTCGGCAGAAAGTGGTATTGAACCGTCAGGGTCGGGGGCAATACGCCGACATCGGCCAGATCAACATCCGCGCCCAAGGTCGACCCTTCAACGTCGATGTCGTGCTTCGTCGTCGCGGCAATCAGTTCCAGCGCGATATTCTCGGTGATGAAATAGCTGATATCCACTTCCGGAACGTATTCGTTGCTGGCATCGGCCTCGCCGCCAATGACACTGATGGAACTGCTTTCATCCGGAATAAGGCCGATTCCACGGGCGCGGAGCAGAAAGTCGCCGGCTTCCTTGGTTTTAAACCCTTCGGCCAGTGCCGCGCTCGACACGAGTGTCGTGGCGACCAATGCCGACCCGATGGCAGTCTTCAAGAGATTCATCTGATCTCTCCCTCTGTTTTTTGACCTGACTGCGGGTCGATTTCCCGAAGGTCGTTCGACGCCTATCTCACGACGCAGCCCGGCCCGCTCATTCAGAAAACACACGCCGTTACAGAGGGTTCATTGATCTAGATCAGTTTTCTGCCAAAAAATGTAGGGTTTTGTCGTCCCCTTGCACCGTTGTTGCCGTCATGCAACGAGGGCTGCCGTCCGTTCCCGAAGAACCGGCAGTAGTTCCTCATCGAACCAGGGGTTTTTTCGTTGCCAGGCGGTCGTGCGCCAACTGGGATGTGGCGTCGGGAGAAATCCCGCCTCGAGGTGTCTTCGGAACTCGCGAACGGTGTCGGTCATGGTTCGCGCCCTGGTCTCGGGAAGATATTTTTTTTGCGCGTAACTGCCGACAAGCAGTGTCAACTCTATACCGGGCAGAAACCTTAGCAGCCTTTCATGCCATTGCGGCGCGCATTCCGGTCTGGGCGGAAGGTCGCCGCCTTTCGGATCGCGACCCGGATAGCAGAACCCCATGGGCATGATGGCGATTTTCGACGGGTCGTAGAAGATGTCGTGTTCAATGGCCAGCCAGTCCCGGAGACGGTCGCCTGATGCGTCGTTCCACGGAATGCCGCTCTCGTGCACCTTGGTCCCCGGTGCCTGTCCGATGATCAGCAAGCGTGCCTGGGGCGCTATCCGGACGACGGGCCTGGGGCCGAGCGGCAGATGCGCCTCGCATGTCCGACAGGCGCGGACTTCCGCTAGACAGGCTTCGAAATCATGTGATGACATCCGACGGGTCCAAAGGTGCGTTTCGTGGCGGCGATGATATCGGGGAACCTATTCGATCACGGAACCTCTCTATCAGGCGCCGCCCTTTGGAAACACTTGAACAATTTTCACATTCACGGGACCGCTGCGTCAGGCGGCATTCCGCATCAGCAATTCATCGACAAAGGCCGGTACCAGATCCGTCGCCTGCCCGTGTCGGCATTCATGAAACAATGACGAGCCTTCCGACGGTTCCAGGTTCAACTCGATCGTATAGGCTTTCCCGCGGAGGCGGGCCATGCTGACGAAACCGGCCGCCGGGTAGACATTGCCGCTGGTGCCGATCGACACGAAAAGGCCGCAATGGGTCAACGCCCATTCGATCTTGTCCATATGCAGGGGCATCTCACCGAACCAAACGACATGCGGACGTTTCGTCCCGACAGATCCGCAGACGAAACAGGGGGTATCGATCGTAAGGTCCTCGAGCCATTCGCTGATATTACCGCAGGCCTCGCAGCGCACCTTCAGCAATTCCCCGTGCATGTGGACGACATCCTTCGCACCGCCGCGCTCGTGAAGATTGTCTATGTTCTGCGTCACCACCATCACTTCTTCCGGCCAGGACTCTTGCAGCCTCGCCAGCGCCTTATGGGCTTCGTTCGGATGCACGGCCGGGTCCAGCAATCCCGCCCGCCGGTGATTGTAGAATTCCATTACTCTCTCAGGGTCCCGGCGGAAAGCCTCGGGGGTCGCGACATCCTCGATCCGAACCTTCGACCAGATGCCATCTTCGTCCCGGAATGTGTCCAACCCCGATTCCTTGGAAATGCCGGCGCCGGTCAGGACGACGATTGGGACCGGGTGATCCGGAAACTGCATGGCGTGCCCTCCAACAGCCCCTTGTCAGAAATTGACCATGGTCCGCGGTCCCGGGGCTTCATTGAACACATGGTAGCGGCTGGTTCCGACTTGGCAAAGGCCATGCCGCGCCGTAGTTGTATTTTTGGAATGGTCTATTCTCGCCTCGAAACCGCGGGAGGGATTTGATGCAGGTTCTGTTTGTATGTACCGGAAACATCTGCCGGTCTCCCACGGCGGAGGCCGTGTTTCGCGACAAACTCGCCAAGGCGGGGCTAAGCGAGGCGATAAAGACCGATTCTGCGGGAACCGCTGGATGGCATGCCGGCGAACAGCCTGATCCACGTGCGCAGGCGACAATGAAGAAATACGGCATCGACTTCACCGGTGTGCGTGCCCGACAGTTGCGAGCCAGTGACTATACCGAATTCGATCTTCTCCTGGCGATGGACAACGGGCATTACGAGCACTTGCTCGCGAATGCGCCGCAAGGCGCTGGAGACAAGATCAGGATGTTCCTGGAGGTCGTCGACCTGGATGGGCTGACCGAGGTGCCGGATCCCTACTATGGCGATATCAACGACTATGAATTTGCGTTCGGCCTGATCGAGCCTGCTTGCGAGGCCTGGGTCGAGCAGGTGAAAACCGCGGTGCGGTGACGCCGGATCAGAAAATCCGTGTCGAGCAGGCCGCCGGTTCGCGGGTCGTACACCTATCTCCACTCACAGGCGGTTGTTTGGCCGAAGTGCTTCGGGCCGATCTTGAGGATGGCCGTTCGCTTGCCGTGAAGGCCGGAAAGAAAGCCGACCGGCTGGATATCGAAGGCCGATCTCTTCATGCCTTGGGGGAGGGGGCCGGTTTACCTGTCCCGCAAGTGTACTTGAACGATCCCGATTTGCTGGTGATGGCGCTCCTGCCGAACGACGGCAGATTGGACGCCGTGGCACAGGAAAATGCTGCCCGTTTGATCGCCGCCCTGCATTCAATGCCGCAAGAGTTCTATGGATTCACGGAGGATACGCGAATAGGTCCTCTCACCCAACCGAATACCAGATCGAAGCAATGGGTCTCATTTTTTCGCGATCAACGGCTTTTGTCTATGGGGCGGGTTGCGCTGGAGCGCGGGGGGCTGAGCGCCCCCGTTTATTCGGATTTGGAAAGAATGGCTGCTCGCCTTGACTCCCTTATTGATGAACCCGCCTATCCGTCGCTTTTGCATGGTGATCTTTGGGCAGGAAACGTGCTGACGTCCGACGGCCGGATCATGGGGTTTATCGATCCTGCCATCTATCAAGGTGACGCGGAAATGGACCTTGCCTTTTCAACGCTGTTCGGGACGTTCGGGAATCGCTTTTTCGATGCCTATCGCGCTATCCGGCCCTTTGACTACGCAGGTTTCATGGACGTCCGGCGCGACGTTTACAATTTGTATCCATTGCTGGTTCATGCGGCCTTGTTCGGCGGGGGATATGCGAATTCCGTTTCCCGCATCATCCGCAGAGTCGTCGGTTGAATGAGTACTGGCCTGGTATCTCCTAGTCGGGGTCCTTTACCAGACCAGTTCCCTTAAAGGGTAATCCGCCTCCGGTGTGTATATTGCTCCAGAATGGGAAAGAAAGCTGGAATAGAGGATGAACTCATCCGCCGGAAAGGCCGGCACATTAAGCCATGACCGTTCGGCACAATATCGTTCGACATAATCGACGCTGGCGCCTTTCAGCCGGGCCAGGGTCACATGCGGCATAAACTTCCGCTCTTCCGGTTCCAACCCGACACGGACGCAGGCGGATTCGATCTTGCGCTGAAGATGAAGCAGGCCGTCCGATTTCTCAACGCAGGCGACTATGGCGTTCGGTTTCTTCTTGGTACCGAACCAGCTGATGCCTTTCAGTTTTACCTCAAAGGCATCCGCCTGGACGCGCAGCAGGGCGTCATGCACGTCATCGGCTACATGTTCGTCGACATTGCCGACGAAACGCAGGGTCAGATGGTAGTTTTCCGGTGGAAGCCATCGGGCGCCAGGAACACCGTTGCCGAGCCGTGACAGTGTATCGCGAACAGATACCGGCAAAGGTAACGCAACGAACAGGCGGATCATGTCGTCCTCCCGCGTCATGGGACTATGAGATCCAGCCTAACCCGATTCATTTCTTCGCATAGCAAAAAAATGGTCCCGGACGATGGGCTCGACCGGGACCGGAAAATGCGACCGAGAGAGTCCCCCCTACTCGGACGTCGGAACCGGTGTTGCGCGGTGGGTGGCCTCGATCTCTTCCAAGATGTCGTCGGACAGTTTCAGGTCGGCCGAACGGATACAGCTGGCAAGCTGCTCGATCGACGTGGCACCGATGATGTTCGAGGTGACGAAGGGTCGGTCGTTGACGAAGGCAAGCGCCATCTCGGTCGGATCCAATCCGTGTTTGCGGGCGATGGCGACATATTTGGCGGCTTCTTCCATCGCTCGTGGTTTCAGGTAGCGCGGAAAATAGTCCGGGAAGAGTGTCAGTCGCGCACCATCCGGCCTGGCGCCGTCTAGATATTTGCCGCTCAACGCGCCCATGGCCAGCGGTGAATACGGCAACAGACCGCATTTCGCGCGAATGGAAATCTCCGCCATGCCGACTTCGTAATTGCGCAGAAGAAGATTGTAGACGTTCTGGACGGATTGGATGCGCGGCAAGCCTTTCGTCTCGTGCAGCTTGAGCATCTCCATCACGCCCCATGGCGTTTCATTCGATACGCCGATATGCCGGACCTTGCCCGCCTTCACCAACTCATCCAGCGCACTCAATGTCTCCTCAAGGGGGATCGGATCGTCTTCCGGGTCGTGCTCATAGTTGAGTGTTCCGAAGGTATTGGTTTTCCGTTCCGGCCAATGCAATTGATACAGATCGATGTAATCGGTCTGCAGCCGCTTGAGGCTTGCATCGCAGGCTTCCAGAATCGATTGCCGGTCCAGTCGGGCCTCGTCCTTGTGCAGATGCGGGCGGACCCAGGGAAACCGGGTCGTGCGGCCGAGAACCTTGGTGGCGAGGATGACCTGCTCGCGTTTCCCGGTTTTCGCGAACCAGGTCCCGATGATCTCCTCGGTCCGTCCAAACGTCTCTTCCGAAACCGGCGTGGAATACATTTCCGCGGTGTCCCAGAAATTCACGCCATGTTCCAGCGCGTAGTCCATTTGGGAATGGCCTTCCGCTTCTGTGTTCTGCCGACCCCAGGTCATGGTGCCGAGGCAGATTTTGCTGACGGAAAGGTCGGTCGTGCCGAGAAGGCGCATTTCCATGGGATTTGTCCTGTGATGAAGAGGGATTGGATGTTTCGGAAGGCAGCGGATGATAGTCATGGTTTTTCCAACAGCAAACCCCCATCGGGTCAAGGTGCGCCACCTCTTGTTGCGCCGCGCCCGAATACGGTAAGACATGCTCGGAATCCGGAACAATGCGGCGCCTGAGCGGATATCGCCGCGGAAATGCCGGAAGTATGGGGCAGATCAAGGCCATGCCGATCGAGGGCGGCACGTTAGAGTGAGGACCAATGCCTGAGAACCGCGCCTATTTCGTACTCTCCGCCGGACGCTCCGGAACTCAATGGCTCACGGATTATCTGCAGCGCAGTTACGATGACGTGATTACCGCCGATCATGAACCTGCCCTACCCGGTTTTCGCGTTCGGGATTTCCACAATCTCCCCTATGACCGGGAACGCGTGGATCAGATCGGCCCGGTGCGGCATCATTTCGATTACATCGGACGCGTGCTGTCGGACCGTCCGTATATAGAGACGGGATGGCCGTCCAGCAGGTTGGTGACTTATGCTGCGGACAGGTTCCCGGGCCGCGTGCGGGTTCTGCAACTGACCCGAAACCCGGTACAGAACGCCATGTCCTTGGCGGCGCAAGGCATGCACGGATCACCGCAAGCGGAAAACGACGACGCCTTGAGCACGCAGCTGGATCCTCTGGCCGCCGGTTGCCGATGGCGGCCGACGGACAACGAATGGCGCGCCTGGACCCCTTACGAACGCTGCCTCTATCAATGGTACGAGTTGCATGCTTCGGCTCAGGATCTCCAGGCACTGGTTGGTGAAAGCAATTTCCTGCATCTGCGTTCGGAAGACCTGTTCGCCGGCAGCGACGATGCCTTCGATGCCTTGCATGATTTCCTCGATCTCCCACGGCGGATATCCGGTGAGGCGGCAGCCGGACGGAAGGTCGACCGTTTCCAACGCTATGCCGATGATATCCCGGATTGGCACCTGATCCTCAAACACGATCGAGTCGTTCGACTGGCCGAGGGCATGGGCTATAATCTCGATGTCGTCGATGACGAGTCCTTGAAAGCGCGCTACGGGCAGACCTGGGGCAATTACCTACGCCGCCGGCTTGGCACGCTGAAGAAGAAGCTGGCGCGTTAGGGTGACCGAATCCGTTACAGGAAGATCGCCAGCACGCCTGTATAACCGTAGAGGCGATCGCTGCTGATTTCCCCATTGGCGAAGAAGCCAATGATGGGAAAGCTGCCCAAATGGCGTTCGATCAAATCCATCTCGGTATTGTGGCGGGAAAACTGGTTCGGGCCACGCGCGGCGCAGGAGATATAGATGCCGCCCCGGATTGCCTTGCCGCCGGCCCGGCGTTTTAGGTCCTGCAGCATGCGCTCCATATCCTCGACCGCGGTCTCGGGATCCCGCTTGCAGAACATGAGCTCGTCCCCGGCGGAGACGGATTCTCCAATCGCGATTATCTCATGATTGAGGTCGATGCCGATCAGGTTTCGGACAAGATAGTCGCCCGTATCCGACCCCTGGACGGGCAGGGCCGTGAAGATCCGTCCCGATATCTGCTGTAGGTCATTGGCCAATTCCGGCCCGATGTCCCGTTTCATGACCTCCAGCGCCGGTTCGCCGTCGAGCGAAAAGATCACGTGCCCTTCCGCCGCCGTTACGCGGTGGCATTCACCAACCGGGCAGCAGCCCTGACTCAGGCCGGTCTGCATCGCGACCTTGGCGGGGGAGAGCATGACACCGCTCAATCTCCGAGCGACGCCATCGGCGATCTGGGCGCAGGCACCCGGCATCGCGTTGAGGCCGCCGAAAAGATAGCCGCCACTTTTCTGTGCCAGGCATTTCAGGTGATTGGGCAGGTCGCCCATCGTCGGATCGCCATGGGTCAGGATCAGCGGCAGCATCGCGGCATCGATCCAGTCCCTGTTCTCCTCGATCACGGAATCGATGCAATCGCCGCAACCGTCCTTCACATTGAAGACCCGGAAAGCGTCTTCCGGTATGGGCATCAACAGGGCAGCCGCGGCCGGTTCCCCGAAGGCTTCGGTACGGCCCGCACAGATGCCATAGCCGACGGCGCCGACCCAATGGGGGACGCCGGTCGTCTGACGCAAAAAGACCTCGATTTCCGCGAGGTCCTTCTGAAAATGTTCGGTCAGGTAGATGACGCCCAACCGGTGCTGCTGTTCGACAGGCCCCAGTTGCACGAGGATATCGGCAAGCGCGTTGCGCCAATCGTCGCGCTTGGCGACGCCATAACGAAACGTTCCGGAACAGGACTGCGGGGCATCATCGGTCATGGCAGATAAACTAGCCCCGTCCGCGGATCTTTCCAGACTTGTCTGACAAGGATTTCCGATGCAGTCGGAATTCTCGACCTCAAACGCCCTCTCCGAGCGCTTTCAGGACATAGGGCATGATGCGCTGCACGATGACGGCGACGCCATCGGCATTCGGATGGATGCCGTCATCCTGGTTCAAACCCGGGTCGGCGGCGACACCATCCAGAAAGAACGGATAGAAAACCGCGTTCGGGTATTTTTCCGCCAAATCGGGAAAGACCGCGTCAAACTCTTCGGCATAGTCCTTGCCCAGGTTGCGCGGTGCCAACATACCGGTGAACAGGACCTGCGCGCCGGATGTGAGTGATTTTTCCAGAATGGCGTCCAGGTTCTTGCGTGTCTGGGCCGGTTCGAAACCGCGCAAGCCGTCATTCGCCCCCAATTCCAAAATGACGAGATCCGGATTGTCCGCGAGGGCCCAGTCGATTCGGTTCGCGCCGCCGGCGCTGGTATCCCCGGAAACCCCGGCGTTGATGACTTTCGCCGGATGTCCTGCATCCGCCAATGCCCGGGAAAGCTGGGACGGGAAACTGTCTCCTTGTGGCAGACCGTAACCGGCGGTGAGACTATCGCCGAAAGCCAGAATCACTGTCTCGCCGCTGGCCAAGGCGGCATGCGGGGCGGCTAAAAGGCTGGCAAGGAACAGAAAAACCGAGGCAAGCCGGTTGAACTGGCCGCGTATACCGCCATATCGACTAGGATTCGTGCTGCGGTGCCGAAAAGGACCGCGGCCAGTTTTTGGTTTGGATCTCACATCAACGCTCCGGAATACTGCCATGACCCTATCCGATTCCGATGAACCGACTGTGGCGCAGGCCCGCGATACGATCATCGCGCTCAAGGATCTGCGCCTTACACTTGGGTCGGAAGCGGGAGAGGTCAACATCCTGCGCGGCATCGATCTGACTGTCGGGTCGGGGGAGACGGTGAGCATCGTCGGCCCGTCCGGCTCTGGAAAGACGTCCATGCTGATGGTGATCGCCGGGTTGGAGCGCGCCTCGGGCGGCCAGGTGACCATTGGCGAAAAGGACTTCACCAGGTTGAGCGAGGATCAACTCGCCCTGTTCCGTCGGGACAATCTGGGCATCGTTTTTCAGAGCTTCCATCTGGTCCCGACCATGAGTGCATTGGAGAATGTCGCCATCCCACTGGAGCTGGCCGGTCGCCGTGACGCGTTCGACCGGTCCCGTGCCTTGCTGGAAAGGGTCGGGCTGGGGCATCGCCTGACACATTATCCGGGTCAGCTCTCCGGCGGGGAACAGCAGCGCGTGGCGCTTGCCCGCGCCTTCGTCGCCGAGCCGAAACTGATTCTGGCCGATGAACCGACCGGCAATCTGGACGCCGGGACGGGACAGCAGGTGATCGATCTGATGTTTGAGATGTCCGATCACCAGGATACGACCTTGATGCTGATTACCCACGACCCCGCATTGGCCAAGCGCTGCCGCCGTGTCGTCCGCATGGGCGACGGTGTGATCGAAGAGGATTCGATCAGCAGCGACGCCGCGCGCCAGGCCGCAGAATAGAGCGGGGAAGGTATCCGGATGTCTTCCCTTGCCCTCACCTATGCCCGCCGGGAAATGCGCGCCGGTTTGAAAGGGTTTCGAATTTTTCTGGCCTGTCTCGCCATGGGCGTCGCGGCGATTGCCGGGGTCGGGTCCGTCTCCACCGCGATTGTCGAAGGATTGCGCCAGGATGCGAAAGTCCTGCTGGGCGCGGAAGTCGACTTGCGCCTGACGCATATCCGTGCGGCGGAAGACCAATTCGATTGGCTTCAGCGCAACAGCGACCGGTTGTCCGAAATGCTTCAAATGCGGGCGATGGCGGTGCGGGCGGACGGCGCGTCCCGGCGGCTTGTCGAGTTGAAGGCAGTGGATTCCGCCTATCCGCTGTACGGCAAGGCGGAACTGGCGGACGGTTCCGAACTGCAGGCGTCGTTGGCGCAAATCGAACCGGGCCTGTTCGGGGCGGCGGTATCGCCACGCCTCATGACCAGGCTCGAGTTGAAGATCGGCGACCGGTTCAGGATCGGTGACGCGAATTTGCGGGTGACATCGGAACTCGTTTCCGTTCCCGATCAGGGTAGCCAGGGGTTCGAACTGGGCCCGCCCGTTTTGATCTCCATGGCGGCGATGGAACAGACCGGATTGATCCAACCGGGCAGCTTGATCCGGTATCATTACCGCGTCGACCTGCCGGAAGGGGCGACTGCGGAAAGCTGGATGGACAGGGTCAAAGCCACTTTCCCCGATGCGGGTTGGCGGATCCGATCCGTCGATAACGCGGCGCCGAACATTCAGCGGTTCGTGGATCAGGTGAGCCTGTTCCTGACCCTGGTTGGATTGACCGCGCTATTGGTCGGCGGTGTCGGCGTCGGCAACGCGGTCCGCGCCTTTCTCGGATCGCGCACGGGAACCATCGCGACCCTGAAATGCCTCGGCGCGCCCAGCCGTCTCATCTTCTCGACCTATCTGATCCAGGTTATGGCGCTTGCCGCTGTGGGAATCGCGATCGGTCTGGCGATCGGGACTTTCGCGCCGATGGCCGTCGGACCGCTGTTGGAAGGTCGCCTGCCGGTGGCGGCCAGAATCGGATTCTACCCGCAACCGCTCCTGATCGCCGCGCTTTTCGGGGTGTTGGTGACGTTGATATTCGCACTGTTGCCCCTGGCGCAGGCCCAATCGGTGCCGGCCGCGACGCTGTTCCGCAATTTGCTGACGCCGGTGACCAGCCGCCCTTCGCCGCGTATCTTGGCCATGCTGGCGGGCGCCGGACTGCTGCTTGCGGGGATCGCGGTTCTGACCGCTCAGCGCCCCTTCATTGCCGTCGTCTTCGTGCTGGGCGCGGTTGGAAGCCTTGTCGCCTTCCGCGTGGCCGCCTGGGGCGTGATGCGGCTGGCCAAGGCCCTGCCGCGGCCGCGGGGCGCGAAACTGCGCCTGGCACTCGCAAACCTGCACCGGCCCGGCGCCCCGACCGCCAGTGTCGTCGTTTCCCTCGGGCTCGGCCTGACGGTGATGGCGACGGTCGCCCTGATCGAGGGCAATCTGGCCAATCAGTTGAACAACACGTTGCGCGGTGAGGCGCCCGGTTTCTTCTTCATCGACATCCAGCCTGACCAGATCGATGAATTCGACGATCTCGTCAGCGCCTTCCCGACGGTGACCCAGATGGACCGCGTGCCGATGCTTCGTGGCCGGATCACCGGCATGAAGGGCGTGCCCGCCGACCAGATCGACGCGCCGCCCGAAGAAGCCTGGATCCTGCGTGGCGACCGCGGCTTCACCTGGTCCCGGACGCCGCCCAAGAATAGCGAGATCACGCGCGGTGAATGGTGGTCTGAGGATTACAGCGGCGAATTACTGGTGTCCTTCGACGATGAAGCGGCAATCGCCTTCGGTCTGGATATCGGCGATACGATTACGGTCAACCTGTTGGGTCGAGAATTCGAAGCGAAGATCGCCAATCTTCGGCATATCGACTGGACCAATCTGGGCATCAATTTCGTCATGGTGTTTTCTCCGGGCATACTGGAGAAGGCGCCGCAGACCTATCTTGCGACAGCTTATCTGGACGATTCGCAGGAACCCGCCCTGGAAGCGGCAGTGACGAACCGGTTCCCGAATGTTTCTGCGGTCCGGATGAAGGAAGTCCTGGAAAGCGTGGACGAAATCGTCGGCAATCTGGCCGTTGCCGTGCGCGCGATCGCGGCGATTGCCATTGTCGCCGGCGTCTTGGTTCTGTCCGGCGCAATCGCGGCCGGGCATGCACGCCGGGTCTATGATTCGGTCGTGCTGAAAGTTCTCGGCGCCACTCGGCGCGACATCGCGACCGCCTTCCTGATCGAATATGGGCTGATGGGCCTGATCACGGCGGTGATCGCCGGAATTGTCGGGTCCATTGCGGCTTATGGGGTTATCACCTGGGTGATGCGAGCGGAGTGGATATTCGTGCCATGGGCAATGGTTTCCACGATCCTGCTCTCCGTCGCGATCACGATCGCGGTCGGCTTGGTGGGAACCTGGGTCGCCCTGGGGCGCAAGGCGGCGCCTCTGCTCAGAAACGATTGAGCGCCTCTTTCTTGTCCCGGACTGCCCGTGTTGCTCCAGGAGCAAACTGCAATTGCACCGTATTTTGCTTATAAAATGCTGAGCAGTGGATTGAATTTGTAACCTTTCATGCCAATATTGGGTGGGAAAACCGGATTAGGGACCGGGCGGCCGACAAAGCCGCCTGCATTAGGTATCCGAATGCCGGCAAAGAATGAAAACAGGCAACTGACAAACAACAGGACTGGGTAGAGAAAATGGCTTTAGATCCGCGCGCTCGCGCAACGACTATCGAGCAAGTCGGCACCCGCGCAGACTTCGACGAGGGTCTGCGCAAGTACATGCTGGGGACCTACAATTACATGGCCCTCGGCGTCGCCTTCACGGGCGTCATGGTTCTGGCCATGGCGAATATGCCCGATTTGATGGTGACCCTGGCGGTCGGCCCGATGAAATGGGTACTGTTCATCGCCCTGATCGGCATGGGCTGGTTCTCCCCGAAAATCATCACCATGAAGAGCAATGCTGCGGCCCAGGCCTTCTATTGGGTCTATTGCGCGCTTTGGGGCATCATGATTTCCCCGATGGTGGCGTTCTTCCTGCAAACGACCGCGGGAACGATGGATGTGGCCCGGGCTTTCTTCATCACCGCGGGCATGTTCGCGGGCGCCAGCATTTTCGGTTACACGACCAAGAAGAACCTGTCGGCGATCGGCCGGTTCGCGCTGCTCGCCGTGATCGGTATCGTGATTGCCGGCCTGGTGAACGCGTTTCTGGTGCAGAGCTCCCAGTTCGCGCTGTTGCTTTCCTTCGGCACGGTGCTGCTCTTCGCGGCGATCACCGCCTGGGAAACGCAGGACATCAAGAACATGTACTCGGAGCATTACGGCCATGATCAGGTTGCCCGTCTGGCAATCTTCGGCGCGCTGCGCCTGTATGGCAGCTTCATCGTGATGTTCATTCACATCCTGAACATTCTGGGTGTGATGCGCAGCGAGTAATCGGCGCTTCCAATACAGTATCAAGGCCCGGGCATCGTCCCGGGCCTTTGCTTTTCCGGCCCATTTTGGGCCCTTTGCTTTTGCGGGCGATGCGCTAATCTCGGTGCCGCCGCATACTGATTAGCCCCCAGCACTCTTCATCTCGAAGAAAGGACGTTCCCATGAGCAACCCGACCCATGCCTGGCTCGACGGCCTCGTGAAATGGGAAGACGCGACCTGTCACGTCTCCTCGCTGGCCTTCAAATACGGCGCAGCGGTTTTCGAAGGCGTGCGTGCCTATTGGGATGGCGAACGGCAGGTCCTCAACGTCTGGCAATTGGATGAGCACCTGAAGCGCCTGGAATACAGCCAGCGCTTCATGCGCTATGAACGGATCATCACCGCGGAGGAGTGCCGGGACGCAATCATCGAATTGCTGAAGGCGAACGGCTTCCGCTCGAATGTTCATATCACTGTGACGGCTTTCCTGTCGGGCCCGGGACAACCCTTCCTGTGCGCGCCGGTTTCGCTGGCGGTCACCGCGATGGCGCGCGGGGATTATTCGACCGATGGGCTGGATGTACAGGTGTCGAGCTGGCGCCGCTCGCCGGACAGTTCCCTGCCGCAGCGTGTGAAGGCGACCGGCAACTATCTCAACGGTCGGCTTGCCTCGGTACAGGCCAAGGCGGACGGCTATGACACGGCGCTGATGCTGACCCAGTCAGGCAAGGTTTCGGAAGGGCCCGCCATGTGTTTCTTCATGGTGCGGGACGGCGTTGCCGTCACCGCCGACAAGCAGTCCGACATACTGGAAAGCATCACACGGGCAACCGTGATCACTCTGTTGGAAGAGGCCGGTGTGCCGGTCGAAGAACGGCCCATCGACCGGTCGGAACTGGCGGCGGCGGATGAAGCCTTTTTCTGCGGCACGGCCTGGGAAATCGCGCCGGTCCGGTCGATCGATCGATTGATGCTGCCGAAAGGCTCACCGGGACCGATCACGGAATTCCTGAAGACCCGTTTCGCCGCTCTGACGACCGGAGTGGACGACGGCCATCCGGAATGGCGGACGGAAGTCGAAATACCGTAAAGGCGAAACGACGGGGGAGCACCATGGCGCTGAAAACCAAGCTGACCGAATTCCTCAACATCGATCATCCGGTACTCTGCGCGCCGATGGCCGGAGTGACCGGCGGAAAACTTGCTGCCGCGGTCAGCGAGGCAGGCGGTTTGGGGCTGCTTGGCGGTGGATATAGTGAAACCGATTGGGTGATGCGAGAGATGCGCGAGGCGGGGAACAGTCGCATCGGCGCGGGTTTCATCACCTGGGCCTTGGATGCGAACCCGACCCTGCTGGACGACGTCCTCGAACACTCGCCGGCCGCTGTCATGTTTTCCTTCGGCAGCGTCGAACCCTATGCCGCGACGGTGAAGCGGGCTGGCGTGGCCCTGATCTGCCAGGTGCAGTCGGTTACGCAAGCACGCGAGGCCGCGGCATTGGGGGCCGACATTGTCATCGCGCAGGGAACCGAAGCGGGCGGACATGGGGCCGCGCGGGCGACGCTGCCCCTGGTGCCGGCCGTTCGGGATGCCTTGCCGCAGGAGGTCATCGTCGTGGCGGCCGGCGGGATCGGCGACGGCCGCGGCCTGGCCGCGGCGCTGACACTGGGGGCGGATGGCGTGCTGGTCGGTACCCGTTTCTATGCAACCCGGGAGTCCTTGGCGCCGGAAGAAGGAAAGAGGCGTCTTGCTGCGGGCTGCGGCGATGAAACCTATCGCGGATCGGTCTTTGACAAGGCGCGCGGGATCGCTTGGCCGGCGCCGTATGACATCCGCACTTTACGCAATCGTTTCATCGATCATTGGGCCGCTGAGGGCCTGGAGGCCATGGATGACGATCTCGGCGCAATCCAGGCAGACTATACCCGGGCTCGCGAGGCCGGCGACATGGACAAGTTCGCGACAATCGCGGGCGAGGCTGCGGATCTGGTGAACGACATCCCGCCTGCGGAGGATGTCGTTACCAGAATGGTTCAGGAAGCGGAAGACGCGCTGTCGCGCGCGGCTACCATGTCATTCCCAAGGTAGCCTTGACGCTGCGTGCCTCGCCGGCGGTGCAAAACACGGTTCCGCTGCGCAGGAAGCAGGATCCGACATATTCCTCATCCAACAGGTTATGGACGTTGAGCCCGACGCGGAGTTGTCTCCAATTGTAATGAAGGCTGGCGTCGAAGACTGTGTGGCCGGGGGCGGAGACGGTATTGGCGTCATCGGCGAAACTGGCGCCGCGATAGCGAACGCCCGCTCCGAAACCAAGACCTTTATAATCGCCGTTCTGTATCGTGTAATCCGCCCATAGCGAGGCGTATTCACGCGGCACGAACTTGATCTCCTTGCCGACAATGCTGTTGTTCACGCTTTCCGTGACTTCCGTCTCCAGAAATGTCAGCGCGCCGGTCAGATCCAAGCCAAAATCCAGACTTGCCACGGCTTCGACTTCGATCCCGCGTGACCGTTGTTCGGCTGTTTGGACCTGCAGGAAGGTGGCGGGGTCCGTTTCCAAATCGTTCTGGCGGGTCAGATCGAAGGCGGCGACGGTGATGAAACTGTTATAGCCGGGCGGTTGGTATTTCACGCCAACCTCGTATTGCTGACCGGTTTCCGGCTTGAACGGATTGCCGGCTGCGTCGGTTCCGATCGACGGAAGGAAGGATTCCGAATAGCTGGCATAGGGGGCGAAGCCGGAATCGAACAAGTAGACCAGGCCGCCGCGCCAGGTGAACGCCGTATCCCGTTGAGTGGATTTGGCGCCGGTAAGGTTGTTCAACGTCTCGGACCGGGCGCGATCGAAGCGGCCGCCCAGATTGAAGCGCCAATGATCGCCGAGTTCGATTTGATCCTGTGCGTAGAGACCCAATTGCGTCAGTTCCGTTTCGTCGTCCTTGAAAGGCTGAGGGATGCTGACATGTCCGCCGTAGACGGGGTTGAAGATATCCAGGTTGGGGGCGGCGCCGAAACGCTGTTCGGATTGAAGGCTGATATACTGAATATCGATCCCGCCGAGCAGGTTGTGTTTCCAGGTCTCGTTCCCCAGTTCCCAATTCACGCGGGTATCCGACGTTACGCCGTCCAAGTCTCCCAGATTGGCAAAATATGCCCGGGTGATCGTTCTGCTATCCGCGAGCAGGCCGTTGGCGAAAACCACTTCGTCGTCCAGGTCGACATAATTGTACCGGACCGTATGAAAGAGGGAGAGATCCCGCGTGAAATCATGCTCCAGTTCGTATCCCGCTTCGTAGGTGTGGCGATCGTATTTATCTACGTCCGGCTCGCCGACGAACCGACCGATTGGAACGCTGCCATTGGGGTTATCGGTAATGGTGCCGGAACCGGGAAGCGACTGCGAGTTCCTCGTACTGTCATGCTGATAACTTGTCAGCAGCGTCACTTTGGTATCCTCGCCGATAAAGGCGGACACCGTCGGCGCAATGAATTCACGATCGTCCTGCAGGAAATCGATTTGCGTATCGCTACGGCGGAAAAGACCGGTCAGGCGGAAGGCGGAGTCTTTCTGATTCGTGATGGCGCCACCCAAATCGAATTTTCCTTGAATTCGGGAAAAGCTTCCCGTCTCAATCTCTCCGGTAATCAGACGGGTGGTGCTCGGACGTTTGGAAACGTAGTTGACCAATCCGCCCGGCGCACCTTGCCCATACAGGACGGAGGAGGGACCGCGCGGCACCTCGACTCGTTCCGCGCCCCAGGGATCGGGATTGTAGCTGACGGCGAAGCCGGGGTTGCTCAACAGCATGCCGTCCTTGAAGAAGCCTGTTGTCGCGGCTTCAAGCCCACGCAGGCGCATGTCGACATAACGTGGCTCGTAGCCGAAGTTTTCCGAGTCGATACCCGGCGTGTAACGCAGTGCTTCCGCCATCCTGTTGACGTTCTGCGAGTCCATTTTGTCACGGGTGATCACGGAGATGGACTGCGCGGTTTCGATTAACGGCGTGTCGGATTTCGTGCCGCTGCCTGCATTTTCCGCGACGTAACCGTCTACGGGTCCATAGGCGGAGTCGATTTTTCCTTCGACTGTGACAGGGCTCAACAGCGTTTCGCTGTCGCCTTCCGCTGCTCGTGTCAGCGTGACCGTATCGGCGCCGTCGATTCGATAGGTAATACCGGTACCGTTCAACAGAATGTTCAGGGCTTCATCAGCGGTCATCTTGCCGTCGACCCGACCGGAGTCGATCCCATCGACGACCGTTCCGTGAACCGACACCTGATAGCCGGATTGTTGCCCGAAGATCGTTAAGGCCTGGGCCAGAGGCATTTGTGGAATGTCGAAGGGAATGGCCTCCCGCGATTGAGCCAGTTGCGCCGTGGAGGCCGCGGCTTGGTGCGGTGCGGTGCCAACGCAACCCGCCGCGACGAAAGCGATCACTGCTGCCCTGGCGGCTTCCCTAAAGTCTACGATTCCCAGGTATTGCTTCATTCTCAGTGCCCCCTTTTAAAGCAAAATATGCGAATGAGTAGCAATCGCAATTACAGTCAAGGGACGCTAACCTGGGTGGTTTGTTCAAAAAAATTTCAGGAAACCGAGATGACGAGCAGCCAGGGCGTAATCCTATAGACCTTCGCGCCTTGCACCATCGCGACTGCGCGAAGTGCTTTTTCAGGATCTTTCAGATCGTAGACACCAGTTATCGGTTGCCGGGCCAAAGCGCTGCCTTTCAAAAGGATCGCGCCTTCAAACCAAGGCCGCAATGCGTCGACGACTTCGTCGACCGTGCCATTTTTGACCAATAACTGGCCCTTCGCCCATGCGGCTATCTGGTCCCGCCGAATGTTGGAAGACAGACTTTCACCAGCCCCCTTTAGCTGGATACTGTCCCCAGCCGTCAAGCGTGGGAAGGGTCGTTCGTCCGCCGTGTCACGGACATTGACCGAGCCGTGACGGACGGACACTTCAACGTCATCGCCTTCCCTGGCCACTTCGAACTCGGTGCCCAGCACGGTAACAACTGCGTCACCGGCCCTTACGCGAAACGGCCGCGTGCTGTCCGAGGCAACGGAGAATAGTGCTTTACCGGACAAGAGTTCGATCTCTCTGTCGCGCGGCGTCATGGAGACCGAAATGCCGGTTTCTGGAGCCAAGGTAACGGACGAGCCGTCGGCCAATGAGGCATTGCCGATCCGGCCTGTATCGGCAAAGTGATCGGCCCGAATCCTCGTCTCGATATCCGTAACGAAAAGAAGTGCGACGCCCGCCGCGACCGCCGCGCCAATGGCGGCGCCGAATGTCAGGCGCCGCCGTTTCCCGTCGCTTCGGTTTCCGGATCGGGTTTCCGGCAGCTTGGAAAATTTTCTGGCACTAGCGGGCTCGGTTGCTGCCCATTTGGCATGATATGCAGGAACGGACAGACCAATCAGGTCATACACCCGCACCGCCGCCTCCCATTCCTCCTGACGATTAGGATCAGCAGCGATCCAGTCCTCGAATTGCCGATGCAAGGCGCGGTCATTCGGGCTTTCCTGCAGCGCTACGAGCCAATCTCCGGCTGTCGCAAAGTCAACTTGGGGCGGCATTGCGTTACGGGATTCCCTGCGTCATGCGGCGAATTTGCTCCGGGCATTGGTCGGAATGGAAGAGACCTGCCCCGAGATAGTTGATCATTTCCTGATCTAATGACGCATTCAAATCGGGGATGTTCAAATATTCCTCCATTGCCTCGGCCGATGACCTTTCTTGTCCCTCAGGTCCGCATCAGACGCTGACGGCAATGATCTACGCTTTCCGCGACCAGCGAATGGGCGCGACCGGTCGAAACGTTCAGTCGGTCCGCGATCTGTCGGATCGTAAATCCTCCAAAACGATGCATTTCCAAAGCTATACGGTGGCGCTCCGGAAGTTCTTCCAAGGCTTCCAGCACAATTCGAAGGTCGTTCCTTTTCTCGGCACTTTCCTCGGGCGAAGGCTCGATGCTTTCCAGGCTCTCCACTTCGGCACTGGACAAATTGGCATTGCCACGAAATCCGCGTGCGTCCCGCCTTACCCCATCCAGGGACAAATTTCTGACGATTCTGTACAGATAACCGATCGGTTCTGTAACGGTCCGGGACCGTTCGGCTCTTTCGAAACGGATATAGGCTTCCTGGACCACGTCCTCCGCGTCGCCGCGGTCGCCGACGATCGTGCTGGCATAGCTGATCAGTTCACCGCGATGCGCCATGAAAAGCGCCAACGGGTCCGTTTCGCGTGACAACTGTATGGCCGCTCCGGTCGATGGGAAGCGCCGTGAGGACAAGGCGCGGTATTCAATAAAATGCGAATAAGTCGCAATATAAGTTACTTGCCGTTATGCAGGATGACAATAGTCGTGCGTCCCGCGTTGGCCAGGTGGAATTGGATAGTCTATTGTGCGATGCACAATGCATATCCTGGCGCGCCGTTCCGCCTATTCCAATCCGCCGAGCGCGCGGGATCGAGATATCCTCGAGGGCGTTCCTTACGTCGAAAAGACGAAAAACAGTAAAGTAGTTGTGGCAGTGTCGATCGATAATTCCGTGATGAGGGGCAAAGTCCGACATGACCATTCGCAATCTTGATCCCATCCTGGCACCCCGTTCGATTGCCTTGATCGGCGCGTCTCCGAAGGAAGGGTCCGTTGGCCGGATTGTATTGCGGAACGTCGCTTCGAACGGGTTCAAGGGAAGAGTCTATCCGGTTAACCCGAAGCATGACGTGATCGACGGGATAAAATGCTATCGCGACATCAAAGACCTGCCTGAAGCCCCTGATATCGCCGTGATCATGACGCCGCCGAAGACGGTTCCGCGGGTCGTGAAGCAACTTGCCAAACTTGGAAACCGGACGGCGGTCGTCCTGACGGCGGGGCTGAACGACAGCAACGGCCTGCGCCAAAAGATGCTGGATGCCGCAAAGCCGAGCCTATTTCGGGTTATTGGCCCGAACACGGTTGGCATGATGGCGCCGCATGTCGGGCTCAATGCCAGTTTCACTCATATGGCACCGATGCCGGGCAGACTGGCGCTTCTGTCGCAGTCGGGCGCGATCGTCACGGCATTGATAGATTGGGCCGCGGACCGGGACGTTGGCTTCTCACACATCGTATCCCTGGGGGATATGGCGGATGTGGACATGGCGGATTGCATCGACCTATTGGCCATGGATCGGCAAACCAAGGCTATTCTTCTTTATTTGGAATCGATTCCCAATCCGCGGAAATTCATTTCCGCCGCGCGGGCCGCCTCTCGCCTCAAGCCGGTCCTGGCGGTGAAGTCAGGCCGGCACGAGGCAGCGGCCAAGGCGGCGGCGACGCATACCGGGGCGTTGGCCGGGTCCGATACCGTGGTGGACGCCATCCTGCGGCGTGCGGGCGTGGTTCGGGTGAAGGATTTGGACGATCTGTTCCTGGCCGCGGAAACCATCGAACATTTCTCCTCGATCCCGGATATGCGCGTCGGCATCGTCACGAATGGCGGTGGGGCAGGCGTCCTGGCGGTCGACCAGATGATGGATTATGGCGGCGACCTCGCCGAGCTCGGTCCCGAGACCATCGAGGCGCTGAATGCGGTTCTGCCGCCGACATGGTCCAAGTCCAACCCGGTCGACATCATCGGTGATGCCCCGCCGCAGCGATACAGGGACGCCGTTTCCATTGTCGCAAAGGATCCGGGCGTTGACGCCATCCTGGTCATGAGTTGCCCGACCGCGCTCGCCTCGCCGATCGAAGCGGCGCAGGAGATCTCCAAAATGGTGGAGAAGGGAATGATCAACCGGAAGCCGGTCTTCGGCTGCTGGTTGGGCGAGCATTCCGCGAAAGGCGCGCGGCATGTCCTGCGCAAGGCAGGTGTCGCCAGTTTCGACACGCCGGCCCAAGCGGCTGAAGCCATGAGTTTGCTGGAAAGCTGGACACAGTCGCAACGGTTGCTGACGCGTGTACCCGCCTTCGGGCGCGATGAACCGACCGGAGACAAGGACATCGTCGCGGGAATTTTCGAGAAGGCTGCCGCGGAGGGCCGGTCGATTCTGACGGAGTCCGAAGCGAAACGCGTTTTCTCCGCCTATGGTGTTCCGACGCCGCCCAGCCTCGTCGCCGGCGATGCGGAAGAGGCCCGCATGGTAGCGGAGGAACTGCTGCCCGGGCATTCCCGCTTGGTGGTGAAACTGCTTTCGAGGGATGTCACCCATAAGACCGATGTCGGGGGCGTGGCCCTTGGACTGAAGTCGGCCGACGCGGTCGCCCGCACGGTTCAGGATATGACGGACAAGGTGACGAAGGCGCGGCCCGAAGCCCGGATTGACGGTTTCATGATCCAGCCCATGGTGTCGTTGCCCGATTCCAACGAGTTAATTATCGGTATGAAGCACGATGCGACCTTTGGGCCGGTCATTCTGTTCGGTGCCGGCGGAACGGCGGTGGAGATCCTGAAGGATACGGCCATCGCCCTGCCGCCTATCGACGACGTGCTGGCCGGCGACTTGATCGACCAAACGCGTATCGGCCGCCTGTTGGCGGGGTATCGCGGGCATCCGCCGGTCGACCGGGCGATGGTGATCAGGATGATCCGGGCTGTTTCCAGCCTTGTGGTCGATTTCCCCTGTGTGTCGGGCATCGATATCAACCCCTTGCTGGTCAGCGGCGAGCACGCCCTGGCACTCGATGCGCGGATCGTGATCGATACCGATCGCGTGGACGAGCCGGGCCCCAACCCGGACCTTGCCATGCGCCCCTATCCGAACGATTGGACGAAGCGCATTACGCTCGACAATGGTACGAAGATGGTGCTGCGTGCGATCCGCCCGGAAGACGCGGCGCTCTATCCGACCTTTCTGGACAAAACCTCGACGGAAGATATCCGGAACCGGCTTCTGACTTCCGTCTCTCGCCTAACGGATGCGGAATTGGTGCGCCTGACCCAGTTGGACTATTCACGCTCAATGGCATTCGTCGCCATCATCGACGACGAGGGGGAAAGCAAAGGCGAATTGGCCGGCGTGTCGCGTCTGATGGCGGATGCGGACCACGAACGTGCCGAATTCGGCCTCATCGTGCGCGGCGACCTGCAGGGGCACCGCCTCGGCTGGGCTTTGCTGGAACACCTGATTTCCTACGCAAAGGCCGATGGCCTCGCATTCATCGACGGCGTGACGTTCAAGGAGAACGCGCGCATGCGTCAGATGTGCACGGAGTTCGGTTTCACGCAAAAAATGTCAAAGGACGCACCGGAACTGGTGGAACTCCTGCTGAAGCTGTGAGGGGGTGCTCTTTCTACCCATCGGTGGAGGAGATTGCAGTCCCCGCCGCCCAGCCGGACGACCAGGCCCATTGAAAATTGTAACCGCCGAGCCAGCCGGTGACGTCGACGACCTCGCCAATGAAATATAGGCCGGGGACGGTTTTCGATTCCATGGTCTTGGAGTTCATGCCATCCGTATCCACGCCGCCCAGGGTCACCTCCGCCGTACGGTACCCTTCGGACCCGGCCGGCATCACCTCACGCGATTGGATCGAGGCGGCGAGATCGGCTAGGACCTTGTCGGAGATATCCGCGATGTTCCCATCGGTCAGGCCCGCCCGCTCCGCAATTGCTTGGGTAAGGCGCTTGGGCAGATGGTCCGACAATACGGTTGCGACATGGCGTTTTCCGTTTTCCCTCTTTTGCCGTTTCAATTCCGTGAGCAGGTCGAGATCGGGCCGGAAAGACAGCGTGACCGGTAGGCCTTCCCGCCAATAGGAAGAGATCTGCAGAACCGCGGGGCCGGACAGACCGCGATGGGTGAAGAGGATCGCTTCCTCGAAGCGCGCGTTGCCATAGGCACCGCCTGAACAGGCGAGCGCGCCGTCGCAGGACAGGCCGGATAGGGATTTGAATTCCTCTGTTTCAACGGGGCCGAAAGTGAGCGGCACCAAGCCCGGCCGGGTTTCCGTCACGGCATGCCCGAAATGCTCCGCGATGCGATAGCCGAAGCCGGTTGCGCCCATTTTGGGGATCGACTTGCCGCCGCAGGCGACGACCAAATTCCGGCAGGATACGGGAATGCGTTTTCCGTCCGTCTCTAAAACCAGGGAAAAGGCGCTCCCCGTTTTGGAGAATTCCACGAGGCTGGTTTCCAGCCGGAGTATTGCTCCCGCTTTTTCCATCTCGTCGCGGAGCATGCGGATGATGTCCTGGGCGGACGTATCGCAGAAAAGCTGCCCCAGCGTCTTCTCGTGGTACGGAATCCCATATTGCCGGACGAGGTCGATGAAATCCCACTGCGTATAGCGTTTCAGGGCGGATTTGCAGAAATGCGGGTTCAAGGACAGGAAACGGTCCGGAGCGGCTTCCAGGTTGGTGAAGTTGCAGCGACCGCCGCCGGAGATGCGGATCTTCTCCCCCGGTGCCTTGGCATGGTCGATTACCAATACGGCTGGCCCCTCCGGCCGTGCCGCGTGAACAGCGCACATCATCCCGGCCGCGCCGGCGCCGATAATCACGGTGTCGTAGTTGGGATTGAAGCCCAGTCCTGTGCCGTTCATAGCGGTGCGATCCCAATGTGTGCCCGGTGTCTTGATGACCATGACCGGACCGACAAGGCAAGGATGCACTGACCCGGGCCTTCCGAGTGGCCGCAGGGCTTGCAAAGCGCCGCGCGCTCCCGTATATCCCCGCGGTCGCGCGAGGGCATGGCCTTCGGGCGGTATTGTGTATGCGGTTGGTGAGGCCGGTTGGGTATGCCTCATCGCCGATCGAGAGATCGCCGGACCCGGCTTCTTCACCGGTTATCCGGCCCCCACCCGAAACGGCGGGGTAGAGATAAAGGAGATCGAAATGCCCAAGCTGAAGAGCAAGAGCTCCGCGAAAAAGCGGTTCAAGGTCACCGGCACCGGCAAGGTGCGGTTCTACAGCGCCTGTCTGCGGCACAACACGTCCAACCGTCCGCAGAAGATGAAGCGTCAGAATCGCGGCGGTCAGATCATGTGTGATTCCGACGCCAAGGTCGTCCTGGACAATTGGTTGCGCGGCCGCTGAGGCCCCCTGCCGAAACGCATTTTCGAATTTAGGAGCACAGAACAATGGCACGCGTGACCAACGGCAAGACGCGCCAAGCCCGTCACAAGAAGATTTTGAAGGCTGCGAAAGGCTATTACGGCCGCCGCAAGAGCACCATCCGCGTTGCAATGCAGGCGGTGGAGAAGGCCGGCCAGTACGCCTATCGCGACCGTCGTACCCGCAAGCGGGATTTCCGCAAGCTTTGGATCCAGCGTATCAACGCTGCGGTACGCCAGGCGACCGACAACGAAATGACCTATGCCCGCTTCATGGATGGCGTGCACAAGGCCGGTATCGAACTGGACCGCAAGGTTCTGGCCGACATCGCCGTGCATGAGCCGGAAGCGTTCAAGGCCATCGTCGATCAGGCCCAGGCCGCGATCGCGAAGTAAGATACTTTGCCTTAAGGGTTCTTGCCCGGGTGTCTTGGCCGGCCGGCGGCTTGCCAAGACGCGGGCGAAACGTCTAAACAGCCCGTGGCCTTCCGCGGGCTGTTTTTGTTCGATCCCCAGTTGATCGACTCATGGGAATTCAGACGGGTTCGGGAAGAATGACGGCGATTGATGTAGAGGCACTGAAATCGGAACTTCTGGCCGAGGTCTCGGCCGCCGCCGATTTGGCGGCGCTGGACGCGGCGCGGGTCGGCGCGCTGGGCAAGAAGGGCAAGATCACCGCCGCCATGAAGGGCTTGGGCGGGCTGTCGCCGGACGAACGCAAGTCCACGGGTCAGGCCCTGAACGCGATAAAGGACGCGATCGCCGAGGCGATCGACGCCCGTAAGGGTGACCTGGAAGCGGCGGCGCTGGAGCAGCAGCTTGAATCCGAGCGGCTCGACGTTTCCCTGCCGATCCGGCCGGAGCAACGCGGCAAGCTGCACCCGATCAGCCAGACCATGGACGAGATCGTCGCGATCTTCGGCGCCATGGGGCTCTCCGTCCGCGAAGGGCCGAACATCGAAGACGATTTCCACAACTTCACCGCCCTCAACATTCCCGCCGAACATCCGGCGCGGCAGATGATGGATACCTTCTATCTGCGGGACAAGGACGGCAATCCGGATTTCGAGAAAGTCTTACGGACGCATACTTCGCCGGTTCAGGTGCGGACGATGCAGAGCGAGAAGCCCCCGATCCGCATCATCGCGCCGGGCCGGACCTATCGATCGGATTACGACGCCACCCATACGCCGATGTTCCATCAGGTCGAAGGGCTGGTCATCGATAAGAACATCACATTCGGCCACCTGAAAGGCTGCCTGCAGGAATTCTGCGACGCCTATTTCGAGGTCGAGAACGTGCCGCTGCGGTTCCGTCCGAGCTATTTCCCGTTCACGGAGCCCAGCGCGGAAGTGGATATCGGATGCTCCCGCGAAGGCGGCGAGTTGAAAATCGGCCACTACGACGATTGGCTCGAAATCCTCGGCTGCGGCATGGTGCACCCGAAGGTGCTCCAGTATTGCGGCATCGATCCGGAAGAGTATCAGGGCTTCGCCTTCGGCATGGGGATCGAGCGGATCGCGATGCTGAAATACGGCATCCCCGACCTTCGGACCTTCTACGAGGCGGATATCCGCTGGCTGAAGCACTATGGCTTCGTGCCGCTCGAAGTGGCCAGTCTGGAACGTGGTCTGACGCCGTAAGTCCGCCTATCGCCTAAAACGTACTACTCGTCATGATGCCGGCGCCGGCATGATGGAGCATGTCGTCGTGCCATGCGCCAACAGCTTGCCGTTTTCCGCCATAAGCTTGCCTTCGGCGGTGGCCGTCGTGCGGCCGCGGTGGATCAATGTGCCGATGGCCCGCACGATACCGGTATCGGGCATGATCGGGCGTACCATGTTCACCTTCGCTTCGACGGTGATGTAGGCCTCGCCTGCTTCCAGGGTCGTGTGGACCGCACATCCCATGCAACTGTCCAGCAAGGTCATCGCATAGCCGCCATGGACCGTACCGATCGGGTTCAGCAAATGCCCGTCCGGATGGGATGCGAAAACGGCGCGGCCCATATCCACTTCAACAAGCCGCATCCGCATCGGGCCCGCGATGGGCGGTATGGGATGGATGCCGTCCCGGACGCCTGACAGGAAATCCAGGCCCGGCATCGAGAACACCTCGGAAACCGGCAAAATGCCGAGTTCATCTGCGCCGGGCGCGGAAAAGACCTTTTCCATGGGAATACCGGGATATGCGTTCGCGTCACTGGAAAGGCGTAAATATCCGAGTGCGGAGCAAGGGGAAAGCTCAAAAGTTTGATCGAACGATTTACCGCTTCGGCGCGTGCCGGAGCGCCCTATTTTCAACCTCTCTCTCATAACGGGCAATAGACCGGCACTCAGATCGTGCGTAGCAATAGGGTTCTTCACCAATACGGGAGATAGACCATGAACCCATTCAATGCATCGTTTCTAATGTCAGAGATGATCGACGAAGCCGAAGAGGCCGGCATCAAGATCGCTTTCCGAACAGATATCGCCGCGCTTTACAGGCTGGAAAACGAGCTTTCCGGTAAAGCACTTTCACCCCTGTTTCATCCTGGGAAATTTGATCTGGTTTCCGATCGTGTTTTCTGGATCCACGGAACCAATGAGGAGGGGCGCACCGTGCATGTCCAGGCGTCCAAATTGGACGATACGGGACGGAACAACCTAGAGGAGCTGTTGCAGGCGCAATTGTCCAGATGCTTCCATTCCGACCCGCCGCTGACCAACTGCACGCCGATGCGGCAATTGCGTGGGATGTGCGCCTATCACGGCGATACCTGGGTCGATCGGGACCTGCGCAAGAATGGTTTGGGGCCCTTGCTGACGAAGATCGGACTGCTGGCGACCTTCATTCGCTGGCAGCCGGACTATGTCTATGCCTGGTTCGAGAACCCGATCATGTATGGCGGTTTCGGGGTGCGGTCCTGGTACACCAATTTTGCCCGTGTCGGGCAGCACTGGCACAAATGGATCCTGCCGCACGAATTCTTCTCGTGGATGTCCCACGAGGACATGATCAATTTAATAGAATTGGAGACTCCGCGAAGCGGGCTAAAACACCTACAGCGTTGAACTCGCGGAACTTGACGGGGAATACGTAGCGGAAGAACTCCACCGAATACTTCGTGCCGTAGACGTCGATCGGCGCACGCACGCGTTGCGCGATCGGCGTTTCGGTGCGGGTTACGGTCCAATAGTCGCGGTTCAACGTCTGCTCAAAAGCGCTGTCCGGGACGCCTTCCTTGCCCTGCGCCTCGACGCAGAAATCCTGACCATAAAGATCGCCGACGACGGATTGCGCCCCGCAATACAGATACTTGGACCCGTTGTCGCCGACCGCATGGAGTTGCAGGAAGGGCAGAATACCCTCCAACTCGTCATGGTTCAGCGCAAACCGGCCTTTGGATGTGGCATACCAATCCAGGCAACGCCGGAATACGGCATCGTCCACCTCCCCGGGGGAGTTCAAGGCCACCTTTTCCATCGGTATGTTGAGCAAGGGATTTATCCGCCCTTCCGCGCGAGGTCCCGGAAACCTTCAATGAAGCCGATCAGGTCGCGCATCTGCTGATTGTTCAACTCGCTCAGCGATAAAACGCCGAACTTGTCTGAGATATAGGTCCGAATAAGTGGCGCCAGTTCGAAATCCTCGGAAAGAGCCTGAATCTTCGCGGCATTGCTGTCGAGCAGAATGCTGAGGATTTCCGAAGACACCTGTGCTTGTCTATTGACCATTGTGTACCACACCGCTGGTGAACAAGAGTGGTCGCACTGTAGTCCACTAAACCCAAACGAGCAATTGCCGCAAATCGTCACACGACCGTGGTTGTCACACCGGCAGCAAGCGGTTCAGGAATGTCGAACGCTGACGGTCCTCCTCTTCCAGATGCACGAAATGCTCATACATCAAGGCAATCAGTCGGGCGCGCTTTTCCGTAGAAATAGTGACGTCGAACTGGGCCAGACGTTCTTCAAGGTTTTCGATGACCATCGCCAACAGGTCGTGGTCGATCGGTCCTTCCTGGTCGGTGGCGGGGCGGTGCTCCTCGCCATAGGCAAGCCAATCGAGCCCGACACCGGCGGCCGACGCCAAGGCACGGACCGTGAAGAATGTCGGTTTCGCTTTTCCGTCGATATACTTGGTGATCATCTCGGCTTTGACATTCGCAATCAGGCCGGCGCGCTTGCGGCTGCCGATTTCCTCGACAACCTGCCGTAGGCGGTCCCTGAAGCCGGTGTCCTGAGAGAAATCTTCCGGCCAGATCGTCGCATCGGCCTGTGCCGGCCGTTCCTTCGTGATCGTACTCATTTGCGGTCTAAAACCCCTTGTTTGCGGGCCCCGTATGGACCCGGATCGCCAGTTGCCCCGGACCGGCCGCCAAACCCTAACTATGGTCGCTGATCCATGCGATGACAACCAACCGAAAGTATCGCTTTTTTATGCCGACAAAAAGGGATGCTCTTAACTCTGCGGATTGAAATGGCCCGCATCGATGCATTAGGTTGATAACGTTCACGGTCGGGAGGGGGCTGGCCGATGGACCGCATGGACGTGATCGCCCCTTTCTGCTTACCCCCTTTGGAACAATGGCTTTTTCGTCGTATGGAAGTACATCAAATACCCTTGTCCGATATTGAGGTCCGAGATCGCCTCCGGCCTGCCACGGCGGAATATGTCGACGGTTTGGCAGGCGACATGGACAAGCGTGGACTGCGTTCTCCGATCGAGGTGAGCGAATGCGACGGTGAAAAGCCCTATATACTTGTAAGCGGATTGCACCGGTTGATGGCGGCGCGGCAGCTTGGCTGGGATGTGATTCCAGCGTTCATCGTATCCGGAACCGACAAGGAATTGCGGCTGGATGAACTGTTGGAAAACCTGCAGCGGAACGAATTGACGCGCCTGGAACGCTGTCTTTTTGTGGCTGAATACCGTCGATTGATCCAAGAAAGGCGGCCCGAGACCCGCCGTGGTGGAGATCGCAAGAGTGGGGAGTTCCACCAAAGTGCAGCCGATGGCACTTTGACAAGTTGGTGGGATGATCTTGCCGTGCGGTCCGAGCGGTCCCGCCGCACCATCATGCGCGAAGCGTCCGTCGGGGAGAAATTGGACCCCGCGGCGGTTTCCAAGCTCAGCGGGTCGCCCGTCGCCGACAATCTCGGCGAGTTGGAGGTGCTCAGCAAATTCGACGGAAATAAACAGGCGCAGATTGCCGACGTGCTCGCCGCGACGAATGCGCCGGTGCCTACCGTTGGAGCGGCGATACGGGCCATGGAAAAGGGCGGTTCTTCCGAGGAATTGCCCGGGCCGGACGATGTTGCCTACAACAAGCTGCTGTGGCATTGGCGCTCCGCTAGCGCGTCCGTACGCCGCCGCTTCATCGTCCATGTCCTGGAAGACAAGGACCTGCCTTGATCGGGGCGGCCTGCCTGTCCGCGGGGCTGCCTTGTTTCGCGCGCCGCGCCTGTTTATAAGCCCCGTACGCCTTGCGTTTCGGGCGCCTTCAACATGCATTCCACGGTCACGGCAAGCACATGAAATTCACACTCTCCTGGCTCAAGGATCACCTCGACACTGACGCATCGGTTCGGGAAATCGCCGACAAGCTGACCTCCATCGGGCTCGAAGTCGAATCCGTCGACGATCCCTCCGCGGCCTTGGCGCCCTTCGTGATCGGTTATGTCGAGGAAGCGCGGAAGCATCCCAACGCCGACCGGTTACAGGTTTGCCGTGTGAATACCGGCAGCGATGTCATTCAGGTGGTGTGCGGCGCGCCCAACGCGCGGACAGGCATGAAGGGCGTGTTCGCGCCCGCCGGCGCGCATATTCCCGGAACGGGGATCGACCTGAAAGCCGGCGAGATCCGGGGAGAAGCCTCGAATGGGATGCTGTGCTCCGAACGCGAGATGGGCCTGAGTGACGAGCATGACGGCATCATTGAATTGGCCGATGACGCCCCGGTCGGCACGAGTTTCGCGTCTTTTGCCGGTCTGGACGACCCGGTTTTCGAGATCGGCATTACCCCGAACCGTGCGGATTGCTTGGGCGTCTATGGTATTGCACGCGACCTTGCAGCGGCCGGGCTCGGCACGCTGAAGGCCCCGAACTACGACCGTGTCGACGGGGTCTACGAGAGCCCGTTGAAATGGGAAATCGCCGACGAGGCGGCAGGCGCATGCCAATATGTGGCAGGCCGCCATTTCCGCAACGTCAGGAACGGTCCCAGCCCGAAATGGATGCAGCAGCGGCTTAAGGCGATTGGTCTGCGGCCGATTTCCGCCTTGGTGGATATCACGAACTACGTGACCTTCGACCTGGGACGGCCGCTTCATGTCTTCGACGCGGACAAGGTCAAAGGCAATCCGACCATGCGTTTCGCCCGGGACGGCGAGAGCATCCTGGCGCTGGACGGGCGTGAATATGCGCTTGATGACAGCATGCTGGTGATCGCGGACGAGAACGGCCCCGAAGGGATCGGCGGCGTCATGGGCGGCGAACTGTCCGGATGTACGGCCGACACGACGAATGTTTTCCTGGAAGTCGCTTTGTTCGACCCGATCAAGGTCGCGGAAACGGGCCGGAAACTGGGTATCAATTCGGATGCCAGGTATCGTTTCGAACGCGGTCTCGATCCTGCATCGGCCCAATGGGGCGTTCAGGTCGCCACGCGCCTTATCCTGGAACTTTGCGGCGGCGAGGCCAGCGACGAAGTCTCCGTCGGCGAAATTCCGGTTCTCGATCGCAAGATCGACCTGCGTATGGCGCGGTTGCAGCGGCATAGCGGCATCGAGGTGCCGGCGGCGGAAGCGGAGGCCATCCTGTCGCGCCTGGGATTCGGAACCATGCGAGATGGGCATGTGGTGACCGCGGATGTTCCCGGCTGGCGCAAGGACGTCGAAACGGAATACTGCCTTATCGAGGAAGTTCTGCGGATCCACGGATTCGACAAGGTTCCCGCTGTTCCTCTGACGCCGGATACGGCGCTGCCGACACCGGCGGTCACCACCGAGCAGCGGCGGGTTGCCTATGCGAAGAAAGTCCTGGCACAGCGTGGCATGCTGGAAGCCGTGACGTGGTCCTTCATGCCGTCGGCACTGGCGATGAAATTCGCCGACCAGGACAATTTCGACCTGGATGAGATGACGCTCGCCAATCCGATCAGTGCCGATCTTGATGTCATGCGGCCAAGTGTCCTGCCGAACCTTATCCAGGCGGTTGTGCGCAATGCCGACCGGGGGCAGCCCGACGGCACCCTGTTCGAGGTCGGGCCTGCCTTCCGTGACCCGTCGCCGAAAGGGCAGGATACCGTCGCTGCCGGGATCAGGGCCGGAAAGACGGGACCGAGGCATTGGGAGCAGGCCCCGCGGGATGTCGACGCATATGACGCCAAGGCGGATGCCATGGCCGTGCTCGAAGCATGCGGTGCGCCGGTCCAGAATCTGCAAGTCTCGACCGACGCCCCCTCCTGGTATCATCCGGGGCGTTCCGGCGGTCTGCGACTGGGGCCGAATGTGCTTGCCTGGTTCGGCGAACTGCATCCCGGCCTGGCGCGGCAAATGGATATCAAGGGACGGGCCGCTGTTTTCGAAGTCTTTATGGACAGAATTCCGCAGCCGCGGGCGAAAGGTGGCGGCAAGGCGCGTCCCTTGCTGAAGACGGAAAATCTGTTGCCGGTCTATCGCGATTTCGCCTTCCTCGTCTCCGCCGACACGCCTGCCGATGCCTTGGTGCGCTCGGCCGCAGGTGCGGACAAGAAGATGATCGCGGATGCATCGGTCTTCGACGTCTATGCCGGGGCGGAGCTCGAAGGGCAGAAGTCGGTCGCGGTTTCGGTGACGATCCAGCCGACGGACAAGACACTGACCGATGAGGAAATCGAGGCGATCGCCGCAAAAGTCGTCGCCAATGTCGAGAAGCAGACGGGCGGCAAACTGCGCGCCTAATATGGATCTGCATAGGGATCTGCGCCGTCGGTCGTGACGTTTGTCGGTTCAGTCCAAGCCCGATTATTGGGCGGGGACGCGGGGCAGACACCCACGGGAATGTATTTTCCTGCGAATAATAGCAGGAAAATACATAAAATTCACCTTACGGTTTATTTTCTAATTTATAAAACGCGCTAGCGTGGTCCCGGCTTATTCGACAATGAAGAGGGCGGGCGGGACCCATGATCAACGAGTTGAAGGTTGTTCGTTTTCTGACGACGCAGGAACAAAAAGCAAGTTCCGCCGGCGTCAGGATCGAGATGTCGACGGATTTCGTGCATCTGCAGAAACTGGTGGATCGGTTGGACGGGCGTGACCCGCTGTCGCCGATATTTGATTGGCGGAAGAACCCGGTCGGCCCCGAGAACGCATTCTGGATCCAAGGCGTGAACGACAAGGGCGATTGCGTGTTGCTGCAAGCGGCGCGCGTGGATGACTTGGGTAATAGGAATCTGGCTCAGCATATCGCTGAGAACAGGGATCTGATCCACACCCCCTATTTCGAGGCGGATACCAAGAACTCCATTTTTGACGAGTGTTATCATTTGGAGCGGATAACGGGACGCGTGGTCTATGCGGGGGAGACCTGGATTTGTCCCGAAGGGCCCTATCGAGGCGGAGGTCTGGCCTCTGTCTGCTCGGGTTTCGCTTTTGGACTATCCCTGCTGCGCTGGCGGCCGGACTATATGTATGGCACCGCAACCCACGCTTTGATGGTACGGGGCATTGCCGCGAAATACGGTTACTATCATCAACACCCGCGGGGACTACGCTGGCGTCGGGCGGATGGCGGCGGCAATGTCGATGAATGGATTGTCTGGATGGACTTGAAGGACCTGGCCGATGCTACGGGTTCCCTAGAAAGGGAAACGACGCATTTGGCAGCAGATCGGTGAAGACCTGTACAGCCGGCACATGGCCGCCGCTCGGTACCGGCAGCATCAGCCTCTGATACTGCACCCAGGTAGATAAACCGTTCGGCAGGTCCAGATGTCCGACAACGAAGTCCAGGCGCGGCTGAAAATTGTGCGCAACGTCCCGGTATTCTCGACTCATCCTGTTTTCGTGCCTGTTATGCGCACCAAGTTTACGCGCATTGACGCTAAGCGCCTCCGATTTCCAGACGTCTCCGTAGTACCGCAGAATCGGTGCCTGCGTACCGATATAGCTGAGTCTCAGATTTTCATCATCGTCATCGGCCGAGACCAGTACCGCCCGTTTGTTGGCAAGTCTCCAGAATGCGTCCTTCGCATGCTGACAATTTGCATTCATCATCTGGCGCCAAAGGGAAAAGGCGAGACTGACGAAAGGGGTAACTATATTGCGGGCGTCCGGATCAATCTGACGGACGAAAGTGGTCGGCAGGGGCATCAGGTTGCCGGCGGCCGACAGGTCCCGAAACCTGTCAGCGGCCAGTTTCGGGGAAAACAACCGTTCTACACACCAGCCCCCCATGTCGTAACAAAGCAGGATGACCTTCCCGGGGGTGGCGTCGCGGAGGCGCTGCTCGGTGAAACGTGCCGCACGGAAGCCGAGGCTCCTCGGGTTCCAGCGTACCACGAAGAAATAGGAGTCTCGGTACGTCGCGACCCCGCCCTGGTTATAGTCCAGGACAGCGGGAATGGGTGTGACGCTGAGGTTCAGAATATGTGGGTTCAGTTCCGGCGCGAGGTCCATGGCGAGCGTTTCCACCCCGGACGAATGGATGCGGGACGCCACGCCATACCGATTATCGTTCGAAAACGGTGGCAGATCTTTCGTAAGCCTCGTCAGCCCCATCATCTTCGGCACGCCTCCCCATGCGCCTTAGGAATCAAAACCGCAAGCGTAGAAAATCTGGCACGGATCAAAAAAACTAGCAAACACAAACGCTTATAAACAAATATAAGGCGATATGCATTAGGTGTATGGATATCTAAAAGTTGTTATTCGCGGCGCACAGGGAAGCAGGTGCGCCGGAATGCGGTGCTCATGTAGTTTGTGGCTGCTGTCGGGGAAGCCGAATCTCAATCTGTAACGCGACACGGCATCAAGGGCGACGATGGGTATTCCCTACGCAGCAACTTCAATGGTAGTTAGGTGGTGGTGAGATCATGGCATGAGAATCTCTTTTCTTCGTTACTCTTCATCTACGTATGTTTCTACTGGCCTTATTAAGTAAATCACAGTAAATCGAAATAACCGAGAGAGAGTGAATACTTTATGAGTAAGGAGGTCGGTATGATGGACGGGTTTGCGATCGGCGCGGAAACTTTGCGGAATGTGGGCGGGGCGTCGGCGTCGGCAGCGGAAGAGGAGGTCAAATCCGTTCGGAAGCTGTCCTATGCCGTTCCATGTTCGTCCGGTTTCCGGGACTCCGTGCTGGAAATGGCGGCGGATAGAGAGGTCAATGTCGGTGACTTGGCCCGTTCGATAATGCTTACTTTGCCGCCAGACGAGATCAGGGCCGCTTCGGACCCGGGAGAGCCGGAAGAAAGCGACCGGGAGACCGTTGTTCTGAAATCAGGACCAAGTGCCGGCAAGCCTTGGCGTAGAAAACCCCGGCTTCAAGTTCGCCTGCCGGCCGGGCACGATGTCGTGGATATCAGAAAAGCACTCGGAATAGCCCTGGATCTCCACCGCGGTGACCGGGAGGTGCGCCTGGAATCGACCGCCGCCCCCGACTGGTCCGATATTGTCCATGAAATGGAGGAGAAGGTCGCGCGACTGCAGGTGACGATTGCGACATTGGCCTTCGAGCCGCTGGCAAATGGTGTGCGGACTCGGGAAGAAGCCATGCACGTTCTTGGCTTTGTTCCGAACAGTCGACCGGACGCGAAGATGATCAAGGCGCGGTACCGTATGATGGCGGCGATCCACCACCCTGATAGCGAATTTGGAGATCATGCGCGAATGTCGCAATTGAATCAGGCGATGAGCCTGCTCAGGAGCGCGGCGATCTAATCCCGAGAAAGCATGACGCGCAGACAGGGCTTTGGCAGCGGTGCCAAAGCCCTTTTTGCTGTCCGGGTCGGAAATCATCCAATCAGAATGCGGTATGGAAGAAAACGAGATTATTCGTTTGACTATGCACTAATCGGATAATATTCGTGCATTTAATTCGATATGCGCAATAAGGTTGATGTGTAATGCTTGAAGCTATGAGTGACCGAATAAGGCAAGCCCGTATTTCCGCTGGTTTGACGCAAACCGATTTGGCGGGCCGGTTGGGTGTGACCCAATCGACTGTGAACCGCTGGGAAGGCGGCCGGCACGACCCTTCCCGCGAAATGGCAACGCGGATCGCCGAAGCCCTTGATATGACGACCCAATGGCTGGAAATGGGCGAAGGCGAACCCGGAGATGGGCCGCTGACTTCGACGGCCAGCGTTTCGGATCATCGCAAACCGAAGACATCTGATCTATTCACGCCCTTGCTGCGCTATGTCGACAACCCGGTCATTGCGTATCAAGGGGTCCCAGGCGCCTATTCGCATCTGTCCTGTACTGAAGCATTCCCAACGCTGAAGCCATTGTCCTGCGCCAGTTTCGAAGACGCTTTCGCGGCGGTGGAAACCGGTCGGGCTGGCCTTGCCATGATCCCGATCGAAAACAGTCTGGGCGGGCGAGTGGCGGATATTCATCACCTGCTCCCTGAATCGAGCCTTTACATTGTCGGCGAGCATTTTCAGCCGGTGCACCATAACCTTCTTGCGCCGAAGGGTGCGACATTGGAGGGGATCAAGGAAGCGCGGAGCCATCCCCAGGCGCTGGCGCAGGTTCGGGAAACCTTGCGGGAATTGAAGATCAAGCCGGTAAGCCGTGCCGACACGGCTGGATCGGCGGCGGATGTAGCGGAACTGGGTGATCCCACTGTTGCCGCGGTGGCCTCAAGCCTGGCGGCTGAGACCTACGGCCTCGATGTTCTGCGCAGCCGGATCGAAGACCGGATCGGCAATGTGACACGTTTCGTCATCATGTCGCGTACCAGGATAGAACCGGACCCACTGGACGGACCTTCCATGACCAGTTTCGTCTTCACGGTCCGTAGTGTGCCGGCGTCGTTGTACAAGTCCATGGGTGGGTTTGCGACCAATGGCGTCAACATGATCAAGCTGGAAAGTTACATTTCCGTCGCAGATTATTCGGTCGCACGCTTCTACGCGGAAATCGAGGGGCATCCCGCGGAACGGCATGTCGACAGGGCGATGGAGGAACTGCAGTACTTCACCACGCGTGTGAAAATGTTGGGAACCTATAAGCAGAACCCGTTCCGCTTTCAGGACTGACCGCAGCGGAACATTGGAACCGTGATTGAAGGGCGGAACGGCCGGACCGTTCCGCCCTTTGCTGTTTCGCATCATGCAACGCTTGCGAGGGCTGGGGCGTTGTTCTCCTGGAAAACAAAGGAGGCGCGATATGTCCCAGCAAGGAAAATCAGCCCAAGCGACGCAGAGCGGTGAAAACGCTCCCCAAGGCATTGGGGACGCGATCCAGTCTCTGGTATCGGCCGTTTACGGCCAGAAACAACAGCAGGCCGCCGCCGCGTTGCTGGATGCGTCCAGCGCCGTCGAAGCCGCAGCGGACGACTTGAAGCTGCACGGCCGTTCGAACGCCGCGGAACATACCGAAACGGCGGCGGATTGGCTTGAAAACACGGCGCAGAGGGTGATCAGAACGAATCCGAACGAGGTCACCGACTTCCTCGCCGAGGCGGCTGAGAAGAACCCCGCCTTGTTCATAGGTTCCGCGGCTTTGGGCGGTGCTGCGCTTGTTCTGTGGTTGCAAAGCGTCAGCCGACGCAACGTCGCGGAACAATGACATCAGCAGGCAAGAGCTTGCGGGAAGAAGCCATGCTGGATGGCTTGCAGCAAACGCTGTCGGGTGTCTGCGACGCTTTTCTGAACGCTGTCAAATCCGCTGCCCGGCCGCATGTCCGCCGGGTTGTCCGGCGGGTCCATTTCAGCGCCGCAGGCTATGCACTGACCTTGATGGCGGCAGTTTGGTGCGCCATCGCAATCACGCTGGCCGCCGCGCAGTATCTGCCCCTATGGGCATCGTTTTTATGCGTTTCCGCGTTCCTCGCCGTTGGGGCCGCGAGCGCATTCATCATCCCCTCCCTGGAGAACGGCAATCGGACAACCGGGAGGACAAACCACCTCGAAGGAGAGTGACGATATGACCAAGAGCACGACGAAGACGACCAATCGGAAGAAGACGGCTAAGAATGCCCAGACCACGAAGAAAGCCAGTGCCGCCGCGAGCAAGACGGAGGATACCGGCGTGACGGTGGAAGCCGCGCAGACGACGCCCGCCGAATTTATCAGCAAGAATGCGATCCCCCTGGGCATGGTCGCCGCCGGAATCGGTATCCTCGCCGCGAGGAACATCAATGGCGGTGACAATGCCGTTACGAATGCGGCAGCCCGTGGTCGGAAAAAGCTCGCGGCTGCTGCCGAAACGGGTCGGGGCAAGGCACGCAAAAGCGCGTCCAAGCTGCGGGGACGTGCCGGCAACGGCCTCTCGAAATCCAAGCAGACGGTGGCGGCGCATCCGGTAGCCGCCGGTGTTGCCGCCGCGGCGGTTGGCGCGGGCCTTGCGGTCGCGGTGCCGAAACTGATCAATCGCGGCCGGTCGTAACCGGTCCTGGCCCAACCGGCCCGAGTGGTCACGGGGGCGAGACAGGCAGATAAGATGACGCCGGCGGGCATTGCCCGCCGGCGTTGTCATTCCTGAGACAAGAAAAGATTAAGTCAGAAACCGTGTTTGATCAGGGCGGCCAGGACGTCGTCGTGGGAACGGACATGGACGGTTTGCAACCCGGCGTTCCGCGCCCCTTCGATATTCCCGGCGGAATCGTCGAAAAACAGAATCTCGCCAGGGGGAAGGCCGACGGCATCGGCGACATGCAGGAAGGATTTCAGCTCCGGTTTCCGATGGCCGATGGCGGAAGAAACATAGACCTCGTCGAAATGCCGCAGAACGTCTTTGAACCGTGCGGAAAAACTTTCCACATGGGCGGCATTCGTGTTGCTGAAGGCGTATAGCGGGACGGTACCTTTCAAGCGTTTCAGGACGTCCGCGATGCCGTCGATTTCCCGAATCAGAAGGGCGTTCCAGCCATCGACCATTTCGTCGTGCGCGAGATCCAGTTCCAATAAGGTGCGCAAATGATCCATATAGGCGGCGGTGTCGATCTCACCGCGCTCATAACGGTCGTGGGTTTCGTCCCGTTGATGCCGGTGGGCGATCTGTGAAACGTCGACGCCTGATTTTTTTCCCCAATGGTCGAATGACCTGTTCATGTCCACTTCGATGACGACGCCGCCGATATCGAAGAGAAGCGCTTTCGGCCTTGCCATGATCTGACCTTTTCTCTCTGGCGGTGGTTCAATAGGCCTTGGGCTTTGGAAACGGCATGTTCGGTTGCTGCGGCCGAACCTTCGCCGCATCGTCGCCCAACCAATCGTCAATCAACCGGCGCGCGATGGAATCGCGACGGGGCAGGCGGAAGGTCTGGTCTTCCGGTGAATTCAGCAATTCCTCCCGCGTGTACCAGCGGGCTTCCTCGATCTCCAACTCGTCCACATTGATGTCGAAGGTGGTCGCCCGGGCGGTGAAGCCCAGCATGATCGAGGCCGGGAAAGGCCAAGGCTGGGAGGAGTTATAGCTGACGCTGGTCACCTGCACGCCGACTTCCTCGAAGATTTCCCGGGCGACAGCGTCCTCCAGGCTTTCCCCGGGTTCGACGAAGCCGGCCAATACCGAATGCATGCCGGGCGGCCAGGCAGCCTGCCGGCCCATGATAATCCGGTCATTGCCGTCGTGGACCAGCATGATCACCGCTGGATCGGTTCGGGGGAAATGCTGGCTGCCGCAATCTGTATTGGTGCATTTCCGGACATGGCCGGCCTGAATGCTTTCGGTCGGCGATCCGCAGACGCCGCAAAACCGGTGCCGTTGATGCCAGAAGGTCAAGCCGCGCGCATAGGCCAACACGGATCCGTCCGCATGCGGGATCAATTGCCCGAAAGCCCGCAGATCCTTGAAAACGCCCTCCTCGGCAAGCGGCGGTTCTTCGTGGTGGGAAAGGTCGATGGCGAAATGGGCGACCTCGGCGTAAATGCCCAGGAAGATCAGTGTCTCGGCCTCGGCCAAGATCGGATGATCGCCCTGCAGCAGGACCGGGTTCGGCTCCTCCGTATCGTCCTCCCGCGGTAGAATCAGGTTCTGGGAGCGCCAGATCGGAACGATCCGGGCCGTTCCCGACGAGATTCGTTCAATCAGTTTTTCCATGTCGCCGCGGACTTCGGCGGCGCGATCCAGCGGGCCGCTCTCATAGTAGTTGGCGCGCCTGTCGAGATGAGGCGGAAAATGCGGTGTATAGGGCATGGGCGTTTCGTCGAATTTCTTGTTGATTGCAGCCCGTTGATCGGACTGTCAGGAAGGTGGCACGGTTATGTGGTTCGGGCAACGCCCGCGGACGCCCTCAGTGCTGTGACCCCGTGTCCGAGATAGCGGGGGTTTGTCCTGCCGCAAAAACGCCCGAATCTTTCGCTTGAGACTCAGGGTATGATACCCGATATATGGGGCGGAAGGTCGGCTGGCGGACGGACTCCTCGCCAACCCGGTCAGGTCCGGAAGGAAGCAGCCGTAACGAGTTTCTGTCCGGGTCGTCAGTTCGGCCTTCCGCTCATCTAAGGCGCATTCGAGAGGCGCTCCCGGCCGGTTCAAGCCGGCACGTCCAAGGAAGAGACTGAGAACGCGTATATTTGATGTCTGACGAGCAGCCAGCACCGGCCTACCGCGTTCTCGCCCGGAAATACCGGCCGAAGGACTTCCAGTCCATGATCGGCCAGGAAGCGCTCGTCCGAATTCTCACCAACGCCATCAATAGCGGCCGTATCGCGCAGGCGTTCATGCTGACCGGCGTGCGCGGTGTGGGCAAAACCACGACGGCGCGCATCATCGCCAAGGCGCTGAATTGCACCGGGCCGGACGGCAAGGGCGGGCCGACTCCCGACCCTTGCGGGGTCTGCGACAATTGCAAGGCGATCGCCGAGGACCGGCATGTGGACGTCCAGGAAATGGATGCCGCCAGCCGCACCGGTGTCGACGATATCCGCGAATTGATTGACGGCGTGCGCTATCGCCCCGTCGCCGCGCGTTACAAGGTCTATGTGCTCGACGAAGTGCATATGCTCTCCCGCAATGCCTTCAATGCGCTTCTGAAGACGCTGGAAGAGCCGCCCGAACATGTGAAGTTCATCTTCGCGACGACGGAAATCCGCAAGGTGCCGGTGACGGTGTTGAGCCGCTGCCAACGGTTCGATCTGCGCCGCGTGCCGCTTGACCAATTGATTTCCTACTTCCGGTGGATTGGCGAGCAGGAAGGCCGTGAAATCGAGGACGAAGCGCTGGCAATGGTCAGTCGTGCCGCCGACGGATCGGTCCGCGACGGGCTGTCCATCCTGGATCAGGCAATCGCGCTGGCCGACGGCGCCGTCACCGGCGACCGGGTCCGCGATATGCTGGGGCTCGCCGACCGGTCGAGGGTCTATGACCTGTTTGACGCGACAATGCGCGGCGACGCGCCGGCGGCCCTGGACCTTGTCGGTGAAATGTATGACGCGGGTGCGGACCCGATCGTCGTATTGCAGGACATGCTGGATGTCTGCCATTGGCTGACGCGAATCAAGTTGTCACCGGAGCTGGCGGAGAAGACGTCTACCCCCGAACTGGAACGAACGCGTGCCGCGGAAATGGCGGGCACACTCGGCATGCCGCATTTGTCTCGGACCTGGCAGATGCTGTTGAAGGGCTTGTCCGAGACGCGCAACGCGCCAAGCCCGATCCAGGCCGCCGAAATGGTGATCATCCGTCTTATCCATGCCGCCGACCTGCCGCCGCCGGGTGATCTGGTTCAGCGTTTGACGCAAGGCGGCGGCGTGCCAGCAACGGGCGGTGCGCCGAGTGGTGCTGCCGGCGGTTCCTCGGGCTCTGGGGGCGGCGGCGGTTCGGCAAGCGCGGTTTCAACTTCCCATGTGGATCAAGGCGGCGGCAACGGCGGTCGTGCGCCGGCGATGGCGCTGGTGTCCAACGGAAACCCGTCCTATGCGGGCGAGCCTGAACGGACGCCGGCCGCTGAAGAGGCGCGACCGGCTGTGCAACCGGAACAGGCGCCGCTGAAAAGCTATGACGATCTGCTGAAACTGCTGGAAGAGCGCCGGGAAGGCAGATTGCTGAAGCATCTGGTCCATGATGTTCATCTGGTGCGGTTCGAGCCGGGGCGGATCGACTTGCGCCCGACTGGCGCGGCGCCGAAGGATATCACCAACCGCCTCGCCGCTTTGCTGCATCGATGGTTCGAGACCCGATGGGTCGTTTCGGTCAGCAGCGAAGCGGGGCAGCCGACGGTCGCGGAAGTTCGGCAGGCGGCGGAACAGGCGCGCTTCGATGCCGCGGCGCAGGACCCGCTGGTCCAAGCCGTCATGGGCGCGTTTCCGGGCGCAAAGATCAAAAAGGTCGTCGCACCGGAACCGCCGGACCCTGTGTCCGAGGGGATGTCTGTTGAGGACGGTATCACCGATCCTTCCGAAGACGGACCGGACGACGAATTGGACGCGGACTGAAGCGCGGCATTCACAGCGGCGCCGTTAATTGAGCTTTCAAGGCAAGGAGCTTGGCCATGATGAAGAACCTCGGCCAAATGATGAAACAGGCCCAAGAAGTCCAAACCAAGATGCAGGAAATGCAGGAACGTTTGGCGGAGGCGGAGCTTACGGGCGCATCCGGCGGCGGCATGGTGACGATCACCATGACCGGCAAGGGCGAAGTGCGCCGGGTTCAAATTGATCCCGGCCTGATCGTGCCTGATGACCGCGAGGTACTGGAAGACCTGATCGCGGCGGCGGTCAACGATGCGCGCCAGAAGGTTGATGCTTTTACCCAGGAAGAGACTCAGAAGATCATGGGCGGATTGCAATTACCGCCGGGCGTCAAACTGCCCTTCTGATAACCGGAATGGGGCGGCGGGCGGTATCCGCCGGGGATTTCTGACACCATGAACGAAATCGAACGCGTCATTCAGCTGCTATCCCGGCTGCCGGGCCTTGGGCCGCGCTCGGCGCGGCGCGCGGCGTTGCATATGATCAATCGGCGGGAAAGCCTGATGCAACCGCTTGCCCAGGCGCTTCAGGATGCCAGTGAGGCGATCAAGATCTGCGGCACATGCGGCAACCTGGACACGGTCGATCCCTGCGGTGTCTGCAACGACCCGAACCGCGATGGCGCGTTGCTCTGCGTGGTCGAACAGGTGGCCGACCTCTGGGCGCTGGAGCGCACGGCATCCTTCAAGGGCCGCTATCATGTGCTGGGCGGTGTGCTTTCCGCCATCGATGGGGTGGGGCCGGAGGATCTCAACATTGCCGCCCTCGTCGAGCGCTGCAATGGAGAGGTGAAGGAAGTCATTCTGGCCACCAACCTGACGGTGGAAGGACAGACCACGGCGCATTACATCATAGAACGGCTCGCGCCGACCGGCGTTACGGTGACGCGCCTCGCCCATGGCGTACCGGTGGGCGGAGAGTTGGATTATCTGGACGACGGCACTTTGAGCGCGGCCTTGCAGGCACGGCGGGCGCTCGGTTGAGGCGCTAGAGAACCGCCGCCGTCCCTTTGTCATGAGGATCACCTATGGGTGCTGAAATGTCGAACGGGGCCAAGCCGCGCCCGTCCTTACTGTTCCTGTCCATGATCGGCGAACCGGGCAGGTACGACCCGGCGATTTTCGACAAAGTCGAAGGCGGCGATGACGAGGTCTTCTGGTTCCGGTCGATGTTGCAGAAGAACGGATTATTGGATGTCGTCGAATATATCGGCGTTCATGTCACCCGCGGCGAACCGCTTCCGAACGCGGGCGAATTCGACGCGATCGTCGTTGGCGGCAGTTATCATTCGGTGCATGACGAGCGGCCCTGGCAGGCGATGATGAAGGAATGGTTGAAAGCGCCACGGGCCCGGCAAACACCCGTTTTCGGAATTTGCGGCGGTCATCAGTTGATGTCGGTCATGGATGGCGCGACTGTCGGCAAGATTCCGAACGGTCCGATGGCGAGCACGCAGTCGGTGGCCCTGACCGATGCGGGGCGCGCGCATTTCCTGTTCGACGGGATGGGAGACACGCCTAGCTTTCATTTCGGCAATTACGAATGCGTCAGGAACCCTCCGGACGGATATACCGTCCTGGCAGCCGATGACAGAATGCCGGCAATGGCATTGGATCATGGCGGGAACTGGTATTCGGTGCAGTTCCATCCCGAAGCGGACGACAGGGCCTTCGCGGCATCCTGGGGCGATGAGGAAGAAGGCGACTTTTCCGACAAATATGTGCCCACGCCCGACTCGCCGAAGATATTCTGGAACTTCCTTACAGGCACGGGGGTGCTCAAGAAATGAAGACGATCCGAACGGCATTGCTGGCATTCACGGCCCTTGCAGGGACAGCGCTGTTGCCGGCGCTCCAGCCGACGATTGCGGCCGCGCAGGACGCTGTCGAAATCGGTGCCGCTGCGCGGGATATGCTCGGCCTGACCCTTTATTCCAACGGGTCCGCGGTTGTATCGGAGCGTCGGGGCGCGTCCCTGCCGGGTGGCGAAGCGACGCTCACAGTCAGCGGTCTGCCGGAGACCTTGCAGCGGGACAGCCTGTCGGTCGCGGTCGAAGGGGGCGCGGTGCGCGCCCAACGGTTTTCGTTGGAGCGGCTGGATCTACAGACATTGTTGCGGCGGCATGTCGGCAAGACCATCCGGTGGATCACTGTCGACCCACAGACCGGCGAGCGTCGTGCCAGTGAGGCGGAGTTATTGAGTGTGGATGGCGGAACTGCTGTTCTTTTGGACGGACTGGTGCAGATCAATCCGCCAGGCTATCCGGCTTTCGTTACCGTACCGGCCGATCTGGCCGAACAGGGGCGGATGACCTTGCACGTCTCCTCCGCGGAAGCGGGCGATGAGAGCACGGAACGGAAAGTGGCGCTGCGATACCTTGCGGGAGGACTGGACTGGCAGGCCTCCTATACGGCCAGCTTGTCGCAAGACGGAACGGAAATGACCTTTCAGGGATCGGCAATTATTTCCAACCGTTCGGGAATGAGTTTCGACGATGCCAGTGTTGCGCTGGTGGCAGGGGAGGTTAACCGAGAATCCGCTCCGGTGATGCGGTCCGCCGTACCCATGAAAGCAATGGCGATGGAATCTGCCGACAGCGGTGCTGCGGCGGATGAATCATCCCTGCATGACTACCACAAATATGAACTGCATGACCGTATTAACGTTCCTAATAATGAGGAAATAAGAATCCCGCTTACGTCCGGCAAGACGGTCGCGGTCGAACGCCTCTATCGCCTGCTGCCGAACAGTGTCCATCATGTTCGCCGATCACCCGGCGGGTCGACGATTTTGCGGCCGGAAGTGCTGTTGAGCTTCGAGAATACCGAGAAAGACGGGCTCGGCTTGCCGCTGCCGGCCGGTCTGGTTCGGGTATACGATGACGGTATCCCGACCACGACGCTGTTGGGAGAGGATCGCGTAGGGCATCTGGCGGTCGGGCAGGAAGTCGAACTCAGTCTTGGAAAAACCTTCGACATTACCGCCGAGCGTAAACAGACCGCTTTCCGCCGTATCGGCAACCAAGGCGAATTCGAGGCTGCCAACGAAATCACTCTGAAGAATGCCAAATCGACCCCGGCCAAGGTCGAGGTGGTGGAAGCCCTCTACGGCGAATGGCGCATTCTGGAAGAAAGCGTCAAACACGTGCCGAAGAATTCCGGTGAAGCCGTCTGGACAATCGATGTGCCGGCGAATGGCGAAGCTGTCCTGACCTACAGATACTCAGTTCGGCCGTAGTGGGCGGAGAGGTGAGGCCAGCGTTGATGCAAACAGCCTTGGTTGGCTTCCTTATCCTCCTTCCGTCACCGGCGTTTGCGGAGGTATGCGACAAGGAAAGGCCTTTATGGGACGGGAGTAAAGTCGGGCCGGTCGAGGAACTCATTTACATCGTCGCTTCTCCCCCCGGCGCGCTACTTGTCTTGCTGACGGTCGCAGCTGTTCTGATACGCAAGTTCTGGGTTTCGTTTCCGGTCGCGGCACTTCTACTTCTCTTCGCGCTTATGCTCTATTGGGATTGGTCCATATATGGAGATGGTATTGCCTATCCCGCTTATCGTGAGGGATGCAGGGGCGCTCCGCATGTGGCCATCGCATGCTTGGCAGCGATCGCGTTAGGTCTCGTTCTCATTTCAAAGACCTGGCCCGGGCTCAGGGGAAAGACACTCTAACGTTCGATGACGTTCGCATACTGTACCTGATCGACGTCGATTTGGCGGGAGCTCTCTGCTGCGAATGGCGAAGCCGTCCTGATCTGCTAGGAAGCGGCGGAGTTAAAAAAATCACCCCGCATGAAACAAATACATGCGGGGTGATATGACCTCGACGGTTCGCGGGTGACCGTTACTTTTTCTTCGCGATCGCCTTCTGTTGCGCGGCGCGCTTCGCAGCGGCCTTGCGGGCGGCGGCTTTCTTAGCCATCGGTTTCTTGGCGGATGCCTTTCGGATCGCGGCGCGTTCCTGATCGGATTTATGCTCGATCACCTTTTCCTTGGCGGCTTTGGCGGCTGCAGCTTTTCTGGCGGCAGCCTTCTTGGCCATGGGTTTCTTTGCCGATGCCTTCCGGATCGCAGCGCGTTCCTTGCCGGATTTATTGGCAATTGCCTTTTCGCGCGACGCTTTTGCCAGTTTTGCCTTCCTGGCAGCAGCCTTCTTGGCCATGGCGGATTTCGCGACGGCTTTCTTCGCTGTTGCTTTCTTGGCAGCCGACTTTTTCGCGGTTGCCTTCTTGGCTGTCGACTTTTTAGCGACGGCCTTCTTCGCGGTTGTCTTCTTGGCTGTCGCCTTTTTAGCGACGGGCTTCTTCACGGTTGCCTTCTTGGCTGTCGACTTTTTGGCGACTGCCTTCTTCGCGGATGTCTTTTTGGCAGCCGACTTTTTAGCGACGGCCTTCTTCACGGTTGCCTTCTTGGCTGCCGACTTTTTAGCGACGGGCTTCTTCACGGTTGCCTTCTTGGCTGCCGACTTTTTGGCGACGGCCTTCTTCGCGGTTGCCTTCTTGGCTGCCGACTTTTTAGCGACGGCCTTCTTCGCGGTTGCCTTCTTGGCTGTCGACTTTTTAGCGACGGCCTTCTTCACACTAGCCGATTTAGCCGGGGCTTTCTTGGCCGCTGACTTCTTCGTGGATTTCGCCTTGGCCTTGCTCGCCGGTTTCTTGGCCATGTCTGTTCTCCCTAATTGAGATCGCCAACTCTGTGTCTTGCATCATCCTTCTTGCGGCAATGTATCATATTCTTTCGCGAAAATATGGCGGAATATTACAAGTTGTCGCCGACAGTGACAGTTTTGCAATAGTCGTGTGAAAGACGGTGTGATCCGCGCTTTGTGCAAGCGATGAAATCAGATCAAAAACATGCGCTGTTGCCGTCCTTCCCGTATCCTTGTGAACAGATCATTCGTGAGCAACGGGCGTAAGGAGTCGGGTAGGGACACGGTCTGCCAATCGGCAGCGGAACAATATCTCTGAAATGCGCCGATGCCGTTCGTTGTTGTCCTAATCAGCCGATCAACGAGCCTGGTTCCGGTGACATTTTCAATTCCACTTCGTTGCCTTCCGGATCGCGCAGATAGACGGACTGACCTTGGCCGTCGGCGCCGTAGCGGCGGGAAGGGGCATCGTCGATATCAATACCATTATCACGGAAATATGCGACAAGGGTGTCCCAATCTGCATCTTCGATGCGTAGGCAGAAATGGGCCATGTTGCGGCGTTTGGGATCCGGCGATGCTCCCTTGCCGATAGGCTTTTCTATGTCGACCAGATCGATCAGGGCTGCGCCGGCACGATATTGGTATAGCCCTTGTTCCTCCAAGGCGCGTTCGAGCGGGCAGCCCAGCACGTCCCCATAGAAACGCTGCATCCTTTCCAAATCCGCACAGCGAATGACAAGGTGGTCCAGACTCAGAAAGCGGATCGGCGCGTCCATTCGCTATTGGCCTCCGCCCTCGACCAGTCCGAGCGTTGGTTGCGGGCGGTCTTCCCGGCTTTGCTGAACAGATGCCCCCGTTGCCTTTGGGGCTTCCAGGGCATCGACCTCGGCCAACTCGACCGCTTCGATCTTTTCCGCGCTCTTAGAAATTTTCTCGGCCGATGTCTCGATCTCCTTGATCGTGCCATGGGCGGTGTCGAAATTACGGCGCAGTTTGCCGACGCGGTCGGACAGGCGGCCGACATCCTCGTTCAGTTTCCGCACTTCCTTTTGGATAAGCCCCGCCTGTTCGCGCATCTGGGTGTCCTTCAGAACTGCCCGGATGGTGTTCAGAAGCGCCATCAACGTGGTGGGTGAGGTGATGTAAACGCGCCGCTGATGCGCTTTTTCCACAACGTCAGGCAATTCCGCATGGAGTTCCGCATAGACCGCTTCGGAAGGCAGGAACAGCAAGGCGCAATCCGCCGTCTCACCGGGGATGATGTATTTTTCCGCGATTGCCGTCACGTGCACCATCACGTCCCGACCGAAGGCCTTGCGGGCACGCGTTCGTTCTTCACCATCCGGCGATTGCCGGATGGCGTTGAAGCCTTCAAGCGGGAATTTGCTGTCGACCACGATAGGCCCCGGCGGGTTCGGCAGCTTTAGCAGACAATCGGCCCGCTTCTGGTTGGAGAGGACCGCCTGAAAGGCGTACGCGGAAGGCGGCAAGGCGCTCTTCACCTGGTCTTCAAGCTGAATTTCCCCAAAACCGCCACGCGCCTGTTTATTGCTCAACACGTCCTGCAGGCTCACCACCTGCTCGCTGAGTTTGGTGATCCTGTCCTGCGCCGCGTTGATCGCGCCGAGGCGTTCCTTCAATTCGCCGATGGTGGTTTGCGTTTGGGTCGATTGTTTTTGCATGCTTTCGCCCATGCGACGGTTCAGGTCGGCAAGCCGTTCCTCGAGTGTTCGGGTAATGGCACGCTCCTGAGCTTGCAGCCGTTCGGAGACGGAGCCCTGTAGGTTCAACTGCCCATTGGCGCTTTGTTCCGCCAGTTGCGCGACGCGTCCGGCCAGTTCGGACTGGTTTTCGATCAGATGCCGCACCGCCGCGGCCTGGGCTTCCGCCGCGCGGCTTCCTTGACGTCCCATGAGCCAGATAGCGAGCGAAACGATTGCCAATACGAATAGCAGGACGCCGCCGCCGATAGCGAGCAGGGTAGGGTCGGACAGGTCTATCGTCATGGTATTGAATCCGCGAAAACTGAATGAATTTGGCTGAAAGAAGCCTGTCAATATGCCCGATTCGCGGCTCACCTGCGATTGGTGCAGACGGTTTGAACGCTGTGTATCCTGCGCCTTTCGATGGGGGTGGACCGGAGGAGCGGCCTTGACGACCGCGAATTCGGCCCCTACCTAACGGCTGTAGATTTGAGCTTTCAGGACGATTTTCGAGAAACAGGTTCAATATGGCTATTCTTCCCATCCTGGTGGCGCCGCATCCGGTCTTGAAGACGAAGTGCAAGCCGGTCGACGAGGTGACGCCGGAGCTCGCAAAGCTGATGGATGACATGCTGGAGACGATGTACGACGCGCCGGGGATCGGCTTGGCCGCGCCGCAGGTCGGTGTGTCCAAACGTATCCTGGTCATCGATGTCGCGCGGCAGGACGAAGACCCCCAGCCTTTGAAGATGGCGAATCCGGAAATCATCTGGGAGAGCGAGGAATTGGGCGTCTATGAAGAGGGTTGCCTCTCGTTTCCCGAACAATATGCGGAAGTCCAACGCCCGGCGCGGGTGAAGGTCCGGTATCTCGACCAGAACAACGAGGCACAGGAACTCGATGCGGATGGACTACTCGCAACCTGCATCCAACATGAAATGGACCATTTGGAGGGGATTGTCTTTGTCGATCACCTCTCGACGCTGAAGCGGAATATGATCCTGCGGAAGATGAAGAAGGCGTTGAAGCAGAAAGCTGCTTGACCCGGCCGGTCCAGGGCGGATACGCCCGTCGCCATGGAAAAGACAAACACTCCTCTTCGCGTCGCCTTCATGGGCTCGCCCGATTTCGCCGTTCCCACGCTTGAGGCCTTGCTTGAGCGCGGCCATCAGGTGGTCTGCGTCTATTCCCAGCCGCCGAAGCCGGCGGGTCGAGGCGGTAAGTTGCGCAAGACTCCCGTTCACGAAGCCGCGGAGGCCGCGGGGGTAGAGGTTCGCACGCCGCGGAGCCTGAAGACACCGGAAGCCCTTGCCGATTTTCAAGCGCTCGACCTCGATGCGGCCGTGGTCGCGGCCTATGGATTAATTCTCCCGCAATCGATTTTGGATGCGCCGAAACTCGGTTGCCTGAATGTGCATGCTTCTTTGCTGCCGCGTTGGCGTGGGGCCGCGCCGATCCATCGCGCGGTTCTGGCCGGCGACGCGAAAAGCGGGGTGACGATCATGCAGATGGTCGCCGCGCTGGATGCGGGTCCGATGCTGTTGACGGAGGAAGTGGTTATCACGCCCCACATGACCTCCGCCGATTTGCACGACCGCTTGGCGGAACTCGGTGGGCCGGCTTTGATTTGCGCGCTGGAAGGTGTGGCAGCTGGCACGGTGACGCCGGTCGAACAAGACGAGAGCCAGGTAACCTATGCCGCGAAACTGGCGAAAGAGGAAGCGGCGCTCGACTGGGCGAAATCCACTGAGGAACTGGACCGGCAGATCCGTGCTTTCACACCCTGGCCCGGTGCGACTTTCACCGTGAAGGACGAGGTGGTGAAGGTTCTGGATGCCGCGCCGGCGCCGGGCAATGGACAGCCCGGCGAGGTGCTGGACGATGCGTTGCTGGTTGCTTGCGGAACGGGGGCGCTGCGCCTGAAAAAACTTCAGCGGCCCGGCAAGAAAGCCATGGCCGCTGAAGATTTGTTACGGGGTTGGCCGTTGCCGCGCGGGACGCGTCTCGGCTAGTTCTCCCTAACTCGACACCGACCGCCGCCGGGCACGAAAGATGCCCAGGCCGATAGCGAAGACCGCCACCAGGATCGGTACCAGCGCGATATTGACGAAGCGCAACTTGGCCTGCAGGGCCTCGATATCCTCGCGCAGCTTCAGGTTCACCTGTCGTAGGTTGCGGCGAATGTCCAAAAGTTCCTGCGTGAAGGCATCGACGGCGGCCTGCTGTTCCTCGGTAACGGCGCCGCCGCCGTCCCCTTGACCTTGCTGCAATTCGGCCAGCTTGGATTCGGTCTCCTGCAGTTTCTGCTGCAGGGCCTGTTCCTCGCTACGGAATTGGTCTTCCGCCGCCAGGCGCAGATTGTCGATCAACTCAAAGGGCCGTTTGCCGTTGCGACGGGCGCGCAGACCTAACAGCTCGTTCGATCCTTCGAGGTTTTCCAAACCACTGAGTATGAAGTTCCCATTGTCCATATAGGGAACGGCGACGCGCTGGCCGAAGAAGTTCCGCACATTCACCCAATAGGGATCCTGCGCCATGTCCGCATCCGCAATCAGGATGACATTCAACGGTTCGGCGGACTCCGACAGATGCGGACCAAAATCCGGCCCCTTCGGCTCTTCCGGCGCAGGTTCGGTTTCCGAGGCGTCCGCGCCGTCGGTAGCAGCTTCATCTGATCCGCCTTCTTCCGGGGGCGACTCCTTGACCGGCGGGCCGTCCGGGAAAGCAGTCTTCACATTTCCGGTTATCCGGGCGGCCAGCACATAGCTCTTTCCCGTCGGCTCGTATCCGTCCAGCAGCTTAAGCGGGTCGGGCTTTCGGGTATTGTCCACCGGCACGGTGGTTGCGTCCGTCGTCGTGGTGATCAGCGGCGTCACGGTAACCGTCGCGCCATCCTTCACCTCGATTGACCCTGGTGTCGGCAGTACGAGATCCTTGACCGAGGCCATCACCGCATCGTCCATATTCCGGTTCGCTTCTTTCGGGGCGATCCAGGAAATATAAGGCGCGGCCTTGACCTGCCCTTCGCCGCCGGCATTCACCATGCTGGCCAGACTGCGGTCCCCGATGGTCTGTCCTTGCGGGATCTCGATCCCCCAGGCATCGAAGATTCTCGGCAGGTCGGAGGATTCCGGAACCAAGGACGGCTGACCAGGAGCCAGACGGACACTTGCCGCCGTTTCATTCCACGGATCGGCCAGGATGATCGCTCTGCCGCCGCGCAGCATGAACTGATCGATGCCGTAGACCAAATCATCATCCAGTCCGGCCGGATGAATGATCAAAAGCATGTCCGGATCGTTCTCGATGAGGGACTCCGCGCTCGAAATCCGGCGGGTATCGAAGAAGTCCTGCATCTGGATCAGCAGGTACCACGGGTCCTGGTTCCGGCCGAAGGGATTGCCGAAGACTTCCTTGCTGGAAATCACCCCGACCACGGCCGGTTCCGGATGTGTTGTCCGCCAGATCATCTTCATCAGGTCGTATTCCAGGAATGTGTCCCGGTCCGCCTGAAAGAACGGAATGCCGCGGCTGTTCTCCGGATCGTCCGCGACCGCGTTGACCCCGAAATAGACCTTGTCGCCGGAATCATCGACCGGCACACCCTGAAGACCGAGTTCGACGGCTTCGTCCTCAGCCTCGGAAAACGGCTCGGGATTTACTTTTTCGACGGTCAGGTTGCCGTTCGAGACGGCGGCCATTTCCTGCAGCATATCCTCGATGCGGTTTGCGAAACTCGCATATTGGGGAATACGCCGGCCGAGTTCCTCGGAATAATAGAAGGTGACCGTAACCGGTTTCGGCAGCGTTTCCAGAACGGATTTGGTGCCCTCGGACAGCGTGTAGAGGCGGTCCTGCGTCAGGTCCAGCCGCACGCCGACAATCTTGTCGGCCCCGACATTAACTACGATGAAGACGACGACCGCGGCGAGAATGCCGGCGATCCAGCCGCGGCGGTGAAGGAAAATGTTGCTCATGCCCTTCTCCCTCCTCAAGCGCCTTTGAAACGATTGACCGCGACCACGTTGCAGAACAGGAACAACGAGATCAGCGATGCGAAATAGACAACGTCGCGCAGATCGACGACGCCCTTGATGATGTTTTGGAAGTGGTCGAGGAAGCTGAGCGATCGGACGAAGGCGAGCACCCCTTCACCCGCCCAGGCCGCAAAGAAGTTGAGCACCAACGGCGCGCCGCTTGCGGTCAGCACGAAACAGACCGCGGTCGCCAGTACGAAGGCGATGACCTGGCTGCGCGTCACGGCAGACAGGAAGCTGCCGACCGCGAGGTAGCCGCCCGCCATGAAGAAGCTGCCGATATAGCCGGCCAAGGTCGCCCCGTTATCAGGTGTGCCCAGGTAGTTGATCGTGATCCAGATCGGGAAGGTCAGCGCCAGCGCGACACCCGCGAAGGCCCAGGCGGCAAGGAACTTGCCGATGACAGCCTGGGTCGTCGTGATCGGCAGCGTCATCAGCAGTTCGATCGTGCCGGCATTGATCTCTTCCGCCCACAACCGCATGGAAATGGCCGGGATCAGGACGACATAGAGCCAGGGATGAAACTGCAGGAAAGCGTCCAGATCGGCCTGGTCGCGTTCGAAGAAGGCGCCGAGGTAGAAAGTGAACGCACCCGCCATGAGCAGGAAGATGACGATAAAGATGTACGCGAGCGGCGTGGCGAAATAGGACGCCATTTCGCGCTTCAGGATGATCGCGATGTTACGCATCGTTGCCTCCCGATCCGGCTTCGATCCGGGAAAGCGCATGCCCCTGGGTGATCGACCGGAAGACGTCGTCCAGTCGGCCTCGTTCCAGTTGCAGCGCGGTAATGTTGAGCCCGTTGTCCCGCAGGCATTGGGAAACCGCGTTGGCGATCGGGCCGCGGTGATGCGAGACGCAGAACAACTGTTCGCCTTCCAGAACGACCCGGCCGATTTCCGGCAGGTTCTCCAGCAGCGCCTTTGCGGTGGCCATGTCCCCGTCGACACCGACCCAGACACCGTTATGGCGTTCCGACCGCGCCTCCAGCTCTGCCGGCGTTTCGTCCGCGACGACCCTGCCGCCGGCGATGACGACCGCACGGCTGCATACCGCCTCGACCTCTTCCAGGATATGGGTGGAGACGATGATCGCCTTCTCACCCCGCATGGTATCGATCAGTTTACGGACCTCGTGCTTCTGGTTTGGGTCCAGACCATCGGTCGGTTCGTCCATGATCAGGACGGCGGGATCGTGCAGCAACGCCTGCGCCAGGCCCACACGGCGCTTATAGCCTTTGGACAGCGTTCCGATCGGTTGCGCCATAACGCCGGCCAGATTGGCCTTTTCCGCCGCCGCGCTGACCCGGTTGGTCGCCTCCTTGCCGGAGAAACCGCGAATATTGGCAGCGAAATGCAGGAAGCCGTCCGGTGTCATGTCCGGCCAGGCGGGGGCGCCCTCCGGCAAATATCCCAGCGATGCCTTCACTTTAACCGGATCGGTGCGGACATCGTGCCCGCAGACCCGCGCGGTTCCTGCGCTCGGCGCCAGAAAGCCGGTGATCATTCGCATTGTGGTGGTCTTGCCCGCGCCGTTCGGCCCCAGGAAACCCAGGACCTCTCCCTTCGACACGGTGAACGTAACGTCGTTGACGGCCGTCTTCGGCCCGAACGTTTTCGTTAGATGGTCGAGTTCGATCATCTTGCTATCGTGACCTCTGAGGTTCGATTGTTTGTGCGACGGCCCCGATTTCACCATGGCTGGCTTGGGGCCCGCGATGCGCCAGACATTGGGGCGAGAAGCCGGTATTTTCAAGATGCAATTGGGAACAGGGGCACCTGTGGGAACAAGGCACGGCACCAGCTACCCCAGCAGGGCGGAAACTTTTTGGGCCAGTCGTTTCATTACGTTGCTCCAGGGTTCGCGTTCGGCCGGACGGAAAAGCCGGGCGGACGGGTACCAAGGCGTTGTTTCGTCATCCAGGCCGAAACACCAATGCGGCGTATGCGGCAGGACGACCCAGACGGGCCGGTCCAATGCCCCGGCCAGATGAGCGATCGGCGTCTGGGTGCTGACCACCAGCGGCATTTGATGGACCACCGCCGCACTGTCGACAAAGGCACCCGGTCCTTCGTCCAGCTCAGCGCCAAGGTCCAGCACGTCGAACCCGCATTCTCGGATTTCACGCCGGGCCTCGCCTTTTTGGAGGGAGACCAGATGTATGCCGGGAATTTCGGCCAGGGGCTTGAACGCGGCAAGCGGGATATCCCCTTCACCGCCGGACCAGCAAACTCCAACGGCCACACCTGATTTCGGAAGACGGGACCGCCATGGGGCGAGGGCGGCGGGATCCGGCCGCAGATACGGGACCGATGAAGGCACATCCGCGGCCTCCATCCCCGTCAATTGCGGGATCATCGCCAGCGGTGCGCCGACATCCGCCACGCTGGGTGGCGGCTCGGCGAGGGAAGTCACGCTTTCCAGCCACCGGCATCCATGGAGCAGTTCGACGAGGGAAGGGCGGCAACGGACGATAATTCGTCCCTCTCCGCAGGGGCCGCCCGGGCGCAGCAGGCGGATCAGCAGCAGGGTTTCGGAAAATCCGCCGTCGCAATCGACCAATAAGGTACGACCGTCCAGCGCCGCCCCTTCCCAAAGGGGTATATCGGGATGGACCGTTTCCCAGGCGGCATCGCGCCAGCGCCATTCCATTTCCCGAAACCCGCCGGGATAGTCGCCGGCCAGAAGCAGCATTTCTGCGATACGCAAGTGCGCGACCCGGTTTTCGGGATCCAGCTTTACGGCGCGGCGCAGGTTCTCTGCTGCCTCGTCCAGATTGCCGACCAGGGCCTGAACGTCGCTCAACGCCAATAAGCCCGACGTCGAACCGGGATCGGCGGAAACCTCCGCGCGGAAGGCGCGGATCGCGTCCTCCGGCCTGTTCCGCTCCAGATACAGGATGCCGAGAGAATGGTGTGCGCCGGGCAGTTTCGGCGCCAGGGAAGATGCCCGGATGAAGTCCTTTTCCGCCTCGTCCAGTCTGCCCCATTGCAGACGGGTCTGGCCCAGGCTGACCAGAAGTTCAGGATTCAGCGGCTCCCGTTCCAACCCGGCGCGAAGCACCGCTTCCGATTCCGCGATCCGGCCTTCGCGGCGCAGCGCGATACCCAGATTGTTCATGGCGGCAACGGAATCGGGGTTCTGCAGTAGGATGGCCCGCCAGGCGCGAATGGCGCCGTCAAAATCGCCGGATGTCTGACGGTCCAGCGCGATGTCGAAGGCGCGTTTGAGGCTGCTTTCCCGCGCTTCCTCCGAAATGTTGCTGTCCTCATCCACCCGAATTTGGCCCCTGGTTCGGCAGCGACGAAATAGAGTTGTGCCGCCTGCTTCGACAATGCCGCAGATTTAAGCAGGATTCCCTGGATGCCCGCCAGCACCGTGGCTCGACAAGCCAAATCCCTATCCTTATTGTGCGCCGCGACAAACGAGGGACGCGCCGAACCGTTACGGCGCGTCGTAGCGAGAGGGAAATCGACCAATGGTATTCAGCAAAGTCGGCATTATCGGCGCGGGGACAATGGGTTCGGGAATTGCCACGTCACTGGGGCAGCAGGGCGTCGACGTCGTCCTGGTGGATACCACGGCGGAAGCGGTGGAACGCGGCAAGGGTGCGGCCAAGAAATTCTATGATCGTGCGGCGGATAAGGGGAAAATGTCCGCTGATGATGCAGCTGCCTGCTACGCGCACATTTCCGGCAATACGGATTTGGCGGCGCTTGGCGATTGCGACCTGATCATCGAGGCTATTTTCGAGGAACAATCGGTCAAGGAAGAGATGTTCGGCCGGCTGAATCCGCACCTGAAGCCAGAGACGGTGGTGGCGACGAATACGTCCGCCCTGCGCGTTTCCGATCTTGCCGAAGCGGTTGACGATCCGACCCGATTCCTGGGGCTGCACTATTTCAACCCGGCGGCGATCAACCCGATCGTTGAAGTGGTAAAGGGTGAAAAGACCGATCAGGCAATCTACGACCGGGCGCTGGAGTTCTGCCGTCAGACGGCAAAGAAGCCGATTGCCTGCAAGGATTCCTTCGGTTTCGCGATCAACCGTTTCTTCGTGCCCTATGGCAACGAAGCGGTCCGGTTGTTGGACGAAAGCGCCGGCAGCACGGCGCAGATCGACCGGGTCGCGCAAGAATGCATGGGAGTCGCGGCGGGGCCCTTCCTGGTCACCAATCTGGTGAAGCCGAAGATCATGTTCCACGCGCAACGGAACCTTGGTCCGCACGGTGCGTTCTACACGCTGGCGAAGTCCCTCGCGGAAAAGGGCGACAGCGATTACGAGTTCGAAATCGGTGAGGACGCATCCGGTGACGCCGCGTCGGACAAGGTGATTGCCGACCGCTTGATGGCGGCAACCTTCTTCCCGGTGCTGCAGGAACTGGATGAAGGAGTCGCGACCGCCGCCGATATCGACATGGGCGCGGGCCTTGCCCTGCGTTTCGGAAAGGCGCCGTGCGAGTTGATGGACCAGCTTGGCAAGGATGAGGTTGCGCGGATCGTCTCCTATGTAACGGATACCTACGGTCATCCGATGCCGGCCAGCCTAGAAAAGGTGGGCTCCCTCCGCAGCTGACACGGGCGCGTTTGACCGAGATAAAGATCGGGCCGGTCCTGCTGGACCGGCCCGATTTACTTTTAAGACCTCTGGCACGCCAATCCGGCGGGGAGATCCCAGACTAGTTCTTGCGTCGGTTCTGCGGGACCGGAATGTCCTCTTCTCGTCGATCGACTTCCGGTGCGGCCGTGCGGATCACTTTGACCAGCTCCGTCTTCAGCGAGCTGATGCTTTCGGCAAGGCTGGAGGAATGCTCCGACACAGACCCGGAAATTTCATCAACGCGGCTTGCTTCCTGCGACACTTCCGCGATCCGTTCCGAGACCTCTCTTGCGCCCGCCGCAGCCTGCGATACGTTTTCCGCGATTTCCCGCGTTGACGCGCTTTGTTCTTCGACGGCTGCCGCGATACCGGCGCTGACGCTGTTTACTTCCTCGATCGTCTTGGCGATCTCGCTGATCGCTTCGACGGCTTGGGTGGTAATAGCCTGCATCTGCCCGACCTGACTGGTAATGTCGGCAGCGGATTTCTGGGTCTGACTGGCCAGGCCCTTCACTTCACTTGCGACGACGGCGAAGCCTTTTCCTGCCTCGCCGGCACGCGCGGCCTCGATCGTTGCGTTCAAGGCAAGCAGATTGGTTTGTTCCGCGATATCGCTGATCAACTGAATGACGCTGCCGACATCTTCCGCCGCCTTCGAAAGCGAGTTGACGATTTCGCGTGTCCGTTCTGCTGATTGCGCAGCGGAGGAAGCGATCGAGGTCGAATGTGCGACCCGTTCGGAAATTTCACTGATCGCGGAACTCAACTGATCCGCCGCACTTGCCACCGAATCCGCGTTCACAAGGGATTCTTCGGCTGCCGCCGCGACTGTCTGAGCGCTGCTCATCACGTTGCTGCTGGCGCCGGTCATTTCGGTGGCGTTCGACGCCATTTGGGCAGTAATGTCGCTTACCACGCCTACGGCTTCCTGAACCTGGACCTCCACCTTCTCGGCCATGACGCGAAGAGACTCGGCCTTCATTTCGGCGGCTTCGTCTTCCAGTCTTTTCTGTTCCGCCGCGAGTCGCGCGTTTTCGATGGCGTTCACTTTGAACACTTCGACGGCGCGGCCCATCGCGCCCAACTCGTCATGGCGAGTGGCTGTCGGGATTTCGACATCAGTGTTGCCGGCCGCCAAGGTACCCATCGTTTCAGTCAGTTGATTGATCGGACCGCTGACGCGGCGGGATGCGAAGACGGCGATGACACCCACGATCAACATGATGCCGAGGGCGACGGAAATCTTCGTGGCGACGATGCCGTCGACGGCGGCAAAAACCTCGTTGTTGTCGGCTGTAACGATCAGGGCGTAACGCGTCCCCATGAAATCGACCGGTTGATATTCGATCAAAGACATCTTGCCTTCGAAATCCGCTTCTATAGAGCCTTCCTCTCCCGCCAAGGCCGCATCAACCACCGGGACGTCGATTTCATGCTCGAGAATCTCGTTTCCGTTCGAAAAACGTCCGTTTGACCGAGCAAGTTTGTCCTTCCCGACCAGCAGGACATTGCCCGTTTCACCCAAGCCTGTTTCGCTGGCGATCAGTTTGCTGATTTCGTTAGCGGGCGTCTTGAACGCCACGACGCCCAGGAATTTTCCGTCGCGCAGGACCGGCATGCTGATGAAGCTGGCCGGGGCATTGTCACCGGGCGCATAACGCGTGAAATCGAAGAATGCCTGGAAGTCAGGACGGGCGTTATCTCGGGTTACCCGAAATGCCTCTGCGAGCTGCGTGTCTCTATACTTCCCGGTGAGGATGTTCGTGCCGAAGTCTGATTTCTTGTTAACCGTGTAGAGAAGATCGCCGACGGCGTCGAAAAGATAGACGTCTCCGTATCCCCGCTCCGCGGCGAACGAGCGGAACCAAGGATGGTATTTGCCATGCGCGACGGAATAGGACGAACCGTCCTGCGCCGCGTCCAACATGGCCTTTTTGTCTTTCGGGTGAGGGTTGTCCTTGATGTACAGTTTTTGAAGAGTTTCCGCCTGGCCTTCGCCAAACGCCTTCCAGCCGTCCGTAAGGTCGGCGATTGCGTCCTGCGTATAGGGCAGCGTGGCAACGTTTTTCAGGTCGGATCGAACCGAGTCCAGATAGACTAAGAGTTCGTGCTTGCGACCGTGCCCCAGCGTTTCGAAACGATGAGCCGCGGCGTCATGAATCTGATTGATTGTGGAGAATACGCTGTATCCCCCCAAAGCCATGGCCGTGACGATGACCGGCACCACCATCATCGCGATGATCTGTTTCGATAAGGACCAGAAACCGATCGAATTTTCAGACGCTGCGGTATTCTTGCTCATTCTTCGCTCCAAACGATTATCATTCTGTCATCCCCAGCGACCCGAAATGCGGGCGTGCCAAACCCTGCACCCTTTCCCGTCAGGCACAGCACCATTTGACTAGGGGAATAATATGAAGAAATTACTAATTTCTCTTAATCAGATACCTTTGGACGTTTCCTGCCGAATGACGGGATATTTTCCTCAGACAGGTGCAAGCTTTTCCCTGATGTCGCATGCGATGGCTTGATTCCGTGACGGGTTCTCTTCATCAATAAGGCATGAAGATGTCAGACAACATACTTCCTGAAGACGCGGCAGAGGCTTCGCTGGTCGGACGGGTTTGGGTGCCGGAATTGCTTTCCGCGTCAGGGGAGGAGATTCCAGGGGGCGGGCCCTGCGTGGTCCTGGTGCGAGACGGCGTGGCGCTGGATCTCACGCCGCATACCCCAACGATGGCGCATCTGCTGAATCACCCTGAACCACTCAAACTGCTGGAGGCCGAGGACCTGGCGCCGCTCGGACCGATCGGCGACATCATCGCCAACAGCCAGCCGGCGGGACGAGACCCACGGAAACCGTATCTGCTGTCGCCTTTCGATCTTCAGGCGCTGAAAGCCTGCGGTGTTACCTTCGTCCGAAGCATGTTGGAACGGGTGATCGAAGAACAGGCCAAGGGGGCGCCGGAACGGGCCGCGGCCCTGCGTGAGGAGTTGAGCGAGGTAATCGGCGCGGAAATCCGGAATATCAAACCCGGTTCGCCGGAGGCCGCGAAGGTCAAGGAAACCCTCTCCGAAAAGGGGCTTTGGTCGCAATATCTGGAGGTCGGTCTGGGCCCGGATGCTGAGGTATTCACCAAGGCCCAGCCGATGGCCTCGGTCGGCGCCGGAGCGGATGTGGGATTGCACCCGTCCTCGACCTGGAACAATCCGGAACCCGAAGTCGTCATGGTTGCCCGCGCGGATGGGGTCATTGTCGGCGCGACGCTCGGCAACGATGTCAATCTGCGGGACGTGGAAGGACGCAGCGCGCTGCTGCTTGGGCGCGCCAAGGACAATAACGGGTCCTGCGCCTTGGGACCCTTCATCCGTTTGTTCGATAGCGGCTTCGGCCTGAACGATGCCAGGGCGGCGGTCGTCGCCCTGACCGTTGAGGGCGAAGACGGGTTCGTCCTGAAGGGCGATAGTCATGCGGCGGAAATCAGCCGCGATATGGCGGATCTGGTTTCCCAGGCCTTCGACTGTCATCATTACCCGGACGGTTTGGCGCTTTTCACCGGGACGATGTTCGCACCGATCCAGGACCGCGATGCGCCGGGACAAGGCTTTACCCACAAGATGGGGGACATCGTCACCATTTCCTCGCCCCGGTTCGGGGCGCTCGTGAACCGCGTCGGCAATGCGGGCGAGATTGCGCCGTGGACTTTCGGCACTTCCGCCCTCATGGATAATCTCGCCAAACGCGGCCTGCTGTAACAACACCGATACGCGCCGATCGTATAGTGCGCGTCAGAATATCTGCTGGAGGGAGTTCAAGAGTATGACCTTACATCGCAACCTGATCGCGGGTGCCTGGACCGAGGGCGCCGACGAAACCCAGAACATCAACCCGTCGAACCTGTCCGACGTTGTCGGCGTTTATGCCCGCGCGGACGAGGCCCAGACGGAACAAGCCATTCAGGCGGCGCAGGAAGCGTTCAAGACCTGGCAATTCTCGACCATTCAGCAGCGTCATGACGCGCTTGAATTCATCGGCAATGAAATCATTGCCCGGAAGGAAGAGCTCGGGAAACTGCTTTCCCGCGAAGAAGGGAAAACCCTTCCAGAAGGAATGGGCGAGGCCGTCCGTGCCGGCCAGATCTTCAAGTTCTTCGCCGGAGAGTGCCTGCGGATCGAAGGCGAGAAGCTGGATTCGGTGCGTCCCGGTGTCGGCGTCGAGATCACGCGGGAACCGATCGGCGTCGTCGGTATCATCACGCCCTGGAATTTCCCGATCGCCATCCCCGCCTGGAAGATCGCGCCGGCGCTGGCTTACGGTAACTGCGTCGTGATGAAACCGGCCGATCTGGTGCCCGGTTGCGCCTGGGCTCTGGCGGAAATCATCTCCCGCTCCGGTATTCCAGACGGCGTGTTCAACCTGGTCATGGGCCGGGGCAGCAAGGTTGGCCAAACCTTGTTGAACAACCGCGGTGTGGTTGCGGTCAGCTTCACGGGATCGGTCGCGACCGGTTCCACGGTGGCGCAGGCCTGCGCGGCCCGCGGCGCGAAGTTCCAGCTTGAAATGGGCGGCAAGAACCCGCTGGTCGTGCTGGACGATGCGAACCTGGACAATGCTGTCGATTGTGCCGTTCAGGGTGCCTTCTTCTCGACCGGCCAACGGTGCACCGCATCCTCGCGCCTGATCGTTACCGAAGGCATTCATGACAAGTTCATCGATGCGGTAAAGGCCCGTTTGGACAAGACGGTGACCGACGATGCGTTGAAGTCCGGCGTGCAGATCGGCCCGGTCGTCGACAAGGATCAGTTGGATCAGGACCTCAGCTATATCGATATCGGCAAGAAGGAAGGCGCCAAGCTGGAAACAGGCGGCGAATTGCTGAACCGCGATACGGAAGGCTTCTATCTGGCGCCGGCGCTGTTCACCGAAGTGACCAACCAGATGCGGATCGCGCGGGAGGAAATCTTCGGGCCGGTCGCTTCGGTCATCAAGGTGAAGGACTATGACGAGGCCCTGGCCGTCGCGAATGATACAGATTTCGGCCTTTCAGCCGGGATCTGCACGACGTCGCTGAAATTCGCTTCGGATTTCAAACGCAAGAGCCAGGCCGGCATGGTCATGGTCAATCTGCCGACGGCGGGGGTCGACTATCACGTTCCCTTCGGCGGACGGAAGGCTTCCAGCTACGGTTCGCGTGAGCAGGGGCGGTATGCGGATGAGTTTTACACCACCGTGAAAACGGCATACACCTTGCCGCTATAGGCGGTCTGCACTGAAATAAAGGGGGATCCGCTTGGATCCCCCTTTTTTCGATCAGGACCGTAAGGATAGACAAAAATATGGAGAGGAAGATGACCGAAGCCTTCCTGTGCGACGGTATTCGTACGCCTATCGGCCGCTACGGCGGCGCGCTTGCCAAGGTCCGCACGGACGATCTGGCCGCCCACCCCCTGAAAGCCCTGATGGAACGCCATCCCAACATGGATTGGGCCGCGGTCGACGATGTGATCTACGGCTGTGCCAACCAGGCGGGTGAAGACAACCGCAATGTCGCCCATATGGCGAGCCTGCTTGCCGGACTGCCGGAAAGCATCCCGGGTGCCACGATCAACCGGCTGTGCGGGTCCGGCATGGACGCCTGCGGCACCGCCGCACGGGCCATCAAATCCGGCGAAGCCGATCTGATGATCGCCGGCGGCGTTGAAAGCATGACGCGTGCGCCCTTCGTCATGGGCAAGGCGGATTCGGCCTTTTCGCGCAGTGCCGAGGTCTATGACACCACGATCGGCTGGCGTTTCGTAAACAAGCTGATGAAGGCGCAATACGGCGTCGATTCCATGCCGGAGACGGCTGAAAACGTTGCCGAGGATTATCAGGTCAGCCGTGCCGACCAGGACGCCTTCGCGCTGCGCAGTCAGCAACGCGCCGGTGTCGCCATGGAAAACGGCAACCTGGCCGAAGAAATCGTCGCCGTGCAAATTCCGCAGCGGAAGGGCGATCCGATCATCGTTTCCCAGGATGAACACCCGCGTCCGGATACGACACCTGAAGCGCTGGCGAAACTGAAAGCGCCGTTCCGCGAAGGCGGTACGGTGACGGCCGGCAATGCATCCGGCGTCAATGACGGGGCGGCTGCGCTGCTCATCGCTTCCGAGGAAGCGGCGGGCCGGCACGGCCTGACGCCGATGGCGCGGATCGTCGCCATGGCGACCGTTGGTGTGCCGCCGCGGGTCATGGGGATCGGTCCGGCCCCGGCGACGCAGAAAGTCCTGGCCAAGGCCGGACTGACCATCGGCGACATCGACGTGATCGAGCTGAACGAAGCCTTCGCGGCTCAGGGCCTAGCGGTCATGCGCCAATTGGGCCTGCCGGACGATGCGGAACATGTGAACCCCAATGGCGGGGCAATCGCCCTCGGCCATCCCCTGGGGATGAGCGGTGCACGGCTGGTGCTCACCTGCGCGAAGGAATTGCAGCGACGCGGGGGTCGCTATGGTTTGGCGACGATGTGCATCGGCGTCGGTCAGGGCATCGCGACGATCATCGAACGCGTCTGACACGTGTCGTGAAATCGGATTGGGACGGGCCGGGCTGGAGCAGCGCCGGCCCGTTCTAGTTCTGAACCTGGTTCTTTAGATAGGCGTCGGGCAGGAAGATGACCTTTGCGCGCTCGATCAGGTTTTCTATGCGGTTCGGGTCGACCCGGCTGACAAGCACATAGATGCCGCGCTTGCTGCAGAAATCGTAGACTTCCCTGAAGGAATCCAGTTCCGCATCGGACAGGGCGGAGGTCTTCTGCATATCCACGCGCAGGAAGGATAGGGCTTCCGCGCTCAACAGTTGGGCCAGCACCGCGGGGCAGTAGACCAGATCGGAGATATCCACCATGACATACTGGGTGGACAGAAGATTGGCGGCGTCCTGTTGAAGTTCCTCATCCAGTTCGCGCAGACCGACGGGCATGACCATCAGGTCGAACTGATCCCATTCGGCCTTGTCCAAGAACATCAGGGATGCGGCATGGATGGGGACGCAGACCGGAATATCCTCCGGTTTTGCCCGGGTTACAGCCTCCAGATGCGACCGAACGATGTCCTGCAGCATTGGCCCGCCTTGTTTGCCGCCGCCGTTCCAGCGCCGCAGTAATTCGGGAACATCGGCCATGCCGATACGGGTGTCCGGGGCGCCCCATTGGACGGCAATACTGATTTTTGGGACGGCACCGGCTATTGCGGCGGTAACCTGTCCGCGGGCCATTTCGTAACCGTCGCTCAGTTTATGTGTGCCGGACCCCAAATTGACGCCGGGTTGCGCGGCGGCGGCCAGAACACCGGATGCCATTTCCATCCGGCTCGCGGCATCGAGCGTATCGTCGGCAAGATCGAGGCTGTAGGTCGATAGGTCTCCATGCCCTTCCATGCCGTCGGCAATGGCACCGCCAATATCGCCAGCGCTCGTTTTGTCGTCATGCAGGACAACGGAACTGCCGTCGCTGATCCGGCAGACTTCGCCATCCGAACGTTCCGAGAGCAGGGCGTGGAGTCGGTCACCGGCCTGGGCCGTGCTAACAGCGTCGCCGCTTTCGACGGAAAAAATCGACATCACGGCGGCCTGATTGGAGTCGATCGCCGCCTGCAGCTTGTTCTCGAAGGATTCCATCACTTCGTTGAAAGCGTCGGAATCCGCCATGGAGTTGATTGTGAGGGGATCTTTCCGCTTGGCGGCGAGGCGTGTGAATTTGTAGCGGCCACCCTCGAAAATCGGAGCGGCGAATACCGTAGCATCGCTTTCCTTACCGGAACTGGACACTAGCGTGACTTCGAATCGCAGAGGGGCTTGTCCCTGTTCCACGTCAAACAGAATGTCGCTTACGACCTGCCGGTCCCGATCGGCGACGAAGTCCAGGAACTCACGGTTCAGGACTTGTGGTCCGTCGGCCTCAAGCAACGACCAGGTTTCTCCCTCCAATTGGATGACCTGTCCGTCTACGGAGACATTGGCGACAAAATCGAAAATCACTGCGTCGGCTTCCCTGAATGACGTAATATATGTGGTATTTGGCCCGGTTGATATCCAGGCCGTTTCAACCGAACCGGCGATCCCTTGGCAGATTCGCAAAGATGGTGGCAAGATACCGCAAATATTATAGGGCTTTCTGGTTTAGAAACGGTTAACGGCTGAGTTCTCGGCCTCGGCACGGCAAAGAAAAACGCGCGGCTTTGATCAAGCCGCGCGTTTTGTCATCTGGGACCGTCAAAAGCCCATTCGAAGAAAGTTGTCTACGCCTTTCGCCGGCGGGCCGTCATGCCGCCCAGCGCGGCAATGCCCGTCAACAACAGCAAAGCGGCTGCGGGTACGGGAACCTGCGACACGGGGATGTTGCCATCGTAAAGCGGCGGACGGACCTCCGCGTCCTGATTCAGGTTGAAGGAGACCAGGGTGCCGTTCAGGCCGCCACCGCCCAGTGTAACGTTCGCGAACGGGGCTAGAACCGAGTAATTGAAGGTCGAGTTGATGGTCAGCGTCGTGGCTTCGTAGAAGTTGAAGATGACCGAACTCTGCGTGAGGTTCGCATTAACGCCGATTGTAACATTGGCGCCGCCGACATTGATCACGGTGGTCACGCCCGGATCGGCGGTGATGCCATGGAACGTCCCGGTTTTCAGGACCGACCCGTCTATGTCGAAGACCGCGACCCCGCTGCTATCCGCGACGGATTGAAAGCTGATGTTGTTCTGGTCCGACGTATTCGCGGTACCGCCGGTAGGGGCAAATCCCGCCAATTCGGCCGAGAAGGATTGAAAAGCGCTGGTGATTTCGGCGACGGGGATGCCGGCCACCCCTTCGCTCTTCGTGCTGCCGCCGTTCAAGCCCAGATCCCCCGGATCGGACCCGCCGATGACGGCATGACCGCCGTTCAGATTGACCGCGCTCGCATTGATATCGCCGCCGACGATCAGGCTGCCGACAATGCCGTTGCCTAGATCCACATTGGCGAGCCCTCGTGGATTAACCGTCGAGCCGTTTCCATTGTAATCGCCGCCGACATAGAGGGTGCCTTCGGTTTCAACATTCGTGGTCAAGTCGTTGAGCACGATGTTGTTGAAGCCTTGAAGCAAATCCCGTGCGGAAACACCGGCTGCCTGCGCCGGCCCCGCCGCCGCCATGGCACCGAAAAGAACCACGGCAAGAACGGTCTTGCGATTGGACATGAATATCACCTTGAAAGATCGTGTTTGGAAATAAGACAGCCATACTGTCCAAAATATTTCAGTGATTGGTATCACTCATTGGAATGGCGGGCAGCATCGTTTGTGCTAAATTTTACTGTTAAATGTTGATGGTTGTTTGCATTGGCAAGGCAAGGTCAACGATCCGTGGCCGGACCGCATCATCTGTTCATCTTTGATATTTTTCATCCATCAGTTGAACCATTTCAGGTATCTGAATGCCGCGATTTGCAAGGCGGCCATTACGACCAAGCCGAGACAGAGAGCACCGAAAGCCCAGGGTGCGTCGGCCAAGGGTATGCCTGCGACATTGACGCCGAGAAGACCCGTAACGAAGGATAGCGGCAGGAAGAAGACGCTGAGAATCGCCAGCACGAACATGTTGCGGTTCAGTTTATCGGACAGACGGGTCAGCCACTCGTCGTGGAGGATACCGGCCTTTTCCCGGAAGGCGTCCAGGTCTTCCACATATCTGAGGACGGCGTCATGCGTTTCCCGGGCATGTTCGCGGATATCCGGCCGGTTTCTTTCCTGCAGTACCTCCAGCCACCGCTGCAAGGCGTCGCGTTGCGGGGCCAGGTAGCGCCGCAGTACGATGGATTGGCGCCGCGCTTCCGCCAAGCGCGACCGCAGGTCGTCATCCGTGCCTTCGATCGCCAGTTCCTCTATTTCGTCCACCTCATCGTTCAGGTTGATCAGGCTCAACCCGATGTCCCGGGAAAGGTAGGATGCCAAACGGCTGACCAATTCCTCCACGGAGGCGGGAACATGGCCGGCCTGCATTTCCAGGACCATGTCGTTGATGGCCTCGATCCGCACCCGACGCATGGTGATTAATCGGTTCTTCTCGATCCACATGCGCAGCGAAATCATCTCATCCTGCTGCATACCGGGTTTTGGGTTGATCCCACGCAGGTTCAGGAAAATGCCCCCGGCGAAAAGGTTGAAACGCGGCCGGGTTTCGGGCGCCAGCAGGGCTTTCATGACCAAAGGATCGATATCCGGGTCGTTCTCGAGGAATTCTCGCGCCTCAGGGCGCGTCCAATCGAAATGAAGCCACTCGAAACCGCCATCGAATTCAGCGGGTTCGCCATAGTTCAGGTCCTTGAGGGTCTGAGGGCCGACCGCAAATCGTCTGACCGGATCCGGAACGGTCGTCTGCAGCATTGCATGCTCCAATGGGTTGAATTCACATCGGCGGGGATACTAGGCCGATTCCGGCGGCAGGAATAACAGATCACGGCTTGGCCGCGGCGAAAAGAATCCGGCGGCGGAGACGCCTTGTGGACGCCTTCGCCGCCGTGTTTCCCCGGAATATTATCCCGGTCATGCGAGAGCCTGGAGAGAATAGAATTCTCTAGAAGTCAGCCGAAACGGAAAGTTTCGCCGTAAGGGGCGCGCCCGGCGTCAAATAGCCGCCCTGTGCCGAGGCCCAGTAGTCGTGGTTGGTGAGGTTTTCGATATTCAGGCGGAAGGCCACGTCCCGACCGTAGATATCTTGGACAGTTCGCGCACCCACATCCAGCCGTGCCCAACCATCGACCTCGAGTGTGTTTGCCGCGTTCAATTGCTGATCCCCCGTAATCAGCGTTCTGGCTGAAACCGTGGTTCGATTCAGGAAGGGAAGGTCCCATTCCATGCCCAGATTGGCCTGAACGCGCGGCACGCCGACCGCGTCGTTGCCGTCATTCGTGCCGCCCGCGGTGTTCTGCAACTCGGCCTGGGTATAGGTGACCCCGCCGAGCAGTCGGATGCCCTTCCAGGGTTCGCCGAACATGGTGACCTCGACCCCGCGGTTTTCCTGTTCGCCGTCGACGCCGAAGATATTCGTCGCGGGATCTGTGATGCCGCTGGGTTGCGTGGTCTGGAAAACGGCGAAGCCGGCGCCGAAATTTCCCTGATCCCATTTCGCACCCAGTTCCCATTGCACGGATTGGAACGGCGGGAAGATCTCGCCTGCATTGGCGGCGCCGCCCGGCGCGACTTCACCGACGGACAACCCTTCGATCCGGTTCGCGTAAAGCGCCAGACTCTGCATTGGGTGAACGACGAGACCGACGACGGGCGTCGTCGCGGATTGGGCGATATTCTGCGTCTCGACGAAGGTGTCCCGATTGAAGTTCTCCGAATGGATGTGCTGATACCGGAGGCCTACCGTCAGGGCGACTTTCTCCTCCCAGAAGGACAAAGTGTCCGAAACGTAATAGCTTTGAAGCGTCGACTCGGAGACTTTCGGCAGATCGTTGAAGTCGCCGCCCGAAAACGACGTAGCGGGCCTGTCGAAATCGACCGGGTTGAAAATGTTGGTGGTGACGGTGTTGCTGAAGTCGAAAGAATTCCTGTTGATCGTCTTCAGCGCCGCGTAACCGAATCCGAATTGATGACGGACGGGGCCGGTGGCGTAGTCACCGCGAATTCCGACCTGTCCGCTTTGGTTCGTATCCTCGCGCGGGACGATCAAGCTCGAGATCGTGGCATCGCCGGCGGCATTGATGACGGTCGGTGTCGCGAAATCGCCGTCCTCCCGCAAGTCGCGATAACCCACCGTCGCATGCGCGGTCAGGGAGGACAGAATGTCGTATTCGCCGGACAACTGGGCATAACTGTCGCGCATTTCCGAAAAGACAAAGCCCGGCGCGTAGTTGCTGCTGCCCTTGGTCGCGTCCGGAACTGTGGTGGTGTTTACCCGGACGATGGATTTACCCTGGTCGATACGATGCCGTTGCGTGGCGAGGTCCAAGGTCGCGCGGGCGCGTTCCCCATCATAGTCCAATGCGACATGGCCCAGATGCATGTATCGCTGCTCGTTGTCGATGGCCGTTTCGCCATCCCGCACGGCTGCATTGACGCGAATGCCGAAAGCGTTGTCATCGCCGAAACGACGGCTGACATCGGCATGCCCGCCAAGCCGGGTGGTTTGCTCGTAGCGCGCGGTGAAGCGGGTCAGCGGTGTATCGCCCGCCCGTTTGGGGACGAGGTTGATACCCCCGCCGATCCCCGTATTGCCGGGCGCAACCCCGTTCAGGAAGGCATTGGCGCCTTTCAGAACCTCGACCCGGTCGAACATTTCCATGGAGACGATCTGTCGTGGCGCGTTTCCATACATGCCGTCGATGGCGATGTCCTCGCCGCTCAGCGGGAAGCCGCGGATGACGAACAGTTCCTGATAGTTGCCGAAGGCATATCCGGACCGCACGGAAGGATCGTTCGCCATCACGTCCGAAATCGTTTCGGCCTGCTGATTATCGATCGTCTCTTCCGTATAGCTGGTGATGCTGAAGGGGACATCCATTGCGTCCTGGTTGCCGAGGACGCCGAGCTTGCCGCCTGTCGCCACCTGACCGCCGGCATATTTCTCCGGCTTGTTGCCCAGCGAGGAGGTGCTGGGAGCAACGCTCGTCACCACGCGCACCGGGTCGAGGACCGCGGTTCCTTTCTCCGTGGCGGGCCGTTCCAGGGCAACGGTGCCGTCTTCGAGGAATCGCCAGTTTATTCCTGAACCGGACAATAGTCGTTGCAAAGCCTGCTCGGCGGTCATGGACCCGGTGACAGCGGGGCCGTCCCGACCCTCCAGGATTTCCGAATTCAGGGTGATCTGAATTCCTGCCTGCCGGCCGAAATCGGCCAGGGCGCCACCCAATGGCTGGGCGGGAATGTCGAAGACATGCGTCTCTGTCGACTGTGCGATCTGTACCGCTTTGTCACGGGCACCTGTTAACGTGCCGGCCGTGGCATGATCCGATTGGCCGGCCGCCAGCGCCAGTGCGGTCGCGGAGCAACAAAGCGCCTTTCGGAGGGTGCGTTTTGTCCTTCTTGCCTTGGCGGTATCGCCGAAGAGCATTTCATTCATCGTTACTGTCCTGCCCAGGTTAAATAAAACTGCAATTAAGTCGCAGTCGCTATATTCGGAGGACGAACGACACTTCACGTGTTTCAAAACTTTTTTGGCTGAGAGACCGGCCTGGGCCGTTGAGAGGCTGTCCGAAATGTCTAAAGGGATGAAATAACCAAAAGCCAGGGCGAGAGTTTGCGCAGTTTCAGACCATGCGGATAAAGCGCGGCCCGCAGGGCGCTCTCGGGGGATTCGAGATTGTATACACCGGTAACCCGATAGTCGTCGAAGCTACCCAATGTCATCACCGTGCCGTCGAAATAGTCATCCAGTTGGTCGATAACATCCTTCAGCGGCCGGTCATCGACGGAGAGCCGCCCTTTCCGCCACGACGCAACCGCACCGGTCGTCGTGACGCCCTTGACGGTCCGCCCGCCGTCCTGAGTAACCCGCAGCCATTGCGCGGCGTGGAGCTTGTGCCGAAGTCCGGCGTCGGCAAACGAAACGCCGACAATACCGTGTTCGACGGCGACCGTGCTGCCGGCGGTCTCCCGGCGGACTTCGTAAGCCGTTCCGAGCGCTGTACTCTCGACTTTGTCGGAAAGAATGGAAAAAGGCCTTGCCGGATCCGGTTCCACCTCCGCGAAGACTGCGCCTTTGAGTAAGCGGATCCGTCTGTTTTCATTCGAATAATCGACTTTGACCGCACTCTGCGCCGCGAGATGGATCGTGCTGCCGTCAGGCAGCGTGGCTTGGGCGGTTTCGCCGGTTCCCGTCACGATATCTCCATCGAATCGAACCAGGAGGTCCGGCAGGGTGAAGACGGCTAGAAACACTGAGGCGGCAATGGCGAGGCCGGCAATTAGCCTTCCGGGCCGACGGTTCTTCCGCGGGAATTCGGTTACATTTCCTGCTGTCGTATTGGGCCGTTCGCCAACCTCGCCGACAAGGGACCAGACCTCCTGGACCTCGGCCCAAGCGGCACGGTTGTCCGGATGCTCGGATAGCCAGATTTCGAACGCCTCGGCGCGCTCCGCCGACTCCGGCTCCTCCCGCAGCCGGATCAGCCAGTTCATTGCCGACTCTCGGCAATTGTCGGTCTTCTCGCTCTCGAAAGTAGACATTTTTATCCGCGGGCTTCTGGGTCGACAGGCGCCGGTGTCGCCGCCTCGTTATTCAAGACGAATAAGGCGGTCAAAAATTCAGCGGAAACGGGAGAAATCATTTTCGCGCAGCCTTGCCACGACGGATCCGTTGCCGGCAGTGGTCAAGCCCATCGAAGACCAATTTATGGGCGAGACCGACGGAAATCCCAAAATGTGCGGCGATATCTTTCAAGCGGTAATCGTGAAACCGGTACAGTTCGACGGCTTTTCGTGTCCTCTCGGGAAGTTCGTCTAGTGCGGCGGCGACCTGCCTCAGGTCCTGCCGTCCCGAAAGCGTCTCTTCGGGTGATGTGGTCGACGCCGATAGAACGTTGTCGTCCGGCAGAGCGGTAAAGGTTCGCCGCTCGAAGGTGGAACGCCGGACGATGTCCAGCGCCAGATTGCGGACAGTCCGATACAGATAGCCTAGGGGCTGTTCGACCGCGCCTGTCGCCTCGGGCCGATTCAAGCGTAACCAGGCTTCCTGGACCACATCTTCCGCGGCTTCACGGCTGCCGATGATGCCGGCCGCATAGTCGATTAAGGCGGCGCGCTGCTCAGCATATACCGCCAGCGCTATCTTTTCCTGCACCACGTTGACCGCTCACCCCCATAAGCGACAGAGGAATGCCCAAGGACATAATTGCAAGTAATTCGCAGTAGCGTTTATCAGGCAATCTGATGCTTTACAATGCCGAGGATATCGAGGGCCCGACGGAGAAGAGCTTTTCGGCTGCGGCGCGATTGGCCTGGCTTGCATTTACGTGAGGGCATCGGCCACAGTATCCGATGACCGCCGCCGACGACCGGGATTTATCAATTATGGGCCGACCACTTTTATGACCGCGACCGTAGCCCCCATCGCCGCTTTGTTACTCAGTGTCGCCCTGTTGCTCATGGGGAATGGGCTTCAGGGTACGTTGTTGCCTGTCCGTGCGAATATCGAGGCCTTCACCCAGATCGATATTGGGGTGATGGGCTCGATCTATTTCTTCGGATTCGCGATTGGTTGCTATTTCGGTCCGCACCTGGTCCGGCGGGTGGGACATATTCGGACCTTCACGGCGATGGTCGCGATCGCATCGAGCGTCGTGCTTGGCCATTCCATGATCATAGAGTCCGTCAGTTGGTGGGTCATGCGCGGCATGACGGGGTTCTGCTTCGCGGTTCTGTACCTGGTGATCGAAAGCTGGCTCAACGCGAAGTCCACCAATGAGAACCGTGGCTTCGTGTTCTCGATTTATACGATCATCAACCTGACCGTCATCACGGTGGGGCAGATGCTTCTGATCGCCGACAGTCCGCGAGCCTTCACCTTGTTCGCATTGGCTTCGGTCCTCGTGTCCCTGGCGGCGGTGCCGGTCGCCCTGACCACGGCACCGGCGCCGCCACCGGTCGCGACGGTCAAGATCCGGCTCTTGCGCCTCTATAAGCTTTCGCCTGTCGGGGTCATGGGCTGCCTTGCCGTTGGCTTGGCTAACGGTGCCTTCTGGTCCCTAGCACCGGTTTTCGCGCAGGAGCTTCTCGGGGGCGTTGAGAACATCGCCATTTTCATGAGTGTCGTCGTCATCGCGGGCGCGGTAGGCCAATGGCCGCTCGGGTGGCTCTCCGACAAGATCGACCGCCGTAAAGTCATCATGACCGGCGCCGCCGGCGCGGCTTTGGCGGGGGCGGCTTTGACGATTCTAGGGCCGGCATCCCCCGGTTTCATAAAGCCGCTGGCCTTTGCGTTCGGGTTCTTCGCGTTACCGATCTATGCCCTCTCGGTGGCCCATATGAACGATTTCGTGGATGTGGACGATTATGTCGAAGCAGCGGGGGGGCTGCTCCTTGTCTTTGCCGCAGGGGCGGTTCTGGGGCCGATCTTCGCCTCCGTGGTCATCGAGCAAACCGGCATCATGTATTTGTTCCTGTACACAGCGGTTATCCACGTGTTGATCGGCGGTTTCGCGCTGTATCGAATGTTCAAACGGCACCCGGCGCCGGACGAGGAACATGTCGCTTTCGCCGACTCGCTTCGGGTCGCGCAAACCGTGGCGAATATCGAGGAACTGTCGACCGCCACGGATACCCATGCGGCCCACGGGGTCTCGCGTGACGAGCAGAGGCATGATGGGAAAAAGGATGGAGCAGAGCCTGTCGACGGAAGCAAGCCGCCACGGCCGCCGGCGGCTGACACGGAATGATCAAGGATGATGACGCGCAAACGCGCGGGAAAGTCTTCGCGCGATATAGCGACGGGTGTGCAGAAAGTCTGAAATCGTTGCAATACCGATCTGACGATCGATTTCCTGATTGCCTTAGCGCTTCGCCGCGTAAGGGCTTGGTGGAGCTGAGGGGAATCGAACCCCTGACCTCGTCATTGCGAACGACGCGCTCTCCCAACTGAGCTACAGCCCCATCTCGGAAAATCCGGAACCCGGATCTTCGTCCCTGGCGTTCCCTGGTGAAGGAACGGGACCCGAAGACGCTGTAAAGGGCGCCCCCGAATTCGCGCGGGAATATGTTTAGGGCGGCGGGGCTTGTCAAGCCGAATAGAACGAAGATCCGCCCCTATATTCATGCCGGACCGGTGAGGCCGAAATACGGTGACCGGCTTTTTCCGGCAAATTACCCGCCTCCGTAAGCTTGCGGCGGGCAGGGGGCGCCTTTATCTATTGGAAAAGGTGCAGTTTCCACGGGATGATCGGCATTCTGACATGGCGCGGGAAGCGGGACCGAAGCTGATTCGTATGAGGACCGATTGAACATGGAAGTAATCCTGTTTTCGCTGATCCAAGTTATCCACATAGCGCTGAACCTTTACCTCTGGTGCATCATCATTTCGGCGGTGTTGAGCTGGCTGGTCGCGTTCAACGTGGTCAATACATCGAACCGCTTCGTCTACATGATCGGCGACTTCCTGTATCGGATCACCGATCCGGCCCTGCGGCCGATCCGTCAGTTCCTGCCCAACTTGGGCGGTATCGACATCTCGCCGGTGATTCTGATTTTCATCATTTATTTCCTGCAAAGCCTGCTGGTCGGTTTCGCTGCCCGCCTCTAAACAGGCGACAGCCGGGGGAGTCGTCGCATGTCGAATTCGGTCTCCCCGGTATCGGCAAGGGCGGACGGGGTAACTGTATCGATCCGTTTGACGCCGAAGGCTTCCGCGAACCGTATTCAGGGACTGGCCCACGAGGCGGACGGAGGTTGCGTGTTGAAGGCCGCCGTCACGGCTGCACCGGAAAAAGGCAAGGCCAATGCCGCGCTGATCAAATTGTTGGCCAAGGCGTGGTCGCTGCCGAAAACGTCGCTTACGGTCATCTCCGGCACAACGGACAGAAATAAAGTTTTGCACATCGACGGCGACCCGGCCGTGTTGACGAAACGGATCGGGGATGCCCTGAAAGACCTTTCGGGTTAATCACGCACAATGATCAGTCGGCATGGCCGATCGGGGGAAAAGATGACGGACGCGAAGATCATCGACGGAAAGGCTTTTGCCGCGGATGTCCGCGAGCGGGTGAGAAAGGCCGTGGCGGGACTGAAGGCCGATCACGGCATCACGCCGGGCCTGGCCGTGGTCCTGGTGGGCGAGGACCCGGCCAGCCAGGTCTATGTCCGTAACAAGGGCAAGCAGACCGTTGAAGCAGGCATGAACAGTTTCGAATACAAAATGCCGGCCACCGTCAGCCAGGACGAATTGTTGGCAAAGGTGAGGGAGTTGAACGAGGACCCGGCGGTCAACGGCATATTGGTACAACTCCCCTTGCCGGATCATATGGACGATCAGGCGGTTATCACCGCGATCGACCCGAACAAGGATGTGGACGGTTTCCACCTGGTGAATGTGGGGCGCCTGTCCGTCGGGGCGCAGGATGGCCTCATCCCATGCACGCCGCTCGGCTGTCTGTTGATGCTGAAAGACCATTTCGGCGGCGATCTCAGCGGCAAACGCGCCATTGTCGTCGGCCGCTCGAACATCGTAGGCAAGCCGATGTTCAATCTATTGCTGCAGGAGAGCTGCACGGTCACCGTCGCGCATTCCCGTACAGATGACCTGCCGGGCGAATGCCGCCGTGCGGATATCGTGGTGGCTGCGGTCGGTCGACCGGAAATGGTCAAGGGCGATTGGATCAAGCCGGGTGCCGTGGTGATCGATGTCGGGATCAACCGGATCGACAAGCCGGATGGCGGCACGCGCCTGGTCGGCGATGTAGAATTCGACAGCGCCAAGGCCGTCGCGGGGGCGATCACGCCGGTCCCGGGCGGGGTCGGGCCGATGACCATCGCCTGCCTTCTGCGGAACACGATGACCGCCTGCTGCCGGCAGAACGGCGTTCCCGAACCGGCGATGTAAGACGCGCGGGCGGCCGGCCCGCCGCCATCCCTATTCGTTCAGGAAGAAGTCTAATTGCCAGTCCATGTCTTCCTCCGACATCGGCCAAAGGTCCGGGTCGTCGGCAATGACGATCTTCGATGGCGGTAGACCCATGAGCTGAACCTGCAGCGGGCCGATCATGTCGGTCGACATGCCGGCCTTCCAGGCAAGTGCCACCAGGGCCTTGCCGCTGCGCTGGGCGACGATGCGGGCGGCTGCCTCCCGCGGGACTTCCGCCAAACAGGCAAGGGCCGCTTCCACGAAACGTTTTCGGCCAGCCTCCAAGGATTCGACGATGGCCGGTTCGGTCAAGGCGCCGGCCTCTTTCAATCGTTGAATTTCTTCTTCCGAAACGTCGTCCTGGGCCCATTCCGGGTCCACGACATCTTGTTTTCCGCTGCCTTCGCCCAACCGTTCGGCGACCACTTCCGCGACAGCTTCCAGCGTTGCCGCCTCAAGATCTTCACGGGCCTGCAGTTTGGCGAGAAGATGTTCCGCGACAAAACCTGCGAGCATACGGGCGGATCGCATGGAAAGCGCGGGCCGCGCCACCAGGGGGGCATGCCAGGAAACGACCTTTTCCGACCGTGCGGTAAGGGCGTCGAGCGTTTCCTCGCGAATCTGGGCCTTGCCGTTGGCCAAAAGGACCGCAATCGTCTCGTCATCGCCCGCGTCGACGATGGCGTCGGCTACATCGCCGGACACCTCGGACCGTTCGGAGATCGCCACCAGTTTGCCCTGAACCGCCCCGGCCTTGATGATCGACAAAAGGTCCGTGTCGGTCAGGACCGGAGAGAACCTAAGGATTGGCCCTGAAACAACTAATTCCGCGTCCGATGCCAGTTGCTGGATGACCGAATGCGGCGCATCGGCGACGTCCTTCAATGCCTCCGCCATGATTTGACGGACACGGACGATCTGATCCTGGGCCAGTTTTTCCAATACCTGTATGGTGTAATCGTATAGCGCGCCGCGATCCTCGTCGCGCAAGGCAGGTGTCAGTTTTGCGATCTTGGTGGCCAGTGCCGTGCGGATATCGTCGTCGCGGTCGTTGGCCAGTAACAGGTCCGCCTGCCGCGGGGTGCGTTCGTTGCTGGCAATTTCCAGTCGGACGTCATTGCTGCTGTCCTCGGCCAAATAGTACAGGACTTCCGGTCTGGTTCCCGGATGGCGGGCCAGGGCGCGACGGACATTGGGGTCGGAGTCGCGAAGCAGCTTCTTCGACTGCTCGTAGCTCAAGTCTTCGGGCAGCAAAGAAAGGTCGTCATCGACAGGTGGGTTCGATTGACCTTCGTCCTTCATACCGTAATCCTGTTTTTCAAATCAGTTGTAATAATAAAATTAGTGCGCGGGATGCCGAATTCCTAGTTTTCTTCACGATCGGGCGGCATCTCCACGGCGAACTGGTTTTTGCCTGTCCGTTTGGCAGCATACATGGCAGCGTCTGCCCGCGACATTAGTTCCGCCAGATCCCCGCCGGTTTCCGATGAATAGGGCGCAATGCCGACTGAAATGCCGAAAGGCTTTTCCGGACTGGCGCTGAACGTTGCCAATGGCCTGCATGCCTCGATAAGTTCCTGCGCCCGGCGGCGGGCGGTCTCGGTATCGGTTTCATCCAGCCACAGGGCGAATTCATCACCGCCCAGGCGGACCGCAAGGTCATAGCCGCGGCTATAGGTTTGCAGCAGGCCCGCAATCGCGGTCAAAACCGTGTCGCCTTCCTCATGCCCGAAGGTGTCGTTTATCGGCTTGAAGTTATCCAGATCGACATAGAGCAGACAGCCGGCGCGTTTATGCCGTCGTGCGCGGGCTAGCGCGGGTTCCATTTCCTCCAGGAAGGCGCGGCGGTTCAGCAGATGCGTCAAACCGTCGGTCCGTGCCAGGCGTTCCAGAATCTGCTGGTCGGTGATCTGGCGCAGCGCGAGCCCCAGCGGGCCTTCGATCGCTTCCAGCAAGGCCTTGGTGTCGTCCGACCAATGATCGCCGGCCCTGGGGGAATCGGGGTTGCCCTCCCAGGCCAGGATGGCGCCGTTCGGCACGCCACGAAACAAAGTCACCGCGCCCAACTCGCCTTGCGTCCCGACGGTTGCCGTGCCGTCCAGCGGCAGGGCCTCCGCCGCGGAAAGGGCGATGATGTCGTCCGGTGTCCGGCCGAACCGAGCGGCGACGTCCCAACCGTCGTCATCCTTGATCAGAATGGCGCAACCGTCCGCACCCGTGGCCCGCGTTAGGGTCTTGGCGGCGGTCTGCATCATCGCGGCCGGCGTTTCCTCGTCCCGCGTCAGGTTGACGATATAGCGGACAAGATCTTCCCGATGTTTGGATTGTGCCAATTCGGTTTGGGCGATCCGCTCCGTCGTCACGTCGAGGCCCAGTCCACGGGCGCCGACCCGCTTGCCGTTCTCGTTGACCAGCGGCAACGCAGAGACCATGACACAGCGCGGTTCTCCCGCCGCGTTCCGCAACCAGATATCCACATGCCGGACCGGCGTCTCCGGTGAGAACGGCAGCCTGCCCGTGACGCTCATGGGATGGGCCAGAAGAGATTCTGGTTTTTCCCCGACCAGTTGGTTCGGTCGATATCCGATGGCACCCTTGGGCGAGATGAAGGTAAACCGTCCATGCTGGTCGGTCTCCCAGGCGAAGTCGCTGGCCAGTTCCGTCAGGTCTTTATACAGGCCGCGCGATTGGGTCAGGGCATCCCTGATCATTTCGTCATGGCTTCGGTCCCGCCCGATCATAAGGATCGCGCCATCCGGATCCGGGATAGCCAGAAACTCGATCTTGCGCCGCTCGATTTCCGCCTCGCCGGCGGCGTCTGAAACAATCAAACTGACTTCCGCGGTTTTCGCGGCACCGGCATGTCTTGCCGTTTCGGCATGGCGAAGCAGGGCCGCATGACCTTCTCCATTCAGGCGCAAGGCGTGAGCGGCTTGGTTGAGCGCGACGATCTCCGCCGTCTCGCTCTTGGAGTTCTCCTGAACTCTGAATACCGGTGCCGTATAGTCTTGAAACACCGATGGCTCCTGCTCGTCTTCGGTTCCTGAATTTCGCCAGCCGGGACCATGTCGAGGTCAGCCGGCGCGGCGTATCGGCGTGTTATCCAAATGCCTCCGAAATCTATCGATCCCGCCGTTAAATAAGTATGAACCGCCGGATAAGAATGAACGCTAGCAAAAGTAATCACATTCCGGCCGAAGGGAATGGGGAATGTCTGCAGTTTGATATAATTTCGCGGTACTAAGTTATGCGCTTCGGCGGAATTCCGGGCTTCCAGGGACTTGCCGGGCGGGGTTCGCTACGCCACATTCCAGCCATGCGCGAAGAAACCGACTACCACGAAAAACTCGATACGGCGGATACCTGGATCTTCGATCTGGACAACACGCTCTATCCTTCGACCTGCAACCTGTTCGACCAGGTCGACAAGAAAATGGGGGCTTTTATCAGCGCCTATCTGAATATCGATCTGGAAGAAGCACGGCGTATCCAGAAACAGTATTTCCGGGAACACGGGACGACGCTGAACGGATTGATGACCCATCACGGGATGGACCCGGCGGATTTCCTCGCCTTCGTCCATGATATCGACTACAGCCCGGTTCAGCGCAACGAGGATCTGGTCGATGCGATCCGGCGCCTGCCGGGCCGCAAGGTGATTTTCACCAACGGCACGGTACCTCATGCGAATTCGGTGTTGGACCGATTAGGCATTCAGGACGAATTCGACGTCTTTTTCGACATTGTCGCGTCCGATTACGTGCCGAAGCCAAACCCGGCGCCCTATGACAAATTGCTGGCGCAGCACGATATCGACCCGACGCGCTCAGTCATGCTGGAGGATATCGCCCGGAACCTGGAGCACCCGGCGAAACTCGGCATGGTCACGGTTTGGGTTAAAACCGATCATCACTGGTCGCATGACGGGGCCGGCGAGGGCGACCATATCCACCACGTCACCGATGACCTTGCTGCCTGGCTGTCCGGATATGTCCGCACGCGGCACGGCTGAGGCATATCCGCAAGCCTCTGCATGAGCGAATAGTCTCATTACAGGGCTGTTTGGTTGATGTCCGCATCGCCATAGTGCAAAAGACCGCGTCGGCCCGCGCTGCCAGCGAACCGCAATCACAGAACTGCAAGAACATAGCGAGTAAGAGCCAATGAGCATTGCCGAGCTTGAAAAGACGATCGACGACGCCTTCGAGGCGCGTGACGGTATCAACACCTCCACGACCGGCGCCGTGCGTGACGCGGTTGAGGAAGCGTTGTCCCTGCTCGATTCCGGGAAGGCACGTGTGGCCGAAAAGGCGGCTGACGGCTGGAAGGTCAATCAATGGCTCAAGAAGGCGGTTTTGCTCAGCTTCCGCCTGAACGACATGGCGCCGATCCCGGGCGGTCCGGGGAACAACACCAATTGGTGGGACAAGGTGCCCAGCAAATTTGAAGGTTGGGGCGAGAGCGAGTTCAGAGCCGCCGGATTCCGCGCCGTGCCGAACTGCACCGTGCGCCGGTCGGCCTTCATTGCGCCGGGCGTGGTTTTGATGCCGAGTTTCGTGAACCTGGGCGCCTATGTCGACAGCGGCACCATGGTCGACACCTGGGCCACCGTCGGTTCCTGCGCGCAAATCGGCAAGAACGTGCATCTCTCCGGCGGTGCCGGTATCGGCGGCGTTCTGGAGCCGCTGCAGGCCGGACCGGTGATCATCGAAGACAATTGCTTCATCGGCGCCCGTTCGGAAGTCGTCGAAGGCGTGGTGGTTGAGGAAGGATCCGTGCTTTCCATGGGCGTCTTCATCGGCGCCAGCACCAAGATCGTCGATCGCGAGACCGGCGAAGTTCACATTGGCCGTGTCCCCGCCTATTCCGTGGTCGTGCCGGGCAGCCTGCCGGGCAAGCCGTTGCCGGATGGGTCGCCCGGGCCCAGCCTGTATTGCGCTGTGATCATCAAGCGCGTGGACGAACGGACCCGGTCCAAGACGTCGATCAACGACCTGCTGCGCGACTGACGGGGATTGTTCATCGAAATGGATCCCGTAGCTTTTGCCGCCGATCTAATCCGTTGTCCCAGCGTCACGCCCGCCGAGGGCGGGGCGCTGGACCTTCTGCAGGAACGGCTGACCGCCCTGGGATTCCAGTGCCGCCGGATGCCGTTTCACGCCCCGGATACCGACCCCGTCGATAATCTGTATGCCCGTCTGGGCGCCGGTCAGCCGAATTTCGTCTTCGCCGGCCATACGGATGTGGTGCCGGTAGGCGACAACGGCGCCTGGACGCGTGACCCCTTCGCGGGTGAGGTGTCGGAAGGTGTGCTGCACGGGCGCGGTGCCTCGGACATGAAGGGTGCCATCGCCGCCTTCACCGCCGCGGTGGCCGGGTTCCTGGATATGCATGGGGCGCCGAACGGGTCGATCAGTCTGCTGATCACCGGCGACGAAGAGGGACCGGCGGTCAATGGAACGCGCAAGATGTTGGAAGCGCTGGCCGCGGATGGTGAAAAGTTCGATGCCTGCATCACCGGCGAACCGACCAATCCCGAGGAACTCGGCGATATGGTGAAGATTGGTCGGCGCGGCAGTCTGAATGGCTATCTGACGGCCTTCGGCGTGCAAGGGCATACCGGTTATCCTCATCTGGCCGACAATGCCGCGCATCGTATGGTCAACCTGCTGAAGGCGCTGATCGATCTGGAACTGGATGCGGGCAGCGAGCATTTCCAGGCCTCGACGCTGGCGATTTCCACGGTCGACGTCGGCAATCCCGCGACAAACGTCATCCCGGGCGAAGCCAAGGCCGTATTCAACATCCGGTTCAACGATCTGCATACCAGCGACTCCCTGGAGGAAATGCTCCGGTCGGTTCTGGACACGGCGGCGGGTGGTTCCGCGCATTACGATCTGAAAATCGTGTGTTCCGGCGAATCCTTCCTGACGCCGCCGGGGGACTTGTCGGAAATGCTGACGGAAGCCTGCTTGGAAGTCGTCGGACGTCGGCCGGAACTCAGCACCACGGGCGGAACGTCGGATTCCCGGTTCATCAAGGATTACTGCCCGGTGGTCGATTTCGGTCTGGTTGGTAAAACCATGCACAAGGTCGATGAGCAGGTTCCGGTCGCCGATGTGGAGGGGTTGAGCCGGATCTACGGTAAGGTCTTGGAACGGTATTTCGGCGTCTCGGCCTGATTGGAAGCCACAGGATGCTGCCGCCGCCCTCGCTACTGGAAGTCCAGGTCAATTTTATCGGCGCTTGGCGTCTGTTCCGCCGCGACCCCGGCGGGGCGGCACTTTTCGGCCGCGATGAACAGGCATTCTGGAAGAGCTTCTGGTGCGCGGCCATCATCGCGCCGGCCTATATCGCGCTGCTTCTTCTGATTCCCGATCAATTGAGGTCCGAGGCGCCGCTTGCGCGCGTCGTCCCGGTCGAGGTGATTTCTTATACGATCGGGTGGGTGGCTTGGCCGCTCGTGGTGCATGCGGCGTTCGGAGTCCTGGGCATCCGGGACAAGTTCATTCCCTACATCGTGGCCTATAACTGGTCCAGCGGGCCGCAGATCGTCCTGCTGTTGCTGATTACGCTCGTCTGCGTGACGTTCAACCTGCCGCTGAGCATCTTCCTGATGTTTAACCTGATCGCCATGGTCTGGCTGCTGGCCTATCACGGCTACATCATCAAGGTCACCACAGGGCTCGACCTGCCGGTCGTGGTCTTCATGGTCCTGGGAGAAGCGGTGCTGAGTTATATGATCAATTTTGCTCGGGACGTCGTGACGATCGGGGTTCTCTAACAGGCTTTCTCCCCCGATAAGGCGGGTGCGCGTCAGTCTTCCTCGTCGGGGTATTTCACGGAAACCAGATACAGCCCTTCCGGTGGGGCGGTCGGGCCGGCTGCGCTGCGCGATCTCGCTTCCAGCGCCTTTTGCACGCCGCGTGCCGTCGATTTCCCCCGTCCGACCATTTCCAACGTGCCGACGATGATCCGAACCTGGTTGTGCAGGAAGGAACGCGCGGCGACATCGACGTGGATCTCCTCTCCGGCGCGGCGCACACGGACCCGGTCCAGGGTCTTCACCGGGCTGTCTGCTTGGCACTCGCTGCTGCGGAAGCTGGTGAAGTCATGGTTCCCGACCAGGACCTGCGCGGCCTCGTGCATGGCTTCCGCATCGAGCGGCCGCTGGTTATGCCAGATCTTGCCGGCATCCAGGGCGGGCGGCGGACGTCGGTTCAGGATGCGGTACAGGTAGACACGGCCGATGGCGGAAAACCGCGCATGGAAGTCCTCCGTCACAGGCTCCGCCTCCAGGATGGAGATTGGATCAGGGCGCAGGTGGTAGTTCAGCGCGTCACGGACCTGATCGGCCCGCAATTCCTTCTCGATATCGACATGGGCGACCTGACCCAGGGCATGAACCCCCGAATCCGTCCTTCCCGCGCCTTGCACGGGCGTTTCACAGCCGCACAGTTTCTCGGCCGCTTCCTCCAGCCTCTGCTGTACGGTCAGACCGTTGTCCTGACGCTGCCAACCCACGAAGGGGCCGCCGTCATATTCCAGGGTGATTTTCCAACGTTGCATGGGCGCAAACTGCACGGCGCGGCGGCTGCGTCAAGACAGGTCCGCCGCGCCATGCGTTCGGTTTCCGGTAACGGATTACTCCGTCGTCGTCTTGCCGTGTTGGTTATGACCATGCCCACTGCCATGCACTGGCCCGGGTCCCTTCGCGGCGATGCCCATGATGGTGACCGGCACGGTCACGTCGCCGGCCTCGGCGAACTTCAGGGTCACTTTGAAATGCTCGCCTTCCTTCAGCGGGCCATTCAACCGCATCAGCATGACGTGCAGACCGCCCGGTTTCATCATCACCATGCCGCCGGCGGGCACGGTCACGTCGCCCGCGGGCATCATTCTCATGACGCCGTTCTCGTGCTTGTGGGTGTGGACTTCGGTCTTTCCGCCGACGCCGCTTTCGGCACCGATCAGGACGTCGTCGCTGCCGCCCTTGTTGTGGATGACGAAAAAGGCAGCCCCGGCCTTCGCCGCCGGCGTGGCGCTGGCGCGCGCCCAACCGGGCTCGACGGTCAAATGGCCCGCCGTAACGGCGTCCATGGCTTGTACCGCGAAGGGAACGACGGTGACGGACAGAATGGTGAATGCAGCGGCGGCGGCCGCTTTGAAGAAGGTTTTCATGATCGTAACTCCGACGAAATCAGGTTGATGCGTTTGGTCAGGCACTTGCCCGCGAACGGGCCGCCGTCGGCGGTCCCCGCGCATCGAAGGCCGCTGCTTCGGCGGACTTTGGATTTCGGTCGGACGTGAGAAAAGGTAGGCGCTCGCCCGCATCGTCCGGCCGCATGACGGTGTCGGCAGTGCGGGAGGGCAGGGCGAGATGGGCTGCGTGAAGGACACAGTGGTTGCAGGCCTCGACAAATTCATCGGCCTCGCCCGGTGCGCCGGTTTGGTCGCCGACGGGCAAAGGCACGCGGACGATCCCGTCGGCGGCACAGATATCAAGGATGAGGTTCGGTGCGCCCGGTCCCGCCGCGACGGCCAGGGGAATAGGAAGTAAGAGCTGAAAGAACAGCCCGAACAGCGCCAATCCGACGGTGAAGGAGCGGCGTGTCCTATGCCCGTTGCCGATCATCATTCAGCGGCCATCTTCCCGATGTCTTCAACGTGGAAGGGAACGCTCTGATACACATCGTTGATCCAGTTGCTGAACAACAGATGGGCATGGGCCCGCCAGCGGTTGCGGGGTTCCTGCGAAGGATCGTCATCCGGGAAGTAATTCTTCGGCACGTCGATTTTCAATCCCTGGCTGACGTCGCGGTTATACTCGTCCGCCAAGGTGCGCGCGTCATATTCCAGATGATTAAAAATATAGATCTGCCGGTAGCGCTGATCCTGCACCAGGCACAGGCCGGATTCCGGGGATTCCGCCAAGACCTGCAGCATGGGATCGTCCGGCAGGTCCTCTCTGCGTGTCTCTGTATGGCGGGAGACCGGTATTCGGAAAATGTCGTTGAACCCGCGCAACAGCGTATTGCCCGGCGTCGTCACGGCATGCTCGAAAACGCCGAACATCTTACCCGGCAGTTCGTGCTTGGGGATGTCGCGGAAATGCTTCAGCGCGGCTTGGGCACCCCAACAGATATTGAACGTGCTGTGCACATTGCTCTGGGTCCAGTCGAATATCCGTGTCAATTCCGCCCAGTAGTGCACGTCCTCGAACGGCAGGGTCTCGATCGGTGCGCCGGTGACGATCAGACCGTCGAATTTCTGATCCTTAACGTCTTCCCAAGTATGATAGAAGGCACTCAGGTGTTTCTGCGACACATTGGTCGGCACGTAGGATCCCGTCGTCAGCAAGGTCAGTTCCACCTGCAACGGGGTCGCGCCGATCAGGCGGGTCAACTGGGTTTCAGTGCTTTCCTTTTTCGGCATCAAGTTCAGGACGGCGATCCGCATCGGCCGGATGTCCTGGCGCACGGCGTCGCGTTCGCCCATCACGACGACGCCCTCATCTTCGAGATGACGGCGGGCGGGAAGCTCGTCCGGTATCTTGATCGGCATCTGTTATCGTCCTCAACTTAAAGCGCTTTGCGGGGCGCTTCCCTAAGGCAACCGCCGTGTCAGATCAATCCGACATGCGCGATTGCGGTAAAATGGTAAGGGGATCGCCGTTTCCTCAATCGCCCGAATTCGTCTTTGTTTCCTGGATACATAACAAAGACAGGGCCCGCTGCAACAGTTAACCCCGCATGGCCGCTATGATCCACGCATCCTTGATATCTGGTGAGCAGGGCGTTACCCGCAAGTCCCATCACCCCGACCGGCGGGCAAAAGGCCTTTTCTGGAAAGATTGCGTCTCCGCCGAAGGGCGTACTGGCCAATTGCCAACAAGCCGACCAGACTGTAGGAGTGTGCCCCCGGCAAATCGCGGTTTCCGTCGGTTTTGCGGGATGGGAATTGCCTTAACGACGTTGGACCGGGCTGCATCATGACGAACCGTTCCCTGGAGGATCTCCGGCGCGAAATCGATGAGATCGATGACGCCATCCACGATCTGATCATGAAGCGTGCCGACGTGGTGAAACATGTCAGCGCCGCGAAAAAAAGTCAGACCGCGCTGCCGATCCGTCCCTCGCGCGAGGCTTTCATGCTGCGTCGTTTGAACGACCGCCATTCGGGGCCGTTCCAGCTCTCGGCCCTGGCGCGGATGTGGCATGAGATGATCGCCGCATTCACCATGATCCAGGCCAGTTACAAGATCGCCGTCTTTTCGGACGCAACGCATCACACCTTGTGGGATCTGGCGCGCGACCAATTCGGGTCTCAAGTACCGATGAACGCATACGTGACGCGGCGCGAAGTGCTGCAACAGGTGCTGAATGGCCAGGCGGATGTCGGCGTTCTTCCCCCGCCGGAGGAAGACGAGGAACATCCCTGGTGGACGCAACTGGCGGTGCCAGGTGCGCCCGTCATCGTTCAACGGATGCCGTTCGCCGGGGTCGGCAATGTCCGCGGCGTTCCGGCCGAGGCCGTCGCGATCGCGCGGCTGGACCCGGAACCGACGGGAGACGATGTCAGTTTCGTGGTCTTTTCCACCGTTGACCCGGTCAGCCGAAGTACGCTGGTTTCGAAACTGAAGGATGCGGACCTTCCTGGGGTGCTGCTCGCCTCGTTGGAACAGAACGGTGAGTGGATCCATCTCGCGCAGGTCGAAGGTTTCGTTGCGGCGGAAGACGAGCGCGTGACAAAGTTCGTGAAGGCTGGCCCGGCGGTATCGGCGCGGGTGATCGGGGCCTATGCAACGCCGATTGCCGGAGCGATGCGGCCCGGACTCGGCGACTCTGGGGAGTAAGTGACACATGATGCGGCCGACTCCGAAGCCGGGTGTAATGGACGCCCCGCTTTATGTTCCGGGCGACCATAAGCTTGAAGGGATCGACGAACCGGCGATCCTGTCAGCAAACGAGAACCCCTTGGGGCCAAGCGCGGAAGCCATCAAGGCCTTTCGCGGCGGGGCGGAAAAGCTGCATCGGTACCCTGATGGCGGCGCGAACGAACTGCGTCACGCGATCGGCGAGATGAACGGGCTGGATCCGGAGCGGATCATCTGCGGTGCGGGCTCGGATGAATTGATCACCCTGCTGATCCGCGCCTATGCCGGGGTCGGGGACGAAGTCGTCTATTCCAAGCACGGTTTTGCGATGTACCGCATTACCGCGATCACCACCGGCGCGACGCCCGTGGCCGCGCCGGAGAAGAACCTGACGACCGATGTTGATGCAATCCTGGGCGCGGTGGGGCCGCAGACGAAACTAGTTTTCATCGCGAATCCCAACAATCCGACCGGGACCTATCTGGACGATGACGCGGTTCGGCGCCTGATAGAGGGTTTGCCGCCGCATGTGCTGTGCGTGCTGGATGCCGCTTATGCGGAATATGTCTCCCGCAACGACTATTCGGCCGGGGCGTCGTTCGTCGACCAATACGACAATGTCGTGATGCTGCGGACATTCTCCAAGATATACGGGTTGGCGGCGTTGCGGCTGGGATGGGGGTATGCCCGCCCTGATGTCATCGACGCAATGAACAGATTGCGCAGCCCCTTCAATGTCAGCGCCGCGGCGCAGGCGGCTGGTGTCGCGGCGATCCGCGATACGGCGCATGTCGCCGAGAGTGTCCGGCATAACGATGAATGGCTGGTCTGGCTAACCGAGACGATCCGAGGGATGGGGCTGGAAGTGAACCCGTCCGTCGGCAACTTCATCCTGGTCGGATTCGGTGATGCCGAGCGCTGCAAACAGGCGAACGCCTATCTTGAGTCCAAAGGGGTGATTGCCCGCGGCGTTGCCGGCTATCACCTGCCGGAATATCTGCGCCTGACCGTCGGCACCGAAAAGGAATGCCGCATGGCTGTCGACGCGCTGAAAGGGTTTCTGGCCGCGGAGTAACCTGGCGGGGTCAATCGGCTTGGGCCGGGGCCGCTAATGTCCGCGCGGTCACCGGCGCGGGTGGCGCGACACTTCCGGCCTGTTCCGGCGGCAAGACTGGGGGAATCCGACCCATCTTGATCGGGCCCAGATAGACCTCCCCATCGGTAGCGCTCAGAGGAATTGCCAATTCCGGTTCCCCGCCGCCGGGAGGGGTTCTTGCCAGCAGCATCAGGCCGACGCCGGCCAATCGCGCTGCGTCGGGCCGGATCAGTTTGGCGGTGACGAGTGCGTCCAACGTGTCTCCCAGTCCGGCGACCTTGGTGTCGAAAGCGGCCGAAGGGCGCAACTCCTCGTCCAGCGCCAGGGTCCCTTCAGCGCGAAGTTTGGTCGGTCCCCACTGGATGCTCAGCCAAGGCACATCCAGCGTCCCGCCTGAATCCCGCCAACTCTCCAGTGCGCCGCGCATGTCCGTTCTCGGGAACGGCCCCAACAGACGAGCCCGCAACGATGTATGGGCGACGTACCGTCCCAACGGGCCCGACAGGGCGGCGGGCAGGCGCAGGCCCTGAACCAGCAGATCCAAGGCGGCTTCTTCATCCTCGTGCACCCGTGCCGGGCTGGCAGGCTGCGTCAATGTCACGGTAGCGCGGTCGATCTTTAGATCCGCGTTCAGTGCCGGCGCGACACCGTCCAGGTTTTCCAGCGTGATATCCGCCTGCCGCAAGCGGCCGTCCAGGTCGAATTCCGCCACGCCTTCCACCCGGTCCGCGGTCGCCTGCATGGGCACGAGTCGGCCGGCGACGGGCACCACGGCGTCATGGGTGCCCGCGGCGGAAAGCTTATATTTTGTCGGTGACCAGGGCTCTGCGGAAAGATCGAGGTTTCCCCCAGTCCAGGACCAGGCTCCGGCAGGGTCGGCGAAAGCGGGGCGCACCAGACGGATGCGGACGGTCCAGGGAAAGCCGCCGACCGACTTTTCCGCATAGTCGATCCGGTATCCTGCGCGGCGCCAATCGGCGATCCAGGCGGAAACCGTATCGTCCATCTTGCCGGCACCCCAATACCAATAGCCGGCATAGGCCCCTGCCGTCATGACGACGGCAGCGCAGACAGCCAGGGACAAGCGGCGGGCAGAGAACATCATGCTCCATATATGGCAGTGCTCGTGCCATCAAACCAGAACCTCCGCGAAGGAAGTGTTTGTCCGGTTGATTGGGGGCCGCTAATCGCTAGATTCGGAAACATCGTCAAAAATCGATTTTCGAGCGAGCAGGGTGAGCTACGACTTTTTCAAACGGGCGCGGGACGAGCGGATAGCCGAAGGCCTGCCCGTCTTGTCCAACGAGGAGAGCGATCGACGGAAACAGGCGTTCCTGTCGTCGCTGCCGCCGCAAGAAGATGTCTGGTTCTTCGGCTATGGATCGTTGATGTGGGATCCGGGTTTCCATCACTTGGAGGCCGCGATGGTGCGCCTGCACGGCTGGCATCGATCCTTCTGCGTATTGTCGCACGGCTATCGCGGCACGGTCGAGTGCCCGGGTCTTGTGCTCGGTCTGGACCAGGGTGGTGAATGCGTCGGCATGGCGTATCGCGTCTGTGGGCGAACCCAGTTGGAGGAAGCAGTCGAATACCTTTGGGTCCGGGAGATGGTGACGGGGATCTACAATCCGACCCTTCTGCCCGCCACGGTCGATGATGGCCGGACGGTTCAATGCTGGGCCTTTGTCGTGGACCGGGCACATCAGCAATATATGGGGCATCTGTCTCAGGAGAGGCGCGCCGATATGATCTCCACGGCCTGTGGGACCCGCGGGCCGAACCGGACTTATCTGGAGAATACGGTCAAACGGCTGCATCAATTGGGCGTGGATGATGAGAGCCTTACCTCGATGCTGGACAGGGTCCATGACGCCGAGGGGAAAACCGAGGATTGATGGTCTCAACCGCCGCCGAGAAGTTCGGTCAGGCGGCCGCCGAAATACTCGATGACACGGTCGAAATCAGAAGCGAGATAGATGATCAGGCCGGCGATTGCCGCCCCTGCGATGTAATAGGATGGCGGGACGGGAACCGGTTTGTGCGCGCCGCAGCCCGGGCATTCGTCCACATAGCCCTTGATTGGGCGGCCGCATTGCCGGCAAGGCTGGGTTTTCGAACCGAACATGAAGGAACCGTAGCCGCGCCGCTGCCCGACCTCAATACCGTTGCCTTCACCCACAGCGGGACCAGCCGCAGGCGCTGCAGGTGTCGCAGCCTTCCTGTTTGATCAGGGCGGCACTGCCGCAGCGGGGGCATTGGCCGCCGACTTTCTTCGCCTTGCTGCTCCTTTCGGCGTTCGGCAGGATGCTGTCGCCGCGCTCCAGGAATCCTGTCTGCACCATGTGGTTTTCGATGACTTCACCGATTGCGGCCAATAGCGACGGCACGTAGCGCCCGCCCATCCAGTAGCCGCCGCGCGGGTCGAACACGGCTTTCAATTCCTCCACCACGAACGAGACGTCGCCGCCGCGGCGGAACACCGCACTGATCATGCGGGTCAGGGCAACCGTCCAGGCGTAGTGCTCCATGTTCTTGCTGTTGATAAAGACTTCGAAGGGCCTTTTGCGGCCGTCCTGTTCTATATCGTTGATGGTGATGTAGATCGCGTGGTCGCTCTCCGGCCATTTGATCTTGTAGGTCGACCCGGTCAGCGTCGCGGGCCTGTCCAGGGGTTCGGACATGTAAACGACCGCCCCGGCATCGGTCTGTAAGGGAACAGGGTCCGCGCCGGTGGGCCTCGCCTTTTCGCCGGCCTTCGGCGCCGCCTCCAGGACGGAACCGCGCACCGCGCTCGGGCGATAGGTTGTGCAACCCTTGCACCCCAGATCGTAAGCTTCCCGATAGACCTCCTTGAAGGCTTCATAGGGGATGTCGGGAGGGAGGTTCACCGTCTTGGATATGGAGCTGTCGATGAATTTCTGGGCCGCGGCTTGTATTGCCAGATGGTCGGCCGGACTCAAGGCATCGATATCCACGAAGGCTTCCGGCACCGGTGCGTCCGGTCCACGTGCTTCCCGGAACAGGCGGTAGGCGTTGTTCTGCAACTGCTCCGTCCGGTGGGTGCCGTCCGGCATCAGGACCTTACGAACCTGGTCGACCGCGAATATGGGTTCGATACCGCTGGAAATGTTGTTGGCCAGCATCGAAATCGTACCCGTCGGCGCGATGGACGTGAGCAGGGCGTTTCGGATGCCGTATTGTGCGATATCGGCACGGATATCGGCATCCAGTTCCTGCACCGTCGGGCTCTTCAGGTATTCTTCGGCGTCGAAAAGCGGGAATGCGCCTTTCTCCCGCGCCAGATCGATGGAGGCGCGATAGGCGGCGTCACGGACAACTCGTAACCAGGTTTCCGTCAGGGACACGGATTGCGGTGAGCCGTATCGAACGCCGCACATGGCCAACGCATCGGCAAGGCCGGTCACACCCAATCCGATCCGCCGTTTTGCCGCCGCTTCCGCCGCCTGCGTGGGCAGGGGAAACCGGGAGGCATCGGTGACGTTGTCCATCATCCGGACCGCGGTGCCCGTCAGGTCCTCCAAATCCGCCAGGGGGATATCGGCGGATGGGGAAAACGGCTCTTTCACAAGGGCCGCCAGATTGATCGAGCCCAGCAGGCAGGCGCCGTATGGGGGGAGCGGTTGCTCTCCACAGGGATTGGTGGCGCTGATCGTCTCGCAATAGGCCAGATTGTTCCTGGCGTTGATCCGGTCGATGAAAATGACGCCCGGTTCCGCGTAGTCGTAGGTCGTCCGCATGATGCGGTCCCACAGATCTCGGGCCTTGACGGTCTTGAAGACGGTGCCGCCGAAGACGAGTTCCCAATCCGTGTCCAGCTTGACGGCGGTCATGAACGCATCGCTGACCAGCACCGACAAATTGAAGTTGGTCAGGCGGCCTTCCGTCTGTTTGGCGGTGATGAATTCCTCTATATCGGGATGATCGCAGCGGAGGGTCGCCATCATCGCCCCCCGGCGGGAGCCCGCGGACATGATCGTTCGGCACATGGCGTCCCAGACATCCATGAAGGAGACAGGTCCGGAAGCGTCCGCGCCAACCCCGTGCACCGGCGCTCCGCGCGGCCGCAAGGTCGAGAAATCATAACCAATGCCGCCGCCTTGCTGCATCGTCAGCGCCGCTTCGCGCAAATGGGTGAAGATGCCGGACATGTCGTCCGGAATCGTGCCCATGACAAAGCAGTTGAACAGCGTGACCGACCGGTCTGTTCCCGCGCCGGCCAGTATTCGCCCCGCGGGCAGGAATTTGAAATCCGCCATGGCGGCGTAGAATTTCTCTTCCCAATCTGTGTTCGGTTTCGTCTTCCGGCCTTTGCGTTCAACGGCGGCGAGGGCCTTGGCGACACGGCGCCAGCTATCTTCGATAGTTTTGTCCACAGGATGGCCGTCGGGATCCCGGAAACGATATTTCTGATCCCAGATGCGTTCGGAAGTCACAGTCAAATTGGCTGTCACGATAAGTCCTGCCGAAACCGGTGTTTCTCTTGCGAAATCGTTTAACGCTTTGACATATAATAACTAATCATGCCGATGTGAAGTATCTGAGACTATATAGCACAGATTGCAGTGCGATTCTTGGGATTTTCCTCCCCGTCGAAACAATGGCGGTTCACCGAATCAATGCCGGGGAAATGTTTTCCATTCGGCTGTGAGTGTATTCACATACTTATCCACAGGGGAAACGGTATCAGCGGTTGTCCTGAAGGTCGCGACTGGCGGTCTCGATCACCTCTTCCAAAGAGGTCATCAATTCGCGCCGACCCATGTCTTCAGGCAAGGGCGGCAGGAACCGCAGCACGATTTCGCCTGGTCGGCAGGACCAGATCGATTTGGGCCAGAACTGGCCGGAATTGAGGGCTGCCGGTACCAGCGGATAGCCGCTTTCCCGATAAACCGCGACGACCCCGGAATGGTAGCGGGGTTTTGTGCCCGGTGCGGTGCGCGTGCCTTCGGGAAAGATTACAATTTTCCGACCCGTCCCCAGCACTTGCCGCGTGTCCTCGATCATCTTGCGGAGCGCTTTTGCTCCCGCCGATCTATCCACCGATATGTTGCCCGCCTTGTGAAGGTACCAGCCGAATAACGGAATTTTGGTCAATTCCTGTTTCAGGATGAAGGCCGGCGCATCGAAATAGATGAAGAGAGAAAGCGTTTCCCAGGTCGACTGGTGCTTGCAGGCGAGGACGAAGGGTCGATCCGGTAGATTCTCGACCCCTTCATACCGCCATGAGACGCCGCCGATGACACGCAACCCGAACAGCGCCGCCCTGCACCACAGGCCTGCCAAAAAGCGGACAATCCGCTGCGTGGTCAGAAGAAACGGCAGATAGGCGATGACAACGAAGGTCGTCAGCAAATAGAAATAGATCCCGAATAGGATGCCTCGAACGGTCATGTGCGGGCGTCCCCATCGGCTAACAGGGCGTTGAATCCGCGACGTATCCAGACTCGGACGACGGCGACGAGGGTTTTGGTGTATTCGCCTGCAATCAACAATGCTGTCCCTGGGTATTTATACCATTCGCTGGTTTTGACATGGGGTGGATGTACAGGGTGCGGAATGACGGTGACCTCCGGCGCCAGCATCCTGAATTCGATCAGACTGCGAGGCATGTGATAATCTGCGGTGACCAATCGGATCGACCTGTATCCTTCGCCGTTGACCCAATCGGCGGACTCCCGTGCGTTGCCCGATGTATCGTCCGCTTCGTATCCGAGAACAATACAACAATCGACTGTTTCCGGCGCCTGTTTCCAGACACGTTTCAATTCTTCGACATCGACGCCCCGATGCACGCCGGAAATGAACAGTTTTCTGGCTTTGCCCGCGGATAGGAGGCGAAGCCCGGCTTCCAGCCTGAGACTGCCGCCGGTAAAGACGACGATGGCGTCGGTAGAAACGGTTTCGTCCGGCGGATCCTGCGGCAGGGTGACCGCGAAGAATACGAAACCAAGCGCCCACGCGAAGGCCAGCAGGACCGCTGTCATCAGGCTCGCCTTACGGCGCCATGGCCTTCGCCGGGGCTGCCGCATGTCAGGTCATCCGCTGCAAGGCGGCCAGGACCGTGCGCCTTGCGGTGATCAGGGCAACGAGGGTGGAAACCGGCGGCAGCGCGAGCGTCGCCAGCACGGGCATCAGGTTACCGTCCGTGGGCAAACCCGCCCCGGTTGCCAAGCCCGACGCGGATTGGCTGATTAGAAACGCGGTCCCCATCGCGGCCAGGGCGCCCAGCATCGATCCGAGCAAGGCGAGGCGCATGGCATGGCGCTGGAACTGGCGAGCGATATACTCATCCCGCGCACCGATCAGGTGCAGTAACTCAATTGTCTCCCTGTGCGTAGCCAAGCTGCCCCGGGTCGCGAAAGCGACCATGATCACCGCCGCGGCCACGACGACGGCCACAATCGCAATCGCAGCCCATTCCAGGGATCCCAGGAAGCGTTCCATCCTGTCCCGCCAGACCGCGTGATCATCGGCGCGCGCGCCGCTCGTGGTTGCCAACCTCTCGTTCAGGGCAGCGACGTCGATATCCGTTCCGCTCGCAAGCTTGACGTCAATCAGCCGCGGCAGCGGCAGGGCGCTGATGTCGAGCGCGTTTCCGAGCCAGGGTTCCAGGAACTCGCGAATCTGCGCCCTGGCGAGGACCTCCACCTTTTCCACGCCGGGATAGCCGCGCAACAGCGCCACCGTATTCTGAACGCGGGTATTGACCGAATCCTCCTCTTCCCCCTCCGCGGCGGTGACTTCCACGGTGATGGCGTTGCTCAAGCCGTCATTCCAATCGACGGATAATTGGTTCAGCGCCAGAAAACCCGCCACCGAGAGCGCGGCGATATAGGTCAGGAAAGCCACGATCCAGGGAAGGAATCGGGCCGAGGCGTCGCGCGAAAGGGGGATATCCGATTGTCTGCCGGCAGCCATTCGACGCCCCTACAAACCGCGCCGTGGCACCGTGGGTGCATCGCCGCCGGCGCTGAAGGACGGTTCGGCCTCACGCCGCAATCTCGCGCCCCAATCGGCGTCGTCCTCCTCTGCCCGGACCAATCCATCACCCAACCGCATGACGGGGTGCTTAAACCTCTCGACCAGTGATTTGTTGTGGGTGGCGATGATCACGGTGGTGCCCATCCGGTTCAATTCCTCGAACAGGTACAAAAGGCGCACGGCAATGGCGTCGTCGACGTTTCCGGTCGGTTCGTCGGCCAGTAACAGGCTGGGACGGCTGATGACCGCGCGCGCAATGGCAACGCGCTGTTTCTGTCCGCCCGACAAGGTAGGCGGCAGGGCGTGAATATGATCGGCAAGACCGACCCAGCCGAGCAACTCGCCGACATGTTTCTGCACCACGTCTTCCCGCGCGCCGTTGACGCGCAGCGGCAGTGCGACGTTGTCGAAAGCGGAAAGGTGATTGAGAAGGCGGAAATCCTGGTAGACGACTCCAATCCGTTGGCGGATGCCCGGCAATTCGTCACGCGGGATGGAGGCGAGGTTGCGGTCGAAGATATTGATCAGGCCGCGGGTTGGACGGTGGGCCAAATACATAAGCTTCAACAAAGTCGATTTTCCGGCGCCGCTGGCCCCCACCAGAAAGTGGAAAGTACCCGCCTTCAGTTCGAACGTGATATCGCGCAGAACCTCCGGCCCCGTGCCATACCGCATACCGACATTTTCGAACCGGATCACAAAACCTCTCCGCGCACCGCCTGCCTTCGGTTACAGCCGGACGGTACTGGCGGGGTTCCCCTGTAGCAAGGCGCAATCACGGCACCCGATGCAAGCCGATTGGCACGGCATTTGAAGGCAGGACCTGCAACTTGCCGATCCGAAGGGGATAGTCCGGTCGCCTTGCGCGGCTATGATGGCCATCCTATAAGAATCAGGCAAATATCGCCGCTTATCGCCCATATTCAGGTTTCGACCACTCTATGATTCTCGTCTGCCCCAACTGTTCCTCGCGCTTCAAGGTAAAGGCTGAGGCCCTTGGCGACGCCGGCCGGACGGTTCGGTGCGCGAAATGCGGCAACAAGTGGCATGCGGGCCAGGAAGACCTGATCGACCCGGAGGATCTGAAATCCCTCTCGGCGGCCACGAAGGGCGGCACGCAGGCGCCCGCCAAGAAGGCGGCGGCCAAGAAGGCAGCGGCACAAAAGCCTGCGCCGGCGGCAGCGGAGGAAACGGCTCCGCCGCCGGATCAACCGGAAGACGATTTCCCTGAACCGGACACGGATGCTTCCGGGGCGCCGGATGACGACGATCTCGGCGCACCGCCACCGCCCCCGCCGATGATGGATGGGCCGGAACCGCCGCCGATCCCGTCGGAGGCCGATTTCGCACCGCGATCGACCGTTCCCATGCGGCGCAAATCGCCCTTGATTGCATGGATCGTCCTTTTCGTGATCGTCATCGCGATCGGGGCGGCCGGGTACAGTTTTCAGAAGCAGATCGTCCATCTCTATCCGCCGGCAATGAAGATTTATCATGCCCTGGGGATACAGGTAGATCTTCTCGGTCATGGCCTGGAATTGCCGGAACCCGAGGCTGAAGCCGTTATCGATGGCGATAAGCGACGGCTGGTTATCAAGGGATCACTGACGAACACGACCGATGAGACCATTGTGATCCCGATGCTTGGCGGTGTCCTCAAGGACGCGACCGGCGGGGTGCTGCACGAATGGGTGTTCGAAGCGGACAAGCCGGAAGCTTTCCCAGGAGAGACCATTTCCTATGAAAGCGCCGTCGAAGACCCGCCGCGCGGGGCAACTTCGCTCGAGGTTACGTTCAAGACCGCCGAGGAAGCCAAGATGTTCATGGATGGCAGCCACGGCATGAAGGCCGATGATGGGCAGGGTGGGGCCGAAAGCCAGTCGACCAGCGGCAATCAGTAATATCCGCTAACGCTCAGGCCGTGCACTGTCGGCCTATGCATTCTTCCTTCTAAAACAGCCAGGCGGCTATTCGAACTGGCGTAGCAGCCGGTCGATATAGTCTAGTTCGACTTCAGGGCGGGACCGCTCGCTGGCGCGGCGGCGCAATTCATCCCGTATTTCCCGGGCGCGTTTCAAATCGCCCGTATCCGGAATGACCACATCGCCTTCGGCCTGGCCCGGCGTCGCGTCGTTGGGCGCGCGGCCGAAGGGATCCTGCTCGCCCGTGTTGGGGCCCTGGCCGGTCGCTTGTTGGCCTTGTCCCATCTGGTTGCCAAACCGTTCCATGAACTGCTGCTGGGCCTGCCTCGCGGCTTCCTGCAGTTGATCCAGTGCCTGGCCCTGCGGACCGACCGCGTTGCCGGGGTTGCCCTGACGCAGGGCTTCGGTGGAACCGCGCATCTCCTGTTCCGCACGGCCGAAAGGCTGGGGAATGTCGCCCATCATCTCGCCGTAGCGCTGCATCAGATCGCCCAGTTGCCGGCGCAAGGCTTCCTGAAGGGCGGCATCCGCCGCGGTCGGGCCGCGCTGGCCCTGCTGCTGGGATGGGCTTTGACCGGATTGGCCGCCCTGCCGCTGTCCCTGCGGGGTCTGTCCCATTTCCTGAGCGTTGCGGTAGGTCCGGTCCAGCAGTTCGCGCTGCCCGCTCATCAATTCCTGCAGCCCCTCCAGCATTTCCATGGCTTCCATGCCCTGCGGGGACGGACGCTGCTGAATGCCCACCTGGAGGTTTTCCATCATCCGCTGCAGCTGTTCCAGCATGCGGCGCGCCGCATCCTTCATACCGTTCTGCAGCATTTCCCGGATACGTTCCATGATCTGGTCGATATCCTGCTTCGCCAGCATCCGGTCGTTCTCGTCCATCGGAATGTCTTCGATGTCACCACGATCCATCTGCTCCTGTGCATTTTGCATCAGGGCTTGCAGGTATTCGTCCATGGCCTGCTGCAGTTCCTGCATCAGGCGTTCGATTTCGGCCGCGTCCGCGTCGCGGGCGATGGCGTCCATCAGGGCCTGTTCCGCCCGGCGCAGCCGCTGCTCGGCAACGGAAAGGTTGCCGTCTTCAAGCCGAAGCGCCAGTTGCCACAGAAGGTCGATCATATCGTCCTTGAGTGCGTCGTCAGGCTCGACCGCAAGTCGCCGCGCCGCCATGTTCAATCCCAGGAAAACCACGATATCGCCGGCATAAGCGTCCTTCTCCCAAGCCAATTGACGCAGGACGCTGGCAACCAGCGGCGCGACGGAGAGGCCCTGCAGACCCAGGCGTTTGCGTTCGGCAATGATCTTCTGGGCGACGGGGTGTCGGAACTCCCGCTCCGGCAAGGTTATAGCGATGGGATCGCTTCTTCCGACCTGATCGATACCATCAATCGCGGACAATTCGGCCCAAACTTCCTCTCCCGCCCAGATATGGTCGAGTTGGTTCAGGAAATGGCTGCCTTCGATTTGAACCGAACGGGGCCCGCCGCCGGCGGGCAAATCGATGGCAATGACCTCGTCGCCTTCCTTGGCCACCTCCTTGGTCCGCCGCAATTCGATGGCGAGGTTCATAACCCCATAATCGTCTGCCGCGTGATAGCGCAATTCAAGCGACCCACGTACGGTCTGTCCGGATTGCGCCTCGGACAGATCGGCGGTCGGCACCCGGTCGGGGATGACGGTGATGTCCCAGCTGGCAACGGTCTGTCCGGCGGCTTTTACATGTACCAAGCCGGATGTCGTCAATTCCCCTTCGGCGCGGAAACTGTCCGCGGTAATGCTCACGAAGCCACCATCGGACCCGAAGGAGGAGCCAGCCAGTTCGGGCTTTTGTTTCACACCGCCAATTTGGGCAACAAGCTTTGAACCGGCCGGAACGGCGAATTGTCTGGGCTGACCTGAGGCAATCGCGTTGGCCTCGCCTTCCGAGAGGCTGCCCGAAGAGGGTTCCATGCCGGTCAGGAAAATCGGTGCCGCGCCGGTGTAATCCGGCGGTGTGATCCAGGCATCCAATGTCAGCGACGCGACGGATGCGGCATCCGCATCGGTGAAATCTGGTTCGAAGAATTGTGTGAAATTCTCCCCGGCCCGGCCTCCAACGCCGAAGATTACAGCAACGAGCAAAATACCGGCACCCAGGCGAAGGGCGAGAGGATCCCGGCGGGCCAGCTGTGCTTCCGGTGTACCGGCGGTCAGGCCACGCAGCTTTTCGGCCATGCGTTGCTTGTGCAGGGCCCAGAGCGCGGCACCCATGCCGTCATCGCCACCGCTGGCGACGTCATCCTCCAAAGCGGTCAGCGGCCGGTGTTCGAGGCGGTTCGCGCGTTCGATGTGGTGCACGACCTCCGCGTGGCTGGGCGGGCTGAAGCGGCGTATCGCGTCAACCAGGGCCCATCCCAGCCCCAAAAATCCTGCAATCAACAGGGCGAGATGGAGCCAGCCGGAAAGGCCCGAGGTGAAACCGCTGAAGGCGAGGGCCAGAAGCGCGGCAAAGATGGTCAGGAAGGGCCAGAATGCGGCCAGCAGACGCTCCGCCCAGAGGACGGTGGTTCCCTTGAGGAACGGTATACTCCGGGGCGTTTGCGCCTGTTCCGTCATCCACTAACCCCTGCAAGTTTCGGGACGGCTTCCTGAGCCGGTCCGCTCAGCCAATCGGGGATCCTGTCGGCCCCCAACAATTCTTCGTAGGTCTGGCGCGGGCGGATCACGGCGAAACGGTCACCGTCCACCAGAACCTCCGGCACCAAGGGCCGCGAATTGTAGGTCGACGCCATAACGGCACCATACGCCCCCGCCGTGGTGAAGGCTACCAATTCGCCATCCTGCAAGTCGGGCAAGGGGCGTTCCTTCGCGAAAGTGTCGCCGGATTCGCAGATCGGTCCGACGATATCGGCCGGGCTCATCGGCGTATCGGCGGACCGTTCCAACACGGGTTTCAGGCCGTGGTAACCGTCATACATGGCGGGTCGGATCAGGTCGTTCATCGCCGCGTCCACGACGACGAAGCGCCGGGATTCGCCCTGTTTCACGAACAGGACCTTGGTCAGCAGGATGCCCGCGTTGCCGACGATCATGCGGCCGGGCTCGAACAGCATTTCCACATCCAATGGCTCTATGATCTCCCGCGCGACCGCCGCATAGGCGTCGGGCAGGGGAGGTTTTTCCCCGGCATAGGGCACGCCGAGGCCGCCGCCCAGATCGACCCGGTGAATCGGGATGCCGTCGGCGCGCAGGTCCTTGACCAATTGGGCAAGGCGGGTGAAGGCGGCCCGATAGGGCGCCAGATCGGTCAATTGGGACCCGATATGGGCCGCGACCGTGACGGGTGCCACATGCGGCATGGCCTGGGCGCGTTTGAATATCGCCGGTGCATGCTCGATATCGATCCCGAACTTGTTCTCTTTCTTGCCGGTGGAAATCTTGTGATGGGTCTTCGCGTCGACATCCGGGTTCACCCGAATGGCGATTTCGGCGACCTTGCCCCGCGCACCGGCGACCGTGTTCAGAAGATCCAACTCGTTGACGGATTCGACATTGATTTCCAGGATGCCCGTGTCGAGCGCGAAGGCCAGTTCCTCTTCCGTTTTGCCGACGCCTGAAAAGACGATCCGTTCCGGCGGAATGCCTGCCGCCAAGGCACGTCGCAGTTCCCCTTCCGAAACCACGTCCGCACCGGCCCCCATATCCGCCAGCGTCTTGATCACGGCCAGGTTCGAATTCGCCTTGACCGCATAGAAAACGGAGGCACGCGCACCGGCGAAGGCGTCGGTGAATACCTTGTAGTGGCGGCGCAGGGTCGCGGTGGAATAGACATAAACCGGCGTGCCGACCGCAGCCGCAATTTCGGTCAGGGGGACGTCTTCTGCGTGGAGGGCGCCGTCGCGGTAGTTGAAGTGATCCATGGTTCAATGTCTCCGGGAACGAGCCGTCACGATGTCGGGTAGGATTTCGGATAAGTGGATGGGCCGGGCGCCTTCGGGTCGTCCTTCTTGCCGCAACCCGCGGTCAGCCCCAGCGCCAGGACGCTGGCCAGGATTAGACCCGATTTGATCGCCAAGGCTCTCCGGCCGCGCCGTGGGGCGCGTTCACTGCGAGCTTTCCTTGCCGTTAAGTCATTCATACCGAAAACCTTTTCCGCGCTTCGGCCGCCGCGGCGCGAACATTGTCCGGCGCCGTTCCGCCGAAACTCGTCCGGCTTTGAATCGAAGCCTCCGGAGACAATACTGAATATATATCCTCCGTGATGGCGGATTCCACTGATTGCAGCTCTTCCAAGCTCAATTCTGCGATATCGACGCCTTTCTTCTCGGCCATGGCGACGATCGCACCGGTGACGTGATGCGCGTTGCGGAACGGCATGCCAAGCACGCGCACCAGCCAGTCGGCCAGGTCCGTGGCGGTCGGGAAACCGGCGCCAAGTGCTGCGCGCAGCACATCGGGGCGCGGTTTCATATCCGCCACCATGCCGGCGGACGCCTCAATCGCCAGGATCAGGTTTTCCACGGCATCGAACAGGGGTTCCTTGTCCTCCTGCATGTCCTTCGCGAAAGTCATCGGCAGCCCCTTCATCACCGTGAGGATGGAGACGAGAGAGCCTATGATGCGGCCCGGTTTCGCGCGCACCAGTTCGGCGGCGTCCGGGTTTCGCTTCTGCGGCATGATCGAGGAACCGGTAGTAAAGGCGTCGGTCAGTTCCACGAAGCGGAAGCGATCTGACGCCCAGATCACGATTTCCTCCGACAGGCGGGACAGATGCACCGCCATGATCGAGGCGGCAGCCAGGAATTCCATGATGAAATCGCGGGCCGAGACGCCGTCCATGGAATTCGCCATGGGCCGGTCGAAGCCGAGCGCCTTCGCCGTTGCGAAACGGTCGATGGGGAAGGAGGTTCCCGCCAAGGCCGCGGAACCCAACGGACATTCATTCATGCGCTTGCGGCAGTCGGCCAGGCGACCGCGGTCGCGGCCGACCATTTCCGCGTAAGCCAGCATGTGATGCCCCCATGTGACCGGCTGAGCGGTTTGAAGATGGGTGTAACCGGGCATGACCACGTCGGCATGCTGTTCGGCCTGTGTGATCAGGGCGTCCTGCAGGGCGGCGAGCCGCGTATCGATCCCATCGACCGCGTCGCGCAGCCAAAGGCGCACATCGGTGATGACCTGATCGTTGCGGCTGCGGGCTGTGTGCAGCCGACCGGCCGGGTCGCCGATGATCTCCCGAAGACGCGCTTCCACGTTCATGTGGATGTCTTCCAGGGCGCGGCTGAAATTGAAGGTGCCGGCCTCGATCTCGCCCTTGATCTGGTCCAGACCGGTCAGGATCTGTGCCGCGTCGTCCTGGGATATAATGCCTTGCGCCGCCAGCATTTCCGCATGCGCCTTCGATCCCTGGATGTCCTGGGCGTAGAGGCGTTTGTCGAAATCGATGGAGGCGTTGATCTTTTCCATGATTTCCGCGGGACCGGCGGAAAACCGGCCGCCCCACATGGCGTTGGCCGCGTTTTTTTCGTTGCCCTTTGTATCCGTCATTAACGCCTCTATATGTGATGCCGGGCGTGTCCGGCATTGGATAAGAATTATGGGACCGCCGCCCGCCGCATCTGGCGGGCCGGGCCGGACTATCCTTTGCCACGCTGCGGCTTGCAACAGGGATTCCCTGTGACGCGGGACGCCCGCTCAACCGCTTGTGACGGGATTATCCCGCCCCGATTGGGTAAATCCTATAGCCACGGTGAAAACAACCCGCTGGAAGCGAGACTGGAATGATTTCGACGTGTTTTTCCCCCCGATCCCGCACCAAAGCCATCTTGGCGCTGCTGACCGTTGTGTTGCTCGCGCTCGGCAGTCCTGCCGTTTACGCGTCGGAATTTCCGCCGACCGACGGGGAAATGCAGGGATTCACCTTGTTGAAGGAACGGGTTGCCGCGCCGACCGTGCCGTTCAAAACGGGGGAGGGGGATGAAATCGACCTGACCGCTTTTCAGGGCAAGGTTCTGATCGTAAATTTCTGGGCTACCTGGTGCGCGCCCTGCATCAAGGAAATGCCCTCGCTCGACCGGCTGAAGGCGGCGTTTGCGGATGAAGAATTCGATGTCGTGGCCATCAATCAGGACCGCGGTGGGAAGCGCGTCGCCGAACCCTTCCTGCGCGACAAGCTGGGGCTGGAGAACCTAGCCATTTACCTGGATGAGAAATTCACGCTGGGCCGCGCTTTCAAGAACCGCGGGCTGCCTGCGACTTATGCGATCGACCGCCAGGGCAACGTGGTCGGCGGCATGTTCGGGCCGGCGGAATGGGATTCGGAAGACGCCAAGAAACTCGTGCGCTTCCTGCTCGCTGAAAAAGCCGGGGGGTAAGCCGGAGCGTGTCCGGCGTTCCTATTGGTGCCGGGAGGTCTGGGTTTCGACCGCTTTCATAAGGGCCTCGACGACTTGACGGCTGACGGTGTCGCCCTGTCCTTCGATCTTTTCCCTGTATATGACGCGCAGGGCATTCACATGTTGCTCGATCAGGGCGACGTTGACCTCAGACTCGTGCTCGGTCTCCAGCAGGTAAAGGCAAAGAGACCGGCCTACTTCGGTGATCAGGGGAAATCCGAAGGTGGCGGCCTGACCGCGCATATTGTGGACCAGGCGGAAGAGCGTTTTCAGGTTCGCGGCCGTCGGGGCGGATTTGACCGCCGCCATGTACTTCTCCAGCGCGGCCATATCGTCCGCAAGGTGCTTGCCGTAATCCTTGCTCAACCGGTCGATGGCGCGATCCGCATCTGCGATGGCTTGTTTCAGGGTCTTGCCGCCCGTCTTCGGAACCTTGTCGGCGAGGCGGTTCGGCGGTCTTTCGATTTTTACGCTGCCACGCGTCTGTTCGGCCATGTCACTCTCCCCGGGCGACTGTGCTCCATCGCGTCAGATGAAAAACACATCCTTGTTCTGTCGGCGTTCCCGCCCCTTGAATTCGCTGCTGGTCCGGCGCCGGCGGTCGGGTCCGAAATAGTGATCCGTTCGGATGAAGGGGCGGGGTTGATCGATGATCGACATCAACCGCGCATGCATGGATTTCGTCGAAACGGGTTTCGCCAGGAATTCCGTCACACCGGCATCCCGCGCTTCCATGACGCGGTTCCTCTCGCTGAAGCCCGTCAGCATCACGATCGGGATATAGCGATCCGGGCTGTCCTCTCTCGACCGCAGCCATTTCACGAGGGTAATACCGTCACCGGGTTCCATGTCCCAGTCCGATATGATCACGTCGGGATGTTTTTCCCGCGTCCTTACAAAACCGTCTTCCGCATTCTCCGCATGATAGACGGTGCCGATGCCGATGGAATCCAGAATCGCCGCAACCGTCTCCCGCATGAAGCGGTTGTCGTCGACGATCAGGACGCGCAGGTTGGAAAAGTCGTAGGCCATGCTGTCCAAGCCCGATGGTGACCGATAACCCTTGATATCAACCACGACGCCCTATCCTCGGCCCCCGTTTCCGGCGGCTGCCTGCCCTTGCGTCAGGTTTTCCGCGGCATTTCCCCTCACGCCTCGTAAAACCGGTTCCCCAATTCCACAATTGGAGTTAGGCCTAGGCCTTCCGTCAAGGTCTAGTGGATCGAGGTAGGGTATTTTTCGATCGCGCGACAATGAAAAAGCCGCCCCGGCGCGATGGCGGAGCGGCCCTTGCAAGTCCAACGTTTTTGAAACGGTCAGCGTGTCGGGACCGGAACATCCCCCGAATAGTCATAGAAACCTCGGCCGGTCTTGCGGCCCAGCCATCCGGCTTCGACATATTTAACCAAAAGCGGGCAGGGGCGGTACTTGCTGTCGGACAGATCGTTGTAGAGCACCTGCATGATCGCCAGGCAGGTATCCAACCCGATGAAATCGGCCAGTTCCAGCGGTCCCAGCGGGTGATTGGCGCCCAGTTTCAACGATGTGTCGATCCCCGTGACCGATCCGACGCCTTCATACAGCGTGTAGACCGCCTCGTTAATCATCGGCAGCAGGATGCGATTGACGATGAAGGCTGGAAAGTCCTCGGCGCTGGCGACCGTCTTGCCGAGGATTTCGGCGTATTCGCAGCATTGACTATAGGTGTCTTCCGAGGTTTGCAGCCCGCGAATGACCTCAACCAACTTCATGGCCGGCACCGGGTTCATGAAATGGAGGCCGATGAACTTTTCTGGTCGATCGGAAGCCGTTGCCAGCCGTGTGATCGATATCGAGGAGGTATTGGTGCCGATCCAGGCCTCGGGCTTCAGATGATTGGCCAGTTCGGCGAAGATCTTGCGCTTCAGTTCCTCGTTTTCGGTCGCCGACTCTATGACGAGGTCGCACGCCGAAAGAGAAGCATAGTCGGTGGAGACCGTGATCTTCGCCATTGCGGCATCGACCGAGGCAGGGTCGTCGCCGTGTTTGGCTACCTGCCGGTCCAGACCCGTACGGATTTGCTCCAGGGCCGTGTCCAATGCCGTCTGGTCGATATCGACCAGTGCGACTTCATAACCATGGGCGGCACTGACATGGGCAACGCCATGCCCCATTTGTCCCGCGCCAATCACGCCAACTTTTTTTGTCATTGTCTTTCCCGATTCCCGCAACGGCTTTGTCGCGGTGTCGGATCAGGATCGTCCGTCCCAATTCCGCACCGCAACATAGCCTTGCGCAAATCAGAGGACTTTGTCCAGTTCCGCTTCCAATTCAGGCACGGCTTGGAACAAATCGGCCACCAATCCATAGTCGGCTACCTGGAAGATCGGGGCTTCCTCATCCTTGTTGATCGCGACGATCACCTTGGAATCCTTCATGCCAGCCAAGTGCTGGATGGCGCCGGAGATCCCGACGGCGATATACAGGTCCGGCGCGACGACCTTGCCGGTCTGTCCGACCTGATAGTCGTTCGGCACGAACCCGGCATCGACTGCGGCGCGGGAGGCACCGACGGCGGCGCCCAGTTTGTCCGCGACCTTCTCCAGCATCGGGAAATTGTCGCCCGACTGCATGCCGCGACCGCCGGAAATGACGATCCGGGCGGAGGTCAGTTCCGGGCGTTCGCTGACGGTGATTTCCGCGCCCAGGAAGCTCGAAAGACCGCTATCCCCTTCGCCGCCGACGGTTTCGACCGCAGCCGAGCCGCCTTCGGCCGCGACGGCTTCAAAGGCGGTGCCGCGGACGGTGACGAACTTTACCGCATCGCCCGATTTGACCGTGGCGATCGCGTTACCGGCATAGATCGGCCGTTCGAACGTATCGGCATCGACGACGCCGGTGATGTCCGAGATCTGCTGCATGTCCATCATCGCGGCGGCACGCGGCAGGATGTTCTTGCCGAAAGTGTCGGCCGGGGCCCAGACATGGGTGAAGCCGGCCGCCAGTTTGACGATCAGCGGTGCGTAGTTTTCCGCCAGCTGGGCTTCCAGTTCCGGCGCGTCGGCGCAGATGACCTTGGATGCACCTTCGATCTTGGCGGCCGCTTCCGCGACGCCGCCGCAACCGGAACCGGCGACCAGCAACGTGATGTCGCCGCCGGCGGCCTTGGCCGCCGCGACCGTGTTCAACGTGGCCGCCTTGATTTCGCCGCCTTCATGTTCGACGAGGACCAGATTGCTCATCGACTGTCTCCTAACCTAGAATTTTCCATGGATCCGATCGCGCCAAGTGAATGGCCACGGGCGCTGATCAGATCACCTTCGCTTCGTTCTTCAGCTTCTCGACCAGTTCCGCGACGGAACCGACCTTCGCGCCACCCTGGCGTTTCTCGGGCTCGACAACCTTCACCACTTCGAGGCGCTTGGCGGTGTCGACACCGAGATCGGCCGGCGACATCGTGTCGATCGGCTTTTTCTTGGCCTTCATGATGTTCGGCAGCGATGCGTAGCGCGGCTCGTTCAAGCGAAGGTCCACGGTCACGGCGCTCGGCAGTTTGACGTTGATCGTCTCAAGGCCGCCATCCACTTCGCGGGTGACGTCCATGGAACCGTCTTTCAACTCGACCTTGGACGCGAATGTTGCCTGCGGCCAGCCCATCAGCGCGGCCAGCATCTGGCCCGTCTGGTTGCTGTCGTCGTCGATGGCCTGCTTGCCGAGAAGAACCAGTTCAGGGCCTTCCTTTTCGACGATGGCCTTCAGAATCTTGGCGACGGCCAACGGTTCGACATCCGCGTCGGCTTCAACCAGGATGCCGCGGTCGGCGCCCATGGCAAGGGCCGTGCGGATCGTTTCCTGGCTTTGCGTCGGTCCAATTGAAACGGCGACGATCTCCGTCGCGGTCCCGGCTTCCTTAAGGCGCACGGCCTGTTCGACGGCGATTTCGTCGAACGGGTTCATGGACATCTTCACGTTCGCGGTCTCAACACCCGTCTGGTCCGGCTTGACGCGGATTTTGACGTTGTAGTCGACGACCCGCTTGACGGGGACGAGAACTTTCATCTTCGGGAATCCTTCGCAACAAGGTTCACAAACAAGAGGCCGCCCCTTAATGCCGCTCGACGGTCGACCGCCAGGCCGACTGGGCCAGGGCCCGGCCGCGCGTGGCTCCCTCCACGTCGACCATGCCTCGTTTCCTAATAATTCGGCACTGTGCACCAAGGAAACAGGCCGGTTTCCAACGATGCAGCCCCCGTGTTTAGGGCCGCGTAGATGCCGGGTCAAGTCGCAGGCGGGCCGCTTTCTTGCCCATCCGCGACCCTGTTTCATATCCGATCGCGGCTGTTCCAGCGCCGGCCGGCGGGCCGCAACGCTCCGCTCGGAATGTCAGGCCCAAATCGCGGCCCGCACGGTGGTCGATACATCGAGTGTCGAGGCAATCTCACCGAAGGGGGCGACCGGCCAGCGCCATTCGCGGATTTCCAAAGGCTCGGGCCGTCCGGCCGGCGAAAGCCAGTTTATTGAGACCATCTCAGGCTCGGACTCGCCGTGCCTCAATTCGCGGCGTTCAATGTCACCGATCACGCAGGCCACGCATCCGAGTGACAAGGTTTCGGCCATGTGGCGCGAGCGCATGATCTCGCGGTCGGCGGCGTCTATTCCTGGCGCGACACCCAGTTGTGAAACGAGGTTGAGACTGACGATCAGGTCCGTATCCGCCGGATACGCGGGGCGCGGACCGTCCCTACCGGTTACATCGGCTTCGATCAGGGAAACGCCGCGATGTTGCCGGGCCCGCAGACGCAGTCCAAGGGGGTGCACCGTATCGACGAGATCGACCCGGCCGAAGGTGGCGGCAAGGGCTTCCAACGGCAAGTCGAACCCGTGCCCGCTACCGAGGACGACCGCGCGGCGTTTCCTGCCGCACAGTCCGGCGGCATGCAGGACGGCGTTCTTGGAATTCGTCAGATGCCCGGCCCAATCCTTCTTGCGCCGGTTGCAGCGCGCGCCGATGGCGATGCTTTCACGCAGATATCCGGCGCGGCGGGCCCAGCGCGGGCAGGGGGTGAGCAGGTAGAGCAGGGCTTCAGTCAGCACGCCGTCGTGCCTCCCGGTGCATGGGGAGCTAGATGACGAAACGGTCCAGCAGCAGCAGGGCGGCGATGATCACCGTGCAGCCCATGGCGAGGCGCTTCTGCCAGTTGATGTATTTCATGCCTTCTTCGGTATAGACCAATTCCTTGTGACGGAAGAGGGAGTCCTTCAGCATGAAGGCACTGCCGTATTCGCGCTTATGCCGGAAGGCCAGGATCTGCAGCACGATGGCGGCCAGGATGGTGATCACGAACACCGCGGCAGCAATCAGCATCACTGCGGTCGGTTCTACATTCGCGAGTTCTTCTTCGGACATGGGTATGACTTTCCGGTTTCTGGTGCGGCCGGTCAGGGCCGGTTGGCGCCTGGCACCCAAAGCACATCGGCCTTGCCGCCGTCATTGCAGTGACGGGACAGAACGAAGAGCAGGTCCGAGAGCCTGTTGAGATACTTGACCGCCGCCGGGTTCACGGTTTCGGACCGCGCAAGCTCGATCGTTTCCCGTTCTGCCCGTCGAGCGACGGTGCGCGCAAGGTGCAGATGCGCGGCGGCCGGGCTGCCGCCGGGCAGGATGAAGCTTGTCAGGTCGGCGAGCGGTTCGTTGTAGGCGTCGATTTCCTTTTCCAGCCGCTCGACCTGGCCGTCGGTCATTCGAAGCGCGCCTTCGGCCTTGCGGCCGTCTTCCGGCGTGCAAAGATCCGCGCCCAGGTCAAACAGGTCGTTCTGTATTCTGGACAATAACCGGTCGAGGTCGCCGTCGGTGTGAAGTCTGACGAGGCCGATCACCGAATTCGCCTCGTCCACCGTGCCATAGGCGGCGACACGGATATCGTCCTTGGCACGACGGGATCCATCCCCCAATGAGGTCTCCCCGCCGTCGCCGCCGCGTGTGTAGATTTTCGTCAGCTTCACCATGCGGGCAAACATAGCTGCCGTTCGGGAAGTGTCCAGGGATGTTTCTAGGGGCGAATTCGGGGCGCAACGCAACAAAGCGGCGCATCGCCGCGCCGCCCGTTACAGTCGGAAGATCATTTCCTGAAAGAGGCTCAACCGCCGTTGCGGAGGAGCATCAATCCAAGGGCGAACATCGCCAGGGCGAAGCCCTGCGCGACGATGCGATACCGCATCAGCCGATTGCCCCAGCGATCATTGAATTCCCCGCCGCGGACCATGGAATAAATGCCCGTCGCCAGGATCGCCACTGTCGCGATCATGCCGACTACCATCAGGATTATTGCGAAAACTGCCATGCCCAGCGATATAGCGCCCGGAAACAGGCAATACCACTCACAAAATTCTGCGCGGGACATTCCGCCGCAGACCCTGCATTGGGGAGGCGTCACCGGCCTGCAAAAATCCCGTGCTATTCAGCCGGGGCGGCGGTTCACTCGCGGCCCTTCGGCGGGACGGTTTTCCGGGTCGATGCGCGACCGGTGGAATCGCTGCGCTTGCGGCGGTTCGGAAACCGCAGCACGTTGCTTTCTCCACCAACTGTCACGGCAGGTGCCTCGGCCGCAATGATATCCCCGCCGCCTTCGGCCGCGAGCCGTTCCAGCCGCTGCGTTTCCGCAACACCGTTGAACGTCTCACCATGGGCCAGGGGATAGATTGCATTATAGCCGCCATGCCGATACCGCACGACGCTGGAGGGACGTCTACCGTAAGTCCAGACGTTGGACATGGGTGATCTCCCTTCTCTCAATCACTATGGCAGATGTGGCATGGAAGGGATCGATTCGCAAGAGAAGCGGGAAAACTTGCTAAAATCAGGCACTAAGGTACAGAGTGAAATCGCGGTGGCCGACCCGGACAGCCAACCGATTCCCGTAAGTACCGCGCCGCCCACCCACTTGCCCCATCCGGAGTCTCTTTTCCGCCATGGAAATCGTCCTAGAAATCGTAACGCCTGTTTTCGCTGTCCTGCTGATGGGCTACGGCGCGCGTCGGGTCGGGTGGTTTTCTGAACAAAGCGCGGCGGGATTGGCCAAATTCGTCTTCAACTTTGCCATTCCGCTGTTCCTGTTCCGTACTTTCGCAACCCGCGAATTGCCGGAATCAATCCCCTGGGGCTTGTTCGGCAGTTATTATATCGCCGTGTTCGCGGTCTATGGGCTGGGCATGGTCGTCGGTATGGCCGTCTTTGGGCGGAATCTGATGGGTGGCACGCTCACAGGGATGGGATGCTCCTTCGGGAACACGGTTCTGCTGGGGATCGCGCTGGGCGTCCGGGCTTTCGGCGAAGAGGGGGCCATTCCGCTTTTCCTGATCATTTCCGTGCACGGCCTGATGCTGATGACGGGCACGACCATTCTGCTGGAAGCGGGACGCAATGCGGGGTCGGCCCTGCGGGAATTGCCGCTCAAGATCGTGAAGGGCTTGGTTACCAATCCGTTGATCGGCGGTCTGGCCTTCGGCCTGGCCTTCAATTTCACCGGTCTGGAATTGCCGACGGTTGCCGACGATTTCCTGCGTATCATGCAGGGTGCGGTCCTGCCTTGCGCGCTCTTTGCAATGGGCTCGACGCTGGCGGAATACGGGTTCAAAGGCAGGCTCGGCCAATCGGTCTTCGTGGTTCTGACCAAGTGCCTGATCATGCCCGGCATCGTCTATGTTTTGGCGACTCAGGTTTTCGACCTCGAACCGCTCTGGGCCATGGCGGCCACCCTGATGGCGGCTCAACCGACCGGCGTGAACGTGTATCTGTTCGCCCAGCGCTATGGAACGGCGCAGGCCATTGCCTCGACCACGATTTTCCTGTCGACGGCGTTCTCGATCTTCTCACTGCCGATGATCCTGTATCTTTTCGGAAAGTGATTGTTGGCGGCGTCGATTCCGACCGCTATAAGTCTGTCATGACATTTCGTCCGACCCATGAAATCGACGTGTTTCCGGCCGCTTGCGACCGGGCACGGTTGATTGCGCGAATTACGGACCCGGTCCCCGAGGGGAACCGGGCCTAGAGCGCTGCTCTATTCGCTGCATCAATTTTCATGGAATTCAGGGGCGATCACCATGTCCTTCCTCAATAGCCGCGTCGAATCGGCTTCCGAAACCGCATGTTTCAGCGTGGTCGGCGTTGCCGACCCCAATCTGCTTCACCGTCTGCTCGAACCCTTCGCCAAGCGTGGGCTGATCCCCAGCCGGGTACACGCCGACTCCGACCCTCAGGACCGCTTGCTTGTCGACATTCAGGTGGGTGATATGGATCAGGGGTTGGCCGCGCGGATCGGGGCGGGCCTGCGCCAAGTCATCGGCGTGGAACTCGTCCTCGTTTCCTCGAAGGCGCATTGCAACTGAACCGCCACGGAGTGACCGCCGATGAGTTTTCTGGACCATGTCAGGACCTGCAATAACGGGGACCTTTCGGTCCAGAAGCGGTTTCGCGTCGGCGGTGAGAATATCGGCTGGGTGGGCGAAGAGGTCGCCGACACCCTGCTGACCCACTTCGACTGCTTCAATCGGGACGGCGATGCCATCCGACTGACCGACGCGGCGGCAACTCCGGAAGAACGGACCGTGCTGATGGCGGACGTCGCCTCGGAACTGTCGGCATTGGGCGTGGTCGACGGGTTGCGGGACGAATTGTTCCCGGCGATGCGCAACTGGGGTGAGGAACCGCGATTCCTGATCGACCGGGTCGCGGTGCCGCCCTTCGGTCTGCGGGCCTGGGGCATTCATCTGAACGGCTATGTCCGAAAACCCGACGGACTGTACTTGTGGATCGGCCGACGTGCGCCCGGCAAGTCGACCTATCCGGACCTGCTGGACAATACGGTTGCCGGTGGCCAGCCCTTCGACCTGACGCTGAAGCAAAACCTGATCAAGGAATGCGGGGAGGAAGCCTCGATCTCCCCCGCGATGGCGGGACAGGCGGTGCCGGTTGGCTGCATAACTTACGTCCGGGAGGAGAAGGGCCGTATCAAGCCGGACGTGATGTTCTGCTATGACCTGGAATTGCCGGAAGACTTCACGCCGGTGAATACCGATGGTGAGCTTGCGGGTTTTTACCTGATGCCGGCTGAAGAGGTTATGGAGATCATCCGCAGCACCGATGAGTTCAAGTTCAACTGCAACCTCGTCCTGATCGACTTCTTCCTGCGTCACGGTTTGCTGACACCGGACGAGGAACCGGATTACACCGCCTTGTGTGAGGGAATGCGCAAGGGGGACACGGCCCTCTAGAGCCCCTGATCGTCGGGGAACCCGGCCAAGGCACGGACCTCCGCCGGGGACAGGCCTTCCGCTCGCAAGGCAGAAATCGCCTTGGACTTGTCGCGTTTCGATAGCCTCTGTCCGGAGTCGTCCAGCAATAATCCATGGTGGTGGTATTGCGGCGCGGGCAAGGCAAACAACGTCTGCAGGATGCGATGAATGCTGGTCGCGTGCAGCAGGTCCTCGCCCCGCGTCACAAGGGTTACGAATTGCGTCGCGTCGTCGACGGTGACCGACAGATGATAACTTGAGGGAGTGTCTTTCCGGCAGAGCACGATGTCGCCGCAGGAAAGTCCATCCACCTGCATGTCCCCGAACCGCTCATCGGAGAAAGTCAGCGGCCCGGTCATGCCGACGGCGCGGTCCATGTGCAGGCGCAGGGCATAGGGTTCGCCGGCCTCCATCCTGCTCTTTGCTTCCCGCCACGGCATGTTCTTGCAGGTGCCGGGATAAAGGGGGCCGTCGGGTCCGTGCGGCGCCGAGGGGGCCGCCGCGATTTCCGCCTGGATTTCCTTGCGGGTGCAGAAGCAGGGATAGACCAGACTGCCTTCCTCCAGCACATGCAGGAATTCGCTATAGACCTCGGTTCGTTCCGATTGACGCAGAACGGGACCATCCCAGTCGAGACCGAGCCATTCCAGGTCGCGCAGTATTTGCGCTTCGTGCGCCGGCAGGCAGCGCGCCGTGTCGATATCCTCGATGCGCAGCAGGAAACGTCCGCCCGCATCCCGCGCCCGCTTCCAGGCGAAGAGAGCGGAATGTGCCGTGCCGAGATGCAGTTCGCCGGTCGGGCTTGGAGCGAAACGCGTCGTCATCGGGGCCTGCCGCAAGATGCCGGAGGGATCGCCCCATTGCGCCCCGGTCGGCTCGGTCTTTTCCATATCGGTCGTATCGCTCATGGGGCTGGCCTAGCGCCCGTCGGTCCCTTAAGTCAAATATGTCGGGTGTTTCAGGCAGGGTGTTATCTGGTGGACAAACAGACTTTGATCAAGGCGTTGGACACGGTCGCCGCGCGGGACCGCCAGGTCGCCGATGCCCTGACGCTGGTTGGCTATCCGGAGCCGCGCACCGCGCCGGGCGGCTTTCCCGCTCTGCTTTCCATCGTGGTGAATCAGCAGATCTCGAAGGAGGCGGCGCGGGCGATTCTGGGCCGTCTGGAGAATCTCATGCCGGGAACCACGGCGGAAGCATTCCTGGCGCAGCCGGATGAAGCCTTGCAGGCCGCCGGCCTGTCGCGACCGAAGATCCGGTACGGCAAAGGGATCGCGGAAGGGGTCGCCTCCGGCCTTGTGCCGATCGACGCCTTTCCGAGTATGCCGGACGAGGAGATCATCGCATCTCTGATGGGATTGAGAGGGATCGGCCTGTGGAGCGCGGAGATCTACTGCATGTTTTCGCTCGGCCGCCCGGACTTGTTTCCGGGGGAGGACATCGCGCTTCAGGAAGCGATGAAACGCCTTAAGGGGCTCGAGGCGAGGCCGACGCCGAAGCTGGCACGGGACCTTGCCAAGGACTGGGCGCCTTGGCGCAGCGCCATGTCGGTATTCCTGTGGCACTATTACCGCGGCGCACCGGCGTGACATCAGGGGATAGTACATGTTGATGGATTTGGATGGTCCGGAGGAGAGCCCGGCTTCGGGCGGCAAGGCGAAGCAGCTCGTTATTCTGGTGCATGGGTTGGGGGCGGATGGCAGCGACCTGATTGCCCTGGCGCCGCATCTGGCGAGCGTCCTGCCGGATGCGCACTTCATCGCACCGGACGGACCCTTTCCTTGCGACATGGCGCCCTATGGGCGGCAATGGTTCTCGCTGCAGGATCGCGACCCGCATGTGATGCTGAGCGGCATTCGAATGGCGGCGCCGATCCTGGACGGGTTTATCGACCAGCAAATGACACGGTTCGGCCTCGATGCGTCCTCAGTGGCGCTGGTCGGTTTCAGCCAGGGAACGATGATGTCGCTTCACGTCGCGCCGCGGCGGCCTGACCCGCTTGCGGCGGTGGTTGGGTTTTCCGGTGCGTTGCTGGCCGGCGAGGCTTTGCTGGAGGAGGCCCGCAGCAGGCCGCCCATCCTGCTCGTTCATGGTGACGCCGATGACGTGGTGCCGGTTCAGGCAACCCCTGCTGCCGCAGGTGCCCTGCAGGATGCGGGTTTTGCTGTGGAGACGCTGATTTGTCCCGGCGTGCCCCATTCCATCGACCCCGCCGGATTGAGACGGGCGATGGATTTCCTTGCCAGGTATTTGAACGGGTGAGAAGCGGCGAGGGTTTTTTCTTACAAATTGGTGATATTTTCTTACCCGGTTGCCGCATTCCTTGTGCGCGTTCGAAGAATCCGTGTAGCTTTCGATCAACCTTGGCAAGGGTGGCCCCCGCTAAAACGGGAGTTTATTGCGGTGAACACGGCCTTGAATAATTGTCCGGCGTTGGTGTTGAACGCGGACTTCAGACCGTTGAGTTATTTTCCGCTTTCCATTTGGACCTGGCAGGATGCGGTCAAGGCGGTGATCTCCGATCGCGTTTCCGTCCTCTCCGAATACGAAACGGAAGTCCACAGTCCCAGTTTCACCATGGCGCTGCCCAGTGTCATCGCCTTGCGGGACTATATTCGGCCATCGCGGCAACCGGCATTCACCCGGTTCAACGTTTTCCTTCGGGACAAACTGACCTGTCAGTATTGCGGCACCGGCTTCAATGCGCAGGAACTGACTTTCGATCACGTCATTCCGCGTAGTCAGGGCGGGCGGACAACCTGGGAAAATGTCGTGACGGCGTGTTCCCCCTGCAATCTGCGCAAGGGCGGCCGGACCCCCGAACAGGCCCATATGCCATTGCGTCGGGCAGTACGGCAGCCATCGACCTATCTGCTGCAGGAAAACGGACGGTCCTTCCCGCCGAACTTCCTGCATGAAAGCTGGAACGACTATCTCTACTGGGACATGGAACTGGAACGGTAAGGCAGCTCGTCACCTGTCGGGGGCGGGGCTTCCTCGACAATCGATCGAATTCTACTCTCGGCCTGCCGGATCGCGCGGCAGCGCAGCGCCATGCCGTCATCGGCGGGGAACAGCGTGATGTCTCGCCGCCATTCTGTCAGGGGGGCGACCACGTCCGGCCAGTCCCGAAACAGCGTTTCGATACGAAGGGCGGCCCCGGTCATAAGGATGCGCGCCCGCTCGGCATCGGTCTCCAGCGTATCCGCGGCCAAATCCGCCAGCATCGCCAAGGCGCGTTGCAGCACCGCCGGTGCGGTCATGCCGGTCGGGTAATCCTGTTCAAGACGGACGAAGCGGCTTTCGAACCGTGACAGGGACATCTGGAACCCTCGCGCTTTTTGGCAATACCGGACAACAGCAGGCCACGATTCTGCTCTAGCCGCCAAAGTCTTTCGGGGTGGTCGCTGCGAAGGGGGTGAAGTCAGACCCGTTCCGAGAGCCAGATCGCAAGTTTTGACGCGGTCTTCACCGCGCGCGTCAGTACGGGGTACCCGGGGGCCTGCTCGGCGCCTTCGGCATAGCCGATATCGCGATGCTCCAGTTCCTCCTGACGAAACCTCTCGATGGTCGCTTTCAGGTCGGCTTCGTCTTCACCCAGCTTTTCGGCCTGCTTGGCATAGTGTTCGTCGATCACTTCCTCGACTGCGACGGTACAGGCCATGGCGGCTTTCTCGCCCAACAGGGCTGAGCCGGCGCCCATTGCATATCCCGCCACATGCCAGATCGGTGTCATGATGGTGGGGCGGACACGACGCTTCGTCAGCATCTTGTTGAACGTGTCCAGGTGTTCCTGTTCCTGTTCCGCCATATGCTTGATCAGGGAGGCTGACGGCGTTCGGCGCAGCACATCATGTTGTCCGGCATAGATCCGGGTGGCGCCGAATTCGCCCGCCTGATCGACCCGGATCATCCGGGCGACGTCTTCGGCGGGACGCGGGTCACCGGGCAGGTAGCGCGGGCCGCGCGCCGGTTTGGTCCTGCTTTCTGTCGTTTCGCCGTTCATGACCGCCTCAAACCGTGTCCTGTCGAAAAGCATTGCGGATCAGGAAGCCGATCCCCAACGCAGCGCCAAGTGCCAGCAAGAGATTGTAGCCTGCCATGGAGATGCCGAACAGGCTCCAGGCCACTTCGTCGCACCGGATCACCGGCGCGTTCATGATCGCGTCCTTCAGGGCATTGATGTCCAGATCGTTCAGCCCGCTATTGGTGCAGGACGATGGCCCTTCCCACCATTTCTGCTCCACGCCGACATGGTATCCGGCGGTGGCGGCACCGGCCAGGATCACGATGATTGTCAGCGTCAGGCCGGAGAGCAACAGGATCCTCCGGCGGCGAAGATAGTAGGTCACGCCGGCCAGCCCCAACGCAATCCACCAAGCCAGTCTTTGGTATTGGCACAAGGCACAAGGATGGATGTCCAGCACATGCTCGAAGAAGTAGGCCGTGCCCAGGACAAGCGCAATGAACAGCATGACCAGTGCCGGTGTTTGCTGGAGGCTGGGTAATTTCAGTCGGGCGTCCATGCGTTCCTCGTTTCTGTCGAACCTGTGACGGCGTGGCGCGTCAATGCAGCCATTTCACGGCCAGGAATCCGCCGACCAACAGAATGAAGAAGGCGGTGGTCATCAGACCGAAGCGTTCTTCAATCAAGGTGCGGATCGGCCCGCCGAACAGGCGCAATAGAATGGATACGATATAGAACCTCATCCCTCTGCTGACGAGGGAGGCAAGGACGAATGTCATGAGGTCGAGCTCCATCGCGCCGGATGCGATGGTAACGATCTTGAACGGCAGGGGCGTCAGTCCGCCGCCAATGACGATCAGCCAGCCGTATTCTTCGAAGGAGGCACGCGCCTGATCGAGCGCTTTCTCGTAACCGTAGAAGCTGACGATAGGCTCGCCGATGACATCGAACAGGCCATAACCGATCAGGTACCCGCCGACACCGCCGATCACGCTGGCGATGGTGCAGACGGTCGCATAGCGAAGGTATCGGTCGCGATGGGCCAATACCATCGGGATCAACATGACGTCGGGGGGGATGGGGAAGATGACGCTTTCGATGAAGGAAACGAAAGCCAGGTATCTTTCCGCCAGCCGGTGTGCCGCCATCCGCATCGTCCAGTCGTACAGGCGGCGCAGGGGACTGAATAGCGTTTGGATCATGGGAAACCGATCAGGCTGGTGGTGGTTCTGTCGGTTCGACTTCTATTCCCTCATTGTCGACTTGGCCAGACGGCGGGCCGTTGAAAGACAGCCCGCCGTCCGGATTTATTCAGAACCGGGTTATCCCACTCTTAACGCGGCAGCGGCAGGGGCTTCACGGTGCGTTCGCCGTCCTCGGTGACATATTGGGTCAAGGTTCCGGTCAACGCATAAACACCTTCGCTGACCGTTCCGCGGTCCAACGGTATCACCGTCAAACCGACAACCATGACCGCCCACAGGCCCATGCCTGCCGCGATGCTTAACCGTGCCAGACGCTTGCTGCCGCGTCCGCCGGGAATGAACACATTCATCGACCCACTCCATATAGATTTTACAGACCGGTCCATGCCGGCCTTCGTTGCCCGTTAGGTGGGTGGTGAGATGCAATTCGGCAACGGTTTGGGGGGATGACAACGTTTCACTCTGTCGTGAGCAGGGGCGAAGGACGGAAATGTATAGAATGCTGTGGATACAAGCTTTCGGGATTGACAGGAAAACGGCAATATCCTTGCTCATTATAAATGATTCCTGTACCACACCGGTTGCGAGCGCCAGCGGCCGCCGCTTCTGGATTGTGTGGCGATGGCATCGTATTGAAGGTCACGGCTCTGAAACACATACCGGCATGGTTCAATACCATCAGGAAGGAAGGGGATGGCTCGTAACAAGATAGCGCTTATCGGCGCTGGAAACATCGGCGGCACGCTCGCCTTATTGGCAGGTCTCAAGGAACTGGGCGACGTCGTTCTGTTTGACATCATGGACGGCATTCCGCAGGGCAAGGCGCTCGATCTGGCGGAAGCATCGCCGGTCGAAGGCTTCGACGCGGCTATGTCCGGTTCCAAGAATTACAGCGCGATCAAGGGCGCCGATGTGATCATCGTGACGGCCGGCGTTGCCCGTAAGCCGGGGATGAGCCGCGACGACCTGATCGGCATCAATACCAGCGTGATGAAGTCGGTCGGCGAGGGGATCAAGAAATACGCGCCGAAAGCTTTCGTCATCTGCATCACCAACCCGCTCGACGTGATGGTCGGTATTCTGCAGAAAGCATCCGGATTGCCGACCAACATGGTTGTCGGCATGGCCGGTGTGCTCGACTCGGCTCGCTTCCGCTATTTCCTGGCGGATGAATTCAAGGTGTCGGTGGAAGATGTCACGGCCTTCGTGCTTGGCGGTCACGGCGACACGATGGTGCCGTTGATCCGCTATTCGACGGTTGCGGGTATTCCGGTTCCGGATCTGCTGAAACTGGGTTGGTCCACGAAGAAGCGCATCGCCGACATCGTTCAGCGCACGCGTGACGGTGGCGCTGAGATCGTCGGTTTGTTGAAAACCGGTTCCGCTTTTTATGCGCCGGCCTCTTCCGCGATTGTGATGGCGGAGTCCTATTTGAAGGACAAGCGCCGGCTGCTTCCCGCTGCGGCTCATTGTAACGGGCAGTACGGTGTGCGGAATCTCTATGTCGGCGTGCCCTGCATCATCGGGGCGAACGGTGTCGAGAAGATCGTTGAGATCTCGCTCAATGCAGCCGAGAAAAAGATGCTGCAGAAGTCGATCGACGCTGTGCAGGCGCTGAACAAGGTCGCCGCGGATATCGAAAAGAATGCCGGCAAGGACGCACCCGCGAAGAAGGGGGCGGCCAAGAAGGCCGGTGGCAAGAAGGCTTCCGCAAAAAAGTCGGCGGCCAAGAAATCCGCCGCCAAAAAGTCGTCCGGTAAAAAGGCGCGCGCGAAGAAAGCCGCCGCGAAGACGGCCCCCGCCGCGTCGGGCACGTCTTCTTCCTAAAGGCGAACTTGCCGAAACCGACTTCGGTGTAGGTTCAGAAGCCGCGCTTTCCAATCGGAGAGCGCGGCTTCTTTCTTTGTGCGAACGTACCGGCGAGTTCTATCGTCGAACGGAGAGGCCGAGTGAGCGGCGACGACGACTTGCAGCAAGCGAAGGACGCCCTGGCACGTGGCGATGGTCAGACCGCGGTTGCCGCCTTGAACCGTTACCTCCATGACCAGCCCGATGGCCCCGAAGGCCTGTACCTGATGGCGCTTTGCGCCAACGCGGCAGGCAGACCGGATGTCGCGACGGATTGTCTCGGGCGGGCTCGCACGGCCGCGCCCGATAATCCGGATATCGCGTTTTCCCTGGGATCGCTGTTGACGGCGACCCAACCTCAGCAAGCGCTCAGTCATTTGCGCGATGCGGTCCGCCTGAGACCGGGTTTTGCGCCGGCCTGGACGAACTTGGGAAACCTTCTGGCAGGTATGGGCTTGTTGGAGGAAGCGGCGCAGGCATATGAGCACGCATTGGCGGCCGATCCGGACCTGATCGAAGTCGAATCCAATCTGGGGGTGATCCGTCAGAGTCAGGGGCATCACGATGAGGCGCTTCGACACCACGACCGCGTGGTAACACAGCGTCCCGATTTTCGAACCGGCCACGACAACCGATTGATGTCGATGCATTACAACGATCGGCTTACATCGGATGAAATCCAAGCCGCCCATCGCGAATGGGGCAAGGCACTGTCGATGCAGGTTGGGCAGCGGGGTGCGTATTCCGCTGGATTTGCAAATTCAAGGAACGCCGATCGTGTTTTGCGGGTCGGTTATGTCTCTCCCGATTTTAGACAGCATCCCGTCGCCAGTTTCATCCTGCCGCTGTTGGAGGCGCACGATCGGCGCCAAGTCGACGTCTGGTGTTATGCGGACGTCGCCCGGCTCGATGCGATGTCGGAGAAGATCCGCGCGGCGACCGACCATTGGGTTCATACTTCCGGGTGGACCGATGATGCGCTTACGGAGAGGATTCTTGCCGACGGGATAGACATCCTTGTCGATCTAGCCGGCCATACTTCCGGCAACCGACTGCCGGTCTTCGCCCGGCGTGCCGCCCCCATTCAAATGACGTGGCTGGGGTATCCGGGGATCACCGGGCTTGTCGAAATGGATTTTCGGCTCACGGATGCGATTGCGGACCCGCCGATGCGCGATGCGGATACAGGGTCTGAACAACTCGTTCGGCTGCCGGAGGGATTCCTGTGCTACCGCCCGCCCGTCGATGTTCCCGTGGTGAAGCCGCCGCTCAGCGATCGGCCGATCCGGTTCGGTTCCTTTAACAATTTTGCCAAGGTGAACGAGACGGTCCTGGATGTTTGGGCGGCGATCCTGAAGAACTGCAGTTCGGCCGGGCTGTTGGTGAAGGCCCGGTCGCTGAACGATCCGGAGACCCGCAGGTCGCTCGCCGATGCCTTCGCCCTTCGCGGCATCGAAGCGGACCGTCTGTCGCTACGCGGCACGGTGCCGGGCCTGGCGGAACACTTCGCCGCCTATAACGAAATCGACATCGCGCTGGATACATTTCCGTATAACGGCACCACGACGACCTTCGATGCCTTGTGGATGGGAACGCCGGTCATCACCCTTCGCGGCGACCGTCATGCCGCCCGCGTCGGCGCTTCGATTCTGACCCATTTGGACCTGCCGGAACTGATCGCGGAAGACCAAGAGTCCTATATCGCGTCGGCGGCCGGCCTTGCCGGGGAACCGACCCAGTGTGCCGATTACGCCGCGGGCCTGCGCGAAAGATTGCAGGCCTCACCGCTTCTTGATGCGGGGCGGTTCGCCCGAACCATTGAGAAAACCTATCGAGACAAGTGGAATTTTTGGTGCCGCGCCTAGGCATTATTATGGCTGATCCGGTTGCGTTGAGTAGAAAGGTTGCTAAATTACGCCCGCTCAGCGGGGCCCGGAAATCCATTGTTCCTGATGGTATGCGGACGCCGCGGATGGTGGGCGGAAAGGCGAAGCCCAGCGGCACAGTTCACGGGGCCGTTCCACAGCCTTGCCGCCGACTTGCCGGTCCCTTTCGGGGCAGGGATCTGGTGCCGGTACGGTGCCAAGTCCGAACGGAAGGGGTTTGGGCGTGATCATAGCCACGGGGAAGTCTTAAGCGACATGAACATCCACGAATATCAGGCCAAAGAACTTCTGCGGAAGTTCGGCGTTGCCGTGCCCGACGGGCAGGTGGCCTACACCGTCGACGAAGCGGTACAGGCGGCTAACGAACTTGGCGGTCCGATCTGGGTCGTTAAATCCCAAATTCATGCCGGTGGCCGCGGGGCCGGCCGGTTCAAGGGCGGCGATCCCGACAAGGGCGGGGTTCGCGTCAGCAAGTCCGTCGAGGACGTGCGCGAGAACGCCAAAGCCATGCTCGGCGCGACGCTGGTCACCAAGCAGACCGGGCCGGACGGCAAGGAAGTGAACCGTCTCTATATCGAAGACGGTTGCGACATCGCCCGCGAACTCTATCTCTCCCTGCTTCTGGACCGCGCAACGAGCCAAGTCACCATCATGGCCTCCACCGAGGGCGGGATGGAAATCGAGGAAGTCGCTGAAGCGCATCCCGAAAAAATCATCCGTGTCTCCGTCGATCCGGCGACCGGCATTTCCGGCTTTCATTGCCGGCGGATCGCTTTCGCGCTGGGCCTGGAAGGCAACCAGGTGAAAAGCTGCACCCAGTTCCTGACGGCGATGTACAACGCCTTCACCCAGCTGGACGCCAGCATGGTCGAGGTGAACCCGCTGGTCGTGACCGGCGCGGGCGACGTCATCGCGCTCGACGCGAAGATGAACTTCGACGACAACTCGCTGTTCCGTCACAAGGACATCGCGGGCATGCGCGATGAAACCGAAGAAGACCCGATGGAGCTGGAAGCGACCAAGCACGAGCTGAACTACATCAAGCTCGACGGGTCGATCGGCTGCATGGTCAACGGTGCCGGCCTTGCCATGGCGACGATGGACATCATCAAGCTGAAGGGCGGCGATCCCGCCAACTTCCTTGATGTCGGCGGCGGCGCTACCAAGGAACGCGTGACCAAGGCCTTCAAGATCATCCTCAGTGACCCGAATGTCGAAGGCATCCTGGTCAACATCTTCGGCGGCATCATGCGGTGCGACGTCATCGCCGAAGGGGTGGTCGCGGCTTCCCGTGAGGTGAACCTCCACGTGCCGCTGGTCGTGCGCCTGGAAGGCACAAACGTGGAGCAGGGCAAGAAGATCATGGCGGAATCGGGCCTGCCGATCATCTCCGCCGACAATCTGGAAGACGCGGCCGAAAAGGTCGTGGCCGCTGTGAAGGAGGCGAACTGATGGCCGTTCTGGTTAACAAGGACACGAAAGTCATCTGCCAGGGCTTCACCGGCGCGCAGGGTACTTTCCATTCCGAACAGGCGATCGCCTACGGTACGCAGATGGTCGGCGGTGTGACGCCGGGCAAAGGCGGCGGTACGCATCTGGACCTGCCGATCTTCAACACCGTGGCGGAGGCCAAACACACGACCGGCGCGAACGCGACCGTCATCTACGTGCCGCCGCCCTTCGCGGCCGACGCGATCCTGGAGGCGATCGACGCCGAAATGGAACTGGCGGTCTGCATCACCGAAGGCATTCCGGTGATGGACATGGTGAAGGTGAAGCGCGCGCTTAACGGTTCCAAGACGCGGTTGATCGGTCCGAACTGCCCGGGTGTCATCACGCCGGAACAGTGCAAGATCGGGATCATGCCGGGGCATATTCACCGTGCCGGCAAGATCGGTGTCGTCTCCCGTTCCGGAACCCTGACCTATGAAGCGGTTGCGCAGACCACCGCCGCGGGTCTGGGCCAGACGACCTGTATCGGTATCGGCGGTGATCCGGTCAACGGCACCAACTTCATCGATTGCCTGGAAATGTTCCTGGATGACGATGCCACCGAAGGCATCATCATGATCGGGGAAATCGGTGGCACGGCCGAAGAAGAAGCGGCCGAATTCGTCAAATCCTCCAAGGTCAAAAAGCCGATGGTCGGCTTCATCGCGGGCCGTACGGCGCCTCCGGGCAAGCGTATGGGCCATGCGGGTGCCATTATTTCCGGTGGCCAGGGCACGGCGGACTCCAAGATGGAGGCGATGCGCAGTGCCGGTATTCGGGTATCCGAGAGCCCATCGGCGCTTGGAACGACGATGCTGGAAGTAATGAAGGGTTGAAGTAAGAACGGCGCCGGGGTAATCCCCGGCGCTGCTTCTTTATACCTGGATTTCAAAAAGGTTTGGTCGGTATCATACGACGTTGAGAGACAGCACCGTTACTGTGACCTTGTCCCAGTACTTTTATCTTGGGTCCATGTGCTACGCTGCGATGAGAAACTGTCGGGATTGTATCGCTGATCCGGCGCTTGCCGTCCGAATGGCGCCCCTGGCTGAACCGGTCTCTGTCGCGCCGATCGGGTGGGTCCCGTTGCCGCCGACCGAAAAGGGAGATGCGTGATGACCTATGCCGGGAACACGACGCCGCTTTTTCAAGCCAACGAAACCTATGTGGCTGAGCTTTACCAGAAGTTCCTGAACGACCCCGCTTCGGTGGACCAGCAATGGGCTGAGTTCTTTTCCGGACTCGAGGACGGCGACCTGAACTTCCTTCAGGGTTATCGGGGGCCGAGTTGGGCGCCGCGCGCGACCACGGTCATCGGTCCGAAAGGCGAGGAGCAGACCGAGAGCTTCGGCGAGCTGACGGACGAAGGCACCTCCTACGACGAAATTCTGCGCCGTCTGGCGCGGGCCGGGACTCCGGGCGCCAGCGCGGCGGAAATTCGGCAGGCCACGCTGGACTCGATCCGCGCCCTGATGATCATTCGTGCCTACCGGATGCGCGGCCATGCGGTCGCACATCTCGATCCGCTGAACCTGCATGAGCCGGACTACCAGCCGGAATTGGATCCGAAGACCTACGGGTTCGAAGATCGGGACATGGATCGGCCGATCTTCATCAACTATTATCTCGGGCTCGAATCCGCCTCGATGCGGGAAATCGTGCGGATCTGTCAGGAAACCTATTGCGGTTCGATCGGCGTCGAGTTCCAGCATATTCAGAACCCGGAAGAGAAATCCTGGATTCAGGAACGCATCGAGGGGATCCGCAACCGGACGGAATTCACCGATCTTGGCAAGCGGACGATCCTGGAGCGCCTCACCCAGGCCGACATTTTCGAAACCTATCTGGACAAGAAGTACCGCGGCACGAAGCGTTTCGGTCTGGATGGCGGCGAGTCGCTGGTCCCGATGCTGGAACAGATTTTCAAGCGCGGCGCGCAGCTCGGCCTGCAGGAAGCGGTTCTGGGCATGGCCCACCGTGGCCGTCTGAACGTTCTGGCGAACATCATGCGCAAGCCGTATCAGGCGATCTTCGCGGAGTTCGAGGGCATCAATACAAGCCCTGAAGACGTTCAGGGCTCCGGTGACGTGAAGTATCACCTCGGCACTTCCGCGGACCGGGAGTTCGACGGCCGCGTGGTCCACCTGTCGTTGACCGCCAACCCCAGCCATCTGGAGGCGGTCAATACGGTCGTCCTGGGTAAGGTTCGCGCCAAGCAGCGGCAGCGCGGCGACGAGGATCGCGAGAAGGTCATGGGCATTCTGCTGCATGGCGACGCGGCCTTCATCGGCCAGGGTATTGTCGCTGAGACCTTCCTGTTGAGCCAGCTGGACGGCTATCGGACCGGCGGCACGATCCATATTGCCATCAACAACCAGATCGGTTTCACCACCGCGCCGAGCAAATCCCGCTCCTCGCCGTATTGCTCCGATATGGCAAAGCTGGTCGACGCACCGGTCTTCCATGTCAACGGCGACGACCCCGAAGCCTGCGTCCACGTGGCGCGGATTGCGATCGAATACCGGCAGAAGTTCAAGAAGGATGTCGTGATCGACATGTGGTGCTACCGCCGGCACGGGCATAACGAAGGCGACGAGCCGATGTTTACCCAGCCGCTCATGTACACCCGGATTGGCGAACATCCGCGCACCCGTCAGATTTATGCCGACCAGTTGGAGAGCGAAGGAACGATCCCGGAAGGCGAAGGCTTCAAGATCGTTCAGGAGTTCACGAACCATCTGGATGCGCAGTTCGAGGCACGGCATTCCTTCAAGGCGAACAAAGCGGACTGGCTGGAAGGCAAATGGGCCGGTCTCGGCATCGCTTCCGGTGAGGCCCGTCGCGGTGAAACCGGCGTCGATATCGATCTGTTGAAGGAAGTCGGGTACGCGATTTCCGCGGTGCCGCAGAACTTCAACCTGAATTCCAAGATCAAGCGTCAGCTTCAAGCCAAGCGCAAGATGATCGAAACCGGCAAGGATATCGACTGGGGAACCGCAGAAGCCCTGGCCTTCGGCACCTTGTTGTGCGAGTCGACCTCGATCCGGCTGTCGGGCGAGGATTCCGAGCGCGGCACCTTCTCCCATCGGCATTCGGTGTTGATCGACCAGAAGACCGAGGAGGAATACGTCCCCCTCAACAACATCCGCATGGGGCAGGCGCCGTTCGAGGTTATCGACAGCCCGCTGAGTGAATTCGGTCTGCTGGGTTACGAATACGGTTACGCCAGTGCCGAACCGCATTCCCTTGTTCTGTGGGAAGCGCAGTTCGGGGATTTCGCCAATGGTGCCCAGGTCATCATCGACCAGTTCATTGCATCCGGTGAATCCAAATGGCTGCGCATGTGCGGCCTGGTTATGATGTTGCCGCACGGTTACGAGGGGCAGGGTCCGGAACATTCCAGCGCCCGCCTGGAGCGATATCTGCAGCTTTGCGCAGAAGACAATCTGCAGGTCTGCAACATCACCAGCCCGGCGAACTTCTTCCATGCGCTGCGCCGTCAGGTGCGGCGGAATTTCCGCAAGCCGCTGATCCTGATGTCGCCGAAATCCCTGTTGCGTCACAAACGATGCATCTCTTCGCTGGATGAAATGGCCCAAGGGTCGACCTTCCACCGTGTGCTCTGGGACGATGCGCAATGGGAAAAGCGCCTGGCGAAGGACAGCGACATCCGTCGTGTGGTCGTCTGCTCGGGCAAGGTGTATTTCGACCTGTTGGAGGAACGCGACGCACGGGGGATCGACGATATCTACCTGCTGCGCGTGGAGCAGTTGTATCCGTGGCCGGAGAAGGCCCTGGAAACGGAACTGAGCCGATTTCCGAATGCCGAAGTCGTCTGGTGCCAGGAAGAGCCGCAGAACAACGGGGCCTGGTTCTTCGTCGATCGACGTCTGGAAAAGGTGCTGGAAGCGGTTGGGAACAAGGTTTCGACCCGTCCGCGTTATGTCGGTCGGCCGGAAGCGGCGTCACCCGCGGCGGGCCGGATGCGTGATCACGTTGCCGAGTTGCAGCGCTTCATCGACGAGGCGTTGACCATGGAAGGCCGGCGGAGCTTGCCGAAGCAGGCGGCGAAAAAGGCGTCTGCACGGAAATCGACGCTCGCAAAGGCCGCCGTAACAAAGGCTCCCGCAAAAAAGGCATCGGTGAAGAAAGCAGCCGCAAAGAAAGCGACGGCGAAAAAGGCCCCGGCGAAAAAGTCGGCTGCAAAGAAACCTGCTGTTAAGAAAGCGGCAGCTAATAAGAAGGCGAAAGCCAAGAAATAGGCGAGTAGTTAGCGGGAATTCTGAACCCAAAACGACCAATCGGAAATGACCGGGCGCGAGGAGTTGCGCGGTCCGGCATTCGAAATGGAGCTTGGATAGAAAAATGGCCACGGAAGTGCACGTACCGACGCTTGGTGAGTCGGTTACAGAAGCAAGCATTATGCGTTGGTTCAAACAGCCCGGTGAAGCCGTGGCTGTGGATGAACCGCTGGTAGAACTGGAAACCGACAAAGTGACCGTTGAGGTCCCGTCCCCTGTGGCCGGTACCGTCTCGGACATCGCTGCGGCCGAAGGGGCCGAGGTGGAAGTCGGCGCACTGCTTTGCACGATTGCAGAGGGAGCCGCGGCAGCACCGAAAGCTGAAGCGCCGAAGCCGGCCGCTGAGGAAAAGCCGGCCGAACCCGCGCCGGCGCCCGCACCGGCGGCCGCCCCTGCTGCGGCACCGGCCAGCAACAACACCCTGTCGCCCGCGGTCGCCAAAATGGTCGCTGAAAACAATCTGGACGCCTCCAAGATTCCGGCGACCGGTCCGAAGGGCAATCTGACCAAGGAAGATGTGCAGAACTTCCTCAGCAGCGGTGCGAAGGCCGCGCCGGCCGCAAAGGCACCCGCAGCGGCGGCTGCGCCGGTCGGCGGTCCGAAGCCGCCGGTCGCGACATACGAGCCGATGCCGGAACGTCCGATGGATCCGCGCGGCGAAGAACGCGTGAAGATGCCGAAGCTTCGGAAGGTCATCGCGAGCAGGCTGAAAGAAGCGCAGAACACGGCGGCGATGCTGACCACCTTCAACGAGGTCGACATGACCGCGATGATGGAACTGCGTAAGGACTATAAGGACAAGTTCGAGAAGAAGCATAACGTGAAGCTGGGCTTCATGAGTTTCTTCGTGAAGGCGTCTGTGATCGCGCTGCAGGAACTGCCTGCCGTCAATGCGGAGATCTATGGCGACGAGATCATCTACAAGAACTACTACGATATCGGTATCGCGGTCGGTACGCCGTCCGGGCTGGTCGTGCCCGTATTGCGCGACGCGGACAAGAAGAGCTTCGCGGAAATTGAAGCGACGATCGCCGATTTCGGCCGTCGTGCCCGTGACGGCAAGCTGACCATGCAGGAAATGATGGGCGGTACCTTTACCATCACGAATGGCGGCGTCTTCGGGTCGCTGATGTCGACGCCGATCCTGAACCCGCCACAATCCGGCATTCTTGGCATGCACAAGATCCAGAAACGCCCGATCTGCGACGCGGAAGGCAATATCGTGGTCGGTAACATGATGTATGTGGCGCATTCCTACGATCACCGCATCATCGACGGCCGCGAGGCGGTTACCTATCTGGTCCGCTTGAAGGAAATGCTGGAAGATCCGGCACGTCTGCTGCTGGACGTCTGATCCGTTACCAACGGACAATCTAATGTTTGGCGACGCCCCCTCTATAGGGGGCGTTTCCTTTTTTTGTTCCCTATTCGACGTGGCAATAGACTTCGATCACCCTGTTTGCGGCGCGCAATTGCGACCCGGTTTCGGACGGATCGGCAAAAAGAGTGTCCGGTACTGGGCGTGCAGCGCCAGTGCCGATGCGATGTTCCGCCATCGTTTCCCGCAAAGTCGCCGGCACGTTCGCGATGATCCGGCCCAACGCATTATCGGCGCCGACCAGAACCCCTACGACGTATCCCGCCCCACTGATGACCGGGCCGCCGGACATGCCGGAATAGACGGTGCCAGGCGCGGGATCGGGCCGTTCGGCCCAAACAATGACCGGAAAGCCACCACCCGGCACGCCTTGGCGTTCGATCTCACGATATTCGATTTGGGACGCGATGAACTGCCTCGGCTTGCCTGCCGGATAACCGATCAGGAATGCCTGATCGTGACGCTGAGGGTCCCGATCAGCCTGCGCGATGGCCAAGGGAAGGGCGGAGAATTCTGAGAATAACAGGCTTAGATCCGCCGTTTCATGGTGAACCACCCGGTCCACGATTCCGACAATCTTCCTGCTTTTGATGAACCCGATTCCGTCGCATTTATTCACGACATGCCGGGCCGTCATCCAAACCCCGTCTCCGACGCTGAACGCCGTGCCGGATCCGGGTGCACGGACTTCCCTTTCCGGCTCGAGCACCAATTCGTAAGGTGTCGGCAGCAGGTCAAAATCCGTGTAGAGCCAAAGACCGAGTAGGGCGGCGGCTATCACGATCCAGAGCGGTTTGGTACTGTTCACGCCCGAAAACCTCCCGGACCGAAGCCTTGCCGAGAGCCGACCATATCAGAGATTGTCGAGCGGGCTGCGCCGTCCCGGTATCTTCACATGGCAATAGACCTGGACGACGGAAAGCGACCGGCGCAAGGCATCGCCTTTTTCCTGATACGTCGACGGGGTCAAACCCGTGACCGGTTTGGCCATGCCCCTGTCCCTGGCGAATTGCGGGGCGGCGCCGGCCAGCTCGATCATCTCGGCCGACAATCGCGCCGGTGTCGTCGCGACCCTTCCGCGGCGGGGGCTTTCCGCGATGGTGACGCCGATGACGCGACCCGTATCGTCAAAAGCCGGTCCTCCGCTCAACCCGCCCAGGGAGGTGAGCCGGCCCGGGATCTCCTTCGCAGCCCAGACCTGTATCGGAAAGGTCGCAGCGCCGTGCCCCCGAATCGTTGCCGCGCTGTCGCCTAGGAAAAGCGAAAAGACGTCGCCCGGATCGCCGCCTGGATAGCCGAAATGAAAGCCGGGCGCGCTTCTCGCCGGACGATAATCAGTGGTGACGGCCTGGGTGAGCGGTGCGCGTAGATCCAGTTCCAGCAGGGCGATATCCGCCCCGGGATGCAGAACCACTGCTTGGACCTTCTGGTCCGGCTGGATGCGTTTGCCTTGCTTGATCAGCCAGACGCTGTCGCATTGATCGACCACGTGGCGCGCCGTCAACCATATACCTTCCGCGATGGCGAAAGCGGTGCCGGTCGAACGGACCCGGTCCGTATCCGCTTGCAGCAGCCAGCGCTGCACGGGCCCGGTGCCGCCGCGCCGGACATCGAAGTTCTCCCTTGCCTCAGGGCCCGTGTCCGGGGGCACAGGTCTGCGTGGGGCGGCATCCTCGAAATCGGTGATGGCGCTCAGGACGACGAAAGCCACCGTCAGCAGGAACCAGATGAACCGTGTTTTCCGCACGGACTAGCCCGCCACCGCCGCGGCGACGACCGCGCCCACGGCCAATTTGGCGGCCATCATCACGATGGCCGGAGCAACTTCATTGGCTTCGATACGGGTCTGCATATCCTTCATCACGAAGTCGACGATCAGATAGGCCACCGCCTGCAGGATGATGGTTACCGTGCCCCAGACCAGCAGGTCCAGCAGGCCCAAACTGGCATTCATGGCAAAGGCGAGCGGAATGGAAATGCCCAGGATCGCCCCGGCGAAGGTGATGCTTGCCGCCAGGTTGCCTGCACGGATCAGCGCCAATTCCTTATAGGGCGTCACCTTCTCGTAGAACCACAACCCGATCCCCAGCAGCAACAGCGTTGCCACGATATGCAAGAGCAGCACGGGCAGGCCGGACCAAAGCGATAACAGAACAGGTTCCATGACGGCTTTCCACTGTATTGAAGCAACTCGTGGATGCTATATCGCTTCGTGGCGGACCGTCATCCCGCAATCCCCAAAGACATGTTGCTGCCGGAGGAAAACGCTTGAGTGACGTGACGAATAATCAAGCGGACTGGCGCGCGGCGCGACGCATGGGGGCTTGGGACGGTTTCGGCGTACCGGGCTTTGCCCTGTTCACGACCATGATCGGATTCGGGGCGATCGCGCGCGAGGCGGGGTTGGATATCTACGTCACCGTGGCGACGACGATGTTCGTCTGGGGCATGCCGGGCCAGGTCGCCTTCGCGGATCTCTACGCTGCCGGGGCCGGCGGGGCCGTGATCTTCACCGCGGTAGCGCTGGCCAATATGCGTATGCTGCCGATGACGGTTTCCGGCCTGCCGATGATGCATTTGAAGGAGCATAACCGAGGCCTGATCCGGAATGTCGTCACCGCCCATCTCCTGGCCATTACCGGTTGGGCGCAGTTGACCGCGGCGCGGACCAAGGTGCCGCCGATGGGGGTGTTGCCCTACTATCTGGGTTTCGTCAGCGTGGTCTATGTCGCCGCCAATCTCGGTACGGTCTTCGGGTTTTACCTCAGCGATATCGTGCCCGACCCGGTGATCCGGGTCGCGGTCTATGTGACGCCGCTCTACATTGTGCTGCTGGTTTCCAGCGCCCGGGTCTGGGCCAACCGCTTTGCCGTGCTGCTGGGGGCCATCCTCGGGCCGATTACCTATCCGGTGCTGGGTGACTGGTGCATCCTGGCCGCCGGGCTGGGCGGCGGCACCGTGGCTGTGGTTGTCGCCCATGCAACGGGGAGGGCGCCGGAATGACAATGTCCGACGCCCTCATTCCCTGGGCCATGATGGGGCTGGCGGTGATCGCAACTTTCGTCTGGCGCATGCTGGGCCTCGCCCTTGCCGACCGGTTGGCCAGTCATAAGCTGCTATTCGATTGGGTGAACACGGTGGCCTACGCCATGGTCGCTGGGTTGATGGTACGGATCATCTTTTTCCCGACGAATATCACGGCCGAAGCGCCCATGCTGGACCGGTTAGCTGCTTTCGGCGTCGCGCTTCTTGTCTGGTGGTTGCGCGGCAAATCGCAGATTCAAGGCTTGGCCGCCGGTATTGTGGTCTTTGCCCTTCTTACTGTCGGGAGGAAGTACGGATTTCTTCCCTGATCCCACATTCATGTCGGTCTTGTCGGGACTGTGACTGTCTGCGGACGCCGCGGTCCGGTCCCGGCTTCCGACATTCTGTCTCTGTCATAGGACGGTCCTGATTTGCACCGGCTGCCATATGTCTGGATCGTCGTTTTTTGTGCACTGTGTTTCGCCGTCGGTCAGTTTCACAGGGCGGCGGGCGGCATCCTGTCGCCTGTCATTGCGGCGGAATTGAACCTTTCCGCTTCCGCACTGGGCAGCGTCATCGGCGCGATGTTCATCGCGACGATGGTGATGCAGATTCCGGCAGGCGTCGCGCTGGACCGGTTCGGACCGCGGCGGGTACTGCCGCTGATGCTGGGGGTCGCCGGACTGGGCAGCATCGTCTTTTCACGGGCCGTCGAACTGGAATGGGTCTATGCGGGGCGGATTTTGCTCGGCTTCGGTTTCGCCTCCTCTTCCGCTGCCGCCCATATCCTGTTTTCGCGGTGGTTTCCCCTCGACCGTTTCGCCCAGGTATCCGGCTTCATGGTGGCGATCGGGGGTATCGGCGGACTTGCCGGCACCTACCCCTTGGCGACGATCGTCGATGTGGTCGGATGGCGTCCGGCCTTGTTCGCCATCGGCATCTTCATCATGGGAATCGCCATTCTGGGCTCGGTCACAATCCGCAACGCGCCGCCGCACGTGCCGCGTCCGGTCTTTCAACCGACCGGATGGCGCGCGATGTTCCACGGCTTTCGGGAAATTCTCGGAAACCGGAATTTTCCCAGACTGCTCGCAATGGGAACCGTCGCTTTCGCGCCGATCACGACCGTGGCCGGGCTTTGGGGCGGGCCGTATTTTCAGGACGTTCATGGTTTCGATACGCATGAAGCCGGCGCCGTGTTGTTCGCGCTGTTCATGATGACCATGGTCGGGGGACTGATCTTCGGCCCGCTCGACAGGCTTCTGGGAACCCGCAAGAAAGTCGTGCTTGGGGGCGCTTTCGGATCGGCGCTCTGCTTCAGTGCCGTGGCGGTTATTGGCGACCTGCCGGCCGTTGCCGTGATCGTCCTGTTGCTTGGCATGACGTTGTGCCAGAATTTCTATCTGACCTTGAATGCTCATAACCGCGCACTGGTCGGCGACCATCTCGTTGGGCGGGCTTCGACCCTGATGACGGTCGTCGCCGTCGGCGGCATCCCGGTCATGCAAGGTGGGTTCGGTGTGGCGCTCGACTGGGGTAGGTCGATTGGGTTGACGGTCGAGGAGTCCTATCGGCTTGGGTTCGGCTTCATCGCGGCAAGCGTGCTCGTCGCGGCATTTGTGTATCTGACGTCGGAGGACCGTAAACCTTGACGGCTTGGAACCGGGGTCGGGGGCGCGGTCGTCAGATCGAATCCTTGGGCTTTTCCGCGGGTGCGGGCGCCGGTGTCGGCGTCTTCTCCGTTTCCGGATGGATGCGCCGGATGATGATATCGCCATTGGGCAGGATTTCCGGCGTCGCATATTGCGGAATGCTGCCGATGAACAAGTCCAGCGCAGACAACAGTTTCGCCAGACCTTCCCTGGCCAGTTCTTCCGGCGACTTCTCCGCCGCGACTGCGGGGTTGCCGGCAACGGCGAGGGAAAGGGCGATGGCAATCGGCGCCAGTACTTTTTTCATGGTTCGGGTCCTTGGCTATCTTGCCGTTTCTTAACGCATGATTGGGGCCAAAATATGGCCGATCCCATGGGAAATTCGGATTATGGGGGACAGGCTTCAAGTCCTTAATTCTCTTTTCCTTTTAGACGTGTTGGGGCATGGTGCGGTCCGGTTTGGGGCCGCCCTTGCGGCGCGGCCCGATGGGCCCTTGGCAGAGATCCAGGGGCCGGATTGACGAAGAGGGATCAGCGATGAGCGAGAACCAATACGACGTGGTCGTGGTTGGCGGCGGACCCGGCGGCTATGTGGCCGCGATTCGTGCCGCGCAGTTGGGATTGAAGACTGCTTGCGTGGAAATGCGCGCGACCCTGGGCGGCACCTGCCTGAATGTCGGCTGCATTCCCTCGAAAGCCTTGCTGCATGCCTCCGAACGCTTCGAGGAAGCGCAACACGGTTTGGACGCGCTGGGCGTCAGGACCAGCGGCGTGAAACTCGACCTCAAAGGCATGATGGGTCACAAGGACAAGGTTGTCGGCGACAATGTCAAAGGCATCGAATTCCTGTTCAAGAAGAACAAGATCGATTGGATCAAGGGCAAGGGGAAGCTGAAGTCGGGGACCGAGGTGGAGATCACCGAAGGGCCGGACAAGGGCAAGACCGTCGCCGCCAAGAATATCATCATCGCGACTGGGTCGGAGTCCACGCCGATCCCGGGTGTCGAGGTGGACGAGAAGCAGATCGTCACTTCCACCGGTGCGCTGGAACTGGGCAAGGTACCGAAAAAGATGGTCGTCATCGGCGGCGGCGTCATCGGCCTGGAATTGGGCTCCGTCTGGGCGCGCCTGGGAACGGACGTCACTGTCGTTGAATTCCTGGACCGCATCCTGCCGACCAATGACGGGGAAGTTTCCAAGAACTTCCTGCGTATCCTGAAGAAGCAGGGCATGGCGTTCAAACTCTCCTCCAAGGTGACCTCCGCGAAGACGGCGAAATCCGGCGTGACCCTGACGGTCGAACCGGCCGCCGGCGGCGATGCGGAAGAGATCAAAGCGGATGTCGTGCTGCTATCTGTCGGCCGCCGTCCCTACACCGAAGGCCTGGGGCTCGAGGAACTCGGCATCGAAACCGACAAACGCGGCGTCATCCAGGTCGACGACCATTATCGGACCAACGTGCCGACCGTTTATGCGATCGGCGACTGTATCCCCGGCGCCATGCTTGCCCATAAGGCCGAGGATGAAGGCGTCGCCGTGGCGGAACTGATTGCCGGCCAGAAGCCGCATATCAATTACGACGCCATTCCGGGCATCGTTTATACATGGCCGGAAGTCGCCTCCGTCGGTAAGACGGAAGAGGAACTCAAGGAAGCGGGTATCGCCTATAATGCCGGCAAGTTCCCCTTCACGGCGAACGGCCGGGCACGGGCGATGAATGCCACCGAAGGCTTCGTTAAGATTCTGGCCGATAAGACCACCGACAAGGTGTTGGGCTGTCATATCATCGGTCCGGATGCCGGCGGCTTGATCCACGAGATCGTCACCATCATCGAATTCGGCGGTTCGGCGGAAGACGTGGCGCGGACATGCCACGGTCATCCGACGCTAAACGAAGTGGTGAAAGAAGCGGCATTGGCCGTCGATAACCGCACCATTCACATGTAATCACCGGTGACGGCCCGGCGTTTCCCGGACCGAGCCGGTTAAGGGGAAACGCCTTGGCCTTGCCGGCCTCTACACCTTCGGCAGCCGATAGCAGAACGGTCGGCCTCGGCATGGCCGCGGCGATCACGGCCTTTCTGCTGCTGCCCTTCGGGGACGCCATCGGCAAGTTTCTGGTGACCCAGGATATGGGGGTCGTGCAGGTTACCTGGGGGCGCTGGTTCTTTCATTCCCTGCTGCTGACGCCACTGGTGTTGATCCGGTACGGAAAAACCGCCCTGCGCGTCCCGAATCCTGCGCTGCAGTTCTGCCGGGCCGCGGCGCTGGCTATGGCGACTGTCTTCTTTTTCTGGTCCTTGCGTCACATTCCGCTCGCCAATGCAACGGCGGTACTCTTCGTCGCCCCGCTGCTGGTCGTCGCCCTGTCGGCCTTGTTCCTGGGCGAGAAGGTCGGGCCTCGGCGCTGGGGGGCTGTGGCTGCGGGCTTGGCCGGTGTGCTTTTGATCGTGCGGCCGGGCGCGGGCGGCGGTGATGCGGCGAACGGGATACTACAACTTGGATCCGCATTGGCGTTGGGGGCGGCAATCTGTTTCGCGCTCTACATGGTGCTGACCCGGCGCGCCGCCGGCCATGCGCCGCCCCTTGTCGCCCTATGGTGGATGGGGATCGTCGGCATGGGTCTCACCTCGATGATCGCCTTGCCGGACTGGCAACCGCCGACCGACGCGCAGTGGGGGCTGATGGCCGGGATCGGGCTGGTGATGCTGACCGGGCATCTTCTGGTCTTCTGGGCGGCGGATCGGATCGAGGCCTCGGCTCTCGCAGTGACGCCCTATCTGGAAATGGTGACCTCAACTGTGCTCGGCTATCTTATTTTCGGGGATTTCCCAGGAATGCTGACCTGGGCCGGCTGCGCCATCGTTATCGGTGCGGGTCTGTTCGTAGCGTGGCGTGAACAGGTGGCGTCCGGCCGGAACGCCTAGCGCCCAGCCGCCAGGGGCAAGGCCTGCTTGCCCCCTCCCTTAGTTGATTTCATTGACACCCTGCCGTGCATGGCCGGAAACTCCAACCATCGCGAGGTTTGAAGATGGGAGACGGGTATGACGGACCGGGTAGTGGATTTCGTCCGGATGGAAGACGGAACCAAGGAGGAATACGACCTTCTGGAGAGTTACGAGAAACCTTTCCGGGATAGCGTCGCGGACCGGCTGCTGGCGCATTTGAAGACGCTCGACGACAGCACCGGCGGCTACAAGGTCACGCGCCTCGGCCATTCCCTGCAATCGGCGACCTTGGCCTATCGCGATGGGGCGGATGAGGAAATGATCGTCGCGGCGCTGTTCCACGATATCGGGGACATGCTGGCCCCGTCGAACCATAGTGACTTCGCCGCTGCGGTTCTTCGGCCTTATGTCAGCGAAAAGACCCATTGGATCGTGAAGCATCACGGCGTTTTTCAGATGTATTATTACGCTCATCATCTGGGTGGCGATCGCAACGCGCGTGATCGCTACAAGGACCATCCCTGGTACGCCGACTGCGAGTATTTTTGTTACAACTACGATCAGAACGCCTTCGACCCGGACTACGACACACTGCCTCTCGAATTCTTCGAACCGATGGTGCGCCGGGTTTTCGCCTCTTCGAAGTTCGAAAACCTCGACCACGCCCCCGGCGATGTAGCGCCGGCCGCGGCCGAGTAGCAGGGAAACAGGCCGGTGACCGCGTTCCACGCTACCGCGGTCGATCACAAGGCATTGCGCGCGTATCGATTGGGACGCGTTCGGGAGCAACTGCGCCGCCGCGACTATGGCGGCATCCTGCTCTATGACCCGCTTAACATCCGCTATGCGACGGACACGTCGAACATGCAGGTCTGGACCCTGCACAATGCCGTTCGGTACGCTTTCATCCCGACGGAAGGGCCTATCACGCTCTTTGACTTCCATGGCTGCGGGCACCTTTCGGCAGCGATCGAAGTCGTTGACGAGGTTCGCCCGGCAACGGGATGGTTCTATTTCGGCGCCGGGGACGAAGCGCCCAACCGAGTCCAATCCTGGGCCGATGAATTGCTGGACCTGATCAATCAGCATTGTGGCGGCAATCACCGCATCGCCGTCGACAAGCTGGATCCCATGGGCGTCTGGGCGCTGGAAAAGCGCCAGGTTGATATCCAGGATGGCCAGCAGGTCATGGAAATCGCCAGAGAGATCAAGAGTGAGCTGGAACTGGCGGCGATGCGGGAATCGCTCGCCGCCTGTCAGGAAGGCATGCGCCGGATGCGTGACGCCCTGGAACCCGGCATCACGGAAAACAAGCTTTGGTCCATCCTGCATCAGACGAATATCGAACTAGGCGGCGAGTGGATCGAAACGAGGCTGCTGACTTCGGGTCCGCGGACAAATCCATGGTTTCAGGAATGTGGTCATCGGGTGATCGAGAAGGGTGATCTGGTCAGTTTCGACACAGACCTGGTCGGTCCGAACGGCTATTGCTCCGATATCTCCCGCACCTGGCTCTGTGGTGGCGGCCGGCCAAATGAGGAACAGCGCAGGCTTTACGCCGTTGCACGGGAACAGATCCGTTTCAACATCGACCTGATGCGCCCGGGCATGAGCTTCAAGGAATTTTCGGAAAAGAGCTTCAAGCTGCCGGAGGAGTTTCTGGCGAACCGCTACTCGGTCGTCTTCCATGGCGTAGGGTTGTGCGATGAGTATCCCGGCGTGGTCTATGCTCAGGATTGGGACCATGCCGGCTATGACGGGATGATTCAGGAAGGCATGACGCTGTGTGTCGAGAGCCTTGTCGGCACGGAAGGCGGGCGGGAATGCATCAAGCTGGAAGAACAGGTTCTGGTGACCGCAGCCGGCGCCAAGCAACTCAGCACCTATCCGTTCGAGGAGGATTGGCTGTAGGCCGGGATTGGTCGCGGGCGGGTGAGGGCGAGGTCGCTTAGCGCGCTCGCGGATGCGCCTTGGCGTATTCGGCCATCAGGGTGGCGGTGTCGACCTGGGTGTAGCGTTGCGTCGTCGACAGTGAGGCGTGGCCCAACAGTTCCTGAATGGTGCGTAGATCTCCGCCGCCGGCCAGCAGATGTGTGGCGAAGGAATGGCGCAGCGCGTGGGGGGATGCTGTTTCCGGCAGGCCCAAACCGCGCCGTGCCGTTTGCAGGACCTTCCGGGCGACGGACGGGTTCAGGCGTTTGCCCCTGGCCCCGATGAAAAGGGGGCCGTCGGCGCCGGGCGTGTACGGGCAAAGCTTCCGGTATTCGGCAATCGCCTCAGATACCACCGGCAACAGCGGCGTCAGGCGTTCCTTGCGACCCTTGCCGATGACACGCAGCATGGCGCTGCCCTTGGATTTTTCCGGGATATCCGATTGGTTGAGGTCCAGGGCCTCGGCGATACGCAAGCCGCAGCCGTAGAGCAGGGAAACAAGGGCGCAATCGCGGGCCCCGATCCAGGGTTCGGCCGCCAACAGGTCGATCTCGTCGATCAGGATTTCCGCATCTGCTTGCGACAGTGCTTTCGGGACGGCGGAAGGAAGTTTCGGCCCGCGGATGGCGCGAACGGCATGGTTTTCTCCCCTGCCGGTCTTTTCCAGCCATTTGTAAAAAGTGCGGATCGCCGAAAGGGCGCGGGCGTTGCTCGTCGCACCCAGGCCGTCCTTCACGCGATGCGCCAGCCAGGCGCGGAAATCGAACGGTTTCAGGCCTTCCAGAACGCCGACGGTCAGGTCTTCGCCGGTATGTTCCGCGAGAAAGGAAAAAAAAGATCCCAGGTCCCGGGAATATCCCGCAACCGTGTTGGGCGAAACACGGCGCTCCAGCCGCAACCATTCCAAAAAGGAAGCAAAGACCGGTTGGATGCCCGGCGCGATCGCGAGCGGAATGTCGTCCGGCGTCGAAGGGCTTCTAGTCCTCGTCATCTTCCGGCAGGTCCAGCCAGACCCGAATCAGCTTTTCCAGCACGCGGGCCAGGAATTGCAGCAATTCTGTTGCCTGACCGCTGTGGAAACGGGCGCGGTCGCGGCTGCCGAAAGCAAGAAGGGCGGGCGGCGCTTCGGCCGAAATGTCCAGGCGGACGATCGCCTGCGACGCGATCAGGGAAGCGGCCGACGCGAAGATTGCCGGATCCGCCGAGACATCCTGTTCCAGGATGATCGATTGCCGACCGCGCAGGGCGCTTGCCACCGCCCCTTCGGGCATCAGCCTCAGCGATTGCACCGGCACGCCGAAAGCCCCGTTCGATTCGACGCAGAGGGTCACCGCATCGACGTCCAACAGCACGGCCAAATCCACCGTGGCGATCTCGATCAACTGCTCGAAGCTGGTCGCATCCAGCAGTTTCAGGACGCATTCATGGATCCGCGCGGTGGTCGACAGATTATCCCGGCTGTTGTCGATCAGCAGCCGGGCGACGTCTTCGGTCTGTTCCACCTTTTCCCGCAGGCGGCCGATCAGTGCCTGCTGCAGGTCGATCACGCCGTCGCCCAGCTCGCGTTCGGGCAGGGCGAGGGCGCTCAACGCTTCCGCGTTTTCCAGCAGGAAACCGGGATTGTCCCGCAGAAACTGCAGGACCTGTTCCTTGTCCACCGTGGAGACGGCCTGTGCCGGTTCCGACCCTTTTGCCATGTTTAGACGCCCCGAAACCCTGCTGTGCTGATCATTAAAGGATCGTCTGACCGGTCTTGGCCCAATCCGCCAGGAAGGCGTCCAAGCCCTTATCGGTCAGCGGGTGTTTGAACATCTGCCGCAATACGTTCGGCGGCAGGGTCGCGACTTCGGCGCCGAGCTGACCGGCGATCACAACATGACGCGGGCCACGGATGGACGCGACCAGGACCTCGGTCCGGAAATCGTAATTCGAATATACCTCGCAGATATCGGCGATCAGCTGCATACCGTCTTCGCCGATGTCGTCCAGGCGGCCGACGAAGGGCGAAATGAAGGTAGCGCCTGCCTTGGCGGCAAGGATCGCCTGTGCGGCGGAGAAGCAGAGCGTGACGTTCACCATGGTGCCCAGGTCGCTGAGCGCCTTGCAGGTCTTCAACCCGTCCGGCGTCAACGGCACCTTGATGGCAACGTTGTCGGCGATCGCCGACAGCTTCGCCGCTTCCTTCATCATCGTTTCATGATCGGTCGCGACGCATTCAGCGCTGACCGGACCGTCGACCACGTCGCAGATTTCGGCCACGACATCGAGGAAGTTCCGGCCCGTCTTGGCGATCAGCGAAGGATTGGTGGTTACTCCGTCGACCAATCCCGTTGCCGCCAAATCGCGAATCTCGTCAATGTCGGCGGTATCGATGAAGAATTTCATGCGCGTGTCTCTCGTCTTTCGCTAGTGTCCGAACTCTTCGCAGGTTGCCTTCGCGTGACAGTCCGGCGAGTCGTCTATAAGGGCAAACCCGGTTGGAAAACCAAATGACCGACAGCAAGGAGAAATCTACCCCATGCCGCCGTCCGCTGCCAATTCGGCCTCGCCGTCGGCAAACCGCCCGGCGGGCGGTAGGGTGATGGTCGAACCGGGCACGCGCGTCAAGGTCCTGATCCCGCTACCGTTGGACGGCGCGTACGATTATCGCCTTCCTCTTGATATGGCGGCGGAAATCGGATCCTTCGTCGCGGTGCCGCTGGGAAATAGGCTTGTCGCCGGCGTGATCTGGGGGCTGTCGACCGACAGCGACGTGCTGGAATCGAAGCTGCGCGACATCGCCGGCCTGCTGGATGTGCCGCCGCTGCCAAGCGCGAATCGGTCCTTCGTGGAATGGTTGGCTGCTTATTATCTTTCTCCGCCGGGCAATGTGCTGCGCATGGCGATGAGCGTCCAATCGGCGTTGGAACCGCCGACGACGCGGCCCGCCTACCGCTTGGCCGAGGTCGATGTGGAGACACTCGGCATCAAGGTGACCACCGCGCGCCGGCGGGTGCTGGCCGCAGCATCGGACGGTTTCGCCCATCCTGCAAGCGAATTGGCGTCCATGGCAGGGGTATCCTCTTCGGTCATCAAGGGACTGGCCGAGGCCGGCGCGCTGGAGACGGTACAGATCCCGGATGAGGCGCGCTGGACGCCGCCGGATCCCAATCTGCCGGGCCCCGAGCTTTCCGGGGACCAGAAAGTTGCCGCCGGTCAGGTTGCCGCCGCGGCGGGTGAGGGGTTTTCCGTCACCCTGCTCGACGGGGTCACGGGGTCGGGCAAGACCGAGGTCTATTTCGAGGCGATCGCCGCGGCTCTGGCGGCGGGCAAGCAGGTGCTCGTCCTGCTGCCGGAAATCGCGCTTTCTTCCCAATGGCTGGCGCGGTTCGAGCAGCGATTCGGCGCGGCGCCCGCGGAATGGCATTCGGACCTGACACAGGGGCAGCGACGCCGCACTTGGCGGGGTATTGCTGAGGGGCGGGCACGGATCGTCGTCGGCGCGCGCTCGGCCCTGCATCTGCCTTTTCCCGATTTGGGCCTGATCGTGGTGGATGAGGAACATGAAACCGCCTTTAAACAGGAAGACGGTGTCGCCTATCACGCTCGGGACATGGCGGTGGTGCGGGGCCGATTGGGGGAAATCCCGGTCATCCTGGTTTCAGCGACCCCGTCACTCGAAAGTCTCTTGAACGCAAAGGAAGGCCGATATCGGCTGCTGCACCTGCCGGAACGCCATGGCGCGGCGACCATGCCGACGGTAGAACTGATCGACATCACCAAGGACAAGCCGGGCCGGCAGCAATGGCTGACACCGACCTTGCGCAAGGCGCTGGAAGACAATCTGGCGGCTGGCGAGCAGTCCCTGTTGTTCCTGAACCGCAGGGGCTATGCGCCATTAACGTTGTGCCGTACATGTGGGCATCGGCTCGCCTGTCCCAATTGCTCCGCCTGGCTGGTCGAGCACCGGTTCACCCGCAGCCTGCAATGCCATCACTGCGGCTTCACCACGGGCGTGCCGCAGCAGTGCCCCTCCTGCGACGATACAGACAGTTTCGCAGCCTGTGGGCCCGGCGTGGAGCGACTGCTGGAAGAAGCGACGCTGCTGCTGCCTGAGGCGAGGATAGAGGTCGTGACCTCGGACACCATTCGTGGGCCGCTTCAGGCCGCCGCTTTTGTGGAACGCATGGAGAACGGCGAGATCGACGTTGTCATCGGAACCCAGATCGTCGCCAAGGGCTATCACTTTCCGCGATTGACCCTGGTCGGCGTCGTCGACGCGGATCTCGGCCTCAATGGCGGCGATCTGCGCGCGGGAGAGAGAACCTATCAGTTGATGTATCAGGTCGCCGGTCGGGCGGGGCGCGAAGGTCTGCCGGGGCGGGTGATGCTGCAAACCGCCAGCCCGACGGTCCCAGTCATGCAGGCATTGGCCCGGCACGATCGGGACGGTTTCCTGGAAGCGGAGCTGCGCATGCGGGAGGAATTCGACTTTCCTCCTTTCGGCCGCCTGGCAGCTTTGATCGTCTCAGGGCCCGACGAAGGATTGGTCGACCGGGTGGCGCAGGCCATCGGCCGGGCTGCGCCGCATGGAAGGGGGCTGACCGTCCTGGGGCCCGCCCCGGCGCCGCTGGCGTTGCTGCGCGGGCGTTACCGCCGGCGGCTTCTGTTGAAGACCAGTCGGGATGTCAGCGTTCAGAAGGTCCTGATCGATTGGCTGGGCAAGGTTCAGGTGCCGAACGCCGTGCGTTTGCAGGTGGATGTGGATCCCTACAGTTTCCTGTAGAAACGCGCTACGGACCCAAGACAGGGTGAAAGGGATAGCATGAAACGCGTGGTGACCTTCGCCGTTTTCGGCGCCATCGTTGGCATCCTGTATACGCAGATTTCCTACGAGGTCGGCGTCATCAGCGCCCTACGCGGGGCCTATGTGGGTACGACGATCGCGACCCTCGCCGGGATTTTCGAAGTGTTCGGCGCCCGTGGACGTTGGAAGCGCTTCTTCCTGAGCATCCCCTTCACGGTGTCCCTGGTCCTGCGAACCATCGTTTATACGGCCATCATTGTTTTTGCTTTGGTGTCCCAGCATCTCGGTGCGCCGAACGAGGACGGACCATTTTTCGAATTCCTCTTGGACATCCGGAAGGACATCGTCTTCTCGCTAGTGGCGTCCTTCGTGTTCAACTTCGTATACGCGATCCACGAATTGCTGGGGCCGAAGGTGTTGCTCCGGTTTCTTGTCGGCCGCTATCACCGACCGACTCGGGAGGAGCGCGTTTTCCTTTTCCTGGACATGGTCGGCAGTACCCAGCTGACCGAAAAACTGGGTGATGTGACGTTTCACGCCATGCTGAACGATTTCTATATCGACCTGACCGACCCGATTCTGCGCCGGCATGGCGAGATTCATCGTTATGTAGGGGATGAGATGGTCGCGTCCTGGCCCGTCCGGGAGGGCCTGAGAAACGCGAATTGCATCCTCGTGGTCGGGGAAATCTACAAGGCTCTAGAGGCCCGGCGGGCCCATTACGAAGAGACCTATGGCGTATTTCCCTCCTTCCGGGCCGGCTTGCACCTGGGTCCGGTGGTGGTCGGGGAAATGGGCTCCGCCAAGAAGGAGTTCGTTTTCGTCGGCGATGCGGTGAACGCTACGGCGCGGATCGAGCAGGCATGCCGGACCTTCGGCAAGGAGGTCATGGCATCCGGCGACCTGATCGACCGCCTCGGCGCACCGCCGGGTGTGGAGGTCGAGGATCTGGGTGAATTCGAACCGCGCGGCCGCAGCAATAAGATGCGGATTTTCGCGTTGAGCTTCGCCTCCTGAGCGGGCGCGGCCATTCATCGCGGGGATTCGGGGCGGCGGAGGCGGCCCGGCGGCAAGGGGCATTCTCCCCAACGCCTCGGGTTGCCCCGAAAATCACGCTTTTTCTTATGCCTTTCGCCAGCTTGAACAGGGCATGGCCCTATGCTACATCCTCGCCGCGCGGAGAAATCCGGGCGCGTGCGGACTTGGGATAAATTCCGGTTTTTGCTGACGGACCTGCTCGAAAAAGGTTGCGTCCGGCGGCTGGGTTCCTATAAACGGCGGCGCGCGCGGGACAAAAGCCCGCCAATAAGTCTTTTGGGGAAGTTTGCCACGGGTTTTCGGGCTCTGGCGAACCAGCAAAACAGGGGTCTCCATATCGTGGCTGCCAAAGGTGGTGTGAACGAAATCGCCGCTCGCTACGCGAAGGCGCTGTTCGACCTCGCGGACGAGCAGAAAGCGTTGGATCCGGTTGCAGAGGATCTCCGCACAGTTGAGCAGCTGGTTTCCGAAAGCGACGACCTTCGTCGCATGGTGCGCAGCCCGGTGATCTCCCGGGCCGACCAGGGGAAGGCGATGTCCGCCATCCTGGACAAGGCCGGCGCCTCGGAACTTACCAGCAAATTCATTGGTTATCTTGCCGCTCATCGCCGTTTGTTTGCGTTGGGCGCGATTACGAAAGCCTTCCTAGCCGAGCTTGCCTCGCGCCGGGGCGAAGTAACGGCGGAAGTGACCTCCGCCCGTTCGCTCAGCGATGCGCAGATCAGCGCGGTGGAAGAGGCTTTGAAGAAAGTTGTCGGCGGCAAGGTTGCCGTGGAACATCGGGTCGATCCCTCCCTGATCGGCGGGCTGATCGTAAAGGTCGGCAGCCGCATGGTGGATTCGTCTCTGTCGACGCAATTGCAGAAACTCAAGCTTGCGATGAAGGGGGCTTAGGGCATGGAACTCCGGGCCGCGGAAATTTCCGCAATCCTCAAGGACCAGATTGCCAACTTCGGCACTGAAGCGGATGTGGCCGAAGTCGGTCAGGTGATCTCCGTCGGTGACGGGGTCGCGCGCGTTTACGGCCTCGATAACGTCCAGGCCGGTGAAATGGTCGAATTCCCGGGCGGCATCAAAGGGATGGCGCTGAACCTTGAAGCCGACAATGTCGGTGTCGTTATCTTCGGTGACGACCGCGACATTAAGGAAGGCGACACGGTCAAGCGTACCGGCGATATCGTCGACGTGCCGGTCGGCAAGGGCCTTCTGGGCCGCGTTGTCGACGGTCTCGGCAACCCGATCGACGGCAAGGGTCCGATCGAGGGTGATGAGCGCCGCCTCGCCGAATTGAAGGCGCCGGGCATCATCCCGCGTAAGTCCGTGCACGAACCGGTGCAGACCGGCCTGAAGGCGTTGGACGCCCTGGTGCCGATCGGCCGCGGTCAGCGGGAACTGGTCATTGGTGACCGCCAGACCGGCAAGACCGCCGTTATCCTGGACACGATCATCAACCAGAAGCCGATTAACGAAGGCAATGACGAATCGAAGAAGCTGTACTGCATCTACGTCGCCATCGGTCAGAAGCGTTCCTCGGTTGCACAGGTCGTGAAGACCCTCGCCGACAACGGCGCGCTGGACTACACGATCGTCGTCGCCGCCACGGCCTCCGATCCGGCGCCGCTGCAGTTCCTGGCCCCGTATACCGGTTGCGCCATGGGTGAGTACTTCCGCGACAACGGTATGCACGCCGCCATCTTCTATGATGACCTGTCGAAGCAGGCGACCGCCTATCGTCAGATGTCCCTGCTGCTTCGCCGCCCGCCGGGCCGTGAAGCCTATCCGGGTGACGTTTTCTACATTCACTCGCGCCTGCTGGAACGCGCCGCGAAGATGAACGACGAAAACGGCGCCGGTTCGTTGACCGCGCTGCCGGTCATTGAAACCCAGGCGAACGACGTCTCGGCCTACATTCCGACCAACGTGATCTCGATCACCGACGGTCAGATCTTCCTGGAAACCACGCTGTTCTATAAGGGTGTCCGCCCGGCCATTAACGTCGGCCTGTCGGTCAGCCGCGTGGGTTCCGCCGCCCAAACCAAGGCGATGAAGAAGGTTGCGGGTTCGATCAAACTGGAACTCGCACAGTACCGCGAAATGGAAGCCTTCGCACAGTTCGCGTCGGACCTCGATGCCTCGACCCAGCGTCTGCTGGCCCGTGGTGCGCGTCTGACCGAGCTCCTGAAGCAGCCGCAGTACCAGCCGCTGAAGGTTTCCGAGCAGGTCGTCAGCATCTATGCCGGTACCAAGGGTTACCTCGACAAGGTCGCGGTTGCCGATGTCGGCCGGTTCGAAAAGACCTTGCTGGATCACATGCGGTCCGAATACGCCGACGTGATGAACGAAATCGACAATTCCGGTCAGCTCTCGGAAGAGGCTGAAGAAAAGATCAAGGGCGCCCTGGAAGCGTTCGCGAAAACCTTCGCCTAATCGGCGAAGGTTGGTCTTCGAAATCGGGTTTGTCGAAAGTAGCGATCGAAAGGGCAGGGGTGGCTAGATGGCCAGCTTGAAGGAACTGAAAGCGCGGATTTCCAGCGTGAAATCGACGCAGCGCATCACCTCCGCGATGAAAATGGTCGCGGCGGCGAAGCTGCGCAAGGCGCAGGACATGGCCGAAGCGGCTCGGCCTTATGCCGAACGGATCGAGCGCATGCTGGGATCGCTGGCGGCGGGGACTTCCTCCGCCGGCGCACCGGCAATGTTGAGCGGCACCGGCAAGGAAGACACCCATTTGCTGGTCGTCGTGACCTCGGACCGCGGGCTTTGCGGTGGGTTCAACGGCTCTATTGTCCGTGCCGTGCGGCAACGCATCCTGGCGCTTCAGGCCGAGGGCAAGACGGTCAAGCTGCTGGTTATCGGCCGCAAGGGCGTCGGCCTGCTGCGCCGTGAATTCCGCGGGCTTTTCGTCGAGGCCTATGAAGAACTGGCCAAGCCGGTACCGACCTTCGAAGGCGCGGCCATGGTGGCGGACAAGGTGACCTCGATGTTCGAGGCTGGCGAGTTCGATGTCTGCACGATCTATTACAACAAGTTCGTGTCGGCCCTGACCCAAGTGGTTACGCCGCTCCAGTTGATCCCCTTCGCGGTTCCGGAAGGCGAAGAGGAAGAAAAGCCGGCAGCGGGCGGCGCTTCGGCGGTCTACGAGTTCGAACCGGAAGAAGAAAAGATCCTTGCGGCCTTGTTGCCGAAGAATCTGTCGACCCAGGTGTTCCGCGCAATGCTGGAAAGCTTTGCCGGGGAACAGGGTGCGCGGATGACGGCGATGGACAACGCGACCCGGAACGCCGGTGACATGATCAACAAGCTGTCGATCACGTACAACCGGTCCCGCCAGGCGCAGATCACCAAGGAACTGATCGAAATTATTTCCGGCGCGGAAGCGCTATAAACTGAACACCAGCCGGGGGATGACCCGGTAGGGCCTTGAAAAAGCAAGAGCCCGGAGCTGAGAAGTAGGAGCGGATTAATGGCGAAGAACACTGTCGGTCGGATTACGCAGGTGCTTGGCGCCGTCGTGGATGCGCATTTTGACGGCGACTTGCCGCCGATCTTGAACGCGCTGCACACCACCAACAACGGCCAGAAGCTGGTCCTGGAAGTGGCGCAGCATCTGGGCGAAAACACCGTTCGCACGATCGCCATGGACACGACCGAAGGTCTGGTTCGCGGCCAGGAAGTCGAAGACACGGGCGCCCCGATCTCCGTTCCGGTCGGTCCCGAAACGCTTGGCCGCATCATGAACGTCATCGGCGAGCCGGTTGACGAGCGCGGCGATGTCGGCACGAAAACGCGGGCCCCGATCCACCGGGCCGCGCCGGACTATGTCGACCAGGCGACGGAAACCGAACAGCTCGTCACGGGCATCAAGGTCGTTGACCTTCTGACGCCGTATCCGAAGGGCGGTAAGATCGGCCTGTTCGGCGGCGCCGGTGTCGGCAAGACCGTTCTGATCATGGAGTTGATCAACAACATCGCGAAGGGGCACGGCGGTTACTCCGTGTTTGCCGGTGTTGGTGAACGTACCCGTGAAGGGAACGACCTGTATCACGAAATGATGGAATCCGGCGTTATCAACCTGGACGGCGACTCCAAGGTGTCGTTGGTCTATGGTCAGATGAACGAACCCCCGGGTGCGCGTGCGCGTGTCGCCCTGACCGGTCTGACCCAGGCGGAATATTTCCGTGATGAGGAAGGCCAGGACGTGCTGTTCTTCGTCGACAACATCTTCCGCTTTACGCAGGCGGGTTCGGAAGTGTCCGCTCTGCTGGGCCGTATTCCTTCCGCGGTGGGCTATCAGCCGACGCTGGGTACCGACATGGGTGCGATGCAGGAACGCATCACCTCCACGAAAAAGGGCTCGATCACGTCGGTCCAGGCCGTGTACGTCCCGGCCGATGACTTGACCGACCCGGCGCCTGCCACGACTTTCTCGCACTTGGACGCGACGACCGTTCTGTCCCGTTCGATTGCGGAATTGGGTATCTACCCGGCGGTGGATCCGCTCGACTCCACGTCGCGCATCCTGGAGCCGGGCACGGTTGGCGAAAACCACTACCGCGTTGCGCGCCGTGTTCAGGAAACCCTGCAGCAGTACAAGGGTCTGCAGGAAATCATCGCCATTCTCGGCATGGACGAACTGTCGGAAGACGACAAGTTGACCGTGGCCCGCGCCCGTAAGCTGCAGCGCTTCCTGTCGCAGCCGTTCCACGTCGCGGAAGTCTTCACCGGTTCGCCGGGTAAGTACGTCGAACTGGAAGACACGATCAAAGGCTTCCAGCAGATCATCGACGGTGAACACGACGACTTGCCGGAAGCGGCGTTCTACATGGTCGGTTCCATCGAGGAAGCGATCGAAAAGGCGCAACGCATGGCGGCGGAAGCGGCCTAAGTTACCGTTTGGGTTTCAGCAGGCCTCTAAGGGCCCTGCCTGAAGCATCTGAAGTACGACACGGGGTATGGAGTAAAAGTCGATGGCCGATAAGGTGGCGTTCGATCTTGTCTCACCGGAGAAGCTGCTGCTCTCCGAAGACGTTGAAATGGTCGTTCTTCCCGGCGTTGAGGGCGATATCGGCGTATTGCCCGGCCATGCCCCGGTCATCACCCAGATCCGGATGGGCACGATCTGCGTGTTTGAAAATGGGCAGGTAGTGAAACGTCTTTTCGTTGAGGGCGGTTTCGCGGAAGTTATGCCGGAACGTTGCACGGTCCTTGCGGAACAGGCTACATCTTTGGATGATATTGAAACTTCCGCAGTTGAGCAGCATATCAAGGACCTGCGGGACGAAATCTCGGTCGCGGATAACGACGAGGAACGTGCTGCCCTGGAAGCCGCAATTGCGGTTGAAAATGGCAAGCTGGAGGCGGTGAACCATCCTGTTTACTGACCGCCGGCTATTCGGTTTGGTCGAAACATGGGTGGGGATGTATGCCGGCGCATTGGTCGCTAGACGATATCGACTGGGATCGATTTGATCCGTCGAAAGTCGATCCCGAACTACTGAAACTGGTTAAAGCAGCGTCGCTGGTCGAACATAACGGCGGCGAATACACCGACTTTTTGTGCAAGGTGTTCGACGGGGATCAGGCTTTCCTGACCGAGGTGCGCCGTTGGGGCGTGGAAGAGGTCCAGCACGGCAAGGCGCTTGCGAAATGGGCGACGCTGGCGGATCCCAGTTTCGATTTCGATAGCGCTTTCAAACGTTTCGTTGAAGGCTATCGTCCGTTCGAGGAAGGCGCGACCTCGTCGAAGAGAGGGTCCCGTACCGGCGAACTCGTCGCCCGATGCATCGTGGAGACCGGCACCAGTTCCTACTACACGGCCATCTCGAAACAGGCCGAGGAACCCGTCCTGGCGCAAATCTGCAAGAAGATCGCCGCCGACGAATTCAGGCACTACAAGCTGTTTTACGACCATATGCGCCGTTATCAGAAGCTGGAAGGCCTCGGTCGTTTCGGCCGATTCCGGGTCGCTCTTGGGCGATTGGGCGAAACGGAGGACGATGAACTAGCCTATGCCTTTTATGTGGCCAATACAGACCCGGCAACCGCCTATGACCGTGTCCGCGATGCGCGGAACTATACGAGCCGAGCCTTTCGCCAATACGGCAAGGAACATGTCATGAAGGCCGCGGCAATGATGTTGAAAGCCATCGGGGTCCCGTCGAACGGCCATCTCGCAAAAGCGATCGGCAATATGGGATGGATGTTCCTGCGCAGGCGCGCGCAAACCGGCTGATTCAAACGGTTCGGCAACTTTGAAGCCGGGTCGTTACGCAATCACGTTCAACAGTTCACCAGTTGTGGTCACCGGGCCGGAAACGGTCGACGCACCGACGGTCAGGGCAGGGATCGTGGCCGCGGTGTTCGGTTCGACAGCCTCCCCGCCGCTTAGACTGGAAGCTGCAGCCGGTTGCAGGCCCTGAGCCCGTTCCTGTGCCTCTTCCCGCTTTTCCGCTGCGGCTTGCCGTTCCTCCAGCTCAAGATCGGCCTGTTCTCGCCGTGCTTCGATAATTCGTTGTTGGGCGATGGCAGCGACGCGTTGATCTTGCGGACTGGGAGTTGCCGGCGCCAAGGCAGCACGGCGCACGGTTTGCATTTTTTGTATGGTCGCCTGAGGATTGCCCGGAACGACGGCGACATCAATCTGGACATCGCCACCGATGGCGTAAAGCCGACCATCGGGGCCGCGCGTATAGTCGTAGCTCGGAGCACCGGCATAGGGTCCGCCGGCGGCCGCATGAGCCTGTTCGTGGCGCCGGATCTCAGCATCCGTGCGCTCCAACTCCTGGACGACTTGTTGTTCTTCAGGTGTCAGATTGGTCGGCCCGGCGGTCCCGCTTCCTTCTGGGCGGACCGGCGCATCCCCATCTTCGCCGTTTTCCTCGGCCTCCTGGGTTCCGGAATTGTCTCCCGCACCGTCATCGCCACCGGACTGCCCCGTTTGATCGTCGGCCTCCTGCAGGGTCGCGACCAAACCGGCGGATAGCCCCCCTAATGCCAGACCGGTCAGGGGATCTACGGCAGCAGGATTCGGGGCTGCGGATTGTTCTATATCGGTTGTGGTGCCGATCGAAGATGCGGACAAGCCAACCCGTTCACCGTTTTCCACGGTGTTGGATGACGCCGATTGCCTAGTGCCGAACCCGGATGGCGCGAGAATGGGGACCAGCACACCAAGATCGCTCATGGACGCGGTTTCTACCCTTATGCGGGAAATTCTTCGCCCGCTAACTCACACAATAGTATTTTTAAACGATAAAAGGCTTTTCGATGTCAAGAATTCACGGAGCGCAGCGGTACTAAGGGACCGCGAAACAGAAAATCTTCCTAAATAATCATTGGCCGGGAAGTGCGACGTCCCGGAATTCGTCAACGACCTGTTCGTAGGTATCCCGCTTGAACGGAACGATCAGGTTCGGCAGATCGATAATTGAAGCCCACCGATAGGCGCCGAATTCCGGTGTGTGGAATTCCAGATCGATATCGCCGTCATCGCCTAGGAAGCGCATCGCGAACCAACGCTGTTTCTGGCCGCGATAGCGCCCTTTCCAGATCCTGCGAGACAATCCGCCCGGCAGGTCGTAATGCAGCCAACGGGAACTTTCCCGGATCAGGCGGACCTTTTCCGGCGCGATCCCGGTTTCTTCCTGAACTTCCCGGAACGCGGCCTCGGCGGGGCTCTCCCCTTCGTCGATACCGCCTTGCGGCATTTGCCAATGATCGCCGGGCACGTCTATGCGGTTACCGACAAACACCAGTCCGGCCGTATTCAGCAGCATGACCCCGACGCAAGGCCGGTACGGACGGTCATCGGTTTCCCCATCGGCCATCGATCGATTCTCCCCATTCCTGACGGTTCTTGTTGTATTGCCGTCTACCCTACTGATCGGGCAATGGTCGGCAAGGTCAAGCTGGCGGAAAGAACGATACGGAAAGGCGGGGCAGGTCAGCTGGCCGTGCGTTCGGCGATGATGCCGGAGAGCGGCGTGACGGCGAAGCCGCTTTCGGAGAGGCTGCGCATCCAGATACGGATACGGTCCAGGGTCACCGGATAGGGCCGCCCGATTGCGATGACAGAACCGTTTGCCCGCGCCAGGGACTCCGCGAGTTTCAGCTGTTTCAGCACCGCCGCGCGCCCCAGTTCCAAATCCAGGATCAGGTCTGCCTGGGCCGCGGGGACACCGGCGGCATCAGCGGATCGGAGGGCGATGGAGGCCGCGGTCTGTTTTCCGTCGAGATAGAGAAGGCCGCGGCTTCGCAGATCGGCCATCAGCGGCTTTACCGAACGCGGGTTGGCGGCGAACCCGCTGCCCTGGTAGCTGACCAGCCCGACATAACCGGTCGCGCGGCTCATGATCCATTCCAGGCGACGGATATTCTGTTCCGCATCCAGGGAGTTCATCAATGCGAAAGGCCCGGGATCGCTGCGCGGGAAGTCGCGCGGCTCCATCGGCAAGGTCAGCAGCACTTCATGCCCGGCGTCGCGCGCCTTCTGGATCCAGTTCTCCACGTTCCGCGAATACGGTGCGAAGGCCAGGGTGACCGCGCCTGGTAGCTCGATCGCCTGTTCGGTCCGCCGCGTATTGATGCCCAGATCCGTCAGCACGATCGAAATGCGCGGGCGTGTTTCCAGCACACCGTAAGCGCGGCTGTAGACGCGCCACGGCATCCGTCCGTCCGCGCCGATGATCGGAAGTGGGCCGACGGGGCTGTCTTCTATCAGGCCCGGATCGGGATGTGCCTGCAGCAGGGCGCCTAGGCTATCGGGGCTGGGGGCGGATGGTGCGCCACCGGGCGCCGCTCCGCTTTGGTCGCTTTGAGCGTCACCCCCCTGGTTCTGATCAATGGCGCCGACTTGGTCTCGGCCGTCGGTACCGGTTTCCGACGTGTCGCCGGCCTCGGCTTCAGCCCCGGCGGTTTCGTTCAGGTTTCGTACCGAGATCTTGTCGGCTTCAAGGGTGACGCGTGGACGGTTCTCCTGCATTTCCGCAAGGATCTGGTCTTCCGTCGCGATGAGATAGGCGGCGATGCCGCCGATCGAGACGAACAGCAGTAGATAGGCGCCGATGACGGCAATCCACGGCAGGCGTTTCTGGAACGTCGTCGGCTCCAGATAACTGGTATCATCAGGGTCGAAAGCCGGCGCGCCTTCTTCCTGCTTTTTACGCAGGAAGGGTAGGTTCTCGAAAGCTTTGCTCTTGAGGGACGCGGCTATCCGTGGCGTCGGCAGGGAGGGACGCTTCAACGGGGAAATTTTAAGCGGAATCTTCAGTGATTCTCACCCTCGATTTGTCATCGCCACCGTCTGCGACGGAACCAAGCCGCCGGAACGCCGCGTCGCGACGCGTGCGGGCCGGCCTGGCTCGTCGTTCAACCGATCGCGCAGGATCAGTTTGCTTCCCGATTGCGATACAAGGCAATCCCGTGCAGCAGATCCAGCGCTCTTGCCAGCTGATAATCCTGAAGATTGCTGGATTCGACGGTTTCGTCCACGCTCGCATCGTTTGCGGTGCCTTCAGTGTCGGCACCTTCGGTTTCCGTTCCGGCCCCGTCCTGGTCATTGGTGAGGGCGCCGCGCAGATCCGCTTCACTGCGCAACTGGCCGCCGTCGAGCAACTCGACCCTTGCGCGCTCCACCAGGATATCCGGGGAGATCCCCTTCTGCTGGATCGACCGGCCGCTTGGCGTGTAGTAGCGCTGGGTCGTCAGTTTGATGGCGGTCCCGGCGCGGCTCAGAGGTACGATCGTCTGTACTGATCCCTTGCCGAAGGACTGCGTGCCCAGGATGATGGCTCGGCCGTGGTCCTGCAGGGCGCCGGCCACAATCTCGGATGCGCTGGCGGATCCGCCATTGATCAGTACGATCAGTGGGAGACCGTCGATCTGGTCGCCCGGCGTCGCATGATAGCGTTGGGCGTTTTCCGGATCGCGACCGCGGGTCGAGACGACCTCACCCTTTTCCAGGAACGTGTCGGATACGGAAATGGCCTGGTCCAGAAGACCGCCCGGGTTGCTGCGCAGGTCCAGGATAAAGCCTTTCAGACCGTCGCCCGCCTCTTCCTTGACGGCCGCGATGGCTTTGTCGAGGCCGGCCTGGGTCTGACCGGTGAAGCTTGAAATCCGCAGATAGCCGATATCACCGGCTTCGATCCGGTGGCGCACGGACTGTACCTTGATCCGATCGCGCGTCACCGTCGTTTTGAACGGCTCCTGATCGCCGCGCAGGATCGTCAGGATGATATCGCTGCCGACTTCGCCGCGCATTTTCTCGACCGCTTCGCCCAGGGTCAAACCCTGCACCGCGACGCCGTCAAGTTCCGTGATCAGGTCGCCGGACTGAATGCCCGCGCGGAAGGCCGGTGTATCGTCGATCGGCGCGACGACGCGGACATAGCCGGTTTCGTCCAGCGTAACCTCGATGCCGAGGCCGCCGAACTCGCCCCGGGTCTGCTGTCGGATCGACTGGAAGTTCTTTTGGTTCAGATAGGTCGAGTGCGGATCCAGGTTACGCAGCATGCCCTGGATCGCTGCTTCCAGTAGATCTTCGTCCTCCACCTCTTCGACATAATCGTTGCGGATGCGTTCGAACACCTCGCCGAACAGGTCCAGCAATTCATAGGTGTCGGGCTTGCTGGCCTCGTCCTGGGCCCAGGCACTGCCCGCGCTTAACATTGCGCCGCCACCCAGAAGGGAGACACCGAGGCCTAAGGCAAAGAGGGTGGTACGAACGCTTTGCATCATGTCCTGACTTTCATTCGATTGGTGGGCATTCGGTCGCTGGCTATAGATGGTCGTTCTACTGTCTGGTTTCACGTCTTGGATCTGGCGCCGGTCGTAGGTGCGGCATTTTCATCCTTCGCGGATATCCAGCGTAATGGATTAACCGGTTGGCCGTCGCGACGCAATTCAACATACAGTTCCGGTCGGTCCGCGTCCTCTGCTCCATCCTCGGCCTTTATTCCCATGGCGCCGACCGGTTCTCCCGCCAGCACCCATTGACCCGCAGCCACGTCCACTCTCGATAAACCGGCCAGCACGGAATGATATCCGTCGGAATGTTCGATTATCAAGATGAGGCCCAGTTTCTGGAACGGCCCCGCGAAGGCCACCTTGCCGTCGAAGGGGGCGGTTATTTGCGCATTGGGACGGGCCTGGATGACGATCCCCTTGCTGGTATGCCCGAAGCCGGTGTCCTGTCCATACCGTCGAACGACCTTGCCGCTGACCGGCCGGTTGATGGTTCCGCTCGCTGGAAACGGGCGCAGGCCCACAGGCGGTGATGTGAGCGCGGCGATGGCGGATTCCCCACCTTCAACCGCCGATGTCTCACCGTCCGGCGCCGTCGGGGCTGGCTTGCGGGGCGCCACCGGGGCGACCCCGGCGCCTTGGCCTTTCCCGTCCTTGGGCGGCAGGGCCGACAGTTTGGCCACCAGTTCCTCTAGACTCGCCGCTTGTTTCACCAGTTTTGCCACCCGGTCGTCAGCGGCTTCCACCGCTGCGTTGGCACGCGCCATCAAGCTCTTCTTTTCCGCGATCAGGGCGTTCAATTTCTTGCGATCTCCGGCCAGATCGCGTTCCGCGTCGCCAAGTTCCGTCAGCTTGTCCAGAATATCCGCTTCAACCGTTTCCAGCGCGGCCAATTCATCGCGCAGAACATCCGCCTGATCCCGAAGTGTTGGAACCGACGTGCGAAGCAATAGCGAGCCACGTACCGCCTGCAGCGGCCCGCCGGGCTGGAAGAGTATGCTTTGAGGCGGATTCCGCGACAGCCGTGTCAACGCACTGAGTGTGCCCGAGAGCTGCACGCCGCGCTGCCGCAAGGCCGCGGTTCGGCGTTTCTTTTCTCCAGCCAGCTGATCCAGCTGACCTTCAAGATTGGTGATAATGCTTTCCCGTTCCTGTGTGTCCTGGGCCGCATGGATCAATTTCTGCCTCAGATCCTGCAGCTCCTTGGCCAAGGCTTCGCGCTGTTCGGCAAGGGCGCGTTTCTCATTCCGGGCCTTCTGCAGTTCCTGCTGGGTGCGTTTCAGAGTCTCGGCGCTTTCCTGGGCCTGTTGGGCCCGGGCGGGACCGGGGTTGGTGACCAGAGGAAGAAGCAGCAGAGCGGCCATTACCGCGCGGCGGAAGGCGGGTCGTGGGCAAGCCGCCGCCTTGGAACGAGCGTGAGCGGATGCCGCCGTGCCGGACACGCCTATTCGGCCGCCGCCTGGTTGGGATGGGGCTGGTCGATCAAAGAGACGCCGGTCATTTCGGCCGGCTGTTCTATGCTCATCAGGGCCAGCAATGTCGGCGCCAGGTCAGCTAAGCGGCCCGATTTGATCGCGCTGATCTCTTCCGCACCGACCAGGATAAGCGGCACGCGGTTCATGGTATGCGCGGTATGGGCCTGGCCCGTGGAGGCGTCGACCATCATCTCCGCGTTGCCGTGATCGGCGGTGATCAACATGACGCCGCCGGCCCGCAGGACCGATTCCTGCAGGCGACCGAGGCAGGTATCGACCGTTTCCACCGCCTTGATCGCCGCATTGATGTCGCCGGTATGCCCGACCATGTCCGTGTTGGCATAATTGACGACGATCAGGTCGTAGGTATCGCTATCAATTGCGGCGACGAGTTTGTCGGTCACCTCGACGGCGGACATTTCCGGTTGCAGATCGTAGGTCGCGACTTTGGGCGACGGAACCAGGATACGGTCCTCGCCATCAAAGACATCTTCCCGCCCGCCATTGAAGAAGAATGTCACATGGGCGTATTTCTCGGTTTCCGCGATCCTCAGCTGTTTCAGCGATTTGGATGCGACGACTTCGCCCAAGGTTGCCGGCAGGTCCTCCGGCGGGAAAAGGACGTCCATCATCCGGCCAAGGTCGGCGGAATACTCCACCATACCGGCGACGGCGGCGAACCGGACCGGGCGGTCGTCGGGAATCGAGTCGAAATCCGGGTCGATCATGGCGTGAAGAACTTCCCGGACCCGGTCGGCGCGGAAATTCATCATCAGAATTCCGTCCCCGTCGTTCATTCCCCGGTAATCGGCAATGACCGTCGGCAGGACGAACTCATCGGTCTTGCCGTCCTGATAACTCGCGCCCAGGGCTTCGGTATCCGACGCGGCTTTGACACCCTTTCCGTCCCGAATGGCATCCCGGGCCAGTCCGACGCGGTCCCAACGCTGATCCCGGTCCATGGCGTAGAAACGGCCGACCACCGTGGCAATCCGCACATTGGGTGCGTCCTGGTGGAACTTGGCGAGAAACTCCTGCGCGCTTTTCGGTGGTGTGTCTCGACCGTCGAGTATGGCGTGTACGGCGACGGGAACGCCCTGTTCCGTGAGAACATTCGCAAGCGCGGCGATGTGATCCTGATGGGAATGCACGCCGCCGGGAGACATCAGGCCGATCAGATGCGCCGTGCCACCGGTTTCCTTCAGATCGGCGATGAACTTCTTCAATTCCGAAAGCGCGGTGATGGAGCCGTCCGCGATGGCCGCGTCGATCCGCGGCAAATCCTGCATCACTACTCGGCCGGCGCCGATGTTCATGTGCCCGACTTCGGAATTCCCCATTTGGCCGGATGGCAGTCCGACGAAACCTTCCGACGCGTCCAATTGGGCCGTGGGCCACTTGGCGCGCAGCGCGTCGAAGACCGGCGTATCGGCCTGAGCGATCGCATTGTTGTCCTGTTCGGGCCGATCACCCCAGCCGTCGAGAATGCAGAGAACAGCGGGACGCCGGACCGTGTGTCGAGCCGTTGCGTCGCGGGTGGTGGTGGCAGTCATGAGGGTGTCTCGTTGTGTCGTTCAGCCGAAAACACAGGCTTGATGAAGAAAAATGGGTATTATCGTAGATTTTTAACCCGATACCCTTGATTTCATGCTATGGCTTTTCCCAGTTTATATAGAAGCCTGGGCGCTCAATAAAGTACCGGAGGGACGAATATCCCCCATAACGGAGTAACAAAGTAGCAGGTGACGTTTCCGTCGGTCGAATCGAATCCAAACTGTTTGGGGTCGCCTTCGTGTCCGAGTGCCTCCTTAAGCCGGATCGGAAATGCATAAGTTGAGGGATGCCAGTCGGATCCTGGATGCGCGTTTCATCTGCTGTGTAGAGAAGAGGGGACAATACAGTGGCACAAACCGACGACGTGGATTTTGCGGTCCTGGGCTCGGCGGCGCTCGCCATGAAGTGCTTTCAGCGAGAAGTAGAAAAACTTGCGGAAAAATCCGAGAAGAGTTCTCCGAGCGACGTCAGTCAGCTCGTCAGTTTTCCCGCCTACTCCATCTTGCTGTTCATGCTCGAATACGATGCGGCCGGTTTGAATCAGAAAAAGCACCAAAACCTGCTGAAGAAATTCGGCGTCGATACAGCCGGCAATCTGAAGACCTACCCGCTGTTAAGCCAGTCGGCCTTGTTCGAAATTTTCGGTGGCTTGGGTCTTTCGCGGGAGTCCATCCGCCGGTTGCTGATCCTGCTGTCGGACTACGGTCTGCTTGACCGTACCAGCAAGGGACCTCCTTTCCCGGATCAATTGGGTATCTCCAAGGAGGGAGGACGTTTGATGCGGCGCGCCGCCAAGCGTCTTGCCAAGGACATGGATAAGGCAAAGCAGTTCGGTTATCTCTGAACGCCAGGATAATGCCTGTAAAGACTCGGCCGGCGGCAATTGTCGTCGGCCGATTGCATTTAACTGTTCCCGTATCGCATGGTGCGGCTACCGACCTGGAATGTTTTTGTAATACTGGTGCCGGGCGATCTTTCGTTTATAAATATGCAGGTATCAGGTTATGTATAATTATTCCAAGGTGGTGACCGCACAGTAGTTAAGACTATTTTAAACGTCGTGTGCCATTAAATCCCCAAATTTCAAGGTGTTGGGGAAACATGTTCAACAAAATCTCTCTTCGCGTCCGTCTGACGGTTGTCGTCGGACTGTTGATTGTCGCGACGGCGGTAGCCGTTGGCGTCAGTGCCAGTTACATCCTCTCCGTGGACCTCGCCTCGCAGGTGATCGACCGTCAGAACGCCAGTCTCCGGACGGCTGCGGTACTGCTGCGAAAGTCTTATCCCGAGACCACGTTCTCGATCAGCAAGGACGGCCGCGTCTCAAGAATCTCCATTCCCGAGATTCCGGTTTTTGATAACCACGACATGATCGACGAGATCGGCGCCGTAACGGGTGAAACCGCCACCGTTTTCCAGTGGGACGAGGAGTCGCGGGATTTCTGGCGGAAAACGACGAATATCATCAAGGATGACGGCAGCCGCGCCGTCGGGACGCCCTTGGGACAGAAAGGCAAGGTCTATCCGGTGCTGACCGGGGGAAAGACGTTTAACGGCGAAGCCACCATCCTGGGCAAGGAATACTACACGATTTATGAGCCGATTTTCGGCGCAGGCGGCAAGGTTATCGGCATCCTGTATGCGGGAGTTTTGAAGTCCAACGTGGATTCCACGCTGCAATCGATCATCAACGGCATCCTCATCGCCGGCGGCGTCGCCATCCTTCTTGGCATTTTGATCGCGATCGTGACGACGCAAATGCTCACCGGTCCGCTGTTGAGCATTGCCGATATGATGGGGCGGATTTCCGGCGGCGATCTGAACACCGAAATCAAATATACCGACCGGGGTGACGAAATCGGCCGCATGGCCAAGGCGTTGGAAGTGTTCAAACAGGGCGAGATCGAAAAGCAGGACATCGCGAAGCGTCAGCGTGCCGAGGAGGAACAGCGGCAGTCCGAGCGGGAACGCCTTGTGACATCGTTGGTGCAGGATTTCGAAAGCAGTATCGGCGGGGTTATTGCGGATCTGGACCGGGCGTTCGGCCAGTCCAAGCAATCGGCAGGCCAGGTTGCGGACAATGCGAAGCAGGTGGAAACGATCGCGCAAACCGTTTCGGCGTCGACTCAGTCTTCGTCTTCGATGGTGAACCGGGTCGCCGAGGCGACCCACAACCTGTCGCAGTCAATAACCGAAATCGGTCGTCAGGCCGAGCAATCGGCAGAGGTCGCCCGCGCTGCCGCGAAGAATGCGGAGCAAGCGAATACGAAGGTTGTCAGCTTGCGGGATGCCAGCAATCGTGTCGGTGAGGTCATCAAACTGATCAACGACATCGCCGAACAGACCAACCTGTTGGCGCTGAACGCTACGATCGAAGCTGCACGGGCCGGAGATGCCGGTAAAGGCTTTGCTGTTGTCGCGAACGAAGTGAAGAGCCTCGCCAACCAGACGGCGAAGGCGACCGAGGAGATCAGCGAGCAGATCTCTGCCATCCAATCTGCAACCCACCAGGCGAGCGAAGAGATCGGCGGTATCGTCAGCACGATCTACGATATCAATGAGGCGACCTCGGCGATTGCTCAGTCGGTCGCGGATCAAACAGATGCGACGCGGGAAATCGCGAACGATGTCTCCGCGTCCCAGGACAGTTCAGGAGAGGTGTCCCGGAATGCCGAACAGCTTCAATCGGTGTTGAAGGAGAGCAATACGCGAATCCTATCGCTGCAGGAAACGACGGAAACCGTTTCCTCGGCGCTTTCGGGATTGCAGTCCCAGGTGTCGAATTTCATGACGAACCTGGCGAAGCGGCAGTAGCGTCTGCCCAACCGTCGCGACAAGAAAGACCCCCGAACGCTGGTTCGGGGGTTTTTGTTTAAGGCCGTCGCGGTCTATTGCCGGTGATAGGGGTGACCTGCATTGATCTGCTGAGCCCGATAGAGCTGTTCGGCGATCAAGCCGCGAACCAACATATGCGGCCAGGTCATTTTGCCGAGGCATAGGACAAGATTGGCGCGTGCCCGCACAGCATCGGTCAACCCATCGGCCCCGCCGATCAGGATTGTCGTCGATCTGATGCCCTGGTCTCGCCAGTCCGACAGGGCGCGCGCGAAAGCAGGACTGTCCAGATGCTTGCCGCGCTCATCGAGCGCGATCACCACGGCGCCTTCGGGAATTGCCGAAAGCAGCAGTGTTGCTTCACGTTCCTGCAATTCCGTTCCGGTCAGGGGACGTTTCTCTTCGACTTCGATAAGTTTGAAGGGATGGCGCAACCGTCCGGCATAATGCTCGAACAAAGCTTGTTCGGGGCCGCGGCGCGCGCGGCCTACTGCAATCAGGTGAACCTCCACCGGGTGGTCCTCGTGTTACCGGTTGCAATGCCGGTCGTGTTACCGGGCCAAGGCCTCGGTCCTACTGGGACGCACCCTCGGAATGCGGCTCATCCACCGTCTCGACGACTGTCGGCTTGGGGGCCGATCCGGCGTTCCACAATTTTTCAAGATTGTAGAACTCGCGAACCTCGGGCCGGAACAGATGCACGATGACGTCACCGGCATCGATCAGCACCCAATCCCCCTGGTCCTTTCCGTCGACCACGGCCTTCGGCGCATCGGCGGCTTTCAGCCTTTCGACCAGATGGTCCGAAATGGCCGACAGGTGGCGCGCGGAAGTGCCGGACGCAATCACCATGTAGTCTGCGAGGGTGGATTTCCCGGCCAAATCGATGACCGTGATGGCTTGAGCCTTGTCGTCTTCCAACGAATTAACGACGAGATCCTTGAACGATGCAGCCGCTGCTGGCCCGGAAACGGCCATGGCGGACTGCGTTTTTTGCTGGGTCCTTATGGCGCCCATCTCCCTTTCGTGTTTGTCCGCTGCCTAGCCGGTCTCGCCATCGCGGATGGCGGTGGCCGAAGCCGGATGACGGCGGAAATTGACAAAAGTCCAAACCGGGGGACGGCTCCGCGCCAGCCGGCCGACCGCGGATAGCGGCAATCTGTACCGGCGATAGCGCTGCGCCGCCTTACCCGACAACGCCTTGGAATCATAGGTTGGACGGGTGAAAACCGCAATGGGAACCAGCATGAAGATTTTATTCCAGTCCCGCCATCGCGGTATTTGAATAAGGTTATCCGAGCCCATCAGCCAGACGAACCGCAAATTAGGGTGCCGCCGTACGAGTTTACGCAGGGTTTCGGCCGTGAACGTCGTCCCCAGTCTTAACTCGATATCCGTCGGCTTTATGCGGCGGTCCCCGGCGCTGACGGCCTTGGCGGAGGCCATTCGGTCCTCCAGCGGCGCCATTCCGGCCCTGTCCTTCAGCGGGTTCTGTGGCGATACCAGCCACCACACCTCGTTCAGGTGCAGCCGTTTCAGGGCCTCTTTCGAAATGTGCAAGTGTCCGTCATGGGCTGGATTGAAGGACCCGCCCAGCAGGCCGACGTAACGGCGCCGCTGCTTCCTGCCCGGACGGGTTTGTGTTTTCACCGAAAGAGTTCCGAAAAATTGCTGCGGTCAGGGCCGAACCTGCCCGTCCCCACGGACGACATAACGGAAGCTGGTCAATTGCTCGGTTCCAACGGGTCCCCGGGCATGCATCCTGCCGGTCGAAATGCCGATCTCGGCGCCCATACCGAACTCCCCGCCATCGGCGAATTGGGTTGAGGCATTATGCATGACGATGGCGCTGTCCACTTCGCGCAGGAAGACATCCGCGGCCGTATCGTCTTCCGTCACAATGGAATCGGTATGATTGGATCCCATTGTGTTGATGTGTTCGATTGCCTGCTCCAGCCCGTCCACGACGCGTACCGCGATGATGCTGTCCAGATACTCGGTTCGCCAATCCTCGTCGGTCGCGGCCAAGGCATCGGGGAACAGCCCGCGGGTCTCGTCATCGCCGCGGATCTCGCATCCGGCACCGGACAATTCGGTAAGGATCGTCGGCAGTAAGGTCGGCGCGACCGCCTTGTCGATCAGCAGGGTTTCCGCCGCGCCGCAAATCCCGGTGCGGCGCATCTTGGCATTGATGGCGATGGCGCGGGCCTTTTCTGGATCCGCACCGGAATGGACATAGACATGGCACAGGCCGTCCAGATGGGCGAAGACGGGCATGCGCGCGTCCGTCATCACGCGCTCGATCAGCCCGCGTCCGCCGCGCGGCACAATCACGTCGACGAAATCACTCATTCGCAGCAGGGCGCCGACCGCTTCGCGGTCACGCGTCGGGATCATCTGGATCGCATCCTGGGGCAGGCCGGCTTCCGCCAGTCCCTGGCGCAGGCATTCCGCGATCAAACCGGAACTGTTCAAGCTTTCGGACCCGCCGCGCAGGATCACGGCGTTTCCGGCGGACAGGCAGAGGCCGCCGGCATCCGCGGTAACGTTCGGCCGGGATTCGTAGATCACGCCGATCACGCCCAAAGGCGTGCGCACGCGTTGGATCCGAAGGCCGTTGGGCCGCTCCCATTCGGCGATGACCTGCCCCACAGGGTCGGACAGTTCGGCAATGGCTTCCAAGCCGGCCGCCATGCTCTCGATCCGATCGGGCGTCAACAGCAGGCGATCCATCATCGCCTTACTCAGCCCCTTGTTCCCACCAAACTCCAGGTCTTTTTCGTTGGCGGCAATCAGATCAGCTTCCCGGGCGCGGATCGCACCCGCGGCGGCGCGCAGGGCCCTTCGCTTGGACTCGGTCTTGGCCAATGCAAGGATCTTCGATGCGGCGCGGGCGCGGGCACCGATGGCACGGACTTCAGCTTCCACCTGGTCGGGGCTCATCACACCATCCGCCGTAACGGCGTTTGCCAATGCAATACTCATTTTCTTCCCTCCCGCGCTGTCCGAACCGTCGACCGCGCCACCTCAATATTAAGCGCTATGGCACAAAGCGCATTGCATCCTGTCAAGCTACCGGTTGGGACAGGTCCTTTTCCGTCGACCGTCCCGTTTTGCCAGTATCGGACAGCAGGGCCAGGTCATCCCTGTGGATCAACGCCGAACGCCCTTCGAAGCCCAAGATATCGGCGATTTCCTTCGACTGTCTGCCGACGATCTTTTCCGCATCGGTCGAGGAATAGGCCGTCAGGCCGACCGCGAGGCGGTTGCCGTCCGGCCCTGCCACATTAACCGGATCGCCGCGCTCGAAAGCGCCGTCAACACGGACCACGCCGGCGGGTAGCAGGCTTTTCCCATTGGCCAGCGCCTCCGCTGCGCCTTTGTCTACCACGAGTGTGCCGCTGGCGTTCAACTGCCCGGCGATCCATCGTTTCCGCGCCGCGACCGGTTTTTCGGGGGCGGTGAAAACCGTACAGCGTGCGCCGTCGACCAGGGCCTGCAGCGGATGCGGGTCGTTGCCGCGGGCGATGATCATACGACACCCGCCGCCCAGAGCGATCTTTGCGGCTTCCAGTTTCGTGACCATGCCGCCAGTGGAAAACCCGCCGCGTTCGGCGGATACGGCGACGTTACCGGCCATGGCCAGGATTTCAGGGGTCAGGCGATCGACCACGGGCAAATGCTTCGCGGTCTCGTCCTTGCGCGGGTCGGCGGTGTAGAGCCCGTCGATGTCACTCAACAGAACCAATGTATCGGCGCTGACCATGGTGGCGACGCGGGCCGCCAAGCGGTCGTTATCCCCATAGCGGATTTCCGCCGTGGCCACGGTATCGTTTTCATTGATCACCGGCACTGCACCGAGGCTGAGCAATTGCAGGATGGTCGCCCTGGCGTTCAGATGGCGGCGCCGTTCTTCCGTATCCCCGGGCGTCAGCAGGATCTGCGCGGCGGTGAACCCCTCGGCAGCCAGGCTTTCCTGATAGGCATGCGCCAGTGTGATCTGGCCGGTTGCCGCGGCGGCCTGCTTCTCTTCCAGTTTCAAGCCGCGGTTCTGCAGGCCCAAATGGCGGCGCCCGGCGGCGATGGAGCCCGACGAGACGATCAGGACCTGGGCGCCGCGGGCCCGCAGCATCGCGACGTCCTTGGAAAGAGCCGCCAGCCAGTCCCGCCGGACCGTGCCGGCGGATTGATCCACCAGCAGAGCCGAGCCGATTTTGATGACGACGCGCTTGGCGCCTTTGAAGACGTTGCCCATGCTGCGCTACAGGGAAACCTCGGGCGACCAGGGCCGCGACCCTGCCTCCTCCCCTTCGGTCCCGACCTCTTCGCTGCCGTCGGTGTCATCCGCTGACGCGGCGGCCGCTTCTTCGGCGGCTTCCCGTGCACGGTCTTTCTTGATGATGTCGAAAAGCGCGCGAAGCACCTCGGTCACGCCGTTGCCGGTAATCCCGGACACCGCGAAGACCGGTGCTTCCGTCACGGTTCGAAGCTCGGCGGTCATTTCCTCCACGAATTCCGGCAGCAGGGCGTCGGTCTTGTTGATGGCGATGATTTCGGGCTTTTCGTCCAGGCCCGCCCCGTATTCCTCCAACTCGCGCCGAATGGTCTTGTAGGACTCGGCGACGGTCATGTCCGCGCCGTCGATCAGGTGCAGAATGACCCGGCAGCGCTCGATATGACCGAGGAACCGGTCACCCAGCCCGTGGCCTTCATGCGCGCCCTCGATCAGGCCTGGTATATCGGCCAGGACGAATTCATGATTGTCGATCCCGACAACGCCCAATTGCGGATGCAGCGTGGTGAAGGGATAGTCGGCGATCTTCGGACGGGCTCGGCTGGTCGCCGACAGAAAGGTGGATTTACCCGCATTGGGCAGCCCGACAAGCCCGGCATCGGCGATCAGTTTCAGCCGCAGCCAGATCCACTTTTCCGACGCTTCCTCACCCGGTTGGGCATAGCGCGGCGCCTGATTGGTGGAAGATTTGAAATGGGCGTTCCCTAATCCGCCGCGCCCGCCGCGGACCAGTACCACGCGCTGGCCGATTTCGGTCAGATCCGCCAGCAAGGTCTCGTTATCGTCTTCGAAAATCTGCGTGCCGACCGGCAGTTTCAGGACGACGTCGTCACCATCGGCGCCGGTGCGGTTCTGGCCCATGCCGTGATTGCCGCGTTTGGCTTTGAAATGCTGCTGGTATCGATAATCGATCAGGGTGTTCAGGCCTTGCACCGCCTCCACCACGACATCGCCGCCCCGGCCGCCGTCGCCGCCGTTCGGCCCGCCGAATTCGATATACTTCTCACGCCGGAAGGAGACGCAGCCCGCGCCGCCCGCCCCGCTTTTGATGAAGACCTTGGCCTGATCCAGGAACTTCATGGATTTGTCCTGACCTCAATTTGGATCGGCCCGCAGGGGCTCGACCCGGAAAACGAAAAAGGGGAACGGTCGTGACCGTTCCCCTCTCAAACCTTACCCGCGGGAGCGGCCGTTATTCGGCAGCCTCCGGCATCGGGTTGACGGATACCACGGTGCGCTGGCGCGTCTTCTTGAACCCGACATGGCCGGGAACGAGGGCGAACAGCGTGTGGTCCTTGCCCATGCCGACATTGTCGCCGGGATGCCATTTGGTGCCACGCTGACGGATGATGATGTTGCCGGCTTTCACCTCTTCACCACCAAACTTTTTCACGCCAAGGCGGCGGCCTTCTGAGTCGCGGCCGTTCCTTGAACTACCGCCGGCTTTTTTATGTGCCATAACTCTTTCTCCTTAACCTTCCGGGCCCGCATTGCCTTCGGACCCGCACCCCGTTGCCCGATCGGGCGAGGGCGATGAAATCTTATTCCGCCGCGGCTTCGCCGGCAGCTTCTTCCTTCTTGGCGGCGGCCTTCTTGGCCGTTGCCTTCTTCGCGGCGGCCTTCTTTGCGCCCGACGCCTTGATGTCCGTGATCTTCAGGACGGTCAGGTGCTGGCGGTGGCCGTTCTTGCGGCGATAGTTCTGCCGGCGCTTCTTCTTGAAGACGATGATCTTGTCGGCACGCATCTGGTCGACGACTTCGGCTTCCACGGCTGCGCCTTCGATCAGCGGCGCGCCGACGGTTTTCTTACCGCCGTCATCGATCATCAGAACGTCGCTCAACGCGACCTTTTCACCCGGCTCGGCGGTCAGCTTCTCGACGCGAATGACATCGTCTTTCGCGACGCGATACTGCTTGCCGCCCGTCTTAACGACTGCAAACATGATACCCTCATCACTTGTTCCGCGCTTTACGGCGCCGGCGTTGCCAAACGGGAACCCTTCCCGCAAGCACGCGCCGAACTTTCATTCAACGATCCAGGTAGTCCTGGACAAAAGCCTCAAGCAGCGCATTCATATCGCCGCGAAGCGGTAACACCTCGCGGACCGGCGCGCACTATACGCAGACGCGGGCCGAAGTCAACGCCCGAACCGGCGGAAATGTGGGGCTTCGCGGGCGATTCAACAAGGGCGGCGGCAGGAACGACGGCCCATTCAGATAGGGGAGGGGTATGACCATGGATAACGAGGCGAAATTGGAAAGCGCTGCCAGGCGTCTGTTCGAGGGCCACAAGGCGGGCGATCCTTATGTTTCCGTCGCCGACACGGACGGTGTTTCCGGCATTGACCAGGGATATGACGTCCAGGAACGGCTGGTCGGTCTGCTGCTGGGCGCGAGTGGTGCGTCGGTGGCGGGCTACAAGATCGCGCTGACTTCCAAGCCGATGCAGGAAATGTGTGGGGTGGATCATCCGGTTGCCGGCGTGTTGTTGGACCGGGTCGTCTTTTCCGCGCCGGCCCGGGTGAACTTGGCTGATTATCAGCATCTGGGCATCGAGTTCGAACTGGCGGTTCGGCTCGGCACGGATATGCCGGCGCAAGACAGACCCTATAGGCGGGCGGATGTTGCGGCCCATGTCGATGCCTGCGCGCCGGCCTTGGAGCTGATCGATGACCGCAATGCCGACTATTCCGGTTTGGAGGGGGCCGGGTTGGCGGCGGACAACGCCTGGAACGGCGGTGTCGTGGTAGGCGAATTCACCGAAGCCTGGCGCGACCAGGACCTGACCGCCGTGCCGGCCCTGCTGGAATGGAGCGGTGAGGAAGATGCCGCCGCCACGACCGGCGAAGCGATGGGCCATCCGTTCGAGGCGGTCGCCTGGATCGCCAACCACTTGAACGCACGGGGGCAATTGTTGAAAGCGGGCGAATTCGTGATGACCGGCAGCACGATGAAAACGCGTTTTCCTTCGGGCGGCGAGCGAATCCGCTACGCGTTGGCCGGTATGGGCGAGGTCAGCGCCGAAATCGTCTGACAGTCGCGATCGGAGGCGGAGCGGAAAGATGGTAAAGATCCTGTTGACCCATACCCCGGCAATGCGTCGGGGGTATTACGGCGACCGCGCGCTCGCGGCGCTCGCAGAATTGGGCGAAGTGATCCTGCATGAGGGCGAGGCGCCGCTGGACCCCACCGCGTTGACCGCGGCGGCGGACGGTGTCGATATCGTGGTTAGCGACCGCATGACCGCCGCCCCGGCCGAGATTTTTGCCTCACTGCCGTCCTTGAAGGCCTTTTTGCGCTGCGCGGTGGATATCCGGAATGTCGATGTCGATGCGGCGTCCCGGCAAGGCATTTTGGTTACACGCGCGACGCCCGGTTTCGCCCCTGCGGTCAGTGAACTGGCGGTCGGTTTCATGGTCGATCTGGCGCGCGGGATCTCCCGCCTGTCATCCGCGTATCGTCCCGGCGTGACGGATGCCATGCCGATGGGACGGCAGATATCCGGCAGCACCGCCGGCATCATCGGGTACGGCGCGATCGCCAGACATCTGGCCCCGATCCTGGCGGCGATGGGCATGACCGTTCTGGTGTTCGACCCCTATGCGACGGTCGATGACCCGCGGTTTGACCAGGTTTCGATGGACGACCTGTTGTCCACAGCAGATTTCGTCTTCTGCCTAGCACCCGCGACGGAAGAGACGGAAAACCTGATGGATGAGGCCGCCTTCCAGCGGATGAAGGAGGATGCCTGTTTCATCAACCTGTCCCGCGGGAACCTGGTGGACGAGGCGGCCCTGGAAGCGGCGCTCAAGGATGGTTCGATCGCCGGTGCTGCGATGGATGTGGGCCGCGCGCCGGATCAGATGCCGAGCCCCGGTCTCGCCGCTCTGCCGAATGTAGTCGCCACCCCGCATATCGGCGGATTGACGCCGCAGGCCATCGAGCATCAGGCATTGGATACGGTGGCGCAGGTCGCCGCGCTGGTCGCGGGCGAGGTGCCGCCGCATGCGGTCAATGCCGACCGCTGGGCACGGCGTCTTCACCGGTAACGGTTGTGCAGGGCCCGGGCACCCCGATTTTGGTTTCTGTAACTTGTTGCGAAAGACAGGGCTTGCCCGGCCGGGCGGCTTTGGCTAGTTTCCGCGCGCCTTCGACCAAGGGGGCCAGACGCCGGACCGGTTTCTCCGAAACCCTAACCGGCGGACGCGATACGGAGAGGTGCCGGAGTGGTCGAACGGGGCGGTCTCGAAAACCGTTGTGCGCGCGAGCGTACCCAGGGTTCGAATCCCTGTCTCTCCGCCATTTTCGGTTTCCACCAAAATCCATTCCCTTCCAAATTGACCCGCTAAACGGCAGCGTTTCTGCGGCTATTGAAAATCCCACATTCTTATTCCGTGCCAAACTATTCCGTTTTACTCCATACGAACCCGTGTATGATTGTGGGTGATTTTGTGGGCACAGAGGCTGGGGTTCCGCTTTGGCACGGGCAATCAATAAGCTTTCGGCACGCTTCGTCGCCACGGCAGCGACGCCCGGCCGCTATGCGGACGGGGGCGGCCTATACCTCCAGATCGCCCAGGGTGGATCCAAGTCCTGGCTCTACCGATTCATGATGAGCGGCCGTTCACGCCAGATGGGATTGGGGCCGGTCCAGACGATCTCGCTCGCAGAGGCAAGGACCAAGGCCGAGGTCTGCCGCAAGCAGGTCCTGGAGGGGATCGATCCCATAGACGCACGGGCCGCCGATCGGGCGAGGCGCATCACAGAGAACGCCACCATCCGGACGTTCAAATGGTGCGCCGAGAGGTACATAAAGGCGCATGCGCCGGCGTGGCAGAACGTCAAGCACTCGAAGCAATGGACGTCGACGCTTGCGACTTATGCCTATCCGACCTTGGCCGAGCTACCAGTCGGCTCGGTGGAAACCTCTCACGTCATCGAGATACTGGAGCCCATCTGGTCCGAGAAGCCGGAAACGGCCAGCCGCGTGCGCGGCCGTGTCGAATCGATACTGGACTGGGCGACCGCTCACCAGCTCCGGCAAGGTCCGAACCCGGCCTTGTGGCGCGGCCATCTCGACAAGCTCCTGCCAAAGCGCAGCAAGGTCCAGAAGGTGAAACATCATGCCGCGCTACCGTATGTCGAGTGCGCTGATTTCATGGTCGAGCTGCGAGCACGTGAGGCCATCGCTGCCCGTGGCCTCGAATTCCTTATCCTTACCGCGGCGCGGACGGGCGAGGTCATCGGCTCGACCTGGCCGGAGATCAATTTCGACGACAAACTCTGGGTCGTTCCTGGCGATCGCATGAAGGTTGGCGTCGAGCATCGCGTCCCGCTATCGGCGCCGGCGATCGAGCTCCTGGAGGCGATGAAGGCCCTGCGCCGATCCGACTTCATTTTTCCCGGCCATCGCGACAAGGCGCCGCTCTCCAATATGGCCTTCCTCCAATTGCTCAAGCGGATGGAATACGACGGCGTCACGGCGCATGGCTTCCGATCCAGCTTCAAGGACTGGGCCGCTGAGAAGACGCGATACCCGAATGAGGTAAGCGAGCAGGCCCTGGCGCACACCATCTCGACCAAGGTCGAGGCCGCCTACCGCCGCGGGGATCTGTTCGAAAAGCGAAAGGCGCTCATGGACGATTGGGCAGCATATCTGGCCCAGACAACGGATGCGAAGGTGGTGAGGTTGTTGTGAAAAGTAGTGAGAACGACACCTTCGTGCTTCCACAAGGCGGGTTGTTGTTGTCAAAGGCAATGGCCGGGCTTTTCCCGGGCTTGTATGCAGAGTGGGTGCGGCACGAAGGCTCTCACAAGATACTGAAGCCACTATCTGGGGATTGGCCGCTAAAAGAACATGCTCCAGATCGGGCTTTTGATCATCCCGACGACTTCATCCGCGAGGACATGGAGATTCTCAGAGCTTCCGTCGAAGGTGGTAGTATCAAGCGTGCGGACGCCGGGAAGATAGCGTCGAGTATCCGTGAACAGAGATATCAGCAGGGCAGAGATGCCGTGGCGTCATACAGGCGAGCCCTGGAGCTCAACATGTACATCCTACTCATCGAGTCCGTTGATTGGAAAGAATGTTGCCTCGTGGGGAAGAGAGTAACAGATGGCTCGGTTTCAGAAATCAGAGAAATCATCCCTAACGACCTGATGGACGGATATTTACGCCCAGACTTGCAAAGAGATGCTCTGCGAGGTGCCAGAGGCGTTTACAACGATTTCATAGCGGTCCGCATTACTCGGCGAGACGAGCAACCCCAAAGCCCGTCTGGTAGGAAATCAAGAAAGAGAGCCAGTCTAGATTCCTTGATCAAACACTACCCGCTCAACAAAAACGGTCACTGGGTGAAGGTGGAGCGTTGGGACGTGATACTGGGGACCGTCAATAAAGACCTGACTGACGCGGGCATTCCACCCTTGGAGAGTCACCGGCATTTGCAGAATTGGATCAAGCCCTATCTTCCGCCAAAGGTCTGATTAGACGCGAAGTACCGCTTTGCCTCATTCAAAAAGCACGACGTTTCAAAGATCGCAAACATCACGTTGAGCGACATTGCCAAATCGACCTGTTCTGACCCGGACGCAGCGGCATTGCTGTATCTGGAACAGGAGAGATCGATATGTCGGATTCCTTCACCCGCGTTCACTACACCGGCAAAGAGACCGAAGAGCGTCTCGGCATTGGACCGACGACGCGGTATCGCTGGATCAACAAGGGTATCCTGCCTTCGTTCATGATTGGCGGGCGCCGCGTGCATCCGGCTGATGCAATCGACCGCATTGCTGCCGAGGGCGTTGAGCTTCCCAAGGAAGCGGCTTGAGGATCGTGGGCATGCGCGGCACCCAAACCCCTTTGTCTACACTCATTTGGAGGCCGATGCAGGGTGCAACCGTTGCGCCCTGCACCCGCTCGACGATGTGTTCGACAATCTGGGGCATGAGCATGCCAAATCGAGACAACATTTTTAAGTCTGGCGACGACCCCATCTCGCATGTGCACGCGCACGAAGCCGGCATCATCGCGAAGGCGGCCGTAGGATGAGCAGAGTCGCACGCGATCACGTCTGGAAGAACAGTAAGGCGAGCGGTACGGCCTTGGTTCTGATGCTCGCTCTCGCTGAGTTCGCCAACGATGATATGGAGGCTTGGCCGTCGATCCGCACATTGGCGATGCGAGCTCGAGTGGACCGGCGGAACGTCATCAGGCACGTCCAGCGGCTGATCGAGGCCGGCGAGATCAAGCCGGTTCGGACGGGGCGCCGATCGGTCGTCGTGTATCGCATCACCATTGCCGAAAGCACCACATCAGGGGCCGAGACTAGTGGCGATACCGTCACCGGTGACGAAATTGCCACAGGTGACGAATACGTCACCCCCACCAGTGACGCTGGTGCCACTAGATCCAGTGGCGATTTCGCCACCCGAACCGTTAAGGAACCGTCAGTAGAACCGTCAGTACCCCCCTCTAGTCCCCCCGAACGCAGCACGATCGGTCTGGAACTGGAGATATGCGATGCGGAAGTCATAGCACTCCCGAGGCATTCCGACCGAAGACCCAATCCATCGACCGAGGAACCCTTTGACGCTTTCTGGGCGTTCTACCCGAAGCGTCAGGGCTCGGACCCAAAACAGGAAGCTCGAAAACTGTTCGACAAGGCGGTCAGCGCCGGCGCCAACCCCGCAGACATCATCGAGGGCGCACGCCTCTATGCGGCCCAGTGCGAAGCAAACGGCAATGCCGGAACCAAGTACGTCGCACAGGCGAAGACGTGGCTAAACCAGGAAAGGTGGGCAGATGACTACCCTGATCCCGACCCAGACGCCGACGGTGCTGGCGATGACGGAATCTCGGAAGAGATCTTCCGTGTTGCTGGAATCGTTCGCCCCTGAGACGCCCGATCTGCCGCCCGGCATCACAAAGATGCAGATCAAGGCGGACCTTCGCGCGTACCAGGCAACCCTGCAGCCTTGCGGAGCCGAAGCGCTGGCTGTCTGCCTCAAGGAACTGACGGACTGGATCGATACTTTCCAGAGCGTGCCACCGGAGAAGCGGAAGGCAGCAATCAAGCACTATGGCGACGTTCTGCGAGAGATCCCGTCGGATTTGGCCTACGAGGCGGTGCAGCGGGTCAAACGAAATTACCGTTATCCCTCGCTCCCGAAGCCGGGCGACCTGAAGGCAGCGATTTCGGACGATCTCCTACAACGCCGGCGCGAGCGCAACGTCCTGCAATCGGCAGTGTTGACCGGCAGAGAACGGCCGCGGCCGAGCCGGCGGACACAACCAACTGAGGAGCAACAGGCACGGGTCCGGGAGATGTTGGCGCGGGTCAAGGCAGGAATGCATCCGCTGGCCGAGACCGAACAGGCGCGAGAGGCAGGGTGATGGTCAACCGAGTTGGGCAAACCGCCGCCCAGGCCAACGCCGCGATCGCCATTCGCGAAGCGATGATCTTCGCGGCCACGCACAACGTCAGTCCACGAGACGAGATTGTCCGGAAGATGCAGGCCAGAGCTTGGGATCTTGCAGTGGAAGGTTCTCCGGTCGGTTTCCACCTGCTGGGCTGGGTCATGCTCCGCTGGCCAACTGGGCCGGCGGACCGGTTTGTCGGCGCCTCTCACATCCTTGCTGCATCCATGCTCGGCGTACCGCTTGGACAGCCGGAGACCAACTACTTTGAAGCGGCCCGTACCGAATATGGCGCCGGATGGGTTGATGCGGTCGAGGCAGCGGCAAACAAAGCCGTCAAGGCGATGAAGGCAAGCGACTTTCTCCCTGAGGATTTCGATAAATCACTCGCGCTCGACAATCGCCGTGGGCCAAATTGATGCAACGGTTTGAAGATGTGCTCGGCGAATTCGAAACACTGCCTATAGGCACGTGTCCCAAACCATCCATGCGACCTCTTTCAGCCGACTTTCCGAGGTTTGCCCGTACTGAGGTCGAACCAAGGCGAGAACAACCGCTGCCAAAACGCCACGACGTACTTTTCGTCGTCACGCCCACGACTGCCGCATTCATCGTTAAAGCAGATCAGGTAGAGGACGTTATTCGTTGCTTCATGAAGTCCTTTCTTGGCGTTCAATTCGACCGAGACTTCGTCCAGTTTCTCCTGACTATATGTGCGTTCGGCTGGGATCAGCCTAGCCGCTGCATCGCTGTAAATTTGCATGTACAGCTTGTTGTCCGAAGCTTTCTGAGCCCAGCCTGTGAAGACCGGCAGAATTCCGGCGACTGCGACAACGACACCGGCGACGAGCGAAGCGTCGAAACCAGCCCACTTGTCCAGCTTTACCAAAGCGTCGGCGATAACGGCTGCGCCGCCGATTGCAGTGATTATTCCGGCCCAGTTCGAAAGGCGGCGATAGTGCTTTTCGAGTGCCTGGCAGTAGCGGGCGGAAACACAAGCCTGAAATCGAAGGGCGTGTACCTCGGTCCTTATTCGCTCTCTTTCTTTGGCGGCGGCGGCGGAGGTACCGGAGACGACACCAGCGTCGTTATGTTCTTGTCTGACGATTTCCGGTCCGTCGAGGTTTGCTCCTTGTTCCTGCTCGACCATGACGAGTCCTTTTTCTTGTCGTTCACTCTGCCGTCTCCTTTCCGATTGAGTGGTCCGGGGAAGTGGATTGGCTCAACCAGATATAGTCAATCCGAAAACATATATATCACGATTAGTGGTTGTGGTCAGGACTTTGTCCAAACGCCTCAAGTTCCCCGATTTGCCCGTCCAGATGTGGCTGAACTGCAAAGCCCGCGAAGATTTTTTCGGGGTCACAACGCGAGGCGAAAAACAAACATCATCTGCGGGCGGATGTTGAAGAATGTTGAAATCGAAAATTCGAACGCGAGGCCTAAAACCTCTTTTCGGACAGGTGTTGCGGACCTGTCAAAACCTGTCATTGAAAACGATGATGCAGCCGCTCTACAGGGCTGCCGCCTATTAGCAAAAGCTAGTGTGGCCGAAGCCGTTCGCAGGTCTCGGAATCTGTCAAAACCTGTGGTCACAGAAGTTATCAGTAGGCGCGTCAAAGTCCCCGTCATACCGCGCGAGAACCTTATAGAACCTCAGATCCAAAATGCGTTCGCCCGGACGGCGATGCCAGCAATCAAGGAGACCTTCAATGCCTGATCCGTCGCCCTTCCGCCTGTCCGGCACCGGGAAGCGCAGCACCGCGCGGGACGCCTTGCGTTTCAAGCGGCAAACCGGCGTCGATTCCGCGCTGTCCGGTCAGCAGCCGCGAGCCCCGTTCTTCCGGACGGGTGGTCGGTCGCTTGTCGAGGTGGCGGCGACGGACGGCGTTCTCGCCGCGGCGGGCGAATTCGGCGTGGATATCGCCGAAGGTCTCGGCCGGCGCGAAGCCGAAGAACAGGCGGTGCTACAGGCCCGCAACGAACGTGAGGCGCGGTTGGCGGAGGCGGCCTACAGCGCCTCTATCCTGAACGACCATGAAGTCGTGATGGGCAAGATCCTCGAGGAGGTCGGAACCGATATCGCCGCCTTCGACGAAAAGGCGCAGGCCGCGATCGACGCGACCGTGGACGGCGCGGAAGGCCTTAGCCAAGGCGAGAAGCTGGTTCTTCGCGCCGAACTGGACGGCACGACGCACCGAATCCGCAACGGGCTCGAGGATACCGTCCGCACAAACCTGGAGGCCGAGAACAACGCCCAGATCATGCGGCGGATGGACAGCGTCGAAAGAGAAGCTCTAGTTCAAGCGCGGAAGCTAGGGGCTGTGCACCCGGATGACACGATCGAACAAATCCTGACCAGCGGGGAGATGCTCGCCGCCAGAGACACGGTGTTTGCATTGATACAGGAGCGCACCGATTGGACGCCGCAGCAAAAGGAGATGGCGCAGCATAACCATGTCAACGCGCTGACCACGGAGGCCGTCAAAGGCGCATTCGAGGTGGAACTGAACAAAGGCTTGGAGCATGGGCAAGCCTTCGTCGACAACTTCGCCGCGGACGATCCGCCGGAGGGCTTCACGCCAGAGGACCGTGATCGTCTCGTTGGCGGGATGCGGAACGCTCTGAAGCAGGCTGAGGCCGAACAGAAGCGGATTGTCGTGGCTGGGCTCAGACGTCTCGCTCAATCCGAGACCGACGCTATCATGGCATCCGGCATGGATGAAGCCGATGCGCTCTCCGCGGCACGCAGGATCGCAGACCCGGATCTACGCGACGACGTGGTGCGGCGTGTGACAAACCGCTATGCCGAACTGGGGCGACTGGAAAGCGACGCCGCGCACAATCGGAAAGCCCAGGCCGTCGAACTGGCGCAGGCAGGTCGCTACGAGGAGATCCCGGCCGAGACCCTGGCCGAGCTGCCTCCAACCATGGCGGACACCCTAGCGAAAATGTCGGAGCGTGCCATCCGTGGCGCGCCGGCGATCAGCGATCCCGCCATGTATGTCGAGTTGAGCAGAATGACGCCGGAGCAATTGAAGTCCGTCGACCTCCTCGATGAGCGATATCTCCAAGGCCTGGACACCCAGGATTGGCAGGCTTTCGTGGACCGCCAGCGTTCCGCCTATCAGTCGAATGCGCCTGGCAAGGCAGTCGAAGGACGGACCCGGACGCAGATATTCAACGCCACGGTGAAGGAGTTCAATTTCAACGACGAGGAAGCCGCGCTTCTCGGCCGGCGCTTTGACGAAGAGATCTCCGCCTTCAACGCCTCGAACGATCGCAACCCCGATGCCCTGGAAATGCAGGAGATCGTCGATCGACTGACCGTCGAAGGGGCGGTTCCGAACGCCTATCTCGGGTTCGTCGACAAAGATATCCGGGCATTCGAAGCCGCACCCGATGAAGTCTTTGAGGTCGATGACGTAGAGGAGGTCCCGACAGGCTTTGCGGAGGCGTTCACCCGCCACCATGGCCGGAAGCCGACGGACGATGAGCTCGTCGATACCTACAATGCCTATCTGGCCAAGCGCCGCGGGGTCGAGAATGATGCCAAATGATTTCGAGAGGTTTTTTGCAGAAGCAGGATCCGACACTCGACGTTCCCAATCCGGCTCTCCCAGCTATGAGACATTCTTCACAGAACAGGATCGTACCCAGCGGCAAACCGTTGCGCGCTCTCTTCAGGTGATTGAGGGCGTGAGCCCGGACGCCGCCGGTGAAGCACGCCGCGCCGGAACTGCGCTTGGCCTTCCTTCCTCCTTTGTGGAACGCAACCTGAAAACCTTGGGCCCAATGGCCGACAATGCGGGTCTGCGGAAACGTCTCGAGGGAAGCACTACGGTTGCCGATTTCTTCGCCGATGCCGAAAACGCAAAGCTCGCCTCCGACGATACCGAAAACCTCACGACACTGGAGTCGCTCTGGCGGTACGGAACCAACGCGTTGAAGCGAGGCGCCCTCGGTGTCCGGCAAGGATTCAACCAGTTCCTCGCCGAGGATGCCGCGGAGCGCGCCGGCGACGAGGATAAATCTTTTCTTGATATATTCGGCGAAGCGGCCGGTGAGGACGGCTTTCTAAGCCCGCTGGATGCATTTGACGTCGGGAGGCGTTTCGGAGCTTCGAGGTTTTCCGAAGGCAATGAGCAAGCCGCGCAGGAAGCCCTGGAGACCGTAGGGCGGATTTCCGACCGGATTGCCTCTATTGAGATGTCTCCGCCAGCTACGCGCGCCCTCCAGGCCATGCAGGCCGTTGACGATCAGGGGTTTGTTGCCGCGCTGGAAGCGCTGACCGAAGATCCGGCCGGTGCGTTGGCACTGATTGCAGAGACGGCGGTAGAATCAACACCGCAGCTCGCGGCTTCCGCCGGGGCAACGGCACTGACACGAAACCCTGCAGCAGGTGTTGCCGTGCTGGGCGGCTCCAGCTTCGCGCTTGAGCGCTACCGCTCACCTGCCGAATTCCTGGCCGACAGGGGGATCGACCTCTCCGACCCGGACCAGGTCGAGCAGGTGCTCGGCGACAAGGACCTGTTGCGGGAGGCGCAGCAGTTCGGTTTCACCCGCGGCGCCATCATCGGCGCGTTCGATCTGGCGTCGGGCGGGCTCGCCTCGAAGACGTTGGCCAAGTCGCTCTTCGTTGACCTCCTGGCCCAGACCGTCGCCCAGGGCGGCCTCGGCGGCGGTGGGGAGGGCCTGGCGCAATTGGCGACCACCGGGGAGGTCAAACCCTCAGAGGTCATCCTGGAGGCTCTGGCGGAGTTCGCGACGGCACCCATCGAGGCAACCGCCGTCGGCGGCAAGTACCTGGCCGAGGCGCGGCAGGCCCGGCAGGCGACGGGCGCAAAGGCGGCCCAAGATGCCGTCGACGCGGCGGCCGAGGCTTCCAAGCTGCGGCAGCGCGCGCCGGACAAGTTCGGCGAGGTGAACGGCAAGATGATGCGCGAGCAGGGCGTCGAGGCCGTGTCGATCCCGGCGGAGGAGATGCAGCGCTTCATGCAGACTGCGCCTGATGCCGGGAACATCCTGGCCGAGCTTGGGGTAGAGGACCAGTATCAGGAAGCTCTGGCCATCGGCGGTGATGTCGAGATCACCCCTGAGGCCTTTTCCGAGCACATCATTGGCACGCCACGATATGAAGCGCTTGCCGATCATCTCCGGATATCCCCCGACGCGATGACGGCGGCGGAGGCCGAGGTCTACGCGCGAGACGAAGTACAGCGAGAGTTTGAGGCGGTCGGCGAACCCGACACGTCCGCCGTTATCGAGACCGAGGCCCAGATCATCCAACGCGAGGTAGAGGCGCAGCTCGAGGCAGTGGGCGAGGCCCCGCAGAACGCCATGTATCAGGCAACCCTCATCGCCCAGCGTTACGCCACCCGGGCGGAACGGTCCGGCGCGTCGGCCCTTGCCCTTTGGCGCGACGACAACGTGACAATTCGAGGCGCGGAGCCGCGCGCATCGTTCAACGAGGATACCCGCGTGCTCGACGTGCTCCGCTCCGGTCGGACGCCGGAGGAGACGCTTGGCCTCAGCAGCAGACCAGTGCTCGATGTCCTGGCCGAGACCGGCGGGGTCGATCCTGCCGGCGACCTGGCGGCCGAGTTGCGGGCGCTGGATGTGACGCCGCAGACACGCCCCAACCTGTTCCGAAATGGTGGAATCGGCAGCGGGGACAATCTGGTTGCATCCGAGATACCTGTCTTCGCTGAGCGTGATTTTGGCGACGAGACAAACGGCTATGTGCCGATAGACGCCATCGTTGAAGCAGTCCGGGAAGAACTGGCCGGACGACCGCTTCGGACGCAGGACCAAGCCGAACGAGTTGCAGCGATCGAGGCCGAGATTGCCGATCTGCGCGAACGCCTGGAGGCCGTCGGGATCGACGAAACAGCGGACGACAAAGTGATACGCCGCGCCTTGGCGTCAAACCTGGAGCAGACGGACCAAGATGCGAGCCAGGACAGTCCGACCGGGGACGAAGCCCGCGGTTCGATCGAATTCGCGAATGCCGCGGTCTTCATCAATCTCGGTAAGAATGCCGACCGCTCGACCTTCCTGCATGAAAGCGGTCATCTCTTCCTGGAGCAACTCCGCGAAGACGCCGCAGACTTCCGGACGGAGCAACTCACGAAGGATTGGGAAACGATCGTCGCCTGGTGGGCGTCCAATGCAGAGAGCCTGAAAGCGGAGGCCATCGCGCTCGCCCGTCGCGCCAAGGACACCGAAGCGGTTGCGGCACTGGAGGCCATGCCCTTAGACGCGGTGAAGGATTTCATCGGCCAAGGCGACCTCTCCCGCACCGGCGCGGAAGGCTATATCGGGACCGCCATGCACGAGCAATGGGCCCGCGGGACTGAGGACTATTTCCGCACAGGCGAGGCCCCTTCGGTAGCGCTGCAGGATGCCTTCAATCGCTTTCGGGCATGGTTGGTCTCGATCTATCGCGCAATGAAGCGGCGCCTCTCCAAAGAGGCTCTGGACGTTGCGTTCTCCGACGACGTCAAAGCGGTGATGGATCGGTTGCTCGCCTCGGATGAGGAGATCGCGCTCGTCGAGGAGCAGTACGACCTCAAGGCCCTTTTCGGATCCGCCGAGGAAATCGGCATGACGCCGGCGCAGTTCTCTGACTATCAGCGAGCCGTCGCACGGGCGTCGGAAGAAGCCAAATCCCGACAATTGAAAAAGCACCTGTCGGAGATCGAGCGCGAGAAGCTCGCTTGGTGGAAGGACGAGCGCGCCAAGCTTCGCGCCGAAGTCGAGCAGGAGGTCGCTCAGTCTCCCACCCATCGTGCCGTTGCCGCCCTTACATCCGGCGCCAGCCCCACCGGTGACATTCTCCCTGTGCGACCGAACCGCCTCTCCAAGGCCGCCATTGTCGATATCTACGGCAGCCCCGAGACCTTGAAGCGTTTGCCGCGCGTCCGGGGCAAGGCCGTCTACGCAACGTCGAGGAATGAATCGGGTGCAAGCCCCGATCTGGTCGCTCAGATGTTCGGCTTCAAGGACGGTCGCGCCATGCTGGACGCCATGGTCGATGCGCCGACCTTCCGTGAGGCTGTGGATACCGAAACCGACAACCGGATGCATCAGCTCTATGGCGACATGCTGAATGATGGAACCGCCGTCGAGAAGGCCTTGGAATCCGCACATGCCGACAAACGCGGCGACGTACTAACCATGGAGTTGAACGCGCTTCGTCAGAGCAAAGACCGGATCAAGCCGGCCTTTGTCCGCACCTGGGCAAGGCAGCGGATTGGGGAGAAGCGGATCGACGCTATTCAACCCTCGCGCTTCTTGGCGCAGGAGCGGCGTTGGGCGCGCGAGGCCGGAAGGCAATTGCGTGCCGGCAACAGGTTGGAAGCCCAGCGCGCCAAGTTCCGGCAGTTGATGAACTTCCACATGGCGCAGGAGGCTTACCGGGTCCGCGACGAGGTATCCAAGGCGAAGCGGTATGCCGGAAAGTTCACTAAGCGCAAGGCCGTCTTCAAGGGGATCGATGCAGAGTATGTCGACAAGATCCGCGCCATTCTCGGGGCCTACCGGTTCGGTCCCCGCCTCTCCTCCCGGCGCGAATTGCTGCTGGAGATGCAGGCCATGGCGGACTGGATCAAGCAGAAGCAGGAGGACGATGGTGCCGTCCTCACCATCCCGCCGGAGATCCTGGCAGCGCGAGAAACCACGAACTACAGGGATCTCACCCTCAACGAGTTTCGGACACTGATCGATTCCTTGAAGAATATCGAAGCACAGGGCCGGCTGAGGAAGCGGCTGCGGGTCGGCGCCGAAGAGCGCGATATAGACGCCGTTGCATCCGATATCCTGAGCCGGATTGAGCGTCTGCCCGACAACGCTCGATCGCTGCGCGCCGAAGCGCGGCAGAATCCGACAAAGCTGGACAAGGCCAAGGCAGGCCTGGCGGCGGCGGACGCGGCACTGCGCAAGGCCGAATTCATGATTGAGGCCATGGACGGCGAGCGCCTGGGGCCGATGCATCAGGCTTTGTTCCAGCCTTTCGCCGATGCCCAGGCAAGGGCGGCCGACATGACCAAGGCTGTGACCGACAAGGTGAACAAGATGCTTCGGGACCTCCCCGAAGATGTCCGTGGCCGTCTGTCCGAGGATATCGAGGTGCCGGCACTCGACCGTACCTTCCAGCGCTCGGATCTCATCATGATGGCGTTGAACGTCGGCAACGAGAGCAATCTCGACAAGATGCTGCGCGGCTCTGCCCGTGACGCCTTCGGTGGGCAGGCCTGGACAGCCGAGGGTGTCGACCAAGCCCTTGCCAACCTCTCCCGCGAGGAATGGGAGTTCGTGCAAGGCGTTTGGGACAGCTTCGAAGAAATGTGGCCGGCGGTCGCCGAAATCCATCGAGCGGAGAACGGCGTTGCTCCCGAACGGGTCGAGCCCCGCACGATCAAGACAGCCTATGGCGAGTTCCGCGGCGGCTACTACCCGATGCAATACGATCCGGCCCGGTCCCAGGCTGCGCGCGAGCTGGAGAGCAAGACCGCGCTCGAAGCGATGCAAAGCGAGGCCGTTGCCGCATCGGTCAATAGTTCCATGACCAAAGGCCGGACCGGGTTCGCAGCACCGGTCAACCTCAACATTGAGGCGTTGACGAACGGGATCGACCGGACCGTGCACTATGTCACCCATTACGAGGCCGTGCGTGGCGCCCGCAAACTCCTCGCCCGTCCCGATCTGCAAAAGGCCATCACACGAAAGCTGGGGCCTGAATACTATGACGAACTCAAGCAGTGGGTGGGAGCAGTTGCGACGAACGGACAGGACCAGCGCGCCTATGGATGGTGGAACCGGGCGTTTGAGGTAATGCGGACCAACGCCACGATCGCCATCATGGGCTTCAGCTACACCACGATGTCGGCGCAGCTTCTCGGATACGCCAACACCATCGACGGGTTGGCCCGGCAGAGCGACGGCCGGTACACCCCGGGCAAGGCCACTGTCGAGATCGGCTCCGCCATGGTGGCCTACATGCGCCGGCCGAAAGCGATGACGCGCGATGTGTTCGCAGCCTCGGGCGAAATGCGACACCGTCTCGGCAACATCAACCGGGAACTCACCGACGCGTTGAAGGAGGCCCGCGGCCGGAAGGGATACTGGGCTGGTTTCCAGCGCTTCTCTTTGGAGGTCATCGGACGGGTCCAGCTCTACGGTGTCGATATTCCGACCTGGACGGCGGCCTACAATGTCGCTCTGAAGGACGGGCGAACGGCGGATGAGGCGGTACAGTTCGCCGACAGCGTGATTCGCACCACGCAGACCGCCGGCGCAGTCAAAGATCTCGCCAACATCCAACGCCAGCGCGGTGTTATGCGGGTGCTGACGATGTTCTATTCCTATTTCAATCTGCTCTACAACATTGCGGCGCAGAGTGTGGGCGAGACTCGCCGCGTCGCCGACGTTCCGAAGCTGGCCGCACGGACACTGATCGTGATTGCGATTCCGGCTGTGCTCGACGCTTTGCGGAACCAAGAAGGACCGGACGAAGACGAGGACGGTGAGATACTCGACGAGGATCCCGGCACCTGGCTGCAATGGGCGGGGGTGCGTTCCCTGACCTATCTGACAGGCGCCGTTCCTGTCCTGGGCCCTGCCGTCAACGCCGGCACCCGGGGCTTCACCCCGACCCTCTCCCCAATCGAGCAATTTGGCGAAGGTGCGACGGAAGGGCTCGCGAAACTGGCGCGCGATATCGACAAGGGCGAGATCTCGGCGACGACACTGAAATCACTGGCCACGGTCATCGGTTTCGGGATCGGCGCACCCTCAGTCCAAGTCAACCGCTTCATCGACGCGGTCGACGCCATGGCCGACGGCGAGGACGTGGGGCCAGTGGATTTCCTGACGGGCTTCAAAGACTAGATCGACTCGCGCTACGCCGCGCCCGATGCCTCCGGGTCTCCGGTGCCAAGTTCCGGGATACCGCCTGAAGCGCTGACGATTTCGACGACAGGGGCCGAAGGCTCTGGGCGCGCGCATTGGGTGTGTGGCGAATGCGACGCAAGAAATCAAGTGCTCAGGGAAACGCAAATCAGCTAAAGGTCTAGTTGCTGCCGAATGAACGCAGTCCCAAGATCCTTCACGATGTCGAGCGCAACACTCCCACCCACTGATTGCAACTTCTCTGTCACCTTCTTCCAAGTTGCGTCTGATCGAACGGCGTCGAGATAGTCGTGGCCGGCCCAGGTGAGCCGCAAGTTGATAAAGTTCCGAAGTTGGCCCATCCCCATGTCGGTATCGTCGAGTCCCGTTAAGAACTCATTCTCGATCAACAGCCTCGTGTTGTACGAGATTTCCTCCGGTGACCATGGGTCCATTTCGATATCACTGGTCGCCAAGTCGCCGTCCGAGGCCTCAACCTCCAGGAGCAGTTTTCGGATCAGATCAAGGTCACGCTTCATTCGCTGTTCCCAGAGACAGGCATGCCACCGGCCGTCCCGCGTCCTCCGGGCGAATTGTGTCCCCTCTCAAAGATTCCGCTCCGTCGCCTTCGCGCTCAGCAGACGGAGGGGCGGGATTGCCGATGGCCGCGCATCCTAACCGGAACACATGGCGCGAGAAAGTGTCCACGGGCCGGAATTAGGGGGGCTGGATTCGCGTTGGCGGCTTCAGGGTGCCGGAAGGGCCGGAAATGGCCAGACGCGCCCCTCGGGCTTCCTGGCGGATGCGCAGCCCCACCGGGTAGGTCTGGAAGGCTAGAAAAACATTCCGGACCAATAACAAGGCAACCGTCGATCAGCCAAGCAGTTGAATTGCTCAACCACGGCCCGGCTTCGCTCCTCCAGGTCTTCCCGAAGATTGTTCGAGTATTCTTCGAACTGCTGCCTTGCCGATTTATCTCTTCCGTACGAGTACGAGTACGACGGTGTCTTGTCTGCAAATTCCAGAACATCATCCACGCAACCTTCCAACCAATACTTGGATGGGACGTGTACGTCGTACTCCGACGCTGTTACGCAATCCGGCACCCCCATGCCGTATTCCACGCCGTCGATACCAGTGACTGTGAGAAGGAAGGTTCTGGGAACATCTACCCTTGAGCAGTGCAACGGCTTTTCCTCCGCAGATCGATCGATGTCTTCCGCAAAAAAGTCCGCGTAGCATTTCGCAGTCGCGAGACTTGCCGACACCAACTTGTCAAAGGCAACGGCAACGTCGTGTGTTTTGCATTGGTAGAACCTGTCCAGGATTCTCCCGTACTCGCTAACGTCATCCCGGCACGCAGCGAATTCATCTGACCACCGGAACCCTTCGTCTTCGACGGTTCCCGATATGCAAATAGGCGCAAACGGAATGGATGAGTACTGGCATGGATCCGGCCATGACTGGCGAGGCCACGGTTCGCGATGTGCGCTCGGACAGCCTGCGAGCAGCAAGGACATCGACAACAAAATCACAACCCTAAGCATTTCTTTCCCACTCGATTGCCCGAAACGATACTCACGAACAGTAGTGGAGATTTCAAACGCTATTCGAGGTCGAGATCACTTTTCCAGCGCACGCCTCAGCAAGTCCGGACTAGTGTCACGTGACACTACCCCGCCAGGGCGAGGTTTTCCTTCTCGATGGTGCGCGCCTCTTTCACGTCCGCCTCGGTGATGGACCCGGCGCCGGTCTCGACCAGCCAGGCGCTCACCTCGGGCCAGGCCCAGAGCGGGGAATCGGTCTCCTGGCGGGCGACGGGCAGTGGAAAGTCCTTCCCGCGCTTGCCCATCACATAGTTCGAAACCCGCTGGCGCGAGAGCTTGCCGCGCTCGGCGATGTCGGCCGCGCTCACCAGCGGATCGGGACCGAAGCGGCAGGGCTTCAGACCGGCGCGCGCAACGTCCCTCTGCGCAGAGCGGAGAGCGGCAGGCAGGGAGCCGGCCTCCCGGTCGAAGGCGATGACGAACACGCCGGCGCGCTCGACAACGGTCGCGTCGTCGCAACCGGCCTCGAAAAGCGCATCGACAATGGCGTCGCTGTCCCGGTCACTGGTCACGGGCGCGGCGGTGATGGTGAAGCTGTAGGTCCGCATGGGGAGTTCCTCTTGCCGGAATGCGTTCCTGTGGATCGAGAGCCGTTCAACTGCCCCGACCCGGGTAAGTTAGATAGGCTCAGTGTTTACACTTGTCAACGGTCGCGCGGATCTGGCGCGCGTGGTTCTCGGGGTTCCGCGGCGTGCTCCATACGCTCATCCGGCACCCGCCGCGCATGTTGGCCGGGCACAGCAGATGCCCCCAGGCATGCGCCGATCTGCCGGGCTCCTGGACCTGCCAGCCGTGCTTCTCGGCATACCGGATGGCCGCTGCGATGGTCTTGTTGGGGTGCTTCTTCACGTCTTCCTCAGTCGCACGCCAGCCCCGCCCCCGTTCTCGGGAATGAACTCGACGCCGGCGGCCTCTAGCGCTTTCTGAATAGCCGTGATGGTTCCGACGTGACCGGATAAGGGTCCGTCCATCTTCTCCAATCGCTTGATGGTCGGCAGCGAGACATTTGCTGCCTCCGCGACCTGTTTCTGATCCATTCGCAGGATCGCCCTTGCGCCTCGCAACTGTTCGGCTGTGAGCATTTGATACCTCAGAGATAATTTTATACACCCAAGGTATTGAACCCTTGCGTCTTCATTCTTATACTTAGGGTATCAGAACAGGGACGACAAGTTCATGAAGCACTATCTCAACACATCCCGGATCAACACGGCGAACTTAATCCCGCCCAAACCGAGCCGCTCGAAACGGGTCATGCGCCGCGCCTGGCTAATTGCCGCTCGCGCGGCCGAACTCTTCGGCGGCCGCAAGGTGGAGTATTTCCGCGAGGCGCTACGGCAGGCCTGGGCCGAAGAGAAGGATCCGACGTCATCCGTTCTGAACGATATCCGCCAGCGCAAAGCCGCAGGCGGAGAAGCGGTCACCCAACGACGTGTCGGTCACCGCGGTAAGTCCTGGTACGCGGCCGCGACGGCTTGGTGAGCGGCCATCCTATCACTTTGTCTACAACCAACTCAAAACCGAAAGAGCCATAGGGAAATGACTGATACCACTTCCTTCGACGTAGAGACCCTAACAACCGAAGCCGGCCGGCGCCTTCGTATCGCACAGGACCTCTTGTTCCTATCAGGCGACAGTGGCGCGCATTCCGCCACATGCAGCGCGGCGTCAATGCAGGACTGCCTTTACCTCTCCATCGACCTAATCAAGGAAGCAGCGGAAATGGTCGAAAAGATCAACGTGGCCGGCCATGACATCGTGCAAACGAACACCAGAAGGCCCCACCTTCAAGCCGCCGAATAGGAGAACGCAACAATGTCCAAGAAGCCCGTAAGCCGTACTCTCTATCAAGGCATGGGCCCAGCGGCTTTGCCCTCGTCTCATGCCTCGAGCACCAAAGAAGAGAATGAGGACAAGACTATGAATGCAATTCGCAAGCACTCCGATCTGGACGTCGAAACGCCTTTCATTAAGGCTGTCCGGCGATACTCAGAGGCCTATTGTGCGGCGTTGGACGCGCCACCCGTATATGACGATGAAACGAGCCCTTGGAACGACGTCGTTCAACAAGCGAGTGAAATCCACGCAATGCCAATCCGAACCGTCGATGAACTCGCGGCGTTCTTGGAAATCGCGAAGGTCGAAGCGATGAGCGATTTCACCTATGACACGGGCGTCGCGCGTTTCTCGGATATCGAAATTGACAAATGCGACATGTCGGAGAGGTGCTTGGTAAAGATCATTCGGTCAATCGAAGACGTTTTCGGCGTCGCCTCCGGCGGATTGCGCCTAGGGCTCCTGAAAAAAGACGAGATGTACCGGAAAGCAAATGTTGAGGCAACGAACGAGCGGTCCGCTAGGCTGCAACGCCTTGCGGATACGCTTGACCCAGTCATGAAGCGTGCGTTGGATCTGGTATCGAAAACTGAGGGAGTTGGATCGGATCGTGAATTCGAGCGGGACTTCGAGCTTCGGGCCGCCACAGCAGTCGTCTCCGAGATCAATGACGTCACGGGAGAGGCTTCGAGGCGAGCGGCGGTCTGTGCGGCCATCAGCGAACTCTGGGGGGCGCTTCCAAAGCTTGAAAACATCGGCCTGATCGAACCCGCACTGGACAGCAGCTATCGAATTACATGGGACGGTCGCGAAGTTCTGCAAAAGCTCTGATCGTCGCAAAGTCGAATAGACTGTTGGTCGGGCCGGTGGCGCTGCTGCCGGCCCGACAAAAGCACACCTACGCCCACTGGATCGTTTCACGGGACACGAACGTAAGGCCCTAGCCGGTTGCTGAACAACTGGCAGGAAACGCTGCAAAGAGCCGTATTCAGGCGTCCTGGGACAACATGAACTCCGAGGTATCTGATAGAGTTTTCGAATTCTCCTCGCCACGACTTCCCCAACACTGAATTGCTCGGCAGAATGCTTCTCATCTCTGGCGCCATTAATTGCCGGGGGACTCCATGGCCGAACGCACCAATGTCCATCACCTTCCGAGTGCCGATCGGGAGGTGATCGACTTCTTGATATCCGAGACCGCGACCTTCTCTCGTCCTGATCTGTGCCGGCGGTTTCCGCCAGCCGTCGTGGATCGACTTTTTGAGGGCGGGCACCTGCACGAGGCCATCACCGCGGACTGCCGCTCTTGTGCCGTGGTGGCACCGCTGACGATCCAAGAGCTTGGCAGCCTCCCTCCATGGCTTCCCTACCACGACACCCTGCTGAAGCACGCCTGGCGCTCTGGCGAGCCTGTCCTGTCCATCGCCGGCCGGATCGACCGTACCGGCGGCGAAGTCCTTTCCAGAGCATGGGAACTTGATCTGGCGCAACGCCCAAAGGGTCGAAAGGAATTGGGCCTAAACGTGCCGGCTTGGCGCGTGCGTCGGCTCCGCTGGATGCTGCTGGAAGCCGAGCGCCGGGGTATTGATCCAGATGATAGGGGTGAAGATCTGAAGCATCGAGCGCTGCGCCTGCGCTTCGAGGGAGCTCGGAAGGCGGTGCTTGCCCTTAAGCGTCGGACCCAACGCCCGTGGCGAACCCCAGACAAGCTGATGCTCCGAAGCATGATCAGGAGCGGCCACACAATCTGGATGATGGCGAAAGTGTTCGAGCGCCGGGTCGAGGACATCGCGCACCAAGTAGCAATCGAGGGCCGGCACATCCCCGTTCGTTGGACCGAGGACGAAGATAGAACCCTCATCAATGCGCTGAGGTCGGGTATGAGCGAGGAGGGAGCAGCCCGCCTGCTTCCTAACAGGACGATCATCGCTGTCAACGGTCGGGCCCGACAGTTGCTTCCTGATCTCTACCCCTACAAGAGGCCAGCGGAATGGACCGAACTTGAGACGCGAAAGCTGATCGACGGTTACGAAAACGGCCTCCGTGGCCTAGCTCTCTACACTCTGTTCCCAGGACGAACGTGGCAGGCTGCTCGCCGCCAGCTCCACAAATACAAGTTCGAACACGACAAGGATGCCCCTGCGACAGTCACCGAGATTCGGATACTGAACGCGGCCTTCAAACGAGACGACACGGACGAGGAAATCGCACGTTTCCTGGTCTGGGACGTAGAGAGAGTGGCTCGCTTCCGAAAGGCGCAGTCCCGGATGCGCGGCGGCGGGCGAGAGCCCAAGATCCGAGAACCCGAATTGAGGAAAATGCGATCATTGAAGAGGGATGGCAAATACACCAACGAAGAGATCGCTCGACGCCTTGGGGTGTCGCCCTCCACCTTCTACAGGCATCAGAAGCGAATGGTCGAGAAGGCGAGCGAGAGACCGTAGAATTCCCGCGCGCGCACGCGCACGCGCGAAGGCTTGGCGCAATGTCGGCGCTTATCTCTTGAGATTGTCGAAGGCGCCCCGTTTCGTTTCTGGCACTTTGGCGTCCGACGGTTTCCGGCCCTTCCTCCAACCGATAACGGCTGAGATCGGGGAAATCACCCAGGACCAGCTCCAGACTGCCAAACTGGAAAGAATAGCTTCCGTTGGGCGGAGTTGCGGTGCCGGTCCCGCGCTAAGTACGGCTGCCCATCCGAGCATGGCGGCGGCCGAAGCTACCACACCTGCGATCCCGAACGGCAGAACCAGCCAACCGTTCGGCCAACGCTTCGCCAGGAAGAACGGCACGGTGCCGGATATCAGACAAAGCAGAATGACGGTTGCCATTGCTTCCCTCTAGTCACCACAGCGGCGTAACATACACGCTCAAATTGATTTCGACCTTACGCCGTTCGGTCAAATCTTGAGTAAGAGGAAATTCAGAAAACTTCAGATTGGATTCCCGATTGTCTGTTAATCGGCAGATGGTAAAAATCGCAGAAAACCGACATTCCAGATGTGTCAAAACCTGATAAAACCTGAGATTCGAATCAACGTCGGCTCGAAATGAGATGTTATGGTTTGTTAAGGTTCGAGCATCTTTCGCATCGGCTACCGCAAGCTGCATGAGGCCAAAACGAGGGTGACAGCCCCAATCTGCCAAAACAGATCAGGCGCCAATCCGAAGACGGTTTATCAATCAAGTTGGAGGGTGGCGCGGCGCCCCCTACGAGGCTTCGGCCTTTGCGAGCTGACTCAACCTTGTGCGCCCGTAGCGCTCGCCAAACGTCTCTTCGACGATGTCAGCAACGACTTTCCAAGGGGTCTTCTTTCGCCGCTCGGCCTGGATGAAGGCGATGATCTCGTTCTGGTTCTCTGGGGCCGGGCGTGCCATGTTCCGGTCCTGGTTACTGCGGAAGGAGAATGGCGCCAAGCACCGTTCATGTTGTGGGTGAGTTTGTGGGTAAATCACACATTACGTCAACACCGGCGCTGTTTTCCTCATCATAGGGCGGACTGTCTCTCCGCCATTTTCCCAACGAGTAACCGGGCGAACGTCAGCCCCTGAGAAGTGCCCTTTGGGTGACTAATCGGCGAGGTCAGGGGTGATGAGGTCGCCGGCTGTATCCTTTCCGTGCAATTCCGCGCCTGTCACGGCTTGCAGATCGTCGAAACTAATATTGGGCAGTTTTTCGAGCAGGACGAAATGACCGTCCTTGATGTCGACCACCGCGAGTGACGTGTAGACCCGAGTGACGCAACCGACCCCGGTCAGCGGGAAGATGCATTCTTCTACAAGTTTCGGCCTGCCGTCCTTGGTGACATGCTCGGTCAGGACCGCGACGCGCTTGGCGCCATGCACCAGATCCATCGCGCCGCCGACGGCGGGCACACCTTTGGACCCGACGCGCCAATTGGCGAGATCGCCCTTCTGGGAGACCTGAAACGCCCCCAGGATGGCGACGTCCAAATGGCCGCCGCGCACCATGGCGAAACTGTCCGCATGATGGAAGAAGCTGGCGCCCGGCTTAAGCGTGATCGCCTTCTTGCCCGCATTGATCAGATCCCAGTCTTCCTCACCCTGCTTGGGCGCCTGACCGAAACCCAGCACGCCGTTTTCAGTGTGGTAGATCGCTTCACGCCCTTCGACTTGGTACTGGGCAACCAACTCGGGAAATCCGATCCCGAGATTCACATAGGCGCCGTCCTCAATGTCCTGGGCTGCGCGCCAGGCGATCTGCGCCTTGTTTAGTTTGGGCATTTTGTCGCCAATCTGTGTCATTCGTATACCGCTCCTTCGCGGACCAGGACTTCCTCCTGCTGCGGGTTCGCAACCTCCACCAGACCGTCTACGAAGATGCCCGGCGTCACCACGTTCTCCGGGTCGATCGCCCCCGGCTGGACGAGGCGAGACACCTGCGCGATGGTCGTTTCGGCGGCCATACACATCAGCGGATTGAAGTTCCGCGCGGCAAGCCGATAGGTCAGGTTGCCGTAGGGATCGCCAAGCTCGGCTTTGACGAGTGCTACATCCGCCTTCAGCCAGCGTTCCTGGACATATTGGCGACCGTCGAACTCGGCAACCGGCTTGCCTTCGGCGAGCTCTGTTCCGACGCTGGTCGGTGTGTAAAAGGCCGGGATGCCCGCACCGGCTGCCCGGATGCGTTCGGCAAGCGTTCCCTGCGGCACCAGTTCCAATTCAATCTCACCGGCCATGTATCTATCGGTGAAGGCGCGCGGGTCGGAGGACCGTGGGAAGGAGCAGACCATCTTCGAGACCATGCCGGCGTCGATCATCGCCGCTATGCCGATCCTGCCGTTGCCCGCATTGTTGTTGACGACGGTCAGGTTCTTGGGATGCCCCGTCGCCTTGAAGCGGTCGATCAATGCGTGGATCAGCTCGATCGGCGCACCGGAGCCACCGAAGCCGCCGATCATGAGAACAGAACCGTCGTCGATGTCCGCCACGGCGTCGGAAAGATTGGCGATCGTTTTGTCCATCTCTTCCTCGTTTATTGCGTCGGGAAGCCCAGGACTGATCGGCTACCCCATTTGGTATCTGAGATACCGTCCGCCCGGCTGGTACTCAAGGGTCCGTTTCGGCACAGCTGCGATCGCGGTAGGTGTTCTTGGACGGAATTTGTCAGGCTTTCTCGTTTCCAGGGCAGGTGTCTGAAGCAACAGTGTGGTGCGGTTTCATGCGATTGCCCGTCGGTATTTCGATCATGTATAGCGGTAAAGTGGTATCTAGATACGAAGGTGGCGCGGTTTCCTCGTTCCCTGGAGATGCAGCGTTTACGCCGGATGGGGGAGAGTGGGTTAGAGGATGGGTCATTGTGTTTTTATGCTGCGTCCTGACTCTGTTTACGACGACAGTCCTGCGGAGCGGTATCAATTTCCAAAGCAATATTTAGGGCGAGCTCAAGAGTCGGTGGGTGACTGGATCGTCTATTTGGAGCCTCGAAGAGTTCCAAACTCCCGTGGTTACTACGCTATTGCCCGTGTTGATGACATTGTGCCGGACCGATCAGCGGAAGGGTTGTACTTGGCTCACATTGAAGCCGGTAGTTATCTGGAATTCGCGAATTTGGTCCCTTTCAACGACGGTGGCGGTCCAATCGAGCGCGGCCTTCTCAATGAGAATGGCAAACTTTCAGGACGTGCCCAAGCTGCAGTCCGCCCAATCTCGTCCGCTGACTTTCTGAGCATCATCGATAAAGGCTTGGGACAGTTTGATCCTATTCTTCCACGTTCAGATGCCGATCCGGTGCCAAATGGTTTGTCGGATCCTTTAGAGCCGTTCGTGATCGAGTCCGACAGGCAGCGAATAAGCCATTTCGTCAGCAGGCCGGTCCGTGACCGAGCTTTTCGCCAGGTTGTTCTTCGTGCGTATGATGAAAGATGCGCTTTCACTGGTTTGAGGTTCATAAACGGAGGGGGAAGAGCCGAAGTTGATGCCGCGCATATCAGACCGGTAGAACACAACGGACCGGACACGGTACAAAACGGTTTGGCCCTCTCTGGGACAGCGCATTGGATGTTCGATCGTGGGCTAATTAGCCTATCGAACGACCATGAAATATTGATCTCGCGCCAAGTAAACGACGTGGACAGCGTTACTTCATTCCTCAATAGAGATGGTCGGGCGATCATGCCAAAACGAGAGAAAGACTGGCCGCATCCTAACTTTCTTGAATGGCATCGTGAGCATTGTTTCAAAGGTTAGCCAGACCAAGAATTGGATCCGGACCAGCGCCTTTGTATCAAAGAGGCTCCAAAGTGGCGCTCACCGTCGCCTGTCCAATCTGCTTCCGGGAGGGGCGCTTGTTCCGTCGATCAGCCCCGTTGAGTTCGGTTAGTTCGGCGGCTGGTTCTATGCCGCTCAACTTCTGGAGCAGCTGATCAGTGCGATGAATTTTGTCCGCCTCGGAAAGAAGATACGGGACGGATTATTGCTTCCGCGTGGGCGTGAACTGGGGCCAAAGCGGATGTGGGACAGCACGATACACCGAGAACCCTATCTCACACGGGCAGGATCAGGTCATAGGTTGCCTGGGAAAAATCAACGCCATTGATACGAAGATTCAGGCGCTGTCTTCCTGAGTAATACCTCCGCGTAGTGATGGAGCGAACGGGCATGGATTTCTTAAACACTGTCGTTCCCTTTGGCTGTTGTTCCACGCGGGCACCTATGGACACCTTCCGGAAACAATCGAAATTCGCACTTAGAAATCACGCAACATGGACAATCACCGACGTTTGCGGGAACGGTGTCTTGGCCAAAGCATTCGATACAGATGTACGTTGGGGCATATCAAAGCCGATTGATCGCCCTGAAGGAAACTGGAACGGCTATCACTTGGAGGCCTCGGGTCTGGAAACCGGCGATTGAACCTTCAGGACCATGCTGCTTAAACTAAAATCGTTAATCGATTGCGGTGTTTATTGGGTCGGGCAATAGCGCGGTTGCTCTCAAAACGACCGAATAGTGGAAGCGCGGTCATTCAGCGGGCCTAAAGTCTGGGAGAGCAGCGAATGAACCGTTGGTCGAACGGTGTTTGCGCGGCAATAGTTCAATCGCGTTGGAACGGAACGTTGTAGCGACTTAGGTGGATCGAATATGGCAATTGCTGTGGTCATTGTGAACTTTCGCACACCGGAACTCGTCAATGACTGTCTAGCTTCCCTGGCTCAAGAGCGCGACGAGACCATGCCGTTCTGTGCCTTTGTCGGGGACGCAGATTCTGGCGACGGGTCCGTTGAGCGGATTTCCGCCTTCATCGAAGAAATGGGGTACGATTGGGCCGAGTGTTTCGCTATTGGCGTCAATGGGGGGTTCGCGTACGGCAACAATGCCATCGTGCAGCGCTGTGTTCTGCCAACCGACGAGTATGACTTCGTCTACTTTCTCAACCCGGACACCTATGTGTTGCCAGGTGCGATCAAGGCGCTGGTGCGGCATCTCCAGTCGAGCGATGACTGTGGAGTGGCCGGCAGTAAATTGGAGAATCCTGACGGGTCCCCCCGTTCATATGGGTTCCGCTATCCGACGCCTTGGCGTGAGTTTTTCCGCGGTGCTCGCGTCGGGCTCCTAAACCGGCTTTGTTCGTCAGCCAGCGTGAAGATCGACGACCTTAACGAGACCGCTCCGGTGGATTGGGTTTCCGGTGCAAGTTTCATGATCCGCCGGGAACTTCTGGAGAAGATTGGGCTGATGGATGACAGGTTTTTCCTATACTTTGAGGAAACCGATTTCATGCGCCGGACCCGCGCGGTTGGTTATTCCGTCTGGCATGTTGCGGAAAGCCGCGTTGTTCACCTCGCCGGACAGTCAACGGGCGTGCGATCGGGCGACAACGCAACGCAGCGCCTGTCCCGATACTGGCTGGAATCCCGTGAGCGCTATTTTAGGAAACATTTTGGGATTCTCGGTGCGAAATCGGCAACTGCACTGTTCCTGCTTGGAGATGTCCTCTATCGCCTCTATCGGTTCCTGCAATTCAAGCCCGCCATAAATCCGGAATATCTGTGGCGAGACTATGTCGAGCACGCATGTGCGAGAGCGCGCATTGAGGACTCCAAATGAGCGGCAACGTTCTACAAGGCCTTTCGACCGTTGGTGTGGTGGCGAAGAACAGCACCGGCTACATCGAAGAAATGCTTGGTGCGTTGTCGTCGGGATTTGTCAGCGTCCCGTTGCGACATGAAGACGACACGGAACGGCTGGAGCGGACTGCGACAAAGCAGGTCCGTGTACCCAATGACGATTGGGGTTGGATTGACTTCAGCTTTCGGTCAACCGGCGGCGATCGCCCCGCGATGATTTCCTTTACGTCCGGAACGGAAGGGGCGGCGAAGGCTGTTCTGTTGAGCTATGACGCACTGAACGACGTGGTCGAACGTGTTACCGACACGATGGAAATTACTCCAGAAATTCGGGAGTATATCGGCGTACCGGTTTATCACTCTTTTGGATATGGGCGGGCCCGTATTTGTCTGAATGCGGGTGGCAATGCCTATATTCCGCAATCCGGGTTCGATCTGCGCGAAATTAGAAGAATGCTGATCGACGATGAGATCAACGCGATTTCCGCGGTGCCCAGTCTCTGGCGCGTTTTCCTGAATGAATGCGCCCTTTTCGGAGCCGAACTTGAAAAAGTTCGCTGGGTTGAGATCGGCAGCCAGTATATGCCGGCCAATGAGAAGAAGGCTCTTAGGGAAAAGCTCCCGAATGCAAAGATCGTGCAGCATTACGGGCTGACGGAAGCATCGCGAACCACGTTGCAACGCATTCACGAGGAGCCTGAAGAACTGCTCGGAAGCGTCGGCTTCGTGCAGGGCAATGTCGATATACGAATCAATGCAGAAGACAGGATAGAAATACGGGGTCCTCATGTCGCGCTCGGCATCGACGACGGTAACGGCTACCACGCTATCGGACCAATGGACTGGTTCCAAACGAGCGACCGGGGGCGAATTGAGAACGACAGGCTGTGGTTCGAAGGACGTGCCGACGATGTCATCAATTGCGGGGGTATCAAACTCGCACCCGAAATGGTCGAAGCCGACGTGCGGCGCCGGATTGGGCTGTCTCCAGAGTTCGCGGTACTACGGCATCCAGACCCGCTCAGGGGGGAGGGGGTGACGATCGCGCTTGGGATTGATGCCGCGTCGCATCGCCAGGCAATAGAAGAAGCGGTCGTCGAGATCGCCCAATCCCAAGGGGCGGCCATTCGCAGTGCTTTGCGGGTGATCGACGTTGCTGATTTTCCGAGAACCGCCACAGGCAAACTTCAACGCCGTCAACTCGAGGAACGGCTCGCTATAAATCGCAATAGTTCAATCGGCGACCCGCAAACCGAATTCAAGGAGCAAGAGAGTTCATCGAATTTTCTGGCAACCGTGCAGCAGATCATGGGGGCCGAACCGGCAGATCAATCTAGTTTCCTTGATATGGGCGGAGATTCCTTGGCTCACATGCAAATGCAGCTTGCCCTGGAGAGGGCTCTGGGGGATCTGCCGGACTCCTGGGAGGCGGTTTCCCTCAGGGAGCTTGCGGAGAAAGCCGATGCCGCGGTGGCTATGTCGGGTTATGTCGCGGTGGTTGGCGAAACACCCCCTCTTCCGTCGGGTGATCGTAACATGAACCCGTCCGATTTGGGCTTTTGGGAACTTGTGTCAGAGGATTTCAGAACCAACGATCGCAGCATTTTTCACCAGGGTTTCCTGATGCTGTTTATTCATCGCTTTGGAAACTGGCGAATGGGCGTAAGACCCAAGTTATTGCGGGCGCCTTTGACAATCATTTACCGCGTGTTGAACAAACTGACTCAAATCCTTTTCGGCATGAAACTCGATTACACAGTGAAGGTTGGCCGGCGGGTCAAACTTGAACATTTCGGCGGAATGATACTTGGAGCACGTGAAATCGGCGACGACGTCTTCCTGCGGCAGAACACGACGCTCGGTATTCGGTCGACCCATGACTTGAGGGCCAAGCCTATAATTGGGTCGCGCGTCGATATCGGCGCAGGAGCGGTCATCGTCGGCAATATCCGTATCGGGGAGAATAGTATCGTCGGCGCGAACACGGTCGTGTTCACCAATGTGCCGCCAAATTCCGTTATCATGGGGGTTCCCGGGAAGATCATCGGTAAAAACCCGAGGCGAAATCCATCACCTCTGAAGGGCTGGGACGAAGATGTCTCTCATTGACAAGATTGCGCGTCGGGCGCGGTCAAAATACCTTTCGACCCTTCCGCTTGCCGCATTGCGCGACCGGTTGGCGGCGCGGCCACATGCGCTGATCCTGAGCTATCACGCCTTCTCGGAGCAGATTTCGGATTACCCATATAGGACGCGTGCGGATGCATTCGATGCACATCTGAGTTTTCTCTCGGAAATTTATACGCTGCTTCCTCTCGTGGACGTCGTGCAGGAACTGAAACGTAACGACGGCGAGGCAACGAACAGATCCATTGCCGCCATCACTTTTGATGATGGATACCGTGACAATCTCACCATTGCGACGCCGGTTCTCGAGAAGCACGACTGTCCCGCTACGCTATTCGCGTTGAAAGACGTCGTGCGGCGCGGTGGTGAGACTTATCTCAACGAGGAAGAATTGCGAAGCCTAGGCCGACATCCCTTGTGGTCTATTGGTGCGCATGGTGTGACTCACAACGTTCTGCCTGGTTTGCTTCAAGACGATCAGGAGCGTGAGATGATCGAGTGCAAAGAGTGGCTGGCCGGCTGTCTCGAGGCACCTATGCCAGCGTTTGCCTATCCACAGGGCCAAATCAGCGAAACAACCATAGCGCTTGCCCGTCGTCATTTTGACTTTGCATTGTCGACGGACAGGTGTCTCGCCAGTGCCTTTGACGATCATCAGATCCGGAGATACTGCCCGATGAAAACCGATGACGATCTGCGGAGCTTCGCGATTTCTTTGTTGGAATGGCGCAGTCACACTTTGGCGCCCCGTCGCTGACGCACAGGGCAAGTTCATCCTCCGTCGCAAATCAAGATCCAGTGCCGATTGCCGACACTTTGCCCTGAGTTTCCAATGGAAAGAGTCTGTAGCGCTCGGTGGACTTCCAGCCTTTCCTACGCGATCTAACAGCCAGTGTGTGCCGCTAAGTCGAAGGTCAGGTCTCCGAAATCCTTGCCATTTATCCGCAGGCAGAGGCGCTGCGTTCCGGGATAGTAACGGCGCGTGGTGATTGGTCGGACTGAAATGGTTTTTCTGAACTCGACCTCGCCCTTCGATGGGAGTTCGACGGTCGTTCCCTTGAATACTTTCTGGGAATAGTCGCCATTTGCACGCAGAAAGCCCGCGACATAGTCGATCACCAGCGACTGTGACACAGATGCTTCGGATAGGATCTTGGCGTTGAATTCAATGCTGCCGCCCAACGTGATGGATTGGGGGGATACGGACATGTCCGCGACCCTGACCCTGGGTTCTGCATGGCCGAACACGGCGAGCGCGGCTGGGTTGCCGGCCTTTATCAGGCTGCGGCAGGCATGGCGCAGCAATTTCGAACGGGTGGAGTCCTCTTTGTCCATCCATCGTTCGGCCAAGCGCACCACCCGGTCGGGATGATCCTTGGAGATGTCGTTCAGATGGTTTGCCACCGACCGCCTGACATAGTCGGACGGGTCGTCGCGCAAACGTTTCAGCAGCGGCAGCATTGGGGTGGGATCGTCGATCAGGCGCGGCAGTTGCTGAGCCCAAGGCAAACGGGGGCGCGTCCCTTCGGAGACCAACCGGCGGACGGCGGGGTGCGGGTCGTCGATCCAGGTCGAGAGATGTCCAAGGACGCGATCCTGGTCGTGGATCAACGGATAGCGTATGCCGAATTCGGACGAAAAGCGTTTGGTCATGTCCTTGAGCAGATCGAGCGTCACGTCGAGATCGTCGAGACCGTGTTTCCCGGCAACGAGGCTCAACGGCCAGATTGCGAAGCCGCGCATGCCCATTTCGTCGCTTTTCTGTTCCGGGGAGCTGCCTTCCTCCGGATGCAGGACCGCACGCAGGATCGCCGAGCGTTCGGCCGTATCGGTCGGAAGATACAGCAGCAGGCCGTCCGAAACGCGATCGACCCGCTGTTTCAGTTCAAGCGCTTCCAACCCCGTCAAGGTTTCCGCCAAGAAGGTCGCGTCGTCGAAGGAAGGCCAAATCCGACCGATGTGATCGGCAAGCAGTTTTACCAGGGAAGGGGAAATGGCATTCTTGAACGGTTCCACGGGTCGACCTCACGCGCCATAACTGGACAGAACGGTATGAAGGGCAATGCCGCCATCCGCATCCATGATCGAGAAGTAATCACGACAGGCGGGCGAAGCCGAAAGTTTCGTCAAAATCGCTTCCGCGGCTTCGGCGCGTTCCCACCGGATGATATCGGCATATCCGCCGTCACCCAACCGGATCAGGTCCCGACCGAGGTAGCCCGGCTGTTTCGACAGAAAGTCGGTCTGAAACTTGTCGGACGCAGCCAGCAATTCATCCTCGCTTACATCCACGGCGAGCTTGATCCTCGCGATTTCGATGACCTGATTTTTCATTTCGCCCCTCCATTTGATCCGCAATCATCCTGCCTCGATCTCTATTCTTAAATATGCCATTGTATGTCATATTTCTTGAATGACCCGAACCAGCACCGAAACCCGTCTCGAGCGCCTCGACCTTTTGGCGACCCGTTTGAAATCGGACGAACCGTTGATCCTGAAGGATATTGCGGCCGAATTGGGCGTGAGCGTGCGTACTTTGAGCCGCGATGTCGCGATCCTGCGGGAAAGGGGGCTGCCCATCGAAGCGGACCGCGGTAGGGGCGGCGGGGTGCGCCTTCATTGGAGCTGGGGCATCGGCCGGATGGCGTTGAGCTACCGTGAGGCGGTAGATCTGCTGGTTAGCCTCGCGATCGTGGAGCAAATGAAATCGCCGATCCTGATGGCGAATTTGGCGCCCGTACGCCGGAAAGTGATGGCCTCCTTTTCCCCGGCTGATCGTTCCCGCGTGCAGAAGCTTAAATCCCGTATCCTGATCGGGCGTACCGCCTCCGTCGACGTGCAGGAAAACTATACCCCGCCGCAAGCGGGCCCGGTTGAGCGGTTTCACGAAGCCTTCCTGCTGATGAAGGTCGCCGAGATTGATTACCGCGACGACAAGGGAACCCGAACCCGCCGCCGGATCGAGCCGCATTTCCTGCTGCTCAATTACCCGATCTGGTATGCGTTGTGCTGGGACCGCCTACGTAACGACATTCGAACCTTCCGTTGCGACCGGATGCGGTCGGTCAGTCTGGTGGAGGAGACGTTCAGGATGCGGCCCTATGCGGATTTCAAGGCCGGACTGGAAGGGGTCGATTTGCTTCTGCCGTAGATCGACCTGCAGAAGCTCGAGGTCTTTTCTCCAGGACGCTGATTTTCTGGACGGGGATGTTGTACTTGTATCCGGTCACGCCCGACCGAGGATCAGGTCCGCAGCGCGTTCGCCAATGACCACGCAGGGGGCCATGGTATTCCCGGTGGTGATCGACGGCATGACCGACCCATCGGCTATGCGAAGCCCCGTTATGCCATAGACCTGCAGCGCGCCATTGACGACGGACATCTCGTCATTTCCCATTTTTGCGGTGCAGGTCTGATGAAAATAGGTGCCGGCTGCGTTGCGGACGAACTGGGCCAGCGCGTCCCCGTGCAATGCGCCCGGCATCAATTCGCGGGCGGCAAAGGGTTTCAGAGCGCTGGAATTGCCGATTTCCCGGCACAGTTCCACACAATAGGTCAGGGCCTTCATGTCCGCCGGGTCGCTGAGGAAATTGGCGTGCACCTGAACAGGATCGTTGCGCGTCGGGCCTGTCAATTCCAGATACCCGCGGCTTTTCGGTCGAACGAGTCCCGGCGCCAACGTCCATGCCTTTTCCGGATCGGTCGGCAATCCATAGTGCGGGCCGGTCACCTCACTGCCGAAGGCGCATTCCTCCAGAACCGGCTGAATATCCGGCGTTGGCAGGGCGCTGTCGCTTTTCCAGAAAAAGGTGAATTCGGCGGAATTGTTTCTGGGCGGTTCCGGCGTGACATATTCCCAGACACATCCTGCCAGCAGAATATGGTCCTGAAAGTTTTGTCCGACCCCGGGCAAATGCTGAAGGACCGGGATGCCGTGGCGGCTTAGCTGTCTTTCGTCGCCGATACCGGATTGCATCAGGACACGCGGGGTGTTAATCGCGCCCATCGACAGGATTATTTCGCAGTCGGCCCGAACCACATGGTCCTGGCCCGAATACCGGAATGCGACGGCGGTGGCGCGGGTCCCGTCGAAGTGGATATGGTCGACTTCGGCATTCAATAGGACGGTCAGGTTTGGCCTGATCTTCATCGTCGGGCGTATATAGGCGCTGGCCATGGATACCCGTTTGTGTCCGTCCCGGACCGTGACGTTGGGGATGCCGCAGGCGCCGGGACCTTCCATGGCTTCGCCGTTCAGGTCCTCGACGGCAGGGATCCCCGTATCCTGAGCCGCGGCGACCAGGGCGGACGCGACCGGAACAGGATCGGCGGGAAGTGTAATGGAAACGGGGCCGTTCGACCCGCGAAGAGCGGGATTGGGCGGGCCAAGCCAATTCTCTATGCGTTTGTACACCTCTACGACACTGTCATAGGACCAGCCGGCATCTCCTGTTTCCCGCGCCCAATCGTCGAAATCGTTCCGGTGGCCGCGCGCCCAAACCAGACCATTGATACTGGAACCACCGCCCAGAACTTTGCCCATGGGCAACGGTGCACGGCGATCGTTCAGAGAAGGATGCGGTTCCGCCGCGAAGTTCCAGTCCCTTTCGGAACCGATATTCTTCATCCAGATGCGGGAATCCTCGACCGCGGGAACACGTTCGTCGCCGCCGGCTTCCAACAGCAAGACATTGGCATCGCTCCACTGCGCGAGGCGTGCGGCAAGTGCGCAGCCGCTGGTCCCGCCGCCGCATACGATATAGTCGACCTGTTTGGGGATTTCCGTCATCGGTTCGGCGCGCCGGATCTAAGGCAGAACGGATTTCGGCAGGACGCAATGGATGCCCTTGTTGACATCGACCAATTGCGTGACCCGCAGATCCGCGGCAAGGCTGCACAGGGAATAGGCGTCCTGTGGGGACAGATCGGAGATCGTGACGATCAGATCGATCATTTCGCGCAAAGCCTGCCGCGCAGCTTCGTCCAGGTCTTCGTTCATCCCCATCGTGATCCAGCTCTGGTCGGTTTCCGCCCTTGGCATGGTGAGTGTCATGTCCTTGCGCACCGTCAATTGCACGGTCCCGCTCAGGCAGGTTTCTATGGCGGTCAGGCAAACCTCGCCGTCGCCTTGCACGGCATGTCCGTCGCCGACCGAGAAGAGGGCACCCTCGTTGAAAACGGGAAAATAGACCGTGGAGCCGGCAACCAGTTCCTTGTTGTCCATGTTGCCGCCGAACTCGCGCGGAATGATCGACGTCCATCGTCCGACCGACGGGGGTGGTGCGACTCCGAAATTCCCAAAAAAGGGCCGAAGCGGGATCGTGCCGCCCCAGGGAGGCCTGGCAACCATCGCTTCCTTGTCCAGCGGAATATGCAGGCGACGCTGATGCGGGAAGTCCTCCGGCAGTGTCCCGTGATCCGGCAATTGCAGGTTCCAGCCCCAGTTCTGCCGCAGGCTGATGTCCAGGATTTTCACTTCCAGCACGTCGCCCGGCATGGCGCCTTCGACGAAGATCGGCCCGGTCAGAAAGTGCGGTCCCGGCCCCCGTTCATTCTCGGCGTGAACCTCCTTGTGTCCTTCGACGGTCTCGGCGCTGCCATCCGGCATATCTTCGGGTTCCCCCGAAATCGTATCCACACGCACCTGCTGCCCCGATTTGACGGTCAATGCCGGCGGCAGCGCGGCGTCCCAGAAACCCCAATGGACCGTTTCCGGTTTCGATGGAAGATGGACAGGCTCAGTCATCAGTCAGTACCCCTCGCTGTTCGATGCGCCCTGCATGACGGCCCCGGACATGTCAGCCTTTGACGGCCCCCATGGTCAGGCCGCGGACGATGTGGCGTTGAAGAAAGAACACGGCGATCAGGACGGGCGCCAAGGCCACCATTCCGACGACGGCCATTTCGCCCCATCGAACGCCCTGTGTGGTGATCAAGGTGGGGATCGCTACCGGCAGGGTCGTTACTGATTTGCCGCCAAGCATGAAGGCGAACAGGAACTCGTTCCACGCGAAGATGAAACAAAGGACGGCGGTTGCGACGATGCCGTTCCTCAACAGCGGAAGAATGACACGAAGGAAGACCTGCGGGCGCGACCACCCTTCCAAGCGCGCGGCATCCTCCAACTCGACGGGAAGGTCGCGGCAAAAACTGCGGAGGACCCAGATGTAGAAGGAAAGGTTGAAGGTCATGTAGGCGAGCGTCAGGCCGACGAAAGTATCGAGCAGATCCATCCTTGCGAAGATCAGATAATAGGGAATGACGAGGCAGACCGGCGGCGCCATCCGGGATGCAAGAACGAAAAGGAACAAGTCGTCCCGGCCGCGCATATCAAACCGGGCGAAGGCATAGGCCGCGGGCGTGCCGATGATCACGACAAGAAGGGTCGAAATCGAACCGAGAAACAGGGATGTGAGCAGATGATGGTGGAAGTTTTTCTCGATAACGTAGGTGAAGTGATCCAGGGTCGGAACAAAGAACCATTCGGTCGGCCGGGAAAACATCACGTCGGTCGGTTTCACCATCATGGTGACCATCCAGAAGACCGGAAAAAGTATCAGGATTGCCGACACGGCGATCAATGCGGTCCATAGCGCTTTGCGCTGCAGTTCCGACCGTTCCTTCATACTCGTTTGCGCCATGACGATCCTCGATTAGAACGCGTTCAGTTTCTTCTTCGCGACTTGGTAGAAGACATTGCAGAAAATGAAGAAAATCACCCAGACGATGACGGCCAATGCGGATGCTTCGCCGATGTTCCAGAACTCGAACGTCATCTTGTAGGCAAGCACGCTGGGCATTTCCGTCGCCGTGCCAGGCCCCCCGCCCGTCAGGATGAAAATGCTGTCGAAAACCTTGAATGCATCGATCAGGCGCAGAAGACCGATCACGACCAGCAAGGGGGCCATCATCGGCAGTGTCAGTTTGAAGAAGATTTGCACGGGATTGGCGCCGTCGACGGCCGCGGCCCGATACGGGTTCACCGGCAAGGCCTGCAGGCCGGCGAAGAAGGCCAGCATCATGAAGGGCGTCCATTGCCATATGTCGACAAAGATCAGTGCGAACAAGGCATAGTCCGGCGATGCGAAGATCGATGTTTCGCCGGAAAGCCCCAGCGGTTCGATGATGTTGTAGGACAACAGGCCCCAGGATCCGGCGAGCATGATCTTCCACAACAATCCGACCACGATCGGCGCCATCATGGTGGGGATGAGCAGCAGCGGAATCAGGATCGATTTGCCCCAAATCGGGCGGTTCAGCAGAAGCGCGCCCGAAAGCCCTAGCATGAACTCGATCGGAACGGCGATCCCGACGAACACGACGGCAACCCCGAGCACGTCCCAAAACCGGGTGTCGCTGAGCAAGGCGATGTAGTTCTCGAAACCCGCAAAGTCCCCCAGTTTCCCGAATTTCATTTCATGAAAACTGATGAAGACCGCGAACAAGAATGGGAACAAGGCGACGACTGTCAGCGTGATCATAGACGGCGCCATCAATGCATAGGGATACCAGGTGGGTTCCTTGCCCACAGGCCGGGCCTTGGTAACAGCTGGAAGAACCGCGTCGCTCATGATCGTACCGCCAAGTTGAATAAGGGTGGGACAGCCCGGCGCGTGGCCGCGCTGTCCCGGTGTGCCGATTACATGCTGAGCAGGCAGGGATTGCAGATATCAATCATTGCCGCCTGGGCTTTCTTGGCGCCTTCCTCGGGCGTCAAGGTGCCGAGTCCGATCTCCTGTGAGATCCCGGTCAGGACATCGTACAGTTCATAGAACTCGGGCATTTTCGGTTTGCCGACAGCCACTTTCAGCGAGCTTTTCATCGCATCGAAAAGTCCTGCGAAGTGTCCTTGCTGCATGACCGGAAGTGCCCAGCTGGTTTCGCGGATGGGAACGCCCCCTTGTCCGGTTTCCAGAAGTTTTTCCTGCTGCTTGCGTTCGGCGAGCCATTGAATGAACAGGAAGGTCGCTTCAGGGTTTTCGCTATGCGTGCTGATCACGGTTACCGACGGTTCGGCTTCTACGCTGCGGGCATCGGCCAGTCCTTCCTTGTAGGGCATCGGTCCGTAGATGAACTTGCCGGCAAAGGGGGATACGCCTTCCTTATCGATACCAAGCACGAAGTCGGACCACGCAATCGCCTGGGCGGCAATTCCGTTGCCCATGACCGTCGGAACGTCGATCAGCGAATATTCCGCCATACCCGGGGGGGCGAATTTCCAAAGTTCCGCCCATGCCGTGATCGCCGCGATGTTTTCCGGGCTGTCGAAAGTCGGTTTGCCGGAAGCGTCGATAATATCGCCGCCAAAAGACTTGATGAAATTGCCCCAAAGCGATGGGAAGGTCGATCCGCCCTTGATCCCTTCCATGACGATTCCATAGAAATCGCTTTCCAGGGTCGTGCCCGCCAGGGTGGCGCCGGCGGGGCGGGTAAAGAATTCGGCGATATCCCGCAATTGCTCGAACGTCTTGGCCGGCTGCAGGTCATAGCCGTATTTCGCCTTGAAAGCGGCCATCTCATCCGGGTGGCTGAACAAATCGCCACGCGCCCAGTAGATCTGGTTGTAGTTCCAATTGATGAAACCGTACTGCTTGCCGCCATAACCGGCCGTCGTCTGGTAGGCGGGATTGATCAGGTCGGCTTCATCGAATCCCGGATTCATGAGCGCGGGGTTCGCCATCATTTCATCGATCGGAAGCAGAACCTCGGCGGAAAGCATCGGACCGATCTGAAACCCATGAAGCATTACCGCATCGTAGTATCCGCGGCCGGACAGCATGTCCGCCTGGCCTTTGTTGATCACGTCGAAATGGTTCAGCAGTTCGTATTCGACATTGATGCCGGTCTCGGCCGTGAACTCCGGAACGATATCCTTCAGGACTTCCTGCAGCGGCGTAACCTCGTCCAGGACCCGGATTGTCGATCCCTTATAGGGCGCGGCGGCCTCCTTATATGTCCATGCGGAAGCGACGGACGTGCTGAAGCCAAGCGCGAGGGCGGCGGCCAGACCCGTTTTGCAAACGGCGTGGCGCGTACTGCTACTCCAAAGCGGTTTCATTTTTGTCTCCCAGTTCAGTAGGCGGGCGCAGCCCGCCGGTGCATTACTCCATTGCTCTCCCACCCTGTATCGATGCGGTTTCCGGTTTTTGTGTCGAAGAAACTCGCTTGCCCAATGGGGCGTATTCCGACGTGCGATCCGATACCGGCGCCGACCAACTCTTTTGTCTTCAAGCGTATGGTGTCTCCGCCGACCGAGAGGGACACCAGGTTGTGTTTCCCAAAGGGTTCGACGGAAATGATTTCAAAGGTCGATGACCGGTTGTCGCTTGCCGGTGCGATGGCTATGTCGCGAGGCTTGACGCCCAAGGTTACAAACCGGCCGTCATCCGAGGTTTGGTCGCGGACGACATTCAGTTTCTTGGCGCAATCATCCGTCAAAGCCATCCGGCTTCCATCGCCAAGTCTCGCATAGGTATTCCCGCCGTCTACTTCCATCTCTGTTGCAACCAGGTTCATCGGCGGGTCGCCGATCAGACGCACCACGCTGGTATGGGCCGGATTTTCCCATAGCTCCTGCGGCGTCGCGGTCTGCACAATTCTACCGTCGATCAGGACGGCGACGCGGTCGCCGACCGACAAGGCTTCCAAACCATCTGGCGTAACCCAGAGCGCCGGCGCGTTTCTTTCCGACAATGTCCGCTTGATCTCGCCTCGCAACCGGTGGCGAAGTTTTGCGTCC